>CAWHHO010000005.1:0-1049739 GCA_963829135.1 uncultured Alphaproteobacteria bacterium | reverse complement strand
CGGCAAAACTATCCCAACCGCGGGCGCTTTGCACGGCCTGACAACCTGGGCATTCACCACACTTCTGGTGCTTTATCTGCTTACGAGCACTGTTGGGTCGCTTGTCGGGGGTGTGTTCAGCGGTCTGACCACTGCCGTGGGCGGAGTGGGGCAAACCGTAGCTCAAGCTGCCGGTCCGATTATTGCCAACTCCAATCCCCTCGACGCCATAGAGTCGCAGGTGCGGGCCACCGGCACTGATCCTGAGGCGCTCAATAGTGCGGCAGTAAACGCAGTGCGTTCGCTTGTTATGGGCGACGCGGCAAACGCCGACACGGCACGGCAGCAGGCAGCGCAAGCCTTGGCTTCCGCGCGTGGCATTCCGATTGAGCAGGCTACGGCGCGCGTCACCGAAATGGAAAAGGAATACCGGGCGACGCTCGATGCGGCCAAACAGCAAGCTATCGATGTGGCAGATACCACTGCGTCCGTGATTTCGACAACCGCCTTGCTGGCATTCGTTGCGCTGCTGCTCGGTGCTGCAGCCGGTTGGCTTGGCGGCCGCTCCGGCGTAGTGCACCCTCTATTCGCAGACCGTGTCATCCCGAGCCGCAAAGCATTCGGGGCTGTAAGAACCGGCCTGCATGCTGCAACCGAACTGCCTACTACGTCGCAACGGTGGGTGAGATCACTCACCGTTGCGGTGTTGTAGCCGCTTGGCGTCATGCGACGGTCCGCGCGCATCTTTACGTTCCCGCGCATGTTGAACCAGAGCCGCAAATCGTATCGCTGAATGCGACCACGTCCAATTGCGCAGCACCGTCTCGCGTGGATCGAAGCAATCAAGATCATTGAGCATTTCCTGGAGCGCGAGATGAAAGCACTCCTCCGGGGCACTCCTGCCTGTCGCCGGCGTGATATATTGCCGGCCACATGAAAGCCCCGCATTGGCGAGAACTGGCAACCCTGCGAGCATGTACTCAGTGAGGATCGCTGGGGCGCCGTCATCGACACCGCAGACAACTCCTATGCGGCGAGTTCATTAGCCTGTTGACTTCGGTGAATCCAACTCCGGGCGGTCCAATGAAATCGACGGAGAGACCTCGTTCCTGCACTTGGGCACGGAGCGCCTCTCCCAATTCACCGTACCCGCAGACGCACAGCGCGGTGACGGCTTTCGGCAACCTTGCCAAGGCATTGAACAGCACCTCGTGCTTCTTGTAGGGCTGCGCCGCGGCCACATACACTACGTCGTATACCTTCTCGATGCCCATCGGATAGAACGTCTCTGGCGAAGCGAATTCAGGACCGATAGGCATGACCGCGGTCACCATGTCGGGATGACGTTTGTTGACTTCCCGGGATTGCCACTCAGCACCGGTAATGACGATGTCAAAATGCCGGCTGACGGGCTCAGGCACCCGCAGTGCGGGAGCATCGATCGAATTGTATATTCTCACGCTTTGAGAACACGCCTCCAGGATAGTCTCATCGACGCCGAGACCCCAGACGCATAGAATTTCCGGGGGCCCGTAGGCGGCGATGTGGCCGAGCATGTCAGCCGAGGAAAAAGGCCGGATAAGCGGATCATCAGGCCGGAATGACCGTCTGGTCAGAACCGGAGACTCCAGCGAATGCGGCGGTGGCGATGGTTCGGACCAAAATGTCCAGATCTCGACGGTATCGCAAAGGCCTTGCCTGACTGCGGCCAGTGGAAGTCTTTCGAGATAGCTCCCGACCACAGGGGGAAGCCGCGAAATATTCGCAGCGCTTAAAAGTGTCGGCGCAGGCCCGCGCTCGCCGGACAACCACGCCCGCTTAGCCGCATCCACGGTCGGTACGGGAAGGTCAGAAGCGTCTCCCTCGCAGAAATCGCTGATGACGACGATGCGTCTCGCTCGCGAAGGGTCACTGCTGCATCGCTGCACCGCGCGAAGCCGTTCTTGTTGTCATCGCGCCACTGCTTGATTGCGGTCGCGAGGGGCGCATGAATGTCGCGACGGCCGTTCGCCGCGCTGCTTGATAAGAGACCGCTGGGGCAGTCGCGGTCGTTATCCCAGCCGAGATGGTTGACGATGGGATAAAGGCAAATACCTTCCACTGGCACTCCAGCGGTTCGCGCTGCCTGGACTTCGGAGGCAATCATGGCAAACCAGCTTGCACGGCCATCACCCTCGGTCCCTGTTTCGGCGACGAGCAGCGGCCGCCCATAGCGTGCGTAAGTCTCCGTAAGGAAGTAGCGGAAGCGCTTTGACTGCGGATGGCCGGCCGATATAGGCGGACCGCCGAAAATCCATTGATTATCGTGGTAATAGTTTAGCCCGACGATATCGAGCAGCTTCTCTTCGCCTCCGATTTGCGGCCAAAGGCGTCCGGAGATCATATCAAATGCCTGAAATTGCGCGAGCCGCGCGCCTTCGGCTGCTGCCCGCGTAGTGGGTCTTGAGGGGTCGGCAACGATGTTGATCGCCGGCTCGCAATGGACAAATCGAGCGCGAGGATCAACCACTAGGATTTCCTGCATGGCCGCAATGGCGGCTCGCGAGAGCTGTACCTTCAGTTCGAAGCCCCGACCACGCATATAGGGATTGAGGTAAGAGGCATCGCCGCCGCCCCAGGCATGGAATGATATCTCGTTGACCGGGCAATAGAAGGGGATTTCGTTCGTCTCGTCACGTACGACACGTGCCGCCGCGGCGGCGAAGCGCGCAAATCGTGTTGCGAATGTAGATGACCATATGTCCAGGTCATCCGGCCAACCGTAATGCATCAAATCCCATACGACCTGCGTGCGCGACGCCGAAGCGGCGCGCAACATGGGGAGGAAGCTCGACCAGTCGTACTTGCCGTCGCCCTTCTCGATCAGGTGCCACCGCAAGCCGTCTCGCACTGTGCGGATTCCGTGATCGGCGAGCTGACCGTAATCCTGGCCGGCATTGGTATCGTGTGCGGTAGACGCAAGCAGATCCAGGCGAAAGCCGTCGCGCCGCTTATGCGTAGAACATTCGAAGCCGCCCTGAACAAAACTATTGAAGGTTTGGAACGAAGCTGGTGGCTGCGTCCTCTCTTTCAGGACATCGTTAAACACCGCCTGCCACCGGGGCACAACAAATTCTGCAGCATAGGTGCCCTCCACTTTGCGCCGTAGCGCGCTCCCCAAATTCCGGCGAAGCTCGGGGTCGCGGGCCAATCTTTCTATCGCAGCGGCCACATCAGGCGGCAATTCATGAGGAACAAACAGCCCACTCACACCGTCCTCAATCTGCTGCATCGAACCGTTGTCAGCGGTCGCTATTACGGGACAACTCGCGGCTCCCGCCTCGGAGATCACGTGAGGCATGCCTTCGCCCCGTGACAGCCAGACGAAGAGGTCCATAGCCGCAAGCAGATCGGGAACATCCTCGCGATCGCCGAGAAAGGTGAGGTGACGCGAGAGGCCTTTTGCGAAGGCGAGCTGGCGCAGCGTCTCGGCATAGTCAGGCATGAAGGCGTCCGGTCCGCCGACCACAATAAACCTGAGCTGCGGGAGCCGCTTATGAACAAGCGCCGCTGCTTCGATGAAGTCTTCAACCCGCTTCTTTGCGTCAAGCCTTCCCACCCAGCCGATGACCAGATCGCTGGGCGTAATCCCGAGTGAAGCGCGCACAGCGTCCCGGTCAGCGATCGCGAACTCGCTGAGATCAACCATGGACGGAATTTCGAGTGCAGCCGTTTCGCGCCCAGGCATTTTCGAGGCCGCGGCGTCGCGGATCGAGCGGCAGACCCCGATGTAGCGGGCGGTGAAGTGCTTCGGGCCAGCCAGCGCCTCCGACACCAGCCCGCCATGCTCGATCAAGGGAGGGCGCCAATGCAGTTTTTCCAGCGCAGGGTAAATGTCTGCAACATTCTGGCAGGAAACGATGATGTCGTAGCCGGGGATTTTGTGCGCGAGGTATTCAACCGTGTCCTCGAAGGATAAATCGTAGGGGACGCGATCGACGTCCACACCCAGCGCTTCGAGTTGATGGTGAGACTGCTCCGGCATACTTGGCAAACGGAAACACGCGACCACATCGATGCGATAACGCTGCGGATCGAGGTTGCGGGCGAGCAGCCTGACTTCCGTTTCCTCCCCGCCGACAACCAGCCAAGCGAAGACGAACAGGATACGAATCGGCGGCGGATTTTCGCTGTTCATTCGAAGCTGAATACGATCTGCAGAAATTCCGGGCGCTCGCAAACCAGATGAGACAGGAAAGCCGGCGCATCACCGATCGGAACGATATGCGTGATCAATTCACGGCGAATGGTCTCGCCATGACATTTGAGCAGCGACATCGTCTCCGCCGAAAGCCGGCGACGGTCCCACTGGTGTGATAGTCCCCGCGGCACGCGGTCGATCTGCGCGCAGCGGATAGAAAGTCCGTTATGATGAAACTCTTCGCCGAAGCGCGTCCGATCGGCTCCGTCCTGGTAGAAAGCGAGGTCGATCACGGTGCCTTGCGGCCTTAACGCGCGCAGTGCGTCGTGCATGCTTTCCGACCGCGCCCGCGTCTGAAAAACAACGTCGGCTCCCCGGTCATTTCCACCATGGTGCCATGTCTTTGCGTGCTGCCAGGCCTCGTCTTCGGCCATTGCTTTCAGCCCAAGTGCGGCGGCCCTGTCGCGGCGCCACGGGGAGGGTTCGGCGACGATCGTTTCAGCGCCAGCGCTTTGCGCGAACAACGCGGTCAGCATGCCCACTGTGCCGCCACCGAACACAACAACGCATTTCCCGGCAAGGCTCTCGCCCAGATGTCTCACATCTTGCCCGTAGACCTCGGCGTCGGCATGCAGGATGCCATTCGCAGCGATCGGCCCCATCTGAGCCACGAAGACACCGAGAATTGGATCGATGTCTTCGGGAATACGGACCATCAATTCCCGAAAGGGATCAGCGATGTGGCCCGATTTGTGGCCGTAGGTTGAACCTATGACATCGCCCGGCTTGAAGCCGTCCGCGTGGCTTTCGGAAACGCGTCCGACTTCCATGTAGCCGAGAAAAGGCACAGGGAAACGCACACTTGGTTCGCCGCCTACAAACACACCACGCTCCGCGTCCCATCGCGAGCGCAGGTATGGATTTGTGTCCTTCAGGAAGGTCAGCTCGGTACCGGCAGAAAAGCCGCTATAGAGCGCGTCCAGCCGAACCTGCCCTTCCGAAGGCGGATTCTCATCGTAGGAAAAGAAGTAAGCCTTACCCGGGGCCTCGATACCGAGTGACCGAACGGTTCGATGTTCATGCATGGAGCGCCGCCATATCCCCCGCTTCGATGCTCACGGGACGGTGCGACAAGGCTGATTGGGAGATCGCCAAAGCGACCCGATGCGTTTTCAGGGCCTCTTTGTAGGGGCATCGAATACGGCTGGGCAGGCCGCGAACCGCATTCAGGAAATCCCGATCCTCGCGCTCCACCGGGTCGCCTTCGGACTGCCGGACCGGGCGTCCGCGCCCGACGTCAACCATGATGTCGCGGTCGGACAATTCGATAGCCAATGCGTCGCCGAACAGGTTCAAGCCGATCCGATGACCCCAACCGAGCAGGCAGGTGGCAGAAAGCGTGCCGACCGCGCCGGTGGCGAAGCGAAGTGAAGCGGCTGTGGCAGTCGCAACATCGAGACCGGGAAACGCGTCGCGCGGGGTGGAGTGGGCGCCCTGTGCGTATACCTCAGTCACCTCGCCGACGAGATGGCGAGCCAGATCGATCAAGTGCGTCGCCTGCTCGACGACCTGTCCCCCCGACCGATCCTGACGCCACCACCATTGCGGTGGCGGGGTCTGGTCGAGCCAGTGGCCGGTTACTAGCGTTGCAGGCTTGTCGGCAAGAAGTCCCCGTGCCTCTTCCACCGTATCGAGATATCGCCAATGGTAGCCAACGGCGGTGACAAGTTGGCGATCCTCTATTTGCCGAGCCAGGCGCTCCGCCGTGGTGATGTCCAGCGACAAGGGTTTCTCAACGAAGAAGGGCAGGCCGGCGGCAATAAGCGCGGCTTCGATGGCTCCGTGCGCGAATGGAGGAACGCATACATAGACACAATCGAGGCGCTCCCGAGCTATGATGTCACTGTAGCTATTGTATGCCTGCGCCCCCAACTTGTCGGCCACCGCAGCCGCGCGGCTGAAATCCGAATCAGCGACAGCGACGATCTCGACATCTGGCATTTGGCGCAGGACGTCGATGTGGCGCTGTGCGATGCCTCCTGCTCCGATAAAGCCAACCCTGAGGCGTTCCGAGACACCACTCATAGCGATCCAGTCCTTCTTGCGAGCTCGTCGTAAAGTTCTGCCGTCTCCAGACCCATGCGGGATGCGGTAAAACGCTCCTCAAACCGCAGCCTTTGTTTGCGGCCGACCGCCCGTCGGAGATCGTCGTCGCAAAGTGCAGTGACGATCGCTGCGGCGAGGAGTGACGGGCTTGCAGCGGTCACCAGAAATGGATGATCGCTGCCCAATGCTTCGACGGTCCCCCCGACGCGCGTGGCGACCACCGGCAGTTCCAGCGCCATTGCTTCCAGGACGACCAAAGGCAGCCCTTCAAACAACGATGGCAGTACGAAAAGGTCTGCGGCGGCGAGCAGGTCCGGTACGTCGGGGCGCCTGCCCAGAAATAGCACGTTCTCTAATACAGACGTTGTTGCGAGAGCTTCGATAGCTGCTTTGTCGGGCCCATCACCAACCAGGATAAACAAGGCTCGGGGCACGCGCTGTGCAACCTGCACCATTGCCTGCACCAAGACCCCGTGCCCTTTCTGAGGGGTGAAGCGGGCGACCGTCAGGACCACCGGCACATCCTCGGCAATATCGAGCGAGGCGCGAGTTTCGCTGCGAGCCCGTCGGGCTTCCGGGGCGTCGATGCCATTGCGTATTGTGACGATACTCGAAAAACCTTGGGCTCGGTAACTTTCGGCCGCAGCTTCCGAGACAGCAACGAGGCCATGGGCCAACCTGGCCGCACGATCGTGCTGCTGCTTTTGGTCGGGGTCGGTGAGCAGATAGGGAAGGTGTTCGGTACGCACGACCGGGACGCCTGCATTCCTGCCTGCCTCGACGAGCTGGTGGCCTTCCCAGCCGATGCCAGCATGAACATGTAGAATTGCCGGTCGGCGCAACCTAAGCCACCCCGAGAATGCGCTGCGGTCGTGTATCGCTCGGGTCTCGTGGCCGGCTTGCAAGCTGCGGCGCAGGAAGCGGGTGCCATCCCCCCGTGCGGGGAACGCGAGTGCCACCTGATATCTGGCTTCCAGCGCACGCGCCAGCGTCAGCATGTGCTCGCCGACGCCGGAGGGAACAGAACTGTCGGTCGCAAGGACGATCAGAGGACCAGCCGTCATTCGGCAGCCATTGCGCGTATCTTGCCCGTCGACTCGAGATTCTCAAGACGCCGGAACGTCGCCAAAGCCTGGCCAACCACCTGATCCATGTTGTAGTACTTGTAGGTACCAAGCCGACCCACAAACGTCGTGTCGCGCAGCATGCGCGCAAGTGCTTCATATTGCTTGTAGAGCGCCTGGTTCTCTGGCCTGGGCACCGGATAATAGGGTTCCCCGTCCGCCACGGCGAATTCGTAGGAAATGCTGGTTTTCGAGTGGCTTTGCCCCGTCAGATGCTTGTACTCGGTAATCCGGGTATGGCGCACGTCCTCCGAAGGATAATTGACCACGCCGACAGACTGAAACCATTCTTGATCCAGCGTCTCGTGCTGAAACTCAAGGCCGCGATAGGGCAAAGGGCCGAACCGCTGATCGAAGTAGTCGTCGATGGGTCCTGTGAAGATCGTGTGGTTTGCAAGCTTCTGGCCACGAAGTTCCCGATAATCGAGACCGGTTTCGACGCGGATGTTCTCGCGATCCAGCATGTTCTCGAAAAGATGTGTGAAACCGTCCGCAGGCATCGCCTGGTACGTATCAAGAAAATATCGATCATCGGTGGAAGTGCGGGTGGGGATACGTGCGGTAACTGACCGATCCAGACTGGAGGGGTCGACGCCCCACTGCTTGCGCGTGTACCCCTCGAAGAACGTCCTGTAGAGATGCGTCCCCACCTGCGAGACGACGACGTCGCGGGCGGTGCGTATTTCTGCCGTCGGCTCTGCGCGCGCGCGCAAGAATTCTGCTGCCGCCTCGTCGTCCTGAAGGTCGAGTCCGTATAGTCCGTTCAGTGTGCTGCGATTGATCGGGATTGGCAGCAGCTTGTCGTCAACCGACGCCAGAACACGGTGCTCATAGGGTCGCCAGCGTGTGAACCGCGAAAGGTAAGCGAAAATGTCTTCGCTATTCGTGTGAAATATGTGGGGTCCATACTTATGGACCAGAATGCCCGCCTCGTTGCGGAAATCGAAAGCGTTGCCGGCCACATGGGGCCGCCGGTCGCAAAGAAACACCCGTTTGCCCGAGGCGGCAAGCCGTTCGGCCATAACCGATCCGGCGAAACCTGCACCCACGATCAAATAATCATAGGGAGCCGATCCGTGCTTCCGCAACACAGAAGGCTTGTTGGCTGGAGCAATCTCCTCGCTATTGTTGTTCGCGATGGTCTCGTCGAGAAGGTCGGACATTTTGAGGAAAGTAGTGTCCCATGACGTTGCCTTCAAAATCGCGTCGACGGCGGTCAACCAACCGCTCTTGCGCGAGGACAGTTTAAGCGCCTGCTCGCAAGCGTGCGACGAATGAGACCGCGTCGTCGGCGACAAAAACGCCCTCAACGCCCCCATACTGTCGGATGACATCCTTTATCGGCGTGGTCACGACCGGTCGCCCGGCGGCGAGGTATTCCGGCGTTTTTGTCGGACTGATAAAGCGCGTGGCATCGTTCATGGCGAAAGGCATTAGCGCCACGTCCCAACCTGCCAGATAGGCGGGGAGCTCCGCATACTCCTTACGGCCAAGATAATGAATGTTCTTCGCCCGCGGCAGCGTCTCGGGATCGATCTTTACGACGGGGCCGATGATCACGATCGACCAATCTGGGCGCGCCGCCGCCAGCTTCTCTATGAGTTCCAGATCGATGCGTTCATCGACGACGCCGTAGTAGCCCAAGACAGGCTTCGAGAGTGCTTCCTGATCGGGCTGCTGCGGCAGAATTTTCCGCGCGGCAATGAAATGCTCGACGTCGACGCTCGATGGGAAAGGATGGATGTTCGGGTGCTGACGCCGCTTTGCCTCATAGATGCTGTGGCCGCCTGTGAAAACCACATCGGCTCTACCCATCAGGAGCTCCTCGCACGCGCCCAACTCGGGGGGAGCAAAGCGGAATGCCGACAGTTCATCCATGCAGTCGTAGACGACTGCGGCGGCATCGAGATGTCGCGCGACCGGATACATCATCGGCGTGTAGAACCACAGCACCGGCCGTTGCGCGCGATGAAGCAAGAGAAGCTGATCCAGCAGGCCTGAGAGCGCGATTTGTAGTTTTTCGCCTTGCCAAGCGTGGGGCACGCGCGGGCGAACCGCTATGACCTGGGTGTCATCGAATGCATGAAACTCCAGATACGGAAGATGATGGTCGGTCGGAATATGCTCTTCCCAAAAAAACACGCGGCGGTCTTTCGCAAACCGCTTCATCAAATGCTGCGGACGTTGAAGAACGAAGTCCCAGCGCAAATGCGAGAAACAGATCAGCGGCGAAGCTAGCTCGGCAGATTTCGCAGTATCCGATGATGACGCTGAATGGCTCAAAGCGGTTGCCCTTTTCGGTTGACCGCGCCGAACTTCGGAATGCGAGGCGTGTTCCATTTCTAACGGAGCGGCGGAATGCCGCAGCTAGAGCCACGTCAATGGCGGTGGAGGTGTAAAGCCCTCCACTTTACAATTAAACGTTGGTGACGTGCGCGACGCCCCCTTTTGCTCTTGCTTTCGCAACTACAATTCACACATAATTTGATGCATGACGTATGTTAGGCGAGCTGTGGGTAAGTCGGTTCTTCAAAAGTCTGCACATGTTGGCAGACCGCTGGAACAGAATGAGTTGGACACTCGCCTGTCCTCTATTTTGGATGAGATCGAACAGGAGATCGTGCCCGACAGGCTGCTGAAGTTGGCGATCGATCTGCAGAGCGCGCTTACCGCTCGTCGACAGCAGCGCTCTCCAAACTAGCCCCACACGCAGGAACGGGCTTGCGAGGGTTGGGTGTCGTGAATCCCTTCTGCGGACTGCAGCGGTTGCAAGTTTCGATCTTCGAGCGGTTGGGGTTTGACGCCGCTGCTTCCGACAGAGAAGCGCGGAGCGGTCGAATGAGACTTGAAAAGCCAATATCTCCTCGTTGCGCTTTCGCTCCGCCTATCCGGACAGATGGCCCGCAGGATTTCGACAGGTTGTGAACTTAAACCAGGAGGGCAATAGACCAGGCTGCACCCTAAGCCAGGCGGCGACGCGGGCTGTCCGCCTCGAAGCGCTGCGTGAGGTGCCGCGCGGAGGTTTCCACCAATGTGTCGGAAAAATCCTCCCCCAGATCGTCCAGCACGCTGAGCCGGGCGCGGTTCAGCCGGCTCTTGACCGTCCCGACGGCGCAGCCGCAGATCTCGGCGGTCTCTTCGTAGCTGGTACCCAGAACCCCAACGAGAACCAGCACTTCCCGGTGATGAGGCGGAAGCCGGGCGATTGCATCATGCACTTCGCGGCTGCGCACGCACCATTCCTGACTTGCTTCGGTCGCCGGTGAGGCAGCGACACAGTCGATCAGCCCAGGCAGTTCGCGCTTGTACACTTTGATGCTGGTGTAGAAGGTGTTGCGCATGATCGTGAACAACCACGATTTCATCCGCGTCCCAGGCTCGAACTGATCCATGTTCGACAAGGCCTTCGCCAGGGTCTCCTGGACCAGGTCGTCGGCATTTGTCTTGTCCCTGCAGAATGTTCGCGCGAAGGCCCTAAGCGCGGGAAGCAGGGCGACGAGATTAGATTTGTCTCTTTCGCGAGCCTTATGTTTATCTGTCGCCATAAACGTCACGAACCCTATTTGATCACATCTGCCTGCATGCGACGTCTAATCTGTGACAGTCGCAAAGACCTCGGTACTGGCGGTTCCTGTAGCCAACAAGGAACTCACTCGTTGTCGAACGCGACACCGCATCCCTGCTCGATTGCGGACGCGGCGACGAGATCTGCGAGCTCGCGGTCGGTCAGCGAGCACTGGGGGAGGGTGGATCTGATGTCGACGATGGCCCGCCGCGTTGAAACAATCGTCTCCGATGGCCTGCGCAACTCTACGTAGCGATTGACCACCTGTTTGGGGGAGAATAATTGGGTGACGTTCATAGCGATCTTCCGTTGTCGCCAGCGACCATGAACGCAATCCCAACGCATCGCCATAACATGCGTTAGTCGCACTTTGGC
Organism: uncultured Alphaproteobacteria bacterium; assembly: GCA_963829135.1. Classification (GTDB taxonomy): domain Bacteria; phylum Pseudomonadota; class Alphaproteobacteria; order Rhizobiales; family Rhizobiaceae; genus Kumtagia. The sequence goes on along the minus strand of CAWHHO010000005.1, from coordinate 1,038,410 downwards.
TTCCGCTTTTGCTGCGCGCTCACCGATGCCGCGGTCGATAATAATCCTCAAGCGCATGGAACAGTGGGCGCCGTTGGAGGTTAGGCGGCGGAATAGGAGACCGCCATGAACAACGTCATCTATCTGATTGGTTTAGTCGTCGTCGTTTTGGCCGTCCTGTCCATCTTTGGACTGAATTAGGAGACCGCCATGCAGGACCCCACCCAATCCGAACAACCCGATTTCGAAAGAGTCAAAGTCGATGTCAAGGAAGGACTTGCGCGTGGTGCGCAAACGGCGAACGAGGCCCTCCACGACGCGAGCGATGCGATAAAGAACAAAGCCGCCGGCTATATGTCGGAGGCGACGGATACGCTAAGCGAGAAGGCCGAGGACGTTCAACACGACATCAGTTCAAATCTATCCGTTCTGGCTGGTGCCATGCGTGCCGCGAGCGACCATTTGGCCAATAGTTCGCAGCTAAACGCATCGAAATTCATTCTCGATGCCGCGGGGGGCGTGGAGCGCCTATCTTCGTCGTTGAAAACAAAGCCCTTCACCGAAGTTGTGGGGGAACTGCGTTCGTTCGGCCGCGATAATTCCGCGGCTCTGATCGCAGGCTCTGTCCTGGCCGGACTGGCCTTAGGGCGATTTCTTAAAAGTGCCCCGCCAAAGGCAAGCCAGGAAGCTTCAGATTGGTCTCCCCCATTCGCGGGTTCCGAGGTTTCCCAGGAGATTGGCGAAGAACGTCCCTGGGAGGCAGCACAATGACTGACGCTCCTGAAAGCCGCAGCCTCGCAACTCTCATCTCGGACCTGAGCCAACAGGTAACGAATCTGCTCAGGACTGAATCGAAGCTTCTGAGAGCCGAACTCTCAGAAAAGGTAGCGAAGGCCGGAGCAGGCCTAACAGAGATCATGGGCGGTGTTATCTGCCTGATGGCTGCCCTGCTGATCCTGTTACAGGCGCTCGTGATCGCGCTGGCCAATACCGGCCTCGGTGCCGGATGGGCATCCCTCGTGGTTGGGGTTGTCGTAGCAGCACTCGGACTCGTGCTGCTGCGCGCAGGTACCAAGATGCTTAGCCCGTCAGAGCTCAATCCCGACCGCATAGAAGAACAACTCACGCGCGACGTGCGCGCTCTCAAGGACCAAGTGCAATGACCGCCAAATCAGCTGCAGAACTGGAAAGAGATGCCGAAGCGGCCCGCGCAGAAGTTGTGAGCACGGCCGACTCTATCAGAGACAAGATGAGCCCAGGACAATTGATAGACGAATTTGCAGGGATGTTCTCGGGGGCGGATGGTAAAGGCGCTCTTTCCACCCTGAAGAACCAGGTTCGCGACAATCCGCTGGCGATCTCGCTGGTGGGTGCGGGCTTGGTCTGGCTGATGGTTGGTCAACCCGCGTCCAGCGCAGTCGCAACTGCGTGGGAGGCGGGCAAGGGCGATGCGAAGCCATCCACCGCATATCGAGCCGGCTCTCCTGACCGCGGACTGTCGGAAGGAAGCGTTCGCGACGGGTTGTCCACAGTAGCGGACGCTGCGGGATCGGTATCGGACGCTGTCGCAGGTGCCGCGGGCTCCGCAGGGGCCGTGGCCAGGGACGCGTTCGGCCGGTTGTCTGACGGCGCTTCCGGCGCTGCCACCGTCACCAACCGTGCGCGCCAGGGAATCGAACAGGTTGTGCAACAGGAACCATTGATTCTGGCGGCCTTGGGTTTCGCCGTAGGCGCCGCTATCGGCGGGCTTCTGCCGCGAAGCGAACTGGAGGATCAGGCTGTCGGCGAATTGAGCGGGCAAGTTCGCGGCAAGGCCGACGAACTGTTGCAAGCGGGCTTGCAAGCCGGGAAGAAAATCGCTGCGGAGACATTCGACACGGTAAAGGACGAGGCGGACAAGCAAGGACTGACGGATACCGGTGCGTCGACGTTGGTAGAGCAGGTCGGCAAGGTGGCCGAAGCGGCGGCCTCGCAAGTAGAGAAATCCATACGCGATCGGTCGAGCTGAGTCCGGCCCTTCGCAAAGCAGGTGTGAATTTGGCCCCGTAGCAGGAATGCTCCGGGGCCAAAATTTGTTGCTAAGCTGCCTCTTTCATAGCGCGCTCATTGGCGCCGCCTTCCGCGAGTGCAGAGAGGGTTTCGTCTGTCGTCTCTTCCTCTGCAAGCGTCCCCTTCAGCACTCCGGCTGCGTCCGACATACCAAGCTGTGTAGCCCATGTTATCAGCGTGCCGTATCTCGCAATTTCGTAGTGCTCGACAGCCTGCGCCGCAGCAATCAGGCCCGCATCTATGGCGGCATTGCCCTTGTACTCTTCGAGGATCTCAGCACCCTCCTCAAGGATTCCATCAATCGCCGGACAGGTCTTGCCGCGTGCCGGCTTTCCGAGCATCTCGAAGACTTGCTCCAGCCGTTCAACCTGGCCCTCCGTCTCCACACGGTGCTTCTCGAATGCGGCAGAAACGTCCTCGGCTTGGGCAGCCTTGGCCATTTTCGGCAGCGTCCTTAGGATTTTCTTCTCGGCGTAGTAGATATCCTTCAAGCCGTCCAGGAACATGTCCTCGAGCCCCTTCGTGCTCGCCTTCTTCGTGGTTGCCATGTTTATCTCCTATGGTTGGCCTCCGTTGGAGGTGGCCCATAACAATTTGGCTGCGACGGAGTTCCGCGAGGACCGGAACAAATTGGATGGCGACGCTGTTGCGTCGAAACAGCGAGGAGAAAACCATGTCCAGCACATCAGACCCAAGGGATGAAAACGAACGCGAGAGTGGTGCCCGCGTTCCGAAGCGCGGAGAAAGCCGACGGCCCGATCCAATACACACGGGTGACAAGGGGGATGAGCCAAAGCAGCCTTACGGGCTTACGGAACCGCTCGAAGATCGCGGGGAGCGGACTCGCCATCACGATGGCGTCCAACCGCCGGCGAACAAGAATTCACGGTGACATGCTCATCAGGCCAGAAACGGGCTGACGGAGATATGGGCCTTCAGCAATCGTCCGCGCCGAGCATTTGAGTCCCAGGTGGCGAAGCGCGGGCCTCAATGGTGCGAGCCACGGTCAGCGCGCAACTTCGCGCGCATTGTCGGTTGCAGGTAGAGTCCGGGGGCAGGATTCGAGATAGGCGACCTCGATCAAATAGGCCAAAAACGGATTGTGGGGCCGTGCCATTTTTTGAAGTTCGAGCAGCATGCCCGAGACGTACTCGATCGTTTCCTGCGGTGACCAGCTGTGCTGTTCAATGCCCATGACAGTTTCCCCTTCAATGCTTTCAGGCGGCAGCGTTCGCGCGCTCGGTCATTCCTTCGGCGGTCGTCCACGGAAGTGGCGAGTGAACACCCAGAGCTTCGCGCATCTGGCCGATTAACGCCGGCGAGATCGCGAAAAAGCCGCAGCAAACGGGCCTGCGTCCGAAACCGTGCGCCAAGCCCAGTTCGGAAATCTCCGCTCCAATCTGCTCGTAGATCCGCCGCATCTGCGGCTCGTAGTTAGAAACAAGCGTATCGATGCCATGCCGAAGGGATAGCTCCGCAGCGGCCAGGCACATCATTCCGAACGCGTGTGTGTGCGACATCTCGGGGTGATGAAACTTGACCACATCGATATCGACGCAACAGCGAGTTGCCTCCCAAATTCCGGGAGCGGAAAGCGACGCCGTGTTCGGGAAAGTGTTGACGAAAACATCATGAAGCAGCGTGGGTCCGGTCGTCGGCAGCAACCTTATCGCTCCCAACACCTTCCGAGACTTTACCCAAATGATATAGACAGGTGAAAGATTGTCGTAGGCGTCTCGCTCCCAGTTTCCATTTGTTTCGACGCTCCATTGCAGCTGGTCCGCGAATACCTTCTTTCGCAGTTTGAACATGCCATCCATAAGCTGCGTATGGCGGTGATAATCTTGCGCTTGCAAGATGATGAACATGCTCTTTACCCCCGAAAGCGAGGGAGAGACTATGAATGACTTTCTGCAAGCAGGAAATTCCGACAACTGCACTAACACATCTGTACGAGCGCGCTAACCTCTGAGAAGCCCGAGCTGAAATGCTCTTGCGATCGCCTGCGCGATTGTCGAACAATTCAGCTTGTAGCGGGCACTGCGCAAATGTGCCCTGACCGTGTACGGCGAAAGCCCCAGCAGCACGCCAATGTCCCTGTAATCTTTGCCTTTGGCGGTCCAGCGCAATACCTCGATCTCGCGAGGAGCCAGACGAGGCATTGGATCAAGGTCGCCGAAAATCTCAACGATGGCCTTTCGATGCAGCCGGTTGGCGACCTCGATGATGATATGCCGGTTTGTTTCCACGAATGCGTTCCACACCTCAGGGCCCATGGCTGAGTTCAGCGACACCAAAGCACGCCGTACGCGCTTGTCCACGACCGGCACCGAATATCCGCTAGTTCCGAGCCCGAATGCGATTGCGTCCGCCATGAGATCGGCCGCCTGGGGGTTGAGAGTCAGCTCGCTCCAGAAGAAAGGCAATTGTCGCTGGAAACCCTCCCTGACCACTGGGTCCACGCGGACATACTCGCGAACCAGATAGCGCGACAGCCAACGGTCTGGGTATGTACTCTTGACGAATGGAGCGCCCATCGCAGCATCGATCGGAGCGAGGTGATAGGTAAGGTGTTCAATGCCGAGCAGATCGCGGACGTAAATTACCGCCGCCAAAACCGATGGCGCAGCCTCGACGACGTTCATGACCTCGCCGCCATCAATGGTACGCACGTCCCACCTTGCTCCGTTGGCCGTCGCCGCACCTAATGACGCAACATCGCCCGCGATCTATGTACCGCCCTCTTCAACCCCTCGAGCGCGGCTTCGCTGACCTCCACACGGTTGGAAACTATGTGGCTTGCGAGCAGGCTGAGCAGCTGGTCGATGTGCCCGTCGAAGAAGAAGCGGTTTATGTTCAGGCCGAGTTCGGCGCTTGGCGGGTCTTGCACGAATAGTGGTCTTTCCGCTGTAACTACCACCCTAGCGCGAGAAGGCGGCTTAACTCCAATCTAGGGTAGTAGCTGGGATAGCAGGATGGCAAGTGCTAATTATCCGCGGCTGCAGAAAACGGCTCGCCATGAGATTTTCCCTGAACTTAGCGCCGATCTGTCCAGAAGCTGCCGCCGCGCCACACCGACAAGTCAGTGCGAACTTGTGCAAAAGCCGGCGCTAACCCAGGGGTTTGACCGGGATACCGGCCGCGACGTCCGCAAGGCTCAATTGACACTGGTGGCGGAACGCTCGGACGCGAAGATCCTTCCGGAGTTGTTGCGTTACGCTATTTTGATAGCGTCAGCCCTGGTGCGCTTAAAACTAGCATCGCGGGAATTCTATCCGCCAAGAGGCTGCGCCTCGCCTCTTCATGCGACGGCAATAAGTCGACATCAACGACGTCAGGTTGAAGCGATCAGAATCTTCCGCAATCGTCCATTTGTCGTGTTGAGATCCGACAGTGAACTGCCGTCCCGATCGGTCGAAGGCTTCGGGCCGACAGGAGTGCTTCCGCCGCGCAAAATCGGCGGGCCTATCCGTCAGCCTCCAGCCTTATCGGGGAACAGCGTGTCTCGATTGACGCCGAGATACCCGCCCAGGACGGTTTCGATGGCGCCAACCATGATCTTAAGGACGGAAGCCTCCATCGCTGTGTTGAACATCGCCACGGAGTAGGTGGCGAACAACGCGATCAGGAACGCCGCAGTGACGACTGTGCTCATCGTTGACCATGAGGGGTCAGCCGGTCCGGTGGTGTCGGTTGGAGGAAGGGCCGCCATAAACCGAAACGCAGACAATGCCACCATCGCGAGCAGGGGTGAGCCCATCAAAATCATCTGGAACGTGTCCAGTCTATCGTAGCCGCTGACCAGCATCACGAACAGGCCGTAAACGAACAGCAGAACGTGACCATAGACGACGATTGAAGCAATCCGCTTCGCAAGCTGTAGCTTCGTCATCCTGGCCCCGCCCTCAGAACATAGGTCAACCGCGCTCCGGTAGAAAAACATCAAGACGTGAGGGTTGCAAGGGAGATACTGCCGGCGAAATGCGTGCGGAGATGGCGCTGCGCATCATCCCTTGAAGCTAAAGCGGGTCCACCGATGCTCGAATCTGGGCGTTGATACCGGTCTGAATTTTTCGCAATCGGCCGTTCGTGGAGTTTAGATCCGACAGGGCGTTATATTGCCAACTTGGCGATGGTATCGGGCCAAAACTGACACCGCCACGGCCACGGTAACTGTAGTTCATTGCCAGCATCCACAGTTTCCCGAAGACGGCGTCTGCGGATGGAACTTCCAGGGCGGCAACAACTTCGAAGCCATCCCATTCGACAAAGCTGTCCCTGAAAAGCTCCGACGGAACGATGACCCGCATCCTTACGCCGGGAAAATCAAAGGTGTCGTCCGGTTGAGGGTCGCTGATATAGTACCCCGCGTTCAGCTTCTTGAGCTCATACCGCTTCTTGACGCAATCCTCTATGAACATGCTCAGCCTGGCGAGGTCCACGACCCTTACATTCGGAACTGACCTGACTCTTGTCTTGAACCGGCGCAAGGGAACTTCTGAGACCGCGGGTTGCAGCTGGTGGGCAAGCAAGTCATCCTGACCGATCGCTGACTGAGCGCCGCTCAACACGAGAAGCACCGACATACACGCCACAAATATTAGCGCGCTCTTCATGGCGACCTCTGTTTGTCGACGATTATCCTCTCACAGAGCGCGAATTGAAACCAGATCGGATTGGTCCGACAAACCGCCGCTGCCGGCGGTTTGAAATTTACAGTCGCCACAACCGGAAACTGTCCGCACGCCGATTCGCGGAATGTCAATATCGGTGTTATATTTGAGCCATTGTTGAAGAGAATGTGACCCTCGCATTCATCTGAATCCACCTGGAGCGGCTGACCACCGAGGTCGCCAGGCTGCGCGACTACTGGCGGCGATCCTGCAGCGCGTCGACAACAGCCACAGCAACCTGCTGACCGAGGTGAGGAGCGTCCATTCCCAGATCTCCAGGATGAACGACGCGGCTGCGCAACGTAGAGGATAAGGAGTTGGGCTAATGGGCATATTTGCCAAGATCCGCCGGGTCTACGATCGGCAATCCGAGCGCATAGAAGCGAAGGCTGATCGGATGCACCAGGAGCGTGAACACCCCAGCCGGCAGGTCGACAAAGCTTTTGAGAGGGAGCGCCAGCTGGCTGTTGAGCGTGACTCCAAGCTGTTGGGCCTGATGACTGGTGGCTAATATTACCTGTTCTCAAGCGTGTCAAAAACGGAGATTGGGATTTAAGCAGCCCAATTTGAAAACAGAATTAAAAGAGCTATCGGAGTTATCATCGGTCCCGAGCTTTGCGACAAGCCTTGAGCTTATTTTGGAGGGCTTCCAGACCGGGGGCCGCTGGTGAGCAACGGACGGTGAGGTCCAACCGCCACTGCCCTGAGTGATTCGAACAATCTTCGAAGACGTTTCAACGAAAGTCGCGCTGCTGCCACATCCACTGACAAATTTGCCAGATCGCGCGACGCGCTACAGCGTACCTGATCCTCTGCTGAAACAAGACGATCCAGCCTTGGGGGCTGGACCATTGGTAGCGGGAGAGGGATTTGAACCCCCGACCTAAGGATTATGATTCCCTCGCTCTAACCAACTGAGCTATCCCGCCATCGTGAAGCGGCACGCCGTGCCGCCGGATCGAAAGGCAGCGGTGATATAGTGGGCGTAGAGCGAGGCTGTCAAGCAGCGCCGCCGCCTTTCCGGCATTGCGCGGACGCGTTCTGAATTGAACTGCGGAGTGGCGGGTCATATCTGGGATTGATCTGGTGAACGCACGTTTTCCATTGAAACCAAACGTGCATGCGGTGGGCTTGAGTTCGTGTCGGGCGCTGGCTATGTCTTTGCCCGAAATCTCTTTTTGCCGGCATTCCGCCCCAGAGTTCACGACTTGATGAAGCCACGTATCGCGGTCCTTGGGTGCGGCTATTGGGGCGCAAACCATGTCCGCACCCTGAAGAACCTCGGCGCACTATACGCCGTAGCCGACGCCAATGGCGCACGTGCCGAGGGCTTTGCTGCCGAACATGAGTGCATCTGGATCCCCGTCGCGGATCTATTTTCGCGCGACGACGTCGATGCCGTCATCATGGCGTTGCCACCGCAGTTTCACGCCGAATCGGCGATCCGTGCCGTCGAGGGGGGCAAGGACGTGCTGGTCGAAAAGCCGATAGCGCTGACCGTGCCCGATGCCGAGCGCGCAGTCGCGGCAGCGGCGAAGCATGGCCGAATCTTCATGACCGGGCATGTGTTGCGCTTTCATCCGGCCTTCGAGAAGTTGAAAGCGCTGATTGATGCCGGCGAACTGGGCGAGGTGAAATACATCCATTCGCACCGTCTGGGCCTCGGCAAATTCCATACAGAGAACGATGCCCTGTGGGACCTGGCGCCGCACGACCTGTCGATGATCCTTGCCATAACCGGACAGGCGCCGAGCGAGGTGCGCGGCGAGGGCGCGGCATTGCTGGACCGCCTCAGCGACTTCGCGCATCTGCATATGCGGTTTCCCGGCGGCTTGCGCAGCCACCTTTTCGCCTCGCGGCTCAACCCCTATCGCGAGCGACGGCTGACCGTCGTCGGCACCAAGGGTATGGCGGTCTTCGACGACGTGGAGCCCTGGGAGCGCAAGCTTGCCATCTACAATCACGAGGTCTGGCAGGATAGCGGCCAGTGGGTCGCGACCACCAATGAGCCTACCTACATTCCCGTCACCGGCGGAATGCCGCTGACGCGCGAGCTCGAGCACTTCATCCATTGTATTGAAACGCGCGAGACGCCGCGCACCAGCGGCGAGGAGGGCGTGGATGTGCTGCGCATCCTCACTGCAGGCACCGTGACGCACAGCTGAGCGTTTCACGAGCAGCCGAGTGGCCTCCGATTTCATATCGCGAGCAACAGTCGAGCAGGTTCCGTCAGGCCAGGCGCGTCCAGGCCGCGATCTCGCTTCTGCCGATGACGACGCTGCGATTGGCGATGACTTCCGCGATCGCCCGTTCGGCCAGTGTCGAGAGGCCCAGCTCTTCCTCGGTTGCCAGCCCCATCCGCTCGATCTCTGCGGCAAGCGTGACGACGAGGTCAGCTTTCAGATGCACCTCATCGCGGGCGTTGACGCCCGCGCCGATCGTGGAGCGGATACGCATCACCGGCATGGGAAGTCCGGCCTGGAGGTAGGTCAGATGAAGTTTTGTTCCCATCTCGGTATCGGCGTTGCCGTGGCGCAGTGCCGCTTTGGCCATTGCGCAGCAACGATCAAAGAGCGGAGCAATCGGAAACGATCTTGTGGCTTGCCAATCCGGCTCGTGGAACACTACCAGGCCGGCAGGTCTAAGCAGACGCTTCAACTTCCCCAGCATCAGCGCCGGGTCAGGCTGAAACATCAGCACGTAGCGGCCCATTATGGCATCGAAAGGCTTATCGAAGGCCATCTCGCCAGGGTCGCCTTGGATGAATGTGATGTTTTCAAACCCCAGTTCGCGGGCACGGTCGCGTGCAGTCGCGAGCGCGACTTCGGACCTGTCGACGCCGATGACAGTCCCCGCGGTTCCCACGAGCTCGGCAGTGAGAAATGCTGTTTCGCCAACACCTGTGCCGACGTCGAGCACCCGCATGCCTGGCGAGATGCCCGCTTCTTCAAGGAACTGACGTGTTATCGGATTGATCAGCCTCGCCTGCACACGCAGCCGCTCCATCTCCTGCTCGGAGTGACCCAGCACATAAGCCGAATTTGGTGGCGGCATGTGAACTGCCCGTTCCATCGGAAAACGCCCCTCTGACGTGTTCGGACTGCTTCAGGCTGTACGGAAGTGACACGCAATACGCTGTGCGATGACGATGCGCCTTAGCGCCTTGCTCGTCAATGCCGTAAAGAGCCCCGTATGCCGGACGCTACTCGGCGGCGATCTGGACGCTGGCCAGCCTCGCCAGCATCGCCTCCGCGGCCGCGCCGCGCTCGGAACGCTCGATGAAACCACCGCCGAGAACGCGGGCGGTATTGGAATTGTCGCCATAAAGCACGCAGGCTTGGCCGGGCGCGATGCCGGACTCGCCTTCGGCGAGCTCCACCCAGGTCGATCCGCCCTCGCGACATAGCGTGGCTGGGCGCGGCGGGCGGGTCGAACGCACCTTGGCGAAAAGCTCGACGCCTTCGGGACCGACAGCGCTGAGATCGTCGTCGCCAAGCCAATTGATGGTGCGCAGATAGACGCGGCGCGTCTCCAGCGCCTCGCGCGGACCGACGATGACGCGAGCGCGATCGGCATCGAGATGGACGACATAGAGCGGCTCGCCGGACGCCACTCCGATACCGCGGCGCTGGCCGATCGTATAGCGAAGAATGCCTTCGTGTCGGCCAAGCACGCGACCGTCGATATGAACAATGTCGCCGGGGGTGGCAGCAGCAGGCTTGCAGCCTGGCGATGACATCGGAATACTTGCCCTGCGGCACGAAGCAGATGTCCTGGCTGTCCTGCTTGGCGGCGACACTAAGGCCAAGCTGCTGCGCGATGTCGCGGACTTCCGGCTTGGACATGCCACCCAGCGGGAAGCGCAGATAGTCGATCTGTTCCTGCGTAGTCGCGAACAGGAAATAACTCTGGTCGCGGTCGGAATCGACCGGACGGAAGAGGGCGCGATGCGCACCATTGGCGTGGCTGCGGATATAGTGGCCGGTCGCAAGGGCGGCGGCGCCCAGATCGCGGGCAGTCTCGAGCAGATCCGCGAATTTTACGGTCTGGTTGCACGATACACAGGGAATCGGGGTTTCGCCCGCGACATAGCTCGCGGCAAACGGGTCGATGACCGCCTTGCGGAACCGTTCCTCATAGTCGAGCACATAATGCGGAATGCCCAAGGTCTGGGAAACACGGCGCGCATCGTCGATATCGCGGCCGGCGCAGCAGGAGCCGGCGCGGTGCGTGGCCGCGCCATGATCGTAAAGCTGCAGCGTCACGCCGACGACGTCGTAGCCCTCACGCTTCAGGATGCCGGCGACGACCGATAAGTCAACGCCGCCGGACATTGCCACGACGATACGCGTATTTTCGGGCTCTCCCGGCAGGTCAAGGCTGTTCATTAAGGGTTTTCCAAAGTCTGCGGACCGATGGGTTTTGCCCATGTCCGCAATATACGTCAAGCGAAGCCGCGCGACCAGATCATGCCTCCGCATGGCAACCTGTTGATATTGCTGGGATGGCGCGGTGTTCGCACGGTCGTTAAAATTGCCGTTGGAGGCGAAGGATTCCATTTATCGAGATGTTCCGAACCTCATCGCACAGCTTAGGCAATTTTTAAAGCTGTTGGCGTAAGTTGGGCGACGATTAGGTCTGTGTGTATTGTAGAGAGTATGATGACCGATCTTGTAAGACCACGCGTAAAATACGTCATCGGGCCTGACGGCAGCCCCCTGACAATTGCCGATCTGCCGCCAACCAATACACGCAGGTGGGTTATCCGCCGCAAGGCGGAAGTCGTTGCTGCCGTTCGCGGCGGGCTGCTCAGCCTTGAGGAGGCATGCCAGCGTTACAAACTGACGACCGAGGAATTCCTTTCCTGGCAGGCTTCGATCGATGAATACGGTCTCGCGGGCCTGCGGACGACCAGAATTCAGCAATACCGACACTGATTTCCGAGCTGCTTGCAATCAGGGGCTCCGTTATTTTGGAGCTTGAACGAACGGGCGATGACCAGCATTCCCGTCGTTCATTCGTGCTTGGTCAGAGCGAAGGCCGTTGCGGTCAGCAGCATGGCTGCCGGAAAAATCTACGAGCCCCGGTGAAAGCGGTCGCCGCGCCGCTGGTTCTTACCGCGAAAATCACCAGAGCCTTGGCCTTAAGCAACTGGCCCTTCGTCGATACTGCGCAAGCGGCTCTTCAGCCGATCATCGCCGTATGGCCGTGGACCTCGGGTTCGCGCGTCTTCACATCGCGCGATTCCAGCATCTGAGCTTTCGACAGTTCCACTTCGGCGTCCTTGAGCAAGGAGAGCGCCGAGTTACGCTGGTCGGCCAGGTCGGTCTGGGAATTCTTGAGATTGTCGCGGCGCTGGCGGGCCGCCTTTGCAAAGGTCGGATAGGCAAAATGATTGACATCGCTGATGCCTGCCTTCTTCTCCTCGACCGCGATCTGCAGTTCCAGGTCATTCGCCATGCGCTCGAATTCGGAGATCATGAGATCGAGTTGCGCCAACCGCCGGCGCTTATCATTCACCTGAAACTGCTTCAGCCGAACAAGGTTCTCACGTGACTTCATGTTCAACACTCCAACGCAACTCACACGCAACCCGAAATCGCTGCAAATGCGTTGCAGCGCCTCCACCCTGAGAACCTCCTCCGGGGAAGGAAACAAATTCCTAAGAAATTTCACGCCCGGTAACTATTCGTTTACGGGCATTGTTAATCATAGGGCTGAGGACTTAAGGCACGGTAAAAAAAATCGGCCTCATTTGGCCAATTGCGGGTTTTCGATTCGAGAGAATCACCTAGGCTTGGTTGTTAAGGTTTTCTGCCGGCCATGTTGCGTTCGATAATCGCAGTGGAATCAAAGGTGTATAGCGCGTAAGCTGATAATTGACCGCGCGACTTGCCAATCGGAATTAGGTTTTGTTAACCATTCGGTGGCAGTTTTAGATTCATGCAATCACTGCTCCGGCACTGTATGGCGATCCGAGGCCGGTACGGCAGCAGAAAAGGGGAAATAGATGCGCGTTCTGCTGATAGAAGATGACAGTGCGACAGCTCAAAGCATCGAACTGATGCTTAAGTCGGAGAGCTTCAACGTCTACACCACCGACCTTGGTGAAGAAGGCGTCGACCTCGGCAAGCTCTACGACTATGACATCATTCTTCTCGACCTCAACCTCCCCGACATGTCGGGCTATGAAGTATTGAGGACGCTGCGTCTTTCCAAGGTGAAGACACCAATCCTGATCCTCTCCGGCATGGCCGGCATCGAGGACAAGGTTCGTGGCCTCGGCTTCGGCGCCGACGACTATATGACCAAGCCGTTTCACAAGGACGAACTGGTGGCGCGCATCCACGCAATCGTCCGCCGCTCGAAGGGCCACGCCCAGTCCGTCATCACTACCGGCGATCTCATCGTCAACCTCGATGCCAAGACTGTGGAAGTCGGCGGCCAGCGTGTGCACCTGACCGGCAAGGAATATCAGATGCTTGAGCTGCTTTCCCTGCGCAAGGGGACGACGCTTACCAAGGAAATGTTCCTCAACCACCTCTACGGTGGCATGGACGAACCTGAACTCAAGATCATCGACGTGTTTATCTGCAAGCTGCGCAAAAAGCTCGACGCTGCATCCGGCGGATTGAACTTCATCGAAACGGTCTGGGGACGCGGCTACGTGCTGCGCGAACCGGAAGACGTCCGCGAGAGCGCCTGAAACCGCATTTCGCTGACGAACCATTCATCGGGATGCGATTTGAAATGGCCGCTGGGAGCGGCCATTTCCATTTGCAGACCGGCGCGAGGTCAGGTGAGCGCCGACCTTGCAAACTCGGGCTCCAGCGATGCGTGGTGAACTCACGTTAGGTCGATCGGGTAAATTTACGGAGAAGGGTTTGGGTAAATGTTTTCTTAACGTGCCTGACTACTCGGAGCGCGCCGCCGCAAAGACAATCTCCTCGGCTGTGGCATGAATCGAGATCTCCATACCCGATTCCCTGGCAAGCAGCAGCGTGTAGTAGGGCTGGACGGCGTGAGCGTCGATTGCCTCTTCCGGCTTGGTGCCGGAGTGAAGCTCAAGAAATTTCGGCGGGACTCGAAGCATCGGTCCGCGTGAGGAGACAGTGAACGTCGGATTGGAGTCGGTGCCGCCGAGCACGACGTTGATCTTACCGCCACGCGGAATTGCCGCGTTGGCAACGAGAATGAGGTTCAAAAGCAGCTTGACATTGTTCTTGGGCAAGAGCCAGCGCGGACCACGCCATTCGAAGTCCGGTTTCTCATTGCGGAGGAAAGCGCCTGCCACGGATTCGGCATCGCCGGTATCGATCACCATGCCAGCCGAGCCCGCAGCGCCAAAGGCGATGCGAGCGAACTGCAGCCGCGCCGAGGCGTTGCGCGCACTGGCCCGTATCAGGCTCATGGCATCCGCGTCGGCGCCGCCTTCATCGAGAAGTTCGAGGCCGTTGTTGATCGCTCCGACCGGGGAGATGATGTCGTGGCACACGCGGCTGCACAAAAGTGCCGCGAGGTCGGTCGCAGTGAGCGTGAATATATCCGCCATAGAGTCTCTATCCCCGTGATCTTCAAATTTGAAGCGCCGCGCCCGAATCAGCCCGTCTGCAGCCGCCAACTATCGGCATCTTCAACGTGTAGCCGTCAACTCACGGAGTGCATCGTTGCGGTGAAACGAGTCGGGACATCAGATACGGATTTAACCGTTCCATCTGGTCTTCGAACTGCCACGATCATGTGAGAGCTTAATGGTTGAAAAAGGATTACGGCATAGTTTACCGTGGTAACCTCTAAGCTGCCGGACTAGAGCAGCGGGAGGGCAGGGACGTCGGCGAAGTACTCGCGGACGGAGACGAAAAGAATGATTTCCCAAATCCTTAACCGGATGGCGTTCCGGTTTGTGGCTGCCGTCCTGGTCATGGCGGCCAGCCTTGTCGGCCTGGCATCGACACCGCTTAGCGCCCAGGAATACACGGCGCAGGAGATCGTCGATTCGGGTCATCGCTTCTTTGGCGCGACGTCCGGCGGACTGGCAACGGCGATCGAGAAGATTTTCTCCCAGAATGGCCTCCCGAACGGTTATGTTTTGGGCGAAGAGGGGTCGGGCGCGTTCGTCGGTGGCCTTACCTATGGCGAGGGCACGCTCTACACAAAAAATGCCGGTGACCACAAAGTCTTCTGGCAAGGGCCATCGGTCGGCTTCGACTTCGGCGGCGAAGGCTCCCGCATCATGATGCTGGTGTACAACCTTGATAATGTTGACGCGCTGTACGACCGGTTTGCGGGCGTTGCCGGCGCGGCCTATATGGTGGCCGGTGTTGGTGTCAATGTGCTCAAGCAGGGCGATTTGCTCCTGGTTCCGGTGCGGACCGGTGTCGGAGCGCGTCTCGGCGTAAACATCGGCTACCTGAAGCTTACCAAGAAAGCGACGTGGAATCCGTTCTGACTTCTGTTCGGCCTGCCATGCCGGACAGAAGCGACAGTTTCGCGGGCAGCGTTTGACACTTTGGTGCGGCTCGGTCAGCGGATGGTTCGCACCCCAATGCCAAAAGGATCGTCGTGATCCAGTCCGTCTTATACTTTATCTTGGGGTTCCTGACTGCGGGGTTCCTGGCGCTGGTGATCGCACCTGCGGTGTGGCGGCGCGCCGTGCGGCTGACGCGCAAGCGCGTAGAGGCATCTGTACCCATGTCGCTGGAGGAGATCCAGGCAGACAAGGATCGGCTGCGCGCGGAATTCGCGACATCGACGCGCCGGCTCGAAATGAGCGCCAAGCAAGCCCGTGAGAAGGCCTCCGAACATGCCGTGCAAGTCGAGCGTGATCGCGAGAGATTGAACACGCTCGAAGCCACCAAGGTCGACCTTGGCAAGCGGAATGCGGAACTCGATGCCAAAGTCACGGCTATGCAGGGGGAACTGCGTGAGCGGGCGGATGATATCACGCACGTTACCGGCAAGCTGCGCGATGCGGAGGACGCGCTGGGAGCGCGAGGCCGGGAGCTCGAGCGCATCAACGGCCTCTATGATGAAGCGAGCCTCGCGATCGCAGCAGGGCAAGTCGAGTTCCTATCGCAAACCAACGAGGTCGAGCGGCTCACCGCCGAGTTGAACAGCTGGCGAGCCGAAAGACGCGACGTGGAGAAGCGGGTGCACGATGCGCAGACCGAGATGCGTGAAGCACAGGATGCTGCGCGATCCGAAAAGAAGAAGGCTGTCGACCTTGAAAACAAGGTCGCCCAGATGCTTACGACGCTTGCCGACCAGGAAGAGACGATCCAGCGGCGCGAGAAGGATCTCATGCAATCCCACGACCGGCTGAAAGCCAGCGCAATGACTGAGAACGACCTCAATGCCAGGCTTACCAAGACAATGGACGAAAAGGCCCGGCTGGAGGCGCAGGTCGCCGATCTTTCCCAACAGATATCGAAACTGATGGATGAAGCAAAGGAAGGCGAGGAAGACGCGGTCTTGAAACTGAGCGCCGAGCGACGGCGTCTGGATGAGCGACTGATTGCGATGACCCGGGAGAACCAGAAGCTGCGCGGCGAACTCTCGGCGCGCGATAACGCAAGCGAGGACGAGGGCATGATGGGCGGGCGCGATAGGCAGCTTCGCGATCAAATCAGCGAACTGGCCGCGCAGGTTCTCGCGATGACTTCCGAGCTTGAGGGGCAGGATTCTCCGGTCACCAAAGCGCTCGAAGCTGCCCAGGATGCGGGGACGGGCGAGCAACCGGCCACAAGTGTCATCAGCCTCGCCGATCGGGTGAGGGCGTTAAAGAGCGCTAGGGCGCTTCAATCTAACCATGAAACGCTTCAGATCGACGTCTAGCTGAACCGCAGCTCAGGTGGTGCATAGCGATCGCCGAGGCGGCCGCAACATTCAGGCTGTCGAAGCCTGAGACGATCGATATCCTTGCAGTCGTCATGGCCGTTAACAGATTCTGCTGGAAGACCGTCGCCCTCGGTCCCCAAAAACAACGCCATGCGGTCGTTGCGCTCGATGTCGCGAACGTCGCTTGCTCCACTTGGCGATAGAGCGATTGGCCCGATGTCGTGCTGGACAAGCGTTTCAATGAAATTACTCGCGTTATCGAACCGCGCAAATGGCACACGAAAGACGCCGCCGACCGAGACCCGGATCGATTTGCGATAAAGCGGGTCGCAGCAGGTCGGGTCAAGGAAAACCGCATCTGCGCCGAAGGCGGCTGCATTTCGAAAGATCGATCCAATATTGTCGTGATTGGATATGCCGACGAGCACGAGAACGAGCGCTCGTTGTGGTAGACTGCTCAGCAGCTCGCAGGGTGCCGGTTGTTCGCAGACGCTTGCCGATCGCCAGGATGCCGCGATGGATGTGAAAGCCAGCGATGGCGTCCATGACAGCAGCGTCCGCAACATAGACGGGCAGGGAGGCAGGCGCATTGGCCAGAATCGCCTGGAGGCCGGCGAGCCTGTTCTCCAGTAGTAACACCGATTGCAATCCATAGGCTGTCGCCGACAGGGCGACGTTGAGCACCACCTTGCCTTCCGCCACGAACAGGTTCTGGCGACCGACCAGATCCTGCTCGCGAATCTCGCGATAGGCAGCGACGCGCGGGTCATCGGGTGAGTTGATGCGGATGAGATTCATGGGTCAGCTCGTTTCGCCGCGACCCAGAGAATTATTCCATCGAAGCGTCATGCGCTTTCCGACGCTGCCCTTGCGATCTTTGCCATCTCGACCAGCGTCATGCGCAGTTCGGAAAGCGCCTGCAGCGGAGCGTCGAAAAACACCCGGAGAACCTCGTCGCCATTGGCGATATCGAACCCATCGGTGTCCAAGCTGGTCATGATCCAGCCTTTGCCGCCGGTGCGGGCGAAATGCGCCGCATACAGATCGATTGCGTCACTGTGATCGCTGTTCATGTGGTCGAGCGCACCTTGCTCCGATTCCGCCAGCGCCTCCAGCGCCGGGCTTGCGGTCAGCAGGTTTTCGCGGCGGAGCACAAACGCTTTACCAAAGCCGCCATTGAGGCTGGCGCTCTGCATTTCGAGGCGAAAGAAGCAGAAGTCGCCAAGGCCGACATAAAGCTTAGCCTTGGGATTCCTGTTGAGATAGCGACGAGCGACATGCGCATGATCTGGCGAGCCCTTTTCCACGGACGCGGCCCGGCAGTGAAGCGTGATGCGCGGATGGGCGAGCGGATCCCCCTTGCCCGGCTCACCGACCAGCAGCGAACAGCGCGCATCGGCCTGCAAGGCGCCGGTGTGGGCCGAGAGCTGTGAGACAAGGATGAGCGGCGTGCCATCGGCGGCGGTCGCGACGCCAACGCGGCTGGCGAGCGGCGCACCGCTGTTCGGATCAAGCACCGCGAGCGCCCCATGGCGGGCGCTGCGGATCAGCGTTTTCGCCAACCGAATGGCTTCGTCATCCGTCGGCCGGATCACATCGCGCTTGTTCTCCACCCGGCCGTCTCCAATCCTGCCAGCGAACTCCCCCCAATCGGCAGCGCTGGACTCGTCACAAGTTATTTGGGCGCCATGCGGATTGCGCCGTCGAGCCGTATCGTCTCGCCGTTCAGCATCTGGTTCTCGGCTATGTGGACGGCCAATGCCGCATACTCCGCCGGCTCGCCGAGGCGCGGCGGGAACGGGACGGCAGCGCCCAGTGAATCTTGCACGTCCTGCGGCATGCCCGCCATCATCGGCGTCTTGAAGATCCCGGGTGCGATGGTCATGACCCGGATGCCGGAGCGGGCGAGGTCGCGCGCTATGGGTAGCGTCATGCCGACAACGCCGCCCTTTGACGCGGAGTAGGCCGCCTGGCCGATCTGGCCATCATAAGCAGCGACCGACGCTGTATTGACGATGACGCCGCGCTCGCCGCCCGCTAGCGGCTCAAGCCTTGCTGCGCGGTCGGCAAACAGCCGGATCATGTTGAACGTGCCGATGAGATTGACTTCGACAACATTGCGAAAGGCGTCGAGCGGGTGCGGCCCGTCTTTGCCAACCGTCTTCACGCCGATGGCGATGCCGGCGCAGTTGACGAGTATGCGGGCAGGGCCAAGCGCGCGAGCCGCAGCTTCGATGGCCGTTTCGGCACTTTCGGCGTTGCTCACGTCGCAGCTTGCCGGCGAAGCCGCCGATCGATTTGGCGACCGACTCGGCCCGCTCCAGGCCAATATCGAGGACAGCGACGCGCGCACCTTTGGCGGCCAAGGCGCGGGCAGTCGCCTCGCCCAGCCCCGAACCACCGCCGGTAACGATTGCCGTCTGGCCGTTGATATCCATGTGCGAAGTTCTCCCTGTCGGTGATCGTAGGAGGGCGGGCGCACGAGCGCAACCGATCAGGCTGCCGCCCGGGCCTGCCGCGCCTGATCCTCGTGGCAAACCTCGCCCTTCAACGCCGCGACAGCGCCGGGCGCGAGTTCATAGGCCAGGATGCGATCGAGATCGACGGGGCGCGGCATGGAGACCTGGCCCCGCGGGATGCGCTTGAAGCCGAGCGGGCCGTAATAAGGCTCGTCGCCGACCAGCATGACAGCGAGGGCGCCAGCCTTCTGCGCAGCCTCCACGCACATTGTGACGAGCTCGCGGCCGATGCCGAGGTTCTTGTGGGTTGGCCGTACTGCGAGGGGGCCCAGCAACAGCGCCCGGCCGTCGCCAGCGGCGACGCGCGTCAGGCGAACGGATGCCACGACTTCGCCGTTGTGCAGGGCGACGAAAGACAGGTGCCGCTCATGCGGACCGCCTTCCCGGATCTTGTAGGCGGCGCGGGTGAACCGGCCCGGCCCGAAGGCTTCCTCGTTGATATGGTCGATTTCAGCGTCGTGCGCCGGTGTTTCCGGCATAAGGGTAACGTCCGCGGGGATCATGATGTGCAACATCCGGTATGAGGAAAGGTCGCTGCAAGCGGCAGCTTCGCCAGTCGGCGCTTTTAAGCGCGGGCGCCCATTCGTCGTCGGTCGAACCGGATATGCGTAAAAGTCATCATAGGCAAACGCCGCTACCACCAAATCCGTCAAACGTCCATCCGCGCTAGCGCTGTTTTTTTGACCAGCATCTGTTTTGGCGACAATCCGTTCAAGCTCCGGCGATTTCGCTTTGACGCACACTGACCTAAATCAGGAACAGTCAGGAGAAGCAATCATGGGTCAGCTCGTCGACGGCAAATGGCAGGATGTCTGGTATTCGACCAAGGAGCATGGCGGACGCTTCGTGCGGCAGGACGCGCCATGGCGGGACTGGGTAACCGCCGATGGCAAGCCTGCACACGGCCGAAAGCGCGGCTTCAAGGCCGAGCCTGGCCGCTATCACCTCTATGTCTCCTATGCCTGTCCCTGGGCGCACCGCACGCTGATCCTGCGCGTGCTGAAGAAGCTGGAGGACGTGATTTCCGTGTCCGTCGTGCACCATTTCATGGGCCCGGACGGCTGGACCTTCGTCGCCGAGGACGGTGCGACCGGCGACGACCTCTACGGGCTCGACTTCCTGCACCAGATCTACACGCGCGCCGATCCCAGATATACGGGTCGTGTGACGGTGCCGGTGCTATGGGATCGTAAGGAGGAGACGATTGTCTCCAACGAATCCTCCGAGATTATCCGCATGCTCAATTCCGCGTTCGACGCGTGGGGCGACGCCAAACTCGATTTCTATCCGGAAGCGCTTCGCGGCGAAATCGACAGGGTGAATGCGCTGGTCTACCCGGCAATCAACAATGGCGTGTACCGCGCCGGCTTCGCGACGACTCAGGCAGCCTACGAGGAGGCATTCAGCGAGTTGTTTGCCGCCCTCGATACGCTCGAGCAGCGGCTGTCGAGCCAGCGCTATCTCGTCGGGGACCGCATCACCGAAGCCGATTGGCGGCTGTTCACGACGCTGGCGCGTTTCGATCCGGTCTATGTCGGCCACTTCAAATGCAACCTGCGCCGCATTGCCGACTATCCGAACCTGTCGAACTACCTGCGGGACCTCTATCAGGTGCCGGGCGTGGCAGGCACGGTGAACATGCACCACATCAAGTCGCATTATTACGGAAGCCACACCTCCATCAATCCGACCCGGATCGTGCCGGCGGGGCCGGAGATTGACTATTCCGCGCCGCATGACCGGGCAAGGTTCGGGTGAAGACACAGTCTTCCCTTCTCCCCTTCTTGTGGGAGAAGGTGCCTGAGCGTAGCGAAGGCGGATGAGGGGTGTTGGCCTGGAATTCGGGGCACGAAGCTGAACACCCCTTGTATCTGCACTTGAGTAATTTCTGTGCGATTGAAGCGACTGAACCGCGAACCGGATGGCCATCCGGTTCGCGGTTTGGTGAAGTCGCCCGTTACCCCTTCGGCTACAACCGTGGGTGAGCTTGGGATCTTCGCCTTTGTCACGCACGACCGAATAGTCGCTTGGCTTCAATCGTACGCACAAGGCAGGTTACCGTGAACAGAATCGTTTGTGGAGTTGATGTTTCGAAGGACTGGCTGGACGGCCACGTCTGGCCGGGCGGGATGACGGGGCGCTTCGGCATACGACGCGGCCGGTATCGCCGAACTGGTCGCCTGGTGCGGCCACCATGCGGTCCGAGTTGGTGGCGATGGAAGCCTCCGGCGGCTACGAGCGACTGGCTTACCTGCTCCTGTCGGAGCTCGGCCAGCCCTGCGCGGCGCCACTCAATGCGCGCAATGGGATTTCGCCTCCGCGTATGGGTTTAGAACCGGATCCGCCGCATTACGAGCGGCCTATACGCCTTTCAAGAACGGCTCCCTCACGGCCCGTTCCGCCGAGCCCCGCCACAGCGGCCGTCAAGGCGCTGGTTGAGAGAGCCGGCCCTTCGCCACAAACAGCCGCCGCGAGCCGCGTTCCGAAGAGAATGGACATGTAAGGATAAGCGCCTAAGCGGGAACGCGGCTGTAACCGGCCGAGAAATTGCCGGAGATCGATAAGCGACTGAAATAGCTCAGACTCATTTTCCCACGACCAACGAATGACGATTTCCTATTCACGCCTTTCATCCTCAAGGCGCCAAGCAGGCAACTGCAGAAATGAGTTCGCTAATGCCTTGACCCACCAAGCAGAGAAGCTCAGCGTCAACCATCACCAATAGGGGAAACCGGCTTGCCGTTGAACACCTCATCCTACCAATAGGGTGAAACCGCTTTGCCGTTGAAGACCTCATCGATCCGGCGGTGGGTGGCCGGTGTCGTGTCTGCCGGGAGGCCATCGATGGAAAAGAAGCCTGCTTCGGCGATCTCGTAGTCCGGCAGTTTCGGCGCTGTCTGTGAGTACTGCTCGATCAGGTAGAAGCCGACATGGTCGCGTCTGGTGATGCCGTTGTTAAAATGCATGGACTTTAGCATCGGCGTGGAGATCGAGAAATTGCCTTCCTCGGCGCATTCGCGTTGCAGCGCCTGTTCCAGCGTTTCGCCGATTTCGACCCCGCCGCCCGGAAGCTGCCAGCCCGGCACATAAGTGTGGCGGATCAGGAAGATAGCGTTTGCCGACCGGTCGTGAATCATGCCACGCACGCCGAGCGTCATTGCGCGACGCATCAGGAAATATTTGTGAAATAGTTTTGCGCGTAAACCGAGCCAACCGGTTTGCCGGAACCGGCCCTCGCTATCGCCGTTGGTTGTCATCAGCGCTTCCAAGCCGGGAAGCCGTACCGTAAGAAGAATCGATGCTCAGGCTTGCGCATATTTCGGATGTCCATCTGGGGCCGCTTCCCGATGTATCCTACCGCGAACTCGCTTCCAAGCGGGTGGTGGGGTATGTCAACTGGCGCCGAAACCGCCGCCGCCTGCTGACCGAAGGCACGCTCGGCACAATTGTCGAAGCCATGAAGGCCGAGAAGCCGGATCATTTCGCAGTGACCGGGGACCTCGTCAATCTGGCGCTCGATGCCGAACTCGATCTCGCGCGGCTTTGGTTGGAAACGCTGGGCCGGCCAACGGATGTCTCTGTGGTTCCCGGCAATCACGACGCCTATGTGCCCGGTGCGTTTACGAAGGTCTGCAATCTGTGGGCGCCGTGGATGCGCGGCGACGACTTCCACGGGCCGCTGGGACGCCTTACCTTTCCGTATCTGCGCGTGCGCGGGCAGGTAGCGCTGATCGGGGTATCGAGCGCCCGCCCGACGGCGCCATTCATGGCCAACGGCTTCTTCCGCGAAGAGCAGGCGGCGCGGCTTGCACAGGTGCTGGACAAGACGCGCAGGCTAGGCCTTTTCCGGCTGATCATGATTCATCATCCGCCGGTGCGCGCGGCGGTGCCGCAGCACAAGCGGCTGTTCGGCATCGGCAATTTCCAGAAGACAGTGGCGCGGCACGGCGCCGAATTGGTGCTGCACGGGCATTCGCACGAACCGACACTCTACTGGATCGGCGAGCGCAAGCATCCGATTCCGGTGGTCGGCGTATCAGCGGCGGGGCAGGGGCTCGGCGGTCAGCATCCGGCCGCGCAATACAATCTGTTCGAGATATCCGGTGAGCCGGGTCACTGGCATATCCATCTGACGCGACGCGGCTTTGCCGGCCCTCATGCGGTCACCGAACTGGCGTCGATGGACCTGGGCGTGCCACGGAAAAATTCGCCGCTATTCGAACGGCTGGAGGATTCGGCCCCGTAGGAAGCACTCACCTGAGCATTGCGCTGAGCCGGTCCCAGAATAGAACGATTGCCACGACGAGACCGACAGCTGCGCCCGCAAGCAGAACCCAAAGGGCGGAAAGAAGGCGCGACCATACTTCGCCGCGATGCGACATGGGCCGCATTTTGACTTCAGAAAAACGAGCGCTCAATACGCCTTCCACCGCCGCATGGGCATCACCCGCGATCAGGTGTTCGCGCTCCACCATCCTCTCGGCGACATATCGCGTCACCGCATCGGCGATCGGCTCCATTTTAGGCGATTCCGCCAGGACGATGCGACCGTTGCGGGTGTCCTTGAGGAAACGATAGGTGCGGCGGTCTCGGCCCATTGCGACGTGGCTGACAGAGTCCACCCACAGGCGTGGCTGGAGTCCCGACGATATCGCAAAGTCGAAGATATCGAAGTCCTGCGGCACTTCGGCGAAAACCGGCGCCAGTTCAGCCGCAAGCAGTTGCAGACGCATGCGCGTCGCCTCGCGCAATTCCACGACGACATCCTCGCGGTCCGCAACCGCATTCTTCACGTCGCGGATGGCTTCCGAGAGCTTTCGCGGTGCGGCGGTGCTCTGGACGTCAACTCTCTCGGTCATTTCAATAGGCTCCGGCCTGGTAACCCAATTGTTAAGCACAAACAGCGCCGGAATAAAGCGGCAAATGGCGGCCGAATGACGCGCCCTTTCCGCCTCGAGCCGCCGTGCGGCCGAGGCGGTTCGTGCATCGCTGGAACCGTCATGGTGACGATGCGGCGACGTTCAGCCGATGATCCGGTTGACCGCCGACACAACCGCCTCAAGTGAAGCAGCGACGATGTTGGTGCTGACCCCGGCGCCGAAGATGATCCCTGAGGGATATTCCATCTCGACATAGGAAATCGCGGCGGCGTTCGAACCATGCTGGATCGAATGCTCGGAATAGTCGCGCACCGAAAAATCGATCCCTAGATGCTGCGAGAGGGCGTGGACGAAGCCATCGATCGGCCCGTTGCCGGTGCCGGCAATGGAGATTTCCTTGCCACCGTCGACGATCACCGCCTCGACGACGCGACGGCCCTTGACCTCGGTGTCCGGGAAAGTCTGGTGGTCGACGAACTTCAACCGTGCGCGGGGCTGGTCGACATAGACCTCGCGGAAGCGGTCATAGATGCGCTTCGACGAAAGTTCCTTGCCCTCGGCGTCGGTGATCGCCTGTATGTCCTTTGAGAACTCCACCTGCAGATTGCGCGGCAGGTTGAGGCCGTAGTCGGCCTGCAGGACATAGGCGATGCCGCCCTTGCCCGACTGCGAGTTGATGCGGATGATCGCCTCGTAGCTGCGGCCGACATCCTGCGGGTCGATCGGCAGGTAGGGAACTTCCCAGAGTTGCTTGTTGGCGGATTTCAGCGCCTTCATGCCCTTGTTGATGGCGTCCTGATGCGACCCGGAGAAGGCGGTATAGACCAGTTCGCCGACATAGGGATGCCGTTCCGGAATCTTCAGCTGGTTGGAGTATTCGTACACATCCTTCATCCGGTTGATGTCGGAGCAATCCAGCAGGGGGTCGACGCCCTGCGTGTACATGTTGAGCGCCAGCGTGACGATGTCGACATTGCCGGTGCGCTCGCCATTGCCGAACAAAGTCCCTTCCACACGGTCGGCGCCGGCCATCAGGCCGAGTTCGGTGGTCGCGACGCCGGTCCCGCGGTCATTGTGCGGATGCAGCGAAACCACGATGTTCTCGCGGTTGTCCAGGTTGCGGCACATCCACTCGATCCGGTCGGCATAGATATTGGGCGTCGACATCTCGACGGTGGACGGCAGGTTGAGGATCAGTTTGTTGTCTGGCGTGGGCTTGATGATCTCGGTAACTTCATTGCAGATCTCCAGTGCCACTTCGAGTTCGGTGCCGGTAAAACTTTCGGGCGAGTACTCGAAGCGATAGCCGCCTCCCGCCTTGGCAGCCATATCGGCAATCATCTTGGCGGCGTCGGTGGCGATCTGCTTGATGCCGCGCACATCTTTCTGGAAGACCACCCGGCGCTGCAACTCGCTGGTCGAGTTGTAGAAGTGGATGATCGGATTGGTAGCGCCTTGCAGGGATTCGAACGTGCGGGTGATCAGCTCCGGGCGGCACTGGACGAGCACCTGGAGGGAGACCTCGGCAGGCACGTTACCCTGCTCGACGCACCAGCGGGCAAAGTCGAAATCGGTCTGCGATGCTGATGGAAAGCCGATTTCGATTTCCTTGAAGCCCATGTCGAGCAAGAGCGCAAACATGCGCGCCTTGCGCTCCTGACCCATCGGATCGATGAGCGCCTGGTTGCCGTCACGCAGGTCGACGGAGCACCAGATCGGCGCCTTTTCGATACGTTTGGATGGCCATGTGCGGTCGGCCATGTCGACCAGCGGATAGGGCTCGTATTTCGCCGCGGATTGCGGCATGCCGCGCGCCCCCTGGATGCGTGTGGACTGGTTCATCTGGCTTCTCTCTACGCTTTCGGGCGCGAACGCGTAACCGGTTCAAGCGCCGTCTCTTTTGCTGACAATGAGTTTGCTGGCAAGGAGCAGGTCGTCGCCCATCGGCGGTCCAACGACCGCCGGGCGCTCCTTCAGCGGGCCCGGCGGTCGCCGATAAGGCCGAGAAGCAGGATCGCCGAGGAAAGCGCGCGCAAGACCGACGGCGCGAAGGCCTCGGCATTGTGTCTGGCGCGGTTTGCGGCGGTTGTCATGTGTGCGTGATACAGGAGAGGCAAAGAGGAGGCAAGGGGCTGGACGGGTGTAGCCATTCATTCTGAGGAGCTGGCTGAGCTACCTCAACATCAGGATCGGGATGCTCATCGAGCTGGGATCCGTCTGCCTTCCGTGCCGCATAGCGAGGATGTGTACCTCTGCATGCCGGATTTCATAGTCGAGGACGCAGTCATCAACCGCCAACCGTCGCAGGCCCATAGTGGGTAGAATTCTTTCAGGACCTATCATCGTACTGAGAAGCAGTCTGAAAGCCTCACGCATCCGTCGGGTCAACCGCTTTTCTGCCGCACTGCCGAATTGCTTGAGATAGGATTTTTTGTGATTCGGTGTATCCGGTGATGCGCTGCGTTGAATAGCTGCCCTGCAAGCAACTGTCTTGATGTCGCCGCGCGCTGCGACTATCAGCGGCGCGCATGGCGCTTTGGGCGCCCGAACCAATGGATATCGGCATTTGCTATCGCCCCGAAAGAGCTTCGATGCGCTGATGGATCGTCGCACGGCGTCGATCCCGCGCGCAGACTTGCCGCTGGAGCAACGCCTTGAACTGGTGGCGCGATATGGCGACTTCTCGCTCGCCTATTCGACGGCGGTACAGAAGGGCTTGTCCTATTTCGGCGATGCCGATGGCTACATCGCCTTCGGCAGCATGATGGGCAGTGCATTTGCGCTGTCCGATCCGGTGGTGTCACACGACAGCAGGCCCGAACTGATCAAGCGGTTCGTGGAGGCTGCGGGCAGTCCGTGCTTTGCCCAGATCGGCGAAGCCACCGCGAAGGTGCTATCCGGCCTCGGTTTTCAGATCAACCGCATGGGCATCGACACAAGGCTTATGCTCTCGGACAAAACGTTCGCCGGCAGCCGCAACGAGACAGTGCGCTATTCGGAGCGCTGGTTGCTGAAAAATCGCTATACTATCGGGGAAGATAGAGGCGATGCTGCATCGGCCGAACAGGTGAGACGGCTCTCCGATCTCTGGCGCTCCGAGCGGATCGTATCGCGCCGCGAGATGGCATTCCTCAATCGGCCGTTTCGCCCCACTCTCGGCGAAGGTATGCGCCGATTCTTGCTCGGTAACCCGGATGGCAACCCGATCGCAGTCCTCGATTTCGATCCGATCTATCGGCAGGGCGAAGTCGCCGGCTATACGACCTCCTTCAAGCGCAAGCTGCCCGGCGTGACACCCCACGCCGAAATCGGCTTGACCAAATTCGCTGCCGACCGGCTGCGCGACGAAGGCCGTACATTCATAACGCTCGGCCTGTCGCCGCTCGCCGGCGTGAAGGAGAGCGGATTCGTCGAGAGCGCGATGATGCGGCGCTCCCTGCAAAAGCTCTACGGCTCATCATGGATCAACAGCCGAATCTTTAACCTCGAAGGCCAGGCGGCTTTCAAGCGCCGCTTTCATGGCGTGGAGGAGCCGGTCTATATAGCTTTCCGCCGGCTCTCGCCGTTTCAGATGCTGGGGCTGCTGCGGCTCTGCAAGGCTTTCTAGATTTGCCAATATTCACGCTACACCGGGCCGCAAACGGCGGCGTTCTGCGGTTCCGGCGCTCACCTACTTAAGTACGCTCCTCTCCGGTTTCTCGATCGCCACTATTTTCGCCGCAGCGTGCCGGGAATTCGCGGCCAGTCCTCAAGTCTTAATTCCACGTGCTACGAAGCGCGCCAGCGCGGGGCCGAAGAGCAACACCATCAGCAGGCGCGCCGATTGCAGCGCCATGATCAACGACAGGTTCACATTGTTCGAGGCCGCAGCGATGATGGCGACCGAGTCCATGCCGCCGGGGCTGGTCGCGAGATAGGCCGTCAGCGGGTCGATGCCCAGCTCATGGCTGAGCACCCATGCGATACCCCCGCAAAAGCCCATCAGCAGAAGGATCGAGGCCATCACCTGCGGCAGAACGCGCAGCGCGTTGATCACGACAGCCCGGGTGAAGTTCAGGCCGATCGCCCACCCAACCAGCGCGTAGCTGAAAGCCCGCAGCCACTCCGGCGTCTGGAATTGCGCGCCGGCCCCCAGATGCAGCGCCATGCCCATGAAGATCGCTCCGAGAAAATAAGGCGACGGCAGGCGTAGAAACTTGCCCAGATATCCGCTGGCACCGGCGACGATCAGGGTGGCAGCCAATGCGATCCAATTGATTGGCGGAAACCAGACGGTCGGAGGAGCCACGACGCCGGAGGTGTCGACCCAGAGCCGCGCAATGAAGGCGGCGGCCAGCGTTACCATGACGACGCGCAGATACTGCATGAAGGCCACCAGGCGCGCGTCGGCGCCGAACGCTTCGGCCATCAACACCATCGCCGTCGCGCCGCCGGGCGCCGAACCCCAAATGGCGGTGGAGCCCGGCAGTATTTTCAGCCGGCTGATTGCCCAGCCAAGGAAGCTTGAGGCTAAGAGCGTCGAGACGACCGCAAACAGGATGACCGGCCAGTCCGTCAGGAAGGACCTGAAGATACCGACATCGATGGACGTGGCGACAACTACGCCCACCACCGCCTGGCCGAGGCCGAAAATCGGTCGTGGTATGCGGATCGTCGCTCCCAGGCATCCGGCGGCAATCGCCGACAGCATCGGGCCGATAAGCAAAGTGGCTGGAAAGTTAATCGCCGTGAGCGGAACGACCAATGCAGCCGACGTGCCGAGCAGAAGCAGCCATTGCAAAGCGCGGGGAAGATTGGTTAGCGGTCCGGGAAGCGGTGGGTCTGGTGCTGCGGGCATCAAAGGTTCATGCCCGATATGCGGCTGGTTGTCAGCCCACCGAGAGATTTCCCAAGACGCTTAGCCGCCACTGATCGCCGTAAGGATGAACACCTCCACGTCGGGCTTCAACGGCGTGTCGAGTTTTGCGCGGTCGCCGTCGATGAACACGTTGATGTGCTTGCGGATGGCGGGCGTGGTGTCGCACAGCCGGTCGCGCATTCCGGGCCACCGGGCGTTGAGCGCGTCGATCATCTCGCGCACCGTTGCCGCCTGTAGCTCCAGCCGGCGCGGCGATCCGGGAAACAGATCGACCAGCGGCCCGGGGAGCCGAACGATGACGCGGCAGTCGTTGCGAAGCGTGTCCACAGCCGGCTCTCTCGTCAGTCGTCGAGAACCAGCGTCTCTACGGAAAGCACCGTCGGCAGATGCTCGGCGATGGCGGTCCACCTTTCGCCCTCGTCAGTGCTGGCAAACACCGAGCCGGAGCTGGTGCCGAAATAGACGCCCGCCGGGTGATGCCGGTCGGTCGCCATCGCCTGTCGCAGTACGCCGAAGTAGGCGTTCTGCTGCGGCAGGCCGTCACGCATCGCCTGCCAGGTCTTTCCGGCATCGCGGGTGCGCCAGACGGCCGCCTTCGCATCCGGAACGTAGCGGCCGGCGGAATCGCCGTTCAGCGGCAGCAAGTAGAGCGTATCGCGGTCGCGAGGGTGCGCGGCGGCGGGGAAGCCGAATGTCGAGGGGAGGCCGGCTTCGATGCTGTCCCATTTCCTGCCGCCATCGTCACTGACATACATGCCGCAATGATTCTGCTGGTAGAAGCGCTCACCGTCGCCCGGTGCCATCACCAGGCAATGCACGCATTGGCCGAATTCCGGGTAGTTCTGACCTTCGGGCAGAAAGTCCGCACGCGTACCCCGGTTGCGTGGCTCCCAGGTCGTGCCTCCATCGGCTGTGTGAAACACGCCGGCGGCCGATACGCCGATCCAGATCTTGTCGTGATCGTCAGGGTGAACGATCAGCGAATGCAGGATCAGGCCGGCGCCGCCTGGTGACCAATGTTCGCGTGTCGGATGCTTCTGCAGACCCTCGATATGTGACCAGCTTTGCCCACCATCATCGCTGCGGAACAGGCCGGCCGGCTGCACACCCGCATAAAGGCTGCCGTTGCGCGACGCGAGGCTCCACACTGCCTTCACCGGCTCCTCGCCTTCCTCGTAGGCGAGACCCTCGCTGGAATGGGTCCAGCTCTGGCCGAGATCGGTAGATTTCCAAACGGCAGGGCCGAACCACTCGTTGCCGCCGCCCGCATAGATCGTGCCCGTATTGGGGTCGGCGACGACATGGTTCATCGGCCAGGTTTCGCAGAACGGACCGTTCAATGTCCACTTTTCGCGCTTGCCGTCGCTCTCCGCTACGAACGCGCCCTTCTTGGTGCCCAACAGCACGAAAGTCCTTGCCGCCATGTCGTTCCTCCACGAATGACTGCGGCCATCATCTCCATTCCGGCCGCTAAGCTGAGATCAGTATCCTCGCTCCAAACGAGGACGAATGCGGGGCGTAAGCGCCGACACTCTTTGAGTCAATTTTAGCAGAAATTTTGCGTGGGATGGCTGGGCAAGTGGATGTCGGTTGGAAACTGCACGGATACCACTTATTCGGCAGCGCATGGGTCAGGCAAAGGGTACGGCGCTGGTGCCAGGCGGCAGTTTTGCCTCGTCGTCCGGCTCGACATGGATGATCACGCGCACCGAGGGGATTTCGGCCCTGAGGGCCTCCTCGATGCGGTCGCAAATGACGTGACTTGCGCCAACCGACATTGCCGCATCGACCACGAGGTGGAACTCGATGAAGGTCGCCCGTCCGGCGATCCGCGTCTTCAGGTCGTGCACCTCCAACGCCCCATTCGAGTTGGTTGAGATGATGTCGCGGATGCGGACACGCTCGTCCACATCGACGGCGCGGTCCATCAGCCCGTCCAGCGATGACACGCTGAGTTGCCAGCCTTGCCAGAGGATGTTGAGCGCCACCACGATGGCAAGCAATGGGTCAAGCAAATGCCATCCGGTCACAATGGCGCCGACCAGGCCGGCAATGACGCCGACCGAGGTAACGACATCCGTCATGATGTGCCTGCCGTCGGCGGTCAGGGCAGGGGACCTGTTGGCTCGGCCAGCGCGCAGGAGGATGGTCGCCCAGCCGGCGTTGATCACCGTGGCGACACCATTGATGGCGAGGCCATTCCACGGTTGTTCCATGGGCGCCGGATTGCGCAGAGCGTGCCAGACCTCCGTAAGGATCAGCAATGCCGCGACAACGATGAGGACGCCTTCAAGCACGGCGGAGAAGTATTCAGCCTTGTGATGGCCGTGCTGGTGATCGCGGTCGGCGGGCTTGTGGCTGACCTTGATCGCCCAGAGGGCGGCACCCGCGGCGATCACGTTCACGATCGATTCCAGCGCGTCCGAATAGAGCGCGACGGACCCGGTGATCCACCACGCAACAGCCTTGAGCGCAAGAACGGCGACCGAAATCACGATCGACCGGAACGCCAGCCTGGCGACCCTGGTCTTGGCCAAATCGCGGTTTGCAAAGATGCTGTCAGTCAATGATTGTCCCGTCCGGCTTCACCTTGCCCCCCGACCGGGGGAGCAGGCACAAAGCAATAATTCCGCTGGCGAAGGTCCGAGCGGTCACCAATCCCGCCTGTTGAGGGTAGATGCGCGGCGCACCTTCCATTACGCAGCCTTTACCTTCGCCTTCCGCGGCAGATGGGCAACGATGTTTTCGATCATCCGCATGCCCGCGTTGTGGCCGAGCGTCATGATCGATTCCGGATGGAACTGCACCGCTGCAATCGGTTCCTTGCGGTGCTCGAAGGCCATGATGACACCATCCTCGGTTTCCGCCGTGACGATGAAGTCATCCGGCAGGCGGACCGGGTCGGCGAAGATCGAATGATAGCGGCCGACGGTGATTTCCTTGGGAAGGCCGGAGAAGATGACACCCGGCTTCGACACGCGGATGCGCGACGGCTTGCCGTGCATCGGCACATGCAGCTGGCGCAGTTCGCCGCCATAGGCTTCGGCGAGGGCCTGCAGGCCCAGGCAGACGCCGAAGATCGGCAAGTCGCGTTTGCGGGCCATCTTGATGGTCGTCGCGCAATCAAAATCCTTCGGCGTGCCCGGGCCCGGCGACAGCACGACGAGGTCTGGTTTCAGCCGGTCGAACAGCTCTTCGGGGACCGGTGTTCGCACGCGTCGAGACGTTCGCCCCTGTCTGCCGGAAGTAGTTCGCCAGCGTGTGGACGAAGGAATCCTCGTGGTCGACCAACAGGATGTTGACGCCGTCGCCGACTCGCGCGGCGGTATGATCGCTGTTTGCGGCGTTCCCGGCCTTGGCGTCGCGGATCGCGGAAATCATGGCTGAAGCCTTCAGTTCGGTTTCTGCTTCTTCTTCTTCCGGCACGCTGTCGAACAGCAATGTAGCGCCGGCGCGCACCTCGGCGATACCGTCCTTGATGCGGATGGTACGAAGCGTCAGGCCGGTGTTCAGGTCGCCGTTGAAGTGCACCATCCCGATCGCACCGCCATACCACGCGCGCGGGCTCTTCTCGTGCTTCTCGATGAAGCGCATGGCCCATAGTTTCGGGGCGCCGGTCACGGTCACCGCCCAGGCGTGGCTGAGGAAGGCGTCAAAGGCGTCCATGTCCTCGCGCAGCCGGCCCTCGATGTGATCGACGGTGTGGATAAGGCGCGAATACATCTCGATCTGTCGCCGCCCGATCACACGTACCGAACCCGGTTCGCAGACGCGGCTCTTGTCGTTGCGGTCGACGTCCGAACACATGGTCAGTTCGGACTCGTCCTTCTTCGAATTCAGGAGCTTGAGGATCTGCTCGGAATCGGAGATGGCGTCGTCGCCGCGCTTGATCGTGCCCGAGATCGGACAGGTCTCGACGCGGCGGCCATTGACCCGCACGAACATCTCTGGCGAGGCGCCGATCAGAAACTCGTTCTCGCCGAGATTGATGAAGAACGAATAGGGCGACGGATTGATCGTCTTCAGCCGACGGGAAATGTCGGATGGCAGTGACTTGCACGGCTCATAGAACATCTGGCCGGGAACGACTTCGAACAGGTCGCCGCGCTTGAAGCTTTCCATCGCCTTCTTCACCAGCCTCGCATACTCGCCGGGCTCGTGGTCGCCGCGCGGCGGAATGCGGTCGGCCGGCTTGAACGGCGCCGTTTCACCGCCGCGCGGAAGGCCCGCCGTGTCAAACCCCTTGCCGGAGAAGTCGTAGCGGTCGTGCCATGCCTTGGCCGAGTGATGGTCGACGACCAGGATCTCGTCGGGCAGGTAAAGAACCAGATCGCGCTGGCTCTCGGCGCGCTGCAGCGTCAGCTCGACCGGGTCGAACTGGAAAGCGAGATCATAGCCGAAGGCGCCGTAAAGACCGAGATTGGCGTCCTGATCGGTATGAAACAGTGCTGTGATGGCGCGGAGCACAGTGAACACCGACGGAACGCGGGAGCGTTCCTCCTCGGTGAACACACGGCCCGGCTCATCGATCTTCAGGGCGAGGCGTCGCGTCGTCGTTTGCGTCAGCGTGACTTCCCTTACCGAAAGCAGCGTTTGCGCGATTACCGGAAGCATGATCTCGCCGCGCGAGTTCAGCGCTTCGATGCGCATGGCGCGGCCGCGCGCCGAGATCACCACGGGCGGGTCGATGACCGCGGTGTCCCAGCGCGTATAGCGCCCGGGATATTCGTAGTTGGAGGAGAAGACCGCGCCGCGACGGCTGTTCAGGCCCTCGATATAGGTTTCGATCGCGCCCTCGTAAGGCGTGTCGTGGCGCTCGCGGACAATCGTTATTCCGCCCGTTGTGGTGAATTTCTCGGCACCGTTGTCGAGGATTTCAACCGACATTCCCACTCTCCATCCGTTCGCCGCGCCGGGGTCCGGATAGGCATTTAAAGCAAATGGCCGCCCGGACTTCTCCTGCGGCCACCAACTCTATTCACGCACACGCGCATCGTCAGGCCGCTTCAGCAGGCCCACCACCAAAGGGTCGTCGATCGACATCGTGCACATGAGCGATTTCATAGCTGCGATTGGGAGCCGGGGCAAGCGGATTTACCCGTCTTCAATCCTCCAGAGCACCGTCGCGGGAAGAGGCACTCGGGCGTTCGCCCACAAGCTTGATGAGGTCGTCGCCCGCATAGGTTGAACGGCGCGCGACGCGCGTAAGAATGAAGCCAGGCTGCGGCGCGAAGACATCCGTCGACCCGTCATCCTCACCGGCGGCGTGAACGATCGTTGCCAGCCTGTCACCTTCCGCCACCTGATCGCCGGGCGCAACGTCGAACAGGATGGCACCCGCACGCGGCGCCGTAACGATTTCGACGTGGCTGATCGGCGCGACAAGTCCAGTGAAAGGCTGTGACTCGGCCAGCGTTTCGTCGGAGATGACGCCGCGCGCGACGAGGACGCGGTAAAGGCCGGCGGCATCCTGTTCAGCCAGTGCGCGGCTGACATCCAGCAGTCCCCGGTATTCAACGGTTGTTATGATGCGCTCCGACAACCGGCCTTCGGCAGTCGGCATTTGCAGATAGGGGTGCAGCGAAGCTTCGTCAAAGGACGCACCCGACGAGCCCTCCCACAGGATCACCGCGGCAACGCCCATTTCCGAAGCGCAATCCTCCATCGCCGGCCAAAGTGCTGCCGGTACGTAGAGATAGGCGACCCCCTCGTCGTCGCAATGCAGATCGAGGACGATGTCGTGCCCCATCGACAGCGCAAGCAGACGCTGCTTGAGACGCTGGTCGACGGTGCCCCCCATCTGTTCGGCAACCGCACGGTCCGGGCGGTCGAGTAGCGGAAAATCGCGGTTGAAATTCGTTCTTGTGCCGAGGTGGAAGCGGCCCTCGAGGCTGCCGAAATGATATTGGACGCGACCGACCGGATTTGCCGTGGGGACGAGGGTGATCGAGCCGAGCAACCGGCCCTGTTCCTCCGCCTGCCGAAGGAATGGCAAAAGCGCGTCGATGGCAACCGTACCGGGCAATTCGCCGGCGTGAAGGGCGGCCTGGATATATACGGTAGGGGCTGCCTCGTTGCTGCCGGTGAAGCGCAAGACCGGAAAGGAATAGTGAACGCCTTCGGTGTCACCGGTCAGAATCTCAATCGTCTTTTGCATGATGTGATCCGTTTCGGACGACAATGGCCGGTCTTTGAAGTTGCTGCAACGGGGTTGCCACGAATTGACGGCCGCCGTTATCCGGCGTCCGCACTCCTAGTCCCCGGCTCAAAATCGCAGATGACCGGCTCATTGCGGCGATCGCTGCATGAAGCCTCCGGGGCAGTCGATGGCGCTCAAAGGCGCCGCAGGCGCGCGTTGACAAATCGCAAGGAAGCGCCATTGACTGAACCGCGCTGCGCCCCGTTGATTTCGCGGCACTGCTTCCACGTCAGAGAGGATTCCGAGATGGCCGCTGCCTCGTCCAGCCTGCTCATTCCCGATCTTGCCGGAAAGGCCGTCCTGGTAACCGGTGGGTCCACCGGCATCGGTGCCGCGCTCGTGCTGGCTTATGCCGAGCAAGGATGCCGCGTCGGGCTGCACTACAATCAAAGCAGGGAGCCCGCAGAGAAACTCGCGGCGCAGATTCGCGCGACAGGGCGCGAGGTGTTTCTGGTGCAGGGCGATTTCTCGGTCTCCAACGACGTGCGGCGCACGGTCGAGGAGACCGCGGCGCATTTCGGTAGGCTCGACGGGCTGGTCAACAATGCCGGCGGGATGCTTGGCCGCGTGCCTTATGCCGAAATGAGCGACGAGCAGTATGACGCCGTGATGGACCTTAATGCCCGCTCGGTGATTACTGCCTGCCGCGCCGCCATGCCGTTTCTGAAGGCGCGCGGCGGTTTCATCATCAACACCTCGTCCATCGCCGCCCGCAATGGCGCGGCCGGCGGCGCCGGTCTCTATGGATCGGCGAAGGCGTTCGTGTCGAACGTGACGCGCGGGCTGGCGAAAGAACTCATCGGCAATGGCGTCCGCGTCAACGCGGTGGCGCCGGGCGTTATCCTCACGCCGTTTCACGAGCGCTATTCGACGCAAGAGCAGATCAACGCGATGGTAGCGACCATTCCGCAAGGCCGCGCAGGAACCGCCGAAGACTGCGTCGGGGCCTACCTTTTCCTGTCGTCGGACCTGCTCAGCGGCTATATCACCGGCCAGATCCTCGAGGTGAACGGCGGCCAGTTGATGCCGTAGAGGTGGCCGTCCTTTTGGTGCGAACTGCCTCAATTGGATTGTCGCATCGGTCAAGTAGATTGCCCGCCGCGCCCTGGATTTGGCGCGGCAGAAAGGTGAATTGCAATGACTGACCAGATCGAACGCGCCCGCATATTCCACACGTTGCATGTGAAGGGCGATCCCGTTGTGCTGTTCAATGTCTGGGATCCAGGCACGGCGCAGATCGTCGCGAAGGCAGGCGCCAAGGCGATTGCCACTGGTAGCTGGCCGGTTGCCGCAGCCTTCGGCTATGCCGATGGCGAGACCATCCCGTTCGATGTCGCGCTTGATAATTTCCGTCGGATTGTCGCGGCTACCGATCTGCCGGCGACGATGGACCTTGAGGGCGGCTATGGCGTAGAGCCCGAAATTGTCGCGAAGACCGTTACGCGGGCGATAGAAGCCGGTGCTGTAGGCTTCAATTTTGAAGATCAGGTTGTCGGCGGCTCGGGCCTGCATGATATCGCGGTCCAGACTAAGCGAATCGAGGCCGCAGCTGCGGCTGTGAAGGCGTCCGGCGTACCTGCGTATGTCAATGCGCGCACTGATGTCTTCCTGAAGGCCAAGCCGGACGAACACAACGAGACGCTTCTCGATCAGGCGATCGCACGCGCAAATGCCTATGAAAAGGCGGGCGCCAATGGATTTTTTGCCCCGGGCCTTGGAAACGAGGCATTGATCGAAAAGCTTTGCAAGGCGACCAACCTGCCGGTCAACATCATCGCGCTGGCGCATGTGCCGCCCAAGAAGCGCCTCGCCGAGCTTGGGGTCGCGCGCATCAGCTACGGGCCGGTGCCCTATCGCAAGATGGCGATATGGCTGGAGGCCGAAGCCAGGGAAGCCCTCAATTAGGGGCAAGTCGGGCCGGCAGGGGAGAATGCTCAGAACAATCCCTCGATGTAGCCCTGATCGTTGAGGTAGATCTTTTCGGATGACGGCGCCTTGGGCAGGCCCGGCATCGTCATGATCTCACCGCAGATCGCCACGACGAAGCCGGCGCCGGCCGAAAGCCGCACCTCACGGACCGGAACGACGTGGTCGACCGGCGCGCCGCGCAAGTTCGGGTCCGTCGAGAACGAATACTGGGTCTTTGCCATGCAGACCGGCAACTTGCCGTAGCCGGCCTGTTCCCACTGGTGGAGCTGGTCGCGCACGGACTTGTCGGCGATCGCTTCCGAGCCGCGATAGATGCGCTTGACGATGGTGTCGATCTTGTCGAACAGCTTCATCTCGTCCGGATAGAGCGGCGAGAACTGGGAGGCGCCGCTCTCTGCCAGCTGCACCACCTTGTGCGCCAGTTCCTCGATGCCGGCCGAGCCATGCGCCCAGTGCTTGCAGAGGATCGCCTCGGTCCCCTGGCTGGCAACGAAATCCCTCATCGCCTGGATCTCGGCGTCCGTGTCGGACACGAAATGGTTCATGGCGACCACCACCGGCACGCCGAACTGCTTCACATTCTCGATGTGGCGGCCGAGATTGGCGCAGCCCTTCTTCACCGCCTCGATGTTCTCCTTGCCGAGGTCTTCCTTCTTGACGCCGCCATTCATCTTCATGGCGCGCACTGTGGCGACGATGACAGCCGCCGCCGGTTTCAAGCCAGCCTTGCGGCATTTGATGTCGAAGAACTTTTCCGCGCCGAGATCGGCGCCGAAGCCGGCCTCCGTGACCACATAGTCGGCGAGCTTCAGCGCTGTCGTGGTGGCGACCACCGAATTGCAGCCGTGGGCGATATTGGCGAACGGGCCGCCATGCACGAAGGCCGGATTGTTCTCCAGCGTCTGGACGAGGTTCGGCTGCATTGCGTCCTTGAGCAGCACGGTCATGGCGCCATCGGCCTTGATGTCGCGGGCATAGACGGGGGTCTTGTCGCGGCGATAGGCGATGATGATGTCGCCAAGCCGCTTCTCCAGGTCCTTGAGGTCGAGCGCCAGGCAGAGGATGGCCATGACTTCCGAGGCGACGGTGATGTCGAAATCCGGCCTCCCGCGGGTAGCCGTTGGCGACGCCGCCGAGCGAACAGATGATCTCACGCAGCGCGCGGTCGTTCATGTCCATGACGCGGCGCCAGACGACGCGGCGCGTGTCGATGCCCTGCTCGTTGCCCCAGTAGATGTGGTTGTCGATCAGCGCCGACAGCAGGTTGTGGGCGGTGGTGATGGCGTGGAAATCGCCGGTGAAATGGAGGTTCATGTCCTCCATCGGCACGACTTGCGCATAGCCGCCGCCGGCCGCACCACCCTTGACGCCGAAATTCGGCCCGAGCGAGGCCTCGCGGATGCAGGTGATCGCCGTCTTGCCGATGCGGTTCAGGCCGTCGCCCAGCCCGACGGTCGTCGTGGTCTTGCCCTCGCCGGCCGGGGTCGGATTGATGGCGGTGACCAGGATCAGCTTGCCATCCTTGCCGCCGCGCTTCGACTTGATGAACTCGGCCGAAATCTTCGCCTTGTCGTGGCCGTAAGGCAGCAGGTGTTCGCTCGGAATGCCGATCTTCGCGCCGACCTCCTGGATCTGCTTCTTCTTCGCGGCGCGGGCGATTTCGATGTCGGATTTATACTCGGCCATAAGAGGCTCTCCAGGGATCGGTGCTGACGATTTTGCGACAGGCACAGCTGCGGCTGTTCGGGGCGCATAGAAGCCCGACAGCGCGATTTTGCGCCGTCTCAAAACAGCCGCCCGATGCACGGAATGCGACAGGGGAAATAGGCGGACAGCAAGAGTGACGAGGCCGGGATCGCTATTGCTCATCCCTGCTCCATGTCGCGCCAATGAACCTGCCTCTTCGGATCTCGCGCCGGTCAGGACGTGTTTGCAGGATCTTGCGCCCAAACCGCCAGGCCATGGAGTTCGTTCAGGACGTCGTAGACCTGATGGGTGGGCCGGCGGCGCCATCCGGGAGGGCGGCCCGGCCGCATCGGCGAGAAACGTTGAAAGCTGTGCTTGTTGGCGCGGCTGGTAGTTTCATCGCGCCGAACTCCGTCGCACCCCCCTCTGTCCTGCCGGACATCTCCCCCGCAAGGGGGGAGATTAGCAGCTTGACCCACCGTGCCGTTTGCCTCCCAATCCATCGCCGCCTCACGCCGAGCCTGCCAGCGTGCGAGGCGTTTCGCCTGACGCGGCAAATCATCCAGTACGCGACCGATCGCATCGAGACGGCGATGCAGACGGCCCGCGTCCAGCGGATCGTCGGGGGATGGCGGCAGCGGATCCGGCGCGCGTGGCTGTTGAAAAAAGCTGATGCGCGGGTCGTCGAAGGACCTGATGCGCGGCATGTCGCTCAGCTTCACCGACCTACGCCGCACGCCGAACCGTCTGAGCGGGTCGAACAACGGCAACGAGACGGCGGACGAGCGCTTCGGGGCCAGCGCCTGGGCCCAGTCCGGCAGCGGACCGGGCCGGATCACCACACCGGTGCCGAAGCCGTTGCGCCGATTGAGGACCGGCTTCGGCCTGGCGATGCGCAGGCGCGGCGGGGGAGGCTCGACCACCAATCCGCGCGCGGCCACGATGATGAGCCGCCGCGCCGCGGCTTCGGCGGGGCGCAGCAGCCTGAGCACGAAACGGTGGAGATGGCGCGGCAAGGTGGAGCGACGGGCACCGGCAGCGCTCGGCTCGGAACCCACGTCCAGGGTCCCGACCATGGCGACGAGCATCGCAAGGACGCTCTTAAGCGCCTCGCGGTTCCTCTCGATTGCCAAAGTCCAGTCCATCGTCGTTCCTGTCGTTCGTAAGGAACATAAGATGAACAAATAGGACCTGTCAAACAATTATTCGGATGATGAATGGTGAGTGGGATGGATCAGTTCTTCAAAAGTTGATTGTAGTCGGCGTTACTTCTGATCTCGACCAGATGACTGTCGTCTCCCTACGCTGCCCAAGCGGCGATAGTTGATGTCGTGGTAAAGTGACCCGGCAGCGCGCCGGAGCGCCTAAACGCAGCGACTGGTCACGCGGTCGCCAAAGCCTCCGAAGAGGGCGCGATTTCGCGCCGTCTCCAAACAGCCGCCCGAAGCTCGTAGCGCGTGAGGGATCTCCCACAGCTTCTGTACTTTAGATTGCAACAAAAAATCAATTCATGTATAAGTTGCATACCATCCTTGGGGGGCGAGGAGATGCCGAGAAACCGCGTTGGCAGCATTGCGCTGCTGTTTGCCGCCGCGTTCGTGGTTGCAGTCGGCGCCGGAGAAAGCGCGCGCGCTGCCGAACTGGTCTATAGCAACGACGCGGGGTCGATTATCCGCCTTGATCGTGCACCCGATATGTCGGTGGAGGGCACGATATGCGCTCCATCGACGGGCACCGCGTCTTGCGATGTCTACCGTGTAAGGGGGATAAACACGCCAGGCACGCTATCCCTGGAAATAGAGGGGAAGGACGGCGCAGCCAAAACAGCGATCGACTACGCGCGTGTCCCGCGAGGAACCCCAGGCGGCCCGGCGGGATACACTGAATGGCTCTCGACGTCACCCGACGCGCCGGACTTTCTTAAGTCGTTTCGCGCGCCGGTAAACACGACCGGCAAGGTTTCGGACGAGTACCTTCGCCAATGGGGTGGACGGGATTCCAAGCTGCTGGATTTCGATGCGTACATCAGGGCTGAAGCGATCTTCGAGAAATACTATCGCGAACACGGCTATCCGACGGATGCATCGCGTACGGTTCCACTTGTGGTTGCTAGGCCGCAGGCCGCGTCCTGGGAGGCGGTGGCGGTGCGAGAAGGAAGCCCCAAGCCCGACATAACCACTTTTTCGGCAGGGATAGACGGCGCGGTGATCGCCACCGAAAGCGGTGTGGTTCTCGCGTCGGTACGGGACCAGAGCGAATTGTCGCCCTATATCACCAAAACAAATGTCATTGAAATGAGCATGATCCGGCTGCGCGCGCCGGTCGAGAGCATCTTCGATGAATATATGGACATTGCGCGCCGCAGTGGAGCGCTTGGCCGTCTAAACACGGCGCTCGGAGCTGGAACTCCACCCGAAACATGCCTGGCGGAGGTAAGCACCGATAACGAGTTTGTCGTTGCATGCGCGACTCATACGGCGAAGTACAGTCCGCGAATGGGCAAATATTTCATATCGTCCCTTTTCGTTTTCATGATTGACGCGGTCGAGCAGGGCACGCGCCTGGTTCGCATCGTGCAGCGGACCGCAGGTGCCCAAGGGCCATTGAACAAGGAGCCACCATCGCCGCTCGAATACAAGGTGACTCCAGAGAACAACGATGACGTTTCGTATGTAGAGCGCGACTTGAAGGCGAAGCTGAGGAAGTCGCTTGTGGGCAATTTTCCAACCATAAGAATGGAATAGCGACGTGAGAAAAAAGCACATTATCTTCCCCGCCGCCGTCCTGATAATGATTGGTCATATATGCATCTTGCCATTCATATATATCTATCTGTCGAATCCTACATCTGAGCAGAAACACGATCTGGCGATGCTCGTCGCACCGCTGACGGCCGCCTACTTCATCACCATCACAAAATTCGTGATCGACAATGCCCAGAACCTGGAACTCGGAAACGAGAGGATCAACGCGCTTTATGGTATTGGGTCAGCTCTCATCGTGTTGCCCTTCCTGATCTCGATATACGTGCTGCTTTATTCGCTGAACGAAACGAGCATCGATTTCAGCCAGGCCAAGGGCGGGCATCGCGATGATCGAAGTCTTCTTCGGCAGCGCATTCGCACTGTTTGTCGATAGCCTGTTCAGCAAGCCGCAAGCTGCTGCCGGTGGCGCTGATGACGATATCACGAAACCCCAACTGGACGGCAATAAGGACCAGCCGCTGTTGGGCGGGGTCGCCGGATAAGCCGCGATTGCCTCACATCAAGTTACTGCGACAGGACGTTGCTGATCTCGACCATGTTCGACCGCACGCGCAGCACATAGAAACCCATGGTGGTCAGGTGTGTGGCGAAGATACCGGTCTCGCTGCTGTTGGCGATCAGCCATGGCTGGATCTTCAGCGCGGCGACAAACTGCGCATCCATCGTCTGCCAGAGATTAGTCAGGTTGCGCTGCTTGATCACGTCCTCGAAGTCGGCTTCCGCCGCTTTCATGAAGCCGTAGTAAGCATAAAGCTGGCCATAGGCGAACCAGAACCGGTCATCGGCGCGCGGGTCGAAGAAGCCGTAATTGTAGTTCTCGGCGCGATCCTTGAGCAGCGCGGAGGTTGAGCCGATATCGCTGGCGATGCGGTCGAGATAGATCTTCAGATTGTCGGCACGCGCGTCGAACACCGCCTGGCAGTTTTCCAGTCGACTGTTGAAGGCGCGCAGCTTGCTGATGGCATCGCGGTAGTAGCTCGGCGTCGGGGTTTTCGGGCCGAACGGGTTGAAACCGAAATACCAGGTCTCCTCGTCGAACTGCATGTTGCCACGCGCATCCTGCAGGTCTCCATCGATCTGCGAGGTGGTGCGAACGCGTCCGAGATTGTCGGCAAGTTCCGTCGTCGTCCGGCGCACCGCCTGGTTGATGCCGCGCTGGAACGACGCCTTGTTGTCCATGAAGGGCGTGTGATCCCAATCGACCCCGAACAGGCCGAGCTTGTAGAGGATCATCGATGAGATCCACGCGTTCTGGTTCACATTGTAGTCGGTGAGATCGGCGGAAAGATCGGCTATCGCCGAGCGCCCGCAGGTCTTGGCAGTGTCGGTGCCGCTGCCGGCTGCCAGTTGCTCGCCGGCCGAGACGTTGCGCTTCTCGAATTTGTACGCGTCAATGTAGTTCGGGTTGAAATTCGTCCATACCTGTGTGGTGTAGATGAAATACGCATACAGGCCGGCGATGACTACGAATGTCCCGCCGAGGGCCAACTTCAATATCCAGCCACGCTCGACATACCAGCGGCCGATCCAGATGAACGGCAGCAGGAGGATGCCGATCACAAAGCCGATGGCGCGGCCGATCATCTGGAATATCCAGGTGAAGAAGTTTACGATCGGATCGAGCATTCTGTTCCTACTCCCTCACGCACCACTGAACCCCCCGCAGATGCCAAGTCGTGAACTCGCTATCTGCGTCCGCCACCTAGTCGGTCAGACCGTAGAGCTGGGTCCGCAGTGCTGCCTTGTCTTTCAGATATGAGGTTTTCAGCGTGTTCACAACATAGGCGCGATAGCTTTCGCTGTAGCCCTCGTAGTCGCGGTAGAAGCCCTGCTTGTTGAAGACGTAGCGTGACAGGAAGTCGAACGGCACGAAGTCGGAAATCAGCCGGTTGGTCAGCCATGCATCAGGATGGTCCGGCTTGGCGCGGACCACCAGGAAGCGGTGTCTCGGAAAGACGTCGTCCATCTTCAA
This sequence comes from uncultured Alphaproteobacteria bacterium, assembly GCA_963829135.1. GTDB lineage: Bacteria > Pseudomonadota > Alphaproteobacteria > Rhizobiales > Rhizobiaceae > Kumtagia. The sequence continues at coordinate 995,064 of CAWHHO010000005.1, read as the reverse complement.
CTGGCCGAACTGGGCGATCTCGCGCTTCGCGGCGTTCAGGAACGGGAATGTTCCCTCGCGCTGCGAGCATGTCGGCATGGCCGTGGATCCAGGTCTGGAACCAGATCTTGTCGAGTTTCTGGAAATTCGTGTCCGGATCGGTATCGCGGATCTGCGAGGCGATCAGCATTTCGGCGCGGTGTTCGAGATAGCCGGAGGTCTCGATCCATGACGCGCGCGGCAATTCGATTCGCCCCGTGGAGGCGAGGAATGCGTAAACTTTCTCCGCGTCGCCGGTGGAGAGATAGCTCACCTGCCACGGTCGCGAGCGGCGGAAGCCGGGTGCGGATGGATCCGTGATCACCGTTGTCATGTCCGGATCGACAAAGACATAAAGCCCGCCGAAATGGCTCGTCCAGAAAGCGTTGTGGCGGAAGATCACCTGATCCGGCACAAGCGCGTTTTCGCGGATGTCGCCGCAGACTTTTGCGAGCTCGACCATGCGGTTGAGCATCGCGTCGTCGCGCCACGCATCCGGTTCCTGCTTCAGCTTGTCGACAAGCTTGCCGAGTTCCGCGGCCTTGCCGAGCACGTCCTCGGCCGACAGCACGCGGAACTCGACCTGATTGATCGACAGCAAATCCTCGATGTCCTCGACCCTGGTGACGGAATCCTCGATCTCGCCGTAGATCACGTCCTTGATCGTCAGCGCGTTGATGGCGCGCTGGTTCCTGGTCATGAACTCGTAAATCAGTTGCGACGTGTTGGAAAAGGCGGTGTGGACCACGGGCAGATCAACCTGCGCCGGCGTCAGGATGATGAAGCGGCGGTTGACCTCGTTCGGGTCGAGATAAAGCGGATCGCCAAGCTCCTCCGCGATTTGCGGCGAGAAGCCGGTGCGGTCGATCTCGAAGGAGGTGCGTCTGGTTGGCGGCAGGCCGAACGCCTTCAGCGCCTTGTTGTAGCGGTCGACCAGATGTGGCTCCTCGATCGGCAGGAGCCGCCCGAAGATCAGTTCGTTTTCGCGCAGGAGGTCCATTTTCAATTCCTTCCTTCGCCCGTTTACGGGGAGAGGTGCCCGAAGAGGCTGAGGTGAGTGGCGGCGCCAGCGGTCAAGAATGTGCCTTTCGATATGTGGCAGAGACTTCTATAACTGCAGATCGTTCTCATCGACAAAGCGATCCAATCGACACATCCAGCGCTGCGAGCGATCGTTTCCAATACCGTCATTTCCGCTTAATGCAGCACGTCGATGTTCCAAAATCTCAGAACTGACCAACCGTTCATCGATCATCATTTGATCGCGTCTTCGGTCATATGTCGCTGTCCAGATGCTGGCTGCCGTCGATTTCGACTACTAATTCGCGCGTTCACGACAAGCGAAATCCGCGAAGTAGGGTCCAATCGGTAGTTGGCGCGACAAATTTTGCAACCGTTCAATCGACGGCCACTCAGTTCTGACCACAGAGCTTTTCTCTCAGCATCGTTCTCAGCCTTGCGCAAGTGGACGCGCTCGCGCCGTTCGCGTAATTGTCTGTACCACGCATCGCGCTGCCCCTCATCCGCCCTTCGGGCACCTTCTCCCCGTAAACGGGGAGAAGGAAGAGCCTTGCGGCGGCTCCTCGATCGGCAGGAGCCGCCCGAAGATCAGTTCGTTTTCGCGCAGGAGGTCCATTCGTTACGCCTTAGGCATCTAACCCGTCCAACGGTCGAAGTCCCGCATCCCGTGCTGCGCGCGCCAGACGTTTGTCCAAAGTTACGAGGGGAAAGGCACTTCTCAGAGCAAGTTCAAGGTAGCTCGCATCATAGAGTGTTAGCTGATGGCGGTCCGCCAGATCGATCGCTTCAGACCAGATATGCTCGTCCGCGTCGGGATCGACGACGATCGTAAATCCGCTCAATTGCTTCAATGCATAAAGTCGACCTTCGCCATCAATACGCTTTCGACGAAGCGCGACGTTGAGTGAATTTCCCACTTCGGCGCGAAAGATTGGAGGGACAAGTGCACCTTCATCGGAGACACGTAACAGAACGCTATCTGCAATAACATTCAATTCGTCCGGTAGCACCCAAGCCAGCGCGACCGACGAGTCAATAACAAGGCTCAACGATGCCGACCTTCTTCAATGAGCTCAAGTACCGATGGACCACCCTTTGGCAAGGAATCGCGAAGTTTTAGAAGCGCCGCGGCCGCTTCGCGCGCCTTAGCCCGTCGCTCATCAATGCTCATCGCCGGAACGAGACGCGCGACAGCTTTGCCGTGCCGCGTGATCGTAATCTCCTCGCCCTTCTCGACCAGTTCCAGCAGCGCGCTGAGCGAGTTGCGCGCTTCCAATGTTCCGACTTCACGCATTATCCTGTCCCAATTCTAGCCAGCCTAGCCAGAATTTAGTGCGAAGGGCGACGCTATGCAAGTAGCGGGTGCATCTACGCATTCCACAGTCCCTTCGCCTTCAGCTCCTCCATCTCCTTCGCTGCGCGTTCGCGCAGGCGGGCATCGCGCAGCAGCTTGGATACGGCGGCATCGTCGGACTTGTCGGAGTAGCGGAATTCGGAATCGGCGTAGCGGTTGATCTCCTGCATGACCATGTCGAGCGAGAACGGGCCGCGCAATTCCTCGATCATCGCTTTCTTCTCGTCGTAGCCCTTGTGCATGAAGTTTTCGGGCTTCTCGAACCAGTCGTCCGGCAGTTCGATGTCCATGGCCCGCATCTTGATAGCGTCGGTGACGTTCTTGATGGCGCGGCCGGTAAAGCGCGGCTCGGCCTCCTTGATCTCGTGAAGATAGGTGCCGACGTCTGCCAGCGTCTTCGGCTCCCCGACCTCCTTCATGAAGCGATCGTAAACCTTCATCAGCCCGTCTTCATGCGGCTTGGCGTAGGACCTCATAGTCCTCCGAGACGGCGCGCTGGATTTGCTGGGCCGCATAGAGCTGGTGTTCGCCGAGCGGGATTTTGTGGTTCTTGCCGGCCAGCAGGACGAAGATGTCGATGTAGTCGTCGCGCGTCTGCGGGCCGTCGACCAGCCATCGCGCGCCGGCGCGCTGGCGCAGCGCGTCATCGACGTTTTCCGGATAGTTCGAGAACATGCCGAAGGAGCAGTTGCCGCGCACCACCGTGCCGGCGCCGGCAAATGCATCCATCAGCACGCCCGTGATCTCCTGCTGGCCGGCCGAGGCGCGATCGTCGGAGCGCTTCGCCGCCACCTGGTCGATATCGTCGATCGTGCCGAAACCGATGGCGCGGGTGTCGAGGATGTTGTTGATGAACTGGCGGCAGTTCTGGCCGGACTTGCCTTGGTAGGAAGAAATCTGGTCGACGCCGAAATTCTCGTATACGGAAGGGATAGCCGGCAACCTGCGCGTAATTGCTGACGAGGCCGGCGATCATCTGGATCAGCGTCGTCTTGCCCGGTGCCCGGCGCGCCGTCGCCGATGAAGGTGAACAGAAAGCCGCCAAGCTCTACGAATGGGTTGAGTTCGCGGTCGAAATCGTAAGCCATGAGCATCTTGGCGAGCTTGACCGACTGGTATTTTGCGATGTGGTTGCCGACGACCTCTTCCGGCTTCTTGAAGCGTCATGACCAGCGGCTTGGATTTCTTGCCCGGCGCGACATCGAAGCCGTCGAGCGTGAAGTCATCCGCATCGATACGGATATGCGCGTCCTCGAAGGCGCCGAGTCCGTCGAAACGGCCTTTCCGCGTCAGCAGCCCGTCAATGGCAACGCGGGCGAATGCCTTTGCGCGGGTGGCGAGGTCGGCGTCGTCCTTGGCGCCGACCAGCGCATGATCGAGGCCGGCGACGACGGATTTGATTGCATCCTGCGCGGTGTCGAAGAGAAAATTCGGTTCGGCGATGTCGTTTGGCGCTTCGCCATCGCTGTCGATCAACTGCCAGAGATAAGACGCGAAGGCGAATGCCGATACGTAAGCCGATGCTGACAGAAGCTTCTTGAAGTGCGCAGCGTCTTCACCTTCGAGCGGCGCGCGCGTATTTTTCGCCTGAAGGCTTTCGAGATCCGTGCCTCTGGCAAACACGTCCGCGACTGCCAGCGCAATCGCAATGCCGCGGCGCGCGCGGAACAGCAGCGTGTGCTGGCCGATCGACATCAACTGATCGTCGGGGCGGATGGCGGCGACGGTCTTCGACAGTTCGATTTCGCGGTGCGGCGCACCGAACCGGTAGAGACGGTGGAAACGAAGCGCCGGTTCGTGCCGGCGAGCGCGGTGCCGGACTGGCCGGACGAATCCTCCAAGACCACAACGCGAGTGATCATCGACTGCGCGGTAGGGCGGTGCTTCTCGATATCCGCTTCGGGGATCGTCGTCAGTCCGGTGTCCATTATTACCTCGTCATTCGGAATTCGTCGGTCGTCCGTCATCGTCACCCGATGCCGGGCGGAGCCAATCGCAGGTTCGTGGCGACCGACGACCGACGCCGGACGACCGACGCTACACATCGCTGATCACCTGCCCCTTGGACAGAATGTGAACCTTGTAGCCGTCGAAGATCTTTTGCGTTTCGCCAGCGGCGTAGAGCGCCTGATAGGCTTCGTGCGGCACCAGCGCATGTTTCTCGTAGCTCGAAACGCCCTGCCGCGTGGCTTCCAGATCGTCGGTGTTGATATGGAACTCCTGCGTGGTCTTCTCGCTCGACCACAGCCCCTTGCGGCCAGGCTTCTCCGCCTTGGAATAGACCTCCTGCAGCGTCCAGGTGAGCAGCCAGGCGTTTTCCGGCTTGCGCACCTTTGACAGCACTTCGGTGACCACCGAGTTGTTCTCGGTGATCCCGGCCGAATAGAACGGGCCGAGCACGACGCGGCGCAACTGTTTCGGATGCAGCGTTTCGAAATCCTTGTCGAGATTGGTGGCGATGGTGACCGGCGACAGCGTGTAAGCCGAGTTCTTCTCGGTGAAATCGTCGAAGCGGTGCGCGAGTTCGGGATTGAGCAAGCCGTCGACGGGCAGGGGGATTTCCACGTCGTCCTTCAGCTTGCCGTTCTCGCCGACGAGCTGCTCGATCATCGCGGGAGAGGAATCCTCGATGGTGGCCATATAGATCAGCGGCAGGTTGGCGCTGCCGTCGAACGATGCCCAGTGGACGAGGTAGTAGGGCCGGAAGGTCTTCGGGTTGACCGAGACCTTCGACGTTTGAGCGAGATTGAACGGGCTGAACACCGCTCCGGCGCCGACATCCTGCAGATACAGCCGCTCCGCCAGCGAGCTTTGCAGCGCCTCGGGGAATTCCTTGTGGCGCAGAATGAAGTCCGCCATCTCGGCGCGCAGCACCTGCGGCTCGGGGATAGCTGCCAGCCGCTTGTCGGCCGTGCGGCGGTCATTCTCCAGTTCGAGCAGGTTCTGGTAGACCGGAAAGCCGCTCTCGGCGCGCGAAATGCGGAACTTGTCGAGGAAACCCAGCCGGTTCTTCCAGCAGGCGAACGAGATTTCCAGCCGTGCGATGTAATCGGCGACGATCTTGGCAACCACGCCGTGTCTGTAAAGCGGCGAGGAATCGTCGCGCATGAAGATGCCAAGCCCGTCCAGCGCCGACGATATGGCGGCGAAATAGCGGATGGCAGGATCGTCGGCGGATGTGGTCATGGCGCCTCACCCTCCCCCTTGTGGGAGGGTCGATCCGCGCAGCGGATCGGGGTGGGGGCAAAAGACTTTCGCGCATTCTCGTACCCCCACCCCCGTCTCACGAACTTCACTTCGTTCCGTCCGTTCGCCGACGTCCCCACAGGGTGGAGGGTAAGGCATCAGCGCCTGGCAGCCATGAGCGCTTTACCTTCTCCCCTTGTGGGAGAAGGTGGCCGAGCGAAGCGAGGTCGGATGAGGGGTGCATCAACACGCTAACCGGCGGCAGCGCGCAGCTTACGACTGCTGCACGTAGTCCGATGCGTTGTGCTTTCTCAGCACTTCCTCGAAGCGGCGGGCGAAGGCGTCATCGGCCAGCTTCTTGCGGCGCTGGATGTCGGCGGTCGCCACCATGTTCTTCTCGTGCATTTCAAGCAGGTCGCCGATGTGCTTCTGCGCCGCCGCGCCGATGCCGGCCATTGTCTCCTCGGCGGTGTTGTCGACCTGGCTGCCCAGCGTATTGATCTTGTGCGCGACATCCTGCTGCGCCGCCGTCTTCAAGCTATCCTCGAGCGCCTTGTAGAGGACGATGCGCTGCTCGGTGTCGATGGTCAGCTTGTTGATCAGCGTGTTCTGCGCGGCGATCTGGTTGTTGAGCGAATCCACGAAGGTCTGGAACATCGAGGTGTAGCGCTCCAGCGTCTGGCTTTCGGCCAGCAGTTCCTGCTCCTTCGCCTGCTTCTCGTTGTACTCCGTTGCCAGCTTCGAGCGGTCGCCCTCAAGCTCGGTGCGCTCCTTCTGGCTGGTAGACGCGGCGATCTTGTTCTCGATGTCGAGCAGCAGCGGGTTCAACTCCTCGATGCGCTTCTGCACGGCTTCGAGGTTGGTCATCGTGCCCTTGCGCCGCTCGATCACCTGCGAAAGGCTGGTCTCGGACGTCTTGTAGCGCTCGGCAAGCACCTGCTTCTGCGCTTTCAGGATGCCGACGATGGTGTCGGACTTGCTCAGCAATTCCTGCAGATTGCCGGCCAGCGACATGTTGCGAACGCGGTCGGTACGCATGCGCTGTTTGGATTCGTCGGAGAAGATGCCGACGAAGCTTTCCCAGCCGGTGAAGCTCTTCATGTTCTCGAATTCGGAGCCGAACGCGTTGGTGGCGTCTTCGAGACCGATGATGAGATCCGCGATGTTGGATTCCATCACCTTCTGCTGGGCGATGACATCCTGGATCTGGGCGTTCTCGATGTCGAAATCGGTGGCGCCGATCTTCTTGTCCGTCGTGGCGATTTTGTCGAGCACCGTGCCGGACTGCTCGATCTTGGAGCGCATCTCCTCCACGACCTTTTGGGTCTTCGCAATCTCGGCATCGAAATTCTGCAACGTCGCCATCATGTCTCTCCCGGGGTCGGCGCAAGGTGGGGTCGAATATAGGTAACGCCCTTACCGAATGAAAGGCGCTTGAGGTCCATGCGATCTTCTATTCGACCGCGTCGTTACAGTTTGCCGAATGGCGACTTTGGGAAGAGATTTGTCGCGATTTGACGCCAGCTTGGCGTACATTGCGCGGCGATGGCGCTTGAAACCACGCCAGAATGGTGTTTGGCTTGGGCCAGATGGGGCGTCAGCGCCCCGAAAATAGAATAACAATGGGAGAACTAGTGAATGTCACGCATAAAAATCCTCGCCGCATCGACCGGCATGGCAATTTCGATTGCCGCTGGGTCGGCATTCGCAGGCGATGCCGAAAGCTGCAAGAAGGTTCGCCTTTCCGACGTCGGCTGGACCGACATCCAGGCGACAACCGGCGTCGCTTCGGTGCTGCTCACCGCGCTGGGCTATGAGCCGGAAGTGATCCAGCTCTCGGTGCCGGTCACCTACGCTTCGCTGAAGAACAACGATCTCGACGTCTTCCTCGGCAACTGGATGCCCTCGATGACCAGCGACATCAAGGAATATACGGCCGACGGCTCGGTCGAAACCATCGGCGAGAACCTCGACGGCGCCGGCTACGGCATCGTCGTGCCGGCCTATGTCGCCGAGGGCGGCGTGAAGACGCTGACCGATCTCGGCAAGTTCAAGGACAAGTTCGACGGAAAGATCTACGGCATCGAGGCCGGCAATGACGGCAACCGCATCATCCTCGACATGATCGGCAAGCCGGAGAACAATCTCGAAGGTTACGAACTGGTTGAATCCTCGGAGGCCGGCATGCTGACGCAGGCCGAACAGTCGATCAAGGACAAGCAGTGGATCGCCTTCCTCGGCTGGACGCCGCATCCGGTCATGGGCGCCATGGACCTCAAATATCTGGACGGAATGGGCGACTCCGGTTTTGGCGCGGCAACCGTGCTGACCAATGTGCGCAAGGGCTATCTCGCCGAGTGCCCGAACGCCGGCAAGCTGATCTCGAACCTCAAATTCAACCTGGATATGGAAGGTGTGATGATGGACACCATCCTGAAGGGCAGTGACGCCAATACTGCAGCGACAGAATGGCTGAAGAAGAATCCCGACGCTGTCACGCCCTGGATTGCAGGCGTAACAACCTTCGACGGCGGCGACGCCGCTGCCGCGGTAAAGACGGCGCTCGGCGGCTGAGCGATTGACTTGACCGAACAAATAGGAGGGCAGCCCCGAAGGGTGCTGCCCTTTTTGGTTGGCTATGACATGATCGGCTGAGGGTGGGCGGCCGGCACGTTTCACCAGAGGGGGCGAAATGGATCCGATCTCGAAATTTCTGGCGACGTATAAAATTCCGATCGGAGCCTGGGGAAAGGCGTTCTTCACCTTCCTCACCGACAATTTCAATGCGCTGTTCCGCGGCTTCTCAACCGGCCTGAACTTTATCCTCGACGGCATCGTCGACGGACTGCTGCTGCTGCCCCCGGTCCTTCTCGTCGCGCTGATTGCCCTGCTGGCCTGGTACCTGCAGAAATCGCGCGCCTTGGCAATCGGCGTTGCGCTCGGCTTGCTGTTTATCATCAACCAGGGACTGTGGAAGCAGACAGTCGAGACACTGGTGCTTGTTGTAGCCGCTGCCGCCGCGTCCATGGCCATCGGCGTGCCGCTGGGCATCTGGGCGGCCCACAAGCCCAAGGTCTACCGCGTCATGCTGCCGGTGCTCGACCTTATGCAGACGCTGCCAACCTTCGTTTACCTGATTCCGGTCCTGACCCTGTTTGGCCTCGGCAACGCACCGGGCCTTATCGTCACAATTATCTTCGTTATTCCGACCGCCGTGCGGCTGACGCATCTCGGCATGACCAGCATCCCGAAGGCGATCGTCGAAGCCGGCGAATCCTTCGGCGCGACCAGAAGCCAGCTGTTGTGGAAGGTCGAGCTGCCAGCGGCGCTGCCGACCATCATGGCCGGGCTGACCCAATGCATCATGCTGTCGCTGTCGATGGTGGTTTTCGCGGCGCTTATCGGCGCCGGCGGCCTCGGCACCGAGATCAACCGGGCGCTGGGCTCACGCAAGATCGATCTCGGCCTTGAAGCCGGTCTGGCGATCGTTGTTCTGGCTATTGTCCTCGACCGAATGACCCGTATTGGCGTGGGAGGCAAGAAATGAACGTCGCCGTCGATTTCCGCAATGTGGATATAGTGTTCGGCAGCGACACGGCAGGTTCGCTCGCCCTGATCGACAATGGCGCCACGCGCGCCGAAATCCTCGAGAAAACCGGCAATGTTCTAGGCTGCGCCGGCGCCAATCTGACGGTCAACGAGGGCGAGATCTCGGTGCTGATGGGCCTGTCGGGGTCCGGCAAGTCGACGCTGCTGCGCGCCGTCAACCGGCTGAATATCGTCAGCCGTGGCCAGGTCCTGGTCAAGGACGGCGACAGACAGGTCGATGTGGCTTCGTGCGACGAAGCGACATTGCGTCGGCTTCGGCAAAAGCAGGTGGCAATGGTCTTCCAGCAGTTCGGACTGCTGCCATGGCGTACCGTCGAGGAAAATGTCGGCCTCGGACTGGAGCTCTCCGGGGTTCCGGAGGCCGAGCGCAAGGCCCGCGTGCACAAGCAGCTTCAGCTCGTCAACCTCGATCCATGGGCGCGGAAATACGCCCACGAGCTTTCCGGAGGCATGCAGCAGCGGGTCGGTCTGGCGCGCGCCTTCGCCACCGAGGCGCCGATCCTGCTCATGGACGAGCCGTTCTCGGCGCTCGACCCGCTGATCCGCACCAAATTGCAGGATGAGCTTCTTCAGCTGCAGAAGACGCTGAAGAAGACGATCATCTTCGTCAGCCACGATCTTGAGGAGGCGCTGAAGATCGGCAACACGATCACCATCATGGAGGGTGGACGCATCGTGCAGTCCGGCCCGCCGGAAGACATCGTGCTCAAACCGGCTAATGACTATGTGCGCGACTTCATCGCCAATGTGAACCCGCTGTCTGTTCTGACCGCATGGAACGTCATGCGCGGCAAGCATGAGCTTGAGCATACCGGCGATGGCTGGATCTGGCTCGACCGCCGCAAGACGACGCGGTTCAAGGTCGACGCAGATGGCCTTGTGGCCGCGGCCGAGCGCGATGGCAAGCCGGCTGTGTGGGTCTCATGCGCAGATGTCGAGGATCAGCCGGACCACGCCGGGCAGGTGTTTTGGGCGACACCGGGAACGTCGCTGAAGATCGTCATGCTCTCCATGCACCGTTCGCAGACCGCGCCTGTGGCGCTTTTCGACGATCAGTCGAGATTCGTCGGCGCGATCGGCATCAGGGACGTGCTGAGCGCGGTTCTGAGGCGGTAGCTGTCGGCCTTGGCGGTTCGGAGGATCAATCTTAGGTGGAAAACGGGGTTGATCGGTCCGGCTGCTTGCAATGAACGGCAAGTGAGCCATTTATTTGAGCGTGGTCCTTCAATCAGAGCAGCGTACTCAAACAACATCGCGATCTTCCGCCTATGCCCGAAACCGTCCTGACACCCCGCACGCGAACAAGGCCAAAGGTCGAACGGCCGAAGCTGTACAAGGTCATCCTGATCAACGACGATTTTACGCCCCGCGAATTCGTCGTCACGGTGCTCAAGGGCGAATTCCGGCTTACCGAAGATCAGGCCTATCGCGTCATGATCACGGCCCACCGGCGCGGCGTTTGCGTGATCGCGGTCTTCACCAAGGATGTCGCCGAGACCAAGGCGACACGCGCTACCGATGCAGGCAAGGCCAAGGGCTATCCGCTGATGTTCACGACGGAGCCGGAAGAGTAGGGCAGTTCGTGCAGTGGGCAGTGGGGCTAACGAGTTCGCTGTCCGCATCTTCCGCCAAAAATTTCGGCTTTGACTGCTGAGGCAGCAGAGCAATGCCCACTGCCCACTGCCCACTCGCTTACCGTCCCTCGCGGTACCACATCGAGCCGAGCGCCAAGAGCAACAGGGTCAGGCCGAAGAAACCGCCGAACAGAGGCACGCGCGATACCGATTTGAGCACGCTATCATTGGTGGTCCGCAGGCCGATCCAGTCGCGGCCGACTGCTTCTCCCTGACCTCGTACCGGCACGATCGACGGCAATGACTGGCCGGTCAGGCCGGCAAGCCGCCGCACGCTGCCGCCGGTGGCTTCTGCTGTCGGCCGCAGCACGGTCTCGGTAGAGATTGTGTCAGCGAATTCCGGCGCGTTGACCGGTCCTATATGGGCCAACGCCGACAGGTCGCCATTACCGATCTGATAGAGGCCGATTTCGGTTGTTTCGGCGCTGCCGGTGAACAGGCCGGGCTCTGCGGAGGTCAGCGGCACCGTCAGTGTCTTTCCTGATGGGGTGATCACCTGTGCGGGACCGGGGTCGTCACTCATTGTCTGCCGTCGGACGTCCAGCACCATGCCGCGACCGTCGGCGGTGAGGCGTTCTTCCTCAAGCTCGGGCTCCTTCATCAACCAGTGGGCGATGCGGCGGTAGAGTGCGACATGCGGGCCGCCGCCTTCGAAGCCACGCGCCCAAAGCCACCCCTGATCGGACAGCAGCATGCCGACGCGGCCTTCGCCCTTCCTGTTCAGCAACAGCAGCGGGCGGTCGTCGGGCCCCTTCATGACCGTCTCGCCCTCGGGGTGCTCGATGCCGATGAGGCGGAACCAGCGGCTCCAGTGCGGCGGCTCGAAGGCTGAGCCTTCCAGGCCGCGTGTCACCGGGTGGCGCTTCCCGGTTTCGGTCAGGCGCGGATAAAACGCCTCGTCCACAACGTCACCGGTCGGCAGCGCTGGCAGCGCCGACATTAGCGGTGTGCGGGCAATCGAGGAATCGCCCGCATATTCCGGCCCCGCCGCGATCAGCAGCGCGCCGCCCTTTTCCACATACTCGGCGATGTAGTCGTAATAGAGGATCGGCAGTACATCGCGATGCTGGTAGCGATCGAAGATGATCAGGTCGAAATCGTTGATCTTCTCGACAAAGAGCTCCCGCGTCGGAAATGCAATCAGCGACAATTCGTTGATCGGCGTGCCGTCCTGCTTTTCCGGAGGGCGCAGAATGGTGAAATGTACGAGGTCGACGGAGGCGTCGGATTTCAGCAGATTGCGCCAGGTGCGCTCCCCCGCATGCGGTTCTCCGGAGACCAGCAGCACGCGCAAATTCTCGCGAATGCCGTCCAGCATCGCGATGGCGCGGTTGTTTGCATCCGTTAGTTCGCCTGCGACCGGGTCGATGGCCAGTTCGACGATATTGCGGCCAGCGTTGGGAATGTTCAGTTCGATCTGCATTTCGCGGCCGATTTCGGCTCTCTCGACACGGACCTGCTGGCCGTTGATCGAAACGCGGACGTCGACCGCGCCGCGCTCGACGCCATTGGCGATAACGCGGTAGGTCATGTCGATCGGTTTGCCGACAATGCCGAAACGCGGCGCATTCTCAAAGCGGATACGCCTGTCGAATTCATCGGGGCTGCCGGTTATCAGCGCATGCAGAGGCCCCGCGACGCCCGTGACGTTCTCGGGGATGTCGTGGACCTGGCCATCGGTGATCATGATCGCGCCGCCGACGCGGGACGAGGGCACATCGCGGAATGCGCTTTCCAAAGCGCCAAACAGGCGCGTCTCCGTACGGTCGTCGGCAGCATTCGCCTTGCCTGCCTCGACGACGCGGACGTCGAATTGATTGAAGCGGGCGAGGCGCTCCTGCATGCCGGCCAGCGCGCTGTTGGTTTCGTCGCCGCGCGTGCCGATATCCTGGCTCTGGCTGCGGTCGACAATCAGCGCCACCACGCTCTTCAGCGGCTCGCGGTCTTCGTCGAGGAACACCGGATTGAGCAAGGCGGCAGCCAATGCTGCCAGCGCCAGAAGACGGAACCAGGCACCGCGCTGGCGGAACCACAGGCCCGCCAACGCCATGAGCGCCACCGGAGCGAGGATCGCGGCCAGCCACGGCCAGGTCAACAAGGGTTCGAAGGCGATCGACCAGTTCATCTACTGCCCCAGCCGTTCGAGCAGGACCGGCACATGCACCTGGTCGGATTTGTAGTTCCCCGTCAGCATGTACATGACGATGTTGACGCCCGCCCGCAGCGCGTAAATGCGCTGCATGGGGTCTGACGGTACGGTGGGCAGCATCGGGTCGCCGTTTTCATCCATCGCCCAGGCGCCGGCAAAATCGTTCGAGGTGATCATGATCGGGCTGACGCCGTCGCCGGTGCGAACCGGCCGGTTGTCGGTGTTGGAGGCGTCGAGCGATGCTTCGACCCAAAGCGCCCCGCCATTAAACCGGCCGGGAAACTCCGGCAATATGTAGAAGGATTTTGTCAGCACGTGATCGGGCGGCACCGGCTCAAGCGGCGGCACGTTCAGACTGCTGAGTATGTCACGAAGGCGCTGGGTTTCGGCGCTGGTGGCGTCGGCGCCGATGCCGTTCGCGTATTGATCGCGGGTATCGAACAGCACCGTTCCGCCCTGCTGCATATAGGCATCGATGCGGGCGACAGCATCTTCCGACGGCAGAGGCGCTGCTGCGTCTATCGGCCAGTAGATGAGCGGATAGAAAGCAAGCTCGTCCTTGGCGATATCGACGCCTGCCGGATCACCCGGTTCCAACGCCGTCTTCTCGATGATGAAGCGGGTAAGGCCGGAAAGTCCTGCCCGCGTGATGGCATCGAGGCTGGTATTGCCGGTTATCACATAAGCAAGACGGGTGGTGGCAATCGCCTCGATCGCCTCAGCGTCACCAGGCTTGGTGTCGTCCGCCCGTGACGGCTCGGCAAAGCCTGCCAGCAGGCCCAGAGCCAATGCCAGCATGGTGGCGGTTCCGCTGGCCGTCCGCGCGCTGTTTCGCCGGCCACGGCGGGCAAAAACGCCGCCCATCCAGAACACTGCCAGCGTGTCAAGCACCATCAGAGCAACGGCAGCGGCCACAAGCGCACCCTTCAAATCCGTCGATTCATCGAAAGCATAGCGCATATCCGTGATCGGCGCCGGGATTTGCGGTTTTGCCAGCTGTGCGAAGGAGCTGTCAGGGGCAAGCAGATTGTGGGCGTAGACGCCCTCATCGGTCCCGTAGAGACCGGGTGGATTTTCAACGGTCACCGGCAAGGCACCCGGATGCACTGCCAGCGGCCTTGCCTCGGGGTACGGCGGCACCAACGCGCCGTTCGCCGCGATCATACGATAGGGCGGGAGGCTTGCCACCCGGCCATCCGCATTTGCGGCTATGGCACCCTGGTTGCGCGACATCTGCACAAGCCGGCGCAGCATTTCGACGAAACTGCCGGAGATTGGCAGGTTCGACCACGTCGCCTGTGGGGTGATGTGGAAGAGCGCGATGGTTCCCTTGCCGCGCTTGTCGCCGGTAACCAGCGGCGTGCCGTCGGCGAGCGTGGCCCAGGTGCGTTCGGCAAGATCCGGTGTCGGCTCGGCCAGAACCTGCCGGGTAACGGTCACCTCGTTGGGCGGGGTCAGGTCTGCAAAAGGTCCGCTTGCCGGGAATTCGGTGACGGCCTGTGGCTCGGTCCATGACAGCGTGCCGCCCAGCGCGCGCTCGCCGGTTCTCAAGCGTACCGGCAGAAGGTCGGAGTCGGGGTCGGCAGCCGCAAGCTTCGAACCGGCGAAGCGGATCAGCGTGCCGCCGTTCTTCACCCAATCGAGGAGTTTTGCATGCGCCGACTCAGGGATCGTGCCGACATCGGCCATGACGATCATCGCCGGCTTACGGTTGATCAGTTCCGGGATCGACACGGCGAGATCCGGGTTGGACGCCTCGACCAGATCGGCAAACGGTTCGAGCGCGGAGCGTATGTAGTAGAGCGGCGACAGCAGCGGCTGCGCCTGATCCGCCTCCGATTGCGATATCAGGCCGACACGGCGGCGCTTGGCGCTCTCGTCGAGCACCCGAACCGCTGCAGCCTGGGGCTCGCCGTCCAGCGCTACCGACGAGAAGTCGTTGCGCAGTTCGAATGGCACATTCACCAACGCCGTCGCGGTCGTTTCGCCGGCACCGAAGGTCAGCGCCGCGTCCGCGATGCGGCGGCCCTTGTCGTCAAAGGCGCCTGCGGTAACCTGGCGCGGCGCTGGATCGCCCGGGGCACGAATGGCGGTGAGGTTGAAGCCTGCGACGGCGTTTTCGGTTGCGGTAAGGCCGACCATGGGCAGCCGGTCGGGAGCCGCCCAGATTACTGCCTTCGGCTGGCTGGCGAAAAGCGTGGTGAAAGCGCTCTGGTCGCTGGGCTGAGCCAGTCCGTCGGCGAGAACGGCGACGCTTGCGCCCGGCATGGTCTTCAGCGCATCCGCGACGCGGGTATAAACGGCCGGACGATCCGTCGGGATCGGGCGCGGTTCGGCGGCGCGCAGGCGATTGCGCGCGGCAGCGGCATCGAACGGACCGATATCGGCGTTCGGCTTTTCGGCGGTAAATGCAAGCAAGACCGGTGCACCGGTCGATGCGGCATCTGCGATGAGGCGCTCCGCCGTGGCGACCCGTTTGTCCCAATCCGGTGCGCTCGACCAACCATTGTCCATGACGATGGCGATGCCCTCGCCGCCCGTATGCACCCGCTCGCGGGGGTTGAACACCGGCTCCGCCAGCGACAGGATTACAAGCGCCGCCATCACCAAGCGCAGCAGCGTCAGCCACCAGGGGCTTTGGTACGGCGTTTCCTCGCGTTTGAAGACACGCGCCAAAATGCGCAGCGGCGGGAATATCTCCTGCTGCGGACGCGGCGGTGTCAGCCGCAGCAGCCACCAGATCACCGGCAGTGCCAGCAGGCCCCATAAAACCGCAGGCAGGCCGAAGGAGAGCGGAAGCCAGCTCATGCGTTGGCGCCCCCGGCATAGCCGCCTTCAGCCGACATGGCCATGTGAATGCTCACCAGCGCTTCCGATGCGAGCCGGTCCGTGTGGTTGACGGTATAGCTCCAGCCGAGGCGGCGGCACCATGCGCCCAGTTCCTCCCGCCGGGCTGAATAGAGCAGGCGATAGTCATCGCCCAGCAGCTCGGCGCGGCCCGCAGTCAGCTTCTGGCCCGTCTCAGGGTCGGTGAACTCGGTGCGACCGGCATAGGGGAAGGTCTCTTCGGCCGGATCGGCGATCTCGATCAGGTGGCCGCGCGCCCCATGCCGGGCAAGCACGTCGAGCCATTCCTTGGTTTCGTCGACAGGGTCGAGAAAGTCACTGGCAATGACCACGTCGGAAAACCGCCGGATCGGCGTCAGATCCGGCTTGCCGGAAAAAGCGGGAGCGTGGGCGAGGATTGCGGCAAGTCGCTCGGCGCCGTTGCGGGAGATGATCGGATCGGTCAGGCCGGGCCAGCCGATGCGTTCGCCGCTCCGCGACAGCAGTTCGGCCAGCGCCAGGATCAGTACGAGCGCCCGCAATTCCTTGGAGACGGTGGCGCCGGCCGACTTGTAAAGCATGGACGCCGACGGGTCGGCCCACAGCCACACCGTATGCGCGGCCTCCCATTCCAGGTCGCGCACATAGGTATGATCGTCGCGGGCGGAGCGGCGCCAGTCGATGCGTGCCATCGCATCGCCCTCGACATAAGGCCGGAACTGCCAGAAATTTTCGCCGATGCCCCGCTTGCGGCGGCCATGCCAGCCGCCGATCACAGTGTTTACCACGCGGCGCGCCTCGACCAGCAGGTCGGGTACGAGCGATGCGCGAAGCCGTGCGCGGGCAAGTGCATCGCGCGCCGCGACCGGGGACGCCGCCTCGCCGACACGCGCCATCAGATGCCTTTCGCCAGCCGCGCGACCACATCGCGAACGCTCATGCCTTCGGCGCGTGCGGCGAAGGTGAGCGCCATGCGGTGTTGCAGAACCGGCTCGGCGAGCGCTTTCACATCATCGATGGAGGGCGCAAGCCGGCCTTCATAGAGCGCGCGGGCGCGGGCGCAGAGTGTCAGCGCCTGGCTGGCGCGGGGGCCGGGTCCCCAGGCAACGTGCTTGTCGGTCTCGGCGTCGCCCTGGCCCGGACGCGCCGAGCGTACAAGCCTGAGAATTGCCTCAACGACGCTTTCGGGAACCGGCATGCGGCGGATGAGCAGCTGGATCTGCTTCAGCCGTTCAGGCGACAGCACATTTGCCGCCCTGGCTTCATCGACACCGGTGGTCTCAAGCAGGATGCGACGCTCCGCTTCGATCTCTGGGTAGAGAATGTCGATCTGCATCAGGAACCGGTCCAGCTGCGCTTCCGGCAGTGGATAAGTGCCTTCCTGTTCCAGCGGGTTCTGCGTTGCCAGAACATGGAACGGCGAAGGCAGGTCGTGGCGGGCTCCGGCGACGGTCACATGGTATTCCTGCATCGACTGCAGCAGTGCCGACTGGGTGCGCGGGCTGGCGCGGTTGATCTCGTCCGCCATCAGCAACTGGGCAAAGATCGGGCCGGAAATGAAGCGGAAGGAGCGGCGTCCGTGATCGTCCTGTTCCATCACCTCGGAGCCGAGAATATCGGACGGCATCAGATCGGGCGTGAACTGGATGCGACGCGCATCAAGACCCAGCACGATGCCGAGCGTTTCGACCAGCTTCGTCTTGGCTAGGCCCGGAACGCCGACCAGAAGCGCATGACCGCCGGCGAACAGCGCCACCAACGTGCGTTCCACCACGCTTTCCTGGCCGAAGATGACGCGGCCGACGCCGTCGCGCACTTTCGAGATGTCCGCCAGCGCCTTTTCGGCTTCGACGATCATTTCGCTTTCGCTCAGGCCCAGGTCTTTGATGATCGCGCTCATACGGCTTGGGTCCTCTCCGACGTGGACTACCGGCCCGGCTGTTCTCAAGCCTACGACTCAGTACAAGTGTTGGATACGCACTATGCGAACTTAAATCAGACGACCTAGCTGACAAGCGAAACAACAGTGACTATTTCGTGACCATGACCGCGGATGAGGACGATACGACGCAGGGTTTGAACCAGGCTCGAGACGCGGCCGGCTTGTCTGCGCTGATTTCGCGAGCGGCGCGAGCCGGCAAGGGCCTGCCGCCCGTCGAGCGCTGGAATCCGCCCTTCTGCGGCGACCTCGACATGGAAATCAGGCCGGACGGCACGTGGTTCTATCTCGGCACGCCGATCGGCCGGATGCCGCTGGTTCAACTTTTCTCGACCGTGCTGCGCAAGGACGAGGATGGCAAGACCTACCTGGTCACGCCCGTGGAGAAGGTGGGGATACGAATTGTCGATGCACCGTTCCTGGCCGTGGAGATGAACGTTTCAGGCGAGGGTGAGGGGCGGGTCGTCACTTTCCGCACCAATGTCGGCGATGTCGTGGAGGCCGGCCCCGACCATCCGCTGCGTTTTGTCGATGAACCCGACACCG
Organism: uncultured Alphaproteobacteria bacterium; assembly: GCA_963829135.1. Taxonomy (GTDB): domain Bacteria; phylum Pseudomonadota; class Alphaproteobacteria; order Rhizobiales; family Rhizobiaceae; genus Kumtagia. Next base: position 976,783 of record CAWHHO010000005.1, on the reverse strand, counting down.
GCGGGCTCAAGCCATACGTGCTGGTGCGCGGCAGGCTCGAGGCGCTGGTCGCGCGTCCGGTGATGTATGAGCTGGTTGAATATGGCGAGGAGATCGACATCGACGGTATTGCGACTTTTGCCGTTCGCTCGCATGGCGCCGTCTATCCCATCATGCCGGTCGAACGGCTCAGACAATTGAGCGCTTGAAGATGCGCGCCGCCGCCGCACCGCAATATTCAGTGGACGATTTTCGCCGGCGCGCGATGCGCGAGGAAAATTTGCTGGCGCATGTGGAGGAGGATGGCGACCACCGCTTCAACCCGCAGAACCCGCGCCTCAAGCACCCCGGCGGCCTGCGCGACGCCGCCGTCTTGATCCCGGTCGTTGACCGCACCGATGGCGCGACGGTGCTCTTGACCAAACGCGCTGAAACCTTGCGCAGTCATACGGGACAGGTTGCGTTCCCCGGAGGACGCATCGATCCCGAAGACGGTTCACCTGAACGTGCCGCGTTGCGCGAGACCGCTGAAGAGATCGGACTGCACGCACACCATGTCGAGGTGATAGGCCGTTTGCCGGATTATGTGTCGGGAAGTGGCTATCGGATATCGCCGGTGCTTGCCATCGTCTTGCCCGACTTCCAGCTGACGCTCAATCGGGACGAGGTGGATGCGGCATTCGAGGTGCCGCTGATGTACCTGATGGACCCCGCCAACCATACGCGCGGCAGCCGCTTTTGGGGCGACCGCGAATGGTTCTACTACGACATGCCTTATGGCGGTCAGCGCATCTGGGGTGTCACGGCCGGCATCATCCGCACGCTGTATGAAAGGCTCTATGCGTGACAGACACCGTTACGCTTGCGGGCCGGACCGAATGGCTGAGCGATCCCGATCTCCAGCGCCTTCTGTCGGCGCTGTCGGCGCGGGGCGAGCAGGCGCGGATCGCCGGAGGCGCCGTTCGCGACGCGCTGCTCGGCCAACCGGTCGCCGATATCGACATCGCCACGACCAATTTGCCCGAGGAAACGATCCGGCGCGGCGCGGCGGCGGGCTTCAAAGCAGTCCCGACTGGAATCGAGCACGGCACGATTACGCTGATCGCTGGAGGCCGTGCCTATGAGGTCACGACCTTGCGCGCCGATGTCGCGACCGATGGCCGGCGCGCCAAGGTGCGGTTCGGCCGGGACTGGAAGACGGATGCGGAACGGCGCGACTTCACCATCAACGGCCTGTATGCGGAGGCGGACGGCACGGTGGTCGATCTGATTGGCGGCGTTGCCGATATCAACTCCCGCACTCTGCGTTTCATCGGCGACGCCGAACGGCGCATCCGCGAGGACTACCTCCGCATCCTCCGCTTTTTCCGCTTCTTTGCCTGGTATGGCTTAGGGCGGCCCGATGCGGAGGGGCTGAAGGCCTGTGCCCGCTTGAAGGAAGGGCTGGACAGCCTCGCCGCTGAGAGGGTGTGGGCGGAACTGAAAAAAATGCTGTCTGCGCCGGATCCGTCGCGGGCGCTATTGTGGATGCGCCAGGCGAGCGTGTTGTCTCGCGTGCTGCCGGAGAGCGAGAAATGGGGCATCGACACAATTCACGGGCTGATTGCGGCGGAGCGTGATCTCGGCTGGCCGCCGGATCCGATGCTTCGGCTGGCGGCGATCGTTCCTCCCGATCCAGCAAGAATGACCGAACTGTGCAGGCGGCTGCGGCTATCGAACGTCGAAGCCAAGCGACTGGCTGATTGGGCTATGACGCCGCCGTTATCGGCAGCGACAACCGATGCCGATCTCGCAAAGGCGCTTTATCGCGGCGAGCCGAGGGGCATTTTAGACTGGCTCAGCCTGTCGCTGGTTTCAGCGCGCGGCCGCGCAGTCAGCGAGACCGATGCGCTGGTGGAGGCAGCGGCCTACGCCCGGCTGCTGCAAGTGGCGTCCACGTGGAAGAAGCCGGTTTTCCCGCTCAAAGGCTCGGATCTGAAGGCTCTCGGTGTCAAGGAGGGGACCGAACTGGGCGGCCTGCTGAAGCGGCTGGAAAACGAGTGGCTCGATTCCGGGTTCAGCCTAAGCACCGACGCACTGGCCCGCAAAGCAGAAGAAATGCGTCAGGCCGGCGCATAGAAATCCCGCGGAGGAACAGTCCGCTGGATGATATTGCGTTGTGTTGCAGCCAATCAGGCGGCGTCGCGAACCTTCTCGATACGCGAGCGAATCGCTTCTATCATCGTCTCGCGGATGATGGTCTCGCCGTGAGTCTCGCGCATGTGCTCGACCGCGCGGCGCATGACTTCGGCTTCGTCCTGGTGCCGGGTATGCCAGGCGCAACCCGGGACGAGCGATCCACAGTGAAATTCTTTCATCGGGGTCTCCTTCCGTGGTCTCTTTTGATGCCGAGCCATAACACGGATCGGCCGGCATTGGTTGCGCAAAATGAAAGGCGGAGCAGCAACTCCGCCTTTCCCATCTGGCAGTATTCCTATTTCGCGATTGTTACCGTCTCCACAGTCTTGTGCTTGCCCTGCATATCCCAGGCAATCGCAACTTTCTCGCCGGTCTTCAGACCGGGATCCTTGAAGTCCTTCGGCAGCGTGTAGACAGCGCCGCTGGTGAGCGTGAGCGTCATCGCCTTGGCATCATAGGCCTTGATCGTGCCATTGGCATGCTGGGTGGCAGCCATGGCGAGGGGCGAGAAGGCGAGGGTCGCGGCAGCTACTGCCGGGATGATGTACATGCGCATGGCAGGTACTCCTTTGCAATTCGACGGGATATGCATCCTGCATGCCGTCGCAGTCGTAGGCCGTCCGGTCGCGTCGAGTCGCGGTCTTCGAATGTGAAGCCGCCGGCGTTTCCCGGCCCGGGCAGAAAATTAGCTTTCGAGATACCGCCGGCCATTAGACTAAAAATAAATTGTTGCGGATGTTGCTTGCCAAATTTCGAGCCAAAACGCTAATAAAGCGATGCAATTGAGGCAATCCGATCTGCTACATTATGAAGCAGTCATATGTATTCCGAAATCAATACATTCTCATGGTAACAATATTTAATCTCTTCACGGGAATTTGTAAACAATCACGGCCATTTTACTTCTGGTGGCATGCTGGACAGGATGGCGGCAACATTACCGCCGGTGCTCAGGCCGAAAATCGTGCCGCGGTCATAAAGCAGGTTGAACTCGACATAGCGGCCACGGCGGACCAGCTGTTCCTCGCGGTCCGGCGTCATCCATTGACGGTTGAAGTTCGTTCGCACCAGCCGCGGATAGATATCGAGAAAGGCCAGGCCGACGTCCTGAACGAAGCGGAAGCCGGCATTCCATCCGCCCGTTTCGTCATTGGGGTGCAGCCAGTCGAAGAAGATTCCGCCGATGCCGCGCGGCTCGTTGCGATGCTTGAGGAAGAAGTACTCATCGCACCAGGCCTTGTACTTCTGGTAGTCGGCGACTCCGGAATGGGCGACGCAGGCTGTGCGCATCGCGTCATGGAAGGCCACCGTATCGGGATCGTCCTGGGTGCGGCGGCGGTCGAGCACCGGTGTAAGGTCGGCGCCCCCGCCGAACCACCACCGCGAAGTCACCACCATGCGGGTATTCATGTGAACGGCCGGAACATTTGGGTTCCAGGGATGGGCGATCAAGGAAATGCCGCTTGCCCAGAAGCGCGGATCTTGGTCGGCGCCCGGCATCTGCTTGCCGAACTCGGGCGAGAACGTGCCCTGCACCGTAGACGTGTGGACACCCACCTTCTCGAACACGCGGCCATGCATCATCGACATGATGCCGCCGCCGCCGGCTCCCTCCTCGCGCAGCCAAGGCGTCCGCTCGAATCGCCCTGCGGGCCGTTCAGAGAGAGGGCCAGACAGGTCATCCTCGATCCGTTCGAAGGCGCTGCAGATGCGGTCGCGAAGGCTCTCGAACCAGCTTCTGGCGGTGGCTTTGCGGTCTTCGATATCGTCGGGAAGGCCGGCGGGCAGGTCAGGGCGCTGCATGGATCTCTCCGCTCATCCAACAAAGGACTCGTATTTTCGTGTGCGATCCCTAATCTGTTGGCAGTGAGCGTCAAGCCGCATGAGGTTAACCGGTGCCGGCACCGACCAGACCGCCGCTCGATGGCCTGAAGAGGCAACTCGACCGCGCCCGTAAAGAGGGGAGCAAGCGGCCGGCGGATGGATTTGTCCGCGAAACCTTTGTCTTGCCGCGCTCGGACGCACGACTAAAGGCGCAGGAATGGTTCGACCGTTGGCCAAAGCAGGCTTATTGGACAAGCATCGAAAGCTGGTTCGAACGGCCTAACGACGTCATTGAGTTTACAATCCGGCGACTATCCGCCGCGGACTGATCGAGGATCAAGTGACGGTTTCCAGATGCTGCGCCACTCTGCGACGGGCGTCGTAGAGCGCCTGGAACGGCTGGCTGCCGGCGAGGGAAACAGTAAATCGCCCGGTATCGGCGATTCCGTTCGCATCGACATGCAGGGCTATCACGAATTTTTTGCCGTCCACCGCAGGGTTCAGCCGATTTGGTTTGCGCAAAATCTTCCACTGTAGCCCGCCGCCGCCCATCGGATATTGCAGATTCGGAGCCATGACGTTGTCGTGGGGTGTCACGGGCAATACCTTGGCGATGCGTTGCGGACCCTTGATCTGAACCGTCGTCAGCGTCCGCCGCTGCAGATCGTCATATCCGACCTGACCTCGCTGAGTCACGATGTTGTCATGGATGCGCGGGCGCAGTTGATCGGTGACGCTATTGCCTGCCGGAAGGCCTTCCCGGCCGCCCGAGCGCATTGTCGTTCCACCGAATTCGAAGTCGCCGACTTCCAACGGCTCGACCAGAACGGCGACATAGTAGCCTTGCGCCAACCTGCCGCCCCCGAAGCCGAGGTTAACTTCGATATCCCCTCCTGGGCGGGGGCCAATCCAGTTTAGCGTCGTCACGTCGCCGCTCATATACTTCACGTCACCGGGCCTGAGAGCCATTCTTTATCTCCATCGATGAGCGTTTGTGTTTAGGCCAAGCATATCCGGCTGTGAGATCGTTTCGACATCCAAAAGCGGAATATCGAGCTCGCCGGGCGGTCTCAATCTGGGTTTAGCCTGTCGGGGAATCTGCTCTCGGAATGAAAAACGCGGTCGCGATAGCGGCTATCCGACTTGCCGGATCGCCTCGCCGATGGCCATCGCGGCCGACAGTGCAATGTTCAGGCTGCGGCCGCCACCGGGCATCGGAATGAGCAGACGCGCGTCTGCTGCGTCGTGGACATGCTTGGGGAACGCCCGCCGACTCGCGGCCGAACAGCAGAATATCGGACGGCGCGAAGGCGAAATCCGTGTATGGCAGCGCGGCTCTGGTGGAAAGCAGCACCAGGCGGCGGCCCTCGCTGCGGCGCCAGGCGTCGAAAGCCTCAAAATCGACATGGCGCTTGAGTGCTGCCCTTTCGAGATAGTCCATTCCGGCGCGCCGCAGATTACGGTCGGAGAGATCGAATCCGGCTGGCTCGATAATGTCGACCGCTACGGACAGACACGCAGCCATGCGCAAAATCGTCCCGGTATTGCCGGCAATGTCGGGCTGGTAAAGCGCAATGCGAAGGTCGGGCAAGGGAGGCCTGCAAGGATCGAGTTGCAAGATGGCCACAACGTCTGCTGTCAAGGCCGGCACTGCAACTTTAGGCTGGTTTTTCGATCCGAATGGAGCTATAGCGGCGTCCTTGTCAACTCGAACCGAGGGAGGCGGAACATGAATTTCATGATGACCGTAGATATTCACCGCCCCATCCGAGGGCGCTACGCCTGACGGCGGTATCGGTTCGAAGCTTTAGACATCTTAAAAGCCTGATCGCGATTTCCGCCGGAAACCAACTGGTTCTCGAAGGATTGTTGCGATGTTCTCCCGGCTGTTCAGCGGGCATAAAGCCCCGCACATTGACGTGAAATATGATCCCGATGCGCCTTTGCGGCTCGATGAGGCGCGGCTGGCCGCATGGGCGCTTTCGCTCGGGCAGGTTCGGCCATCCACCGATCCTCCGCCCCGGCGCCGGCATCGTGGCCAGTTGCCAGATGTCGATTTCTCCCACGCCTTTCCAGCGCCTCGCCGGCCTGGCCTTATTGTCCGGCTGTTCCGTCTCGCTTCACGGCGAGGCGGCAGCGGGGTGGCCGACACGTCCGGTGGTATGTCAGGAAGCGGAGATGTGGCTATCGGCGAAGCGCAGCGAGAGCACTATGTTGCTATGATCAGCCGTGAGTCTGCGCTCGCCGAGGCGGGTGGCAACCACCAGCAGAGGCAGCACGCGGCTTAGCACGCGTGTCGCCGGGACATAAGTTGAAAGAGCAGTTCCCATGTTCTCGTGGTTTGAAAAAAGGCTGGACGCATTTCCTTCGGAGGAGCCGACCGAGCCGCCGAAGACGCTGGTTGCTTTCTGCCTGCACTACACGAAAGGCTCGTGGCCGTTCATCGTTTCGGCCGCTGTGCTGATGTCTGCCATCGCGCTTGCGGAAGTCTGGCTGTTCAGCTTCCTCGGCTCGATCGTCGATTGGTTGTCGGCGCAGAGCCGCGAGACTTTCCTGCAGACTGAAGGCTGGAAGCTCGCCGGCATGGCGTTCGTCATCCTGGTGGTGCTGCCCGGAACGGTGTTTCTGCATTCCTTGATCGCCCAGCAGACTCTGATGGGCAACTATCCGATGCGGATCCGATGGCAGGTGCATCGCTACCTGCTGAAGCAGTCGATGACATTTTATCAGGATGAATTCGCCGGCCGCATCGCCACCAAGCTGATGCAGACAGCGCTTGCCGTGCGCGAATGCGTGATCAAGCTCATCGACGTGTTGAACTACGTCTGCGTCTATTTTCTCGGCATGCTGTTCATCGTCGGCTCGGCCGACTGGCGGCTGGCGATCCCGCTCGCCGTATGGGTGGTGCTCTACGTAGCACTGATGTGGCACTACATTCCCCGGCTGGGCAAGGTGTCGGAGAAACAGGCCGATGCGCGCTCACTGATGACCGGGCGGGTCGTCGACAGCTACACCAACATCCAGACCGTCAAGCTCTTCTCCCACAGCCGCCGCGAGGCAAGCTATGCGCGCGAAGGCATGTCGAACTTCCTCGTGACCGTTTATGCGTCGATGCGGCTGGTGACCCAGCTCTACGGTTGGCTTTATATCCTCAACTCCACCTTGCTGGCTTCCGTCGGCGCGCTGTCGATCTGGTTGTGGCTGGGCGAAGCAGCATCGATCGGGGCGGTGGCGGTGGTGATCGGCCTCGTGCTCAGGCTCTGGGGCATGTCGCAATGGATCATGTGGGAGGTCTCCGGCCTGTTCGAGAACATCGGCACGGTGCAGGACGGCATCAATTCGATTTCCATGCCGCGTCTGGTCGAGGACAAGGCAGATGCGAATGAGATCGTCGTCCGTGACGGCGATATCGTTTTCGACCGCGTCGGTTTTCACTACGGCAAGGGCAAGGGCGTGATCCATGACCTGTCGATCCATATCCGGCCGGGCGAGAAGGTCGGCATTGTCGGCCGCTCCGGCGCGGGCAAGTCAACGCTGGTCAACCTGCTGCTGCGGTTTTACGACCTCGAAAGCGGCCAGATCCGCATCGACGGGCAGGATATTTCTTCAGTCAAGCAGGATACGCTGCGGGCGCATATCGGTATGGTGACGCAGGACACGTCGCTGCTGCACCGCTCGGTGCGCGACAACATTCTCTACGGCCGGCCCGATGCTACCGAGACGATGGTGATGGATGCAGCACGCAAGGCCGAGGCACTGGATTTCATCGCGACGCTCGCCGACCCAAAGGGCCGCAATGGGCTCGACGCACATGTCGGCGAGCGCGGCGTGAAACTGTCCGGCGGGCAGCGGCAGCGCGTCGCCATCGCCCGCGTGATGCTCAAGGATGCGCCTATCCTGATCCTTGACGAGGCGACCTCGGCGCTCGATTCGGAGGTCGAGGCGGCAATTCAGGAGAACCTCTACCGCCTGATGGAAGGCAAGACCGTCATCGCCATCGCGCACCGGTTGTCGACCATCGCCGCTATGGATCGCCTGATCGTGATGGACAAGGGCCAGGTGATCGAACAGGGCACGCATGACGAGCTGGTCGCACTCGACGGGCTCTACGCCCAACTTTGGCAACGGCAGTCCGGCGGCTTCTTGCCCAACGACGAGGTCGTCGAGGCCGACCCGGTCAAGACGAAGGCTGCGGCCGAGTGAGGCGTGGGGTTGAACATGGCAGCAGGAATTCACAGATTCTGCTGCAGATGTCACCCTACGACCCCCCTGGTGTTGCCGGTTGTACCTTTGGCCGGCCTTTGCCTAACAGCCCAACTGCGCTGCGGAGGGCCTCGTTCCTACCACTCCGGCAGTCAGGCCTGCTGGTCTCTAAATCGCGGCGCAACAGTTTCTGCAGGTACCGAGACAGATTTGGTTGGCGGCGCTCCCCTTCACCCGGCCTCCGCTTCGCTCGGCCACCCTCTCCCCGCTGGGGAAAGGAGGTTCGCCAGCCGATGCCCTCTTCTGCAACTTTGCAACCCAAGGCGGCAACGTGGAAGATCTCCTCTCCCCGCCGGGGAGAGGGTGGCCGAGCGAAGCGGAGGCCGGGTGAGGGGGAGCATATTCAGGCAGCGCTGATCTGGAATCTTGACAGCAAGCAGGTCCGCCCATGACCGAGCCAAGCTCCCGCGAAAGGCTCTGGCAGCGTGTCGAAGGCTCCATCGACGCGTTCCAGGACACCGACCGCGAAGTGTTGCCGAAGGATGCCTGGCGGTTCATCCTGTATTTCGCCAATCAGGCCAGGTGGCCGTTCGCTTTGCTGTTGATTGTCGGCGGCTTGGCCGGCGCGGTTGATGCAGCACTCTACTGGTCTGTCGGCTGGCTGATCGACCTGCTCGACCATGCAAACCCGGCTACCCTGTTCTCCGATCACTGGCCGCAACTGGCCGGCTTGCTGGCGCTGCTGCTGATCGTGCGCACTGTCGTCATGGTTGCTTCGGCTGTGGTCGAGCAGCAGGTGGTGGTGCCCGGATTCTTCTCGATGGTGCGCTGGCAGGCGTTCCGTCGGGTCATAGAACAACCCTACGATTTCTATCAGAACGATTTTGCCGGTCGCATCGCCACGAAGATCATGCAGGGCGGCGAGGCCGTGGGCGATTTCATCGTCAACGTTTTGCAGACAATGTGGTCGTTCCTGACATTTGTGGTGTTGGCCATCACCATTCTCGTGTCGCTCGATCCGCTAATGGGCGTTGTCGTGACGATCTGGTTCGCCGGCTATGCGGGGATCGTGTGGTTCCTGCTGCCGGAGATGCGCAATGCCGGCCGCGCCACCGCCGACGAGCGTTCGATCTTCAACGGGCGGTTGGTCGATGCTTTCACCAATATCATGGCGGTCAAGCTGTTCGACGGCGGGCGGCGCGAACACGCCTATATCCGCGACGGGCTGGAGCGCTTCCTCGCCGCCGTCAAGCGGCTGACGCGGGCGGTGACGACCGTGCGGTCATCGGTCGCCCTGCTGAACGGCATCATGATGAGCTCGGTCGCGGCACTCTGCATGATTGCGTTTTCGGCCGGAGAGATTTCCACCGGCGCGGTTGCTGCGGCACTCGGACTGGTGTTTCGGCTGAATCAGATGTCCGGATGGATGATGTTCAACATCAACGGCCTGGTGCGAAATTATGCAACCGTGCAGGATGCGACCCGCACCATTTCGGTCGAGCCGGCGATACGGGACGAAGCGGACGCTGCTGTGCTGCCGCCTTCCAATGGCGATATCCGCTTCGAAAACGTCTCCTTCCACTATGGAAAGGGCGGCGGCGTCATCGAGAACCTCAATCTGCATATCCGGCCCGGCGAGCGCGTTGCGCTGGTCGGGCCTTCCGGCGCAGGCAAAACCACAATCGTCAACCTGGCGCTGCGGCTGTTCGATGTGGAACGGGGCAGGGTGCTGATTGATGGAAAGGATGTGAAGTCGATCACGCAAGCGTCCTTGCGCGAGCAATTCGGCGTGGTCAGCCAGGACGCAATGCTGATGCACCGCTCGATCCACGACAATATTGGATATGGCCGGGCCGGATCGAGCCAGGCCGAAATCGAGAATGCAGCGCGGCGCGCGGCAGCCCATGACTTCATCGCCGGCGTCGCGGATCCGCGCGGTCGCAAGGGCTACGCTGCGCATGTCGGCGAACGGGGTGTAAAACTCTCCGGCGGCCAGAGGCAGCGAATCGCCATCGCCCGAATGATGCTTAAGGATGCGCCGATCCTGATCCTCGACGAGGCGACCTCGGCGTTGGATTCGGAGGTGGAGGCGGCGATCCAGGACAACCTCTACCGGCTGATGGAGGGCAAGACGGTAATCGCCATCGCGCACCGCCTGTCAACCATCGCGGCGCTCGACCGGCTGATCGTGCTTGACCGGGGACGAATCGTCGAGGAAGGCACGCATGAGGCATTGATCGCGCGCGGTGGGCTCTACGCGCAGTTGTGGAAGCGGCAGTCGGGCGGATTCCTGCCTGACAGCCTGGCGGCGGAATAGCCATGTCGCTGAAATTGCCTGGCAGCGATGATCTCGCAGCGCGTGGCCGGACCGGCCTCGGAGTGATCGACTACGAGATCGTCTCGGAAATGGCGAGTTCTCTTGGCGCGGCGGGCCGCAAGGTCGAGATGCTGATGCAGCAGCTTGACGGGACCGACAGGGACAGCCCGGACCGCGTGCAACTGCTGAAAGCCACGACCGAGGCCGTGCATCACTATTTCATCCAGCGAGAATTGTGCGGGTTGCGGCGGCACAATGACGTCATCCGCGAATACCGGATTCCGAACGAGGTTCTCGCCAGACTGGGCGCGAAGTAGTAGCGAGTTGGAGATACTCGCCGCTGTGTTCAATCAGCTTGGTTCCATGGATTAAGGAGTGCTGCACCTGTAGCTTTGAAATCGGCGATGTTGCGAGTTACAACCGTCAGTCCGTGAACCAACGCGGTGGCTGCGATGATCGCGTCGAGTTCAGGCCTAGGGTCGGGTACGTGCAGAGAAGCACAGCGCATAGCAATTTCCACGTCTACGATGACTATCCGGTTGGCAAACTGCTCAATCAATGCTCCTCTCAGCCAATTGTGGAGAATAGTGGCCTGACGCGGATCGCGGCGCGCCACCTGAACTGTCCCACGCTCGATTTCAAGGATCGTTGCCACGGAAATATACATCGAGCCGATATCGACCGACTCGGCCCAGGCCGCGACATGTTGGTTCGCGGTTTTCGACTTCCGCAGTTCGGAGATGACATTCGTATCCAGCAGGAACATCAGTCGAAGTCGATTTCGCGAGGTAGGTCGATCCGGCGCGCGGGGATGTCGAGGGAGACATCATCGCCGTGGATGGCATCTATCAGCGCGGCGCGCAGATTTGCGGGCTTTGTTGTTCCGTGCGCTTTCTTAGTTGCGTCGTAGGTTTCAATCGTCATCAAGACATGGGTTGGTTTGCCGCGATCGGTGATAAACACGGGCCCATTCCGTGCCTCCCTCTTCGCGCGGGAGGTGTCCTGATTGAATTCGCGGCTGGTAAAGGCTGTGGTCATTTGCGTGCTACCGTTCCCTTGATGTAGCAACGTTACTACATTCTAGGCAGCGTTGTCAAAGGCGTGAGCAAAGCTCCCCCCGCGACAATCTGCCGTCATGCCCTCCGCCGTCTGGACAAGCGTTAGCATCGCGCATAAACCAACCCAAAATGCCGGAGAACTTCGCCAGCCCTTGTCGCCACGCGAATAGGGGCCGGCGTGCATGAGCGGAATGGCTCGATCGCCGGCATTGGGGGTAAGGCGAAAGGATTCCAGTTCCGTGAGCGCTAACGATACAATCGATTCCTCACGCCGCGATTTTCTGTACATCGCAACCGGCATGGCCGGAGTTGTCGGCGCCGGCGCCGTGGCGTGGCCTTTCATCGACCAGATGCGCCCGGACGCTTCGACGCTCGCCGTGTCGTCGATCGAGGTCGACGTCTCGGCTGTCGAGCCTGGCATGTCGCTTACGGTGAAATGGCGCGGAAAGCCGGTGTTCATCCGCAATCGTACACCGGAAGAGGTCAAGGCTGCGCAGGACGTCAAGCTGGGCGACCTCAAGGACCCGATCGCGCGCAACGCAAACCTGCCCGCCGACGCGCAGGCGACCGATGCCGACCGCGCCGCCGGCAAGGACAAGGAAAACTGGATCATCATGGTCGGCGTCTGCACGCATCTGGGTTGCGTGCCGCTCGGCCAGCAAGGCGATTTCGGCGGCTGGTTCTGCCCCTGCCACGGTTCGCATTACGATACGGCCGGACGCATCCGAAAGGGCCCGGCGCCACAGAATCTTGCAGTGCCGGCGTTGTCGTTCATTTCGGACACCAAAGTGAAGATCGGCTGAGGGCGGGGAACAGACTGATGAGCGGTGGACACTCGACCTACACGCCGAAAACAGGCATCGAAAAGTGGATCGACTCGCGCATGCCATTGCCGCGAATGGTCTACGATTCCTTCATCGCCTATCCGGTTCCACGCAACCTGAACTACGCCTACACGTTCGGCGGCATTCTCGCGATCATGCTGGTGGTGCAGATCCTCACCGGCGTCGTGCTTGCGATGCACTACGGCTCCGACACGCGGATTGCCTTCGACTCAGTCGAGAAAATCATGCGCGACGTGAATTCCGGCTGGCTGCTGCGCTATATGCACGCCAACGGCGCCTCCTTCTTCTTCATCGCGGTCTACCTGCACATCTTCCGCGGTCTCTATTACGGCTCCTACAAGGCACCGCGGGAGTTGCTCTGGATTCTGGGCTGCATCATCTACCTGCTGATGATGGCGACCGGTTTCATGGGCTACGTGCTGCCCTGGGGCCAGATGAGCGGCTGGGGCGCCACCGTCATCACCGGCTTCTTTACCGCAATCCCGGTGGTGGGCAATTGGGTCCAGGAGCTCCTGTTGGGCGGTTTCGCCGTCGACAATCCGACCCTCAATCGCTTCTTCTCGCTGCACTACCTGCTGCCGTTCATGATTGCCGGCGTGGTGGTCCTGCATGTGTGGGCGCTGCATGTCGTCGGCCAGACCAATCCGACAGGCATCGAGGTAAAATCGAACACGGACACTTTGCCTTTCACGCCCTACGCGACTATCAAGGACGCGTTCGGCATGATGGTGTTCCTGGCCATCTACGCCTACTTTATCTTCTACATTCCGAACTATCTCGGCCACCCGGACAATTACACGCCATTCGATCCGATGAAGACGCCGGCGCATATCGTGCCCGAATGGTACTTCCTGCCATTCTACGCGATCCTGCGCGCCATCACCTTCAACATCGGGCCGATCGACTCCAAGCTCGGCGGCGTGCTCGCCATGTTCGGCGCCATCGCAGTGTTGTTCGTAGTGCCGTGGCTCGATACGTCGAAGGTCCGCTCCGCGGTTTACCGCCCATGGTACAGGCTGTTCTTCTGGCTGTTCGCCATCAACGCCGTGTTCCTCGGCTGGCTTGGTTCGAAGCCCGCGGAAGGCTGGTACATTCCGGCCATGCAGCTCTCCACGGTCTACTACTTCGCGTTCTTCCTGGTCGTCATGCCGCTGCTCGGCCTCATCGAGACGCCGCGCCGGACGCCCAATTCGATCACGGAAGCCGTACTTGAAAAGAATAAGGGGGGCTCCGGCCACCCGGTCGGCGCGGCGGCTTCGCCGAGCATAAAAGGCTGATCGGGCAGGCAGGAGAGGGACAGTTCACATGAAAAGAGTTCTCCACGGACTGGCTGCTTTCGGCTTCCTGTTGGCTGGCACGTCGGCCGTCGCCTATGCGCAGGAATCCACCGATCAAAACGCGCAGCCTGCTGAAGGCGCGGCACCCGCTGCGGAGCAGACGGCTCCTGTCGCCAATCCGGACAAGCCGGCCAGTGGTGAGGGCCATGAACCGGCCGGCGCTGATCACGCCGCCGAGGGAGGTCACAGCGAGACGGAGCCAACCCACTTCCCGATCCGCCCGCCGAAGGAGGAATCCTGGAGCTTTGCCGGACCGTTTGGCACTTACGATAAGGCCCAGTTGCAGCGTGGCCTGAAGGTCTACAAGGAAGTCTGCTCGGCGTGCCACTCGATGCACCTGGTGCCATTCCGCATGCTCGGCGAGCTCGGCTATTCGGAAGCCCAGGTCAAGGCCCTCGCTGCCGAGTACACGATCCAGGATGGCCCGAACAACGACGGCGAGATGTTCGATCGTCCTGGCATCCCGTCGGATTATTTTCCGTCGCCTTTCCCGAATTCAGCGGCTGCGGCTGCGGCTAACGGCGGCGCTGCCCCGCCCGACATGTCGCTGCTCGCCAAGGCGCGCGGCGTGACGCGCGGCTTCCCGCAATTCGTCATCGATATCTTCACGCAGTATGCGCAAGGCGGGCCGGACTATATCCACTCGCTTTTGACCGGCTATGATGAGACGCCGCCAGAGGGCATGGAGATTGCCGAGGGCACGCACTACAATCCGTATTTCATGAATGGCAAGTCGCTTGCGATGGCCAAGCCGCTGTCGGACGATCAGGTGACCTATGATGACGGTTCGCCGCAGACGGTCGACCAATATGCGCGCGATGTTTCCGCCTTCCTGATGTGGACGGCGGAGCCGCACCTTGAGGCACGCAAACAGACCGGTTTCCGCGTTATCGTCTTCATGCTGCTGTTTGGCGCGATGGTCTATCTGGTGAAGCGCAGGGTATGGTCGGGTGTCGAACACTGACGCTCGCATTTCTCTAGGCCAATTGACTTGAAAGGGCGCTTCGGCGCCCTTTTGTTTGAACTTTGAAGGTTAACCGCATCTCGGCTTCGGACTCGGCGAGAAAAGTCGCAGGCGACGGGAGCCGGACTCCTATGCCGCCGTTCATCGATATGAAAAACCCCGCGCAGGCGCCGGCCCGTGGCATGCTTCACGCGAATGTTCCCGGTCCTTCGCTCTAAAACGGAAGACAATTGGCGGCGGCTTCGTTCATTGATGGTGGCGCCCGCAAAGGAGCGGTGGCATGCGAAAGGGAGAATTTCCATGAGATTGACGCGACGCGACAGCTTGCAACTTGCCGGAGCCGCAGCACTTGGCGCCTTGGGCTCGACCATCATCATGCCTTTTGCGGCACGGGCGCAAGGCGCAGGCGACAGCTACAAGAGTGAGACAGGAGAGATTGTCGTTTCGCCGGTCAGCCATGCCAGCTTCGTGATGACCGTGCCGGGCCTGGTGATCTACAACGACCCGGTTGGCGGAAAGGACCTTTATGCAGGTAGTCCCGCCCCGAACCTGATTCTCATCAGCCATGAGCATGGAGACCATTTTGATCTGCCGACGCTGCAGGCAATCGTAGGGCCGGATACCAAGCTTGTCGTCAACCCTTCCGTACACGGCAAGCTGCCGGCCGATCTCCAGGCAAAGGCAACCGCTATCGCAAATGGCGAGGCAACGACCGTCGGGAGCATGGAGATTCAGGCGATCCCCGCCTACAACACCACCGAGGAGCGTAAGAAATTCCACCCGCAAGGCCGCGACAATGGCTACGTGCTGGCGGCCGACGGACTCCGCGTCTATATCGCCGGCGATACCGAGGATATCCCGGAGATGCGGGCGCTGACGGGCATCGATATTGCTTTCGTGCCGATGAACCTGCCCTACACAATGGATATTGACCAGGCCAGTTCCGCCGTGGCGGCCTTCAAGCCCGCGGTCGTCTACCCCTATCACTACAACAGCGACGCCGGACCAAGCGATGTCGAGGCCTTTGCAGCGAAGGTTGGACCAGCCAGCAAGGTGGTCCTTGGCAAATGGTATGGCTGAGTAGCCAGGAGATGCCGTTGGATAATGAGATCGGTGAGCATGCCCACGGGCCGTTCTTATTGCTGACAAATTGAGGGGTCGTAAAGGTCCGCGACCGGTGGAACGGTCGACAGGATGCGATCAATATATGCCAGCCGATGCGGGACCGCATTTCGAATAGCGTCGGTATCGGCCGGTGGAATGCGACCGGGATAATGCTGCAGGGCGTACGCAAACAACGCGGTTTCCGGCAAATCCTCCCGATCAGGGATGGAGGCGCCATATGCGGTGAGAAAGCCGCCATCCGCCTTCTGCGCCGCAACCCAATCAGGGGCGAGGCGATGATCCTCATCCCAGGCCGCATGCACCGCCTCGTGAAAAATAGTCTCCTCGAGGTGATCGTAACCCATACGTTGCGTTGCCGTTTCGGCATAAATGATGACGTTGCCCGCGCCGCCATGCGGGCTTTCGTCGCCCGCATGCACGCCCAAGCGCCTTATTCCTGCGCGCAGACTGCCAGGCAATTGTCCTAGCGCGGTGGTGTAACGCATGGCTTCGTTGCGAGCGGCCTGCTCGGAGCCGAACTCAGGATTGACGGCGATTTCGATCTCAGTGCCGTCATTGAAATGAACTGTGAAACTATAGGCGAGGATCAAAGGCTCGTCGTCCACACGCTTGTCCCAGATCTGTTGTTCTGTGCGGCCAGCATATATGTGGCAGGCAAAAGCACTCGGATCGGTGGTCCGGATGATGTCGAAATCCGTGTTGACCGTGGCTACGAATGGCGGCGCTGTGGCATTGATCTCTGTTGCGACGGATGATGGCGGCGCGGCGTAACTGTGGTCGACAATCAGTAGTGCCAGGACAAGGGCGGTGATTGCCGAAGGCATGCTGCTGCTTCCATTATGCGATGCGACTTTCGTCGCTTCCCTGTGTAACGCAACAGTGGCGCTTAGGAATAGAGGAAATGCCAATGGCCCTGCAGCTCAGACCCAACTGCGAATATTGCGATGCCGATCTGCCGCCGGATGCGCAGAACGCACGTATCTGCTCGTACGAATGCACCTTCTGCGCGGACTGCGTGGAGACCAAGCTCCACAACGTTTGCCCGAACTGCGGTGGCGGATTTGTGCCGCGCCCGATCCGGCCAGCGACCGCGTGGCGGCCCGAGACCTCGCTGCAGTTCGATCCGCCCTCCGGCAAGCGCGTGCGTTTGCGCTACAGCGTCCAGGATGTCGCCGCATTCAGCCAGCGCATCCGGGATACCGATCCAGCGAAGCGGTAACTGGGCAGCGGCAGCGCCCAGCGAACGCACAATTCGGATGCGCGTGCAAGAAAGTTCGGGAATTCCCCCCGCAATCCCGTCCATCGTATGCCCGGGATAAATGCCTAGTTCGAGACGGCCGCCTCCGAGACCAGAGCCGGATCATCCTGATACAGCGACGGGAACAGGCGCTTCAGGTTTTCGATCTTCGGAAGGTCGTTGTAGACTATGTAGGGATAGTCGGGGTTGAGGGTCAAAAAATCCTGGTGGTAGGGCTCGGCCTCGTAGAAGGCCTTTCCTTCCTCGATCGTCGTGGCGATCGGCGCGCGGTATACCTTGGCGGCGTCGAGCTGGGTGATATAGGCCCTAGCGGATTCGGCCTGTTGCCGATCCAGAGCGAAGATGGTGGAGCGGTACTGCGTGCCGGTATCCGGGCCTTGCCGGTTGAGTTCGGTTGGGTCGTGGGCCACTGAGAAGTACACCTGGAGGAGCTGCCCGTAGCTGACCTGCTGCGGATCGTAGGTGACCTGCACAGCTTCCGCATGGCCGGTGCTGCCGCTTCCGACCGCCTCGTATACGGCACTGTCCTTGTCGCCACCGGCATATCCGGACACCGCATTCCGGACGCCCTTCACGTGCTGGAAGACGCCCTGAACACCCCAGAAGCAGCCGCCGGCAAAGACTGCGCTATGTTTGGGATCATCCTTGCCATCAAGCTTCGGCGGCGGGATAGCGATGCCCTCCTGGGCGGTGGCAGGAAAAATCGGCAACGCCAGCGAAATGCTCGCCAGAGCGGCGAGGGCGGCGCAACGCACCATTGGATAGAGGTTTGAATGGGCCATCGGGGTCTCCGTGAGATTGGTTGTTCAGGCGGCTGCGGGCTTGAAGGTCATCGCAACGCCATTCATGCAATATCGAAGGCCGGTGGGCAGCGGCCCGTCGTCGAACACATGGCCGAGATGACCGCCGCAGCGGCTGCAATACACGGCGGTCCGCGACACACCGAGCGAGGAATCTTTTTCGGTGCCGACTGCGGCGTTCAATGGCTGCCAGAAACTCGGCCATCCGGTGCCGCTGTCAAACTTGGTATCGGACGAGAATAGGTCAAGGTCACAGCCCGCGCAGGCAAAGATGCCCTTGCGATGCTCGGTGTTGAGTGGGCTTGTAAAGGGATATTCCGTGCCAGCCTCCCGCAGCACCGAATACTGCTCCGGCGTCAGCATGCCCCGCCACTCGGCCTCGGTGTGGGTGATCCCGAATTTTTTCTCCGCGCGCGATGCGGAGGTCGCGCGCATAAGTCCAGACACCACCAGTGCGGATGTGCCAAGCAAAACCGCTCGCCTGCTGACCATGATTTGACCTCCGTCGCCTTTATCAATCACCAATAGATACGAAACGGTGGCGCGCATTGTTACGGCCAACTGCTTCACTTGTAATTGAACGGATGTGTTCGCAGTTTGGGCCGTGAGTCTCTCCGTGGCCAGCTGACCTCAGAATTCGCGAATGGCTCAAAGCCTCATTCGCCTGTGGATGTTATTTTTATCATTGAGGCGCTTGACGTGACCGCAGGCTATGCAATTCATCGGCCTGCACCGGGACGAAAACATGCGCCTGAAAGACTGTCACAATTTCCATGATTTCCGCGCTCTGGCGAAGCGCCGGCTGCCGTCACCGATCTTCAACTATATCGACGGCGCGGCGGATGACGAGGTCACTTATCGACGCAATACGGAGAGTTTCGAGCGCTGCGATCTCGTGCCAAATGTCCTGCGCGGTGTCGAGAAGGTTGATACTTCCGTCACAGTCATGGGTCAGAAGCTGGCGCTGCCGTTTTATTGCTCGCCGACCGCCCTTCAGCGGCTGTTCCACCACGACGGCGAGCGCGCCGTGGCCGCGGCCGCCGGCAAGTTCGGCACGATGTTCGGCGTCTCGTCGCTTGGCACTACCAGCCTGGAGGAGGCGCGCAGCATCGCCAAGACACCGCAGGTGTACCAGTTTTATTTCCACAAGGACCGCGGCCTCAACCGAGCCATGATGGAGCGTGCAAAGGTTGCGGGCGTCGAGGTGATGATGCTGACTGTCGACAGCATCACCGGGGGAAATCGAGAGCGCGACCTGCGCACCGGCTTTTCGATCCCGTTCAAGCTGACGCTTGGTGGCATGACGCAATTTGCGATCAAACCGGCCTGGGGCCTTAACTATGTCACGCATGAACGTTTCAAGCTGCCGCAACTCGACGAGCATGTGAAGATGGATGGCGGCGCAATGTCGATCGGCCGCTACTTCACCGAGATGCTGGACCCGTCGATGACCTGGGATGACGTTGCCGAAATGGTCAGGCATTGGGACGGGCAGTTCTGCCTCAAGGGCGTAATGTCGGTCGAGGATGCGCGGCGGGCAGTCGAGATCGGCTGCACCGGCATCGTGCTTTCAAATCATGGCGGACGGCAGTTGGACGGATCACGCGCCGCCTTCGACCAGCTTGCCGAGATCGTCGATGCCGTCGGCGACCGGATCGATGTAATCATGGATGGCGGTGTACAACGCGGCACGCATGTTCTCAAAGCGCTGTCGCTGGGCGCCAAGGCGGTTGGCGTCGGGCGCTACTATCTTTATCCGCTGGCGGCGGCTGGCCAGCCCGGCGTCGAGCGCGCACTCGGCCAGCTCAAAATCGAGGTCGAGCGCGGCATGAAGCTGATGGGCTGCACTTCGGTCAGTGAACTGACGCGCGACAATTTGCGGTTCTCGCTAGGAATTGCGGGCTTTTCTTTTCGAGCAAGGAACGCCAAAACAGGCGGCAATGGAGTCGCCTGTATGAAATCCTCGCTCGAAGAAACTCTGCTCGCCTCGATCCGTACCATCCCGGACTACCCGAAGCCGGGCATCCTGTTTCGCGACATCACGACGCTGCTCGGCAATGCGCGCGCTTTCCGGCGGGCAATCGACGAGTTGGTGCATCCCTATGCGGGTACCAAGATCGAGAAGATCGCCGGCATCGAGGCGCGCGGGTTTATTCTCGGCGGGGCGATCGCCCATCAGCTTTCGGCTGGCTTCGTGCCGATCCGCAAGAAGGGCAAGCTGCCGCACGAGACCGTGCGCGTCGCCTACAGCCTTGAGTACGGCATCGACGAGATGGAGATGCATAAGGATGGTGTCGCGAAAGGCGAAAAGGTCATACTCGTCGACGACCTGATCGCGACAGGCGGTACGGCGGAGGCCGCAGTGAAGCTGCTGCGCCAGATCGGAGCGGACATCGTTGCCGCCTGCTTCGTCATCGACCTGCCCGACCTCGGCGGCCGCACCAGGCTCGAAGCGCTCGGCGTACCCGTGCGTACGTTGATCGGCTTCGAGGGGCATTGAGGCGCTGGCTTCAGTCAGCCTTTACCAGCACCGCACTGTCGAATTCGATGACCTTGTCGCCGGACGAGTCAAAACCTTCGGCGTGAATGGAAGCGATGCGCCAGCCGGGACGCGATGCCATTTGCCGATGGCCGGTAACGGTACGGGTGTAGTTCACCGTTTCGCCTGCGAACACCGGCTTCAGCCATTTCAAATTCGAGAAGCCGGGGGAGGGGCCGGTGACCGGCTGAGCGCCGGGACCCTCCCATTCGCGGCCCATCGGCGTGGCGACGTTACGCTTCATCCAGCCGGCGGCAGTTTGCCACCCTGATGCGCAGAGACCGCCGAATACCGATTGCTTCGCCAGAGCTTCGTCGAGGTGAAAACGCTGCGGATCGTATTTTCGGGCGAACGCCTTGATCTCGTCCGGTGGAAAACTGTGAGAGCCGAGGTGGACGGTTACGCCGGTCTGCAAATAGTCATCGAGGGTCATGCAAACTCCCGCCGCGAGAACATGACGGTATTCTCGAACTCGAAAACCGATTGACCGTGCTGGTTGAACAGTTCGAAGCGCCAGGCGACGAGGCCGATATGTGGACGCTTCTGAGAGACGCGCCGGGACACTACAGTGCCTCGTCCGGTCAGAGAATCGCCGGCGAGCACCGGCCGCTTCCAGCGCACCAAATCGACACCGGGGCCGCCCTGTGAGGTGGAGTTGAGCAGTAAGCCATCGCAGAGCATGCGCATGAAGATGCCGCAGGTGTGCCAACCGGAGGCCGCCAGCCCGCCAAGAATGCTCGCCTTGCCGGCCGCCTCGTCGAGATGGAAAGGCTGCGGGTCGAACTCCTGGGCAAATTCGATGATCTCTTCGGCGGTGACGTGGCGCTCGCCGAGCTCGATCACCATGCCCTCGGCGAAGTCCTCATATGCCCATCTGGCGGCGGTCATTTCGTTGAACCTATGTATTAGGATGCACCTTTGCCAAATCAGCGCCGGATCGCAAGCGCGCAGGCGCCAGCGTTCGACTAATCCAGGTCCGCGTCCACCCTCGAATGTCTGGCGGCTGCGTAGTAGCATGAAGCTTCGCCCTGCTCCTCTCGTCCGAAAGTACCGTGCATGTCGCAAACTGCCCTCGCCGATTTCCTTGGCGACCCTCAATCGCAAGCCTGGCGGGTCTTGCCGTTCTTCAACGACGGTACGGCGGATCGGGTGGTGGATGCAGTGGCAAAGCGCTCCGAGGACGGTGTGCGGGTTCTCCCGGAACCGGCCAATATCTTCAACGCCCTGCGACTGACTTCCCCGGCGACGACCCGCGTCGCTATTCTCGGCCAGGACCCTTATCCGACACCGGGTCATGCCAACGGATTGGCGTTTTCCTATGTCGGCCGCGGGCCGTTGCCGGCATCGCTGCGCAATATTTTCAAGGAGCTTGCCAGCGACCTTGGAAACCCCGCCCGGACACGCGGCGATCTTTCGGATTGGGCACGGCAGGGCGTATTGCTCCTCAACACTGCATTGACTGTAGAGGCGGGCGCCAGCCGGCGCACATATGAAGTTCGGATGGCAGGAGCTAACGCGGCAGGCGGTCCGTGCCGTTTCCGACCACGCGGATCATTGCGTGTTCATCTTGTGGGGCGACAAGGCGCGTGCCTACTCTGGCCTCATCGATCCGAGCGAAACATCTTGTCCTCGCAAGCGCTCATCCCTCGCCCTTGTCGGCGCGTAACGGATTTTTCGGCTCAAGACCATTCTCGCAGACCAATACATGGCTGGCATCGAAAGGGCTTCCCCCCATCGATTGGCAGGGATGACTACAACCAGCCGCGGCGCTTGAACCACCAGAAGGGCAGAATTGCCGCAAGCACCATCACGCCGATGGCGATCGGATAGCCATACTCCCATTTCAGTTCGGGCATGACGTCGAAATTCATGCCGTAAACCGAGGCCACTAGCGTCGGCGGCAGGAAGACCACGGCAGCGACGGAGACGATCTTGATGATCGCGTTCTGTTCGATGTTGATCATCCCCAATGTCGCATCGAGCAGGAACGTGATCTTTTGCGACAGGGATTCTCCATAGGCGGCGAGCGAGAGAATGTCTCTCGACAAAGTCTTGATCCGCGCACGCAGATCCGGCGCAGAGACGATTTTGGGTGCCGGGTCTGATAAGGCGATCTTCCTCTTTTTGGCCGCGCTCGCTTCATCGTTTAAGCTCACATTGGCAAGGAACCCAGTCACGCGCTGGAGGCTAACCAAGCTGTCCTGAATGTTGGAAATGAACAGTTCCTCGCGGCCGATCTTGCGCAGGATAAGCTGGAAGCCGAGGTCTCTCTTCGAAGCCTTCTTTTCTGTGGGATGAAAGATGTTGTGGGAAATTTCGACGACGTCCGAGCTGGCGCGTTCAAGGAGGTCGGCCAACCGGTCGACAATGGCCTCGAGCAGCGCCACGAGAATCGTATTGCCGTCCGAGCAGTTGAGGTCAGCGCTTTCTGCGCGCATCGGGAAGGTCTGAAAAGCTCGGGGTTCATGGTAGCGCACGGTGACAAGTTTGCCCTTCGCCAGAACAAAGGTGACTGGACCCATCACGTGCCCGTCGGTTCCCGAGTGGGCCGGCAGAGACGCAGTCATGAAGTGCGCGCCGTTCTCGGAATAGAGACGCGAGGAGATCTCGATTTCCTCCATCTCGTCGCGGGTCGGAATGCCGACACCTACCCATTTCTCGATCGCGTCTTCCTCTTCCTTGGTTGGCGCGACGAGGTCTGCCCAGACCACATGTTCGTGCACATCGAAGAGGTCGGGTACCTGAAGCAACCTCTCCTTTTCCACCACGAAGGCTCTGATCATGCTGCGACTCCTTCGCTGACGGCATGTTGGTGCGCCGCAGCGACATACGGCGGCCGGCAAGAGGCCGTCAAGGAACACGGACCGCTATCGTGATTTGCGACGCGATGGCAATCGGCCTAGCGTGACATTTAGAGGTCGGCCGGCATGACCAATAATGCCGCGCGGTTCATAGGCATCATACCAGATCACTACCTTCAGGCACTCCGACCGTATGATCTTGTGGACTACGCCGAGGACATTGCGGGCGTTTGGCGGCGCTGAAACCATCTGCGGTATTTGAGAACGAAACCGGCTGAGCTTCCGGCTCTCTTGGATTGTTGTCGATCATCGCTTCGGCGAGAGCCTGCAGCTTTGCGTCGCTCACAGAAAGCGGTGGAAGCTTCGGGAACATCCGCCCGAACATGCCGAGATCGCTGTTGCCTCGAACGCTAGCAGAGCAACGCTTCTGCCTGAGCCTTTGCTCGCATCGACGGTTCCAAACCTAAGGGCTCCGTTCTGACATTGAGATGTCATTTGCTGAGATCGAGGCAGAGTCAAAGCAGCTTGGTCATGAAGACCCGGTGGAGGCCGTTCTCAAAAGCGCGGTGGGTTTCGACGTAGCCGATACGGGTGTAGAGCGCGATGTTCTCGGCCATCTTCTCGTGCGTGTAGAGCCGTATCTTCTTGTAGCCTGCCTTGCGCGCCTGTTCCTCGGCAAACTGCATTAGCGACCGGCCAATGCCCTTGCCCTGTTCTGAGGGTGAGACAGCGATGTTGTCGAGGAGAATCCCATCTTTCTCAGGGATGAGCACAAGGACGCCCTTGGCGACACCGTCCAGATCCATCACGTAGACACGCTGCTGGCGTATCTGTGCGTCATAGTCGTCGAGCATTGGTCCGGGCTTGCGGCCGATGCGCGCGATGTAGTGTGTGTAGGCGTCGGTGACGATCGTTTCCACGGTCCGAACGTCGTCGATCGTGGCAAGTCGGATCGCGGTTTCCATAGGCATCGACCTCGCATTTTGGCCGGGAGGCACTCGCCAAACGGCTTACGCCTCCTGCAAGGCTGCCTTTCTCTCAGCGCGGCGGCGTGAAATCTCGTACCAGACGGCACACACGATTGTGACACTTATGAGGATCAGGGCGAGCGCGTTGATTGTCGGCGTGATGCCGCTGCGCACCTTGGAGAACACATAGACGGTCAGCGTATCGTAAGTGCCGCGCGTGAACAGTGTCGTGTTGAAGTTCTCAATGGACTGGAAGAAGGCGATTGCCGCACCTGCGCCGATGGCGGGATAGAGATGCGGCAGCAGGATGCGGCGCATGACCTGCGCGTGACTAGCGCCAAGATCGAGCGCGGCTTCCTCGAGTGTCCGGTCGAAGCTTTGCAGCCGCGCCAGAACCAGCAGCATGACGAAGGCGGCAATATACGAGACCTGCCCCAGCACCGACAGATGCAGCCCCGCCGGAACGGAGAATCGATTCCAGAACAGCAGTGTCGATATGCCGATAACCGCGCCCGGCGTCAGCACGGGCGCCACCATAAGCGCATAAAGGACGGAGCGCGCCGCGCCGCGCAAACTGTTGATGAGGATTGCCGCCGCCGTCCCGATCGGGATGGCGATGACAACAACGGCGATCGCGACGAAGATCGTGTTGCGGAAAGCGATCCACATGCGGCTGTCATTCCACAACTCGACGAACCAGCGATCGGTGAATCCGACCCATGGGTAGATCGAAGGGAAGCGGGAATCGTTGAACGCCGCCCCACCCATGACCACCAGTGGCAACAGCATGTAGGCCAGGAAGACGATCACATAGAGATGGAACATCCAGTCCGAGCGGCGCGCCTGTTTCATTTGGCGATGTCCGACAGCTTGACGCGAAACAGGCGCATCACCAGCGAGACGAACACCGTACAAAGCAGCAGCAGCAGGAAGGCATAGGCCGAGCCGGTGTTCCAGTCCTGCGACTCGAACATCCATTGCTGGATGATTTCGGTGAACCAGCGCGATGTGGTCGAGGCGAGCAGCGTCGGCACGAGGATGGAGCCGGCCGACAGCATGAACACCATCACCGCGCCCGATGCGATGCCCGGCTTGGCGTGCGGCAGGATCACCCGCCAATGCGTGCGCCACCACGGCGAGCCGAGATCCTCCGCCGCCTCGATCTGGTTGGTGTCGAGCGACTGGATCGCGTTGTAGACCGGAAACAGCATGAACAGCACGTAGGTGTAGACGAGACCGATGATCACGCTGCGAAATCCCGTCATCCAGCGAATTGGCTGATCGATGATTCCAAGGCCGATCAGCGCGAAGTTCAGCGGCCCCTTCAATGCCAGGATGATGAACCAGGCGAACGAGCGCAGGACCTCGCTGACCCAGAGCGGGATGAGCAGCAGAATGAACAGCGTCGGCAGCATGTTGCTGCGTGCCACCTTCGCCAAATAGTAGGCGAGCGGATACGCGATGAGGAAGCAGAGAAAGGTGACGATGCTGCTGTAGACGATCGTGGAGACGAAGACCTGGATGTGGATCGGGCTGTGGAAGAAGGTCAGGTAGTTGTTGAGACTGTAGATGTCCTTTGGGCCGCCCATTTCGGCCACCGGCAAATAGGGCCGGAACGAATTCTCGAACAGATAAAGGTCGGGCAGGACGACCAGCGCCAGCAGCCAGAAGGCCGTCAGCGCGGCAAAAACTGCCGTGAGCGGCCCTCCATATCGCGCCAGAAGATCGCTCATGCAGCCGCACCGGCGGCAACGGTGTCATCGGCCAGGATGATTGCCCGCTCGGGATCGAAGACCAAATGCAGCTTCTCGCCAAGCGCCGGCACGGAGGCTGCTCCGTCATTGCGCGCCTCGGCGACAAGCGTGCGTCCGCCATGGTCACGCGCCTGGATGCTGATGAAATTGCCTTCGAAGGCGACGTCGGAAACCTCGACCGGAATGGCGTTCTCGCCGTTCGACGGTTGCCTGACGAGGCGCGAATGCTCCGGCCGGACATAGAGTTTGGCCGTTGCGGACGTCGCCGCCTGCGGACCAACCGTGGCGCTGAAAAGTGCCGCCGGCGTTTCGAATTGCGCCGTGCTGCCCGATACGTTGCCGACCTTGCCGGTGAAGATGTTGTTCTCGCCGACGAACGAGGCGACGAAGCCGTTGACCGGCTTGTTGTAGATGTCCTGCGGCACCGCCACCTGCTGCAGCCGGCCATGCGACATGACGCCGACGCGGTCCGACATTGCCAACGCCTCGCCCTGGTCGTGGGTGATGTAGATGAAGGTGACGTTGGTGCGCTTCTGGATGGCGCGCAGCTCGGCGCGCATATGCTGGCGCAGCTTCAGGTCGAGCGCCGAGAGCGGCTCGTCGAGCAGCATCACCTTCGGCTCGACGGCCAGCGCGCGGGCGATGGCGACGCGCTGCTTCTGTCCGCCGGAAAGCTGGCTGACCGTCTTGTCGGCGGCTCCCGGCAGGTCGACGAGCCGCAGCAATTCCTCGGCCTTTGCCCGGCGCGCCTTTTTGTCGACGCCGCGCACCTCCAGGCCGAAGGCGATGTTTTCCCAGACCGGCATCAGCGGGAACAGCGCGAGGTTCTGGAAGATCAGCGCGGTCGGCCGCTGGTTGGGCCGGATGCCGCGCATGTCCTGGCCGCCGATCGTGATCTTGCCCTCGGTCGGGCGAGATGAAGCCGGAGATCATCCGCAGGATGGTGGTCTTGCCGCAGCCCGGAGGGTCCGAGGAACGAGAAGAACTCACCGGGCTTGATGTGAACGGTCACCCGATCGACGGCACGAAAGGTGCCGAAGTCCGCACATACATTATCGATGTCAACGCCCGCGCTCATGGTGCGCAGTCTGCTCCAGTTTCAGGGGAAATGCCAGTCCAGCATTGCTGCAACGCAGCAAAAATACCGCCGGATTCCGAGAGAATCCGGCGGTATCGGAGCAGAGTCGGCTCAAGCCGCCTTGAACTTGTCGGCGTATTCGCCGCGCAGCTTGATGAACCAGGCCTGCTGCTCGGGCCACCACCAAAGCTTCTGCGTGGCGTCGCCCGGCAGCGCGGAGTTGTAGAACTCCTTGACTTCGGGGCTGGCGAGGTCGATCGCGCCCTTGGCGACGGGGTTGGCCGAGAAGGCCGTCGCCCACATGGACGAGCCTTCGGGCGTTGCGACCCATTTGGCGAACTCATGCGCCTGCTCGACGTTCTTGGCGTTGGACAGCAGCGCGAAGCCCTGGTTCCAGGCGAACGCACCTTCCTTCGGCGCGACGTAGCCGAAGCCGTCGGCGCGCAGATTGTAGCCCGTGGAATCCCAGTTCAGGCCGATGACGGCGCCGTTGGTGCGGTAGGCGGCCTGGGCCTCGTTCTCGCCGCTCCAGAACTGGGCGACGTTGGCCTTGTGCCTTGATCGCCTCGGCGAGCGCGATGTCCCACAGCTCCTTCATGGCGGCTTCGTCCTTGTAGCCGTCGATCCAGGGCTTCGGCAGCTTGCCCTGCGACGTCGAGCCAGCGGCCCATCGCGGCGAGCGTCGAATGCGGGCGCAGGCAGACCTTGCCCTCGAACTTCGGATCGAACAGATCGCCGAGGCTGGCCTTGCCATACTCCGTCGGCGCTTCGGTCTTGGAGTAGACGATGGCTTCAGTACCCCACACGCTCATGACGATCATGCGCTTGCCGTCGATGGTCGCCATCTCGCCCATCTGGCCATCGGCAAGCCCCGGAAGATAGTTGTCGAGCGCCAGCTTGCTGGTATCCCAGCCCTGAACGAGGCCGTTGGAGGCCCAGCCGCCGATGCGGTCGACGGTCGGCTCGCAAACGTCGATCGCGCCGGTCTGCAGCGACAGTTTCGCCTGCGCGAACATCGCGTCCTGGTCAGGCTGCTCGTTGAAGATGACCTTGATGTCCGGAGGCCTTTTCGAAAGCCGGGAAAACCTTCTCGGCAAGAACCGGATAGCCGGCCCAGCCCATGAAGTTCAGTTCGCCCGACGAGGCGAGCGCCCTGGTCGAGATTATGGCGGGTGCGGCGAGTATGCCTACACCGGCAGCGGTTCCTTGCAGAAAGCTGCGGCGGTTCACGGTTTGGATGTTCACGATAACGTCTCCCATTCAGTTCCCATATGCGTTTGCTTTTGTGGCCGGCTTGTTGGAAAGCGTTGTCCCCTGTAGCGTTTATTGTTATGGCGGCATCTGATAACAATGCCGTGACGCGTCCTTCAAGTCGGCGAAGCTTCCCATCGGCAGTTTCAGGACCGACGTGCCACTGGCACTGCCACTCTTAACAAAATGACAGACCAATCCGCTTGTCAATGAAGCGCGGGAAAAACCGTATCAGTCTGCGGTTTGTCATATTCGCATCGTCACCGCTTTCGTCTTGCAATAGGTTGAGACGGCGATAAGTCCCTTTTCGCGGCCTATGCCGGATTTACTCGTGGCATTGCCTGCCGAAAAATGCATGCGGTCTCGATCCCGGCCGGTCGAAATATTCGTTCATCATAGACCTGGCCACGCATCCGACTGTCGTCGCGCACCGCCGATAAAATGCTCGTCCGGCAATCTCGGCAGGGCGCCGCCGTGTTGCACGTCCAGGAGCAATGTCATCTTACGCACGCTCGCTGATCTGATACCGAGATTTTGCCAGCCATTCGGGATCGACCTCGATGCCCCAGCCGGGCTCGTCGGATATCGTCACCTGGCCATCTTAGACGTCGTAGGGCGATTTTGCGAACAAGCCGTCCTGCCAGGGATAGTAATCTGGCCTTCAATCGAGAACTCGAGATATTTTCCGCCACCGTCGATCGCGCGCAGAAGATGCATGGTGAAAAGCGTAACCAGCCCGAGATTGGCGCTGTGCGGCGTTATCGGCAAGCCCGCCGCCTGGCCATGCGGCAGACGCGTAGCGTGCGGCCGATACCGCCGAGATAGAGAATATCGGGCTGCACGATATCGACGGCGCGCATGTCGATCATCTGCCGCCAGGTTGGTAATTCGCAGTCCTGCTCGCCGCCGGTCACCGCGATGTCGAGCGCATCGGCAACCTCCTTGGTCTGTTCAAACTCCCAGTAGAGGCATGGCTCCTCGAAATGTTCGATGCCATTGTCCTGAGAATACGTCCGACCTCTATCGCTCGTTTCGGAGAGAAGCCGCTATTGGCATCAACCAGCAGCGACGCCTCTTCGCCTAGCGCCTTACGGATCGTTGGGATGATTTCTTCGGTGCGGCCCGGCCATTCGTCGACATCGTGGCCGTACTCCGCGGCGACACGGAACTTGAAAGCATCGAAGCCGAATTCATCGTGCAGGCGCTTGAATCGCTCCGCCTCGTCCGCGGGCGTGATGTCGCGCTTCATCGATGATGCGTAGGCGCGCAGTCGGCCGGGCGTACCGCCGAGCAGGCTGACGACGGGAAGCCCTGCCTGCTTGCCGCGACAATCCCAGATCGCGGTATCCAGTCCGCCCAGCGCCCTTTTTATATAGGACCCGGGGAACTTGTGCTCGCGCTCGATCACCTTGTCGGTCAACGCGTCGATATCCTCAAATTCGACGCCGAGAACCCATGGCGCAACCTGCCGATGCAGAACCGTGGACGTGATGTCGGAATTATAGGTGGAAACCTGCCCGATACCGGTCGCACCGCTCTCCGTCGTGATGCGCACGAAGCCAACGTACTCTGTCGAAAAAGTCTCTATCCGAGTGATGCGCACGACCACCTCGCTTTAGCGCTCCAACCTACGTCCATCACTATGACAGCCGCGTGTAAGCTCCATTCTGGAAATTGATCGAGCCGAATGGGGAGATCAAGACGGGCTGTATTTTCCCCCTTCCGGGGCCTGGCGAGTGGAGCCCCGTATGATCAGATGCGGCGTGTAGATTTCCCAATCTTTGCCCGGCATTATCTTGTAGACGAGTTGCTTGAGCAGGAGTTCGATCGCCTGACGGGCCATCATCACGATTTCGGTCGCGACCACCGTCGGCGCGGGGTCGAGAATTCCAGCAAATTCGAGGTCGTCGATTCCGACGATCGAAAGGTCACCGGGAATTCTGAGACCCAGTTCGCGCGCGGCGAAGAGAGCGCCAAGCGTCATCATGTTGGAAATGGAGACGAGTGCGGTCGGCCTGTCCGGACGCCTTAAAGCCGTGACCGTAAGGTCGTGTGCCGTCTCCTGACTGAAATTGCCGGCCAGGTTGAGGGTCTGATCGACGGCGGCGCCGTGATCACCATGCGCTTTGAGATACCCACTGAAACGATCGTCACTCGTCGCCAGTCCCTTGATCCCGGCGATAATGCCGATGCGTCGATGTCCAAGTTTCAGGAGATGGTCCGTCGCAAGCCTGCCAGCCTCGACATTGTCGCTCTTGATGACATGGTAGGGTAGGCCCTCAACGAACATATCGAGCAGAATCGTGGGGATGTGGATCTCGCCGATCAGCTTGGCACCATGCTCGGCGTCCGAACGCGTCGGGATCAGGATCAGGCCGGCGACGCGCTGCATGCGCAGCATCTTGAGCACCTGGCTCTCTCGGTCCGAATCCTGGCCCGTGGAGTAGACCACCGCCATAAAGCCTGCGTTAAGGCAAACGTTTTCGATTTCACGGGCGACGGCCGCAAAATGCGGGTTGGCGATGTTTGGAACCACAAGACCGATGAGTTGCGACTGGCCGCTGCGCAGGCTGCGCGCGCCGCCATGCGGGACGTAGCCGATGTCATCGACGGCGCGCTTCACCTTCTCGATGACCTGTTCGCTAACCGGCGCTGACCGGTTTAGAACCGCCGAGACGGTGGAAATCGCAACGCCGGCATGTCGCGCCACGTCCTTGATCGTCGCCATTCTCCGCCTTGCAAATCGGTTTTCCGTAGGCCTATAGTCGAAACGTTTCGTGCATACAAGTTGAGCCGCGGATGACCTGCAAGCGGGCGATGCGGATAAAGCTGTGCGATCGCACGAAACGTTTCGACCGGAGCAGCCGGTGGTATGCGTTGGGAGAACGCAGGGAGGAATTTCGATGATCAAACTGACACGGCGTGAATTGTTGATATCGTCCGCAGCATTTGCGGCGGCGGCGTCCACTGCGGGAAGCGCATTCGCGCAGTCGGACGCGAGCGCGACGCTTCAACTGCAGGCATTCGGCGGCGACGCCGAACTCGCCGCAATCACCAATGCGATCGCCCGCTTCAACAAGAAATATCCCAATGTGACGGTCGAAGTGTCCGTCGACCCGATCTCGACGGGCTGGGGCGACTACGTCACCAAGGTAATTGGCGCGTTCAATTCGGGTACGGCCGCCGACGTTTACGGCACTGCCATCGAGACCTTCCGGGCGTTTTCATCGCGTGGGCTCTGGCTCAATCTCAACGACTTCGTTGCGGCCAATTCGGGCTTCTCGGATTTCGCCCCGAGCCTCTTCCAGCAGGCCAGCTACAACGGTGAAGTCCAGTACATCCCGATCGGCTGGAACAACATCATGATCAACTACAACCGCGACCTGTTTGACAAGGCCAAGGTTGCCTATCCGAAGAAAGACTGGACGTGGGAGGATTTCCGCGCCGCAGCCAAGGCGCTGACAGTCAAGGATGCTTCCGGCGCGGTGACGCAGTTCGGCTACGAGGTGCCGAACCAGAACTTCTTCGTTCAGCCCTGGTTCTTCAGCAATGGCACCGGCGTGGTTGACGATGAATGGACGAAGTCCAACATGCTCGATCCGAAGGTCGCCGAGAGCCTTCAATTCCTGCACGACCTTATCCATGTCGATGGCGTCTCGCCAATTCCAGGCAAGGATACGATGGACAACCAGTTCATGGCCGGTCAGGTCGCCATGATCAGCCGCGGCCACTGGATCGTCCAGAGCGCCAAAACCAACAAACTCAACATGGATGTCGCGATCCCGCCGAAGAAGGAAACGGACATCACGGTCATCGGCTTCGGCGGCTACGCCATCAACAAATCCACCGCGCAGGCCGATTTGGCTAAGGCGCTGGTTCTGGAACTGACCAGCGAGGAAACGCAAAAGGAAGAAGGCGAAAAGGGCGGCGGCGTTCCCGGTCGCAAGTCCGCGGCGCAGACAGAAGCGTTCCTTTCATTCCCGCCAAGTGCGGCGCTCTACTACGAGACGTTGCCGAACACCAAGCCTGTTCCATCGCCGGCCAATTTCCAGGAAGTCGAGAAGATATTCATTCGCTACTACACAGCAATGATGGCGGATGAAATGTCGATCGCTGAAGGGTGCAAGCAGGCGGACGCCGAACTTAACGAGTCCTTCGCGCGGCTGAAATAGCAGGAAGCCAGCCTTGCTGGACATGCCGGCGTCCCTCTGGGAGGGGGCCGGCGCGTCGACTGGGCGCTTCGATCGGCAATTCATGAGCTTCTCACAAGATCATCGGCGGACTTCCGATCTGACGCGCGCTCAGGCGCGGGCGGCATATCTCTTCGTGCTGCCGACCTCGGTGCTTTATCTGACATTCGTTCTCGCGCCGGTCGTCATCACGTTCATCCTGAGCTTTTCCTACTACGACCCGATGATGGGGTCTCACTGGGTCGGGTTCGACAACTTCGAGCGCTTCTTCACCAACCGGCGTTCGCTGCAGATCTTTTGGAATACGCTGCGGTTCGCGTTCTTCGCCGTCACCTTCAACGTTTCCGTCGGGCTGCTGCTGGCGGTGGCGCTAAACCGTGCGATGCCCGGGTGGATGCTCTATTTCTTCCGGCTCGCCTTCTTCCTGCCGGTGATCATAGCCACCGCCTTCGTGTCGATCGTCTGGACCTATTTCTACGGCGACGACCTCGGCGTGATAAATTACTACCTGCGGCTCGCCGGCCTGGCGCCCGTCCACTGGCTCACCGACAGCAGCAACGCGATGATGTCGATCATCATCATGGATGTGTGGAAGAACACCGGCTTCTTCATGGTCATCTTCATCGCCGCGCTGCAGGGTGTCCCCAGGAACATCATCGAGGCCGCAATCATGGACGGCACGCCGGCTTGGCGGCAGTTCTTTCGGATCACGCTGCCGTTCATTTCGCCGGTCGTTTTCTTCGCCATCGTCTACGCCTCGATCGGCGCCCTGCAGGTCTATGAATCCATCGTCATCCTTACGCAGGGCGGACCGGGCGACAGCACGCGCTCCCTCTCCATCCTGATCGTCGAGGAGGGCTTCGGCAGCTATCAGATCGGATATGCCGCCGCGATCTCAGTGGTGATGACGGGCATCATCCTCTATCATAACGGCAATCCAGCAGTTGCTGTCGCGCCGGTGGGTGCATCAATGAACGCCGACGCGCTCCAGACCCGCGCCGCCAAGCGATGGATCGATTGGGCGATCATTGCGGTGATGATCGTCCTTGCTATCGGCATGCTGCTGCCGTTCCTGTGGCTGTTCTCGATGTCGTTCAGGCCGGTATCGGATGCCTACAAGCTGCCGCCGAGTTTCCTGCCGCCAAACCTCGACTTTAGCAACTATGCGCGCGTGCTCGCTTCACGTGTTCCGTTTCTGCAGATCTAGCCAATTCGGCTCTGATCGCTGTGGTGGTCACCATCGGCCAGTTGGTGACATGCACACTCGCTGCCTTTGCTTTTGCCCGGCTGAGCTTCCGCGGCCGCGATACGCTGTTCTTCATTTTGCTGGTCGGACTGATGTTCCCGGCCCAGGTGACAATCCTGCCGATCTACCTCGGCTAC
The DNA here is from genome assembly GCA_963829135.1 of uncultured Alphaproteobacteria bacterium. Lineage (GTDB taxonomy): Bacteria > Pseudomonadota > Alphaproteobacteria > Rhizobiales > Rhizobiaceae > Kumtagia. Next base: position 942,931 of record CAWHHO010000005.1, on the reverse strand, counting down.
GCCAAGGTCGGACTGATCAACAAGCCGATTGGACTGGCACTGATGTACCTCACATCGAGTTTCGGCGTTTTCCTGATGCGCCAGTTCATGATCAGCCAGCCCAAGGCGCTGGAGGAAGCCGCGCTGATGGACGGCGCCGGCTATCTCAAGATCTTCTGGCGCATCTCGTTGCCACAGCTGCGGCCGGCCCTTTCGGCACTCGGCATCATCACTTTCACGCAGACCTGGAATTACTATTTTCAGGCACGTGTGCTGCTCGGCAAGGAACACGCGATGACGCTGCCGGTCGGCATGGATGTCCTGCGCGGCTACCTCGCTTCCGGTAATCTATCGCTGGTGATGGCGGCGATGAGCATGTCGGTCCTGCCGGTCGTGCTGCTCTTCCTCCTCGCTCAGAAATTCGTGATCGAAGGCATCACGATGAGCGGCATCAAGAATTGACGGGATAGGATAAGATTCATGTGGGACGACCTTGCCGCCATCGATCCGCGCTTTGCCTACAAGGCCGAGAGGACCCGCTACATCGCCTTTCCGTTGGGCGGGATCGGTTCCGGCGGGTTCTCGGTTTCGGGCAGCGGACGCCTGATCGACTGGTCGATCCGCAACCGTCCGGCCTTGCAGGGTTACAACGGCTATTCCCATTTCGCCATCAAGGCAGAGAAAGAGGGCAGGCTGGTCGATGCGCGGGTGCTGAACGGCCCCTACGATCTCAATCCGGCCGGCGCACCCGGCCAGCGGAAGATGTTCGACGGATTTGGCCATGGCGCCAACAGGCAGACGCTTGTCGGCGTTCCCCATTTTCGCGAAGTCGATTTCTACGGGCGCTTTCCAAGCGCAGATCTCGTGTTCAAGGACGAACGCTTTCCTGGCGGCATACGCATGACGGCACAGTCGCCCTTCATCCCGCACGATGATCGCGATAGCTCAATGCCGGTCGCCATGTTCGAATTCGAGATCGTCAACGATACCGCCGACGAGTTGACCTATACGCTGGCCGGAACGCTGGGCAATTATGGGGTCGACAGCGGACGTCACACCTTCAGTCAAAAGGATGGGATCAGTTCGCTCCATCTGACCTCGGCGGAAGCCGACCTCAAGCCGACCGATCGGGGCGACCTGACGATCGCTACCGACGCCGAGCATGTGGAGCATACGGATTTCCATTTTCGTGGGCAGTGGTTCGACAATCTTGCAGTGTTCTGGAAAGAGTTTGCGCGACCGGGGCCGTTGCCGAAGCGGCGGTACGACACGCCGCGCAAGACGCGGCATATGGGGCTATTCCCGAACACGCCACGCTTGCCGCTCGTGTCGCCATTCCGGCCGGAGAGCGCCGGAAAATCCGATTCGTCATTTCCTGGAGCTTTCCGAACGGCGATATCTACTGGGCATTCCGGACCTCGCCGGATGCGCCGATCCCGGATCGGGAAACGCCGGCATGGCGCAACTACTACGCCAATCATTGGGCGGATTCGACGGCTAGCGCTCGCGATGCACTGAAGCGCTGGGATAGCCTTTCGCAGGCGACGGCTGCGTTTCGCGACGGCGTGTTCGGCTCGACGCTTCCCGCCGAGATAAAGGATGCAGCCACGGCGACACTGGCGTTGTTGCGAACAGCGACCGTCATCCGGCTGGAAGGCGGCCAGATCTGGGCCTGGGAGGGGCAGCACACACAGGACGGCTCGTGCGAAGGCTCGTGTACCCATGTGTGGAACTACCAGCAGGCGCTGCCGCATCTTTTCCCGGCGCTGGAGCGCACCCTGCGGGAGACCGAGTTCACCTACAACCAGTTGCCGGGCGGAGGCCTTACGTTCCGTCAGAAACTGCCGCTGGGCTCCGGCTTCGACGTTATAGGACCATGCGCGGACGGGCATTTCGGCGCGATCATCAAGACCTATCGTGATTGGAAGCTATCCGGAGACACTGATTGGCTGCGCCGCTACTGGAGCCACGTTGAAAAGGCATTGGCCTATGCCTGGAGCAAGGAGAACCCCGACCTCTGGGATCCCGACGAAACCGGCATTCTTTCCGGCCGACAGCATCAGACACTGGACATGGAGTTGTTCAATCCCAACTCCTGGCTGGGCACCATGTATGTCGCCGCGCTACTAGCCGGCGCCGAAATGGCCGCAGCGATGGGCGATGAGGATCTCGCCGAAAAATGCAAGCGTCTCGGTCGCAACGGAGCCAGCTACATCAACGACAAGCTCTTCAACGGCCGCTGGTTCGTGCAGGATATTAACCTGTCCGACAAGGATCTCCTGGCACCTTTCGACAAAGGTCTCAAAGCGGGCGTACTGGCTGACGGCTTCATGGAGACTTACTGGTCCGAAGAGCACTCGGAACTGAAATACCAGATGGGCGACGGCTGCATCACCGACCAGATTCTTGGACAGTGGCATGCCGAGCTCGCAGGAATTGGTTCTTTCCTCGATGATGGAAAGGTCAAGCAGGCGCTGAAGGAAGTGCACGCAAACAATTTTCGCAGTAGCCTCAATGACCATTTCAACCCGTGCCGGAACTATGCGTTCGAAGATGAGGGCGGGCTTCTTGTCGCGACCTATCCTGAGGGGGTGCGACAACCGATGGTAGCGGCACCCTATGCAGAGGAAGTGTGGACGGGTCTGGAATACATGTCCGCTTCGCACATGATCATGCGCGGCTTGATCGACGAAGGATTGGAAGTCGTGCGCGCCACCCGCGACCGGCATGACGGGTCCCGGCGCAATCCGTGGAACGACATCGAATGCGGCTCCTACTATGCGCGCTCCATGTCGGCCTGGCAGTTGGTCAACGCCTGGTCGGGCCTGAGCGCCGACCTGGTGGCCGGGCGCATCGGCTTCGCCCCGAAGCAAACCGGGGATTGCGTTCTGTTCTGGTCGGCAGGCAACGGCTTTGGACAGATGATCCGGGAACGCGGCAAGTGGGCGCTGACGGTGCTGGGCGGCACGCTCGATGTTTCAGAAATCGCCGTCGCCGGGGAAGGCGTCCATCGCTTGCCGACGCGGCGGGCGCTCGGCGCGGGCGAGCGGCTGGCATTGCAGCTGACTTTGCAAGGCGGCGCGGGGATATAATGGCCGCAATCGAACTGAGGGATGTCAGGAAGAGCTTTCAGGCCATGGAGGTTATCCATGGCGTCAATCTCGACATTGCCGATGGTTCTTTCACTGTGTTCGTTGGACCCTCGGGATGTGGAAAGTCCACTCTGCTGCGGATGATGGCTGGGCTCGAGGAAACCAGCGCCGGCGAGATCCGCATCGATGGCGAGCGCTGCGATCACCTTCTGCCATCCGCGCGCGGCATGGCCATGGTGTTCCAATCCTACGCACTCTATCCGCATATGAGCGTCGAACAGAACCTGCGCTTCGGGCTTGAGAACCTGCGCACGCCGCGCCGCGAAATCGATGCGCGCGTCGGCAAGGCAGCCGACATCCTGCAGATATCGCACCTGATGAAGCGTCGGCCCAACCAGCTTTCCGGCGGACAAAGCCAGCGCGTCGCCATCGGCCGGGCCATCGTCAAGGAGCCGAAGGCTTTCCTGTTCGACGAACCGCTTTCGAACCTGGACGCCGAATTGCGCGTCAAGATGCGGGGCGAATTGGTGGCGCTGCATCGGCGGCTTGGATCGACCATGGTCTACGTCACCCACGATCAGGTGGAGGCGATGACCATGGCCGACCGGATCGTGGTTCTGCGCGACGGGTACGTCGAACAGGTCGGTTCGCCGATCGAGCTTTACGCCCGGCCGGCAAACCGGTTCGTCGCAGGCTTTCTGGGCGCGCCACAGATGAATTTCATCGCGGGCAAGGTAAGTCGGCAGAGCGGCGCATTGGGCGTTGCGTTGGAAAGTGGCGAAATCCTACTGCTGCCGGGACGAGACGCCGATTTGCCGGACGCAGCACCGGTCACAATCGGCATACGTCCCGAGCATGCGGAAATCGGCAGCGGCCCCATGAAAGCCAAGGTGGAGGCCACCGAAATTCTTGGCTCGGAAACGATCATCCATTCTCGGCTTGCATCGGGACACGGCTTCACAGTGGCGCAGCGTGGTATCTCAGGCGCGGCAATAGGACAGGAAATATCCATCGATCTGCCTGCCCCGTTCCTGCACCTTTTTGACCATGCAGGCATTGCGACAGGCGTGCCGGCTGACTGGCGCGGTGACTATATCAAGAGCGCGACGAAGCCGCTCTAAATCACGGGATGGTTTCAAGTATTGAATTTGAACAGCATCACGTCGCCGTCCTGTACGACATATTCCTTGCCTTCGTCGCGGGCCTTGCCAGCTTCCTTCGCTGCGACTTCCCCGCCCAGCGCTACGAAGTCGCCATAGGCAATGGTCTGGGCTCGGATAAAGCCGCGTTCGAAGTCGGTATGGATGACGCCAGCTGCCTGCGGCGCCTTGGTGCCTTTTTCGATCGTCCAGGCGCGTGTTTCCTTCGGGCCCGCGGTGAAATAGGTGATCAGATGCAGCAGATCGTAGCCGGCGCGTATCAGCTTGTTCAGGCCCGGCTCGGCAAGGCCCATCGAAGCCAGGAACTCAAGCTCCTCCTCGTCGGGCAGTTGGGCAACCTCAGCTTCAATCGCCGCCGATATGACGACAACCCCCGCGCCTTGAGCCGCGGCCATCGCCTCGACGGCCCTCGTATGTTCATTTCCGCCGGTGGCGTCGGCTTCGGCGACGTTGCAGACATACAGCACTGGATGCGCGGTTAGAAGATTGAGGCTCTGGAGTATCTTCAAGTCATCTGCAGCGATGCCCTTGAGCATGACCCGTGCCGGCTTTCCTTCTTGCAGCAGCTCCAGCGCCTTTTCCATGACAGGCAGCACGGTCAGCGTCTCCTTGTCCTTGCTCTGGGCGCGCTTGCGGAACTGGGCTATGCGCCGCTCAAGGCTCTCGAGGTCCGATAACATAAGCTCGGTCTCGACGGTCTCAGCATCGGCAACAGGATTGATGCGGCCTTCGACATGCGTGATGTCGTCATCCTCGAAGCAACGCAGGACATGTACGACTGCATCGACTTCTCGGATGTTCGCAAGGAACTGATTGCCGAGGCCTTCGCCCTTGGACGCGCCGCGCACCAGGCCCGCGATATCGACAAACGAGATGCGGGTCGGAATGATTTCCTTCGATTTGGCGATCGTGGCGATCTGCTGCAGACGCTCATCGGGCACAGCCACTTCGCCCGTGTTCGGCTCGATGGTGCAGAACGGATAATTCGCGGCTTGCGCCGCGGCGGTGCGCGTCAGCGCATTGAACAGCGTCGACTTGCCAACGTTGGGCAGCCCAACGATGCCGCATTTGAAGCCCATGATGAAGAGTCCTATCGGGAAACTGAAATTTGGTGAGGCTATGGGCGAAACGATCGATGATCGTCAAGGCTTGCAAGCGAACTGACGCTGAAACGAAGACGATATGATCGGCGACAATGGTGACGAAATCACGGATAGGGGTTGTATGGCCGGCATGCCAGCCCCACATAGGCTGCAACGGATCGTCTCCGGCCGCCGACCACGGATGTACTGGCGGGGTTGTAGAGATGCTAGGAAGGTCGGGAATTTTGTTCCCGGCCTTTTGTTTTTTCACTCATCGGCTCAGCACGGTGCGCCACCTCCGCAAGCGGTCTGGCGAATTCCTGATGCTGCAGCAGCAGCTCCCTAGCGGAACGGATTCCAGGGGGCGGTGACCCCACTCATTCCGGTAAATATCGCGCCCTTGCGCGTTCTGAAGTCAGTAAAGTTCGCTTCCTGAAACGTCCGGAATCTTGCAGCTCCGGCTGCGCCGTCGCCATACTTCGCCGGCATCTTGACGGGGTCGCTCCAGTCTCTGCGCAACGGACGACTGATGACCGACGAATAGACGTTTGTACCCGTTACGCTGAAAAAGTCGGCCGGTGCATATGTCAGCGAGTCATCGGACGGCAACGGTCCGAAAGATCCTGGGGCAGGACCTGCGACGTCTTTGTAACCCCCGTAATTGTCGTCCGCTACATGGCAGAATTCGTGAAAGAGCACTTCGTCGGGCCTAGCGCTCGGTCTAAAATCTCTCTCGAACATCTGAGGTGTAAATTGCACTCCGCCGGTCGCCTGCTGGTGCGCGCCAAGGTAGGGGCGAATAGTGATGTCCGTGGTCAGCACGTCCATGACGATGCGGCCAGCAGCATTTGACAGAATTTTCTGGATTACCTTCTCGACTTCAACAATCCACTCGTTGGCACGAACGTTTGCCACGCCCTGCTCGATGCCCCCCGGATCGAGGATCAGCGTCGCCTTGTGGGCGCTGCGCCGAGAACCAACCGTATTCTTGGGATTCGCATCGCTCCCCACGAATGAGATTTCCAGCAACTCCGTCTGCCAGTTGGTTCCGTCGAACACGCCAATTCTGTCGCCGGCCTTGAGCCCGCGCAGCATGAAGTAGGTGAGCGCTCCACTTGTGCGATAGCGGTCCGAGACGAAGCGGGGATTGTCAGTGGCTTCGATCGTCCAATTCGGATCGCAGCCCCACACCGCGATGGCCGCGTTGCCGGATGGATCGCGAAGAGCGAGCTTCGTAAAGCTGCGGTTTGGAACGTGGCTGTTGGGAGGAGGTGGGATTGCAACGAAATGCGCCATGACCATTTCCTTCTGCAATGCAATATTTTTACCAGAGTGTCGTCAGAGCGCAATTGCGCGACCGTCATGCGTTGCCTGACCGCGTCGGGCTGTGCATGACATCAGGCGCCGTGGTTTTGGAGATCCAGCCGGGCGACGGATCACGTTTTGCGCTATCTGGAAGTGGGTGCAGCAAATGCAGCAGGCCATGGACAGGCATCGAGTGGTAAGCCGTCGAAGGCGCTAAGAATGAAGAGAATTCTGATTTCCAGCCTGTTGCATCGCGGCCGCGTGTTGCCTGACCTTATAGCGGCTGTGCACCGCGCCATTGGCAAGCGGTTTGGCGAATTCGAGGTCCAGCCAACGATCGGGCTGCATCCCTCCAAAAGCAGAGACACCGCTGCCGAGTATGACCGGAATCGTGCCGATCTCCACTGAGTCCAGCAGATCATGCTCCATGAACTGACGGGCGAGCTCGCCGCCGCCGAACATCCAGACGCGACCGGTAGCGCCGCGAGAGCGGAGGTTGTGCAGCAATGCTTCCGGCGTGCCGGCCATGGCAACGGCGTTCTTGGGTAAATCCTCAATGGGACGGCGTGTAGCGATTACGGTCGGGTAGCGCTCATAGGGCCAGCGCTCCAGGCGCATTACGACGTCATATGTATCACGGCCCATAACAATGCCGGTGACCGATTGCATGAATGTGTCGAAGTCGAAATCCGCGTTTGGGGGATACTTTTCCAGCCAGTCGATACCGCCATCGTGCCGCGCAATGAAGCCATCAAGGCTCATCGCGAACATGTAAGTCACGTCACGCTGCATCGTCTCACCCCTGTTCAGTCAGGCCGATACGCTGGTCGAGCCCGGCAGGATTTGTTGTTTCGCAATCTGCGGCGCGTGTAAAAGCGGAAGCCGGCCGCTGCGAAGGCTCATCAGCCACAATGCGACAGGCCAAGGCAAGGTTCCCAACGCCGCGAAGCCCCCATATCAGGGTTACGCCTTGCCAAAAAGCTTCTTCAGCATGGCGGCCATTGGCCCAGTTTCCGGCAAGGCGATGGAAGGCTTCTGCAGCCTCGCCTCACGAATGTGGCTTTGTGGCTTGGGGGCGGGCCGAGAGTCTTCCTTAGTCTCGCCAATGGCTTTTACTGCCAGCGTAACCCTATTCATGAAACCGTTGTCGTCGTTCTTCACCAAATAGCCGACGCTGTCGGCTATGCTTTCGAGCAGCGGGTCCAGCCACCCTGCGTCTGCCTTGGCGAAATCGCCAAGCACATGGCCGTGGACAAGCTCCTTTACACCGGGATGGCCGATGCCAATGCGCACGCGGCGGTAATCCTTGCCGATGTGAGAGTCGATCGACTTGATGCCGTTGTGACCGCCTGTTCCACCGGCAATCTTGGCGCGGACCTTTCCGGCGACCAGATCGAGTTCGTCGTAGAAGACAGTGAGAGCGGAGGGAGGCAGCCTATAGAAGCGCAACGCTTCACCGATCGACTGGCCTGACAGGTTCATGAAGGTCTGCGGCTTGATCAAGAAGGATCTTCTCGCCGTCGACGCTTCCCTCGGCGACGAGGCCGTGGAACTTCTTCGACCAGGACGAAAAATCATGGCGGCGGGCAATAGCGTCCGCCGCCATGAAGCCGACATTGTGCCGGTTGTTGGCATATTGCGCGCCGGGATTGCCAAGACCTGCGAAGAGCAGCATCGAGGAATTCTCCCGGCGCGAACGACTAGGCCTTGGCGGCCGGAGCCGGCGCAGGGGCAACGGCGGCCGGAGCAGCCTCCTCGTCGGCTGCGTCGAGGGCACCGCCGTGGCCGGCAATGGTCGCAATGGTGAAATCACGCTCATTGATGACCGGGCGCACGCCTGCCGGCAACTTGACCGCGGAGATGTGGATCGAGTTGCCGATGTCGGTATCGGTGAGGTCAACTTCGATGAATTCCGGAATGGCGTTGGCCGGGCAATGGAATTCGATCTGGTGGCGGACGATGTTGAGCGCGCCGCCGCGCTTGATGCCGGGCGACTTGTCTTCGTTGATGAAGTGCACGGGCACCTCAACATTGACCTCGGTATCCTTGCCGATGCGCAGGAAGTCGACGTGAACCGGCGTGTCCTTCACCGGATCCAACTGATAGTCCTTCGGCAGGACCTGGATCTTCTTGCCGCCGACATCGATCGTGGCAATGGTGGTCAAAAAGCCGCCGCCATGAATCTTGTAGTAGATGTCCTTGTAGGAGAGAGCGATCGCCAGGGGAGGCTGCTTGTCTCCATAGATTACTGCAGGCACTTTGCCGTCGCGGCGAACTGCACGGGCGGACCCCTTACCGACCTGTTCGCGTGCATCGGCCTTGAGCTCGTAGGTATCGTGGCTCATGGCATTTCCTTTCGCTTTAATTGGAGCGCTTCCGATTGCCGCGATGCGGCTCGCCGGAAACGTCGAAAGCCGCGCAGAACGCGGCCCTCCGCCGCGTTGCCTCCAAGGGTGTCTACGCGGGTGGCGGCTCTATAGCGGAAGGCACGAGGGCGCGCAAGGTTTCGCCCAACGCACTTGCGGCTTCTCGGTTTCGCCGACTGGGCAATCAGTTGAGCAGCCGATGCTGCAGGCACACACCGACGTCCGCGCCTTGCGGCCCGTTCGAACATGCCTGCTTGAGGTCAAGTCCGGCCGTCAGGAAGTATCCGGACGTTCCTGCGCCCAGACGGCGAGGCCGTGGAGTTCGTTCAAGACCTCATATACCGCATGATCGGGCCGACAGCGCCATCCTGGCGGGCGACCGGGGCGCATCGGCGAGAAGCGCTGATTGCTGCGCGCCTTTCCGTCGGCGCCGTTGCTTGCGCTCTGCACACTCCGCCCCGTGTCATTGTTTCCGACCTGTGCGCCTCGCCTCAGGCGATGCGCCCGCCAGCGGGCGAGGCGCTTGGCTTGACGCGGCAGGTCGTCCAATGCCGAGGCCAACGCTTCGAGACGGCGCGAGAGACGACCCGCATCAAGCGGATCGTCGGGAGTCTGCGGCGGCGGCTGCGCCGCGGGCGGTCGACGGAAGAGGGGAACGCAAATGTCGTCAAAGGACCGGATTTGCGGCACTTCGCGTTGTTTCACATAGCGTCGGCGGACGCCAAAGCGCTTTAGCGAGTCGAACAGCGGCAGCGACGGCTTGGCCGAACGGGACGCCGCAAGCGCCCGATCCGGCAGCGAGCCGCGCCGGACGATGCCGGTGCCGATGCCATTCCGCACGAAGATGGATTTCAGCTTCGGCTTGCGCTGTCGCGGCGGGGAGACCTCCACCACGAGCCCGCGAGCCGCCACGATAATGAGCCGTCGCGCCGCCGCTTCGGCCGGGCGCAGCAGCCTGAGCACGAAACGATGGAGGTGGCGCGGCAGGGTGGGCGCGGCACGCCAATCGACCTGGCCACCGGAGCTACCCGTCCCGGCGTCCAGAACGGGAAGGCCGGTCATAGCGACGAGCATGGCCAAGATGCGCTTAAGCGCCTCCCGGTTTTTCTCCACTGCCAGATGCCAGTCCATTTCCGCGCCCTGCTATAGGGTGGCGAGAATAGAACAAAGAAAGAACATAATGCAAGGTGTTTACGCGGCGAGAGGTACAATTCTTCGCTACGTCTTGAGCTTTACCCTCTTCTTGAAAGGCTTGCCGGACGGCTCGCCCTTTGCGCCAGCGGCATTCTTCGGCTTGAACTTTGCCTTCTTTTCATTCTTCCACGACGGCGATGATTCATCGCTGCGCGCCGGTCTCGTCGGCCTGCCGTCCAGTTTCTGGATCGTCACGCCCTTCTCGCCGGTGCCGTTTTCCTTGACGGCGGCCCAGAAGCTGTCGGCACTGTCGCCGGCGATTTCGAAGTGGCTTTCCGTGTCGAGGATCTTGATCGAGCCGACCGCGCGCTTGGTGATATGACCTGCCTTGCAGATCATCGGCAGCAGCCAGCGCGGCTCGGCCCGATGCTTCCTGCCGACCGACACGCGGAACCAGGTTCCATTGTTGAAGTCGCTGCGGTCGCGAGGCGCCGCGTCGCGCTCGGTGCGGTCGCCATAGGAAGACTCGCGCCTGCCGCGTTCTGCAAAGACCGGTGCGTCGAGCAACTCTTCCGGGGCAGGGCGGGCGGCAAGCTGCAGCCGCAGATAGGCGGCGGCGATCTGCTCGGCGCTGTGCGCCGCCATCAGTTCCTTGACGAAGGCAATCTCGTCGTCGCCCGGCGCAATCGACAGAGCTGGATCGTCGAGGATGCGCTCGCGGTTGTGACGTTCGATGTCGGTGGCGCTTGGCGCGGGAACGGTTCGCGCTTCAAGCTTCGCCAGCTTCAGCACTCGCGCCGCCGCGCCGCGCCGGTGAAACGGCACGATAAGCGTGCAAATGCCCTTGCGGCCAGCGCGGCCCGTGCGGCCGCTACGATGCAGCAGCGTATCGGGGTTTGAAGGCAGGTCGGCGTGAATGACAAGGTCGAGATTCGGCAGATCGATGCCGCGCGCCGCCACGTCGGTCGCCACGCAGACGCGGGCGCGTCCGTCTCGCATCGATTGAAGCGCATTGGTGCGCTCGGCCTGGCTGAGTTCGCCCGAGAGCGCGACCACCGGAAAGCCGCGGTTCCCCAGTCGGCTCGCCAGATGCTTTACCGCTTCGCGCGTGTGGCAGAAAACGATGGTGTTCTGGGAATCGAAAAACAGCAGGGTATTGATAATCGCGTTCTCGCGATCGGCCGGCGCGACGAGGATCTGCTGATACTCGATATCGCTGTGCTGGCTGCTTTCGCCGGCAACGGTGATGCGCAGCGCGTCGCGCTGGAAGCGCTTGGCAAGCTGTGCGATCTGGTTCGGAACGGTGGCTGAGAACATCAATGTGCGCCGCTCGTCGGGAGCGGCGGCGAGGATGAATTCGAGGTCGTCGCGGAAGCCGAGGTCGAGCATCTCGTCGGCCTCGTCGAGAACGATCGCTCGTAGCGATACCATGTCGAGCGAACCGCGTGTGATGTGATCGCGCAGGCGGCCGGGCGTTCCAACCACGATATGCGCGCCTTCGCCAAGCGCACGGCGCTCGGTGCGCATATCCATACCGCCGACGCAGGAAGCGAGCCTGGCGCCGGTTTCGCGGAAAAGCCATTCCAGTTCGCGGCGAACCTGCACGGCGAGTTCGCGCGTCGGCGCAACAACGAGGGCGAGTGGCGTGGCGGCCGGCGCGAAGCGTTCCGCGCCATCGAGAAGCGTGGGCGCAATCGCGATGCCGAAGGCGACCGTCTTGCCGGAACCGGTCTGGGCCGAGACCAGCAGGTCGGCGTTCTGGTTGCCAGCCTCAAGCATGGCATGCTGCACCGGAGTGAGCGTCTCGTAGCCACGGGTTTTCAACGCCGCCGCCAGCGGTCGCGCCATCGCGTCAAAGTCAGTCATGGGAATACTTTCGTCGCCGGCGCGGACAAACGGCCCATATCGAGCAAACCGCCACGCAATTGCATAATCCGACGCTTCCTAATGCGTGGCAGCGCAACGGGCAAGCCGCTGCGGGCAGTTGGGGAAATATGGCGCGGAAGCCAAGGGCGCGCAGGCGGCTCAGCGCGCTCTCAGTGTCGCCAGGATATTCTGGTAGGTTTCTATATTGCGGTCGTGCTGTTCGATCGCCTCGTCGAGATGGTCGCCGAGATCTTCGTTCGCATCGCGGTGCTCGCGCCATTCCTCCGACCTGAGCCAGTCGCGATTTTCGATCGCGGTCCTGATCGCATCTTCTATGCGCTTTATGCGCTCTTCGATCGACATGAGACCCTCCCGTGTTTGCCGCCATGGTAGATGATTTCTGCCCGTGAGGCGAACTGTATAGATGATCCGATCAGCTTGACGGTGTATTGCGTTGAATGGCGCCTGGGCAGCCGCTATCGCTATGCAGATGACGGCTCAGACACACCCCTCACAACCTGTCTCGCTTGTCGACGCCACGCGTGTCTTTGCCAAGATCGGAGTGCTTTCGTTCGGCGGCCCGGCGGGGCAGATCGCGCTCATGCACCGCGTGCTGGTCGATGAAAAGCGTTGGCTGGACGAGAAGCGGTTCCTGCATGCGCTTAACTATTGCATGCTTCTGCCGGGCCCGGAGGCAATGCAGCTTGCCACCTATTCGGGCTGGCTGATGCATGGCGTGCGCGGAGGGCTGATTGCCGGGCTGCTTTTCCTCCTGCCGGGCGCTGTGGTCATCACGGCGCTGTCGATAATCTATCTTCACTACGGCCATGTGCCTATCGTGCAAGGGCTTCTGTTTGGGTTGAAGGCGGCTGTCCTGGCCGTCGTTCTGGAAGCGTTGGTAAAAGTGGCGCGGCGGGCGCTGAAGAGCCGTGCTGACGTCGGCCTCGCGATCGCGGCATTCGTGGCGATTGCCTTTCTGAAGCTGCCGTTTCCCCTGATCGTGCTGGCCGCTGCGATGTTCGGCGCGCTTTGGACCCGACTTGGCGCATCCAGTTCCGGCTCAACGGATCGGATGGCGGAAGTGTCGGTCATCGTGCCGCAATGGGCAAGGCCGAGCGCTTCCCGGCTTTTCGGCTCACTGGCAATGTGGCTCGCAATCTGGTTCGCCCCGTTGCTTGTGCTGGTCGCAACCTTTGGCTCGCGGCATGTTTTCGTGGCCGAGGCCGTGTTCTTCTCGAAAATGGCGACCGTGACCTTTGGCGGCGCCTATGCCGTGCTGGCCTATGTCGCCCAGCAAGCCGTAGAGACCTACGGATGGCTGAAACCGGACGAGATGCTAACTGGGCTTGGTCTTGCCGAGACAACGCCGGGGCCGCTGATCCTGGTACTGGTCTATGTTGGTTTCCTCGGCGGCGCGCGGCTTTCCGGGTTCGATCCGCTGTTTGGCGGTCTGGTCGGGGCGGTCGTGACGCTCTGGTTTACGTTTGTGCCCTGCTTCCTCTGGATCTTCGTCGGGGCGCCCTATGTCGAGACGATCCGCACGATACGCTGGCTTACCGCCGCGCTTGCTGCGGTCACCGCGGCAATCGTCGGTATCATCGCGAACCTCGCTGTTTGGTTCGGCCTGCATGTGCTCTTCGGCGAGGTCGGCGAAGCCACTTTCGGCATCTTTGTTCTGCCCCGTCCGAACATGTCATCGTTCGATTGGGTTGCGTGCGTCATTGCGCTGGCCGCAGGAGTTGCACTGCTGCGCTTCAAGGCGAACATGATCGTGGTGCTGGCGGCTTCCGCAATGGCCGGGGCGCTGCTTGCGGGCTAGCGGCTACTCGACGCTCAACCTGTAGCCGACGCCGCGCACCGTCTGCAGCCAGATCGGGTTTGCCGGGTCGCGTTCGATCTTCCGGCGCAAGCGGTTGATCTGCACATCGATTGTGCGCTCGCTGACGTCGGATTTGCCGGCCACCAGTTCGTGACGAGGGATCGTCTCGCCGGCACGCGCCGCGAAAATCGCCAGGATTTCCTGCTCGCGATCGGTCAGTTTCAGCGGCTCGCCACCCTTCTTCAGCTCGCGCCTCGCGATCTGGAAAGTATAGGGACCAAAAACCAGCTGCTCGACCTTCGGTGTCGTCGCCGGGCCACCCCGGCGCAGGATATTGTTGATGCGAAGGATGAGTTCACGCGGATCGAATGGCTTCGGCAGGTAATCGTCAGCCCCGGCCTCAAGCCCCGAGATGCGGCTGTCGGTCTCCGACAAAGCCGTCAGCATCAGGATAGGGACGGTCTTTTGCGCCCGCAGCGACTTCGTCAGCTCGACACCGGATTCACCCGGCATCATCACGTCGAGGATAAGCAGATCGAAATCGAGGCCGGCAAGCTGCCGCCTTGCTTCATCCGCATTGCCGGCGACCGTGATGCGGAAGCCGTTCTCGGTAAGGAACTGCCTCAGAAGGTTGCGGATGCGCGTGTCGTCGTCGACGACCAGGATATGGGGGGCATCGTCGTCCGGGGGGTTGCTGGTATCCGGCATTGCTAGCTCTCCTCGCCTGCATCCGTCGCGTGACCGTTGCCGAGCAGGTCGATCTGCGGCCGGAGCTCGGTGTTCACCATGGCCTTGAGAAATCCCTCGACGGCCCTGCGATCCTCGCCCCTGATCGCTTTCAATGCTGCCTCGATGCGGCGCGACTGTGGCCGCGCGAGATCAAGCGCAAGCTGTCTGCCCTGCGGTGTTGGATAGAGTTCGCGCTGACGGCGATCGCGAGGACCTGGCACCTGGAGGATGTGCCCCCCATCGATCAACTGCTTGAGCACACGGGCGAGGCTCTGCTTGGTGATCTGCAGCACTTCAAGCAATTCTGCCACGGTCAGCCCAGGCTTACGGTTGACGAAATGCAGAACCCGATGATGGGCCCGGCCAAAGCCGTATGTTTCCAGGATCTGATCAGGATCGGATGTGAAGTCGCGATACGCAAAGAAAAACAGTTCGATGATGGACAGATCGATACCATCCTCGCGGCTGAGCGGGGTTCGGATCGGTTTCGTGGCGGCGTTTGGTGCTCGAGCTGCCATACATGTCCTAGTCATCATAAAAATACGTCAGTGTTATTGACTTATTTTTCCGTTGTCAGTAATTTTTGCCAAGCTTTGCGAACGATTGCGAACGAAAAGGAAAGATTTGCACGATTTCTCGTTCTTTTCAGAGTTTGCCTAGACGCTCGTGCAGCCCTAATCTTCTCCGTATGGACGGCGCGGCCGCCGGCCTTCGCAAAAGCAAAACGGGGCTTCGGCCCAGGGAGGCGAAAAAATGGCATCCGTTCCTTTCGACCAGCTTGACGGCTTTATCTGGATGAACGGCGAATTCGTCAAATGGGGCGACGCCAAAATTCACGTGCTGACCCATGGACTGCACTATGCCAGCGCCGTATTTGAAGGCGAGCGAGCGTATGGCGGCGAAATCTTCAAGCTCACCGAGCATACGCAGCGCCTTCACGAATCCGCGCGCATCCTGGGGTTTACCATTCCGTGGTCAGTTGCAGAGATTGACGCAGCGTGCCGCGAGCTTCTGCGGAAACAGGGTTTTAGCGATGCCTATGTGCGGCCGATCGCCTGGCGCGGCAGCGAGCAGATGGGTGTTGCCGCCCAGAGCAACAAGATCAACTGCGCAATCGCCATCTGGCAGTGGCCGAGCTATTTCGATCCGGCCCAGAAGCTCAAGGGCATCCGCCTCGATATCGCCGAATACCGCCGGCCTGACCCGCGCACCGCGCCCTCGCGCGCCAAGGCCGCCGGTCTCTACATGATCTGCACCCTGTCAAAGCATGCCGCGGAGGCCAAGGGGTATGCGGACGCATTGATGTTCGACTGGCGCGGCTATGTCGCGGAAGCCACCGGCGCCAACATATTCTTCGTGAAAGACGGCAAGATCCATACGCCGCTTGCTGATTGCTTCCTGAATGGCATCACGCGACAGACCGTGATCGAACTTGCCCGCCGTCGCGGCATCGAGGTCAATGAGCGGATCATCAGGGAGGACGAACTTGCCGGCTTCGAGCAGTGCTTCCTGACGGGCACTGCTGCGGAGGTGACGCCGGTCTCGGAAATCGGACCTTACAATTTCGAGGTCGGCGAAATCGTGAAGTCGCTGATGAATGACTATTCGGCAGCCGTGTTGCCCAGCCGCGCAATTGCCGCCGAGTAGTAAGCAAGTGGAATCAACCAGGAAAATTGAACGATATTAGGGGAAGGCGGCACATTTTTCTCGATTTGTTCACTGATAAGTTGACTGAAGCTACAAATCGGAGTCTCTCTCGCCGTGCCGGCACGTGCCGGTGCTAATGAGGGAAATTTGGGACATGGAAGCGCTTCTTCCAATCATCATACAAGCAGTAACCGGCGCCATCGGCGGCCTGGGCGTCAGCGCCGCAATGAAAAACGCCGCGATGAGCGCGGTGACCAAAGTCGTATCGGGCGTCATCGGCGGCGTTGCCGGTGGACAGATCCTGACCAATGTGCTGACCGATCCAAACGTCCAGGGCGCGCTTTCCGGAGTGCTGGGCGACGGTATCGGTGGCCTGGCCGGCGGCGGCATTCTGACCGCGATCGTCGGCATGGTCATGAAGTCGATGAACAAAGCCTGACTTTACAGGTCGCTTCGGGCCGCCAAGGCGGCTTGAAGGAGTTTGGTGGACGAACGAGGTTTTGCGGCGTCCACCAAGCTGTTCGGCAATTCGCTGCTGACGGCTGCGGTGTTGCTTGTGTTGCAGATCGAGATCCGGATTGAAGAAGCAAGCTGGATCGGTTCTGATGCGGGGCTTGAATGGGAAAGCTGAACGCGGGGATCATCCCGGTTACGCCGTTCGAACAGAATTGCACAATCCTATTTGATGAAGAGACCAGGGAAGGCGTGGTCGTCGATCCTGGCGGCGATGTCGATCGCATTCTCGCTGCGATCCGCGACAACGGTCTGGCGATCAAGGAAATCTGGATTACCCATGGTCATATCGATCATGCCGGCGGTGCGATGGATCTCAAGGATGCGCTTGGCGTGGGCATTGTCGGTCCGCATGACGCCGACAGATCGCTACTGGAAAACCTCGAAAAGCAGGCGGAGCGTTTTGGCCTGGGTGGAGCTGTCCGCAACTGTACGCCGGACCGCTACCTGGAAGAGGGCGAGACGGTTTCCTTCGGCGCTCATGTGTTCGAGGTTTTGCATTGCCCGGGCCATGCGCCGGGCCACGTGGTCTTTTTCAACCGGGACGCCCGGTTTGCACATGTCGGCGACGTCCTCTTTCGCGGTTCCGTAGGCCGAACGGATCTGCCCGGTGGCGATCACGCGGCGCTGATTTCGTCGATCAAGGAAAAGCTCCTGCCGCTTGGCGATGACATAGGCTTTATCTGCGGCCATGGTCCCGGCAGCCGCTTTGGCGACGAACGCCGCGGCAATCCATTTTTGGTTTGAGCTGGATTTACCAGGGCGCGCCGCGGTCGAAGAAAAAAGCGGCACCGCGATGCCGCTCCCGACTTCGATCTAGGAACTTCAGTTCGCCTGGCAGAAACGCTGCACGCCATCGTAACCGGTATAGGTGCCGGTGCGCGCGTTGAACGAACGGTAACGATCCTGGCAATAGTCGTACCACTCCGGCGACCATGGCTCGAGCGCGCCTTCGGCATAAACGACACGCGGCTCTTCAACGACACGCGGCTCTTCGATATAGGCGCGGCGATATGCGCGAGGCGGAGGCGGCGGATAATCTCGGTAGGCAGGCTCGTAGTACTGTCGCGGTGGAGCGGTCGCAGCACCGGCCACCAAAGCGCCTACGGCAAGACCGAGAACACCGGCCGCCACCAGATCGCCATTGTTGCCATGGCGATAATACCCGCCATTGTAGTGGCGATTATAGTTTCCGTGACGATTGTTCCAGCGATCACCGGCTTCGGCCGATGGCAAGACCGAAAGCATCGTCGCCGTGACAGCGAGGCCAAGCGCGGCGGATTTCAGCACACGGTTCATACGATTTCTCCTTCGACGTCCAGCGTCGCGATGCGCACGCTGTATTCGGATGCCGGTCTATCAATAGCCGCATGAATGTAGGCTGAACGCAAAAGCGACCATGGACAACAAGCAGTCTAGCGCAGCGTTGTTCCCAGCCATTGTCCGGAATTTCGGCAACACAAAAACGATTTGTTCCGTACACTGAGTTCCTGCACGGATAAATTGAAAGATCTTAAGACCCAAAGCCGCCGTAAGAACTCCTCCCCACGGCGGCTCCAGGCACTATCGTATTCGCCAAAAAGGGCGGCGCCGAGCACGAGACAGTACAAAAACGCGTCGGACGCGATCGGCTAATTTACCCGACCGTTAAATTGACCGCTTTCGGTCCCTTACCACGCTTGTCCGGTTCGGTCTCGAAGCTGACCTTTTGGCCATCTTCCAGTCCAGGCAGGCCGGAAGCCTGCACTGCCGAAATGTGAACAAAGACATCCTTCGCCCCATCGTCCGGTGTAATAAAGCCGAACCCCTTCGCGTGGTTGAAGAACTTTACGGTGCCGTGCTGCGGCATGTGAGACTCCTTATGACCCCATCAGTTTGAAAGCCGGCGGGATGCTACCCGCGCGACCTCCCCGGCCGCCTGTTTGGGGAGAAGAAACTGGTCAGTCGCGTTGGGGCCTCTGGCCAGTGCCCTCTTTTGTTTCCCGTGATGCACCCGTCAGCGCATTTCTTCACGAGCGTCCCGCATGCCATTCTCGTCTCCGGGCCACAGGCCCCCGAGGCGGAATTACTCCGCTATTTTTTTCGATACGGCAAGCGAAAGTTTTTTTTATGGGTGCCAGAAATAGAAAAAGACAGCCAATTGCTTGCAATAGTGATGCGCAAAAAAAATAACATTAGCGCTGCGCTCAACATTACCCGGTTTTATAGCAGCGTCAATATAGATACCGATTGGCCAATACTAGAATATTGGTGCACTGGACACGCCATCGCCTAGGCAAATGCCAAGCGCCCGGCAGGTTATACTGTCGGTTACAATATTATCTACCTAAGGGAAGTGCGGCGAACGCGAACGCGCCGCCGCAAAGCAATGTGACAGTGCTTGGAAGCCTCAGGACGCGCGGAGGTTTATGGCCTTCGGACCTTTGCCCATTCGATCGGGTTCAACATCGAAGGCAACCTTCTGACCGTCCATCAACGTGCGCAGGCCGGACTTTTCAATCGCCGAAATATGAACGAAAACGTCTTTCGCGCCACCTTCCGGCGTGATGAATCCGTAACCCTTGGTCGCGTTAAAAAATTTCACTGTTCCCGACTGGGACATGGGGAAGCTCCTTCGCCCGGTTAAGTAGTCCGACACCGCCCAGAAGCCCTGGATTGGTAAGCCGGCATCAGCTTGGCGGTTTTGCGAGGAGAGCCCCCCGCCAATAGGGGCCGTCGAACGTTACGCTTCGGGGAAAGGCTTCACGCTATGCACGTTATTCCAGTCTCCGGGTCAGCAAATGCCCGAACACGAAAAATATCGCATGGAAATTTTCAGGGGACAAGGCGAGCGCGCCTCCTACGAAAGACCAACAAATGCAAACACATGCTGAATCAGCTATCGACCGAGGCCGGCTGTATCTGATACCTAAATCGACAATTATTGGACTGCGCCACGATGACAATTGTTAGTCGCCGCAGTTATTACAGAATAAATGTGGTATTCATATTTACCGCTCAGGAGGTAATTATTCATGGACATGCTTTCAAAGATTGTAGCTCGATGCGCCATCTTTGCAGCTGCGCTGGCAATTCTCGCATCTTGTACGGTCGTCGTCGACGAGCCGGATCGCGTGCGTGACGACGGCCCGATGTGCACGCGTGAGTATGATCCCGTCTGTGCTCGACGCGGTGGCGAGCAGCGAACCTTCACCAATCCCTGCCTGGCTGATTCCGCCGGCTTCCGGATCGTTCGCCGTGGCGAGTGCCGTGGAGGCGGTAACGACGGCGGCGGCCCGCGCGGATGCAGCCGTGAATACGACCCGGTATGTGCTCGACGTGGAGGCGACCAGCGGTCATTCGCCAATTCCTGCCTTGCAGATGAGGCTGGCTACCGAGTTGCGCGTCGCGGTGAGTGCCGTGGGAGCGGAGATGAATCTGCGGGCGACGGAGATGGGACCCGCACCTGCACACGCGAATATCGTCCGGTCTGCGCCACCCGACGCGGCAGCGAGCCGCGCACATTTCCCAATGCGTGCGAGGCTGAAGCAGCGCGCTATCGCCCAGTTAGCAACGGAGAGTGCCGGGGAGGCGGCGATGATTTCGCTGGCGGCGGGGGCGAGCAACCCCGGGCCTGCACACGCGAATATCGTCCGGTCTGTGCCGCGCGGCGCGGCAGCGAGCCGCGGACGTTTCCGAACGGTTGCGAGGCCGAAGCCGCGCGGTACCGCATCGTCAGCGATGGCCCTTGCTGACGCGACCGTTCGACGTATCGAATATCTCGATGGGCGGCTCCGCAGCGAGTCGCCCTCTCGCTACCCGACACGGCCCCAACTCGCCGTGCCGTGACGGCAATTGACACGGGCAGACGCCTGGCTCACTTTCCAGCGCGGGCCGGGAGAATGAATAGGCAGGCCGGAATGGGCCTTGACGATTTCGTGCCCGCGGAGAACAAAGCGGCGGATGACAGACCACATCAAGCCTGAGCCGCTGCGCTCGCCGTTGCTGGACGAAGCTCTGCCCCATGGCATCCGTCATGGCTTTTTTACCCGAACAGGCGGGGTTTCCGAAGGCATTTATCGCGGCCTTAACACCGGCGCCGGCTCGAATGACGATGCGGAAAAGGTCGCCGAAAACCGCCGCCGTGTCGCGGATTGGATGGGTGTCCCGCCCGAGCGGTTGCTGTCGGCATTCCAGATTCATTCGTCCGACGTGATCGTGGCGACCGGCCCGTTTCCGACTGGCCGTCCCAGGGCCGATGCCATCGTCACTGACCGCCCCGGATTGGCTGTCGGCGCGTCGTCGGCCGATTGTGGCCCGGTGCTGTTCGCCGATGCGCAAGCGCGTGTCATCGGCGCCGCGCATGCCGGCTGGAAGGGCGCATTCACGGGCGTGCTTGAGAATACGATCGATGCGATGGAGGCTCTGGGCGCACAGCGCGAAAGGATCGTCGCCGTGCTCGGTCCCTCCATCGGGCCCAAGAACTATGAAGTCGGGCCGGAGTTCGTTGAGCGTTTTACGGATGTCAGTTCAAACAATGCGGCATACTTCCAGCCGAGCGGAAAAGTGGGCCATGCGCTTTTCGACCTCAACCGCTATACGGTCGACCGTCTTAGCCAGGCCGGCATTTTTGCGGAAGCTATGAACCGTTGCACCTATGAGGAGGAGGATCTGTTCTACTCCTACCGGCGCACCACGCATCGCAACGAGGCGGACTACGGCCGCAATCTCTCGGCAATTGTATTGGAGGAGCGCTGATGGCTTTGCACTTCGAGCGCAGTGAGTTCGACGCACGCCGCGACCGGCTGATCATCGAAATGGCCGAAAAGAAGCTCGATGCCATGCTGCTGTTTGCCCAGGAAAGCATGTACTGGCTGACTGGCTACGATACGTTCGGGTTCTGCTTCTTCCAATGTCTGGTGGTGAAGGCGGACGGGTCGATGCTGTTGCTCACCCGCTCGGCTGACCTTCGCCAGGCCCGCCATACATCGACGATCGAGAATATCGTTGTCTGGCTCGATCGGGCGATGGCCAATCCTGCACTCGACCTGCGCAATCTTCTCAATGATATCGGCTTGCTCGGCGCGCGCATCGGCGTCGAATACGATACGCATGGACTCACGGCATTCAACGGCCGGCGCCTGGACGAGCAGCTCCAGACCTTTGCGCAGATCTCGGATGCGTCGGGCCTCGTTCCGAGGCTTCGCCAGTTCAAGAGCCCGGCTGAGATCGACAAGGTCGAGCGTGCCGCCGCGCTCTCCGATGCTGCGCTCGATGCGGCGCTTCCATTGATCGTTCAAGGAGGAGACGAAGGTGCGATCCTTGCCGCCATGCACAGCGCGATCTTCTCCGGTGGCGGGGATTACCCCGCCAATGAGTTCATCATCGGTTCCGGAGCCGACGCATTGCTTTGCCGCTACAAAGCCGGCCGCAGAAAGCTGACAAAGAACGACCAGCTGACTCTGGAATGGTCGGGTGTGTTTCACCACTACCATGCGCCGATGATGCGTACGGTATTGACCGGCAAGGCCTCCAAGCTCCACCAGGAATTGTTTGAGGCCGCTCGCGACGCCTTGACCGCGGTCGAAAAGACCATGATCGCCGGCAACACTTTCGGCGATGTTTTCGAGGCCCACGCCCGCACTTTCGAGACACATGGCCTGACCAAACACCGGCTGAACGCCTGTGGTTACTCTGTGGGCGCGCGCTTCACGCCGAGCTGGATGGACATGCCGATGTTCTATCAGGGCAATCCCGAAGCGATCGGCCCCAACATGACCTTGTTCGCTCACATGATCATTTTCGACTCCGAGAACGAAACGGCGATGACGCTTGGCCGCACCTATTTGACCACCGAGGCGCAGCCCAGGCCGTTGTCCCGTCATGGTCTCGACTTAATCGTGCAGTGATTTCCGTTCCCGTGACGAGAGTGACGGATGCTATGGCCGGCGGAGGTTTGCGAAGCGCTTTGTGGGCGATAATGTTACTCGCCTTCGCTTTGCTGCTTGCCGCGTGCAACAGCCAAAGCACTGTGCAGGATACGCTTGATCCCAACATGATCGCTGCGCCCGCCGCTACAGGGCCAACCGAAGCAGGTGTGTCCGCCACGGCAATTCCGGGACCCGCCGCTGCAGCGTCTGCTTCAGCTGAGAGCGCGGCGCTTGTTGCAAACGCTCGCATCCAGTTTGCTCCGATCGTCGGCACTTCGGTAGAGGCGGCGAACACTCTCTCCGGCCGGCTTCTGAGCCGTGCGAAGGAGCGCGGGGTGCACACTGTAGGCAGCGACGACAAGACGACGACGCACATGCTGAAAGGGTATTTCACACCGCTCGTCGAGGGCAGGGAAACGACGGTGATCTATGTATGGGATGTATACGACCCGGCAGGCAATCGCGTTCACCGGATTTCCGGTCAGCAGAAGTCGAAGTCCTCCGGGGGTGACGGCTGGGCGGCGGTACCCCCGGCAACAATGCTGTCGATAGCCGACGCGACCGTCGATCAACTGACCGCGTGGCTCGCGGGACAAAATGGTTAGGGTGGCGAAGCCCCCGGCGGCGCTCTAGTGCTACGAAAACAACACCGGCGTTTTATCGGGACAATCGCTGGCGCGTACTTTGCAACGGCGAAGAAGGCGGCTAAAAGCCCGCTGACCCATTCCACCGGAAACGGCACATGAAACTTTTTGCGGGCAACTCCAACCGGATCCTGGCAGAAGGCGTAGCCCGCTATCTCAACATCCCAATTGGCAAGGCTACGGTCCGGCGGTTTGCCGATCAGGAGATTTTTGTCGAGATTCAGGAAAATGTGCGCGGCGAGGATGTTTTCATCCTGCAGTCCACATCTTTTCCGACCAACGACCACCTGATGGAACTGTTGATCATGATCGATGCGTTCATGCGCTCATCGGCGAGGCGCATCACGGCGGTCATGCCTTACTTCGGATATGCAAGACAGGACCGACGCGCCTCGGGGCGCACACCCATTTCAGCCAAACTCGTCGCCAACATGATCACACGGGCCGGCTGCTACCGCGTTCTGACGCTCGACTTGCATGCCGGACAGATCCAGGGCTTCTTCGACATTCCGACAGACAATCTGTTTTCAGTGCCGGTCATGGCCCGCGACATCAAGGCGAAATACAAGCAACTCGCCAACGTCGTCGTCGTCTCACCGGATGTTGGAGGTGTGGTGCGTGCGCGCGCTCTGGCCAAACGCCTCGACGCTCAACTGGCCATCGTCGACAAGCGCCGGGAGCGGCCGGGCGAGTCGGAAGTCATGAACATCATAGGCGATGTGCGCGCCAAGGATTGCCTGCTGTTCGACGATATCGTCGATTCGGGCGGCACACTCTGCAACGCAGCCGAAGCTCTGCTCGATCAGGGAGCGAGCAGCGTGACGGCCTACATCACCCACGGCGTTCTTTCGGGCGGCGCGGTGGCGCGCATCACCGGTTCGAAGCTGCAGGAATTGGTGATAACCGACTCGATCCAGCCAACCCAAAGCGTCATGGATGCGCGCAACATCCGGGTCGTCTCCATCGCCGACCTGATCGGTGAGGCGATTTCCCGCACCGCCACGGAAGAATCCGTCTCCAGCCTGTTCGATTGAGGCACTCATGAACCCGGCGAAGCGCGTCTGGTTGATCGCGGGTCCGAATGGCGTCGGCAAGACGACCTACGCATTCCGAAACATCGAGGCAGTCAGCGGCTCCTTGAACTTTGTAAATCTGCACGAGATCGCGCGCGGGCTTTCGCCATTGAAACCTTCTCGCGCCGATCGCGAGGCAGCGCGGATCGCGTTAGCCCGTGCGCGGGACTTCATCGCCCGGCGCGAGGTCTTTACGATGGAAACCACCATGTCCGGCCAGACGCACCTTGCTTTGATGCGCGAGGCGAAAGCCGCAGGACTGTCGCCGACACTTCTTTTCTTTAGCGTTCGCCATCCGGAAATATGTCTGGAGCGCGTTGCTCGCCGTGTCGCGGAAGGCGGCCATGACGTTCCAGAACCTATCGTCAGGCGGCGGTTTCACCGCAGCCACGAAAATCTGGCAGCGTATTGCGCCGCTTCCGATCTTTGGCGTGTCTATGACATTTCCGGCGCCAAGCCGTGTCTTGCTGCCGAGGGCCACCAGTCGCAGATGTCGTATGACAACGCCGAGTGCCTTTTGAGCGCCAATGCCTATGTGCGTGCATTTGCGGGCAAGTTGCGCGCTTAGGCTCGTCTGTTTCGATTGTCGACGACGCTGTTAAGCATTTGTTTGAACCAACGACCCAATCTCGCGGCGCGGCATGTGATGATTCGCCGCGCGGTGTGGCGGGGGTTTGGTATGAACAATCAAGGGGCGCAGCTTGTCGCCTTTCCGATCGACCGCCGGGTGGCGATGGTCCGGCAGGCAGCGCTTGAGCTGTCTGCCCTGAATGGTGACGATGCCACAAATTATTGGCGTCTGAAGGCGAAGGCGCTGCTGCAGGATTTGACGCGTCAGGGTCGCGGCATGGATGAGGCGCGCAAGGAAGTACTGCGATTTTTCGAAGCCGTGCAAACGGAATTCCGCAAGCAGATGACAGCGCAACGCGAGACGATCTCGGCCTGATCACATTGTGATATCCCGCTTTTGCCCTGCGTGGTTCCCTCTCGATCCTCAAAGTTCTAGACTGCACCCGACTGTAGTCCGGTGAGTAGTGGAATGACCAATGGCGGATTTGGAAGCTGATCGGGCAGCGGAGCCCAGTCTGCGCGCGCGTGCGCTGCGGGTTCTGCGGCTGCTTGAGAGATACTGGGCGTGGTATGTCTGGCGACCCATTTCCTATTTTCTGCCTAAGCGGCTCTATGCGCGCTCGTTGATCATCGTCATTGCGCCGATGATCCTGCTGCAATCCGTGGTCACCCTGGTCTTTATGGAACGCCACTGGCGTATGGTTACGGACAGGCTATCGACGGCCGTCGTCCGCGACATCTCGGCGATCATAGACCTTGCCGAAGTGACTCCGGGACAGAAGGACCTCGATTCCGATCTGATCAAGATCGCCCGGCAGCGCCTCGATCTCAAGGCGGAATTCCTGCCGCCGCAGCCTTTGCCGCCGTTGCGGCCCCAGCCCTATTTCTCCATTCTTGACGCAGAGTCTGTCCGAGGAGATCAAGGATCAGATCAACCGGCCTTTCTGGATCGACACCGCCAGCGGTTCGACCGTGGAGGTGCGTATCCAGCTCGGCGACAAGGTGCTGCAGGTGTTCGTGCCCCGCAACCAGGCTTATGCTTCCAACTCGCATATCTTCCTGGTCTGGATGGCGGGCGCCTCGCTGGTACTGCTGACGATCGCCATTCCCTTCCTGCGCAACCAGGTGAAGCCGATAGCGCAGTTGGCTGAAGCCGCAGAAAGCTTCGGCAAGGGACGGCCGATGCCGCTGGATTTTCGGCCGCGTGGCGCGGAGGAAGTTCGGCGCGCCGGTTTCGCCTTCATTCAGATGCGCGAACGCATAGAGCGCCAGATCGAGCAGCGCACCGCGATGCTCACCGGCGTCAGCCATGACCTGCGCACGATCCTCACCCGGTTCAAGCTGCAACTGGCGCTGAGCGGCTCGAAACCGGATATTGAAGCGCTGAATGAAGACGTGAACGACATGCAGGCGATGCTGGAGGGCTATCTGGCTTTTGCCCGCGGCGCTGCGCTGGAAGACCCCGGCCGCTTCGATCTCACCGCCTATCTCGAAAAGCTTGGAGACGAAGCGAAGCTGCGAAAGCGTACACTGTCGACGACGCTGGCGGGTTCGCCTGAAATCCATGTGCGGCCCAACGCTTTCAGCAGGCTGCTGGCCAATCTGACCGGCAATGCCTTCCGCTATGCCAGAAACATCGATGTGAAGGCCACGCATACGCGTGGGATGTTGCGCGTCGTGATTGACGATGACGGACCGGGCATACCCGCAGACAAACGCGAAGAAGTGTTCAAGCCGTTCGTGCGGTTGGACAATGCGCGCAACCTCGACGCGAGTGGCACCGGGCTCGGCCTGTCGATTGCGCGCGATATAGCGCGCAGCCATGGCGGCGATATCAAACTCGATGACAGCCCCTTGGGCGGGCTGCGTGTGATTGTGCGCGTCCCGGCTTAAGGCTTGATCCGCAAGGCCGTAGGCGAGCAATGCATCGCGAGTCATTCGCCTGTCATCGAATCTGTTGAAAAGGCGGCATGCGAGCGCCTGCTTCGAAACCGACTGTTTCTCCGACTGCGCCAGCGACTGTCCGGGCGCCCGGGCAGGTTGCCGATGTCGATTTTCGCCGTATTCTGATTGTTACGGACGCCTGGCATCCACAGGTGAATGGCGTCGTGCGCACGCTCGGGCATTTGGCAGATGGTCTCACGGCGGCTGGAAGGGAAGTCGGATTTCTGACGTCCGACGGCTTCCGCACGATGCCAATGCCATCCTATCCGGACATCCGGCTGGCCCTCGCTACGCCGGGACGCGTTGCGGCGCGCATCGGAGCGTTCAAGCCGGATCACATTCATATCGCAACGGAAGGGCCGCTGGGTATTCTCGCGCGGCACTATTGCTTGTCGCGCAGGAGGCCGTTTACGACCAGCTACCACACACGCTTTCCCGAGTATATTCGGGACCGGGTGCCGGTCCCGCAAGCCTGGTCATATGCCTGGCTGCGCCGATTTCACAACGCCGGTGCAGGAACACTGGTCGCCGCGCCGTCGCTAGGCGCGGAATTGACGGGGCGCGGCTTCAACAAGATTCGCCAATGGACTCGGGGCGTAGACACCACAATGTTCAGCCCTGATCGCCGGAAGGTGCTCGATCTGCCCCAACCGATCTTCCTCTATGTCGGCCGCGTGGCGGTGGAAAAGAATCTGCCGGCGTTTCTCGATCTCGAACTGCCAGGCAGCAAGGTTGTGGTCGGCGACGGACCGGCCCTGGCCGCACTCGAGGCGCGCTATCCGCAGGTCAACTTCCTAGGCGTGCACTCCGGGCCAGCGCTCGCAAACATCTATGCATCGTGCGACGTGTTCGTGTTTCCAAGCCGCTCCGATACGTTCGGCATCGTCTTGCTCGAGGCACTGGCGAGCGGCTTGCCGGTGGCGGCTTACAATGTGACCGGTCCGGGGGACGTCTTTGCCGACGGGGTAGGCGGCGTGCTTTCTGACGATCTCGGGCAGGCAGCTCTGTCGGCGCTGAGAATCGACCGCCAGGCCGCTCGGGGAAAAGCGATGAGCTATAGCTGGCAGAATTGTGCCGAGCAGTTCATCGCGCATGTCCGGAGCGCACAGGCGCCCGCGATGGCGCTTCGTGTTGACCGAACCCTCAGCGCGCCAGCCAATGCCTGACCATCGCTTCTTCCTCGTCGAGGCCGGACGGTACTTTTCGCCGGCGGGCCTTCGCCAGTTCGGGTGCCAAGCTTCCATCTGCCCAGCTTTCGAGCACAAGCGGGTGAATGTAGCAGGCGCGGCAGACAGCGCGGGTATTGCCGAGACGCGCCGCGACTGTGTCGATGACCTGATTCATGATCCGCCGTTGACCCGTCTTATGCTCTGGTACCGGCGTTTGCGCAAACAGCGAAGCCGCATGGATCGTGCCGCCCCAGGTGCGGAAATGTTTCGAGGTGAATTCGCCGCCGCAAGCCTCTCGGATGTATGCATTGATGTCGTGCGAGCCGAGCCTCCGGCGCTCGCCATTCTGGTCGACATACTGGAACAGCGATTGACCTGGCAACTCCTGCACCTTGCGGATGATCTTGGCCATGCGCCGGTCGATGAGTTGAATACGCCACTGCTTCCCCGATTTACCCTTGAACTCGAATTGCAGCTTTGAGCCCTGAACTGCGACATGGCGGCTTTTCAAGGTGGTGAGCCCGAAGCTCTTGTTGTCGCGGGCATATGCCGCGTTGCCGACCCGAATCATGGTGTTGTCGAGCAGCCAGACGATCGAGGCCACGACCTTTTCGTAGGGCAGGCCATGCCGGCGCAGGTCGGCATCCACGGCGTTGCGCAGGGCCGGCAGCACGTCGGAAAAGGCGGCGAGGCTGGAGAATTTCGCTTCGCCGCGGCCCTGCGACCATCGCTCATGATAGCGGTATTGTTTGCGGCCCTTCACATCGCGCCCTGTCGCCTGGATGTGGCCGTGGTCGCTCGGCGAGATCCACACGTCAGTCCAGGCAGGCGGAATTGCCAAACGCGCTATGCGGTCGAGCGCTCTTGCGTCGGAAACCCTTCCGCCCTTGGCGTCGCGATAATGAAACCCTTTGCCGGCGCGCCGTCTCCTTATTCCTGGCTGATCGTCGCTGACATAGCGCAGAGATCCGTCGATCGTCAGCGATTCCGCATCCGGGGGCGACAAGTTTCCCTCGTCAGTTTGCTTGAGCACCAGCCACTCCCATTGGATCGACGCTGAGATAAGCGCCAGATGGCTGAATTCGTTCCGCCGAGCCAGATTGCTTCAGGCGATACGGTCAAGCAAGATCTGACATCGGGAATTGAGCTTGTGGGAATCCAGTAAGGCGGCCGTCGCCGAAGCGGCCCGGATTTCGGTGCGGGCGCCATCCGCATCGCCAAGTTCCAGCTGAAGCTCGGCGATTGCGAGACGCAGCTTCGTGGCATTGAGCTTGGAATCGATGCTCGTCCATAGCTGCCGTGCGAGATGTAAATGCCGGAGCGCTTCTGCCGGTTTGCCAAGCGAACGGGACAAAAGCGCGGCTGCTTCGCTGATCAGCGCCCGGATTGAGGGCATCGGCCAACGCTCGTTGCTTCCTGACAAATCGTCAATCAGCTCTCGCGCTTTGGCATGCTCTCCGGCACGCGCCCTCGCCAGTGCCAAATGGGCAAGCAACATTCCTTGGCGCTGCAGCGTCCACCAACTCTGTCCGATGAGGCTGCGCTCAAGGCTCTCGCAGGCAGCATGCAAGTCGCCCCTCTCCATGAGCAGCTCGGCGTGGCCTGGCTCAGGACTCCAGCCGAGGCCGTAGCACTGTTCATAGGCGGTCAATGCCGCGTCGTCGTTGCCGATAGCTGCCTCGATGTCTCCGAGAACACGATAGGCATCCCCGAGCGCCCAGGGGGCATCCGTTTGCAAGTGAGAGATCGCATCCCGAATCTGATCGCGCGCGCCGGTAAGCGACCCCTGGACGCCGAGCACTTCGGCGCGGTGCAATTCGCAGGAGCCGGAAAACCCCATTCGATTTTGGGAATAAAAGTCCTGGTAGCCAAGGGTCCACTCGTTTGCCCTCGCCCAATCACCGAACGTGCGGCACGCCCATAATATGTTGCAGTAGAGGACACAGCCGGTGATCGGATCGACCTGATGTGAAAGCGCCAATGCGGCGGCGTGATCCTGATCGGACAGACCAGCGCGCGTTTCGCCGAGGCTCATTCGGTAAAACCCCCTATACATCAATCCAAGCGACTCGATGCGGACATCGCCATGACGGCGACCGAACTCGTAAGCGGTTTCGGCCAACTCCAGGGCGCGCAATGGATCGCCGTCCGTGGCGGCGATGCGCGCCTGCATCCAGAGCAACTGTCCCGCGGCAAGGCAATCCGGATTGAGGTCGACAACATCCTGAGCGCGCGCCAACCAGCCTTTTGCCACGGCGACCGCGCCACGCTCCAGGTGAATGCCGGAGAGCGAGATCGCAGCTCGGGCGGTAAGGTCGTGATTGCCGTCACGCGCATGAGCCGCCGAGGAGCGGACCAGGATAGGGATCGCATCGGAGGGTCGCCCGAGACACTGGAGCGCGTGCGCCCAGCCATCGAGGCCTTCGGCCGGGAGCGGGTCCATGGCGTCCGCCCGCGAATAACTACTGGCCGCGTCGGCCCAGCGTTGCGCCAGCAGCGCGTCTTCGGCGGCTTTGACAAGGTCGGGATTGGCTCCGTCGCGTATCTCGGGCGGTTGTTCATCGCGCATGTCGATGAAGAAGCGATACCCCGCGCGGGGGAAGTTGCGGATGGAATTCTCCATGCCGCCTTTGCCAAGAACGCCGCGGAGCGTGCTGACGGCTCTCTGCAATGAATTTTCCGTCACCGTCACGCCAGGCCACAGTGCGTCAAGCAACTCCTCCTTGGACACGACGCGAGCACGGCTTCGAAGCAGGTAAACAAGCAGATCGAAGACAAGAGGCTGCAGCGGCACTTCGCCCTCTTCCAGCAAGAGGACGCGGCCGGCCTCGTCAAGTCGGAATGGACCAAACTCAATTGCCAAGGTCTGCGCTCCACTCTTCAGCATAAGATCAGCAGTTGCTCAGGCCGGCGTAGGGACGGAAGTTCGGCACGCCCTTATTACATCAGGCGACCGTCCAAATGAACGACGGTTGTCCACCAATTCTGTCAGAGGAATAAGAAGATGGATTTATTTGTCATACGTCGTCCGAGCGCTTGGGCAAACCTTGACGAACTGAAAGAGGCTGGCGCGAAGTCGGCGCGCATCGGCAACGAGGAAATGCCCGATCGCATCCGCTGGATCCGCAGCTACGTTGTTGAGGAACCGGACGGGCGCGTTGGTACCGTTTGCATCTACCAGGCCCGTGATGGCGAATCGATCCGCGAGCATGCACGGCGCGTCGGCATGCCTGGAGAAGAGTTCTACAAGGTCATAACCACGGTCGCAGTGCGCGAAGATCCCAAGGAAGTGGCCGCCGCGGCCTGAGGGATTGCGATGTCGCCGTAGAAATGAGGGCCGTGCTAACCCGCGGCCCTTTTGTCCAGATCACATGGAAAATGTGGTTGCGGCGGGCATCCTAAAAAAGCCGTCCGCCATCAGGCACCCGGCGCTCGATGGCGCCGAGGACGACGGCACCTTCCTCATCCGGGAAGCCGAGGGTCAGCACTTCCGACATGAACTTGCCGATCTGGCGGGGCGGGAAATTGACCACTGCAAATACTTGCCGTCCCACGAGCGTCTCGGGCCGATAATATTTGGTGACCTGCGCTGACGAACGCTTGATGCCGATCTCGGGGCCGAAATCAATCGTCAGCTTGATGGCAGGCTTTCGAGCCTCCGGATAGGGCTGGGCCTCGACGATGGTGCCGGCACGTATGTCGACTTTGTCGAAATCCGCGAAGGAAATCTCAGGCTTTAACGCATTGCTATCCGACATGGGGTCAAGCGTTGCCCTGCGTCTCAAACAGCACGCTGGCAAGCGCATCTCTGGCCGACGTGCCTGACCACACAACGAACTGGAATGCCTGGAAATAACCCTCGCAAGCTTCAAGCGCGCTCGACAGCAGGACTTCCACCTGTTGGCTGGACGGTTCCATGCCGCCGGCGAGCAGCAGCGATTGACGGAACATGATTGCGCCTTCCTGTTCCCACAGATCGAAATGGCCAAACAGCAATTGCTCATTGATCAGCGACAGAAGGCGCATGACCTCCAACGTGCGGGCTTCCGGAACTTTTATGTCGAAGGCACAGGCCAGATGCAGGGCCTCGAAATCTTCCATCCAGGAAAACGACACATGATAGTCGGTCCAGCTGCCGGTGACCGAGATGGCGATCTCGTCGTCGCCAGTACGCTCGAACGCCCAATCGTTGTTGTGTGCGACCTGTTCGATGACGTCGACGGGATGGATGTCGCGTCCGATATCGAGTTCGACCAGTTCCATGATGCCCGTCCTGCCCATTACAGCGCCCGCCAGAAGGCTCACGCAATTGCCGCCCTTGCGAACACGCTCAGATCAAACCGACAGGATGCTTGAGGCGCAACCTACACCGAACCGGGCCTTGCCTGCCGGCTGCCGACCCGTCCCGAATCATGCAGCAAATTCAGTGTATTGATCGCGAGTCTCGTGACCAGTCCCTTTTTAGCAGGACGGCTAAAGGGGTGTGGACAGCGGCTCTTAAAAAGATTCATCCGATCCGCGTAAACGATTCACGGAAAAGCACTTTTTCCGCGAATCGACTGTGGAAAAATTCGGCGAATTATTTCTGGGGATCGTTTTTTGCAGCCCGCTTCGGAGGCTTCTGAGGCCCATCGGCGGTGTCCATTCCGGGCGATTTGTCGGCAGCGAAGGCCGCAAGCCTTGTTTCGAGTGCCTCAATGCGGGCGGTCAGCGCCTTGTTCTCGGCGCGAGCCTTCACCGCCATGTCGCGCGCTGCCTCGAACTCCTCTCGCTGCACGACGTCCATCGTGTTCAACATCTTCTCGGCTTGGGAGCGGAAAGCTGTCTCCACCTCTCGCCGCACGCCCTGCGCGGCGCCGGCCGCATCAGTCATCAGCTTGGCGAGTTCATCGAGGATGCGGTTCGGTCCGGTCGTGGTCATTGTAGCCTCGCTATTTTCATTCGAGGTAGTCGTGCTGGCCGGTGTTTGCAAGGCTGCATAGAGTCGCTGGCTTGACCCCGCCCTAACCCTGGACCATGGTCCGCGCCGTTTCCCACCTGCTTCGAGACACTCTTGCCCGACCTCACCTCCGTTTCCGCGATTGGCTTTCCCGACATCGACCCGATCCTGCTGCGGCTGGGACCGTTGGCAATTCACTGGTACGGCGTCGCCTACATTGTCGGCATCATGTTCAGCTGGTGGTATTCGAAGCGCCTGGTTTCCAATCCGCGGCTATGGACGGGTGGACAGGCGCCGATGCAGTCCATTGACCTCGATGACCTTGTGACCTGGGCTACGCTCGGTATCATCCTGGGCGGGCGTCTGGGTTATGTGATATTCTATAACCCCTCATACTACCTTGCAAACCCTGCTGACATCATCAAGGTCTGGGATGGTGGAATGTCGTTCCATGGCGGCTTCCTCGGTACGACCCTGGCCATGATCTTTTTCGCGCGCTTGCGCGGCATCGCTGTGTGGACCCTGTTCGATGTGATCGCTGCTGGTGTACCGGTGGCTTTTGGACTGGTGCGCATTACCAATTTCATCAATGCGGAACTCTGGGGCAGGCCAACGGATGTTCCTTGGGCCGTGGTGTTCTGTAATGACCGGATCGCAAGTGCCAATCAGGGTTTCTGTCCCGCCGACATGGTAGGGCGCCATCCGAGCCAGCTCTACGAGGCAGCGTTGGAGGGCCTGGCCCTGTTCATCCTGCTCCGAATCCTCACGCACGTCTTCCTGAAGCTGAAAAAGCCGGGCTTTGTCGCCGGCGCGTTTGTCGCCTGGTACGGGCTCGCTCGAATCTTCGTCGAGTTCTTCCGCGAGCCGGACCGGCAGATCGGCTACCTGTCCGGCGGCTGGTTGACCATGGGCATGGTCCTGTCGGTTCCGATGGTGCTTGCGGGCGTTTGGGCGATGGCGACCGCGCGCCCTGCCGCCGCGCCGCGAACCGCATGACGCCGCTCAGCGAGCGCATCGCCGCGTTGATCGCGGCGGGCGGGCCGATCAGCGTTGCGGAGTATTTCGTGCTCTGCCTGTCCGACCCCGCGCATGGCTACTACACGACGCGCGATCCGTTCGGGCGCGCGGGCGATTTCACAACGGCTCCAGAGATCAGCCAGATGTTTGGCGAGCTTGTGGCGGTGTGGCTGGCCAGCGCCTGGCGGGCGCTGGACAAGCCCGCGCGTTGCGCAATTGCCGAAATCGGGCCGGGGCGGGGAACACTCGCCAAGGACATCGTGCGCACGCTTTCCAAGCTCGAACCGGCATTGTGTGCTTCCGCGACGTTCAACCTGATCGAGACCAGCGAAAAGCTGCGTGGCGTGCAGACGGCTACGCTTGATGGTCTCGGCCCGTTCAGATGGCATACCAGCATCGGCGAACTGCCAGATGGCCCGTTATTGATCGTCGGCAACGAGTTCTTCGACGCTCTTCCGATCCGCCAGTACATCAAGGTGCAGGATGCATGGCGAGAACGAACGATCGGGCTGGATCAGGTCGGCGAGCTCACCTTTGGCGCGGGTGCCGGCTCGCTCAGCCCGACGTTACTGCCGTCCGGCGCGGAAGTCGCCAGAGATGGCACGATTTTCGAAGTGGCGCCAGCGCGTGAGGCGCTGATGCAGGCCATTGCAGAGCGGATTGCCGAGAGCGGTGGGGCAGGACTGTTCATCGACTATGGATCCTTCTCGTGGGGGCTGGGCGACACGCTGCAAGCAGTGCGCAACCACAGGCCGGAAGACGTGCTGACGAGCCCGGGAGAGGCCGACCTCACGTCCCATGTTGATTTCCAAGCTCTGGCGGTATCTGCGCGTGCCGCCGGGCTGGACGTACATTTCGCGACCCAGGGCGCATTCCTGCTCGAGCTTGGTCTTCTTGAGCGAGCGGGCCGGCTTGGCAGCAATGGGACCGACATGGAACGGGAGGCAATTCGCACAGCCGTGGAGCGGCTGGCGGGCCCAGATCAGATGGGCGATTTGTTCAAGGTCATGGCGATCGTACCCAAAGGCGTGCCGGTACCGGGCTTCGGACGGGTCACCCGCGATTGACCTTCCTCAATCCTGCTGTTGCGCGTGGTAATTTCTCGGCACTGCTCTATAGTTCTGCATGGTCGTGTCCGACGAGGCCGAACGACCTGATGCGGCCCGCCATGCGCGACCACCCGACCTGACAGAGGAACGGCCATGGCAAATTTTCACGTCTACGCTAGCGCGGATGGCCGCATCGATCGCCCGACGATCCGCAAGATAGGGCTTTCCGACCTTATCGACGCCCTGCGTCTCGGCTTCGACGACTTCATGGCCAAGCCGTCGCACATCGCCTTCCTGTGCATCGTGTACCCGTTGATCGGTGTCGTGCTTGCCGCCTGGACTTCCGGCAATGGCGCGCTGCCGATGCTATTTCCGCTGATGTCGGGCTTCGCGCTGGTCGGTCCATTCGCCGGTATCGGTCTCTATGAGATCAGCCGGCGGCGCGAGGCTGGACTGGACACCTCCTGGCAACACGCTTTCGACGTTCGCCATTCGCCGGCAATTCCGGCCATCGCTGTTGTCGGCATCTTCCTGGTTGTCCTGTTCATCGCATGGCTGCTGACGGCCAGGGCGATTTACATGTCGATCTATGGTGACGTGGCGCCTGCCTCGCTGAGCAGCTTCGTCTCGGATGTCCTGACGACCTCGCAGGGATGGCAGCTGATCATTGTCGGGGTGTTGGCAGGCTTTGTCTTTGCCGCGCTGGTGCTTTGCACGACTGTCGTGGCTTTCCCCCTGCTGCTCGACCGCGATGCCGGCGCGTACGAGGCCATCGTGACCTCCTTCCGCGTTGTCATGGCGAATCCGCTTGCAATGGCTGGTTGGGGGTTGATCGTCGGCGTGCTGTTGGCGCTCGGCTCGATCCCGATCTTCGCCGGTCTGATTGTCGTCATTCCAGTGCTTGGCCACGCAACATGGCATCTTTATCGCAAGGTGGTCGCGGAGCCCCGGCCCTAGTCTAGAGGCTAACGCCACATTCCTGGAAAGTCAGGTCAAACGCTTCGCCTGAGAGGAAGCGCTCGAAGCTTTGCTCATGCGAAGCGCTGGCCAGTCCACTCGCCGAAAGCCATTCGTCGGAGTGATACGTGTTGGCGTAGCGCTCGCCGGAGTCGCAGATCAGGGAGACGATCGAGCCCGCCATGCCAGCCCGACGCATACGATCCGCCTTCAGGCAGACGCCGGCAAAGTTGGTGCCGGTCGAGCCGCCAACGCGCCGACCGAGGTGCCGCGACAGAACGCGCATCGCCGCCAACGAGACCGCGTCGGGGATGCGAGCCATATGATCGATAACGCCCGGCACAAACGACGGCTCGACGCGCGGCCGGCCAATACCCTCAATGCGGGTAGCGGTCTCGCAACGGCATTCGGAGCTTCCCGACGCGTAGCCGTCGAAGAAGGCGGAATGCTCCACGTCGACCACCGAAAGGCGCGTCGCGTGGCGCTTGTAGCGAATGTAGCGACCGATCGTCGCCGTGGTGCCGCCCGTTCCTGCACTCATCACCACCCATGCCGGGATGGGATGCTGCTCGCCGCGCATCTGCTCGAAGATCGACTCTGCAATATTATTGTTGCCCCGCCAGTCGGTGGCCCGCTCGGCAAAGGTGAACTGGTCGATGTAGTGGCCGCCAAGCGTGCGCGCCAGATCTGAAGCTTCTGCATAAAGCCGCCGGCCGTCGTCGACGAAGTGGCACTTTCCGCCATGATGCTCGATTGCGGCGATTTTCTCGCGAGAGGTCAAGCGTGGCATGACTGCATAGAACGGCACCCCGATCATGCGGGCGAAATATGCCTCGGAGACGGCTGTCGATCCGGACGATGCCTCGACGACTGCTGTACCCTCACGAATGAACCCGTTGCACAGCCCGTAGAGGAACAGAGAGCGGGCAAGCCGGTGCTTGAGACTGCCGGTCGGGTGGGTCGATTCGTCCTTTAAGTAGATGTCGATTCCTTTGAGCGCCGGCAAATCGACCTTCCACAAATGTGTGTCGGCGGATCTGCGGGCGTCAGCCTCAATGCGAGCCACAGCCTCGTGGCCCCATTCACGCGGGCCGGGAACGTCTGTTGCGTCTTCGCTTCTGCTGTTCATCGCACTCTGTTCCGGACCATTCGCACCGTTTCTGCCTGATGCAGCAAGTTCGCAAGCCTGCAAACCGGCGAGAAGCTTCACGGAAAAACCACTTTTGAAATAAAAAGTGAATAGCGGGGTCTTTGAGAAATCCCAATCACGGGGTTCCCTTAAGGGAAGGTCGCCCTCAGAGCGGCATTGAGGGAACGCGGCGCCGAAGTTGGAAGGAGCTCCTCCGCCATGGTACGACAAGGGATCGGATTGAAGAGCTCGCGCTTGGCAGACCGCGACTTTGCGCTCGAGCCATCGGAGCGCGCGGAGATCGAACGTGCGATAGAAGCTGTCTGCGCCGAATTGGGCCTCGTACGCAGGGCCGACGCGCGGCGCGCGCGGATCGCCTCTGGCATCGCCTCCACATGGCGCGATGGCCGTCGGCTGCCCCTCAATTTGGTCAATGCCGGACTCGACGCCGTCGAAGCGTGAGGCTTCTCACCAATCCATGAAGCGTTCAATTGGCTTCGGCAAGCCTTTCCTCGCGGAAGGATATCAGCTTGCGCCGGCTTTCGGACCAGAGGACGAGTTTAACGCAGCTGAGGCTGTGGAGCATTGTGATGCGGCCCACTGCTCGCAGTTCCGGATGGTCGCGCAGCACCTCGGGCAACCGATAGTAGGGTACTCGGCTGGACAGGTGGTGGACGTGATGCACGCCGATATTGCCGGTCAGCCAACGCAGCACGGCCGGAAGGTCGTAATGCGACGACCCATGCAACGCGGCGTCCTGGAACTTCCAACTGGGATCGTGGTCCCAATGAGTTTCCTCAAACTGGTGCTGAACATAGAACAGCCAGATGCCCGCTGCGCCCGCGATGACAACAATCGGCAGATGAATGACAAGAAACAGCCACAACCCGACTGACCAGATCAGCAGGCCGGCGACTATTGCGATGCCGGCATTGGTCAGCATGGTGGAGACCCACGGCTCGGCTCCCAGTCGCATCATGCCGAATGGCAGCCGCTGTTTCAGCAGAAACAGGTAGATCGGGCCGATGCCAAACATAACGATCGGGTGCCGGTAAAGGCGATATCCAAGCTGTCCCCAGCGCGAGAGTGCGCGGTACTCGGCGATGGTCAGTGTATTGATATCGCCAATGCCGCGGCGGTCGAGATTGCCTGCCGATGCATGGTGCTCGGCATGGGCGCGCCGCCAATAGTCGTAGGGCGTCAGCGTCAGCACGCCGATCACCCGACCGGTCCAGTCGTCGCTCTGCTTGTGCGCGAAGAAGGAGCGGTGTCCGCAATCATGTTGGATCATGAACAACCGCAGCAGGAAGCCGGCGGCGGGGATTATCAAGAGCAGGCCGATCCAGTAGCCATAGTGTACAGCGGCCCAGGTGAGCGCCCACAGGCATGCAAAGGGGATGGCCGTAATGGTGAGTTCGACTGCGCTGCGGCCGCGATGCGGCTTTGCATAGGCGGAGAGGATTTTCGGCCAAGCCGGCCCGGTAGGAGTGGCAGGCTGCGCGCTGGCTGATTCCATCGATCGACTATTGGCAGGTGAGAAGCGGCAGCGCAAGGAGCCGATTGCCTGCGGCGCCTGAAAGGCGATCAAATGATTTCGATTTCTCGGGATTGGAACTGGGAAGCAGCCTGTCGTTGTGGATGCGGACTTATCGGATAAGCCGTTCATAATCGCCGTGGTCGCCGATCCAGAACCACACGATATTTTCGCCGCTCTCCGCTGCGAGCGCCCTATGGTCGAGCCCGACCCTAGCCGACCAATAGCGCCCCACTCGCTTGAAATGCAGCGAGGGGTGCCATGGATCCCCACTAAGCAGCTCAAAATTCCGATCTGCCAGCCTCTGAACAGGCTCCGGAAGGTTGTTGTACGCCGCCCAGAATTTCGACGTCGTATGATGATTTACAGTGGCCGCGTACGACCGGCGCTAAACTCAGCGAGAGCCTCCTCCGCCATGCTGTCGAGTTTCCCTGCCTTGACATCCGCTTGAAGTTGCCTGTCCCATCGCTGCCAGCGCAACTCGGTGAACCATTCAACAAAGCGCCTTAAATCCTCGTCGGACAAGGCCGAGACTGACTTCTCTATTTGTTCCAGCTTGCTCATTGGCAAAAAATAGCACGAGCATCTCGTAAGGCAAGTCGCAGCTGAGGGGCCTCACCGCCCCGGCCTGCCGCTCTTCTTGGATCGCCGGCCTTGACTGCGTGTATCGCCCGGGTCTTCGTAGCTGCCGATGCCAACCTTTTCCCGTTTGACCGGCTTGACGCCATCGACCGGCTTCTCGGTGCGGCGAACGGTCATCTCGTCGAGCGAGTTCTTGCGGAACAATGTTTTTCCCTCCCTCGCGCTGTCTGGCGCGGCGGCTGGCCGGCCGCTCCGGCCTCGCCCGCCATCATCCGGCGTTCCGTAATCGGCTCCATGCGCTTCCGACGCACTTTGCTTCTTGAACAGCGAGCGGGAAACGGCGCCTGCCGGGGTAGGCATATCCGTGCCGGGTCCCATGTCGTCCAGCGACGGTTTCTGGAACAATGGCTGGCTGCTGCGGCCTGCGGGTATCGCATAGTCGCCGGCGCGGCCCATTTCGTCCAGGCCGGGCTTGGCGAAGAGTGATTTGCCGGAGGCGGCGCGCTCCCTGGTACGAACGTCCTGGGGCGAAACCGCATTGTCGTCAACCGCCTTGTGCAGCGCGCGGCCCTTATTGTGCTTGCCCTTCTCGCGACCCGAAACCGGGCTCTCCATATCGGCATATTTCGCCAGCGGATCGTCTGAGATCGCCAGCTCCATTTCGCGCAGCCGCTTGATCTCGTCGCGCAGGCGTGCGGCGCGTTCGAAGTCGAGATCGGCGGCAGCGTCGCGCATCTGCTTCTCAAGAGCTTCAAGATGCGCCCTGAGATTGTTGCCCATCATCGCGCCGGCATTGTCGGTGAACTGCGAAATATCGGCGCGGACGTGATCCTTTTCGTAAACAGAATCGAGAATGTCGGCGATGCGCGACTTGACGCTTTCCGGCGTGATCCCGTTCGCCTCGTTCCACGCCATCTGCTTTTCGCGGCGGCGGCTGGTCTCGGCCATCGCCCGCTCCATCGAGCCGGTGACGTTGTCGGCATAGAGAATGACCTTGCCGTCAACGTTGCGCGCAGCACGGCCGATCGTCTGTATCAGCGATGTCTCGGAGCGCAGGAAGCCTTCCTTGTCGGCGTCGAGAATGGCGACGAACCCGCACTCCGGAATATCGAGGCCTTCGCGGAGCAGATTGATGCCGACCAGCACATCGAACGCGCCGAGGCGCAGGTCGCGCAGAATCTCGATGCGCTCCAGCGTGTCGATGTCTGAGTGCATGTAGCGGACGCGAACGCCACGCTCATGCAGATATTCCGTCAGGTCTTCGGCCATGCGCTTGGTCAGGACAGTGACCAGCGTGCGGTATCCTTTGGCCGTGGTTTCCTGGATTTCGCCGACGACATCGTCGACCTGGGTCTTGGCCGGACGGACCTCAACCGGTGGGTCGATCAGTCCTGTCGGACGAATGACTTGCTCGGCAAACACGCCGCCGGCCGCTTCCATCTCCCACCCCCCCGGCGTCGCCGACACCGCGACGGAAAGCGGGCGCATCGCGTCCCATTCTTCAAAGCGCAGGGGCCGGTTGTCCATGCAGGAGGGCAGGCGGAAGCCGTACTCCGCCAGCGTCGCCTTGCGGCGGAAGTCGCCGCGATACATGCCGCCGATCTGCGGTACGGTTACGTGGCTTTCATCGATAAAAATCAGCGCGTTGTCCGGGACATATTCAAACAGGGTCGGCGGTGGATCGCCCGGCATACGGCCGGTGAGGTAGCGGGAATAGTTCTCGATACCGGCGCAGGAGCCGGTCGCCTCCAACATCTCCAAATCGAAGCGGGTGCGCTGTTCCAGCCGCTGCGCTTCCAGCAAACGCCCGGCTAATTCAAGCTCTTGCAGGCGATGCTGCAACTCTTCCTTGATCGACTTGATGGCTTGATTCAACGTTGGGCGCGGCGTCACATAGTGCGAGTTGGCGTAAATCTTCACGCTCTTCAGGTCGCCAGTCTTTGTGCCGGTAAGCGGGTCGAATTCCGTTATCGACTCGATCTCGTCGCCGAAAAGCGTGACGCGCCATGCGCGGTCCTCAAGGTGGGCGGGGAATAGCTCAATCGTGTCGCCGCGTACCCGAAACGATCCGCGCACGAAGTTGATGTCCTGGCGCTTGTATTGCTGGGCGACGAGGTCGGCCAGAAGCTGGCGCTGGTCGATGCGGTCGCCGACCGTCATCTGGAAGGTCATCGCCGTGTACGTCTCGACCGAGCCGATACCATAAATGCAGGACACAGAGGCGACGATGATGACGTCGTCGCGCTCCAGCAGCGAGCGCGTTGCGGAGTGCCGCATGCGGTCGATCTGCTCGTTGATAGACGATTCCTTCTCGATATAGGTATCCGTGCGCGGGACGTAGGCCTCCGGCTGGTAGTAGTCGTAATAGGATACGAAATACTCGACCGCGTTGTCCGGGAAGAATTTCTTGAATTCGGAATAAAGCTGTGCGGCCAGCGTCTTGTTCGGCGCAAGAATGAGCGCCGGGCGCTGCGTTTCCTCGATCACCTTGGCCATGGTGAAGGTCTTGCCGGAGCCGGTGACGCCGAGCAGGACCTGCGTGCGCTCGGCGGAGTTGACACCCTCTACGAGATCCTTGATGGCGGTCGGTTGGTCCCCCGCCGGCTGGAAGTCGGACTCCATGCGGATGGCGATGCCGCCTTCGGATTTCTCCGGCCGCGCAGGGCGGTGCGGCGTCCAGATCTGGCCGTTCTTATGCAGCGGGTTGCCGCTTTCGATCAGCGCCGACAGAGCCTGCACCGTGGCGGTGACGCCCGCTTTCGGCATCGACTCGGCGTCTTCGAGACTGATGTCCAGACCAGGGATGGGATTGAGGCCGGCCGCGGCGCGCTCGCGCGCGGTCGCTGCGCCACCCATCGAGGTGCCGCGCGCCGTCTTGGTGGGCGCCGACGAGCGCTCCGGAATTTTCTTCTTTTTTGCACTCACGCTGTCGCCGCCGCTATGCGGCGCGCTCCGCGATTGTGCGCCATCAGAGGCCGGTCGGCCTTGCCGAGCTTCGCTCACTGCCTCCGCCTCCCTCTCGATCTGAGCAGCCCAGTCGGAAACCGATCCGGACATTGGCGCGCCGCTGAGTTCGGGCTGCGGCGCCTCGCCGAACCCATGCGGATACAACGGTTCGGAGGCGTCGTGATAGTCCGTTAGCGGGTTGCCGCGCTTGCGAAAACCATCATGCTTCGCTGCCGGCGAATTCTTTTCAGGGGATCTGGCCATGGCTGGAATCTAGGGAGAGTCCGGCCAAATGAAAAGCACCCCATTTGGATCGGGCGGATGCCAAGTCGGCTCCTGACAGGAGGATGTCAGGAGCGCCCGCTGTTTTCGGCCCGCGAGCCTGCCCTTTAGATGAGCCGTCTGAGCTTCTGAAACAGTTCGATCCTTGCGCTCTCGCCTGTTGGCTTGCTTTGCCGAGTTCGCGTCGCCTCGATTGATGGCTCGGGAAATCTTCTTGATCTTGTCGGCATCGGCCAATGCGTTCCCGTTGAAGGATGCCCACTCGGCGCATGCCGCCAGCATTTGTAAATTCCGGTTGTCGATCAATGACGGATCGCCTTCGAGGTCGACGCCGGCGAGCAACCCCTTGTCGCGATATGACCTAACGACCGGTCGTCTGAAACACGCCGCCCCCGCGGTAGTTGAACCCATCGTTACCGTGCCTTCCCGGTTTCCCAGCCGGCCGTTGTAGGCCCAGTTCCCCAGCGCCACCTCCTTCTGCAATAGGTTGTCGCTGGATGAACCTATCGCTGACGGAGCGCCTCAACGGCCTTCCATGCGTCGCGGACCGCGCCCACCGTCGTGTAGAAGAGCCACTCCCTCACAGAGGTGAAACCGCCGGTCTCCTGTGCTGCCTGGGCGAAAAAATGCGCTAAGGCGCTTCTTGAATTCGCTGATGTGAAAACGTTTGAGCATCTCCTGGCACGCCGTCGATGTGAAGAAATCGATATAGGCGTCATAGATCGCCCGCTTTCCGCCGGGCCCGGCCGGGGGCAAAACCGCGCGAACATACTCGCGGGAAAGGAGCGTCCCCTGCACAAGTGTTTGTTCGGTCGTTGTGACAGCCTTGTCGCTCCCGTAGTTCCGGTCGATGACATCCCACCCGTCGAGGCGGCACCGGTCGATCCGGTTTCCGTGGAGAGGTTGGGATCGGGAATGCCCGACATCGGCCCGGTCGAAATCAAATAGCGGAAGCGAAAAGCCCGATTTCTCAGCAGTTTCCGGGCCGACGATGCCATCATCGGCGTTTCTTCCGAAATTTCGCTGCTGGAAGTCGATGATGGCGCGGAACGTTTGCGCGCCAAACTTGCCGTCCAGCTTGATCTGCACGCTCAAGCGCTGGGCCAGGCGGACCTGCAGCTTCTTCACCAGAGGGCCCTCCGACCCCATCCGCAAG
Source organism: uncultured Alphaproteobacteria bacterium (assembly GCA_963829135.1). Lineage (GTDB taxonomy): Bacteria > Pseudomonadota > Alphaproteobacteria > Rhizobiales > Rhizobiaceae > Kumtagia. The sequence continues at coordinate 899,339 of CAWHHO010000005.1, read as the reverse complement.
ACGACTGCTTTTGCCTGCCATCTTTGTGAGGATCATCTGCTGCATCTCGCGGGCATCGAACAGCACATACTCGACACCCTTCTGCCGGTTGTCCGGCAGGAAAGACGCGATGAACTTCTTCCAAGGACCGCTTTCGCTGTCGCGTCGCCCTTTTATCACCGAACCCGCGATCACCTGGCAGCCGGCGCTGGAAAACGGGTCGTTCATGATGTTGCCGTCGTTGCTGTTGAAGGCACAATGGATGTTGTCGCCGGGCGGCCGACATCCCATCGGTCCTCGGCATCGTAGTCCATATCGTCCGCGGTACGCTGGAATGTCGTGTCGGAATCCTGAACAGCGCCCAGTGTCCGCTCTTCCCCTCCCGCCGCTTGTGCCAGCTCGGAAAATAATTTCGATACCGGCCGCGTCCAAGCTGATTTACCCCTTCGCCACGTTTTCTGAACGCTTCCTCAATCAAAGGCGCCTGCGGAACTGTCGAGCCGGGGAACAGCGCGAAGCCTTTGCCGGACGCCATTGACCGAATGTGCAGCGCATCTTTCGGTAGTCGATGCTCTGCAACGTCACCTTGTGCGACTTGGCGAAATCCGTACCTGAAGGATCCAACGGCAGGCAGCCCCGGAGACCGAACACAATGATGCCCCGACCGTCTATTGGGAAGAGCGATCGCCTCCACATGGCGATGAGATGCGCTTCCGAAATCAGGAGGGAACTGTCGGAGGGTTGATCTTCTGGAGGATCGACAATCACAGGGCCGATGACCTCACCGGGTTCGATCGTGTCGTCGGTGCCCTCCGATTCTTCCTCGGATGCGATATCGTCCTCAGTCTTGACGATGACATCCTGCGTACCCGGCAAATCCACGGCGACCAGCGTTTCGGCGAACGCCCGAACGAATTCGAGCGCAAAGTCCAGTTTTTCGACCAGAAGATCGATTGCGGCTTTTTTTGGGGTCGTGGCTTCGAACTTCGGAACCGCGGATTTGAGTGCGGCTAAGGCGGGCTCCATTTCCTCGGCGCTCAAGACTGCGGAAATCGGCTTTTCGTCGGCGGCGTGCAGGATCTTCTTCGCGGTGTTTGCGCCGACAAGGAATGCGAGGTAGAGATCGACCGCCTTGATGCCTTCAGGTATGGTGTCGGAAATCGCGGCCCAATCCGCCCCCGTGATGAAAGCGACTATTTCGCACTGCGACCGGCTGCTCTGAATATTGTCCGGTTCGATACCCGCTGGTGCATTCGGCTTGGCTAGCGCTTCGTCCCACTGCTTTCGCGTCAGCGCGAAAATTCCGAAGCGGTCGTTATTGTCTGAGGCCTTTGCGGTTGTTGGGGTCCATTCGATCCTGTCGCACTGAATGCAAGCGCGAGGATGAACGCGGAATTGGAACCGAAGAACAGAGCGTTCTCAAAGCAAAGCTTTGCAAGTACTCGACCTCTATCGCGCGGCGCAATTCGATTGGAAGATCCTCGTCGGGTCGCGGGGGCAACGCTGCGAATGGCGTAAGCAACTTTCGGTCGACGAATCCTTCGCCCTTCGCACATTTCACCTTCACCCATTTTTTCGCAGTCAGGACCGGATCAGCAATTTCCGCGCCGACGATCTCGAGCTTGTCGCTGGGATCGACTTCGATCTTCGGAGCCGTGAAGCCCGACGCGTTTCGCGGCTCCGCGCGAAGCGGAACGTTGAATGGCACCTGAAAAAAGTCTGCCATAATCCATTCTCCCCCGTTACGGAGTGGAGTTCCCGGTCAGAATTGGCATGCCTCGATCTCACTGGTCATATTGCCGGAAAGAACGCCAGAACTCCTCGATCCGGCACCCGCGTCGACCACAATTTCCGAAGCCACGAACACAACCGCCCTTCGAGTGGTCTCATCGAGCTTTCCGGTGATGAACGCCCCCAGACCGGCTTGCCTTCGAAGGTCTTCGCCCTGGCGAGTTCGATGTCGCCTACGCAGGAGTAGAGCGCAGCCTGGAACTGCTTGACCTTCTGCTCGCTGCTGAAATTTCCGTCGCGGCGGAAACGGAATTTCTCGTAGGTATTCGCGGCCCCGGAGCTCAAGCTGGAACAACCGTTCGGTTCGTCCGAGATGATGTCGCGTTCGGTGGCGGTATCGATTGTCCCGTTTTGCGATGGCAGCCGCAACGCCTCTTCCATGGTTGTGATCGCTGTGCGTGTCGGCTTGTCGAATGTGCCGGATCCAGGAACGCAAAGCTTCTGCTGGATGGTTTCGACGCCGCTGGTTGTGTATTCCTTTTCGATCGCTGTTTTTGCTCCCGTGTCCATCTGGGCCACCGTACCGTCGTCTCTGACCGGCTTTCGCTCTGTGCGGCGAAGATCGTCTCTCGACGAATCCGGCAAATCCCTCCTGAGTTGCTCGCCAAGTGCCGGGGTCTGGAAAATCGTGTTGTCTTCAGACGCGGCGATGCCGCGCGACCCCAGTGTCGACAGGTCGTTGATCTGGGTTTCGATGGCGAAGGGCAGGCACCGCTTCAGATATTCTCGCAGCGCGTATTCCGCATCGGGACGATTGGAGAATGTCTTGTTTTGAACAGCCATCCGGAAATCATGGCGAGCCCGCAGGACGACCGAATTGATGGTGGACGACTCGATTTCCAGCAGCAGCCGCGAATGATAGTTCTCGATGCTTTGGTTGAGCAGCCCGAAGGCAACGCCGACTATCGAAATCGCGGCGCTCCCCGGACTGACGATCTGGATGATCGCCTGCGTGGTGGCGGAGACCGCGTTCGACTGCGCGATCAACGGTCCTTTGGACCGCTTCTTGTTGTCAAGCCATTGCAGATACGCGTCGCAACGGCGGTCTATATCGTTCATTCCCTGGCGGACAATGAGCGTCCACATCGGTTGGTCTATTGTCGGCAAGGTCGTGCAGCTGGTGTATCCTACCTGCGCGCAAAGGTGTCCGAAATACTGGTTCTGGAGTGCGGTCGACTGGGCGATATCTGCCGCCGGCAGCTGCGCACCAATGCCGTTTTCCAGATAGGCGGTATCTTGGCAGGCGGAAAGCACGCCAGTGAGCGCTAGGGCAACTGCTAGACTGCGCTTGCCTCGTGGGGCCCACGAAAGGATGCGCTGAATGCAGGCGAAGCCCAAGAATGCCATCGACTTCCCCGTGACATGGACAACCGGGAAAATCAGCTGTCGCTGTCGATCGGGAGACTGCTGGCACTCCCCCAAAATGCACTGAAGGAACTGCACTGCGGTGAGGAACGGCAGTTTCGAAGGTTGATCTGTATTTTCTGAAGTCAGCCAAGCCCCAAGTATAGGCCGACTCTTATCCGTCGCAGGATCGCAGTTCGTAGGCCTGATTTCAAGCCGGGAGGCGCAATTTCCGGAATAGTGTCGGAGGAATTTGCAACCCTTGCTGCCGCCTCGTCTAGCGCGGAAATCGGAGCATTTTTAGTCGGTGATTCACGCATCAGCAACGCGCGTTTTCATGGCTTGCCCATCGACTACTTGCATTGCGCGCGACGTTTGCCGCAAATGTCTGCAAATCAGGGGAGACCGATGCAAGCGAACGAATTCCTGCCGGACGAGAAGGTGCTAGCGGCGATCCGTCAGCAGATTGCCGACTATGAGCAGAAGCGCGTTCGGCGCATCGTCAGGTCATGTGGCGCGTGCCGGTGTTCCTGGGGTTGGTTTTCGCTCTTGTCATCGGTCTGGCACTTGCATTCAACGGTGTCGCCGATGTCAATGAGAAGTGGACCTCGGCTCCTCACGTCTTTCTCTATGTGATCGGCTTTTCACTCCTCGCCTATGTCTATTCCCGTGCGATCAAACCGGCGCGCGGCATTCAGCAATCCTTCCGTTCGGACGTGCTGCCGATCATCTTCGGCTTCATCGAAAATGTCCGCTACAGCAGGGGCGTGACGCCGGAATCGTTCGACCGGCTCCCGAAGGAGATTGTCGGTTCGTTCGACAATCAGACCTTCGACGATGTCGTTTCCGGCAATTATGGCGGCTTCCCGTTCGAACTTTACGAAGCGACGCTCAAGCAGGGTATGAGCAAATCAGACGTCACGTCCTTCCATGGCGTGGTCGTCGCTTTCCAGACGCAGACGCCGTTCCCGGGAACGCTTGTCGCGACGCGCAAGGAAGGTCATGTCGTCTCCTTCTTCCGCGATCTTTTCGGCCGTTCGATCCACCAGATCGATAGCGGTGTGGCTGCGATCGATGAAAGATATAAGTTTCAGACCGACAATACCGAGGCGGCGCTTCCCCTGGTGCGGGGGCGTATGGCGCAAGCTCTCCAATGGCTGGGCGAAACCTGGCCGGGCGAGCCTGCGCGCATCGCGCTCAGCGCCGGCGACGGGTTCCTGCTGCTGCCTACACCCAAGAATTTCTTCGAGCTGCCGGCCATTTCGGTCCCGCTCGACTACAAGACGCATGTCGAACCGATCATCGCCGACATGGCCTCGCTCATCGCTACGGCGTCACTGGTGCGACAGATCGGCGACGGATCCGAAGCCTCGGTGCATCGAACCTGATAGTCCGCGCGGGTGCTAACTGCGGGGTGGTCCACTCAAGTTCCAGCCGGCCAATATCGCACTCCAGCGCTAAATTCCGAAAGGCCGTACTTGCGCATTGGGACAATCCTGCAATCCTTGGCGCATAGCAGGGAGGAAGCAGCATGTCCGACAGCACATTGTTCGCGATAGCGGTCTTGCTCTTGCTGGTCTGCCTTGTCGTCGGGTTTCGGCGCTGGGGCAAAAGCGATCTGGGGCCGACGGGCGAGGGCGCACTGGCGAAGTTCGTGGTCATCTCCACCGCGATCGGCGGGCTGTTGGGCGCTCCGTTCTGGTGGCTTGACCTGTCGCCGAGTTTCGCCTGGGACCTTCCGCCTGTGGCCTCACGCATGCTGGCCGCCGCCGCGCTGGCGTTTGGGCTGGCTGGGATCGTTGTGCTCGAGCGGCCGAGTGAATCGAGGACGCGGCTGTATCTGACGCTGATTGCGGTCTACCTGATGCCCCTCACGCTGGTGATCGTGGCGCTCCACCTCGACAGACTGAACTTCCTGGCACCTGTCACCTACGGATTCTTCGCCGTTGTCATCGTGCTGTCGGCCGGTTCCCTGATCTCGCTCGTGCGGTCCGGCGGTGGCCGGGACGCCATCCCTCCACGCCTGCCTGTTACCGCATGGCTCGTCATCGCCGGCATCGTTCTGGGCATTTGGGGAATTGCCCTCTTTGCGGCGCCGGCCACGGGCTATCCGTTGGTCTTCAACTGGGCGAAAGATCCGCTATCGTCGCGGCTGATTGCGGCGATGCTCTTTACGCTTGCGGTCGCATTCCTATTGTCTCGCAATGACGCTGCACGAGCGCGGCTGGCGCTGGTCTTCGGCGGCGCTTATGGCGTCGGCGTGGTTGGCGCCTGCCTGATGAACACCGCTGCCGGTTTGCCGGTTCCGCCGCTCTATTCGAGCGCCTTCACTTTGATTGCCGTTGTCTCGCTATTCCTGCTCGCCAACGCAGGAGGGCTTGGGGGCGATGCGCGAGGGGCGGGCTGAGTAGACGGCAATACCAAGCAGGTCGTTCCCCGGCCCACCCAGCAAGGCTTCGTCCTCACCCCGTCGTAGCACAGCCTACGAAGCGCGCGCCTGTTTGGAGGACGTGAATTCCGGCACGATCTTTCCATTATTGACCGAGAAGCCCTGGGCGATTTCCGCCTTGTTGCGGCTGCGCGACTTCGCTGTGTTGTAGAGCGTCTCGTACTGCCGAAGCTGATCGACCGTCGAGCGCAACTCGGCGATCTCGGCCTGCATCTCCCGGCGTTGCTGGTCGAAGTCGCCCGCGTCACCCGTTGCGGCCTCGGCCTGCGTGTGTTGGCGCTGTACCAGTTCGAGTTCGCTGAACACCGCCGCGAACTTCTTTTCGAGCACGTGCTTTTCGGACTCCGTCTCGCTCAGCTTCGAGCGAAGGTTGTTCACGTCGCCGGCCGTATCGCGCTGTTCACTTGTCGCCGTCTGAAGCCGCAGGTTGAGCGCCTGGATCTCCGCGCGCAGCGCCTGGTTCTCGCTCTGGTGTCGCTTGTCGCGCTCATTGAGTTCGGATGAAAACCGCGAGGCGTTCTCGTTGGCCTCGACCAGCTTGGCCTCGAGCGCGTCGTTGTGCTTCTGCAGCCGCGTGCTTTCGCTTTCCTCGGCGACCAGCCTGGCCATCACGTCCGCGAGGCGGGCGGAATCATTGGTGTGGAGCGTGGACAATTCATCCGCGCGGCGGCGCGCATCGGAATGCTTCTTCTGAACCAGATCGAGCTCTACCGACAGGCTGACATTCTTCTCGCGAAGGATTTCGGCCTCACGCATGAAGCGCTCTGCCTCGTTGGTGCGGGCGGCAAGCGCGCTCTGCAATTCGCCGTGCATGGATTCGCTGCGCGAAATCGTGTTGCGCGCCTCGACCATCTCAAGCCGGAGGGCAGCGAGCGTCTCGCGTGCAGCTTCGGCTTCGGCGAGGAGCTTTTGCTCGCGGCGCTTCAGGACCTCCACCAGCTGGTCATAGCGCGCACGCAGCTTTTCCAGCTTGTCCAGCCGGTCCGACAAGCGGCGGTTTTCAACGGCGAAGGCGACGTTGGCGTTCTCCAACTCGTTGGCGCGATGAATGTCGGCGTAGATGTCGTTCAGGAACTCGCGGCTTATGTGCTGCGAGGTCAGGATGCCTGAGAGTGCTTCGCTGATGCGGTTCAGATCGTCCTGGGCACGGGTGCGCGCATCCTCGTATGCCGCATAGCCGGCGAGGCGCTGCTGGGTGTGCGCTGTGAACCGCTCCGCAGCCTCTTCGACAGGCTGCTCAAACTCCGCAGCCGCAGGCATTTCTTCGTCGACGGCCGCCTGCTCGAGAGTATCCGCCTGCATCTCCGGGTGTGCCGAGTCGGTCTCTATTGGAGAGCCTTCCGAGGGCAGCAGGAATTCCTCCTTCAGAACATCCGACATTCCATCTTCGAGGGTAACAAACGCCCTCTTCAAAGGATCCCGCCGAGTGAGAATGTTCGCGAGATTCATGCCACCTACCCCTCCTACTCGTACGCTCGTGGCGCTTGGCCATTTACTGATAGTTAATAAAGCATACATTCTTTTTTATGGTTTGGAATAGGGCGCGCCCGGCACGGCTTTTTGTATAGTAAACGGCCATTTAGCCGGGAAAATGAGGCTGGAAGTCTGTTGCTGTCAGGAAACTTCCTAGTCAGTGAAACGTATGCTTTGTTCTGCGTCTTATACTTTATTTCGGTGGGAGCGCCCGCCAATTCCGGCCCACTCCCATGCAGTTGCCGCCGCCAATCGACGTAGGGCTTTGAAACCGTTGGGTAAATTGCCCGGCAGGCGGTGGCTAAAGCCTGACAAGTGCTTCGCAGAGCGTTTAGTCGTTAGGAAATCGCCTGCTGCGTCATCTCCAGATGGAGGAGCTTTCCATCATAGGGATGCGCTTCACAGACCGACTCATTCAGTTCGACGCCTAAGCCGGGCTCCTTCGAGGGGATGACATAGCCGTCCTGCCATTCGATTTTCTTCTTGAGCAGCGTTTCGTGGAATCCGTCCCATTGCTTGAGGGATTCCAGAATGAGGAAATTGGGCAGGGTCGCGGCAAGCTGAATGTTGGCTGCTCCAACGATTGGGCCGCAATAGCAGTGCGGGGCGATCTGGATATGGTAGGCCTCGGCCATGGCCGCGATCTTCTTGGTTTCCAGGATACCGCCGGAGCGGCCGAGGTCGGGTTGAAGGATGGCAGCCGCGCGGGTTTCGATAACGCGGGCAAACTCGAACTTGGTGGTAAGCCGTTCGCCAGTGGCGATGGGAATACTTGTGCCGCGGGCGACCTGCGCCATGACCTCGGGCATGTCAGGCGGCACCGGCTCCTCAAACCAAAGCGGGTCATACGGTTCGATGGCCCGCGCCATGCGCAGCGCGCCGGAGGCCGTGAACTGCCCATGCGTGCCGAACAGAATGTCTGCCCTGTTGCCGACAGCCTCGCGGATCGCCTTCATCATGCGGGCGGACAGGTCGATATCGTCTAGCCGCGGCTGATGGCCGTCATAAACTGTGTATGGGCCGGCGGGATCGAGCTTCACGGCGGTGAAGCCCTGGCGCACATAGTCCAGCGCGCAGGCGGCGGCGAGGTCGGGATCGTTGTAGACATTGACCGGTGCCGGCTTCGAGGGGAACGACGCTGCCCGCTGTCGGATAAAGGTAGGTATAGGTGCGCAAACGCTCATGCACCTGGCCGCCGAGCAGCTTGTATACGGGCTTGCCGGCTTCCTTGCCGATAATGTCCCAGCAAGCGATCTCGAGTGCCGAGAAGCAGCCCATCACCGAGATGTCCGGCCGTTGCGAGAAACCCGAGGAGTAGGCACGGCGGAAGAAGACTTCGACGTCGTGGGGATCGTTGCCGACAAGGTAACGCTCGGCGAGGTCCTCGATCATCCTGGCGGTAATGTGCGGGCCGAACGTGGCGCTATATGCCTCTCCATAACCGACAACGCCGGAATCCGTCGTAAGCTTGACGAAGATGAAATAGCGGCCGCCGATGCCGGGAGGCGGATTGCCGACAACCCACGTCTTAACGTCGGTAATTTTCATAGCTTTCCGCTGGGCATCTCCTCGCCCCCACGAGGTGGGGGAGAGGTGGCCCGAAGGGCCGGTGAGGGGGCTATTTTCCATCGCTTGCTGCTACAAACCTCAGGTCGTGGGCAACGGTATCTCGATTTCAGTCTGCCATCCAACGCAGCCAGAATTGTTTCGCAAACTTCGGATGTATGTTTCAGAACGTCAACGTTCCAAACCCGCAGCACCGAATATTTCGCAGATCGCATGAATTCGTCTCGACGGCGATCGCGGGAGTCATACGCGTGCTGGCTGCCATCAACTTCAATGACCAGCCGTACTTCTCTACAAGCAAAATCGGCGAAGTAGGGTCCGATTGGGAGTTGCCGAACGAATTTGTAACCACCCTGCCGGCGGTCCTTCAACTCATTCCATAGCTTACCCTCCGCGCTATTACCTCCATTCCGAAGGGTGCGAGCGCGTTCAGTCGTGCCCACATTTCGCCGGCTGCGTGTTGGATCGGCCATGCCCCCTCACCGGCCCTTCGGGCCATCCTCTCCCCCACTGTGTGGGGGAGAGGAGTTCGAGTGTTCTTACTATTCATCGCCAGTCCTCCAGCACCAGTTCCGCGCCCTTCCATCCGGTCATGATGGAGGGGGCGTTGGTATTGCCGGAAATGTTGTCCGGGAAGATCGAGGCGTCTATGACCCGTAAACCTTCCAGCCCGTGAACCTTCAACCGGGCGTCGACCACCGACGTCGCCGGATCAGGTCCCATGCGGCAGGTCGAGACAGGATGATAGACCGTACCGCAGCGTTTCCGGAAATCGTCGATCAAGTCGCTGTCCGACGTGATCGATGGTCCGGGCAGGATCTCTTCTACGATGACCTCCGCCATGGCCGGCTGTGCCGCGATCTTGCGCACGAACTTGACCGCCGCGAGCATCTCCGCCACATCCGCATCCGTCGACAGCGCATTCGCAACGATCCTGGGATGTTCGCGCGGGTTATTCGTGCGGATCATGATCTCCCCGCGGCTGGTCGGGCGGCAGTTGGAAAGACCGATGGAAAAGCCCGGCCATGGATCCGGCGTCAGGATCGGGCGTTCGCCCGTCTTTGGGATGACCGTCGAGAACGCCTGGAAATACAGCTGCATATTTGGGCGAGGCAGACGATGGATCGGTGCGGAAGAACCCACCGGCATTGTTCATCGACAGTGACAGCGGCCCGGTGCGCAGGAAGACATACTGCATGCCTACCAGAAGCTTGCCCCACCATGGACGCAGAATTTGGTTCAGCGTCGGTTCGCGACCCTTGAATGTATAGTTGATGCCGACGTGATCCTCGAGATTGCGGCCGACATTCTCGTTGGCATGGACGATGTCGATCCCGAGGCGCTCTGCAGGTGCTCGGCCGGCCCGACGCCGGACAGTTGCAGAAGCTGCGGCGAGTTGATCGAACCGCCGGAAACGATAACCTCGCGGCCGGCGCGCGCCGTATGCTTCGTCCCATTCTGCTCGTATTCGACGCCAACCGCCCTGCGGCCTTCGAACAAGATACTTCGTCGCCAGCGCATTCGTCTCGACGCGAACGTTCTTGCGCTTCATGGCAGGCCGCAGGAAGGCGCGTGCGGCCGACATGCGCCGTCCGTTTCTCGTCGAGATCTGGTAGATGCCGACGCCCTCCTGCGTGGCGCCGTTGAAATCCGGATTGAGCGGCAGCCCTGCCTGATCGTGCTGCCTTGAGATATCGATCGGTAAGCGGATGGGTCGTCTGTCGTGCAATCGGTCACGTGAAGCGGACCTCCGCCGCCTCGCCATTCGTCGGCCCCGGCGGCGTTGTCTTCGATCGCCTTGAAGGCTGGCAGCAAATCGTCGTACCCCCAACCGGGATTTCCCTGATCCCTCCAGCCATCGTAGTCGGCGGGGTGGCCTCTTATCCACACCATGGCGTTGATCGAACTCGATCCGCCAAGAAGCTTGCCGCGCGGCCAGTGATCGGCGTTGCCAGCAAGGCCCGGATCGGGTTCGGTCCTGTAGTTCCAATTGACCGCAGGGTCGTAGAAGGTCTTGCCATAGCCGAGGGGCATCTGAACGAAAAAACGCTGGTCGGTGCCGCCCGCCTCGATCACCAGCACGGAGAAGCGGCCGTTGGCCGACAAGCGTTCAGCGACGACGCAGCCTGCCGAGCCAGAACCGACGATGATGAAGTCGAAGGTCTGCATGAACCGGCCGAGATCCTGACCGAGCGACAAGAGATGTCGAGATTAGCGGCTCCCCGCAAGCCCGGTCGTCGAGGCCACTTGCGGCATCCGCCTATGAGAAAAGCGACTGGGATCAAGCGGGCGGTGATGGATTGATCTCGCCACGGAAAGCCCGGCTTGAGATTGATATCGGGTTTCCGTCGGGGTCGCGGGCATTTGCAAAAAAGGTAGCCTTCGGCCTGGTGGAGTGAGCCAAACGCGAGACCATTTGCCAGGCACTTCTGTTTGAACGCTTCGACGTCCCTCACATCGAAGACAAGCTTCACGGTGGATTGGCCGCTTCTGCCGTTTACTGGCCGCATGGATCATAAGGCCCTCGCCTCCCGTCGGATTGATCAACTCGGTTATCCGATCGCCATCTTCGCGATGGCTCTGGAACCGAAATGCATCTGATAGAAGCGGACTGCCTCATCAACATCTTTGGAATAAGGGATAATGCGATTGATCTGAAGCGGCATAGTGACGTCCTGCTGCCATGAGCCAGCACGATATGAACATCATGAATGCTTGTCAGCCTTCAATGCATCCGTGTTTGCGTTGACGTGCAGGCCGGTCACGGATAGCGGAAGCTGTGTTTTGTTTTTGAGGGTACGCGATGGTTCACTACGCGGATGGGCGGCCGACCGGCGAATTGACACTGCGGACGCTCGCCATGCCGTCCGACGCCAACGCGGCGGGCGATATTTTCGGCGGATGGGTGATGGCGCAGATGGATCTTGCCTGCGGCATTCGCGCCGCCGAACGCTCCAAGGGCCGGGTCGTGACGGCGGCGGTCAAGGAGATGTCGTTCGCGAAACCGATGAAGATCGGCGACACGCTCTGCGTCTACACCCATGTCACGCGCGTAGGGCGCACCTCCATGACACTAAAGGTCGAGGCGTGGGCGCAGCGCTACCTGCAGGAACTGATGGAGAAGGTCACCGACGCCGATTTCATCATGGTGGCGCTGGACAGTGAGGGCCGGCCGAAACCAGTGCCGGCGGAGTAGCTGTTCGGCTGATTCTGGCTTGTGCCTGTCGCCAACCGCCGCACACTTCAGGGCGGCCCGCATTAGAGCCGTCTCATCCGCTGATTTTCCAATGCAGTTGTCGGCGTCTTCATTGTGGTCGTTCGCGACGCCGGCGACCTTGTCGAAGCGTTCCCTGGCCGTTGCGACGCGATCGCAGTTGCGGCGCGCCCAGTGCGCGAGTGCGGTGACCGGTTCGAGCAGTTCGCGTCCCAGGTCGGTGAGTTCATACTCGACACGCGGCGGTATGGTCGGGAACTGCTCTCGCACGACGAAGCCGTCGCGTTCCAGCCCACGCAGCGTGGCGGTGAGCATTTTCTGCGAGATGCCGCCGACAGCTTCGCGCAATTCGCTGAAGCGCAGGCGACCGGCGCCGAGCTTGGTAACGACCAGAACGGTCCATTTATCGCCGACGCGCTGAAGGATGCCACTAACCGCGCGGCAATCCTCACTGAGGTGCAGGTGCCTAGGTTTCAAAAAAGTGCCTCCTTGCGGCCTCCCGATTTAGTCACTTATGTAGTGCCGGTATCTTATGGATACCAGATATCGAGAGGTCACCTGCAATGTCTAAACCGAAAATCGCTCTAGTGATAGGCTCCACGCGCGCGAACCGCTTCGCCGACAAGCCCGCCGAATGGTTCGCCAAGCTCGCCAAGGAAAACTCCGACATCGACGTCGAAGTGCTGGACCTTCGCGATTTCCCGCTTCCATTCTTCGACGAGCTGGGCTCCTCGCTGTATGTGCCTCCGAAGAGCGAGGTGGCTCAGCGCTGGCAGAAGACCGTCGCGACGTTTGACGGGTTCATCTTCACTGCCGCCGAATACAGCCGCGGTCCGACAGCCGTGCTCAAGAACGCGCTCGACTACGCCTATACCGAATGGAACAAGAAGCCCGTGGGCTTTGTCGGCTATGGTGGCGTCGGTGGTGCGCGCGCGATCGAACAGCTGCGCCTGCACGCTGTCGAACTTCAGATGGCACCCGTACGCAATGCCGTGCACATCGTCTGGGGGGACATGGCCCAGGTGATGAGCGGGGCGAAGAAGCTCGAGGAATTCGAGCACCTCAATCAGGCGGCAAAGGGCTTGCTCGCAGACATTTCGTGGTGGGCACGGGCGCTGAAAATTGCCCGCGAGGCTGATGCGAAGGCCAGCGAGTCCAAAAGCAGCGTAGCTCTCAACACCGGCGAACTCGCCTAGGGTTCCTGAGCCTAGGCGAGGTCGTTGCGGTTGAACAAACATGCTGTCGTTCCGATTCCGCAGGCGGGGCCAACCCGCAAATTTCGCGCTGGACTTCCTGGTCAGCTGGCGCGGCGGTGAACGCCTGGCAGCCGCGACGCGAGAACCTTGTCGATACGCCGGCCGTCAAGGTCGACGACTTCGAAACGCCAGCCTTGCGCGTCTACGGTCTCGCCTGTCGCCGGGAGATGGTGGAGTTGCGATAGAACGTAGCCCGCCACTGTTTCGTAGTCGCGGTCTTCGGGAATATCGATGCCGAGATGATCCCGCATCTCATCGGCTGGCATATAGCCTGCGAGCAGCCACGACCCATCCTCGCGCTGTACTGCGGTCTGGTCGTCCGACGCTTCGAGATCGGCGCGGAATACGCCGGTGATCGCTTCCAGAATATCGGCGGGCGTTACCAATCCCTCAAAGTGCCCGTACTCGTCGTGGACGAGGGCGACAGGCGTCTCTGACTCCTTCAGCGTTGCCAGTACGTCGAGCGCGTCCGCCTGATCGTGGACGATCGGCGCCTCGCGTGTATGGCGCTTGAGATCCAGCCTGTTGCCGGAAAGCAGCGCGGCCAGAAGTTCACGGGTCTGAATGACGCCGACCATGGCATCGACCGATCCGTCGCCGACCGGGAGACGAGAATGCTGGGTTTCCATGAGCGCCTTGCGAATCGCACCGTCGTCCCAGGCAAGATTGATCCAGTCGACATCGGTTCGCGGTGTCATCACCGCACGCACCGCACGGTCGCCAAGCCGCATCACGCCGGCGATCATGCGGCGCTCGTCCGATTCGATCGTGCCGTGATGCTCTGCCTCGGCGACCAGCATCTTGATCTCCTCGTCGGTGACCTTCTCCTCCGATTCACCCTTCTGGCCGAGCAGCCACAGGACGGCGCGTCCGGAAATATCGAGGAGGAAAACCAGTGGTGCGGCAACTGTTGCCAAAAGTGTCATCGCCGGTGCCACGCGCGAAGCAATTCCCTCAGGGTTACGCAGCGCGATCTGTTTCGGCACCAGTTCGCCGACGATCAGCGAGCCATAGGTGATGGCCGCGACGACGATGCCGACACCCAGCCAATCGGAGATGCGCGTCGGCACGCCAGCTTCAGCCAATGTCTCTGAGAGCCTTTGGCCGAGCGTGGCACCGGAAAAGGCGCCGGACAACACGCCGACAAGCGTAATGCCAATCTGAACCGAAGAGAGAAACTTGCCGGGATTGGCGCCCAGCTTCAACGCCTTGGCGGCTCCCCTCACGTTGCGGTCGATCATGGCTTTCAGCCGCGCAGGGCGGGAGGAAACCACGGCAAGCTCGGACATGGCCAGCAGGCCGTTCAAGCAAATGAGGACGACCACGATCCCGATTTCAACGTATAGCATGCGCGAGCTTTAGCATCCGATGCGTGTAGCTGGAAGGGTTTAGGGCCATAAGTGCAATATTGCGCGGGTGGTCAGGGCGCGAGGACGTTGCCCGCAGGAACCAGGATCCCGATCGTGATCAAGCCGTCCGTGAAGTAGGGGTCGCCACCGCCATTGCAGCCGTCGGCGGCATGCTAACCTGCCATGTTGAACGCCCGCGGCATTTTGTCTTTCATGATGAGGCCGCATTGATCGGACGCCGGGAATACCTTGTGGCAAGAAGGGTGTCCACCTGGTCCGTCAGGCGAGGATCGTGAACTGTCCAGTATTCGGGAAGGGCGAGATAGGCGAGCACGCCGTACATCGCCAGGACCGTCGACGTAGCAATGCGTTACGCGCACCCGCCGGCGACGGTGTTTTGGCGAACTGCCCTCCGGTATCGCCGCGCTCATACGGCAATGCCGGCTTCGCGCAGCCCGTCGACCAGGCGGTCGATGTGGCCGGCGTCGCGATAAGGCAGCGCTCGCTTCACGTGTTCCACCGAGAAGCGCGGGTTGACCTCCAGAGTCTCTGTCCAATAGCGGCGCGCCGCCTCGTGGTTGCCGGTTCGGCCATAGAGGCACGCCAGATAGAAACGGCTCATATCGGAACGCGGCGAGAACATCAGGCGGCGCTTGAACGCGGTTTCTGCCTCATCGTATCGCTCCAGCGCCAACAATGCACGACCCATGAAATGCAGCGACATGTCGAATTGCGGGTCGAGCCGATATGCCCGTGTATAAAGCGCCACGGCGTCCTCATAGCGGCCCTGGAACTCGCGGACGTTGCCAAGTCCCGTCTGCGCGTCGGCGAGATTTGGTGCGAGCCTCACAGCGCTTTCGCCGGCCTTTTCGGCCTCGTCGAGGCGGCGCTGCCAGGACAACGCAAGCGCCAGCGAGATATAGCCCTGGGGCTCGGTATCGTCCGTGGCAATCGCCTTCCGCGCCAGCTCCTCTGCCTGCTTCAGGTTATCCTCGGTCGCGCCGTTCCACTGGTTCGCGTAGTTGGCGAAGGCGATGATGGCCAGCCGGGCATAGGGCAGGGCGATGTTGGGCTCTATCTCGATGACATGCTCCAGCATTCGCCGCGCCTCTTCGGCGGCATTGGGGCTGAGCTGCAAGAGAACCTGGCGCGATCGCGCGATCAGGTCGTAGGCTTCAGGATCGACCTTGATGCGGGTCAAGCGCCGCTCGGCCTCGCTGGCCGTCAGTTGCACCTTGAGCGCGCTGACAATGGTGCGCGTCACTTCGTCCTGGACCTCGAATATATCCTCGATCTGACGATCAAACCGATCGGCCCAAATGTGGCCGCCGGTTGTGCCGTCGATCATCTGGGCGTTGATCCGGATGCGGCTGGCAGCGCGCCGCACGCTGCCCTCAAGGACGTAGCGCACGCCAAGCTCTCGGCTGACCTTGCGGACGTCGGGCGATTTGCCTTTGTAGGCGAAGGATGAGTTACGAGCGATGACGAACAAGCCCGAAACCTTGGAAAGGTCGGTGATGATATCCTCGGTAATGCCGTCGGCGAAATAGCCCTGTTCGGGGTCTCCGGACATGTTATCGAAGGGCAGCACGGCAATGGAAGGTCTTGACGGCATCTGGGGCGGCGCATCGAGAGGTCTTGCCGGTTCTGCGGTTACGCCCGGCGGCGACCATGTCCAGATATGCACCGGCCGCTCGATGTTCTTGACCTCGTGATTGCCGCTGTCCACGAACGTGTAGGCAACCCGGCCATGTACATGGTCGTAGACGCTATCGGATATCGCCAGGCCACCATGCGCGGCGAGCGTCTCGATGCGGGACGCGATGTTGACGCCGTCGCCGTAGAGATCGTTGTCGTTGACCATGACGTCACCGAGATTGATGCCGACGCGCAGCACGATCGGTGGCACGCCCGGCGCGGCGTTGTTGGCCGCGATCATAGCGCCCTGCAGCGCCGCAGCGCACTCGACCGCATTTACCGCACTGGCGAATTCGACGAACACGCCATCGCCGGTGCGCTTGAAAATGCGCCCCTGATGGGTGTCCACGAGCGGCTCCAGAACCTCCTTCCAGCGGCCCATGAGCAACGAGTAGGTGGCGGTTTCGTCTCGCTCCATGAGGCGGCTGTAGCCGACAACGTCCGCAGCCAAAATGGCGGCGAGCCGGCGCTTGATCTGTTCACTGGCCGTTGCCACGATGCATCCATGTCTGTTTGGGCGACTCTACCGGTGCCGGGTCGCCAAGTCTATTCAACGGGAACGCCCGCTGTCAGGAGTGCTGACATCTCCATCTCGGACATATGGGTGCAGGCGGCGACATCGTCCACAATGTGATTTGCCAAAACCAACCGCGAGGCGGATCATTCGCGCCAGCACTCTTTGGGCAAGAAGTGCTTCACCAGATATATGGAGGCCGCTATGAAGGCTCCTAATCTCCTGCATTCCGTAGGGTTGCCGGCGCTCGTCCTTGCTGGACTTGGGGTTGGCGCGGCCGCAGCAAAATACGGTGGCGCCGAGAGCGAGATCCCGCCGGAATTGCGCAACGCACCACATTGCCGTTTTGCCGACATTCCGGCGCAGGTCCAGTCGCCTGAGGCGGTCAAGGCCTACGAGGACGCCGAGCCGCCCTTGTGGAGCGATCTTGGAACGCTGAGCTATCCGATCACGACCAAAAGCAAGGAAGCGCAAAGCTATTTCGACCAAGGCCTCAGAATGGCGACGAATTTCAATCACGCCGAAGCAAGACGCGCCTTCCGCAAAGCTCAGCGATTGGATCCGGAATGTGCGACCTGCTTTGCCTTTGAGGCGCTCGTGCTGGGGCCGAACATCAATGTGCCGATGGATCCCGAAGTGAATGGGCAGGCTGTTTCCGCCGTGCGTAAGGCGCAGAGCCTTGCGGCAGGCGCGAGCGAAAAGGAACAGGCGCTGATTGCAGCGATTGCCGCGCGGTATTCGGACGACCCGGCGGAACGGCCGAAGCTCGATGCGGCCTTTGCCGATGCGATGGCCGCCCTGTCCGACAAGTACCCGGACGATCTGGAATTCATGGTTATTGCGGCGGAAGCGGGAATGGACACCCAGCCCTGGGACTATTGGGAGCCGGGAGGCAAGGCTGCGAAAGGACGAACCGCGGATGTGCAGGCCCGCCTGGAAAAGGTGCTAGCCAAGCAACCGGATCACCCCTGGGCAATCCACCTTTACATCCATCTGGTTGAGGCGTCGGACAGGCCGGAGCGAGCGGAGCCTTATGCGGATGAATTGGCTGCCCTCATGCCGGGCGCTGGCCATATCGTGCATATGCCGAGCCACATCTACTATCGCGTTGGCCGTTTCGGCGATTCACTGAAGTCCAACCAGGACGCGTCCGCGGTTGACGAGACCTACATTTCACAAACCGGGGCGCTGGGCGTCTATCCAATCGGCTACTACTCGCACAACGTCCATTTCGTCCTGGTCTCGGCGCAGTTGCTGGGGGACACGCAAACGGTTCTCAGCCAGGCCGACAAGCTGGACAAATGGCTTAGCAATGAAGTGGCCACCGCCATCCCGATTGCCCAGCCGGTGAAAGCTGCTCCCTATTTCGCCTGGGCTCAGTATGCGGATCCCGACAGGATCATGGCATTGCCGGATCCCGCCGGTGCGCCGCCATATGTCAAGGCGATGTGGCACTACGCGCGGGGCGTCGCCCTGGCGAGCAAGAAGGATGCTGCCGGAGCCAGGAAGGAAGCCGCCGCGATCGAAAGCATCGAGACCGGAACAGACTGGTCCACTCTTGACGCCTGGGCCATTCCGGCGCGTCCCGTCCTCGGGGTAGCCAAAAACGTGGTGCTGGCGCGGGCCGCGCAGGCCGACGGAGACAACAAGGCTGCGATCGACCAATGGCGGCAAGCCGTGGCAACCGAGGATACGATCCCGTATATGGAGCCGCCATTCTGGTACTATCCTGTGAGGCAGTCGCTTGGTGCAGCACTTCTCAGGGAAGGGCAGACGGACGAGGCAGCGAAGGAGTTCAAAGCTGCTCTCGAGCAGTCTCGTGGGAATGCGTGGCTTCTCTATGGGGTCGAGCAGGCAGCCAAAGTGAAAGGCGATTCCGCTGCGCAGACCAAGGCAGCTTCCGAGTTCGCCAAGGCATGGCGCGGGTCGCCGACGATGCTGAGCCTGGAGCGCCTCTAGGTTTATTCATTTGACTTGAGCTTTCGCCGTCATTGGTACCGCCTTGCGATTAGCGGCCTCGACCCGGCGTCGAGCCCGCGACTGGCGGCCTCGACCGGCGTCGACCCGCCCTTTGCTTGTGCCAAAGCCTTGCTTCCCTCTCTGCGCACGTCTTAAACGTTGCGACGGCTCGATTTGAGGAAAAGCAAGTGTTTCTGACCAACCGTGACCTCACCGAACTTGTTGAATGGCGCCACTTTCTGCACCGCAAGCCGGAAATTTCCGGCGAAGAGGAGCAGACAGCCAGGGCCGTAGTCGAATTCGTAGGGGCTAGCAGCCCGGATCGGGTCGTCACGGGCCTCGGTGGGCATGGCGTGGCAATGGTGTTCGAAGGCAGCGAGCCTGGACCGACAATTATGGTCCGCTCCGAGATCGATGCGCTGCCGATCGAGGAGATTTCCGACAAGCCTTACCGGTCCGCCGTGCCGGGCAAGGCGCATCTCTGCGGCCATGAAGGGCATACCACCATTCTGGCGGCGGTGGCGCGCGGGCTTGGGCGCCAGCGACCGGGCAGGGGCCGCGCCGTTCTGATGTTCCAGCCGGCGGAGGAAACCGGTGCAGGTGCAGCGGCAGTGATCGCCGATCCACGTTTTGCCGAGATCGCGCCCGATTATGCGTTTGCCCTGCACAATTTGCCCGGCCTGCCCCTCGGCCACGCAGCCCTGCGAAGCGGGCCAGTCAACTGCGCCTCGCGGGGCCTTCGCGTGGTGCTATCGGGCAAGACATCCCACGCATCGGTGCCGGAGGACGGCGTGTCGCCGATGAATGCCGTAGCACGGTTGATGCCGGGGCTGACGGCGCTTGCTGCCGGCGGACCGCTGAACGACGCGTATGCCTTGGTGACGGTGACGCATGCGACGATGGGCGAGCCGGCCTTCGGCATATCGCCCGGTCGCGCCGAGATATGGGCGACGTTGCGCACCATGGTGGATGGCAAGATGGCGGCGCTTTGCACCCGCGCCGAGGATCTGGTTCGCGCCGAGGCCGCTGCATCAGGCCTTCGCGTCGAGATCGACTATCAGGATATCTTTCATCATTGCGAAAACAACGAGGATGCCGTGGCGCATCTGCGTCGCGCGATGGACGAGGAATCCGTTTCCCATGAAGAAGGGCTGCC
Source organism: uncultured Alphaproteobacteria bacterium (assembly GCA_963829135.1). Lineage (GTDB taxonomy): Bacteria > Pseudomonadota > Alphaproteobacteria > Rhizobiales > Rhizobiaceae > Kumtagia. The sequence goes on along the minus strand of CAWHHO010000005.1, from coordinate 879,591 downwards.
CCTGCGTGCCTCCGAGGATTTTGGGCTGTTTGGGCGTGGCGCGAAATCGGCCATGTTCTATCTGGGATCGGGAATGGAGTCTCCTCAATTGCACAATCCGGATTTCGACTTTCCTGACGCGCTGATCGAACCCGGCGCCCGCGTGTTCATGCGCACCCTGCGCAACTTGCTCGGATAACCGCTTCACGGAATAATTCACTGGAGACCGCTAGGTGGCTGTTTCAGAATAGATATAGGCTGCCGCAGCGACCACTCTCCTTTCGCAGAGGCCGAGACGCTTCGAGCCTTCATTGGTTCCGGCTATCGAAAGTGAACCGTCTCGAGCTATTTACACGCCACATAGCCATTCTTGCGCGGCATGATGTCGAAGTGGAAGTGATCGGCGTGGTCGGCATTATAGCCGGGTCCGAGCACCGTATTGAAATAGCCGCAGCCATCCTTGCGCACTGTATTCAGGAAGGCCTTCTGCCGGAAGGCGAACCAGCCCGGCTTGCGCACGTCGATGTCCTTGCCGTTGTTAAGTTCGATCCGCATCACGTCGAGTGCGTTGCCGATCGAGTGCTGCGAGGGTGTGCCGCGTGAACCGCGAATGTTGCGGCAGGAATAGCTCGATCCCTGGTGGATCGTCTTGACGCCGGACATGTATCGCCAGCGGGCTGTCGGAACCAGTTCCTTCCGTCGTCCACCGCGCGAAACTGGCCGCCATCTGGCAGCTGAGCGTGGCAGCCGGCCTCATCCGTACGCTGCCGATCGCCGGAGACCTTGACCGGCCAATCAATGTGGCAGCGTGCACTTTCGTGTATCGGTTCGATCTCCTGGAATCGCACGCCGAGACGCTTCAGGTCGCGCCTGCAATCCTCTTCGGCGGACGACATCACAGCCGGGGCCTCGATTTGCTCGACGGGGTCGTCTATGCGTGGATACGCGACTTCGATCGGCTCATCCGTCATAATTTCCTCGGTTTGCGGGGCTGTGGATCCGGCCAGCGGGTCAACAGGATCGAACTGTGGGTCAATCGGCTCGAACTGCGGCGCAGACTGGTCCACTTCGGGGTCAATGTCCGCAACCTGCTGTGCCATATCGGTCTGCGGCACCCAGGCAGTGCTCGTTCCGACATCCACATCAGGCCGAAGTCCCAGCGGGTTTTCGGTGCTGCAGGCCGTTATGAGTGCGGCGAGCACGAGCGCCGCAGCGCCCCGCCTAGGCGCGCGCATACGCGATACCTGAATGCGCATCCCTAAAACACTGTCCCGTCAGCAGTATATGTCTGGCCAGCGAGATTAGGCGACAAGCGTAAAGGAAAAGTCAGTGCCGGCGTTCATGCCTGCGGCGCCAATGTGGCTGCGTTATTCGCAGACAGTACCGCCGCGGCGGCGAGGCGCCAGATCGACATGGAAATGCGTGGCGTGGTCGGCATTGCTGCCCGGTCCAAGCACGGTTTTGAACGGTCCGCACGCTGCCCTGCGCAAGGCTCCGAGGAAGCGGGCCGCCTGTTCGTCGGGGCGAAGGACGACCTCGACCACTTTGTCGTCTGCGAGTTTAAAGGACGCAATGTCGAGCGCGTTGCCAAATGCATGTTCAGACAATTTGGTCGTACCGTTACGAGGGCGACAGACATAGGCAGACGCCTGCGAGATGGACTTCAGCTCCTCGCCGAAATCGCGCTTAGCGGCCGGCGCGATGACCTCCGATGTGAACCGCGCCGCCGCCTCCGCCATGGCGCAGTTCATCAGTGCTTCCGGCTCGATCGCCACACCGCCGCCAAGCGTTTTTACGCTCATCGGGTAAGGCATTGCACAGCCGCTGACATCCGCCTCGGCCGGGCGATTTTGGAACGATACCCCGAGTGTCTGCAAGCGTTGGCGGCACGCCATTTCCTCGACCGGCATTTGCAGTGCAGGCGATTGTGCGGAGCGTGGATCGGGAGGCAAGGCTGGTTGGACCTTTTCAGCCGGCGTCGTATCCAGCTTCTGCCCGGCGGGTGCTTCCTGCGGAAGTGGCGCGTTCTCAGGCGTCTCGGCAGGTTGATTGGCTGGCTGCTCCGCACCAATCTCCGGCTGCGCGGGTTCATCGGGTCGAGGTTCCGGAACGGGCACATCCACGCCCCGTTGCGGCACGCCGTTCGTCGTGGCTTGCGCATTCTCTTCCGGGATAGGCGCATTGTCCGGCAGCGTTGGCGATTCGGCCAAAGAGCCCGAAGCCAGGGCAGCCGACAGGTAAACGGCAATCAATGCCGGGGTGATTTTCCGCATCTGCATAGGCTGGTCAACGATGCGCGACAGGATTGGTTGCGCGACATGATTCGCCTTGAAAAGCTGCCTCAGGCGCCGATTGCTTCCAATCCTTCTTCGAGCCAGTCACCCAGCATGGGCATGCCCAACAGATATTTTGCGGTGCGCTGGTTTGTGCGCTCGCGTGCGGCTGTAACGGCATCGGTCCATTCTGCCGCGTCGTAGTCGCCGCGCCCGATCCAGGCCAGCGCAACCAACTCCGCTGCCTCATCGACGTTGAGATCGCCAATGAGCTGCCTCAGCTCTTGCTCGGTCAGGTTTTCCGTCTTTTCCTCAGCCAGTCCGTCATGGTGGTGATTGTCATGGCGATCGCCGTCGAATTCGACCTCGTGCTCCTGGCCGTCTGCATAGTCCTCGTTGACGCCGGCACTAATTGCCTTGGCCTTTTCAATGAACAGCCGGACGGTATCCGGACCTATCGTCAGGTCCCAATCCTTCTCTCGATTTCGCTGCACGGGCTGACTCCCTGCTCACTGAGCCGGAATGATACAGAATTTGAGCGACAGGTCACGCCCGCAACAATGTTGTCAGGATTCATCACTGATTGACATGAAAATCCACGCGGTCGAAATGGCCTCCTGCTCAACGAGGTGCTTCGAATGACAGCGATTCTATCGCCAAAGATCATGCCCATCTTCATGCTTGTCGCCTCGAACGTCTTCATGACATTCGCCTGGTACGGGCATTTGAAGTTCAAAGCCGCGCCACTTTACGCAGCGGTGATTTTCTCCTGGGGCATCGCTTTTTTCGAGTATTGGCTGGCAGTGCCAGCGAACCGCATCGGCCACGAGGTCTATTCGGCGGCTGAGCTAAAGACCATACAAGAGGTAATAACCCTCGTTGTATTCGTCGTGTTTTCGGTATTTTATTTAAAGGAAGGCATTACCTGGAACCATGTGATCGGCTTCACCCTGATTTGTGGCGGCGCCGCGCTGATATTTCGTGGTTGAACGACGCCTGCGCACCCGCCGTGGAAGAATTGCCGGCGCGCAGACGTTGACATGTGTACTGGCAAAGATCATCCGAGGAGACAAATCTATGCGTTACCGGCTCGCCACGCTCATTGCGTCAGCTCTTATCCTTGCGCCGCTCGCGGCGGCACCATCCCTCGCTGCCGGCGGAGGCGCCGATCCGGTGCCGAATTGCCCGAAAGGCAAGGTCTACGACAAGAAGTCCAAAAAATGCGTCGTGCAGAACAGTGGCGTGATCGACGACGACAGCCTCTATGCCACTGGACGCCAACTGGCGATGAAGGGCGATTACGAGGAAGCGATCAAGGTGCTGAGCCTCGCGCGGAACAAGAACGATCCGCGCATCCTCAACTATCTTGGATATTCGCATCGTAAGGCCGGCCGCATCCTCGTTGGCCTCGGATACTATGAGGAGGCGCTGCGCATCGACCCGAACTATACGCTGGTGCGCGAATATCTTGGCGAGGCGCATCTGCAGCGTGGCGATGTCGCTTCGGCGAAGAACCAGCTTAGCGAGATCGAAAAGCGGTGCGGCACCTCCTGCGAGGAGTACAAGGACCTCGCCGAAGAGATCGAGTCCTACAAGGGCTGACCCGGCGGTTCGATTTCAAAGGTGCACCCGGGTTGATTTCGCGGTGCACCTTCGTTGCGACGCAATCAATCACCGCGCGACAGGCGAACGATTGCGCCATTTCGCTCATCCGTCAGCAACCAGATCGAGCCATCGGGCGCGACATTGACGTCACGGATTCGGCCATACTCGTCTTCAACCAGCTTTTCCTCCGGGCCAACAGCGCCGCCCTCGTCGCGATCAAGGCGGGCCAGATAGGCGAATTTCAGCGAACCGATCAGCAGGTCGCCCTTCCATTCCGGGAACATGCTCCCGTCGTAGAATGCCATCCCGGACGGAGCAATCGAGGGATCCCAGTAATGTACCGGCTGCTCGAACCCGGGCGCTGAGACACCGACGCCGATTTTGGCGCCAGAATAATCCTCCCCATACGAAATGACGGGCCAGCCGTAATTCTTACCTGCCTCCGGGCGGTTGATCTCGTCGCCGCCCTTGGCGCCGTGCTCGACGGTCCACAGTGCGCCCGTCGCCGGATCGAGCGCCGCGCCTTGTATGTTTCGGTGCCCCTTCGACCAGATTTCGGCCAGTCGGTCGGCCCCATTGGGGGAGGGATTGTCCGGCGGGATGGATCCATCGGTTTTGATGCGCAAGACTGCGCCCGCATGGTCATGCATGTCCTGGGCGCGTGCCCCCTGGCCGCGATCACCGGTCGTGATGAACAGCGTGCCGTCGCGGGCGAATACCAGCCGTGAGCCGAAATGCCGCGTAATGCCAGTCTTCTTGCTCATCGAGAAAATCGTCCGGACGTCTTCAAGGCGGGGCACGCCACCTTCTGTCATGAGCTGGGCTCGAGCGACAGCCGTACCCGCTCCGCCGGGGCCGGGCTCGGAAAAGCTGAAGAAGATCAATCGGTCCTTATGAAACTCCGGCGAAACCGCGATATCCAGCAGCCCGCCCTGACCGCGTGCTGCAACCTTCGGCACACCCGACAGCGGTTCCGACAGCTTTCCGTCCGTTAACAGACGAATTCGCCCGGGACGTTCGGTGACGATTGCGCGACCGTCCGGCAGGAAATCCAGCCCCCACGGATTGCGTAGCCCGTCGGCGACGACATCAGAGTGAACCGGTACGCTTTGAGCCAGCGCCGACGACGCGCTGACGAACGACCACATGAGTGCGGCAGTAATGGCGAAGAGCGGCTTGGACTGTCCCATACCGGCGGACGTAAGGCTGACGGGGCATATCGCAAGGGTTGGCGCGCGGTTTTCGCAACACGAAGGTTCACGAGGTGGTGAGTCGTGAGCTAACGGGTGGGATCGAGGCCCGATAGACGGCTGTACCACGCTTTTTTTCGTGAAAATCGCGTGAACATTGCTATATTGAGCGCCGAACGAGTTGAGAACGGTTCCGTCGCAACGGACCGTTTTCTTTTTTTGCCCGCAGCCAAGCCGGAAGAAACCGGCACAATGCGGGCCAAATCCATGGACGGAAAGGCCGGACGGTTATGATCAAGGTTCCTATGACTGCAGGCGGATTTGTGTCGCTCAAGGAAGAGCTGCGCTGGCGTCAGCAGGAAGAACGTCAGCGCATCATCGAGGCAATCTCTGAAGCGCGTTCGCATGGCGACCTTTCGGAAAATGCTGAATATCATTCCGCCAAGGAGGCGCAAAGCCTCAACGAGGGCCGCATCAACGAACTTGAGGATCTGGTCGCGCGGGCCGAAGTCATCGATATTTCCAAGTTGTCGGGCTCCAAGATCAAGTTCGGCGCCACCGTCGTGCTGGTCGATGACGACACAGAAGAGGAAAAGACCTATCAGATCGTCGGTGATCAGGAGGCGGACGTGCGCTCCGGGCGGATTTCGATCTCGTCGCCGATCGCCCGTGCCTTGATCGGCAAGGAAGTTGGAGATGCCATCGAAGTCAATGCTCCCGGGGGCGCCCGGGGCTACGAGATCGTGAAGGTCAACTTCATTTAGTGGCCGAAGTCTGCCGCTGCATGAATGATACACGGATAGGCATTTCCACGGCGTCATTCTCGGGCTTGTCCCGAGCATCTGCCGGAGGGTTTCGATTTGCGCGCGCCATGCCCCAGGATTTCGCGTGGTGACAGCAGATCCTCGGGACGAGCCCGAGGATGACGCAGCTTGGCGAGGCCGTGGCCGTCGATATGGCAAAGGTTGAGGTCGTCGCGCCCAATCTGAAGCGCCGGCTTTCCGGCGTCACCAGCACGATCGTGCAACTCATCCCGTTGCAGGCACGGATGCTCGGCATAGCAACCCTGGGCGTGGGCCTGCCGCCGAATCTGCCGCACATGCGCTGGTGGCAGGTTGCCTCATTGTTGCGGCGGCCCGCATCGGGGCGCAAGCGCATCTGGCATGCCCGCCGCAATGTTGAGATGGTGGCAGGGCTCCTGCTCAAGACCATTGCGCGCGCGCCGCTGCTGATCTTGTTCACGTCGGCCGCACAGCGGGAGCACAAGCCCTTCACCAAGTGGCTGATCCGCCGGATGGATGCGGTGATCGCCACCGGCGGGCGGTCGGCGGGATTTCTCGAAGTGCCGCATACGGTGGTCATGCACGGCGTCGATACGCGAGCGATTTCACCCCGCAAGATCTGTAGAGGATTCCTTCGCCGCGAGCGGGCTGCCGGGCAAATACGCGGTTGGCTGCTTCGGCCGCGTGCGTCGCCAGAAGGGTACCGATCTGTTCGTCGACGCAATGATCAAGCTGTTGCCCGACTATCCGGACTGGACCGCCGTGATTACGGGGAGGGTGACGGTCGAACATCGCGCCTTCGCCGACATGCTGGAAAGCAAGGTGCGCGCCGCCGGCCTTGCCAACCGTATCGTGTTTCTCGGCGAGGTGCCGGATATCGGCGTTTGGTACCGCCGGTTGTCGCTCTATGTCGCGCCGTCCCGAAACGAAGGGTTCGGCCTGACACCGCTGGAGGCCATGGCGTCGCGCACGCCAGTGGTGGCCAGCAATGCCGGTGCCTATGCAGAGCTGGTAACGCCCGGCATTACCGGGGCCGTTGTGCCGGCCGGCGATGGCGTGGCGCTGACCGAGGCGATCCGCCGATATCTCGACGATCCCGCGCTGGCGGCAGCGCATGGCGACAACGCGTTGAGCGATGTTACAGAGCGCTTTCCGCTGGAAAAGGAAGCAGCCGGCATCATGCGCGTCTATGAGACGCTTTGGGCGCGGACATGAAGGTCGAGGGATTCATCATCCATCTCAGGCGCGCGCATGACAGGTTCGCGCAAGCTCAGTCGCTGGCGAGCAAGCTACCTGTACCGACCCATATTGTCGACGCGGTGGACGCAGCCGACATGAACGACGACGATGTTGCGCATGTCTACCAACGGCACATTCACAAGCCGCATTATCCATTCGAACTGCGTCGAACCGAGGTCGCCTGCTTCCTGTCTCACCGCAAAGCGTGGCAAACGATCATCGATCGCGGCCTGGATGCGGGGCTGATCGCCGAGGACGACGTCGATGTCGAGGAGGCAACGTTCGGCGCGGTCTACCGGCTCGCGGCTTCCCGTATCGGGCATGGCGATATCATCCGTCTGCCGGTCAAGCCGGGTGTCGAGGCTGGGCCCATCGTGGCTGAGCAGGGTACGGCAGCGCTGATCGAGCCGAAGCTTGTCGGGCTCGGCATGCAGATGCAGCTTGTCGGGCAAGACGCGGCGCGCGCGCTGCTGGCTGCAACAGAGCGCTTCGATCGGCCGGTAGACACCACGATCCAGCTGCCCGGGTTGGTGAAGGCGCGCATCTTGTCTGCGCGGCCAACCTGCGTTCTGCACGTCGATCGGCAATTGGGTGGAACCACAGTGCAAAAAAAGAAAAAGCCGGTATCGGAAGCGTTGTCGCGGGAAATCAAGCGAGGTCTCTACCGGCTTTCGGTGCGAGCAAGGAGCCTGTCGACGAAGTGGTAGGCGACTAACAGGGCGGCCAGGCTTTCAGTCCGGCCCCCTCGATCAAGGCCGGTTCCGTGGCGAAGAGTTCGGGTCGATGGCGGATGTGTTCTAGCACAAAGGCATCTTCGTCGATCTGGCGCCGTTCGCGCGCAAGGTTGTCATAGGAATGGCCGCCCGAATCCAGAGAAATGCCGGCCAATACGATGCGCGGGATGCCGACGAACAAGCCATAGCAGGTGGCGGCAATTCCAGTTGTCGCCTTCTCCCATTTGCCGGTTCCCGTCAGCGATGCGCCCGCAACGTATTCGACAATCATTTCGCGCTCACCGCGTGGCCAGCGTTTAAGCGTGCCTACCCGTGCGTTGCTATTGCGGCGCATATCCCAGTGCATCAGAAGTTTCGGGCCGCGGTGGGTCCAGATCATCGCGCGGGTTTCAAGGTCCGGCCATTCGTCCCAGGATTTGCGCTGTGTACGGAAGGTCAGGTCTGCAGGGCCGAGGCCGAGTGCAGCTGCGGTTCGTCCAGCATTGTTGATGTCGATACGCGCCGATTGTGCGGCGAGACCTGCGGGCAAAGTTGGATTGGGCGCAGAACCGAATATCAACCACGGACGGTCGAGAAGGCCGAGGCGCGAGAGCCACGCGCGATGCCGCATGCGCAAGGTCTCGATGCGCTTTGCGGAAACGGCAACCATCAAATCGCCATCAGGCCTTCATCCTTGACCTGGCGTATCGTCAGTGCCGTTCGCACCGTGTCGACGTTCGGCGACGAGGTGAGTTGCTCGATAACGAAGGTCTGGAAGGTCGCCAGATCGGCGGCCACGCAATGCAGCATGAAATCGGACTCGCCGGAGACCATCCACGCCTCGCGGACGATCGGCCAGCCGCGCGTACGCTCGGCAAAGGCCTTCAGTTCGCTGTCGGATTGGTGCTGTAGGCCGACAAGGCAGAACGCGACGACGTCCATGCCAAGCGCCGGGTGGTTCAACAGGGCGCGGTAGCCACGAATGATGCCTGCATCCTCCAGTCGCTTTACACGCCGCAGGCAGGGCGGCGCAGAAATCCCGACGCGGCGCGACAGCTCGACATTGGTCATGCGACCGTTCTGCTGGAGCTCTCGCAATATCTTCCAGTCGATTGCGTCGAGTTCTGCTCTGAGCGGCATTCAAACGTCCATCGCGGGGAAATTTGCGGATTGATTTTCCTTAGACCAAACAAAACCCGACGTCAGGCCTGAGCGACCGGATTTCTTTGCGGCTTCCATCATTCGTAGAGGACTGTAAGCTTTCCGGGGACGAAAGTGCTCGCCGCCTTGCTGACGTGCGCGGCAACACCTAGATTAGGCCCGTCTTGTGGTCGGCAACACGTACCGTCACAAGGGATAGACAAAAAAGCTGCGAAGAAGACGCCATGACCGCGAAACACGCGCCCGTCCTTATCATCGGCTCCGGCCCCGCCGGCTATACGGCCGCTATATATGCGGCGCGCGCAATGCTGAAGCCTGTCCTGATTGCCGGCCTGCAGCAGGGCGGACAGCTGACCATCACCACCGATGTCGAGAATTATCCGGGCTTCGCCGAACCCATCCAGGGGCCATGGCTTATGGAGGAAATGCTCAAGCAGGCGGTGCATGTGGGCACGGAGATCATCAACGACATCGTCACCGAAGTGGACCTCAATGTCCGTCCGTTTCGCGTAACGACCGATTCCGGCCAGTTCTACACCGCAGACGCGCTTATCGTGGCGACCGGCGCGCAGGCCAAATGGCTGGGAATCCCGACCGAGGAAACCTACAAGGGCTTCGGCGTTTCCGCATGCGCCACTTGCGACGGCTTTTTCTATCGCGGCAAGGACGTTGCGGTCGTCGGCGGCGGCAATTCGGCGGTCGAGGAAGCGCTGTATCTGTCGCATCTGGCGAAATCGGTGACCGTTATCCATCGCCGCAACGATTTCCGCGCCGAACGCATCCTGCGCGAGCGACTGGCGAAGAAAGAGAATATCCGTGTCATCTGGGACACGATTGTCGACGAGATTACCGGGAGGCCGGGCAAGGCACCACTGCCGCCGACGGCGGACGGGCTTAAGCTTCGCAATGTCGTGACCGGCGCGATGTCGCATCTGCCGGTGGATGGCATTTTCGTGGCTATCGGCCATTCGCCGGCAGTTGAATTGTTTGTTGGCAAGCTCAAGCAGAAGCCCAACGGCTATCTTTGGGTCGAACCGGGAACCACGCGTACCAATGTGCCGGGCGTATTCGCCGCGGGTGACGTGACGGACGACATCTACCGGCAGGCGGTCACAGCAGCGGGGTTGGGCTGCATGGCCGCGCTGGAGGCGGAGAAGTATATCGCAAGCCTCGAGGAGCACCGCGAAGCCGCGGAATAAGCGGCCACGGGCTTCGAACAAGAACTTACCGGTTCAGGAACGCCGGCAGACTGAGGGGAATTCATGTCGCTCGATTGGGACAAGCTGCGCGTGTTCCATGCTGCAGCGGAGGCGGGATCGTTTACCCACGCAGCCGAGACTCTGAGGCTGTCGCAGTCCGCAATTTCCCGGCAGGTCAGCGCGCTGGAGCATGACGTGGGCGTTGCCCTGTTCCACCGGCATGCGCGCGGGCTGGTGCTGACAGAGCAGGGGGAACTGCTCTATCGCACCGCACACGACGTGCTGATGAAGCTGGAAAGCGTCAAGTCGCGGCTGACCGAGGCGAAAGACCGGCCCTCCGGCGTGTTGCGCGTGACCACTACGGTCGGCCTCGGCGCCGGTTGGCTGACCGACCGCGTCCCGGAATTCCTCGACCTTTACCCGGAGATACACCTTCAGTTGATCCTGGCCAATGAAGAGCTCGATCTGACCATGCGCCAGGCCGATTGCGCGATCCGCTTACGTCAGCCGCAACAGCCGGACCTAATTCAGCGGCGGCTGTTCACGGTGCATTTCCATCTGTTCGCGTCACCAGGCTATGTGAGCAAGCACGGCAAGCCGACAACAATGGCGGATTTGAAGAACCACCGTATCATCACCTTCGGCTTGCCGGTGCCGAGCCATCTCAGCGAGTTGAACTGGCTGGAAACGGTCGGCGATTTCGAGGGCGGCGAGCGCATCGCAACGCTGCAGATCAACGATCTGCTGTCCATCCGGCGGGCGGTGAGGCGCGGGGCCGGCATCGCCATGTTGCCCGACTATCTGGTCGACAAGGAATCCGGTCTTGTGCAACTCCTGCCGGAAACCGAGGTGCCGTCCTTCGACACCTATTTCTGCTATCCGGATGCGATGAAGGGACAGGCCAAATTGCACGCCTTCCGCGACTTCGTTATCTCCAAGGCGCGGAATTGGTCGTTCTGACGCCGCACCGGCCAATGCGTGCGCTGGCCGCCCCACGGCACTTTTTACTGGCGAAAATGATCTGTACCACTTCGCGGTAGGGAAGTTGTGCCACAGGCGTAGTGTTTTTGCATGGGAGGCCTGCAAACTGCATGCTTGTTTCTTGGGCAGAACTAGCTCATATTATCACCATCTCCAGGGCGCGTTCCTCCTCCCATTAGCGTCCTCGAGTGTTCCCCTCTGGAGGTTTTGCCTTTTTGGCACTCCAATCAAACTCAGCCGGGTCTTTCTAGATCCGGCTTTTTTGATTCTTGCGCTGCCATCCCTTGTTTTGTGCCGCTTTGCCGCATGAAAGTTGCGTTGCACACGCTTAGACGAGGGTCCTCGCTGGCATGCGGACTTGAAGTGTCGCGTGCTTGGTTTGGCCCTCGCTGCGTGGAAGGAACGAGAGCACTTTCTCCGTCTGCCTTTTTCACGGGCAGCCGGCTGCCCGTCACATGAACAGTTTTTCGCTTTGCAGGTCTGTGTAAAGGCCAGCGACTTCGTTTTCATATCCGTTGTAGAGCAGCGTCGGAACATAGTCGCCCGTGTGCAGGACGCGCTCCTGCGCCTGGCTCCAGCGCGGATGGGGAACTTCAGGATTCACATTGGCCCAAAATCCGTACTCCTGCGGTTGAATCGCCTCCCAAAGGCCGACCGGCCGCTCCTCGACGAAGGAAATCTTGCGGATCGACTTGATCGACTTGAATCCGTATTTCCACGGCAGCGCCAGGCGAAACGGCGCGCCATGCTGCTTGGCAAGCGGCTTGTCGTAGGCGCCAGTGACCATAAAGGCCAGGTCGTTGCCAGCCTCGGCGATCGTCACACTCTCGATATAAGGCCAGGGATAGAGAAAATTGTTTTGCCCTGGCGCCATATCCGGGTCCAGGAAGGTCTCGAAGCGGACATATTTGGCCGAAGCCTGCGGCTTTGCCAAAGCAACCAACGACTTCAGCGGAAAACCGGCCCAGGGAATGGTCATCGACCAAGCCTCGACGCAGCGGTGGCGGTAAAGCCGGGTCTCCAGCGGGATCTTGCGGACGAGATCGTCGAAGGCGACGGTGAAAGGCTTCTCGACCAGCCCGTCGATCTCGATATCCCATGGCCGCGTTTTCAGCGCCTGTGCGGCGGCCGCGATCTCTTTCTGCGTGCCGTATTCGTAGAAGTTGTTGTAGTTGGCGTTGATGTCTTCCGGCGTCAGATCGCGGTCGAGCTTATACGCCTCGTTTTTCTTGGCAGGATAGAGATCTGCAGTCGGATCCCCATCCTGGGCACCGGCCCGCTGCGGCCAGCCGGCACCTGCGACCGCTAGGCCCAGACCCATTGCGGCGAGGAGCGTGCGGCGGTTCAGGAAGGCCGATTCCGGCGTCGCGAGAGCATCCGGGATCATCCAGGATGGGCTGCGATGGATCGAATAGGTCATTGCAGAACCTCCGTCGGCGGAGCCGGCAAGCACGAGACTTTACGAAGCGGCGTCAACCGCCCCCACTCCACATACGTATGGCGCCGAGCAGATGTTACGACCCCAGTTCCCATTCACGCATTCGTGTACGTCGTGGTTCGTGGGTCGTGGGTCGTGGGTCGGGGCAGTGGGCAGTGGGCAAGAAAGCTCACTCCCCATCTACTGCCCACGATCCACGACCCACTACCTACGACAGACGACCTACGATTGACGACACACGACCCACGAAGTTCGACCCACGACCCGAACCGGGTCAGGCAGCCTTGCCCCGGGCATGGTTCATGGCGTCGTCGGCAAGACGCCCGGTGAGTTCGGCCATATGGTCGAACTCGGCCTGATAGCTTGCAACGCCGGCTGTCGCCGATCGCAACTCTATGATCAGGTCGCCGATCTCAGATTGCGGCATGGTCGCCTCCACCACGTCCCAGCCCTTCCAGCCTGGGCGCGCGTCATAACCCAGGATCTGCCCGCGGCGTTGCGGGATGATGCCTGTGATCCTCGCGGTTGCGTCGGACGGGGTGAAGATCTGGACCTTCATGACTGGTTCGAGGAGGACGGGTGAACAGCCGGCCATGCCCTCCTTCATCGCCAGCTTCGCCGCCATCTGAAATGCCATGTCGGAGGAATCGACGGTGTGATAGGAGCCATCCGAGAGGTTGACCGCGAGATCGACCACAGGAAAACCGAGCGGCCCGATCTTCAGAGAATCCCGAACGCCGGCCTCCACCGAGGAAATGTATTGCTTCGGCACAACGCCGCCGGTGATCGTGTCCGTGAACTGAAAGCCGGAGCCGCGCGGGAGTGGCTTGATCTCGATCACCACATCACCGAACTGGCCGTGCCCGCCGGACTGCTTCTTGTGACGTCCACGCTGCTGCACCGATTTGCGGATGGTTTCGCGGTACGGAACGCCAGGCGAGCTCTGATCAACGGGAATCTGGTTCTTGCCGTCCAGACGTTCGACGGTGACGCGCAGATGCATTTCACCATGGCCGGACAGAAGGGTTTCGCCGGTGTCCTGATGGGCGATGTGAAGCGACGGATCCTCTTCGGCGAGGCGCTGGATTGCCGCCGACATTTTTACCTCGTCCTTGCGCTCCTTGGGCCGCAGCGCGATCGAGAACACGGGCTGCGCCGGGCGTCCGTCGAACAGCTGTGTCACCGAGCTTTTGCCGGAAGCCAGCGTCTCGCCCGTCTTCGCGCCGTCGAGTTTCCCCAGCGCGACGGTATCGCCGGCCTTGGCGGATGTCAGCTTGCTCAGGTCCTTGCCAAGCAAACGATAAATGCCGGAGACGCGCGCCGTGCCGCCCCCCGGCAGGACCAGCTCCGATCCGTCGTTCACGCTTCCAGACAGGATGCGCGAGACCGACAGCTTCCCGCCATGCGACGTGTGCACCGTCTTAAGAACCTGTGCGATTGCGCCGGTGCCCTCCGCAACGCCAAGCCGCTTGCGTGTGGCTTCGACATCCGCGACGTCGTGACGAATCGTCTTCAGCAGCCGCAGCACGCCGTTACCTTTCTCCGCGGTGCCGATCAGTACCGGGGTTACGCTGCCGTCGCGTAGATCGGCTGCCAGATCGTCGAAGACTTCGTCTTGGGGAGGCGCTACCTCATCGAGCAACTGTTCCATCAGGTGATCGTCGTGGTCGGCAAGGGTTTCGAGCATTGAAAACCGGGCTTCGACCTCGCGGGCCTTTTCGTCACCGGGAATCTCGGTCACTTCGCTTTCCGTATGTTCGCGCCAGACATATGCGCGCTCAAGCGCCAGATCGATGGCACCTACGACGATGCCGTCGCGGCGCAACGGTATCTGGCGCAGCAGCAACGGCGCCTCGCTGACCGGTTGCAGCAGCTTCAGCGTATCGCGTACGCCGGCCGGGTTGCGGTCGATCTTGTTGAGGAAAAGGATGCGCGGGACGCCCAGATCATCCAGCTTGCGCATGATCAGTTGGAGAGCGGGTATCTTCTTTTCGTCGGCTTCGGTGACGACGATGGCCGCGTCGCATGCCGCGAGCACGGGCAAGCATTCGAAGGAAAATTCGACCGAGCCGGGACAATCGATGAAGGTGATCTGCTCGCCCATGAAATCGACGGTAGCGACGGTTGCCTCGACGCTCATGGCGTGGGCGCGTGATTCGGGCGAGTGGTCGCCCACGGTGTTGCCCGATGCCACGGTATTCTGGCGTTGGATCGCACCGGTTCGCGCCAGTATGGCTTCTAGAAGTGTTGTCTTTCCGCTGGCAAAGGGACCGACAATGGCGACGCATTTCGGCCCCGTTCGCCTTCCTCCGGCGCGAGTTCCCATGGCTAACCTCCGCTCAACGTTTCCTTGTGCATGGCCCCGAAAAGTGGTTCCGCTTTTCGGATAAAGGTCATGCGCGCTCCCTAAATTCAGAGCGTCCGATACGCACCAAGCGATGCGCGGCGCTCTGCCGAGCGGCGGCCGGTCTCGCGACCGTCGCAAGCGGGGCCTTGTTGTTTGCCACCTGCCTGGAATACATCGTCACACGGGTTTGCGGAGAGGGCAAGAAAAAACCCCAGCTTGCACCGACAGCGCAATGCTCCTACTTTGTATGATCATCGCAGTGTCGATGGCGACAAGCGAAAATGTGCGGGCCCGCTCTCGGGCTGAGGAACTGGCGCGACGCAACGGTCAATGACACGCAGCAAGCAACAGGCCGATTGGTTGGTAAGCAGCGTTTGCAAGACGATGCTGTGGCTGTCTGTCATGCTGATGCTCGGCGGCATCCAGGCAAGCGCGGCAAAGCAGGCGGATCACCGATCCTCTGCTGAGTTTTCCATCGTGCAGGTCAGCGGCCATGGCGATTCCGCCTGGGCCGAAACCTGTGTCGCGCTTGCCGCCGACGATCAGGAAGATGTCACGGAAGCCCGTCAGGACCTTGTCGAGACGGGTGACGGCGTTGACCTTACGCAAACCATCCGGCTTTGGGGATCGTCGCATCGGCTGGCGCTCGGGCTGTTAAGGCATCAAGCCGTTGCCGATCGCCCGGAGGTGGGCACCCAGCACGCCCGGGCCCCTCCCGCCGTTCTGTTCGCCTAGGGCGAAGAAGAACGGCGGTGCAACGCCGTACAGCATTTTCTCAAAATCAGCATATCCGGACAGGCATGCATGGCGCTCTCGGCCAAGCACGCCCCAAGCTCTAAAGCAAAGGACTTCCCTATGGCCAAGACTCATCCGCTCGGCTTCCGCATTGAACAGGATATCAAGGACGCCCTGACAGTCGCCGCAAAGGACGATCACCGGTCGGTCTCGTCGCTCGTTGAACTGATCATCGCCAAATGGCTTCGTGATCAGGGCTATCTCGCCGGCAAGCCGGACCGGCATTTGCGCCCCATGCTCGATGCCTGATCGTTGCGTCATTCTGCACCAGCAACGGGCCGGCAATGCCGGCCCGTTGCATTTCATACGAAAGTCGTACGCCGATAGTCATAATCCTAAAGACGCTCTGATTCAGCCCCTTCCTTTCTGGCATTTTTGACGGGTTTCCGGCCGCGACTCAACGGCTGGGGGCGGCGCATCGATCATGGGAGGACACGATGGCAGTAACAGCATCCGCGGGCGCCGGCAGGCGCGGCATGACGCGAGAGGAGAAGAAGGTCATCTTCGCTTCGTCGCTCGGCACGGTTTTCGAGTGGTACGATTTCTATCTGTACGGAGCCCTTGCGGCATTCATCGGCGCGGCATTCTTCAGCGAGTATCCCGAAGCCACGCGCAATATCTTTGCGCTTCTGGCTTTCGCCGCGGGCTTCCTGGTGCGGCCCTTCGGCGCCCTTGTCTTCGGCCGCATCGGCGATCTCGTCGGGCGCAAATACACCTTCCTCGTAACAATCATGATTATGGGCCTGTCGACCTTCCTGGTCGGCCTGCTTCCAGGGTCAGCCAGCTGGGGCATCGCAGCGCCGATTATCCTGGTTGCCCTGCGCATGCTGCAGGGCCTGGCGCTCGGCGGCGAATATGGCGGTGCGGCAACCTATGTCGCCGAGCACGCCCCGGACGACCGACGCGGCTTCTACACCTCGTGGATCCAGACCACGGCGACGCTGGGCCTGTTCCTGTCGCTGATCGTGATCCTGATCATCCAGAATGTGATGACCAAGGAAGCCTTCGCGGCGTGGGGATGGCGCATTCCATTCATCCTGTCCTTCCTGCTTCTGGGCATCTCGGTCTGGATTCGTCTGTCGCTGAGCGAGTCGCCAGCCTTCAAGCGTATGAAAGAAGAGGGCAAAGGCTCGAAGGCGCCGCTGACTGAAGCCTTCGGCCAATGGAAGAACGCCAAGATCGCGCTGCTTGCGCTGTTCGGCCTGACCGCCGGCCAGGCCGTCGTGTGGTATTCCGGCCAGTTCTACGCACTGTTCTTCCTGCAGAACGTGCTCAAGGTCGACGGTGTCTCGGTCAACATCATGATCGCGATCGCACTGGCATGCGGCACGATGTTCTTCGTGGTTTTCGGCTGGCTGTCCGACAAGATAGGCCGCAAGCCGATCATCATGGCGGGCCTCGCACTGGCCATCGTCACCTACTTCCCGCTGTTCAAGGCGCTGACCTGGGCGGCCAATCCGGCGCTCGCGACGGCGCAACAGAATGTGCGGGCAACGGTGACGGCGGCTCCGGGAGACTGCAATTTTCAGTTCAACCCGGTCGGCACCCGCAAGCCTGTGACGTCCTGCGACATCGCAACCGACTTTCTGACGAAGAACTCAGTCCCCTACGATGTCGTCGCGACCGCTGCCCCAGGCACAGCGGCAACCGTCAAGATCGGCGAGGAAAGTGTCGAGTCATACGATGCGGGCGCGGCAGGCGCGGATGCGCCCGCCAAGAACGCCGCGTTGGTAAGGGGCATCAACACTGCTTTGCAGGATGCCGGCTATCCGCTGGTGCGGGACCCCGCAAAAGTGGTTGACGCAAAACTCGACGCGCTTGTCGCCGCGAACCCGAAACTGGCGCTCGACGCCGCCGCAATCCGCGCGGGCGACAAGGCCATGGTGCCGGTCGAGACAGCCATCAAGGACAAGCTGATTACGTCCGAGGAAGCGGCGGGCGCCACGGAGGTGGCCGTCTACACGGTTCCCGGCGCCGGCGCGTTCAAGATGGTCGCCGATCCGGCACAGGTGAACTGGCCGATGGTCATCGGGATACTGTTCATCCTCGTTCTCTATGTGACGATGGTGTACGGGCCGATCGCGGCGATCCTGGTCGAGATGTTCCCGACCCGCATCCGCTACACCGGCATGTCGCTGCCCTATCACATCGGCAATGGCTGGTTCGGCGGATTGCTGCCCGCGATCATCTTCGCCATGAGCGCGGCCAAGGGCGATATATACTACGGCCTCTGGTATCCGATCGCGGTGGCGGCGATGTCGCTGGTCGTCGGCATGATCTTCGTCCGCGATACGCTGGGGACTAATCTCAACGCGAAGGATTGAGGCGGCTGCAAGCTGTCGATACGAGCCGGCGGGTGGCAACATCCGCCGGTTCTGCTTGTAGGGACCTGCCCGAGTTGACGCGACGGGCGTGGTCGTCCACGATCCGGCTGACAAGCGAACGAGGTTCGATACATCGTGCCGACCGGTCCTGCCGCACGTATTCTGGATAACGTGCTTCACCTGCTGCCCGGCATGCTGATGCCCGGACCGCCGAGCCTCAATGTGTTCATCGGAGGCAAGCCCGCCTGGAAGGGCCTGCCGCTCGCCGCCGCCGGCGGCTTGATGGCCGCGAAGGCTGCATCGGATGTGCGTGTCACCGCCGCTCAAGCGGCTACGGTCGCGGCTGCCGGCACGCCCGGCCTTCCCGCCGCCAAGGCTGCGGAGGAGGTTGTCAAGGCCGCCGAAGCCGCAGCCATGTCGGCGGCAATCCTTTCCGCATCCGGTGGTGCGTCGATCCACACTTGTGTCCACGCCGCGCCGATCCCGCTGCCGCCGCCGCACGGCCCTGGCGTCGTCATCGACGGTTCGCCGACGGTGATGATCAACGGTCTGCCCGCCTGCCGTATGGGCGACACGGTCCTTGAGGCATTCGGCCCGCCGGACAAGATTATCATGGGCGAATTCAGAGTCATAATCGGCGACACCGGCAGTGGCGCGGGAGGGCCTGCCGGCGGGGCAGGGGGTGCCGCCGGTGCGGGGGTTGGAGCAGGAGGCGGGGGAAAAGGGTTTGGCGGAGCCGGAGGTGGTGGAGCCGGCGGTGGCGCGGCGGGTGGTGGCAAGGCCGGTGGTGCTGGAGGGGCGGCCGAACAGAAGCGCAAGGAGCTCCTACAGCGGATTGCCGACGGCAAGTCCAACATCTCGATCGAAGGTGATCCGGAGTACCGCAAAAACATCCAAGCCCTGCTCGACCGGCTGTCGAAAACTCCGACCGGTCTTGGCCTGCTCCAGGGCATCGAGAAGTCGGGAAAGCCTGTGGTCATCAAAATGCCCGCCCCGGGCAAGGGACCTGGAGAGGGCGCGACAAACTGGAACGACGGACTTTACGACACGGTAAACAACAAGCCTGGTCCCGGATCTGGCAGCACCGTCAAGTTCGATCCAGCTTTCACCAAGTCGAATGGCGATGACTGGCAGAGCTTCGATCCGGCTATTCCGCTCGGGCACGAATTGATTCATTCCTACCACGACGCCAACGGCACGACGGATGGCCGCCCCGATGTCGAATATACCGACGCCGACGGCCTGAAGCAGTCCGCTCCCGGCTATGAATTGCAGGCGGTGGGGCTTGGAAACAACGCCAAAGATCCATTCACCGAAAACAAACTTCGCAAGGAGTTCAATGATCTCGGGATCTCCACGAAGGGCAAGGAAGTTCAGCGCCCACGATACTGAGCGATAGGAACCTGCCATGCTCGCCGCCAAATTCATCATTGTCGCGTCGACCGTCATCGGGATCGATTACTCGGTGCACAACACGATGCCGAACGACATCTATCTGTTCGATCGCGTGTTTACGCGCGCGGCAAGCGGCGAGCCGGTCATCGACGCCGGCCTTGCTTATATGCACCTGCGGGACGGATCTCTGGTCGTGGAGAAGGTATTGCAGCCGATCCCGCCCGGATTGAAAATCGGCACTCCCGATATTCCGTACATGACGCGGATTGCGCCTGGCGAAACCCGGCAAGGACGCATCAGTTTCAAGTCGCCGGTGGTCGAATTCGGCGCATATGATGACGGTCCCCGTGACGGCAAACTTTATCAGGTGGCGCAAGTGATGTTGCGGATCGGTTATATCGATGCCGCCGATATCGGGCCCGGCATGGGCGTGATCCGGCCCGAACCGCATCATACCCGCGACGGGTTCGTCGCCAACTACGGCCTCGCCAACCGCCTGCAGAAGTTCTTCGACGTCAATCTCGGGGCGCCGCCCGTGGCGCTGAGCGTGCAGCGTTGATTTGATCTTTCACCGTTCCGGCACTAGCTTTGGCACCCCTTTCCAAGCGATGCCCGGAGGCGTTCCATGAAAATCATCGCGTGCGGCAGCGTCGCAACCAAGCCTACCCCCGACGCCTACTTTACCGGTCGCGTCCTGATGACACCGATCATCGAAAAGGAAGCGCCCGCGCGGCTGCGCGCCGCCATGGTTCAGTTCGAGCCCGGCGCACGCACGGCGTGGCACACCCATCCGCTTGGCCAGACGCTGTTCGTGGTGTCCGGCGCAGGTCTCGTCCAGAGCTGGGGCGAACCGGTTCGGGAGATCAAAGCGGGCGACACCATATCCTTCGAGCCGGGCGAAAAGCATTGGCACGGCGCTGGGCCGGATACGGCGATGGCGCATATTGCCATGCAGGAAGCGCTTGATGGCATCACCGCCGACTGGATGGAGAAGGTGTCCGACGAGCAGTATGGGCGGTGATCTCCTCCGGTTTCCGTGATTAGGCGCCCACCGTCGAGATTGCCGAAAGCATTTCCGCGTCGTCAGTCAGTAAATCGCCGAAGGCGCCTAACTTGCGCATTTGCGCGATAAGGCTGAAAGACGGTTGCGCTGGTCCCGGCTCTGCGGTCGATGCGCTCCCTTGGCCGGGAAGACGACGCTTCGAGCTCTGGCTTCAACGTTGTCGCCCGCGCATAAGTGATGACATTCCCGAAAGTCATTGGACAATCAAAAAGCCCGGCAATCGCTGACGGGCTTTTGGTCGGGATCGGTTGGCCGGATCAGGTCAGGCTTGCGGTGAAGCGCTGGATACGCGTGCAGGCTTCCTCGAGGAGGGTCTCCGACGTTGCATAGGAGATGCGGAAGTTCGGGCCAAGGCCGAAGGCCGTACCAAACACGACCGCCACCCCCTCCGACTCGAGCAGTTCCGAGCAGAATTCCTCGTCGTTGCTGATCACTTTGCCCGCAGCTGTCTTCTTGCCGATCAGTGCCTGACAGGATGGGTAAACATAGAACGCACCTTCCGGCGACGGGCAGACGATGCCGCGTGCCTGGTTCAGCATCGACACGACGAGATCGCGGCGGTTCTGAAAGATCGTCTTGTTTCTCGCGACAAAGTCCTGCGGTCCGTTCAGCGCCTCTACGGACGCCCATTGGGCGATCGTGCAGGCCCCCGAGGTCTGCTGGCCCTGGATCATGTCCATGGCCTTGATCAGTTCGACTGGGCCCGCCGCATAGCCGATTCGCCAGCCTGTCATTGCATAGGCCTTCGACACGCCATTCATGGTGAGCGTGCGACCGTACAGGTTCGGTTCGACCTCGGCGATGGTCGTGAAGACGAAGTCGCCATAGGTCAGGTGCTCGTACATGTCGTCGGTCAACACCCACACTTGCGGGTGCTTCAACAGCACGTCCGCGAGCGCCTTGAGCTCATCATGAGTATAGGCGGCGCCGGACGGGTTGGACGGCGAGTTCAGGATCAGCCACTTGCTCTTCGGCGTGATGGCCTTTTCCAGCGCGGCGGCCGTCAGCTTGAAGCCATTCTCGCTGGTCGTCGGTGCGAAGGTCGATTTGCCGCCGCAAATCGCCACCATTTCGGGATAGCTTACCCAGTAAGGCGTGGGGATAATCACCTCATCTCCGGGATTGAGAGTGGCCATCAGTGCATTGAACAGAATCTGCTTGCCGCCAGTGCCGACTATGGTCTGCTCTGGCTTGTAGTCGAGGTTGTTCTCCCGCTTGAACTTGCTGGCGATCGCCTCGCGCAGCGGTGCGATACCCGAGACCGGCGGATACTTCGTCTCGCCACGGCGGATAGCGTCGATCGCGGCATTCTTGACATTGTCCGGCGTATCGAAATCCGGCTCGCCAGCACCGAGACCGATGATGTCGCGGCCTTTGGCCTTCAACTCGCGCGCTTTCTGGGTGACCGCGATGGTGGCGGATGGCTTCACACGGGAAAGAGCGTCGGCAAGGAATGCCATGAGAGGATGTCTCCAGCGGGGTTGAGGCCGAGATGAGGCCGGGTCTGCCCGGCAGCACTCACGAAGGTCGCGCGGGCGAGGTTCTAATGTCGGAACATTGCGGAATGCGCAAGCGATCCTCGGCCTGGCCTCAACGAATCTTCAATTCGCGGCTTCGTTAACGCGCGGGAAAGCTTGGATGCATATCCTCGCGCCTTTGCAGGCAGAGGGGCAACGCCGTGCGCAAATCGGTCCTGACCCACATCATTCACGAGGAAAACGGAACTTCCGTTGCGCCCACCCCGAGCATCAACAAAACGAGCGCTGAAAGGCCAACGCCGGTTGGCGTGGTCAGCCCTGCGAAACCGAACTTCGGGCGTAGAGTTGCGCGATGAGCGGTGAGGCGGCACTGCGGGCGATTATAACCGACGAGGTCGGCCTGTCCTTCGGCGTTGTCGAGCCGTACCGTCTCAAATGCATGTACCAACCGGTCTTTGCCCGCCATGGCGCGACGCTGTCCCCGGTAGCTGTTTCATGCGGAATATCGATCGAGCGTGGCGGTGTGCAGCTGCCTTCTGCAATCCTGGAGGGATTGACGTCAGAACGCCGCGCGCTTTGCCTCAGTATCGGCCGAAGGCTTGCCATCCGCAATCTTACGCAGATCATCGCGGATGACTTTTTCCCGGAACTGATGCTAAACCTCACCGCGGAGATCGGCAGAACGCATAGCGAGATCGATGCGCTTCTGACAGAAGCGGCGCATGAAGGGTTGTTGCCCTCGCAGCTATGTTTCGATTTGAGCGACCTGGCCAACATCCGCCTGCCGGCCGCAATGCTGGACGGCGTCGATATGTCGTTTGCCCTCGACCTCGCATCGGCAAGTATGCTGTGGGCCGAGCGCGCGCCCTCGGCCAGACCGCGACTGGTGCGGCTGCCTTCGTCATGGACGCGCCGAATTGCCGGCGAAGCCGATTTCACTCGGGGCTTTCGTCTTTTGGTGACGACGCTTCGGCGCCACGGGGCGCTGGTGCAGGTCGAAGGCATAGACAATCAAGCGCAATTGCGCGTGGCTCTCGCCGCCGGCGCCGATCGGTTTCAGGGCGACTTTCTGGCGCCTTTGGCGCTTGCGGGCACGGATATGGATGCTTCGCCCCGCATCTTCGCCGACTTGATCGGCGCGCACCCAAATGTGGTGCCGCTCTCGGCGTGACCCATCACACCTGCTGATAATTGCACAAAAACAATTCGCTGGACGGTGCGCGCCTTAGGCGTTTCGTTCGGTCCGACCCTAAACGGAGGTTCGCGTGCTTACCCTTTACGGAATGACCATCAGCGGCAATTGCTACAAGGTGCGGCTGTTGCTGGCCAAGCTTGGCAAGCCGTTTCGCAATATCGAGGTGGGCTTCGGCGCCGACGGGACCAAATCCCCTGCGTTTCTGGCAAAGAATCCCAACGGGATGACGCCCTTGCTGGAGCTGGAGGACGGGCGCGTCCTGGCGGAATCCAATGCCATCCTGCTGCATCTTGCAGAGGGAACGCGCTTCCTGCCTACCGACGCGTATGACAGAGCGTTGGCCTATCAGTGGTTGTTTTTCGAGCAATACAGCCATGAGCCGTATATTGCGGTGCGGCGAGCCCTGAAGATCCTGCCGCACCGTTCTGCCGACGCGACGCCTGAGCGGATGACATCGACGTTCGCCGGTGGCAGCAGGGCGCTGGCGGTGATGGAAACGCATCTGGCGAAGGCGCCGTTCTTTGCAGGCGATACGCTCACCATCGCCGATATCGCGCTTTATGGTTACACGCATGTTGCAAATGAAGGCGGGTTCGACCTTGGCGCGTATCCGGCCGTCAGTGCCTGGCTGCAACGCGTAGAGGGCGATCCCGGTCATGTCGCCATGGGCTGGGTCGGATAGGCGCCCGCCGATGCTCAAAGAAAAAGGCGGAATACCCGCCTTTCTCGCAGTACATCCAAGCGGCGTCCCGCTTAGATTTTGGTGAGCTTGCCCGCGGCAGACTTGCCGGTGCGGCGGTCCTGCTCGATCTCGAAATCCACCTTCTGGCCTTCCGTGAGGCTGGTCATGCCAGCACGCTCGACGGCCGAGATATGCACGAATACGTCCGCACCACCGGCGTCTGGCTGAATGAAGCCGTAGCCTTTCGTAGTGTTGAACCACTTGACGGTTCCGGTAGCCATTTAGTTCTCCTGCAATTGCTGCGTTTCTGACCGGACTGGGCGGCCGGCGGGCCTATCGAAATTTACAGATGAACGTCAGCGGATGCGAAAGTATCGCGAGGCTACCGATCGACCGAAAATTCAATGCGTGGGTCGGTATAGAGGGCTTCTCGACTTGAAACAAGTGGATACTGGACGGGCGTCTCACGGCGCTGTGATACAAAGTGACTGAACGGCGACAAACTCTTGCGGGGGATGGGACGTATATTGGATGCGGTTCGCAAGCGCTACCGCATGCAGCTATGGAGCTTTCTCAATGAAAACATTGCTTTTGGCCTTGGGGCTCGCCTTGATCACTGGCGATGCGCTGGCGATATCGCGTTACAACTCTACAAGCATGAGTTGTGCGGAAGTGCAGGACACGATCTTGCGCGACGGTGCGGCGATCATGAGATGGCGTGGGCGCGGCGGACTGCCTCTCTATGGGCGCTACGTCGCAGATGGGCGTTTTTGTGAGACCAGCACCAGGCCGGAATGGCGCTCGATACCGGCGGCGGACACCAAGAATTGCAACGTTACCGAATGCAAATACTACGATCTGGATGATGACGAGTTGCTGTTTGGCCGTTGATCGTTGACGCGTGGTCTAGCCGATTATACCGGTCAGAAGTCGAATGCGCTCTGACCGGGCGGTGAGGGTGGCCTGGCGTGTTCCATATCCAGAAGGCGGCGCTTGGTGAAAACGCCGCCGGGGGCGGAAAATCCTCCCATCTTTCCACCCGCTGCCAGGACCCTGTGGCATGGCACGAGGATCGGTACCGGGTTGCTGCCCATCGCAGCGCCTGTCTCGCGCGCCATTCCCGGGTGGCCGGCGCTTTCGCAAAGGCTGCCATAAGTGGTCGTCTCGCCATATCCCAGTTGGCGGGCTTGCTCGTAGATGACCAGGCGAAAGTCGTCTGCGCCTGCCAGATCAAGAGGCGTGCTCGAAAAGTCGATCGTCTCGCCCGATGCGTAGTTCATCAGCGCGTCGACCACAGCCTCTATCGCAGGAGGCGGTCTTCCTGCTTCACTTGAGGCGCCCCGCGCCAGCAGTCGGGTTTCAGTCGCAGACCTGTCTTTCTCGGGCAGCTGCAAATGCGTCACGCCGTTTGCGCTCCAGCCAAGTCCAATCCATCCCAATGCGGTTTCAAAGACGATATGGCCGCAGTCGGGTTCCATCGCCGCCATTGTTCTCCTTTCCAGTTGCGCCGGAAACCTAGCATAGTCGAACGACTGGTACAAAGCACGAACAGTCGACCTCGGGGCGAAATGACGTGATTTAGCTTAACCGGATTGCCCCAATCATTAAAAATCGGTAAACCGCAAGGAACGCATCGGACGGCTGCGAGCAATTTTGCCATTGAAACAAAAACTTCTAATTCTGGCCGTGTGCCTTGCTCCGGTGTTGCTGACCGGATGCGAGACCACCAAGAACGATAATTCGGCGAGCTTCGATCTGGCGCCAACAGATATTCCGCTGCCGGAAACCGTTGCGGTCGTGCCAACTTCGGCATCGGGTGGTGGCGCTTCCGCCGCACTGACCGAACCATCTGCAAAGGACGACGCGCTGGCCGCCGGGAGTAAGGATACGGCGGTTATGGCTGATAGCACAGGCCCCGCGCCAGCTGAAAACACGGATACGGCGACAGATGTTCCCCTGATGGCGATGGCGGCAGTTGCCACACCGGCCGAGGTGCCTTTGCCCCAACCCCGGGCAGCGGCGCCAGCTGGAGACCTGGCCTCAGCGAGTGGTGTGCAACCGCTGGCCGATGGTTCTTCCGGACGCAAGGGCATGGCCCTCAACGCGCTTGCTGGGTCGGATGGGGGCAGCCCTGCTTTCACGCTGGCTTCCTATGCCAAGAGCAGCGATCCGCGCGGCTACCTCGATCGGCTCATCGACAAATATGCAGCGATCTACGAGGTGCCGGTCGACCTCGTGCGGCGTGTCGTCAGGCGTGAAAGCAATTTCAACCCGACGGCATTCAACCGCGGTCACTACGGCCTCATGCAGATCAAGCACGCTACGGCCCGCGGCATGGGCTATCAGGGCTCGGCAAAGGGACTTTTCGACGCCGAGACCAATCTGAAGTACTCGGTCAAGTATCTGCGGGGCGCGTTCATGGTCGCCGGCGGCAATCACGACCGCGCCGACCGGCTCTATCAAACCGGCTATTACTATGACGCCAAGCGCAAGGGTCTGCTGGATGAGACCGGTCTTGGCAAGGACCGCATGCGCCGCCGCCGCGGTGCATTGCCCGAGAGCTGACCCTAGGCCTCATCGGGTTGTCCCACGCAACCGGCGGACCCCTCGTAGTTGTTACCGCTGCTTCCCACATAATCGGAAACACAATTTCCGAAAGGGCGGCTCCATGGGCTATTTTGACAGGGACATCCGCGCCGACGCTGAGTTGCTCGACGCGTACTCCACAACAGTTGCCGACGCAGTCGACCGGGTCGGTCCTGCAGTTTCGCGGATCGAGCGCGTCGGCGGTCCAGGTGGGCATGGTTCCGGGTTCGTCATCTCGCCGGATGGTCTCGTCGTGACCAACCACCACGTCGTCGAGGACGCACGCCTTGTCAAGGTGACGCTTCCCGACGGGCAATCGGGCGAAGGACGCGTACTCGGGCGCGATCCGGACACTGACATTGCGCTGATCCGCGCCAACATCAATCCGGCAATCTACGCTCCGCTGGGTGATTCCAAACGGCTTCGTCGCGGCCAGATCGCAATCGCCATCGGCAACCCGCTCGGCTTCGAGTGGACCGTGACAGCGGGCGTGGTTTCCGCGCTGGGGCGCTCGATGCGCGCCGCGACAGGCAGGCTGATCGACGATGTCGTGCAAACAGACGCCGCGCTCAATCCCGGCAATTCGGGCGGACCTCTGGTCTCGTCGGCGGGTGAGGTAGTGGGCGTCAACACTGCTGTCATTCATGGTGCACAGGGAATTGCGTTTGCGGTTGCTTCCAACACCGCCAACTTCGTCATCTCCGAAATCCTGCGCTTCGGCCGCGTTCGCCGCGCCTCTATCGGAGTGTCTGCCGATACGATCAAATTGCCGCGCCGCACTGCACTGCTGGCCGGGCGGACGGCGGATACGGCCGTCCGCTTGCGCTCGGTCGAAAAGGATGGGCCTGGGGCAAAGGCTGGCCTGCAGGTCGGGGACGTGATCCTTTCCGTCGACGGGCATGCGATCACCGGCGTCGACGATCTCATTCGTTCGTTGGACGGCGACCAGATCGACCGCGCGACTGCCTTCTCCGTGCTGTCGCCACGGGGTCTGGAAACCCGGACGGTAACGCCTGTGGCGCGCAACGGCTGATGCCGGGCTCTAAGGCAAGGATGACCGTCAGGCCGGCCTTAGCTCGCGTTTCATCCGCGCCATAACGCTTTCTCCGGCCAGCGGCTGCGCGGAATAGCGCGGTGGCGGCGCCTTGCTTTTCGAGTTCAGGGCGCGCGTCATCGCGTGATAGCCGAGCGCGCGATAGGCCTCCATCTGCTCTTCCGAGAAGAACTGGTCGCCGGTCGATTCGTGCGGGAAGAGGGGATAGCGCCGCTCATAGTCGAGAACGTAGTCCGCCTCGTCTCCAGTGACGCTCGCCTTGACGTAGATCAGCACTCCCTCTTCCCCCTCCGCGCCGTCGCGTTCGTAAAGGATGCGGCCCACGGCGAAATGCTGGTTGTGGTCGTCCGCGTCTTGCGCAAGCCGCTTCGTCTTGTCGGCGGCGCGCCTTATCGTGGCCTCCCGCATCGGTCGCCAGTCCAGAACGATGCGCACGCCCTCATCGATGCGGGCAAAACGCTGGACGTCGCAGAACGCGCCGAAATTCATTGCCGGATCGGCTTCTCCATCAACCACCACGATGAATTTACACCGACGTTTCAGCAGCTGGTAGAGTCCGATATTGTCGATATGCCCGCCGTCGGTGATGTAGATGCGCGAGCTGTCGGCGCGCATGCGGCCAAACGCTTCAGCGAACAGATAGAGGCGCAACAGGTCGTCCCATTGCCGTTTGGACGGGTCGCCGCCCCTCTTGGTCGAGAGCACATTCTTCCACCGTTCTAGATACTTGGGATTGGTGAGCCAGTAGCCGAGGCGCAGGTTAAGCAATGCCAGCGTGGGCCCGAGCAGGCCGATGCTGATGCGGCCCATGCTCGAGGATACTGCCGCGCCGGAGATCGCGGCCGCCGTTGCCAGATCAAGTTGCGGCTCAACCGACTCCATGTCTTCGGTGCGGGCAAAGCCGGTCGCCTCGCTGCCCACGAAATACCGTGAAAACTGAAAGAATTCGGCATTGCGGCCGCGCTTTGCCGGGTCCGTTCGGCGCTGCATTACCGGATCCGCGGTGGGATTTTGATCCCCGCCATTGTTCCCTTTGCGCACGTTCAGTGTGCCATTGACGATAATGTACGGGTTATTGTCGTCGAGTTCCGAAAGGCGCATCGGCTCTGCCTTGGGTCTGCCGAGGCGAAAGGCGGCATTCAGGCGATCGCGATAGAGTCGATGCAATCCGTTGGCATTCTCGGTGAAATTCCAGCCGATCAGGATGACCAGCAATGACGCCAGTCCGTAGCGCAGAAGGACGATCCATTCGATGGATGTCAGGGTCTGGTCCTTGCCGGTGTTGCGGGTGGCGATGGCCGCCATGACGAGAAATGCCAGCATAACGAGGAGCGCAAACGGCACCGTCCAGCCGAATCTCTTGTGGAACAGCGCCATAAAGAATGTGAACAGGCGGTTTGGCCCCGATCTTCGCCTGCCGACGACCACCGCCCTGCCGAGAAAGGCAGCCAGGATGCCGACCAGCAGCGCGTAGCTTACCCAAGGGTTGGCGACGGCGAGGAATTTCGGTGCGAACGGATAGTTCTCCCCGGGCTCATAGTAGGGCATCTCGATGCCCCAGATGGTCACGATCAGGAACATTCCGTAGATCATCAAGGGCAGGGCGACACCGGCTGCGTAAATCGCCAGGCGCGCAAACATGGACTGAAGGCGCGCGCCGAGCGTCGGTGAGTTGAGGGCATGTTGAATCCAGCCGACAAGCGTCCCACGGAATGCAGCGGTCATGGTGACAATCGCGCCGGCGACCGCGGTCAAAGATCCAGCGCCGGTCGGGGTAACACCATCGGTGGTTATCACACTGACAAGCCATCTTATGATCGGTGGCTGCAACTCAATGGCTGCGGCGATCAGCAGCCACACGATCAGTTTTCGGCCCCATGCCGCTCCCCAGCTCTCGGGCTCCACTGTGCGGCGAGCCCGTTCGTAATCGTAGCTTTCGACAAACGACCGGTGCAGCGCCCAGGCGATCAATAGCAACGCAAGCAGGATTGCGGCGATCTTCGTCAGGAGAAATGGGTCGGCAAGATAGGGTTCGACCGTGTTGAACCAACCGCTTCGCAGCCAGGAATTCGGAAACCAGTAGAGCACGATATCCAGAACGATGCTGCGTTCGAGATGAGCCTCGGTCGGGTTGACGAGGATCATGAAGGTTGCCAGCGGCAGCAAGACCGAAAGCACCAGCAGGAAATTCACCATCAGCCCCCGGAGAATGACGGCCAACGAGATGAACAGGTCGTATATGCCGCGGGGCGCCAGAAAGCGGCTGTTATCGCGGATATGATTCACCGGTTCATTGTCATGGATATCGTCGCCGGATCCGAGCGAGAACGGAAATTTTCCGCCGTTCTGGCACATGCCGGCGATCATGCTCGCACCGGTGTACCCGCCGCCTGAAACCGTCGACAGATAGTCTATGCGTCCGACCAGCTTCTCCTGGTCGAGAGCCTGCAACGCACCCAGGCAAAAGGACGCCGAGCGGATGCCGCCGCCGGACAGGGCGACACCGTAGAGCGCGGGCGGCCGGAGCTCGCCGGTGCGCGCCTTTTCGCCTGCCTTCTCCTGTTCGGCGGCAGGACGACGGCGCCACGCGGCGGCGTATTCCTTCTTCAGGACATCGGCGAAGTCATTGGTGTAGGCAACGCCATCATCTGCTGGATCGACCATGCGCGGGCCCCTCGTGAGATCCAGTTCCAATGTGTGAATGGAACAGGATACTCCAACGCCGTCAAATCGCCCTCAGGTTTGCAAGAAAAAATCCAGGTATGGTTGTCAGGCGGTTACGAAAAAAGCCGGTCGCCCTGTTCGTTTACGATTTGCTGACCTTTCTTCAATGCCATGTCGGCAGCCTCGGTCTGCGAGGCAAAGCGGTCTGCGCGGACAAAACGGTGCTCCTTGACAACGCCGTCGATTTCCTTGGTGACCACGCCGCAGGTCTGGAACTGACCGTCGGCCTTGTAGGGCGTGGCGAGGATCTTGAAGCCGTTGTAGTCGAGCGCCGTGCCGGCCGGCTTGCCCTCGGTGTCGCCGCTGCTGTTGCCGCTCATGCCAAACAAACGCTTCAGGAAGGACATCGGGGCCTCTCTATCTCAATGCATCCGAGCTTACGGACATTTCTGCGCGATTGGATTTGGCGTCTTTGAAGGCTGTCGTCAATGCCGGCGGCGGTTCAGGACGAGGCGCGAAGTCCTTCAAGGAAGGTTGTGACCAGGACGTCGATCTGCTCCCAAACATGGTCGCGGCGGTTCGTCTCGCTGGTGTAGCCGCTGGTGACGATCCCGTGGACGCTTGACCAGAGAACGCGCGCAACCAGCCTGCGTTTTTCGTCGTCCATGGCGATCGCGTCATCCGCCAGGACGGCGGCGATGATTTCGAACAGCGCGTCGAAGCGTTGGCGATAGTCCTTGGGTTCGCCCGTGGCAGCGTGCTCGCGGTTGAAAGCGAGCAGCGCGGCCCAGCTGACCGGATGCGCTTCGACAAAACTCAAATAGGCGCGGGCAAGCGCAAGCAGGCGTTGCCGCGTGTCGGTGATGCCGGCGGCCCGCGCGTCTTGCATCGCTTGTCCACCGGATGCCGCCAGGCGGTCGAGCAAGCGGACATTCACCGCTCGATGCAAGTCCGTCAGGTCGCCGAACAAATTGTAGATCGAACCGACGGCGATACCGGCTTGGGCCGCGATGCTGCGGGCCTTGAGGTTCGCCGAACCGCCTTGGCCGATAAGCGCCTCGGCAATATCGAGGATACGAGCCGTTATTTCGTCTTTGTTTAAGGCCACACCCACCTCGCGGCATTTGATCGCCCGGCAGCAACAATCTCCGCCGCGATAGCATATGCGAGCGGGGTTGAACAGCGTTCACATCGTAGTCATAGCGCTGGACGTTAGGACCCGCCGGGCGGGCGCTGTTATATCGAAAGATGCAATACAATCTCGCGTCGATGCGGTCGTGTCCGATGCTCAAACAGGTAGATGCCCTGCCATGTTCCGAGCGCCAGCCTCCGTCCCGTCACCGGAATGGACAAGGAGGCGATGGTGAGCGCCGCCTTGATGTGGGCCGGCATGTCGTCTGGTCCTTCGAGGCGGTGTACCAGATAGTCCATCGACGGATCGTCGGCCGGCGGCACCAGATGGCTAAAGAAGGCCTCAAGGTCCCTACGCACGTCCGGATCAGCGTTTTCCTGAATAAGCAGAGAACAGGAGGTGTGGCGCACGAACAGCGTCAGCAGGCCGGTCTCCACGTCCGACTGTCGCACGAAATGCGCTGCTTTGGCGGTAATCTCATAGAGGCCAGGCCCCTTGGTTAAGACCGTGATGAGTGTCTGCGGCATCCGGCGTTCCTCGAAGCAGCAGATATCACCGTTCGGTCAGCGCCAGTCTTGCGCCGAGCGCAAGGAAGGCAGCGGCGAAAGAGCGGCGCATCCATGCCATCACGCTTGGGCTTCCCAGAACCTTCTCGCGCATCGCGGCAGCGAACAAGCCATAGAGAGCGAAGATGATGAAGGTCGCGGCCATGAACACGCCGGACAGTTCCAACATGCGCAGGAGCACATGCGGTTCGCTGGGCGCGATGAACTGCGGCAGGAACGCGACGAAGAAGATCGACAGTTTCGGATTGAGCAGATTGATGAGGATGCCGTCGACAAGCACCTGCCGGGCGTTGCGTGCGTCCGGCTTGGCGTCGATGTTCATCGCGCCATGCTGCCTCAATGTCGCCCAGGCCATGTAGAGCAGGTAGGCGACGCCGGCATATTTGACCAACTCGAACAGCAGCGCGCTCGCATGCAGTAGCGCCGCGAGGCCGGTCAGCGCGGCGATGAGGTGCGGGACGATGCCAAGCGTGCAGGCGAAGGCCGCCAGCACGCTCGCGCGCCCGCCGCGCGACAAGCCGGCGGCCAACGTGTAGACCACGCCGGTTCCGGGCGAGGCAACGATGATCAGGGTCGTCAGAAGGAATTCGATCGACACACGCGGCGCTCCATGAGTTGCCTGGAGCGTAAGGCAGGACCCCGCTTATAGGAAGTTGCGTTTATGTCCTCAGGACAATTATGGATCGCCTGGTTGGCTGTCATCCCAGCGAATTGATGATCTCGCGATAGGCGCTCTCGGGAAACGCTTTTAGCGTGCGCGTGCGGATATTGCCGCTCATCGATAGCCGCAAGGCGAAGCGGGCAATGACCGCGTCGTCCGGCGCCTCGCAGATCGCCACCATGTCATGATCTCCCAGCGTCAGGAAGAAGTCGCGAAACGTACCGCCCATTTCGGCGAGGTCCTTCTTCGCCGCGTCGAGCCGGCGGGGCGACTCCTTCACCGCCTTAATCCCCTGGTCCGTCCAGTTCATCAGAAGTACGTAGGTTGTCATGCAATCACCTCCGTCGGCGGCGGACGAAGCGGACAATTTCGCGCCTACCGCTCCGCTCCGGTCGCGGAACTATGATCCTGCGGAGGTCGCCCGGCAAGCGCGATGGATTGCCGAAAGCCTTTATCGCGAACCTATGCGTCGTCATGGAGGACGATGGGACAGCGAGTGCGCCGGCCGGCTGCCCGTGTCTAGGGATTGCCGACTACAGACGGCCGGTTCAGGTCGGATCGAAAGCCGGAGGGCAGCGCGGCAAGTTTTGCCGCAACCTCCTTGCGCGCCGTCTCGCCGCCTTTGCGGATGAAGGTCAACTCATCCGCCGTCAGCAGCACGATTGGCACGGCTTTCACCTTGGAAAAAGGCGTACCGGGTATGACGGTGTCGAAATCCGGTGCGGGTTGGCCGATCAGGATGCCGATCGAGCCGTCTTCGGTGACAAAGCGCGACGGGACCTGATCCTTTATGGCATGCGACTGGCTGACACCGGGAAACTCGGTCGAGATGACACCGAACTTGTCCAGCATCGGCACGAGGCCGCCACTGTCGCCAACCAATTTGCCGGTTTCCATCAACAGCTCGAATGCCCAGCTGTCGCGGACTTTGGCATAGTCCTCATCGGTGGGATGGTCGGCCAATTTGACATCGTTGGTTTCCAGGAACAGCTCCATCCCGAAGCCATTGCCTTTCTTCTCCGGATCCTCGAACGGATCGGACATGCCGTCTGTCGCCAGCAGCACGGAAGCATCGCGGCGAATAATGAGGTAAGCCTGACGGGTTGTCGGCCATGCCGGTCCGCCGGTGGGGCTGGGGCTACTCATGCTGGCCATGAAGTGCGGGTCGAGCGAGCCGACCGATTTCCAGAACTTCTCACGGGCCTGAACCGTGACTTCATGAGGGGTAGGCGTTTTGACCGGGCTGTCTTCGGCGTGGATGCCCTGCATCGGGACGAGTACCGCCAAAAGGGCGGCGGTCAGACGCAGGAGGTGGCTAAAAGTCATGAAGCAGTCGCTTTAACAAGCAGGATTTCCTGATCCGTCTTCGGATCATCTGTTGCGACTGATTGGCCGATCCGTAGCGCCGGCGCAATGCCGATCAGCGGCAATCCCGTTCACCTTTTGGCGACAAGCATCATCGTCGCCAATCATCGATGGCTGACACTGCAATTGGACGTTCGGAGTACGGAAAGTCCGGGACATGCGGCCCGGACCCTCCGAAAGCGCTCAGCTGTCCAGGAAGCTTCTCAGTTTCCGCGAACGGCTCGGGTGCTTCAGCTTGCGCAGCGCCTTCGCCTCGATCTGGCGGATGCGTTCGCGCGTCACCGAGAACTGCTGGCCGACCTCCTCAAGCGTGTGGTCGGTGTTCATGCCGATGCCGAACCGCATACGCAACACGCGTTCTTCGCGCGGCGTCAGCGAGGCGAGCACGCGCGTCGTCGTCTCGCGCAGGTTTGCCTGGATCGCAGCGTCGATCGGCAGGATTGCGCCCTTGTCTTCGATGAAGTCGCCAAGGTGGGAATCCTCCTCGTCGCCCACCGGCGTTTCAAGGCTGATAGGCTCCTTGGCAATCTTCAGCACCTTGCGTACTTTTTCCAGCGGCATGGCCAGCTTTTCGGCCAGTTCCTCCGGGGTCGGTTCG
The DNA here is from genome assembly GCA_963829135.1 of uncultured Alphaproteobacteria bacterium. Classification (GTDB taxonomy): domain Bacteria; phylum Pseudomonadota; class Alphaproteobacteria; order Rhizobiales; family Rhizobiaceae; genus Kumtagia. The sequence goes on along the minus strand of CAWHHO010000005.1, from coordinate 845,126 downwards.
CGACCGATCTCGTGCAGCATCTGGCGCGACGTACGTACGATCTTGTTGATCGTTTCGATCATGTGGACCGGAATGCGGATGGTTCGCGCCTGATCGGCGATCGAGCGTGTTATCGCCTGCCGGATCCACCATGTTGCATAGGTTGAGAACTTGTAGCCGCGGCGGTACTCGAACTTGTCCACCGCCTTCATCAAGCCGATATTGCCTTCCTGGATGAGATCGAGGAATTGCAGGCCGCGGTTCGTATACTTCTTGGCTATCGAGATGACGAGACGAAGGTTGGCTTCCACCATCTCCTTCTTGGCGATAGCCGCTTCGCGTTCGCCCTTCTGAACCTGATTGACGATCTTGCGGAATTCCAGGATCGAGATCGCGGTCTCTGTGGCGAGACTCTGGATTTCCGCGCGCAGACCGGTGATGTTTGTCGCCTCGTTCTTGGAAAATTCCTTCCAGCCGCGCGTCGTCAGCGTGGCGACACGACCGACCCAATTGGTAACGAGCTCGGATCCTTGATACTCGCGCAGGAACTCCTCGCGGCGCACGCCGTAGCTTTCGGCAAGGCGCAGCAGCTTGCCTTCGTTCTGGACGAGGCGCTTGTTGATGTCGTAGAGCTGCTCGACCAGGGACTCGATGCGGGCGTTGTTGAGCGACAGCGACTTCACAGCCGTGATGAGCTGGTCCTTGAGCTCCTTCAGCTTCTTGTCCTGGCTCGGCGACAGCGTTGCGGCATCGCTCAGGCGGCTTTCGACCTGCTGGTCCTGCAGCTTGCGCAGCGCGGTATAGGTGTCGGCGATGACGTCGAGCGTCTCCATGACCTGGGGGCGAAGCTCGGCTTCCATCGCGGCCATCGACAGCGACGCCTCGTCGTCGTCGTCATCATCTTCCTCAATTGCGCGGCCGTCGCCGCCGACGTTGGTGATGTCGTCATCTTCGCGCACCGAAGGGCGGCGCAGGCGGTCCTCGGGTGTCTTCGGCCGTTCGAGTTCTTCCCGCTCGACAGCGGGCGCCTGCTTGCCTTCCGGACCGGCATAGGTCGCCTCGAGATCGATAATCTCGCGCAGCAGGATCTTTGCCTCGTTCAGCTCATCGCGCCAGATGATGATAGCCTGGAAGGTGAGGGGGCTTTCGCAAAGGCCGGCGATCATCGTTTCGCGGCCGGCCTCGATGCGCTTGGCGATGGCGATTTCGCCCTCGCGCGACAGCAGTTCGACCGAGCCCATCTCGCGCAGATACATGCGCACCGGGTCATCGGTACGATCGGTCGGCTCTTTCTTGGTGGTCGTGGCAGCGACGGCCGTGCCGGTCTGCTCGGCAAGCTCGTTGGCATCCTCCTCGGCGTCGGCGGCGTCGGCCGCTTCCGGCTCTTCGCCGGTCTCGTCATCCTCGACGACGTTGATGCCCATGTCCGACAGCATCGACATGGTATCCTCGATCTGCTCCGAGGTGACTTCCTCCGAGGGCAGAACCGAGTTCAATTCGTCCATGGTGACGTAGCCGCGTTTCTTCGCGGCCTTGATCATCTTTTTGACAGCATCGTCGGAGAGGTCGAGAAGCGGGCCATCGGTCGTGCCCTCGCGTTCGGTCTCAGCCTCTTCCTTTTCCTTTGTCGCCATTCCGTGCCTACTCCATAAGGGCAAATGCGGGTCTGGATTTTCGGGCCGCAATGCCCTCAAATTACTGCCGCTGGTGTCGGCCGCAGCCAGTCTTGTTCAGGTTTCGGTCAAACATGCTATCTGGAGCGGCTTTTCGTCCCGTCCAGTATTCGATCCCGTCGTTTCCGCGATTGGTGAGGGTCATCCCACGGATCACCGTCTCGAATCGTTCTGATTCCGCCAAATGAGTGTAAGGTCAAGCGCCTGTCGCATGATTCGCGATAAAAAAGCGAATCAATTGAGGCGGATTGCTCTCAAACCTCACGTTCTGTCCACACGTCCGGACGGTACACCGAACCCCTCGATCAGCGCTTCCGTGGCCTGAAGGTCACGGAATTGAGCCTGGATTTCGATCAGGTGCCGGTAGTTTTCGTCGGTCGGTTCGGCGGCGAGCGCCGTTTCGGCCAGTTTCAGTTCCCTATGTAGGTTGCCGGCGCTGCGCTGCAAGTGCAGCGCCTGGGCGAAAGCCTCGCGCGCGTCCTCCAACGCGGCGCCTTCCAGCGCAGGCCACTGCCGAGCGCGGCGAACCAGCATGACGGCGCGTTCCCATATCTCGTCCATGCCCGAAGCGTGCAGCGAAGCGCGCAAGGCTCTCGCGGTCGCCGGCATCGCCATGCGCAACTGCGTCGATGATCGCCGCGTGCAGTTGCCGCAGGTCGGGGTGGGAGAGTTCGAGCGTTTCGACATGGTCGAAATTCTCGTCGATCAGGTGCGGATGGTTGGCCAGCGCTACCAGCAGCACAGTTTCGCGCAAGGGCATGATGCCGCCTGCGCGCTTGACCATCGCCGATCGGGCCAGGCTTTCCGACACGGCGAGGCGGCCCGCCGGCCTGTCCGGGCCGGTTGTTGCGGAAACCATTGCGGTCGTTGCCCTGGTTCTGGCGGTTGGGCTGCCCGCCATGGCGAGCAGCGCCGAAAAACGCGTGAACGCGGTCGCGCATGTCCTGCTGGTAGTGGAAGCGCACGCTTTCATCGCGAATGCGGCTGGCCAGTTCGCGCAGCGTCTTTTCCAGATCGGCACGGCGCTCGGGCGTGTCGAAGACACCGCCGGCGGTCTCGCGCATCCATAGCAGTTCGGAGAGCGCGCGCGCCTCGCCCAGCACGGTGCGAAACGCCTCCGGCCCTTCCGCCTTGACCAGATCGTCCGGATCCTTGCCTTCCGGCAACAGCGCGAAGCGCGCGGTGCGGCCGGCCTGGACGCTTGGCAGGATCATGTCGGCTGCGCGCCAGGCCGCGCGCAGGCCCGCCTGATCGCCGTCGAAGCACAGCACCGGCTCCGGCGTCATCTTCCACAGCAGTTCCATCTGGTTTTCGGTCAGCGCGGTGCCAAGCGGCGCCACGGCGTTCTCGAAACCGGCCTGCGCCAGCGCGATCACGTCCATGTAGCCTTCGACGGCAATCACCGTGCCGTCCTTGCCCTGTCCCTTGCGGGCACGAGCGAAATTGTAGAGCACCTCGCCCTTGTGGAAGAGTTCTGTATCGGGCGAGTTCATGTATTTCGCCGCGACCTCCGGCGACATGGCGCGACCGCCGAAGGCGATGACGCGGCCCCGCCGGTCCTCGATCGGGAACATGATGCGGTCGCGGAACCAGTCATACGAGACCGGGATATCGTCGCCGGAGCGAATGAGGCCGCACGCCTCGATCTGCTCTATCGCGACGCCCATTGCCCGCCAGATGCTCCTTCAGCGCGTTGCGGCTGTCCGGCGCAAAACCCAGCCGGAATTTCTGCTGGGTGGCGGGCGTCAGCCCACGGTCGCGCAGGTAGGCCCGAGCCTTGGCGCCGAGCGCTGCCTGCAATTGCTGCTGGAAGAAGCTTGCTGCCATCTCCATGACATCGTGCAGGCTGGCGCGCTGGCGTTCGCGGCGTTCGTCTGCTTCGTCGCGCGCCGGCATCGGCACGCCGGCCATATCGGCGATGCGCTCCACCGCTTCCGGGAAACCCGAGACCGTCAAGCTCGGACAGGAAGCGGAAATGATCGCCGGAAACACCGCAGCCGAAGCAGTGGTAGCGGCCCTTCTTGTCTTCGCAATGGAAGGATGGCGACTTCTCGCCATGGAACGGACAGCAGGCCCAGTAGTCGCCCCGCGCGGCATTGGTCTTGCGGCGGTCCCACGACACGCGCTGGCCGATCACGGCCGAGATCGGCACGCGGTCGCGGATCTCATCGAGGAAGGTGGGCGAAAAGCGCATGACTTCATATAATCATAGGATCGCGCCGCGGCGAGCCATGCAGATAGCACTCGTTTATCGATGCGCGTCGACATAGGCCCGCAACACCGCATTCATCCGCGAAAGATGTCCCTTTCCACCGGCCTTGAACCATTCGACGACATCTGTATCCAGACGTAGATGAACCGATGTTTTGCCCCTCGGCATGATGACGCGTGCCGTTGACCAGAATTCCTCGCCAAGTGATTCCGCTTCCGGCGCGTCGGCGTGTGTCGGATCGCCCTTTTGCTCCCGCGTCTTTCGGATGCTGCTAAGGGAATGTCTGACTATAGTAGATTTCTCGCTCATGCTTACCCGCTTTCTGGGCACTTATGATCCGCACAACCGTCTCGCTTCGCCAAGTGTATACGATCCGGTAGACATCGAATTTCACCCGGCCAAGCCCTATGAATCTAAGCTCGCCGTAGTCTTCGCGATCGTCCACACGTTCGACGATCTCGCATGCAAAGGCCTCTGCGGCGGTTAGGAATGACACGCCGTGCTTGGCCAGATTGACGTGCGCCTTGTCTTCGTCCCACTCGAACTGAAGCTCGGCGCTACTCAAAGCTAACTCCAAATATAATACACAAGTGTGTATACGGAAATAGCGTGCTCATGCAATGGTTGAGGACTCAAACGACAAGCGGGGCGGCAAGCCGCCCCGCTTGGAACCTCGGCAGTGCACGGGAATGCGTCCCGCCGCACATCCAAGGCTCAGAAGGAAGTCCGCTCGGTATCAGTGCGCGGCGATGGCGCCGGCAATGATGCCTGTGGTGATGCCGATCAGCAGGTAGTCGTTGTCGACCTTGATCCAGCGCTGGTTATGGCCAGGGCGGCGCAGGCCATGGCCATGATAGTCGCGCACGACCTGGCGATGGTTCCAGTTCGACACGCGGTTGCCCCGCACCCAGTGTGTGCGCGTCACCTTCTTGACGACAACCTTGTGGCCGTTGCGCTTGACGACCCTTCTTGTCGATGCGGCGCACATCGTGCGGCTTGCCGTCGAACTTCTGGACCACGCGGTATTCGCCGGTGGCAGCCGCGCGGTAGTCAGCGTGAGCAACCGGAATTGCGAGCAGGGAGAAGGTGATGGCAGAGAGGATAAGTCGCTTCATGTCTAGGGTCCTTTCGTGTGGGAGCGAGCGGAACTTACGAACTCGACGATGAACCGAATGTGAATGCAGGATTACAATTGCGTAATGAAAGCATTGGGTTAGTTGCGAATTGTGAAGCATATCGCATAAATCTTCGAGAGGTCGCGTCCCCGCTTTGCCACTCGGGCGCGGGGCATAGTTTCGTGCCCTGCCGGTGACCAACGATCCGTTTCCGACGTCAGGTGTCGGCGATGCGCAGCTCTGCTCAACCCTTATGGATTTTATTACCCGGCTAAAATACAACGGCACAGTATGAAACGCTTCATTCGACCGAATTCACCATCCTTTGCGACCCGCATCGTCCGGCGGGCCGGTTCCTGCGCCGTGATAGGATCGAGGCGGTGAGCGGCTCCTTCGTCCTTCTTCACCTCGCCGGCGCAGTCGCGCTGCTTCTGTTTGCGACCCGCATGGTGCGCACCGGCGTCGAGCGCGCCTATGGCGACGTGCTCAGGCTGAAGCTGCGTTCGATCCTGAAGAACCCTCTGCTCGCAGTCGGCGCAGGTGCGGCGCTGGCGATCGCCTTGCAGAGCGCCACGGCTGTCGCGCTCATCGTTGGCTCGTTCGCCGGTTCCGGCATCGTCGGCGGCCAGGCCGGCCTGCTCGCCGTGCTCGGCGCGGATGTCGGCTCGTCGCTGGTCGTCAAGCTGCTGAGTTTCGATCTCAGCCACCTTGTGCCGCTTTGCCTTGTCGTCGGCACGGTGCTGTTCATGTCGACGCAGCGCCGCGATCTGCTGCAGGTCGGGCGCATCCTGATCGGCGTCGGCCTGCTGATCCTCGCTTTGCGGATGATCGGCGAAGCGTCCGAGCCGCTGCGCGAAAGCAAGATCCTGCCGGTGATCGTCAACTATCTCGCCGCCGATCCGGTGACGGCCTTCCTCGTTGCGGCGGTCATGACGTGGCTGTTCCATTCGAGCGTCGCGGCAATCCTGCTGGTCGTTGCGCTGGCGGCGCGCGGCCTCATTCCGATCGAGCTCGGCGTGGTTCTCGTGCTCGGCGCCAATATCGGCGGCGGGCTGATCGCGGTCATGCTGTCGCGCGCCTCGCCGCCAAAGGCGCGGACGGTGCCGCTAGGCAATCTCATCATGCGCGGCTGCGGCGCTGTCCTTGCGCTGATCGCGTTCGTGACTTTCAAGCCGTCGCTCGCCTTTCTCGGCGACACGGCGCCCTTGCAACTCGTGCATACGCACATCGCCTTCAATGTGATGCTGGCTTTCCTCGGCATGCCGCTCGCCGGCGTGGTGAACGGGCTGGCGGAAAAGATTGTCTCTATGCGCTCGGTGCCGGATGCTGCCGATGCGCTTGCGGTGTCCGAACTCAGCGCGCTGGAGGAGGGTGCCCTTGCAACGCCGAGCCTGGCGCTGGCCAATGCAACGCGCGAGGTCGTGCGCGTCTGCGAGACCGTCGAGATCATGCTGAAGCGGGTCATCGAGCTTTATGAGACAGCCGATCAGGCGAAGATCGACGAGTTGTCGGCGCTGGACGATCGCGTTGACCGCAAGCACGCCGCGATCAAGCTTTATCTCGCCAAGGTCACGCAGCATACGCTTGGCGAGGCCGAGGCGCTGCGATGCCAGGAACTTATCGGCGCCTGCGTGAAGCTGGAGCAGGTCGGCGACATCATTGTGCGAAACATGCTGGCGCATGTGCAGAAGAAGCTCGACCGCGGCTTGACCTTCACCGATCAGGGTTGGCGCGAGCTGGTGACGTTCCATAGCGCGGTGATGGCCAATGCGCGTCTCGCCTTCAACGTACTGGTGTCGCGCGATCCCGCCACCGCGCGTCAGCTCGTGCAGGAAAAGGACCGGCTGCGAGCGCTCGAAAAGGAGTCCAGCCAGAGCCATTTCGAACGCTTGCGCGAAGGCACGGCAAAGAGCGTCGAGACAAGTTCCATTCATCTCGACACGATCCGCGACCTCAAGCAGATCAATTCGCTGCTCGCTTCGATGGCTTATCCGGTGCTTGAGGAAGCCGGCCTGCTCACAGGCAGCCGGCTCAAGGCGGGCTGACGAGCGGCTTGGGACTTCTGCTAGGGAAAACGACAACTCCCACATTTCCCGCTTGTCTGTAGTCTGCTCTTCGGCGCGTTTGCGCCGTTGAGGGATCACCATGCTGACACGCCGTTTCTTCTGCGGCTGCATGCCGCTTGCCGCCCTTTCCATAACGGGATCACATGCCTTCGCCGCAGCGCCGGAATGCGCGGTGTTTACCGCTGAGAAGCAAAAATCTGTCAGCCCCGATGATGCGGTCGCGTATCTGAAGGCGGGTAACAAGCGCTTCGTGTCCGGGCAGTCCGTCAATTGCGATCTGATGGCGCAGGTGAAAGAGACCGCCAAGGGACAGGCGCCGTTCGCGGCAATCGTCGGATGCATCGATTCGCGCGTCCCGCCGGAGCTGGTTTTCGACCAACGCATCGGCGATGTGTTCTGCGCGCGCATCGCCGGCAATTTCGTCGATACCGACATCATCGGCAGCCTGGAATTCGCGACGAAGGTGTCCGGCGCGCGCGCCATCGTCGTTCTCGGACATTCGTCATGCGGCGCAGTCAAGGGCGCCATCGACGATGTGAAGCTGGGCAATTTGACGGCAACGCTCGCCAACATCCGCCCGGCGGTCGAAGCGGTGAAGACGGACGGCGAACGCAAATCGTCCAACAAGGCGCTCGTTCAGGCCGTCGCGGTTGAGAACGTGCGGCTTGCAGTCGCCATGCTGACGGACAAGAGCGAAGTCCTGTCCGAAATGGTGAAGGCCGGCGAGTTGCGAATCGCCGGCGCCATGCACGACATCGAAACCGGTGAGGTGGCGTTTCTGGCGTGAAGTCGCGCCACAGCGACGGTGAAGGTTTGGCTGCTGCCTACTGAAGCAATCCCTTGATGATGCCGCTGGCCTTGCCGAAATCCATCTTGCCGGTAAATTTCTCGCGGAGCGCCGCCATCACGCGGCCCATGTCGCGGATGCTGGACGCGCCGAGTTCGGCAATCACCGCGTTGCAGGCGGCGGTGACTTCCTCGTCAGTCATCTGCTGCGGCAGGAACGCGCGAATGATGCCGATCTCCTCGCGCTCCTTCTCCGCCAGCTCCGGGCGGTTGCCTTGCGTGAAGGCGGTAGCGGATTCCTCGCGCTGCTTCACCATCTTGGTCAGGATCTGCAGGATTTCCTCGTCGTTTGCCGCGGGCTTGCCGATGCCGCGATTGGCGATATCGCGGTCCTGGATTGCCGCATTGACCATGCGCAGCGTTGAGATGCGGGGCTTGTCCTGCGCCTTCTGGGCGGTCTTGAGGGCCTCGGCAATCATCGCGCGCATTATGTTCTCTCCATCATCCGTTGACAGCAATCGCATTTGGGGAAGGCTGGCAGCCCTGGCCCTCGCCGATGCCGGCTTCCCAACGCGATCGGCGCTGAAAGCGGAACGCATTGTTGACCCGCCCCAAGACGCCGCTTAATAGGCGTGTCTTGCATCGATTGCGTTTTGTGCCACGGCTGCCGCTGCGCGCCGTGCCTTGCCGCGCTATATGACTATTCGAGCGCTTTCGCACAAGCGCCCAACAAGCTCTCGCCGGAGAAGCGCCATGACCGTCTCGACCGCCCCTTGGGGAACAGAACTGCTAACTGCCGCCCTCGTGCTGGCGGATGGCACGGTGATCCTCGGCCGGGGCCTCGGCGCCACCGGCAGCGCGGTCGCCGAAGTATGCTTCAATACGGCGCTCACCGGCTATCAGGAGATCCTCACCGATCCGTCCTATGCCAGTCAGATAGTCACCTTCACCTTCCCGCATATCGGCAATATCGGGGTGAACGAAGAAGACATCGAGGACCTCAACCCGGCGCAGCGCGCGGGCGCGGTCGGCGCGGTGTTCAAGGCAGATGTCACCAATCCGTCGAACTATCGCGCTGTGGAGCATCTCGATCGCTGGCTGAAGCGGCGCGGCGTGATCGGCATCAGCGGCATCGACACACGCGCCCTGACGGTACTGATCCGCGAAAAGGGCATGCCCAACGCGGTGATCGCCCATTCCGTGGATGGCCGGTTCGACTTTGAAGCATTGAAGATGCAGGCGCAGGCGTGGTCCGGCCTCGTCGGCCTCGACCTTGCGAAGGACGTCACTTCCGGCCAGTCATCGGTGTGGACCGAAGAGCCGTGGGCTTGGAACGAAGGCTATGCGCAGCAGGCCGATCCGGCATTCCATGTCGTGGCAATCGACTACGGCGTGAAGCGCAATATCTTGCGGCTGATCACTGGCCTCGGCGGCAAGGTCACAGTCGTGCCGGCGCAGACGAGCGCGGAGGACATCCTGGCGTTGAAGCCCGATGGCGTGTTCCTGTCCAACGGTCCGGGCGATCCGGCAGCGACCGGCGAGTACGCGGTGCCGGTGATCAAGGGATTGCTTGACACTGACGTGCCGATCTTCGGAATCTGCCTTGGCCACCAGATGCTGGCGCTGGCGCTGGGCGGCACGACAATGAAGATGCATCAGGGCCATCACGGCGCGAACCACCCTGTGAAGGACTACACAACCGGCAAGGTCGAGATCGTTTCGATGAACCACGGCTTTGCCGTTGATACGGACAGCCTGCCGGAGGGCGTCGAGGAAACCCATGTGTCGCTGTTCGACGGTTCGAATTGCGGTATCGCGCTGGCGGGCCGGCCGGTGTTCTCTGTGCAGCACCATCCGGAGGCGTCGCCAGGGCCGCAGGATTCGCACTACCTGTTCCGGCGGTTCGTCAACCTTATTCACGCCCGCAAGGGCGAGCCGGCGATCGCCGAGCGCGCCTGAGAAGCAGCGGACAAGAATGAAATGCGTTGCTGACGAAGCAGAGGACGGCGGAGGGTAACCCGCCCCGCCCGTTTTGTCGTCAGCGCCGCGATCAGATCGGATTGTTGAAAGTATCGCAATCCTGCAGCTTGCCGCTCTTGAAGCCGGCTGCGAACCACTTCTGCCGCTGCTCGCTGGTTCCGTGGTTGAAGCTTTCCGGGACAACGTAGCCTTGCGTGCGACGCTGCAGCGTGTCGTCGCCGATCTGCTTGGCGGCGTTCAGCGCCTCCTCCGCATCGCCGCGTTCAAGCACGCCCTTCTGGGCTGTGAAGTGGCCCCAGACGCCCGCGAAGCAATCCGCTTGCAGTTCGACCTGCACGGACATGTGGTTGGCGTCTTCCTGGGACATGCTCTGGCGCATCTGGTTGAACTTCGGCAGCACGCCTATCAGGTTCTGCACATGGTGGCCGACTTCATGGGCGATCACATAAGCTTCCGCGAAATCGCCGGAAGCGCCGAACTGCTGCGAAAGCTGATCGAAGAAATCGGTGTCGAGGTAGACCTTCTGGTCTCCCGGGCAATAGAACGGGCCCGATGCAGTCGAGGCGTAGCCGCAGGCTGACGATATACCGCCGGAAAAGAGCACCAGTTTGGGATTGGTATATTTCTGGCCTTCCGCCTGGAAGATGCCGGACCACGTGTCTTCGGTTTCAGCCAGAACCGTCGAAACGAACTGCTTCATCTCGTCCGATGCTTCGCCACCGGCGGAGGGGCCCTGCTCGGTCACCTGGCCGCTGCCATCCGGAACCTGCACCTGCGGTCCGCCTGCCTCGTTCAACATCGCAAGCGGATCGATCCCGCAGGCCCTGAGGACGAAGAACAGAACCACGAGAATGATGATGGTGGAAATGCCACCGCCGCTGCCGCCGCGTCCGACCGGAATGCGAAAGCCGCCTCCGCCTCCGAACGGTCCGCCACCGCCGCCACCGCCGCCGCGGCGATCCTCTACATTGTCACTTTGCCTGCGGCCCTTCCAAAGCATCGCTGCTCTCCGTATGCGTTCCAATCGCCGGGTCAACTTGCCCCGCTGTCGAGGCGGAACCTAGAGCAAACGGTCCCCATAGGGAACCGCTGTCTTTGCAGACATATGGGGTCAGGAGACCGCGCGCCAGGAGCGCTGTCTCAAATATTCTTCGAGGTCCGGTGCGCTCAGGGGTTGGCCAAAAGCGAAACCCTGCAACTCGTCGCATCCGATCTTCTTGAGGATACGGGCGTGCTCCAAAGTTTCGACGCCCTCGGCGATTACCCCGATGCCAAGCGTCTTGCCTATGTCGACAATGGATTCGACCAGATGCCGCTGGCGGACAACCTTGACGATCGGCTGGACGAGTTGGCGGTCGATCTTCAAACGGCGCGGCTGGAGCTTCAGGAGGCTGACGATCGACGCGTAGCCCGTACCGAAATCGTCGATTTCGATGTCGATGCCAAGTTCCTTCAGCTGGTCCACATTCCAGCGGACAATCTCGTCCGTTTCATCGAGAAAAATCGATTCCAGCAGTTCGAATGACAGCGTTCCCGGCTTGATCTTCATCTTCTTGAGCCCGTCGATGAGCTCCTCGTCACGCAGGCGACGGGCCGAGACGTTGACCGAAACGCGCGGAACGCCAAGTCCCAGCTTGTTCCAATGCTCGAAATTCTTGAGCGTCTGTTCGAGGACGATCCGGTCGATCATCGATACGACGTTAAGCTCTTCCGCGGTCCGCAGGAACACCTCCGGTGCAAGAATGCCCTCGACGGGATGCGCCCATCGCACCAGCGCTTCGACGCCGGCGATTTCCTGCGTATGTGCATCGAACTGGGGTTGATAGTAGGTGATGAACTCGCCGCGTTCCAACCCTCCCAGGATGTCGTCGGCGACCTTCCGATTTTTGGTGATCTCCGACTGCAAGGCGTCGGTGAAGAATTCGTACCGGTTACGGCCACGGCTCTTGGCCCGATATAGCGCTATGTCGGCGTTTATCAGCAGCCGCTCGGCATCGATGGCATTGTCTTCGGCGGCAATTCCGATGCTGATGCCGAACCGGCACTGATGACCCTGGTAGGAAACCGGGCGGCTGCCCTGCCGGATGATGCGGCTGGCAATGTCGTCGAGATAGTCACTGCCTTTCTCGATCGCGCAGACGATGACGAACTCGTCGCCACCGATGCGTGCGACGAAATCGTCGCGCCGTACATTTTGTCGCAGCAGTTGCGCGACATGCATGAGCATCGCGTCGCCGGCGCTATGGCCGAGCGTGTCGTTGATCTGTTTGAACCGGTCGAGGTCCAGATGAAGGAGCGCAATCTCCCTGCCGGCGGCCCAAACTGCCTTGGACAGACGTTCAAGCTCCTCATCCAGGTAGCGCCGGTTCGGCAGTCCGGTAAGCGGGTCATGCAGGGCATTGTGTTCTATGCGCGCTTTGGCCACTTCCAGTTCGGCGCTTCGCGTCTCGGCGAGAATCCGGGCCCGTTCGAGAGCCTGATTCAGCATGACATCTTCAGTGACGTCCCATTCGGCTCCCACCATGCGCGGGACTCCCTCGGACTCATGGACGAACTGTGCATAGGAACGCATATAGCGGACCTGACCGTCGCGGCGGACGATCCGGAAATTCGAAGAGTATAGGGTGTCGTTTTCGACCGAGCGGGCGACATCCGCCTTGGCGCGTGCGAGATCGTCCGGGTGGATGGTGGCCTCCCAATCCTCGTAGCGCGGGGCATGCCCCGTCTTGGGAAAACCATAGATGTCATGAAGGCGGTCGTCCCAGAGAACGCTGCCGCTCTCTATCTCCATCTCCCAGACTCCGATGCGGGAGGCATTGAGCGCAATCTCATGCCGGTGCGACAGCAGCCGCAGCTGTTTTTCGCTTTTGCGCAGGGCCCCCATGTTCCTCTGGCGGGATGCATAAAAGCGGCCGGCGACGGCAATTGGCACGACAACCAGGGCGCCAGCCATGACGATCAGGATTCGCAGCGGCCAGATGTCCAGCAACGACGGCTTCCAGCCTTCCACGGGAATCGCGGCAATTTCCCAGGTGCCGGACGGCAGGGTGATCGGCGCCGTAACCGGCTTCCTTTGATAGATTGCGGAATCTCCGAATATCTGGGCGGGTTCGCTTGATTGCGTCCTGTCGCCGACTATCGAAAGTTCAAGCTGATGGTCGTCGAGCAGACCGCTTTCGCGAAACAGCCGATCGACGTCGATGATCGCCGAGATAAAGCCCCAGAAACGGGGCGTCGTGTCCTTGTTCACGAACACGGGATAGCGCCCGACGATCCCCTTTCCACCCTGTATCAGATCGACTGGGCCGGTAACGGCCAATTCGCCTTTGTCGCGGCCTCGAATGGCGTCGTCGCGCTGTTGCTCGTCGTTGAGGATACTGCGTCCGAGCATGGCCTCGTTGCCGGGCCGCGGATAGATCTGCGTGACGACAAAGTCCGGTGCGGCTGAAACCGCCCGCAACTGATTGTGGCTCATGAAAAGGTTGCGAACAAAATTGTCGAACCGCTCCCGGTCGAGATGCGGTTCGGTTTCGATTACCGTCGCCAGACCGCGCACCAGCTGCAGATTGCCGTTGATGTTGCCCTCTAGCTTTGTGCGGATCAGGTTGACCTTGTCCTGCACCTCGGCGCGCAGCGTCTGGCCGTGCAGGATGCGGTTTTGACGATCGGCGTAGATGCCAAGCACAATTGCCACGACAGCCGCAATGATTGCGGGTGCGTATGCAGGCGAAAGAACAGCTCGCCCTATTTTAGCGACTTTGAACCTGGTCAAGTTCTCTACCGTTGCCGATGAAAAAGGCACCCTGTCAGAGAAATGGCACTTGAATGCTTAATCGAAGCTTTCTTTCCAACCGAACGGAATCGGCTCGGCTGGTTGCGGCACTGCGGAAATGCGCGTGCGCTGGCCCTCTGTCAAGGTGAGGATTTACGCGACGCAGGAGGAAAACGCCCAGTATCTCCGAACGTTCCCCCCGGGCGGTTCGCGAACGCAACCAAAGTCTTATGCGTAGAATGCGTTCGTAAACCTATTTCTGAACCTGCTCGGATCCTCGCCCATTGGTCAAGTGATTTACGGCACGATGCATTGCCGTCCAGATGGCTGCGTCGTCAAGCTCTTGAATCGGGTAGTAAGTCATCTTGAAGAAGGCTAGCTTGGTGACGCTCTGCCACCATTCCTGTGGGCGGTTGACCGAGAATACGACGTGATGCTGCGGGGTGCCGCCCGGAAATTTCCCGCTGCTCAAGTCGGCCCGCGCATAGAGCGTATGCAACGCCCGGTCATCGCTGCCAATCAGAACGATGACAGCGCCAAACCTGAGGTCTTCCGATTGTTGGCGTGCGGTGAAGTCGATCCGCACCTTTCCCGCCCCGCCGGAGTTGAGCGTAAAGAGCGCCTTTGCGCTGGCAAGCGTTCGTAGTTCCAAAGGAAGACCGGGTTTTTCGCCCCCGATGACGCAAAGGGCACGGGCAGGGCGGAGACCGTTACCGTCTCTCCCGTCGTCTTTTCGATTTCCACGATGATCAGGGAAGGATCGTCGCGATCCGGATAGAGAAGCCACGCATTTGCGGGCCCGGCAGACAGCATGACTGCAGCGAGCATGCCCATGCCCGGTAGTCTCGACCGCATGGTGGCGCTTCCTCCCGGTTCGTATCATCGCGAACCGATGAACGCAGGACAAGGCACCGCAGCTGCATTTTCGGGGTTACATAGGAGAAAACTCTTCCCTATAAGGCCCGCCTAGCCTGACATCAGAATCTTGCTGCCGCCCGGCCGGACCGTTCCGCCGGGCTTCTTGCGCAGACAGCCGACGGACCGCGAACATATGCCCAAGAGAACCGACATAAAGTCGATCCTGATCATCGGCGCCGGGCCGATCGTCATCGGTCAGGCATGCGAGTTCGACTATTCCGGCACGCAGGCCTGCAAGGCACTGAAAAGCGAAGGTTTTCGTGTCATTCTCGTGAATTCCAATCCGGCGACGATCATGACCGATCCGGAGCTGGCGGACGCCACATACATCGAGCCGATCACGCCGGAAGTGGTCGCCAAGATCATCGCCAGGGAGCGGCCTGACGCGCTGCTGCCGACCATGGGCGGGCAGACGGCGCTGAATACCGCGCTTTCGCTGCGCCGCATGGGGGTGCTCGAGCGCTATGGCGTGGAGATGATCGGCGCCGACGCCCACGCCATCGACAAGGCGGAGGACCGCTCGCTGTTTCGCGAGGCGATGGCCAGGATCGGGCTGGAGACGCCGAAGTCGATGCTGGCCAACGCATCCGCGGCGAAGGATGCGGACCGCAAGACGCACGAAGCCGAGCGCGCTGCGCTGAAGGCCGCCGCTCCCGCCAACCTGGACGCGGAGCTCGACGCGCTCGAAACCCGCTGGAACCTCGGCGAGGGCGACCGCAAGCAGCGCTATATCGGCCACGCCATGGCGATTGCCGCCCAGGCGCTCGACCATGTCGGCCTGCCGGCGATCATCCGCCCCTCCTTCACCATGGGCGGCACCGGCGGCGGCATCGCCTACAACCGCGCCGAGTTCTACGACATCGTCTCCTCCGGCCTCGACGCCTCGCCGACCACCGAAGTGCTGATCGAGGAAAGCGTCCTTGGATGGAAAGAGTTCGAGATGGAGGTGGTGCGCGACCGCGCCGACAACTGCATCATCGTCTGCTCGATCGAGAACATCGACCCGATGGGCGTGCATACGGGCGAACTCGATCACGGTGGCGCCTGCGCTGACGCTCAGCGACAAGGAATACCAGATGATGCGCAACGCCTCGATAGCGGTGCTGCGCGAGATCGGCGTGGAGACGGGCGGCTCGAACGTGCAGTTCGCCGTCAACCCGGCCGATGGCCGCCTGGTCGTCATCGAGATGAACCCGCGCGTCTCGCGTTCGTCCGCGCTTGCCTCGAAGGCCACCGGCTTTCCGATCGCCAAGATCGCCGCCAAACTCGCCGTCGGCTATACGCTGGACGAGTTGGACAACGACATCACCGGCGGCGCGACACCGGCCTCGTTCGAGCCGTCGATCGACTATGTCGTGACGAAGATCCCGCGCTTTGCCTTCGAAAAATTCCCCGGCGCCGAGCCGACGCTGACCACCGCCATGAAGTCGGTCGGCGAGGTGATGGCGATCGGCCGCACCTTCCAGGAATCGCTGCAGAAGGCGCTGCGCGGCCTCGAAACCGGCCTCACCGGCCTCGACGAGATCGAGATCCCCGGCCTGGGCCAAGGGGGCAATGGCGGCGAGGACCGCAACGCCATTCGCGCCGCGCTCGGCACGCCGACGCCCGACCGGCTGCGCATGGTGGCGCAGGCGATCCGCCTCGGCACGTCGCTCGAAGACGTCCACCAGATGTGCCGCATCGATCCGTGGTTCCTCGAGCAGATCGAGGGCATCGTCTCGATGGAGGCGCGCATTCGCGAGCACGGCCTGCCGGCCGACGCCGCCAATTTGCGCATGTTGAAAAGCATGGGCTTCTCCGATTCCCGCCTTGCCTCGCTCGACCAGGCGCGAGCCGGAAGATGTCGCCAAGCTGCGCGACAGGCTCGATGTGCATCCCGTATACAAGCGCATCGATACATGCGCCGCCGAATTCGCCTCGCCGACGCCGTATATGTACTCGACCTACGAAGTGCCGTTCGATGGGCAAACGCGCTCGGAGGCGCAGGTTTCATCCGCGCGCAAGGTGGTCATCCTCGGCGGCGGGCCGAACCGCATCGGCCAGGGCATCGAGTTCGACTATTGCTGCTGCCACGCCGCCTTCGCGCTGCGCGAGGCCGGCTACGAAGCCATCATGGTCAACTGCAATCCGGAGACCGTCTCGACCGATTACGACACCTCGGACCGGCTGTATTTCGAGCCGCTGACGGCGGAAGACGTGCTGGAAATCCTGCGCGCCGAGAAAGAGGCGGGCGAACTCGTCGGCGTGATCGTGCAGTTCGGCGGCCAGACCCCGCTCAAGCTGGCCGACGCGCTGGAAAAGGCCGGCATTCCGATCCTCGGCACCTCGCCCGACATGATCGACCTTGCCGAAGACCGCGACCGCTTCCAGAAGCTGCTGCGTAAGCTCGATCTTACGCAACCGAAGAACGGCATCGCCTATTCGGTCGAGCAGGCGCGGACGGTGGCGAGCGAACTCGGCTTCCCGCTGGTGGTGCGCCCGTCCTACGTGCTCGGCGGCCGCGCCATGCAGATCATCCATGACGAGGGCATGCTGCAGTCCTATCTGCTCGACACCGTGCCCGGCCTTGTGCCGGAGGACATCAAGCAGAAATATCCGAACGACAAGACGGGGCAGATCAACACGCTGCTCGGAAAGAACCCGCTTCTGTTCGACACCTATCTGTCGGGCGCCATCGAGGTCGATGTGGACTGCCTCTGCGACGGCAAGAGCACCTATGTCTCGGGCATCATGGAGCATATCGAGGAGGCCGGCATCCATTCCGGCGACTCGGCCTGCTCGCTGCCGGTCTATTCGCTGAGCAAGCCGCTGGTGGACGAGCTGGAACGCCAGACCGCCGCCTTGGCGAAGGCGCTGAATGTCGGCGGCCTGATGAATGTGCAATACGCGGTCAAGGACGGCACGATCTACGTGCTCGAAGTCAACCCGCGCGCGTCGCGCACGGTGCCGTTCGTGGCCAAGACCATCGGCAAGCCGATCGCCAAGATCGCGGCGCGCATCATGGCCGGCGAAAGCCTCGACGATGCCTTCTCCCACTATGGCGGCGCGCCCTGGACCGCAATCCCGGCCACGTCGCGGTGAAGGAAGCGGTGTTCCCGTTCGCGCGTTTCCCCGGCGTCGACATCCTGCTCGGGCCCGAGATGAAATCCACCGGCGAGGTGATGGGGCTGGACCGCGATTTCGCGCTGGCCTTTGCCAAGAGCCAGCTGGGAGCGGGGGTTGATCTGCCCCGCTCGGGCACGCTGTTCGTGTCGGTGCGCGACGACGACAAGAAGGGCATTCTGCCCGCCGTGCAGCGGCTGGCGGGCCTCGGCTTCCGCGTGCTGGCAACCAGCGGCACGGCGCGCTTCCTGGCCGAACACGGCGTGCCGGCGGAGAAGATCAACAAGGTGCTGGAGGGCCGCCCGCATATCGAGGACGCCATCCGCAACCGTCATGTGCAGATCGTCTTCAACACGACGGACGGGCAGAAGGCGGTGTCGGACTCAAAATCGCTGCGCCGCGCCACGCTGATGCAGAAGGTGCCGTATTACACGACGCTGGCAGGCGCCGCCGCCGTCGCCGAAGCCATCGCCGCGCTCAAGGCCGGCGGGCTCGAGGTGCGGGCGCTGCAGGAGTATTTTTAGAGCGCCTACAATGCTTGAGAATGCTAGCTGGCTCCAAAGCGAGCAATTCCCTCGATTAGTCGGTTCATGTCCGGAGATATTTCTTCCTTTTTCATTACGTCAATCACTAGAGTGGGAGTGATACTTATCCCCGCCAACTCTTGCAGCTTCTTGTTGAGTTCGCTAAATGCCTCCTTGCCAGGGATCATTTCCACGCGACGGTTCTCATCGACCCAAGCGTCTTCAAATTCGCTTAGCGCCAGTTCATTGATTGTTGCATCGTTGATTCCTGCGGATATTGATCGCTCAAATTGCTTACGATTAGCGACGTACTGCGCCGCCACATAAGATTTTTTGCTGTGAGCAAAGTTCTCAAGTATTTCTCTTGCTAATGCGTGATAGGCAACCTCCTGTCCGCCTCTTCGAACGTTTTCTGCTATACGATTAAGGACGGCGCGATCCAATGAGGAAGGCACTAAAAGAAAGTTCTCAATTTCCTTGCAATTGTGTAACGTAGCAAACTTACAGAACTTCATACATGCGGATTTTATAGCTTCGCACTCTAAATTTGAGCGGTAGTCTCTATCAAACACCACGGCAGACGATATGTCCGTCCCAAGTGTCATCTCCATTCCAAGCTTAATATTTTTTGCGCGCTCAGGATTAAAGCCCTCCACCGGAATAACTGCGAAGCTGCTTCTATTTCCAACTTCGGTATATCCAAGTTTGGATGCAAACTTTCCAATAATCTGATAGTCCTTTCCCTCAACGAAAAGAGCTCGCTTGGTCTTCGCGAGTTGAGTAAGGATCGGATTGAGGTTCGACCCCAGCGATGAAAACACGTTCGACAGCTGAGATGTATTCTTAACCCTTTGGGCGTGCGTCCTTTTTTTGTTGACTATGATGATCTCATCCGCCTCGGATTCGGTGATTATCTCGGTCGAATGAGTTGCTATTAATACGTCGGGTCCAAGATTTCGTAGTAGTGATAATAACTGTCGCTGCAGCTCAGAATGTAGGTAAATATCTGGCTCATCTATCAAGAATATAGAATTATTTTTTGACTGTATGAGGTGTGTGAGCATCTGACACCAGACCTGAAACCCAAACCCAGACCAAAATATCTCTCGGGGTATTCGAAATTCGGGACAGAACATATATAGAAAGAGCTTCTTATCGATCCACTCGACGATGGGTGGCTCGATATCCATCCCGGGCCAAGTCCGCGCTAACGTCTGCCTAAATTCGTCAAATCTTTCCGGGTAGTGGTGCCATATGTTTCGAAAGTTTCTGGCAGCCCTATAGTTGAATAGCGCGAGGCGAGCTGCCTCCTTTTCGTACAATTGCTCTTGATGATCCACAGGTCCAAGTATGGGTACGAACCCTATTGGGGCGTTAAAATGTCTTTCGAATTCTTTAGGAGAATGGGGTGTCTTCCCGCTAGAGTTGATCGCAAGCAGGTGGCATGACCCCTGCTCCGGAAAATATAGAATCAATTCATTTTTGTTTGATAAAGTAAATTTTATGACAGCGGTTCGACTATCATCGTAGTTAAAAAATATATTTTCTGCAGCGACTGAAATTGCTGAAAGGTCAACGACGTATCCATAGCTTTTTCCGTTAGGGGCCGAAACGATCTGAGGCTTCCTAGACATCGCCCGGCGCATGCCAGCGGAAAGTATTCGGAAGGCAGCAAGTACCGTTGACTTCCCAGCGTTATTTGGTCCAACCAGAATGTTGAAGTTTCGGAGATGAATGGTGAATTTTTGGAAGGCTTTGAAATGATCAAAATCAACGCGGACATATCGCTGCAATTCAGACATTGGCGCTAGTTCCAGTTGTATGTTCAGATGATTACTTTGTCGCTTGTACCGTCGTCAACTACCGTACTGTCCTAGCGTATCTAGGTACGGGTGCGTCGGTACACGTTTTAGTTGTTGTTCTGTAGGAGCGCTAGGCCCACCATCCCGCAGGATTGTCAAGGCCAAAAGCCACAGCAGCTCCGTCCTGTCGTCGTATTGGGACCATATGAGGGTTTGCCAAGGACCGGTCAGTGCAGCTTGAACTACGTGTAGGTTCTTGATATGTTCCGACATGCACTGAGGAACTGCGATGGACTGGAACTTGGCAATCGAGAAAAACCGCGAGGCGCTGAGGCACGTCCTGGCCATGCTCGTCGCCATGGTTGCCTCGGCGAACGGCGGAAGCGCAGGGGGACAGTTTACTTTCTTTCCGCACGTAGGCAGCGCCTTCTCAGAACCCGGCGCAGGCGGAAAAAAGTAAACTGTCCCCGGCACCTACCCTGCCGCGCCATCTGCATCGCTTCGTGCTCCGGCTGCTGCGCCCGGCTGAAGCCGCTACGCGGCGGCTCATCATTATCGCTGCGCGCGGGCTGGTGGTCGAGCTTGCGCCGCCGCGCCCGCGTGCCGCCACGCCGAAGCCGGTCCTCAACCGAAGCAATGGTTTCGGCACCGGTGTGGTGATCCGGCCCGGTCCGCTGCCGGAATGGGCCCGCGCGCTGGCCCCGAAGCGCTCGTCCGCTCTGTCGCTTCCGCTGTTCGACCCGCTCAAACGGTTCGGTGCCCGCCGCCAGCATGTGAAACAGCGCGACGTGCCGCGCATCAGGTCCTTCGACGACCCGCGCATCAGCCTCTTCCAACCGCCGCGCGCGCCGGATCCGCTGCCGCCGTCGCCTGACGATCCGCTCGATGCTGGCCGCCTGCATCGCCGTCTCGAAGCGATTAGCAGTGCGTTGGACGACCTGCCCCGTCAGGCGAAGCGCCTCGCACGCTGGCAGGCGCGCCGCGACGCGAGATGGCAGGGGAAGAGGCTATGATCTACACGACGGGGAGATCCCCCACTCCGGTTTGCTGCGCAAACCACCTCTCCCCGCGTCGCGGGGGTAGGAAGGGCGCCAAGCGGTGCCGCCGGGCTTCCTCTCCCCCGTCGATCGGGGGAGAGGTGGTCCGAAGGTCCGGAGTGGGGGTCGACTAACTCGCTCCGAAGGACGGGGGTCGATTGGGCAGGGCAAGACGTTGGGTGATGAGACTTCGCAAAGCGCAGCCGACACCCGCCGCTTGCAGCGGCTCTCGCCGATGCGGCCCGGCCGCCCGCCCGGATGGCGGCGCAGGCCCGCCCATCAAGTGGACGAGGTCTTGAACGAACTCCATGGCCTCGCCGTCTGGGCGATGTCCAGCCCCGACACCTCATGACGGCCTTGGCTTGGGCATCACCGCCGCGTCTTCCTCGGGCTTGTCCCGAGGATCTGCCGACCTTCCAATCGGAGGGCAGGCCGCGCCTTCGTGCGCGAGCGACAGCAGATCGAGGGGACAAGCCCGAGGACGACGCCGACGCGTTGCGCGGCGTCGGCATGTGCCTATTCGTCAAGCCGATACGCTCGATGGAGCGGTCCGTCGTCTGCTCTGGTGAGGCCGGGCTGAAGCAGCGCTGCGGGAGGGGAGGGCACTCTTCCATCTTGCGGCGGCCACCGCTCCCGTCATAGTTTGCCAAAAATGATCAGCTGGAGAGTCGAGGGATGCGAGGGACGATTGCGAAACTTATGCTGGCGGGGGCGCTCGCCCTTTCCATGACGGATCCGGGCTCTGCCCACAATCATGACGACGCCGCAGCGGCGATCATCGCCGGCGGCCTGATCGGCGCCGCGGCGATCGCGGCCTCGTCGCATCACTACCACCATCGGGATCAGTACGTGCCCGTGCCGGCCTATTATCCGCCGGCAGCACCGTTCAGCCCGGCGCGCGGGGTGATCTGCTATCCGCGCGACCGCGCCTGCTACGACAATGCCGGCCTGTTCCTGCCGAGCTGGACCTATCGCGTATTCTGATCCCCAAGCGAGGAGTTTTATCATGAAGAGCTGGACAATCCTGGCGCTGGGACTGGCGGCTGCCCTATTCGGCAGCGTGGCGGCGCGCGCCGATGAGCCGCAGAGCAGTTTCGTGCGCCTGCACGCGATCGACATGCTGGAGAATGCCCTGACGCCCGATCAGGTCACGGTGTTGCAGCTGGTCGCCCATCAGGCGGCGGTCGCGGCGGCCTGTGACGGGTTCAACCTGGACGAAGCGAAGTTCACCAAGGCGTTCGACAAGCTCGCACCGGCCGATGCCGCCAAGATGACGGACGCGCAGAAGGCCTATCATGACAAGCATCTGCTGGTGATCTACGGCGTGCTGCTTGGCGGCGACCTTGCGGCAATGTCCGACGATGTCGGCGCCGCCTGCGCCAATGCGGCGGAATTCCGTGCCGACCCGGAAATGGCCGAGATCCTGGTCTGGCAGTAGGGCGCGGCGATGCTATTCCAGTTCGCCCCTTCGAGGAGCCCACCCCCTCGACAAGCTCAAGACGGAGGGCAGGGCGATCGCATTGCCAGCACGGGCGATCGAGATTGACCTTGCACCACCATTTCGTTCGCCTCGGCTACCTCCGTTTCGTCATCCTCGGGCTTGTCCCGAGGATCTGCCGACGCATCAGAATGCGCGGCAACGCTGTGGTTTCCATTGCAAGCGCAACAGATTTTCGGGACAAGCCCGAGAATGACGTCGGGATGATCTGGGCTCCAATCCACAACCGTCGGCCAGATGCGATAGCCCTGGTACGGAGAGGGAAGCGAACGTCAATCCTTCTTGTCCGAAACCGGCGCCGCGGCGTGCCACATAGGGCTTTCTTGACCCGGCGACAGCAGGTTGGCGTGTCCGTTCATCCTCATCTCGGCGCCGAACGCGATGACGGCGCCAAGCATTGCGGCGACTTGCATGACCCGTGCCTGAAGATCTTCGATGGCTACGTTCTGGTCCCAGTTCCGGCGCTGCACGTCGGATGCAATGTCGTTGACGTTGACGATGCTGCTTATCGAACAAGCGGCGCGAACCGTTGCGTCTATGTCTTTGCGGATTCGATCCGAGAGCGGAAACATGGTCACCTCCGTGGTTGACCGGGATTGAACGGGAACTATACGCGGCTAATCCAAGAATGGCAAGAAAATCTTTTAATTTCAATTAGTTAGTAAGTTGCACCGGTTGATTGACCGGCGTGTCCGGCCAAGTTTGCGTCTTCGACGTGAGCGCCTCGACCGCACCCTCTTGACAAAAATGAGTAAGAGCCACATTTGTCCTAGATGGCTAACTTGCGATAGCCTGGACGCTGTTGACGCGTTACGTTTGGGCTTTCGTTTCGAATGCCCCGCTCGAAGGCGGAGGCGGGATTTGGCAACAAGCTCAAGAGGGAGCGCTGCCGTGGCGGATCTGGATAGGGGTGAGCGTCTGCAGGTGATGCTGAATGGCGACGAGTTGAATGCGGTCGAGGATTTCCGGTTCAAGGCCCGCATGCCGAGCCGGGCCGCCGCAGTGCGCGAATTGCTGCGGCGCGGCCTTGCCGCCGAAGGGTATTTTTCGACCAGCGGCGGCACCAAGTCCCGCGATTATGGCGTGCTCGGCAACGGCGATGGCGACGGCGGGTAGGGCGGGACGTATCGTTCCTTTCCCTATTCGCTGGCGATATCGGTGATTTGGCTGGCGACCAACTGATGAGCGCGGATTGTTTTCCAGGTTTGCGGCCCTGGCGAAGGGTCGCTGGCAATCGGGGCAGGCAATCGTGCCGCGCGTACAACCGGCGGCGCTACGTCTCTTGCGGCTCGACCACGGCGACGTCGCGCTCCCAGCCTTCGTTCTCGATCTTCATGCTCTGGATTGCGATGCCGCTGCCATTTGCATCGAGTTCGGGAAGCATCTGCACCTCCGACGGCCAGCAGCGGAAGATCTTGTAGGCGAACACAATCTGCCCGGCTTCGTTGTAGAGCTCGAGGATCATATCCTTGCGGAAATTGCGCAGCGAGCCGGGTTCCCCGGTCTGCAGGTCCCAGACAAGGTTCGCCCATTGCTCGAATTCGGGATCGTGGGTGAGGCCGCGCTCGATGGTGATCGGCTCGAACCTGGTGAGGCCGGGCAGTTTGTGGATTGCTGCCGGATCGCTGCCGTCGCGGTGCTCCACCACATCGGTTGTTCGCTTCAGTGCGCTGATCTTCGAGATCCCGGCGACATAGCGGCCGTCCCACTTCAAGCGGAAGCGGTAGCTTTTATACGGATCGCTACGATGAACGTTCACGGAAAAAGGCGCCATGGCTTCCTCCTCGCCCCGTCCCGAGTGTCCGCCCACGACGGCGAGCGCGCAAGGTTTCGCCCGTAAGATTTACCCTGTCCGCAGGTCAGGCGCAGCGCCCGTGGACTTTCGACCGGTTCGGCTGCATTCTGGGCCAGCATCTCCTTGCGTCAAGTGGCGGGCGGCATTTGAGGGAGCGTTGCCATGATCAATGAAATCCAGCAGCCGAAACCGTTCGACATCGTCGGTGATCCGGTGCAGTTCGCCGGGCTTGCGCGCGGCTTCGAGGCGGTTGTCAACTGGCGCGTCCATGACGGCCATGACGAGCGCACCGGCTTCTTCAATGTCGGAGGCGGTACCGGCGAGTTCGGCCAGTACCAGGTGGCGGCAAATGTCACAGGCGCAGCGTTTCAGCTGGACCGCATCTTCATCGAGGTGTTCGAGGAAAGTGCCGCCGATGGTACGGAGATCAACAAGGCGATCGTGCCGGTGATTTTCGGGCCGCGCATCGTGCCGAACTATCTAGGCTTTCGGGTGCATAGCGTCGTGTCCGGCGATACTTTGTCGAAGATATCGCGCCAGCATTATGGCGACCCGGCGCTGTTCGATCGCATTGTGCGCGCCAATCCGCTCACCATCAGCGATCCCAACCGCATCTTCGTCGGCCAGGAGCTGAAAGTGCCGATCGGCATGTAGATGAGGCGCTATTCGGCGCGTGGGACGTGACAGCTTAAGTCGCCTTCCTCGCAATCCAGATAGCCTTGAAGGTCCTTGAGGCGGGCGTTGGTAAGGCCTGCTTTGCAGGTGGCTACGACCATCGGATAGACGCTACCGGCTGTGGCGCTCGACCCGCCCTGGAAAGAGCATTCCGCGTCGCGGAAGGCGACCCATGCGTGCTGCGCTGTAACCAGCAGCTTCTTTGTGTCGGCATCATCCTTCAGGCGGTCGCTTATCTGCTTGTACGCTGCGTTCAGCTGCTTGTCGGCCGCCTCGAATTCCTGCCCGGCGCACTGGTCGAGCGTCGCCTGGTCCGACGCGTTGGCACAGTCCTGCGCACGCACAGCTGCGGATGACACCAGTAATGCGGCAATGACAATCAGCGCGACACGCATGTTCAGGCTCCGGAGTTCACTCGATCTTGCAGCAGTGTGGCCCCGAGCGCTTCCCCAAGGCAAGCTCCGTCGGCTCTTGCGGTGAACGGTATTCGCCGCCACAACACCAGCGGACATCGAGGAGGCGGAAATGTCGCTCAAGGGAAAGACGCTGTTCATCTCGGGCGGGTCACGCGGCATCGGATTGGCGATCGCATTGCGAGCGGCGCGCGACGGCGCCAACGTCACCATCGCCGCCAAGACCGACACGCCGCATCCGAAACTGCCCGGAACGATTCACACGGCAGCGGCAGAGATCACGGCGGCCGGCGGCAATGCTCTGGCGGTGCTCTGCGACATTCGCGAGGACACGCAGGTCGCCGCGGCGATAGCAAAGACGGTGGAGACGTTCGGCGGCATCGACATATGCGTCAACAACGCCAGCGCCATCCAACTCACCGGTACGCTGGAAACCGACATGAAGCGCTACGATCTGATGCACCAGATCAACACGCGCGGAACATTCCTCGTGTCGAAAATATGCATTCCCTATTTGAAGTCGGCCGGCAATCCTCACATTCTGAATCTGGCGCCGCCGCTCGACATGCAGGCAAAATGGTTCAGCGGCCATGTTGCATACACCATGGCCAAGTTCGGCATGTCCATGTGCACGCTGGGCATGAGCGCGGAGTTTGCGAGGGACGGCATTGCGGTCAATTCGCTTTGGCCGTTGACGGCTATCGACACGGCGGCCGTACGCAATCTTCTGGGTGGCGCGACC
Source organism: uncultured Alphaproteobacteria bacterium (assembly GCA_963829135.1). Taxonomy (GTDB): domain Bacteria; phylum Pseudomonadota; class Alphaproteobacteria; order Rhizobiales; family Rhizobiaceae; genus Kumtagia. Next base: position 819,037 of record CAWHHO010000005.1, on the reverse strand, counting down.
ATGGCCTCGCTATGCCGCTCACCGGAAATCATGGCCGATGCCGCATACGCCATCTTCAACCGGCCATCGCGCGAGACGACGGGCAATTTCTTCATCGACGAAGAGGTGCTGCGGGCCTCTGGCGTCACGGATTTTTCCGCCTATGCGCCCGGCGCGATTGGCCCGCTGGCCGGCGATTTCTTCGTGCCGGACGAGGTGTTCGCGCGAACCGACACGAAGGTCGCACGCACATTCGCATAACGGATTTTCGATCGACGATTGGTTCATGCCGGCGCATTGCGCGGGCGGCGGTGAAAATCTGACGAAACTTTTGATGCATTGCCCGCCGCGAGGCTATGACTTCGCGCGCCGCCGTTGCAGTTTGTCGACGATCCGCGGGATGGCGATGACGGCAATCAGCAGCAGGCCGATATAGACGCTGACGACCTGACCCGGGAATGTTGTTCAAGCGACATGCCGAAAGTGACAAGGCCAAGGACCAAGACGGCGAGCAACACGCCGAGGATCGAGCCGACGCCGCCGGCGATCGAAACACCACCCAGTATGACCATTGTGACGATATCGAGCTCCCAGCCGATGCCGATGTTGGAGCGCATCGAGCCGAGCCGCGCCGTAAGCAGCGCTGCGGCAAGGCCCGAGAGCATGCCGGAAACCACGAACAGCAGGAAGCGTCAGCCGGTCGACCGGAACGCCGGAAAAGCGTGCCGCCACCGGATTCGAGCCGATGGCGAAGAGCTGGCGGCCGATCGCCGTCTTGTGCAGGACGATGCCGAACACAACCGCCAGCACGAGGAAGATCAGGAAAGACAGCGGCACTGGCGGGATGAACAGCCACGAAATGCCGCGTCTCCTTCATCTTGATGAAGTAGCTCTGGCCGAGTTCGAGAAATTCCGGCGGGTACTTCGTCTTCGCCTGGTCGCCGAGGATCACCTGGGTCAGGCCGCGAAACAGCGACATGGTGCCGATGGTGACGACGATCGACGGCAGGCCGAGCGAAGGTGACCAGCACGCCGTTGAAGACGCCGCACAAAAGCCCGATGCCGATGCCGGTCGCGAACAGTGCCGCGGGCCCAAATCCGGCTTCCGCCGCATAGCCGATGCCCATGGCGGCCAGCGCGACGATCGCCGCCACCGACAGGTCGATCTCGCGCACCAGGATCAGCAGCGCCATGGCCAGCGCGATGATCGCCTTCTCCGAGAAATTGAAGGTCGCGTCGGCCAGGTTGAAGACGTCGAGGAAGTAGGGCGAGACGATCGTGTTCACGATGATCGTCGCGCCAGCAGGATGACGAGGATCACCTCCCAGCGAACCAGGAGGTCGCGCAAGCGGCGCGGCGGCGCGTCGAGGACGGTGTAGCGGTCTTTCGGTACGGCAGGTGCGCGTTCATGCATGCATCCGTCCGCAGCCGTCGCGCCTCGGGCAGGATCAGCTTGTCCGGCCGGCGCTCGGCGCGTGCATTGATGACGACGGCGGCGAGGATCACCGCGCCCGAGATCGCCATTTGCCAGAAGGGCGAAATCTGCATCACGGGCAGCGCGGTCATGACGATGCCGAGGAACAGCGCGCCGAGCAGCGTGCCGGCCACCGTGCCGACGCCGCCGCCAATCGATACGCCGCCGATGACGCAGGCGGCGATCACCGTCAGTTCGTAGCCGTTGGCGATCTCGGAATAGGCGACGCCGTAGCGCGCCACCCAAAGGTAGCCGCACAGGCCGGCGACCGCGCCGGAGATCGAGTAGGCGAGCAATTCCTGCCTGCGCTGGTCGATGCCGCAATAGCGCGCCGCTACCGGATTGCCGCCGACCGCGTAGAGACTGCGGCCGGCGCGGGTCGAAGTTCAGGAAGATCCAGAACAGGATGGAGACGCCGATGGCGATCCATACAGGGCTGGTCAGCCCGAGGAAGACGTGCTTTCGGAAAGGCCTGGAATGCCGCGCCCATTTCCGACGCGTTCACCTGGTCGCCGCCGGCGATGATGATGATCATGCCGCGGAAGATCGCCAGCGTGCCTAGCGTCACGACGATCGGCGGAATGCCGAGAAAGGCGATGAGCGCGCCGTTGATCATGCCGAGCACAAGCCCGGCGAGAACGCCGGTGAGGATCATGAAAAGCAGCGGCGTTTCCGGATAATACTGGCTGACGAGTGCCGCCATCATGCCGGAAAGCGCGAGATTGGCGGCGACCGAAAGATCGATGCCGCGCGTCAGGATGACCACCATCTGCGCCAGCGCCATCATGAACAGCACCGACGTCTCGGTCAGCATGTCGCCGATGTTTTCCCACTCCAGGAACACCGGCTGGTAGGCGCTGATGCGCGGCGACGCCGATGACGAGAATAAGCGCCAGGATCAGCTCGCGCGATTTGCACAAGCGCGCTTCACGCGGCCTCCTTTGCGGCGCCGGTCGCCGCACCCACGATCGCCTCGGCGCTCCACTTCGCCGCGCTGGAACTCGTCGACGATGCGGCCTTCCTTCATGACGATGACGCGGTCGGCGAGGCCCATCACTTCGGGCAGTTCGGATGTGATCAGCACGACGGCCAGGCCTTCGCCCGCCAGTTCGCCGATGAAGTCGTGCACCGCCGCCTTGGAGCCGACATCGATGCCCTTGGTCGGCTCGTCGAGCACGATGACCTTTGGACGCGTCGCCAGCCATTTGGCGATGACGACCTTCTGCTGGTTGCCGCCCGGACAGTTCGGCGAGCCGCTGCTCCCAGTTCGCCGCCTTGACCGCGAGCCGCGTGCCAAGCCTGCGCGTCTCGGCCTGCTCTGCGGGCGCGAGAAAGGAACAGTCCCCGCACATGCTTGGCGAGATTGGCGAGCGTCACATTCTCGCGAATGCCGAGCGACAGGATCGCGCCCTGGTCCTGACGGTCCTCCGGCACATAGGAAATGCCGGCTGCAATCGCATCGGCGGGCGAACTGATAGCCAGCGCCTTGCCATTCAGCGTGACGGTTCCACGCGTGGTCGGGGTGATGCCGAACAGGCCCTGCATGGCCTCGGTGCGGCCGGCGCCGACGAGGCCGTAGAGGCCCAGGATCTCGCCTCTTGCGCAGGTCGAAGGAGATGTCGGCATATTCGGTCGCGTTGGACAGGTCCTTGACCGACGAGCACGATCTCACCGATCGGCACGTCGCGCTTGGGGAACACCTGATCGACCGGACGGCCGACCATCATGCGCACCAGTTGCGGCTCGGTGACTGAGGCGATCGGCTCCTTCGCCGACCTTCTCGCCGTCGCGCAGGCAGACGAAATCATCGGCGATGCGGAAAATCTCATCGAACTTGTGGCTGATGAAGACGATCGCGCGGCCCTCGGCCTTCAGCTGCGCGACGATGCGGAACAGGTCGTCGATCTCGTTTGCCGAAAGCGCCGCTGTCGGCTCGTCCATGATGACGACCTGCGCTTCGTGCGACAGAGCGCGCGCGATCTCGACCAGGTGCTTCTGCGCGACCGACAGGCGCTTGAGCTTGAAGTCGGCGGGATCGCCGCGTCGATGCGCTTCAGCAGCGCCGCCGATTCGCGCGCGCATTTCCGGCCAGTCGACGAGCCGTGCCGCACCTGTCGGCATGTGGCCCATGAAGATGTTCTCGGCGACGGTGAGTTCGTCGAACATCACCGTTTCCTGCTGGATCGCGGCGATGCCGGCCGCCCAGGCATCGCGCGGCGAGGCGAAGGATCTTGGTTCGCCGCGCGACGCGGATCTCGCCTTCGTCCGGCCTGTAGATGCCGGTGAGGATCTTGACGATGGTGGACTTGCCCGCGCCGTTCTCGCCGATGAGCGCGGTGACGCGGCCGGGCTGCAGCGACAGGCTGACATCGTGCAGCGCCCGCACGCCGGGAAAGCTCTTCGAGATGCCGGTAAGGGTGAGGATGGGATCAGGCACGAGGCTGCGCAGGTTTTACCCTCCCCCTTGTGGGGAGGGTCGGTGAGCGGTGGAGCGAAGCGAACCGCAAAACGGGGTGGGGGTACGAGAATTGCAGATTACCCCCACCCGCGCCTTCGGCGCGACCCTCCCCACAAGGGGAGGGTAAGAGGTGCCAAGATCAGAAGATCTTCGCGAATTCCTCGACGTTGGTCTTGTTGAACTCGAAGGGCTCGCCCATGACGCATTCGCCGTCCTTGCCGACCGTCGTCTCGCCCTTCTTGCCCATGGAGAGCTTGGCGCCTTCGGCGGTGTCGGCTTGCCGGCGAGGATGTCGGCCATGATCATGCGTCGAGGAATAGCCGTACTCGACCGGGTTCCAGATCGCGAAAGTATCGCAGGCGCCCTGCAGCACATAGTCCTTCATCTCCGAAGGCAGGCCGAGGCCGGTGATGAAGACCTTGCCGATCAGGCCGCCATCGACGATCGCCTTGGCGCCCGAGCGGATGCCGATGGTGGTCGGCGAGATGACGCCCTTCAGGTTGGGATAGGCCTTCACCAGGCCCTGCATCTCGCGATAGCTCTTGTCGTCCTGGTCGTCGCCATAGACGGTCGCCACCAGCGGCATGTCCTTGTATTCCGGCTTCTTCCATTCCTCCTTCATCGCCTCGATCCAGGAGTTCTGGTTGGTCATGGTGGAAGCGGCCGAAAGGATCGCGACCTCGCCCTTGCCGCCCAGCGTCTTGGCGATCATCTGCACCTGCTTGGCGCCGATGAGCGGCGTCGACGAGGCGGAGAGATGGACGATGCGGCCGGCCGGCGCGATGGCCGAGTCGAAGCTCATCACCTTGATGCCGCGCTCCATCGCCTTCTTGCCGACCGGCACGAGCGCGTCGGCGTCGTTGGCCGAGACGATGATGCCGTCGACCTTCTGGGCGATCTGCGCGTCGATGACCGCGATCTGCTCTTCCGCGGTCGGCTTGGCGGAAGCGGTATAGATGATCTCGATGCCGCCGAGTTCCGTGGCGGCTTCCTTGGCGCCGTTGGCGCAGGCGTCGAAATAGCTGTTGCCGAGGTTCTTGACGATCATGGCGATGCGCTTGTCGGCGGCACGCGCAGGCCGTGTCAGAATCGCCGGAGCGGCCGCAACGAAGGCTGCGCCGCCGGCAAGTTGCAAGAGTGTACGACGTGTAGTCTTCATGGCAGATCTCCTCCCGCCGTTTCAATTTCCTGATTTCGGGCCAACGCCTTCGGGCCCGATCGACCGCCGAACTTGCAGCGGAAACGTTCTCCTTGGCAATAGGCTCGGATATTATCCAGCCGAAAGTCGCATTTGCAGGGAAGCCTGTGAAACGCAGATGGCGAGATGCCTCACTACCGAACACGCGCCCGGCTGCCAGATGGATGCGTGCCAACGGGAACTGGTGCGATATGATGCAGCCTTCGGTATAAACCTGCTGGACTTCCAGGCAGGAAACATGCTGCTTGCATTTGTCTGTGTCGGCTGAGGAGGAACCAAGGTGGCGGATACGACCCATCCGGCGGCGATCGAGCATTTGCCGATCTTCATCAGTGCACCAGGGCAAAGCGATATCCTTTTCAACATTGTCGTCGTTTTCCTGCTGCTCGTGGTTCTCGCGATCGGCAATCTGTACTTCCAGCTCCACGCGGTACCGGAGCGCATGGCGCATCGGACAAACCGTGTGCAGATGGAGATCGTGGCTGTCCTGGCGCTGATCTCCCTCGTCACGCACAACCACCTGTTCTGGATCGCGGCCCTGCTGCTGGCGTTTGTCCAGTTCCCCGACTTTTCCACCCCCATGGAGTCGATCGCACGGTCGCTGAGGCGGCTAGCGACAAAGGATGAAGCCGCGCGGGTCATGCCGGACGAGGCCTCAAGTCAGGCGCGAACAGCCGGGGGCGATGCAAGGGAAAAGAGCGATGCTTGAACTGTTGCTCTGCTCAATGCTGACGATTTTCCCTGATTATCTCTTCCGCCGCTATGTGCAGGGCAAGCGAATCGGGCGTGAGATCAATCTCTATACGGTGTGGTATGAACTGCGCTGGGGCATCACCACCTGCCTGCTGCTGACGATCTCGCTGATCACGCTCATCTTCTACTTCCACCCTTCCACTAAGAACGTCACCTCGATCTACCGCACTGTCACCATTCTGCCGGAAACCACCGGCCGCGTGGCGGACGTGTATGTCGCGCTGAACCAAAAGGTGGAGGCCGGCGCGCCGCTGTTCCGAGTTGACAGTTCCGAGCAGGAAGCCGCGCTGGAGACGGCACGGCGTCGCATTGCCGAGATCGATGCCGAAACGACCGTGGCGCGCACGGAAGTGGCGGCAGCCGATGGCATGATCGCTCAAGCGCAGGGGGCCTACCAGCAAGCGCTGGATGAGCTAGATACGAAGACGGAGCTTCTGCGTCGCAACGCAAACGTCGTTTCCCAGCGGGAGGTCGAGCGCCTGCGGGTAGCTGCTGTTGGGCGAGAAGGTGCGGTGACCGCCGCAGTCGCGAACAAGCAGTCGCTGGAAACGAAGATTGCCACCCTCCTCCCCGCTCAAAGGGCGAGTGCGGAGGCCGCCCTTGCCCAGGCACAGGTCGAACTGGACAAGACCACGGTACGCGCCGGAATCGCCGGCACGGTGCAGCAATTCACGCTACGGCCGGGCGACGTCGTCACGGCGATGCTGCGGCCCGCTGGCATCCTCATCCCCGAACAATCCGAGCGCGTCGCGCTCATCGCCGGCTTCGGACAGATCGAGGCGCAGGTGATGAAGGCCGGCATGATCGCCGAGGCCACCTGCATCGGCAAGCCATTCACCATCATTCCGATGGTCGTCACGGAAGTGCAGGACGTCATCGCCACTGGACAGATTCGGCCGGGGGATCAACTGATCGACGTGCAGCAGATCGGACAACCCGGCACGCTGACGGTCTATCTCGAACCGCTCTATGCGGGCGGGCTCGATGGCGTGCCGCGCGGCAGCAGTTGCATCGCCAATGCCTACACCAACAATCATGACGCGTTGGAAGCGAAGGACATAGGCACGCTTCGCTGGCTGTTTCTGCATGTGGTCGATACGGTCGCTGTCGTACACGCCATGATCCTGCGAATTCAGGCGCTGCTCCTTCCGGTGCAAACCCTGGTTTTCTCGGGGCATTGAACCCGGCCGGATGCCCGTTTCGAATATTCGCATCCGTTTGCGGGTGTCGGCGCCATTGCTCTGCGTGAGCTTCAAGCCGCTGCCCTAGCCAGCGGCTATGGATGGAGCGATCAGAAAAGCGGCAATCGTCGACTGGCTGGCAAAATATTCGCTTTAGCCGCTCTTTTTCGGAATAACCTTACTCTACAGAATTAGTAGAATTAAGCACCATCAGTGGGCAATTCGGTTTCCTCCACGGGACAAGGAACACGCTCATGACGTTGCTTTCACGCCGCAGCTTCCTCGCGGCTTCGACCCTTCTCATTGCATCGAACTTTGCAGTACCGTCATTGGCCGACGGACTGAAGCTGACTATCGGTTACCAAACCGTTGTCGAGCCGTCGAAGGTCGCCCAGGCGGATGGCCTTTACGAAAAAGCACTTGGCGCAACTATTGACTGGCGGAAGTTCGATTCCGGCGCCGATGTGATCGCTGCCATCGCTTCCGGTGCGGTGGATATCGGATATGTCGGATCGAGCCCACTGGCGGCTGCCGCCAGTCGCGAATTGCCGATCGAAACCATATTCGTGGTCGGTCTGATCGGTGAGTTTGAAGCACTGGTCGCACGCAATGAATCCGGTGTTGCCAAGATCGCTGACTTGGCCGGCAAGAAGGTAGCAGTTCCGTTTGTGTCAACAACGCACTACAGCCTGCTGGCTGCGCTCAAGCATGAGGGTGTCGATCCGAAGTCGGTGGAAATCCTCAACCTTCGTCCGCCGGAGATCGCCGCGGCGTGGGAGCGTGGGGATATCGACGCTGCCTACGTCTGGGATCCTGCACTCGGCCAGATCAGGACGTCCGGCAAGTTGATCGTCGATTCCGCCAAGGTCGCCGAATGGGGCGCACCGACATTCGATGCCTGGATCGCTAGGACCGACTTTTCGCAGAAGAACCCGCAAGCGGTGTCGGACTTCGTCAAGGTGACCGGCGATGCCTACGCCGAATTCCTGAAGGCGCCGGACGCATGGAGTACATCCTCCGAGCAAGCCGCGAAGATCGCAAAGATAACCGGCGCGAAAGTCGAGGACGTGCCCGTGCTGCTCAAGGGCTACGTCTTTCCGTCGCTGGCCGATCAGGCATCGGACAAATTTCTTGGCGGCGATACAGTGAAGGCGATTGCTGCAACATCCGAATTCCTGAAAGAGCAGGGCAAGATCGAAGCCGTGCTGCCGGACTACGGCAAGTATGTTTCGGCCAAATATGTGAACGAGGCAGCCGCTTCCAACTGACGCGTTCTCCCAAGCGCGCAGCTGTCCGCCCTGGCCCAGCCAGGCGGACAGCTCCTCTCGAAAGCCATGTCATGCCGATACTCGCTCTTTCGGATATTACGATCCGCTATGGCAATCAGCCGCGCCCGACCGTCGGCAAGACCAGCCTGTCAGTGGCGACCGGCGACTTTGTGGTGCTCACCGGCCGTTCTGGTTGTGGGAAGACGTCACTGCTCAACGTTGCCGCTGGGCTGGTGACCCCCGCTTCCGGCTCGGTGACCGTCGATAATCGTAGAATAACGGCCCCCGGCGCAGACCGCGCCGTGGTCTTTCAGAATGACGCGCTCTTCCCGTGGCTGACGGCGCGCGAGAATGTTGCATTCGCCTTGCGGATGCGCGGCGTACCGCGTGCCGAGCGCGAAGCAAAGTCCGACGCCCTGCTGGCTCAGATGCGACTGCGGCAGGCAGGCGACAAACCAATCTGGGCTTTGTCGGGCGGCATGCGGCAGCGCATAGGACTTGCAAGAGCTCTCGCCGCCGATCCGGACTTCCTGCTGATGGACGAGCCGCTAGGCGCGCTGGACGCATTGACCCGCGAGCGCATGCAGACGTTGCTGCTCGACATATGGGCGTCGCGGCCCATCGCCGTGCTGATGGTTACCCACGGCATCGAGGAAGCATTGCTGCTGGCCACGCGTGTCGTCGTTATGGCGCCAGACCCCGGCCGCATCGTGCAGACATTCGAGACTGGTTTTGGCCGTCGCTACGCAGGTGGCGAACCGGTCCGCTCAATAAAGGCCGATCGCGGCTTCATAGATGCCCGCGCCGAACTCGCCGACGCAATTTTCGAGGGAGAGACGGCATGAATGCCATTGTGCCCCCGGTTTCAGTCAGCGAGCCGCGCACGACGTATGAGATGGTGCGGCAGGATCAAGGCACGCCCGATCCAATCGCGGTCCCGTGGTCGGGGCCGCCCCGCGCCTTCGGCTGGTCGGCGCGTGCCGTTAGTGTCTTAACGATCCTGCTGCTCCTGCTTGCATGGGCGCTCGCGGCGCACCTCAAGCTGGTGTCGCCGGTCTTTCTGCCGCCGCCTGCCGCCGTATTCAGCAAGCTAATCTCGGTCGCGACGGTGGGTTATGTCGATGCCACGCTCTGGCAACATCTGGCGATCAGCCTTTGGCGGGTTTTCGCGGCGCTTTTGGCAGCGCTGGCAGTCGGGATCCCGGTTGGCCTTGCAATCGGCGCGAGCACGGTCGGACGCGGCATTTTCGATCCGCTGCTAGAATTTCTACGGCCAATACCACCGCTGGCCTATCTGCCATTGGTCATCATCTGGTTCGGCATCGGCGAACCATCGAAGGTGCTGGTAATCGCGATCGCCATGCTGGCGCCGGTTGCTCTTTCGACAGCGGCCGGAGTAAAGGGCGTCAACGTCGACCGGATCAACGCCGCGCGATCTCTCGGCGCATCGAGATTGCAGGTGCTGCGCCACGTGGTGCTGCCGAGTGCGCTGCCGTCGATCCTCACTGGCTTGCGTATCGCGCTCGGCGCCGGATGGTCGACGCTGGTTGCTGCCGAGCTGATCGCCGCTACGCGCGGCCTTGGTTTCATGATCCAGTCGGCCGCGCAGTTCCTGGTTACCGACGTCGTGATCATGGGAATTTTTGTGATCGCGATCATCGCTTTTGCTCTGGAGTTCGGCATTCGAAAGATCGAGGCCGTTCTAGTGCCTTGGGCTGGGCGAGAGTGAAATACGACCAAACGACGGAGGCTACTCATGATTCGTCCAATCGTTCCCTTCTTGCTTGGGCAACCCAAGCCTGAAGCGCAGCCGGGCCCGTCTGCCGACAAGCAAACAAGGGCCGGATTTGCGCCTCAACGGCCGGCCTCCGACTTGCCGGAGCAGGAGCGGTTGCCGCCTCGCGACGACAGCTTTTACCTGGGCCTCTGCTTGAGCCATTGGTAGCGGTCTGTCAGGAAACCAGCGCTTTCGCGAGACGAGCGCATTGGAGCCGGATGTCGGGGACGGCATCGATCTCGAAGAATGTGCCACGTGTCAGTGGCCCAATGGCAAAAATCTTATCGGACGCCGCTCCGTTCTGCGCGACGACCGCGCAGTCAGTCGTAACATCGAGGCCGAGCTTCAAGGGGTCCGCCCGCGCTAGACCGCGCTCCACCAGCGATCGAACGACGGTAATCGAACCGGCGGACACGTCTCTGACAATCCCGGTACAATCGTAAACCCGGGCGACGCGCTCGACATGGGTAAAGCGGGAATGGCGAGGGCGCAGCCTTACGTCGATCTCACCGTCCTGCTTTTCAGCGCTGAGCACGCGCGCGGCGATCAACTTAACGCGTCCAGAAGACACAGCTTCGCTAAGAGCCGCATGGATGTCCGGTGGGACGCGGTGCCGATGGATATCCCACCAGGCTTTGGTGTGATTCAGGAACCGGCGCTTGGCTGAGCTTGGCCAGTTCTGCCAGATCAGCTGGTTGTAAGGCCGCAGTCCGTCGACAACGTCCCGCCAGTTGCCGCCAGCCTTTTGCCGCTCGACGATCAGTCGGCCGACCCAGCTGACGAAGTAGGAGAGTTCTGTGCCAAGTGGAATATCGGCGCGGTCAAGCTGCATCGGGTTGCGCGGTGAGCCATGCGGCTGCGGCAGCAGGCCCCGGCGAGAGACTGCGAGGACCTGGCCGCGATGTCCACGATTGCACAGCGTCAGCCAGGCATCGACCATGCTGAGACCCGTGCCGAGAATCATGACACGGGCGTCCGGGTCAGGCGGGTCATCGGCGGTCGAGCCGATGCGAGTCGCAAACGCCTGCTCCTGTGCCGGCGAAGAGTTGTGGCCGACTGCCAGCACCGCGACCTGGGCGGCCAAGCTGACGCCGCTGGCGAGGCGGACATCTACGCCGGATACCGCTGGCGTTACCGATGTGCATTCGTCTCGGATCAGCCGCAGACGCCGCGTCGCCTCGTTGCCTTGCAGGAATTCCTCAAGCAACGAAGCAAGGTAGCTGCCGTAGAGATGCCTTGGAACGAACGCCTGCGGATTGTCGCCTGGCGCCAAGTCATTGCGCTCGAGCCAATTCCAAAAATGCATCGGATCATCGGCGAAGGCGCTCATGCGGTTGGCGGTGACGTTGAGCAGATGGTCGCTGAGTTGAGTGGAGTAAGCGACTCCGCGCCCGATCGCAGGGCCTTTTTCGATGAGTGTAACGCGCAAGTCGGTACGCCCGGCCTTTAGCAAATGCGCGGCAAGGATAACGCCGCTCGCGCCGCCGCCCACGATGATGATCGAGGGGCGTGCGCGTTCGCTCATCGGCGCAGCATCCAGTCCGCGAACCGCCTTCCCCGGCGCCCCCAGTTGCTGGAGCAGAAATGCTTCCATGGCTTGAAACCCTCCCATTGAGTGTTTTTGCCAGTTGCGAAACGATAGTCACGCGCTCCAGATATCGGCTCCCTGGTTTTGATCGGGTTTCCGAGCGGTTGAGTCACGTCGTTTCTGAGGCCCTATGCAGACAGTTGGTGCTTCTCGGACTGCGGCACCGCCGCTTTGAAGCTGGGGACGCCGTTCAAGGTTACCGTGGTCCGACGGGAGAGCAGCAGGGCCGCAAGCTGCGCGCCGGCAAGGTCGATGCGTTCTCTCACCGCAGGGTCTGTTGGCACGCCGCCGACGAATTCGTGGTCGCTCGCATAGACCGAGGTCGGGACCGTTAGTGCTGAGAAAAAGCCGAAGAGCGGTCTTAGCTGGTGTTCGACGACCAGTCCGTGGCGATGGCCCCCACCGGTCGCGCCAACGACGACTGGCCGGTTGACGAGCGCCAGCGGCGCGACGAAATCGAACAAGTGTTTGAACAGGCCCGTGTAGGAGCCTTTGTATACGGGTGAAACGGCAATAAGGGCGTCGGCCCTTTCGATAGCCTCGACGATTGCGAGCGCGTCCGAGGACAATTCTGTCCTGGTGTAGGCCGCTCCCAGGCCTGGACCGGCGTCGAGCATGTCGAAAACGCTGATCTGTGCGTCGATGCGCTCGACAACCGATCCGGCGACCGCTTCAGCCAGAGCGCGCGACTTTGAAGGACGATGAACGTTTCCCGCGATAGCAACGATCTTCGGTCTGGTATCGGCCATGCCTTCGCTCCAATCATTTAAGTCTATCATAGTACTAGAATTAACGGGCTGTGATTGGAATGGGTTTCTGAAGTTATTGCCGGTTTAGGAGCCAAATTGCGCAAAATCCCGACAGCGAGAAGAAAATTTTTGCGAAAGCTGCGATCCGACGTCTCGCTGCTGCGACAGTAGCTTCGCTCGCATGTCGCGCGCCGAAGCCCGGACTTCCGCGATGGGGCCAATCTAGGAATCGCCGCCATAGGGCAAAACCTTTCTAGATCACAGGCGATTTTTGAAATCTCTTAACTCTATAAAGATTGTAGACTTAGCTAGCTTCACTCCGTTCGTCGCAAGCTAGCACTGCTCGGCAACGTGTAACGGAGAAGTCTCATGCGGAAAATCACCCGACGTGCATTTCAGGCTGGCTTGCTCGCGGTGGCCGCACTGGCAACCGCAGGTGCTCAGGCAGACGACCTGAAGGAGCTCAAGATCGGCTATCAGAAGACCGGCCTGCCGGTGATCGCCCGTCAGCAGCAACTGATCGAGAAGGCGTTGGAGCCAAAAGGTATCAGCGTTTCCTGGGTCGAGTTCACGGCTGGACCGCCGCTTGTCGAGGCGTTGAATGTCGGTGCCATCAATGTCGGCTGGACCGGTGATGCTCCGCCGATCTTCGGACAGTCGGCCGGCTCGGCGATTGTCTATATCGCAGCCCTTCCCGGCAACGGCGAGGGTGAAGCGATCATCGCAAAAGCCGACTCCAGCATCAAGTCGGTGAAGGACCTCAAAGGCAAGCGCGTTGCCGTCGGCAAAGGAACAAGCGCCCACAATCTGCTGATCGCCGCATTGGAAAAGGAAGGCATAAGCTTCGATGAAATCGACGCCGTCTACCTGCCGCCGGCGGATGCAGCTGCGGCCTTCGCAAGCGACAAGGTCGATGCCTGGTCGATCTGGGATCCATTCCTGGCGATTGCAGAGACGAACTATCAGCCCAAGGCACTCGTGCGCTCCCCGGAAGTGCTTCAAGTCAATACCTACTTCCTGTCCAACCGCGATTTCGCCAAAGCCTACCCGGAAGTGGTCACGACAACGACCGCTGCCCTGTCAGTGGCTGCCGACTGGGCAGATAAGCACCGTGACGAGGTTGCCGCAGCGCTTCACGAGGTCACCAAAGTGCCGTTGGAGGCGCAGACGCTCGCCGCCAACCGCGCCAAATTCGGCATCTTCCCGATCAGTGAGGAAATCATCGCGAACCAGCAGGCGACCGCGGACCGTTTCTACAAGCTCGGGCTGATCCCCAACGCCATCAAGATTACCGACGCGGTCTGGACGCCGCCGGGCAACTGATCGGGCGGCCCTCTACCCAAATTTACGTTGAGAAAGGAAAGATCATGTTCAACCGACGAATTTTCCTGTCCGGACTGATGGGCGCTACACTGCTGTCCGGCGCGCTCAGCGCCGGCATCGCAACGGCGGCGGATAAGCCTGAGGAGTTCCGCGTCGGCTACCAAAAGGGCAGCGCGATCCTCGTCATCGCCAAACAGCGCCAAGTTTTCGAGAAGCGCCTCAAGCAGATCGGCGTCGACAAGGTAAAATGGGTCGAATTCCAGTTCGGTCCGCCGCTCCTCGAGGCGCTGGGCGCCGGTGCGGTCGATATCGGCGTCGTCGGTGATACACCGCCGATCTTCGCGCAGGCTGCCAAGGCCAATCTCGTCTACATTGCAAGCACGCCAGCTTCGGCTTCCGCGATCCTCGTTCCGAAAAATTCGACGATCCAGAAGGTCGAGGACCTGAAGGGCAAGAAGGTCGCGATCGCCAAGGGATCGAGTTCGCACAATCTGACGATCCAGGCGCTCGCAAAATACGGTCTCTCCTTCAAGGACATCGAGCCGATCTATCTTGCGCCAGCCGACGCGGTCGCAGCCTTCTCAACCGGGCGCGTCGATGCGTGGACGATCTGGGACCCGTATTTCGCCATCGCTGAAAACAAGCACAATGCGCGCGTCCTCATCGACACAACCGACAAACAGCTCGACAGCAACTCGTTCTACCTCGCCAACAAGGATTTTGCGCAGAACCATCCGGACGTGCTGAAGGCCGCGCTGGAAGAGATCTCGGCGATCACCCGCTGGGCCGACGAGAATCGCGACCAGCTGGCGAAGATTTCATCGGAGGCCACCGGCGTCGACCTCGAATCGCAGACGATCGCCTCGAAACGCTATGTAATCGACGTGCAGCCGATCAGCGACGCGGTGGTCGCCAAGCAGCAGGGCATCGCCGACACCTTTGCTGAACTGGGCCTCATCCCCAACAAGATCAACGTGCGCGAGATCGTCTGGATCGCGCCGACGAACTGACCACGTCCATCCTGAAGCCAAGGAGAAGTCCTGATGACGATCAATGTGGTGGAACCCGAGAAGCCGCTCGACTTCTTCTGGTTCATCCCGACCCATGGCGACGGCAGCTATCTCGGCTCCGAGCAGCAGCAGCGGCCGCCGGAGTTCGGCTACTTCAAGGAGATCGCCCAGGCGGTCGACCGGCTCGGCTTTCCCGGCGTGCTGCTGCCGACCGGCCAGAATTGCGAGGATTCCTGGATCACCGCGACGGGCCTTGCGGCGCATACCGAGCGGCTGAAATTCCTTGTCGCGCTGCGCCCCGGCGTGGTCTCGCCGGCCTTCGCGGCGCGGCAGACCGCAGCGCTCGACCGGCTGAGCAACGGCCGCCTGCTGCTCAATGTCGTGGTCGGCGGCAATCCGGTCGAACTCGCCGGCGACGGCGTCTTTATGCCGCATGACGAGCGCTATGCGCAGGCGCGGCGAGTTCCTGACCATCTGGCGCGCGCTGCTGTCGGGCGAACAGGTCGATTTCAACGGCAAATACTACCGCGTCGACGGCGGCCGGCTGGACATCCTGCCGGTGCAGAAGCCTGTGCCGCCGCTCTATTTCGGCGGCTCGTCGGATGCCGGGCAGGATCTCGCCGCCGAGCAGGTCGACAAGTACCTGACCTGGGGCGAGCCGGTGCATCAGGTGGCCGAAAAGCTCGAGCGGGCGCAAGAAGGCGCGACCGCCAAGGGCCGCAAACTTTCGTTCGGCATCAGGCTGCATTTCATCGTGCGCGAGACCGAGGAAGAGGCCTGGAACGCCGCCGCGAAGCTGATCAGCCATGTCACCGATGCACAGATCGAAAACGCCCAGCAACGCTTCCTCAAGGAGATGGATTCCGTCGGCCAGCGCCGCATGGCGGAGCTGCATGGCGGACGGCGCGACAAGCTTGTGGTTGGACCCAATCTGTGGGCCGGCGTCGGACTGGTGCGCGGCGGCGCCGGCACCGCGCTGGTCGGCACGCCCGATCAGATCGCCGAGCGCATCCGCGAATATCAGGCGATCGGCATCGACACGATCATCGGCTCCGGCTACCCGCATCTTGAGGAGGCCTACCGCGTCGCCGAGCTTCTGTTCCCGAAGCTCGGGCTGGGCTCGTCGCGCCGGCAGGTGGGCGACAAGATCGCCAACGAGTTCTCGGTCGGCCATCACGGCGCTCGCCGACTGCAGGCGGCCTCATGAGCGCGCTGCCGATACAATCGCCGGGGCAAAGAGCGAACGCAGCCGTAAGCGGAGCAACGCTTGCCGTGATATTTGGCCGGTCGGACGTAACAGCATCGGCTGGCTGCTGCCGGCGCTGATCGTCTTCGGCTTGGGAAGTGGCCTCCCGCGCCGGCGTGATCGCGCCGAATGTGCTGCCGGCGCCGACCGCGGTCGCCGAAGCATTCTGGCGGCTGCTGCAGTCGGGCGAACTCATCCAGAACATCGGCGTCAGCACGGCCCGCGCCCTGGCGGGCTTTGCCATCGGCGGCTCGATCGGCTTCGTGCTCGGCCTGGCCAACGGCGTGTCCGCGCTGCTCACGCGGCATCACCGACACGACGCTGCAGATGATCCGCAACATCCCGCATCTGGCGCTGATCCCGCTGGTCATCCTGTGGTTCGGCATCGACGAGGAAGCAAAGCTCTTCCTCGTGGCGCTCGGCGTGTTCTTCCCGATCTATGTCAACACGCTGCTCGGCATCCAGGGCGTCGATCCGCATCTGGTCGAGATGGGCCGCATCTACGGCATGAATCGCGACCCAACTGTTCATGCGCGTGATCCTGCCCGGCGCGCTGCCGGCGATCTTCGTCGGCCTGCGCTATGCGCTCGGCATCATGTGGCTGACGCTGATCGTCGCCGAGACCATCTCGGCGTCGTCCGGCCTCGGCTACATGGCGATGCAGGCGCGCGAGTTCCTGCTGATCGACGTCGTCGTGCTGTCCATCCTGATCTACGCGCTGCTCGGCAAGCTCGCCGACAGCTTTGCGCGGCTGCTCGAACGCCTCTCCCTTCAATGGCATCCCGCCTATCAGACCGCGTGAGGACAGACATGACTGCCACCACCCTTGCCGACCGCCGCGCCTTCGCCATAACCCCCGCAGCGCGAGCTTTCCCTCATCCGGCGCGGCGGCCGGCCTTTTCCTTCAACAAGATCGGAAAGCGCTTTGGCGACAAGGTCGTGCTCGACGGCATCGATTTCGAGGTCGAGGCCGGCCAGTTCCTTGCCATCATCGGCAAGAGCGGCTGCGGCAAGAGCACGCTGCTGCGCCTGCTGGCGGGGCTCGACAAGCCGACAGCCGGCTCGCTCGATCACGGAAGATGCCGACCGCAGTTTGACGCCGCATCATGTTCCAGGAGCCGCGCCTGCTGCCCTGGGCGCGGGTCGCCGAAAACGTCGCGGTCGGGCTGACCGGCCTCGCCAACGGGCGATGAGGTCCGCGAAAAAGCGCTTGCGATGCTGGCCGAAGTCGGCCTTGCGCGACCGCGCCGGCGATTGGCCGTCGGTGCTGTCAGGCGGCCAGAGGCAACGCGTGGCGCTGGCACGCGCGCTGGTCGGCCACCCCCAAATCCTGGCGCTGGACGAACCGCTCGGCGCGCTCGACGCGCTGACCCGCATCGAGATGCAGGGGCTTCTGGAGCGCATCTGGCTGAAGCAGCGCTTTACGGCGGTGCTGGTGACGCATGACGTCGCCGAAGCGGTCGCGCTCGCCGACCGCGTCGTCGTCATCGACAGGGGCCGGATCGCGCTCGACATCGATGTGCCGCTGCCGCGCCCGCGGCGGCACGGCGCCCCGGAACTCGGCCTGCTGGAACGGCAGATCCTCGATCAGTTGTTTTCCAATCGGCAGTAAGCCCGCCGAACCGGGCACACCTCCACAAGGATTTTTGTACTGCGCTCATCTCCAGCGCGGCCCTTTGACTCTGTGCTCACCCCTTATGTCGATATTCGCGAGGTCGTTGGTGAGTGGTTGAGCGATCGCCATCACCACTTCCTGCCGGTCATGCAATCCAATCAGAGACAGGCGTGCAGCAGCAACCCGATCCCGGGTTGATACAGCAAACGCCTTGTTGTACGATTGTTCAACAAGGCGTTTGCGGGATATGTGCGCCGTGGTACGAACCGGCTTCCCCTTTGCGGTTGAAACAGTCGATCCGTTCTGGATCGAGCTGGCTGACGGGACGCGGATAGCGACCACGCTGTGGCGCCCCCTGACCGATGCAAGGGTACCGACCGTTGTCGAGATGGTGCCCTACAGGCGCCGCGACGGCACCGTTCAGCGCGATATGGACATGCACCCGTTCATCGCCGGCCATGGCGTCGCCTATGTCCGCGTCGATATCCGCGGCTGTGGCGATTCCGGCGGCGAACTGGCCGACGAATATCTGGCCCGCGAGCAGCAGGACGCTGTTGAGATCATCGCGCATCTAAGCGCTCAGTCCTGGTGCAACGGCAATGTCGGCATGACCGGCATCTCGTGGGGCGGCTTTAGCGCTCTGCAGGTTGCTGCCCTGCGCCCGCCGGCGCTGAAGGCGATCATCACGCTCTGCGCCAGCGACGACCGCTATTCCGACGACATTCACTATATGGGCGGCGCGCTGCTGACCGAGCAGGAAATGTGGTCCAACTTCATGCTGGTTAAGACCGCCATGCCCGCGGACCCGCAGATCGTCGGCGATTGCTGGCGGGAGATCTGGGAAAGCCGGCTGAAGAAGGCGCGATCGATGTCGGAGATCTGGCTCGACCATCAGTGCCGCGATGACTACTGGAAGCACGGCTCGGTTTGCGAAGACTATTCGCAGATCGAATGCGCGGTGATGGCGGTTTGCGGGTGGGACGATTCCTACTCGAACTTCGTGCCGCGCCTGTTGGAGAAATTGCCCGGACCAAAGCTGGGCATCAACGGACCCTGGTCTCACTCCTATCCGTGCCGAAGCGCTCCCGGACCTCTGATCGGCTATCTGCAGGAGGCGCTGCGCTGGTGGAAATATTGGCTTGCCGGCGAAGAGACCGGCATCATGAGCGAGCCGATCTACCGGGTCTGGATTACGGGCGAGGAACCTCCCAGGCCGTATTATCTCCCGGACCATGCCGGCTCCTGGGCCGCCGAGGATCAATGGCCGTCGCCGCGCATCGAGCGCCGGACGATGCATCTCAACCGTGGCTCACTCGATGCCGTACGCGGAGAAGCCGGGTCGATGGCGGTGCGGTCGCCTGCAAATGCGGGGCGCGACTGCGGCCGCTGGGGCGGGTATGGCGGAAGCTGCCCGGACATGCCGATCGATCAACGCCGGGAAGACGGTCTGGCTCTGTGCTTCGACACCCCTGTTTTCGAGGACGACACGACGCTTCTGGGCGCACCAGAGCTCGACCTGCTGGTGACGGTCGACGAGCCGCACGTCAATCTGGCGGCGCGGCTCTGCGACGTCTATCCAGACGGTACGTCGGCGCTGATGACCTACGGCGTGCTCAACCTCAGCCACCGCGACAGCCATGAGCATCCTACGCCTTGTCCGGTCGGTACGCCGTTTCGCGTGCAGTTGAAGCTCAACGATTTTGCCCGAATAGTGCCGAAGGGCCATCGCATCCGGCTCGCCATCGCCAACCAGCACTGGCCGATCCTGTGGCCGCAGCCAAAACTCTCGACGCTCAGCGTCGTGCTCGGCGAAAGCACCATAGTTCTGCCCGTGCGTCCGCCGTCGCCGCGCGATGCCGATGTGCGGTTCGAGCAAGCCGAGACCGCGCCTCCGGTGCCGACGACCGTCCTGTGTGAAGGTTCCGACCAGCGCATCGTCACCGAGAATGTCGGCAGCGGCGAGCAGACGATCGCGCTCGTTTCAGACCATGGGCGGCAGCGTTTCGAGGATCGTGGCATCACGGTCTCCTCGGCCAACGCAGATACGATGACGATCCGCCCGGATGATCCGCTTTCCGCGAGGCTCGTCACGGACTACCGTTGGGCAACCGCCAGCGGCGACGCTGATACGGAGGTCTCTGCTCGCACCGAACTCAGCGCGGACGAAACGCATTTTCGCTTGAGCTGGCGGCTCGAGGCGCGACAACGCGGATTTCTTGTGCACAGCGCTTCGCAAACGCGGCGCATCAGGCGCAACTTCGCCTGAAGGGAGCGGGAGACGATGCTCAAATACGCTGTCAAGCGCATCGGCCTCGGTCTCCTGATCCTCGTCTTCGTGATGATCGTGATGTATGCGGCGGTTTTCCTGGTGCCTGGCGATCCCGCCAGCGTCGCGTTGGGGCCACGCGCCACCCCGAAGCTGAAGCAGATGCTGATCGAGCGCATGGGCCTCGACCAGCCGGTCTGGTGGCAGATCATCGAATTCTTCCGCAATGCAGTAACGGGCAATCTCGGCTTCGATGTCTGGTCGAACCGCCCGGTCTCCAGGCTGGTTCTTGAAGCGCTTCCTAATACGCTGATCCTGGGTCTGTCCGCGCTGATGGTCGCGTTGCTGATCGGCGTGCCGCTTGGTTGCCTTTCCGTCATGCGGCGCGGCACGCTTGCCGACGCGGTTATCGGCGTGCTGTCCGTCGCCGTCATCGCCGTGCCTTCTTTCGTCATCGGCATCTACCTATTGCTGGTCTTCGCCGTGACTCTGCGATGGCTGCCGGCGATCGGCGCCGGCGAGACGGGCGACATCGCCAGCCAGGCCAAGGCGGTCATCCTGCCGGCGCTCGCCATTGCGCTTGGCTGGATCGGCTACATTTCTCGCATGGTGCGGGCATCGATGATGGAGGTAATGGGCGAGCCGCATATCCGTACCGCGCGCGCGTTCGGCCTGCCGGAGTGGAAGATCGTCTCGAAATACGCACTGCGCATTGCCATCATCCCAACCATTTCCCTTGTCGCAGTCGGACTGGGCAGTATCCTCTCCAGCGCGGTCTTCGTCGAAGCGGTGTTTGCGAGGCCCGGTATCGGCAAGCTCATCACCGACGCGGTCAATACGCGAAACTATCCCGTCGTGATGGGTACGGTACTCATCATGACGACGATCTACGTCTCGATAACCATTGCCGCGGATCTGCTGATCGCACGGCTGGACCCGAGGGTGCGCGATGTCTTCCGCAACTGAGATGGCGCCCCTCTACTTTGGACGGCAACGGTTTGCGCTGCTGCGCGCGCTTTTGGCCGACCCGTTCACTTGCGCAGCGCTTATTCTCGTGGCCGGCTTTCTCATCGCCGCTGCCTGTGCGCCCTGGCTGGCGCCATATCCGCCAACCAGGATCGACGTGCTGCACAAGCTGCAGCCCCCCTCGGGTGCGCATTGGTTCGGCACGGATCATCTCGGCCGCGACCTCCTGTCGCGTGTCATCTGGGGTGCCCGCACGGCGTTGATGATCGCCATGATTTCGGTGGCGATCGCCGGCGCGGTCGGGCTGTTGCTGGGCTTGATTGCCGGCTATGGGCCGCGCTGGCTCGATGCCATGCTGGTTCTGACGTTCGATAGCCTGAATTCGCTGCCGATGATCATGTTCGCGCTCGCCATCATCACGGTACTGGGGGCGGGTACCGGCACGCTGATACTGGTCATCGCCGCGACCTCGTTTCCGAGCTATGCGCGGCTGATACGGGCGCAGACGCTCGCCTTGAAGAACAGCGACTACATCCTCGCCGAGCGCCTGCTGGACGCCAGTCCGGTGCGCATCGTCATGGTCCATCTCCTGCCGAACGTGGTCGGCCCGCTGATCATACTTCTGTCGATGGACATTCCGGTGGTGATCATGGTGGAGGCAGGGCTCTCTTTCCTCGGCCTCGGCGTGCGCCCGCCGACGCCCTCATGGGGCTCGATCCTCTATGACGGCTACACCAGCATTCGCTCGGCGCCATTCATGGTGATCTTCGGTGGCCTGCCACTGGTGCTCGCCACGCTCGGCTTTACCTTTCTTGGCGAGGGCCTGCGCGACTATCTCGACCCGCGCCTCAAGGTAGGACGGCCGTCATGACCGGAACGCTGTCCGCACGCGATCTGAGTGTCCGGTACCTGACACCGCAGGGGGAGATCCACGCTCTGCGCCATGTCGACATTCAGGCGAAGCCGGGCGAGGTGATCGGCATTGTCGGCGAAAGCGGTTGCGGCAAGTCCACGCTCGTCACCGCCCTGGCCAATCTCCTTCCGTCGAATGCGCATGTCGACGGCTCTATTCTTTATAACGGCATCGAACTGACAACGCTGGATGCTCATCGGCGGCGCATGCTGCGTGGCGACGAGATTGCGCTGGTTTCGCAGGATCCCATGACGGCCTTCAACCCGGTGCTGACGGTTGGCGACCAGCTCGTCGACTTCCAGCATCACCGCCGCAACCTCAACAGGTCGCAGAAACAGGCACGCATCGCCGAGATGCTGGAGCGAGTCGGCATCGCGGACGCCGAACGGCGAATGGCCAGTTATCCGCACGAATTGTCGGGCGGCATGCGCCAGCGAATCGCCATTGCCGCGGCGCTGCTGACCGATCCCGGCTTGCTGATCGCCGATGAGCCGACGACAGCGCTCGACGTGACGATGGAAGCGCAGATCATCCACCTGCTTCGGGAATTACGGCGGCAGTTTAACGGCATCATCATCGTTGTCTCGCATCACCTCGGCGTCATCGCCGAACTCTGCGACCGCGTTTATGTCATGTATGCCGGCGAGGTCGTCGAAGGCGGCGATGTCGACGCGATCTTTCACGGCGCGCGGCATCCTTATACGCAGGCGCTGCTGGCCTGCGACCCCGCGCGGTTCCATGAACGGCTGGTGGTGCTGCCGACCATCCCCGGGTCGCTGCCGAGCCTGATGCAGCCTCCCATGGGAT
Organism: uncultured Alphaproteobacteria bacterium; assembly: GCA_963829135.1. Classification (GTDB taxonomy): domain Bacteria; phylum Pseudomonadota; class Alphaproteobacteria; order Rhizobiales; family Rhizobiaceae; genus Kumtagia. Next base: position 796,466 of record CAWHHO010000005.1, on the reverse strand, counting down.
GCGTGTATGCGCCACGCTGCAACCGGACCTTTGAGCCCTGCCAGGCCCATCCGCCGCCACTGGTGCAGCTTTCCACCGACCATGCCGCCCGATGCCATGCGGTGCGCCCATGACCGGCTTGCTCGCTGTCGAGGACCTGTCGGTAACCTTCGAGCGTAGGGGTCTGATCAGCCGGCTGCTGGACCCCAGGCCGCTGCCAGCCTTCAACATCATCGACGGCGTATCACTTGCGCTGATGCCCTGGTGAGATCATGGGGCTGGTCGGAGAATCCGGTTCCGGCAAGACCACGCTGGCGCGCACCATACTTGGGCTGGTACGGCCCTCTACAGGAACCATTACCTTCGAGGGCAGGGCAGTCAGGTCACCCGCGGACTTCAGGGCGATGCGTCGCAGCTCCGCGATGATGTTCCAGGATCCGGTCGCTTCGTTGAGCCCGCGTCTGCGCGTCGGCACGCTGCTTGCCGAGCCGTCGGTCATCCAGGGGTTAGACGTCCCTGATCGCCGGGCGCTCGCCAAAGCCCTGCTGGCGCAGGTTGGCCTGCCTTCCTCGTTCGCCGAGAGATTTCCGCACGAGCTGTCGGGCGGACAGGCGCGCCGCATCGGCGTCGCCCGTGCGCTGTCGACCAAGCCGCGGCTGCTGATTGCCGATGAGCCTACAGCCGGCCTGGACGTCTCGGTTCAGGGCGACGTGCTGAACCTTATCGCCGAATTGAAGCGGCAACTCGGCTTTGCCGCGATGGTCGTTACCCACAATCTTGCAATGATCCGGCATGTGAGCGACCGACTGGCGATCATGTATCTCGGGAGGCTGGTGGAGACCGGCCCGACGCAAGATGTGTTCGACGCCCCCATGCACCCTTACACCGCCACGCTGATCCAATCGGAACCGGTTCCGGACCCGCGCAAACGGCGCACCAATCTTGCCATCAGCGGCGAGATTCCGAGCGTATTCCGGCGGCCGTCGGGCTGCGAATTTCATACCAGATGCCCGATCGCGCGTGAGCGCTGCCGGGTCGAGGCGCCATCCTATCGGCGCATGCCGGGCGACCGGATGGTGCGCTGCCATTTCCCGCTCTGCGGGCAAGAAGGGGAGGCCTTCATGAGAGCCTCCGACAACAACCAAAGGGGAATGAGACATGATCAGATGGAACACCGACCGGCGTAGTTTTCTGAAGGCGGCAGGCTCTGTGGGGGCCGCGGCGATGATGCGGCCAGGCTTTGCCTGGGCGGCGGACGGAGATACCCTGCGCATTCGCATGGAGGGCGACATCCAGTGCCTCGATCCGGCGTTCATGATCGGCGGAATAGAGGACGTCATCATGCGCGGCATCTACGTATCGCTCAATCGTCTCGGCGATCTTCGCGACGGCGCGCCATGGTCGCCCTGGGGAGCTGAAAAGCTCGAACAGAAGGACGACAAATCGATTGCCTTCACCCTTATCGACGGCCTCAAATGGTCCAACGATTTCGGACCGGTCACCGCCGAGGACGTGAAATTTTCCTATGAACGCCTTGCCGATCCAAATATGGCGTCGCCGTGGGCCTACCAGTTCGAGCAACTCGATCATGTCGAAGTGATCGACGAGCGAAATGGCATCATCCATCTGAAGAAGCCATATCAACCGATTTATCGTCGTCTCGCTGCCCTACTATGGCGGCCACATCATTTCGAAGAAGGCCACGGAGAAGGCCGGCGGCAAGTATACCACCGAAGTTCCGGCAACCTGCGGTCCCTACCTGTTCACCAGCTGGGAGCAGAAGCAGAAGGTCACGCTCGATGCCAATCCGGATTGGCCGGGCCAAAAGCCGGCGTTCGGCAAGGTCGAGATCTATATCATCGAGGACGATCAGGCGGCGCAACTCGCATACGAAGCCGACGCCTTCGACTACACCAAGATTGCTATCTCGGAGGCCAAGACCGTCAAGGCAGAGCCGCCGGCGAATACCGTCATCATCGAGGCGCAGTCGACACGCTACCAATGGCTCTCCATCAATATGATGAGCCCCCGGCTGCAGGACCTGAAGGTGCGTCAGGCGGTGCAGCACGGCATCGATGTCAGCCAGATACTGACCGGGGTCTATGACGATCTCGTGCCGCGCTCCACCGGCGTTGTGCAGCCGGGCACGAAATTCGCGCGCGCCAAGAACCTGATTGCGGGCGGCGATTATGAAAAGGCTGCGGCACTGTTGGCGGAGGCCGGCGTAAGCGACCTCACGCTGACGCTTACCGTCATGAACGACTCGACGCGCACGGCGGTCGCGCAGATCATCCAGGCAAGCCTGGAACAGGCCGGCATCAAGGTCGAGATCCAGCCTTACGACGAAGCAGCCTACTGGGGTGTCGGCGACAAGGCTAAGGGCGATAGCTATAAAAATCTCGATCTTGCGCTGATGGATTTTGCCGGCGGCGTCGACCCATCCGAAAACCTTGTGTGGTTTCGCCCCGACCAGATCGGTATCTACAACTGGTCCGGCTTCGACAATGCCGAGTTCGAGTCGAGCTACCAGCAGCTCATTTCGGAATCGGACGAGGCCAAGCGCGTGGCGCTGTCCAATCGGATGGAGGACCTTATGGAGGAATCCGGCGGGTTTATCTTCATCTGCCACCAGCCGCTGGCAGTGATCCACAAGGACAGTTTCGTGCCGGTGATCTACCCCGACGGCCATCCGAATCCAGTGCTTTTCGAGAAGAAGGTATGATGGTGTGGGGTGACAGTGACGCCGGCAGTGGCTAGAGCAGCATCCTGATGGATACGGGATCGACGATCGCGAAGCGGGCACGGAGCGGCAGGAAAGCGCCGCCCCGCTATAGCCGGGAGCACGCGGACGTACGGCGCGGTATGCTTATCGAGGCCGCAACGCGATGCCTGTCGCGTGGCGGTATCGGCGCTTTCACGATCAACAGCATCTGCCGTGAGGCGGGTGTGTCGAGGGGGTTGATCAACCATCATTTCGACAGCCTGGATGCGCTGCTGGTCGAGGTCTATAAATCGTCGCTGTACGCAAGCGTCAACGCGCACATCGCGGAGGCGCGCGAGCGCCGCGCCTTAAGCGCCGACTGGGCACCGCAGGAGGCCCTGGTGAGGCTGGTGCGTTCCAATTTTTCGCCGATATACTTCAGCCGGGAAAACCTCCTCCTTTGGCTATCTCTGTGGGGAGAGATCGCCGTCAATACACGCCTGAAAGCTGCGCATAGTGAGCTTTACAACGCCTATCGGGCCGAACTGGCGGAAGACATCGCCGCTGTTGCCAGGGCGCGGGGCAGGGATGTCGATGCCTCGGCGCTGGCCCGCAACTTCATCGCCCTTGTGGATGGGCTTTGGCTCGAATGGTGCCTGGATGAAGGCGTGGTCACGCCGGAAGCCGCCGAAGCGGCGGGCTTCGAGATGCTTGAGGCGCGGGTCGGCGCGCTGCGCTGAGCTTTCGCCTACCGGTCAGTTGAGCGGAGAGCCGCCTTCCCGCTTGCGGCGTTCCATATAGTCCTTCAGCGCCTCGTCGATACCGGGATCGATCGGCGGCTGTTCGTAGTCGGCCACCATACGCTTCCAGATCGTATTGGCGCGTTCGCGAGCGGTAATCTGACCGCGTTCCATCCACCTGTCGTAATTGTCCCAGTTGGAAACCAGCGGCGAATAGAATGCCCGCTCGTAGCGTTGCATCGTATGCGCTGCGCCAAAGAAGTGCCCGGCCGGGCCGACTTCGCGCACGGCCTCCAACGCCAGCGTGTCCACGTTGACCACGGGCGGCTCGAAATAGGCTGACATCATCTGCAGCATCTCACAGTCGATGACCAGCTTCTCGAATGAAGCGGTGAGCCCGCCTCCGAGCCAGCCGGCGGCATGCAGAACCAGATTTGCGCCGCCCATGAGGCAACCCCAGAGCGACATTGCGCTCTCATAGGCTGCCTGCGCGTCGACGGCGTTGGCTGCTGTGACGTTGGACGAGCGGAAGGGAACACCGACGAGTCGGCAAAGCTGACCGGTGATCTGAGCCGCCTGCGTATATTCCGGTGTACCGAAAGCGGGCGCGCCCGTCTTCATGTCGACATTGGAGGTGAAGCCGCCATACATAACCGGGACGCCGGGCCGTACGACCTGCGTCAGCACGATGCCGGCCAAGGCTTCTGCATGCTGCTGCGACAACGCGCCCGCCAGCGTCACCGGGCTCATTGCGCCTGCCAGCGTAAACGGCGTGATGATATTGACCTGGCCGTGTTCCGCCATCGCAATCAGTCCCTCCGCCATCGGGTCGTCCAGTTGCAGCGGCGAGTTCGTATTGATGACGCCTGTAAACACCGGCATCTCGCAGGCGAGCTTGTCGCGGCTTGTGCCGAGCGAGATGGCCACCATCTCAAGCGCGTCGATGGCGCGCCCCTTGCCCAGCGTTTGCGGCTGCCAGTTTTTGTCGAGCAGTGTGATCTCTGCGTAGTAGAGGTCGAGGTGTCGCGTGTTCTGGTGAAGGTCCATCGGCTCGAACGGGCCGCCACCCTCCTGATGCAACACGTTGAACGACTGGATAAGCTTCAGGTAATCGCACATTTCAGCGTACGTGCCGGGCCGCCGGCCTCGATCATTGTCCATCACGTAGGCGGGGCCGCCGACCGAGGACAGTATGCAATGCAGCCCTCCGACCTTGACGTTCTTCTCCGGGTTTCGGGCGCGCAGTTCGAAGCTGGGCGGCGCGGTTGCGATCCGCTGCATCACCAAGGCGCGGTCAAAACGAACGCGCATCCCCCCTTCATCAACGGCCGCGCCGGCCTCGCGATACAGTTGACGCGCCTGCGGGTGCAGAACGCGCATGCCGATCTCCTCAAGAATGGTCAGGCCCGCCTCATGGATGGCGTGCACATGGTCGGCCGACAGCGGCTCGATCGGAGGATAGGGGCGTTTGAGCTGCTTCCAGGGACGCTGCTGGATGCCACCGACCTCGCGCGGCGGCCGACCGGCTCTTCGGCGAGGCGACGTTCGCTCCATTCGGTCTCTCCTATTCGGCTGCCGTACGCACGTCGAAATCCGGTGACGCGTCCACGATCGGCGTATCGCGCCGATAGGGTTGCGCTGCACGTGCCAAGCCGAGTTCTTGCGCCAGCTTGTGTCCGCTATGAACGGCATGGACGATCGCGCCGGGAGCCAGTGCGTCACCGATACGGTCAAAGCTGCGAATGCCGGCAGAGGCAAGATCGTCGGCGCGTTCCGATAATGCATCATAAAGCTCGCTTCGCGGCAGCCTGAGGCCCACGATCAACACCGAGCGGCAGGGCACGCGGCTTTCCTCGCCAGTGAAAATATGGGCCAGGGTTGCCGTCTCGCCATCGAAAGACCTGAGCAGAGAAAGCGTCGTAACCGGGACGCGCCGTTCGGATAGGGCCCGATGCACCAGCGGCAGTTCGTTGGTCATGATGGTCCAGGCCGAGGCCTGGCCTGCCGGCGTGACATAGTTGACCTTGGTCCCTTGCGCAGCGAGGTGTTCCGTCAGCACGCCGCCCAGGTAGTAGTTGTCGAAATCGAAGACCAGCACCGGACCTTCGGGCGTGCGCCCATTGGCGATGTCGTCAGGCGTAAACACCCGGTCGCGGGCGAGCGAGCCGACCGGGATTTCCATCGGCGAATACAGCATGTTCGTCCATCGTGCGCCCGTCGCTACGACGAGCCGATCCGGCGCCAGGCCGATGATCTCGTCAACGGCGAGTTCGCTTTCCAGATACAGCGACACGTTGGTCATCTGCTTCAACCGTCCAAGGCGATAGTCCACTACGCGATGCCACGCCGAAAGGCCGGGCAGGCGAGACTTCGAACTTCAGCCGCCCGCCGAAGGCAGAGCTACCTTCCGCCAGCGTGACCTCATGGCCGCGACGTCCCAGCGTCAGCGCACATTCCAGCCCGGCGGGACCCCCGCCGACGATCAGGACGCGCTCGGTTCTCGTGACGGGGTCGACACGCTCGGGATGCCAACCACGCCGCCATTCCTCGCCTGCGGTAGGATTTTGCGTGCAGCGCACCGGCACGCCATCGTGCCAGCTGGAGATGCAGATGTTGCAGCCGATGCATTCGCGGATTTCATCCTCGCGCCCCTCGCGGATTTTCCTGGGCAGGAAGGGATCGGCGATGGAAGGGCGCGCACCGCCGATGAAGTCGAGCACACCGCGTCGGATTTGCGAAACCATCGTATCGGGCGAAGTGAACCGCCCGACGCCGACGACGGGCTTTCTGGTCAGCGATTTGACGAAGTCGATCACCGGCTCGTGGCTGCCTTCGCTGGTGAAGCGCGACGCCGAACAATCGGTCGGGCTGGAATCCATCTTCACATCGAACAGATCTGGGCCATCGGCAAGGAGTTCGATGAGTTCGTGGGCTTCGGAAGGCTGATGGCGGCCCGGGCGACCGCGCAATTCTTCGAGACTGACGCGCAGCGCCACGCCGCAATCGTTGCCAACGGCGTCCTTCGTCACCTCGATCATTTCGCGCACGAAGCGCACGCGGTTCTCGATTGGTCCGCCATATTCATCGTTGCGGTGATTGTATTCCGGCAGCAGGAACTCATGGCCGAGATAGCCCATGCCGGCGTAGACATAGACGACGTCAAAGCCGGCGGAGCGGGCCTTGCGCGCCCCTTCCGCCTGCCACCTGAGAACATCCCGGATGTCGGATCTGTCCATCGTTTTTGGCCGCAAATTGCCCATGAAGCCAACATGCGTCGCCATCCAGGGGATACCGGAGGGCGACAACGGCGGCAGGCGGCTGGCGCGGTTCATGACAGAGGCGCCACCGTGCCACAATTCGACGCCCGCCAGTGAACCATGGCGATGCACGGCTTCCGTCATCATCGCATGGGCGCGGATGTCGTTGTCGTCCCACAGGGTGGCAAAAGGCAGCGGCGCGTCATCCGAACTCGGATCGATCGAGCAGGCACCCGTGCAGATGACGCCCCACCCGCCCTCCGCCTTTGCCTCGCGGAACGCGGCGCGGACCCGCGGCAGCGCGTTGGTCATCCCGCTGGCATGGGGCACCTGATAGAAGCGGTTCGGCGCCGTAACCGGGCCAATCCGCACCGGCTCGAACAGGACTTCGTAGCGAGAATTACAAGTCATCGAACCCACGGAATTTTCTTGTTGAACGATCGTACAACAAGCGCAAAGCGAACACAATGGTGAGTGCAAGGGATGAGGGAGCTTGCTGACCATTCTGGAGCCGACATTTGGCTGACACGAGATGGCCATGATCGTTTTCGGGCAGCGGTTCTCAGTGCCAATGTAGGCAGCGTCGTGGGCCAAACACCTTGGTGACGCAGAACTATCACATCACAGTGCTCCGTCAATTGAGAGACCTTTCGGGCACGGGCACGGGCACGGGGATCGCCGCGCGCCGACGTCCCCTTCGCCTACTTTCTCGAAAAAAATGCAGACGGACAATTGACAACTTCACGACTTCACGTATAAGTGTGAAGTTATCTGGTCAAGAGGTAGCCGTCATGTCGTCCTTTCGCTTCGCCACTCGGCTCAATTCTTTCGGCTCGGCGCCACATTTGTTCTGGCCTGATCTGACGGGCAAGCCGACGATGATGCAGATGGCCGAGCGAGCGGCCACCGCAAGGGTCTGACCGACCTCGACCTGAACTTTCCCGACCACGTAAGGCGAGACCCGCATGTATTGGCCAGGCGCATCGGCGACCTCGGGCTCAGCGTCAACGGCCTCGCCATGCGGTACTACACGAATCCCGGAGTTTAAGCGTGGCGCCTTCACAAATCCTGACGAGGCTGTGAGGCGAGAGGCGATCGATCTCACGAAGAGGGGCATCGACGCGGCGCTGGCCATGGGTGTTCGGCCTCATGACGGTCTGGCTGGGCCAAGACGGTTTCGATTACAACTTCCAGCTCGACTACGCACAAGCGTGGGACTGGGAGATCGAGGGCATCCGCGAGGTCGCGGACCACGACCCCGACTGTCAGATCAGCATCGAATACAAGCCTGACGAGCCGCGCGCCCACAGTCTCTTCGCGACGCCGCTACGACCTTGCTGGCGATCGCCGATGCCGGCTCGCCAAACCTTGGCGTGACGATGGATTTCGCCCATTCGCTCTATGCCGGCGAACAGCCCGCGCTTCGCCGCCCATCTCATCCATCGTCGCAGCAAGCTGCTGGGAGTTCATCTCAACGACGCCTATGCCAAGCGTGATGATGGCCTGATGGTGGGAGCAGTTCACCTGCGAGCGACACTGGAACTGCTCACGCCAGATCCGCCGCGACGGCTACGACGGCGCACTCTATTTCGACACGTTCCCTGACGTTAGCGGCCTCGATCCGGTCGCCGAGTGTGAGGCCAACATCGCCACCGTCAATCGCTTGCTCGCCATCGGCGACCGGCTCGAAGCCGACAATCGCCTCGGCGAAGCCCATGGCGCGTCAGGATGCGGTCGCCAGCCAGACGAATTGTCAACGCAGGCGCTTATCGGCAGCGCCTGATTGACGTTCGCCAGCCGGGCGGCGCAATGACCGGCGAAGCAGGAGGAAAGTCTGATGTCAATTCGGATTAAATCCCTTATCGTCGGGTGCGCCCTTGGGCTCTTGGCTGCTCTTGCCCATGCCCAGGATCTCGCGCCGCTGAACTCTGATACGGAGAAGGATCGCATTGATTGGTCTCAGCTCGAGGCAAAGTTCGGCGCAGTACCGGCACCGCCAGCGGGCACCAAGTTTGGCGGCGTTTCGAAGACTCTGACGAATGAATACTGGCGCAGTCTCGGCGAAGGCTATGAGAACTATGCCACGAAAGCCGGGGTCGAAGTCGTCTACCAGGCCGCGCAAAGCGAAGGCGATCAACTTGGCCAGCTCTCGACCGCGGAAACCTGATTTCGCAGGGTTTCAACGCGCTGCTGTTCTCCCCGCAGACCGACAACAACCTTCAGCCAGCGATCGAGATCGGCCGAGGGCAAGGGTATTCCGGTCATCAACGTAAACGATGCCGTCATCCCAAGTGCCAAGAACTACGTCGGCAACGTGCAGCGTGACAACGGCGTGCGTGTCGCGAAATGGTTTCTGAAGAACCGGCCGGAAGGCGGCAAGGTGGCAGTGATCGAAGGCCAAGCGGGCGTTTTCGCCGCCGGCCAACGCACCAAAGGCTTTAGCGAGACCATTGCCGAAGGCGGAAAGTTCACGGTGGTGGCGAGCGTTCCCGGCAATTGGGATCGGCAGCTCGCCTATGACAACGCAGCGACCATTTTGCAGCAAAACCCGGATCTCGTCGGCTTCTATGCCAACAATGATGGCATGGCGCTCGGTGTTGTCGAGGCTGTTAAGGCAGCGGGCTTCAAGACAAAGTGGTGGTTTTCGGAACAGACGGCATCTCCGATGCCTACGACTCGATAAAGGCCGGCGAACTGACCGGGACCGTCGACTCTTTCCCGGTCCTGACCGGTGAAGTGGGCATGGAAGTTGCCTTGCGCTTGCTGGGCAAACAGGCCTTGCCCCGCGTCGTTCTACTCCGCAGGCTCTGATCACCAAGGACAACGTCGAGACCTTCTCAGTAAAGGGTGACGAACTGCGAAAGGTGCTGCTGGCACAGCCGGCTGAGTGAGCCAGCAGGAGCCCGGCCCGGGCCGGGCTCCGGGCCCTATCACATCCAACTTCCGGGGAGGAGTTATCAAATGGAGCCCCAGTTTAACGGCTCAGGCTGACTGATATCGGCAAGAGCTTTGGCCCCGTGCGCGCGCTGGAAGGCGTCGACATGACTGTCAAGCGCGGCACCGTCCACGGTTTGCTCGGCGAGAACGGCGCGGGGAAGTCGACCCTGCTGAACATCCTCTCGGGCGTCCTGCAGCCATCCTCAGGCCATGTCGAGATCGATGGGGTCAGGATCGCCGGCCACGGGCCCGTGGCGGCGAGACGCGCCGGCATCGCGATGATCCATCAGGAACTTCAACACGTGCCGGAACTGACCGTTGCGCAAAACATGTTTCTGGGCCGCCCCTCAAGACTTCCGGCGGGTTGTTCGTGGCGCGCCGGCTGCAGGAGCGAGCTGCAGCGGAAGCGCTTGCGCCGCTCGACCCATCCATTGATCCTTCCGCGCCCATTCGCAACTTGAAAGTGGCGCAGCGGCAGATCGTCGAAATCGCGCGCGCCATGATGGAGGACGCCAAGGTTCTGGCCATGGACGAGCCAACATCGAGCCTAACCCCGGCAGAGTTCGACCGACTGGCTGTCCTGATTGCCGATCTCGCCGCGCAAGGGCGTCTCGATCATCTATGTTTCGCACAAGATGGACGAAGTCTTCCGCGTCTGCGAGACCGCGACGATCCTTCGCGACGGCCGCAAGGTCATCGATGTCGTGATGAAAGACACCAGTGAAAGCGCGGTCATCGCAAGAATGGTGGGTCGCGAATTGGCTGCCGCCGAACACAAGGGGTTTGCAAAAGTAAAGTCATCCTTGAGGTTAGGGGGCTTTCACGGGGAACAGCGGTTCGCGACGCTAGTTTCGAACTCCATCGTGGGCGAGGTCCTGGGCATCTCCGGCCTCGTCGGCGCGGGAAGAACCGAACTCCTCCGCCTGATTGCCGGAGTGGATCAGCCCGAGGAGGGCGAAATCCGCCTGAAAGGCGCCCATTGCCGCTTGGCAATCCGCGTGCAGCGATCGCCGAAGGGCTCGGACTTCTTCCCGAAGAACGCAAGCGGGAAGGCATCGTTGCGCGCCGGTCTGTGAGGAGCAATATCGCGCTGCCATCGATGCGTCGGTTTTCGCGATTTGGTTTTGTTCGTCGCAAGGCAATTGCGAAAGAGAGCCTGGCTTTGATGCAGGACCTCAATCTCCGTCCACTTGATATCGAGCGGCCGATCGGACAGTTTTCCGGCGGCAACCAGCAGAAGGCGATCATCGGCCGCTGGATCGCTGCAGGTGCACGCATCCTTCTGTTCGATGAGCCGACCCGCGGCATTGATGTCGGCGCCAAGGCGGAAATCTATTCATTGATCGAGCGGTTGGCCAAGGAAGGCCGCAGCGTGATCGTTGTTTCTTCCGAGTTGCCCGAGATCATGCGGGTTGCCGATCGGGTGCTGGTAATGCGCGAAGGTCGCATCGCCGGCGTTCTAGAGCGGGACACCTCTCGCGAAGAGGCCATTGTGGCCCTTGCCGTGCCGCAGTCGTCCCAGTCCCATTCTCCCCTCGTTGCAAGGTCCTGAGCCATGTCCACGTCCAACGGTGCCACAGTCAACTCGACATCACGAAAGTTTTCCTTCCCGGTCGGCATCCGCGATGCCGGCACTCTGATGGGACTGCTGGTGATCGTGGTCGTGTTCTCGGTACTCAGCCCGAACTTTCTGACCCAGCCGAACATTCTCAACATTCTGCAACAGTCGTCGATCAACGCCTGCGTGGCGCTGGGAATGACGCTGGTGATTATTGCAGGAGGCATTGATTTGTCGGTCGGGCCGACCGCCGCAATCGCCGCAGTCGTTGTCGCGGTTCTCATGGCGGCAGGAGTGCCCATCATTGCAGCGATCCCGCTCGCCCTTGCGGCCGGCATGGCCGCTGGAGCGCTGAACGGAGCGCTTGTCGCTTATGGCGGGCTGCAGCCTTTTATCGTGACGCTCGGAACCCTGTCCCTTTATCGGGCGATCGCCCTCATCTACACCGGCGGCAACCCTATTTTCGGAATACCACCGGAATTCCGTGCCCTGACAAATTCGTCGATTGGGGGAGTTCCAAGCCCGGTTGTCATAATTGCCGTTCTGGCGGCGGCGGTGTGGGTGTTGCTGAACAAGACCCCGCTCGGAGAGTATTTTCTCGCGGTCGGGGGCAACCAGGAAGCTTCGCGCATCGCCGGCGTACCGGTGGCGATGACCAAGATTGCCAGCTACGTGATCTCGGGTGGCTTGGCGTCGGTCGCTGGTTTGATTTTGGTCGGTCGCCTTGGTGCCGCCGACCCGACACTTGGCAATCTTTGGGAACTCGACGCAATTGCTGCCGCGGCCATCGGTGGTGCGTCACTCATGGGAGGTAAGGGTTCAATTGTGGGAACCCTCTTGGGAGCAATCATCCTGGGTAGCCTGCGGAACGGCCTTACGCTGATGAATGTGCAAGCGTTCTACCAACTTCTCGCCACTGGCCTTATCATCCTCGCCGCAATGCTGGTTGATCGGGCGACAAGGGGCCGCGAATGAACATCGTATTCAACGATCCACGGACGGTGGGGCCACGCATCCGGATGATGATGCCCCACCTTACCCCTCTGGAGGCACGCGTCGTGGAAACGATGCTGGGACGACGTGATTTCGATGCGAACATCTCCACTGAAGTCGGTTGCCCAGGATGCGGGGGTATCTGAGGCGATGATTGTCAAGATCGTGAAGAAGCTGGGGTTCGCAGGCTTCAGGGACTTTCGTACCGCGCTCGACGACTACAACCGTCAGCCGACGGCTGATCTTCACCACGAGCTTTCCCCGGAAGACAAGGGGAAAGAACTGGCGCAAAAGGTCTTCCGCACGTCCATGCACGCGTTGGAGGAAACTCTTGCTATCTTTGATGCCCAGGCTTTCGAACGTGCAGCAGACCTGATCTTTCATGCCCGCCAGCGCGATCTGTACGGCATCGGCGGCTCGGCCCAGATTGCCCGGGACGTGGCACACAAGTTTCTTCGCATCGGCGTTCGGACAAGCGTTTTTGACGATACGCATATGATGTTGATGTCGGCGTCTCTTCTGGGAGATGGCGACGTGGCAATTGGTTTCTCGCACTCCGGCACGACGACCGCTGTGATCGAGCCGCTCGAACTGGCACGCAAACGCGGCGCGCGAACCATCGCGCTGACGAACTACGCGACCTCGCCTCTCGCCTCCATCGCGGATGTAGTGCTGTGCTCCACCGCGCAGGGATCACCCCTGCTGGGAGAAAACGCTGCAGCGCGCATTGCACAACTTGTCATTTTCGACGCCGTGTTCGCGGCCGTCGCGCAACGGGATCTGGATCTTGCCGAGCGCAACCTGGCAGCGACCATGGGCGCAGTAACCAACAAACGGCGGACAACATGAGTAACTCCGGCAAGCCGGTTATCGTCGTGGTGGGAAGCCTTCACTATGACATCATGGTCGATGCCCCGGACCGGCCTCGCAAGGGCGAAACGGTTGCGGGCTACGCTTGGCGCCCGAAATTTGGTGGCAAGGGCGGCAACCAGGCAGTCGCCGCGGCCAAAGCCGGCGCCGAAGTAAGAATGGTCGGGGCCGTAGGCGACGACGATTTCGGGCGGTATCTGTTGAAAGCGCTAGAAGCAGGAGGCGTGGACGCCTCATGGGTGGGCTGCCTCGATGGCGTTGGCTCCGGCATGAGTGTGGCGATTTCCGACGCCGGCGGAGACTATGGCGCGGTCATCGTGTCGGGCGCCAACCTGCACAGTGATATCGGGAGTAATCGCCGACGAAAACTTGTGGCGGGATGCGGGCGTGCTCATTCTTCAGAATGAGATGCCGGAATCGGTGAACATCGTGGCAGCCACTGCGGCGCGCAAGGCGGGGGCAACCGTCTGCGTCAACGCGGCGCCTTACCGGCAGATGTCGGACGATTTCCTCGCTCTCGTCGACGTATTGATCGTGAACGCAATCGAGGCCGAGCAACTCTGCGGCGTTCAAGTGAACGATCTTGCTTCGGCAACGGACGCGGCCACGGCACTCTCGCTTCGCTTTCCAGCAGTCGTGGTGACTGCGGGCGGAGATGGAGTTGTCGGGCTTGAGAGATCAGGGCAGCCTATCAGCCTCCCCGCACTTCCGGTCAAACTGGTGAGCACACATGGGGCCGGGGATGTTTTCGTCGGCGCACTCGCCAGTTCGATCGCCGCGCGGCACTCGTTCGCTGCCTCGCTGTCATCCGCAAATCAGGCGGCAGCAATTCATGTTTCGGCTGAGCCTGTTTGAGGCAACTCCCGTTAGTGCTGCCGATCGTGCGCTGAGTGCCATAGGCTTTCGTCTACAGATGCTTTGAGATGAACCAGATATGGAAACCGATCACGATCAGGTAGATCGCGAAAGCCGCCGCTGGCCCGGCCCAGCTCGCGATATCCTGACCCCATGCTGGTTCGAAGCAATGTCGCGTATCGCCCATTATGGCCATTCCACACCTCTAGTCCGATCGTAGCGTCCTCCGGCAACCATTGCGCTCAACCGATCCGCTCTACCGAGGCCAGAAATAAAAAGGCCGGACGCGAGGAGCGGCCGGCCAGAAGAAGGTCAATGCCTCCAGAGGGGTGTGTCATCCAAATGGGAGATCAGGATGGCGCCTCCATAATTCACCATAAACGGCGCGGAAGCGAAGTTCTGATTTCTAAAATCGGGACAGTTTGGAGAAGAATTATTCTTCGCTCCAACCGCTGCCTCGCTTTCAGATGATGCGTTCCACGAGCTTCCGGTTCATGGGGGCTCTCCTGTTCAGGCCGATCAGGTCCGTCGCTCCAGCTTGATCAAGACATCAATCAAAAAGCGTAAGGGGAATGTTGATCTCGTTCATTCCTGGAACGCCCAGGCGCCCCTCACAGGCATATTGTGGTTGTATGCGGAAGGTTGAAGGCGCGATGGCTCGAAAGCACAACGATTCGATTTCGCAAATGGGCCAAGAGCCGGTTCAGGATCCGTGCGCCCTGCTCGTGGTCGATATGCTCGGTCGGTTCGTCGAGTAACACCAAGGGCCTGTCCGACAGCCAGGCGCGCGCCAGGTTCAGCCGCTGTGCCTCGCCCAGCGACAGCAGGTCCTGCGTGATCCAGGCGTCGAGTCCGCCCGCCTGCTCAATCCGCTCATTCATTTCGACGGCCGTGAGCGCCTGCCAAAGTTCAACGTCGGAGGCGGGGGATGCAAAGAGGTTGGCGCGTACCGTATCGGCAAGGACCGCCGCGTCATGCGGACAGAAGCACGAGGCCGCCTGACGGTCTGTGGCAGAAAGAAGCTTGGCATCGCCGGCAATCGAATCGCTTCCGATCCAACCTGCGATCTGCTTCAGCAGGCTCGTCTTGCCGCAGCCGCTGGCGCCGGCTAGCACCGTGGGCCGGCCCGCGTGCAAGCGCATCGTGATAGGCTCGCCGATTGGCCGGCCGTCCGGAGCGCGGCGCGACAATGTAGAGAGTCGCAACGTCCGGAGCGAAGACGGAGTTGGGTTCCCTGGTCGGACACAGGACACGACATTCGTCCAAGTCCGGGTTTCCGCCTGCGCGGCCTGGCGGCGAAAACGCGCCACCAGCATTCGGGAGGTATCCTGCATGGTTTCGCCAAGGGCAAACCAGGCAAAGCCCAGGAAGACCGGCACGAGCAACGCCTCACCGTGTAGCCCCGACCACCAGCTGACGCCGACGATGCTGAGAAGGGCGACAGATCCGAGCAAGGAGGTAAGCGCGTCGACCGTCGCTTGCTGGCGGGATACCGCCAGCATTCTCCGCTCGCCCTGGGACAATGGGTCAAGCGCGCCCTCAACGGCTGCCGGCCACGCGCCTTCAGCCCGCAAGGGTATGGCTGACGCAATGGCCATGCCAAGGCGCTCGGCACCCGAGCGTTGCAAGGCTCGGCGATGCCTCCATGCCGCCGCGCCAGCCCCTGCCAGTCTGATCCCCGAAAGCAGGACCGCGAGAAGCACAAAACCGATCGGCAGCAGCGCCAGCGGTGTCACGATTGCCGTGGCGATGAGGCCGCCGATCAGCCCGCACCCAAGGGTCGCCGCCGGCAGGTCGACCCGCAATCTCGCATAGTCGAGGTCCTCGACGTCATCGAGGTAGTCCATCAGCCTCGCCTCGTCGCCAAGTTGCCATCCCGTCCGGCGGATTGCGGGAGAGCCGGCCATGGCTCGGAAGAGGGCGACGCGGCGCACAACTTGATCCATCAGGGCTGCCTTGTGGCCGACAAGCCGTTCGCCGTACCTGGCGGCCGTGCGACCGATTGCAAATAGCCGCACCAACGCGCCCGGAATGTGGAAGTTGAAGGTGAAAGCCGCAGCTGACAGGCCGGCGAGAGCGACTGAACCCAGGAACCATGCAGACAAGCCGCCAAGCAGCAGACCGCATACGAGCCCCGCCAACGCCAGCGCCATGGTAAATCGCCACGGCGAACTGGCTCCTGCCGGATTGGCCGGCAAAACTTCTCTGGTTGAAGGGAATGCGTTCGCCACCTTTAGGCCGCCTCCATAGCCGCGCCAGGGGAGAGGTCGATCAGGCGATCTGCAAAAGCGATGAGGTCGCGGTCATGGGTTGCGAGGAGAACCAGCCGCGTCGCGGCCATGTCGCGCAGCGCGCTACGGATCATGGTCGATGTCCGGTGATCAAGCTTGGCGGTGGGCTCGTCCGCGACAATCGTGCGTTGGCGAAGCATGGCGCGGGCCGTAATGATCCGCAATCTTTGTCCTCCGGATAGATTGGCGCCACCGGCCGCAACTGGCGTATCAAGGCCAAGGGGAAGCTTTTCGGTATCTAGGAGCCCGACTTTTTCTGCAGCATCACGAAGCATCGCCGGGGAAATGCCGCTTGTGTTCCAAGCGATCGCGTTCGCCAGCATGCCCTCGGGTACGTAGCAATCGCCCGAAATCCAGGCGATGTCGCGCCCGGCCAGACTGTTTTCGCCAGGTCCTGTCGCCTGTTCGAGGTCTGCCAGCCGACGCAGGAGCGTGGATTTGCCCGAACCGCTCGGGCCGGCAACGACAACGAGGCCCCGCGGCGGAAGCTCTATGCCGGCCGCGTGCTCGACCGCTGGAAGCCGCGGCAGGTCCGGAGTTTCGGTATTGAGGAGCCGGTCGAGCGATGCAGCCGCCGCTAATCCCTCGGCCTTGGCATGGTATTGCTCCGAGAAACGGCGAAACGGCGCGAAATAGTCGGGCGCGATCATCAAGATGAACAGGCTTTGCCAGAGTTCGAGGTTTGAGAAGCCGGGGATCATCGCCAGATGCAAGTGACCGAGGCCGAGGAAAACGGCGAGCATCGCGATCGACAGAGACGCGAAGAAGTCGATAACGCCGGCGTTCAGGAAGGCGATGCGCAGCACCGCCATCGTGTTCGAAGCGTACGCCTGGAGCCGGTCTGCCAACTTTGCCTCCTCGGTTGCCAGTCCATGATTCGCGTGGATCGTCTGCAGGGTGCGGATGCGGTCTGCGAATTGGCCCGCAAGCCGGCCAAAAGCGCTTTCCTGCGCGTGCGCGCGTGTGCGGATCGTCTCGCCGATCAGCGCAAAGAAGACGATCATCACGGGCGTCAGTGCGAGCATCAGAAATGCCGCCTGCCATGAAACGCAAAACAGGGCCGCCGCGGCGACCAGCGGTCCAATGGCCATCATCAAGGTGGTGGCCCGGTGGCTTGTGACAAGTGCCGCCACCGCCGGCGGGTGCCGCTGCATGCTCATAGTGAGCGTGCCGGCGGGAATGGATCGAAGAGCCCGCACATGCATGTCCCGAAGCACAGCGGCCGCCCCAGCTCTCAGGTCTGTCGCGACAGTGTACTCCGTTTGCATCTGGACGCGGTTGGACATAAGCCCTGCCACCGTGGCCGCGGCAAGCAGTGCTGAAATGGCGATAGGAAGCCATGTCTGCACCTCGCGGCCCATGACGAGCTGCCCGACGAGGACGGCGGTCGCTGCCGCAAAGCTCAGCCGCAGGATCGTCCGTGCGACCTGCCATGCGAGCAGTTGCCGCAAACCGGGTGAGACCGCAGCGCGGGCGCGATCCATCGCGGTAAAATGAGAAGTCGGCGGTTTCGGGCGTGCTGGCGCGGATGTCCAAGTCATGCGCCGGGTTCTCTCACGCAGGCGGCTGAAGGCAATTGATTCAGATCAAAAGCAAGGCATGCGCGTGGGTCTAGGAGGAGGCACCCCGAAAGGACGCTTCTGATGATAGACCCGCTGCTTGTCGAACTGTCCCGGCTGCAATTCGCGCTGACGGCAATGTATCATTTCCTCTTTGTGCCCCTGACACTCGGCCTCTCCATCCTCATCGCAATGATGGAGACGGTTTATGTGATGACCCGTCGAACGATTTGGCGCGACATGACGAAGTTCTGGGGTGTGCTGTTCGGCATAAACTTCGCCCTCGGCGTCGCCACCGGCATCACGATGGAGTTCCAGTTCGGCATGAACTGGGCGTACTATTCCCACTATGTCGGCGACGTGTTCGGCGCGCCGCTCGCCATCGAGGGCCTGATGGCCTTCTTCCTTGAGGCGACCTTCATCGGCCTCTTCTTTTTCGGATGGGAGAGGCTCACCGCCCGTGCGCACCTCGCCGTGACTTGGCTTATGGCCCTCGGCGCCAATTTCTCGGCGCTGTGGATTCTGATCGCCAATGGATGGATGCAGAATCCGGTCGGGGCCGCTTTCAATCCCGATACCATGCGCATGGAGGTCACTGACTTCATGGCCGTGCTTTTCAATCCGGTGGCGCAGGCGAAGTTCGTGCACACAGTGTCGGCCGGCTATGTCTGCGGCGCGGTCTTTGTGCTCGGCGTCTCGGCCTGGTATCTTCTGCACGGTCGCCATATCGAGCTCGCAAAACGCTCGTTCGTCATTGCCTCGGCCTTCGGTGTTGCGTCTGCCCTGTCTGTCATCGTGCTGGGCGACGAGAGTGGCTACGCGTTGACCGATAACCAGAAAATGAAGCTCGCGGCCATGGAGGCCATGTGGGAAACAGAAGCCGCCCCAGCATCGTTCACCCTCTTCGGGATTCCTAGCCAGTCGGGCCGCGAGACGCGTCTCCGCGTGCAAGTGCCATGGGTCATGGGGCTGATCGGTACCCGCTCGATCGACAAGGAGATCCCAGGCATCACTGAACTCGTGGCGCATGCCGAGGAGCGTATCCGCAACGGGATTCCCGCCTACGCAGCGCTTGAGGCGCTTAAGCAAAACCGCGCCGATGGCGTCGCTCGGGCGGCCTTCGATGCGGCGGCCGCCGATCTCGGATATGCGCTGCTGCTAAAGCAGTATGTCGAGGATCCCCGGCAGGCAAACGATCAACAGATCAGGGATGCGGCGTGGTCAACGGTACCGCACGTGCCTTCCCTGTTCTTCACTTTCCGTTTGATGGTGCTCTGCAGCTTCGTCCTGCTCGCCGTCTTCGTCGTTTCGCTCTGGCACACGATGCGCGAGGCGGAAGCACCGAAATGGCTGCTCCGCATGGCGTTGCTGGCAATGCCGCTGCCCTGGATCGCGGCGGAGGTCGGCTGGTTCGACGCGGAGTTCGGTCGCCAGCCCTGGATCATCGAAGGCGTGCTGCCAACCTTCCTGGCGACTTCGGAGCTCGGCATCGCAGATCTTGTTCTCACCATTGCGGGTTTCACGGTCGTTTACGGCGTCCTGGCGGTCATCGAGGTCAGGCTGATGCTGGCCGCCATCCGAAAGGGACCGAACGTTTTCGCCTTCATTGAAGATATGGCGCCACGGGCACCGCGCCTCCAGCCCGCCGAGTAAAGCGGCTTTGCAAAGGTTGACCAACGATGATCGAATTTCTTTTCGACTACCAGACGCTGAGGCTAGCCTGGTGGATACTTCTCGGGGTGCTGCTCATCGGCTTCGCCGCAACCGACGGCTTCGACATGGGCGCGGGCGCTTTGTTGCCTTTCGTGGCCAGGACCGATACCGAACGCCGCGTCGTCATCAACACGATCGGACCCGTCTGGGAAGGCAATCAGGTTTGGTTCATCCTCGGCGGCGGTGCGATCTTCGCTGCATGGCCGGCGCTTTACGCCCTGAGTTTTTCCGGCTTCTACCTCGCCATGTTCCTGGTGCTTCTGGCGCTGATCCTGCGTCCGGTGGCGATCAAATATCGTTCGAAGCGGCCGGAAACGGCATGGCGAACCCGCTGGGACTGGGCGCTGTTCATCGGGAGCGCGGTGCCGGCGCTGATTTTCGGGGTCGCCGTTGGCAATACGCTGCAGGGTGTACCGTTTCATTTCACGCCGGACCTTCGCCCCATCTACGAAGGCAACCTGATTGGCCTGCTCAATCCGCTTGCGCTTTATTGCGGCTTGGTGTCGCTATCGATGATCATCATGCACGGAGCGGCCTGGCTGACCTTCAAGGCGGAGGGGGCGGTGGCGGCACGCGCACGGGCGATCGGCCACAAGGCCGCGGCACTTGCCTCCGCGCTTTTCGCGGGAGGCGGCGTGCTTGTGTGGCTAGGCCTGCTGGGCGGCTATCGCGTGACGAGCCCGGTCGTTTGGGATGGCCCCTCCAACCCCCTCAACAAAACGGTCGTTGCGGATGGGGGAGCATGGCTTGCCAACTTCCACGCCTATCCGCTGCTGTGGCTCGTGCCGCTGCTCGGAGTCGCAGCACCAATGTTGGCCAACGTCGGCTTCCGGGCCGGCAAGGAAGGGCTGACCTTCCTCGCCTCGAAGCTCGGCGTAGCCATGATCATCGCCACCGTGGGCGTGGCTATGTTCCCGCTCCTTTTGCCGTCGAGTTCCAACCCAAACCATTCGCTCGCTGTCTTCGACGCCTCGTCGAGCCGCGCGACACTGCGTAACATGCTCATCGCAACGGTGATCTTCATGCCGATCATCCTTGCCTACACCGCCTGGGTCTACAAAGTGCTGTGGGGCAAGGTGAGCGAGAAAAGCATTGAGAGCGGACACTCCTACTGACGTGATCGGAGAACACCAATGTGGTACTTCGCCTGGATCCTCGGCCTCGGCCTCGCGGCCGCCTTCGGCATCCTCAACGCGCTGTGGTACGAGTTGCGGACCGTACGAGACGAAGCTGTCGACGAGATGGTTCAGCTCCCTACGCCATGACGCGGGCGGGAGGAGTTGTCATGAAAGACAGACGATCCGCCTCACAATGCAAGCGGACCCAGGAGTGCCTGGTACACGAGGCATGTGCTCCGTCGCGCTTCGTGCCTTGTATCGACATGACCATGGTGCATGCGCAGAAGCTTAAACTCTGCGACGCGCTTGAGGCGATCGCGGACGACCTCCCGTCGCATCTCGATCGGCTCCAGTGTCTGGCAATTGCGAGCAGCTTGGTGCCCCTGCTCCGGGAGTGTCACCGTTTCGAGGAGGAGTTGGTCTTCCCAGTGTTTGCTCGCTCCTGCAGCGACAGCGAGATCGTCGCGCGGCTCACTGCGGAACATCTGGAGGACGATTGCGCAGCCGAGGAAGTCAGCGAAGCGCTGCTGGCCTATGGCCACGGCCGGCCGATCGAGAACCCGGAGGCCTTCGGCTACATGCTGCGTTCGCTATTCAATTCCATGCGCCGTCACATCGCCTTCGAGCGCGATCACGTGCTACCGACCTTGCTTGGCGCTTAGAGCGCTTCATGGCTAGACTAGATTGAAGCATTCTGCCGGTAACCAGCCCCGCCCTTCGGGTTTCCGGTTGGCGGTCGCCTCACCAACCGACAAACAGAATGATTTAATCTAGCCATGAAACGCTCTAGCCTCCGGTTCGGACGACAAGCCGCCTGAGGTCATCGACGATCACGCGGCGGTTGTTCTCGATGCGGATCACCTTGTCGCCGCGTAGACGGGTGAGTTGTCGGCTCACCGTTTCGATCGTCAGTCCCAGGAAATCGGCAGCTTCGGCGCGTGACAGCGGAAGCTCGAAGGCTGCACTGCGCCGATCGGTCCCGGCTGTCGGATCGATATTGCGAGCGATCATCAGGAGGAAGCTCGCGACCTTCTCCCCGGCGGTCTTGCGTCCAAGCGTCACCATCCAGTCGCGCGCTTGGTCGAGTTCCTTAAGCGTCTGGTCGAGCAACCGATGTTCCAGGCCCGGCTGTTCGGCCATCATGCGCTCAAGGGCCCCGCGCGGGAAGGAACAAAGTTCGACTTGGGTCGCCGCTTCGGCTCTGACAGCGCTCTCCGCCTTGAAAGGCCGGCCAAGAAAGTCCGGGGCGAACTGCAGACCGACGATCTGTTGGCGGCCATCAGGCAGTGTCTTTGTCAGCTTCACGACACCGGACATTACATTGGAATAGTGGTCTATGCTCTCAGCCTCGCCGATCAGCTCTTTGCCTATGTCGGCCCTATGTTTAGAGGACGATTTAGCCAGCGCCACGAGTTGGTCCGCATTCAGCGCGCCACATATGCCGCGATGCCGCGCCTCGCAAGAGGCGCAGAGCACGGGAACTCCCTTGGTGTGGACATCTTCACGCACAGTGTCATCTATATAGCACCGAATTGAATGTGCCACGCGAAGCCTTGTAGCAGTGAGTTGCAGGCCGCTCGCCCACGTCACTTCGCGGCCGATCCCATTGTCTAAAAGTTGCGAGTTTGGTGCCGAGCCTCTCCCCGATCGATCCGCGTCCGGATGGCTCAAACCCTAGATGATTTGGTAGAATGTGCATTGCCTTGGTTGCTTGTCGGGTCGCCATCGCAACAGCTTCGTGCCATGACGAAAGCGGTTCCCGCTAACGTGATCGAAACGCACTTCCACGACCAGCTCCGGTCGGAGCGGTTCCCACGTCCCGCTGCGCTCGGTGCTCCAGCGGCTTGGCCCGCCGGGCGCGTTGCCGGTGAAACCCGGGCGCTGCCGCAAGGCCTCCAGACGCTTGGTCAGAGTTCCACGTTCGGCATTGGCGATCGTTGAGGTGAAGCCCACATGGTCGAGCTTGCCCTCCTCGTCGTAGAGACCAAGCAGGAGGGACCCGACCTCGGGCCTCTCGGCCAGATATCGGAAGCCGCCGACCACGCAGTCCGCCGTCCGCATCCGCTTGACCTTCACCATTGCCCGCTCGCCGGGAAGATAGGGATCCTCGAGACGCTTCGCGACGATGCCGTCCGTCTTGCCGCCCGGCGCCCTCAAGCCACGCCTCTGCCTGCTTGCGATCAAGCGTGGCGGGGGACACTTCGATGCCCGCGGTTGCCGCGGATTTGACGAACGCCTCCAGAATTGTCCGTCTCTCCGAGAGCGGCAGAGCGGTCAGAACCTGGCCGCTTGAATCAGCCAGAATATCGAACAGCACCAATTTGGCGGGAGTCTCCGCTGCCAGCTTGCGAATGCGGCTTTCGGCAGGGTGCAGGCGCATCTGCAGTGCGTCGAACGAGTATTCGCCGGAGACCTCGATTACGATCTCCCCGTCGGTGACGAAGTGCTCGGCCGAGAGGCCGCGCAAGCGATCGACGAGTTCGGGAAAATAGCGCGCCAGCGGCTTTCCCGACTTTGCGCGAATGTCCACCGCATCGCCTGCCTTGAACGCGAGACAGCGAAAGCCATCCCACTTCGGCTCATACTGCCAGCTGCCTGCCGGGGCTGGAATGCTATCCGCGAGTTTTGCCTCCATAGGCGCGATGTCCACCGGAAGGGGAAATTGAGGTTGTACGGCCATCTCTTCTCCGTGCGTCAGCGCAATGCCTTCCAGGCGTCGAGCAGGGGTCCCGCCTCCCCATAGATTGGATCCTTGAGTGGCTTGCTGACCGCCGCAATACTGTTGACCGCGCGGGCGTGGTCCTCGCTGCGGGTGCACTCGTCATAAGTTCCGTCCGGCGGATAGGCGCCGACGACCAGAAAGTCGTCGCTGGCGCCGAGGGACTGGTGGCCGGTGCCGGCGGGGAGGATCGCGACATCCCCGGCCTTCAACACCAATATCCGCCCTTTCTTGCCGCCGAACTGGACCTTGCCGGAGCCGCGCGCGACACCGAGAACTTCGTGGATGCGCGAGTGATAATGGACGTAGTCATAGACGCCGTTGCGCCAGCAACTCCCCCAGCCATTGCATGCGAAGATGTCCTCGAAGATGGCGGCGGGATCGAATGCGTCGGGCAGCTTCAACGCGCTGCGGTAGACAATCATGGGCCAATGCGGATGATTGGGGACGATGCCATCATCTTTGAAATGAAACACGTTGATCTTGCGGGTGCACAGAAGGCGGTCCAGATCGGCGCTCGACGGACGCCGCCATCCCGCAATCTTCTCGGCAATTTTCTTTCCACTTTCGAGGATGGGCATCAAACCCTCCGGGGCAACACTGCGGGCAACGCCGCTCCGGCCTTCCAGTTCCGCGTGCGACTGGGCGTGCCAGACAACGGGCCCTTGTCGCGAAGCGAGCACAGGTTGATGCTGTGACCTGCAGAGCGCGAGTATGCGATCAATCTCCGCCGAAAATCACCGCGCGCGTTGCGCGCAACGCCATTCCAATATGAATCGAGCCGTAAATCTTGGCCAGTCGCTGATAACTGGAACAATTTCGCACCGTGCCGGGTTCGGGTTTTGCCACCTGCCGCGTTCCGTCCAGACCCCGATTTTACTTCAGTGAGCGATATGACAAAGACGAATGAAGAGACCTCCCAAGGTGAGACACCAGCGATTGAGCGTGGGGCCATCGACGCCGGTAAGACCGGCGAGAAAGTTGCCGGTTTTGATCCTGCGACGGCTTCCATGGAGACCGACGCAGAGGCGGGTGGCGCCGCAACACCGCAGGTTGCAACCGCGCCGCGTTCACCACCAAAGAACTTGAACGCTGCTTCCAGCGGCTCGGCAATGCGCTCGGTGATAAATCCGCGGGGGTTCGCCAGTTTCGGGGCTGGGCAATTGGAATCAGTATCGTCCTCTTAGTGCTCATCGCCGCAGTGTTCTTGGGCGGTGATTGGTTGATGCGCTAAACCGGAAGCACGGGGTCGTTTTTTGATGAAGCGTCGGTAGCGGCTTGCTCGACGATAGAGTTCAGGGAGCGACCTTGCGGGTCGCCCCCTGAACATTTTGGGCCGCTCTTCGAGCTCATGAAACTGAGCCCCAAGCCACGCCGAATGAATTCCCGGCAAGGAATGTTTAGCGGGAAGCCTTGTAGAGCTTGGCCGCAATTTCCATCATCTCCTCCGGGGCATAGTCCGGAGTAAATGCGGACGGCACACCCGTCAGTTGTTGGATCTTGCCGCCTTCGGGCATTCCCTCTACGACTTCAAGTTCGCCTGCGGGGTCGTCCGGCAGCGCCATCTCTCCCTGACCCCAAATGCCGGCGATATCCTTGTAGTCCGCGGGGCTGAATGTGTAGAGGCGGCGATGCGACCCCTCCGCAAGGTACTTTTGGCATTCCGGAATGTTTCCAAGAGGAATGTTGGGCGTAGGAAGCATCTTCTCGATTGCCACGCCGGTGAGGTTCTTGATCGCCAGCGCATAAGCATGGGCGTGCACCGACCCGCGGACCAGCAGGTAGCCGCACACCTCCCGCCCGGTCGGATCGGTCAGCGTCTCATAAACGCGGAGCTTGTGAAGGCGGGCGCCACATTCAAGATGGAAATTATGCAACAGGTCGACGATCACATTACCGGTCGTCGTAACGAAATCCATGTTCCATGATGCGCCATTGCTGTTCATGGGCATGGCGCCGCCGCCATTGGACAGAAACGCGCCCGCGAGCCGAACGTCTTTCATCGCTTCATAAGGCGCGCCCGAGATATCGCCCCCGTCCTCGTCGTCGGCACCCTCAAGGTCGGGACCGTTATTCAGCATCGCCACGCCATTGCTGACCAATTCAACGTGGCCAAGCTCTTCGGCGGTGATCGCGGCAACCAAGCTGTAAAAGGGCTTGAGCTTATTTTTGCTGCGGAAATTGAAGCTCTGAAACAGGTAGTTGCCGAGGGTCGACATCTCTCCGTATTTGCCACCCAGAAGCTCCTGGAGAGCCGCACCAGCGTTTGGGTCGGCGGCGAACGGAGCCGGCAACTCGATCTGCAGTTTGTCGACACGTAAGAACATATTGGTTTCCTAAGGCGGGGAAGTTGTGCTGCCGAACCTCCGGACCGCCCAGATGTTCCACCGAACTTTAAGGTGCCAAGGAATTCGGGTCTCGGCGAGCAAGGTCCGGCCGTCCCTCGTCACCGGACAGAGTAGTGGTGTAAGAAGATCGGTCCACGAAGTGGGTTTGCGGGAAGCAGGTCTCCAACCCGAGTCCGTATTGTCAGCTCATGCACTCCGGCGATCCTTACATTTGGTCGTTGTAAGGGTCTTTCGTTTTGCCAACTAAGCGGACCAATTCGGAAAAGGATGACACCTCCGTTTCTCCTTGTGAATTGTTGGCCGCTTGCAGGAGCCGGATTGGGAAGCAAACCGCATCGCGTTGGGTTGGCGTCATGTCCTCGAACATGCGCTCCTCGCTGGTCAAATTCGCCTCGGCCTTTTGAAGCGCCAAGTCGATTTCGTCGATATTCAACACGCCTTTGTGGACCAATGCATTGTTGATGGATGCAATCGCCATCAGCAGGCCCTGCAGCTGTAGATTTGCAACGTTCATGTGACCGATCTCCTAGCGCATTGCGCTGTGTTCCAACCTTGGCCGACCTGTCTGGTTCCGTTGGCGGCCAGGCCTATTTTTCAGCTTGGCGGCCATACGCGGTTGAAAGTGTGATAGAAATGATCTGCTATCCTTCACGAGTTGCAACAAGTTGAGCTGATCATCCGTTAGATCCGAGCTACTTTTCGACATCCATTCAGACGGAAGCGCCACGATCCATGTCTACGACTACTTCACGCAAAAAAAGCGCGCCGCCACAGAGGTCGTACCGTCCTGCCTTCCAAAACACTTACGCTCAGCTGCCGGAACGATTCTTTGCCCGACCGGAATCCAATCCGGTCGCCGCGCCACGGTTGATCCGGATTAATCCATCACTGGCAGACGAGCTTGAGCTTGACCGCGACTGGCTCACCGGTCGCGAAGGCCTGGATATGCTGGCGGGGAATCGATTCCCCGACAGCGCGGATCCGATTGCCCTGGCGTATGCAGGCCATCAATTCGGCAGCTTCGTTCCGCAGCTGGGAGACGGGCGCGCCTTACTCGTCGGCGAACTTGTCGGGAAGGATGGCAATCGCCGGGACATTCAGCTTAAAGGCTCCGGCCCGACGCGGTATTCGCGCAATGGGGATGGGCGAGCGGCGCTTGGGCCGGTGCTGCGCGAGTACGTGGTTTCCGAGGCGATGGCAGCGCTTGGAATCCCAACGACACGATCGCTGGCAGCTGTCCTCACAGGCGAGCTGGTCTACCGGCAACAGCCATTGCCGGGAGCGATCCTGACGCGCGTGGCGGCGAGCCACATCCGCATCGGAACATTCCAATACTTCGCCGCGCGCGGCGATTTGGAAGCATTGCGGTTGCTCGCCGACTACGCGATCCGCAGGCACTTCCCCGAGCTCCAGAGCAGCGAAAAACCGTACCTGGCCTTGCTGGAGGCCGTAACCTTGGCTCAGGCCAGGCTTGTTGCTCGCTGGATGCTGGTCGGCTTCATTCACGGCGTCATGAATACGGACAATATGGCTATCTCCGGTGAGACGATCGACTACGGCCCATGCGCCTTCATGGACGCCTACTCTCCCGGAGCAGTGTTCAGTTCGATCGACAGGGCGGGACGTTATGCCTACGCCAACCAACCGGGGATCTCGGTGTGGAATTTAACCCGGTTAGCGGAGACCCTGCTGCCGCTCCTGAGTGACAAGGACGATGAGGCGATCGCGTTGGCCGAAGCTGCACTTCGCAAATTCCAGGAGGCATATGAAGTCGCCTTCCATGGCGGGCTCAGGAAAAAGCTCGGACTGTTTACGGAGGATGCCGGCGACCTTGCGCTGGCAAGCGATCTATTCGAGGTCATGGCACGTAACGGTGCAGATTTCACACTGACCTTCAGAAGCCTGAGCGAGGATCTCGAGGGCGGCGACAAGCCGGGCGTCACGCGTTCGTTGTTTGCACAGCCCTCGGAATTCGACGTGTGGGTCGCGCGCTGGCGCCAGCGCCTTGCGCGAGAGCCCGAACACGATGCAGACCGCTTGCGCATCATGCGGTCCGTCAACCCCAAATACATCCCGCGCAATCACCGTGTGGAGGCCGTCATCCAGGCTGCCGTGGAGTCGGCGGACTTCGAGCCGTTCGAGGCTCTGCTGGATGTTGTTTCGAAGCCCTATGATGAGCAACCGGCCCGCGCACACTACGCGGATCCGCCAGCCCCGCACGAGCGCATTCTGGAGACCTTCTGCGGAACGTGAACTCCGTGGAGCGTGCGAAAGGTCTGCCATTCGATGGCTAAGACTTAGCCGACAAAACCTCTTGACACAGAGCCAGACCGCCAGCCTCTAGGCGAGAGTGTTTCAATGCTCTTGCATGACAATTCGCAGGATGCTTTGGCTGAGGAGGGTGCCAAATGATGGGCTGGTTTCGAAAGCTGTTGCCGCGCGAGGATCGCTTCTTCGATTACTTCGCCGAACACGCCGCCACGCTGGTTCTCGCCGCGAACGCATTGGAGAAGCTGTTGGCCGGCGAAGACATCGACAAGCAGTGCGCCGAAATCAACAGGCTCGAGGATCAAGCCGATCATATCACGGCCGAAGTGCTTCTGTCGGTGCGGCGCAGCTTCATTACGCCCTTCGATCGCGGCGACATCAAGGACCTGATCCAGTCGATGGATGACGCCATCGACATGATGCGCAAGACAGTCAAAACCGTGACACTTTTCGAACAGCGCGAATTTGATCCGTTGATGCAACAGATGGGCGGCGTCATCGTGGAGGCCGCGACCATCACGGCACAAGCCGTTCCACTCCTCAAGGCAGTCAGCACGAACGCGAAGCGGCTCAATGAACTTACCGAGGAAGTGATGCGGGTCGAGGGGAGGGCCGACGAGCTCTACGAGCAGGGGCTCAAGCAACTGTTCAAAAAATATGGCCAGACCAACCCGATGGCCTACATGATCGGCAGTGAGATCTATGGCGAGCTGGAAAAGGTCGTCGACCGGTTGGAGGACGTTGCAAATGAGATCAGCGGCATCGTCATCGAGAACGTATAGGTCATGGAGATTGCCTTTCCCCTACTGGTTGGCCTGGTTGGCGTGGCCCTTTTTTTCGACTTCCTGAATGGACTGCACGACGCTGCCAACTCCATCGCCACGATTGTTTCGACGCGCGTGCTACGGCCGCAATACGCGGTGTTCTGGGCGGCGTTCTTCAACTTTATCGCGTTCATGTTCTTCGGCCTGCATGTTGCCGAGACTCTCGGCAGAGGCATCATCTCCGCAGATATTGTCGATCCGCGCGTGGTGTTCGCGGCGCTGGTCGGGGCGATCAGCTGGAACCTTCTCACCTGGATGTTCGGCATTCCGTCCAGCAGTTCGCATGCCCTTGTGGGCGGCTTGGTGGGGGCCGGCGTAGCCAAGGCCGGCAGCGTCGCGATCGTGTGGTCCGGCCTGCTGAAAACCGCCGCGGCGATCGTCCTGTCGCCGGCTACAGGGTTCGTGCTGGCTCTGGTGCTGGTGCTTGCGGTCTCATGGATCTTCGTACGCAGCACGCCCTTCGCAGTGGACCGAACGTTCCGCGTCTTGCAGTTCGTTTCGGCCTCGCTCTACTCGCTCGGCCACGGCGGCAACGATGCCCAGAAGACAATGGGTATCATCGCCGTCCTTCTTTATTCTCAGGGAATGCTCGGCGACACCTTTTATGTGCCCTTCTGGGTCGTCCTGTCCTGTCAGGCAATGCTGGCCGCCGGTACGCTGTTCGGTGGCTGGCGCATCGTCCACACGATGGGCTCGAAGATAACGAGGCTGAATCCGATGCAAGGCTTCTGCGCCGAGACCGGTGGAGCGCTGACTCTATTTGCGGCCACATGGATGGGCATACCGGTTTCGACGACGCATACGATCACCGGTGCTATTATCGGCGTTGGCGCAGCACGGCGAACATCCGCCGTCAGATGGGGCATCGCCGGCAATATCGTCGTTGCTTGGGTGATCACCATCCCAGTCACCGCTGCAATTGCGGCGATATGCTACGCCTTGGCGGGTCTAGCGTCATAGGCTCGGATGTTTACTCAGCCGCCGGAGAAGGCACAAACCTCAATACCAGCGAGACAAGCTCCGGTTCATCGATCAAGCTTGCCTTACGATGAGGCGATTGCCGTTTCGGACGATATTCTGCGTGCATCTTTACCCCGAAGCGCTCAAAGCGCTGACGCAAATTCACGTCGCCCTTTCGTAACTGCCGGTGGGGACCGGCCCTCCCTAAATTCCAAGCCGCGTCTTTCCGCTCAAAGCAGCCCCCAGGGATAAACTGGCTGGGAATAGGCGGACAATTGTCTGGATCGCGCGGGCAGTTGTCGGAGAGATCGCCAGGTGCGCTAGAAGCGCGGCCAGCCGGACACGGGTTGAGAATTGCTTGCGCCATGCTGCTGTGTATCGCTGCCCAACACGGGCGCGTTCTGAGTGTTGAAATTGTTGCGCTTCACCCAATTCTCTGGCGAGCATCCACCCGGACTGCAACGCCATTGAAATGCCTTCGGCTATGATAGGGTGCGACTCTCCGGCTATGTTCCCGACCCTGAAAATGCCGTCGGCATAACAGGCCCGCAAGCCCGGCCGGATAGGTCCGGCCGCCAGCCAATCGTCCTCGAGCGACGCCCCTCCGATCACGGCCTTGGCGGATGGGCAACTGGCCACGATATGAGCATGAACCGCTTCGGCTGCCGAGCTGCCGGGGTGGCGTTTGCGCACCGTCGCGAGAACGTCCCTCCGTATGCAGAAGGATAGAGATAGTCTCCCGTTGTCAGACCATACCATGCCTCCATAGCCGCCCGGGAAGGCTAGCAACGGCATAATATCAGCGGCGAGAGACGCGTTTTGCAGATGTGCCTTAAAGCCGAGAAAGTCGCGGGGCCCATGTTGCTTTTGAAGGTGCGTTGACAGCTTTCCATGCTCCCATGAGCCATGGGCCGCGATAACAACCGGGGCTGTGAGAAGTTGCTGCCGGTCCCGCGTTTCAATCTGCACGGAAGATGTCTCGGCCCCGGCTGATGCATCGGTTGCCCGCCAAGGCTGAAACACGGCAACGCCTGCTGACCGCGCGGCATCAAGCAGGAGCGTGTCGAGCACATCGCGCCCGATTGCGCGTCCAAATGCTTCTCCCCGGGCACGAGGCATTGGTGCTTCTATACTTGGTCCCGATGCAAAGAGGGCAAGCCTACGCACTTCCGGCCCCGCCCTTGAGCGAACAGGAGCGCCCACGCCCAGACTGTCCAGTATTGTCATGCTGGCCGCAGATATGAACTCACCGCACACTTTGCGCCGTGGAAATTTGCTCCGCTCGACTATGGCAACCGACCACCCCTGTTGCGCAAGGGCCAGCGCCGTGGCAGTTCCAGCAGGGCCGGCCCCGATCACGATGGCATCATGGCTCATCGATCCGCTCCGCAGCGAATGCATGCGTGAACAGTCCCGCTCGGCGTTCTTCGAACCGCATGCTGTCCGCTGTTGGCCAATGTGAAGAAAGCTCTGTTCCAGCGAAGCCGGCGCGCACACTAGCTGCCGCGTCGTGCATGGTCACATCGTTGGCCCCAATCAATCGCAGCAGGGAAGAACCGATGAGCCCAACGGCGTTTCGGCGCGGCTCAGTGGCGACAAATACGTCAGCGCGCTTGTGCAATAAGTGAAAAAGATTGCGCAGATCTTCGCTGTCGAAATGGTGCAAAACCAGATTGGCGAACACCAGATCAAACCTGTCTTCGGGGGATCGGGCAAGCCACTCAAACAAGTCCGAAACAACGGGTTCCACGCGCCAGCCAAGTCTGGCGAAGTCGTCCCGCCTTATGCGGGTTACCAGATCTGCCTGATCGACCATGACAAGATCAACGCCTTTCCAGGCGCTGCCCATCCGTCGTGCGACGGTCAGGGAGAAAGCGCCATCGCCCGCGCCAATTTCCAGAACGCGCTTCGGTGGAGAGGGTAGGTGCCGCCGCAACAGCCCCGCCATGAACCGGCTCTGCAACATGATTGCATTGATCCATATCAGGTCGCGCCGAGAGGCTTTGGCGCTCCTATCGTTCGCTGGCAGGGAGTCGAGTATTTCCGGTACGATCTGACGTTGTTGAAGGCCCGCAATCATGCCGGCTGTGCCTTGTGAAACATCATGGTTTCGGCGGTCAGTCCCGGGCCGAATGCCATAGCGCAGCCGACCTTGTCGTACGTTTCATTGGCCAGCATCCTCTCGAGGACAAACATCACCGTAGCGGATGACATATTGCCGTTCTCCCTCAACACAGTGCGCGAAGTGTCGAGCGCGTCAGCTGGAAGTTCGAGTGAGCGCTCGACCGCATCAAGCACCGACTTCCCACCGGGATGAACAGCCCAGAGGTCGATCTCTGCAATGCTCTTGTTTCCCAGCACGTGACCCACGCTGTCATGCAGTGCTTTGTGGATCGCGCCAGGAACTTGTCCGGAGAGTACCATGTCGAATCCGTCGTCCTTCACGCTCCAGGTCATCAACTCACGGCTCTCGGCGGCGACGATGCAATGGAAGCTGTCCAGCCTCAGTCCAATTGGATCTTCCGAGATAAGCGAGGCTGAGCATCCATCACCCCATAGGCAGAACGACAATAGTTTCTCCAGATCGTCGGTCTCCCGCAGATGCAGCGTGCAGATCTCCAGGTTGACGATGAGTACGCGGGCATATTGCTGCGAGCGAACGATATGCCGTGCCAATTTGAGTGCATTAATGGCCGCGTAACAGCCCATAAACCCGATGATGGTGCGCTCCACATCAGTGGGCAGACCGCAGCATGCCACCAATTCCAAATCCAAACCCGGAGCGGAAAACCCGGTGCATGTCGTCACGATCAGATGGGTGATCCTGGTTCTGTCTTCTCCTTGCAGAACCCTCTCAACCGCCTTCACAGCAAGGCGAGGCGCAGCTTCTGCGTACATCTCCATTCGTTTACCAGTGCCTGGAAAGGCGCCGCGCAGAAAAATGCCGTCTTCATCCAAGCTCGTTCCATTTGGATCACCAGAGGGCTTAAAACAGGAAAATCTGTGCTCAATACCACTTCGGTCGGCCATCCGCGCGAACATCCTCTGACGGCGCAAATCGTCTGAAAGTTGCGTAGCTGCGAAGTCGATAAAGAATTGATGGACGTCGTTGGCTGGCGTCGCAGTCGAGATGCGGTTGGCAAATGCTTCTGGCATGTGACCTCTGCACTTATGCTGGTGGCAAGGCACACTTGCCGCACTGCGCTAACGACTCGAACGCAGGAAAACATCCGAGTTACCTCAGCCCGTTCAAACGCATTGCCACAGTTGGCTAAGGTCAAGATGGAGGCGCGTGTATCGCGTTAACTTGCCCGTTCGCGCTCAGCACCAGCACCCTGGCCGGTCTTGAAGCTGGCATGTCATCGATCGATCCGCGCCTGGTTCTGCGGTGAATAGCGCTCGCCGGCTATCGCTATGCCCGATAGGGCGTCGTCGACGGCGGCGAGGTCGGACTCGGTGAGCTCAATGTCCCCAGCGCCGATATTCTCGTCGACGCGCGTCAGCTTGGTCGTGCCGGGAATGGGGACGATCCATGGCTCTTGCGTGAGGACCCAGGCGAGCGCGAGCTGCGCGGGCGTTACGTTCTTACCGCGGGCAATAGCGGTGAAAGCCTCTACAAACGCGTGGTTGGAAGCTAGGTTCTCAGGCGAGAAGCGCGGCACCGTGCTGCGGAAATCGTCTTTCCCGAATGTTGTATCCTTGCTGACGGTGCCCGTCAGAAAGCCTTTGCCAAGCGGGCTGAACGGGACGAAGCCGATGCCGAGTTCTCCCAGAACCGGCAGGATCTGGTCCTCAGGCTCACGCCACCACAGGGAATACTCGCTTTGGAGCGCTGTCACCGGCTGGACAGCGTGGGCGCGGCGGATGTTCTTCACGCCCGCTTCCGAAAGCCCGAAATACAGGACCTTGCCTTCCGCGATCAGTTCCTTGACCGTGCCGGCCACGTCTTCCATCGGTACGTTCGGATCGACCCGGTGCTGATAGAGAAGGTCGATGCGGTCGGTCTTCAGGCGGTTGAGCGAGCCTTCCACGGCCGCACGGATATGCTGGGGCTGGCTGTTCATGGCGCCGCCGGCTTCGATGTCAAAGCCGAACTTGGTGGCGAGCACGACCTTGTCGCGGATCGGGACCAGGGCTTCCCCGACAACTTCTTCGTTCTTGTAAGGTCCGTACACTTCGGCCGTATCGAAGAAGGTGATGCCGCGCTCGAAAGCGCCGCGTATCAGTTTTATGGCGTCAGGGAGAGGAAGCGGCGCGCCGTAGGACTGACTGATGCCCATGCAACCCAGGCCGATCGCCGAGACTTCGAGTCCGCTTTTCCCGAGCGTGCGCTTTTTCATGCCTTGATCCCTTGTCAATGTCATTTCGGCGCGAGCTTGCCCCGGCTGCATTGAGACGCGTCACGCGAATGCCTGGCGCAGGAGGCCGTTCTTTCTCAACATGTGTTCGAAATCATCCCGATCAAGCGGGAAACTGTAAAAATAACCCTGTGCTTCCTCGCAATCTATGCTTTCCAAGAATTTTCCTTGTTCAGCCGTTTCAACTCCCTCCGCAATGACCTGCAGGCCAAGGCTGTGGCCCATCGCGACAATGGCGCGCACAATTGAGCCGGCAAATGGATCCGCAGGGAGGTCGTGGACGAAGGATTGATCGACCTTCAGTCGATCGAGCGGAAAGCTCTTGAGGTAGCCGAGGTTCGAATATCCCGTGCCGAAATCGTCGATGGTTAGAAGGACGCCCAACCCCTTGAGCTCTTTCAGGCGCCCGACCATTGATTCCGTCTGGCTCATCACCATGGTTTCGGTGATCTCCAGTTCCAGGCACCCGGCGCTGAGACCAGTCTCTTCCAGTATCCGCGCAACCAAGTCCACGAATTCTTGCTGCCTGAGCTGAACCGGCGAAATGTTGACGGCAACGGGCAAGCGCGCAAGACCAGCTTCTTGCCAGCGTTTGCACTGTTCACAGGCCGTACGCAGCACCCATTCGCCGATCGGCAATATAAGTCCTGTTTCCTCGGCTACCGAGATGAACTTGTTAGGCGGAATCATGCCAAGCTGCGGATGCCG
The DNA here is from genome assembly GCA_963829135.1 of uncultured Alphaproteobacteria bacterium. GTDB lineage: Bacteria > Pseudomonadota > Alphaproteobacteria > Rhizobiales > Rhizobiaceae > Kumtagia. The sequence goes on along the minus strand of CAWHHO010000005.1, from coordinate 761,710 downwards.
CCACCGAATGAGAGCTTCCATGCCAACCATCGCACCGGTCCTTATGTGGATCTGCGGCTGGTAGAAAAGCTCGAACTGGCCCAGTTCCATTGCGCTGCGCAGATGCGCTTCCAACTCGAGTCGTTCGTGTGCCTTCGCACCCATCTCGGGGGAGAAAAACCTGAACGCATTGCGACCGCCGTTTTTGGCAGCGTACATCGCGGTGTTGGCGCTGGTCAGGAGGTCTTCAATTGTTGCGCCATCCGTCGGGAACAAGCTGATGCCAATGCTTGCGGTGACCGACACTTCGCGGTCGTCGAGACGAAGCGGGCGCGACAACCGCTCGGTCACGCCTTGCGCGAAGCGGGCTGCTTCAAGCGAAGCATTCGTCAGCGATGTCAACACCACGACGAATTCATCGCCTCCGATCCGAGCCAGTGTGTCTCCATGCCGTAGTCTGCTGCGCAGCTCTTTTGCGATTGCCTGCAGCGTTGCATCACCGATGGCATGGCCATAGGCATCGTTCAGCCGCTTGAAATTGTCGATGTCCACAAAGAAGAGGGCGAGCTCCAGCCCGATAGTGTTGGCCCGGTCAATCGTCTGCCTTGCCCTCTCGGTCAGCAACCTTCTATTCGGCAGGTTGGTCAATGCATCGTGGGTGGCCAGAAATTCGATTCTCCGGTCACTGCTGCGCCGCGCCGTGATGTCTTCATGCGAAACCACCAGGAAGACCGGCCCAGCACCGGAGAAGCGGGTGATCCTTACGGAGAACCAGCGCTCCTGCTCCGGTGCATGGCACGCATATTCGAGGTCTGCGACGTCCCGGCTTCCCTGGGCAACCTCGCGGATCATCTCCGCCACTTGCCCTGCGTCTTCCACGCCGGAATGCATGGCACGGTCGCAGACATCGAGATAGTTGGCCCCCTCCAGATATGTGGATGGGTCGGCGCCGTTGGCTAGTCCGAACTCGCGCCAGGCCTTATTGACCGTGAAGATCAGCCCATTCACATCGACCACGGCAATATGCTCGGTCAGCGCATCTATGGTCGCTCGGGCAAATCGCTCCGATGCGGCCCGCCTCGCGTCGGCAAGCGTCGCCTCAGTGACGTCGCTGCCCTCCACAAATATACCGGTAATCTTTCCCGAGGCATCGCGCACCGGCTGATAGATGAAGTCCAGGAAGATCTGCTCGTCAATCACATCGCGTGCCCTCGTGGGCATCTTGAGCAGGGCGCGTTTCCCGATCAGAACCTCTCCCGTAGCGTAGGTGCGGTCGAGTGCCTCGAAGAAGCCCTGGCCTTCCAGCTCGGGCAGTGCCTCCCGGATCGGCCTGCCGAGAAGATGCCTCTTGCCGACAATCTTCAAATAAGCCGCATTGGCGATTTCGAAGACATGGTTCGGCCCACTCAACACTGCCATGAAACTCGGCGCCTGGCTGAACAGCACCCTCAGCCGCTCGATCTCAAGGATCGAGGCTTCGCGCTCGTCGACATCCTGCGTCGTTTCCCGGCAGGCGCAGAACGCTCCGACGATGCGATAGGCGTCATCGAATACCGGGCTGGTCGCGTAAGTGAAGTAGGCCAGTTCTTCCGAACCGTTGCGGTTTAAAGTGCGGGACACTTCCTTGCTGAAGCTGGCATGTCCTTCCAAGGCAGCGTCGATGATCAACTTCAAATCTGTCCACACCTCGGCCCACACCTCGGCGATACTCAGGCCGAGAGCGGCTGGGTGCTTGGACCCCAGTATGGCTGCATAGCCGTCATTGTAGAGCAGGGTCAGGTCCGGTCCCCAGGCGACATACATCGGCAGCTTTGAGGACAGCATTAAGCTGATGACGGTGCGCAGCGCTTGCGGCCAATTCTCGGCAGGGCCGAGCGCCACCTTTGTCCAATCCATGTCGCGAATGCGGGCGCCCATTGCGCTGCCGCCGCTTAGAAAATTCAGGTCGCCAACACCGCTGGGGGAGCTGGTGCCGGCCGATGCGGAGTTCTGGTCGCCTGTATCAATGAGACGCGCGTCTCCGAGGGTTGCAACCTCCCCTTTGCTGTTCGACGGGGGGACATTGCGTCTTGTCGCGAATTTTATGGGAGTGATGGGCATCACCAGGGATATCCAATCCAAAAATCACTGTAACACAGCCCAGCTTAAAGTGTACAAAAACGCGAAATCCCGTTGATTTGGCCTTGCGTGATGCCCGTATCGAACCGTCATACAGCCTCTGGTGGCAGGAATATCTCCAGAATTTCCCAACAGCTTGCCACAACTCTCGGTGGGACTGCTGGCGTGGCAGCCATGAACGGTTGTGAGGATCCCTTAAGGGTGATGGAAGGCAAGGATAGCTCGCGATGGCGTATGTCGAGCGAGGGTTGGCCTGGTGGCCGTCTTTTCCCTCGCGCTTATGACGTTCGCGGGGGAGGGAATATCTGCGTTCGGAAAACGAAGAACAGCGCCAGCCCGATTGCCGCCACGCCGCCGCCAACATAGTGCGACAATCCGTACCCGCCCTGGGTAACCAGCCATCCGGCGACGACATTGCTCAGAGAGGCGCCTATGCCCTGTACGGTCATTACTGCGGCGAACCCGACATTGAACCTGCCGGTACCTGCCAGCAGGCGCTCCACCGCCACCGGAGTGACGATGCCGAGCAGTCCCGCACCGACCCCGTCCAACACCTGGACCGGGTAGATCATCCAGAAATCGGAGAATGCACCTGCAAGCGCACCCCTCAGCGGCAGAGCAAGCATCGCTATGAGAAACACCGTCGACAGGCTGAACCGTCTAATCAGATACGGAGTGGCGGCGGCAACGAGGATCATCGCGAATTGCGACACACCCGTGGTGATCGCCGTCGTTCTGAAGGGGGTGCCGAGTTCGATCGAAAATTGCTGCGCGATCAGCCTGCTCATCGGCGCATTGCCCCAGTGGAATATCAACAGGATGATCGCCAGCAAGATCAGGCCCCTGTTCCCGACCAGCACACGAAACCCGGACGGACCAGGCGAACCATCGTCGGTCGCCAATCCTCGCGCCACCTTGTGATTTATGCGGGAAGGATCGATGGCGAAGATTGCAATGAGGGTGCCGACCGATGTTGCGATCATTAGCCAGACAACGCCCTGTTGGCCGAAAATCGACACGAGCACGAAAATGGCGAACAGAGATGCGAAATTGCCGCCATGGTTCCAAAACTCGTTTCGGGATATTTGCCTGGGGAACAACCGCTCTCCCACCAATCCGAGCGTCAACCCCGCCAGCGCGGGGCCAATGATCGCGCCGACAACCGCGGTGCCTATCTGCCCGGCCCATACGATCGAAGGGACAGGGACAAGCAATGTCACCAGCGCGGCGACGGTGACCATCACCACCGGCCCAGCAACCAACGCTCTTTTCCAGGTTGAAGCATCGACGAGTGCGCCGCAGAGCGGCGTTACCAGCAACCCTATCAATCCGCCCACGGTGGCAATCAGACCGAGCGTCAGCGGCGCCCAACCATTCGTCGCCAAAAATGCATCCAGGAAAGGGCCCAGACCATCGCGGGCATCCGCAAGAAAGAAATTGAGCACGGCAAGTGCCAGCAGCGACCGGTCCGAAAGGATCCCGGGCGGTGTTCCAGTCGGAGACCGCGCTAGCTCAACAGCTGCCACGAGGTTTTTCCCTGTAGGGTTATCAGCTCGAAGCTGGGCGGCGAGCGAACGGTCATAAGGCGCGAGGGCAACGCGCCGTGCACGATTTCGTTCATATCAGTTTTGAAGGAAGGCGCTTTCTGCGACGCGTAACGCCACTGCGCCCGGCTAACCGGGGACAAACGAAGTCTCTACTCCAGAGCGTACCCATGCTTTCGCCGACGCCAGATTGCCCGTTCCAAGTACGATTGGGCCAATAGAAGGTGGACTCCATCCGAGACCGGTTGCTATTGGACAGCCGTTCTGGCTCGTGCCGCTTGACCACGTAGGTTCCGGGCGCGATCTAAACGGCGGGATCGTTCGAAATCTCGCTCGACAGCAGGCGCGCCATCGCGTCAGCGATTGTGTGGTCATCGTAGGGTTTTGAGAAGAATTTGCTCCCGCCGGGCAGACTGCTTTCTTCGAGGATCGTGGCGCCGGATGCGACGATCAGCTTCACAGGGGGCCATCGCTCACGGATGTAGTGGGATAGCTTGATGCCGTCCATCGTCCCCGGCATTTGGACGTCTGTAAAAACAAGATCGATATCGGATCGCGACTCCAGGATGCGAATTGCCTCGTCTGCATCGCACGCCTCCAGTGCTTCGTAACCCGCGGAGAGCACCAGATCAACGGCGCCCATACGGATGATCGCGCTATCTTCGACAACAAGGACGACCGCTATGCCGTTATTCATGGCTTACTCGGGAAAAATTGAAGGTGGGGAGCCCTGTGGCTGAGATGGTAAAGCGCTTCGGAAGCAATTCGGTTCCTATGCGTCAGTAGATAGACCTGTCCCAGCATGGGCCACTAGCGAAGGGTTGTGGGAAAACGCTGCCTCTGATGCGGCGCGCTGATCGTGGTCCGCAAGGTCAGCCACAAGAAAGTTTATTCACCCCCTCCGGTCGCACGCGATAATTCTGTCCTGTGTGAGGAGCGGTAATGGACTGGAACCTGGCAATCGAGAAAAATCGGGAGGCGCTGAAACGCATCCTGGCCATGCTCGTCGCCATGGCCGGCCTAGTCGATCTGCGCGCCTGCCGGGACGCGGGTGTCATCGGCGGCGGGAATTCCGATCCGAGCCCCGGCAACAGCCCCGCCACGCTGCCGCGCCATCTCCACCGCTTCGTACTCCGGCTGCTGCGTCCCGCCGAGGCAGCGGCGCGGCGGCTGATCATCCTTGCCGCGCGCGGACTGGTGGTCGAGCTTGCCCCGCCCCGCATCCGCAAGACCAAGCCGAGGCCACGTCTCAATCGACGTAACGGCTACGGCACCGGTGTGGTGATCCGGCCCGGCCCGCTGCCCCAATGGGCCCGGGCGCTGGCGCCGAAGCGGTCTTCCAGCCTGTCGCTGCCGTTGCTCGACCCGCTCAAGCGCTTTGGCAGTCGCCGCTGCGAAGCCCACCGCCATGCCGCGCATCTCCTTCCTCGACAGCCGGCCGTTCAATCCGCTGTTCCACCCGCCGCGCCAGCCTGATCCTGTTCCGCTTCCGCCTTCGCCCGACGATCCGCTCGATGCGGGCCGCCTGCATCGCCGCATCGAGGCGCTCGGCTCAGCACTGGACGACCTGCCGAAACAGGCAACACGCCTTGCGCGCTGGCAGGCCCGCCGCGATGCGGCATTGGCGGAAGACCGTGCTCGCGGGGCCACAGCGGCGCAAGGCACCGACATTCCTGGCGTGCAAAACACCGGCGCCTACCGCGATGCCGCAGCCGCACAGACCAAACCCCGGTTTCAGCGATCCTCGCCGATGCGGCCCGGCCGACCGCCGGGTTGGCGCCGTGAGCCCGATCATGACGTCTATGTCGTGCTGAACGAACTCCACGGCCTGGCCGTCTGGGCGCGCGACGGGCCGTGACATCGTCCTGACGTCTCTAACTCGACCATAAGTGAAGATTTCAGCGGTCCGCACGGCGCGGCGCCGGCCTATGCGTTTGAGCGGTCGTCATGGGGTCGCGGTGTCGATGCCTCCGATAGCGGTCGCGGCGGCGACCGAAGAGCCGCAGAAGCTTAAGTAAACTGGTGACGAGCAAAATGTTCGTCGCGGTTCAAAGTTTCGTGATGTAATGCCGGTGAGGAAGAACGTTAACCGGCGGGCTCGGAGAAAATGGTCAAGAGAATGAGCCAATCCATAGAAGCAATCAACTTGGCTCTGAGCACGGGCAAGCTCGACAAGGGCGAATTACTGGCAAGGACATTGATAAAAAAGGAATCGCGCAATCCGGAAGCGTATCATCTGGCCGGTGTTGCTTGCTACATGCAGGGCAAGCCGATCGAGGCGGAGGCCCTGCTTTTGCAAGCCCTGAAGCTTCGGCAGGACGCTCGCTACTATCTGAACCTTGCGCTCACCCTGAAGAAGCTCGGCAAGACCGACGCTGCAATCGAAGCCTATCGCGATACGCTGCGACTTCAGCCAGCCAACGCGCAGGCGCGAAATAATCTGGCCAACATCTACAACGATCTGCATCGCTTCGAGGAGGCCGAAACGCTCTATCGTGAAGCGATCCGGACGCGCCCGGACTATGCCATGGCATACAAGAATTTGGGCTTGGTTCTGCGCAAGACCGGGCGGTATGACGAGGCCGAATCCCATCTTCGCCAGGCCGTTGCGCTTGCCCCGCAGCTGATCGAAGCCCGCTCCGAACTCGCCGTCGTTCTGGAGCGGAAGAAGAAGTTTGGCGAAGCCGCACAGCTGGTGCGGGGCATGGGAAACTGGTGCGAACTGCAGAGGCTGCTGCGCATCAACGCCGATTGGCGGTATATCGACGAAATAGACCGGGCCGCCATCGACCAAGTGAAACAAGGGGTCGATGGAAAGATTGAACCATGGGGGCTGATCAATATTCCAAGCCTCACTCCCGACCTGCATCGGCAGGCAGGACACAGGTTTGCCGCGCAGCAATATCTCACGGGGCCTGGCCAGCGGCCGGTGTCGGCTCCAGGATCGGCTGCGGAGAGACTTAAGATCGGCTATCTGTCGAGCGATTTTTTCGATCACGCCACCATGCACCTGCTGATGGGCGTTCTGGAAGCCCATGATCCTGCAAGGGTGGAGGTTCACCTCTTTTCCTACAGCCCTCGGCGCGACGACCGTTTCACACGGCGCCTGGCCGAAAGCGGCTTGCCTCTGCACGACCTGCGGCTCCTTTCCGACGAGGCCGCCGCCCGATCGATCGCGGCGGAGGGCCCGCACCTGCTGGTTGATCTCAAGGGTTACACGCAGGGTGCCCGGCTTGGCATTACCGCCCTCCGGCCGGCGCCCGTCATCGTGAGCTGGCTCGGCTATCCGGGCAGCCTCGGCCACCCCTGTCTGGCCGACTTCATTATCGGAGACGCCATTACCACTCCCCCTGAACACGCCGGACATTTCAGCGAGACACTTGCGCTGATGCCGCATTGCTATCAGCCCAACGACCGCGCTCGCCGGACCGGCGTCAAGCCGACGCGGGCCGACGCGGGCCTGCCGGAAAGCGGGTTTGTTTACTGCAGTTTCAATCAGACGACCAAGATTAACCCCGAGGTTTTCGACGCGTGGTGCGGCCTCCTGCGAGCGACGCCGGAGAGCGTCCTGTGGCAACTCCATTCCGGATCGGGGGAAGCCAATGAGAACATGCGTCGGGAGGCTGAACAACGGGGCGTGGGCGCTGATCGAGTGATATTCGCTCCATTCCTCCCGCAGGAGGACCATCTGGGCCGCTTGCAGCATGCGGATTTGGCGCTGGATACCTCGCCATACTGTTCCCACACCACCGCCAGCGATTTGATCTGGGCAGGTGTGCCGCTGGTGACGAAACTTGGCGGGATGTTCGCCGGGCGCGTCGCAGCCAGCATGCTTTCCACGCACGGCTTTGCCGAACTCGTCGCGGAATCCGATGAGCAATATTTCCACCTTGCGCTCTCGCTCGCACGCTCACCCGACAAACTGGCGGCCATACGCCAGCGCTTGGACGCCGCTCGATTGCAATCGCCTCTGTTCGATACAGACCGTTTTGCCCGCGATTTGGAGCAACTGTATCGGATGATTTGGGAGCGGCACTGCAGCGCCCCACAAAATAAGGTTCCAATCGCCGTGTCAGGCATTCGGCTGTGAGACAAGCGGCCTCATGCAATGGCGAGGGTTGCCGGCAGCGACCGTGGAGCGTCCGTTGCCGGCAAGCTGCTCAGCTGCACATCATTCGTGCTGCTGCTCCCTCTCCAGTCTTGAAATTGCAAGGTTGCTTCGTTCTCGACTATTCCAATCGAAGCAACGACATTATTTTGCAAATCTTATAGTAATATTCGACCAAATTTACATTGCGGAGAGGATTTCAATTAGCGCTGATTTAGTGTACACTAAATAACAGTAATCCGATGTGTATTGGCTTGCGCGGCGGGGCCGCATTTTGAAGGTGCTGCTGCGACTTCTCGGGAGGAGACACGTCATGGCTAAGGATAAGCGACCGACAGAGAAAGCGCTTGAAGATTTGGGCCGCGAAGATCGCGCGGAAGACCCGTTATTCGTGCCGCATCTTGAGCATGAAACCTTGAGCGAAGCTATTCGCTCGCTGCGTTCCTCCAGGCCGGATTCGGACGAGTATTCCCGGGCGCTCGAGACGATCTGCGGGGCGATCGACGATTCTCAACCAGTCGAGCAATACAACGGCACCCTCGGCGTCACCCAGGCCTTCGTCAACGCCCACCAGGCGGCGGTAGGGCAATTGCAATGGAACAATGATCTGGCCGCAATCTACACCAATCCGGGCACCGTTTCGGGCGTGCGTTGGTGCACTGGTACGCTTATCTCAAATGACCTTTTCCTTTCGGCCGGCCATTGTTTCGACCAGACCGGGGGCGGGTGGGAACGGCCGCGTATAAACGGTACGAGCAACATCATCTCGAATGCCGAGATCGCCACGCGCATGCATGTGAACTTTAACTTCCAGGTCGATGCTGCTGGCAACCCCCGAGCTGAACAGTCATTCCCGATCCTTGCATTGGTCGAATACCGTCTCGGCGGCCTCGATTTCGCGATTACCCGGCTTGGTGGCAATCCCGGTTCTGCGTTCGGCTTCACCGGGGTCTCGACCACCGACGCAACTGTCGGTGACATGCTTTGTATTATCGGCCATCCGGCCGGCATGATGAAGCGGATAGAAGCGGGGACATGCACCAGTCTCAGCGGAGATATTGTGGCCTACAACGACATCGACACGCTGGGCGGCAATTCGGGCTCCGGTATTCTGCGGGCAAGCGATGGCCTGATCGTCGGCGTCCATACCAATGGCGGCTGCAACGCCGCTGGAACCGGCAGCAACACGGGCGTTCGCATAACGTCGATTCGCGCCAATTCGCCGACGCTTCAGAATCTGAACGTTGGTACGCCGAACAAATTCATCGATGACGTTGCAACCGTACCCAGCCTCGACCTCGGCGGCGGTGGCACTGCCGTCAAGGCGATTGACGATGGCATCACGATCAAGGCCGGTGATGACGGTGGTACGCCGAACAAGTTCATCGACGATGGCATCACCATCAAGGGCGCTGACGATGGCGGCGGTGGCACTGCCGTCAAGGCGATTGACGATGGCATTACGATCAAGGCCGGCGATGATGGCGGCACGCCGAACAAGTTCCTCGACGATGGCATAACGATCAAGGCTGCTGATGATGGCGGCGGAACCGTCACCAAGTTCATCGACGATGGCGGTACCCGAAAGGTGCTGGATGATCCACGAACGATCAAGCTGGTGGATGATGGTGGGCCGACTATCAAGTTCGCTGACGACGGCGGCTCGCTGAAGGCGTTCGACGATGCCAAGGCGCCGGCCCTCGACAAGGGCTTCACCGACAACAAGCTGCCGGGCAGCGACGGTGGGCCCGCCGTCGATCCGGGGTTTGATCCCAGGTTTGGCGGCGGCGTCAGGCCCTTTGTATTGGCGACCCCGCATCACTCGCAGCAGTTCGTCTCGCCCATCGAGCAACAGCGTCAGCAGCAGTCGTTCTTGCAGCAGGCGGAAATGCAGATCGCTGCGCTTGAGCAGCAGATCGCAGCGCTTCATGACGAACTACAGCGGCTTGATGCAATCCACCGCCAGGCGCTTGAGGAATATGGCGCACTGACCGGCCAGTCACGATGACGGATCGGAAGGTGAGGAGCACTGCCGCTCCCTCCGTCGCGGCCTGCAGGAAGGAGTTCCACTTATGATCCTTGTCGTCTCGCATCCGGCTGACCTGCATGCATCAACAGTGCTTGCACGGCTCGCGAGCATCGGCGCCGATGCCATGCTCGTCGATATCGCGGACTTTCCCGAAAAGCTGCGCTTGAGGCTCGAGGCGACGGATACGCGGTTCGGTGCCGAGCTTGATATCGGTGGCCAACGCCTATCCCTCGACGACATCACGGCAGTTTGGTGGCGCAGGCCCCAGGCGCATGCGCTCGCCGCCAACATGGCAAGCCGCGACGACTGGAACTTCGCATATGGCGAATGCCAGGCAGCGATGAGCGGACTGTTCTCTTGCATGGATGCTTTCTGGATCAACCCGCCACTTAACGACGAAAAGGCGGCTCAGAAGGTCTACCAGCTCAAACTCGCGCAGCAGTTGGGCCTTCGAATTCCGCGCACCGCTATCACCAACGACCCGGCCGCGGCGCGCGCGTTCATTGCTCGTGAGGGTGACCGCGGCACCATTTACAAGGCCTTCTCCGCAACGCGGCAGGCGTGGCGCGAGACGCGTCTCCTGCGCCGCGAGGAGATCGAGCTGCTGGACAGTGTGCGGCACGCCCCGGTGATCTTTCAGGAATACATCGAGGCTGAGGTCGATCTGCGCATCACGGTAGTCGGTGGCAAAATCTTCCCGGCGGCGATATTCAGCCAGGATACCGACTACAAAATGGACTTCCGAATGCATATCGACAGCGCGCGCTATGCCGCACATGTCTTGCCCGGTGAGATCGAAGCGAAGTTGATGCAATATATGAAGGCGCTGGGCCTCGTTTATGGCGCCATCGACATGCGCATGACGCCCAAAGGCGAATACGTTTTCCTAGAGATCAATCCTTGTGGCCAATGGCTCTTTGTCGAGCAAAAAACCGGACAGGACATCACTGGAGCACTCACTAGTGAGTTGGTCCGTAACGCTAATAGTTCGCGGAATTCTCGACCTATCGCGGCGGAGTAAATAAACTGCGAACCCTGTTCAGCACCATTCCCGTATGTCATCACCCTTCAACCGCAGGGTGAACTAGTACCAATTTGCGTTTGACTCCCTCTTGTCCAGCGTCAACATAGCCGCTCGGCTTTGGGAGAGGCGGGTTGCCAGAAAACCGGAACTTGAGGGTGGGTCTCATTGGGACTGGCTTCATGGGCCGGACTCACTCCAACGCATATCATCAAGTACGGCGTTTTTTTCCCGACGAGGCCGGCGTCGATCTGGTTGCCGTATGCTCGCGCGACAAAAACAAGGCGGGCGATTTTGCTGCCCAATGGGGTTTCAGTTTCTACGAGACAGACTGGCGCAGACTGATCGAACGCGACGACATTGATCTCATCGACATCGCCAGTCCCAATGACACGCATGCCGAGATCGCCGTGGCGGCAGCGAAGGCCGGCAAACTGGTGGCGTGTGAAAAGCCGCTCGGTCGCGACCTTGCCGAGGCGATACGCATGGTCGAGGCGGTAGAGCGCGCCGGCGTCGCCAACATGATCTGGTATAACTACCGGCGCGTGCCTGCGCTGGCGCTTGCCAAGCAGATGATCGGAGAGGGGCGACTCGGACGAATATTCCACAGCCGGTTCAAGTTCCTCCAGGACTGGACGATGTCCGCCGATCTACCGCAGGGTGGGGCGGGTACGTGGCGGCTCGATGCCGGCATCTCCGGGAAGCGGCGTTACGGGCGACTTGCTCGCCCATTGCATCGATGCGGCACTGTGGCTCGTCGGTCCTGTGGTCGAGGTGTCCGGCTTGACGGAAATCTTCATCGGCGAGCGCACGCATGCGCTGAGCGGCAAACGCGAAGCCGTAACAGCAGAGGACGCCGGCCTGTTTCTCGCCCGCTTTGCAAACGGCTCACTTGCGAGTTTCGAGGCGACCCGCTTCGCGCGGGGCCACAAGGCGCTGTTCACCCTTGAGATCAACGGCGAGCATGGTTCGATCGAATGGAACCTGCATGACCTGCATAGGCTGCAATATTTCAGCCACCATGATGAAAGCGCTCTCCGCGGCTGGCGTACAATCCATGTGTCTGACGGCGACCATCCCTATATGAAAGCCTGGTGGGTGCCGGGTCTTCAGATTGGGTACGAGCATACATTCGTCCACCAACTCGCTGATTTCCTGCGCGGCCTGCGTACCGGCGAAAAGGTCGTGCCCGATTTTCTGGACGGTCTGGCGGCTGATGCCGTGGTGGAGGCTGTCTTGCGCTCAGCCCGATCACGACGCTGGGTAAAAGTTGAGGAGGTTGCTGCACCCGCGGCTCTGGAGGGAGTCGCTTAAGAAATTTCGCCTTTAGGGCTCTCCCCCGAGCACGGGATAAGCCCACTGGACCGATTTCGGTCCGGCGACTGAATGGGAGGGAGAGATTTGTCGCTTCTAGAAGTCCGTGGAGTTTCGAAGAGCTTCGGAGCGATCCGCGCCCTGACGGATGTCAGCTTTGCTGTCGAGCCGGGCGAGGTCGTGGGTCTGATGGGCGACAACGGCGCCGGCAAGTCGACGATTGTGAAACTCATCGCGGGCAATTTTCCGCCCAATGACGGGCAAGTGCTTGTCAACGACCAAGTCTGCCATTTCCAGAAGCCTATCGAAGCGCGGGCACAAGGAATCGAGGTTGTCTATCAGGATCTCGCCCTGGCCGACAATCTCACCGCCGCGCAGAATGTGTTCCTCGGTCGGGAGATCAAGAAAGGTTTCTGGCCGTTTCGCATCCTCGACAAGCAAGCTATGATTGACCGGTCGGCGGCGCTGTTTGCCGAACTCAAGTCGGAAACGCGCCCGCGCGATCTGGTCCGCAAGATGTCCGGCGGACAACGCCAGGCGGTAGCGATAGCGCGCACCCGGCTGTCCAAGGCAAAGCTTGTGCTGATGGACGAGCCGACTGCAGCCATTTCGGTGAGGCAGGTCGCCGAGGTGCTGGGCCTGATCCAGCGCCTCAAATCGCAACGCGTATCGGTGATGCTGATCAGTCATCGTATGCCGGACGTCTTTGCCGTATGCGATCGCATAATCGTCATGCGCCGCGGGACCAAGGTCGCGGACAAGGCAACAGCCCTGACTTCGCCGGAAGAGATAACCGGATTGATTACGGGAGCGATACGTGCAGCCTAGCCTTGCCCCGCCCGCGACCCCTCATCCTGCTGTCGTCGACCATGCCGTTTTAGACGACGTGGTCGGCGTGCGTGAGAACACGGTGTGGCAGAAGCTGCTTGCGGCGCAGTCCTTCTGGGTAAGTGTGGCGCTTTTGGCGCTGATGCTCGCAATGACGGCGTTGGAGCCGACCTTCGGCACGGCGGAAAATCTGACCAACATTTCACGCAATTTCGCCCCTATCGGAATCATGGCGCTCGGAATGACAGTGGTGCTGATCACCGGCGGTATCGATCTGTCGGTCGGTTCCGTGATGGCCCTCGTCGCCATCGTTGCCGGCCTGTTCCTGACTTGGCACTATCCGTGGTATGTGGCCTTCTCGATGGGAATGCTCACGGGACTTGCCTGTGGCGTCTTCAACGGCTTCTTCGTCGCCTATGTCGGCATGCCTTCCTTCGTGGTGACGCTTGGCATGCTGTCGATCGCCCGCTCGCTGGCCGTTGTATTCTCCGGCAATCAGATGCTCTACCAATTCGGGCCTGATGCTCCAATCGTCAAGGCGATCGGCCAAGCCAAGTGGCCGCTGCATGCGCCCGCAGGCTGGGCGCCGGCCTGGCTGCCGGAACTCTCGTCGCATTTCTGGACGTTGATCGTTCTAAGCCTGATCGTAGGCTGGGTTTTCAACTTCACCGCCTGGGCACGCCATCTCTTCGCTATCGGTGGCAACGAGAACGCGGCACGGCTGACCGGCGTGCCTGTCGACTGGATCAAGTTTCAGGCCTACGTGTTTTCGGCTTTCACGGCGTCGGTCGCGGCTCTACTGCTGCTGGGATATAATGGCTCGGCGCTGAATGCACTTGGAACCGGCTATGAACTGCGGGTGATTGCCGCCACCGTGATCGGCGGAGCAAGCCTGATGGGAGGCTATGGTACCGCCTTCGGGGCGGTAGTGGGATCGGCTTTCCTGGAAGTGATCCGCAATGCCTTGCTGATGGCGGGTATCGATTCAAACTGGCAGGGCGCGTTTGTCGGCGCCTTCATAATTCTCGCAGTGCTCCTGGGCATGCAAACCGGCGGCACTTCGCTGCGTGCCCTGTGGCAGCATCTGATGCCGCCCATCCGGCGCCACTAAGGAACCGCGGGGCAGGAGCCGCAAGTATCGAAGTCAATGGGAGGGATTTCAATGAAGCGACCCTTATAAGCGTCCGGCGAGTGCCCGCCCGCAGTGGGTGAGCAATACGACGTGAATGGTCTGGGAGAGGAACCGCCCGCTGGGGCATCAAGCAAGAAACATTTCAGGAGGAATATCGAATGAAAACAATTCTTTTGAGTGCCACCGTCATCTTTTCGGCTTTGACCGGTATGCAGGCCTATGCTCAGGACAAGCCGGTATTCGCCTTGGTGCCTAAGGCGATGAATAATCCGTTCTACGATCAGGCCCTGGCCGGTTGCAAAAAGGCCGAAGTGGATTCGGGAAACGCATTTGAGTGCCAGTACATCGGCCCGGGCGAACATGGCGGCGGCGACGAACAGGTGCAGATTGTCCAGGATCTCGTCGCCAAACGTGTTGCCGGTATTGCTGTTTCGCCGTCAAATGCCGTGGCAATCCTGCCTGCGTTGCAGGCCGCCAAAGAAGCAGGCATTCCTGTGCTCACCTTTGATTCCGACGTGCTGCCGGAGAACAAGGACCTGCGGGTCGCGTATATCGGCACGCACAACTACGAGATCGGCACAAACATCGCAAAAATCCTCCAGAAGGTTAAGCCAAAGGGCGGCGTAATCTGCATTCAGTCCGGGGGCGCTGCCGCAGCCAACCTAAACGAACGCATGCAGGGCATCCGTGATGGGCTCGCAGGAAAGGAGTCCGCCGCGTCGCCGGGCGATGTCCTGTCGGGACAGAACGGATGGACAGAAGCCGAAGGCTGCCCGCTCTACACCAACGATGACTTTCCGCTCGCCGCCCAGCAATTCCAGGACCTGTTGACCAAAATGCCGAACCTCGACGCGTTCGCGGCGACCGGTGGCTTTGCGCAGTTCGTGCCTGACGCCAATCGTGCGGCGACCGAGCCCTTCAAGGACAAGATCGCCAGCGGAGCGCTTGCCGTTGTCTATGCCGACACGCTGCCGACCCAGATCGATCAGATGAAGGAAGGCCTTTCGCAAGGCCAGGTCGGCCAGCGGCCGTTCGAAATGGGCTACAAGACCATGATGGCGCTGAAGGACATCAAGGACGGCAAGCCCGGTCCAGCCGACCCGACCTACACCGGTCTTGACGTTTGCACACCGGAGACCGCCGACACCTGCATCGCTAAGTAGGGTCAGGATCAAGCCGAGCTGAGGCAGAGCGTTTTCTGCCTCAGCTTGCAGCCGGATAAATACGCGAAGGTCGGCAAAAGCCCGGTTCGCGCTCTCGATCCAAGCAGCAACATCGACAGGCCGGGTTACCGCCCGCAACAGCGAACGCCGCGCCCCTCCTGAATCGCTAACATCAATCGGCCAAGCGATTGGATTTGCGCCACTCCTCATATTCGCCGCGGGCATCGTCATGCAGCGGATAGTAGCGCTGCAGCGGCGCGCCCTGCATTAGCTTCATGCGCGAGAAATCTTCCCACTCGTGATGCACCTTTGCGTTTTCGATGACCTGCGCCGCGAGCGCGACCGGCACGACGACGGCACCATCGTCGTCGGCGACGATGATGTCGCCCGGAATGACGGTGACGCCGCCACAGGCGATCGGCACGTTGACTGCGAAGGGCATTAGACCGGTCTGCGTGTGAAAATTAGGGGTCCAGCCGCGCAGCCAGAGCGGCAGGTCAAGCTTCTTGAGGTTGGGATAGTCGCGCAGGCAACCGTCGATGACCATGCCGGCGCCGCCCCGTCCTTTGAAATAGGTCGACATCATGTCGCCGAAAACGCCGGCGCTCATGTCGCCGCGCGCATCGACGACGACGACGTCACCTTCCTGCACATGGTAGAGCACATGGCGGTGGAGCTGCTTTTCGGGGTCTGCGTATTCACCCTCGCCGTAGAGATCCTCGCGCTTGGGCATGAACTGCAGGGTGAGCGCCGGGCCGACGATTGATTTGCCCTTGTTCCAGCTCACCGGCCCCATGATGTGCGGGTTGCGGATACCCATGTGCCCCAGCGTGCCAGCGACTGTCGCCGAACCGATATGCCCAAGCGCGTCGATGAGGTTTCTGGGCGGGCGGGCGATATCGGGCGTGTGGGTCACGGCTAAATCTCCTTGCTTCAGGCTCGTCGGATCTACCAGTTGGTGACCGAGCCGTCGGTCCGACGCAGATGGGGGGCTTCCCAGAACTTGAAGCTCTGCTTCCTGACAAGCGCTTCATCCACCTCGACGCCCAGCCCCGGAGCATCGCCAACATCATAGACGGCACCGTTGAGCCTTGGCTGCGTGGGAAAGATTCCGGCGTCGTCGAAGCCATGGTAAAGCTCGCCAGGTGACGCCCGAGTTTCCAGCCACGCGAAATTGGCAACCGCCGCCGAGAAATGGATCGTCGCCGCGGTGCATATCGGCCCCAGCGGATTGTGCGGCATCATGTCAACGTAATGCGCCTCGCTCCAGCCGGCGACCTTCATCGCCTCGGTCAAGCCACCGACATTGCAGACGTCGATGCGATTGAATTGGTGTATATCCCGCTCGATGTAAGGCAGAAACTGCCATTTGGACGAAAACTCCTCGCCGATGGCAAAGGGTACGTCGGTAAGCTTTCGCAGCGCCTCATAGGCCTCCGGAGTCTCGTCGCGGATCGGTTCTTCTAGGAAATCGAGCGTGCCTGACGGCATCTTCTGGCAATAGCTGGCAGCTTCAGCGACTGACAGGCGGTGGTGGTAGTCGACGCCGAGGACAACTGCCTCGCCGAGTTCCTCGCGCGCCTTCACGCACCATCTGGCCGTCTCGGGAATGCTCCGTCGCGGCTCGTAGACGCCGCCGCTGTCGTGATCGGCCGGGAAAAGACGGATGGCGTTCCAGCCCCTCGCGATCAGTTCGCGCGCCTGCTCGATAATCTCCGGCCCGCATGGGCCTTTGGTCGTCGCAAAGGTCGGGATGTGATTGCGCTGCTTGCCGCCGAGCAGTTGGTAGACCGGCACGCCGAGCGCCTTGCCCTTGATATCGTGCAGCGCGATGTCGATCGCCGAGATCGCCGCGGTGAGTACGCGTCCGCCTTCGAAATACTGGCTGCGATACATCTCCTGCCAGAGCGCGCCGATGGCCATGGCATCGCGGCCGACAAGAAACTCGCGATAATGCTCGATGGCTCCGACTACCGCTTTCTCGCGGCCGGACAGGCCGCTCTCGCCCCAACCATAGATGCCCTCGTCGGTCTCCACCTTGACGATCAGCTGGTTCCGGATGCCAACCCAGGTCGGGTATGGGATGATTGCAGTGATTTTCATCAGATTTGCCAGCTATGCTGCCTTGAGTGCCATCGTCGTTTCGCCGTCGAAGAGGTGCATCTTGTTCTGGTCGAACTCGATCCAGACAGGCTCGTCGGGCAAGATCACCACGCTTGGCTCAAGGCTGACTACTAAGACTGCACCGCCCAGATAGACCTGTACGAAGGTAACGTCGCCCGTCGGCTCGACTGTATAGACTTTGCCAGGCACGGCGCCTTGCGACGGCTGCTTGTGCAGCCTGAGGGTGCTGTGGCGCGCGCCGAGCACGATGTTGTCGGAGCTGGCGGACAGCGCTTTGCGCGCATTGGCGGGAGACAGCGGCAGAACCCAGCCTTCGGGATTTTGCAGCGACACTTCGCTGCCCCTGTTGACCGCTTTCACCGGCACCAGGCTCATCGCCGGGCTGCCGACGAAGCTAGCGACGAACGTATTCACCGGGCTGTCGAAGACCCGGCTTGGCGAATCGTATTGCTGCAGCACGCCGCCGCTCATCACCGCCATCTTGTCGGCCATGGTGACGGCTTCGAGCTGGTCGTGCGTGACGTAGATGACCGTCGCGCTGAGATCGTGCTGGAAGCGCTTCAGCTCTGAACGCATCTGCACGCGCAGCTTGGCGTCGAGATTGGACAGCGGCTCGTCCATCAGGAAGACTTTCGGATCGCGCACCAGCGCCCGCCCGAGCGCGACGCGCTGCTGTTGGCCGCCTGACAGTTCACGCGGAAGCCGCTCCAGAAGGTGGATGATGTCGAGCACCTTGGCGGCTTCCAGCACCTTGCGTTCGATGTCCGGTTTGGGGAGCTTGCGCATCTTCAAGCGGAAAAGCCAGGTTCTGGAATACCGTCTTGTTGGGGTAGAGCGCGTAGTTCTGAAAGACCATGGCGATATCCCGGTCCTTGGGGTCGAGGTCGTTGACCAGCCTGTCGCCGATGTAGATATCGCCGCCGGATATCGGCATCAGCCCGGCCACCAGGTTGAGCGTCGTCGTCTTGCCGCAGCCGGAGGGGCCGACCAGCGCCACGAACTCGCCGTCCTCGACGGTCAGCGATACATGGTTGACGGCATAGAGATTGCCGTAGCTCTTGACGACGTCTCTCAGAACGACCTGGGCCATCCGGCTTATTTCCTTACGCGGTCACGACTTCACGGCGCCTTCGGTCAGCGCGCGGACGAAATATTTCTGCAGGACGAGGAACAGCACCACCACCGGCACGCTCATCAGGAAGGTTGCCGCCATCAGGCCCGGCCAGTCGGTGGCGAACTCGGTGAAGTAGCGCTGGATGCCGACCGGCAGGGTCAGCTTGTCCTTGCTGTTCAGGAACGTGACGGCATAGACATATTCGTTCCAGGCGCCAATGAACGAGAAGATCGACGTGGCGATGATGCCCGGCGAGGAGAGCGGCAGCACGATCAGGTAGAAGGCCTGGAAGCGGGTCGCGCCGTCGATCCGCGCCGCCTGCTCGAGCTGGATCGGGATGTTGTCGTAGAACCCCTTGAGCAGCCAGATCGACAGCGGCAGGCCGAACGTCAGGTAGGTGAGGATCAGGGACGCGTGGGTGCCGACCAGGCCGAGCCAGCGCATCATCAGGAACAGCGGCATCAGGAAGACCACCGCCGGGAACATGTTCCGCACCAGCACCGCGAAGAACAGGAACGTGCGGCCGGGAAAGCGGAAGCGCGAGAAGGCGTAGGCCGCCGGCACCGCCACGACGACGCCGAGGATCGTCGTCGCCATCGAGACGTACAGGCTGTTCAAGAAATACTGCAGGAATTCCTGCCCGACCGAATTCGAGGGGTCGAGCAGCTTGTGGTAGTTTTCGAGCGTCGGCTCCGCCGGCCACCACTGCGGCGGATATTGCATCGCGGCGAACTGCGACTTTAGCGACGTCAGCACCATCCAGGCCATCGGCAGGACGGTGAAGATCAGCAGAAACAGCAGGAAGACGCGGCCCGCCCATCGCCACCAGTCGATGGGCTTTTTGGCGCTGTGAACGGCGCGGCGCCGGCGATGTTGCTGGTCATGCCCGCGCCTCGTCGCCGCGCGTCAGCGCTTTCACGTAGAAGTAGCCGAGCGTCATCAGCACGATGAACAGGATGACCGCATAGGCCGACGCCAGCCCCCAGCGCTGGCGCCCGAAGGCGAGCTGATAGATCTGGGTGATCCAGATGTCGGAAGCGCCGGCCGGCCCGCCGCCCGTCATGATCCAGGGGATGATGAAGGAGTTGAAATTGGCCACCATCAACAGCAGCAACGTGACCATCGATACGCCCTTCAGGTGCGGAAAGGTCACGTGCCAGAAGCGCTGCCAGGCATTGGCGCCGTCGACCTGTGCGGCGCGCAGCAGCTGGTCGGGCACCGTCTGCAGGCCGGCCATCAGCATGATCATGGCGAAGGAGAATTCCCGCCAGATGTTCACGACGATCAGCGAGGGCAGCACCGTGTAGAGATTATCGAGGAAGTTGATCGGCCTGTCGGTGAAGCCGAACTGCACCGACAGCGCGCCGATCACGCCGAAATCGGAGTGGTAGAGCCACTTCCAGACATAGGACGCGGCAACCGCGCTGACCACATAGGGGATGAGCAGAACGGCGCGCAGCACGCCGCGGCCGGCGAACTCGCGGTGCAGCGCCAATGCGGCGCACAGCCCGAGCACGAAGGCGATCAAGCGTCGAGGATATCGTCCAGATCAGGGTGTTGATGGTGACGTCCCGGAACGACTCGCTGGTCAGGATCGTGACGTAGTTGTCGAGCCCGACAAAGATCTTGTCCTTCATCTGAAGGTTGGCGGGCGTTTTGAAGAGGCTGAGCTCGAGCGTGTAGTAGATCGGATAGGCGATGACGATCATCATCACCACAAGCGCCGGCAAGCACATAGAGATAGTCGGCGCGGTGGTTCACCACCCGCTGCAGGAGGCCAACGCGCCTGCGGCGGTCTTGCCGGCGCAAGCGCGGACCTGTTCCGTGGCGACGCTCACGGGCGATATCCCTTCATAGGACACGCGGGGACCGGCAGCACGAAGGCTGCCGGCCGTTCCAGGGCGGGACGCGGCCTACAGGCCGCCAAGCAGCGCCTTGACCTTCGCTGCCGCGTCGTCGGCTGCCGCATCGACCGTCATCTTGCCGGTCAACGCATTCTGCAGCATGTCCGGGACGATGATGTTCATGATCTCCGGCGCTTCCGGGATCACCGGGAAGGGGATGCCGTTCGGCAGCATGGATGTCGTCACGTCGAGGAACTTGATCTGCTCCAGACGCTCCTTCATCCACTTGGTCTTGAAGCCGCGCAGATTGCCGGGGTTCGAGCCGACCCAGTTGAGCCGCGTCGACCATTCCGGGCTGGTCCACATGCAGATGAGGGCCTTCACCGCCATCTCGTCGGTCCCGCCGTCCACATATTCGGGCTTGAGGACGTGGATGTTGGAGCCGCCGAACACCACGGCGCGGCGCGCCGGACCTTCGGGGATCAGGCCGTAGCGCATGTTCGCGACCACCGCGTCGGCGACTTCCTTGTCGGCGCCGGTCGCCTTGGACGCCAGGTCCACCATCTTGGCGTATTCGGCCGGGTGGGCGATCATCATGGCCAGCTGGCCGGCGATGAACGGCGCCTGGTTCTCGTTCTGCGTGTTGGTGAGCGCCGAGACCGGCACCGACTTGTCGCGCACATACATGTCGTAGGACGCCTGCAGCGCCGCCTTGGCGCCGGCGCTGTTCAAGCCGATGCTGTCATAGGTCGGCGCAGGCGTCGGCTTCGTCGAGCGCGGCGCCGCCATAGGCCCAGAGCTGCGGCATGAAGCGGAACGGCGTGTTGCCGGCGTTCTGCTTGGCCACCAGGCCGTAGCCGGCGATGCCGAGCTTGTCGTGGATCTGCTTGGAATATTTGACGACGTCGTCCCAGGTGGCCGGCGGCTTTTCCGGATCGAGGCCGGCATCCTTGAAGATCTTGGCGTTCCAGATGAAGGCCATGGTCTCGTTGTTGGTCGGGATGCCGTAGGTCTTGCCGTCCTAGGTGACCGACTTCAAGGCGCCGGGCCAGAAGTCCGCGGTCGCATATCCGACGTCCTCGGGCTTCAGCTCCTCCAGATAGCCCTTGGCCGCAAACTCCACGCCGCCCAGGATTTGCAGCCTGCACGACCATCGGACCGGCATTGCCCAGCAAGGCCGTGCGAAACTTGTCGAGCAGGTCGTTGTAGTTGATGTTCTGTGCGTCGGTCTCGATGTTCGGATAGGTCGCCTTCCAGGCCTCCCAGAACTCCTTGTCCATCTGCTTGGTGATCTCGGGCTCGGCGTCGGACGGACCGGTGTACCAGTAGGTGAGGCGGCCCTTGTAATCGAGCGGCACGACCTTGGAGCATTCGGCGGCGGTGTCGACTTCCTCGGTGCCGGCGATGCTCTTGACGTAGTCCGGCGACCATTTGGAAAGGTCGACGCTCTGTGCGTGGACCGGCAGCGGACATCATTGACGCTGCCACGCCCAACGCGGCCGAAGATCTTCAGAATCTGCCTGCCAGTTTCGGCTACGCGCCTTCTCGAATTCTTCATGAGATTTCTCCTCCTCACGACGGTGGATTGCCCGGCCGTTCGGCCGTCGAACAAGTCCACTTGCGCTCCTCCCTGGGCGGTCGAATTTTTTCCGACTTCAGCCAAGGTTCGTGAGACTTCCAGACAAATTCGTATCTGTCAACATGAATGAAATCGTACATTCTTTTGCCAAGTTAACGTACTATGGACTTGGCTACTGCGCAAAAAGCTGCATAAAAGCTGACTCTATGGGCGAAACTGCAATCATCGACAGGCTTTCGGGAGAAAGCCTCGAACAACCCGGATGGGTGTATGAACTCATCCGCGACGAGATCATTTCGGGGCGGCTGGGGCCCAATGTCCGCCTCAAGATTGCGGATCTGGCGGCGAAATACGGCACGTCGACCAACCCGATCCGCGAGGCGCTGCAGCAGTTGCGCGGAGAGGGCTTCGTCCTGATCGAGCCCAATCGCGGCGCGCGCGTTCGGCCGATCGACGAGGCCTTCGTGCGAGACATCATCGAAATCGAGGTGCTGATCGAGCCGGCGCTGACGCGCTGGTTCGTTTCGATCGTCGACGATACCGACATCGCCAAACTTGAGGCGGCGCAGGCCGCGATCGAAGAGCTAAACTTCGCCGATCTTGCCCAGCACGGCGTGCTCGACACGCGCTTCCACCAGTTGATTTACGACCGTCACTACAACCGGCATGCGGCTGAACTCTGGTGGAAACACCGCGAGATTCTGCGCGCCATCAGCCGCCGATTTCCGACATCGCTAAGCCGTCGCGTCGCCGTGCATCGGGAGCACCGAGAGCTGATCGAACGGATCAAGGCGCAGGATGCGGACGGCGCGGGCGCCGTTGTAGCGCGGCACGTGGAAGGATCGGGCCGCCATATCATTGAACAGATGGGTGTCGCCCGGCGTACTGGCCAGGCCGGCGTCCAATTTTGACACGTGAGAGAGAAAACGATGGCAAGACGCAGCACGGTTGCTGAGACGATAGAGAATAATGTCCGCACCAGCTCTCGGCCGAGCGACCTGCGCATCACCGACCTTCGCGTCGCCGAAATCGTCGGCGCGCCATTCACCTCGGCGCTGATCAAAATCTACACCAACCAGGGCTTGGTCGGCTTCGGTGAAGTGCGCGACGGCGCCAGCGCGACCTATGCGCTGATGCTCAAGAGCCGGTTGCTGGGCGAGAACCCCTGCGACGTCGACCGGCTGTTTCGCCGCATCAAGCAATTTGGCGGGCACGGGCGGCAAGGCGGCGGTGTCTCGGCAGTCGAGATCGCGCTCTGGGATCTCGCCGGCAAGGCCTATGGCGTACCGATCTACCAGATGCTCGGCGGGCGGTTCCGCGACAAGGTGCGTGTCTATTGCGATACTGATGCGGAGAAGCCCAGCGGTACCGAGACCGGCAAACGGCTCAAGGCGCGGATGGATCTCGGTTTCACTTTCCTCAAGATGGATCTCGGGCTGGCGCAGATCTCGCACATCCCGGGCGCGGTGGCCGCGCCGGCCGGCGTGCTCGACGGGTTCCGCTCGCATGCCGGTCGCGGGCGGGCTCATACGCTGGAGGAGCGCCGGGCGCGCAATGCCGCCTATGACGCGCAGAACGTGCCCCATCCATTCACCGGCCTGCACTTCACCGAGAAGGGCATCGACCTGCTCGATCAATACATCCACGAAGTCCGCGAGGTGATCGGCTACGAGATTCCGCTCGCCATCGACCATGTCGGCCACATTTCGCTGCAGGACGGGATCCGCCTCGCCCGGCGGATCGAGAAATACGCGCCGGCCTGGCTGGAGGACGTGATCCCCTGGCAGTACACCGAGCAGTATCGGCAGCTGCAGGAAGCGACGTCCGTGCCGATCTGCACGGGTGAGGACATCTACCTCAAGGAAGGCTTCGAGCCGTTGCTCAAGTCGGGCATATCGGTCATCCACCCGGACGTTCTCACCTCCGGTGGCATCCTCGAGACGAAGAAGATCGGCGACGCGGCGCAAGACCATGGCATTGCCATGGCCATCCACATGGCAGAAAGCCCGATCGCGGCGATGGCTGCGGCGCATGTCGCGGTCGCCACGGAAAACTTCATGGCGCTCGAATATCACAGCGTCGAGGTGGACTGGTGGGACGATATCGTTACGGGCTTGCCCAAGCCTCTGGTCAAGGATGGGTTCATCACCGTGCCGGACAAGCCCGGGCTCGGCATTGACGATGTGGTTGATGACGTCATCAGCCAGCACATGCAGGAAGGCGTGAAAGGCATCTGGCAGCCGACCGATCACTGGGATGACGAATATTCCTGGGACCGGACCTGGAGCTGATGGGCCGGTGCCAAATTTAACTCACCCTCATGAAGGGGCGAAAGGCCTGGTCAAGCCTCGCTGAACCAGCGTCGCATCCTTCCGAGGAGAGAGATTGACGACGGGGTAGACTATACGCACCGGAGGAAGATTAGACATGAAGATCACCGATCTCCGCTGCGCCGTTATTGGCCGGCATCCCATCGTGCGCATCGTCACCGATGAGGGAATCTACGGCCTCGGCGAGGTCGAGTTCACCAAGACTTATCTCAAGCCTTGGGTACTGCATTTCCGCGATGCGCTCATTGGCGAAGATCCGACCAACGTCGAACATTGCATGCTGAAGATCCGCCAGCGCGGCTCGTTCAAACCGTATGGCGCTGCGGTATCGGCAATCGAACATGCTCTGTGGGACATCGCCGGCAAGGCTGCTGGCGTTCCGGTCTACAAGCTGCTCGGAGGCAAGGTGCGTGACAAAGTGCGGGTGTATAATGGTTCGATCCGCAAGAAACGCACCGGCGACAAGCCCGAGGACTACGCCGCTGACGTGAAATGGATGATGGAGCGGCCGGAAAACTTCTTCATGGTGAAGCAAGGCATCAGCTTCCATTCCAATATGAAGACAACTGTACCAGACTTCCATTACGGCATTCGTCAACCGCCGGCCTATCACGGCGCGATGGACCAGGGGCAGATCAGCGAACGCGGCATGGCGCATATGATCGACTGCGTCATCGCTATGAAGGAGGTGCTCGGCGACAAGGCTTCGCTGGCACTGGATTGCGGCCCCGGATGGTTTCTGCCCGACGCGATTCGTTTCGCGCGAGCGGTCGAAAAATACAATCTGATGTGGCTGGAGGACATGCTGACCGGCGACTACGTACCGTGGGTAAATCCGCAGGCCTATCGCGAGCTCACGCTCTCCACCTCAACCCCGATCCATACCGGCGAGCAGATCTATCTCCGTCACAACTTCAAGGAGCTGATCGAGACACAGGCGGTGCGCATCATCGGCCCGGACCCGGCCGACATCGGCGGCATAGCGGAGCTGAAATGGGTGGCCGAGCACGCCTATATGCATTCGATCATGATGGCGCCGCACGGCACAGCCAATGGCCTTTTGGGGCTTGGCGCATTGATCAATGTCTGCGCTACGCTGCCGGCCAACTACATTGCCTTCGAGTATCCGAGCGCCTCCGATCCATGGTGGGAGGAAATTGTCATCGGCCTGCCGAAGCAGATCGTGACGGAATCCATGGTCGACCTGCTCGAAGCTCCCGGGTTGGGCGTCGACATCGATGCCGAAGGCGCGAAGAAATATCTCATGGAGGAAGACGCAGGCTTCTTCGACTAAAATCAGACTGCTCCCAGCAATCATCAACGCTGTGGCCCAGCGCCGTATAAAGGCGGCTGCAATCCGGATTGGACGAGCTTGGCCAGACATGCGCTCGCGTGCGGTGTGCTACGGAGCTTGCCGCACGCTTCGCTTCTGCCGGGTCGAGATCACGTACACCGACGGTGCGTATTGCTGCCAAATGGCGGCGCGTGTCATTTGAGTACTGGTCACATATCAATGCGAAAACAGAATGATACGAAGCATAGAATGATACGAAGCATAGAATGCGGGCCGTGCATGTTTTCTCGGGCGTGATTCAGGTGGAGCAAGATGCGCACGATCATCTACGGGCTGGGCGCGGTTGGCGGGGTCATTGCTGCTCAGATGACGTTCGCCGGTTACCCGGTCATCGGAATTGCGCGCGGCAGGCAGCTGGACGTAGTCAGAGGCTCGGGGCTGACGCTGGTCACTCCGCAGGCCACGAGAACAGCCAAGTTTGCCGTCTGCGCGGATCCTGAGGAAATATCGTTCGAGGAAGACGATGTCGTCCTATTGACCATGAAGGGCCCGGATACAGTCGCAGCGCTGCCGCGTCTAAGGGCCGCAGGCTTCCTGAGGCAGCCGATTTTCTGCTTTCAGAACGGAGTTGCCAATGAACCGCTCGCGCTTCGCTTCTTCGAAAACATCTACGGAGCTACGGTTATGCTGCCCGCCGACTACCACACCCCCGGTGAGGTTGCGGCATACTTTACGCCGACGACAGGCGCCTTCGACATCGGACGCTATCCTTCAGGAAGCGACGAGGCCGTGGAGCATTTGTGCCGGACACTGAGCGCATCCGGCTTTATCGCAAGATCGCGCCACGATGTTATGAGCAGCAAATACAGCAAGCTGCTTATGAACCTCCGAAACATCGTAGACGCGCTTCTTCCGGACAAACAACTACAGGTGAAATGGCATACGCACGCCCGCGCCGAAGCGGAGGCGGTGCTGACCGCCGCGAGAATCATGTGGGACCGGTCGGAGGCGCCGGCTCGCAAGGAACTGACGATGGGCACCATTCCAGGGCGAGGACGAATAGGCTCTTCGACTCTGCAGAGCGTCTTGCGAGGAACAGGCACGCTCGAGACGGACTTTCTCAATGGCGAGATCGTCTGGCTTGGACGGCTGCACGGGATTGCCACCCCTGTGAACGCGGCCTTATGCAAACTGTCGCTTGAATTGGCTAGCGGCCGGATGCATCCGCGGACGGCTGGCGACGACACGATCGTTTCCATGATCGAGGCGATCGGGAAAGCGGGCAACTAGCGAGCCATCAGTGCCAACGGCGGCGCTGGAATTGTGCAGGAACGGTGCGCTCCAATAGTTGGAAAGACGGACGAGCCACCGCGGGTTGTAGCCGGGGAGCGCAAAACGTATGAACAAGTCGCGGACAACTGATTGTCGACGGGTCGCGTGGCAAGCGGGCCGGAATCGCCGCAATCTTTGTGACAAGCGGGAACACGACGAAGTGTCGCTCTGACAATCGACCAGCTCCTGGGGCCGGTCAACGCGAACCTCGGCCGCTGGCCTGGCCAGGACGACGACGATAGCAACATCCCTGTCGCGCCTGAGGACAAGCACCGGCCACCGCGCACGCGGGGTTCCGCTTGTTGCGCCCCGTCAGCCGTCCGCCATCATCGCCACTAGGAGAGGGAGTTTGAGGGGCAGAGGCAAACTCCCCCCAAACGGGTCGATGGCTCTCAATGCACGAAGACCATATTCCGGTAAGCTATTAGGCGTCGGGGCAATCCAGCGTTGCTTAAAACGCCTTACCAATCCGTTCCCATTTCGCGCCGTTCGACTGCGACTGGCGCGCGAAGTAGCGATATGATGTACGCGACCAGTCTTTTACGGCTGATGTCCTGCTGTCCAGAACCAGATCGCCGCGGCTGGTGCGTACTGTGAGAACAGTATGACCCTCGTTGCCGAGCCGAGCGACGGTCAGGAGCAGCGTTGATGCCGGCCAACCGAGCTTGAGTAACTCACTCTTCTTCAGGATGGCGATGTCTTCACAATCTCCTTGGCGCGCCGCAAGCGTCCATTTGTCCGTTTGACCTGTGGTGCTGATGTCGCTTCGCTGAGCAATCCTGCTGTTGACGCGGCTATTCACGGACTTCAGTTCCGCTTCCCGGGCCGCCGTTAACTCCACCACCGAGCGCTTACCGCCGGTGCTGCATAACCGCTTCTGATTGGCGCAGAACGTTTTGAAGGCCGGCGGCGCGAATGCTGAGCCGCGGGTTTCCATGAATGTTCCGGCGGCGGAAGTCGTCACGCCAGCGGCCAGCATTACCGCGACGGCCGCGACTAGCAACGAAGCCCGCCCGCGGAACGCACCGCGAGTAGCGATCGAGTCCTTGAATGTTCTGACTGTCATGGCTGCTACTCCGGTTTGGCGAGAGCGCTTCGTCTCCCAGCCGACGGAGCCGATTAAAGGCCGACGGTCGATATCGTGTATAGCAATTCGATTGCCGGATATTCATCCAGATTAACTTTCAACAATAACTTTCATTATTAATAAAAAAATATGTGCAGTGCGACTATTGCTTCGTGCAAAGCTTCCGCCTTGTGGCGTCGGGAGCGTTTTTGTTAGGTGAAGTTTAATCCATGTGAATCAGGCACGCAGAGTTTGATGCCATCTTTTTCCCATCGCCACGGATTTGCGGGGAAGGCGACCGACAGAGACGAACACGCTCTGTCCGAAACGAAGAGGGGATCTCATGGCCTTGAACCGTCTCTTCGGGGAATTCGGCGTTTGCGACCCTGACGACCTCGCCTGTCTAAAGAGCGTGTACGACGATATCCCTCACAACATCTCGTATTCGCAAGGGCTCTTTCTCCTAAAAAGCGGGATAAAACGCCGAGAGGGGCTTTGCATGTCCGCTATCTCACACGTTCGTCCGGCTTCGCTGGTCCGCGCGTGATCGGCCAGCATTTGGCACTTCGCCGAAGTATATGGCGACGAGATACCCTCCAGGATCGTTGCGGAGAGATCGCACAATCGGAACTGAAACGTCCGGTAAGGATACTTCTCATAGGCGCGAATTGCTTCCAGCACCTGAAGGCAAAGGTAGTGTCGATATGAAGACCGCCCTCCTGCTCGCTGGCGTCGGACTAGCCGCGCTCGTCCTGTCATTTGCGCCTGCCAAGGCCGACGAGGATGACGACAAGAAGGTCGTCGGGGCCATCGCTGCCGCGCCAACGCTATGCAAGATCGACGTGAAAGGGTCGTGGGCGCAGGGTGTCACCTACATCATGCAGGAGACCAACGGCTGGAGCGATAGGCAACTCGACCAGATCAAAGCCAAGTACCGCGACTACTGGATTAAGCACCGCCGCGCCGACGCGCCGGTAATGTGCCAGTTGGTCAAGACCATAAGAGCGGAGTTGGCCCAGGACTGACGAACCTGTTCCTCTACGCGGCAGGCGCGGCGACCGTAATCGCGCTCCTGCTCGGCCTCTACAAAGGCGGCGCAGCGATTAATAAAGGCGGCGATGCCATCGCGAAACAGACGGAAATGGGTCACCTCTTGGTATCGAGTATCTCGATATTCGCCGAGGCGGGACCGTCCTGGGCCATTTGGAAGCAAATCCGCGTTTGCATATGGATGCGTGCTGAACTGACCATCCGGTGCCCTCTTAGGGCTATGGGCGGCGTCCCAATCTCAAGGCGCGCCCCATACCTGCCTGTCGAAACCCTGAAGCTCTCGGACGAACGTGCATTCGTGGCGACGCCTAGGCTGCCAAACTAGTCATTGGTAGTCGGGCGCGCCGATTGCGCGTTTGTTTCCGTCTGGTGTCATCCACCATCGCGTGGGGGCATCATTTTGAAACCAACATCATCCAGAAAAACCCGATCGATACTAGGAGAGATCAGGGCTGCTTCATCCCAATCTCCGGGTGAATTCAAGGAGGACGTAATGCCTATCTACATGGGTGTCTTTGGAAAGCCGAATGTGCTGGACAGGGGCTTCAAGGGCGACGTGAAAATGAAGGGTTATGAAGGTTGGATTGAACTGCAGAGTGTGCAGCTAGGTACAACACGCAACATCACCTCCGCCACCGGCCGTGGATCCAACCGAGAAGCGGCGGCACCGTCAGTTCAGGAGATCGTGGTCACCAAGCTTCAGGATTCGGTTTCAACCGCTCTTTTCAGAGAAGCGGTCAACGGGACGGGGAAGCTGATCGTGATCGCCTTCGTGAAGGAGGACGGAACGGGCTATCTCAAGATCGTGCTGCAGAACACATTGATCTCATCCTATTCCGTCAGCGGCCAAGGCGCCGACAATCACGCGAGACCGATGGAGAGCCTTTCGCTCAACTTCACCAAAGTCACCTACGAGACGCTACCAAAATCTCCCGACACCACGCATTCGCAGATGTACCAGTTGAGTCAGCAGGCGAACTGGATGAGCTATCCATAAAGGCGCTCACAACTCGCGGGCCTCAATGCACGTTTGGACATAGGTTGAGGCAAGGTTATCTGTCGCTGTGAGTGCACGCGCCTGGTCCGGAAGCAGGATTTGTTCGCTAGCCCGCGTGCCATTGAACGCCAGGCCTTCACACCCCGCGGGCCACGATCGACGCCCTGTTGGCGTCGCCTTTCGTTATACGCAGAGCGGGATGGGGCGGTTACAGTCTAGTCTAGACGAACAATAGCCGCTGAAGCGAAGGTAAATTTCCAGTTTGGTGCTATGATATTTAGTCTAGTTGACATCCGAGTTTGTAACCGAGTTGCTATTGAGCATCATCGGATTGAATCTGCCATGATATTTAATCATTTCTCAACTACTGCAAGCCACCAAATACCACCACCGATAAACCTCGCCCCGCCCGCACGTAGCAGCCGGTCCGTGGCTTTGATGGCCGTGCCCGTCGTGACGTGAATCACGATGTGTTTCGCCCGGTGGCTACGCGACCACCGCACGATGCCTCGGCCTCCAGCCCTCCACAGCGCAGCGATGACCCCTCGCTCTGGAAAACGCGAGGCTGTTGTTGCGCGGCAGATCTTGCGTGGTCTTCGTCCGCGATCCATCGGGCGTTGAAGCTGCTGACCACGCGCTGGCGCGAGCCATTGGCGAGAATGGTCGACACATCGGTCAGTCGACGGTCGATGATCCCGTCGCCATTGTCGTCGAATGTTGTCGTCGTCGACAAACCATCGGCGCTGACCGTGATGATGTTGATGAACGAGATCGCTCCTTGACAGTCCCTTGCAACACGCGTCGTCGTCTTCGAACCATCGGCATCCAGCACCAGCACACCGTCGCCCTTGCCGGCCCAGGCCGTGCGCGTCAGGAAGCCATCGCCGTCGAGATCGAGGAACTGGTTGGACGCGTTGAGCGGATCGACGCTGATGCCATTGCCGTCGAGATCGAGTAGCACGGGCTTGGATGAGTGGCCCGAGCCTGAGCTTGAGTTCGACGTGTTACCGCCGAATATGCCGCTGATCGCGTGGCCGACTGCCCCGAGGGCACTGCCGATAGCGTGGCCGATGCCGCTGATGGCGCTACCGATGCCAGCAGCGATACCGGAGACGGCGCGGCCGATAGATTCAACTATCCCGCCAGATGGCACACTATAGCCCGCATCGTATCGATGAGTGATACTCGATGTGTAAATCGTATCCAATTCGACTGGATTAATCTGGGGCGCGCGCGTCAACGGCGTGGGAGAGAGCGTGCCACTTGGCTTGTTGGGTGCAATCGTTGTGTACGGGTCCACCGGGCTAATTGGCGTACTTTCATGAATGGGCGAGAGAACGGATGCTCCTGGCGATGTCGGACTTAACGTTTGACTTGGATGCGAGCCCGGTCTGTCGGGGGTATTCGAATGCCCATTGTTACCACTGTACGCGGGCGATGTGCCAGGCGACACACTCGGATGGCCAAATCCGCCATCAGCACGGCCGCCGCTCGGCGCTGGATCGCTATGATCGCCGCGATAGCCTGATGGCGGCTGAACTTGCCGACGCACCTCCATTCCGATGTGCTCGGAGGGGGAATCGAGGCCCCAGGTGGAATATTGAGACCCGGTATACCGCGGGACATTCTCCACATAGTCCCAACCAGACAAGTATTGACCTGGGCGATCCACAGCTATGGCAGAGAATGCATCTTTTGGATCACCAAATTCAAAAGCACCATTTAATGCAACACTTCCATAGAATCTGTTTCCGTCAAGGTATTGGGCAGCACCTTCAAGGGCAGCCCCTATCGAAAAGCTTGGCTCAGTTATCCCAATGTTAGCTCCAAAAAACCCACCCCAGCCCGGGCCTTCGCCAAACTCAAACCCCGCCCCAAGCTGCATCGACCAACCATTCGATTCCGTATAGGTAAATCCTCCTTGAACTGGAAAGGGAACGCCGGGGATAATAATAGTCGCCGATCCTGTTGCAAACAAAGTCGATGATTCTTCACCCGAAAATGAGAAAGTCCGCTGGACCCCAGTCCCGTAGCTATAGCCCAGTATGTATCCATAAACGAAGCCGGTCCCAGCTTGAAATTCCGTTTCAATTGACATTGATATTTCCTAGTATGAATTCTTTGTTCGGCCCTTCGATGCGTATCCGTTTACATACGCTCGAAGAGTGGGACCAAGGTTACCACCCACGAAATCATGGTGGCCATCACGGTCGTGCCAGGAAGAACCGACGTTGCGTAGAAGGGATATTTGTCGCTTCCGATCATATCTCGCGCTTTTTGTAGATTCTTTTCAAAAAACAAAGGGCACGTAAACAACACGGAAGATAGATTTAGCACGAATATTCCTATTTTTTGGATGATCGTCAAATTCACAAAGTCTTGATATACGTAAAGCAAAAATATTGCCATGCTAACAATATTAACAACAAAACAATACACCGTCAGAATCTTAACCGATCTATCATTACGAAAATAAATCATCTTGTTATATACTCATACATTAATTCGTCGCTCATGTCCCTAGGCGGGCTCGCACTTCAAACGTCCCCTTCCTCAAAGCTGCCGTCCGGTAGCTCAAAGAGGCTACCTGAGGTCAAGCTGCCTTTGCCAAATGTATTGCCAGCCTCCGCCATGACGGTCGCAAATGACGTTTGATCGATCTTGCCGTCCCTGATCGATATCTGACCGATGCTGTGGGTACCGATACCCGCCGTTCTAACTACCCCTCGAACATCCCCGTATCTACCGTATTCAAAATACCGCGTGCGAGCTGTGCTTCCATCCACTAACACTACGCCAGCGTGGCCCAGGGCAGGGACACCTATGGGACGTCCGGGTAGGTCCAGGGTAATCTTGTATCCCGGCCAAACCAGAGGGATCACAAAGTCAGACATTCTCTTGCTTTCCGCAGAAATCTTGCGTTTCTAGATAGGTTCTAAGCTTAGTCCCTTCGTAGGACCCATAGCTACAAATTTGACGTACAAAGGCCTCGCTCGCAAAGGCGCAGTTCTTCGTAAATATCCAACGATTCAGATCTGAATAGAATTTATCGAAATGGCAATTATCTTGGCCCTCGATCTTCAAATACGGCTCGGGAGCTTCCGACTCGCCCCTCACGACACCCTCCTCGGTAACAGTGTCTACGCGATACTTAGCTACCAATGCCCCCCCGATTCGGTAGGAACAATCGACGTGAAGGATGAGATGAGGCCAAGAAGTGGCTTAATCTCTTCCACTACTCCTTCCGGAAGCAAATGATTAGTCACAGCTTTCTCGGGAAACGGATAAATTATTTCGTACTGCATATCGTTCGCTGGCCAGCTCAAATTTTTTGCATTCAACCAGCGCCTTCTTAGGGGAACAGAAATTCGCGGAGAATGAAACCGTACGATTTGTTTGAAACGACGTAGTCTCCATATCGATTGAACAACAAGATGGAATCGACGAGTGGCCGATACGCCATTTAAGTGTGTTGTCCTGCCCAACGATGGTCCCCTCCTGAGCTAACAGCAGGCTGCAGCTACGAGTAGTCCAAAGAAAAACAATACATCCAACGGAATTTTTTCTCTCATCGAACAAACTCAAATATCCGTCTATCTGCTTGGTTTACTTCATCTATTCGCATGAACATCAGAGTTATTATAGATAGCATACCCACCCCCAATGCACCTTGCCCCGCCGGCACGCAGCAGCCGGTCAGTGGTCTTGATGGCGGCGCCGGTCGTGACATGGATAAGCACATGATCCGAACCGCGCGTCCGCGACCATTGCACGATGCCTCTCACCAGCTTGTTGAATACCCTGGCCGACAGGAACGGCCCGCATTTCTCTGCATCTACGGCGATGAGGTGAACGGTCGTCATCAGCGCATCGTCGCAGATCAGGTACTCACCCGCCGTGAACCAGGCCAGACCGACGGGCACGCCCTTGGCTACCGCGACGATCAGGCATTCGTGAGGCTTCGGGCTGCGCGCATGACGCTCCAGCCCGTCCAGCTTGGTTTCGGAAAGGGGCAGGTCGGCGAAAACAGTTCGCGCATGGAGTTGGCGCACGATCTCGCGCAGGATTGGCCAGTCGTTCTCTTGCGGCAGCCTTACCGTGACGCTGCTTTTCCGTGACGGCCGGCGGCTGTCGGGAAGCGGGCTGACGCCAGTGTCCGACCGCTGGCTCAGCACCCACCTCATCTGCGTTGCGCAACCTGACCAACATCCATGCATTCCCATGCGCACCGACAGCTCCGTTAACGATTATTATTAAGCCGTTGTTTCGTCAAGCGTCCATGCGGATGTGAAACATCTATACGTTGCTTTTCAGTATGCGAAGCTTCACGGATGATCTTTCTAAGCCCAATCTTCATTTTGGCGGATTAATCTCACAACGAGACGTCAATCTTCATCGCAACTTCCAAGTTTGCTCTGCGACTGGCGGCTGAATGACGCTCTCCCACCCTCGAGCCCGTCACCGCATGGCGACGTCCTTTTGCTATTGAGGGCACAGGCGCTTTCGTCCTGAAGGTTGATCGGGAGGCCGTCAAATCCTTGCTGATGGAAGAGAGCGACAGCCCGGCAAAGCTAGTACAAACGACCGGATCATCTCGATCGAGCGCCCGATGTCGCTGCGCCGACGTGGTGTCGAAATCCGAATGCAGCTCGGCAATGAGAAATCCCAGTGCTCCGGAGCGCAATCTGATCAAGCTTGTCGGCCGCGCCCACCGTCATCCGCATCGCTTTCGCAAACACCTGGACGCCGAAATGGGCCAACTGAGACGCCCGGCCAGATTCGGCCAAATACGCCTCATATTGCCGGTCTCACTTCCAAGCGTTTGCAAACACGCGCCCCTCACCCACGGAAATGGCGACGCTATTCCGAGACTAAGAGAAATGCGTTTTCAAACCGAGACTGTTTGGTGGGCCCGGAGGGACTCGAACCCCCAACCAAGCGGTTATGAGCCGCCGGCTCTAACCATTGAGCTACAGGCCCCACCCGGCGCTGGATTAGTCGTTTACGCGACGCGACACAAGTCTCTCGACATGAAGATGCACATCGATGCACGCCTAGGACTTTTCGCCGCAATCAGCCCACAATCGCGAAATAC
Source organism: uncultured Alphaproteobacteria bacterium (assembly GCA_963829135.1). GTDB lineage: Bacteria > Pseudomonadota > Alphaproteobacteria > Rhizobiales > Rhizobiaceae > Kumtagia. Next base: position 726,649 of record CAWHHO010000005.1, on the reverse strand, counting down.
CTCGCACACCGACATCGCATTCCAAGGAGGTATCCCATGATCAACCGTCTGCTGCCGCTGGCCCTTGCTGCCTGGCTTGCAGCGCCGTTTCCCGCTGCGATGGCCGAACCGCAGACGCCGCGCATTCTGGTGTCCGGCGAGGGCGAGAGCTCGGTCGCGCCCGATATGGCGCTGGTCTCCTTGACGGTCCTGCGCGAAGCAAAGACGGCGCGCGAAGCGCTCGACGCAGCAAATGCAGCGATGGCTGCAGTGATCGCAGCGATGAAGTCGTCAGGCATTGCTGATCGTGACCTGCAGACGGGCGGGCTTCAAATCTCGCCGCGCTACAACTACACCAACAAGCCGGACGGCAGCCAGGAAGCTGAACTGGTAGGGTATCAAGTGAGCAATACGCTTTCCCTGCGCGTGCGCGACCTCGCAAAGACCGGTGAAGTCGTCGACAAGGCGGTCAGTCTCGGGGTGAACCAGGGCGGCAATATCGCCTTCACCAACGAGGACACGTCCAAGGCGCTGACCGAGGCGCGCAAGCGGGCAGTGGCAGACGCCATGCAAAAGGCAAAGACGCTCAGCGAGGCTGCCGGGGTGCAGCTTGGCCGCATCCTTGATATCTCGGACCAGACCTACAATGCCGCGCCGATGCCGATTAGCGCGAAGGCCTTCGATCGCGCAGAGGCTGCTGCGGTGCCGATCCAGGCTGGTGAGAACGCCTATCGCGTGCAGGTCACCATGAGCTTCGAACTTCGGTAGCTCCGCACTCTGCTCAACGAGAATCCAGGTCCGAAACATGCGAAAGCCCCGGAGGTCGATCTCCGGGGCTTTTGTCGCTGGTCACCGCAATCAGCGGATAACGGGGCAGTGCGGGGCGCGGGCGAAGGTCATCACCACGCGTCGGCCATGGTGCCGGCCAGCGACGTCGATGCTGCGGCGGTCGACATCGACGACACGGGCACGATGCAGGCCGAGCCGCTCGGCCTTGTTGAGTGCGCGCTGAGGGCTGCAGCCGCGACGCCAGTCGTTCCGCTCCCAGCGGTCCCGCTCCCAACGGTCGCGGCCCCAGCGGCCATGGTCACGATCTCCGACATAACCGGATGTGTTTCCGCCGACATACACACCGATGCGCGCATCGGGGCGGCCGCCATAGTTCAGGTAGATGCCTTCAGCCTGAGCGCCGGCTGCCATCCCGGTCAGCGCGGCAACACCAACGACGGCTGAGAGCATTGCAGTCTTGATCATCTTGAACATCGTCATCTCCTTGCTGTTGTTCGATCGTGATCGCTTGAGCGATGATCGAACTTCGCATGGCCATGCTGAACAACGCCGGAACCCCGCGTTCAGGCTCCGTTCATCGGATGAAAGCCCTAAGGTTCCTCCTCCACGACATGGTCGAAATAATCCTCGTCGTCCTCGATCTCGTCATCATATGCGGTGATGCGGCCGCGCATCGAGACGCCGGCCTCGTGAACTGTCTCGCGGCTCCCGCTTACGAGGTGATGCCACCAGTAGAGGTCGTGTCCATTGGCAACGAGGCGGTAGGCACAGGTGGCCGGCAGCCAGCCGAGCGCGGCGACGCTTGCGGGCGTCAGCTGCACGCAATCCGGGACATGCGCCTTGCGATTCGGGTAGTCCTTGCATTGGCAGCTACCGTCATCGAGCAGGCGGCACGCAACCGTGGTCCAGTAGAGCTCTGCGGTATCCTCGTCCTCCAGCTTGGACAGACAGCATTTGCCGCATCCATCGCAAAGTGATTCCCATTGCGACGCAGTCATTTCTGCCAGCGATGTGGTTTTCCAGAACGGCTCTTCCATCGCGCCGCATGTGATCCTTATCGGCTTGAGGGTCAAGTCAACGATGCTTTTGAGCAGTTTCGTCTGTGCGGCCGACATTCGCCTCATTGCCGCCCACACAGGAACAAACGTGCGGGTACAGTGTTCCGGGTTGTTGGGACGATACAGACAGGAAATTCGCATATGAAAAGTCCAACCCGGATACTGACGGGAACCGCGCTTGCAACGCTGATGGCCACTGTGCCCGCGCAATTTGTGTCGGCCTCGCCATTCCCCACCTTCGAGCTGATGCAACCCATGGTGGTTCTTGCACAGGCCGACCCGGAGCAACCGGCCGATCAGCCTGTGAAGAAATCGAAGAAGAAAAAGCCGACCGCGAAGGCAGCAGACGGCAAAGCTGAGCCCGCGAAGGCGGCTGCAGCAGCGGTCGAGGCTCCACCCAGGGCAAAGAAGGCTGCTGCCGCGAGGCGGCTGCAGCAGCGGCCGAGGCTCCACCCAGGGCAAAGAAGGCTGCTGCCGCGAAGGCGGCTGCAGCAGCGGTCGAGGCTCCACCCAGGGCAAAGAAGGCGGCTGCCGCGAAGGCGGCTGCAGCAGCGGCCGAGGCGCCACCCAAGGCAAGGAAGCAAAAGGCTGCGAGCAGCCGGCAGCGCCCAAGCTTGCGCCCGCCGCGAAGAAGCGTGTGCCTGCGAAAACTGTTGCCGTAGTAGAGCCAACCGCAAAAGCGCCACCCACGGCCGTCCGGGCAGCCTCCCTGGAGCCGAAAGTTGCGCCGGCTGTGAAGCTCCGCAAGAAGCCGACGGCGGCTGTCGCGAAGGTTGCTGCTGTGGCAGCGCTTGGAACCGAGGCAGTAGAGCCGATACGCAAGAAAAGGCCCACCGGCCAACTGGCCCAGGAAACGGGCGAGGCACCGATTGCGGATCCGGCGGAGGAACTGAAGCTGCGAAAGGCCGCGCCGGCCGAGGAGCCCAAGCTTGAAGAGCCGGCGGCTGTGGAATCGCCGGCCGAGGCCGCTCCAGAAGAACCCCCGCCCGCGCAGTCGGAAGCCGCGCCGAAGCTTGAAGAGCCGGCGCAGGTGGAACCGCCGGCCGAAGCCGATCCAGCAGAACAACCACCCGCGCAGCCGGAAGCTGCGCCTGCGGAAGAGCCGGCACAGGCTGAGCCGGCAGAGGAACCGCAAGCTGCACCGGCAGACGATTCGCAGCCCGCGGAGTTGGCTCCGGTTGAGGAACCAAAGGCGGAGCAGCCTGCTCAGGCCGAACCGCTTCCGGAAGCGCCCGCCGAGCAGCCGGACGAGCCGAAGCCTGCGAAAAAGCGCGCGGGCAAGGGTGGGAAGCCGTCGTCAAATGGCGCCACGGAGGCCGCGCCAAGGGAACAACCCGCCGACGCCGGCTCGGCTGAACCGGCTCAAACCGAGGCTCCGCAAGCCGAGGAACCTGTCGAGGCCAGACCTTCAAAGCAACGGCGCAGCAAGGCGGGCACAGACCCCGCGGAGACGATGCCGGTAGAGCAGCTTGACGATGCTTCGGAGAAGCCAGCGGATGCCGTCCCCGTCCAAAAGCGGGGCAGCGTTCGCCAGGCGAATCCGGATCAGCCTGTCGAGGCGGAAGCGCCGCCAAATGACGGGAAGGCTGCGCCTGTACTCGACAGCCAGAAGGAGCGGCCCCGCAAGGGCGGCGATCGGCCACGCCGGGACGGAAAGCGGCCGGCTACGGGAGAGGCCGCCGGCCGTCCGGCGAGGGTTGTTCCCGCCGGTCCGCCACCGACAGACGATAGCGCTGCGCAGGAGGCGGCTCAACCCCGGCAGATCGAGCCCGTCAATGAGGAGCAAGGCAGGCGCCGTGATCGCTCGTCCAATGACGATGGCGAGCCGCGGAGGCGCGAGCGGCCGCAGGGATCGGAGGTGCTGCGGGAAATCGGCAACCGTCTGATCATTCAGTTCGACGATCAGGTCATGGTCGAGAGCAACGATCGTCCACGCATGTCGCGGGACGCGCGTGAGGTTTACTATGAGGACCTGCCCCGGGGCCGTGTCAGAGAAACGATCGTCAGGCGCGACGGAACTCAGGTGGTCACGGTTCGCAATGCCTATGGCGACGTGATCCGCCGTGCGCGGATTGCGCCGGATGGCCGCGAATACGTTCTCGCTTATGTCGACGGCGACAATTACGACCGGGTCGACGATTGGCGCGATCCCGGCGACGACCTGCCGCCGATGGAGCTCGACGTCCCGGTCGATGAATATATTATGGACGCAACCACCGCCGAGGCACCCGACGCTTACTATGACTTCCTCGAACAACCGCCGGTTGAGCGCGTGGAGCGGCTCTATTCGGTCGATGAGGTTAAGCGTTCGGCTCGAATCCGTGACAAAACCAGGCGCATCGATCTGGACACGCTGACCTTCGAGTTCGGCTCGGACAGCATCCCCGAGGATCAGATACAAAAGCTCGATTCGGTGGCGAAGGCGATCGAGAAGGTACTGGCGAGAAATCCGGCGGAAACCTTCCTGATCGAAGGGCATACGGACGCGGTAGGCTCCGACCTCGCCAATCTGGCATTGTCCGACCGACGCGCCGAAGCGGTCGCCAATGCGCTTACCGACGTGTTTGCCATTCCACCGGAGAATCTTGCCACGCAGGGCTATGGCGAAGAGTATCTGAAGGTGCGCACGCAAGATCCGGAACGCGAAAACCGCCGCGTCGCAATCCGGCGCATCACACCCCTGGTCGCTCCGGTCGCGTCGGCCAACTGACGAGACGAGCAAGGCGCTCGAGCCGAACCTCGAGCGCCTTCAGTTGCAGTATTTACATCAGCACTCGCCGTTCTCGCTCCTTCAAGGGGAAGGAGGGCGCCGGACGCATTTCGTCGTCGCCACGCCCCGAAACCGGTCTGGCCATTTGATCCCTCGACAAGCTCGCGAGGGAGAGGGAAAGCGTGACGCGGATGCCGTGTTTTTCCGGTAAACGCGTTTTTTGGTCGTCAAAACGTCACACATCATCCGCGTCACGCCGGCATATTACCGGGGCCGTCGGCTTATCTGCCGGCTGTGGGCTTGCCTGTCCGGTCCGTCGCTGCATTCGGGCGCTTGTCACGCCGTGCTGCAGTTCCAGTCCGGGCACGCTCGCCGGGCACCTGCCCAATAGCGCGAAGGGTCTTGCTCCGCGTATTGCTATAGCCGGATCCGCCGCATTACCGAGCGGCCCAGCCTTTCAAAAACAGGCTCCTTCACGGTCGTTCCCCGGCCCCGCCACAGCGTCCGTCGACGCTGCTTGAGAGAGCCGTCCCATCTCCACGAACCGCCGTCGCGAACCGCGTTCCCAAGAGAAGGGCATGCGGAGGATAAGCGCCCAAGCGGGAGCGGGGATAAAACCGGCCGGAGAAAATCGAGAGAGGCGGATAAGCGATTGAAAGAACTGCGATCTTTCTTCCAACGACCGACGACCGACGATTTTCTATTCACACTTCGCCGGCGAATGGCAGCACTCGGGGAGATCAAATCTCAGGGATGTTTTCCTTGAAGATGACCTGGAGGCGGGGCGGGTGATAGTCGAACGGTTCGCTCCGCACGAGATGACCGAGGATGTTCAGCGCCTCGCGCGCCTCGACGCGCGGGTTCTGGTCGATCACCGCATCCATGGTCTCATCGAGCAGCAGTTCCTTGGTCGCTTCGGTCACTTCGTGACCGAGGAAGACGACGGAGTGTTCGCGCCCACGCTCCTTTAGCGCACGGGCGATGCCCGGATTGCCGGCACCGATATTGTAGATCGCGGCCAGGTCGGGGTGGCGGTCGAGCAACTTGGAGGCTTCCGCATACGCTTTTTCGCGATCATCCAGCATCTCCAGCAGTTCGACAATGCGCAGGTTTGGGAATTCCTCAGCCAGAATGTGGCGGAACCCCATCTCGCGCTCCTCATGGCCGCGATAGGACAGCGAGCCGGCGAAGATCGCTACCTTTCCGGTGGTGTCTTCGCGCAGAAAGCGGCTGACGAGATAACCCGCGAGACGGCCCGCCGCACGATTGTCGATGCCGATGTAAGCGGCGCGCGGGACATGCAGGATATCGGATACCAGCGTGACGATCTTGGCGCCGCCGGAAGCCAGCGAGCGCAGCGCCTCGCGTACCGCCGGGTGGTCGAGCGCGACGACGCCGATGCCTTGCGCCTCGCCGCGCAGGTCCTGCAGGGCGCGGGCGAGGCGGTCCGGATTGAAGCCTTCGATGGTGACGATGCGTACGTCCAGACCCGGGCGCGTCATCGCCTGAATTTCAATCTGCCGGTGCAGCATCTTCATGAAGGTGTTCGTGCCGGCGGGCAGGGCGAATGCGAGCCGGATCGTGTTGCTGACCCGCGCCGCCCGGACAGGAATTGGAGAGCCCGCGCCCTCCGCTATGTAGCCAAGCCGCAAGGCGGACTCCAGCACGATCTCGCGGGTTCGCGACCGTACCCCAGCGCGGTTGTTGAGAACCCGGTCCACCGTTGCGGCCGAGACGCCAGCTTCCCGAGCGATGTCGATCAGCGTTGTCCGCAAGTAAAGTCCGCCTCCCTGACGGTTCGTGATGTTTTTTGATTAGAAATGATGTTGACAGCGTTTGCCTCGTTCCGTCAATATCCATCATGTGCGGGGCGCTGGAGGAGTGCCGCACCTGGAGGACTCCGAATAGAGATGCCATCGAAGCCGCTTGAGCCCGAACGTCGAGTCTGGATCGTTGCCTGATGATCCCTCGGCCTGAGACGGCAGCGGTGTCGATAATGACCAAGCCCAGCAGCGGATGCACGTCTTCGTGCTCAAAGCTCTAGCCAGGAAGGATGCGACGGAGGAAGCATGGCGAACGCGATGGGGTTCGAGCCGGACGTCAAGGTTCGGACGAGGGACTATCGGATAGGGTGCATCGGTGCGGGCATGATCATGGCCGAGTGCCATCTGGCCGCGTACAAGGAAGCCGGATTTTCGGTGGCGGCCATAGCGTCGCGCACCAGGGTCAATGCGGAAAGAGTTGCGCAGCGTTGGGGCATCGCGAAGGTTCTCGACACGCCGGAAGCCTTGATCGAAGACACCGACATCGACATTGTCGATCTGGCCTTTCCCCCAGACATGCAGCCGGATCTTATTCGCCACGCCCTGCAACAAAAGCACATCAAGGCGATCCTGGCGCAGAAGCCGCTGGCGCTTTCGCTCGGCGAGGCGATCAAGCTGCGCGACGAGGCGGCGACGGCCGGCAAGATCCTCTCGGTCAACCAGAACATGCGCTATGACCAGTCGATGCGCGTGCTGAAGCAGATCATCGATTCGGGCGCGCTGGGCGACATCGTGTTCGCGCAGATAGACATGCACGCCATTCCGCACTGGCAGCCATTCCTGCAGGACTACGATCGGCTGACGCTTTCGAACATGAGCGTCCACCATCTCGATGTGCTGAGGTTCCTGTTCGGAGACGCCGAGGAAATCACAACGCTGACACGTAAGGACCCGCGCACCACCTTCGATCATTTCGATGGCATCACCGTTTCGACCATCAAGTTCCCGTCCGGTGTGCTGGCGCTTTCGCTGGAGGATGTGTGGTCAGGCCCGCGCCAGGAAGGCTACCAGGACGACCAGCACATTAACTGGCGCGTCGACGGCACCGACGGCGTCGCCAAGGGAACGATCGGCTGGCCGACGGGAGCCGCATCGACCTTGTCCTACGCTTCCGCCAGGCAGACGGGCGGCCAATGGGTTTCGCCCAGCTGGGACACGATGTGGTTTCCGCACGCCTTCATCGGCGTGATGGAGCAGCTCCAGCATGCGGTTAAGACCGGTACCGCTCCGGCTCTTTCCGTTGCGGATAATGTCAAGACGATGGCGCTTGTCGAGGCCGGCTATCGGTCAATCGATGAGGGTCGCACGATCAAGCTTTCCGAAATTTCCATCGACGGAGTCGGCAGGGAGGGAAACGCACAATGATGCAATCAGGGATTTTCACCGGCTACTTTCCATATGGCCTGGAAGAAACGGCCCAGAGGATACGCGGCCTCGGCTTCAACACGGTGCAGCTCGACCTGCATTTCAAGGACATCGACCTCTCGGCGGGCGAGATCACCGCGGACAAAGCGAAGAAGGTGCGCGACACCTTTCGCGCCCACAACCTGCCCATCTGCTGTGTTTCGGGCTACACCAACATCATCCATCCGGACAAGCAAGAGCGCGCCCGGCGCGTGGGCTACCTGAAGGAGATCATCCGCAACGCCCGGAATCTCGGCTCGCCATACGTGATTTCCGAGACCGGCACCTACAACACCGAGTCCGACTGGGTGCATCACCCGAAGAACAAAACCGAGGAAGGCTTCGAGGAATGCCGCAAGGTGATCGCCGAGCTGGCGCAGACCGCGTATGACCACGGCGCGATGTTCCTGCTGGAAACCTACGTGAACAATGTGGTCGGTTCGGTTGAAGAGACGGTCAAGATGTTCGCGCAGGTCGATCATCCGGGCCTTGGCCTGCTGATGGACCCAACCAATTACTTCGAGACGCACAATATCGACCGGATGGATCAGATCCTGAACCAGGTTTTCGACACGCTGACCGACAAGATCAAAATTGCGCACGCGAAGGATGTCAAGCGATCCGGAGATGACAAGTCGGAGAAGCACGACGACATCGGCGACGCGGATGCGCTGGAAAGCCATACTTTCCGCGGGGTCGGTGAGATCGAACTGCCGGCGCCGGGGCTCGGCTCGCTCAACTACGATCTTTATCTCAAGCGGCTGGCGGAGAAGCACCCGAACATTCCGGTGATCATCGAACATCTGTCGGAGGATGATGTGCCGCGCGCGAAGAATTTCCTAGACGGCAAGTTCATAGCGAACGGGCTTTGAGGCGATGCGGGCGGCAACGAGTGGGCGCTGTTTGACATGGACCTGGCTATGGCATCTCAATGGCCTACCGAGCGTCTTGCGGGGCCATAAGGCTCAGTCGGCGGCGGAGCGCTCGGAGCCTGATGCCGAGCCAAGGCGGTCCGGGTCGACCCGGGCCGTGGAGGAGCAACGAAGGCACGTTCTCAAAAGGGAGGTATGCAATGCTGAGTAAATTAAGACTGTTGGTCTATGGCTTGATCATCGCGCTGGCTCTGCCGGTCGCGGCGCAGGCCAAGACGTTCTACTGGATATCGCATGGCGGCCCCGCCGACCCTGTCTGGACCTATTTCCTGCAGGGTGCGGAAACGTGGGCAAAGTCGACGGGTCAGACCGTCAACACCTCGTTCCACAACGGCGACGTTCCGTCCCAGCAGGAAGCGATCCGCGCCGCCATAGCCGCCAAGGCCGACGCGATCGTCACGACCAGCCCCGATCCAGGCAGCCTTGTCGAGATCGTCAAGGAAGCGAAGGCGGCAAACATCCCGCTGATCAACTTCAACACCCCCGATCCGTCGGCCAATTTCCAGGCCTATGTGGGCACCGACCTTATCGTCGTCGGCCGCGGCTGGGCGCAATATCTGGTCGACAAGGGCTTCGTGAAGAAGGGCGATTTCGTGTGGATGCCTGTCGAAGTGCCCGGCGCCAGCTACGGCGTCGAGGAAGAGAAAGGCATCAAGGAGGTGTTCGAGCCGCTCGGCATCACCTGGGAGGTCACTGAGACGACGCTCGACCAGGCCGAAGTCATCACCCGCATGAGCGACTACCTCAGCGCCAACCGGACCAAGATCAAGGCGATCATCGGTCTCGGCGATCTCGCGACGGGAAGCATCAAGCGCGTGTTCGATCAGGTCGGCGTGAAGGCCGGCGAGTTGCCGGTCGTCGGATGGGGCAATTCGCTCGATACGACGTCGGAAGTGACGGAAGGCTATGTCAACGCGGCGCAGTGGCAGGATCCCCAGGCGACCAGCTATCTCGCGCTATCACTCGCTTTGATGGCGACAGACGGCATTCCGCCGGCGTTCAACATCATAACCGGGGCGCTGTACGAGAAGGACACTGCTCAGGTCTACGCCGACGTCATGGCAGGAAAATAGACCGACCAACCAAAGCGTCCGCGGCGGTCTCTTCGCCGCGGACGCAAGCCCTCACCGGATCAACGCAACACGGCCGGCATGACACAGCAATTCGCCCGCCAGCCCTGGAAAGTCAGTCATGCTCCAGCGCCTGTTCCTGAAGCCCGAATTCGGCCCGCTCGTGCTGCTGGTCGCCGAACTCATCATCTTCTACGCGATAAATCCGCAGTTCCTGTCGACCCTGAACATCAGCAATACGCTGGCGTTCTCTGTTGAGTTGGGCCTCGTCGCGCTGGCAATGACACTGCTGATGACGTCAGGCGAGTTCGACCTGTCGGTTGGTTCTCTCTTCGGCCTGACGCCGGTGATCATGTGGACGCTGTTCAACGCCGGCTCGCTGCCGCTTGAAGTTTCCTTCGTCATCGCGCTGCTGGTTGCAGTCTTTATCGGCTGGGTGAACGGCCTGTTCGTTACGCGCCTGAAGATCCCATCCTTTCTGGTGACGCTTGGAATGCTGCTGGTCGCGCGCGGCACGGCGCTTTTCATCACCGACGGCTTCCCGCAGCGAACCTGGAATTCAGGAGACCATTGGCTCTCCCAGGTGCTGGTGGGCGATTTTTACATCGGCCCGTTCCGCATCTATATGTCGCTGTTCTGGTTCATCCTGTTCGCCATCGTGCTTGGCTACACGCTGACCCAGACCAAATTCGGCAACTGGATACAAGCGTCCGGCGGCAATCCCAACGCGGCAAGAGCTCGCGGCGTCAATGTCGACCGCACCAAGGTCATCCTGTTCATCCTGTCCGCTTTCCTATCGGCTTTCGCTGGCATCATAAGCTCCATCCGCACCTCCGCCGCCAATCCGAACAGCGGAACCGGCTATGAGTTGGAGGTGATCGCCATGGTGGTGATCGGCGGCACGGCGCTTACCGGCGGGCGGGGCACCATCATCGGCACGGTGATCGGCATTTTCATTCTGCGCATCATGCGCAACGGCATCGTCATGATCGGCGTGCCGGGCCTTGCGTACAACATCTTCATCGGCGCCATCATTCTGGGCATGATGGCTCTCCATTCGGGCCTCGAGCGCAGACACCAGTCGGGGAATTAAGAGATGACCGACGAACTCGTCCTCATGAAAAACGTCAGCAAATATTACGGACGCGTGCGCGCGCTCGACGACGTCACGTTCCGCGTCTTCCCCAATGAGATCGTCGGCCTGCTGGGCGACAACGGCGCCGGCAAGTCGACGCTGATCAAGGTGCTGTCCGGCGCTGTGCGCCTGACCAGTGGCGAGATCCACATGAAGGGCAGACGAGTCGACATTCGCAACACCACCGACGCGATCGCCAACGGCATTGAGACGATCTACCAGGATTCCGCGCTGGTGACCCAACTCTCCATAACGCGCAACCTGTTCCTCGGGCGTGAGCCGATCAAGGGGCCCAGGTTTCTGAACAGGATGGATCAGGCCGTCATGGACCAGGTCGCGCGAGACTTGCTGAAGCGCGTCGGCATCACGAAGAACATCCCGCCGACCACGCCGATCGGATCGCTCTCGGGCGGCGAGCGCCAGGCCGTGGCCATTGCGCGGGCGATGCATTTCGACAGCGATCTGATCATCCTCGACGAGCCAACCAATAATCTCGGCGTTGCCGAGACCCAAGGCGTGCTGCGTTTTGTCCGCAACGCCCGCGACTCCGGACATTCCTGCATCTTTATCGCTCACAACATCCATCACGTCTTCCAGGTGGTCGACCGCATTGTGGTAATGCGGCAGGGCAAGGTCGTCGCCGATGATATCGATCCGAAAAAGACCAGCGTCGGGAAGGTCGAGGAGGTCATCACCGGCATGTCCGAGAGCGACCTGCGTAACGCGATCGCGCACTAGAGCAATGGTGAAGCTTTTTGGCACCACGTTGACGCGCCGGGAGGTGTCCGAACGCTGTGGCATGCTATCGCAATTCGCCGGCGTGCGGTTGATGACGTTGGGCGACGGCGTCGAGCGCGGCGTTCGCATGCTGGAGTTCCGCACCGGTTCGGGCCTGCGGTTTACCGTGCTGGTCGACCGGGCGATGGATATCGCGGAATGCGAATTCAACGGTCAGGCGATCGGCTGGCACTCGCCGACAGGCTTTCGCCATCCCGGCTTGCACAATGACGAAGCCGAGGATGGCCTTGCCTGGACGCGGTCGTTCTCGGGTCTGCTGTTGACCTGCGGTCTCGACCACATTCTCGGCACCGAGGAGGTTCCGGCAGATACCTACAACTATCCGCGCAAAGCGCAGGTCAAGCACTCTCTGCATGGCAAGGTCAGCACCATTCCGGCGCGACTGACGGGCTATGGAGAAACCTGGGATGGCGACCGTTGCTTCCTTTGGGCCGAAGGCATTGTGCAGCAATCGACCGTGTTCGGCGAGGATTTGCATCTGACGCGCCGCATCGAGGCCGATGTCGGCGGCAACGAAATCCGGCTGAAGGATCGGGTCATCAATCACGGCTTTTACCGAACGCCGCACATGTTCTTCTACCATGTCAATGTCGGCTATCCGCTGCTTGACGAAGGCTCGCGCTATATCGCTCCGATCGCCGATGTCGTCTGGGCCTCGCATGCCGATGGCTACGAGAAACAGGGTGTCGGCTACCAATCTTTCCCGGCACCGCGGGTCGGCTTCCGGGAACAGGTCTGGGAGCATGAGACAGCAGCCGATGGTGCAGGCGAAGTGCCGGTGGCGATTGTCAATGACCGCCTTGGACTTGGCCTCGAAGTCGTCACGCGCAAGGATCAGCTGCCTTGCCTTTATGAGTGGCAGCACTTCCAAGCCGGGCAATATGCCCTTGGCATCGAGCCATCCACGCACCATGTGCTTGGCAATCTGGCTGCGCGCGAGCGCGGCGAGATGATCTGGCTGGAGCATGGCGAGAGCCGAGCCTACGACACCGTGTTCCGGGTGCTCGACGGCAGCGCGCAGATTGCGCAGGCCCAGAATAGGATCCGCGAGATCGCCGTCCAGCCGGCCGAGGATTATCCGCGGCCATCCGGCAATTTCAGAAGGCTTACGGACCGCTGACAATGCCTTGCCGCCCACAGGATTGATGCAAACTGCAGGAGATGGAGGTTCCCATGACGATGGCCACCCGCCGAAAAAAGGAAGCGCGACTACAGCCTGACCGGAGAGAGTACGAGATTTGCCATCGAGACCGGCCTGGCGTCGGCCGACTGGTATCACTCCGACGTGCCGCGAAAGGTGATGAAGGAGCTGATGCAGCGCTCGGATGGACCGGCGATCCGCGACACAATCATCTGGCTGGCGGCGATCGTGATTTCCGCGGCTGGCGCTGTCTATTTCTGGGGCACCTGGTGGTGCGTGCCGTTCTTTCTTGTGTATGGTGTGCTCTACGGCTCTTCCAGTGACTCGCGCTGGCACGAATGCGGTCACGGCACCGCCTTCCGGACACGCTGGATGAACGATGCGGTCTACGAAATCGCCAGCTTCATGCTGATGCGCAACCCCGTGACCTGGCGCTGGAGCCACGCGCGCCATCACACCGATACGATCATTGTGGGTCGCGACGCCGAGATCGCGGTCATGCGGCCGCCGGACCTGCTGAAGGCGGCGCTCGCGTTCACCGGCATCCTCGATTTCCGTTATTCGCTGCCGACGCTGGTACGCAACGCCTTCGGCAATCTATCGCCGGACGAGAAGAGTTTCATCCCGGAAGGTGGAGCAGCACAAGGCGGTCACTGCCGCGCGCTGGCACATTGCCATCTATATCGCTACGATCACTGTGGCGCTCTACTTCCAGTCCTGGCTACCGATCATGCTGATTGGCGTGCCGCGTCTCTATGGCACCTGGCACATGGTCTTGACCGGCCTGCTGCAGCATATCGGCCTGGCAGACAATGTTATCGACCACCGGCTGAACACCCGCACCGTCTACATGAACCCGGTCAGCCGCTTCATCTACTGGAACATGAACTACCACGTTGAACACCACATGTACCCGATGGTGCCGTATCACGCGCTGCCCAGGCTGCACGAACTGATCAAGGACGATCTGCCTGCGGCCAACCCGTCGATGTGGCACGCCTATCGCGAAGTCTGGCCGGTACTGCTCAAGCAACTGAAATACGAGGATTTCTACCTGCGGCGCGAACTGCCGGCGACTGCGCGGCCCTACCGCGAGGAATTCCACTCGATGGATGTGGGCGCGGCGGCGGAATAGGATGGTCATGCCAACGAGGCGTGGTCGTAGCTTGGAGACAGCAATGGTGGATTGGGTAGTGGCCTGCGGCGCAGACGATGTCGAGGAGGAGGACGTGATCCGCTTCGATCATGCGGGCCGCACTTTCGCAATTTACCGTTCGCCCGACGACGAGTATTTCGCAACCGACGGGCTGTGCACGCATGAAAAAGTGCATCTGTCGGGCGGGTTGGTGATGGATGACATCATCGAATGCCCGAAGCACAATGGCCGCTTCAACTACAAGACCGGCGAGGCCAAGGGCGCGCCCGTCTGCGTCAACCTCCAAACTTATCCGGTCAAGGTCGAGGCGGGGAAGGTGATGATCCAGATTTAGGACGCGGATGTCCTGCTTCTCGGCGGACAAAGCACCCCTCACCGGCCCTTCGGGCCACTCTCCCCGGACAGGACAGGGGGACGTGGCCCGAAGGCGGGGGTGCTTATCCAGATTGAAGACCAAACCAGAGGGATTTCACAATGACCCGCAAGAGACCGACCGTTGCCGACCTTCGCGCCATGAAGGGAAAGCGCCAGCTTACCATGTTGCGAGTCATGAATATGGAGGAGGCCGAAGCCGCCGAGCGTGCGGGTGTCGACATCGTATCGATTCCGCCCGAACTGATGCTCAATCCGCAATATCGAGATGCTGCGCCCAGCCTTTTCTCGATGCCGGGCGATAATTTCTACGAGATCGGCACGGCGGACGATTTCGTGAGGTGGGCGTTCCGGCTCTACAAGGCCGGCGCCGACGCGGTCTATTGCAGCGCCGGTTATGCCACCGTCAAGCGCATGGCCGACGACAATATCCCGGTCATCGGACATGTCGGGTTGATTCCGTCGCGCGCCACATGGACCGGCGGGTTCAAGGCCGTCGGCAAGACGGCCGCAACCGCGATGGACATTTTCGAGGCCGTCAAGAAATACGAGGCGGCCGGCGCGATCGGCGCTGAGATCGAAGTCGTGCCGGTCGAAGTGGCGCAGGCGATCTCGGAGCGTACATCGCTGATTATGCTGTCGATGGGGGCGGGAACGGGTTGCGACGCGCAATATCTGTTCGCGGAGGATATTCTCGGCCAGAACCGAGGCCATATGCCCCGGCATTCGAAGGTCTATCGCAATTTCGCGGCGGAGTATGATCGCCTCCAGCAGGAGCGCATTGCGGCGTTCGCCGAATATGTCGCGGACGTCAACAGCAAGGCATATCCGGAGGAAAAGCACATCGTGCGAATGGATGCGAAGGAACTGAAGTCCTTCATGAAGAAGCTGGACAAGGCTTCCTGAGCGGCGTGACTCGTCTGTCTGACACGACACGGCGACTTGCAGCTTGCCTCCGATATCCGGTGGAGGAAGGATGGCCTCCTCGACGGACTGGACCACCGGGTCGAAGAAGCGGTTGATGCCGGCATCGGGGATGTACGCGGCCTTGAGGGCCTAAGGCGGTGTCCGGCAGGGGTCATTCTTGCCTCCTCTTGCAGCGGCTGCCGCCCTTCTCGCTAGGCCAGTCTGTTTCGGACAAAAACGTCAGATTCGCGCGCCCGCCTCGTCGAACCAATGCAGTTTAGAGGCATGCACCGCGATTGCGAGCCGGTCGCCAGGTTGCGCCACGGCGCGTCCGGCGACACGCACGACAATGCGCGAACCGCCGGTGGTGCAATGCAGGAAGCTTTCCGCGCCCACCGGCTCGACGCCTTCGACCAGACCTTCAACGCGCAACCCGCCCACGTGATCGCTGGAAACCACCGCATCTTCCGGCCTGAAGCCAAGCATTGCCGCGCCGGCCGGAGGCGGCAGCGGCACCTTGCTGCCATCGGCGAAGACGCCGCCCTTCAGGGCCAGCAGGTTCATCGGCGGTGCGCCGATAAAGCTGGCGACGAAGGTCGAAGCCGGTTTCTCGTAGATGTCGAGCGGAGCACCGAGCTGTTCCACCTCGCCGGCATTCATCACCACCAGCAGGTCGGCCAGCGTCATCGCCTCGAGCTGGTCGTGGGTCACGTAGACCGACGTGACCCCAAGAGCGCGCTGCAGGTTCTTGATTTCCACACGCATCTGGCCGCGCAGCTTGGCATCGAGATTGGACAGCGGCTCGTCGAACAGGAAGACCTGAGGATTGCGGACGATGGCACGGCCCATGGCGACGCGCTGGCGCTGGCCGCCGGAGAGCTGCCTCGGCCGGCGATCGAGCAGGTGCTCCAGCTCAAGCGTTTTGGCCGTATCGCGCACTCTTCCGTCTATTTCTCCCTTCGGCGTACCGCGATTGCGCAGGCCATACGCCATGTTGTCGTAGACATTCATGTGCGGGTAGAGCGCATAGTTCTGGAAAACCATCGCGATATCGCGCTCGGTGGGGCCGATCTCGTTCACCACCTTACCGCCGAAGGAGCAAGTGCCGGCGGAGATCGTCTCCAGTCCGGCGATCATTCGCAGAAGCGTGGATTTTCCGCAGCCGGAAGGCCCGACCAGGACGCAAAGCGCTTTGTCAGGGATGGAGATGCTGACGCCCTTCACAGCCTCGACGCCACCGGCGTAGACTTTCTTGACATCCTTCAGGTCGACAGTCGTCATTCTTGAATTCCGTTATTCGTTATTCGCTATTCGTCGGTCTTATTCGTCGGTCGTGAACGCCCGACCTCCATCGACCCACGACCCACGTACAACGACCGACTCACTTGAATTCCGATATTCGTGGGTCGTCGGTCGATAGAATGACGACCAACGAACAACGACCGACTCGTTGCTTACTTCTCACTTTCAACCAGTCCTTTGACGAACCACCGCTGCATCAAAAGAACGACGAGGATGGGCGGTGCGATCGCCAGCATCGAGGTTACCATCACCAAATGCCACTGCGTGTCGGCGTCAGCGAAGGACACCATCTTCTTCAATGCGATGACGATCGTCGTCATGTCGTTGCTGTTAGTGACCAGCAGCGGCCATAGATATTGAGTCCAGCCATAAATGAACTGGATCACGAAGAGTGCCGCGATGTTGGTGGTCGACAAGGGAAGGAGTATGTCCTTGAAGAATTTCATCGGGCCCGCGCCATCGACGCGAGCCGCTTCCACCAGTTCGCCCGGGATGGTCAGAAAGAACTGTCGGAACAGCAATGTGGCAGTGGCCGAGGCAATGAGCGGAATGATCAACCCGGCATAGGTGTCGATCAATCCGAGATCGACCATCACCTTGTATGTGGGCAGTATGCGCACTTCCACCGGCAGCATCAGCGTCATGAAGATCAGCCAGAAGAAGATCATCCGAAACGGGAAGCGGAAGAACACGATCGCGTAGGCCGAGAGCAGCGAGATGACGATCTTGCCGATGGCGACGCCGAGCGCCAGCACGGTCGAGTTGAAGAGAAGCGTGCCGACACTCACTCCGCCGATGCGGCCGATGCCGCCGAATAGCGCTTCGGAATAGTTGGCGATCAGCTGATCGCCCGGAACCATCGGCAGTGGCGGGCGCAAGATCGTCTGCAGCGTATGGGTCGAGCCGACAAAGGTCGAGTAGATCGGAAATGCCACGATGACAATGCCGAGGATCAGCACCGCATGGGCGATGAAGGTGCGGATAGGGGACGAGCCGATCACTTGTTTACCCTCCCCCTTGTGGGGAGGGTCGATCCGCGTAGCGGATCGGGGTGGGGGTAACCACAATTGCAGCAGCGCGCAGTCGAGGCGGTCAGCCCCGCTGCTCCGCGGCGACCCTCCCCACAAGGGGGAGGGTAAAGCGGCGCTTCAGCCATAATGCACCTTCCTTTCCACATAGCGGAATTGGGCGGCGGTGAGCGCGACGACGATCACCATGAGAATTACCGACTGGGCGGCGGAATCGCCGAGGATGAGATTGACGAAGCCGTCGTTGAACACCTTGTAGACCAGCGTCTCGGTGGATTTGCCGGGGCCGCCGCCGGTAACGGCATGGATGATGCCGAAGGTGTCGAAGAAGGCATAGACGGTGTTGACGACGAGCAGGAAGAAGGTTGTCGGCGCAAGCAGCGGGAAGACGATGGTCCAGAACCGCTTGGTATCGCGCGCGCCGTCGATCGCTGCGGCTTCGATCAGCGTTTTCGGAATGGATTGAAGCCCGGCGACGAAAAACAGGAAATTGTAGCTGATCTGCTTCCAGGCTGCAGCACAGATGACAAGAATCATCGCTTGATCGCCCCTAAGCAGAGGGTTCCAGTCGATCCCCCAACGCCGCATCAGAAAGGCGATATTGCCCAGCGAGGGGTGGAAGAGGAATAGAAAGAGCATGCCGGCGATGGCCGGTGCGACGGCATACGGCCATATCATAAGGGTACGGTAGAGGTCTTTGCCCCTCACCACGCGCTCGGCCATCACCGCCAGCAACAACGCCAGCGACATGGACAGCGCCGCTGTCGAGATGGAAAAGATCGCAGTCACCTTGATCGAATTGAGGTAGTTGGGGTCGGAGACCACCCTCTCGAAATTGTCGAACCAGACAAACCTAGATTTCAGACCGAACGGATCCTCCTTGAGCATCGACTGGCGGATGGCCTGGCTCGCCGGCCAGTAAAAAAACACCAGCGTGATGGCGAGCTGCGGCGCTACCAGCAGGTAGGGCAGGACCTTGTTGGGGAAGACGACGCGCGGGGACATTGGCTCGCTTCACCTCCCCCTTGAGGGGAGGTCGGCGGGCGAAGCCCGCCGGGTGGGGTTGTTGACGATGATGCTTGACCCTGGGGAGGTGCCTTCGGAGGCGACCCCCTCTGGCCGCTGCGCGGCCATCTCCCCCTCAAGGGCGGAGAGGCCGTCAGTGCTGCTCAGTTCGACGCTTCCTTGATAGCCGCGTCGCCGCGCGAGACGATATTGTCCATCGCCTGCTGGGCGGTCTGCTTGCCAGCTAGCAGGTTCTCGTATTCCTCATTCATGATGTCGCGAACCTGGGGAAGGTTCGGCAGGCGAACGCCCTTTGAATTTTCGGTCGGCGCCTTTGCCATCATCTGGATGATCGGGATCTCGCGGGCTGGATTCTTCTGATAGAAGCCGTCGGCCTTGCTCTTTTCATAGGCTGCGAGCGTGACCGGCAGGTAGCCTGATTCCTGATGCAGGCGAGCCTGCACTTCTGTCTTCGACAGATAGCCGAAGAAGGCTGCGACTGCCTTGTATTCCTCATCCGACTTGCCGGCGAAGGTCCACAGGCTGGCGCCGCCGGGGATGGTGTTCTGCGGAGCGCCCTCGACGCCAGCCTCATAAGGCAGCGGAGCGGTGCCGAAGTTGATGCCGGACTTGACCACGTCGCCCAGGCCGCCCGACGATTCGGTGAAGATGCCGCATTCGCCCGAGATGAACAGCGGCTTCGCCTCCGAGGTGCGTCCGCCATATTTAAACGTGCCGTCCTTGGCGAGATCGGCCAGTTCCTGGAAGTGCTTTACGAAGACGGGCGAATTGACCTTCAGTTCGACATTCGGTCCGGCAATGCCGTTCTCCTGGGTGCCCCACTGCTGGTTGTTCCAGGCGGCGAAGTTTTCCGTCTGGATCCAGGTCAGCCATGTGGACGTGAAGCCGCATGTAGCGGCGCCGCTGGATTTGATCTTCCTGGCCGCGTCCCAGACCTCGGCCCAGGTCTTGGGCGGGTTCTCGGGGTCGAGCCCGGCCTTGGTGAAGATGTCCTTGTTATAATAGAGGATCGGCGAGGACGAGTTGTACGGGAACGACAGCATCGTGCCGTCCGGCTTGGAATAATAGGCGACGATGCCGGGGAGATACTGGCTCTTGTCGAAGGAGCCGCCGCCCGCTGCCAGCACGTCTGCGGCCGGCTTGATAGCGCCTTCGGCCGCCATCATTACGCCGGTGCCGGCGTCGAACACCTGCATGATCGTCGGCGCCTGACCGGCGCGAAAGGCGGCGATGCCGGCATTCAGCGTTTCCGGATACGTACCTTTGAAGACCGGGGTGATCTTGTAGTCGCTCTGGCTCTCGTTGAATTCCTTGGCGATGCGCTCGACAACTTCATTGTTGGCGCCAGTCATTGCATGCCACCAGGATATCTCGGTAACGGCGAAGGATGCCGAGGTGGAAAGCAGCGTGAATGCGACGCCAGTGGCGGCCGCCAAGCCGTTGATCTTCATGTGTTCACTCCCGAATTTTGTTGGCGAAGAAAGACTTCGCAAACGGGAATATCGACGGTTTGTGACAAGGCGACAACAACTTTCTTCGCGTCTTTAGTTGTATTCGAGGTCGCGGCTACCCTCTCTTGAAAGACATGCGGGAGAGGCCGCCGTGGCGGCCCGGCGACGTCCTCGCACTATCGATGATGCGGAGCCTGGCCCTAGTCTACAGCGACCATCACGTCCGATGCCTTGGCAACCGCGTAGGCCTCCTTGCCGATGGCCAGCTTGAGATCGTCAACTGCTGCGTTCGTTATGGAGGCGGTGACGACAGCGCCGCCAATGTCGATGCGGACATGAGCGGTGGTCGAGCCCTTGGTCACCTCGACAACGGTGCCTTTGAGAATGTTGCGGGCGCTGATCTTCATGATTTGGTCTTCCATGTTGTTGGCCGTGTTTGAATTTCCGGGATGATACGCGGTGGAACAGCTGACGAGTGTTATATTCGAATGGCAATATCCGCATCTCGAGATTGACGGGCGATCGGCAAAAAAAGCAATCGCTGCTGCATCATAGCATTGCGTGACCCTCCATTGTTATGTTTGACTGGATATATCGCTCGGCCAGGCTTTGCCACCTGCAGGCGGGGTACGGGAAGTATCAACCAGGGAGTGTTTTGTGCCAATGATGCGCAATGATTTGAGTTTGCGGCTGCTCGCCGCGACGGGCGGTATCGCCGCCTTGTTGGGGGCATCGATGCCCATGGCACTTGCGGAAGAGACGGTAACCGTATTCGCGGCCGCGAGCCTTAAGAATGCGCTCGATGACGTCAACGGCGCCTGCGAGGCCGATGTCGGCGAGAAGGCAACGATCTCCTATGCGGCTAGTTCTGCGCTCGCCAAGCAGATCGAGGAAGGTGCGCCGGCGGATGTGTTCATTTCCGCCGATCTCGACTGGATGAAGTATCTCGACGACAAGCAACTGGTGAAGAAGGACACCGAGACGCAGCTGCTAGGCAACAGCATCGTGCTGGTGGCGCCGGCCGACTCGTCCGCGACCACAGAGATCGTACCGAATTTCGACATCGCCAAGCTGCTGGGCGACGGCAGGCTTGCGATGGCCAATGTGGATGCCGTACCGGCCGGCAAATATGGCAAGGCAGCGTTGGAAAAGCTCGGCGTCTGGGCATCGGTCGAGAGCAAGGTCGCCCAGGCTGAGAATGTGCGCGCCGCGCTTGCGCTGGTTTCGACGGGCGAGGCGCCGCTCGGCATCGTTTACAAAACCGACGCGGCGGCCGACAAGAAGGTCAAGATCATCGGTACGTTCCCGGCGGATTCGCACAAGCCGATCGTCTATCCGGTTGCGCAGACCGCTGCATCAAAAGACGACGACACGCCGGCCTTCCTGAAGTGCCTGCTTTCGGCCAAAGCGAAGGCGCTTTTCGAGGACCAGGGTTTCACGGTATTGGTGCCGCCTGCATCCAATTAAGGACTCAAACTCGGCATGGATACCTCGCGTCTCGATATAGTGACGATTGGCGCCAGGTGGCCGAGAACCGTCATCCCGGAAGGCTTTCGAAGTGCAACGAAGAAAGCCTGTCCGGGATTCATTCCGTCGCCGCGCCGGGATCGCTTGCAGCCTTCCGGAATGGATCCCGGCTCTCGGTCGCTTCGCTCTTTCGGCTGGGATGACGATATCGGACTGCCTGCGCGCACCGTTGTTTGGCGCTAGATATGGAGTGGCTGGACCTCAGTCCGGATGAGTGGAACGCGGTCCGGCTCTCCATAAAGGTTTCGCGTATGGGCGACGGTCGTCGCCTTGCCTTTCGGCATCGCCATCGCCTATCTGCTCGCCCGCAAGGACTTCTGGGGCAAGGCGGCTCTTAACGGCATCGTCCATCTTCCGCTTATCCTTCCGCCGGTCGTCACCGGCTATCTGCTGCTGCTGACTTTCGGCAAACGGGGGCCGGTGGGGTCGCTGCTCGCCGAATATTTCGGCATCGTGTTCTCGTTCCGCTGGACCGGGGCAGCACTAGCCTGCGGCGTCATGGCGTTTCCGCTGATGGTCAGGGCGATCCGCCTATCGATCGAGGCGGTGGATCGTAAGCTCGAGGCCGCTGCCGGGACGCTCGGCGCCAATCCGGCCTGGGTGTTCGCTACCGTGACGCTGCCGCTGATCGCGCCTGGCATCATCGCGGGTATGATCCTTTCCTTTGCCAAGGCGATGGGCGAGTTCGGCGCAACCATCACCTTTGTCTCCAATATTCCCGGCGAGACGCAGACGCTGCCATCGGCGATCTACACCTTCACGCAGGTGCCAGGCGGCGACTTTGGCGCTATGCGGCTGACGCTGGTATCCATCGTCATTGCAATGGTCGCGCTGGTCGCCTCTGAAATGCTGGCGCGCCGGGCCCAGAGGGGTCTTGACCTCGAATGACGCTGTCGGTCATGGCACGCCACCGGCAAGGCGATTTTCAACTGGATGCCGCGTTCGAAAGCAGCGGCAGGCTGACGGCGCTGTTCGGCTCGTCGGGCTCCGGCAAGACATCGCTTATCAACATCATCGCCGGGCTTATCCGGCCCGACGGCGGCAGGGTAGTGGTCGACGGCAACGTCCTGGCGGATTCGGAGAGCCGTGTCTTCGTCCCAAAATACAAGCGCCGCATCGGCTATGTCTTCCAGGATTCACGCCTGTTCCCGCACCTGACCGTTGGCCAGAATCTCGGCTATGGCCGGTTCTTCACGCCCGCTAGCGATCGCTATGCGGACTTCGCAGGCGTGGTCGACCTGCTCGGCATCGGCCAATTGCTGGCGCGCAAGCCGGTCTCGCTATCCGGCGGCGAAAAGCAGCGCGTGGCGATCGGGCGTGCACTGATCGCCAGCCCGCGGTTGATCCTTATGGATGAACCGCTTGCCTCGCTCGACGATGCACGCAAGGCAGAAATTCTGCCCTATATCGAGCGGCTTCGCGATGAGACGAGGATCCCGATTGTCTATGTGAGCCATTCGGTTGCCGAGGTTTCCCGCCTTGCGACGGATGTCGTGGTGCTGAGCGAAGGCAGGGTCTTAGCGAGCGGTCCCGCCAACGATATTCTCATGCAGTTCGACCTCTTGCCCGAAGAGGAGCGCGGCGAGGCGGGCGCGCTTATCAGCCTGAAGATCGCGCTGCAGGATGACGGCTACGGACTGTCGGTGCTGCGCTCGGCCGGCGGCGAGTGGCGGCTGCCGAGGATTGACGCCCCGGCCGGCTCGGAAGTGCGTGCGCGTGTCCGCGTCCGCGATGTGATGCTGGCGCTCGAGCGCCCTGCTGGTATCAGTGCGCTGAATGTATTGCCCGGCACGATCACCAGTATTTCGGCAGGGCAAGGACCTGACGCGCTGGTTGCGCTCGATTGCAGCGGCGATCGTCTCGTCGCGCGCATCACGCGGCGGTCTGTCGAAACGCTAGGCCTGGCGAGCGGACGCCAGGTGTTCGCCGTCGTCAAAGCGGTGACCTTCGATCGAGGCAGCGTCGGAAATACGATGCCTGCCAAGGTGAGTAAGGCGAAACGTCGCGTCGGGAGGAACGAATGAAGGTGAAGCGGATCGTGGCGAATATCAGCGCGCCGAATGTCGACGCCGCAAAGCGCTTTTATCGAGACGTGCTCGGACTCGACCTGCTGATGGATCACGGCTGGATCGCGACCTACGGCTCAACCGAGTCGATGAGCGTTCAGGTCAGCATCGCCTCGCAAGGCGGTTCGGGTACGCCCGTTCCCGAAATGTCGATCGAGGTCGACGATCTGGAGACGGCGCTGGCGCGTGTTCGCGCAGGCGGTTTTGTCATTGAATACGGTCCAGCGGACGAGCCCTGGGGCGTGCGGCGCTTCTACGTGCGAGACCCGTTCGGACGTCTGGTCAATATTTTGCAGCATGCTTGATGGCTGGATGGCGCTACGCCGTCAATTCGCAGAATTCCCTTCTCCGGTTTGCTGCGCAAACCACCTCTCCCCGCTCCGCAGGGGCGAGGAACCAGGTTCTGCAGCGGCGCTTCAAGTCGGGATTTCCTCGCCCCCACGAAAGTGGGGGAGAGGTGGCGAGCCCGAAGGGCGAGACGGAGAGGGGTACAAAGTCCGGTAAAGCCAACTCCTCCGCGTTTGCGGGGCAGCCGCATCGGTTTATCGCACGCGTCATCCGCCGTGAGCGTTGTGATCCATTTCGCCGGCCTTGGCCTCGACCTTGAACTCGACATCGACCTTGCCTGCTTTCTCGAAGGTCAAGCTACCGGGAAACTTCTGGTCCTTTACGGCGGGCGCCTTGAGACCGACGAACATCAGATGGAAGCTGCCGGGCTTCAGCGCGACTTCGCCGCCGGCGGGGATGACAATTTCCTTGACCTCGCGCATGGTCATGACGCCATCGGTATTGACCGACATTTCGTGGATTTCGCCTTTCTCCGCAATGCCCGCGGAAACGGCGATCAGGCGGTCCTCCGTCGTGCCGTGGTTCTTGATGACGAGGTAGCCGGCCGCCACCTTGGCGCCGTCGGGCGTCTCGCGCGACCATGGATGGCCGATTTCAAGGTCTCCGACCTTGTATTCATGCGCCCAAAGCGGGCTGCCAAGGGCGATTAGGAGCATCAGCGCAAGGATTAGAAGGCCGATCCGCTGCTCGATCAAGGGGTTGGAGGCAAAGGTTGAGTGGTGCGTTTGCATGGAACGTGGTCCGTCATTCTTTCGCGCATGGCAGCGCAGGGTAGGTTGATCTGGTCGCCGCGCGGCAGGGGCGGCTCTTCTCAATCAAACCAGCACAGGCGGGCCACGCGGGCTTCCAGGATTGTGATCCTCCGATGCGATGAAGAATTCCATGAACACAGGCGCGAAGCGCAATGGTACGGATTCGAAGCCAGCATCGAGCCGGTTTCTCTCCGGCGGAGCCGCGAGAGCGGATGCCGACGCTCCGCAACCGAGAATGCAGCAGCCAGTCAGCTTGCCGTGGTCGCTTTGCGGAGCATCATGATCGGTGCTGGTGATGCACAGCGGATTGCCGAATGCGTCGAGCTTGGGATGCGTCGCCGTCGCAGCAAAGCTGCCGGCCACCGACTGGACGAGCATCAGCATGGCCGCGGCCAGCGCGATCCACGGGGCTTGCTTTGTCCGAATAGCGCTCACGTTGGGGTCCCAATGGTGATGCTACGATTAGCACGCTGCCCGAGCTGATTGCATCTGCTTTGTGGCTCATTGGCAAGGTAGGCATGCTGACGCGGTCTCGCGGGTCGCACCGCTTTCGGTGATCGGGCCTTGCGGCAACAGGTTAGGTTTGCGTCTCTACTCCTTCTGCATCGGCTTAGACGGCACTGATTCCGAGGCCTGGATCCCCGACGCTCTCCGTTCGCTTCGCTCACTCACGAGGTCGAGGATGGCGACAGAGATAGAGGTCCACCGCTAATCTCCGCTGTAGAACATTGCCCGAGATTGCCGACCACCAAGGGAAAAGGGAGGGTTCTCAGAAGGGGGATATTCACAACCGCGCGCGAGTTGTCCGCGGCGTGGCGAGCAGCAGGCTGGTTTCCGAGCCGGTGATGCCGGGGATCAGCCGGATGCGACGCAGCACTGCGTCGAATTCGGTCAGGCTGGTGGTGCCGAGTTCGACCACCAGGTCCCAGCGGCCATTGGTGGTATGGATGGTGGATACTTCAGAGAAGCCGCCAAGCGTGCGCATCACCCGGTCGGCGGCATGGCCTTCGATTTCGATCGTCATGATGCCGCGTACGCGCTGATCGACCGCGTCGGCGCGCAGGATCACCGTGTAGCCGACAATGTCGCCGGACTTTTTCAGACGCTCCATGCGGGCGCGCACTGTTGCGCGGGAGGCACCAAGGTCGATGGCCAGATCGGAGACCGAGCGTCGGGCATCGTGACGGAGCAATGTTATGAGTTTTTCGTCAAGCGCATCCATAGCGCCGCATCCTTCAAAATAGATTACCATTATGGAGGGCATATTGATCGAATTGGCAACAGCAATCGATAAATGTGCCAATTTTGCATGTTCATTTCGCCACCTCCCTCTGGTCAAATCGCCTGATCATTCACTCGATACCGGAATTTTTTGCGATGCTTTGCAGGATCGTTGGTGCACCCGTGCAGGATGGCGCGGGCCGTATGGGCTGTGAGATGGGGCCAAGCGCGTTGCGCACGGCCGGCCTGGTATCGGCGCTGCGCGAACTCGGCCATGAGGTCGAGGACCTTGGCACCGTCGAGCGGGCAGTGACCCGCAGCCATCGTGCATGGCAATCTGGCGCTGAAGGCGCTGCCGGAGATCTCGGCCTGGACCTCGGCAATCGCCGCGCAGGCCTATGCGGCAAGCCGTGAGGCGATGCCGATTTTCCTCGGCGGCGATCACTCGATTTCGGCCGGAACGCTTTCGGGCATCGCGCGCCGCGCCGCCGAGCAGGGCAGGCCGCTTTTCGTACTGTGGCTCGACGCGCATCCGGACTTCCACACGCTCGACACCACCACCAGCGGCAATCTGCATGGCGTGCCGCTTGCCTATGCCAGCGGCCAGCCGGGCTTCTCCGGCTATTTCCCGGAGCTGTCGCATAAGGTCGATCCGTCGCGCGTTTGCGCCATCGGCCTGCGCAGCGTCGATGTTGCCGAGCGCCGGGCGCTGAACGCGGCGGGCGTGACCGTGCACGATATGCGCGCTATCGACGAGCATGGCATTGCGCCGCTGCTGCGCGCCTTCCTCGAGCGCGTCGAGCGCGGCGAATGGCATGCTGCATGTCAGCCTCGACGTCGACTTCCTCGACCCGTGCGATTGCGCCGGCGGTCGGCACCACCGTTCCGGGCGGCGCGACCTTTCGCGAGGCGCATCTCGTCATGGAGATGCTGTCCGACAGCGGCCTCGTCACCAGCCTCGATCTGGTCGAACTCAACCCTTTCCTGGATGAACGCGGACGTACCGCGACCCTCATGGTCGACCTGACGGCGAGCCTCATGGGCCGCCGCATCATGGACCGCCCGACACGGAGTTTTTGATATGCAAGCCAAGCTCAACATCGTTCCCTTCGTCAGCGTCGACAACATGATGAAGCTGGTGCTCGCCATCGGCGTCGAGCGGTTCCTCACCGAACTCGCCGGCTATATCGAGGACGATTTCCGCCGCTGGGAGCTGTTCGACAAGACGCCGCGAGTCGGCTCGCACAGTGCACGACGGCGTCATCGAGCTGATGCCGACGAGCGACGGCCAGCTCTATGGATTCAAATACGTCAACGGCCATCCGAAGAACATGCGCGAGGGCCTGCAGACGGTGACCGCGTTCGGCGTGCTTGCCGATGTCGGCAGCGGCTATCCGATGCTGCTCACCGAGATGACCATCCTGACGGCGCTGCGCACGGCCGCGATGTCCGCGTCGGCCGCAAAGTATCTGGCGCCGGAGGGCTCGCGCACGATGGCGATCATCGGCAACGGCGCGCAGTCCGAATTCCAGGCGATCGCGTTCAAGGCGCTGCTCGGCATCGACAAGCTGCGGCTCTACGACATTGATTCAGCCGCGTCGCGCAAGTGCGCGAAAAACCTCGCAGGTTTGGGTTTCGACATCACGATCTGCGCGACCGGCCAGGAGGCTGTCGAAGGCGCCGACATCATCACCACGGTGACCGCCGACAAGCAGTACGCGACCATCTTGACCGACAACATGGTCGGTCTCCGGCATCCACATCAACGCCGTCGGCGGCGACTGCCCCGGCAAGACCGAGTTGCACCGCGACATCCTGCTGCGCTCGGACATTTTCGTCGAATTTCCGCCGCAGACCTGGATCGAGGGCGAAATCCAGCAGCTGCCGCGCGACCACCCGATCACCGAGCTCTGGCAGGTGATCGTCGGCCAGAAGCAGGGCAGGGCGAGCGACCGGCAGATCACGCTGTTCGATTCGGTCGGCTTCGCCATCGAGGATTTTTCGGCGCTGCGCTACGTGCGCGACAAGCTGCGCGATACCGGCCTCTACGAAGAACTCGACCTGCTCGCCGATCCGGACGAGCCGCGCGACCTGTTCGGCATGCTGCTGAGGGCGAAGGCGGCAGAGACGCAGCTGGCCGTGTAGATCGACACCGGTCAAAGTTTTGGCTTCCTGGCGCCAATCGTCGGAGGCCCAACCGTTACGAGGCCTGGGCCTTGCCGGTGCGGTACCGTGGGGCCGGCTCGCGGTGCGAGAGGTTTGGATAGAGCGCGGTTCGAGCCGCCTTGTAGGCTTCCCAGTCGCGATTGTCCGGCAGCGATATGATGCTGACAACCTCGCCAAGCTCCAGACCCGCGAGAGCCGCGTCGACCATGTCGTTGACATCCATCACCATATGCTCGGGAATCTGATTGACATCGCGGCCGGCGCGCTCCCAGATTTCCGTTCGGGTAACGCCGGGCAGCACAGCCTGGACCTGCACGCCGAGCGGCGCCAGTTCCATCGCCAGGCCTTCGCTCATTGAAAGCACGAAGGCCTTTGTGGCGTTGTAGTAGACGCTTACGCCGATCCTGTCATTGGTGAGACCCGCGACCGAGGCGAGGTTGATCAGTGTGCCGGACTTCCTTCGCGCCAAGGTCTCGGCTGCGACGCGGGCAAGCCGGCTTGCCGCCACGACGTTGAGTTCGATCATCGCGTCGAGCCTGTCAGGATCGGAGTCGATGGTCGGTCCGTTGACGGCCATGCCGGCATTGTTGATAAAAACCGCGATGTCGTCGCGCTTCAGCCGCGCTTCCACCTTGTCCCGGTCAATCCTCAGCGCAAGATCGGCCGGCAGGACTTCTACGTCCGCGCCTGTTTCGGAGCGAAGCCGCGCGGCCAGTTCGTCCAATCGCGCCTGATCGCGGGCGACGAGCACCAGATTATATCCGCGCTTGGCGAAGCGGTCGGCATAGATCGCACCGATGCCCGTCGACGCGCCGGTCACCAGCGCAGTCCCTTTGGAAGTCATTTCGTTCGTCCCTTATCGCTGGAGACCGAACCTCTCGGGTCACGACATTTGAACTGGGTATTTGGGGGATGCCTTACAAGGCAGGTACAACTTTTCAGCAATTGCTGCGTATACCGACTTCCTAAACGTCGAGATTGGCGACGCTCAGCGCATTCTCCTGGATGAATTCGCGGCGTGGCTCGACCTCGTCGCCCATAAGCCGTGAGAACAGCGAGTCGGCATCTGTGGCGTCGTTCACCTTGACCTGCAGCAGCGAGCGCACGTTCGGATCGAGCGTCGTTTCCCAAAGCTGCTCGGCATTCATCTCGCCCAACCCCTTATAACGCTGCATCGTCAGGCCTTTGCGACCGATTGCGAAGACGGTGTCGAGCAGCGCCAAGGGGCCTGCTATGGTTTCTGACGTTTCCCTGCGGCGCAGCACCGGTGGAACTGCATAGACTTCGCCGAGGCGCGCGGCGTAGCGATCGAGCGCGCGGGCATCGGCCGAGTTGATCAGTCCCATGTCGAGGTTGACGACATCCTTCACGCCACGAAGCATGCGTTCGAATACATAGCCCCCGGGACCCTCGTTGGAGGTGGACGTGTGGCCCGTCCAGCCACGCTCGATATCCTCGGCGATGATGTCCAGACGCTGCGCGACCGCCTGCGCGACAGCGCTGGCGCCGCCGAGGTCATCGAAGATATCCGGCCGCAGCGCGCCCGCAATCGCAGCCTGTTCGACCACGCCGCGCGCATAACGGGTGTGCAGCCCGTTGATCAGCGACCGCACCGCCTTCGCGTCGTCAATCACCGCACGCAGGTCCTGCCCTGTGCGCACCTCTCCCGATGACAGCGTCAGCGACGCATCCTCCAGGCCGGAACCGATGAGGAACTCCTCGTAGGCGCTCTCGTCCTTGATGTATTGCGAACTCTTGCCGCGCGTCACTTTGTAGAGCGGCGGCTGCGCGATGTAGAGATGTCCGCGCTCGATCAGTTCCGGCATCTGCCGGAAGAAGAAGGTCAGCAGCAGGGTCCGGATGTGGGCGCCGTCGACGTCGGCGTCGGTCATGATGATGATTTTATGATAGCGCAGCTTGTCGGCGTTGAACTCGTCCTTGCCGATCGACGTGCCGAGCGCGGTGATCATCGTACCGATCATCTCGGACGACAGCATGCGGTCGAAGCGCACGCGCTCGACGTTGAGGATCTTGCCACGTAACGGCAGTATCGCCTGGTTCTGACGCGAGCGCCCGCCCTTTGCCGACCCACCTGCGGAGTCACCCTCGACAATGAACAGTTCCGACTTGGCCGGATCGCGCTCCTGGCAGTCGGCGAGCTTACCTGGGAGCGACGTGACACCGAGCGTGCTCTTGCGGGTGATGTCGCGCGCCTTGCGGGCCGCCTCACGCGCGGCTGCCGCCTGGATGACCTTGTCGATGACCACCTTGCCTTCGGCCGGGTGTTCTTCCAGCCACGTGCCGAGTGCCTCGTTGACCAGGCTTTCGACAACCGGGCGCACTTCGGAGGAGACCAGCTTGTCCTTGGTCTGCGACGAGAATTTCGGGTCGGGGACCTTTACCGACAAAACGGCGGTCAGTCCCTCGCGGCAGTCGTCACCGATCAGCGCGACTTTCTCCTTCTTGGTTAAGCCGGAGGATTTGCCATAGCCGGTAATCTGGCGCGTCAGCGCGCCGCGGAAACCGGCAAGGTGGGTGCCGCCGTCGCGCTGCGGGATGTTGTTGGTGAACGCCAGCACATTCTCGTGGTAGGAATCGTTCCACCACATGGCGACCTCGACGGTGATGCCGTCCCGCTCAGCGCGGATGGCAACCGGCGCCGAAATCAGCGGCTTCTTGGCGCGGTCGAGATATTTCACGAACTCTTCAAGACCGCCTTCGTACAGGAGTTCCTGCGTCTTCACGTCGGCATGGCGACGGTCGGTGAGGACGATACGGACGCCGGAGTTGAGGAAGGCCAGTTCGCGCAGCCGGTGTTCAAGCGTATTGTAGTCGAACTCGACCATGGTGAAGGTGCCGGTCGACGGCAGGAAGGTGATTTCGCTGCCACTGCGTCCTTCGTTGGTGCCGGGAAGCTTGTTCTGCACATACGAGCCGGTGACCTTCAGAGGGGCATCCGCATCGCCATGGGTAAAGCTCATCTCATGGATTTCGCCATTGCGGCGGATCTTCAGTTTCAGCCAGACGGACAGCGCGTTGACAACCGAGACGCCGACGCCGTGCAGGCCGCCGGAGACCTTATAGGAGTTCTGATCGAACTTTCCGCCGGCATGCAGTTGGGTCATGATGACCTCGGCCGCCGACACGCCTTCGCCGGTATGCACATCGGTTGGGATTCCGCGCCCATTATCGGTAACCGTGCACGAGCTGTCGGGGTTGAGCGTCACCGTCACAAGATCCGCATGACCGGCAAGTGCCTCGTCGATGGCGTTGTCCACCACCTCGTAGACCATGTGATGCAGGCCCGAACCATCGTCGGTATCGCCGATATACATACCCGGGCGCTTGCGCACCGCGTCCAAGCCCTTCAAAACCTTGATGGAATCGGCGCCGTATTCGGCAGATGCGCCGTTGCCGTTATCGGTTTCGTCGTTCATGAAAGGCTTTCGTTCGGATTTATAGGATGATGCTCGGAGCAGTCTCGAATCGAACGCCCGAAACTAAGTCAGATATAGGACTTTGAAGCCGATTTTCCAAGGCTTGCGAGGTGTTTGCCAACCGATCAATGACGTGCTTAGCGCCATTGTAGCGCCATAGCTGGCACGACGAACGGTTACGTCGACAAGACCTCTGCAGCGCGGAGAAACCGGCTCGGCCTTGTCGACGGCTTGTGTAACGATGAATGGCGACAAAGGGCCTGCAACAACCATCACAAGGCCGAGAGGAGTCTACTCGACCCGGTCTAGAACTTGTCGACCTGCGCGGGTTGCATATTGAGAAACAGGTCTTCGGCCGCAGGGGTTTTTCTGCCAAGTTCCAGGCCCTTGTACTCGACAGGGCTGTCCTGGTTTTGGCCAAGCGCGGTTCCCCCACCGGGACCTGGCGCAAAGGGAACTTCGTCGATCTGGCAAGCCCAATTGCATGGTTCTGGCGGCTTGGTCTCGGCAGGCGGGGCGGGTTCGGCTGCCTGCTCAGCCGCTGGAGCAGGCGGCGCCCCCTGTTGGGCTAAAGCCTCGGACGCACACAAGACCAACAAGGAAAGAAGCAAAATCAGGCTGCGCAGGTTCACTTTTCCCTCCTAGTTGGTTTTCACCGGCTTCGGTGCGACTGGGATCGATGGGACGAGGGTGAAACCTATAGCCTTGAACCCAAACGCCAGTGGACGTGGATAAATGACCTCGTCGAGCCCGAAGTCTCGTCTTGCAGTCTGATGACTATGGAGGCTGGTTCCGCCGCGCGGAGGTTGGTCGCCGGGCTTTGGAGCTTCTGGTTCGCCGGCTTGTTCCTGCTCCGCATCGGCTTCCACCGTTTCAGGTGTTTGGCTGATATCGCTGCCGACGCTGGCATTCAGCCCGCTTCGAAAATTCAGCGATCGCGTTATGTAGACTTGCGTCACCAGCAGGATTTGAAGTCGATAAGGAAACCGCCCGTCTACCGAATTTATGACCTCGTTAGTGACGCCATATGCCAAAATCTTACGGATGGTTTGGTCATCGCAGGCACCAGCGTTGTCCTTCGATTTGCACCAGTTGCTGAGTGCAGTGATCGCGTTGATCATTGGCACCCCATAGGTCTCGGCGATTGGGATGTTGAGAAGCTCAGTCTCAAGCGCGGTCCGCGAGGCGCTGAATTGGGAGACAGCGGCATTGCGCGCTGTTTCGCCTGCCATATCGAGCTTTGGGAATGATACATAGGATATGTCGATCGGGCCGGCGGGTGGGTTGGGGGTGATTGTCGATTGTTGGAGCTTGATCTTCCCGTCTTCTTCCAGCACGGTATCGGAAAAAATAGGGCGTTCGCTCGGTTGGTACCCCAATTCTTCCAAGCTGAGATGGCCGATACGAACGCTCTTTCCAACGATTGATCCGTCCGGTCCTATCTCCCTCGGATTGCCGGGGGTTTCATCATAAGCAGCGACAACGGCGAGGATGTCGCCGACGTTAAAGTCTTCCTGCGGGGGAAAAAGAGGCCGTATACCGAGCTTTCTGACGCTCTGGTTCCAAGCAGATACCATGGCGTCTTCGGTTGGTGGCGGCAGCGCTTTCCAGGGCTGAATGGCCACCAGGATGAACACCAGAGCGATTGCCGCAGCAATTGCGCCAACGTATCCGTGGGAGTTCAAATAGGCACCAATTTTCTGGATTCTCGAAGGAGTCGTTTCACTTGCGGCGGCTTTGACGCCGCTGCTCTCATCGGCGCCTATGGATGATGCTCCGACCACAGGTGCCGCAGACGTCGCAGCGACTGCTGGTTCAATAGTAACTTCTGTAGCCGCCGCTGCAGAAGTGTCATCTTGTCTGATCCGTTGCTTGTTCCGACGATTGCGCTTCCTGCATAATGCGCGTCCCCATCCCTCCAAAGGGTACCATGGGGTCGAACCATTTTCAACTTTGGGTAACAAATTTTCAGAATATCAATCTAAGGTTGTCTACTCAATTGGGGCCGCACCTACCAAACGCCATCGTGGGTAGCTAATTATGACTGGTCATGGACACTGCACCCGCACCTTTTCGCCCGCCCGCGCCAATACCGCGTACGACGCCGCCGTCGATGCTGGAGATTATCCGCATCGTCTACCGCAATCCGCTCGAACTGTGGGGCGAGAATTCCTACAACGAGCCATGGCTGCTCGTGCCGGGTGTCGGCGGGCCGCTGGTCATCGCCAACGATCCGGGCCTGATCCGGTATGTTTTGGTCGACAACGCCAAGAATTACAAGCTGGCGACCGTGCGCCAGAAGATCCTCCGGCCGATATTGCGCGATGGGCTGCTTACGGCCGAAGGGGCGGTGTGGAAGCGCTCGCGCAAGGCGATGGCACCGGTGTTCACGCCGCGCCATATTTTCGGATTTGCGAGCCCCATGCTGCGGCGCACGCAGGAGTTCGCTGCCCGATATGACAACGAAACCGGCATAGTCGATATCGCCCACGATATGACGTTGCTCACCTTCGACATCATGGCCGAAACGCTGTTTTCGGATGAGATTGCCGGAGAGCCGGGCAGCTTCGGTCGTCAGATCGAACGGCTGTTCGAGACGATGGGCCGTGTCGACCCGTTCGACATATTGCGGGCACCGGACTGGTTGCCGCGCTTCACCCACTTCCGCGGCCGCAGAACGATGAAGTTCTTCCGCAGGATCGTGGCCGATACTGTGGCGATGCGAATCGAGCGGATGCGACAGACGCCTGATGAAGTCCCGGAGGATTTCCTGACACTGCTGCTGCGCGCCGAGGGCAGGGATGGGCTGACGCGTGCGGAGGTGGAAGACAACATCATCACCTTCATCGGCGCCGGCCATGAGACCACGGCGAGAGCGCTGGGTTGGACGCTGTACTGCCTTGCGGAAGCGCCATGGGAGCGCGCGCCGATCGAGGCTGAGATCGATTCAGTGCTGAAGGTTGAGCCCGATCCGGTCAAGTGGCTGGAGATGATGCCGCTGACGCGCGCTGCCTTCGAGGAAGCGATGCGGCTTTATCCGCCGGCGCCATCGATCAACCGAGAACCTCTCGAAGCCGATACCTACAAGACGCTGGAAATTCCACGCGGCGCGCAAGTGTTGATCATGCCGTGGACCATCCACCGGCACCGCAAGCTATGGGACGACCCCAACGCCTTCCTGCCTTCGCGCTTCCATCCCGGCAATCGCGATAAGATCGACCGCTTCCAGTATCTGCCTTTCGGGGCTGGCTCACGCGTCTGCATTGGGATGAGCTTCGCCATGCAGGAGGCAGTGATTGCGCTGGGCGTCCTGATGTCGCGCTTCAGGTTCGATAGTGTTGCCGGAACCAGGCCATGGCCCGTGCAAAAGCTGACGACACAGCCGCAGGGCGGATTGCCGATGCACGTGACGCCAAGAAATCAGCTTCGTCCGTAGAAGACGTTTTCGACATGCACCGGCCACCGCCATGGCAGCACCGCGACCATATCGAATCGCACTGACAGCCGCCCGAAATCGCGCTGGTGTGACAGCCAGAGGTCGGCGGCGCCTTCGATGCGGCGCTCGGCGCCGCCGGATATTGCTTCCATGGCGGAAAGCAGCGTCTTGCGTGCCTTGACCTCGACGATCAGCACCAAATCGCCGCGCCGTGCGATCAGGTCGATTTCGCCGAGCGGGGTTTTGTAGCGTCGGGCGACGATGCGAAAGCCTTTTGTGATCAGGGCGATTGCCGCCAGCCACTCGCTCGAATGACCGCGTCGGTAAGCCTTGAGCCTGGCCTTGCGTTTATCCGCCTGCATTCGATTTGAGCTCCATCAGGCGGCGGTAGAGATCCGGCTTCCGCGCGCCGGTCATCCGGGCGGCTTCGGCGGCGGCCTTTGAAGCGGACATTTCAGCGACGAGCGACAGCAGCAGCCGGTCGATCTCGTCGGCGCCGCTGACCTGCTCGGCGAGGGGCGGACCGACGCAGATGACAATCTCGCCACGGGGCGTGTCGGCGGCGGCATAGAGTTGTGCGAGTTCGGCCAATGAGCCGGTGCGCATCTCCTCGAAGGTCTTTGTCAGTTCCCGCCCAACAGCGGCCGGTCGAGCGCCGTAAATCTCGGCCATCGCAACGAGCGTGTTGGAGAGACGCCGTGGCGATTCGAAATAGATCAGCGTGCCGGGCACGGCCTTGAGTTCTTCCAAGCGAGACCGGCGCTGACCTTCCTTCACCGGCAGGAAGCCGGCGAAAAGGAATGTGTCGGACGGCAGGCCGGATGCTGTCAGCGCTGCGAGAACTGCGGATGGTCCCGGGATCGGGATGACGCGAAAGCCGGCCTGCAGCACCTGCTCGACCAGCCGGAAGCCGGGATCGGACACCAGCGGCGTGCCGGCATCCGAGACCAGGGCCACGCTCTTCCCGCCGGCCAATGCAGCGAGCAGTTTAGGCCCAGCCTCCGCAGCATTGTGTTCATGATAGGCCACCGGGCGCTGACGAATGCCGTAGCGGTCCAGCAGGATTCGAGTGACGCGCGTGTCTTCGCAAGCCAGGACATCGGCGGCGGCAAGCGTTTCGAGCGCGCGCAAGGTGATGTCGCCGAGATTGCCGATCGGCGTCGCCACCAGATACAATGCCGGGGTCAAAGGACGCGCGATAATTTCCGCCGCGCCGACCACGTATGCCCGCTTTATTGTCCTATCGGTCAACGAAATGTGCTCCTTTCACCGGCTTGTGCCACGCTTGCCGCGGCATGGCAAAAGGTGATCACAAGCGCCGCAATTTTGCCGAGATGCAGGAACGATATCGCCGCCCGCTCGTTTTTCGGGTTTCGAGGAGGAGTGCATGGAGACACTTCAATTGCAGGACGCGTTCCAGCCCTACTATGCCGAACGCCCGCACACACAAGATGAGAAACCGGCAACGCGCCGAGAGGGCGGCGCTGCGTTGTCCGAAACAAAGGCGCGTCTCGAACTCTGCAGGGCCCGATTGGCTCGCGCTATCGCCGCATCGGAAGCGGAAAGGCGCTAAGCTGTGCCGCTTGCGATTTGATGGGCTGATAGGGCGGCTTTCGTCCAGCCTGCGGGCTGGCTCAGGCGTGATCCGCGATCACCCAAACCCCGCCAATGACGAGAAGACCAGCCCGCCGGTACGTAAGCCTGAGCCGCTCTTGAAGAAAGGCGGGCGCAAGGACGGTCAATAACAGCTTAAGTTCGTCCACTGACCCGCGCCGCGTTACCCAGTTTATGGTAATTGCAAGTTACCGCGCGAGATCCGCCACCACAGCGTTGAGCACGACCATCCCGGCGGCTGTTGCGCGCAGGCGAGAATTGCCGATGGGGCAACCAGTCCCTCGTCCTGCAGCATAGCAACGCGCCGGCTCGACAGCGAGCGGCCTGCGAGCTTCTCGTAGCGGTCGAGATCGATGCCTTCGGCTAGTCGCAGGCCCATCAGCAGATATTCGTCAGCCTCTTCGGACCGGTTCAGCACTTCTCCGTCGATGACGCCATGACCATTGGCCTCGACGAGGTTCGCCCAGGTTTCCGGCATCTTTTCGGCCATAGTGACGACCCGCCGCCCGTTGTCGAGGAAGCGGCCATGCGCGCCTGGGCCGATGCCGACATATTCGCCATACCGCCAATAGATCAGATTGTGACGGCTCTCTGCGCCCGGCCGGGCGTGGTTGGAGATTTCGTAGGCCGGCAGGCCGCGCGCCGCCGTAACGTGCTGCGTCAGCTCGTAAAGATCGGCGGCCAGGTCGGCATCCGGAATGATGAACTTCCCGGCGGCATGCAGCGCGTGGAAGCGCGTGCCTTCCTCGATCGTGAGCTGGTATAGCGACAAATGGTCGGCGGCGTAGCCGATTGCCACGTTCAGCTCTGTTTCCCAAGCATCCAGCGTCTGGCCGGGGCGTGCGTAGATCAGGTCGAAGGAAAGGCGCGGAAAGATGTCCCGCGCCAGTCCGATCGCCTTCAGCGCCTCCGAGACATTGTGCAGTCGACCGAGGAAGCGCAGATCGGCGTCGTTCAGTGCCTGCACGCCGAGCGACACGCGATTGACGCCTGCGGCGCGATAGCCGCGGAACCTCTCGGCCTCGACTGAGGATGGGTTCGCCTCCAGCGTGATTTCGATGCCGTCCGGTACCGTCCAATAGCGCGATACCGAGTCCAGAACCGCGCCCACCGTCGCTGGCGTCATTAGCGACGGAGTACCGCCGCCCAGGAAGATGCTCGACACGGTACGCGCACCCGTGCGTGACCCCATCGTCTGCATTTCGCGGTCAAACGCGGCGGCAAAACGCGCCTGATCGACGGGTTGATGCCGGACGTGGCTGTTGAAATCGCAATAGGGGCACTTCGCCGCGCAGAACGGCCAATGAATGTAGACCCCGAAGCCTGGATTGTCGGAGGTCACACCGCCCCCAGCATCGCGCTGGCGAATTTCTGAAAAGCACGGGCGCGATGTGACAGTGCTTGAGCCATACCGGGCTTCCAGCCATGCTTTTCTTGCGCCGTCATTTCGCCGAACGTCCGTTCGTGAC
Organism: uncultured Alphaproteobacteria bacterium; assembly: GCA_963829135.1. Lineage (GTDB taxonomy): Bacteria > Pseudomonadota > Alphaproteobacteria > Rhizobiales > Rhizobiaceae > Kumtagia. The sequence goes on along the minus strand of CAWHHO010000005.1, from coordinate 688,533 downwards.
CGGTGGGAACGAAGACCGGATCATAGCCGAAGCCTTGATTGCCACGTGGCGGCCAGACAAGGTGGCCTTCAGCCTCGCCGCGGAAATATTCGGCATGGCCGTCCGGCCAGGCAATGCAGATGACAGCGACGAAGCGACCGGTGCGTTGCGACGGTTCAGTCGCACCGACTTCCTGCAATGCCACTTCGGCGCGCTGCATGGCGACGCCGAAATCGCGCGTACCCTCGGGCGTTTCGGCCCAATTGGCGGTGTAGATGCCCGGCTGTCCGCCAAGTACGTCGATGCACAGGCCGGAATCGTCGGAAAGCGCCGGCATCCCGGTGGCCCGCGCGGCGGCTAAGGCCTTGATGTAGGCGTTCTCCTCGAAGGTGGTGCCGGTTTCGTCCGGTTCGGGCAGGCCATATTCTTTCGCCGAACGCGCCTCGATGCCGAATGGCGCCATCAGATCCGCGAATTCGCGCAATTTGCCGTCATTGTGGCTGGCGACGACCAGCTTTCTTTCGTCAAGGTCACGCATCAAAGTCCCCAAATCCTTGGCTCAGCGAATTCAATCGAATTGCCGGAGGGATCACGAAAATAGATCGAACGCCCGCCACTCGGCCATTCAAAATCCGCCTCGATGGTCACTCCCTGCTTTACGAGGTTCCGCTTCCAATCGTCGATTTCCTCGGCTTCCGCCGCGAAACAGAGATGACCCTGACCCGTCGTTCCATGCGGCGGCACCGGCAGCTTGGCGCCCGGCGCCGGCGGCTGTTTTGTCGCCTCTGCGTCGAACAGCAGCAGAACGCCTTGGCCGCAGCGAAAAAATACGTGCCGTCCATCAACGCGCGCAATCACTGAAAGGCGAAGTATATCCCTGTAGAACGACTCTGCCGCACCGAGATCGGTCACGTAGAGTGCGGATTCGAGGACGGCAGACGGCGTCATGTCTTACCCGTCCCCTTCGGGTAAGGGTCGGCGCGCAGCGACGGGGTGGGGGTAGTTGGTGCGGTCATTTTCTAGATCGTTTCCCCCGTCCCGCCATCTCACCTCTGTTTCGATCGCTCGCCGACCCTCCTGAGGGGAGAGCAAGGCGCTATGCCACCGCCATCTGTTGCAGGCTTACCAGCCGCGAAATCCCCTTGCGCGCCAGCGCCATCAGAGACGCGAATTCTTCCTCGCTGAAAGGGACCCCTTCGGCCGTACCCTGGATTTCGACGATGCCGCCCTTGCCGGTCATGACGAAATTCGAGTTGGTGCCGGCGCCGGAATCCTCGATATAGTCGAGGTCGAGCACGGGCTCGCCATTGTAGATACCGCAGGAAATGGCCGCGACATGGTCCTTCAACACCTTGGAAACCGCAATCATCTGACGCGCTTCCATCCAGCGCAAACAGTCATGCAGCGCGATCCAGCCGCCGGTAATCGAGGCGGTTCGGGTGCCGCCATCGGCCTGGATGACATCGCAATCGACGGTGATCTGCATTTCGCCAAGTGCCTGGAGATCGACCACGGCGCGCAGCGAACGGCCGATCAGGCGCTGGATTTCGAGCGTGCGGCCACCTTGCTTGCCCGTGGCAGCCTCGCGGCGCATACGGTCGCCCGTGGCGCGGGGCAGCATGCCATATTCCGCTGTCACCCAACCCTTGCCGGTGTTGCGCATCCAGCCGGGCACCTTTTCCTCAAGGCTGGCGGTGCACAAAACATGGGTGTCGCCGAATTTGACGAGGCAGGAACCCTCGGCGTGCTTAGACACGTTACGCTCGAAGGAAATCGGACGCATTTCATCGAATTGTCGCTTGGAGGGACGCATTAAGACTCCTGGCAGGACGGATTTCCCGGGCTTTTAACCCCCGAACGCACGCCGTGCAAAGCATTTCCCGGCTCATCATCGCTGTTGTGCAAATGCCTTTCGCATCTATATGATTCCAATTGGAGGTTTTTGCGACCGCATGAACAAGCCGATTGCCGACCCAACGCTCCAGTCGCTCGACACACGCTCGCGCGACATTTTCCGGCGCATCGTCGATTCCTACCTGCTCGACGGCGAGCCGGTAGGCTCGCGCAACCTTTCGCGAATGCTGCCGGCAACGCTCTCGCCCGCCACCGTGCGCAATGTAATGAGCGACCTCGAACATCTTGGGCTGATCTACGCGCCTCATATATCCGCCGGGCGGCTGCCGACGCAGAAGGGACTGAGATTCTTTGTCGATGCCTTCATGGAGTTGGGTGACCTCACTGAGGCGGAACGCCGTTCAATCGACACACAGCTCAAGGCGTCAGGCCAAGGCATCTCGGTCGAGCAAATGCTGACGGAAGCCAGCCAGATGCTGTCGGGCGTGTCGCGCGGCGCCGGGCTGGTGCTCGCCGCAAAGGCGGAAGTGCCGTTGAAGCATCTGGAATTCATCCAGCTCGAGCCGGGGCGGGCGCTAGCGGTATTGGTGTCGCAGAACGGCGACGTCGAGAACCGGGTGATCGAGCTGCCGGCGGGCATAACCACGTCGCAACTTCAGGAGGCGTCGAACTTCCTCAATGCGCATATCCGCGGACGCACGCTGGCAGAGGCGCGTGGCGACATCCAGCTGATCAAGGAGGAAACACGTGCTGCGCTCGATACGCTGTCGGGGCAGCTTGTCGAAAAGGGGCTTGCGATCTGGGCCGGGGCCGAAAGCGGGCTGCCGTCGCGGCTGATCGTGCGCGGCCGTGCCAATCTGCTGGAGAATGTGACTGCGCAAGCCGATATCGAACTGCTGAAGCACCTTTTCGAGGACTTGGAAACGCAGGACGGCATGATCCAGCTGCTCGACCTGGCAGAATCCGGCTCTGGCGTGCGCATCTTCATAGGCTCGGAGAACAAGCTGTTTTCGCTCTCCGGTTCGTCGTTGGTTGTCGCCCCATATCGCGACAAGGACGCGCGAGTGGTCGGCGCACTTGGCGTCATTGGGCCGACGCGTCTGAACTATGCCCGGATCGTGCCGATGGTGGATTATACCGCGCAACTCATCTCGCGCATGCTGCGCTAAGGGCTTTCTTTCCGACACAAATCAGCACATGGCTCGGTCAGTCGATAAGGTATAGTCTTCGACTGTCGGGTCGGGAGATCGCAATGGCGTTGGAACAGATCAAGGCTCAGATCGCGCTCTTGATGGAAGAGATGGTCAACCAGCCGGAGGACGCCTATGAGCTTCATGAGAAGCTGCGCGAGAAGCTATTGGAACTTCGAGCCCTTGGCATGCCGCTGCCACAGGATCTCGTGGATCTGGAGCAACGGCTGGAGGCGGACGGGTTTTGATGTCGTGATTCGGTTTTCGACGGCATTCCTCTGTTTTGCGATGATTGAAACGAGGGCGGCCAACCAATGGCTTGGGCAGAGAGTACCGAATCTGTCGATAAAGTCCGCAAGCTTATATCTCAGAAGCTTCTCAGCCGCGGTGCCGCCACCTTTATGTTGGAGGCGGCCGCCGCGGTTGCGGCGCGGCAGTAACGCGCCCTATTGCGTCTTGCCTCCATCCAGATAGCCATTGATCACTTCACGCGTACCTGCAATGGGAACGATCGGTACGATCTCCATCGTCGTGCCGGTGTCGCGCCAATGCAGTACCCACTGCTGGAACTTTGCCGGATCGTCGCAGCGCATGACCTGAAAGCAGCGCGCGAAATTGGCTTCCACCCAGCTGTCGACGAATTCCAGCCCATCCGGCAGACCCCGGCCGCTTTCGCGGAAGCGTTGAAATATCGGCACCATGTCGTTGCTGGCAAAGTGCTCGATGACCATGAAGAGCATTGTGCTGACTTTCGCGTTGGCGGCCGAAACCGTTTGCGCGGCAAGCGGCTTCGGCGGAAGTTTGTTCCGATGCCGACACTCGGCAACCGGCATAATCTCCGCTATCTTCCGGACAAAATCCATGAGGAGTAAAAACAATGAACAAGCCGCTCACCTCGACCCACGCGCCCGGCCGCGGACGCATCTATAATTCCATCACGGAGACGATCGGAGACACCCCGATCGTGCGGCTGGACAAGTTTGCCAAGGAGAAGGGCATTGTGGCTAATCTCCTCGCCAAGCTCGAGTTCTTCAATCCGATCGCCAGCGTCAAGGACCGCATCGGCGTGTCAATGATTGAAGCGCTGGAGGCCGCCGGCACGATCTCCCCCGGCAAGAACACGCTGGTTGAGCCGACGTCCGGCAATACGGGTATCGCTCTGGCTTTTGCCGCCGCGGCAAAGGGTTACAAGCTGATCCTGACCATGCCTGAAACCATGTCGATCGAGCGTCGCAAGATGTTGGCGCTGCTCGGCGCAGAACTGGTGCTCACCGAAGGGTCGAAAGGCATGAAGGGCGCTATCGCCAAGGCCGACGAACTGGCGGCGACTCTGCCGGGCGCTGTTATTCCGCAGCAGTTCGAAAATCCGGCCAATCCGGAAATCCATCGCCAGACCACCGCTGAAGAGATCTGGAACGACACGCAGGGCGGCGTCGATATTTTCGTGGCTGGCATCGGCACCGGCGGCACGATCACGGGCGTCGGCCAGGTCATCAAGAAGCGCAAGCCGTCGCTTCATGTCGTTGCGGTTGAGCCCGAGGCCTCGCCGGTGCTGTCGGGTGGCCAGCCCGGTCCGCACAAGATCCAGGGCATCGGTGCGGGCTTCGCGCCGAAAATCCTCGATACATCGGTCTATGACGAGATCGTAAAGGTCTCGAACGACGATGCGGTCGCGAATGCGCGGCTGGTGGCACGGCTGGAAGGCGTGCCGGTCGGCATCTCGTCGGGTGCTGCATTGCAAGCGGCGATCGTCGTGGGATCGCGACCGGAAAACGCCGGCAAGAACCTCGTCGTTATCATTCCGTCCTTCGCCGAGCGCTACTTGTCGACGATCCTGTTCGAGGGGCTGGGCGGCTAGCCAGCCGACGCGATCCACCCTCCGGCCTGGCGGTTGACGGCGGGCTTCGTATCGGCTGTCTTCAGGCAGTCTGGAGGGTCTCAATGTATAAGCTCTACAGCCGGCCAATGTCCGGCGGATTTGTCGTCGAAGCGGCGTTGACCATTGCGGGAGCGCCCTTCGAGTTGGTCCATGTCGAACGCAAGGCGCCTCCGGCCGGGTATTCCGACCTTAGCCCGTTCGGCAAGGTGCCGGCGCTCGGCTTGCCGGACGGCACCACGATGACCGAGTCGGCGGCAATCTGCCTGCTGCTGGCAGAGCGCTTTCCGGACGCCGGCCTCGGCCCTGCGCCGGGTTCGCCCGAGCGACCGGCATTCCTTCGCTGGATGCTGTTTCTGGCGACGATGCTCTACCCGACCTTGATGCAGTTTTATTTCGCGAAGCGATCGACAATAGAAGTCGGCGGCGTTGACGCGGTCAAGCAGGCGGCGATCCGCGAGGCCGATCGTGGCTTCGCCATTCTCGACAAGGAACTCGCGCATCGGCAGTGGCTGGTGGGAAGCGACCGGACAATCGCCGACGTCTATCTGTTGATGCTGGCGCATTGGCATCCGGTCGGCGATTGCCCGCGCCCGGAATGGACCAACATCGTCGCGCTGTGCGAGCGGCTTAAGCTGGATCCGGCGATCGCAAGCGTAAATCAGGGGCACCGCTTCTGGTAGTCAATTCGGACGGCCGAGTTCTGCAAGTCGTGCCTGCAGAAATCGCTGAACCGAAGGATCACGCTCAAGGCTGATTGCCTGCCGGTAGGCGTCGGCGGCGCTGGCATTGCGCCCAAGGCGTGCAAGGACTACGGCACGCGCCGCCCAATAGGGCTGGTACTGGTTCAAGCGCCGGTCGGCGCCCAGGCGCTCAAGCATCGCTAGTGCCAGGCTGGTCTTGTCGCACTCCGCATGCGCAATCGCACGGTTGATCTCGACAACCGGCGAGTAGGCGAGCCTGGAGAGAACATCGTAGAGTTGAGCGATCGCCGGCCAGTCAGTGCACCCACTATGGCGGCGGGCGCAATGGACCGATTGGAGCGCCGCCTCGATCTGGTACCGGCCCGTGCCTTCCAACCGGTTGGCGCGCGATAAGAGCCGTTCCGCCTCGTCGATCGCCGCGTGGTCCCAACGCGCGGTGTCCTGGTCCGCCAAAGGAACATACTCGCCATCCGCAGTGCGACGCGCGGGGCGCCGGGCTTCGGCGAAAAGCATCAGCGCCAGCAGCGCGAGCGCCTCCGCCTCATCCGGCAGAAGCGAAACCACCAGCCGTCCCAGCCAAATCGCTTCGTCGGCAAGGTCACGGCGGTGGGCTTCGGTGCCGGCAGGATCCGTCCAGCCTTCGGTAAAAGCCGCATAGATCGCCTCAAGTACAGCATCGAGCCGTTCAGGCAGGTCGGCGCGCTCGGGCAGGCGGAACGGAATGCCGGTCTGCCTGATCTTGGTCTTGGCACGAACCAGGCGCTGCCCCATGGTTGCTGGAGGGATCAGGAACGCCGAAGCGATAGCGGCGGCGTCAAGTCCGAGCACGGTCTGCAGAATCAGCGGCGCGCGGATCGCGGGGTCGATCGCCGGATGCGCGCATGCAAACATCAATGCCAGCCGATTGTCGGGAACGCCGTCACCGTTGGCCTGCAGTTCCATGGCGTTGATCTCCTCGCCGATCAGCAAGAGATGGTCCTGGGCATCAAGGCTGGCCTGATAGCGCCGCCGTCGATCAACAGTTCGGCGGCGGGCGACCGTCAGCAGCCAGCCCTCGGGATTGTCGGGCACGCCGCTCGTCGGCCATTGGGCGATAGCTGCCGCAAAGGCGTCGGCCAGCGCATCCTCTGCGGCGGCGACGTCACGGGTGCGGGACGCAAGAACCGCCAGAAGCCTGCCGTAACTGTGCCGGGCGGTGGCTTCCGCTGCCGCCCGCGTCGCGTCTCGCGGCTTCCGGATGGGGCTCACTACGGCTCCATATGCCAAAGGGGACGCACTTCGATCACACCATGCGCCGCTGCGGGACATCGCTTGGCCCAGTCGATGGCCGCATCGAGGTCTTCAGCTTCGACGACATAGAAGCCGCCGAATTGTTCCTTGGTATCGGCATAAGGTCCATCGAGAACCTGGAGTTTGTCATCGCGCATCCGCACTGTGGTCGCCGTGCTGGTTGGGCGCAACCGGTCTCCAGCAACCCAGGCCCCCGCCTTATGCATTGCTTCGGTATAGGCAGCATATGCGGGCAGCATCTTTTCCATTCGCTCACGGGGGATTTTCGCGGCTTCGGCCTCATTCAGATAGATCATCAGCATATATTGCATGGCAGGTCTCCTCGATCGTCGGGCCGCTTTTTCGCGTACCGATCTCATGTCGCGCGTGCCGTGCGCATTTCGACAGCCAGCCGAAATTATTTGCAAATTGGTTTGACGATAAGAGAAGCGATCTGATTCGATATCACCGGACACGCTGCCGCAGTGTTCAGGCGGCAACGGGCGTTAAGAGATCAGCAATCGGGAAATTCGGTTTCCGCTTCGAGACCGGTGCCGGAGGACCTGATCGCGGGGTTGCGATGTTCCGTGATGGAAGGTTGCGAAACCTCACACGTCGAAGGCGAAAAGCGGAGAAGGGACAAGCGTGCGCAGCAGTTCTGCGCCGCACGGCGTCCGCGAGGGACGGCGACGCAGTTGACTGCCGATCAATGGAACGTAGCGCGAGCGTCGATCGATATGCCGTTACGGCGGCGTGCACAGGCAGGGCCGGGGCCGCGCATATAATGCCGCTCGGGGCGATAGGTCGGTGCGATGAACTCGCGGATTGCAAATGCGTAAGTGGTAAGGCTTGTCCAGATAACCATCGTCGTAATTCCCTGTCCTCGGATGTCCCGTCCGATAGAACGACCATCTTAGCCGGCAGTCGTGAATCCTCCGTGAACGCGGTGTTGAAGTTCAGTCGAAACCACGTCGCTTTATGGCTAAAATGCGGTTTTGCCGGGGTGATTTGAGGCCATATGCCCGCTTTGAGCCGGATGTGACTTTCAAACCACACGGTTTCGCAGCGATGCCGCTCGCGGTGGGCTGCGTATCCGATTTCGGTTACGCACGGCTGAGGGACAAAAATTCGCCCTTAAAGGAACCGCCCTGAAAGCGAGGCGTTCAAAAAGCAGCCGTTCATCGGCGAGGCCAGGTGCAGCGAGGGCAACCCCCTGTCCGCTCCCCGAATAGCAAGAGTAAAGAGGTAGTGAAGCCATGGGCTTTTTTTCAAAAGACATCGAAACGCTAGATGATCTGTTCGTGCATACGCTACGAGACATCTATTATGCCGAGAAACAGATCGAAAAGGCCTTGCCGAAAATGATCGACAAGGCGACAAATCCGAGCCTGAAGGCGGGATTTGAAAAACACCTCACCGAGACCAAGGGCCATATCGCGCGCGTCGAAGAAGTGTTTGAACTGCATGGCGTGAGAGCCAAGCAGGTCAATTGCCCGGCGATAGATGGCATCCTGGAAGAAGCCGACGAGCTGGCTGGCGATATCGCCGACAAAAAAGTACTGGACGCCGCCTTGATTGCAGCGGCGCAGGCTGTCGAGCATTACGAGATCACGCGTTACGGGACATTGGTCGCGTGGGCCAAGGAACTCGGACGTTCGGACTGTGCGGCCGTGCTCGCACAGAATCTGAAGGAAGAAGAAGCGACCGACAAGAAGCTGACTCAGTTGGCCGAAAGCGGGGTCAACCTGCAAGCGGCCGAATAGCAATATCCGGATGCTTGGAACGAAGCCGGCGGCCTAAGGCTGCCGGCTTTTTTCTTCCCTGATGATGGCTCGTTCAAACGCCGCCCCGCGCGGCTCCGGGCTTCGTGCTGCCGCCAATCGCATGCTGAACAGCCAGGCAATCAGGAACAATCTTTTGCGGATGCGGCCGAACGAGCAATTCCATACCCTTACTCTCAGCGAACTATTGCCTATATAGGCTAAGGTTTGCCGATAGAGGAAAGTCCGATGCCCGACACCGCGAAGCTTGTCGATGCCCAGCCGGTCCTGGATCTAATCACTTCGATAGAAGCCGATCTGGCGCGCCTCAAGGCGATGGTTCAGCCAACGATGGAGCAATTCGACCCGTCCAACCCGCACAACAAGACACCGGAAGGCAAACTCACTTCGGACGGCGTGGAGTGCTGCTACCGCATGTTCGACGAGGGCAAGAGCCGGTACTCCGTGGCGCGAGCAATGAAAATATCGTTCGCTGCCGCCACGCACCGGTTCCGGTCATGGCGGGAGGCTGGTGGAGCGAAACGCAAAGTCGCGTTGATGGGCTAGCTGCGAACTGCGCGCGGCACCGCCGTGGCGGTATGCGGACCGGTGGAAGCCCTTGGCACCAGCGGTCCGTCTATCTTAAAGGTGATCGGACGAAGCTGCTTGCCGTGCAGGGTAATGTCGAGAAGAGCTTCGGCGGCGCGCTGTCCCATCTCGTAGTTCGGCAGCACCAGCGTGGAAAGCGGCGGATGCGTATATCGCGCCAGTTCCTGGTCATCATAGCCCATCACCGACAGGTCACCAGGAACACGCAGACCTCGTTCGCTCGCCGCCTCCATGACGCCGATCGCCATCAAATCGTTACCGCAAAGAATCGCTGTCGGCGGGTTGTCGAGCGCCAAAAGGTCGAACGCGTGGTGGTAGCCGGTGAGTGGCAGCCAGTCGCCATTGCGCACCAGCGCTCCGTCAAAGGCAACGTCGACCGTTGCCAGCGCCTGCCGATAGCCTTTCAGGCGATCGACGGAAGCGTCCATCCAGGGTTCGCCATTGATGAAGCCGATCCGGCGATGGCCGAGGGACGTCAGATGCGCAGTAGCGGCAAAGCCGCCCGCGACTTCTCCGGGCAGGATCGAAATGTGCCTGCGCGGTTCGGCATAGCAGTTGAGAAGCACCGTCGGCACATCGTCTAGCGATTTCGGCAGGGTGATGCGGCGGGTGAAAATGGTCGAATAGATGACGCCGATCACCGAACGGTCACGCTTGATCGCACTGATCGTAGCTTCCTCCAATTCGGGGTTGGAACGCGTCACATGCGCCGCGACGAGGAAATCCTGCTCGAACGCATAGTCGCGGGCGCCGTCCAGATTGACCACCGGATGAGGGCTGGTGGAGATTTCGTCGACAAGATAAGCGATCGTCCGGCGGTCCGAGAGGGTGCTCGCCTCGCGGCGAATTGCCGGAAGTTCGTAGCCGATCTGGCGCGCCGCATCCAACACGCGCTGCTGCGTTTCGGCGGAAATGCGAGCGCCGGACATCTGATTGAGAACCAGCGACACGCTGGATTGTGAAACGCCCGCGACCCGCGCCACGTCTGTCATCGTCGGCCTTCCGCGCTTGCGGTCGGGCCGTACGTTGCCGGTCCCTTGGGCCTCGGCCATGCGATTCCATCCCTGTCTGACGGGTTTGAGCTTCCCTGCGCGGAGACGGGCCGGAGGTCAAGGGCTCCCGTCTGTTCATATTTTCCCTTGACTGCTAATATTATTAGCGCAAGATTTCGAAATGTGAAGCAAATTCGTTGCTTCCACCGGCCGTCCAGAAGCCGGAGCTTTGGGAAAAGGGAGAAATGCCAATGACTTCGATCACACGTCGCATGCTGCTACTTTCCGCGGGCGCATTTTGCGCCGTTGCAATGACCGCAGGCGTAACGCTGGCTCAGGGCCTGCCCCCGCTTGCCGCAAAGGACACCTACAAGGTCGGCTTCGCTCAGACCGAATCGAATAACCCTTGGCGCATCGCCCAGACAAAGAGCATGCAGGATAAGGCCGCCGAGCTCGGCTTCCAGCTCGTTTACACCGATGCCGCCGGCTCGGCCGCCAAACAGGTCGCCGACGTCAATTCGATGATTGCGCAAGGCGTCGACCTGATCTTCCTCGCTCCACGCGAAGAGAAGCCGCTTATTCCCGCCGTCATGGCCGCCAAGAAGGCCGGCATTCCGGTTATCCTGCTCGACCGAAACGTCGACCAGTCGCTGGCCAAGGCGGGCGAAGACTATGTGACCTTCATTGGCTCGGACTTCATCGATGAAGGCAAGCGTGTAGCTGAATGGCTCGTCAAGAATGCGAACGGCAAAACCAAGATTATCGAACTTGAAGGCACAACTGGCTCGTCGCCTGCCAATGATCGAAAGAAGGGCTTCGACGAGGCGATCACGGCTGCCGGCGGCTTTACGATCCTGGCCTCGCAAACCGGCGATTTCGCTCGCGACAAGGGCAGGCAGGTGGCAGAGTCGCTTCTACAGGCGCATCCAGACGCCGACGTGATCTACGCGCATAATGACGAGATGGCGATGGGCGCGATTGCCGCCCTCGAAGCCGCCGGCAAGGTGCCGGGCAAGGATGTACTCGTGCTGTCGATCGATGGAGGCAAGGAGGCCGTTCAGGCAGTGGTCGACGGTAAAATCAATGCGGTTGTCGAGTGCAACCCGCGCTTCGGCCCGAAGGCCTTCGAGACCATGGCCCGCTACGCCAAGGGCGAAAAGATCGAAGCCTGGGTGAAGAACATCGACAATTTCTACGACCCTTCCAACGCAGCGGCTGAACTCCCCAACGCTTACTGATCATCTTAAGGCAATCAGGAATAGGCAGTCGGCAGTAGGATCGGGCGCGCGGCAGAGTCAGAAACCAGCGTGCCTTTTCCCACTCCCGATTGCCTACTGCCCACTGTCCATGGTGATTGCGCTGCAGCCGCTGCATGGGCAATAATGGATCGTATCGAGGAGCCCTGTCATGCTTCTATCGATGAGCGGCATCGACAAGAGCTTTTCGGGGGTCAGAGTGTTGACCACCGCATCGCTCGACGTCGGCGAAGCCGAGGTCATGGCGCTTGTCGGCCAGAACGGCGCCGGCAAATCGACCATGATCAAGATCCTGACGGGCGCGTATACGCGCGACGCGGGGTCGGTGACATTTAATGGCCAGGACGTGAAGTTTGGCTCGACCGCCGACAGCCAGGCCGCCGGCATCGCGACGATTTATCAGGAGATCAATCTGGCGCCGCACCGCTCGGTGGCGGAGAACATCTTCCTCGCCCGTGAGCCGCGCACGGTGCTTGGCCTGGTCGATCGTCGCCGGATGCGTGCAGAAGCGCGGGCGGTGCTGAAGCGCTTCAATCTCGACGTCGATGTCGACCGCCCGCTGGAGGACTTCGGAGCTGCAACCCGCCAGATGGTTGCGATCGCGCGCGGCGTTACGCAGAATGCGCGGCTGGTCATCATGGACGAGCCTACTTCTTCGCTGGACGAGCGGGAAGTCGCGGTGCTGTTTCAAACGATCCGCACGCTTAAAAAGGATGGGGTCGCCACGATCTTCATCAGCCACCGCCTGGATGAACTCTACGCGATCTGCGACCGGGTAACGATCATGCGCGATGGCCGCACCGTTGCCGTCAGTGCGATGAAGGATATTTCCAAGATCGATCTTGTCCGAACGATGCTCGGCAAGGAATTGACGGCGTTCACTGCTGCGGCGCGCAACCGCGAGGGCGCGGATGGCGCGACACTGGTAGATGCGCAGAACCTGTCTGCCGGCATGCGGGTGCGCGACGTGTCGCTGACGATCGGCAAGGGGGAGATCGCCGGCCTTGCAGGGCTGCTCGGCTCCGGCCGCACGGAGACCGCGCGGCTGATCTACGCCGCCGACCGGCGCGATGGCGGGACCGTGAAAATAGACGGGCGCGAATCCAGCTATTCGGAGCCTTCCGACGCGATTGCCGCTGGAATGGGTTTTGTCTCCGAAGACCGCAAGATCGAGGGTATCGTTCCCGAGATGAGCGTGCGCGAGAATATGACGCTCGCCATCCTGCCGCGCCTGCAGAAATCCGGCATTGTCGACCGCGCCAGGCAGCAAGAGATCGTCGATCGCTACATCAAAGCACTGGGCGTCAAATGCGCATCGCCTGAACAGCCAGTTCGCGAGCTTTCCGGCGGCAACCAGCAGAAGGTTCTTCTGGCGCGTTGGCTCTGCATGAACCCCAGGTTGCTGATCGTCGACGAACCGACGCGCGGCATCGATGTCGGCGCTAAGGCGGAGATTCTCAAGCTGCTGCGCAATCTCGCCGACGATGGGCTGAGCGTGCTCATGATCTCTTCGGAGCTTGAGGAACTGATTGCTGCCGCCGACCATGTCACAGTGCTGAGCGATGGCGTTTCCGTCGCTCGGATCGCCGCAGGCGACCTAACCGAGGAAGGGCTGATGGCTGCCATGGCGCATCAGGATGGCGAGGCGGCATGACGGCGGTCGATGCGACTTCCACCGCGTCCACCCCGCCGAAAGGCAGGTCGCTGGCCTGGATCAGCCGCTACGGCACACTCGCGGCATTTCTGGTGCTTATCGCCTTCAATATGGCGGTCACGCCCAACTTCCTTTCATGGCAAACGCTCAACGTTAACCTGACCCAGGTTGCGACAATCGTCATCGTCGCGGTCGGCATGACGCTGGTGATTGCCACCGGCGGCATCGATCTCTCAGTCGGGTCGCTGATGGCGATTTCAGGGGCATTGGCGCCGATGATCTTTCTCGGCACGATCTATCCGATCTCCAACCCAGTCGTTGCCATCACGCTGGCCTTCATCGTGCCGGTGGTGGTCGCCGGGGCACTTGGCTGGTTCAATGGCTTCCTCATCACCCGATGGTCGATCCAGCCGATCGTGGCGACGCTGGTGCTGTTCATTGCCGGGCGCGGCATCGCGCAGGTAATGACCAATGGAAATCTGCAGGTTTTCAAGAACGAGGCGTTCCAGTTTGTCGCGCTGGGCCGCGTCTTCGGCATACCAGCCCAGGTGATTATCATGGTGATCGTGGTGGCCGCAGCGGCCTTTGTGGTGCGGCGGACGGGCATCGGGCGGCAGATCATCGCGGTTGGCGGCAACGAGAAGGCGGCGCGGCTTGCCGGCATCCCGGCAGTGCGGGTCAAGCGGCTTGTCTATGTGATCAGCGGCGCGCTTGCTGGAATTGCCGGGTTGATCGTCGTGGCCCGCAACTCGGCCAGCGACGCCAATCTGGTTGGCCTCGGCATGGAACTCGATGCAATCGCCGCGGTCGCGGTCGGCGGCACGTTGCTGACCGGTGGCCGCGCGAACGTGCTCGGCACGTTGCTCGGGGCATTCGTCATCCAGCTGGTGCGCTACACTCTGCTGGCCAACGGCGTTCCGGATGCGGCAGCGCTGGTGGTAAAGGCGGGGCTGATCGTGCTCGCTGTCTTCATTCAGCAGCGTGCGGACAAGGGCTAGGCCATGAACACCATCGTCTCGCGCCTCGGCTTCCTGGGATCGTTTGCGCCGCGTTCGACCATCGATCTGGCGCGGCTCGGCGTCATCGCGGCGCTGATCGCGCTCACCCTGTTCGGAGCGTTGCGTTACGACAATTTCATCTCGCAATACAACGCGCTCTCGTTCCTGCGCTACAATTCGATGTTCGCGCTGATCGCGCTCGGCATGGCATTGGTGATCATGACCGGCGGCATCGACCTATCGGTTGGGGGCACGGCGGCCATGGCCAGCGTTGTGGCGGCGCTGCTGTCGCCTGTTCACTGGGCGGTGGGGCTGCTTGGCGGGCTGGGTGCCGGTTTGATCGTGGGCACCATCAACGGCGTGGTGATTACGCAGTTGAGGATACAGCCCTTCATAGCGACACTGGCGAGCATGCTTGCGGCCTATGGAACAGGACTGCTCCTGGCTGGCAACCAATCGGTATCGGTGTCCTACGACACCGGCTTCACCGAGATCGGGCAAGGCGATTTCCTTGGGTTTCCGATCCCGGGGTGGATCGCGCTCGCCTTCTACGTCGCCGGCTGGATAGCGCTGGAGCGGCACCCTGTGGGCCGGCGGATTCTGGCGATCGGCGACGGAGAGGCGACAGCCAAGCTCATGGGTTTGAAGGTCGAGCGCACGCTGATGGGAATCTACATCACCTCCGGCCTGTGCGCGGGTATGGCGGGCGTCATCCTCGCCGCGCAGTTTGGCGCGGGCCAGCCAACCGAAGGCGTCGGCTGGGAACTGTTCGCCATCGCGTCCGTGGTGGTCGGCGGAACGCTGCTTACCGGCGGCGTCGGCTCGATCGGCGCGACGCTGGCGGGGGCGATGTTGCTGGCCATGGTGTTCAATATTCTGAACTTCGAGAACGGCCTCGGATGGATATCGCTTTCCGCCTACTGGCAATCGGTCATTCGCGGCCTGTTCCTGCTGGCCGTGGTCATCCTGCAGGCCAAGATTGCCGGGGCGCGGTCCAATGGCTGATGCCGCGCAGACGACTGCCGCTGATTTCGCCGGCAAGTCGGTGCTGGTCACCGGCGCCGGCAAGGGCATCGGGCGGGCGATAGCCCTTATGCTGGCTCACCGCGGTGCGTCAGTGGTCGCTGTCAGCCGAAGTGTCGAGGATCTTGAATCACTTAGCTCCGAAACTGGATGCCGCACATTAGCTGCAGATCTGGTGGACGCCGACGCTACGCGCTCCGTCGCGCAGGCGGCTCAGCCGGTCGACTACCTCGTGAACTGCGCCGGCTTCACCATTCTCGAGTCCATACTGGACGTTACAGTCGCGTCGTTCGACCAGCTCTTGGCCGTCAATGCGCGCGCCCCGCTCATCTTCGTCCAGGAATATGCAAAGGCGCGGATTGCCGCGGGGCAGGGCGGCGCAATCGTCAATGTCTCGAGCATGTCGGCGTTCATCGGCTTTGCCGATCATGCGGCCTACTGCGCTTCCAAAGGCGCGCTCGATGCGATGAGCAGGGTGATGGCCAATGAGCTTGGCCGGCATGGCATCCGCGTCAACTGCGTCAACCCGGCGATCACGCTTACTGCGATGGCGAAGAAGGCCTGGAGCGATCCGGTGAAGGCGGCGCCGATGCTGTCGCGCATGCCGCTCGGACGCTTCATCGAACCGGAGGAAGTAGCGGAGGTCGTGCTATTCCTGCTTTCGGACCGCGCATCGATGATAAACGGCATTTCGATGCCGATCGATTCCGGCTTCAAGGTGGTTTGAGCGTATTGCCGGCGCTTTCCTCACTTCGGCCATGGCTGTATCGATAGGCTGTATCGGAGCCCAAGAATGCCGTCGCTCAGCCTGCGCATCAATCTCGACCCGGACGGACGCATCGGTCCAGGTAAGATCGAACTGCTTGAGCATATCGCTGCATTTGGATCGATCTCCGCGGCTGCCCGGCGCATGGACATGTCGTACAAGCATGCCTGGGATCTGGTCGAGGAAATGAACCGTCTATTCGGCAAGCCGGTGGTTTCGGCGCAAACCGGCGGCAAGAAGGGCGGCGGAACGCAGCTTACTGCTGTCGGGCTTGCGGTGGTGGCGCGGTTTCGGGCGATCGAGCGTGCAGCAAGTGAAGTTGCTGGCGCGCACATGTCGGCGCTGCAGGCCGAGATCGACGCGGCATGAGGGCACTGCCGGTTCCTTTTGCCCTTGAGTGAGGAGGGTGTGACACCGCTGCACTGCAATAAAAGCTTGGCCACGCTCGCGGATTTGTGGAAGTGTGAACTCCCGCTTCCGCTGAAAGGTATCTGCGCCCCAAATGGCAATTCTGGCAGCCGTCTATCACCTCACGCACTACAAATACGATCGCCCGGTTACTCTAGGGCCGCAGATCATCCGGCTGAAGCCAGCGCCGCATTCGCGCACCAAGGTGCTTTCGCACTCGCTGAGGATCTCACCGGCGAACCATTTCGTGAATGTGCAACAAGACCCATACGGCAATTTCCTCGCGCGCTACGTGTTCACGGAGCCGGTGACGGAATTCAAGATCGAGGTCGATCTCGTCGCCGACATGACGGTCTACAATCCCTTCGACTTCTTCGTCGAACCTGCGGCCGAAATCTGGCCGTTCGAGTACCCGGAAGATCTGCGCGAGGATCTCTCGATCTACCGCCAGCCCGAACCGGCCGATCCGCTGATGCAGCGGTTTGTCGCCTCGATCGACCGCACGCCGACAAATACGGTAAACTTCGTCGTTGATCTCAATGCACGAATCCAGCGCGAGGTGAACTACATCGTGCGGATGGAGCCCGGCGTGCAGACGCCGGAGGAGACGCTATCGCTGGCGAAGGGTTCGTGCCGCGATTCGAGCTGGCTGCTGGTCCAGGTGCTTCGGCATCTCGGTTTCGCAGCGCGTTTCGTCTCCGGCTACCTGATCCAGCTCAAGCCTGACCTTGCTGCGCTGGATGGTCCGGCGGGAACCGCTGTGGATTTCACCGACCTGCATGCCTGGTGCGAGGTCTACCTGCCCGGCGCTGGCTGGATTGGTCTCGATCCGACCTCCGGCCTGCTAACCGGTGAAAGCCACGTGCCCCTGGCGGCGACACCGCATTTTCGCAATGCGGCGCCGATCAGCGGCATGGCCAGCTTCGCCAATGTCGAGTTCGATTTCGCGATGCGCGTCGACCGCATCGCCGAGCACCCGCGCATCACCAAGCCGTTCTCCGACGAATCCTGGGAAGCGCTCGACCGGCTGGGCGGCAAGGTCGACGAGGCTCTGAAAGAACAGGATGTCCGCCTGACGATGGGCGGCGAGCCTACCTTCGTGGCGATAGACGATTTCGAGTCGGAAGAATGGAACACTGCCGCAGTCGGCCCTACCAAGCGCGAGAAAGCCGATGTCCTGATCCGGCGGCTCCGCGATCGCTTCGCGCCGGGCGGCTTCCTGCACTACGGACAGGGCAAGTGGTATCCCGGCGAAACCCTGCCGCGCTGGACGTTCTCGCTCTACTGGCGCGCCGATGGCGAGCCGGTTTGGCGCGACCCGGATCTGATCGCTGCCGAGAAGGGCGAGTCCGATCCCAGCCCGAAGGATGCGGAGATTCTGCTGAAGACCATCGCGGTCGAACTTGGCATCGACGCCGGGATGGTCGACGAGGCTTACGAGGACCCGGGCGAATGGGTTCTCAAGGAAGCCAATCTGCCGGACAATCTCGATCCCTCCAATTCCAAGCTCTCCGACCCCGAGGAACGCAGTCGCATGGCGCGCGTGTTTGAGCGTGGCCTCACCCAACCCACGGGCTACGTCCTGCCGGTTCAGCGTTGGAACGCTGCCGCGACGGCTCCGCGCTGGATGTCGGAAAAATGGAAGACGCGTCGCGGGCGGCTATTCCTCGTACCGGGCAACTCGCCGGTTGGCTACCGTCTGCCGCTGGGCACGCTGCCGCATGTGCCGCCGTCGCAGTTTCCGTTCATCGTGCCTGTCGATCCCTCGGTGCCGCGCGGGCCTCTGCCACCGAGGCCCGAACAAGTCGCTACTGAAAGCGCCAGCGGCGCGGACGAAATGGGCCGCCGCCAGGCAGAGGCTTCGTTCACCGCCAGCACCCCGCAACAGGACCGCGTCGAGCAGGAGCTTGGCGAGATCGGCGGAGCCGTGCGCACGGCAATTTCCGTCGAGCCGCGCGATGGGCGCCTCACCATCTTCATGCCGCCGGTCGAGGCGCTGGAAGACTATCTCGAACTCATCGCGGCGGCGGAAGAAGCCGCGCGGCAGTGCGATCTCAAGGTTCATATCGAAGGTTACGCGCCGCCGCACGATCCGCGCCTGAACGTCATCCGGGTCGCGCCCGATCCGGGCGTGATCGAGGTCAATATCCATCCCGCATCGAGTTGGGCCGATTGCGTGGCGACGACCACAGCAATCTACGAAGAGGCGCGCCAGTCGCGGCTGGGCGCCGACAAATTCATGATCGACGGCAAGCACACCGGCACCGGCGGCGGCAATCACGTCGTCGTCGGCGGCGCTACGCCAAATGACAGCCCGTTTCTGCGGCGGCCGGACCTGCTGAAAAGCCTCGTGCTCTACTGGCAGCGGCATCCAGCGCTGTCCTACCTGTTTTCGGGCCTGTTCATCGGCCCGACCAGCCAGGCGCCACGTTTCGACGAGGCGCGTCATGACAGCCTCTACGAACTCGAGATCGCCATGGCGCAGGTGCCCGCGCCGGGAAACGGCCCGGCGCCGCTGCCATGGCTGGTCGACCGGCTGTTCCGCAACCTGCTGGTCGACGTCACCGGCAATACCCACCGCTCGGAAATCTGTATCGACAAGTTGTTTTCGCCCGACGGGCCGACCGGCCGGCTCGGCCTGGTCGAGTTCCGCGGTTTCGAGATGCCGCCCAATGCGCGCATGAGCCTGGCGCAGCAATTGCTGGTGCGCGCCATCATTGCGCGGTTGTGGAAGGCGCCGCTGGACGGAAAATTCACGCGCTGGGGCACCGCGCTGCACGACCGCTTCATGCTGCCGCATTATGTCTGGCAGGACTTCCTCGACGTGCTGGAGGATCTTCGCCAGAACGGTTTCGAGTTCCGGCCGGAGTGGTTCGACGCTCAGCTCGAATTCCGCTTTCCCTATTGCGGCGAAATCAGTCAGCAGGGCATCAAACTGGAAATCAGGCAGGCGCTTGAGCCATGGCATGTCATGGGCGAGCAGGGGGCGATCGGCGGCACGGTTCGCTTCGTCGATTCCTCGGTCGAGCGGCTGCAGGTGCAGGACCGAGGGTCTCAATCCGCAGCGCCACGCGGTGCTGTGCAATCGGCGACTGGTGCCGATGAGGGTCACCGACGACCGCGAAGTCTCGGTAGCCGGCGTGCGCTTCAAGGCCTGGCAACCGTCGTCCGGCATGCATCCGGCCTTGCCGGTCAACACCCCGCTCGTCTTCGACATTTACGACCGCTGGAGCGGCCGATCGGTCGGTGGCTGCGTCTATCACGTGGCGCATCCTGGCGGGCGCAACTACGAAACCTTTCCCGTCAACGCCAATGAGGCCGAGGCGAGGCGGTTGGCCCGCTTCGAAGCCTATGGCCATACGCCGTCCTCATTCGAGATCAGCGAGGAGCGGCCTGCGGCGGATTTCCCCATGACGCTTGACCTTCGAAGGCCAGCTGGATTGTAAGGGGCTATGAGTGAGGGGAAAGAGAATCGCAAGCGAGGCAAGGTTCCGACCAGGCGGTTGCTTGACAGCTACCGTCCGTTGCCGGGCGTTCCGGACGAGATGGTGGATGCCGATGGTAACGCGCGTCCGATCTGGGCCGGTTTCATTGCGGCGCTCGAAGAGCTTGGGCCGCAGGAACTTTCGAAGCGGTTCGCGCGTGCCGACCAATATTTGCGTGATGCCGGCGTGTATTACCGCGTCTATGACAATGTCGGCACGAATGAGCGCCAGTGGCCCCTATCGCATGTTCCGCTGCTTATCGACGAAACCGAATGGGCGACGATCAGCGCAGGATTGATCCAGCGGGCCGACCTGTTCGAGGCAATCGTTGCCGACATTTATGGTGACAACCAGCTTGTTCTGCAGGGGCTTCTGCCACCCGGTTTGATTGCATCCAGCCCGGAGTATTTGCGGCCCATGGCCGGGGTCCGGCCCGCTGATGGCCACTTCCTGCATTTTTGCGCTTTCGAAATGGCGCGTGGTCCGGATGGCGGCTGGTGGGTGCTCGGCGACCGGACGCAAGCGCCTTCGGGCGCCGGTTTTGCCCTGGAAAACCGTGTCGCTACGACGCGCGCGCTGTCCGACATCTATGGCGAGATGCATGTCCATCGCCTCGCGGGCTTCTTCCGCCGCTTCCGTGACGCGCTGGTCGATACCGCGGCCGATCCGGAAGGGCGCGTCGCGATCATGACGCCGGGACCGCTCAACGAGACGTACTATGAGCACGCTTACATCGCCCGCTATCTCGGCATCATGCTGCTCGAGGGCGAGGACCTCACGGTCACCAACGGCCGGCTGATGGTTCGCACCGTCGCCGGGTTGAAGCCGATCAGCGTTGTATGGCGCCGCCTCGATGCGGCCTTTGCCGATCCGTTGGAGCTCAACGGCAGTTCTCGCATCGGCACGCCGGGGCTGGCGCAAGCGGTTCGGCAAGGCTCGGTCGCGATGGTCAACGCGCTCGGCTCGGGCATCATGGAAACGCGGGCGTTCCTGGCCTTCCTGCCAACTCTTTCGCGCCGGCTGCGTGGCGAGGACCTGATGCTGCCGTCGATTGCGACATGGTGGTGCGGGCAGGCGGCGGAACGCGAGCACGTGATCGACAATCTCGACCACATGATCGTCGGACCTGCGCTCTCCACGCGGCTTGCCTTCGAAGACGAGCGCAACACTGTACTGGGCTCTTCGCTCAGCGCGGAGAAACGCGCCGAGCTGATCGCGCGGCTGCGGGAGGATGGCGCACAGTTTGTCGGCCAGGAGGCCGTGAAGCTGTCCACCACCCCGGTCTATGTGAATGGCGGCCTTGAGCCCCGGCCGGCAACGCTGCGCGTCTATCTGGCGCGGACGCCGCAGGGCTGGATCGTGATGCCGGGTGGCTTTGCGCGTATTGGCGAGACGCAGGATGCGACCGCGATTGCCATGCAGCGCGGCGGTCACGCTGCCGATGTGTGGGTGGTTTCCAAGGAGTGCGGTCGAGCGCGATACGCTGCTGCCGGGAGCAGGCGCCGATTTCCGCCGCCGCCTGCCGGGCAGCCTGCCCAGCCGCGCCGCCGAGAACCTTACCTGGCTCGGACGCTATGTCGAACGGGCGGAAGACACGGTGCGCGTGCTGCGCGCCTATCACGTTCGCCTCGCCGAAACCGACGATCCGGCATTGCCGCTGCTGGCGGATGTTCGCGAGTATATGGAGCCGCTCGGCATCGACATGCTGGCGGCGATCCCGGTTGGGCTTCTCGGCACGATCGACAGCGCCGTCTACAGTGCCGGCCAGATCCGCGACCGTTTCTCGCCCGACGGATGGCTGGCCCTTCGCGATTTGTCCACGACGCTGCATCGTTTCGCCGGCAAGGTCGAACCGGGCGACGACGCGACACGGGCCATGACGATCCTGCTGCGCAAGATCGCGGGATTTTCGGGCCTTCTCCACGAAAACATGTACCGCTTTACAGGTTGGCGGTTTTTGGAGATCGGCCGCAGGCTGGAGCGGGCGATCCAGATGGCGCGAACGCTGAGCCGCGTCACCCGCGAAGATGCGCCGGAAGGTGCGCTCGACATGATGCTGGAGATCGGCGACAGCGTCATGACCCACCGCCGCCAGTATACCGTGCGCTCGGGCCGCCATACGGTCGTCGATCTGCTCGCGCTCGATCCGCTCAATCCGCGCTCTGTGCTGTTTCAGCTCGAGCGGCTGAAGGGCGAGATCGATCATCTGCCGGATGCCGATCGTCGCGGCCTCTCCGAGCCGGCCAAGGAGATCTGGCGCCTGCATACCGGGCTGGCGACGAAGGAGGCGGTGGAACTCTCTTCCGAGGCGCTGGAGGATCTGGCGTTCGAGATAGCGCACCTCTACGAGAAGCTGTCGCAAGCATATTTCGGGTAACGGCGCGTCAGATA
Organism: uncultured Alphaproteobacteria bacterium; assembly: GCA_963829135.1. Lineage (GTDB taxonomy): Bacteria > Pseudomonadota > Alphaproteobacteria > Rhizobiales > Rhizobiaceae > Kumtagia. The sequence goes on along the minus strand of CAWHHO010000005.1, from coordinate 666,319 downwards.
TGCAGTACGACATCCGCCTCACCCTCCACTATGACTACGACGCCTGGGCCGGCGGCGGGCGCCATCAGGTGCGCGTTCTGCCATCGACCATCCCCGGCATTCAGCGCGTGGTGGCGTCATCGCTGTCGTTCTCGCCGTCGCCCACGGAGCGTTCCGACTTCCTCGACTTCTTCGGCACCAGCGTTTCCGCCATCGTATGCCGTGAGGCGCACGAAACGCTCGACGTGAAAATGAGCGCGCGGGTCATCGTTTCTCGGCCGGAGCCCGGGTTGGATGTTTCGCCGGACCTGCCGCGGCTGCACGAGCAAGTGGCGAATGTCCTGTCTCTGGCAGCGGATTCTCCGCAGCATTTCCTTGCCGCAAGCGATCACGTGGGCATCGACCGCGACATCACCGCCTACGCTGCCGAAAGCCGAGATCAAGGGTTCGGTGTGGGCAATCGCCCGCGATCTCTGCACGCGCATCAACAATGATTTCACCTATGACGGCGAGGCAACCACCGTGGCGACGCGGGCGCGCGACGCCTTCGAGCTCAGGCGGGGCGTCTGCCAGGACTTTACGCATGTGATGATTGCCGGCTTGCGCGGGCTCGGCATTCCCGCCGGTTATGTCAGCGGCTTCCTCCGCACCATTCCGCCCGCCGGCAAGGAGCGGCTCGAAGGCGCCGACGCCATGCACGCCTGGGTAAAGGTGTGGTGCGGCCGCGAGGCGGGGTGGATCGAGTTCGATCCGACCAACGACATGCTTGCCTCCAACGATCATATCGTTGTCGGCTACGGTCGCGATTATTCCGATGTCGCGCCGATCGTCGGTGTGCTGAAGACCACGGGCGGGCAGGAGGCGGAGCAATCCGTCGACGTTATCCCGGTGGATGCAAAGGCGGCGGCAACATGAATAGCTGAGGCTGCTCTCGCAGGTAGCCAGCAAAAAATCGCGCTGAACGTTGTGTTCTGCCTGTATTTTGAGCTATTGACCCCCACATGACGCTCTAGGATCGCACGCGCAGCACTTTGCGCTATATCCGATGAGATGGCGCTCCGTTTCGTGCGGACTTCAGCGCTCCGAAGAACAGGAATAGCCCGATGCCAGCCTATCGTTCCCGCACAACGACACACGGCCGCAACATGGCCGGCGCCCGTGGCCTGTGGCGCGCCACAGGCATGAAGGACAGCGATTTCGGCAAGCCGATCATTGCGGTGGTGAACTCGTTCACCCAGTTCGTGCCGGGCCATGTGCATCTCAAGGACCTCGGCCAGCTCGTGGCGCGCGAGATCGAAGCGGCGGGCGGCGTCGCCAAGGAGTTCAACACGATCGCGGTGGATGACGGCATCGCCATGGGCCATGACGGTATGCTGTATTCGCTGCCGTCGCGCGAACTGATCGCCGACAGCGTCGAATACATGGTCAACGCGCACTGCGCCGACGCCATGGTCTGCATCTCCAATTGCGACAAGATCACCCCCGGCATGCTGATGGCGTCGATGCGCCTCAACATTCCGTCGGTCTTCGTCTCCGGCGGCCCGATGGAAGCCGGCAAGGTGGTGCTTGCGGGCAAGACCCAGGCCATGGACCTGGTCGATGCGATGGTCGCCGCCGCTGACGACAAGGTGTCGGACGAGGACGTCAAGATCATCGAGCGCTCCGCATGCCCGACCTGCGGTTCATGCTCGGGCATGTTCACCGCCAATTCCATGAACTGCCTGACGGAAGCGCTCGGCCTCTCGCTGCCCGGCAACGGCTCGACGCTGGCCACGCATGCCGACCGCAAGCGCCTCTTCGTCGAGGCGGGCCACCTGATCGTCGATCTCGCCCAGCGCTATTACGAGCAGGACGACGCAGAGCGTGCTGCCGCGCAACATCGCGTCGAAGAAGTCGTTCGAGAATGCGATGACGCTGGATATCGCGATGGGTGGCTCGACCAATACTGTCCTGCATATCCTTGCCGCCGCGATCGAGGGCGAGGTCGATTTCACGATGGACGACATCGACGGATTGTCGCGCAGGGTTCCGGTGCTTTGCAAGGTCGCCCCGGCCAAGAGCGACGTCCACATGGAAGACGTACACCGCGCCGGCGGCATCATGTCGATCCTCGGTCAGCTCGACGAGGCCGGCCTGCTCAATCGCGACCAGGCGACCGTCCACACCGCCACGCTCGGGCAGGCGATCGATCATTGGGATATTTCCCGGACCAACAGCGCAAAGGTGCGCGACTTCTTCATGGCGGCACCCGGTGGTGTCCCGACGCAGGTCGCATTCAGCCAGAACCGGCGCTGGGACGACCTTGACCTCGACCGTGAAAAGGGCGTCATCCGCAGCGCCAAGCACCCCTTCTCGAAGGATGGCGGCCTGGCGGTGCTGAAGGGCAATATCGCGATTGACGGCTGCGTGGTGAAGACCGCCGGCGTCGACGAGAGCATTCTCAAGTTCACCGGACCAGCGCGGGTATTCGAGAGCCAGGACGCTTCCGTGAAGGCCATCCTCGGCAACGAGGTGAAGGCAGGCGATGTTGTCGTCATCCGCTACGAAGGGCCGCGCGGCGGGCCCGGGCATGCAGGAAATGCTCTATCCGACCAGCTACCTGAAATCCAAGGGCCTCGGAAAGGCCTGTGCGCTGTTGACCGATGGGCGCTTCTCGGGCGGCACGTCGGGCCTGTCGATCGGCCACGTTTCGCCGGAAGCGGCGGAAGGCGGCCTGATCGGCCTGGTGCGCGAGGGCGACATGATCGAGATCGACATCCCGAACCGAACCATCCGTCTCGCTGTCGATGACGCTGAACTCGCGTCCCGCCGTATCGCACAGGACAGAGCGGGCTGGAAGCCGGTCGAAAAACGAAAGCGCAACGTTACCAAGGCGCTGAGGGCTTATGCGGCATTCGCAACCAGCGCCGACAAGGGCGCGGTGAGAGTGGTGCCGGAGGACTAGCAGGATCACAGCGAGCTTTCGCGCTGACAAGTGTCAGCGCGGGACATATGCGGCTTGTCAGGCGAGCAGATTGCTCGACCACATCCGAAGGTGCGCCAAAACGGCTGCGACCTGCAGCGTCAGACCGCTTGGCCGAGTTGGCAGACCCGACCTTGCGCTTATCGCTTGCGTCTCGATTTGCCGTTCGACAGGTCGCCATTTCGACAATATTAACGGTCCTGACCCTAGCGCCACTATCGCTTCGTTGGCAGGTTTGAACCTTGCGTCAGCGCTGCGCAGGTCATCGTCGACCTGCAGCGACCCCTTGTGGACGCTGCGGCATTCGCGCCAGCTGCCACAAAAACGCCCGGTTAAAGTGTTGCCAGAGGATTAACGGGCAGTTAGTGTCCTGCCCAGCATCGGCGAGGGGCCACTCATAGTAGATCGTCGCGCATGGCAAGTTCCATTCTGTGGAGCGCCGTGAGTGAGGGTGTTTGTACGGGGCCGCAGATGAACGAAACTTTAACCATCTTCGTCCAGCCTTTGACGCAGTATTTGGTCAAGTGGGGCTTTTCGATCGGAATCCCTTCGGCTCCTTGCCGGTTGGAAACCCGTCTCGAACAATTGGTTGGTGCGCGTTGGTGAGCAGAGCCGTTAAACATCGCAGCCCGCTCGAGGGCCGCAACCGTGTGTCCACCAGCGGACTTCTTCGCTGGATCCTCATCCCATCCGCCGGCATTGCGTTCACGCTCGGCGCCGTGTGGGCCGTGTCAGGCAGTCTGGCCAAGCAGGCGCCGCTGCTGTCGCGTCCCTCAGACAATGCCGATATCGTGTCGATGGCGCCGGATGGCGAGGTGATTGCCGCCTCTGCGGCACAGCCAGATCTGATGGCGCTTCGCATGGCGACCGATGATGCTGCGAAAGCCGATCGCCGTGCCAAACCAACGCTGAAAATCGAAACCGCCGCTCGTTTCGATCTCGTTGTGAAGCAGGCGGCTCTTTCTCCCCAGAAGCTGGCGAGCCTGTTTGCCAAGCCGGGACAAGCTGTTGCGAAGACCGCGCGGGCCAAGCCTGCCAGTCTGAGCGACCCGGCCCCCGAACGCTTTGCCTCAGCGAAGGACCACAGCGTCCCGTTTGTACTGGCTTATGCTGATCCGTCGCCGATGGCTCCTGCCGGAGCGCTGGCGGCGCTGTCCGTGGCTGCCCCGACGGACGATGAGGACGTACTGCCGCTGAACGCGTCCCTTTCCACCGATGACGTGGAGGGTGAGGAAACGCCGGATAGCGTGCCGCTGCCGGTGCGCCGTCCGACCTTCGAAGCTCCGACCAAGCCTGGTCCGCGCGCTGCAGAGGTGGAAAAGCCTGCCCCGCAGGTTGAGGACGCCGAAAAGCCGGGGTCTCGCGACGCGCCGAAAAAGAAAATGGCTTATGCGAAGCCGGATGCGTCCATCGGGGACAAGCCACGCGGCGGCAGCCTTTTCGGCGGTTGGTTCAATGGCAACAGCCCGGCCAAGGCGCGCAGCGGCGTGGCCGTTTATGATATCAGCGCCGCGAAGGTCTACATGCCGGACGGTTCAGTCCTCGAAGCGCATTCCGGAATTGGTCAGATGGCCGACAATCCGCGCTATGTGCAGCATAAGATGAAGGGGCCGACCCCGCCGCATGTCTACAATCTTCGTATGCGCGAGTCGCGTTTCCATGGGGTCGAGGCGATCCGCATGCTGCCGGTCGACGGCAAGAACAAATATGGCCGAACCGGCTTGCTGACGCACAGCTATCTGCTGCGGAGCGGAAAGGCGGAGTCGCACGGCTGCGTGGCTTTCAAGGACTACAACAAGTTCCTCACGGCCTTCAAACGCGGCAAGATCAAGCAGCTCGTCGTCGTACCCGGCGGCGGCAAAGCGGCCGGGTTGAAGATCGCCTCGAACGGTCGCGGCGCGTAAAGTCCGTCGCGCTCGCGGGATCGCCTAGGCCCAACCGACCGCGGCGGCTGTCACAATCCAAGGTGAGTATTTGCGGATAAAGCTGCGCTTTGCCTGCAAGCACAGGCGGCCCTTGGCTTTGCCCGGCTCAATCGGACGACCTTCGGATAGGACAAGACATGACAGACGCTGCGGCGACGGCGGGCCGGAGTTCGGCGCAGACCAACACGGTCTATGCGATCATTCTTGCGGTGAGCGTCTGCCATCTGATCAACGATGTGATGCAGTCGCTTCTGGCGGCGATCTATCCGATGCTGAAATCAGATTTCGGCCTCGACTTCTGGCAGATCGGGTTTCTGACCTTCGCGTTCCAGATCACCGCGTCGGTGCTGCAGCCGATGATTGGCATCTACACCGACAAGCGCCCAATGCCGTATTCGCTCACCGTCGGCATGGCATCGTCGATGATCGGCTTGATCCTGCTCGCCACCGCGCACAGCTACTGGATGCTGGTGGCCGGCGCCTGCTGCATCGGCGTCGGCTCATCGATATTCCATCCGGAATCATCGCGCGTGGCCCGGCTGGCATCCGGCGGACGCTACGGCCTGGCCCAGTCCTTCTTCCAGGTCGGCGGCAATTTCGGCCAGGCGCTTGGTCCGCTGCTTGCCGCTTTCATCGTCGCTGCCCTGGGGCCAAGGAAGCGTCGGCTGGTTCTCGATTGCCGCGTTGCTCGGCATGGTCATTTTGTGGAAGGTCGGGAACTGGTACAGTGCGTACCGGCGCGAGGCGGCAAAGCGGCCGGCCACGACGCACGCGAGCACGCTGCCGCGTGGCAAGATTGCGATCGCCCTGATCGTGCTGGTGATCCTCACCTTCAGCAAGAATGTCTATACGGCTGCCATGTCCAGCTACTTTACGTTCTACGTGATCGAACGCTTTGACGTTTCGGTACAGACGTCGCAGGTGCTGCTATTTGTCTTCCTCGGCGCAGCGGCGCTCGGAACTGTGCTCGGAGGCTTGATCGGCGACCGCGTCGGCGCGCGCACCGTCATCTGGTTTTCGATCCTCGGCGTGCTGCCATTCACGCTGATGCTGCCCTACGCCAACCTGTTCTGGACCATCGTGTTTTCCGGTTTGATCGGCGTCATTCTGGCTTCAGCCTTTCCTGCAATTGTCGTCTTCGCGCAGGAGCTCATTCCCGGCCGTGTCGGCATGGTGGCCGGCGTGTTCTTTGGTTTCGCTTTCGGAATGGGCGGCATCGCCGCCTGGGCGCTCGGCGAACTCGCCGACGTCCGGGGCATCGAGTTCGTCTTTTGGGCCTGTTCGTTCCTTCCCCTGCTGGGCTTGCTGACGGTGTTCCTGCCATCCAGGAAAGTATTACGGGCACCAGCTACGCCGCATTGATTAATAGGTCCCGACCCTAAACCATCTCGGCGATCAACTGGAAGAATCGCAGAAGCTGCTGACTGAGCATGTCGTCCTGCGGTTCGTGCCGCGATGCCAGTTGGGCCACCACCACCTCGGCTTTCGGATCGACATAGAGCCATTGACCGTGGATGCCGATGGCCATGAAGGCGCCACTGGCAAACCCGCTCTGATACCATTTGTTGCGGTAGCTGCCGTCCTTGAGGAGATGCGCAGAATCCCCGATCTTCCAGGCGTGACGATCGCCGCCGCCGATCGTATCGCGTACCCAATTTTCGGTGACGATCGCCTGGCTGCCGACCATGCCGCCATTGCGCATCATCTCGCCAATGCGGGCGAGGTCGCGCGCCGTCATCGAAACGCCGCCGGCACCGCGAACCATGCCCGACCTGTCAACGGTAGCGCTGCAGCGGCCCTTTGCGCGCAGCGGAATCCAAAGCTTTTCGCGGAACAGGTCGGGGTAGCGCATGCCGGAAACGCGCTCGAGGATGATACCCAGCAGATCCGAGTTGGGTGAATAGTATCGAAACGCGCCGCCATGCGGTTCGGCCGCCTTCTTCAGCGACAGGACGACCTGCGCGAGCGTTTCCGGATTGTCGCCGGTCCGTGGCGGGTTCCACTGCATCGCGCGGCGGTAGCGGGTGAAGTCGCCTTCCGGCTCGAGATAGGCTTCGACGAACTGCAGGCTCACTCGCATGTCCAGCACATGCCGGATCGTCGCATCCTCATAGGCAGAGCCTCTGGCTTCCGGGAGATAATGCGTCACCGTCCTGGCGGGGTCGAGCAGCCGCTCGTTCTGCAAGATGCCCGCGAGAATGGCGGTCAGCGATTTGCTGACAGAGAAAAGCAGGTGCGGCGCGATCGGATGCGCGGTCGGCGCTGCGTATTCGCCGATGAAGGCGCCGGCCTTCATGATCGCCAGTGTATCGGTATTCGAGCGCTGGAGGAATTGCACGATGCTCTCGCGACCATTGCCGACGTCGATCTGCGTCGGCAGCAGGCCGCGCAGGTCTTCGAGCGTCTCGTCCTCCGTCGTTGAACTGGTCGATATCTCTGCCGAAGGGACAAGTTCCGATACGTTCTGAAACGACCACGACGAGTAGGGGCGCGTCCGCCAGTTGCCGAGTGTAACGTCTTTCCGCGCAAAGCCGTAGCGTTCGGAGAAGGAGGTCGAAGTCACTGCGTTCTCCTGGTCGATACCATCGGTGAAGCCTTAGAGAGCGATTACAGCAGAATTCCATTCAATCCCGACAAGTGATTCGGCCGCCGCAAATTGCGGTGACAGCGCGGGTTTCAGAGTCAGCATCTCGGGGCGACGACTACTCCACGAACACCTTGACGCTCGCTGCGCGTCCTGCCGCGTCGATGACGGTCAGCGTCGAGTAGCCGGTACCATCGGGCTGCCAGGTGGCGGTGCGGCGGCGTAACACCTCGGCAAGCGGCTTGCCGTTGGCCAGCCAGCGGAACGGTGCGCGGCCGCCTTGCAGCTTGAGCACCAGCGGGCTCGCCGGGGCGGTTTTCGTCAGCTCGACATGAGCACCGTCCGGCGGAAAGATGATCTGCGGCGCCGGCTCGGTGACCGAAATCCTGGCGGCCACGCTGGTCAGTCCGTCGTCGGCGGCGCCGAAGCGCTCGAGCGTCACCGGCAAGTCGCGTGCGGCGGCGTGGAATGCGCCGGCTGGCGGACGCTGCTGTGGTTCGGCGGGGAGGCCGGATTTGGCAAATCCCTCGAACAGGATCGGCGCCGCCGAGACATAACCGGCAAGCCCGGGAACCGACCCGGAATCGGCACGGCCCGCCCAGACGCCCAGCACATAGCGACCGTCATAGCCGATCGACCACGCGTCCCTGTAGCCGTAGGAAGTGCCGGTCTTGTAGGCGATGCTGCGTGGGCTGGCGCCTTCCGGTGGACGCACGCCGGTCAGGATGTCGGTGATCTGCCAGGCGGCGGGTCCTTCCAGGATTGCGCCGTCGGACAGCGGCTGGAATGCAGCCTCCGTGCCGTCGCGCAGGCGCTTGGCGCGGCCGCCATTGGCAAGGCCGGTGTAGAGCTGGACGAGATCGCGCAGGGTCAGGCCAACGCCTCCGAGGCCGATGGCGAGGCCGGGCGGTTCGTTGGGCGGCAGGCTCGGCGCGACGCCGGCGGCGCGGAAGCGGGCAACCAGCCGCGCCGGTCCCACCGCATCGAGCAGCCGAACTGCGGGCACATTGAGCGACAATTGCAGCGCCTGGCGAACGGTGACGTCGCCCTGATAGTCAAGGTCGAAGTTTCTCGGCCTGTAGCCGGCAAAGTCGGCGGGGCGATCCTCTATCAGCGTTTCCTGCGCGACGAGGCCTTCCTCAAAGGCGAGGCCATAGATGAAGGGTTTTAGCGTTGACCCCGGCGAACGGCTTGCCCTGGTCATGTCGATCCAGCCCGACCGCTGCGTTTCGAAATAATCGGCGGAGCCGACCGCACCTAGAACATCCCCGGTCTTGGCGTCAGCGAGCACCATCGCCACTGAAACGCGGTCACCGATCTTTTGAGCGGCGTCTTTCGCGACCGCCTCAAGGCCGGCCTGCACCGATTTGCGGATCGTCAGCTGGTGCCGTGTCTCACTGGGTGCGGCGAGCAGAGCGTCATCGGAAAGGTGGGCAGCAAGCGACGGGAGAGCGGCGCGTGCCGCCGACACATCGTCGATGGCGGCGCGTGCCGCCTCGCGTTCGCCGAGAAGGCCGGTATCGACCATGCGCGCAAGCACGCGGTCGCGCGAGGTCTGGGCGTTGGCGCGGAAGCGATCGGGGCGGCGACGCTCCGGCAATTGCGGCAGGGCAACCAGCAGGGCCGATTCCGAAACGGTCAAGCGCCTCGGCTCCTTGCTGAAATAGGCGAGCGATGCGGCGCGAATGCCTTCGAGGTTGCCGCCATAGGGTGCGAGCGTCAGGTAGCGCTCGAGGATGTCGTGCTTGGAGATGCGGCGTTCGATCTGCCAGGCGCGCAATATCTGCGTGAACTTGGAAGCGATGCTGCGGCTTTTGCGCGGCTCGATGAGGCGGGCGAGTTGCATGGAGAGCGTCGAGCCGCCCGAGACGATGCGGCCATTGCCGACGAATTGGCCAGCGGCGCGAAGCAGGGCGACTACGTCGACACCGGAGTGATCCCAGAAGCGCTTGTCCTCATAGGCGACAAGCATCCTGATGAATTCGGGATCGACCTGGTCCAGCGAAACGCCGAGCCGCCAATAGCCGTCAGTTGTCGCATAGGCGCGCAGCAACTCGCCGTCGCGGTCGACCACTTCCTGCGAAACAACCAGTTTTTCCGGCAGTGGCGGAGGATAGGCGTAGTCGAGGGCGTAGAGGGTGGCGATAGCGGTTGCGGGAAGAGCAGTGGCGGCGATCAACAGTTTTCGAACGGATTTGAAGGTCATAGTCTAACCCCGTCACCCGGGTGAGGGGGTGCGCGCATCACTATATCTCGGCGCCGAATCACCTACGGCGCCTTGACCTCCATCATCCCGGTCGCGGTGCGGGCCGAGAATTGCGGGCGGTACATATCCTCGACGCTGGCTGCCGGATGGGCGTATACGCCAGGCGTCACAGCGCGTACGACATAGGCGAGGGTGATCTCGCGGCCGCTGTCGCCATTGCGGTCGAAGGCCGCGACGAAGCGGTCGTCGCGGAATTCGAGGTGTGCCGCCTCGGTCTGCGCCAGCCATGGGAAGCTGGAGAGGCTGGCGCTGTTGACAAGGCCCGGATTGTCGATCTCGAAGCCAGCCGGCAGGAGATCAGTCACCAGCACGCGGGACGCCCAGGAGTTCTGCTCGACGAGCTTCAGCACGACGACGAAACGCTCGTTCTGCGTGACCTCGGTGACATTCGCTTCGGTGCCGTCGAGCCGGTAATAGGTCCGCTCGATCGAGAAACCGTCGCCGCCGGCCGGCAGCGGCTCGGACGGCGCTGCAACGGCCGTCACCACGGCCTGAACGGTACTGCTCCCGGCATTGGCGATTACCACCGGGCTATCGACCAGGGTCTGGCCATCGAACTGCTCGGAATAGATGCCCGTGTGCTCCGTTCCATTGACCGTCAGCCGCATGTCGGCGGCGTTGGAGCGCAGCGCGCGAGCCGCCATCAGCATCCACGCGTTGTCCTGGGTGCTGGTCCAGCGTGCTTCGTTGCGTGCGCTGCTAACGAGGCTGACGAGTTGCGGGACGACGCTCGGCATCGGCTTGCTCTCGGCGGCAAGCGCAAGCATGGCGGCGCTGTCACGCAGGCGCGAACCATAGTCCGAGCGGTAGTAGTCAAACTCGGTCGCGTTGCGCGCAAGCTGCAGCGCTGCCTGGAAGGTCGACTCCGCGCGCTGCGCATCGCCATAAAGCGACAGGCTGGCGGCAAGCTGCGCGACCGCCATCGGGCTGGTGAAAGCTTCGAGTTTCGTATCGGCATAGTACCGCAGGTCGCCGACCGAGGCCTTCTTGTTGCGCGCCAGAACATAGAGCGCATAGGCGATCTCGCTGCCGCGATCCTCTATGTCGAGGTCGTAGGAGAGCGAGTTCTGCAAATTGTTAAGCGCCTGCGCCATCGCCGCGTTGGGCACCTCGTAGTTCATCTCGCGCGCCCGCGTCAGGAAGTCCGAGACGTAGGAGTTCAGCCACAAATCGCCGGAGCCCGGGCCCCAGAGGCCGAAGCTGCCCGACGATGACTGGTTGTTCAGCACGCGGTAGATCGCATCCTGGATGCGCTGCCGCAGCGCCGGATCGTCCGCCATTCCGGCGCCTGCCGCGAATTCGCTGACATAGAGAAGAGGCATTGCACGGCTGGTCGTCTGCTCGGCGCAACCATATGGATAGCGGTCGAGCGCCAGCAAAAGCGATGGCACGTCGAATGCCGCCGATGGCGAGACGCCGACGCTGACATGGGCGCCGGGCAGGATGCTGTCGGCAAGCAGCTCGCGATCGATGCGCAGGCTGTTCTTGTTGGGAGCGAGATCGACGACAAGGCGGTTGGTGACCGGCAACACCGCCGGGCGAACCGGGATCGACAGATTCTGCTCGACGGTCAATCCGCTCGCATTGGCAAGGCGGATGGTGAGCGAGGCATCGCCCGCCGTCTGGGCAATCAGCGGCACGGTAATCGACTGCCGCTTGCCGGAGGTGAGCGTGACCTTCTCAGGCAGCGCCGCGCTGCCGGTCGACAGGTCGCCTGTGGTCTCGACTGTGCAAACGATAGTCACCGTCGGGCCCATCCGTGTTGGCGATGTCCAGCCGCATCACGGCCGCATCGCCGGGCGCCAGGAAGCGCGGCAGGCCCGCGGTGATCACCACCGGATCGCGCACGATCACATCCGTCGAGGCATGGCCGACCGCTTCGTTCGTCCAGGCGACCGCCATGACGCGCACGGTGCCGTTGAACTGCGGGATGTCGAAATCGACCGTTGCCTTGCCGTCGGCGTCAAGCTTCACCGGACCGGAGAAGAAGGCCACGAGCTTTTCGGTCGGCGGCTTTCCCTGGGCGGTCATGCCCGCGCCGTCGCCGCCGGTGCGCAACTTGCCGGTGACGCCGAGCGATCCGTCGATCAGGCGGCCATAGAGGTCGCGGAGTTCGAGGCCGAGGCGGCGCTGGCCGTAGTACCATTCTTCAGGATCCGGCACCTTGTAATCGGTCAGGTTGAGGATGCCGACATCGACCGCAGCTATGGTCACATAGGCGTCGGTCCCGGATGGCACGCCGGCGACGCTGACGGGGATCGTCAGCGGCTTGTGCGGCTCGGTCTTGGCGACCGGCGAAAGCGTTACCGCCAACTTGCGCGCACCAGGATCGATCTTCAGCCATTTGAGGCCGATTGCGCGGGCAGGCATGCGCGATTCCTGCGCCTCGCCCGGACGGAACAGGGTGGCGGTCACATAGGCGCCGGCGCCCCATTCAGCCGAAACAGGAATCTCGACGGTCGACCCTCCTTGCGGCACACTTGCCGTGAACGTCTGAAACAGGCGGTCGGCGCCGACTGTCACCAGCAATTCGCCGGCAAAGCGCGGCGACACTTTTAACGCGGCGACTTCGCCCGGCGCGTAAGATTCCTTGTCAAGCGCGACTTCCAGCCCATCCGGCGTCTCGGTCGAGGTCGCAGCCACATACCAGCCGGAGTCGAATTCGACGCTGGTTGCCGGCCCCTCCGGGTCCGCTGTCTCGATTTCGAGGCGGTAACGGCCCCAGTCGACCGGCATCGATACCGTCGCCGACCCATCGGCGGCGATGTCCAGCTTGCCGGTGCTGATCGATTTGGTGTGCTCGATCGCCTCGTAGTTCCAGGAATTGCCGCTGCGATACCACTGGTAGTCGCGATCGACGCGGATAAGCGACCATTGTGCAGCGGGCAGCGCCTTGCGCTCGCCAGTCGGGATCGATCGCAATCACGGTGAATTTGGCGAGCGCGCCTTCCGGCACTTCGCCGCCCTCGAAGTCGGGGCGAATACCGATCACGTCGCCCTGGGTCTTTATGTCAAGGTCAAGCGTTTCCTCCACGGCGCGGCCGCCGCTTTCGCGCATGCGCACCGTCACGCCGGCAGTCAGCAGGCGCGTGGTGGAGGGCAGGGCGTCGATCTGGACGGGGAACGTCGCCTTGCCATCGTCGCCGACGACCGGCAGGTCGGTCGAGCGGGATTCGCGTGGCATCGCCCTGCTGTTCGTCGGCGAGGCCGAACTGGAAATTCGGGAAGTCCTCCCATTCGCGGGTTGTTTCGACAGTGGTTTCGCCCTCGAGCGTCAGGCCAGCGGCGGGCGCACCATAGAGGAAGCGGCCATCGACGGTGATGTTGGCAGGTTCGCCCACCGCGATCTCGTCCTTGTCGCTGGTGAGCTTGAACTCGATGCGATCCGGAACGAAATCTTCGACCAGGAACATGTGGCTGGCCACGGCGGGCTGCTTGGGATCCGTGTAGATCGAAACCGTCCAGGTGCCGCGCATTGCGTTCGGCGACAACGCCAGGTCCACCGTATGGCCGCCGGCAGCTTCGCCGCCGCTCACCATGCGCCGGTCCTCGACGCCGTCGGGACGCGCGAAAACGAAGGTCAAGGGCAGATTTTCGACGGCCTTCGCCCTGTCGTCGCGGGCGAGGGCGGCAACATGCACGGTCTCGCCGACGCGGTAGATGCCGCGCTCGGTCCAGGCATAAACGTCGAGCGCTCCAGGCGCGGTACGCCCGGTAACGCCGCGGTCGGAGAGGTCGAAGCCGGCTCGCGCCATGTCGAGGAATACGAAATCCTTGCCCGCGGCGTTTGCCGTCAGCACCGCCGGCACCATGCCGCCAGTGCCACGCGAGAGACCCGGATTGAACGTCGCGCGGCCCTCGCCATCGGTCGTGGCCGTGCCGAGGATCTCGTTGTTGCGGGCGAGCAGGGTCAACTCGAACGCCGGACATCGGTTTTGCGGAACCTAGCGCACGCGCAAAGACATTGAGGCCATCCTGGCCGGTGTAGGTCGAAAGGCCGATGTCGGACACGACAAACCACTGCGTGGCGCGCGAACTCCAGGAATTGCTCGAATCGTTTTCCGGCTGGGCGGTCAAGACATAAACGCCTGGCTGGCGGTTCGGCAGCGCCACATCGACCGGGAAGCTGGTGGTTATCTCCTGGTTCAACTGGTTGGCGATGTCGAGTTTGCCCTCCCAGACCGGTGCGCCCAGCTGGTCGGAAATATTCTCGATGTCGTAGGAATCGAGCTGCTTGAGGAATTGATAGCCGGACAGCAACTGCGCCAGCGCGCGGTCGCCGATGCGGAACAGCTTCATGTCGGCGACCTGCATGTTGACGCTGACAACCGGGATGCCGCGGCGGGCAGTTGCCGGCAGGACGAAGCTGTCGCCGGTGAAGCGGACGGAGGCGCCGCGATCCTGCACATAGATGGACAGCACAACGGGTGCCTGTATCACCTCGCCGATCGCGGAAGGCAGCCCCTCGCGGAAGGTCACGTCGTAGTGCTTGCCGTGCTCGAGGCCCACGACACAGATTTCCTTGTCTCTGGCCTCGATTGCTTTCGGCGCCGCATTGTCGACCGTAACGAAAGGCGCATAGTCGACACCGGTTTTCACCAGTTCTTCCGAGAACTGGGCGCAGATGCGCGGCGAGGGTGTGTCTGCATCCACCGTGTGCTCGATCACGCGGAAGCCCTTGCGGGCCTTCAGGTCCTCATATTCTGCGCGCAAGGATGCGGAATTGACGAGCGCGAGGCTGGCCTCATAGGCCTGCAGCGACTGGCGGAACAGATCGCGGCGATCCAGGCCGACGGCCACTGCCGCCAGCGCGTCGGCCCGTGCGGCCGTCGTGCGCACCAGCTGATACGCGTTCCAGCCTGCATCGGTTGCCTCGCGATTGAGCGTCGAGGTTTCCGTGCCATCATTGCCCGAAATCGCCAGCAGAGCGCGCGTCAGACCTAGCCATAGCTTGCCGTCGTCCGGCGTCAGGCGGATGGCCGATATGTATTTGTCGCGGGCGCTGCGGGCGTCGTTGCTCAGCAACGAGAATTCGGCGGCTTCAACAAGACCACCCAAACCGACGTCAGCGGAGGGAGGGGTCGCCAGCAGGGAGGAACGGTATTGACGGGCTTCGTCGGCCATCCAGGCCGGAACGAAAGTGATTTCCGGGGGCGCGCCAATGTCAGCTTCGCCGTCGATTGCGACGACCTTGCCGGCGATGGCGCCGTTGAAGGTCTTCATCGTGGCGAAGTCCGACTTCAGGAAGCACCATTTGGCTTTCACATTATAAGTGAAGGCGCGGCACTGCTTGTCGCCGAGGCAGGTCGTCTTGCATTGATCGAGCGTCACGTTCTGTTCGCCGCGCAGGTCGAAGCCGAAATAGTCGCTGTTCTGCGTAGTAACGACCGTCCGGCCGTCTGCGGCAAGGGCGGGCGCCCAGACCGATACCAAGAAAATCAGCGCCGATAGAAAACGGAACATCTCAACCCCCTTGCGTCGCTGCAGCCGCACGCATGAACCACAACCAGAAATTGTCACCCTCGGAACGATCCGATTCACTGCAATGGTTTCCCATCGTCTTCATACATGTTACGGCGCCTTCACAAGACGAGCGTAGTGCGAATAGTCATTCTTTGCTCATCAATTTGTGACAGAGCGATTGTGGCTCCTTTACGAACGGTTCATATCGACCCGTCAAAATTACGGTTCGGAGTAAGTTTGCGTTAATGGTAAAGCGGAAATCGCGGAGTACAGGGTGCGTTGCCGTGACCATTCGGGTCGCGCATTTGGTTCTTTCAGGACTGCTCTGCACATCCGCGCTCGTCGCGATATCCTCCGACGCGCGGGCTTTCGAAATATTCGGATGGAAGTTTTTCGAATCCGCCGACGACGACGATGCGGATATCGTTGATCCGCTTCACTACACGGTTACCCTTGAAAACCCGGACGCTGAGCTTACCACGAAACTCAACAGAGCATCGTCGCTGGTTGGCGACGTCGAGCGCCCGGTGTCCGGCTCGCTTGGCCTGCTGACGAAGGCGCGCGGCGACCGCGAGCGGCTGGTTGCCGCTCTCTATGAGGCTGCCCGCTACGACGGCGTCGTAGACATTTTGATCCAGGGGAAGTCGATTGATGTGCTTCCACCGGACGCCGAGTTCGGCGCGGGACCAGTGCCCGTCACGATTTCGGTAACTCCTGGCCGGGTCTTTACGCTTGGCAGGGTGAGGCTCGAGGGCGATGCTGCCGATCTCTCGCCCGACGAGTTCGGCCTGCTCCAGGGAGGGGATGCCGGGTCAAGCAGGATACTCAAGGCAGAAGCAGACATTGTTCGGCGCCTCAAGAGTGAGGGCAGGCCGCTCGCCAAGATTACGGGCCGCGACATCGTTGCCGATCACGACACCGGGTTGCTCGACGTCACCGTCAAGGTGGCGGGGGGGCCGGTCGCGGGCTATGGGCCGACGACGGTCGATGGAACCGTGGCGGTCGACAGGGATTTTACCGCCTACATGGCTGATCTCCCCGAAGGCAGAACATACTCCCCGGAAGAGCTCGATGCGGCGCGCGACCGACTGACTGGGCTGGGCGTCTTCAACAGCGTCGCCGTTACCGAAGCTGACGCTCTCAACCCGAACGGCCAAATTCCGATCAATGTAACGGTCACTGAACGCAAGCCCCGGTTCTTTGGTTTGGGAGCGACCGCCTCCAACACTGACGGGCTGGGCATCGAAGGCTATTGGGGTCATCGAAACCTGTTCGGCCGTGCCGAAAAGCTCAGGGTCGAAGGATCGATCTCCGGGATCGGCAGTCAGTCGATCACCGAGCTCAACTACAATGCTGGCATCATGTTTGAAAAGCCGGGGGTGGTCGGGCCGGCATCGAAGTTTATTTCGGGTGTCGAGGTGGTGTTGGAACACCCGGACGCCTATGACCGATTCTCGACCGAGGGTCGCGTCGGGCTGTCCTACGAGCTGACCAAAAAGCAGACCGTTTCCGCTGAGCTGCAAGTCGAGTATTCGCGCATCACCGATGCGTTCGTGACGGACAAGGAATACCTCATCGTCTCGACGCCATTGCAGTATGTCTATGACAACCGCGACAACAAACTCAATCCGACCAAGGGGTTCAGGCTGTTCGGCTACATTGAGCCGGCGCACGACATGATTAACGCGACGACGTTCGTCAAGGTCAAGGGCGAGGCGTCCGTCTATCAGGCTCTCGATTCCTCTGGAAAAGTCGTTCTGGCGGGACGTGCGGTCGTCGGATCGATCTTCGGCGCGGGAGTTGAGGACATACCGGCGGACAGGCGGTTCTATGCCGGTGGCGGCGGGTCGGTGCGTGGCTATGCCTATCAGGGGATTGGGCCACGACGCGACGACACGCCGACCGGCGGGCTGTCCCTGGTCGAAGGCTCCGCTGAGTTGCGCTTTCAGGTCACGGACACGATCGGCATCGTTCCATTCATCGATGCCGGAACGGTTTCGGAGGAGGAGTTTCCGGATTTTGCCGGCCTGAAGGTCGGTGCGGGGCTGGGTCTTCGCTACTTGACGCCATTCGGCCCCTTGCGGGTTGACGCTGCGATTCCGTTGAACCGGGGCCCGGACGATCCCGATTTCGGCATTTATGCCGGCGTTGGACAGGCGTTCTGACCGATGACCATTGTCAGAAAACTGCTTCGGATTCTGTTCTATACCTTCCTGATCGTGCTTGCCTTCGCGGTGGGTGCCGTCGGCGTCTACACGCTAACCGGAAAGGGCCGTGAAAACCTTGCCGCGCTGATCTCGGATATGGCGTCGACACCTGACCGGAAGGTGACGATCAGCGGCATCAATGGCATCTGGTCAGGCAATTTCACCATGGACCAGCTTGTGCTGGAGGATGCTGAGGGTCCTTGGCTCATGGCACGAAGCGTCGAGGTGCAATGGTCACCGACTTCGCTCCTGTCGGGCATGTTCAATGCGCAACTCGTTGCCGCCAAACGCATCGAGGTTGCGCGCCTGCCAAAATCGGGGAATGAGCCGGCAGCCGAAGGTGGATCGGGGGCTCTGCCGGTCGATATCACGATCCGGGCACTGGACCTGCCGGACATCGCGCTCGGACAAGCGGTGACGGGTGGCCAGGTTGCCAGCGTGGCCGCCAAGGGCAACGCGGCCGTCAAGGCATCTCCGCTGTCGGTTCAATCCGATCTTGCGGTTGAGCGCACCGATGGTACCGCGGGACAAGTACTGGCGTCGCTGGTTTTCGCGCCTGACCAAAACAAACTCGACATCGACTTGAAGGCCTCGGAACCATCGGGCGGGATTCTGGCGAACCTGCTGAAGCTGCCCGGCCAGCCGGCGGTGGACATCATAGCGACAGGCTCCGGCCCGCTCGCCGACTGGAAGGGCACCGGCACGTTCTCGGTCGATGGATCGCTGATCACCACCATTTCCGGCACGCATAAGGCGACCGGGGCGGGTAGCGTCGTCGAGGCCAAGGGAGACGGGGAGTTTGGGCGCTTCCTGCCGCAGCGGTTCCGGTCGCTCATGGAGGGCAAGGCGGATTTCGATATTGCCGCGACGTTGACCAAGGATGGCGGCGTCGACATCGACCGCGCGGCCGTGCAAAGCGATGCCCTCAGCGCCAGTGCTGTCGGTACGTTCGACCCAAAAGGCGCTACGGATCTTGCGGTGGAGCTTTCCGCGAAAAACGGCGGCATCCCCTTGTCGTTCGGCACAGACCAAAGCCCCATCGATATCGTCGTGGGCTCTGCCTCCATCCGCGCTTTGGGTGACGGACGTGCGCCCGGGTTGGATATTTCCGCCAAACTGCCATTGGTTTCCACCAATGACGTAAAGCTTGCCGACCTCGGCATCATGCTGCATTCCGACGAGTTCAACATATCCGAGCGCTCGGGTCCGGTTATCGGATCCGCTACGGCGGCAAGCCTGACGATCGACAATCCGACGATTGCGCCGCTGGTCGCTGGCAAGATCTCGGCGTCGCTGGAGGGTTTGCTCGCGACCGACAAGCTGACCTTGTCCAAGGGCGCCCTGCGCAGCGACGCGATCGATGGCAATTTTGCTGGCGATGTTTCGCTGGCGGACGGATCGATCGCGCTGCAGCTGAATGCGGATGTGGTTTCGGCGGCCTTGCCTGCTCAGGCCCGTCCTGTGCTTGGGGAAAAGGTCGCGCTCTCCACCAGCCTGGAACGCGATTCGTCCGGCAACGTCTCGGCGAACTCGCTTTCGGTGAAGTCGGGCGGATTGACGGCCGACGGGTCGGCACGGTTGCATGAAGGCGGCATCGATGCCGAACTCAACGGCGCGCTTGCCAGCATCACGCCTATCGCGCCGAATGCGTCGGGTGCCATCACGCTGTCGGCGACGGCAAAGGGTTCGCTGGCGACGCCGGATGTCGATCTGACGGTAACCAGCGACCGCGTGGCATTTGGTGATCGCGGCATCGACGATCTCGAACTGAATATCGCCGGCAAAGCGGATCTCGCCAATCCGCAGATGGCGCTTGCGTTGAAGGGCAATTTCCAGGGCGAAGCGATCGACGGGAAAGCGCTGGCTTCGACCGCGGGTGGCCAGCGCGAACTGCACGATATCGATTTTTCGCTCGGCCCTAATCGCCTTACCGGTGCGCTGGCGCTTAACGAACAGCTTTCGCCGACTGGCACGCTGCAGTTCGATTTTCCGGAGCTGACCCGCCTCGCGGCGCTTGCCAATCAGACGGTCGAAGGCGCTGCGAAGGGCACTGCGACGTTTTCGGTGGAAGCCGGGGTGCCTTCGCTGAAGGTCCTGCTGAATTCCGACTCGATTAAACGCGACACGCTGACTGTTGGACCGCTCACGGTCGAAGCGATCGTTGCGGACTACCTGAAACAGCCGGCCCTGGACGGCAAGGTAACGGCGACGGTTGCGGATATTATCCCCAATCAGCCGGCTGCGGTTATCGGCATGTCCATCAACGGCACCCCAGCCGAGTTGAATGCGGCCGGAACGATTTCGATGGACGGCGCCGTCGTCGCGAACGTTTCGGTGAATTACCAACCGGCCGAGCAGGGCAGCGTCGTTTCCGCAAAGGGGCAGGGCGAGTTTGCGCGCTTCCTTCCGCCGCGCTTGCGTCAACTCGTCGATGGCAAGACAGATTTCGACATTGCAGCGACACTCGACAAGGCAGGCCCGATCCAGATCGACAAGGCCGAGCTCGCCAATGGCGCATTGACCGCATCGGCGGCGGGTTCGATCGACCCGGCTGGCCCACTCGATCTAACGCTTCAGCTGGGTACGGGCGCCGGCGGACTTCCACTGTCCTTCGGCACCGCCGAAAGCCCGATCGACCTGACCATCGGCAAGGCGACTATCCGCGCTGCCGGGAACCGGGATGCGCCGAGCCTCGACATCGCCGCCAGCCTGCCGCTCGTCGCCACCAATGACGTGCAATTGAGCGATCTTGGCCTTACGCTGCATTCCGACGCCTTCAATGTTGCCGCCCGTTCCGGTCGCGTGAAAGGCGGGGCAAACGCCTCGAAGCTGACGATTGACAACCCCACCATCGCGCCGCTGGTTTCGGGTGCGCTGCTGGCGGAACTGGAGGGCACGCTTTCCGCCGACGCGCTGGTGGTGGACAAGGGCGTGCTTCGAAGCGACGCCATTGACGGCGCCTTTGGCGGAACGGTTTCGCTGGCCAGCGGTGCGATCACACTGCAACTGAAGGCAGACGTGGTGTCGGCGGCACTTCCTGGCGCCATACGCCCGCTTCTTGGCGGCAAGCTTGCACTTTCCACCGACCTTGAGCGCGATACGGAAGGCAATGTTTCGGCCAACTCGCTCGCCTTGCAGTCCGGTGGGCTGAAGGGCGGCGGCGTGATCCGGTTGAGCAACGGGCAGATCGATGCGGACGTCAAGGGTGCTCTCGCCGATGTTTCGCCGCTCTCACCCCAGGCTAAAGGTTCGATTGCCTTTTCGGCGACGGCCAAGGGAGCGTTGGCAGCGCCGGACGTGACGCTGTCGGTCACCAGCGACAAGATGACGGTGGCGGCGCGCGACATCGAGAACCTGCGACTCAATGCTTCCGGCAAGGCCGACCTTGCAAAACCGGAAGCCAGCGTAACGCTCACGGGCACGGTCGGTGGTGAGGCGCTGGATGGCAAGGCTGTGCTGAATACCGCAGATGGCCGGCGTGCGGTGAGGGACCTGAACCTGTCGCTCGGCAAGAACCGCATTGTCGGTTCCCTGTCGCTCGATGCGGATTTCATTCCAGATGGCACGATCACCTTCGACTTGCCTGATCTTGGGCCTTTGGCCGCACTCGCGCTTGAGACCGTCGAGGGCAGCGCCAAAGGTACAGCAGCGTTCATCCGCAACGCTGGCGGCGCCCAGGCGAAGATTGCGCTGACCTCGGCCGGCATTACCCGCGGCGATGTTGCGGTAAAGGCCGTGTCCGTCAACGCGCTGATCGCCAACTACACCACGGCGCCCGGCATATCCGGCACTGTGCGTGCCGAGGAAGTAAAGTCGGGCAGCACGGCGGTGCGCGAGATCGACCTTGGCCTGTCGATGGACAAAGGATGGACGCGGTTTGACGGCAGTGCGAAAGTCAACGCGATACCGCTGAAGGCGGCGGGACGCGTGAGGTCCGCGGAGGGTGCAACCACGGTCGAACTCGCTTCGGCGCAAGCAACCATCCAGGGCATCAAGGCGGCATTGGCGCGGCCATCGACGGTGAAGATCGTCGGCGGCGACGCGGCGCTCGACAAATTTGCGTTGGACGTCGGCGGTGGTTCGGTGACGGTTAGCGGCACGGCGGGCAAGACACTCGATCTGAGCGCGACGATCGCGAGACTTCCAGCGTCGATCGTCAACAGTTTCGCCCCCGGTCTGAACGCCGGCGGCTCGATCTCCGGTACGGCTAAGGTCACCGGCGCGGCTGCCGATCCAAACGTCAACTACACTCTGGATTGGGCCGGTGCGGAAACCGCGCAGACGCGCGCGACGGGAGCCGGAGCATTTTCGATCAGATCGAAGGGTACGCTTGCTGCGAAGAGGCTGAGCTTCGACGTCAATGCCGGCAATGGGGGCGGCCTGACCATGAATGGCGGCGGCACGGTCGCGATGGTGTCGCCGCCCCAACTCAATCTCAAATTCGACGGCGCGGTGCCGTTCGCTCTGCTGAGCAAACAGCTGGCGGCGCAAGGAATGGCACTGACTGGGGCCGCCAACGTCAACGTTACTGTCACCGGGACGGCCACCGCACCGGTTATCGGAGGTACAATCCGCGCCTCCGGCGCGCGTCTAGTCGATGCACGCTCGGGAATAGCGATCAACGAAATTGCAGCGGATGTGGCGCTGGGCTCGGGCCGCGCGACCATCAACCGGCTTACCGGCAAACTATCCAGCGGCGGCGAGATCTCGGCGTCGGGTTCGGTTGGCATGGCCGCGCCATTTCCAACGGACATCGCCGTCAAACTCAGAGACGCGCGCTACACTGACGGACAGGTGGTGACAACCACGCTTTCGGGTGATCTCACCTTGAAAGGCTCGCTGCTAGCTGCACCCCTGCTCAGCGGCACGATCAATCTCGGGCGCACCGTCATCTCGATACCCGAGCGTTTGCCGGGCTCGCTCAGGGCGCTCGACGTCAGGCACAAAAACGCGCCAGCCTCGGTCATCGCACAGGACAAGGCATTGCGGCCGGCGGCGGCGAAAAGCGGTGGCGGCTCAGGGATTGCTCTCGACCTGGCAATCAATGCGCCGCAGCAGATCTTTGTGCAGGGGCGTGGACTTGACGCGGAACTCGGTGGTGCGCTGCGGTTGACCGGCTCAAGTGCGGCGCCGCAGGCCGTGGGCGAATTCACCATGCGTCGCGGGCGCCTGTCGCTTCTTGGCAGGCGGCTTACCTTTACCCGCGGCATTCTCACCTTCTCTGGATCGATGGTGCCGTATCTCGATATGGCTGCGGAATCGAAGGCGAGCGACGCCACGGCCATGGTGATCGTAAGCGGGCCGGCCAACAATCCTAGGTTCTCCTTCACGTCGACCCCGGCCCTGCCGGAGGATGAGGTGCTGGCGCGGCTGATCTTCGGTCGGGCGATGTCCAACCTGTCCCCGTTGCAGATCGCACAGCTTGCGGATGCCGCTTCACAGCTGGCCGGCGGCGGCGGCTCTACGTCGCTGCTCAACTCGCTGCGCGACAAGCTTGGTGTCGATGACGTCGACGTCAGAACGAACGAGGACGGCAGCACGGCCGTGTCGGTCGGAAAATACCTCAATGATCGCACCTACCTGACGATCGAGAAAGGCGACAAGGCGGGCTCCGGCAGGGCGGCGATCGACCTCAATGTCGGGCGTGGCGTCAAGCTGCGGGGCGAGGCGCGCGACGACGGCGAGGCAAAGGGCGGCATTTTCTTCGAAAAGGAGTATTGAGACAGCCAGATTGGGACCGCCCAATTTGGTTCGCGTAGCGCTCACCTGCTTCGATCGGATTTTGTCGTCCCGACTCCAACGGCTACGCCTTCGACGGCGATATTCTGGTACGACGATCATTCGCAATTGGCGCTGTCTGGCGAGGCCGTACTCGCGCAATATACGATCCGGCAAGAATTGGAGTGGCTCGCACGCAAATTTGCGAATTTGCGTCATTCTTGTCGTATTCGCGCGAACCGCCTTTCCCGCAAAGTTGCAAACTCCCCCTCGGGAACTCAGCCGGACGCTTTGACAAGGCGTGATAGATGCTGAATGCTAATCGGCGGAAAGCCACACAATGGGAGTTTGCTATGACGTTCTACAAGAGTAACGGCGATCGCGTTCCAGGACACATCGAAAAGATGGCCGAGGGCGTGAAGGCTGGTCAGGTTGACCGCCGCGAGTTTCTCGCGCTCGCCAGTGCATTCGGCGCCACCACGGCGATGGCCTATGGCATGATCGGTCTCGCTGCTCCGACGCCGGCACTTGCGCAGGAGCCACAGAAGGGCGGCGTGCTGAAAGTGGCGATGTCGGTCAAGGATCCGAAAGATCCGCGCACCGCCGACTGGTCGGAAATCGCCAATGCGGAGCGTCAGACGCTTGAGCCGCTGGTGAAATACGCCAAGGACTACACCTTCGAACCCTATCTGCTCGAAGGGTGGGAAATCAACGACACGGCCACTGAATACACGCTGAAGTTGCGGCCCGGCGTGACCTGGAACAATGGCGACAAATTCACCGCGGAAGACGTCATCTTCAACTTCACGCGTTGGGCCGACAAGGGCGCTGAAGGCAATTCGATGCCTGGCCGTCTAGGATCGATCGTCGATGAGAAGACCAGCAAGCTGCGCGAGGGTTCCGTCACCAAGGTTGACGATCTGACCGTGAAGATTTCGCTGACCAGCCCGGATATCGCCCTGATTCCGAGCCTTTGCGACTACCCGGCGCTTATCGTACACCGCTCGTTCGACGAGACCGGCAAGGATTTCGTCAAGAACCCGATCGGCACCGGACCGTTCGAACTGGTGTCGTACGATGTCGGCCAGAAGGTCGTCTACAAGCGCCGTGAGAACGGCACATGGTGGAACGGCGAAGTTTATCTCGATGGTGTTGAGTTCATCGACTACGGCACTGACCCGTCCGCAATGGTTTCTGCGTTCGAGGCCGGCGAGGTTCACACCAACCATGAGACGACCGCCGACTATGTGACGATTCTCGAGGGCGTCGGCGCGGTAACGTCGGAAACGGTAACCGCATCGACCATCGTGGCGCGCACCAACGTCAACAACAAGCCATACGAAGATCAGAAGGTGCGCAATGCGCTGCAGTTGGGTGTGGACAACGCCGTTGTGTTGCAGCTCGGCTACGGCAATGCCGGCGCTCCGGCGGAGAACCACCACGTCGCTCCGATCCATCCGGAATATGTCGAACTGCCGAAGATCGCCCGCGATCCGGCGAAGGCCAAGGCGCTCATGGCGGAAGCCGGACAGGCTGACTTCGAGCATGAGCTGATAACCGTCGACGAAGACTGGCACAAGAACACGGGCGACGCGATCGCCGCGCAACTGCGCGAAGCCGGAATCAAAGTGAAGCGGACGGTTATCCCGGGCTCTACCTTCTGGAATGACTGGACGAAGTATCCGTACTCGATGACCAACTGGAACATGCGTCCGCTGGGCGTCCAGGTGGTGGCGATTGCCTACCGCACCGGCGAGGCCTGGAACGAGGCTGCATATTCCAATCCGGAGCTCGACAAGAAGATCGGCGAGGCGCTTGGCATTCCTGACGCCGAGAAGCGTAAGGCCGTCATGGGCGATATCGAAAAGATCCTGCAGGAACTCGGGCATCATCATCCAGCCTTACTGGCGCAAGCTTTATAACAGCTCGATGCCGGCTGTGAAAAACCACGCGATGCACCAGACCTTCGAGCATGATTTCGGCAAGGTCTGGCTCGAACAGGCGTGATCAACGGCGTGTTTGGAAGGGGCTTCGCGCCCCTTCCTTCGTTTCGAACTCTGGGTGATGATTTCTGACCCCAACCCGAACGGCAGGGGGCACCAATGCTTGCGTTCATTCTTCGCCGCTTAGGCACCATGTTGATCACCATGCTCTGCTTGACCATGGTGGTGTTTTTCATGGTCAATCTCGACCCGAACCTGAAGAAGCTCGCAATCAGTCAATTGGACATGCGAACGCCAGCGGACCAGCTCGAGAGCTGGCTGGTCAAAAACGGCTACCGTCAGAATTTCTTCGTCCGCTACGGGCAATGGATCGGCGTCGTCAAGAAACAGCCGAACATCGATGCCGCAACCGGTGCTGCGACGCCACGCTTTTCCTTCTGCAACGAACCTGCCGAACCCTACTATGGCGGCATTCTGGAAGGTGATTTCGGCTGCTCGACCAAATTCAAGACCACTGTCTCGGCCAAGCTTTGGCCGGCGCTCGGCGCCACCGGCATTCTGATGTTCTGGGTGATGGCTACCATGGTGCCGATTGCGCTGCTGGTGGGCATTCTTGCCGGCATGCGCGAGGGATCGCGAACGGATCGAACGCTGTCGGTTGCGTCGATCGCCACGACGGCGACGCCTGAGTACGTCTCGGGCGTTATCTTCACGGTCATCTTCGCATCCTGGCTGGGATGGCTGAATGGCTCGTCAGCATCCGCGACGGGGCAGGGGATCACCTTCTACAATTTCACCCTGCCGGTGATGACCATGGCCATTTACGGTATCGGTTACATCGCCCGCATGACCCGCGCCTCGATGGTCGAGGTCATGACACAGCAATATATCCGCACGGCGCGGCTCAAGGGCCTCAGCTTCTCCGCGGTGGTCGTGAAACACGCACTGCGCAACGCGCTGATAGCGCCGTTCACGGTCATCATGCTGCAGTTTCCGTGGCTTCTCACGGGTGTCGTGATTGTCGAGACGATGTTCCGCTATCAGGGGTTCGGCTTCACGCTGGTTGAGGCGGCCGGCAACAACGATATCGACCTTCTGCTCGGCTGCTCGCTGGTCTCGGTTTTCGTGGTGCTGTTCACGCAGCTCATCTCCGACGTCGGCTACGCATATCTCAATCCGCGCATCCGCGTTCAGTAAGAGGGCCGCACAGTGAAAATGGAATATATCGGCGCCCTGCAGGTCATTCTTGGTTTCTTCGCGCGCTTCTGGCCGGTCTGGCTGGCGATGGCGATCGCCATCGGTGTGAGCATTGTCTACAAGAAGCGCCTCGGCCTCTATGGCCAGCTCTTTGACAACAATGTCGGCATTGCCGGCCTGTTGCTCTGCCTGTTCTGGTTGTTCACTGCGATCTTCGCGTCGACCGTCGCACCATTCAATCCGCTGTCGCAGATCGCGATCATGAAGGACGCACTTCCCGGTGCGGTGGTCCCGGATGGCGGCGGCGTTTATCTCTTCGGCGGCGACAAGCTGGCGCGCGATATCTTCAGCCGGATGGTTTACGGCAGCCAGATCGTCCTGATCATCGCACCGGCCGCGACCCTGTTTGCCATCATGGTTGGCGTAACCCTCGGTCTTCCGGCGGGATACTATGGCGGGTACATCGACTCGATCCTGTCGTTTCTCGCCAACCTCGTGCTGGCCTTCCCGGTGATCCTGCTGTTCTACCTGTTGGTAACACCGGGCATCATGGAAACCGGCATCCCGGTTTGGCTGGCCGGCGTTTTCTTCCTGTTCCCGATCATTTTCTTTGCCGTGCTGTTCTACACCCGCTTCAAGAACCGGCCGGAGCGCCTTTACATCCTGCTTGGAATAACCCTGGTGCTGGGCGGATGGGTTTATCTCGGCCTGGTGTTCGACAGGGATCCGCTGGGTATCGTCCATATCGACCCGAACCAGCTCAACATCTTCGTGGCGGTGGTGTTCGCCTCCAGCCCCGGCGTGTTTCGGATTGTTCGCGGTCTGGTCATGGATATCAAGACGCGCGACTACATCGCAGCGGCGCAGACCCGGGGCGAAAGCCCATGGTACATCATGTTGTGGGAGATACTGCCCAACGCCCGCGGCCCGCTGATTGTCGATGCCTGCCTGCGCATCGGATACACGACGATCCTGCTCGGCACGCTCGGCTATTTCGGCCTTGGCCTTGCGCCGGAGAGCCCTGACTGGGGTACCGCGATCAAGGATGCGAGCCGTCTGCTCCGTTCCTTCATCCATCCTGCGCTGCCGCCTACCATCGCGCTCATGTCGTTCGTGCTTGGCCTCAATCTTCTGGCCGACGCACTTCGCGAACAATCGTTGAAGGATTAGGAGTTGGTCGATGGTCGTAAGTCGTCGGTCGAATTCCTGCGCTGGGCGCGACTGCGGTCCGTACCACGGTTTCTCTCGATCGACCTACGACCGACGACCGACGACCTACGAACGACGGACTCTTTAGGAGCATCATGATGAACGAAGCCGTCAACGCCACGAACATCAACTCCGCCGAACCGATCATCGAGATCGAAAACCTGTCGATATCGTTTTTCACCAAGCGTGGTGAAATACCGGCGGTAATGGACTTTTCCTGCTCCGTTCAGCCGGGCGAAGCAATGGGCATCGTCGGCGAATCCGGATGCGGAAAATCCACCGTGTCGCTCGGCATCATGCGCGACCTGTCCAATATCGGCAGGATCGTCGGCGGCAGGATCCGTTTCAAAGGCAAGGACATGGGCGACATGTCCGACGCCGAGTTGCGCTCCATCCGCGGCAACGAGATCGCCATGATCTACCAGGAACCGATGGCCAGCCTGAATCCGGCGATGAAAATCGGTCAGCAGCTGATGGAAGTGCCGATCCTGCACGACAAGGTGTCGAAGGAAGAAGCGTATAAGCGCGCGCTGGACACCGTTCGCTCTGTTCGCCTGCCGGATCCCGAGCGCATGATGCGGTCCTATCCGCACCAGCTTTCCGGCGGCCAGCAGCAGCGCATCGTCATTGCCATGGCATTGCTTTCGAAGCCGGCGCTGCTGTTGCTCGACGAGCCGACAACGGCGCTCGACGTGACAGTCGAGGCCGGTATCGTCGAACTCGTAAAGGGGCTCGGCCACCAGTACGGCACGTCGATGATCTTCGTGTCGCACAATCTCGGCTTGATCCTTGAGACCTGCGACCGCATCACCGTCATGTATTCGGGCGAGGCAGTGGAAACCGGCAAGATCAAGGATGTCTTTGACCGCATGCGCCACCCCTACACGCAGGGCCTGTTCCGCTCGATTCCGTTGCCGGGCGCCGACAAGAATGCGCGGCCGCTGATCGCCATTCCGGGCCAGCTGCCGCTGCCACATGAACGGCCAAGGGGCTGCAATTTTGGTCCACGCTGCCAGCATTTCGTCGCCGGCCGGTGCGATGCCGCCGAGATCCCGATGATCAAGGTGGAAGGCCATGACGGTCATTTCAGCCGATGCATCCGCTTCAACGAGATCGACTGGAAGGCTTTGCCGGAAGGTGCGCGCAAGGAGAACCCGCCGGTGACGCCGGGGGCGCCCGTGCTGAAAATCCAGGACCTGAAAAAATACTACCGCGTTGCGGCCAACGAGGTGTTCGGCGGCGGCGAGGGCAGGGTTGTGAAGGCCAACGAGGCGATCAGTTTCGAAGCGCGCGAGTCGGAGACGGTAGCGATCGTCGGAGAATCCGGCTGCGGCAAGTCGACCCTGGCAAAGGTGCTTCTTGGTCTCGAGACGGCAAGCTCCGGCAAGGTCACGCTCGGCAATACCGAGATCCAGCAGACCGGCATCGAGATGCGCGATGTCAAGACCGTCTCGTCGATCCAGATGGTGTTCCAGAATCCGTTCGATACGTTGAACCCCAGCCATTCGGTCGGATCGCAGATCATTCGCACCTTGGAGAAGTTCGGCGTCGGTGCAACGGTCGCCGACCGCAAGAAGCGCATGTTCGAGCTGCTTGACCTGGTGAAGCTTCCGCGCGCTTTCGCCGACCGCATGCCGCGCCAGCTTTCCGGCGGCCAGAAGCAGCGTATCGGCGTTGCCCGCGCCTTTGCCGGCAATGCAAAGGTGGTGGTGGCCGACGAGCCGGTATCGGCACTCGACGTTTCCGTGCAGGCGGCGGTCACTGAACTGCTGATGGACATCCAGCGCAAGAACAAGACGACGATGCTGTTCATCAGCCACGACCTGTCCGTCGTACGCTACATCGCCGATCGTGTGGTGGTGATGTATCTCGGCCATATCGTCGAGCAAGGCTCGACCGACCAGATCTTCGCACCGCCCTACCACCCTTACACGGAGGCGCTTCTGTCGGCCATTCCCATCGCCGATACGAGCGTGAAGAAGAAGCACATCGTGCTGGACGGCGACATTCCGTCCGCGATGAACCCACCGCCCGGGTGCCCGTTCCAGACCCGTTGCCGCTGGAAGAAATTCGTGCCGGGCAACAAGTGCGAGACCCAATTGCCGCCGCTCAAGGACCTCGGAAACGGTCACAAGAGCCTGTGCTGGCTGGACGACGAACAACTCGCCAAGATGGAGCCGGTCATCAGTTTCGAAGGTGGTTCGGACGAGCCGCCGGTGCACGACATCGTTCCGCAATAGCGAAGTTAGCTTCTGCATTGACGGTCGGGAGGAACCCTTTGCGCGCTTGCCTGTTGGTGGGACAGGTTCAATCGCAAGGAGTTTCCATATGGCTCAGACCAACAAGAGCAAGCTTTACGACCTGGTCGACGATATCAAGATCGCTATGCTGACCACGATAGATGGCCGTGGCACGCCGCATACGCGGCCCATGGCCAACCAGAAAGCGGACCGATCCGGTGCCATCTGGTTCTTCACCGACAAGGACGGATCGGTGGCAGCCAATATCAAATCGAACCCGAAGCTCACACTCGGCTATGCATCCAGCGGAGCATACGTATCGCTCGGCGGCCGGGGCGAGATGGTTGATGACCGCGCCAGGATCGCCGAATTGTGGAGCGAAGATGTCAAGGCCTGGTTTCCGAAGGGCAAGACCGATCCCAATTTGACTTTGCTCAAGGTGGTGCCAGACGAGGGCGAGTTCTGGACCTTTCCTTCCGCTCCGCTCAGCATGGCGATCGGTTATGTGAAGGCCAAGCTCACGGGCGAGCCTGCCGATGATATCGGCGAGCATGAGAAGGTAGCCCTCAAGGCGTAGACCGATAACAGCTGCCGCACCCTCAGCGGCAGCTGTTCAACTGCGAAGCATAGTTGCGGGCCATCTGGTCGGTTTCCCGGGCGTAGCGCTGGATGCCCGCGTCGCGTTGCCAATCGCCGCGCTGATACGCGGTCCAGCCTGAATAATAGGCGAGATAGAGCCGGAACGTGTCGTTGCGCGCAATGCCCAGCAGTTTGGAAGACTTTGCATGGTACCAGCCGACGAAATCGACAGCGTCGGCGAATTTGGTGCGGCGCGCCATAAAGTTGCCGGTCTCGCTCTGATATTGCGACCATGTACCGTCGAGCGCCTGGGAGAAGCCGTGCGCTGTCGAGACACGCGTCCACGGGATGAAGCCGAGCAGCTTGGTGCGCGGCGGCTTGGCGTTGCGCTGAAAGCCCGATTCCTTGCGGATAGTGGCCATAAGGACCGGGACAGGCACGCCATACCTGGATTGCGCGGCTTCGGCGGCGGACCGCCAATTATCGATCCAGCCGTCACGCTGATCGAATACGGCACAGACATTGTCGATGCGCGTCGGCGCCGATGCGCAGGCCGCCAGGGCGAACAGCATCGCAACGGCTGCAATTTTCCTAAAATTTGAGCTGCCCATGGGCGAAGCTCTACGCAAAAAGCCTGAAAGGAGTCTTTCCAGGGCCCTTAACCACCTGGATTTTCGCTTGGTAACTTCGGATGTCGGTTTATTGAAAGCCGATGCCGTTATCTCCCTCGCGCCGCGCAACGGATGCCGCTGGGGCTAAAATCACGCCGAGAGGGGGCGGATTTCTGACAGCCGCCAACGCCCGCTGGGCATCAGATGCGGCATGACCGCACTTCGAGCCCGACGCAGCGCCGACCGGATCCAATCGCGGGCCGGCGCAACCATTCCGCAACTGCCCATCCGCGCGGTGCGAAATCCATATCCACCGATGCAGCTGCTGTCGGCAGACCAGATCGAGGCTATCCACGAAGCATCTCTGCATATTCTGGAGAATTTCGGCATCGAGGTGATGAGCGCGCGCGCGCTGGCGCTGTTCGAACGCGCGGGCGCGTCGGTGGATCATGCCACGCAGACAGTGCGTATCGATCGCGGCCTGGTCGCCGATGCTCTGAAGACCGTCCCGTCGACGTTCACACTAGAAACGCGCAACGCCGAGCGGACGGTGCATCTTGGTGGCGACGCGATCAACTTTACGCTGGTGGCCGGCCCGCCGAATGTGCACGACATGGAGCGTGGGCGCCGCCCCGGCAACCTCCGCGACTACCACGACCTGGTGCGGCTGGCGCAGCATTTCAACTGTATCACCATGCTCGGCAACCAGGTGTGCGCGCCGGTCGAGCTTCCGGCCAATTCCCGGCATCTCGACACCTATCTCGCCAACCTGACGCTGACCGACAAGGCGTTCCACGTCTCGGCGATCGGCCGGGGCAGGGCGCTCGACGGCATCGCGATGATGGCAATTTCACGTGGACTGACGCTTGAGCAGATCGCCGAGGCGCCAGGCGTCAACACGATCATTTCCGTGAACTCGCCACGCCGTCTCGATGGATCGATGACGGATGGGTTGATGACGATGGCCGAGCATGGCCAATCGGTGTGCATCACGCCATTCACGCTCATGGGCGCGATGAGCCCGGTGACGCTGGCCGGCGCGCTGGCCCAGCAGAACGCCGAGGCGCTGTTTGGCGTTGTGCTGGCACAGCTGGCGCGGCCGGGCGCGCCGGTTATCTATGGGGCGTTCACCTCGAATGTCGATATGCGTTCCGGGGCTCCGGCCTTCGGCACGCCGGAAAACACCA
Organism: uncultured Alphaproteobacteria bacterium; assembly: GCA_963829135.1. Classification (GTDB taxonomy): domain Bacteria; phylum Pseudomonadota; class Alphaproteobacteria; order Rhizobiales; family Rhizobiaceae; genus Kumtagia. Next base: position 634,249 of record CAWHHO010000005.1, on the reverse strand, counting down.
AGGCAAACATCGCGTCAGGCCAGCTGGCGCGGCGTTACGATCTGCCCTACCGCACGACACCCGGCTCCGCTTCCAACGCCGCCGATGCGCAAGGCGCCTACGAAACGCTGATGGCGCTTTGGGGGGCGGTGCTCGGCCACGGCAACCTCGTCTATCACGCTGCCGGCTGGCAGGAGGGCGGGCTGACGGCCTCGTTCGAAAAATTCATCATCGATGTCGAGATGATCCAGCACATGATCGAGTTCCTGCGCCCGATCGAGGTGAACGAGGGCGAACTGGCGCTCGATGCGCTTGGGCGAGTGCCCACCGGCGGCCATTTCTTCGGCGAACCGCATACGCTGGAGCGCTACGCCACAGCCTTCTACCAGCCGATGCTGTCAAACTGGCAGAACTACGAAGCCTGGCAGGAGGCGGGCGGGCTGGACGCGACCGCCCGCGCCACGCGGCTGTGGAAAAAAGCACTGAAGGAATATCAGGAGCCGGTCATGGACCCAGCTATCCGCGAAGCTTTGGACGACTACGTCGCACGCCGGAAAGAGCAGATCGGCGATGGCGAACCGTGAGCAAAATCGAAGTTGCGGATTCCTTCACCCCCTCACCCGGCCTCCGCTTCGCTCGGCCACCCTCTCCCCGCTGGGGAGAGGAGATCGTCCGCGTCCCGCCTCGCTTTTCAGCGCTGCAAGGATCGGCGCGACTGCTGGCAGGGCTCCTCTCCCCAGCGGGGAGAGGGTGGCCGAGCGAAGCGGAGGCCGGGTGAGGGGGCGTTGAGTTTCCTGTCGCGTATCCGCCCTTTCTGTTAACCCATTGATCGACGGAACAATTCATGAAGTCGCATGCGAAGGCTGTAGTGATTGGCGGCGGAGTGGTCGGCTGCTCGGTGCTGTTCCATCTTGCCCGGCACGGCTGGACCGATGTGGTGCTGCTGGAGCGCGATGAACTGACATCCGGCTCGACATGGCATGCCGCCGGCGGCATGCACACGGTCAATGGCGATCCGAACATCGCCAAGCTGCAGAAATACACGATCAGCCTCTACAAGGAGATCGAGGAGCTTTCCGGGCAGGCGACCGGCGTGCATCTGACCGGCGGCGTCATGCTGGCGGCCACGACGGCCCGCATGGACTGGCTGCGCAACCTTGTCGCCAAGGGCCGCTATCTCGGCATCGAGCTCGAGGAAGTCTCGTCGCAGCGAAGCGGGCGAGTTGATGCCGCTGCTCGACCCGAACGAGTTCGTCGGCGCGATCCGCACCGTGGTTGACGGCCACCTCGACCCGTCCGGCGTGACGCATGCCTATGCCAGGTCAGCGCGCGCGCTGGGGGCGGAAGTCGAGCGATTCACCAAGGTCGTGGATATCGTTCGCCGCACCGATGGCATGTGGCGGGTCATCACGGACAAGGGCGAGATCGTTGCCGAACACGTCGTCAATGCGGGCGGCCTGTGGGCGCGCGAGGTGGGCCGCATGGTCGGGCTGGAGCTGCCGATCCTCGCCATGGAGCACATGTACCTCATTACCGAGGACATGCCGGAGGTCGCCGCCTGGAACAGGAAAACCGGCACGGAAATCATCCATGCGATTGATTTTGACGGCGAACTCTATCTGCGCCAGGAGCGCGGCGGCATGCTGATGGGCACCTACGAAAAGGCAGGAAAGCCATGGTCCGAGCAGACGACGCCCTGGAATTTCGGCCACGAACTGCTTGAGCCGGACATCGACCGTATCGCGCCGTCGCTGGAAGTGGGTTTCCGGCATTTCCCGGCGTTTCAGAACACCGGCATCAAGCAGATCATCAATGGCCCGTTCACTTTCGCACCCGATGGCAATCCGTTGATCGGGCCTGTGCGCGGCCTGCCGGGTTTCTGGGTGGCATGTGGCGTCATGGCCGGCTTCAGCCAGGGCGGCGGCGTAGGGCTGGGCCTCGCCAACTGGATGATCCATGGCGATCCGGGCGCCGACATCTTCGCGATGGACGTGGCGCGCTACGGCGACTGGGCGTCGATGGCCTACACGAACGCCAAGGTGCGCGAAAACTATTCGCGGCGGTTCTCGATCCGCTTTCCCAACGAGGAACTGCCTGCCGGGCGGCCGCTGCGCACCACGCCGGTCTACGACCAGCTCTCGGCGCGCGGCGCACAGTGGGGCGTCGCATACGGACTTGAGGTGCCCCTCTGGTATGCGCCGGATGGCGTAAAGGATGATTTCTCGTGGCGGCGCTCGACTGATTTCGAGCACGTCGCGAAAGAAGTCGCAACGGTGCGCGAACGCGTCGGCCTCTCCGAGATTTCCAGCTTCGCCAAGTATCGCGTGACGGGGCAGGGCGCAGAGGCCTGGCTCGACAGGATGCTTGCCTGCCGCCTGCCGAGGGAAGGGCGGATGACGCTGGCGCCGATGCTGAAGGAGGATGGCAAGCTGATCGGCGATTTCACGCTGGCGAACCTTGCTGCAGATTTACCCCCACCCCTAACCCGTTCCGAATTCCTCATCCTGGGATCGGGCGTTGCCGAGCAGTATCATATGCGGTGGTTCGAAAGGCATCATCCCGGCAGACGGATCGGTTCGCATAGAAGCGCTGGGCCTTTCACGGCTCGGCCTGTCGATCGCTGGTCCCCAGGCCCGTGCCGTTCTGGCGAAGGTGACGCGCGCCGATGTTTCCAACACCGCATTTCCCTTCATGTCTATCCGCAGGATCGATATCGGCATGGCGCCGTGCGTTGTTGGGCGCGTCAGCTATACGGGCGACCTCGGCTACGAGATCTGGATGGCGCCGGAATATCAGCGGCATGTTTTCGACGTGCTGATGCAAGCCGGCGAGGAGTTTGGCATGGGGCTGTTTGGCGGCAGGGCGCTGAATGCTCTGAGGCTGGAAAAGAACTACGGGTCGTGGGCGCGCGAATACCGCCCGATCTACGGGCCGCTGGAAGCCGGGCTCGACCGGTTCGTCGCCTATTCGAAGGAATCGCAATTCATCGGCAAGGCCGGCGCGCTCGCGGAACGATCGGGCGGCGGCAAGCTTCGCCTCCGCACCTTCATCGTCGATGCGACCGACGCAGATGTCATCGGCGACGAACCGATATGGCATGGCGGTGAAGTGCGCGGCTGGGTGACATCGGGCGGCTATGCGCACCATTCGAACCTGTCGGTCGCATTAGGCTACGTCCCGAAGGAGATCGCCGACGAGAGCGACGGCTTCGAGATCGAGTTCCTCGGCAAGCGCCATCCCGCGCGCCTGCAGCGGATGCCGCTCTTTGACGCGAATTTGGAGCGCATGCGGGGATAAAGCTCGGCGTTCGTTCGCCGATGCCGTGTCGTTGCGAAGCTCAGTGTTGTATCGCGCAGGCGCGCAAAGGAGCGTTTTCGGTTCGCGGTCGGTAAGGATTGACCTGTTGGGAATACAGCGACTGTGTCTCGGGCAGGTCATCTCAACCGCCGGCACAAGTCCGTTGACATTATGTGTTTGTTCGCTTTATGTTCCGGTGCGACCGTGAGGCGGCAATGGACTGGAATTTGGCAATCGAGAAGAACCGGGAGGCGCTTAAGCGCATCCTGGCCATGCTCGTCGCAATGGTTTCGGCTAGCGGCGGTGGAAGCCCAGGTGGACAGGTTAGCGCAGGGGGACAGTTTCCTTTCTTTCCGCAGGTTGACGCGCCTTCTCAGAACCCGGCGCTGGCGGAAAAAAGTAAACTGTCCCCGGCATCTACCCCGGCGCCCACCCTGCCGCGCCATCTCCACCGCTTCGTGCTCCGGCTGTTGCGTCCTGCCGAAGCCGCAACGCGGCGGCTGATCATCATCGCGGCGCGCGGGCTGGTGGTCGAGCTTGCGCCGCCGCGCCTGCGCTGCCGCCAAGCCGAAGCCGGTCCTCAACCGAAGCAACGGCTTCGGCACCGGTGTGGTGATCCGGCCCGGTCCGCTGCCGGAATGGGCCCGGGCGCTGGCCCCGAAGCGCTCGTCCACCCTCTCGCTGCCGTTGCTCGACCCGCTCAAACGGTTCGGTGCCCGCCGCAGAGTCAGTGAAACTAAGCGCCATGCCGCGCATCAGCTTGCTCGGCGACCGCCCGTTCAACCCGCTGTTCCAGCCGCCGCGCGCGCCGGATCCGCTGCCGCCATCCCCCGACGATCCGCTCGATGCGGGTCGCCTGCATCGGCGGCTAGAAGCGATCGGACGCGTGCTTGACGACCTGCCGCGTCAGGCGAAGCGCCTTGCTCGCTGGCAGGCCCGGCGTGATGCGGCGATGGATTGGGAGGCAAACGGCACAGCGGGTCAAGCTGCTAATCTCCCCCCTTGCGGGGGAGATGTCCGGCAGGACAGAGGGGGGTGCGAAGGAGTTCGGCGCGATGAAACTGCCAGCCGCGCCAACAAGCACAGCTCTCAGCGCTTCTCGCCGATGCGCCCCGGTCGCCCGCCTGGCTGGCGCAGACACCCCGCCCATGCAGTGGACGAGATTTTGAACGAATTGCACGGATTGGCCGTCTGGGCGCGGGCGCAACCCGACACGTCCTGACGAAGCATTTCCCAGGCGGGACGGTAGGCAGGCTCTGTCCGGCGTGCGCGTGACCGGAGGATATCGTACGCCGATGCGCCGGCGCGTCGATAATTATGAGGATAACAATCAAGTATTTCAAATGTTTATTGAAAAATTTGACCGATTGATAAAAAAATAAATCGTGCTAGCCTTCCTTCTGTACCGAGCAAGGGAGATGCAAGGGATGGCCGTTGGTCAATTCAAGGAGGGCATAGCGGGCGCGCGGCTCGAATCCTCGCAATATGTCGAGAATTTCTCCGACCTGCATCCTGCCCTGGACCATCACGAAGCCCTGGTGGAATCGGATCGCTGCTACTTCTGCTACGATGCGCCATGCATGAACGCCTGTCCGACCTCCATCGACATCCCTCTTTTCATCCGCCAGATATCGACCGGCAATCCGATCGGCTCCGCCAAGACGATCTTCGACCAGAACATACTCGGCGGTATGTGCGCCCGTGTGTGCCCTACGGAGACACTGTGCGAGGAAGTTTGCGTGCGCGAGATCGCGGAGGGCAAGCCGGTACAGATCGGCCGGCTGCAGCGCTATGCGACCGACACCGCAATGCGCCAGAACAAGCAGTTCTATGGCCGGGCGGTCTCGACCGGCAGAAAGATCGCGGTGGTCGGCGCCGGACCTGCCGGGCTTGCCGCCGCGCATCGGCTGGCGCGCTATGGCCACGATGTGACCATTTTCGAGGCGCGCCCCAAGGCTGGCGGGCTCAACGAATATGGCATCGCCGCCTACAAGAGTACCGATGATTTCGCACAGGCCGAGGTCGAGTATGTGACCGCGATCGGCGGCATCGAGATCCAGAATGGCACGGCGCTCGGGCGCGACATCCATCTTGCGGAACTGACGGCGCAGTATGATGCCGTTTTCCTCGGCATGGGGCTTGCCGGCGTCAATGCATTGCGGGCGGAAGGCGAGGATGCGGCGGGGGTCCGCGATGCAGTGGAGTTTATCGCTATCCTTCGGCAGGCTCAGGACTTGGCGGCGATTCCGATTGGCCGGCGCGTCGTCGTCATTGGCGGTGGCATGACGGCCATCGACGCGGCGGTGCAGTCGAAGCTGCTCGGCGCTGAGGAGGTGACGATCTGCTACCGCCGTGGCCCCGAACACATGAATGCGTCCGAATATGAACAGGACCTGGCGGCTGCCAACGGCGTGACCATCCGCCACTGGCTGCAGCCGAAACGTGTGATTGCCGAAGGCGGCAAGGCGGCCGCGATCGAACTCGAATACACCGCGATGACGGATGGCGGACTGGCGGGGACGGGTGAGACGCTGACCCTCCATGCCGACCAGATATTCAAGGCGATCGGTCAGAGCTTCGTGCCGCAGGCATTGAATGGCAGCGGCCCGGCAATCGCGCTGGAGAACGGCCGTATCGTTGTCGATGCGGAAGGCCGCACGTCGCTCGCCAAGGTCTGGGCGGGTGGCGACTGCATCCTCGGCGGTGACGACTTGACCGTGTCCGCCGTTGCGCATGGCAGGGACGCGGCGGAGAGCATCAACCGGACACTCACCCAGTGACGGAGACCAGAGATGTACCTCATCGGCCGGCGCCATCCTCCTGGCGGTTCGCCTCGCCAAACGAGAAACAGAATGATTCAATCCAGCCATGAAACGCTCTAAAGCAGGTCCATGAATTCCTCGACCGACAAACCCGCTTGGTCGATGATTGCGCGCAAAGTCCCTGGCGCAAGATCACGGCTGCCGTGCACAGGCACCGTGACGCTCCGCCGGGACGAGGCGTCCTCCCTTAGGAAGTGGTGGCTCCCTTTGGTGGGCACAACCTGGAAGCCCGTGCGCTCCAGCGCACGGATGACTTGGCGTCCGTCGACTGCCGGCAGTTTTGGCATTGTTTGTTCAAGCGGCGACGGTCAATTTTTCCAGGACGGGCACCACGTCGTCAGGAATCGGATCTCCGTCGGCAGAGCGTACTTCCAACACGAGTTCGATAGCCTCAACAGCGTTCGACAACGCCTCCGGCTTGGTCGAGCCAAAGGTCACTACCTCCGGCAGCGCGGGAACTCGGACAGTAAAGCCACCATCGGCTTCAGGAATAAGCTCAACCGTATAAATGCGCCGCTTGGGCAAGGGCCTTCTCCACTGCAACGAACCTGTGTTGTCAGTCTAGAGCGTTTTTCGGTCAATGGCCAAGGCGGACAGCGAAACACGCGAGAACGGGCTGTCTTGCGCATTTTCGACCTCACATTCGATCAGAGATTCATCCGCTTAGGCTGAGGGAGACGTACCCATGGCAGACATCCGCAACAACTTCGTCGGGATCAAGTCGCCAAATCCGTTCTGGCTGGCCTCCGCGCCGCCGACCGACAAGGCTTACAACGTCATTCGCGCCTTCAGGGCGGGCTGGGGCGGCGTGGTGTGGAAGACGCTGGGCGAGGAAGGCCCGCCGGTCGTCAACGTCAACGGCCCGCGTTACGGCGCCATCTGGGGTGCGGACCGGCGACTCCTCGGCCTCAACAATATCGAGCTGATTACCGACCGGGACCTGCAGCTCAACCTGCAGGAAATCAAGCAGGTCAAGCGCGACTGGCCGGACCGCGCGCTGGTCGTATCGCTGATGGTGCCGTGCGAGGAGCAAAGCTGGAAGGCGATCCTGCCGGTGGTTGAAGACACCGGCGCCGATGGCATCGAGCTCAATTTCGGCTGCCCGCATGGAATGAGCGAGCGCGGCATGGGTGCGGCTGTCGGTCAGGTGCCGGAATATATCGAAATGGTGGTCCGCTGGTGCAAGCAGAATACGCGCATGCCGGTGATCACCAAGCTGACGCCCAACATTACCGACATCCGCAAGCCGGCCCGTGCGGCGCACGCCGGTGGAACGGACGCCGTATCGCTGATCAACACGATCAACTCGATCACCGGCGTCAATCTCGACAATTTTTCGCCGGAGCCCTCGATCGACGGCAAGGGCAGCCATGGCGGCTATTGCGGCCCCGCGGTAAAGCCGATCGCCATGAACATGGTGGCCGAGATCGCCCGCGATTCAGAAACGCGCGGCCTGCCGATTTCTGGCATCGGCGGCATCACGACATGGCGCGATGCCGCGGAATTTATGGCACTCGGCGCCGGCAATGTTCAGGTCTGTACGGCAGCGATGACCTATGGGTTCAAGATCGTCCAGGAGATGATCGAAGGCTTGAAGAACTGGATGGACGAAAAGGGTCACGCCACGCTGGACGACATCGTGGGGCGGGCGACCCCCAACGTCACCGACTGGCAGTACCTCAATCTCAACTATGTCGCCAAGGCGCATATCGACCAGGATGCCTGCATCAAATGCGGCCGCTGCCACATCGTATGCGAGGACACGTCTCATCAGGCGATCACCAACTTCGTTAACGGCGCCCGCCATTTCGAGGTGATGGACGACGAATGTGTCGGCTGCAATCTGTGCGTCAATGTGTGCCCGGTCGAGGGCTGCATCACCATGGAACCGCTGGCGGCGGGCGCTCTCGACGAGCGTACCGGCAAAACCGTGTCGCCGGTCTATGCCAATTGGACAACGCACCCGAACAACCCGATGGCGCGCCAGGCGGCGGAGTGATCCTGGAGGTCGGATCCTGTCGTGTGTTAGTTTTTCCGCCGAATCGACACAACCGAAACGGGGGCACATGGCCACCGTTCTTGACATGACGGCCGCAGGATTGGCTCTATCGACCGTCGCCGCTGAGACTTTGATACCTAAGAGGCGATCCGGTATTCAGTAACATCGTTGCGTCTTTCGGGGATGGGGATGACACCTGAGACACTGATGCTTATCGGGCGCGTTGCGTTCGGCGGGTTCTTCCTCATCGCCGCCATCCGCAACTTCGCCAATCTCAAGGAGAGATTCGCGATGGCAATTACCAGCTACGGCTGGGTGCTGCCGCCGCCGCTGGTAGTCACAGGCTTTCTAATGCAGCTTGTGGGCGGTTTATCTGTGACATTCGGCATTTGGACCATCTGGGGCGCTCTGCTGCTTATCGTCTTTACCGTGATGGCGACGGCGATGTTCCACAATCTGTTCATGTTTCAAGGAAAGGAGCGCGACCCGCACCTCTACCTGACGCTCGTCAACATCACCCTTTGCAGCGGCCTGCTGATGGTGATTGCCGGGGCGATGTAGAGCTTGTCCAAACGCGCCGCTTCAACCTCTTGGCTTCAGGCCTTCCACGAACAACTGTTCCAGAAACCTCGCGGCGTCCTCGAAGCGACCGTCGGCGCCCCGGTCGGGGCCGAGTACGGCGCGGACCTGCACGTCGAAATCGGCATAGTGCTGGGTGGTCGCCCAGATCGAAAAGATCAGATGATAGGGGTCGGTGCGGGCGATCTTGCCGGCCCGCATCCAAGCCTTGATCACCCCGACCTTCTCGTCGACGAGGCTTCGCAGTTCGCCCTCGAGCATGGGTAGCACGCGCGGCGCGCCCTGGAGGATCTCGTTGGCGAACAGGCGGCTCTCGCGCGGATAGTCTCGCGCCATCTCAAGTTTGCGGCGAATGTAGCTGCGCAATTCGGTCATCGGGTCGCCGATGTCGTCGAGCTCCCGCAAAGGCGCCAGCCACGTGTCGAGCAGCCGCTGCATCAAGGTGGCGTGGATCTCTTCCTTGTTGCGGAAATAGTAGAGCAGGTTGGGTTTCGACATCCCTGCAGCATCGGCAATCTCATCCACGGTTGCGCCGCGGAAACCGTGAGCCGAAAACATTTCAAGCGCGGCCTCCAGGATGAGTTCGCGTTTCTCCGTCTGGATGCGGGTGCGAGGGCGGCGCGTCGAACTGTCCATCAACGATTACCTGTCAACCGCTGGACAAAACAGCCCGCTGGCCCAATTCTGTGGACCAGTTTTCCATATGTCTGTGGAGCGCTATTTTGGCGGGTCATTTCCGATACTATTCCGCTTGACCGCCTTTCTGGCGGTGCTAACGTTTGTCCAATCGGTCAAAATTTGCGTAGCATCAATTGTCGCGCAGACCAAGCGTTGGCCGCAGCAGAATGAAAATTGACTTTACGAGAGGCTTGGTCATGTCCAACAGAACAAAAGTCGCGCCGAACGATCTCAGCGCATTCTGGATGCCGTTCACGGCGAACCGGCAGTTCAAACAGGCGCCGCGCATGATGGCTGCCGCGAAGGACATGCATTATACGACGACCGATGGCCGCAAGGTTCTCGATGGCACCGCCGGACTATGGTGCGTGAATGCGGGGCACTGCCGGCCGAAGATCACCGAGGCTATCCAGCACCAAGCGGCTGAGCTCGACTATGCGCCGGCCTTCCAGATGGGCCATCCGATCGTGTTCGAACTGGCCAACCGCCTTGTCGATATCGCGCCTGAGGGCATGGACCACGTGTTCTTCACCAATTCCGGGTCGGAATCGGTCGACACCGCGCTGAAGATGGCGATCGCTTATCATCGCGTCAAAGGCGAGGGCGCACGGACCCGGCTGATCGGCCGCGAGCGCGGCTACCATGGCGTCAATTTCGGCGGCATTTCGGTCGGCGGCATCGTCACCAACCGCAAGATGTTCGGCACGCTGCTTGGCGGCGTCGATCACATGCCGCATACGCACCTGCCCGAGAAGAACGCTTTTACGCGGGGCGTGCCGGAGCATGGCGGCGAGCTGGCCAACGAGCTGGAGCGCATCGTGACGCTGCATGATGCCTCGACGATCGCTGCCGTCATTGTCGAGCCCGTGGCCGGGTCGACCGGGGTTATCCTGCCGCCGAAGGGATATCTGCAGAAGCTTCGCGAGATTTGCACCAAGCACGGCATCCTGCTCATATTCGATGAGGTTATCACCGGCTTCGGGCGTTTGGGCACGCCGTTCGCAGCCGACTATTTCGGCGTCGTTCCAGACATCATGACCACCGCCAAGGGCGTTTCAAACGGCGTCATTCCGATGGGCGCCGTGTTCGTGCGCAAGGAGATTCATGACGCCTTCATGACCGGGCCGGATCACCTCATCGAGTTCTTCCACGGCTACACCTATTCGGGCAATCCGATCGCCTGCGCGGCAGCGCTCGGCACGCTCGACACTTACAAGGACGAGGGCTTGCTGACACGCGGAGCCGAGCTTGCACCATACTGGGAAGACGCTCTGCACTCGCTGAAGGGCGAGCCGCATGTCATCGACATCCGCAATATCGGCCTGATCGGTGCGATCGAACTTGCGCCGATTGCCGGCAGCCCGACAAAGCGCGCGTTCTCGGCTTTCGTGAAGGCGTTCGAGCGCGGCGCGTTGATCCGCACGACCGGCGACATCATCGCGCTGTCGCCGCCCCTGATCATCTCGAAGGGCCAGATCAACGAACTGATCGACCATGTCCGCGAAGTACTGAGGATGATCGATTGATGAAGGGCGCGCCGATTCTCTCCCGTCAAGCGGGAGGGACGCCGGCACCACCCGCTGCAATCTGAAAGGTTTTAGGAATGCCAGCCCCAGGCGAGAATCTGCGTATAAATCCAGACCGTTTGTGGGATTCGCTCATGGAGATGGCGAAGATCGGCCCTGGCATTGCCGGCGGCAACAATCGTCAAACGCTGACCGACGAGGATGGCGAAGGGCGGCATCTTTTCAAGCGATGGTGCGAAGCGGCGGGCCTGGAAATGGGCGTCGACCAGATGGGCACGATGTTTGCACGCCGCGAGGGTGCCGATCCCGAAGCGCTGCCGGTCTATGTCGGCAGTCACCTCGACACGCAGCCTACCGGCGGCAAGTATGACGGCGTGCTTGGCGTGCTTGGCGGGCTGGAGGTCATCCGCACGCTCAACGATCTCGGCATCAAAACCAGGCATCCGATCGTCGTCACCAACTGGACCAACGAGGAAGGCACGCGCTACGCCCCGGCGATGCTGGCGTCCGGCGTATTTGCCGGGGTCCACAAGCAGGATTGGGCCTACGACCGCAAGGACAAGGAAGGCAGACGTTTCGGCGACGAACTGGAGCGGATAGGCTGGAAAGGCGACGAGCCGGTCGGAGCACGGAAAATCCACGCCTTCTTCGAATTGCACATCGAGCAAGGGCCGATACTTGAGGATGAAGGCATCGACATCGGTGTCGTCACCCATGGCCAGGGCTTGAAATGGCTCCAGGTCACGCTCACCGGCAAGGAAAGCCACACCGGCTCGACGCCGATGCCGAAGCGCCGCAATGCCGGGCTCGGAATGGCGCGGGTGACGGAACTGGTGCACGAGGTTGCGATGGACTACCAGCCGGACGCCGTCGGCGCTGTCGGCCACATGGAAGTCTATCCCAATTCGCGCAATATCATCGCCGGCAGGACTGTGTTTACGATCGATATCCGCTCGCCGGAGAAGGAAGTGCTCGACGCGATGGACGGGCGCATCCGCGAGGGCATCGAAGTGATCTGCGAAGCGCTGGACATCACGTTCGAAATCGAACCGGTCGGGCATTTCGATCCGGTGACGTTTGACGCGAACTGCGTCAAGGCGATCCGCGATGCCGCCGAGCGTTTGGGCTACAGCCACCGCAACATTGTGTCGGGCGCGGGCCATGACGCCTGCTGGATCAACCGCGTGGCGCCGACGGCCATGGTGATGTGCCCGTGTGTCGATGGCCTTTCGCACAATGAGGCGGAGGAGATTTCCAGGGAATGGGCCGCCGCCGGCTGCGATGTGCTATTCCACGCCGTGGTCGAGACAGCGGAGATCGTTTCGTGAAGATCATCAAGGCGGGTAGTGAACAGTCGGCCGCCCAGGTGAACGGCTATTTCCAATGCTTTCCCAAGAGCGAGCACAATCGTGGGAAGGCCGTCCGCTTTTCTTCGATTTCCGGCGCCGCGGCATTTCTCTGTGAGAATCCGGAATGGGGCATTTACATGAATCCCGGGGAAGCCATCGTATACCGCGACATTCTGATCGAGCGAGACTGATCGGTTGAAGGGGAGAAGATGCCAGCTGCACGATTAGGGGCGAGGTGAGGCCTTGCCCAAGATGACCGACGCTTCGAGCACCATCGTCGACCTCAATGCGTGGAAGGCCTCACGCCGGAACCCGTGCGTCGAGATGCGGCAGCAGAACGACGCTTTCCTGCTCATTCGGATCCGTGCGCGCAATGATGGCGGAAGCCGGTTCGGACGAGAGATTGGCCGGCAGGTGCGGCACGCCAGCCGGGATATAGAACAGATCGCCGGCGTGCACGACGACAAGGTTCTCCAACTCATCGCCAAACCAGGTGTGCACCTCACCGGCCAGCATGTAGATGGCCGTCTCGTGATTTTCGTGAAGATGCGCCTTGGCGCGTCCTCCGGGCGGTATGGTCAGCAGATGCATGCAAATGCCATTCGATCCGACCGTCTCAGCGGCTATGCCCTCAAAATAGCGAAGACCCTGTTTTCCGTCGTAAGTCTGGCCCGGCCGAACAAGGCGGCAGGCCGGCCCTGATGATGCATGCATTTTTGCCTCCTCTCAATTCAAGATTGCCGGCATGAGCGCGCCCGTCGTTTCAGCATCCGGGCTGTCTCTCACATTCCAGACCGATGACGGTCCCGTCAACGCGCTTTCAAATGTAGACCTGATGATCGGCAAGGGCGAGTTCGTCTCTTTCATCGGTCCCTCGGGCTGCGGCAAGACGACGTTTTTGCGCGTCATCGCCGATCTCGAAAAGCCGACCGAAGGCACGATTCTGGTCAATGGCATGACGCCGGAGCAAGCGCGGGAGAAACGCGCCTATGGTTATGTCTTCCAGGCGGCTGCCCTGTTTCCGTGGCGCACTGTCGGCCGCAACATCGCATTGCCGCTGGAAATCATGGGGATCAGCCAGGCCGATCAGAAAGAACGGATCAGGCGGACTCTCGACCTCGTCGATCTCGCAAAGTTCGAGAACAAATATCCATGGCAGCTGTCGGGCGGCATGCAGCAGCGCGCTTCCATCGCCCGCGCACTGGCGTTCGATGCCGATCTTCTGTTGATGGATGAGCCCTTCGGCGCGCTCGACGAAATTGTCCGCGACCACCTCAACCAGCAGCTTCTTGAACTGTGGGCGCGCACTAACAAGACCATCTGCTTCGTCACGCACTCGATCCCCGAGGCGGTCTACCTGTCGACCCGCATCGTGGTGATGTCGCCGCGACCGGGACGCGTCACCGACGTCATCCAATCCACCCTGCCGCGCGAACGACCGCTGCAAATCCGCGAAACGCCGGAGTTTCTGGAAATTGCCGCGCGGGTTCGTGATGGGTTGCGGGCAGGGCACAGCTATGAGGATTGAGGAGTGTGTGCTTCGTTTTGCGGGCAGCTGCAGGCTGGCCAGCCTCCTCTCCCCGGCGGGGAGAGGGTGGCCGAGCGAAGCGGAGGCCGGGTGAGGGGGCTCCCAGGCAACTGGGTGAAGCAGTCTTGGCAGTTGATCCGACCAAGCGAAGGGTAGGCGCCACCGCATTTGCTCGCAAACTTCGGTTTGAGGAGACGGAAGCCGAATTTCGGTTGTGGGGCGAACTGAGAGGGCGCCACCTCAATGGACATAAGTTCGTGAGGCAGTTGCCACTCGGGCCCTATGTCGCTGACTTCGCATGTCGCGAGAAGTCGCTCATCGTCGAGATTGATGGCAGCCAGCATGCTGAGTCCGCACGTGATCTGATCAGGAGCCGCTGGCTCAACGAACAGGGCTATTCAGTACTTCGATTTTGGAACCATGAGGTTCTTGCGGAGCGCCGTGCCGTGCTTGAAACCATTTTGGCCGTCTTAGAGGGAAAGATTTCTACCCCCTCACCCGGCCTTCGCTTCGCTCCGGCCACCCTCTCCCCGCTGGGGAGAGGAGGCCGCCAATCGCAGACGGACCTCTAGATGCTCCGCCTCTCCGAAAAATTCATTCCCGTCACCACCATCCTGCTGGTGCTGGTGGTCGTCTGGTACGCCGGCTCGATTTTCATGAACGCACCCTTCCAGCGCGATCTCGACCGGCGGGCCGGCGAGACGCCAGGCATGGTCGAGTTCATTGAAAAGACGCTGTCGCAGCCGAAGCCGACGACGCCAGCGCCGCACCAGGTTGCGCAGACCTTTTTCGAGAGCACATTCCTGCGCAAGGTCTCGAGCAACCGCAGCCTGGTCTACAATTCCCTCGTAACGTTGATTTCGACGCTGATCGGCTTCGTGCAGGGCACGGTGCTCGGCATCCTGCTTGCAATTGGGATTGTGCATGTCAGGTCGCTGGACCGCAGCCTGATGCCCTGGTTGATCACGTCGCAGACCATTCCGATCCTGGCGATCGCGCCCATGGTCATCGTCGTGCTGGGCGCGATCGGCATCACCGGGCTTTTCCCGAAGGCGCTGATTTCAACCTATCTTTCGTTCTTTCCCGTCGCGGTGGGCATGGTAAAGGGCCTGCGCTCTCCCGAGACAATGCATATCGACCTGATGCACACCTACAAAGCCAGTGCCGCGCAAACATTCTGGAAGCTGAGGGTACCGGCCTCCGTGCCGTATCTGTTCGCCTCGATGAAAGTCGCGGTGGCGGCGAGCCTCGTCGGCGCCATCGTTGGCGAATTGCCTACCGGCGCGGTCGCCGGGCTCGGCGCGAAACTGCTCTCAAGCGCCTATTACAGCCAGAGCATCGACATCTGGGCGACACTGGTAGCGGGCTCACTGGTTGCGGGGCTCTTGGTCGCGGTGGTTGGTCTTGCCGGCCATATTGTTGACCGGTTGATGGGAGGGCGGCCGACATGACCCGGCTGAAACCCTCGTGGCAGGCGCTTGCGGCGGTTGCCTTTTGTCGTAGCCGCTGTGCTGATCGGCGCGACCGCGATGGGGGACGCTATCGCTGTTGCTCGCCCTGAGTTGGCGTCCGGCTATGCGCAAATGACCGTATATTCGGCGGTCGCCGTGGTGCTGGTTGCGGCGCTGCTTTCCACGCTGCGCCTGCCTCCCGTGCCGGAAGCCCTGTCCCTGTTTGCAGGCGCCCATATCGGCGCGTGGCTGCTGGTCCATCACGTCATCGCGTATCAAGGCGCGGCGCGCATTGCGTTCTTCCTGCTGCTTGCCGCCGCCTGGCTGCTGGCCTGGCGGTGCGTGACCGTGCTTTGCGAAATCAATCCGCGCTCGCCTGTGCTGAGCACTCTCCTCCGGCTGTTGGTCCCGGCACTTTTCGGCGCGTGGATCCTGATCATCTGGGAAGGTGCGACGCGGGGCGGTGGCGTACCCTTCATCCTGCTGCCGCCGCCGAGCGCCATCTGGGCGCGTCTCTTGCAAATGCAGTCGATCCTGGCTGCCGATGTGACGCAGACGATTTTCAGGTCGATGCTGGTCGGTTTTGCGCTCGGCTGCTCAAGTGGCTTCATCGCCGCGATTCTCGCCGACCGCGTGCCGTTTCTCCGGCGCGGCCTGCTGCCGATTGCCAGCATGGCGTCGGCGCTGCCGGCCATCGGCGTAGCGCCGATCATGGTGACGTGGTTCGGGCCTGACTGGCCATCAAAGTCGGCGGTTGTGGTCATCATGACCTTCTTCCCGATGCTGGTCAGCACCTTGGCGGGGCTCGCCGCCTCCAGCCATATGGAGCGCGACCTGATGCGCACATACGCCTCCGGCTACTGGCAGACGCTCCTCAAGCTCCGGCTGCCGGCTGCCGCGCCCTTCATCTTCAACGGGCTGAAGATCGGTTCCACGCTGGCGATGATCGGCGCGATCGTTGCCGAGTTCTTCGGCTCGCCGCCGGTCGGAATGGGTTTCCGCATGTCGACGGAAGTGGGCAGAATGAACACGGACATGGCCTGGGCCGAAATCGCAGTTGCGGCGCTCGCGGGTTCGGTCTTTTATGGCGTGATAGCCCTTATCGAGAGGGCGACCACGTTTTGGCATCCGTCTGTTCGGGGCGGGCGGGCGTGACCTTGACGCAAGACGACAAAAACAAACTCAGAGGGTAACAACTATGAAAAAAACGTTCGTATCGATGCTGGCAACGGCGATGTCGCTTGCGGCATTTCAGGCCATGGCCGCCGAAAAGGTGACGCTGCAGTTGAAATGGGTCACGCAGGCGCAATTCGCCGGTTACTTCGTGGCAAAGGACAAGGGCTTCTACGAAGAGGAAGGTCTCGAAGTCGACATCAAGCCGGGCGGCCCCGATATCGCACCGGAACAGGTGATCGCCGGCGGCGGCGCCGATGTCATCGTCGACTGGATGGGTGGCGCGCTCGCCGCGCGCGACAAGGGCGTCGCGCTGGTCAACATTGCACAGCCGTTCAAGAAAGCCGGCATGGAGCTGGTCTGCCCGAAGGATGGGCCGATCAAGACCGAGGCCGATTTCAAGGGCCATACGCTCGGCGTCTGGTTCTTCGGCAACGAATATCCGTTCTACGCCTGGATGAACAAGCTCGGCCTGAAGACCGAAGGCGGCGCCGATGGCGTCACCGTTTTGAAGCAGAGTTTCGACGTGCAGCCGCTGATTCAGAAGCAGGCGGACTGTATCTCAGTCATGACCTACAACGAGTATTGGCAGTTGATCGACGCCGGCTACAAGCCGGAAGATCTGATCGTCTTCAACTATTCGGCGATGGGCAACGACCTGCTCGAGGACGGGCTTTATGCCATGGAGGACAAACTCAAGGATCCTGCTTTCGCGGAAAAGATGGTCAAGTTCGTCCGCGCTTCGATGAAGGGTTGGAAGTATGCGACCGAGAACCCGGACGAGGCTGCCGGCATTGTCATGGAAAATGGCGGCCAGGACGAGAACCACCAGAAGCGGATGATGGGCGAGGTTGCCAAGCTGATCGACAATGCCGACGGCAAACTCGTTCCGGCAGCTTACGACCGTACAGCAAAGGCGCTGCTCGACCAGAAGATCATCACGAAGGAGCCGACGGGCGCCTACACGACCGCGATTACCGACCAGGCGATCAAATAAGCTTGGATTGCAATCTAAAAAGGCGCGGGAGACCGCGCCTTTTTTCTATATGCGGTCGCGGATCTGCGTCAGCGTCCTGGTCGGCGTGATCGCCTCCGGGTCCAGCTTGATCTCGATAATCGCCGGCATGCCGCTGTCGCGCGCCCGCTCGAAGGCCGGCGCGAAGTCGGCAGTGGTCTCCACGGTCTCGCCATGTCCGCCATAGGCGCGTGCCAGCGCGGCGAAGTCGGGGTTCTTCAGGTCCGTCGCGATAACGCGGCCCGGGAACGCGCGCTCCTGGTGCATGCGGATGGTGCCGTAGATGCCGTTGTTGACGACAATGACGATGATCGGCAGGTCGTATTGAACGGCTGTCGCAAATTCCTGGCCATTCATCTGGAAGCAGCCGTCACCGGCGAAGGCGATGACCATTCGCTCAGGGAAGATCATCTTGGCCGCAACGGCGGCGGGCGTGCCATAGCCCATCGAGCCGGAAGTCGGCGCGGCTTGCGTAGCGAAGCGGCGGAAACGGTGGAAGCGGTGAACCCAGGTTGCGTAGTTGCCGGCGCCGTTGGTGAGGATGGCGTCGTCCGGCAACACGCTTTCCAGATAGGTCATGATCGGACCCATCTGGACCGCGCCGGGGCCGGTCTGCGGCGGCGTCGACCAGTCCAGATAACTCTTGTGCAGCGCGATGGCGGCGTCCGACCAGGCGGGCGGCGCCTTGGGGCCGACCAACGCGCGGAACGCGCGCGCAAAAGAGCGGGGCGAAGCATTGATGGGAAGCACCGAGCGATACACCCGGCCGAGTTCTCCGGCGTCGGGGTGGACATGGACCAGCGTCTGGTCGGGGTAGGGGCTCTTCAGCAGCGTATAGTCCGCCGAGGGCACCTCGCCGAACCGGCTGCCGACGAGCAGCACGACATCCGCATCGCGAATGGCGCTCGAAAGCGCGGGGTTGGCGCCCAGGCCAATGTCGCCAGCGTAGTTCGGATGCAGATGATCGAACAGCATCTGGCGGCGAAAGGTGACGCCGACCGGCAGCGCCCAGGTCTCTGCCGCCGACTGAATTGCCGACACGGCCTCGGCGTTCCAGCCGGAACCGCCGAGGATGACGAATGGCTTTTTGGCATTGGTGAGGAGCTGTTCAAGTTCAGCCATTTGCGACGCAGCGGGGCTTGTCTCGACGTGTGAAGAGGCCAGCGCCGAAACGGCGTCTGCCTGATCGGTCAAAACGTCCTCGGGCAATGCGATCACCACCGGCCCCGGCCGGCCAGAGGTGGCGACCGAGAAAGCGCGGGTAACGATTTCGGGAATGCGCGCCGGATCGTCGATCTCCACCGCCCATTTGGCGATGCCGCCGAAGAACTGCTTGTAGTCGATCTCCTGCCACGCCTCGCGACCGCGAATGCCGCGGGCGATCTGGCCGATGAACAGGACCATCGGCGACGAATCCTGCATAGCGATGTGGACGCCGGCGGAAGCATTGGTAGCGCCAGGCCCGCGCGTGACGAAACAGATGCCGGGCTTGCCGGTGAGCTTGCCTTCGCAGTCCGCCATCATCGCCGCGCCGCCCTCCTGGCGGCAGACGATCGTCTTGATCGGGGAGTCATGCAGGGCGTCAAGTACAGGCAGGTAGGATTCCCCCGGTACGCAAAAAATGCGTTCCACGCCATTGGCTTCCAGCGCCTCGACGATCAGTTGCCCACCGCTACGCGTCATTGTTCGTTCCCTCAAGCTTCCCCTTCACCCGGCGGGTGAGGGGGAATTGATAGCGCAATGAAGCCGGTTTCATTTCGCTTTCAACTCCGCCAATATCTCCGCCGTATGCTCCCCAAGGCGCGGCGAGGGCCTGTCGTATGTCAGCGGCGTCTCGGATAGCACGATTGGCGCCCGAACCGATGGCAGGCTATTGCCATGGCCGTCATCGAGGTCGAGCCGTATGCCGCGTGCGGCCGTCTGCGGGTCGGCGAACATGTCGGCGATGGTGTTGATCGGGCTTGCCGGCACCCCCGCCTGTTCGAGCAAAGCGAGCAGCGCCAGGCGTTCAAATCCCGAGAGTTTTGCGGTCATCGCCTCTCGCAGGCCGATACGGTTGGCGACGCGGGCTGCGTTGGTCGCGTAGTCGGGATGGGTAGCGAGATCGTCCAGCCCGACAACCGCGCAGAACTTGCGAAATTGCCCGTCATTGCCGACGGCTAGGATGATGTGGCCATCAGCCACCGGCAGCACCTCATACGGTGCGATGTTGGGATGAGCGTTGCCCATCTGCACCGGCGGCTTTCCGGATACCAGATAGTTCATGTTCTGGTTGGCGAGCACGGCGATCTGCGCGTCGAACAGCGCCATGTCGATATGCTGGCCCGTGGCCAGTGGCCTCGGCGTGGCGTAACGCCGCCTGAATGGCGATGACCGAGTAGAGGCCAGTGAAAAGGTCGGTGACGGCGACGCCCACCTTCTGCGGTTCGCCGCCTGCCGGCCCGGTGATCGACATCAGGCCCGACATACCCTGAATGATAAAGTCATAGCCGGCGCGCGCCGCGTACGGGCCATTTTGGCCAAATCCGGTGATCGAGCAGTAGACGAGCTTCGGGTTGAGGGCGCGCAGGCTGTCGTAGTCGAGGCCATATTTTTTCAATCCGCCGAGCTTGAAGTTTTCGATCAGCACATCGGCGGAAACTGCCAGTTTCCGTATTGTTTCGGCACCCTCGGGGGTGGAGAAATCGACGCAGACCGAGCGCTTGCCTCGGTTGCAAGCGTGGTAGTAGGCGGCGGACAGGTTCTCGCCATCATGGCTCATCACAAAGGGCGGCCCCCATTTTCGGGTGTCATCACCTTCAGGGCTTTCCACCTTGATTACATCGGCGCCGAGATCGGCCAGCGTCTGGCCGGCCCAGGGACCGGCGAGGATGCGGGCAAGCTCGATGACGCGGATGCCTTTCAGCGGGGGATTCGACATGATCGACCAATGTTGTTCGTCCCGCAGGCTCTACAGGGCCTTGGCTGGGCTGTCACCGGGCTGTTCCGGTTTTTGCGATACGCCAATAGAGATAGGGCGGCTTGGCACTATCGTCCCACCACGTCCTTCGCCCATTCCACAAACGCTGCGGTGATTTCGTCGCGGTTGAGATCGTTCAAGCCCTCGTGGCGGGTCTGCGGCCAAACCTTCGAAGTGATATTGGAAAAGCCCATGCGGCGCATGCGCTCCGCCAGATCCTCGATCGCCATGCCGTTGACGGTCGCTGGATCGGCGCCCCCGCCGAACAGGCTGAACGGCAGGCTCTTGCGGATCGAGGCAAAGTTGCGGTCGTCCGCACCCGCAAAGACCATGCCGAAAATGTCCTGCCACATGGAGACCGACGCATCCCAGCCGCACAGTGGATCCGCTATGTACTTGTCGACCTCCGCCGCATCGCGCGACAGCCAGTCGAACGGTGTTCGGTGGCCCGGCACTTTCCTGCCCCAGTCCTGAAACGTCAGCTTCGGCAGCATGCGCGAGGGCATATCCGAGCCGAGCCGGAATCTCTCCCAGGCCAGGATCGCCTGCCCGGCCCGGCCCATGATCCCCGGTGAGAAATTAGCGTTCCAGGCGGCGACACCGGCTAGCTGCGCCGAGCGGCGGAACGCGGAGTTGAGCGACCAGGATGCCTCCCATGGAATGGCCAAAGGCGATCAGCGGCAGACCGGGATGCCGCTCGCCGATCCAATCCTGCACCGCTGCGATGTCGGTCATCACCTTGCCGATACCGTCCGTCTGGGCAAACCGGCCAAGCGGTGCATCTGGCGCAGCGGTAGCGCCATGGCCGCGGTGGTCATGCGCGTAGACGTGAAAGTCGGCGGCGGCGAGCGCATCGGCAAAACGGCCGTAACGCTGCGCATGTTCGGCAAGGCCGTGGTTGATATGCACCACGCCGATCGGAATACCCAGCGCCTTTCGCCCGTACAGCGCCAGCATGGCTCCACTTGGCGATTCCAGTCTCATGGTTTCGGTGAAAGGCATTGATGTTCCCCCGCCGCAACTGTCGTTGCGCCTGCCCAATGCGTCAAGTTGTGTCAGAATGACGTAAGGGTCTTGTGGGGCCGAGCCGGCTTCGCAGGGCAGCGACACGAAACTATACCTTATGAGGCGCGACGCCTTGCGCCAGCTGTCCGAACCGGGCTCGAAAAGCCCGCGACGTATTCGTGTGTCCAAACGGCAGGAGAGGACTGCTTCGAAGAAGGGCGCCCACTTCGAGATTGCCGTTTGGTTCTGCTTCGCCTACATAGCGCGCCAACCCTCCGAAACGATCAATCTCAAGGATACGCCAAGCGTGGCACGCCAGTTCATCTATCACATGGCCGGGCTCAATAAGGCCTACGGCACCAAGAAGGTTCTCGAAAACCTTCACCTCTCCTTCTATCCCGACGCCAAGATCGGCATTCTCGGCCCCAACGGTGCCGGCAAGTCGACGGTGCTGAAGATCATGGCCGGCCTCGACAAGGAATATTCCGGTGAGGCCTGGCTCGCCGAAGGCGCCACCGTCGGCTATCTGGCGCAGGAGCCAGCCCTGGATCCGAACAAGACGGCCTTCGAAAACATTATGGAGGGGGTCGCCAAGAAGACCGCCATCATCGAGCGCTACAATGAGCTGATGATGAACTATTCCGACGAGACGGCGGACGAGTCCGCGAAGCTCCAGGACGACATGGACCGCCTCAACCTGTGGGATCTCGAACAGCAGGTCGAGATGGCGATGGAAGCGCTGGGCTGTCCGCCGAAGGATGCCGACGTCACCAAACTGTCCGGCGGCGAGCGCCGCCGCGTGGCGCTGTGCAAGCTGCTGCTGTCGGAGCCGGATCTGCTGCTGCTTGACGAACCGACCAACCATCTCGACGCCGAGACCACGGCGTGGCTCGAAAAGCACCTGCGGGCCTACAAGGGCGCGGTGCTGATCATCACCCACGACCGCTACTTCCTCGACAACGTCACAGGCTGGATTCTGGAGCTCGACCGCGGTCGCGGCATCCCCTATGAAGGTAATTACACCGCCTATCTGGAAGCCAAGGCCAAGCGCCTCAAGCAGGAAGGCCGCGAGGACGACGCTCGCCAGCGCGCAATCAGCCGCGAACGCGAGTGGATTTCCTCCTCGCCGAAGGCCCGCCAGACCAAGTCCAAGGCCCGCATCAAGGCGTTCGAGGATCTGCTGATCGAAGCCGACAAGCGCCGGCCGAGCGACACGCAGATCGTCATTCCGCATGGCGAGCGCCTGGGCAATGTCGTCATTGAGATCGAAGACCTCGACAAGGGCTTTGGCGACCAGCTGCTGATCGAGGATCTGTCGTTCAAGCTGCCGCCCGGCGGCATTGTCGGCATCATCGGTCCCAACGGCGCGGGCAAGACCACGCTGTTCAGAATGATCACCGGGCAAGAGAAGCCTGATGACGGCTCCATCCGCATCGGCGAGACGGTGAAGCTCGGATATGTCGACCAGAGCCGCGACGCGCTCGATCCGAACAAGACCGTCTGGGAAGAGATTTCCGGTGGCGCCGAAGTGGTCAAGCTAGGCAAGTTCGAAGCCAATACGCGCGCTTACTGCTCGTCATTCAACTTCCGTGGCGGCGACCAGCAGCAGAAGGTCGGCAATCTCTCAGGCGGCCAGCGCAATCGCGTGCACCTCGCGAAGATGTTGAAGACCGGTGGCAATGTGCTGCTGCTCGACGAACCGACCAACGACCTCGATACCGAAACGCTGGCCGCCCTCGAAGACGCGCTGGAAAACTACGCCGGATGCGCCGTGATCATCAGCCACGACCGCATGTTCCTCGATCGCCTCGCCACGCACATCCTCGCCTTCGAAGGCGACAGCCATGTCGAATGGTTCGAGGGCAATTTCGAAGACTACGAGAAGGATAAGGTCAGGCGACTCGGAGCCGACGCGATCAACCCACACCGGATGACGTACAAGCGGCTGACAAGGTAGGTAGCGTCATTGCGCACGGTCGGCACGCGGCTATCGGCGGAGGTATATAGGTGATGAGCGACTGGTCCGCCTCGCACTATCTCCAGTTCGAGAGCGAGCGGACCAGGCCGGCGCGCGACCTGCTGGCGCAGGTATCGCTGAAAAATCCGAGCCGCGTCGTCGACATTGGCTGCGGGCCGGGTAACTCCACCGAGTTGCTGGTCGAGCGCTGGCCGGATGCCGAGGTCAGCGGCTTCGATACCTCGCCGGACATGATCGAGAAGGCGAGGGCGCGCCTGCCGGGAGTGCAGTTCTCGCTTGCTGACGCGGCGGACTGGTCGCCGGCCGAACCGGTCGATCTGTTGTTCGCCAACGCTTCACTGCAATGGCTGCCGGACCACGCCGTCCTGCTGCCGAGACTGTTCGGCCTGCTCGCACCCGGGGGCGTTTTGGCGATCCAGATGCCGGACAATCTCAGCGAGCCCTCGCATGTGCTGATGCGCGAGACCGCGAAAGCCACGCCGTTCGCGGCAAAGCTGGCCAACGCCGCGCGTGCGTCGCTGCCACCGGTCGCGTCCTATTATGACCTGCTCGTACCGTCCGCAGCGAGGGTCGACATATGGCACACGGCCTACAATCACCCGCTTGCCGATGCAGATGCGATTGTAGACTGGGTGAGTTCCACCGGCCTCAAGCCGTTCCTGGATCCGCTCGAGTCCGGCGAGCGGGAGCAATTCATTGCCGACTATACGAAGCGTGTCGCCGAGGCTTACCCGCCGCGGGTCGATGGCCGCGTGCTGCTGCGGTTTCCGCGACTGTTCATCGTGGTGCAACGGGACGCATGATGGTGGCCAAGCTGCGGCTCGTTGATGGGCTTTGCGCTTGCGTCAATTCGGCGTAAACGAGTGCGGCGCAATATCTGTCGCGAGAAGCCAAGCGCAAGCTGATGGCGCTGAGATCAAGGAAACCTTGAACGAATGCATCGCGTCATGCTCAGCGGGATCGGCGTTCTGATCCCGGAAGCCGCCATCACCAACGAGGAGTTGGTCGACAGCTTCAACGGATACGTCGACCTGGAGAATGCGCGGCGCGCGGGGAGCGGCGAGCCGATGTTGGCGAAGTCGGAAGCGGCCTTTATCGCGCATGCGTCCGGTGTGACGACACGTCATGTTCACACGCTAGACGGGATCCTCGACCCCAAGCGCATGGCGCCACGCATTGCTCCGCGCGATGACGACGATCTCTCGGTTATGGCCGAGTTCGGCCTGGGCGCTGCCAAGCGGGCGTTGGATGATGCGCGGATCGAGGGAGCGGACATCGACATGGTGATCTGCGCCGCGTCGCATCATCAGCGGCCCTATCCGGCCATCGCCATTGAAATCCAGAATGCCATCGGCGCCCGGGGCGCTGCGTTTGACATGGCGCTGGGCTGTTCCTCTGCAACGGCGGGCCTGCACGTCGCCGCTAATCTCATTCGCTCTGGCGCACAGCGGCGGGTATTGATTGTCACGCCCGAACTGATCACCGGCCATCTCGATTTCCGAGACCGGCAGACGCATTTCATCTTCGGCGACGCTTCCACGGCCATTATCCTGGAGCGAATGGAAGAGGACCGCCGCCCAGGCCGCTTCGAGGTGATCGACACGCGAGGCTGGACACAGTTTTCCAACAATATCCGCACCAATTTTGGTTTCCTGCTGCGCGACGGGCTGGACGACACGTCGGCGATACCAACCGAGGGCAACCTTATCAAGCAGGTCGGCAACAAGGTTTTCAAGGACGTGACGGTTGCGGGCCATCGCTTCATTGTCGAGTTTCTTGCCGAGCACGGGCTCACGCCGGATGACATCCGCCGCTTCTGGCTGCATCAGGCCAATGCCCGCATGAACGCCATGATTCTCCGCCTTTCCTTCGGCCATGAGGTCGGCCACGACCGCGCGCCGCTGGTGCTCGACCGCCTCGGCAATACGGCCGCGGCCGGGGCTGTGATTGCACTCGAGGAAAATCACAAGGACATGGAGGCCGGTGACTGGGGCCTGCTTTGCGCGTTCGGCGCGGGCTACTCCATCGGCGGCGCGCTGCTGAGGATGATGTGACGCAGACTTCGCTGTTCGCGCCTGACCCGACTGAAATCACCCCCGGCCGGAAGCTGACGGCTCGCGTCGGTGCGCTGTTCGCGTCCGCTCCTGATCATTTTGAAACGAGGCCGGTGGAGGCGCTGCAGCTAGGCTTCGAAGGCATTCCAGGCGATGTGCATTTCGGCCATACGCGGCGCTCCGGCGGGCGCGAACCGTGGTATCCGCGCGGCACCCAAATCCGCAATGAGCGTCAGCTTTCGATCGTCGCTGCGGATGAATTGGCGGTTGTCGCAGGACGGATGGGTCTGCCGGAAATCAGGCCGGAATGGATCGGCGCCAATCTCGTCCTCCAGGGCATACCCAATCTGTCGATGCTGCCTTCCGGCACGCTGCTGTTCTTCAAGGGTGGCGCTACGGTGAAGATCGATGCGCAGAACGGACCATGCCGCGCTGCCGGCAGACAGGTCGCGAAACGGGCCGGCATGGCGGATATCGAGGCAGGCGCGCTGCTGTTTCCAAAGACTGCGAAACGCCTGCGCGGGCTGGTCGCTTGGGTCGAGAAGCCGGGCGTTTTGACCGTTGGGGAGGAGGTCTCGGTGCGGGTGCCGGAGCAGTGGATTTATCGGCCTTAGGCTTAGACGACATCGCGCTCCGCCGCACCTACTCTATATCGTCATCCGGATCGAGCAGCCGCGTGGCGCGCCATCGCGTCAGAACCCGGTTGACCTGGTCGAGCACGAAAAATCGCGCGGAGTCACGATCGTAGCCCTCGGCCAGCAACGCCTCGTAGTCGCTGTGGGCATGGCGGACATGTGCGACCGTCGCCAGCCAGACAGCGATCGTCGGCGGTAAGGTTTTTAGGTGCTTGGCGTTCGCATCGGCCCTGATCTCCTCTGTGTCAGCGTAGGGCGCGACGGGCAGCAGAAGCGTAAGTGCTTTGGCGATGGCCCGCTGGCGGTGGGTGGGCACGTCAGTTCCTCGTCGCCATCGTGCTGCTTGCATAAGTCGCTTCCGGCATAGCATCGCTGGAGGCGAAATACGGCTTTATATCAACCACTGGCGTTCCATCCAGCACATCGATGCGCGTCGAGCGACAGGATGCCATCGACCGGATCCACGCTGAGCAGTTTTACAATGTGCAGCCCGATAGGATTTGGACGGGCAGGGGAACGAAGCGCAAAAGTTCCCTTTGATTCAAGGGCATGGCGCGGCCTCTGCACAATCAGATTTCGCGGCGCATGATGCAGCCAGGTCAGGATCGCGACATGGCTCGCCGCACCAAGACCCTGCAAGCCCTTGCCGGTATTGAGCTCTTATCTCGACTGTGGCGCCGACACCGCGCTCGCGCGCCTCACGCATGTTCTTCGGGCAGTCCACGCGGCTGTGCCACGACGTGCGAAGAGTCCCGATGAAGACAACTTGCGCGTCGCCAGCCTGCGAAGCGGGATCTTCCGCCAGGGCCACTTCGCCTCCTCGCATTTCAAACATGCACTTTCTCCTGATGAACGAGCGGCATTTTCTTGTCCGCGCGCGACATTGGGGTTGCGATATGCCGAATCTTCACATAAAGATATGTTTATATCTGTTTCGTAGATTGGCATCCCATGCGCATAACGCTCGACACGATGGTTGATATATTGAAGGCAGCTGCTGAATCCAGCCGGCTGCGCATTCTGGCATTGATCTCGCGCGGCGATCTGACGGTTTCCGATATCACGGAGATCTTGAACCAGTCGCAACCACGCGTGTCGCGGCACCTCAAGCTGCTCATGGATGCGGGGCTGGTTGAGCGCTATCAGGAAGGCTCCTGGGCATTCTTTCGCGTGTCAGACGATGATGCGGTGCGCGAGTTCGTGCAAGGCATCGTATCGCGCGTGCATGAGCGGGATGTCACCGTCGACCGCGATCTTGAGCGGCTGCAGGCGGTGAAGCATCGCCGGCAGGAGAGAGCCAGCGACTATTTCAGCCGAAATGCGGCATCCTGGGATCAGCTGCGCACGCTGCATGCGTCCGACCAAGCGGTGGAGGCCGCGCTTCTGGCCGCAGTCGGCAAGCGGCCGTTCCAGTCGATGCTCGACCTCGGGACCGGTACCGGTCGGTTGCTCGAACTGTTTGCCCCGTATTATCGCCGTGGCGTGGGCATCGACCTGTCGCGCGAAATGCTGGCTGTGGCCCGGGCCAATCTCGATCGGGCAGGCGTGGCGCACGCGCAGGTTCGGCAAGGCGACATTTTCGCGCCGCCGGTTGAGCGCGACAGCTTTGATCTGATCACCATGCATCAGGTGCTGCACTACCTGGACGAGCCCGGCCATGCGATCCGCGAGGCGGCGCGCCTGCTGCGGCCGTCGGGTCGCTTGATCATCGTGGATTTCGCGGCGCATTCGCTGGAGTTTCTGCGCGATGAGCACGCGCATCTGCGGCTCGGCTTTTCCGACCAGCAGATCGCCGAATGGTTTGATGAGGCGGGTCTCGATGTCGAAGTCACCAAGGCGTTCGAGCCACGTGACGCCGGCGATGCGACAGCTCACCATAAAACTGTGGCTCGGCCGCGATCGCCGCTTGCTGATTGCCGACCGACAGAACCAAGCTTTGCAAGGGGAAGCCGTCTGATGAACCAGTTCCGATTTTCGCGCCGCCCGGACATTGGCGACAGGGTACGCGTCTCCTTCGAATTCTTCCCGCCGAAGAATGACGATATGGAAGTGAGGCTGTGGGAAACAGTCACCCGACTGGCGCCGCTGGACCCGAAGTTCGTGTCAGTGACCTATGGCGCGGGCGGTTCTACACGCGAGCGTACGGCGCGCACGGTCAAGCGTATCCTGACCGAGACGAATCTGCATTCCGGCGGCACACATGACGTGCATCGATGCAACGCGCGGCGAGGTCGATCAAGTCATCTCGGAATTTGCGGAGATGGGCGTCAAGCGCTTCGTGGCCTTGCGCGGCGATCCGGCTGAGGGCGTCGGCGCCCGCTACAAGCCGCACCCGGATGGCTACGCCAATGCCTCCGAGCTTGTCGTCGGCGATGAACACGATCGGCGATTTCGATATCTCGGTTTCTGCCTATCCGGAAAAGCATCCCGAAAGCTCGGATTTCGCCACCGATATCGACATGCTCAAGCGCAAGGTCGACAATGGCGCGACGCGGGCGATCACCCAGTTCTTCTTCGACAACGATCTTTACGAAGCCTATGTCGAGCGGGCGCGGCGCGCAGGCATCTATATCCCGATCGTGCCGGGTATTCTCCCGGTCCACAATTTCAGCCAGGTCGCGAATTTCTCCGTCGCGCTGCGGGACGCTAGTTCCAGCATGGCTCGCCGAGCGCTTCGATGGGTTGCAAAAAGACCCGCAGACGCATGCGCTCGTGGCGTCAGCCGTTGCTGCCGAGCAGGTCATGGATCTGATGGAGCGCGGGGTGGACGATTTCCACTTCTACACGATGAACCGCGCCGATCTTGCCTTCGCGATCTGTCACATGATCGGTATCAGGCCTCGCCCGCAGGTAGAGCAAGTTGCCGGATCGGCTGCTGCTTGATTTGCGGAGGTTGCATGAAAAGGCCCGCTGTTCAGCGGGCCTTTCTTTGTTGGCTGCCAGACTACTTAAACCCCTCCAGCTCAAGCTATCAAGGAAATACCCCCATGATCAGGGCGCCGATAATGGCGAATGATGCGCATATCATCAGTGCATTTATTGGCCGTGTAAGTCCCATGAGTTTGGCCTCCATGAGTAGAGTACACTGCGCGAGTTTAAGCGAGTTTGGCGAACTGGCAAGGAGAAACCATGCTGCATTGCGGCAGTAATATGGATAACCTTTTCGCAGATCCGCCTTAGCTGTTGAAAACGTTTCGCAAATCTGGTCTGCAAAATTGTGGCGAAATCGGTCAGCCTCGTACGATGGTAGCGCTGCCAAAGAGCCTGCCATCGATTGTCACCAGCCCCAGGGCAATGACTGCCATGCCGAGAATTTCGATCGGCGCCAGATGTTCTCCAAGGAAGACCGTGCCCAGCAAGATGGCGCTGACCGGTACGACGAGGGTAACCAGCGACGCGTTGGTAGCGCCGGCATCTGAGACCAGGCGGAAGTAGAGCAGGTAGGCGAAGGCAGTGGAAAGAAGGGCAAGGCAGATCACGGCCAGCCAGACTGAACCGCTGGCGCTGACCATTGCGGCAGGTCCGAAGCCGATGAAGGCGATTGGCAACATGACAAGGGTTGAGGCGGTCAACTGGCCGGTTGCCAGGACGGGCGACGGCAGTTCCCTCAAGCGTTTCGCAACCATCAATGCGAATGCATAGGACAGCGATGCGCCAATAAGCGCGAACTTCGCCCAGGCGGGAGCGCCGAGATCCGCGAAGAGGCTAGGACCGATCATGATCGCAGTTCCGACGATGCCGAGCAAAATGCCCAGGACTTTGTTCCAGCTTAGCTTCTCGTCTCGTGTCATGATGTTGGCGATAACCAGCGTCCAGAACGGTGTGGTTGCATTGAGAACGGAGGCCAGCCCAGCACCCAGTTCGGTCTGGCCGAGAAAAATCAGCGAGAACGGCACGACATTGTTGAGGATCGCCAAAAGGCCGACAGCCCGCCAATGCGGGATGGCGAGGCGGATGCTTGGGCCGGCCAATGCGAGATAAAGATGCAACGCCGCCGCTGCTATTGCTACCCGCCAGAACACCAGCACGAGTGGAGGCATTTCTGCGACCGCTATGCGGGCAAAGAAGAACGAGCCGCCCCAGATCGCGCCAAGCACCAACAGCCGGCCCCAATCGGTGGCGGACATTTGCAAGCGGGGCTGGGCGGCGGACAATCTGGCTCATTCGGGTTCTCCAATAGCCGCTGGATAGTGTCGGTTTCCTGCTGTCGCCACCCGAAAGTCGCAAATTGAGCCGCATGTCACGCGTTTCGTCGAGTTGGCGTGCAAAGATCGACCGAATCGATGCCTTTTGCTTCAGGGGCAGAATGCTTTAACTAAATTTGTTCAACGAGGCCGCCATGCAGAGATTCGATGATGCCAAGGAGGCGGCTTTAGCGTTGCGGCCGGACGATCCGGTCTATTGCTTCCGCCCGGAGGTTCTGAAGGCCGATGCCCGGCAGTTCATGGAGATGTTCCCGGGTAAGACTGCCTATGCGGTCAAGACCAATGGCGAGCAACTGGTGCTAAAGACGCTGGTGGAGGCTGGCGTAACAGCGTTCGACGTAGCTTCGCCGGGCGAATTCGCGGCGGTGCGGGCGGTGTCGCATGATGCAGAGATGCTTTACATGCACCCGGTCAAGGCGCAGTCCGACATCCGTCTGGCATTGCAGGAGTATGGAATCCGGGTGATCGCGATCGACCACGAGGATGAGATCACCAAGCTGACGCGCGTGGTTCGGGCGCTCGACATTGATCCGGGCATGATTACCGTCTTTGTGCGCATTCAGACCAAGGGGCAGGCGGCCTACGAGTTGTCGAAGAAATTCGGGGCAGGGCCGGCCAATGCTGTCGAGCTAGCGCAGCGGCTACAGCGCACCGGCTACAAGGTGGGCATCTGCTTCCACGTGGGCAGCCAGATCGAGGACCCGGATACCTATGAAAGGGCGCTCGCCTCCGCCGATTGGGTGCGCAACCGGGTGGGGTTTCCGCTCGCCGGGCTGGACGTCGGCGGCGGGTTCCCGGCTGAATACGGCGATGACCCCAACAGCAAGAAGCCGCCCATGCCTGCGCTAGGGCAGCTGATGTCGCGACTTCGGGGCGACCTCAAAGAATGGCAGTTCGACACTATGCCGCTGGTAGCGGAGCCCGGTCGAGTAATCGTAGCCCGCGCGTTCTCGCTGATCGTGCGCGTGCTTCTGCGGAAAGGCCGGCGGCTTTACATCAACGACGGCATCTGGGCATCGCTGTCGGATTCGTGGACAGGCAAAATCACCCTTCCGGCCCGCTTTATCCCCGATCCGGCGATCCGCTCCCGAAATGGCAGCGAGAGCACGATCGTGCCCTTCAAGGTGTGCGGCGCGACGTGTGACTCCGTCGATATCCTGTCACGGCCGTTCTGGCTGCCGGAGACGATCGACACCGGTGATTGGATCGAAATCGGCCATATCGGAGCCTACTCGCTGTCGTTGAGGACGCGCTTTAACGGCTTTTATCCGGACACGTTCGTGGAAGTCACCACGCCCTTCGAAGAGGGAGACGCGCCGCAGGGTCTCGCGAGTTTGGAGACGATGGGGTGAAACGAGGCAATAGGCAGTGGGCAGTGGGCAATGGTAAAAGATTTCAGTGCTACGATGTCGATCCGAGCCGGTTTTCTACTGCCTACTGCCTACTGCCTACAGCCCGCTGCCTACAGCCCGCACTCACATCATCCCCAATAATGCCGGCGTCGGCCAGCCATCGACGGGCAGGCCGAGCTTCATCTGCTCCTGCCTTATGGCCTCGCGGGTGTTGACACCAAGAATGCCGTCGATGCCGCCGACATCATACCCCTTGTCTTCAAGCTTTTGCTGCAACTGCTTCATGGCTTCGCCAACCAGTCCCGCCTCGGGGTTGCGGTTATCGAAGGGAGGCGCACCGGCGAGGCGGGTTGCCAACACTGCTGCCGTCAGCGCGTAGGTCGCAGACTGGTTCCATTGCAGATAAACGTCGTAGTTGTCGTAGCTGAGAAAGGCCGGACCTTTGCGCCCCATCGGCAGCACAATGCCAGCGCTCAACCCATGATCCTCAAGTGGAGAGCCATCCGGATTGGTGACGCCCCATCCGGTCCATTTTGCGATCGGCAGCTTGTTGGTGCGGCCCGTCTGGTCCCACGGCATCTCGTCCGGCACCCGCACCTCGATCAGCCATGGCTGGTCGCGCTTCCAGCCGCGATGCTGGATTTTATTGGCGGTGGTCATGATAACGTCCGGAGCGCTGCCGCGAAGATCGACCTTGCCGTCACCATCGCCATCGACGCCGCGCAGGAGGTAGTCGGTCGGGAGAATTTGTGTCTGACCGATTTCGCCGGCCCACGCGCCCTTCACGTCGGCAGGCAATACACCACTGTCGATGAGCGTCAGCAGATGGCACAAGCTGCGGGCGAAACAATTCTGGACGACGGCAGTCATGGGCGAGCGTCACCAACGCATTCAGTGTATCGAAATCGCCCTGACCAGCGCCGAAATCGGTCTCCAGCGCCCAAAAGGCGGCGATCACCGGACCGGGTACGCCGAACTCTTGTTCGGCACGATCGAAGACGTCGGCATATTTGTTCAGATTTACCGCACCCTGCTTCAACCGGTAGTCCGAAATCATCCGTGAGGAAAATTCGATGAATGTTTGGCTGAACACACCTTGGGCGCGGTCACGTGCCAATACCCGGGTGTCGATATCCGCAGCAGCAAGCGCGGCAAGTCCCCTGTCGCCAACGCCCGCGGCGCGAGCTTCCGTCTCGACGTTCTTGCGCCAGATCTCAAAGTCCGTGCCGCACTCCTGCGCGCGCGCCCCCGGCGCTGCCATCACGATCGCAAGAATAGAGAGAGCTTTGGCGGTGTTCCGCATCCGGGCATCCTGATATTGCGAGAAATGTCGCGACGAACCATACCAACGACGGCTACTTTGGCTGCGCTGTGCCCAAAACTAATGGCAAAAAGCGGGCAGGTCCGAAAGTTTTTCCCACCTTAAGCCGCCGTCAGCGCGTATTTTGCGCCATCCACTTCTTCCAGGTGGCATGACTGCCATTGAAGACGTTGATATCGGCGTTGCCCCTTATGCCCGGCACGACGCCCGTACCGGTGTACTGCCAGAAGGTGAAGGGATGCGTGCCGTAGCGGTCTGTCGGATGATCCGCGACGGAGCGCAGCCAGTACGGATAATCGGTGAAGGTCGCGAGATTGTTGTCGTCGAAGAAATCGATCGAGGTGTAGATGATCGGTTTCTTGCCGTAGTGTTTCTCGACCATCGACAGAAAGATGCGCATTTCACTGCGCACCGTTTCGGGGCGCGGGCGCAGCTTGCAGGTCGGCGAATCCGGGTTCCACTCCATGTCGAGTACGGGCGGCATGGCCGAACGCTCTTTCGGGACGTTGGCGATATACCACCGGGCCTGATCGGCGGCGGTGCGGCAGAAATAATAGAAATGATAAGCGCCGCGTGCCACCCCGGCAGATCGGGCGCCGCGCCAATGCTGTTGGAATTTGTCGTCGACACGGTCGCCGCCTTCCGTCGCCTTGATGAAGGCGAAGGAGATGCCGGACGCCTTGGCAGTCGGCCAATCAATCGAGGGCTGATATTTCGATACGTCGGTACCGTGCACCGCATAGGCGAATGGTGTGCGCGATGTCCACTGATGCGGATCGCTGTCGCCGAAGCGCGGATTGAGAACCGAAGCGCTTGTTGCCTTGCCGCTGTGCGGATGCAGGGCGTTGGCCGAGGATTCCAGGCCAAGATCGTCGCTCGTGCTGCAAGCGGCAAGCAGGGAAGCCAGCATTAGGGCGGCCAAGCGGCGCATCGCGTCTCCTTCGCGCCGGCAAGCCGGCATATCAAACCAAGAATGTGCAGGCCCCTTGGCCCCGGCCGGGCGTGTTCGCCCAGCGCGAATTCTCTCCTTAATCCGCCATCATGGTTGATATTCCGTTGATCGCGCCCGTCAACGAAAAAAATCTGCGGGAGGACTTCGTCAATCGCAAACCGTGGATCCAGCGACGGCGCCGAAAGCTCTTCGTCAGGGGTGAGCTTGGGTCCTGGGCTCGATGACCGCCAGCCAGACATAGTCGCGATAGAGGCGGTCGAACCGCAATGTCCGACCGGCTTCGCTCGCCTGCCGGTGCAGTTCGGCCCGCAGGTTGTGCCGGGGCGTCACGTGATATTTGCGCAGCCATGCATGCAGGCCGTATTTGAACAAGCGCGGCAGGCGCTCCTGCTGCCCGAACTCGACAATGTGGAGGGACCCTTGCGGAGACAATGCACGCAGCGCCGCGGCGACCGCGCCCTCCCAATCAGGGATCATCGAGAGCGCGTAAGAAATGAAGATGCGGTCGAATTTCTTCACACCGAAGAGGGTTTTCGCTTCGAACGTGGTGGCGTCGCCCTGGGCGAGTTTCGTGCGGCCGGCGAGACCTTCCTTGGCGAGGGTGGCAGAGGCCTTTTCGAGCATGGCGTGCGGAGATGTCGAGGCCGAAGAGTTTTGCGCTATGGATAGCGTTTGCCGACGAGGGACAGGTTTCTGCCCGTGCCACAACCGATCTCGAGGACCGAGCCCTTGCCTGGGCACGGCGAGGCCGGAAATCATCGGGTCGCGGCCGAGCAGATAATATTTGCGGGTAGCGTCGTAGATGTGGCGCTGAAACCGGTAGTTACGGTCCATCAATGCCGCATGGCGGCGCGATCCGGCGGTGGCGATGCTCATCGGTCTTTCAACACATAAAGATGGAAGCCGCCATAGATCGCCGAGCGGTCTCGCGCGCCGAATTTTGCGGATTCCGCGCGGCGATAGTCCCATTGATCCATGAGGCTGTTGGAAACACGCCCAGGCAGGATGCTCGGACCCGCCGCTGTGCGGAAAATCACCCGGGCATCTGCAGCGGCGGTTCTAGTAATCTCGGTCCAGAGCGCATTGAGCTGAGCGTCCGTCATCCAGTCCTGCGCGTCGAGCAGGACGTAGCGGTCGACAGAACCGGCTGGCTTGCGTGCCAGCAGTTCGCTGATATTGGCGTGGTGGATGGTCACCCTGCTTGCGTTGGCGCGGATCGTCTCGAAGTTCGCCTTGTCCAGATAAGCGGGCAGGGTGCCTTCGCCGTCCCTTGGGTATCTGCGGGCGAAGGCCTGCCAGGCGAAGTAATTTTCGCGAATCGGAAAGTCGCAGGCGAGTTTTTCCACCCGCGCCTTGAGCACGCTTGCCATCGTTCCGTCGCCGGCGGTGACGAGCGAATCGTACTGCGCGGGTGGAATGCCCAAGCCAAAAAGCGAAGCCTTCTGCGCCGTCGCCCAGCGCAGGAACCGTCTTTCAAAAGCCGGAGCAATCTGCTCATCGAAAAAGCGACGTTGTTCTTCCATAGTTCGCGCCTCGGCAAGCTTGCGCGGATCGATGCCGTGGGCACGCGCCAAGAGGTGTCCGGCGGCGATGAACCATCCGAGCAAGCCGGTGCGATAGAAATCGTGCTGGAACACGTTGATCCGCCTGCCGCGCACCGTCTTTCGCTCCCAATAGCGGCGGGAGGTGGTGTCGAGATAGGGCGCAATGAAACGGTCGTAGGCCGCGCCGTTGTGACGGTTGCCGCTCTCGCCGAAGAAGCGGTGGAAGTCGGCCTGCGACGGCAGATGTTCCAGTGCCGTAAGCTTCAGGCGGTTCAGCGCGACATGCGCCGCATTGAGGTCGACTGCGTCGATCGATGCAGGCGAGCGGGTGAGATAGGCAAGCACGTTGCATCCCCCGGACGCGATCGTAACCACACGGTGCCCCTCGCCGAGCTGCATGGCATCCATGTCGACATCCGGGTCTTCCCAAATCTGTGGATAGACCAGCCCGGAGAACAGCAGCGCAAACAACCGCTCGGAGAGGCCCGCTTTGGATAGTGCCCGGTGCTGATAGACGGCTTGTTTGATGCGGGCGTTACCCCGGGCAAGGGGGGCTGCGGATGGGGCTGGCATGCGGCGCGAATCCCGTTTGCGAACAGTTGCAAGGCGGTACCGCACGCGGGTGACGGACGGGTGACGAGGGTGTGACGGTGTGATGACGCCCCGACTGCCCACGGGAATCGGAGATGGCAGTTACCGTGCTCGCATGGATTGCATGCGCCGTTGGCCTCCATCATCCTCCGGATGCCGTCTAGTTGGAGGATCATATGGCTCGACACGATTTCGATCCCGCGACCGTCAGTACCGGACGGTCGTCCCCCAGCGAAGGCGCGGCTCTTCGACGGGGCGCTCGACGGTCCCTATCGCGGTTTCGTCAACGGCGAGACACTCCCGACCGAAATCACCGTGCTGACCTACGGCAATGACGAGCCGGGTACAGGCCCAACGCTGCATGTCCATCCTTACGATGAGGTCTTCGTTATCCAGCAGGGTCGGGCGCGATTCTTCGTTGGCGACAAGGTGATCGACGCGGAAGCTGGCGAAATCGTCCTCGGACCGGCTGGACTGCCGCACCGATTTATCAACCTCGGTCCGGGGCGGCTGCAAACGCTGGACATTCACCTGTCGCCACGTTGGATACAGACGAATTTGGAATAGAGGCGTCGTTCACTCCAAGCCGAAGGCACCAGGCGTTGGGGTGGTGAGGATGACCGCTTCGCCCGCCTCGATGACTGTCTGATCGCAGGCCTTCAAGGTTTCGACAGTACCGTCCGCGCGGCGAACTTCGGTCTTGCCGGGCTGGCCATCGCCGCCTCCATCCAGTCCACGTGGTGGACGGTCGCGATGGCTGGAGAGAATGGCGCAT
This sequence comes from uncultured Alphaproteobacteria bacterium, assembly GCA_963829135.1. Taxonomy (GTDB): domain Bacteria; phylum Pseudomonadota; class Alphaproteobacteria; order Rhizobiales; family Rhizobiaceae; genus Kumtagia. Next base: position 597,482 of record CAWHHO010000005.1, on the reverse strand, counting down.
TCCATGCGCTCCAGAAACCGGATCGTGCGCCGGGTGCCGTCGCCGGCGCTCCATTTACCCTTCCCGCCGGAGTCTTCGCGGATATGAAAATCCTCGAGCATGACTGGAAAGCGTAGTTCCAGCACTTCCGGATCAGTCAGGCGCGAATTGGTCATATGGGTGTGGACGCCGGACGTGCCGGCAAAGCCGCGCCCGTCATTCATGCGGCCGGCGGGCGAACCGGAGCAGATTGTCTCATAATATTGATAGCGATCGTTGCCAAAGGTGAGGTTGTTCATCGTCCCTTGCGCATTCGCCATTGCGCCCATCGCACCGAAAATCGCATTGGTAACGTGCTGGGAGGTTTCGACATTGCCGGCGACGACCGCGGCCGGATAGGTTGGGCGCAGCATGCAGCCTTCCGGGATGATGATATTGATCGGGCGAAGACATCCGGCGTTCATCGGAATGTTGTCCTCGACCATGACGCGGAAGGCATAGAGCACGGCCGCGCGGGTGACCGGCTCCGGTGCGTTGAAGTTGTTCTTCATGACCGGCGAGGTACCGGTGAAATCGACGGTCGCTTCACGTTTTTCGCGATCGACCGTGATCTTGACCTTAATCACTTGGCCGGTATCGGTAGGATACTCGTAATTGGATTGATGTGGGAGCCGCTCCAGAACGCGGCGCACGCATTCCGCCGCATTGTCTTGGACATGGCCCATATAGGCTTCGACGACGGGCAGGCTGAAATGCTCGACCATCCTTCTCAACTCTGCCACGCCCTTCTCATTGGCGGCGATCTGCGCCTTCAGGTCGGCGATGTTTTGCCGCGGATTGCGGACCGGATAGGGATGATCTGTCAGCAGCGTGGTCAAGGCGGCTTCGCGGAAACGCCCGCGTTCGACGATGCGGAAATTGTCGAAGAGTACGCCTTCCTCTTCCACCGTGGTGGCTAGCGGCGTCATCGAACCCGGCGCCGTGCCGCCAATGTCGGCATGGTGGCCACGTGACGCGACCCAGAAGAGGATCTCGCCGCCGACATCATCAAATACCGGGGTGACCGCTGTGATATCGGGAAGATGCGTACCGCCATTGTACGGCGCGTTGAGGGCAAAAACGTCGCCGGGATGGATGTCGCCCTCGTTCAGTCGGATAATCGTCTCGACAGAGCGATCCATCGAGCCAAGATGCACCGGCATGTGCGGCGCGTTGGCGACGAGGGCGCCGCAGCGGTCGAACACGGCGCAGGAAAAGTCGAGCCGCTCCTTGATATTGACCGAATAGGCGGTGTTCTGCAGTGTTACGCCCATCTGTTCGGCAATCGACATGAACAGGTTGTTGAAGACCTCGAGCATGACCGGATCGGCTTCGGTGCCTAGTGCTGCCCGCCTGTGTTTCTTTTCGATCCGGCGCATCAACACATGGTTCTTCCCGGTGATCTGCGCTTGCCAGCCGGGTTCTACGACAATGGTCTGGTTTGGCTCTATGATGAGGGCGGGCGCTCTGATTGTGTTGCCGGGATTTCAGCCTCTCTCGCGTGAAAGATGCCAGCTTCGCTGCCACGCGCCTTCGACAAAGATCCTGCGGTTTTCGGAAGGGATTGCGTCGGTGTCCTGCAGTTCCGCTTCATCTTCGATACTGTTGTCACTGCGGTTGTCGCGACCCTCGACGGCAACGGTTTCGACGATCATCGGCTTGTCTTCGTAGACAAAGCCGAACTGCGACCGGTGCGCACGCTCAAACGCAAGCCGCGCCTGTTCCAACGACGCATGCTCAAACGAGACCGGCAGCGCGGTGTCGGTGCCGTCGTAGCGGATATGTAAGACAGGGCGACACGAAACGTTCCTCGCGGTGATGCCTTGCTCGCCAAGCTCGGTGACCACCTCGGACTTGAGCGTGGCGATCATTTCGGCGATCGCCGGGCCAAATGCTGGCTCCAGCGGCTTCAGCAAGCCCTTCTGGCGCGAAGCGAGCACGGAGGCGAGACCGATGCCATAGGCCGATAGAAGGCCTGAAAACGGATGAATAAGCACAGCCTCCATGCCCAGCGCATCTGCGACGAGGCAGGCATGCTGGCCGCCGGCGCCGCCAAAGCAGTTCAACAGATATTCGGTGACGTCATAGCCGCGTTGCACAGAAATTTTCTTGATGGCATTGGCCATGTTCTCTACGGCAATCGTCACGAAGCCCTCGGCGACCTCTTCGGGCGAGCGGCCGTCACCAATTTCGGCGGCAAGCGTGGAGAACTTTTCCTTCACGATTGTGCGGTCGAGGGGCTGGTCTTGTTGCGGACCGAAGATCGCGGGGAAGAAATCCGGCTGCAGCTTGCCAAGCATTACGTTGGCATCGGTTACGGTGAGCGGCCCGCCACGCCTGTAACTGGCTGGACCCGGATTTGCGCCGGCGGAATCGGGGCCGGCGCGAAACCGCGCTGCCTCATAGTGCAAGATCGATCCGCCGCCCGCGGCAACAGTATGGATGCGCATCATTGGTGCGCGGATGCGAACACCGGCAACCTCGGTGTCAAAGGCGCGTTCGTACTCGCCATCATAGTGAGCAACGTCCGTCGACGTACCGCCCATGTCGAAACCGATGACCTTGACGAAGCCGGCAGATTTTGCAGTTTCGACCATGCCGACAACTCCGCCGGCGGGGCCTGACAAGATCGCGTCCTTTCCCTGGAATTTTTCCGCTGCGGTCAGCCCGCCCGACGACATCATGAACATCAGACGAGGTGATTGGTTGATCTCTCTCCCATCACGGGAAGCCGGCAGTTGCGCGGCAACCCCCAGCTCCCCCGCCACTTGCTGCACGTAGCGCGACAGGATCGGCGACAGGTAGGCATCGACAACCGTGGTGTCGCCGCGCCCTACCAGCTTCACCAAAGGCGAGACCTCATGGCTGACGGAGACCTGGGCGAAGCCGGCCTTGCGGCAAAGCTCGGCCACTGCGATCTCGTGGTTGGGATACTTCCAGGCATGCATGAGAATGATGGCGACCGCATTGATGCCCTCGGCGCGGGCCTTCTCGACAGCTGGAATGAGGTGAGCAATATCCAGGAGCTTTTCGACGGCTCCCTCCGCACGGACGCGTTCATCGACTTCGACGACCCGTTCGTAAAGCTGCTCCGGAAGCATGATCTCTTTAGCGAAGATATCCGGCCGCGCCTGGTAGGCGATGCGCAGGGCGTCGCGAAAACCCTTTGTGATCAGCAGCAGCACCCGATCGCCCTTGCGCTCCAGCAGCGCGTTAGTCGCGACGGTCGTACCCATCTTGATCTTGCCGATTCGGCCTGGCGGAATGGGTTCGTCGTTAGCGATGCCGAGCAGGCTCCGGATGCCCTGAATCGCCGCATCGCGATAAGCCTCGGGATTTTCGGACAGAAGCTTTCGAGGATGTAGCCGGCCATCCGGCGCACGGCCGACCACGTCCGTGAATGTACCGCCGCGATCGATCCAGAAGTCCCATTTGCCGGTCATAGTCTGCCCTAAATTCTCTTCAATCGACTGCTAGCGTAAACCACACTGGAGGTCACCGCCTGTCTGAGCAAACTGCGTCTTCAGGTTCTGTATTCAAATGCCGCGTTTGTATCGCTTTCTAATATTTTGTTTCTCAAGAGGGACACGCAAACATTCGGACATTTTCCCGGCGACATCCGGTTTGATGAGAGCGTCTACGACTGCAAAAGGAGAGTGTGATGAAAAAGCTGATGATTGCTTCCGCCTCGGTGGTTGCGCTGCTGGGATTGGCCGCATGCAGCGACAGTTCCGACACCACCACCACGCAGAGCACCCCGCCGCCTGCAACCACCACAGAGCCGGCAAAGCCGGAAGCAACCCCGCCGGCAACGGATGGGACAACGCAGACCGATCCAAATGCAGTGAAGCCCGCTGATCCGGCTGCGCCGGCTCAGTAGCCGATCTACCGCCGCTGAAAAGGCCGGGTCAACGACCCGGCCTTTTTTATTGCCGCGCCACGCGCGCCCTGCGTCCCAAGGCCACAACTAAAATGATTGCAAGTGCGAAAAGCACGGTTTCGCGGGTCACGACCTCACCAAGGATCGTTGCCGAAATAATCAAGGTAACAGATGATTGGAGCAATTGGACTTGGCTGACGCGGGCGATGCCGCCCATTGCCAATCCCACATTCCAGGCAAAAAAGCCTAGAAACATCGATCCGAAGCCGAGATAGAGAAACGCCGCGACTTGGACAGTCGTCGCCTGCAGATAGTGTTGATGAAAAGTGGCAATCGAGCCGACAATGCTGGCGGGTGAGGTAAGCACCAAAGCCCAACAGATGACTTCCCAGCCAGGCATCTTTCGCGACAGCTTGCCGGACACAACGTAGCCCAAACTCGCCGACAGGGCCGCAAGCAGCAGCCAGATGTCTCCCGCCGACAACGTCATGCCGCCGTCGCGCATCGCGAAGCAGACTACGAGAATTGCTCCAATAACGCCGCATAGCCAAAAAAGAAAGGAAGGGCGTTCGCCCCCGATCAATGCGGCGAAGATGCTGGTTGCGAGCGGCAGGATACCAAGCACGACGCCGCCATGCGCGGCCGGTACAGTTTTTAGCGCGATCGATGACATCAATGGAAAACCAAACACCAACAGCAGGCCGATCAAAAGGAGGGCGCCGACATCGTCGCGCGGAAAACGGCGACGCAGGTAGGTCAATAGAAGGGCTGCTGCGGCGGATGCCAAAGCCGCGCGGCCATAGGTTACGAAGGCGGGCGAGAAAATGCCAAGTGCAACGCGCGTTGCCGGAAGCGTTCCACCAAAGATAAAGACCCCGACGAGACCGAGAAGCATTCCTGTTGCTTCCCGCGACAGCAGTCTCGATTGGACCTTCTGAGCGGACGTTTCCATGCGCCGCCGGATACTGCGGGTGAGCACCCGCGTCTTGTACAATCGATTGGTCCAGGTCCAACAGGTCGCGCTTCCTCAGCCTCGCCAAATGAGCGCACCTTGGTTATGAAACGGATATGTCGATTTGGACCCGCATCGGAGAATTTATTAGCAAGCTCGGTACTTCAGCCGGGGCGGGTGCCATCGACCTTGCGGAAGCGTTGCGAACAGCCTTCAGCGGCGATCCCGAATTGCGGCGGAAGGTGGCATTTTCTGTTGCGATGATAGCGCTGTCAGCAAAGATGGCGAAGGCGGACGGGATCGTCACCCAGGACGAAGTCCGCGCTTTCCAGGAAATCTTCCAGATTCCGCCGAGAGAGGCGCGCAACGTGGCGCGACTCTATGACCTTGCGCAGGGCGACGTCGCGGGGTTCGAGGCGTATGCAGAGAAAATGGCGCGGCTTTGCGGGTCGGGCAGACCGAACTGCGCGATGCTGGAGGACATCCTCGACGGGTTGTTCCACATAGCCAAGGCGGACGGTCTGCTCCACGAGCGCGAGGGCCACTACCTCCACCGGGTCGCAGAGATCTTCGCAATCAGCGAGCAGCACTATCAGTCGATTCTGGCCCGGCACGTCGACATCGGGGAGGGCGATCCCTACGCGGTGCTTGGCGTGGTACGCGGCAGCACATTCGAGGATATTCGCCGGCGATACCGAAAGCTGGTCGCCGACAATCATCCAGACAGGCTTATTGCCCGAGGATTGCCCGCGGAGTTCATCGCGATCGCCACCACACGGCTGGCCGCGATCAACACAGCTTATGAGATGATCGAACGGGGCATGCGGCATATATGAGCGGCTTCGTGCCCGATCATGCGGGCGTCACCGTGCGGCCATCGCCCAATTTCGGTAGCCGTCGCCAGGGGTTTCGGCCCGAAGTCATCATCCTGCACTATACAGGCATGGAGACGGGACAGGGCGCAGAGGACTGGCTGTGCAATCCCGCTAGCGAAGTTTCATCCCATTACCTTGTCCATGAGGACGGACGGATCGTGCAAATGGTGCGCGAACTGGATCGGGCATGGCATGCCGGGAAGAGTTCCTGGCATGGCGTGGCGGACATCAATTCGCAATCGATCGGCATCGAAATCGTCAATCCGGGCCACGCGCTTGGGTATGTGCCGTTCTCCAAGCGCCAGATCGGCGCGGTCATCGAGCTTTGCCGCCGAATCATCGGCCGTCATAAAATCCGGCCGGAAATGGTGCTTGCCCACTCGGATGTCGCGCCGGGGCGCAAGATTGACCCCGGTGAAAAGTTCCCGTGGCGGGTTCTGGCGCGAGCCGGGGTTGGTCATTTTGTCGCGCCGGCCCGGCATCGGAAAGGACCGATTTTCTCGTTCGGGGACGAAGGACCGGCGGTCGAAGAACTGCAAGAAATGCTTCGGTCGTATGGCTACGGCGTGGAAGTTACTGGACGGTGCGATACGCTTACACAGACTGTTCTTGCTGCGTTTCAGCGCCATTTTCGACCGTCGAAGGTCGATGGCGTCGCCGACCTGGCAACCGTCGAAACGCTTCGGCGCTTGATTGCCGCGCTTCCAGCAAACCACGTTAAAATCTAAACAATTTATCTCGCGATTTGTATCGGATTGTAACGGGAAGTTACTAGCCAGGCCTTTTTCGACCCACAGTTCACCAGCAAACGGCCAGCTCATATCCGCCGGCGTGCAGTCTGATGCGCCCTAGTACCACTGGCTCGCCTAAGTAGCGTGGCCTCCCAGCACATAGGATGTAATGAAAAAGCTGATCTTTTTGACGGCAGCGCTTGCTGCCGGCCTGACCTCTTTTGCCGCTCGGGCCCTGGAATTGCCTTCCGCCGCGCGCGATGTCGTTCGCGCAGTGCAAATAACTGCCTCGACAGTTGATGCAATCGAGGATGCGACAACCGCCGCCCAGACCGTAATCGGCTTTCCGGCCGTCATCAACGCATCGCTGGAAGTCACTCCGAGCGGAAGGTATCACAGCATCATCACTCGGTATGCGGCCGAGAATGGAGTACCGGTCGAGCTTGCTCACGCTGTGATCAATGTTGAAAGCCAGTATCGACCCAATGTTCGCGGCGGCGCTGGCGAGGTCGGGTTGATGCAGATCAAGCCCGCCACGGCTCGCGGCCTGGGTTATCGCGGATCGGTCCAGGGGCTTTTCGACCCGGAAACAAATATTCGCTTCGGCATGAAGTATCTCGGCATGGCCCGCAAGCTCGGCGACGGCAGCACCTGCGGCACCATTCTCAAGTACAATGCCGGCCACAATGCCAGGCGGATGAACCCCGTGTCGCGCGCCTATTGCGGCAAGGTCACGCGTCTGCTTGCCAGCCTCTAGAACACGCTGCGTCGCTGATACCAGGGCGCTAGCCCTTGCGTTTTCATGACAAAGCACCTTTATGGCGCTGTCAGTCGGCCGGGCGGCCGCACCCGCAAGGGCCGAAAGGCCGTGGGTGAGGAAAGTCCGGGCTCCATGGAGACACGGTGCCGGTTAATGGCCGGCGGGGGCGACCCCAGGGAAAGTGCAACAGAAAGCAAACCGCCCCGTCGGTATCCTGCTTCCGGGATCGGCATCGCCAAAGCGGAAGCAGCGTTCCGGCGGGGTAAGGGTGAAAGGGTGGGGTAAGAGCCCACCACGTTGGCGGCAACGGCAACGGTATGGCAAACCCCACCGGGAGCAAAACCGAATAGGGATGGCGCGGAGGGCAACCTCCAGGACTGTTTCCGGTCCAGCCATCCGGGTAGGTTGCGTGAGATGCGCAGCAATGCGCGTCCAAGAAGAATGGCCGCCACGTTCGCTTGCCGCAGGCAGGCGGGCCGCACAGAACCCGGCTTACAGGCCGGCTGACACCTGCTTCTCTAGAGAAGCCGTATCTTCGTTCGAAGGGACCTCTCGGCTTTTCCATCCCCGTGGCGCATAACAACTCCTTACCGGAGTGGGACGCTGATAACCCTTCGTTAGGCTTAATGGACGATAAAGGACGATGCGTCGGGGATTCGCCCGTCGCGTGGCCAGCCGCTCCTGGTTCGTGTGAAGTGTTCCCGTTGACGCCCATCCTGCCCCATGATATCCCACGGACATATTCAACAAAACGCGCGGAAACAGTTGGCGGCGCCGAGCTTTTCGGCGGCTCGGGTCAACCTGTTTTGTCTTCGGAGCGAAGCAGTGCCGGCTGGGATAGCCGCGGCCTCGAATTCGCGCGGAATGGCGGAGGGTGCGGGTGGGGCCGCACTGAGCGATGGACCGTTTCTTGTCGAGCGCTGTGAACAGGATCGATGCGAAGGGCCGGGTGTCGGTACCGGCGCATTTTCGCACGGTGGTCCAGAAGCGTGGTTATTCAGATCTCTACGCGCTGCGGACGCTGGACGCGCCGGCAATGGATGTCGGGGGCTTAGACCTGCTGGACCGATACGAGCAGCGGATAGCGCGCGAGGACCCATTTCAGCGGATGGCGGACGACATGTCGTTCTTCGTGCATGGGGATGGGACATTCTTGAAGATCGATCAGGACGGGCGCATCACGATGACCGACTTCATCCGTGCCCATACAGGGATCACGACGGAAGCAGCGTTCGTAGGCCGGGGAGGGTTTTTCCAGATATGGGAACCCGATCGGTTGGAAGCATACGGCAATGCAGTCCGCGCGCGTCTGCTGGCGGTGCGGCAGGCGCCGCAAGGCTTCGGGGCGGGGGAAAGGGAATGATGGCGGGCCACGGCGAGGGCAGTCTCGCGGTTGGCGGACCGGCCCGCCACATTCCTGTTTTGCTCAAGGAGGTGCTGGAAGCGCTGCAGGCTACTTCCGGTCAGGTCATAATCGACGGCACGTTTGGTGCCGGCGGATATACAAGAGCGATCCTTGCAGGCGGCGCGTCGGTCGTTGCCATCGATCGCGATCCCGATGCGATTGCGGCGGGCAGGGCGCTCGAGAGGGCATCGGAAGGCCGGTTGGAACTCGTTCAGGCGCCCTTCTCGTCGCTGGATCAACACGCCGAAAGCGTTGACGGCGTCGTGCTCGACATCGGCGTTTCATCGATGCAGATCGACCAAGCGGAGCGCGGTTTCTCGTTCCGCAACGATGGTCCGCTGGACATGCGCATGGCAAAGTCGGGGTTGTCCGCCGCCGATGTCGTCAACCACTTCAAGTCCGGCGATCTCGCCCGCATCTTCGGGCTGCTTGGGGAAGAGCGGCATGCGGGCCGCATTGCGCGCATGATCGAGAGGCGCCGAGACGAGAGACCGTTTGCGCGCACCACCGACCTTGCTCAGGCGATCGCCGATCTCGTCGGCTTTCCACCTCGCGACAAAATCCACCCCGCGACACGCGTTTTCCAGGCACTGCGCATCTATGTGAACGATGAACTGGGCGAGCTTGCGCGTGCGCTGGAGTCAGCGGAACGCGTGCTGAGGCCAGGGGGGCGATTGGTCGTCGTTACGTTCCACTCACTGGAAGATCGTATCGTCAAGCGGTTCATTACGGACCGCTCGACCGATCCGTCCGGCTCTCGGCATCTGCCTCAGCGGCAAGCTGTCGCTGCCACTTTCGTTAAGGCTGGAAGTGTCGTCACGCCGACAGACGCGGAGGTGGAAGCCAATCCGCGGGCACGTTCGGCGAAACTGAGGGCGGCTGTGCGCACGGCAGCGCCAGCGCGGGCTTCCGACCTCGCATTCTTCGGTCTCCCCAAGCTTCCCGACTTGCGTTCGATGGCAGAGAGGTAAACGTGTTCCGGACAAGCGATATCGTAATGATTGCGGTCATGGTTTCCGCTGCGGCGTTCACCTATAAAGTCAAGCGCGAGGCGGAGGACGAGCTTTCCCATGTAAGAAAGCTGCAGAGCGCAATCCACTTCGAGGACGACACCATCACCCTGTTGAAGGCGGACTGGAGCCTGCTGACGCAGCCTTCGCGCTTGCAGAAACTCAGCGAGACATTTCAAGCCGATCTCAAGCTGCAACCCGTCGACCCGCATCAATACGCCAGGATCACGGACATCCCGATGCGTTCGCTGGACATCCAGCAAATCATTGACCGGTCCCATGATCTGATCGCGGGAGAGAGTGCACCCGTGGAACAGGGTACGGACGACACAATAACCGGTGCGGTGCAGGAATGATGAAGTTCTGGCGTAAGAACAAGGCTGCCGCCGAAAGCTCAACCTCGTCGATCGTGCTCGACGGCGATCGCATGGCGACCGGTGGCCGCACGCGTACCCGCGTTGTCATGACCATGGCGGCGTTCTTCAGCATCTACGCCGCGATCGGCGGCCGGCTGGTCTATTTTGGATTCCAGAACTCGCCGGGCGGCGAAGGACCGGCTTCACGCGTAACCGCGTCGCGGCCGGATATCGTAGACCGCAACGGCCAGCTTCTCGCCACCGACATCAAGACCTATTCGCTTTTCGCCGAGCCGCGCCGCATCGTCGATGCCGATGAGACGATTGAAAAGCTGACGACGGTACTGCCGGACCTGCAGGTCGAGCAGACCTATCACAAGCTTCGCAACGGCTCCGGTTTTGTCTGGCTCAAGCGCCAGCTCACGCCGAAACAACAGGCCGACATCATGGCCCTTGGCTTGCCGGGTATCGGCTTCAGGACGGAGAAGCGACGCTTCTACCCGGGTGGCCCCACGGCTTCGCATATCCTTGGTCTGACGAATATCGACAACCAGGGCATCGCCGGCATGGAGAAATACATCGACGATCAGGGGCTCGCCGACCTGCAGGCGACCGGCCTGGCTGCCGCCGATGACCTGAAGCCGGTCAGATTGTCGATCGATCTGCGCGTCCAGCACATCCTGCGCGACGAGATCTATCAGGGTATGCTGCGATATCACGCCATTGCCGCCGGCGCCGTGGTCTTAAACGTCAAGACGGGCGAAGTGCTGGCGATGGCCTCTGTGCCGGACTTCGATCCAAACAATCCAGTCAATGCGCTGGACAAGGACCATTTGAACCGTATGTCGGCGGGCCTTTACGAGATGGGCTCGACCTTTAAGAGCTTCACCACCGCTATGGCGCTCGACTCCGGCAAGGTTACGCTCGAAAGCAAGTTCGACGCTCGCCGGCCGATCACCATCGGCCATCAGACGATTCGGGACTTCCACGGCAAGGGCCGCGTACTCACGGTGCCGGAGGTCTTCATATACTCGTCGAACATCGGCTCAGCAAAGGAGGCCGACGTGGTCGGCATTGAAGGCCACCGGGAATTCCTGCATCGCCTGGGGGTGCTGGAGCGCATGAAGACCGAGCTCCCGGAAGTCGCAAAGCCGACCGAACCGAAAGTGTGGAAAAAGGTTCACTCGATCACGGTTGCTTTTGGGCATGGCGTGTCGACCACGCCGTTGCAGACAGCAGTGGGCTGCGCCGCGCTGATGACGGGAACCCTGCTGCCGCCGACGTTTCTGCCGCGCACCATCGACGAAGCAAATGAGATCGGAAAGAGAGTGGTTACCGACTACACGGTCGAAGGAATGCGGTACCTCTACCGGCTCAATGCGGAGAAGGGATCTGGCAAGAAGGCCGAAGTGCCGGGCTATCGGGTGGGGGGCAAGACAGGTACCGCCGAGAAGGTGGTCAACGGACGCTATTCCGGCAATGTGCGCTTCAACGCGTTCGTGGCGTCGTTCCCGATGGACAACCCGCAATATATCGTTCTGTCGATCATCGATGAGCCGAAACCTGAGAAGCCCGGCATGGGTGCGACCGCAGGTTCCAACGCGGCGCCGATCGTCGCCAACATCATCCGCCGCTCCGCCGCCATGCTTGGCGTGGAGCCCGAATTCAGCCATGAAGGCGAGGCTACGCTGGTTTCCTCGCAGTGATTCTAAGGCGCGCCGGCAAGCGCGCCGTTTGTTTATGACGACGGGACATAAAGTCATCTCAACGCCTATGAAAATCGCCGACTTCACCACAGTTCTGCCTGCTGTGTCCGCTCTGTCCCCAGAGTTGGAGGTGACTGGCGTTACGTCGGATTCCCGCGCCGTTCGGCCCGGAATGATCTTTGTCGCAGTGCCTGGTTCGAAAGCGGATGGTTCCAACTACGCCGCCGACGCGCAGCGTCGAGGGGCTCTGGCGGTAGTCACGGGCAAGGGTGCTGTGCCGGGTTCGCTCGACCTGCCGGTCTTGAAGGTCGACGATCCCAGGCTCATGCTCGCGTATCTATCGGCGCGCTACTACGGAGCGCAACCCGAGACGATGGTTGCGGTAACCGGCACCAGCGGCAAGACATCCGTTGCCTCGTTCACGCGGCAGATTTGGGAGCACTCCGGGTTCGCCGCGGCGTCGATCGGCACCACGGGAGTAGTCGCGCCCGGCCGAAATGAGTACGGCTCGCTGACGACGCCCGACCCGGTCGCCTTGCACAAGCTGCTGGCGGAACTCGCGGAGGCCGGCGTCACGCATGCAGCCATGGAGGCGTCGAGCCATGGCCTGGATCAGCGCCGGTTGGATGGAGTGCGGCTTTCGGCCGGGGCCTTCACCAATCTAGGCCGCGACCACATGGACTATCATCCGACCGTCGAGGATTACCTGAGGGCCAAGCTGCGCTTGTTCGACACGTTGTTGCCGAAGAGCGCGCCCGCAGTCATCTTTGCCGACGATGTTTTTTCCGAGCCGACGATCAAGGCCGCGAAAGCTGCAGGGCTCAATGTGCTTACGGTCGGCCGGCATGGTGAGTTCCTCTCCCTCAAACGCGTCGAGCACGAGCGCTATCGCCAGCGCGCCGAGGTCGACCACGATGGTGTGCTATATGAGATCGAGCTGCCGCTGGCGGGCGACTTCCAGATCTACAACGCGCTGGTCGCCGCGGGGCTGGCGATTGCGACGGGAACGTCTGCGCACAAGGCGTTGAAAGCACTGGAAAAGCTCAAAGGCGCGCCGGGACGCCTCGACCTGGTGGGCACTGCCGCGAACGGCGCGCCGGTCTATGTCGACTATGCGCATAAGCCGGATGCCCTGGAGAACGTACTCGCTTCGGTGCGCCCCTTCACGACCGGCCGCGTGATTGTCGTGTTCGGCTGTGGCGGCGACCGTGACCGCGGCAAGCGGCCCATCATGGGCGAGATCGCCACACGGCTGGCGGATGTGACGATCGTCACCGACGACAATCCGCGATCCGAAGTTCCGCAGGAAATCCGCGCCGCAATTCTTGCGGCGGCTCCTGGCGCCATCGAGATTGGCGACCGGCGCGCCGCAATCCGCACCGCGGTCGATATGCTGTACGCAGGCGACACGCTCATCGTCGCGGGCAAGGGGCATGAGGAGGGGCAGACCATCGGAACCGAGACGTTGCCGTTCTCGGATCACCAGGAGGTCCGCGATGCCCTTCGGGAGCGTGCCGCATGACAAACCCGCTCTGGACATCCGATGACTTGATTGCCGCCATGGATGGCCGGCCGGTTGGCCCGATGCCTCCTGGTATTGAAGGTATCTCGATTGATACGCGCAGTCTGAAGCCGGGAGAGGCTTTCTTCGCCATCAAGGGCGAGACGATGGACGGTCACGACTTTGCCACCGCTGCGGTCAAGGCCGGTGCGGCGCTGCTCGTCGTCGCGGAAGGCAAGCTGCCGGCGCTGGGGCGCCTCACCGCTCCGATGATCGTGGTTCCCGATGTTCTGGCGGCCCTGGAGAAGGCGGGAATTGCAGCGCGTGCCCGTACCGCCGCCAAGATCGTTGCCGTTACTGGCTCGGTCGGCAAGACAACGACAAAGGAAGCGCTGCGTCACGTTCTTGGCGTTTCCGGCAAGGTTCACGCATCCGATAAGTCCTTCAACAACCATTGGGGTGTGCCGCTGACGCTGGCGCGGATGCCGGTGGACACCGACTATGCTGTGTTCGAAATCGGCATGAACCACCCGGGTGAGATAAGGCCGCTGGTGAAGATGGTGCGCCCGCATGTGGCAATCATCACGCTGATAGCACCAGCGCATCTCGGCTTTTTCAACAGTCTGGATGAAATAGCCCGCGCGAAGGCGGAGATTTTCGAAGGCATCGAGCCGAATGGTTACGTGTTGCTAAACCGCGACGACGGCCGCTGGAAGCTGCTGGAAAGAATCGCTCGTGAGGTGGGCGTTGCACATGTCGTCGGTTTTGGGGAGAACGCTCGCGCGCAAATCCACCTGACGAAATGCGAACTGCATGCCGACCATTCGGCGATCTCGGTAAAGATCGGCAGCGAGACATTTGATGTGCGCGTCGGTGCTCCAGGACGCCATATCGTGCAGAATGCGCTGGCGGTGCTCGGCACGGCGCGTCTCGTGGGCGCCGACATGGAGCATACGATTGCCGCCATAGCCAATCTTGTCCCCGACAGCGGCCGTGGCCGCCAACATCGCCTCGATACAGAGAGTGGCGCGTTCACGCTGATTGATGAAAGCTACAATGCCAACCCCGCCTCGATGAGGGCGGCGATCGAGCTTCTCGACGCAACGCCGGTGGCGCTGGAGGGGCGCCGTATTGCTGTGCTGGGCGACATGCTCGAACTCGGTAGCCACTCGGCTAAGATGCATGCCGGGCTCGCCGACGTCATTTCCGAAACCCGCACGGACATCGTTTTGATGGCCGGCCCGGACATGAAAAACCTTGCCGATACCCTGCCTGCGACTATCCGCAAGGAGTATCGTCACAGCGTGGAGGACCTCAAGCCGATCCTGCTTGATGCCGTCCGCCCTGGCGACGTGATTATGGTGAAATCCTCAAAGGGCATCGGCTTTTCGAAGCTGGTCGAAGCGCTGCTCCACCGGTTCCCGGCTCACGCCGGCGGCCAGAAACCAACCTGAGCGCGGTCCGGGGGACTTATGCTTACGCTTCTCGTCAATTTCTCTGACCACGTCGCAGTGTTCAACGTATTCCGCTACATCACTTTCCGTACTGGCGGCGCCTTGATCACGGCCGCGATGTTCGTGTTCGTGTTCGGACCCAGCACCATCGATCTCCTGCGGCTGAGGCAGGGCAAAGGGCAGCCGATCCGTGCGGACGGGCCGCAAACGCATTTCAAGAAGGCCGGAACGCCGACGATGGGCGGGCTGATGATCATGTCGGGTATCATCGGCTCGGCGCTGCTTTGGGCCAACATTACAAGCATCTATGTGTGGGTGGTGCTTTTCGTAACCGTCGGTTTTGGCGCAATCGGCTTCTATGACGACTATCTTAAGGTGACGAAGCAGTCGCATCTCGGCTTCTCCGGCAAGGCGCGCCTGGCTGCCGAATTCATCATTGCGGCAATCGCCGCATGGGTGATCATGCAAAACGGTCAGGAACCGTTTTCTTCATCGCTGACGTTCCCTTTCATAAAGGGATTTCTGATCAATCTCGGCTGGCTTTTCATTCCTTTCTCGTGCCTGGTCGTGGTCGGCGCCGGCAACGCAGTCAATCTTACAGATGGGCTCGACGGCCTGGCGATCGTTCCCATCATGATCGCGGCGGCGTCATTTGGCGTCATTGCCTATCTCTCCGGTAACGCGGTCTTTGCCGACTATCTGCAAATCCATTTCGTTCCGGGCACCGGCGAACTCGCAGTCGTGCTCGGAGCGGTCATCGGCGCTGGGCTCGGCTTCCTCTGGTTCAACGCGCCGCCCGCCGCCATCTTCATGGGCGACACCGGCTCGCTTGCGCTCGGTGGCCTGCTCGGCACCATCGCGGTAGCAACAAAGCATGAGATCGTGCTCGCCATCATCGGCGGCCTGTTCGTCATGGAAGCGCTGTCGGTGATCATACAGGTCGGCTTCTTCAAGATGACCGGCCGGCGCGTCTTCCTGATGGCGCCGATCCACCACCATTTCGAAAAGCTCGGCTGGACAGAAAGCCAGGTGGTGATCCGCTTCTGGATCATCGCCGTCATATTGGCATTGGTTGGCTTGTCCAGCCTGAAGCTGAGGTAATGCCATGATCCCAGCGCGCTCCTTCCTTGGAAAAAAAGTCGCGCTCTTCGGGCTTGGCGGCTCGGGAATCGCGACCGCGCGCGCGCTGATAGAAGGTGGAGCTGACGTGCTCGCGTGGGACGACAATCCGGACAGCGTCTCCAGGGCTTCGGAGCAGTCTATCCCTACCGCCGATCTGCACACGGCAGATTGGCAGGGCTTTTCGAGCTTCGTGCTCTCGCCCGGCGTGCCGCTGACCCATCCCAAGCCGCATTGGACGGTGGAGTTGGCGCGCGGTGCCGGTGTCGAAGTCATCGGCGACGTCGAACTGTTCGCGCGGGAGCGCACGGCGCGGGCGCCGGACGCGCCGTTCATCGCGATCACTGGGACGAACGGCAAGTCAACAACCACAGCGCTCACGGCGCATATCCTGAAATCCGCCCGACGCGACACACAAATGGGTGGCAATATCGGTCGCGCAGTGATGACGCTCGATCCGATCGAAAATAGCCGGTTCTATGTCGTCGAATGTTCGTCGTATCAGATCGATCTGGCGCCCTCGATCAATCCGACCGCCGGCATCCTTCTCAACCTTACGCCCGATCATCTCGACCGTCATGGAACGATGCAGCATTATGCGTCGATCAAGGAGCGGCTGGTGTCGGGAAGCGACACCGCGATTATTGGCGTGGATGACGTCTACTGCGCACAAATCGCCGATCGCCTGGAAAAAGCCGGGAAGCCGGTTGTCCGGATATCAAAACGGCTGCCTCTGCCCGATGGCTATTTCGCCGACGGAACAGACCTTATGGAAGCGGTTGACGGCCACTACAGCCGCATCGCTTTCCTTGAAGGCATCGGCTCCCTGCGCGGCCAGCACAATGCGCAGAATGCGCTCGCTGCGGTCGCCGCCTGTCTCAGGGTCGGACTCGATCTTGGCGAGATCCAGTCGGGCCTTGAAAGTTTCCCCGGGCTCGCCCACCGGATGGAGCAGGTCGGCCGCAAGGGGCAGGTATTGTTCGTCAACGACTCCAAAGCAACCAACGCGGACGCCTCGGCGCCTGCTTTGTCGAGCTTCCCACGCATCTACTGGATTGCTGGCGGCCTCGCCAAGGACGGCGGCATCGAACCGCTGCGGGGCTATTTCCCGCGCGTCGCCAAGGCCTATCTGATTGGTGAGGCGGCGCCGGCGTTTTCAGCGACGCTGGGCGAAGCGGTGCCCTACGAGATTTCCGGTACGCTTGCCGCCGCTGTCGAGCATGCTGCCAACGATGCCGCCGAGGATACCTCCGGCGAAGTGGTGGTGCTGTTATCCCCAGCCTGCGCCAGCTTCGACCAATACCGCAATTTCGAAGTGCGCGGCGAAGCGTTTCGCGCCGCCGTCCACGCCATCGACAGTGTCACGCCCATCGGAGAAACGAGCGATGCAAAGCAGCCGTCTTGATCGCAGCCCCGTTGCTATCTGGTGGCGCACGATAGACCGATGGTTCCTCGCGGCATTTCTGCTGCTGATGGGGCTGGGGGTCATCCTGTCGTTCGCTGCAAGTCCTGCCGTCGCGCAGCGCATCGGGCTAGACAGTTTTCATTTCGCGAAGCTGCACATCCTCTACATGATTCCCGCGGTTGGCGCTTTGCTTGGGGTCTCGTTCCTTACCCCGCGCCAGGTTCGCCGCCTGGCAGTCGTGATGCTCGGTGTTTCGCTGTTGCTCATGGTGGCGGTGCTGTTCATCGGTGTGGAAGTCAAAGGCGCGCACCGCTGGGTATCGTTTGCTGGCATTTCCGTTCAGCCGTCCGAATTCCTGAAGCCCGCATTCGTGGTGATCTGTGCTTGGCTGTTCGCTGAAAAGTCGCGCAACCCGATGGTGCCCGGAAACCTTCTTGCGCTTTTGCTGCTTTGCGTGGTGGTCGCCCTCCTGGTGCTGCAGCCCGATCTGGGCCAGACGATCCTCACGACCGCCACCTGGGGCATCATGTTTTTCATGGCTGGAATGCCTTGGCTCTGGATCATTGCGATTGGTTCGATGGCGGCGGTCGGGGTTGTCGGCGCCTACTTTACCTTCCACCACGTGGCCGGCCGTGTCGATCGCTTCCTGACAGGGGAAGGCGACACATTCCAGGTCGACATGGGCAGGGAAGCCCTCGTCAATGGCAGCTGGCTCGGCGTCGGCCCCGGCGAGGGCGTGTACAAGAAGATGATTCCCGATAGCCATGCCGACTTCGTCTTCGCCGTCGCCGGCGAGGAATACGGCCTGATCATGTGTTTCATCATCATGTCGATCTTTGCGTTCATCGTTTTGCGTGGCCTCAACACCGCGCTGAGAGAACACGACGATTTCACGCGTTATGCGGTTTCCGGCCTGGTGGCGGTGTTCGGCTTCCAGTCGATCATCAATATGGGCGTCAATCTGCAAATGATGCCGGCCAAGGGCATGACGTTGCCGTTCATTTCCTATGGTGGTTCGTCGCTGATAGCGATCGCCATCTCGATGGGCATGGTTCTGGCGCTCACCCGCAAGAAGCCGATGCGGCGCCTGCAGCCGGGGATCGCGATGCTGGCGCGGCACGCATTGCCCGCGGAATAAGCATGGCGAAAGGCACGATCCTTCTTGCCGCTGGCGGTACCGGCGGCCATCTGTTTCCGGCCGAAGCGCTGGCGCACGAACTGATCTCGCGAGGCTGGTCGGTACACCTGGCGACCGACGACCGCGCGGAACGCTTCGCCAAAAATTTTCCGGCTACGGCCGTACACGCCATCACGTCTTCGACGATCGGATCTCGCAATCCTTTCGCGCTAGCCGGCGCACTGCTGAAGATCTGGCGCGGCGTGCGGGAGACTAACGCTGTCATCAGCCGGATCAATCCGGCGGCGGTAATCGGCTTCGGCGGGTATCCGACTTTACCGCCGCTGTATGCCGCGACGCGGCGCAACCTGCCGACGCTGATCCACGAACAGAACGCTGTGATGGGCCGCGCCAACAAAGCGCTGGCTTCCAGAGTGCGGGCAATCGCCGGCGGCTTCCTGGAGGGTGGCACAAGTGGCACCGAAGCGAAGATCGTTACGACCGGAAACCCGGTTCGGCCGGCTGTGCTCGAAGCATCCAAGCAGCCATATCCAGTGATAGAGACCGGGGAGCGATTTCGGTTCCTGGTGTTTGGAGGCAGCCAAGGCGCGCAGTTTTTCTCCGATGCAATCCCTGGGGCGATTGCACTGCTGTCTCTGGAGCAGCGGGCACGGCTGACAGTGACGCAGCAGGCGCGGGCCGAGGATGTCGAGAAGGTCAAGCAAGCCTACGCCAGGCTCGGCGTTCCGGTCGAGGTTTCTCCGTTCTTCACCGATATGGCGAAGCGCATCGGGGATGCGCATCTGGTAATGTCCCGTTCGGGCGCATCGACGGTTTCAGAGATTGCGGTGATTGGCCGGCCGGCGCTGTTCGTGCCGTACCCGCACGCGCTCGATCACGACCAGGCCGCCAATGCGGCGGCGCTTGCCGCTAGCGGCGGGGCCGAGGTGCATCAGCAATCGACTTTGTCGCCGGAGCGTATCGCTGAACTGGTCGGCGGCTTGATGGGAGACCCGGCACGGCTGGCGGGGATGGCTGCAGCGGCGAAATCGGCAGGGAAGCCAGATGCGGCCCGGTTGCTCGCGGACCTCACAGAGGCTATTGCCGCAGGAAAGACAGTCAGCGAATTCAAGCAAGGAGCACGCGCATGAAGATGCCGCAGAGCATCGGGCCGGTGCATTTCATCGGCATTGGCGGCATTGGCATGAGCGGTATCGCCGAGGTTCTGCACAATCTCGGCTATCGTGTGCAGGGATCGGACCAGGCCGATGGCGCAAATGTGCAGCGGCTGCGCGAAAAGGGCATCGAGTGCTTTGTAGGGCACCGTGCCGAGAACCTTGGCGATGCCGAGGTCGTTGTGGTCTCCACTGCGATAAAGAAATCCAATCCTGAACTGAAGGCCGCACGCGAGAAGCTGCTGCCGATCGTGCGCCGCGCGGAAATGTTGGCCGAACTGATGCGGTTTCGCCAGGCTGTGGCGATCGGCGGCACGCATGGCAAGACCACGACCACCTCTATGGTAGCGGCCCTGCTTGATGCGGGCGGGCTCGATCCGACGGTCATCAATGGCGGCATCATCAACGCCTATGGCACCAACGCCCGGATGGGCGCCGGGGACTGGATGGTCGTGGAGGCCGACGAGAGCGATGGTACGTTCCTGAAGCTGCCGGCGGACATCGTTGTCGTAACGAATATCGATCCAGAGCATCTGGATCACTATGGCACCTTCGACGGCGTACGCGAGGCCTTTCGGGATTTCGTCGAGAATGTGCCGTTCTACGGATTCGGCGTGATGTGCACCGATCACCCGGAAGTTCAGGCGCTGGTCAGCCACATAGAGGACCGGCGCGTCATCACCTACGGCGAGAACGCACAGGCTGACGTACGCTTCACCGGTCATCGGATGGACGGTGGCGCATCGCTGTTCGATGTCGTCATCCGCAACCGTAAATCCGGCGCCGAGACAAAGATCGACAATCTGCGTCTGCCGATGCCTGGACGGCACAATGTGTCGAACGCAACTGCCGCAATCGCTGTAGCGCATGAACTCGGTATTTCCGGCGAGGCTATCCGCAAGGGACTGTCCACCTTTGGCGGCGTGAAGCGCAGGTTCACGCCGACCGGCAGCTGGAACGGTGTCCATATCTTTGACGACTATGGGCATCATCCCGTCGAGATCAAGGCTGTCCTGCGAGCGGCGCGCGATGCCACAAAGGGCCGGGTCATCGCTATTGCCCAGCCACATCGGTTCACCCGCCTACACGACCTGTTCGATGATTTCTCCGCCTGTTTCAATGACGCAGACACCGTCATGGTGGCGCCTGTCTATGCCGCGGGAGAGGAACCGATCGAAGGCGTCAACTCGGAAACGCTGGTTCAGCGCATTCGCGCCGGCGGCCATCGCGACGCGCGCTACATCGAGGGCCCCGCCGCGATTGCTCCGGCTGTTCGCGACAGTGCCAAGGCGGGCGACTACGTCGTGTTCCTTGGCGCAGGCAACATCACGCAATGGGCGTACGCGCTGCCGAAGGAACTCGGCGGGGACGCTGCATGAGGCGCGGCCAGGCTCTGATCGACCAACTTGGTGACAGGCTGTCCGGCATTCGTGGCCGGATCACACCCGACGCGGAAATGGACAAGATCACCTGGTTCAGGGCCGGCGGTGTCGCCGATGCGATGTTCCAGCCCGCGGACGAGGAGGATCTGGCGGCGTTCCTCCGGGCCGTCCCGGTTGAAATCCCCCTCACCATCGTTGGCATTGGCTCCAATCTCCTCGTGCGGGAAGGGGGTATTGCGGGCTTGGTCATCCGGCTGTCGGCGAAGGGTTTTGGCGAGGCCGAGGTCGTCTCGCCGACCCATATCCGCGCGGGTGCTGCCACGCCCGACAAGCGCGTGGCAGCACTTGCGCTGGAGGCCGGCATTGGCGGCTTTCATTTCTATCATGGGATACCGGGCGCCATCGGCGGCGCATTGCGGATGAATGCCGGGGCCAACGGCGTGGAAACGCGTCAGCGCGTCGTTGAGGTGAGGGCACTCGACCGCCAAGGGGTCCTTCATGTTCTGTCGAACGCCGATATGGGCTATGCGTATCGACACTCTTCCGCTGCCGCCGACCTTATTTTTACATCGGCCTTGTTCGAGGGGCATTCTGAGGATCGCGAAACAATCAGAGCCGCGATGGACGCCGTCCAACAGCACCGCGAGACGGTTCAGCCAATTCGCGAAAAGACTGGAGGCTCGACCTTCAAGAACCCTGAAGGCACTTCTGCCTGGAAGGAGATCGACAAGGCCGGCTGCCGGGGACTGATGATCGGTGGCGCTCAGATGTCGCCCATGCATTGCAATTTCATGATCAATACCGGAACGGCCACCGGTTACGATCTCGAATATCTCGGCGAGACGGTGAGGGCCCGGGTGCTGGAAAATTCTGGGATCCGGCTGCAGTGGGAGATCAAGCGCATCGGCAAGTTCAAGCCTGGTCGACAGGTCCAAGAATTTCTCGGACAGTTATTGTAAGGGGATTTGAGTTGTCTGCCAAGGAGGTTGAGCTTGAGCAAATCACTCGGGATATGGCTCTGGTGGCTCAGAGCCAACCAGACCTTTCGAGCCTTCGCGGCGCTCGCGAACTGCTCACCAGCGCTGGCTTTGCCCGACAACTTGAGGCGATAATTGCGCGGTCCCACAATCGGCCCGCTTCTCTCTCTGAATTCGCAAATCAACTACGCGGCTTGAAGTTTCAATTTCGCGATCTGCTGACCGAGCGATCAGAGCTGCATTCTCAGGTTTCCTTGCTGGCAGTGACCGCGGCTCGACGCTGGTAGTGGGAGCAGTAGTGGCAGCGGCCACTCAGATTTTGGTTTTTCGGCCGCTTGCCCTGTTGGCAGTGGGGGCTGGCGGCTATTCCGTAGTGCGCGGTGTGATTACAAATCGCCGCTTGGCTCTGGAGATTTCGTGCCTAAATGATATGGTTGAGGTGCTGGACAAGCATGTTGAGAAATTGCAGGTGAGACCGTGACAGATCTTTGGCATGCCTTGACTTCGCGATTTGACCTCGTTCTGGTCACGGTGGCGATTGTATTCGCATATTTCTCAAACAGCCTGCTTGCTTACGCGATGCGTAGGGATGACGAATTTGTCCCACTCATGCGCCGCTGGACCGACATGCTGAATGCGATTGCGCCCGAGAAGCCGAAAGTCCGGCCGGCACGGTCCAAATAGTCGCCAAGTCGCCAGTCATCAAACATCTCGGCGAGACGGTGAGGGCCCGGGTGCTGGAAAATTTGGGGATCCGGCTGCAGTGGGAGATCAAGCGCATCGGCAAGTTCAAGCCGGGTCGAGAGGTCCAAGAGTTCTTAGGGCAATTATTGTAGGCCGGCGGCGTGGTGGCCGCTATATATAGTATCCACCTTGCCGAGGAGGGTTATCGGCTTCCGCATGGAAGTAGCGTTTCATCCCGGCAAGCTGAGTTAAATTTACAATACTGGTCTAACGAATTTCACTTACCAAACAAACAATGCTTGCCACGGAATCCAGTCTCTGATTCTTTGGGTTAAGAGCGTTTCCTGATTTGAGTCGCAGACAGAGTGAACTGGCGAGGGGGCTTGCCGGGTGGACTCGGACTCTACCCGGAAACGACTGTGAAGTGGCCTGCAAGGGGAAAGGCATGTCGAAAAAGCACGTCGCTGTTCTGTATGGAGGGTTTTCCTCGGAGCGGCCTGTGTCTCTTTCTTCCGGCAATGCCTGCGCCAGCGCGCTGGAAGCCGAGGGGTACAAAGTTGCTCGCGTTGATGTCGATCGCAACGTGGGTGCCGTTTTGTCGGAGCTGAAGCCCGATGTCGCTTTCAATGCCTTGCACGGTCCCTATGGGGAAGACGGCACGATCCAGGGGGTCCTGGAGTTCCTTGGTATCCCGTACACGCATTCAGGTGTGCTCGCTTCAGCGCTGGCCATGAACAAGGAGCTGTCCAAGAAGATCGCAAAGGCCGCGGGCATCCCGATTGCCGAATCGCGGGTTCTCGACCGCCATTCCATCAAAAATCAGCACCCGATGAAGCCGCCATATGTCGTCAAGCCGGTGAATGAGGGTTCGAGCTTCGGGGTGGTCATCGTCAAGGAGGATCAGCCCGCGCCGCCGCAGATCATCGGTTCGTCGGAATGGGGGTACGGCGACGAGGTGATGGTCGAGCGCTACATATACGGGCGCGAATTGACTTGCGCTGTGATGGGCGATGTCGCGCTCAGTGTTTGTGAAATCGTGCCGACCGGCCATTCTTTCTATGATTATGATTCAAAATACGTACCAGGCGGGTCAAAACACGTCTGTCCCGCTAAAATTTCATT
Source organism: uncultured Alphaproteobacteria bacterium (assembly GCA_963829135.1). Taxonomy (GTDB): domain Bacteria; phylum Pseudomonadota; class Alphaproteobacteria; order Rhizobiales; family Rhizobiaceae; genus Kumtagia. Next base: position 573,853 of record CAWHHO010000005.1, on the reverse strand, counting down.
AAATATTTACCAAAAGATACAGACACTATCCCTCAAGGCTCATCAAGCAATTGGCTGCCGGGGCGTCTCCCGCTCGGACTTCCGCTACGACGATCGCTATTCCGAAAATGGCGAGGTTGTTTGGCTGGAGGTCAACACGCAGCCGGGCATGACGCCGACGTCACTTGTTCCGGAAATCGCCGCCGAGGCGGGTCATTCGTTTGGTGAATTGTTGAGTTGGATGGTGGAGGACGCGTCGTGTTCGCGTTGAGAGCGGGGCAGGGCAAAAGGGTGGTGACGATGTCGACCATCGGCGCCTCCCGGCTGACCGAGAAATTCGTGTTGCCGCGTCTGCTTCGCCGTCCGGTGCGCTTGTTTGCGCGCCTTGGAACCGGTGACTTTGTTCCGCCGCGCTATTCAGCGACGATCGCTACCGCAATGATGTTTGCCGCTACGGGTATCTATGGCGCCTATGTCGGGGGCCGGATGCCGGAGGTGGCGCAGGCGATTACCGCGCGTACCGGTTTTGCGGTTGATCAGGTGCGTGTCGTCGGGCATCGCGAAACGTCAGAAATCGATGTGCTCGAAAAGCTTGACCTGACCGGCTGGACGTCGCTGATTGGCTTTGACGTCGATGCGGCGCGCGATCGCGTTGCGACGTTGCCCTGGGTCGAGGTTGCGTCAGTTCGCAAGGTCTATCCCGAGACGCTCGAAATCCGGATCACCGAGCGCGAGCCTTTTGCGATCTGGCAGCACGACAGCGAGTTTTCGATCGTCGGCCGCAAGGGCAATGTGATTGTGCCGTTCACGGGTGGTCAGCATGCCGATTTGCCTCTTGTGGTCGGCAATCATGCTGCCGAGCGTGCGGCCGGTTTCATCGATGAGATGGCAAAGTTTCCCGAGTTGGCAGCGCGTGTGAAGGGGTACGTCCTTGTCGCTGAGCGCCGTTGGAACCTGCGCCTGGACAACGGCATGGTGATCAAGCTTCCGGAGGGCAACATCGATACGGCGGTCGCGGCGTTGGTCGAGGCCAACCGCGACACGGGCCTGTTCAACCGCCAGCTGGTGTCGGTCGATATGCGCTTCGGCGATCGCATGGTGTTGCAGCTGACGCCTGAGGCGGTGGAAAGCCGGCAGGCTGCGCTGAAGGAGGCGAAGTCCAGGAAATCCAAGGTGGAAAAGCGCATATGACCTGGCTTGGCCAAAAAAAGGATGCCGGTCAGACCAAGGGTGGCATTGTCACCGTGCTCGACGTTGGTTCCAGCAAGGTTTGTTGCGTCGTCGCCCAGGTGAACCCTTGTGAACCGAGCCAGCAATTGCGGGGCCGAACCCACAAGGTGAAGGTTATCGGCATCGGTCATCAGAAATCGCTTGGCGTAAAATCGGGCGTCATTGTCGATCTCGATCGCGCCGAGCAGTCTATTCGGCTGGCAGTCGACGCCGCGGAGCGGATGGCCGGCCTGACGGTCGATTCGCTCCTGGTCAATCTCACGGCGGGACGGCTCAAAAGCCGAACCTATTCCGCCACGATCAATCTCGGCGGTCACGAGGTTGCCGAGAGCGATATCAAGCGAGTGCTCGCGGCAGGGGCGAAGCAATCTCTGAAAGCTGAGCGCGATGTTATTCACGCGCTCCCAGTTTCCTTCTCGCTCGATGCCGAACGCGGCATTCGAGATCCGCGTGGCATGGTTGGCGACACGCTCGGCGTGGATATGCATGTCCTGACCGGCGACTCCGCGCCACAGCGCAATCTGGAACTCTGCATCAACCGCTCGCACCTTTCGGTCGAGCGGATGGTGGCTACGCCCTATGCGAGCGGTCTTGCCGCTTTGGTTGACGACGAATTGGAAATGGGCGCCGCCTGCATCGACATGGGCGGCGGCACGACGACGATCTCGGTTTTCGCCGACGGCAAGTTTGTACACTGCGACGCGATCGCGATCGGCGGAACACATGTGACGTCGGATCTGGCCAAGGGTCTTTCGGCAAGTTTCGACGACGCCGAGCGGCTGAAGGTCATGCACGGCTCAGCATTGCCGGGCAGCGCGGACGATCGCGATGTGGTGGCTGTGCAGCCGATGGGCAGTGACCATGGTGAGGTGCCGTTGCAGGTGCCGCGCTCGGTGATGGCGCGCATCATTGGTGCCCGGATAGAGGAGACACTTGAGCTCCTCCGCGACCGCCTCAACAAATCGGGCTACGGCAATGTCGTTGGCAAGCGCGTGGTGCTTACCGGCGGCGCGAGCCAGCTTGCAGGCTTGCCCGATACGGCGCGCCGCATTCTGGGGCGCAATGTTCGCATCGGCCGGCCCGCTTGGGGTGGCCAGCCTGCCCGAGGCGGCCAAGGGTCCTGCCTTCTCGGCGGCCGTTGGCCTGATGATCTATCCGCAGGTATCAAGCTTCGAGAACGAGCGGATCAGCGGCAATTCGAGATTGCGCATGAATGGGACGGGCGGCCGGTTCCAGCGCATGGGTCAGTGGTTGAAGGACAGTTTCTAGTAATCGGCGGGGCGAGCCCCATCAATGGCCGCGACGGCGACGCGGCAGGAAGGCAAAGGACGAGGATATGCCCATTAATCTGCAAAGACCGGACATCACCGAGCTCAAACCAAGGATCACCGTATTCGGTGTCGGCGGTGGCGGCGGCAATGCCGTCAACAACATGATCACAGCGGGTCTTCGCGGCGTCGAATTCGTCGTGGCGAATACTGATGCGCAAGCGCTCACCATGTCAAAATCCGAAAGGCTGATCCAACTCGGCGCGCACGTCACCGAAGGCCTTGGCGCCGGCTCGCAGCCGGAAGTCGGCCGGGCAGCCGCCGAGGAATGCATCGACGAGATCGTCGACCACCTCTCGAACACGCATATGTGCTTCGTTACCGCCGGCATGGGCGGCGGCACCGGCACGGGCGCAGCTCCCGTGGTTGCCAGGGCGGCTCGCGAGAAAGGGATCCTGACCGTCGGTGTGGTGACCAAGCCGTTCCATTTCGAAGGCCAGCGCCGCATGAAGACGGCGGACCTGGGTATCGAGGAACTGCAGAAATGTGTCGATACGCTGATCGTTATCCCGAACCAGAACCTGTTCCGGCTTGCCAATGACAAGACCACATTCGCGGATGCCTTCGCGATGGCCGATCAGGTGCTGTTCTCGGGTGTTGCCTGCATCACCGACCTGATGGTGAAGGAAGGTCTTATCAATCTCGACTTCGCTGACGTTCGCTCGGTGATGCGCGAGATGGGCAAAGCGATGATGGGTACCGGTGAAGCGTCGGGCGAGGGCCGCGCAATGGCTGCCGCTGAGGCCGCTATCGCCAATCCGCTGCTCGACGAGACGTCGATGCGTGGCGCCAAGGGCCTGCTGATCTCGATCACCGGTGGCCGTGACCTAACCTTGTTCGAGGTGGACGAAGCCGCTACCCGCATTCGTGAAGAGGTCGACCAGGACGCGAACATCATCCTTGGTGCAACATTCGACGAGGAACTGGAAGGCGTGATCCGCGTTTCGGTCGTTGCAACCGGCATCGACAAGACAGCGGCCGAGATTGCTGCTGCTCCGATCAGCATCCGCCAGGTTCCGAAGCCGGCCGTCCCGCGTCTGGCCCAGGAGGCGCCGCGACAGGAAACTCGCGCCGCGGATCCAGTTGCCGAAGCAATCCGGATGGCCGAGCAGCGCGCCCAGGGAGACGATTTTCGTCCGCAGAGCAAAATCTTTCAGGGCGCCCAGCCAGAGCCCGTCGTAGCGCGGCAGCCCGCTCCGCAGGTTCAGCCCACGGTTGCCACCGGCGCGATCGAGGAGATCTCGTTGGCAAGTCCTCAGCCGGGCGCTGCTCAACCCGCGGAAGCGCCTCGCACGGCGCCGGTTGCTCAAGCTCCGGTCGCGCAGCCGCGCATGCCGCGGGTCGAGGACTTTCCCCCCATGGTTCAGGCGGAAGCCGCAGCCAAGGCAAAGCCCGCCGACCAGGAAGACCGCGGCCCGATGGGCCTGCTCAAGCGCCTGACCGTCGGTCTGACGCGCCGGGAGGAAGAGCCGGCTCGCCTCGAACCCGCCCAGCCGCGCGAACCGCGTCTGCGCCAGCCGGCGCCCGAAGCACGCCGCATCGCCAACCAGGACCCGCAGCTGTACGCGCCGCGCCGTGGCCAGCTCGATGAGCATGGCCGGCCGACTCCGCAGCCCCGCGCGACTCATGAAGACGACCAGCTGGAGATTCCGGCGTTCCTTCGCCGCCAAGCGAACTAAGAGGTAAACGCCCGTTAACGACTCGGCCCGAGCATGTGTATCAACGCATGTTCGGGCCGATTTGTTTTGAAGCTGTATCAATAGTTTACAGACTCTGCTCAGCGTGGGGAGCCGTAACACAGAGTAAGAATCCGTGATTTGGCGTGGCCCTGCCGGAGGACTATCTTCCGGGTCGAAAGATGGCAGCAATTGACGGTCGTGTTTGGGCCGTTGATGCCGAACCAGGAAGCAGCGATTTTCGGGAAGGAACCGCGGCTTCAGGGGTGTGAAGGGTAAAAGGGGATAACATTTGCACGACTATCAGACTACGGTGAAATCGTGCGTGACAGTGTCCGGTGTCGGTGTTCACAGCGGCAAGCCTGTTACGATCCGGTTTACAGCCTTCTGATCCCGACACGGGCGTTGTTTTCGTTTACACCGGCGAGCGCGGTGCAGGCCGCCAGGTGCCGGCACTGGTCTCTGAGGTTGGTGCGACGGCTTTTTGCACTGTCCTCGGCTCCTCCTCCGGGTTTCATGTCGCGACTGTTGAGCATTTGATGGCCACCATGTTTGGGCTCGGCGTCGATAATGTTGTCGTCGAAATCGATGGCAATGAAGTGCCGGTCATGGATGGCAGCGCGGAAAATTTCGTCGACGCGGTCGATGAGGCTGGCATTGAAACGCTCGATGTGAAGCGCCGTTACATTCGTGTCTTGAAGCCGGTGCGCATCGACAGCGGTGCTTCCTGGGCGGAGTTCCGCCCGTATCGTGGTACGCGCTTTGAGGTCGAGATCGATTTCGACAGTCCGGCGATCGGACGCCAGGCTTTTGCGGCCGATATAGCCCCGGAGGCTTTCCGCCGCGATCTGGCGCGGGCGCGCACCTTCGGTTTCATGCGCGATGTCGAGAAGCTTTGGGCCGCTGGCTACGCACTTGGCTCTTCGCTGGAAAATACGATCGTCATCGGCGACGACAACAACGTCATCAACATGGAAGGCCTGCGTTACGCCGACGAGTTCGCGCGTCACAAGACACTTGATGCGATGGGCGACCTCGCTCTCGCGGGTGCGCGTTTCATTGGCTGCTTCAGGTCGTTCCGCGGCGGTCACCGGCTCAACGCAGCGGCGCTCCGTCATCTGCTTTCAGACCCGACGGCGTTCGAGATTGTCGAGACGAACCGCCGCGCACGTGGCCGGACGGCGGAGATGATCGCGGTGAATGCGCCGGTCTATGCACCCTGGGTGCTCTGAGGCCCATCTTTCCAACAGCGAAATCGGAGCGCGCCACAAAAAAGCGCGATTGCATCTGGATAGCGTTGCCGTTGAACGCGGTTCTGGTTATGGCTGCGGGCCTTCGCTAATCGCCTGAGGGGCGAATCGGGAAAAAATGTCGCTCATGCATGCTGCTTTGAACAATCGGCGGATCAGGCAAGTATTTGCCGCAGTTACCATCCTGAGTGCGCCGCTGCTGGTTTCCGCATGCTCGACCGATGACGATGTCGATCTGTCGACCTATGTCGAGCAGACCGAGCCGGCCGATGTGCTGTACAATCAAGGTCTGGCAAATCTTGAGGCGGGCCGCCTGACCGAGGCGAGCCGAAAGTTCGACGCTGTCGACCGCCAGCATCCCTATTCCGAATATGCGCGTAAATCGATGGTGATGGGGGCCTTCGCCAATTATCGGCAGGGCAAGTATGAAGAATCGATCGCTTCGGCGAAACGCTACGTGACCCTCTATCCGTCCAATCCCGATGCCGCTTATGCGCAATACATCATCGGGCTTTGCTATTTCCGCCAGATCCGCGACGTGACGCAGGACCAGAAGGAATCGCGCAAGACCATCGAGGCGATGGAAGAACTGGTCCAGCGCTGGCCGGATTCAGAATATGTCGACGATGCGCAGGAAAAGATCCGCTTCGCCCGCGACCAACTCGCCGGCAAGGAGATGCAGACCGGCCGCTACTATCTCGAGCGGCGCGAATATATCGCTGCCGTCAAGCGTTTCCGCTACGTCGTTGAGAACTATTCCAATACCCGACATGTAGAAGAAGCGCTGGCGCGCCTGACGGAAGCCTATTACGCGATGGGCCTGACCTCGGAAGCGCAGACCGCTGCGGCGGTGCTCGGCCACAACTATCCGGAAAGCCAGTGGTACAAGGATTCCTACAAGCTGCTGTCGTCAAATGGGCTTGAGCCACGCGAGAATTCCGGCTCCTGGATTTCGAAGGCGGGTGCGCTGATCACCGGTGGCGGCGGCGCGTAGCGCAATCCGCCGACACCGCTCCAACCCCGACCGCTTGCCCGTTTGCCGGTCGACACCTTGCCGCCTGCGCTGCTTCCGGCCTAGAAAGCCTTTGACCTGACTCGCCGGCGCGAGTTTCACTAGGGCGAAACGCACCTGATGTTAGCGAGACTTTCGATCCGCGATATCGTGCTGATTGAGCGGCTGGATATCGATTTTGCGTCCGGCCTGTCGGTGTTGACTGGCGAGACAGGCGCAGGCAAATCCATTCTTCTCGATGCGCTTGTCGCTGGCGCTGGGCGCGCGCGGCGACGCCTCGCTGGTGCGCCACGGCGCTGCTCAGGGGCAGGTGACCGCTGTCTTCGATGTGCCTCACAACCACCCTGCGCGCGCCATTCTGACCGACAATGCGCTCGAGGACGATGGCGACATCATCCTGCGCCGCGTGCAGACGGCGGACGGGCGTACGCGTGTCTTTGTCAACGATCAACCGTCCAGCGTCACGCTGATGCGCGACATCGGCCGGGCGCTGGTCGAGATCCACGGCCAGCATGACGAGCGGGCGCTGGTCGACCCCGGCGCGCATCGCGACTTGCTGGATTCCTTCGGTGGCCATGTCGGCGAGACGCGCGCAACCGCCGCAGCGTGGCGCAACTGGCGTGAGGCGGAACAGGAACTGGCGCGGCATCGTGCGAAGGTTGAGGCTGCCGCCCGCGAGGCGGACTTCCTGCGTTCCTCCGTCACCGAACTGTCGAAGCTCGATCCGCAACCCGGCGAAGAGACCGACCTTGCCGAGATGCGGGCGTCGATGATGCGGGTCGAGAAGATTGCGTCCGAAATAAAGGACGCGCAGGACACGTTGTCCGGCGCCAATTCACCGCTGCCGCAGCTTGCGAGCCTGCTGCGGCGGCTGCAGCGCAAGGCTCCGGACGTACCCGGCCTTCTGGACGACGTGGTGACGTCGCTGGACGATGCGCTGATCTCGCTTGATGCGGCACAGTCCGGCGTGGATGCGGCGCTGCGCGCGACCGAATACGATCCGCAGCGCTTGGAGCGGGCGGAAGAGCGGCTGTTCGCATTGCGTGCCGCCGCCCGCAAACACAACGTCGCGGTGGACGACCTTGCGCAGCTGCGCGATGCCATGGTGGCCGACCTTGCCGATCTGGACGCCGGCGAGGAAAAGCTGCGCGGGCTGGAAACGCAGGCAGTCTGCAGCCGCGACGCATACGACAGAAACGCGGCGCATCTGTCGGAATTGCGCAAGACCGCGGCGGGCGCGCTCGAAGCGGCGGTGATGGCGGAGTTGCCGGCGCTGCGGCTGGAGCGCGCGGCGTTTATCGTCGAACTGGCGAGCGAGCCGGGAAACCGTGCAGAGCAAGGGATTGATCAAGTCGAGTTCTGGGTTCGGACCAATCCCGGCACGCGACCGGGCCCGATGATGAAGGTCGCCTCCGGGGGCGAACTCTCGCGCTTCCTGCTGGCCCTCAAGGTTGCCCTGGCCGATCGTGGGTCCGCGCCTACGCTGGTGTTTGACGAGATCGATTCCGGCATCGGCGGCGCGGTTTCCGATGCGATCGGCCAGCGTCTGGCGCGTTTGGCGCAGCGGGTGCAGGTGCTGACCGTGACGCATGCGCCGCAAGTCGCGGCGCGTGCCGAAACCCATTTCCTGATCTCCAAATCGGGCGGCAATGACCGCGTCTCAACCACTGTTTCGGAGATCGACCGACCGTCGCGGCAGGAGGAAATCGCCCGCATGCTGGCCGGCGAGACGATCACCGAAGAGGCAAGGGCGGCTGCCGGGCGGCTGCTGCGAGAGAATGCTGCTGTCAGTTGAGAGGTGTAAGCTGCACGGCTGGCGGTTTACTTTTCGATCGATTTTGCTGAAGACTTCGGCACGTCGCAAATCGCCGGAAACCCTGCATGTCTACCGTTGAAACACCGACCGAATCCTTGACACAGGAGCAAGCCGTCGAGGAACTGGCGCGGCTCGCATCGGAGATTGCCGAGCACGACCGGCGCTATCATGGCGAGGATAAGCCAACGATCTCGGACGCCGAGTATGATGCTCTGCGCCGGCGCAATGCGGCGATCGAGGCTCGTTTCCCGGAACTCATCCGCGAGGATTCACCGTCGCGTGCCGTAGGTGTGGCGCCGTCGGGCACGTTCAGCCAGGTGACGCATGCCAAGCCGATGCTGTCGCTGGACAACGTGTTCTCCGACGCGGATGTCGAGGATTTTGTCGGCTCTGTGCGACGCTTCCTAGCCCTGCCGGCCGATGCCGAACTGGTCTTCACCGCCGAGCCTAAGATTGACGGGCTTTCGATGTCGCTGCGCTACGAGAAAGGTCGGCTCGTCACCGGCGCGACGCGCGGCGACGGCACGACGGGCGAGAACGTCACCGCCAACATCCGCACCATCGAGGAGATTCCGGAGAGGCTTTCGCGGCTCGTTTCCGGACGTGGTCGAGGTGCGCGGGGAGGTCTATATGCGCCGCGACGATTTTCTCGAACTCACCAAACGCATGGCCGAGAGCGGCCAGACTTTCGCCAATCCGCGCAATTCGGCGGCGGGCAGCTTGCGGCAGAAGAACCCCGAGGTGACGCGGGCGCGTCCACTCAAATTCTTTGCCTATGCCTGGGGCGAGGCCAGCGAGCCTTTGGCCAAGACGCAATACGATGCGGTGAAGCGGTTCGAGGATTGGGGCTTTGCCGTCAACGACTTGATGGTTCGCTGCACGTCAATGGGCGATATGCTGGCGCAGTACCGGTCGATCGAGGCCCAGCGCGCGGCGCTGCCCTATGATATCGACGGCGTCGTCTACAAGGTCGACCGGCTGGACCTGCAGGACCGGCTGGGCTTCCGCTCCCGCAGCCCGCGTTGGGCGACCGCGCACAAATTCCCCGCCGAGAAGGCGACAACGATCCTGCACAAGATCGATATCCAGGTCGGGCGTACCGGGTCGCTGACGCCGGTGGCTCGTCTGGAGCCCGTAACGGTGGGCGGGGTCGTGGTGACCAACGCGACGCTGCACAATGAGGACTATATTCGGGGCATCGGCAATAGCGGCCAACCGATCCGCGAGGGCCGTGACATCCGGGAAGGCGATACGGTCGTGGTGCAGCGAGCAGGGGATGTAATCCCGCAGATCCTCGACATCCTGCCGGAAAATCGTCCCGAGGACTCTAGGGAATACGTTTTCCCGGATATTTGCCCGGCGTGCGGCAGCCATGCCGTGCGCGAGGAAGGCGAGGCGGTGCGGCGCTGCACCGGGGGCCTGATCTGTCCCGCGCAGGCGGTCGAGCGCATCCGGCACTTCGTGTCACGCAACGCGTTGGACATTGAGGGGCTCGGTGAAAAGCAGATCGAGTTCTTCTTCAATCACGACAACCCGTCGCTCATGATCCGAGCACCAGCGGATATCTTCACCCTGGCCGAACGCCAGCGCGGGTCGGTGACCAAGCTCGAAAATATCGATGGGTTCGGTACGACCTCGGTGCGCAAGCTCTTCGCGGCCATCGACGACAAGCGCGCGCGTCGCTTTCTCGCGTTTTCTTTATGCGCTCGGCATCCGTCATATCGGCGAGACCAATGCAAAGAGGTTGGCGCGGCATTTCCATACTTTCGAGGCACTGCGCAACGCTGCCGAAGCCGCCAAGATGCCCGAAGGCAGGGGCGACCCCGGCAATGCCGAATGGCAGGAAATCGTCGGCGTCAGCGGTATCGGATCGGTCGTGGCGGAAGCGGCGGTGGACTTCTTTGCCGAGGAGCACAACCGCACGGCGGTCGATGATCTGCTGGCGGCCGGAGTGACCCCACTGGAAGAGGAAAAAATTGGCGGTACCCGTTCTCCGGTTTCGGGCAAGACGGTGGTATTCACCGGCGCGCTGGAGCGGATGTCGCGCGACGAGGCGAAGGCAATGGCGGAACGCTACGGCGCAAAAGTTTCGGGCTCGGTATCGAAGAAGACCGATCTGGTCGTCGCCGGGCCGGGGGCCGGGTCCAAGCTCATCCAGGCAACCGATCTGGGCATTGAAGTTATCGATGAGAACGCGTGGTTCGAGCTTGTCGGGGCGGGTTGAAGGAGTGAGCTTGCGGGGCGACGCCTTCTCGGCCGCCTGCGCCTTACTGCCCCGTCGTAAGGCGAGGGAAATGAGCGTACCAGCGGCGCTACGCTTTCCGAAATGCCAGTGTCGTGCCGAAGCAGCGCTCCTGTGGCAGGACGAGGCGATCACCAACGGACGTGAGCCCAAGGCCCGAGAAGAAATCCAGGGTGCGGCAGGTGATCGTCAGACCCGCCAGATGCGGTCCGTCCTGGGGATGGGGTGGTGGGGCGCCGAAATCGCGGATGAAAGCTTCCTGTGATGCGAGGACTATGGTGCCCGCATTGGTTGGAATTTCGCTGCGTCCGTCGAATTTCCGTTCGGATGAATCCGCCAGCGTTTGGAAATAGCCGCCGAGGTTCTCCGCCCCATCTCCCGTAATCCAGACATCGGCGACGGAGACGGCCGTATTGGCGTGGCGCTGATATTCAGGCTGGGCGAAGTAGCCCGGCATAAAGTGCTGGCAGGCGAAGGTCCCTAGCCAGGGTGCCGCGGGATTGGAGACGAAGGCCAGCGAAAAGCCGACCGTCACTTCGTCGCCATTGGCCAGTTTTGCAGTGCGCGAAAATTCGAACGGCTCGTAGGTCCGGAGGCCCTTGGCGTTCCATCGATCGATATCCGCGTGGGCATTCTCAGTACCCAGAACCATCATCGAGAAACCCTCATGGCGGGCGAGAAAGTCGCGATTGAAGGCGGAGAACGAAAACGCCCTGGCCGTGTGCTCGATGACGTCCTCCGGCTTCGTCACCGCAAGCAACTCAATATAGTTCCGCTCCAGCTGGATTACCGTGTTGCCCGTACCAAACGGGTGCTGGCCGCGCGGACAAAGGCTAAAGCCCAGGGTGCCATACGTCTCGCGCAGCGCGTCCAGATCACGCGCCGCCAGAACGAGATGATTGATTTCTTTCATGAGCGGACTCCTCGGACAGCCACCTTAGCGTGCCAGAGCCTTGGGGGCACTGAACCACAAGGGTTGGCTATGCGGCTCAACGGAGCTGAATATCGGTTCAATCGAATTCGCATGACAGGCTGGGCGCGCCGACCTAAACGCAGTATGCGCCGGTTTCGGTGACGCGATTTTACCATCCGAATGATGCATTCGCGTCCCGGATTGATACCGGGCGCAACTCTGGACAGTTGCCATGCTTGCGCGCACAAAACGATATGAGTTCCTTGAGGGTGCGCGACTCAGCATTCCGGTAGTCGTCTCGTCGCTGCCGTTTGCCATGCTGTTCGGCGCCATCGCGGTGAAGAACGGATTCAGCACCGGCGAGGCCGTGTTGATGAGCGCGACAGTCTATGGCGGCGCCAGCCAGATGGTCGGCATCGAACTGTTCGGCCAGAAGATTGCGCCTTGGCTGATCGTTCTGTCGATCTTCGCTGTCAATTTTCGCCACGTCCTCTATTCTGCCGCCGTTGGCCGACACATCGGGCACTGGCCGATCCTTCGCCAGATCGTCGGCTTCTTCGTGCTGACCGATCCGCAATTCGGCGAAACGGAGCGCCGCGCCGAGCGAGGCGAACCGGTCACCTTCGCCTGGTTTATGGGCGCAGGCACACCGGTATATCTGAATTGGGTAATCTGCTCCTGGATTGGGGCGCTGTTCGGCAATCTCGTGCCGAATCCTCAGGCGCTTGGTCTGGATTTTCTGCTGCCGATCTATTTCCTCGGCCTGGTGATGGAGTTTCGTGAGCGGCGGCTGTGGCTGCCGGTTGTGCTCGCGAGCGGCATCACTTCCATCCTGGCGTCGATCTATGTGGGATCGCCCTGGCATATTTCCATCGGTGCGTTCGCCGGGATCGCGTTGGCAGCGGCCATTCCGCATGTGCGAGCCGATGGGGGAGACGTGCCATGAGCTCGACATTCTGGATCATCATCGCCGGAGCAGTCGTCACTTATCTCACCCGGATCGGCGGCCATCTGGTGCTGTCGCGCTTCGAGCGAGTGCATCCGCGCGTCGAGGCGGCGTTGGATGCGGTTCCTGCGGCGGTGCTTGCGACGCTGGTCGCACCCGCGTTGATCCATGCCGGACCGGCCGAGTTTGCGGCGCTTGCCGTCGCAGGCGTCCTGGCGCTACGGCACGGCGGGATGCTGATCGCATTCCTCGCCGGAGCAGCGGTGCTGATCGCGCTGCGGCAGGTTGTGGCCTAATCTAGCGTCTCATTCTTTGTGATCGTGGGGAAACGGCGCAGTCGCCGCTTCCAGCCAAGCCAGCGTTTCACCGTCCAGCATTGGACCGATCTCCGACAGCACCCTTGCGTGATAGGTGTCCAGCCAATGCAACTCGTCCTTGGTCAGGAGATCCGTCACCACCATGCGCTTGTCGAAGGGCGCTAAGGTCAGCGTCTCGAAGGCATGCATTTCGATGTCGCCGCCTTCGATGGATGCTTCGCGCGCGACCAGAACCAGGTTCTCCAGGCGGATGCCGTAGTGGCCCTCCTTGTAGTAACCGGGCTCGTTGGAAATGATCATTCCGCTAAGCAGCTTCTGGACACCCGTCTTTGCGATGCGCTGCGGGCCTTCATGAACCGAGAGATACGAGCCGACGCCGTGGCCGGTGCCGTGGGCAAAATCGAGCCCGTATTGCCACAGCGATGTGCGGGCTACCGCGTCGATATCGCACCCGCGCGTACCCGCCGGGAAGCGCAGCATCGAAATGCGGATCATGCCCTTCAGAACCAGCGTGTAGTGCTTGCGCATCTCGTCGGTCGGAGTACCCACGGGTACCGTGCGTGTGATGTCGGTCGTGCCGTCCTGGTACTGCCCGCCGGAATCGATCAGGAACAACTCGCCATTGCCGAGCACGCGGTTGGTGGCACGAGAAACGCGGTAGTGCATGATCGCTCCATTGGAGCCCGCTCCGGAGATGGTCGAGAAGGCGACGTCGCGCAGAGGCATCTGCGTTTCCTCGCCGATTGCCGAACGGAACGCTTCCAGTCTTTCCACTGCCGTAATCTCATCGACCGTGCCCGGCTCCTGCCGGTCCAGCCAGGCGAGCATTTTTGTAACCGCAGCGCCGTCGCGGCGGTGCGCAGCGCGTGTACCTGCAATCTCGGCGTCGTTCTTGGTTGCGCGGGGGATGCGCGCCGGGTCCTGGGCCTTGATGACCTTGCCGCCGTTTTCGGCGACCAGCAGCCGCAGCTTTTCCGCCGCAAGCGCCGGATCAAGCGCAATGCGAGCGCCGGTTCGCGCCAAGGCGACCAGGTCCGGCTCGAGCGCCGATGGCGGATGCAGGTCGCAAAGCTGGGTGAGGTAGGCCTCCGGCGTAATCGGCAGCTTACGCTTGTCGATGAACATCGTGTGCTTGCCATCGGCGCCGAGGATGGCGAAGGCCAGCGTCAGCGGCGTATGCGGCACGTCGCGGCCACGGATGTTGAAAGCCCAGGCGATGGAAGACGGATCGGTCAGTACCGCATGCGTCGCGCCCTGCCGGGCGATGTCGGCAGCCAAACGCTCCAGCTTATGCTTGGCAAGCTCTCCGGCAAATTCGATCGGGTGAATTTCTACAGGCTGCAATGGCGCTTCCGGCCGACCTGCCCACAATTCGTCGATCGGGTTGTTGTCGACGGCGACGAGTTCAGCCTCGTTCTCCGCAAGCGCGGCGCTTAGGGCCTCGACCTCGCTGATCGTGTGTAGCCACGGGTCGAAACCAAGGCGAAAACCCTTGCCGACATTCTCCTTCAGCCATTCGGGAGGCGGGTTGGTGACAAGGCTGTCGAAACTGAAAACCGCCGGATCAGCCTGCTGGCGCGCCTGCAACGTGTAACGGCCATCGACGAACAGTACCGCACGGCTCGCCAGAACCAGAACGACGCCGGCTGAGCCGGTAAATCCGGTCAGCCATTTCAGCCGCTCTGAGCGCTCGGCAACATATTCCCCCTGATGCTCGTCCGAGCGCGGCACGATAAAGCCGTCGAGGTTTCTGGCGGCCAGCCACTCGCGCAACTGCCTGATACGGCCCGCGCCGAGCGTCGGGTCGCTCACCTCGTCAAAAGTCTGGAACATGATCTGCTGTTTCCCTTGAATTTTGGCGACCGTATCGCTTGCCCGGTTTCAAGGCAACGCGAAGCCGTCAGCGCTTCAGATGCAAGGTCACCCAGCCCTCGCGGTGCAAGGTGCGCACGTGCCGGAACCGCTGGGCGACATAGGCGGCGACGACCGCATCGCGCTGGCGGTCGAGGATACCGGAAAGGATGAGCGAACCCCCAGGCATCAAGTGGCCGGCCATTTGCGGGGCGAGCTGCATCAGCGGCTTAGCCAGAATGTTGGCGACGATCAGATCAAAGGGCGCGCCGAGTTTCAGCGCCGGATGATGAAAGCCGGTCGCGGTTTCGGTGCGCACATAAGCGGAGACGCCGTTGAGACGCACGTTCTCCGAGGCGACTTTGGTTGCCACAGGATCGATGTCGGTGGCGAGAATCGGGATGCGGGCGAGCTTTGCGAGGCCAATCGCCAGGACCGCGCTGCCTGTGCCAAGATCGAGCGCGTTGCGCGGCCGTTCGCGGCGAACGACCGAATCGATGATTTGGAGACACCCGGCCGTAGTGCCATGATGGCCGGTGCCGAACGCCATGCCTGCCTCGATTTCGATGGCGAGATCGCCGATCTGTACTCGGTGCCGGTCATGCGAGCCATGGACAAAAAAGCGCGCGGCGCGAACAGGCTTCAACCCCTCCAGAGATCGCGACACCCAGTCGACGTCCGGCAACTCCTCATGGGAGAGCGTATCGGGGAGGTCATGCTTGCGCAGGATGGTGGTGAGGCGGCCCTCCACGCCAGCGGTATTGCCGTCGACGTAGATCGATATTTCCTGGAGGAGTTCCGTCTCGTCCAGCTCGATCAAAGCGATCGGCCAGCCGTCTTCCTCGAACTCTGCTTCGAGCGAGGTGAACAATCGGTCCGCAACGTCCTTGCGCACCGTGAAATATAGTCGGGTCTGCACCATGAACCGATCAGCTCTTGGCCAGACGCTTCAGTTTTTCGATAGCCGCATCCGGGTTCTCGCCATAGGCAATCGTGCCTGCGAAGCTGCCATTGCTGTCGAGCAGCAGGATGGAAGCAGTGTGATCCATCGTGTAGTCGCCATCGTCCGACGGCACCTTCTTGGCGTAGATCTTGAAAGCCTTGGCCATCTCGGCGACCCTTGTTGGATCACCGGTAATTCCGGTGATGCGGCTCGACACGTTGCTGACATAGCGGTCCATGATATCCGGCGTGTCGCGCTCCGGATCGATCGATATAAAGTAGGCGCGGATGTCCTTGCCGTCATCGCCTAGCGTCTTCAACCAGGTGTCGAGCTCGACCAGCGTTGTCGGGCACACTTCCGGACAGTGTGTGAAGCCGAAGAAAAGGGCTGTGGGATGCCCGCGAAACGCTGCTTCGGAGATTTCCGCGCCTTTCTGGTCCACAAGCGTGAAGGGCCCGCCGAACGGCTCTTCGCCGTGAAACGCTTTATAGTTCTGAAGGAACAAATAGCCGGTCACAGCCGACATGATCACAACAATGCCTACAAGGATGAATCGCATCATGATCGTTGCTCGCCGGCGCGTGTTAAGGCGCTGACATACCGTTAGCCGGTGCCTCCGGAAAGAGGCCATGTTGCCGCTGTTTCATCTCATCACTTGCATTCGCGCCAAACGGGCCCCAACTCTCGGCAGGCTGCGTGCAATCTGGAGATCCCCCATGCGCTTGACCACAACGTTTTTATCAATCTGTTTGCTCACCGCCACAACTGCCTTGGCCTCTGCGCAGCAAGTGGGTGAAGTCGGTGTGGACTGGCTCGGCAACGACATCATCATTGAGGCGATCAAGGACCCCAAGGTCGACGGCGTGACCTGTCATGTTTCGTATTTTGACCGTGGCGTGGTCGATCGCCTGCAGAAAGGCAACTGGTTCGAGGATCCGTCGGATTCTTCGATCTCTTGCCGCCAGACCGGACCGATCGCGATCCGCGACATCGATCTTGGCGAGGAGGGCGAAGAGGTTTTCAAGCAGGGCATCAGCCTGATTTGGAAGAAGCAGGTGGTAAACCGCATTTACGACAAGGCCAACGAAACACTCATCTATCTGTCGCATTCGCGTCAGGTTCAGGACGGTTCGGCGAAAATGTCGCTCACCACAGTTCCACTGTACGGCCAGGAAGTGGTTTGGGCGAACGGCAAGCCCTAAGTTGCCGCGCGCGTGCGGGCCGCGTAAAGCGCGGATATGGATATCGATCCCGACCTGCGTTTCAAGGACCCAGAGCCGCGCATCCACCCGACGGCGGAGCTGAAGTCGTGCAAGCTCGGACGCTTCGCGGTGATCGGTGAACGCGTCATCCTGCGCGAGGTCAGCGTCGGTGAGTTTTCGTATTTCGAGCGGCATGCCGAGGCGATCTATACGACCATCGGCAAATTCTGTTCCATCGCCGCAAATTCCCGGATCAATGCCCTCGAACACCCGATCGAGCGCATCACCACCCATAAGCTCAGCTACCGACCCAACGAATATTTTCGCTATCGCGGCGTCGACGATGCGTTTCGGGCGCGGCGCCGCGAAAAGCACGTCACGATCGGCCACGATGTGTGGATCGGGCATGGAGCGGTGGTCATGCCGGGCGTGTCGATCGGCAATGGCGCGGTTGTCGGCGCCAATACCGTAGTGACAAGGGACGTCGTGCCGTTCGAGATCGTAGCCGGGGTGCCGGCGCGGCGGCTTCGCCTGCGCTTCGATCCTGCGATCTGCGCGCGCATCCAGAGCCTCGCCTGGTGGGACTGGCCGGTGGAACGGCTGTTCGAGGCCGTCCCTGATATGCAGGCCATGCCGATCGAGGCGTTTCTGGACCGTTGGGACCATCCCAGGGGCGGGTGACAAGGCGTCCTGCGCAGCGCAAACGCATTGCCTTCGGGAACCATCCTGAGTCCCAGCAGTTTCGACAGCGAGGGACAATCTTAAGGGAGTGTTCACAATGAAACGCAGTCTTTTATTTGCTACAGCTTTCGCCACTGCCGCCGCTTTTTCGGCGCCAAGCTTCGCTGAAAGCCCCGCTCAATCAAAAGATCCGGATTCAACAGGTCAGACTCAGATAAACCCGCAGGTGCAGCAGCTGAACACAGACGGAAGTGATGGAGCTGACTCAAGCCTCACGACCAGCAGCATCGGAACCGTCGAGACGCTGATGCCTGTGATGGCTGCGGGTACGACAACAGCCGGCCAGGTCCAGACGATCAAGGAAGTATCGACCGTACGCGTCGTTCGCGTCAATGATTGGGCGAGCGCCGACAAGCAGGCCTTTGACGCAGCCATGAGCCAGAACATGAAGCCGATCGGCGATCTTCAAGCTGCTCTTGCCGCCAACGCGGCGGTCAACAACCATCTCACCGAGCAGAAGGTCATGACATCGCATGTCGTCGCCAGCCAGATTCAGCCTGACGGCTCGATGGTCGTCTACGTCTACGACCCCAGCTAAGGCATGATTGAGTTAGCAGCGCCGGCCCTTGAGGCCGGCGTTTTTGCGTTCGTCGCTGGACAAGCGATATTCTGAATCAGGACCACGAACGGCGGCTTTGCCGGGCTGGCGAAGCATCGCCGGCTGCTCTATTGCTGCGCTGGCTAACTCCATCCAGTCATCTCCGGTCGGCTTGCCGAGGGTCGGAGCGAGATCGCAATGTCCTCTTTTGCCCTTACCCTCGTTCTCTCGGCGGCGGTGCTTCATGCCGGTTGGAACGCCCTCGTCAAGGGCGCGACTGACCGGGCGGTGGCAATCGCCGCCGTCGCGACCATGCACGGCGTCTGCGGCGCAGTGCTGATCGCCATCAGCATCGCCAGGGGCGAACCGCCGGCGCATGCAAGCTGGTCGCTGATCGCGATCTCCACGCTGGTCCACTATCTCTACTACATCCTGATGTTTCAGGCCTACCGGCTTGGCGATCTCAGCCAGGTCTATCCGATCTCGCGCGGTATGGCGCCGGCGCTGGTGGCACTTGGAGCATACCTCATCATCGGCGAGCAGCTGGAACCACTGGGTTGGGCCGGCCTTGGCCGCCATTAGCGCCGGCATCGGTCTGATCGCGTTTCAGCGTGGTGCCGCCCATGCCGACACCCGCGCGGTGAAGGTCGCGCTGCTGCTTGGGCTCACGATCGCCGCTTATTCCGTCGCGGACGGCATCGGTGTGCGGATTTCTGAGAGCCCGATCGGCTATATGGGCTGGCTGTTCCTGCTCGAAGCGCCCGTTCTGATCTGGATCCTCTGGAACCGCCGTCGCAGCGGCGGCACGCGTCAACTGGCGCGCTTACGCCTTCGGACTGATCGGCGGCCTCTGCTCGGTGACGGCCTATGGAGTGGTCCTCTATGCCAAGACCATCGCGCCGATCGGCGCCGTGTCGGCGGTGCGCGAATCCAGCGTGGTCATCGCCGCGCTGATCGGCCTCGTGTTCTTCGGCGAACGCCCCTGGCTCGGACGCATGATGGCCGCCGTCGTGGTAGCGGCCGGCGTCATCCTGCTGGCAATGGAGTAGAACTCGGCGCCGCTGCCTACATATTGTTGAGGTGCAGGATATTACCGTCCGGATCCTTCAGCCAGGCGGTTTTCATGGCACCATCGACATGGACATCGCCCACAAGCCGCGCTCCTGGCATGTCGTAGTGCTCGAAGACGACGCCCTTCGCGCGCAGATCGGCGACGATGGCGTCGATCTCCTCGCCGACGCCCCATACCACCGCGTTTGCCTTGTTGGTTCCCGCAAAATCCGAACGATAGACGATGAGACTTGTGTCGCCGGTGCGGAAGGTCAGCACGTCACCCATCGACTGGTCCTGCAGATCGAGCCCGAGCGTTTCGCTGTAAAAAGCGCGGGCGCGGTCGAGATCGCTGACGGCTACGATTGCGGCGGAGGATTTGTCCTTGAGCATGAGATCGATCCTTTTGCTGACGCCCTCATGATGAAGACGATCCGACCAGGGCCAATCCGACAAAAAAACGGAGCGGGCTGTGGTCACCCGCTCCGCCCGTGGTCAGTCGCTGACGGTTTTTCGCACGGACGTGAAATTTGAGGAACTGTCGGACGTGCCGCCCTGTTGCGCTGTACCTGGCTCGGCATATGTGTCGGACACCCGCAGATTGTTCTGCACATGCGCCACGCCGGAGACGCGTTCGGCGATGTCCTCGGCGCGGCGTTTTGCCGAGCGATTATAGACGTGGCCCGACAGCGTCACTTCGCGGCCAGAGACTTCGACGTCGATGTTTGTGGCATCCAGCCAGCCGTCTTCCGTCAGCTGGTCGTTGATGTCCTCCTTGATGCGCTCGTCCGAGCGTTGGTAATTTTTCGGCCCGCGGCCTCGGTGCTTGTCCATTTCACGGCGGCTTTCGGCATCGCGGTCGCCGAACCATGACGAAACCTCGTCGCTGGCCTTGTCCCAGAAGTCGCGTCCGCCTTCGGATCGATCATCGCGATCGAATGAGCGGTTTCCCGGCTGGCCGCCGGCGATGCTGCGCCCGCCATAGCCACGATGATCGCCGAACATATCGTCCCGCCTGTCGTCGCTTCCCGATGAGCGATCGAACCGCTCGTCGCGGCCGCCTTCGCCTCGGCCCGGCATACGGTCATTTTGCGCCCCGCTCGCCTGAGCGGCGCTGATCGCCGGAGTAGCCGAACTCATCGCCGGCCGACCATTCGTTCCGATTTCGCCTTTGCCTATAGTCGCTACCTTGCTGGCCGGAATCCTGGCTGTACTGGCCTTGCTGGCGACGGCTGTCGCCGTAGTCTCCGCCCTGCTGGCGGCTGTTGTGGCGTTCCTCGTTGCGGTCGCTGCGGTCTCGGTAGTTGTCGCGGGGGCCTCTGCGGTTGTCCATGATCGTATCCTTCCTGAAATGGCGCTCCACCCTCGAATTAACTCGCATGACGGGCGCCATGTTCCGGCAGAAGGCAATTTCCATGGGAGCTAAGCGGATCGTCGCACGAGCCGCCTTCGATGCGTGGCGATTGCCGACCTTTGGAGCATTGGCGCGGCGGGCTGCCTGCCTTAACCTTCGCCTCGTCCAATTGCGCACAATCAGGAGAAACGAATGCCTACGGTCACCACGAAAGATGGCGTCGAGATTTTCTACAAGGATTGGGGTTCTGGCCAGCCCATCGTCTTCAGCCACGGCTGGCCGCTTTCGGCCGACGATTGGGACGCCCAGATGATATTCTTCGTCAATCAGGGCTTCCGCGTCATTGCCCACGACCGGCGCGGCCACGGCCGCTCCACCCAGGTCAGCGACGGGCATGACATGGATCACTATGCCGACGATCTGGCCGCTGTGACGGCAAAGCTCGACCTGAAGGACGCCATCCATGTCGGGCACTCGACCGGGGGCGGCGAGGTGGTCCACTATATTGCGCGTCATGGCGAAAGCCGGGTGGCCAAGGCTGCAATCCTGAGCGCTGTGCCGCCGCTGATGGTCAAGACCGACGCCAATCCCGGCGGCTTGCCGAAGGACGTCTTTGACGGATTGCAGGCTCAGCTCGCCGCAAGCCGCAGCAAGTTCTACTACGACCTCCCGGCGGGGCCTTTCTACGGTTTCAACCGTCCGGGCGCGACGCCTTCCGACGCGGTGATCTGGAACTGGTGGCGGCAGGGCATGATGGGCGGCGCCAAGGCGCACTATGACGGCATCGTCGCGTTCTCGCAGACCGACTTCACCGAAGATCTGAAGAAGATAAATGTGCCCGTGCTGGTGATGCATGGCGACGACGACCAGATCGTACCCTACGCCAACTCCGCGCCGCTGTCGGCGAAGCTGCTGAAAAACGGCACGCTGAAGACCTACCAAGGCTTTCCGCATGGCATGCCGACAACTCATGCGGACACGATCAACGCCGACCTTCTGGCGTTCTTCCGCAGTTGAGGATTTGTGGGCGGGTCGTGACGAGGCTTTTCGCCGGGGCGCGGATTGGCAGAGAGGCAGCGGCGGGCTGTGGAGGCGCCGGGCACACGCGATCCGCCTGCAAGCAAAATGCTCGGTCGCACCCACCTCTTTCGTGAGCTTGTCGAAGGACCGGACATGTCCCGCATAGGGGAGATTGGCAGCTTCGCTGCCGCTGTCCGAGCTGTGGTTGGCGAGAGCGGACGTGACGGCCAACCTCCCTCCTTGCGGGCAGGGCGATCGCATTAGGCAGCACGGGCGATCGATGCCTTGCGCCTCCGCGTCGTCATCCTCGGGCTTGTCCCGAGGATCTGCCGACGCACCAGAATGCGCCGCAACGCAGTGCTCTAAACTGCATGCGCAGCAGATTCTCGGGACAAGCCCGAGAATGACGTCGCAACGATTTAGGCTCCACTCCACAACCGCCGGCCCAATGCGCTGTTTTGCGGGAGAGATGTTCGGTCCTTCGACAAACTCGGAAAAGAGGAGGGTGCGACAGAGCGCAACCCTGCATCCCTCGGACCGCATGGCTTGATAAGAATTCTCGGCTGAGGTCGAGTCCGCATGCCGTCATGACGTGTCGGGTTGCGCACGCGCCCAGACGGCCAATCCGTGGAGTTCGTTCAGGACTTCATCCACCGCATGGGCGGGCAGGCGGCGCCATCCGGGCGGCCGACCGGGCCGCATCGGCGAGAGGCGCTGAAACCGGCCTTTGGTTTGTCCCCCTGCGGCGCCATATTCCCCTCGATGGGAAGGGTCGGCGCGCAGCGCCGGGGTGGGGTGCAGAAGGTCGCCGTCGCGACCTTCCATTTTCCGAACGTCAAGACGCGCCTGCCATCGCGCCAGGCGCTTCGCCTGACGCGGCAGGTCGTCCAGCACGCGGCCGATCGCTTCGAGACGGCGATGCAGGCGGCCCGCATCAAGCAGATCGTCCGGAGATGGTGGCAGCGGATCCGGCGCGCGTGGCTGTTGGAAGAAGCCGATACGCGGATCGTCGAAGGACCTGATGCGCGGCATGGCGCTTTGCTTCACTGACCTGCGGCGGACGCCATAGCGTTTGACCGGGTCGAAAAGCGGAAGCGACACAGTGGAAGACCGCTTCGGCGCCAGCGCACGCGCCCATTCGGGCAGCGGGCCGGGCCGGATCACCACACCGGTGCCGAAACCGTTGCTTCGATTGAGGAGTGGCTTCGGCTTGGCGGCACGCAGGCGCGGCGGCGCAAGCTCGACCACCAGCCCGCGCGCGGCGATAATGATCAGCCGCCGCGCCGCGGCTTCGGCCGGACGCAACAATCTGAGTACGAGGCGGTGGAGGTGACGCGGCAAGGAGGGTGCCGGGGACAGTTTACTTTTTTCCGCCAGCGCCGGGTCTTGAGGCGGCGCGCTCGTTTGCGGAAAGAAAGTAAACTGTCCCCCTGCGCTTCCGCCATTCTTGCCGCCGCCACCATGGCGACGAGTGTCGCCAGCACGCGCCTCAACGCCTCACGGTTTTTCTCGATTGCCAGGTTCCAGTCCATCGCCCCCGATTATCATATGTTCTTTGTTTGTTCTAGAGGCTGGCGCGAGATTTCAACATCAGGAGGAGCGCGGCATTTAGGGTGACAACGGGCAGCGACCGTGACGCGCTTTGAACATCTCAGGCTACAAGAAATGGCTCGAGAGTTTGGACGTTCTGGTTAATAAGCGTGGCGGAATTTGAGAAGGTGGGTAGACGAGGGGTAGTTTACTTTTTTCCGTCAGAGGTAACCTTCGGCGCTGCTGCCCTTCTGGGAATAAAGTAAACGTTGCCGGACTTTCCCTTAACAGGGGGAATTCCGCGAGGTTGAGCGCGACGCTTGGTGAAGTGCATCGGCAGTACACCCGCCACATCAATGATCGTCACGGTTGGACGGGGCATTTGTGGCAAGGCCGGTTTGGTTCGGTGGCTATGGACGAAGACCACCTCGCAAGCGCCGTGCGGTACATTTCGTTGAATCCGGTCAGAGCAAGATTGGTGACCCGTGCAGAGAATTGGCCTTGGTCCAGCGTTCGAGCGCATCTTACTGCTAGGGACGATCAATTGACCAACGTGCGTCCTGTTCTCGACCGCTTTCCCTGCATTGCCGATATGCTTGACATCGAGCCTACCGGGCGGGAGATGAACGCACTTCGCAAGTCCGAGACAAGCGGCCAGCCGCTGGGTAGCAAGCAATGGATAGCGGGCTTGGGGATCGAAACACTTAAACGAGGGCGAAAGCCGAGAGGTGAGTAGCCGCTGGGGACAGTTTACTTTTTTCCGCCAGCGCCAACCTTGCTGCCTCGGGCCAATCTGCGGAAAGAAAGTAAACTGTCCCCGGGGCGCGCCATACTGGTCCTTGAACATGCCATCGGATTTGCTCTTCTTTGAGCTGACTGTTGGGGGTGCAGAGACTTTAGTAAGCTGGAGAAGATTGACGCCTCTCAAGATAAAGTCGATGGCTGACGCGGACAATAATGCCGCCGACACGCGGCACAGCATGCCGGGGAGTGCGTTGCTCGCCTCTGCGGCCAGGTTGCTTTGATGGGTCGTTTTGCAAATGCTGATTTAGCCGCTTCAGCACAGTTCGCGTTTACGCTCTAAAGCCGCCACAGCCTGGATCCGGATATTGTGGATACTTGTCGAGACGGGTATTGTCTCGGTGCTACAGTAGTCGTCCCCCTCCTCCCATACATTGATACGGTTGTTCGATACAGTGGCCACGAAAGCTACGGAGGCACTAGTCAATGCGACGGTCGCTCGGTGGGCGGGAAAATCCAAAGAGATGGAAGCAGCCAACGTCGTTGCAGTGAAAGCGCTTGAGGAAATGGGGCATACAACCCGGTCTGCCATGCAAATGGCGGAACCGCTTGCACTTTCAATCATGAGGCCGTTAGGATGCTAGTTCGCCGATAGGAACATCTGCCGGGACTTCAGATGGCCGCGTAGAGAGCGGGGCTTTCAAAATAACTAAGGAGGACAGAGCTGAGATTCGAGAAAATGCAGCCGATCGAAATTGGTAGTGAGCAGACCATGAGAGTTCAAATCTCAGAACTCGATCTAGTGACGAAGACCTGCAAGGTTTCTGTAGTTGGCGACGAGCACGCGAATCGAAGAATATCGGGACAGATCACCGACCCTGTGTTGAGCGTGCCGACAACCCTTATTCGACCGCGTTTGACCATCAGATACCGCTTAGTGTGAAGTGCAAACCCCAGTATTCGGACGGCAGATAGAACGTGTGTATATCTCGGATACCGCGACTTGAAGGTTCGGTGGTACGCAGCAAGTGCTCCCCTCACACCCCACTCACAAACCCGTCCAGCACCTTCTTCTGACCCGCCCTGTCGAAGTCGATCGTGAGCTTGTTGCCCTCGATGGCCGCGACGTTGCCGTTGCCGAATTTCTGGTGGAACACGCGGTCGCCGATGGTGAAGGGCGAGGGGGTGTCGGCGACGCTTTTTGCCACCAGTTCGCCGTCGATCACGCGGCCCTTGACCGAGCCGCGCCCGGCGCCATAGCCGGAATCCGTCTCGCCATAGCCGATGCGCTCGACCGAATGGCCGGAGCGCGAACCCCAGTTGCGGTCCGTCGCCTCCGTGCGGTTCTGCTGGGCGCGCTGCCAGCCCGGCGTCGCATAGGTGTTGGAAAAGCTGCGGCCTGAATTGTCGCGAGACTGGTCGCCGCGCGAGGCAAAGCCGCCGCTCGGCGCCCCCACATTGTCGAAGCGCGAGGCGCCGTAGGGATTGCGGCGGCTGCCGCCCTCGCCAAACCCGCGTCCGCCATAGCCGCCATAGGAATTGCCGGCTTCCGCCACCTCGACATGTGCGGCCGGCAGTTCGTCCAGGAAGCGCGACGGGATCGTCGATTGCCACAGGCCGTGAATGCGGCGGTTGGAGACGAACCAGATATGCAGGTTCATCTTGGCGCGGGTGACGCCGACATAGGCGAGGCGGCGCTCCTCCTCCAGCCCGGAGCGGCCGCCCTCGTCGAGCGAGCGCTGGTGCGGGAAAAGGCCTTCCTCCCAGCCGGGCAGGAACACGGTCTCGAACTCCAGCCCCTTGGCCGAATGCAGCGTCATGATCGACACGGCGTCGAGCTCGGCGTTCTGCTCGGTGTCCATCACCAGCGCGACATGCTCGAGGAAAGAGCGCAGCGACTCGTATTCCTCCATGGAGCGAATGAGTTCCTTGAGGTTTTCCAGCCGGCCGGGCGCCTCCGCCGAGCGGTCGTTCTTCCACATTTCCGTGTAGCCGGACTCTTCCAGGATGGTTTCCGCCAGTTCGGTATGCGGCGTGGTTTCCAGACGCTCCTGCCAGCGCGCGAAATTGGCGGCGATCTGGCGCAGCGCCGCACGCGGCTTCGGTTTCAGCTCGTCGCTTTCGGCAAGTTTTTCGGCCGCCTTCAGCATGGGTATGCCGAGCGCGCGCGCGGTGTCATGAACCTGGCGGATCGCCGCCTCGCCCAGTCCGCGCTTCGGCACGTTGACGATGCGCTCGAAGGCGAGGTCGTCGGCGCCCTGCGCGACGACGCGCAGATAGGCCAGCGCGTCGCGGATTTCCTGGCGCTCGTAGAAACGCGGACCGCCGATGACGCGGTAGTTCAGGCCGAGCGTGACGAAGCGGTCCTCGAACTCGCGCATCTGGAAGGAGGCGCGCACCAGGATCGCCATGTCGTTCAGCACGTGGCCGTGGCGCTGGTGCTGCTCGATCGCCTCGCCGACGGCGCGGGCTTCCTCCTCGGAGTCCCAGGCGGCGTGGACGTTGACCTTGCCGTCATCCGGGTCGGCGCGGTCCGTAAAAAGGGTCTTGCCGAGCCGCCCTTCATTGTGGGCGATGAGGTGCGAGGCCGCACCCAGTATATGCGCTGTGGAGCGGTAGTTGCGCTCCAGGCGAATGACGGTGGCGCCGGGAAAATCCTTCTCGAAGCGCAGGATGTTGTCCACCTCCGCCCCGCGCCAGCCGTAGATCGACTGGTCGTCATCGCCGACGCAGCAGATGTTGACCCTGGTTTCGCTCACGGCCGAGCGCTCGCTCCGCTCGCTGGCCTCCGCTGGGGCGGCCTGACCGGCCGACGCCCGGTCGGGCTTGCGGCCTTCGGCCGGGCGCGGGTTTCCCTCCCCCTTGAGGGGAGGGTGGCCGGACGCAGTCCGGCCGGGTGGGGTCGCCCGATCGTCCAGCTCTTCGTCGTTTCCTGGCGTCGGCGCGCTGCCTGGACCTACCCCACCCCGGTCCGCTTCGCGGACCGACCCTCCCCTCGAGAGGGAGGGAGAGGTCGCGCCCGTCCGCTGAGCCAGCAAGCGCAGCCACATATATTGCGCGGTATTGGTGTCCTGGTATTCGTCGACGAGGATGTATCTGAACCGCCTGTGATATTCGGCGAGCACGTCGTGGTTGGCGCGGAAAATGCGGATCGGATGGCACAGCAGGTCGCCGAAGTCGCAGGCGTTGAGCGTCTGCAGGCGGTCCTGATAAGCCTTGTAGAGCTCGCGGCCCTTGCCGTTGGCGAAGGCGCGCGCGTCGCCCTCGGCAATTTCGCTCGGGCCCAGCCCCTTGTTCTTCCAGCCGTCGATCATCTGCGCGAACTGCCGCGCCGGCCAGCGCTTGTCGTCCAGGCCTTCCGCCTGGATCAACTGCTTGATCAGCCGGACCTGGTCGTCGGTGTCGAGAATGGTGAAATCGGAACGCAGGCCGGCCAGCTCGGCATGGCGGCGCAGCATCTTGACGCCGATCGAGTGGAAGGTGCCCAGCCACGGCATGCCTTCCACCGCCTCGCCGACCAGCAAGCCGATGCGCTGCTTCATTTCGCGCGCCGCCTTGTTGGTGAAGGTGACCGCGAGGATCTGGCTCGGATAGGCGCGGCCCGTGGCAAGGATGTGGGCGATGCGGGTGGTCAGCACGCGCGTCTTGCCGGTGCCGGCGCCGGCCAGCACAAGCACCGGGCCTTCGGTGGTCTCCACGGCCAGACGCTGCTCGTCGTTCAAGCCGCGCAGGTAGTCCGATGCGGCATTGCTACCCTGACGGGCCGCCATGGCGCGCGCGGCAATGCCCGATCCGCCGCCTTGCGGGGCAGAGGGCATGCGCGGGGTGTCATCACCCCAATCCTCAGGAAAAGCAGCCATTGACCCGAATGTAGTGATTCGGTCGCGAAAGGCCAGAACAGCTTGGCAACATTGCGTCGGTGAAAGCCGCGAACAACTGCTTTGCCCGTCGACGGTTGGCGGGTTATGCTGGATTAGGCAGGTGCGTCATAGGGTTGCGCGCGATACCCGGAACGAACGCTACTGACATTCCGGGAGGACAGGACGATGGAATTGGTGGACAAACTGAGGGCCGTGGAATTTTCCGCGGCGGTGCCGATCATCCGCATCTTCGACGAGGCCAAGGCGCGGGAGTTTTACCTGGGGTTCCTCGGCATGCGCGTGGATTGGGAACATCGCTTCGAACCCGAGACGCCTATCTACATGCAGGTATCGAAGGGGCCGCTGAAGCTGCACCTCAGCGAGCATTCGGGCGATGCCAGTCCAGGCGCCAATATGGTCGTCTACACAAAGGGCGTCGAAGCCTGGCAGCAGGAACTGGCCGCAAAGAATTACAAATATAACCGGCCGGGTCTGCAGCGGCAGGACTGGGGCCTCGAGTGCCAGGTCATCGACCCGTTCGGAAACCGGATCCGATTTTTGGAGGTATGATTGGTTGGGCTAAGCTGAGCGGGTGGGCGTGCCGTGATTGAGTTTGAGCTTTGTCGCAATCCTTCTGTCCGGCAGGACAGAGGGGGGTGGGAAAGAGCGCCGTTGCTGATATCGAATGACCGAGCGCCGCCTCTTGACCCCCTCAAATTCCGTCAGCTCTCGTACTGCGTCTGCAAATTCACCACGACGCGGCGGTTCTGGACCTTGCAGGATTTTTCGGTGCATTCGCGCACGGCGCGGTCGTTTCCATAACCCTTCGTCCACATGCGCTTCGGATCCACGCCCTTGGACGCCAGGTAGCTCATCGCCGCGTCGGCGCGCTTCTGCGACAATGTCACATTCGCCGCGGTGGAGCCGGGATCGTCGGCAAATCCCTGCAGCTTGACCAGCCAGCGCGGATATTTGGCGAGGAATGCAGCTTGATTGTCGAGCGTCGTCATGGCCACCGAATCCAGTTCCGCCGATCCGGACGTGAAGAAGATCCGCCGGCCGACATTGAGGATGAAGTCCTCCTCGCTGCCGGGACCCGGCATTGGCAAAGCCGGCCGCAGGATCGCCGGTGCTGCCGCTCGCGTTGGGATTGACGCCCAAATTGTCTGCCGTGGGACCGCCGCCGGTCGAGGTGCAACCGGCCAATGCGAGCAGCAGACCCGCGGCGAGCAGATGGCGGGTGATTTTCAACGTCATCAATGCAGACCCCTCAGTCTACTGTGTCTAGTTTTTCGGACTTGGCGGCCTGCTCGGCCAGATGCGGCAGAACCTGCACCAGCGTACCGACAGGGCACCGCTGGTAGAGGTCGATCGCATCCTCGTTGAACATGCGGATGCAGCCCGAGGACGCGTCCGTTCCGATGCTCCATGGCTGGATCGTGCCGTGGAACCGGTAGCCCGTATCCCGGCCGTCGCTGTGCAGGTACATGGCGCGCGGACCCAGCGGGTTGCTTGGCGAACCGCCGGCCACCGACTCGGGCAGCTCCGGATGGCGCTTGCGCATTTCCGGTGGCGGCGTCCACTTCGGCCACAGCGACTTGCGGTCGATCGTGGCGGTGCCGTACCATTTGAAGCCTTCCTTGCCGACGCCGACGCCGTAGCGGATCGCCGTCCTGTTTTCCATGATCAGGTACAGGAAGTGATTGCGGGTATCGACGACAACGGTGCCCTGAGGCTCGCTGCTCTGGAACTTGACGACCTGCCGCTGCCACTTCTTGTCGATCTTCTTGAAGTTGGTGGCGCGGAAGGTCACGCCATTGTCGGTCCTGGTGCCGGCGAAATAGGCGGAGGCCTGGGCTTCGGCTTCGCGGGCGCTCAGCCCGGCGGCGATCATCGCCATTCCACCGAGCACGACTTCACGTCTTGAGAGAATCATTTCGGACAATCCCTGGAAATTGACGCTGTGGCGGCGGAGCATAGTGAAGAGTAATGACGGTTCAAACAGTTTCTGCTGGATTTGCCGGCTTTTGAACCGATGTCGACCGCCGCGCGTGTCTTTTCGGTGTCGGAATTGCAAGACGCGACGTAGTTTGATGCGTGCGTTTCGGCTTAAATTTGTGATTGGAGGGTCCGTTGCAGGGTTTCGACAAGTTTTCGCGCCGTCGTTTTTGCCTGGGGCTGCTGGCAGCGGGCGTCGGATCGCGACCGGGGCGCGCTCAACCGGCCAGGACCGACGTCACCTTCGTATTTGCGGCCGACATCCACGCCTGTCGTATGGCGAGCGGCCTCAGCCCGAGCTGCGCGCAGGAAGGCAAGACCGACGCGAACCTGCTGCGCCATATCAGGGCGTTGAACCGAATGAGGGTCAATCGGTGGCCAAACGCAATCGGTGGGGTTTCGACCGTGTTGGCAAGCGCGGGCGAGCGGATCGCCCACCCACGCGGCCTCGTCTTGGGCGGCGACATGACCGATGATGGCGGCGGCCAGATCACACTGCCGCATGAGGGGACGCAGCTTCTGCAGTTCAGCCAGCGCTATCAGGAGGGCGTTGGAACGGATCGGGTGCATTTCCCGGTCTACCTCGGTCTTGGCAATCACGATCTGGACCAGGATGGACCGTCCCCGCATGTCGACTGGTATCGCCGCGAACTTCGCGACTATGTCGAGATCAACCACCGTCCCAGCGTGTTCTTCAAGCCGCCGGTACCGGCTGACAATTACGATGTCGATTCCGACTGCTACTCGTGGAACTGGGGCAATCTGCACCTGGTTCAGGCGCATCGGTTTGCGGGGGACACGACGAAGGGCGCGGTCAGTGCGCTGAACTGGCTGCGGGAAGACCTCGCCACAGCGGCTTCCGATGGAAAGCCGGTGGTGATCTTCCAACATTACGGCTGGGATTCGTTCTCGGAAGAGCGTTGGGATCCGTCGAGGACGACGTTCGACGATGAGGGCAGCGGGGCGCCGCATTGGTGGAGCGACGCGGACCGCGCCGCGATGATCGATGTGGTGAAACGCTACAACGTTATCGGCATCTTTCACGGCCATCAGCACGAAACGCCGATGATCTACAGTCGTGATGGCTATGACATGTTCAAGCCGAAGGCTGGTTACATGGGCGGCTTCGCGCTTGTGCGCATTACCGACACCTTCATGGATGTCGCGCTCGGGGAGGCTGTCGACGAGGCCGGCACCATCAAGTTCACCAACGCCTTCAGCAAGAAATTTCAGAAGTGAACGCTTCGCTGGGATGGCAGATGGCCAGTCGACCCCAAGCCGGTAGGGCGATCGCATGGCAGTCACCGGGCGATCGCGATTGATGCGCTGGCACCTCCACTTCGTCATCCTCTGTCACCTCCATTTCGTCAACCTCGGGGCTTGTCCCGAGGATCTGGCGTACGCAACCAGAACGCGCTGCAACGCGGTGCATTAAATTGCATGCGCAGCAGATTCTTCGGGAGCAAGCCCGAGAATGACGTTGACGTGAGGCGGATTTAGAAGTATGTGTAAATCGCGGGGCTCTGCTCGCGAAGCCGTGACTGGACGCTGGCCCGACGCGACCTATCTTGGGTTCATACATCTGTCGGGAGGAGCCGCGATGAACAAGCCTTTGATCACCCAGGCGATGATCGATGCGTATGACGAATATACGCATCTGACGCTCGACAGACGCGGCTTCATGGAAAAGCTGTCGAAGCTCGCCGGATCGGGCGCGGCCGCTGCGGTAATTGCGCCGATGCTGGCTGCCAGTCCGGCACAGGCTGCGATCGTCGAGGACAACGATCCGCGCGTGAAGACTTCAGACGTGACTTGGCCGGGAGCCGAAGGCGAGATGCGAGGATACCTTGCGCAACCCGCCGAGCAGAACGGCAAGCTTGGCGCGGTGATCGTCATTCACGAAAACCGCGGGTTGAACGCGCATACAAAGGACGTGGCGCGCCGCATTGCGCTTGAGGGTTTCGTCGCGCTCGCGCCGGACTTCCTGTCGCCGCTGGGTGGCACGCCGACCGACGAGGAAAAGGCTCGGGAGATGTTCTCTAAGTTAGATCCGACCAAGACTGCTGCCAATGGCGTGGCAACGATTGCCTATCTCAAGGGACGAGACGATGTAAACGGCAAGGTCGGCGCGGTCGGCTTCTGCTGGGGCGGCGGGACGGTGAACAATCTCGCGACTGCATCGCCGGATCTTGCTGCGGGTGTCGCCTATTACGGCGCGCAGCCGAAAGACCCCGCGGCGATCGCCAAAATAGAGGCGCCACTGCTCCTTCACTACGGTGGGCTGGACGAACGCATTAATGCGGGCATTGAAGCCTTCAAGGCTGCGCTTACGGCCGACGGCAAGAAATTCACGATCTACGTCTATGACGGAGCGCAGCACGCGTTCAACAATGACACCTCGGAAGCTCGCTACAACAAGGAAGCGGCCGACCTTGCATGGGGCCGCACCATCGCCTTCTTCAAGGAAAATCTGGCTTAGCGCCTTCGCGCTTCTCCTTGCATTTCGGGCCGTTTCAGGCGCCATTTAACAGGTCCTGACCCTCGGTCGAGTTGACGGCTGGTGAACGGCATCGCCTCGACTTTTACACCTAGTAACAGGCGAACTGCTTCGGAATTCGGCTAGGCTTCGGTCGAAAATGCGCTAAATCGGATTCTGACGAAAAAGCTCTGCAACGAGCGCGGAGTCGAGATAAGCCCGCACCTCGACGATCAAACCTTGGTCGAAGCGAACAAACCAACAATAGCGGTTATGGAAAGGCATGCCGTTTCGGGCAGTCGCGCCTGAAGCGAGTTCGACAACCGCCGTATCTGCAGAAACGACAACGTGCGTGACTCGCAGCTGCGCGCCGCCCGGTAGGACCTTGGCTAGCTTGCTGAACGTACCCGCTCTGAAGGAAGTTTTGGACGTATAGTGGCCGGCGAGGGGATGCGTCCCCATAACCGTCCAGTCGACATTGTCCTGCACATGCGCGAAAAACGCATCCCCGTCGCCATGCTCGAGGCTCGAAAAAATCTCGCGAACCGTCGCCTCGTCGATGTTCATTTCGCGGCTCCATTTGCAGGAGTAGATGTCAGGCAGCCAATGATCCGGTATCGATACCGGTGCGCGTCGGTACAATGAACGATCACGCTCCGGCTGTCACTTGCCGATGGTGTCAGGCCTCGCCAGTCCAATCCGCCTTGGGCACGCGACCTCACATCGCGGTCTCAACGATAATGCGCGCGTAGTTCGTCTTCATAAGGCAGCGCATCGCCGCGCCGATCGATCCTAAAGCGAAGCATTTTACTCGCTGCTATGGTTAGCGCTTCGATTAACAGCGGCTATTTACGCTTGATTTCGATCGAACGTCCTGCCCGCGCGGGATGCGGCAATGCAGCATGCGCCGCCTGCAGCGCAGCAATTTTCTCCAAGATGTCGTCGGGAAATGCCGCGACCTTCGGGCCCGCCATGTCGATGTGCAGAGACAGGGTTTCCGAAGTCGCAGCGAGCCAGCCCTCGACATGGCGGATTTCCTGATAGGCCCGCAGCCGCTTCTGATCACTGTCGAGCAGTTGGAAACTGACCTTGACCTGATCGCCCAGGTGCAATTCCTGAACGTAGCAGATGTGGACCTCTGCCGTGTAGATCGTGAGCTTGCGCTCCCTGGCGTAGCTGGGGCCAAGGCCCATCAGTTCAAAGGCATCGTCGGACGCGCGATCGAACAGCACGTTGTAGTACGCCATGTTCAGATGACCATTGTAGTCGATCCACTCCTTCTCGATCTCCATCACTTTTGAAACGAATGGGGCGGGCAGGGGCATGGTCGACCTTTTGCAAGCTGGACAGGGCGGGGCTCTCGGCTTAGGCGAAGATAGAGAGCGGCGAAAGCCGCCGCTGCTCCATTCGCGGAGGAAATCATGGCTCTGAGCGACTTGCGGCGCGTTCCACGCAATGAAGAGGCGATTGCCATCGTGCTTGGCGTGCTCAAGCAGCGCTTCGGCGAGCGCTTCCAGACCGGCCAATCCATCCGCGAGCAGCACGCGCATACCACCACATACATCCCGAACCAGGCGCCGGACGGCGTCGCCTATCCCGATACGGCGGAAGAGGTGCAGGAGATCGTGCGCGCCTGCGCCGAGCATCGCGTGCCGGTGATCCCCTATGGGACCGGCACGTCGCTGGAGGGACACGTCAATGCGCCGGGCGGCGGCATTTCCGTCGATACCTCGCGGATGAACCGGGTGGTGGAGGTGCATGCCGAGGATCTGGACTGCGTCGTCGAGCCGGGCGTGACGCGCGAGGCGCTCAACACCTATCTGCGCGACACCGGTCTGTTCTTCCCGATCGACCCGGGAGCGAATGCCAGCCTGGGCGGGATGGCCGCCACGCGCGCATCCGGTACCAACGCCGTGCGCTATGGCACGATGCGGGAGAATGTGCTGGGCCTTACAGCAGTCATGGCCGATG
This sequence comes from uncultured Alphaproteobacteria bacterium, assembly GCA_963829135.1. GTDB lineage: Bacteria > Pseudomonadota > Alphaproteobacteria > Rhizobiales > Rhizobiaceae > Kumtagia. The sequence continues at coordinate 539,869 of CAWHHO010000005.1, read as the reverse complement.
GCAGCCTGATCAAGACTGCCCAGCGCGCCAAAAAGAGCTCCGCCGGCTACGATCTCACGCGGCTGATCGTCGGATCAGAGGGCACGCTCGGCGCTGATCACGTCGCTGACGCTCAAACTGTATGGCATCCCTCAGGCGATTGCCGGCGGCGTTTGCCCGTTTCCGAGCGTCGAGACGGCTTGCCAGGCAGTGATCGCGACAATCCAGATGGGCATTCCAGTGGCGCGCATCGAACTGGTCAATCAATTGCAGATGCGGGCGATGAAGCTCTATTCCGGCATCGACTATGCCGAGGTGCCGTGCCTGTTCGTCGAGTTCCACGGCAGCGATGCCGGAGTTGCCGAGCAGTCCGAAATGTTCGGTGAGATTGCCGCGGAATATGGCGGCGGGCCGTTCCAATGGACGAAGGTCGCCGAGGAACGCGCCAAGCTTTGGAAGGCGCGACACGATGCCTACTGGGCGTCGCGGTCGTTGCGCCCCGGCGCGCAGGGGCTCTCCACCGACGTTTGCGTGCCGATCTCGCGGCTGGCCGAATGCATCGCCGAGACTGAGGCGGACATCGCCGAGATGGGGCTGATTGCGCCAATTGTCGGCCATGTCGGAGACGGCAATTTTCACACGCTCGTATTGATCAATATGGACGATCCGAAGGAGATCGCAACTATCGGAGAAATTCGTGGCGCGCCTGACCATGCGGGCAATCGCGATGGACGGCACCTGCACCGGCGAGCACGGCATCGGGCAGGGGAAAATGGGCTTTCTCGAACACGAGATCGGCCACAGCGTCGATCTCATGCGGGCGATCAAGACGGCACTGGACCCGCACGGGATCATGAACCCGGGCAAGATCTTCTAGATCATCTGCGCCAAGCGCGCCCATCGCGCGCTTGGCGCCTTTAATCAGATCGGCTTGAAATCCGGTTCGATGTCGTGGGCGACGGCGCGCCACTCGTCGCCGTAGTCAACATTCTGCCAGTCCTTGAACCATGGACCGCCATTGGTGAAATGCACGGCGTTCGGGCGACCGGAGGCCGGCTTGTCGTTCCAGCCCTCCAGCCAGTTCCACTCGACCGGAATGCTCGCCGATTTCGTCGTCCTTCGCCCATTGCATGCGGTGCAGGTAGGCGCCGCTTTCGCGATTGATCAGTTCCGGCGTCAGCTGCCTTGTCGAAGGATGGTCGCAGTTGAACAGCATGAACGACGACCAGTTCTTGCGCGGGTAGGTGGTCTGCACCTTGCCGTCCATCTTGACGCCTGCCTTCGGGCGGTAGTCGTGCTGAACGCAGGCGACGGCCTTGCTTTCATCCTGGTATTGCAGCAGGCCGGCAACGTCGCCGAAGAACAGGAAGTCGCAATCGCAGAACAGCGCCCAACCTTTGTAGCCGGCCAGCCACGGCGTGTAGAATCGCGAATAGGTGAATTCGGTCGACGCGAGCGGGTCGATTTCGCGCGTATAGGCGTTCTTGTCGACCAGTTCACTGAGAACGATCGGCTTGACGTTCACCGGGATCGACGCGTGCTCCAGGATGGTGCGCTTCGCCACTTCATAGGCTATGGGCTCACGTGAATCCCAACCGATATAGATGTCCAAAGATTTGCTCATTCTGTCCTCGATCGTCTCCAAAAGCTTACTCTATCACTTGAAGAAGTCCTTGTAGAACCTTCTCCTCGATCCATTTTCGCTCGTCACCCCAAGCATGTTTCTTCCACCCGCTCCAGCCGAAGCCGCAGAGCGTGAATATCCCACTCCGATGCCGGGAACCGGCTCAGAAGCGTAATAGATGCCGAAATAGCCAGTGCTGGGAAAGACTTTTCCCAGCTTCTCCTTCGGCAATCCGAGCGAACTGCAGCCTTCATAGTAGAAGCTCGCCGGCAGCACGATACTCGATTTGCCGTGGTCGCCGAGCGCCAGGATTGTCGGCAGCGTCCAATCCTGCCGGCGGCCCTTCAGCCACGACAGAAATGTCGGCTTGGGAAAATAGCGTCGGATGATGAGGGGATGATACGCAAGGATGACTTCCTTTGCGTCCTGCACCATTGGCGAAGCGAGGAATTTCGGGTTTGACAGTCGCCGTTGCATGGGCTTGCCGGCATTGCACAGAAACAGGATGTCCGTCCTTTTGCCCGACATCCCGACCGACGCCTTGGGTTCGTTGAAGCGCACCACAAAGTCGGCGGCATCGATTGCGCCGGACATGTCGGTCGCGATCGGCCCATTACCGACAATGTAGAGTTTCTTCCGCGTCATCAACCATCTCTCGGACCGACCAAACAGTCATCCGAATCCGTTGCACGTGGACCGTGCCTTGCCGACTAGGATGGGGGAAGGCGGTCGATTCGCCGCCGTGCCTGAATGCCGACGGCGCCGCTTATGGCATGGATGACAAGAAAGTGCACCCCACAGAAGAATGATCGGCAAAAGCCTGCCATGCCGGGTAAATTGCCACTTTATCGGCAGACTGATGTGGGTACACTGCCGCCTCGCTGAACGAAGAGAGGATTTTGCTCTGGCGCGGTTATTCGTCATTGTCGGGGGACTACTGGTTCTGGTGCTGACGGCGGCACTGGTCGCCCCCTATTTCGTCAATTGGACAAGCTATCGCGCCGATTTCGAGCGCGAGGCGAGCGCCATCCTTGGGCGCAAGGTGACTGTCGAGGGCGACGCGCAGGCGTGGCTGCTGCCGTTCCCCTCTCTCAGCTTCTCCAATGTAACGGTCGCGGCGGGCGCCACGGGCGAACCGGCCATAACCGTCGAAACATTCTCGATGGACTCGGAACTGGCGCCGTTCCTGCGCGGCGAATTCCTGATCTTCGACATGCGCATCGTCAGGCCAAGGGTAATCGTCGATGTTGCGGAGGATGGGGCCATCGATTGGGCGATGCGTCCCACAAGTCCTTTCGCCGCCGGACAGATATCCGTCGAGAAGCTGACCGTCAGCGACGGTCAGGTCGAGGTCCGCCATCACCTTTCCGGGCGTACGCATCTGCTGACCGACATCAACGCGGAACTATCGGCGAAGTCGCTGGCGGGACCATGGAGACTTGATGGCGTGGCGAAATTCGACGGCTCCGAAGCGTCGCTCTCCGCTTCGACCGGCGCCGTCGAGGAGAATGGCCGCATGCGGCTACGGATCAAGGCGGAGCCGACAGAACAGCCCGTCGCTCTGGATGCGGACGGCGAAGTGGTGTTGTCGCCCGAAGGGCTGGCGTACAACGGCACGTTTCGCCTGGTAGAGGCGTCACAGCAGGGAGCCAGCGCCAAGACCGACCGAGTGCAGGCCAGCGATGCCAAGCAGCCGGAGGCGCCACTGTTCCGTTTCAACGGCGCATTCGCACTGAACACTCGAAAGCTCGAAGTTTCGGAGTTCCGCTTCGAGACCGGGCCAACCGAGGAGCCCTACACGGCTGATGGAAGCGCATCGCTTGATTTCGGCACCGACCCCCACTTCGCAATCAAGGCGAAGGGCGCACAGGTTCGGTTCGACGAGGCGGTCGGCGTTGCGGATGGATCGCAACTGACGCTGGAACAGCGCATCGAGGCGTTCCAGGAAGCTGTGATCCGCTTGCCCAAGCCCGAGATTCCGGGGTCGATCGAAGTCGACCTGCCGGCGATCGTCACCGGCGATACGACGATCCGCGATGTGCGCCTGGCGGCGGAGCCGGGCGAGGGCGGTTGGACGATCAAATCCGCGCACGCCACGCTGCCAGGGCGCACGACAATCGAGGCGGATGGATTCCTGCAGACGGAAGGCGAGTTTGGTTTCAACGGTGGGCTGCTTGTGGCGGTTGGCCAGCCATCGGGCTTCGCAGCGTGGCTGGCGAGAGATGTCGATGATGCAATCCGCAAGCTGCCCTCGGCGGGGTTCAGCGCCAAGGTTGAAATATCACAGGAAGCGCAGCTGTTCCGCGATCTGGAACTGGTGCTCGGTCCAGCGAAATTTCGCGGCGACATCGAAAGCCGGCAACCGCTCGATCAGCGCCCGTCGGTCCTTTTGAAGCTCGATGGGGGCGCGCTCGATTTCGAGACCTTGTCGGCTTTCGCCTCCCTATTCGTCAGCGATGCAGGCGAAAACCGGTTCGTAGACGCCGACCTTGACTTTCAGGTCAAGGCCGGGCCGATCAGCGGGGCGGGGCTGACTGCCGACACCGTCGACACGACGCTCAGGCTGCGGGAGGGGCGGCTCGAAATCGACCGGCTGTCGATCGATGGACTGGCCGGAACATCGATCAGCGCGACAGGCTCCATCAAGGATTTTCCCGCGGCCCCGGCTGGAAACATCGATGCCTCGCTTGTCTCCGTCGACCTGGCGCCACTGGCAAAGCTCGTGTCGGGCAGTTTTCCGAACAGCCCGCTTGCGCAACAACTACAGATGCGTGTCTTGGCCAATCCTGACCTTCTGACGGATGCTCGGCTGGATATCGTCGGCAATTCGACCGCCAATGGCGACGGAACGACCCGGGTTGCATTCAACCTTCAGGGCAATGCCGGCGGTTCGGCCCTGTCGGCCAGCATTTCTGGCGACGGCCGCGCCAATGCGATCCCCGATGCAAAAATCAAGCTTGAGCTGTCGGCGCGCAATGAGGATGCGACGCTTCTGTTGGCTCTTGCTGGTCTTCCCACCACCGCTACTCCGCTTTCCTCGCTTGGGGCGGGCGAACTGACGCTTTCCGCCGAAGGCGTGGCAGGGCAGGGCATGGCGTCGGCGATCGAGCTGAAAGGCGATCAGTTCCTCGCATCGTTCAACGGCACTGTCGCACTGGGCGACGATGGCTTCACTGCCAAGGGTAAGGCGCGGGTCCAGGCAGATGACATCGAGCCCTGGCTAACGACGGTGGGGATGACGCTGCCGGGGATGGGTCTGGGCTCAACCGTCGAGTTCTCCGCCGGAGCCGACCTTGGCGCCGGGCTGCTTGTACTCGGCGGAATTGATGGCGTGGTCAACGAGACCGCCGTGGCGGGCGATCTGAATGTCGGGTTCAAGGATGCCGTGCCGAATGTCAGCGGTGCTCTCGTGCTTGATGCCCTGTCTCTCGATCCGCTGGCGGCAGCGGTGGTTGGGGAGAGTGCGCTGGCGAGCGACAGCGGATGGCCAACCACGCCTTTTTCGCAACAGCCGGCATTGCCGCTTAGCGCTGCCATCGATGTAACCGCGGCGACGCTCACGGCGGGATCGCTGAGCTTGCAGGATGCGACGCTGGCGCTTGGCATCGACAGCGAAGGATTGCGCGTCAACGACCTGAGTGCGAGCTATGCTGGCGGCAAACTGAACGGCCGGCTCGAACTGAAGAACAACGATGGGACCGGGCTGGCCTCGGGGCAGATGCAACTGACGGGTTTCGATCTCGGCGCTGACGCGGATACCGGTCGTCTGCACGGAAAGGGCAGCATCTCGGCGACACTCACCGGAAATGGCAAGTCCGTGGAGGCGCTGGTGGCATCGCTTTCCGGCTCCGGGACCGCGACATTCAAAGGAATCACGGCCGATGGCATCAACAGCAACGCATTACCCGCGCTGCTAATGCGCGCCGACGCAATCGGCCGCGACATCGATGCCGCGAAAGTCGCAACATTCGCGCCGGAGATCGCAAGCCAGGGTGCCTTTGCGGGCGGCGATGCAGAAGTTGCGTTTACCGTCGCGGGAGGAATTCTCCGCGCGCCACCGGTGACATTGCAGAACTCCACGGCGCGCTTATCCGCCGATTTGCGCGTCGACCTCAATACCGGCGATCTCCTTTCGAACGGTTCCGTTGCGTATGCCGCCGGTGAAAACGCGCTTTCCGGTTCGGAGCCGGTGCTAAAGTTCGCGGTGAGCGGGCGTCCGGGAGCGACCAAACTTACCTACGACAGCGAGCCGTTAGCGCAATTTCTGACTCAGCGGTCGCTGGAGCGCGAACAGGCGCGAGTGGAGGCCATGCAGGCGGTGTTGCTCGAGAAGCAGCGTCTGCGCCGCGAGGTTCGCTACTATGCGTCACTGCAGGCCGAGCGGGAACAGGCTGCAGTCGAAGCGCTGCGCAAGGCGGAGCAAGACGCCCGTCAACGCGCCGAGGACGAAGCGCGGGCTAAGGCCGTAGAGGAAGAGCGCAGGCGGCAGGCCGAAGAAGAGGCGAAGAGAAAAGCCGAGGCAGACCAGAGAGCGGCGACCGAGGCCAAACGCGCGCGCCTCGATGCGGAAGTTCTTGAACGCAACCAAGCCGCTGAAACGCAGAAACGCAAGGCCGACGCGGAGGCGAAGAGCAAGGCCGCCGCGGAGGCGAAGAGCAAGGCCGCCGCAGAGCAAAAGGCAGCAGCAGAGCAAAAGGCGGCGCGACAGGCCGAAAAGGATCGCCTCGAGGAGGAAGAATTCGAACGCCTCAAGGCGGAGGAAGAAGCACGGCAGGCCAACATTGCTGCGCAGCGCGCGCAAACTGTTGATAAAGTGCCGGCAGACCTGCCGCAGGCCGAGGACATTCCCGTTCCGCGCCCACGAAACATTGTTCCGGCAGACCAGACACCGGCACCGGCGGCGCCACTTAAGCCCTCGGCAATCGGCACGTTCATAAAGTCGCTGACCGGCGGCTGAGCTGTCGTCGGACGTGCGCGTCGGCCAACCGAGCGAAGCGAGGGCAGGGAGCTAGCGACCCAGACTTTCTGGTCAACGGGCATGCGCGAAAATGCGCCTTCGGCGACTATTACGCTGAGTCTCGCGTCTTCCTGGTTCGCTCAGTCGCCTGGGATGACATTCTAGGGACGTTCAGCGCCGAATGCCACACTCTGGATCCATTGCTGTAGCGATCAGAACGCGGTGACTTGCGACGCGGATTAAATCCGCTGCCGGCTCCCCGCCGCTATTCATGCTTTATCCAGTCGAGCACAAACACGCGGATCGCCGAAGACAAATTGGTGTCGCGCGCGCGTTGTGCGTCGATCTCTACCACCAGCGCAGCCAGTGGCAGCTTCCGTGTCGCAGAGATCCGTGTGAGTTCTTCGAAGAAGGGCTGTTCGAGCGAATAGCTGGTGCGGTGGCCGCGAATTGAGACCGAGCGCTTGCGCACCCCGCTCATTCTTCTGTGCTGCCCTTCGACGGCAAGCGATGTGCCTCGACATGCGTCTGCAGCGTCAGGGCTTCATCGCGGTCGCGCTGCTTCTGCGCCTTGGTGCGGCCGTGGCGGGCGCGGCTTTCGTCGGCGAGGCGCGCTTTCTCGTCGCGCTCCCGGCGTTTGCGGACGGCGCGCAGGTTGACGATCTCGGCCATGACGACCTGCTTACTTCTTGCGGAAAGCATCGAGCGATACGACGTCGGCGCCTTTGCCTTCCTCGACTGGGGGGTTGGCCTTGGCCGCTGCCTTTTCCTTCGCGTCCTGCTTTTTCGTGGGAGCAGCTGGCGCCGCGGGCTTGCTGACCGCTACGGGGCGCGTCGGTTCGACCACCGCGGGTTCAGACGGTTCGGTCTTTACATCGAACTCAAGTTCGAAATTGACCGATGGGTCGTAAAAGCCTCGCACGGCCGAGAACGGGATTTCCAGTTTCTCCGGCACATCGGAGAAGGAGAGCCCAATTTCAAAGCCGGTCTCGGTCACCTTAAGGTCCCAATACTGGAACTGGATGACGATGGTCATTTGCTCCGGGTAGCGCTCGCGCAGACGCGACGAGATGCGCACGCCGGGTGCGCCCGTCAGGAAGGTGATGAAGAAATGATGGCCACCCGGCAGTCCGGTGCGCGCGACCTCCGCCAGGACCTTGCGCATGACGCCGCGCAAAGCCTCCTGGGCAAGGATATCATAGCGGATATGGTCTTCGGCCATCATGGGTTCCGAGTGGAATCGACAGCATTACCTCTAATCAAGGTTAGAGCCGCCGTAAACGGAATATAACGGCCGCAGCGACGGGTTGGGTCATTGGTTCAATTTCGCATGCGGTCTTTTTCCCGGGGCCATCTTGTCATTGCCGGGCGCCTTTGCGCGGCTTGATGCGTGGGCTAGTCTTTGAGTGTTTGGCAAGGGATTATTGATGGTCGATGTCCTGCTCTGGTTGATGGCGGCGCTGCTCCTTGCTGCCTGCTTCATCGTCGGATATTTCGTTCTGGCGACCCGCAGGATTGCGACCGATGCCGAGCGGCAAGTCCCGCGAGTGGGACGATCCATCACAATCGGCGGTGACCTCATCCAGTACGTCGAAGCGGGGCAGGGGCGCCCCATACTCTTCCTGCATGGGCTTGGCGGGCAATTGCATCATTTCCGCCATACGCTATTCGAGCGGCTGTCGGGTGATTTTCACCTTGTCGCCATCGATCGGGCCGGCTCGGGCTATTCTGTGCGCGGTGCTGGCGCAACGGGCAAACTCCACGAGCAGGCCGCTACCGTCGCGGCGATTATCGATGCACTCGGTTTGCAAGGGCCGCTCGTGGTCGGCCACTCGCTTGGCGGGGCGGTCGCGTTGGCGCTGGCGCTCGACCATCCCGAGAAGGTTTCCGGCCTGGCGCTGCTGTCGCCGCTCACCCATGAGGAGGATCAGGTGCCGCCCGAGTTCTCGGCGTTGATGATCCGATCCGCGCTGAAGCGAAAGGTGCTGGCGCAAACAACGGCCATTCCGGCCTCGTTGAAGTACGCCCCGCAGACGCTTGCATTCGTCTTCGGCCCGCAGACAACGCCGGAAGACTACATCGTCGGCGGCGGCGGCCTGCTTGGCTTGCGGCCGAGCCACTTCGAAGCCACGGTCATGGATTTCGTGGCGCTGGAGGGAGAATTGCGCCGCTACGAAGCGCGATTCGCAGGAAATCAGCGTACCGGTGGGCGTGCTGTTCGGTTCCGCCGACAAGGTGCTCAGCCATGAGAAGCACGGCCTGCCACTGGCGGGCCGGATCAAGAATTTCGAACTGACGGTCCTCGAGGGCGTTGGCCACATGCCGCAATTCGTTGTCCCTGACGAAGTCGAGGCGTTTGTACGCCGCATGGCCGCCCGGGCGTTCGCGACCGAAACTGCGACCGCGCGATAGTGCAGGATTTGCTGCGCTTGCCTGCGGTGGCTACCTCGCCGCCAGGCATTGCGCCTCACTGAAAGACGGGTTCCCAGCGGCTGCTCCGGCCAAGATTTTGGTTCCAGATCGAGTTCGGCGGCCCTACGGGTCCATCATGGCGTGATGGAAATAATCGCAGTTCAGCGTCCTCATCCCCATGCACCGGCCGATGTGCCGGCCTTTTCTTGGTGCGGACGACGGGAATCGAACCCGTACGGCACGAGGCCGAGGGATTTTAAGTCCCTTGCGTCTACCAGTTCCGCCACGTCCGCGCCGGTGCACTGGTAGCGCACCGACAGTTAAACGCAAGCCCGGCCTCACTCTTCTTCGACGAACACTTCGTCGCGCTTCTTGCGCACCGCCGGCAGCAGGATAACGATCAGCACGCCAACGGCGATCGCCAGCAGCACTGCGCTGATCGGCCGGGTGACAAACGTGGTCGGGTCGCCGCGCGACAGGATCATTGCCCGGCGCAAGTTTTCCTCAAGCAACGGACCAAGCACGAAGCCGAGCAGCAGCGGTGCCGGTTCGCAGCGCAGCTTCAGCAGGAAATAGCCGAGCAGGCCGAAGAAGGCGACGACATAGAGGTCATAAACGTTTGAATTGACGCTGTAGACGCCGATCGAGCAGAACGCCATGATCGTCGGAAACAGCACGTAATACGGCACCTTCAGAAGCTTCACCCACAGCCCGATAAGCGGAAGGTTGAGGATGATCAGCAGCAGGTTGCCGATCCACATCGAAGCAATCAGACCCCAGAACAGTTCCGGCTTCTCGACGGCGACATTCGGACCGGGAACGATTCCCTGGATAATCATCGCGCCGATCATCAGCGCCATCACCGGATTGGCCGGAATGCCCAGCGTCAACATGGGTATGAACGATGTCTGCGCGCCGGCATTGTTTGCCGATTCCGGCCCGGCCACGCCGGCCAGGGCGCCTCGACCGAACTCTTCAGGCCGGTCGGATACGCGCTTCTCGATCGAGTAAGAGGCGAAAGCGGCCAGCACCGCGCCGTTTCCGGGCAGGATGCCAAGCGCGGAGCCAAGTGCTGTTCCGCGCAGGATGGGACCCGTCATGCGGCGGAAATCTTCGCGTGATGGCATCAGGCCATTGACCTTCGCCATCAGCACCTCGCGCGTCCGTTCATCCTCCAGATTGCGCAGGATCTCCGCGATGCCGAACAGGCCGACGGCGATTGCAACGAAGTTGAGCTGATCGCCGAGCTGGGTAATGCCGAAGTTCAGCCGGGGCGCACCGGAAATCACGTCGATGCCGACGAGACCCAGCAACAGGCCGAGCACTACCATGGCCACGGCCTTGATGACCGAGCCATGGGCAAGCGCCACGGACATGATCAGTCCGACCACCATCAGCGAACAATATTCGGCGGACCCGAACTTCAGAGCCATCGCCGTCAGCGGGGGTGCGAACAGCGCGATCAGAACGGTTGCTATGGTGCCGGCGACGAACGAGCCGATCGCGGCGGTGGCGAGCGCCACGCCGGCGCGGCCGTTGCGGGCCATCTGGTAGCCGTCGATCGCGGTGACTGCCGATGAAGACTCGCCGGGCATATTGATCAGGATCGCCGTCGTCGAGCCGCCGTATTGCGCACCATAGTAGATGCCGGCCAGCATGATCAGCGAGGATACTGGATCGCCGATCTGGAAGGTGATCGGCAGCAGCATGGCAATTGTGGCCGTCGCGCCGATGCCCGGCAGGACTCCGATCAGCGTGCCGAGCAGAACGCCTATAAGACAGAAGCCGATATTGATCGGTGTCGACGCGGTGGCGAAGCCAAGCGCGAGATTGTTGAAAAGCTCCATCGTCGCCCCCTAAAACCGCAGCCACGGGCCGATGCGCTCAAACGGCAGTCCGAGGCCGTAGCTGAAGACCAGCGTCGAGAAAATGGTCAGCAGCACCGCCAGAACGATCCCGTAGAGAGGGGTTATCTTGAAGGATGCAAAAGCGGCGACAAGCGATGTGATGAAGACCGACGCCATGAAGCCAAGTCCGCGCACTGTCAGGCCGAAGATGATCGGCGCCAGGAGGATGAAAAGTATCCCGCGCCAGGCGATTCGGCCGACCGGCTCGCCCTCCGAGCGGGTCGCCTGAATCAGGATGACCGCGCCGAGAAGAATGAGCAGCGCCGACAGGACCAGCGGCATGCCACCGGGCCCGATGCGCAGCCAGGTGCCGAGCTCCTGGGAAAGCGACTGAGTGCCGAATACAGCACCTGCAAAAATGAAAAATGCCCCGCAGATCGCGTTGGGCTTGTCTAACGAGGCCGAACTCATCGGCTGTCCCCTTCATGAAAATCGGATGCTGTGTCCGCTCGGCGTGAGGCTCGCGGTGAGAGCCCGAGTCTTAGTAGTGGGCACATATTCGTGCGGAAATTTGCGGTTTGCCTTGTCCGCGTGGCGACGGGCAAGGCAAACCGGGGCGAAGTCAGTCGGCGTATTGGCCGGCGGCTTCGATGATGGGCTTCCAGCGGGTAATTTCGCTTTCAAGCTTGGCTTTCAAGGCCGCGGGCGTGGCGTCCGCTTCCGAGGACGGCACGGTGCCCAGCTCGGCGAAGCGTGCGACGACGTTCGGGTCCTTAAGTGCGCCCTGCAGCGATTTCGACAGGCGCTCGGTAATCTCGGCCGGTGTGCCCTTTGGAGCGTACAGCCCATGCCAGATGCCGACCTGCATGCCTGCAAGGCCGGCTTCGTCGGTGGTTGGTATTTCGGGCAGCACGTCAAGCCGCTTCGGCGACGTCACGGCATAGGCCTTGATCGTGCCGCCGAGTATCTGCTTGGTCGTGTTGGTGGTCTGGTCGCACAGGATATCGACCTGGCCGCCGAGCAGGTCTGTCATCGCAGGACCGGTGCCCTTGTATGGGACTGTCACCAGCGGAGTTTGGATGGCGCTCATGAACAGCATGCCGCATAAATGCGACGCAGCGCCGATGCCGGCATTGGCGACGGTGACAGCGTCCTTGTTCGCCCTGGCATATTCGACCAGACCCTTCAGGTCGGCGGCCTCCAGGTCCTTGCGGCCGACGATGGTCATCGGCACTTCGGTAACGAGGCCGACATATTCAAAGGCATTCAAGGTGTCATACGAGAGCTTGCGGTAGAGCGTGGCGCTGGTGGCCATGCCAATGTGGTGCAGCAGCAGCGTGTAGCCGTCCGGATCTGCCGTCGCGACGCGGCCCGCGCCGAGAGTGCCGCCGGCGCCTCCGACATTCTCGACGACAATCTGCTGGCCCAGGTCCTTCGACATTGCCTCGGCGACGAGCCGGGTCACCGTATCGGTCGGACCGCCCGCCGCAAACGGCACGACGACGGTGATAGGGCGGTCGGGATAGGTTTGCGCCAAGGCCGCGAGCGGCGCAGTCGCGAGGGTTGCCGCCGCCGCCAGTATTTTGAGTAACGCTTTCATAGAGTTCCTCCCATGATCTAAGTCTTTTTGTCGGTAGGCTCAATCTTACTCCCGCCCCGATCCAACTACATTAGATAAGGCTCCGCCGACGATTGCAACCGCATAAAAGATAAAAGAAAGACCGCATATAATCTTTCGCCACAGAGGCCATGATCGAAGCGTTGTACCCCTGTTTGCCGGGCGCTATGGTCGCGAAAAGAGATCATAGCGGGCACCATGAGAGCGATCGTCTACGAACAGTTCGGCCATCCCCCGTCGGTGCGCAGCGTTCCGGATCCGACGCCATCGCCCTATGGCGTGGTCGTGAAGGTCGAGGCGACGGGGCTCTGCCGCAGCGACTGGCATGGTTGGATGGGCCACGATCCCGATATCGTGCTGCCGCATGTTCCGGGGCACGAACTGGCAGGGACGGTTTCTGCCCTCGGCAGCCAGGTGACAGGCTGGCGTATCGGCGACCGCGTTACCGCGCCCTTCGTCTGCGGCTGCGGACGCTGCTTCGAGTGCCATTCCGGCAATCATCAGGTTTGCGAGAAGCAGTTCCAGCCTGGCTTCACCGCCTGGGGATCATTCGCCCAGTATGTGGCGTTGGAGTTCGCGGACACCAACCTTGTCCGCTTGCCGGACGATCTCGATTTCGCTACCGCCGCCGGTCTCGGCTGCCGGTTCGTGACGGCGTTCCGTGCCATCGTCGACCAGGCGCGCGTGCAGCCCGGCGAGTGGGTTGCGGTGCATGGCTGCGGCGGTGTCGGGCTCTCGGCGATCATGATCGCGACAGCAATGGGCGCGAATGTCGTGGCCGTCGACCTGACGGCGGAAAAGCTCGATTTTGCGCGGCAGATGGGTGCAGTTGCGGCGGTCAACGCGTCGGAAGTGCAAAGTGTCGTGAAGGCCGTGAAGAGCCTTACCAATGGCGGTGCGCATGTGTCGATCGATGCGCTCGGCCATCCGGTGACATGCTTCAATTCGATCTCGAACCTGCGCCGCCGCGGCCGCCACGTGCAGGTCGGGCTGATGCTGGGCGATCACGCCCAGGCAAAGGTGCCGATGTCCAAGATCATCGCCTTTGAACTGCAGATTCTCGGCAGTCACGGCATGCAGGCCTTTCGCTACAAGGCAATGATGGACATGATTGCGGCGGGCAAGCTGATGCCGCACAAGCTGGTCGGCAAGCGCATCAGCCTCGACGAGACTCCCGCCGCCCTGATGGCGATGGACCGATTCGAGGCGACGGGGATCTCCGTCATCACCAGCTTCTGACGGTCTGCCGCTTTATATTTCCCGTATTCGGTCTCACCGCTGGTCAAACCTCTCAAGGCTTGGCACAGTCTTGACAGATTTGGAGTTGTGCATGTCCAGGAAGCCCGCCCCGCAATTTCCCAGGCCCAAGGACTGGCGCGAGATCGCTCCCCTGCTGGTCGATGTCGCTATCGGGCGCAAGCCGGCGGATCTCGTCGTGCGCAACGGCCGCTGGGTGAACGTGCATTCCGGCGAGATCATCGCTGGCACCGACCTGGCGATCGTCGGCGGACGCTTCGCCTATTGCGGCCCCAATGCGGCGCATGCGATCGGGGCCGGGACCAAGGTCGTCGATGCGGGCGGGCGATACCTGGTGCCTGGGCTTTGCGATGGGCATATGCATGTCGAGAGCGGCATGGTTACTGTGACGGAATTCGCCCGTGCCGTCATCCCTCATGGCACGACCTCGATGTTCATCGACCCGCATGAGATCGCCAACGTGCTGGGTCTGGAGGGCGTCCGGCTGATGCATGACGAGGCGGTGGTTGCGCCGATCAACGTCCATGTGCAGATGCCGAGCTGCGTTCCATCCGCGCCCGGCCTTGAAAATCCCGGCGCAACGCTTTCGGTGGCCGATGTCGCCGAGGCGATGACATGGCCGAACATAATCGGCCTCGGCGAGGTCATGAATTTTCCCGGCGTGATCGCCAACAATGAGGTGATGGTCGGCGAGATTGCCGAGACGGTGAAGGCCGGAAAGACCGTAGGCGGCCATTATGCCTCGCCTGATCTTGGCCCCTCCTTCCACGGCTATGTCGCCGGCGGGCCGGAGGACGACCATGAAGGCACGCGGGCCGAGGACGCCATCGCCCGCGTGCGCCAGGGCATGAAGGCGATGCTGCGCCTGGGATCGGCCTGGTACGATGTCGCCGCGCAGATCAAGGCGGTAACGGAGCAGGGGATCGACCCGCGCAACTTCATCCTGTGTACCGACGATAGCCATTCCGGTACACTGGTACGCGAAGGCCATATGGACCGCGTCGTCCGCCACGCCATCGCACAGGGCCTGAAGCCGGTCACGGCAATCCAGATGGCGACGATCAACACGGCCGAACACTTCCGCCTTGGCCGCGAGATCGGCTCGATCGCGCCGGGCCGTATCGCCGATTTCCTCATCGTCTCCGATCTTGCGGCGCTGACAATCGATGTCGTCTATGCCCGCGGAATAAAGCTCGCCAAGGATGGCAAGCTGGTTGTGGAAATCCCCGCCTATGACTACCCCAGGAAGGCCAAGAACACCGTCAAGCTTGGCAAGAAGCTGAAGGCGCAGGATTTCGACATTGCCGCGCCGGCGGGTGCGAACGAGGCGCGGGTCCGCGTCATCGGTGTGATCGAGAACCAGGCGCCGACGCGGGCGCTGACCGCTGACCTCGCCGTGGAGGACGGGCTGGTGGCGATGGACCGGCCGAACGATGTCTGCCAGATCGCGCTGGTCGAGCGGCATCGCGGGACCGGCAAGGTCACAAACGCCTTCGTCTCGGGCTTTGGCTATGTGAAGGACTGCGCGATCGCCTCGACCGTTGCCCACGACAGCCACCATATGATCGTCGTCGGAACAAACAAGGCCGACATGGCCCAGGCGGCCAACCGCCTCGGCGAGGTCGGCGGCGGCGTGGTGCTGATCTCGGACGGCAAGGAGCTGGCGCTGGTGGAAATGCCGATCGCCGGATTGATGTCCAACGAGCGCGCGGAGATCGTCGCGGAGAAGGCCGAGCTACTCACCAGGGCAATGCGCGATATGGGTTGCAGCCTCAACAACGCCTACATGCAGCACTCGCTGCTGGCGCTGGTTGTCATCCCCGAACTGCGCATATCCGATATTGGGCTGGTCGACGTAACCACCTTCGAGAAAGTCGACCTGTTTCTATAGGCGTGACCTGTGGCTCCAAATCCGACGCGTCTGCCCCGGCGGCAGACCGGTGGCGTCGGAGGGCTGATTGTGCAATAGCGCGGGCGCGCCGCCGACGATAAGGCGGCATGCTTCCGATCGGGAATAAAGCATGATGGATTTCGCCGAAGATGTTGCGGTTGCAGCCCGCGCGCTGCGCGACTTGTTTCCCGAAACGCCGCTTCAGGAGAACATCTACCTGTCGCACAAGACCGGGGCGCGGATCTTTCTGAAGCGCGAAGATCTTTCGCCGGTGCGATCCTACAAGATCCGCGGTGCATTCAATTTCTTCCGCAAGGCGTTGAAAGCCGGCAACAAAGCGGCGCTGTTCGTTTGCGCTTCGGCGGGCAATCATGCGCAGGGCTTTGCTTTTGTCTGCCGGCATTTCGGCAAGCGCGGCGTGGTCTTCATGCCGGTCACCACCCCGCAGCAGAAGATCGACAAGACGCGGCACTTTGGCGGAGAGTTCGTCGAGATCCGGCTGGTCGGCGACTTCTTTGACGATTGCCTGCGCGCCGCGTTGGCCTATGCAGCCGAAAGCGGCGGCCATATGGTGCCGCCGTTCGATCATAAGGACATTGTGGAGGGGCAGGCAACCGTTGCTTACGAGTTCGCGGCTCAAATGCCTGATGGCGTCAAGCCGGATATCGTCATACTGCCGATCGGCGGCGGCGGGCTCGCCGCCGGCGTAACGCGCTATCTGTCAGGGCAGGGCAAGCCACCGCGATATGTCTTCTGCGAGCCGGCGGGCGCACCGAGCCTCAGGCAATCGCTGCTGACTGGCAAGCGGGTCAGGCTCCCCGCGGTCGACAATTTTGTCGATGGTGCGGCGGTTGCGGAAATCGGCCGCGAGCCGCTGCGCCACCTCAAGGATTTTTCCGCGGAGATGGTGCATCTCATACCGGAGAACCGGCTGTGCGCCACCATGATTGAAATGCTCAATGTCGAGGGCGTCGTGCTGGAGCCCGCAGGCGCGCTGACAATCGACGTGCTCAAGGATTTTCCCAAGCGGGAGTTGAAGGGCAAGACGCTGGTTGCGGTGGTTTCCGGCGGCAATTTCGACTTCGAGCGCCTGCCGGATGTGAAGGAGCGGGCGCTCCGCTACGAAGGCCTGAAGAAATACTTCGTCTTCCGATTCCCGCAGCGACCCGGCGCCCTGCGTGACTTTCTCGGCCTTCTCGGTCCTGAAGACGACATCGTCCGTTTCGAGTATCTGAAGAAGTCGGCGAGAAACTTCGGTTCCGTGCTAATCGGCATCGAGACCAAAAACCCTCGCAACTTTGGGATATTGAGCAAACGCTTCCACGATGCGGGCTGGGCCTATCAGGACATCACCGAGAACGAGACGCTGGCCGGCTTCATCATATGAGCGCGAAGACGGTTTATATCCTGCTGTTTCGCGGCGTTGGCGGTGCGACGCAGCTGCCGACCGCACCATTGCGCGTGGCGCTGACCGAAGCAGGTTTCGAAAGCGTGGCGACCTATATCAATAGCGGCAATGCGATTGTGCGCAGCAGCCTTCCCCGCGACAAGGTCATTGCCACAGTGGCGAAGATCGCCAAACAAAAGTTTGGCTTTGACAAGGCAATCCATGCGCCGACACTTAAAGAATGGTCAAAGTTGATCGCCAATAACCCATTTCCTGACGCAGTCTCTGTGCCGAAGTTCCTGCACGCGGCGCTCCTCAAGGAAGACCCGGATAAGAAGAACATCGATGCCATCCGCGCGTATGCCAAACCCGGAGAGCAAATCACCGTGGTCGACAAGGTTGCCTACATTCACACCCCAGGTGGCTTCGGCATGTCCAAGATGGCCGCGCGCTTCGACAAACTGATCGGTGTCGAGAACACAGCAAGAAACTGGAACTCCATAGTCAAGCTCGAGCAATTGGCCCTGAAAGCTGCCAAGGGCTGACGGTTGTTGCCCACTTTCACCCAGGTTTTGCAAGGAAAGTTCGAATTCATTACGCACGAACTAACATTGTTTCGTTTTGGTAGCGGTTAGCTTTCGAGAATTTTATCGTTTGGTAAAAACATCTCTTGCAATCCGATCCCAACTAGGCCATATGCCCAACTCATAGGCGCTTGGGCCGCACCACTTTGCGGCCTTCTCATTTGGAAGAGACTGGTTGCGTCTGATCCTCCTCTCCGTAAAGCCGGTATGGAGGAAAGTCCTGGGAGTTTACCTCGGGCACGACAGCGCAACCGCGCGGGATTGGATGCCCGTCGCCTATGTCGTTTCACGAAATTCACAGTCGACGGTGGGCAGCGCCCTGCCGCGATGAGCAGTTGCGGCTTGTTTAGCCGCATGAAAGAAGAAGAAATTGAATATTCATGTTGCTGCGGACCTCGACGGGTTCGCCTCCCTTGGCATAACCGGAAAGCTGCTGGAAGCTACTCACGCGGCCGGTTTCGATATGCCCAAGCCGATCCAGACCCAGGCCATTCCTGCCCAGCTAGAAGGCCGCGACATTCTCGGCGTCGCCCAGACCGGTTCCGGTAAAACCGCTGCCTTTAGCCTGCCGATCCTTTCAAAGATTGCCGCCCTGGGCAGCAAGCGCCTGCCGCGCACCGCGCGGGCCCTCGTCCTTGCACCGACGCGCGAGCTCGCGGTGCAGATCGAGGAAACCATCCGTGTCCTGGCAAAGGGCATGCACATTTCCACCGCGCTCGTGCTCGGCGGCGTATCGCGCGGCGGCCAAGTCAAGCGCATGGCGCAGGGCGTCGATATTCTGATCGCAACGCCAGGCCGCTTGACCGATCTCGTCCGCGAGGGCGAGGTGAAACTCAACGAAACCCGCTGGCTGGTGCTAGACGAGGCCGACCGCATGCTCGACATGGGCTTCATCCATGACGTGAAGCGGATCGCGAACGCCACGCACCCGACGCGGCAGACAGCTCTGTTTTCGGCCACCATGCCGGCGGAAATCGAGCAGCTCGCGCGCGGAATCCTGAAAAACCCGGTCCATGTCGAGGTAGCGCCGCAGGGCACGACCGCGTCGGAGATCCATCAGAGCGTCGTGCTGGCTCGCCTCAAGCAGAAGCGCAAGGTGCTCTCCACCATGCTCGCCAATCCGGCGATGAGCTCGGTGATGATCTTCACCCGCACCAAACACGGCGCTGACCGCGTTACCCGCGACCTGGAGCGCGACGGTTTCAACGCCGCCGTCATACACGGCAACAAGTCGCAGAATGCCCGCCAGAAGGCGCTGAACGGTTTCCGTGACGGTTCCGTGCGTATACTTGTCGCCACCGACATCGCGGCGCGCGGCATCGACGTGCCCGGCATCTCGCATGTCGTCAATTTCGACCTGCCAGACGAGGCGGAAAGCTATGTGCATCGCATCGGCCGCACCGGCCGCAACGGTGCGGACGGCATTGCAATCACGCTGTGCGACCCGAATGAGAGCGCCAAGCTGCGGGCCGTCGAGCGTGTCATCCGCATGAAGCTCGCTGTAGGCGCCGATCATCTTGGCGAACCTGATCCGCAGGCGGAGCGCGTTCAGCACAGCCCGAACGAGGCCAAGGACAATGCTTCGCGGACCCGCGACTTCAATCGGTCGCGACGTCCCGGTGGAGACAAGCCGCGTCAGGGATTTGGCCAAAACAAGGGCGTCGAGCAGGGCGCCGGCGAGAAGCGTTTCGGTGGCAAGAAGCGGCCGTTCCGCGGCCGCGGCAATGCCCCGCGCGCAGCATAGCTGCATAGCCTGCTAGAGCGTAGCGTTTGCACCGCGCTTGAATATCTCCGGCGGTCATGGGTCAGATTCCAGACCGCCGCCTTACTTTCGCGAGAGGGTAGCTCGCCTAAAATCCGATGATGTCGCCCAGCCGCCGGTGTAGGCGACCAGTCAGGCGTAGCGGACCATCGGTCACGGAAAATCCGATGCAGGGCCGGTCGGCCTCCGCGACCGGGCGGTGATCGACTGTTTCGTCGGCGATCGAGATGTCGCCCCGCGCATAGCGGCCGATACCATCGGCAAAAGCCCCTTCGAGCACGAGGAACAGTTCCGAGCCGTCATGCGTATGTTCGGGAATAGGGCGGCCCGGACGCAGCCAGAAGAGGTTCGCCTGGCAGCCATCGATCTCCCCAACTTCGTGTACCTTGAAGCCGGGCAATTTCCGTCGCCAAGGCACATCGTTCAGGTCAAAGCCTATAAAATCGCGCAACGGCCTCGGAAAGACACTGGATGCCGGAAGCTCGGGTGCAACGGCTTGTGACGGCTCGCTGGCAAAAATCGCGTCAAGCCGGCTTTGCTCGTCGTAAAGATCGGTGGCAGGGGCGGTCGTAAGCGCGTCTCCCGCAAGCGTTTCCAGTCCTGACGCAAAAATTCGGCTGGACGGTTTCATTGCCAGATGACTCTCGACCAGGACCCTAGCCGGCACGGGCAAGCCACCGGCCACATATCGGGCTAGTAGGACGTCAAGATTGTCGCGGGTTTCGGAAGTCATCAGCTCACTTACGGGACCGCCGCCAACAGGGCCGGCTATTTCGCTTTTCTACGCCGGCTGCTGGAGATTGGATCAACCGAAGCAGTTCTTGCGGCAGTCTAGTGCGTTTCGTCCCCACGCGTCAAAATGCGATGGACCAGAATTTTGCCGCACGCGCCTCGGTTGAATGTCCGGCCTGTCTCTGGCAGGAAGGTTCCTGTCTCGGCCTCGCGCCGTGGACGCGACGTTCAAAAATTGCGCCAGCGGGAAATGCTCATGTTGGGTTCGGTCATCGATGCGATCGGAAATACGCCGCTCATCAGGCTGCGGCGTGCCTCCGAAGAGACGGGATGCGAAATCCTCGGCAAGGCGGAATTCATGAATCCTGGTCAATCGGTGAAAGATCGCGCCGGCCTTTTCATCATTCGCGACGCAGAGAAGCGCGGCCTGCTGAAGCCCGGCGGCGTTATCGTGGAGGGTACGGCGGGTAACACCGGTATCGGCCTGACCGTGGTCGCCAAGGCGCTGGGCTATCGTACCGTGATCGTCATTCCCGACACGCAGAGCCAGGAAAAGAAGGACGCCATCAAACTGCTCGGCGCGGAACTCATCGAAGTGCCGGCGGTGCCGTACAAAAACCCCAACAACTACGTGAAGCTTTCCGGTCGCCTTGCGGCGCAGATGGCGAAGACGGAAGCCAGCGGCGCTATATGGGCCAACCAGTTCGACAATGTCGCCAATCGCGATGGGCACATCGCCACCACCGCCCAGGAAATATGGAGTCAGACGGACGGCAAAGTCGATGGCTTCGTATCGGCCGTCGGCACAGGCGGCACGTTGGCTGGCGTTGCCGTCGGGCTGAGGGAGAAGCGCCGGGACATCAAGATCGCGCTGGCCGATCCGCTGGGGGCGGCGCTCTACAGCTACTACACGGCCGGCGAGCTGAAGGCCGAGGGGAGCTCGATCACCGAGGGGATAGGGCAGGGACGCATTACCGCCAATCTCGAAGCGTTTGAACCCGACTTCTCCTATCAGGTACCGGATGAGGAAGCGTTGCCGATCATTTTCGACCTGCTGCAAGAGGAAGGTCTCTGCCTCGGCGGCTCGACGGGTATCAACATTGCCGGGGCAATTCGGTTGGCCCGCGACCTTGGACCGGGACACACGATCGTGACGATCCTCTGCGACTACGGCACGCGCTACCAATCCAAGCTTTTCAACCCGGACTTTCTGCGCGGCAAGCATCTGCCAATCCCTGAATGGATGGATAGCAGCAGCACGATTCCGGTTCCGTACGAACAGGTTCCGTAATGCCTTTCCAGACCGGGACGCTTTTTCGCGATGATGCGTATCTGCGCGAGGCGTCGGCGACCGTTCTCGCAGTCAATGAGCGCGGCGGCATCATCCTCGACCGCACCGTGTTCTACGCGACCTCCGGCGGACAGCCGGGCGATACCGGCCACATTGTGCGCTCGCAAGGCAGCCGCATCGCTATCGCTGCGACCGTGACCGGCGAGACGAAGGAAGAGATCATCCATATTCCCGCCGCGGAGCAGGGCTTACCTGCCGTTGGCGAGACCGTTCAACTTGCCATTGACTGGCCCCGCCGGCACCTGCTGATGCGCATGCACACGGCCTGCCACCTGTTGAGCGTTGTTTGCCCCTTCCCGATCACTGGTGCGGCGGTCGCCGAGGACGACAGCCGCGTCGATTTCGACATCCCCGATCCAACTTATACGAAGGAGTTGGTCACGGAGCGCATGATGGCGCTGGTGGCAGCGAACTATCCGGTTTTCACGCGCTGGATCACAGAGGAGGACCTTGCCGCCAATCCGGGCCTGGTGAAGTCGAAGAATGTGCGCCCGCCGTCAGGGACAGGGCGCATCCGTCTGGTGTGTATCGGCGACAATGCCGCCGTGGACAGCCAGCCTTGCGGCGGCACGCATGTCCAGTCGACCGGCGAGGTCGGCGACATACACATTGGCAAGATCGAGAAGAAGGGGCGCGAAAACCGCCGCTTCCGTATTCGCTTCGGGCCTATGCCTGCACCGTAGATCTCGGATTGACGGTTGCTATCCGTAGATTCGCGTCTGCACGACTTGGTGATGGGTCGAGCGCGCATCCCAGCGTTTCAGCAGCTCTTGTGCCTCCTTCGGTACGTAGGCCGCTTCATAGTCGGCCCCCTGAAAGGCGATAATGTTGTCGATGGAATCGAAGCTCATCACCGTGGTGAATTGAACCTCGTCGTCCACTTCCCGGCGCATCAATTCGATGGACCGGTAGCCCGGGATCCTTTTCGCCTCGATGCCCGGAAAGATGAAGCTGTCGAGCAGCCGCTCGTAGGCATCGGCGTTTTCGCGGGTGGTGTAGCCGTTCCAGATGCGCTTTATCATGCGATCCTCCGTGGCGGGTATGTTGGTGGCGCTGGCCCTTTTGGCAAAGCCGCCAATGTGCCAGAAACGTTGTAGCAAACGAAATCTGGGGATCCCCTATGCCGGAAAAAAGCCCGTTCGTTGTCGACGCCGACTGGCTGCAGGAACAACTCGGCCGACCGGGCCTGTCGATAATAGACGCATCCTGGTATCTGCCGGCGCAAGCCCGTGATCCGAAAGCCGAGTATGACGCTGCGCACATTCCCGGTGCGGTTTTCTTCGACCAGGATCTGGTCGTGGATCCGGATTCGGATCTTCCGCATACGCTTCCGAAGCCATTGGTCTTTGCCCAGCACGCAGGGTCGATGGGGATCACGGTTGACGATACGATCGTCGTCTATGACGGTCCTGGAATGTTCACCGCGCCGCGAGTCTGGTGGATGTTTCGGATCATGGGTGCGGCGGAAGTCTTTGTGCTCGACGGCGGTTTCGACAATTGGAAGAAGGCCGGTCGACCTGTCACAACCGATGTCACCAGGATCGCGCCCTGTGTGTTCCATACCGATTTCGACGAGAAGCGCGTAGCGGACATCGAGGATGTCCGCGAGGTGGTCGAGAGTGGAGGCCAGATCGCCGATGCTCGCCCGCCGCGCCGTTTTTCCGGAGAGGATCCCGAGCCGCGCAAAGGCATTCGTTCCGGCCATATGCCTGGAGCTCGAAGCGTGCCGGCGCTATCGCTGTCCGAGAACGGCTATTTGTTGCCGCTCGACCAGCTGCGCGGCAGATTGGAGCACGCCGGTCTCGATCTGGACAAGCCGGTCGTTACATCCTGCGGCTCCGGTATCACGGCAGCGGTGGTCACCCTGGCGCTGGAAAGCCTCGGCCATGGAGCCAACCGGCTCTATGACGGCTCGTGGACTGAGTGGGGCGGGCGACCCGACACGCCGGTGGAAACGGGCAAGGACTGACCATGGCGAAGTCGGAAATACCGGAGCCCATAGGCGTTACGGTGACATTCCTCGAAATGGAACGGCCGCCCGCCAATTATTCGGCGCTGCCGTATAACCGTCAGGTTGCGCTGCTGCGTGTTCGCGACATTCCGGTGCACTATTATCGCTACCTGATCGATCGCGTCGGACGCAAATGGCATTGGGTGAATGCGTTGCGCATGCCGGACGCGGAGTTGACGGAAGGCTTGCGCAAGCCCGAACGGGATATCCGCGTCCTCTATCTGGACGGCAGTCCCGCCGGCTTTTTCGATCTCAAGGCGCATCTGCCGGATGAAGTTGAACTCGCGTATTTCGGGATGATGGAACATGCGACGGGTCAGGGACTGGGCCGCTGGTTCCTCAGTTCCGCGATAGAAGCAGCCTGGTCCTACAAGCCCGCAAAAGTGACTGTGCAAACCTGCACGCTCGATCACCCCGCCGCGCTGCCGCTTTATCAGAAGCTGGGTTTTTCTCCGGTCGGGCAAAAGCAGGAAATCGTCCATCCGATGAGCTTTGACGAACGCTGCGCTGCTGTCATGCAACCCTGATCGTTGCGAAGCTGAACATCGTGTTCAGCGGCGTTTGCCGGCAGGATCGGACGCCCCCCCACGCCGGCACACCCTGGCTGGCGCAGGTTTCGGGTGGCGGCAAACATCCGCAAGGGGATAAGCAAAGCTCATCTGACCAACTCAGGAGCTCAAAATGCTTATCCGGTTTTCTGCCTTGCCGACCGAGACGGTTCGTGCCCTGCAGCATGGCGGCGCCGACGCGTATGGTCTTACACCCGAGCGCCGGATTTCGGACGGCGACGGTGTTCCGTGCCGTCATTGCTTGAGAAATGTGCCGGCCGGGAGATCATATCTCGTTCTCGCCTACCGGCCATTTCCCGAATTGCAGCCCTATGCCGAAACAGGGCCGATCTTTCTCTGTGCCGAGGCGTGTGACCGAGCGCTCGACGCGGACGTGTTGCCATCGCTCTTCAAGCCGACGCCGGATTACATCGTGCGCGGATATGATCACGCGGACAGGATCGTATATGGCACCGGCGCCGTCGTGCCGACTGGCCAGATTTGTGGGCGGGCGCACGAATTGCTGGCTCGCGAAGACATCAGCTATCTGCATATGCGCTCAGCCCGCAACAACTGCTACCAGTGCCGTATCGATCGCGCATAGTCAGGACGCAAATCGATCAACACGTTCACCAAACAATTCGGCGGCAGGTTTCCGCTTGTCGTATTGCCTTCATATAAGTGGAGCATAGCGTCATGTGTCGATTGATTTGGCCGACCACGGATGGACTGGCGGCCTGTCTCGACGCATAGGCGAGGCTGAAGCATCCGCCCCGACTGCCGAGAACCCCTGGCATCTGCCGGGGGTTTTTTTGTTTTCTGGCGCCGGCAGGCTGTTCGAGATAACTTTGCGGCAAAGACAAAAGGCGGGCACTACGCCCGCCTTTCATGTTTCTTATGGCTGGAGAGCCGGTCCTCGGGTCAAGCCGAGGACAAGCCTAGAAGTCCATGCCACCCATGCCGCCCATGCCGCCGCCCGGCATACCGGCAGGTGCGCCGGACTCCTTCTTCGGAGCTTCCGCGATCATTGCCTCGGTGGTGACCAGAAGGCCGGCAACCGAAGCAGCGTCCTGTAGAGCTGTGCGCACAACCTTGACCGGATCGACGATGCCCATGGCGATCATGTCGCCATACTCGCCGGTCTGGGCGTTGTAGCCGTAGGTCGCGCCCTTGTTCTCAAGGATCTTGCCGGCAACGATCGATGCTTCCGCACCGGCGTTCTGCGCGATCTGACGGCACGGAGACTGCAGAGCCTTGCGCACGATGTTGATGCCGGCATCCTGGTCCGCGTTGACGCCGGTAACCTTGATCTGCGAGGAAGCGCGCAGAAGGGCGACGCCGCCGCCAGCCACGATGCCTTCTTCGACGGCAGCGCGGGTTGCGTTCAGCGCGTCATCAACGCGGTCCTTCTTTTCCTTGACTTCCACTTCGGTCGCACCGCCAACGCGGATAACGGCAACGCCGCCCGCCAGCTTGGCGAGACGCTCCTGCAGCTTCTCCTTGTCGTAGTCCGAGGTGGTCTCCTCGATCTGCTGCTTGATCTGGGCAACGCGGCCCTGGATCTCAGGCTTCTTGCCGGCGCCATCGACGATGGTGGTGTTCTCCTTGGAGATCGACACCTTCTTGGCGCGGCCGAGCATGTTGAGGCCAACGTTCTCGAGCTTGATGCCGAGGTCTTCGGAAATGACCTGGCCACCGGTGAGGATGGCGATGTCTTCCAGCATGGCCTTGCGGCGATCACCGAAGCCCGGAGCCTTGACGGCGGCAATCTTCAGGCCGCCACGCAGCTTGTTGACGACGAGCGTGGCCAGGGCCTCGCCTTCGACGTCTTCCGAGATGATGAGGAGCGGCTTTGAGGTCTGCACGACGGCTTCCAGGACCGGCAGCATGGCCTGAAGGTTGGAAAGCTTCTTCTCGTGGAGGAGAATGTAGGCGTCCTCGAGGTCCGCCACCATCTTGTCGGGGTTGGTGACGAAGTAAGGCGAGAGGTAGCCGCGGTCGAACTGCATGCCTTCGACGACCTCAAGCTCGGTCTCGGCGGTCTTGGCTTCCTCGACCGTAATGACGCCTTCGTTGCCGACCTTCTGCATCGCTTCCGCGATCATCTTGCCGACCGATTCGTCGCCATTGGCGGAGATGGTGCCGACCTGCGCGACTTCATCGGAAGACTTGATCTTCTTGGCAGCCTTGCCGAGAGCGGCAACAACTTCCGTCACGGCGAGATCGATGCCGCGCTTGAGGTCCATCGGGTTCATGCCGGCGGCAACGTACTTGTGGCCTTCCTGCACGATCGCCTGGGCAAGAACAGTCGCGGTGGTCGTGCCGTCGCCGGCGATGTCGTTGGTCTTCGAAGCGACTTCGCGGACCATCTGCGCGCCCATATTCTCGAACTTGTCAGCAAGCTCGATTTCCTTGGCGACAGTGACGCCGTCCTTGGTGATGCGCGGTGCGCCGAACGACTTGTCGATGACGACGTTGCGGCCCTTCGGGCCGAGCGTGACCTTCACGGCGTCGGCGAGGATGTTGACGCCGTGCAGCATGCGCTCACGGGCGTCGCGGGAGAATTTTACGTCTTTAGCAGCCATTTTCTATTCCTTCGGAATTGAGGCAGTAGGGAGTAGGCATTTGGCAGTCGGGGGCACGGCAGTTCTCCTGCCTACTACCCACTGCCGATTGCCCAATTCTGATCAGCCGATGATACCCATAATGTCGGATTCCTTCATGATCAGAAGGTCTTCGCCATTGAGCTTCACTTCGGTGCCCGACCACTTGCCGAACAGGATACGGTCGCCGGCCTTGACGTCCAGCGGAACGAGCTTGCCAGCTTCATCGCGAGCGCCGGAGCCGACGGCGATGATCTCGCCCTCCTGCGGCTTTTCCTTCGCGGTGTCGGGGATAATGATGCCGCCCTTCGTCTTCTCTTCGGATTCGACGCGACGGACGACCACGCGGTCATGCAACGGCCGGAACTTCGACTTTGCCATGTTTGACTATCCTCAATGCGGATGTTGATAGGGTGCGTCCGGACAGGCCGGACTTCGTTAGCACTCACCAATAGCGAGTGCTAGCGTGGCGCGGAAATAGGCCTTGCCTCTCAGGATGTCAAGAAGTTCTGCATTGTCGGAATAGCTCAACTTTCTCTGCTTGGCGGCTAAACCGTCGATCAAATCCATCCTTTCGGGATCAAGATGGAAGCAATGTTCACACCGAGAACACCCTGCATGGCGACAGGGTGTTTGCAATGCGAATTCTCGTGGACCGTAGCGGACAAACTGGCACGTCCCCTGAGCGGACGCGCTACAAAGTGTCAAGGATTCGTTCTAGGGGACTTAACGATCTTTCGTCTGCACAATGCGCACCTTGACCAGTTCGGAACTACAAGGCAGTTGAAATTCGAGGTTGAAGTCGATCGCGGAGTGTTCGCTTGCTCATGTGCGGAACCGCCCAAACCTGATGACAGAGCCGGCACTCTCGTCTAATCCCGATGCAAACTGAGATCGCGCACTCACTGCGCACTCGCAACAGGTCGGTTTTTGATGAAGTTTGTAGAAGCCCTCGACGATATCAGCTCGTTCTATTCCGCAATTCTGTGCGACGTTTGGGGCGTTGTCCATAATGGCGTCTCCCCATATCCGGAGGCGACGGAAGCGCTTGCCAGGGCCCGTGAACGCGGCCTCGCAGTGGTCCTGATCACCAACTCGCCACGCCCGCGCGACGGCGTAGAGGCGCAACTCATCGCGATCGGATGTCCGCCAGATGCATGGGATCGGATCGTCACTTCTGGCGACGTCACCCGCGAACTGATCAAGCAAGGCCCGCGCAAGGTGTTCCATATCGGCCCCGAGCGCGACCAGCCGATTTTCGACGGAATAGACGTGGAGTTGGTGGAAGAGGCCGAGGCGAGCGTCGTTGTCTGCACAAGTCCCTTCGACGATGATACGGAGACGCCGGGCGACTATGTGGAACAGTTGCGGCGACTGCGTTCGCGCGATCTGCCGTTCATTTGCGCCAATCCCGACATCGTCGTCGAGCGCGGCCACCGTATGGTCTATTGCGCGGGTGCCATCGCGCGCGAATATTCCTTGCTCGGCGGGCGTACGCTGATCGCAGGCAAGCCGCACCGGCCAATCTATGAGGCCTCGCTGGCTGCCGCCGGCGAGGTTCTGGGGCGGGAGCTCCAGAAATCAGAGGCACTGGCGATCGGTGACGGCATGTTGACCGATATCAAGGGCGCGACTGACAATGGTTTCGATGCGCTTTACGTTTCCGGCGGCATTCATGCAGGCGACTATGGTGACACGCTCGATCCGGACCGCGACCGGCTGATTGCCTTTCTGGCAAGCCATGGCGAACGCCCGGTTGCATCCATTCCCCGGCTGAAGTAGGCGCGCCCAGGCATGGCTATCGGCTTCGAACGGCTGACCGGCGATGCGCCGCTGCCCGCCCACTTGCGCGGCGGCGTGGTCGCGGTCGGAAATTTCGACGGCTTGCATCGCGGCCACCAGGCCGTTCTCGAATGCGCGCTGGCGGAGGCGAAGGCGGCGGGGGTCCCGGCGCTGGTTCTGACGTTCGAGCCGCATCCGCGCACCGTATTCCGTCCCGACATTCCGCTGCCACGCATCACGCCTGCCCCGGTGAAGGCCCGTCTCGTCCGCCTTCTCGGTTTCGATGCAATCGTCGAGCAGGCTTTTACCCGCGATTTCGCCGGGCGTACCGCGGACCAGTTCATAGACATTGTGCTCCTCGGGCAACTCGGCGTCAGCCATGTCGTTACCGGCTTCGATTTCCACTTCGGCAAGGGCCGTCAGGGCGATCCGGCCTTTCTGGTCGCAGCAGCAGGGCAGCGGGGGTTTCGCGTCACCCAAATCGGGGCATTCGGTGACGAGGGGGGCAGGGTCGTCTCGTCGAGCCGCATCCGGCCTTTGCTGGCCGACGGCGATGTCGCTGCCGCAGCCGGCCTTTTGGGGTATCGCTTCACGGTCGAGGGCGAGGTCGTGCACGGCAAGAAGCTCGGCCGCACGCTGGGATTTCCAACCGCCAACATGGCGCTGCCGGATCCGGAAGTGCTGCGCCACGGGATTTACGCCGTCAGGCTGCGGCGCGCCGATGGCACCCTCTTCGACGGCGTGGCAAGCTATGGTCGCAGACCGACTGTCGAAAGCGCCGGAGAGCCGCTGCTGGAAACCTACTTGTTCGATTTCGACGGCGATCTCTACGGCGAGACGTGCGACGTTTCGTTCTTCGGCTTCCTGCGCGGTGAGGAAAAATTCGACGGCCTCGCTGCGCTACTCGACCAGATGAAGCGGGACAAGGACGAAGCCCGCGCTCTGCTTTCGACCGTAAAGCCACTGTCCCGTCTGGATTTGCACGTCACGTTCGACAGCTAATTCCTGACCGGCCGCAACCTGTAGCAAGTGGGCTGATCGGCGCCACGGTGATCTAATTCACCGATGAAAAGTGTCGTCGCGATATGGGCATTGATGCTGGCATGCGCCGGCATGTTCATTGTCTGCGACAGCTTTAGCGCTCACTGGGGCAAGACCGGCCACACAAGAAGCCTTGCAATTTTCCTATCGCTGTCGCCGCTTTCCTATTTTTTCTTTGCTCTGCTCAACAAAAGCGTCGATCTCGCTGTTGCCGGCGCGCTCGTGAACACATTGATCGTTGTCGGCGCGGTGGCAGTTGGTGTTCTGTTTTTCGGCGAGGAGCTTTCGAGGATGCAGTATCTCGGTATTGGTCTGGCACTCGTATCCGTGACCCTTTTGAATTTCGGTTGAAGGTTGGCCACGCCCTCCGCGTCCAGTTGAGAGGATTGAAGCGACAGATCATCGTCGGCCTTTTACGACGTACCGGCTCGACTTTGCGGCCGTGATCCGCAGTGGTTGGTGCAGTGGCGGTCTCGGAAGCGACTTACCAAAGGTCTTTATTCCGCGCGGCATCTCGGTTAAACATGTGTCCATGACTTTTGCAGCGCGCCGCGTCGCCGCCATCATACGAATTAGTGGCCCGGTCTTCCGGGCGGCCTGAGGCTGCCGGAAGCTCCGGGATAATTTTGCCCGAGCGCCCTCGCGCTTTCCCCAGATCATGATAGTTGAACGCCCTGGCGCCCCGCCGGGCAGTATTGATGGCAAGACGATGAACGACACCACGATGAAACTCGATTATTCGAAGACGCTCTACCTGCCGCAGACACAGTTTCCGATGCGCGCCGGGCTACCGGAAAAGGAGCCGCTTCTGGTGGCCCGTTGGCAGGAGATGGACCTTTACGAGCGCCTGCGCGAGGACGCCGCAGGACGGCCGAAATATGTGCTCCACGACGGTCCTCCCTATGCAAACGGCAACATTCACATCGGCCATGCGCTGAACAAGATCCTCAAGGACGTGATCACGCGCTCCTTCCAGATGCGCGGTTACGATTCCAACTATGTGCCGGGCTGGGACTGCCATGGCCTGCCGATCGAGTGGAAGATCGAGGAAGAAAACTATCGCGCCAAGGGCAAGGCCAAGCCGGACCTGTCCGATCCGAATGCGATGATCGCCTTCCGCAAGGAATGCCGCGCCTATGCCGAAAAGTGGATCGCCGTGCAGGGCGGCGAGTTCCAGCGGCTCGGCGTCGTCGGCGACTTCAAGAACCCGTACACGACCATGAATTTCCACGCCGAGGCGCGGATCGCCGGCGAGTTGTTGAAGTTCGCCAAGAGCGGCCAGCTCTATCGCGGCTCCAAGCCGGTGATGTGGAGCGTCGTCGAGCGCACCGCGCTGGCCGAGGCCGAGGTCGAGTATCAGGACTACGAGAGCGACACGATCTGGGTGAAGTTTCCGGTTTGGGCTGCTCGCGATTTGAAAGCGGACGGAGATCTACGACCTGAGTGATACATTGCCCGGCGCATCTGTCGTTATCTGGACCACCACGCCATGGACCATCCCCGGCAACCGGGCAGTCGCCTATTCACCACGCATGCACTATGGCCTCTACGAAGGTAACTGATCACGGAGAATGATTTTGGTCCGCGAGCGGGCGAGAAGTCTCATCTTTGCTGACGCACCTTGCCGGAGAAGTCTTTTGCGAAAGCCAAGCTGACAGTCCGTTCGTCTCCGCGACGTTAGCAGCAATGAACTTGGAGGGCTGACTTTGCCGCCATCCATTCGATGGGCCTCGGCGGCGGATATCGATTTTCGCCGTCCCGCATGCTTCCCGGCGACCACGTCACCGACGATGCAGGCACCGGCTTCGTGCACACCGCACCCGGCCATGGCCGCGAAGACTTCGACGCGTGGATGGGCGCGGCGAAGGACTTGCGCGCCCGCGGCATCGACACCGCCATCCCCTTCACCGTCGACGATGCAGGCTTCTTCACCAAGGACGCGCCGGGTTTCGGCCCGGACCGCGAAGGCGGCGCGGCGCGCGTGATCGATGACAACGGCAAGAAGGGCGACGCGAACAAGGCGGTGATCGATGCGCTGATCGCCCGCAACATGCTGTTCGCGCGCGGCAGGCTGAAGCACCAGCTACCCGCATTGCTGGCGCTCGAAGAAGCCGGTGATCTTCCGCAATACGCCGCAATGGTTCGTCTATATGGACAAGGAGTTGGATGGGTTTGGGATCACCTCCCCCTCGAGGGGGGTGGTCGCGCCGCAAGGCGCGGGTGGGGGTGTCGGCACCGCTCACCCCACCCCGGCGCTGCGCGCCGACCCTCCCCACAAGGGGGAGGGTAAGGCTCCAGACACCCTCCGCACCCGCGCTCTCGCGGCAATCGACGCCACGCGTTTCGTTCCCGCCGGCGGCCAGACGCGCCTGCGTGCCATGATCGCCGAGCGGCCGGACTGGGTTCTGTCGCGACAGCGCGCATGGGGCGTGCCGATCTGCGTCTTTGCGGACGACGACGGCAATGTGCTGAACGATGAAGCAGTCAACGCCCGGATAATGGACGCCTTCGAACAGGAGGGCGCGGACGCCTGGTTCGCTGAAGGCGCCCGCGAGCGCTTCCTTGGCAGCCGCGCCAATGAGCCATGGACGATGGTCAAGGACATCCTCGACGTGTGGTTTGATTCCGGTTCCACCCACGCATTCACGCTGGAGGACCGGCCGGACCTGAAATGGCCTGCCGACGTCTATCTCGAGGGCTCGGACCAGCATCGCGGCTGGTTCCACTCGTCGCTGCTGGAAAGCTGCGGTACGCGTGGCCGCGCGCCGTACGACGCGGTCGTCACCCATGGGTTCACCATGGACGAGGAAGGCCGCAAAATGTCGAAATCGCTCGGCAACACGGTCGTCCCGCAGGACGTCATGAAGCAGTCCGGGGCCGATATCCTCCGCCTCTGGGTGATGACGACCGATTATTGGGAAGACCAGCGGCTCGGCAAAAATGTACTGCAGACCAACATCGACGCCTACCGCAAGCTGCGCAACACCATGCGCTGGATGCTGGGCACGCTGGCGCATGACGAGGGCAAAGACGTTGCGCCAGTGGACATGCCGGAACTGGAGCGGCTGATGCTGCACCGCCTGTCGGAACTCGACGAGGTGGTGCGCGGCGGCTATGACGCCTTCGACTTCAAACGCATCACCAAGGCGCTGCTCGACTTCATGGTTGTCGATCTGTCGGCGTTCTATTTCGACATCCGCAAGGATGCGCTCTACTGCGACGCGCCGTCGAGCAATCGCCGGCTGGCCGCCGTGCAGGTGGTGCGCCACCTGTTCGACCATCTGGCTACATGGCTTGCCCCGATGCTGCCGTTCACAACGGAAGAAGCCTGGATGGAGCGCTATCCCGACACGCGTTCGATCCATCTGCAGCAATTTCGCGAGGTTCCGGCGGACTGGCGGAATGAGGGACTTGCCGAAAAGTGGCGCAAGATCAGACGCGTGCGCGGCGTCGTTACCGCAGCGCTAGAGATCGAGCGAGCCAGGAAAGTGATTGGCTCGTCACTGGAAGCGGCGCCGAGGGTGTTCATTACAGATGCGGAACTGCGTGCGGCGGTGGAGGGTGTCGACCTCGCAGAGGTCGCCATCACCAGCGCTATCGAAGTGTCGGCGGGTGAAGGGCCGGTGGACGCCTTCCGGCTGGACGACGTGGCGGGCGTCGCGGTGGTGCCAAGCCTCGCGGCAGGCACCAAATGCGCTCGCTCCTGGCGCTACACGGATGATGTCGGTTCCGATCCGCAATTTCCCGATGTCTCGGCACGCGATGCTGCCGCGCTGCGCGAATTGCAAAAGTTGGGAAGAATCGGTTGATTCTGCTAGGCTTCGTATTCGGTCGTATGAAAGTGCGATAGAAGGTTAACGTTTTTCGACGACAAACTATCGCCGGATTTACCGGTCAAGTGCGGTCTGGGGCGAATCCGGACAAAATACGAGGCTTAGCGTTTTGAGACCTTTGGGCATGACGGCAAACCGTCGCGGTATCGTGGCTGCTGCAAGTTTTCTGATTGCTGGAACAATGCTTGCTGGCTGTCAGTCGCCGACCTACGGCACCGACAAGACCGCGAGCGACCAGTTGGTCAGCGACGTCAGCAACATCTTCTCGCTTGGGCCGGCGAAGCGTCCTGCTGTTGACTACAAGCCTCGTCCCACGCTTGTGCGCCCGAGCAAGGCGGAGATCGCATCGCTGCCATCGCCGCAAGACAGCGTCGTTTCAGCAGGCAATGCCGCGTGGGTTGAGTCTCCTGAGGAGAAGCGCGCGCGGTTGCGTGCCGAAGCCGACGAGAACAGCAACGATCCGTCTTGGCGGCCTCAGATCGATACCGATATGGCGAGAGAGTCCGCCTCGCGCTTCCCGAAGGAAAAGAGTTCCGTCATAAACACGCGCTCACAGGAGTCCGGCGTGCAGCCGACCGGGACGAGCACGGCACTGCAGGCCCAGCAGTTCAAGCAGAAGATGGCGGAGACGCGTCAGGGTAGTCCGACCAGCCGCAAGTATCTGAGCGAGCCGCCGACCGACTACCGCCAGGCCTCGGCCGCTGCGCCGGTCGGTGAACTTGGCGAGGACGAACTCAAGAAAGAGCGCCGTCTGAGGGCGGAAGCGCGCAAGAAGAAGGACAAGACCTGGGCCGATCTCGTACCCTGGTGACAAGCCAGCAGGCTACGGCTCGCGTCTCTGCCGAAAAAACTCTGTGAGCATGTGGGCGGCCGGTTGTTCGCCAATCCCGGGATAGATTTCAGGAATGTGATGACAGGTCGGCGATGAAAAGAACCGCACGCCGCTGACCACCGCACCCCCTTTTTCGTCGATTGCTCCAAAGTAGAGGCGCCGGATGCGCGCGAATGAAATCGCCGCCGCGCACATGGTACAAGGCTCCAGCGTCACGTAAACATCAGCATCGTTGAGCCGTTCTGCACCCAGCTTGGCGGCACCTTCGCGGATCACCAACATTTCCGCATGCGCCGTGACATCCCGCAGTTCCCGCGTGCGGTTCCCGGCCTGGGTCACAGCCCGACCGTCTAGCACAAGCACGGCGCCGACCGGCACCTCGCCGCGCTTCGCTGCCGCCGCCGCTTCTGCAAGCGCAAGACTCATGAAATCCGGAGGTTTCACAGGTGTATCACCGAGACATTTCCCTCGCTTGGTGGAAACGTTACTGCTACACCGCGCCGCAAAAGGCAAAACCCTATGGATGACGACAGTAAGAAACCGCCTCGCGGAGGCAAACCCGGAGCCGGCGGGAAGTCGCGCGGACCGCGTGACGGAGGCCGGCCCGGCGCCAAGGGTGGCAAGCCGGGAGAGAAGCGGCGGTTTGGCGCCAAGCCGGCGTTTGGCAACAAGACAGGCAAGCCGTTTCGCGCTTCGCCAGCCCGTACCGACGCGGCCGAAGATCGCGCGCCACGCGGCGCCGGACAGCCATCGCGCGAGCGCCCGCAGAGTGAGGGCAAATCGCTCAAGCCGCGCGGTGAAAGCAAGCCTTATACGCCGCGTGGCGAAGGATCGTTCAAGCCAAGGGGCGAGGGATCGTTCAAGCCGAGGGGCGAAGGATCGTTCAAGCCGAGAGGCGAAGGATCGTTCAAGCCGCGCGGTGAGAGCAATTTCAAACCGCGCGGCGAAGGGTCGTTCAAGTCCAGAGGCGACAAGCCGTTCCGCCCGCGCGAGGATGGTGACAGGCCGGAGCGGTCGTTCCGCGAGCGCACGCAGGGCGAGGGCAAGCCGTTTGCACCGCGTGGCGAAGGCAAACCATACACACCTCGTGGCGAGGGATCGTTCAAGCCTCGTCGCGAAGGGTCGTTCAAGCCGCGCGGCGACAAGCCATTCCGCCCGCGCGAGGATGGTGACAGGCCGCAGCGAGCATTCCGCGAACGCACGCAGGGCGACGGCGGATCCTTCAGGCCGCTTGGCGAAGGCGCTGCGCGCCCCGCCTCAACCGAGCGCTTCGCTGAGCGGGACGTCGGAGAGGCAAAGGCCGAGCGCGTTGAACGTCCGTTCCACGCCGGTCCACGCCCTGAAGGAAAACCGTATGCGAAGCGCGGCGAGGGCGCCGGCGACTTCAAACCACGCCGCTTTGAACGGGGCGATCGCCCAGGCGGTGATAGCGACAGGCCTCGCCGCTTCGACAAGCCCTCGGGGGGCGGAGGCTTCCAAACCCGCAAGCCGTTCGAGAAGCGCGAGGGCGGTCCGCCGCGGCAGGACGGCGAGCGCAAGTCCTTTGTCCGCCACGAAACTGCGGGGGCTGAGGAAGCCGAAGGCGAACGCATTGCCAAGCGGCTGGCGCGCGTCGGGATTGCCTCGCGGCGCGACGCCGAGGAACTGATTGCCGCTGGCCGCGTCAGGGTCAATGGCCGGGTGCTGGAAAGCCCCGCGTTCAACGTTACAGCCGAAGATGTAATAGAATTGGACGGCAATCCGCTGCCCCCGGTCGAACGGACCCGACTGTTCCTGTTCCACAAGCCCGCCGGCGTGGTCACCACCAGCCGCGATCCGGAGGGCCGCAAAACCGTGTTCGATGTGCTGCCGTCGGACCTGCCTAGGCTGATCACGGTCGGACGCCTCGACATCAACACCGAAGGCCTGATGCTGCTCACCAATGATGGTGGTCTTGCGCGTACGCTGGAGCTTCCTGCCACCGGATGGCTGCGGCGCTACCGGGCGCGCGTGCACGGTAAGGTCGCGGAATCCGCGCTTGCGGGTTTGAAGGATGGCATTGCCGTTGATGGTGTTTTCTATGGGTCCATCGAGGCATCGCTCGACCGCGAGCAGGGCTCGAACGCCTGGCTGACGCTCGGCCTGCGCGAAGGCAAGAACCGCGAGGTCAAGAACATCCTGGGCGCGCTGGGCCTGGACGTGAACCGCCTTATCCGCATCTCGTTCGGACCGTTCCAGCTTGGCGACTTGCCGGAGGGTCACGTTCAGGAGCTGAAGGGCAAAATGCTGCGTGAGCAGCTTGGCGAGCGACTGATCGAAGAATCAGGCGCGAATTTCGAGGCCGAGATCGTCAAGCCGTTCTCCAACAAGCCGGTCAGGCGGACCGAAGCACCTATGGAGGAAGTTGCGCGGCCAAGGATCGTCCGCGACGGCATGCCCGGCCGAATTGGTGAGGGCGGCCTGATCAAAAACCGCAAGCGTCGCGAAAATGGCCGTGACGAGGCCCTCGGCAAGCTCTCTACCAAGCCGCGCTTCGAACGCAGCGATCGACCCGATCGCGGATCGAAGCCCGAATTCGGCGACAGACCACGAAGCAAGCCGGAGTTCGGTGACCGCCCGCGTGGAAAAAAGGGCGAGCGCGAGCAGCGTCCGATCGAGCCGCCGGGCGTCCGCAAGGCCAATGTCTGGATGGCGCCGGGGGCCCGTCCACAAGGCGCTGGCAGGGTCGCGGCTGAAAAGGCTGAGGCCGACGCAAAGAAAGCGCGCCGACCCGCATTCGCCAAACCGGGCGGTGGGAAGCGCTTCGACAAGCCGCGCGGAGAGGGTGGTGCTGGTCGTGGCGCTCCACGCCCGCCGCGCTCCGGCAAACCGCCGCGCAAGGGCGAGTAACGCATGCGCATTGTCGGCGGCGATTTCCGGGGGCGTCCGCTGGCGACGCCGCGCAGCCATGACATTCGCCCAACCACCGACCGAACCCGTGAAGCGGTATTCAACGTCCTGGCCCACCGCTTCGGTGATCGGGTGTCGGGCGCGCGCATCCTCGACCTGTTCGCCGGCACTGGCGCGCTGGGGCTGGAGGCGCTGTCGCGCGGCGGGGCCTACTGCATGTTCATCGAGGAATCCGCAGAGGGCAGGGGGCTCATCCGCACCAATGTCGAAGCGTTCGGCCTGACAGGTCGCACGAAGATATTCCGGCGTGACGCGACCAATTTGGGCGATGCTGGCACCATCCAGCCCTTCGGCTTGTTGTTCGCCGACCCGCCCTACGGCAAAGGTCTTGGCGAACACGCTCTGCTTTCTGCTGGTTCCGGTGGCTGGCTGGTTCCCGGCGCGCTTTGCGTTGTCGAGGAAACCGCTGCCGTGCCATTCGGTCCCGTCGACGGGTTCGAAGTCTTGGATGAACGCGGCTACGGTGAGACCGTCATCCGGTTCCTGGAGTTCTCCTAGAAATATCCATTGATGCTGGCGCGTTCTGGTCGTCGATGCCGAAACGTGTGACTTCTCCACGCGGACGCAGAAAGCGCTCGGGAGAATAGCTGGATCGGCCCGACTTCAGCCTTCCTCCCGCTAGAATGACAAACAATTCACTTTTCGCCAGTGCCCGTCGGCCCGTATAAGGCCGCATCGATTTCGCCACGGGAGCTTGCATGTATCTCGAAACCCGAACGGTTCGCCGTCTTCTTGCCGGATCCGCACTCCTGTTGTGCGTGGCCTTGCCGATCGGCTTCGCGGAGGCCCAAGACACGCCCGCAAAGCGCGAGCCCGTCGCTGACTTTCTGCTTTCCAACGGCATGGAAGTGGTGGTGATCCCGGACCACCGCGCTCCGATCGTCACCCATATGGTCTGGTACAAGGTCGGCAGCGCCGACGAACCGCCCGGAAAGTCCGGCATAGCTCACTTCTTCGAGCACCTGATGTTCAAGGGCACGAAGAACCACAAGCCCGGTGAGTTCGACGCGACGGTGGCCGAAATCGGCGGCAATGAAAACGCATTCACGTCCTACGATTTCACGGCTTATCACGAGACCATCTCACCCGACGCTCTGCGGACGATGATGGAACTTGAGGCCGACCGTATGCGCAACCTGATCCTCACCGATGACGTGATCGGGCCGGAGCGGGACGTCGTGCTCGAGGAGCGCCGAATGCGCATCGAGGGAGACCCGGGAAGCCTGTTGCAGGAGGAGGTGCGGGCGACACTTTTCCAGAACCATCCCTACCGCGTGCCGGTCATCGGCTGGATGCACGAGATGGAGAAGCTCAATCGCGATGACGCGGTCGCTTTCTACAACCGCTATTACACGCCGAACAATGCCGTCCTGGTCATTGCCGGCGACGTCAATAGCGACGACGTCCGCAAAATGGCGGAGGAAACGTACGGTAAGGTGGCGCGCGGACCTGATCTGCCGCCACGCATTCGCCCCACCGAGCCGGAGCAGAATACCAGCCGGACCGTCACAATGACCGATCCTCGCGTGACCATTCCAAGCTTCGCGCGCTACTGGCTGGCGCCCTCTTACCGGACTGCCGAGGCGGGCGAGGCGGAAGCCTTCGATCTTCTCGCTGAGATCCTCGGGGGCGGCACGCGCAGTCGTCTCTATCAGCAACTCATCGTCAAGGACGGCATCTCGTCAGGGGCGGGAGCCTACTATGACGGCACGGCCCTCGATGAGACCAGTTTCTCGGTCTACGCCTCTCCTCGCGGCGCCGATGGTCTCGACAAGGTCCAAGCCGCAGTGGAAACGGAGATTTCCCGTATCCAGCGCGAAGGCGTTACGGCTGACGAGTTGGAGAAGGCAAAAAAGCGCCTTGTTCGCAGCATGATCTTCGAACAGGACAGCCCTGCAAGCATGGCGAATATGTACGGATCGGCGCTGACGACGGGAAGCACCGTACAGGATGTCCAGCAGTGGACGGACAAGATCCAGACCGTGACGGCAGACCAGGTGAAGGCCGCTGCGGTGAAGTATCTCAATCCGCAGCATGCGGTGACGGCGTATCTTCGTCCGTCGCAAGAAACGTCCAATTGAGCGGGGCAGCCAGAATGACCAATCGAATTGCATCTCACGCCGCTTCCCTGCTTGCACCGCTAGCGCTTTTGTTCCTCGTGGCGACCGCGCCAACGAGCGCAGCTGTGAAAATCCAGCAGGTAAAGTCGGACGGCGGCATAAGCGCCTGGTTGGTGGAGGATTATTCGGTACCGATAATCTCGGTCCGCTTCGCCTTCGACGGCGGCGAGACGCAGGATCCTGCAGGCAAGGAAGGCTTGGTCAACCTTATGACCGGCCTTTTCGACGAAGGTGCGGGAGATCTCGACAGCGATGCGTTCCAGATCAAGCTGGACGATGTCGGTGCAGAGATGAGCTTCAACTCCAGTCGCGACAATATCTATGGCTCGATGCGAATGCTCGCCGACCAGAAGGATGAAGCGCTGGCACTCTTGCAGATGGCGGTCACCAAGCCACGCTTCGATCAGGCGCCGATCGACCGCATTCGTGGCCAGATCATTTCGGGCATCCAATCCGACGCAAAGGACCCACAAACCGAGGCAAAGATACGCTGGTTGAAGGCGCTCTATGGCGACCATCCATATTCGCGGCGGGATGAGGGGACGGAAGCTTCGGTGAAGGCGGTCACCGCAGACGATCTTCGCGCTGTGCATAAGGCTATCTTCGCGCGCGACGGACTGCATGTGGCGGTGGTCGGCGCGATCGATGCCGAAACACTGAAGCGCGAGCTTGACAAGCTGTTTGGCAGCCTGCCTGAGAAGCCGATGCTGACGCCGGTGGCGGATGCACATCCGAAGCTCGATCAGGTGGTTCGCTACGAGTACGATTTACCGCAAACGACGCTGATGCTCGCTTACCCTGGTGTCGCCCGGAAGGATCCGGAGTTTTTTGCCACCGTACTGATGAACAACATTCTCGGCGGCAGCAGTTTCACGTCCCGGCTTTACCAGGAGGTCCGCGAGAAGCGCGGCCTGACCTATGGGATCGACTCGTCCATCGCAAACTACGAGCATTCGAATTCACTGACGATCGGGACATCGACACGTGCAGGCAAGGGCGGGGAGACGCTCGGTATCATTCGCGACGTGGTAGAGCAGATGGCTGAAAACGGGCCGACGGAGGCGGAGCTCGCGGCAGCGAAAAAGTACCTGGTCGGCGCGTATGCCATCAACAATCTCAACTCCTCGACTGCCATTGCGTCGACATTGGTCGAATTGCAGCTCGATCGCCTGGACGCTGATTATTTCGAGCGTCGGGCGGAGTACATTAATGCGGTGACGATTGAGCAGACCAAGGAGGTCGCGCGCAAGCTTCTAACCGTCGAGCCGGCGGTACTGATCATCGGACCCGCCGAGAAATCGTAAGGCAGTCGGCCGATGAGCCCGACATTCGCGGTGGCATTCGGAGGCGGTGGAGCGCGCGGCCTTGCACATATCCATGTGATTGAGGTGCTGGATGAGTTAGGCATCACGCCGGTGGCGATCTCGGGTTCGTCGATCGGTGCGATCATGGGCGCGGGGATGGCGGCGGGAATGACCGGCCGCGACATCCATCACTACGCTGCCAGCGTTCTGGGCCGCCGCG
This sequence comes from uncultured Alphaproteobacteria bacterium, assembly GCA_963829135.1. Classification (GTDB taxonomy): domain Bacteria; phylum Pseudomonadota; class Alphaproteobacteria; order Rhizobiales; family Rhizobiaceae; genus Kumtagia. Next base: position 499,246 of record CAWHHO010000005.1, on the reverse strand, counting down.
TCGAGGTTGCCAGCCGCATGTGGAAGGCGCGGCCCGGCACTGTGGCGGAGGCGCTGCAGGGCGGACTGCGTGTCAGTCAGTTCAATGTCGAGCGCATTCTGAAAGCTTTCCTGCCTGACGCGATACCCGACACCTTCGAAGAACTGAAGATACCGCTGAAGGTTACGGCGACGGATTTTTATGGCCACAAGCTTGCGGTTTTTGCCGAGGGCGATCTGATCTCGGCACTTGGTGCTTCTGCAGCCATCCCTGCCGTATTCCAGCCGGTGCAGCGCGACGGCGTATTGTTCATCGACGGCGGCATCTACAATCCTGTTCCATTCGACCTGCTGACCGGAACTGGCCGATATCGTCATCGCCGTCGATGTTGTCGGCGCGCCGGAAGCCGGTGGACGGACGAAGCCCAATTCGATCGAGCTGATGTTCGGCGCGACGCAGTTGTTGATGCAGTCGATCATCGCCGGCAAGCTGGAGCACGCGCAACCCGATATCCTCATACGTCCACCTGTATCCGGTTTCCGGGCGCTCGATTTCATGAAGGTCGGAGCCGTGCTCGCCGAGACGGTCGGCGTCAAGGACGAGGTGAAAAGGGCGGTGGAGCGAGCGGTCGCTCTGCGCGAAGCGCGAGGGAAAACAGGGAAGCGCGCCCAGTCTACTCCTGCAATGTAGCGGCCTTTGCGGTCGAGAATGGCGACTGCGCGGACGGGGGAGGTCCGGGCAAGGGGGCTTCGGAGGGCGGACTGGCTTCTATCCGGCGAATGACGCGGAAACATACCAGCATCGACACCACACCGAACACCACCGCACCCAGCCCCCAGCCGGCGACGACGCCGGTTGCGCCGAATAAGTAAGCGCCTGCCCAGACGAACGGAATGGTACCCAGCGTCGCGCGTCCCCAGTTGAAGAGGGTGGAATAGGTTGGATAGCCGAGATTGTTGAAAGCTGCACTCGCCACGAAAATCGCGCCGTTGAACAGGAAACTGCCAGCCGCGAAATGACAGAAGAACATGATTAGCTCGCGCGATGTTCCGACCGCCCCGAACATGCTGGCGATCGGTCCGGCGAAAATCGCCAGCAGCGCCCACATGACAGTCACATAAACGACGGTGAACATCAGGCTGTCGCGCATGGTCGAGTTCAGGCGATCGAATTTGCGGGCACCGAAATTCTGACCGAGGATCGGCCCGACCGCGCCTGACAGTGCGAAGATCACTCCGAAGGAAACCGGGACGATGCGGCCGATGATCGCCCAGCCGGCCACAGCCTGATCGCCAAACGCAGCCATTTCGTAGGTCACGTAGGTGTTGCCGACCGGTGTGGCGATCTGCGTCAGGACTGAAGGCCAACCGATCGCGAAGAACGGCTGCGCCGCCTCTTTCAGTCTGCGCCAATCCGGCAGGCGCACCAGCCTGTGAACGGTATGCGCGCCGTGGATGCCGATCGCCAGCATCACCACCCGCGCCAGCACGGTCGAGATCGCAGCGCCATCGAGTCCGAGATCGAGCGCAAAGATCAGGATGGGATCGAACACCGCAGCCGCGAGGCCTGCGCCAAGCGTCACATACATGGCGCGTCGCGCATCGCCCACGCCGCGCAAAATGCCGGTGGTGCACATACCCAGGGCCACCAACGGGGTCGAGGGCAGCACAATGCGCAGAAATTGGACGGAAAGATCCAGCGTTTGGCCGCGCGCGCCCATCAGGGCCACCAGTTCGCGCAGGAAAGGCCACAGGGCGAGCGAGATCAGCGACGTGGTCAACCCCATGAAGACCAGCGAGGCGCCGCCCATGCGCGCCGCTTCCTCGCGGTTGCCGCGTCCGAGACAGCGCGAGACAAGGGCGCCGCAGGCAATGGTGAAGCCGATGGCGACCGAGATGGTGAAAAAGAGCAGCGTCGATGCAAAACCAACCGCCGCCGCCAGTTCTGCAATTCCGAGCATGGAAATATAGAACAGGTTAAGGGCATCGACGATGAAAATGGCGATCAACCCAACGGAACCGGTCGCGGTCATGACGATGACGTGGCGGAGCGTCGATCCGGTGGTGAATTTTGCAGCATGCGCCTGCCGTGGATTCCCGGTCATGGTGGCGACATCGTCAATGCGCGAATATCTGTTCGAGCGACCGGAAACCCTTGAACTCAAGAGCGTTGCCGGACGGATCACGGATAAACAGTGTCGCCTGCTCGCCGGGTTCCCCCTTGAAGCGAATCATCGGCTCCTCGATCCAGTCGATATCGGAACGCGCCTCCAGCCTTGTCGCGAGTTTCCGCCAATCATCCATCAACAGCACCGCGCCGAAATGCGGGATCGGCACCAGCTTGCCATCCACTTTGCCGTCGGCGTCCGGGCGCGCTGCTGTCGGCCGGACATGCGCCGACATCTGGTGGCCGAACAGGTCGAAATCGATCCAGGTTTCCGACGAACGGCCGATCGCGCAGCCGAGGACCTCGCCATAGAAAGCACGGGTTTCTTCAAGGTCGCGAACCGGAAAGGCCAGGTGGAAAGGCATCATCTGATTGCTCCCGACTAGAGGGCATGTCGCCGGTTAAAACGGGGCGCCCTCGTCCAGCCATTGCACAAGCCGGAGCGGAACAATAGATGGTGCGTGGGAAACAAGAAACGCACCGGACAGCCAAATGGATGCCACGCTCGAAGCTTCAAGCCTGATCGACCGCGTTTCTGGCGCTGGTGGACGCCGCCAAGAGCGCGGGCGCGGATGCCGCCGACGCGGTCGTGGTGCGCGGGCGCTCGACAGGTGTATCGGTGCGCCTCGGCAAGGTCGAATCGACAAGTGCCGCCGAAAGCGATGACGTTTCGCTCAGGGTGTTCGTGGGCAGGCGCGTCGCCAGCGTTTCCGCTACCGCGGCTTCGGATGCCAAAACGCTGGCCGAGCGGGCAGTTGCCATGGCTCGGGTGTCGCCGGAAGACCCGTACCAGGGTCTCGCCGATGCGGCGCTTCTGGCAAAGGCGATTCGCGATTTGGACCTCTACGATCCAACCGAAATCTCCGCCGACAGGCTGCGGGAAGACGCGCTTGCGGCGGAAGCGATAGCCTTGGCCGTGCCGGGCGTCACCAACTCCGGCGGGGCCGGCGCCAGTGCCGGCATGGGCGGGCTGGTGCTGGCGACGTCGCATGGCTTCATCGGCCAATATGTCGGCTCTCGCTTCTCGCGCTCGGCCAGCGTGATTGCCGGCGAAGGCACCGGCATGGAGCGCGACTATGAATATTCCTCGCGCCTGCACTTCGCCGATCTCGACTCTGCCGAGCATATCGGCCGGATCGCGGGTGACCGGGCTGTGCGCCGCCTCAATCCCCGCAAGGCGAAAACCGGTGAGGTCACGGTGATCTTCGATCCGCGGGTCGCGCGTGGTATTGCGGGGCATCTGGCGGGCGCCATAAACGGTGCATCGGTCGCCCGAAAGACCAGCTTTCTGCGCGATATGATGGGCAAGCAGGTGGCGTCGGCGGCAATCACCGTCATCGACGAGCCGACGCGCCGTCGCGGCCAGGCGTCGCGCCCCTTCGACGGAGAGGGCGTTGAGGGCGAGACACTTACGATGGTGGACAAAGGGGTGCTGAACCACTGGTTCCTGTCGACATCCGCCGCGCATGAACTCGGCCTCAGCACCAATGGCCGTGGCGCGCGGAGTGGCTCGTCCGTATCGCCGTCCTCAACCAATTTGTCGATCGAGCCCGGCACCCAGTCGCCCGAAGCCCTGATCCAATCGCTGCGGTCCGGCTTCTACGTCACGGAAGTGTTTGGCCAGGGCGTCAACATGCTCACCGGCGAATACAGCCGCGGTGCTTCCGGCTTCTGGATCGACAATGGCGAGTTGGCTTATCCCGTCTCGGAGGTCACCATTGCATCCAATCTCAAAGACATGTTCCTGCGGCTGGTTCCTGCCAGCGACCTCGACCGCAATTTCGGAACGGCCGCGCCGACGCTTCTCGTCGAAGGTATGACCCTTGCCGGAAGCTGACCCGATCGCAGTGGATGCCGGTCTGCAGGCCGATCTCGACCTCCTTCGGGAGGCGGCGCGGCAGGCGGGGCGCATCGCCATGAGCTATTTCCGCAAGGCCCCGGAAGTCTGGATGAAAGCCGGCAGTTCGCCGGTCAGCGAGGCGGACTACGCCGCCGACCGCTACCTGCGCGAGACGCTGCTCGCGGCGCGGCCGGACTATGGCTGGCTCTCCGAAGAGACGGCGGACGGCGCGGCGAGGCTCTCGGCCCGGCGGACCTTCGTGGTCGACCCGATCGATGGAACGCGCGGTTTTCTCGAAGGGCTCGATCTTTGGTGCGTCAGTGTCGCGGTGGTCGAGGACGGCAGGTCGATTGCGGGCGTGCTCGAATGCCCGGCGCGGCAGCAGACCTATTTTGCGCTTCCCGGACAAGGCGCCTTTCGCAATGATGTCCGTCTCGCAGTGCGTGGTGCTGGCGAGCGGCTGATCATCGGCGGTCCAAAGCCGATGATCGACGCACTGCCGCAGGCAGTGATCGAGACGATCGAGCGCAAATCCTACATTCCTTCGCTGGCCTATCGTCTCGCGATGATAGCCGATGGCAGCCTGAACGCCACGTTCGTCAAGGCGAACGCGCACGATTGGGACCTAGCCGCCGCTGATCTCATTTTGCGCGAGGCGGGGGGCATGCTGTGGAACGAACATCGTCAACCGCCGCGCTATGCCGGTAAAATTGTCAGTCACGGCCCGCTTGTGGCGGGCAGCGGTGAGTTGCTGTCGGTGATGGCGGATGTCATTTCGCAGCAGGCGGTGGTGTCGAGACCGTAGAGCGAACGTGGCGAAGCTCATTCCTATTTCGCATGACATCGATGTCGGCGATCTCGTCGTTCTCGATCTTCATGCCCAAGTTGGTTTCTTTGCGGTGAGACGCGGCGGGCGAGCTTCCTTCGGTTCCAAAATTGCCGAATTTCATCTAGATCAGTCCAAGCTTTCGCACGACTCAGGATCATTACATGGCCGAAGAAGACGCCAAGAAGCAGCTGCTGCACCTTGTTTTCGGGGGGGAACTCAAGTCACTGAGGTCGACGGAATTCCGTAACCTCGACGATCTGGATATTGTTGGGATATTTCCGGACTATGCCTCCGCGCTGACAGCCTGGAAGAGCAAGGCGCAGGGCAGCGTCGACAATGCCCATATGCGATACTTCGTCGTGCACCTGCACCGTTTGTTGGATCCGCAAGGATGAGCGACGGCCGCGTGGCGCGAGTGGCTGGCCGGATGCCGAAAAGGAAGCGATCCGGCGGGCGGGTAAAGTCTTTCTGGCAGAAGGTCCGCAAGCCGCTTGCAGAGTCACGCCTTGTAAAGGCTTCGATCGCAAGCTTGCTCGCCAACGGCCTTCGGCTTATCCGCGCCACCACCAGGCTGGTTGAGGGATCAGCCGATGTCGCCAAATCCTACGAGGAAGTCACACCTGCGATCATTGCCATCTGGCATGGGCAGCACCTGATGGCGCCGATCTTATACCCGCGTGGGCGGCCGCTTTCGGCGATGGTGTCGCGCAGCGCGGATGCGGAACTGAATGCGCTGGTGATCGAGAAATTCGGTTTTCAGGCGGTGCGCGGCTCCGGCGGCCGAATCTCGAAGAAGCGGAAGCTTGAGAAGGGCGGTGCTCAGGCGCTTATTGCCCTGAAAAAGGCGCTCGAAGGCGGTAGCAACGTCTGCATGATCGCAGACATACCGCATGGGACACCGCGCCAGGCTGGCATGGGTATCATCACCCTCGCACGAATCTCGGGACGCCCGGTGGTACCGATCGCCATGACCACCAGTCGCCGCAAGGTTCTGGAAAAGACATGGGACAAGACCACCATCAACCTTCCTTTCGGAAAACGGGGCTTGATCGTAGGAGAACCGATTTACGTTCCCGTGGATGCCGACGCCGCGGAAATGGAACGCAAGCGGCAGGACGTTACCGACGCGCTCAACGCGGCCACGGATCGCGTCCACCGCATCGTCGATGGCCGCGCATGAGTGAGCGTTGGGCAAAGGCGGTCCTGCGCGCGTATCGGCTCGGCGGCGCAACCGTCTATCCCTTCGTGGGTACATACGTCGCCTGGCGTGCCCGCAGGGGCAAGGAAGACCGGAGCCGCCGCCGCGAGCGCTACGGCTTTGCCAGCAAACCTCGCCCGCCGGGGCCGATCATCTGGGTGCATGCGGCAAGCGTCGGCGAAACCAACGCTGTCGTGCCGCTGCTTCAGCGCATTCTCGGCTATGGCGTCAACGTCGTGCTGACAACGGGCACAGTGACGTCGGCACAGGTCGCGGAAGAGATTTTCGGCGGCAACATCATCCACCAGTATGTGCCGCTGGACCTGAGGCCCGCGGTCAGGCGCTTCCTCGATCACTGGGAGCCCGACCTCGTCATCATCGCCGAATCCGAGATATGGCCGATGACGATCCTTGAGCTTGGCGAGAGGCGCGTCCCCCAGGTTCTGGTCAACGGCCGGCTTTCCGACCGCTCCTTCCGCTCCTGGAAGAAGCGCCCGCATGTGGCAGAGGCACTGTTCGAGAACCTCGCCCATGTGGTTGCTCAATCTGAGGTCGATGGCGAAAGGTTTCAGGCGCTCGGGGCCAGGCCGGTAACGGTCTCTGGCAATCTCAAGGTGGATGTCGACCCGCCATCGGCCGATGATCTTGCACTTGCAACACTGCAAAAGCAGATCGGCGATCGGCCGACCTGGGCGGCGGTCTCGACCCATGAAGGCGAGGAAACGTTCGCAGCGGAAGTGCACGCCATGTTGCGCACACGGCACCCGGGCCTCCTCACCATCGTCGTGCCACGCCACCCGGAGCGGGCCGCCACGCTCGCACTGGAATTCGCGTCGATGGGCCTCAACTCGGTGCGGCGCACCGGTGGCGGCGGAATCGACCCGGCAACCGATATTTTGCTCGGCGATACGATCGGCGAGATGGGGCTTTATCTGCGCCTTACCGAAATCGCCTTCGTCGGCCGTTCGCTCACCTCCGAAGGAGGCCAGAACCCGCTTGAGCCCGCGATGCTGGATACTGCGGTTTTGGCCGGCCGCAATGTCCAGAACTTTCGCGACACCTATCAGCGGCTGATCGACAGCGGCGGTGCGCGCCTCGTGCGCGACAAGGATATGCTGGCTGGCGCAGTGAACTACCTTTTGACCAACGAAGCGGCGCGCCGTGAAATGATCCTTGCAGGCGCGGCGACGGTGGACAACATGCGTGGCGCTTTGGCGCGCACGCTTAAGGCGCTTGATCCATTCATTCAGCCGCTGGTCGTAAAATCGCGACTGGAAAAATCAAACGGCGGCTAGAGCGTTTCATGGCTAGATTGAATCGAACCATTATCGGCAGAACGAATTTAACCGTGAGACACGTTCGGACGTGCCGATAAAAGCTCCCCCCTTCTGGTGGCGGCGGACGGGCTGGCAGGCGGTTGCGCTCGGTCCAACCGCAACTGCCTATGGGATTGCGGCCAGGCACCGACTCGTCCGCGCCCGGCGTGAGAAAGTCGATGCACCGGTGCTTTGCGTCGGCAACTTCACAGTAGGCGGTTCGGGCAAGACCCCAGTCGTGATAGCGCTGGCGCGCCAAGCCGCCGCGATGCGACTGAAGCCAGGTATCCTGTCGCGCGGTCATGGCGGCAAGGCCGCCGGCGCGCGTCTCGTGGATTTAGCAAAGCACACGGCGCGGGATGTTGGCGATGAGCCGCTGCTGCTCGCGGGCATCGCGCCCGTCGCCGTGGCACCGGATCGTGCGGCCGGTGCGCGACTGCTTATCGGGGAGGGTTGCGACTTCCTGATCATGGACGATGGCTTTCAGAGCGCCCGCATTCACCTCGATTACGCGTTGATCGTCGTGGATGCCCGCTTTGGCATCGGCAATGGCTGGGTTCTACCGGCCGGACCCATGCGCGCTCGTCTGGTCGATCAGATGCGCTATGCCGATGGGTTGTTGCGGATGGGAGAGGGCGTAGGCGCGGATCATGTTGTTCGCGCGGCATCGCGTGCCGGCAGACCGGTCTACGAGGCCGAGACGGCGCCGCGCGACCCGCAGCGCTTCGCCGGGCGGCGGGTGCTTGCGTTTGCCGGCATCGGTCATCCGGATAAGTTCTTCGCGTCCTTGCGTCAGGCCGGTGCCGATGTGGTGGAGACGCGCGCCTTTGCGGATCACCATTTTTACACGGCCGATGATTTGCGCGGGCTCATGGCCGAGGCGCGCCAGGAACGTCTGCAGCTGGTGACGACGGCGAAGGACGCCGCGCGTCTGCCCATGGCTTTCATGCCGGCCGGCTTTCAGCAAATGCTCGATGTGCTTGAGATCGACGCAGTGTTCAAGGAACAGACTGTCGCCTCAAGGATCGTCGAGGATACGCTCAAGGCGTGGCGTAAAAGGCAAGGGCAGGCTCGTTGAGAGCTCGATTCCGTTGCTATCCATAAGTAACTGTTTTACATCAGATTTTGTTAGCGCGAATTGCGCGTACGCAGCGACGGATCCGATTCGATCTCGCGCTTCAACGAGGATGCAGCGTCGATGTAAGGCTCCTGTCTCGCGACGCTCCAGTATTTGAGCTCGTCCAGGGCGATGCGTTCACCGGTCACTGCACAGCGGACGAACGACCCCGGGCTTGTGACCTGAAAGTCACCGTCGAGGTAGCGAATCCCGGCTTCTCTTGCGCCGGGTCCTTCGAAGCGGTTCATCATCATCGGCTCTATGTCGCGATCATAACGCTGCATCCGCCACAATTCGCGCTCGAAATCAAGACAAGCCTTACCTCACTTCGGTGGGAGGCTGAGGTTTGCATACGGCTTGTGGATAAACCAAAGGTGACGACTGCGGACGAAGCGGGTCGTCGGGCCGGCTCATCCTGCGGGCCCAACAGGGGCGGGCTTCAGCCATTCAAAAGGCCGAGGCATATGACCCGGCCTTTCAGTTGGTTGCGATCGCAGCTTAGAACTGGAAGCCGACACCCATCTGGATTCGATGATCGCTGGCATCGACCTTTTGTGTGCCGCTGCCGGTGTTGAATTCGGCGCTGCCATAGTCGGAGTAACGATACTCGACACGGCCGAACACCTTCTCTGTAAGCTTGACGTCGGTGCCGACGCCGGCGGTCCAGCCGACCTGGGTGGCGGAGTCTTCGTCACCACCTTGGCGGACAGACATATGCTTTGCGGCGCCGCCGCCCGTTACGTAGCCAAGAATGTCGGGCGTAACGGTATAGCCGAGGCGCGCCCGCAGCGAGCCGTCAACACCGGATTTGACGCGAACGCCGCTATCGTTGCCTTCGACGCCGCTGTAGCCCAAATCGCCTTCGCCACCGAGCACAACGCCGTTGCCAAGTTCCTGATTGTAGCCGATAAAACCACCACCAACGAATCCGTCAGTGTCGACGTTGGCGCCTTTGCCCTGCGATTCGCCAGCGAAGCCGTACCCTGCGGTTACACCGGCATAGCCGCCTGTCCAGCTTGCGACCGGAGGAAGTTCCATCGCCTCCGCCGGCTGCGGCGGCGCGTCGATTGCGTCGGCGGCATGGGCAACACCGACACTCATGAAGGCGAGAAGGCCGAGAGCAGCTGCGCCTTGGCGTGAAAATTGAAATCTGGCTGACATCGTTAGTTCTCCTAAGCCACAGGATACTCTGGACGCCCTGTGGTCATTTCACGATGAGCCCGCCCGGAGAGAGGACCGGGGCGTTGGCTCGACGGGTGAATCTCGCGCTGAAATGCGGCCTCAGCCCATCGCAACTTTGATGATTTGACGTCACGAATTGGGCAGCAGCATTGCGTTGCGCGATTGCAACAGCGCGATGTCAGCAGCATTTGCCGCGAGGCCGGCAGTCCGCTTGGTGCAAGGGGTTCGAGACCCTATATTGGCCTCATCTTTTTAGGCGGTTCGCCTTGAGTACGCTCGCAATCAAGGCGAAATCGCCACATTCCTGCCGAATGTGCGAACGCTCGGTAATATTCTGTCGTGGCGGACGCCAGGCCCGCTGGAAAAGATTTGGGTGGAAAGATTGCCGGAAGCTCGGATCAACGTACTCGTCACAGGGGGCGCCAGGCGCATCGGCCGCGCGATCGTCGAAGATTTGGCGCACCATGGATTTGGCGTGGCGATCCATTGCAACCGGTCAGCCGCTGAAGGCCAGGCGCTGGCGACGTCCATTCGCGCCGCTGGCGGCGTGGCAGCCGTAGTCGAAGCCGACCTGACCGACGCAGGTCAGGTCGCCAATCTTATCGCGTCGGCCGAGAGGGCGATCGGGCGTTTGTCGATTGTCGTCAACAACGCTTCGATCTTTGAGGATGATTCCGTATCTGATTTCACGTGGGATGTTTGGAACACGCATTTCGATATCCATGTGAAAGCGCCCGTAGCGCTCGCCCGCGCGCTGGGCGAAGCGCTTCCCGCGGATGGCGAGGGGCTTGTGGTCAACATTGCCGACCAGCGCGTTTTGAGGCCGACGCCGCGGTATTTCACTTATGCGTTGTCGAAGTCGGCGATGTGGTCGGCGACGGTGACAATGGCGCAGGCGCTTGCGCCACGCATACGCGTCAATGCAATCGGCCCGGGACCGGCTCTGGCAAGCATCCGTCAGCAACAAGATGACTTCGATTCGCAGGTCGGCGGGCTGCTGATGAAGCGTGCACCGTTGCTCAAAGAGTTCGGCGCAACCATACGCTATCTGTGGCAGACGCGGTCGATCACCGGGCAGATGATTGCGCTTGATGGCGGACAGCATCTTGCGTGGGAAACACCGGACGTGTCAGGCATCGCTGAATGAGTCCCGCAGCGCCTCCCCTCAAGATGCCGCCGATTCCGAAGAAGGATACCGCTTCGGATGACGTGGCCGGCTACCTGCCGGATGGCGATGCCGACGACGAAGAGGAGATTGCTGCCGAGCCGTTGCGCTGTGGCCGGTCCGGACCTGCCATTCACCGCGATAGACTGGAGTGCGCATAGCGGCGACGCCGATGGCATGGTCGGTGCCGATGTCATCCAGACATTGGTGAAGCGCCTGCCCAATGCTCCCGGCGTCTACCGGATGATGAACGCGGCTGGCGATGCGCTTTACGTCGGCAAGGCGCGCAGCCTGAAGAAGCGCGTCACGGCATATGCGCAAGGCCGCTTCCATACCAACCGCATCGGCCGGATGGTGCGCGAGACAGTCACGATGGAATTCGTGGTGACGCGAACCGAGATCGAAGCGCTGTTGCTCGAAGCCAATCTTATCAAGCGCTTGCGGCCCCGTTTCAATGTACTGCTGCGGGATGACAAATCGTTTCCATATATTGTCGTGACCGGGGATCATGCGGCGCCTGGTATCTTCAAGCATCGCGGCGCGCGGTCGCGCAGGGGCGACTATTTTGGCCCTTTCGCCTCCGCCGGCGCCGTCGGGCGGACGATCAATGCGCTGCAACGAGCTTTTCTGCTGCGCACCTGCACGGATTCGGTATTCGAGACCCGCACCCGGCCTTGTCTTCTCTACCAGATCAAGCGCTGCTCAGGGCCATGCACCGGCGAGGTGTCGACTGAGGAATATGCTGAGCTGGTGGGGGAGGCGAAGGACTTCCTGTCGGGCCGGAGCCAGAAAGTGAAGACGCAGATCGCCGGTGCGATGCAGGTGGCTTCCGATGATCTCGATTTCGAGCGCGCAGCCGTCTATCGCGACCGGCTTGCGGCGCTTTCGCATGTGCAGAGCCACCAAGGCATCAACCCGCAATCGGTCGAGGAGGCGGATGTCTTCGCGCTGCATCAGGAAGGTGGGCAGGTGTGCATCCAGGTGTTCTTCTTCCGCACCGGCCAGAATTGGGGCAACCGCGCCTATTTCCCGAAAGCCGATCCGGCGCTCGAAGCCGGCGAAGTGCTCGGTTCGTTCCTTGCCCAGTTCTACGACGACAAGCCATGTCCAAAAATGATCCTGCTGGCGCAGGAGGTAGATGAACAGGAATTGCTGGAACAGGCGCTTTCCACCCGCGCCGGCCACAGGGTATCGATCATCGTCCCCAAGCGCGGCGAGAAGAAGGACCTGGCGGATCACGCCCTGCAGAACGCGCGCGAGGCGCTGGCGCGGCGGCTGGCCGAGACGTCGACCCAAGCGCGGCTGCTGGCCGGCTTGAAGGAAACATTCGCACTCGAAAAAACACCCACCCGCATCGAGGTCTACGACAACTCCCACATCATGGGCACCAACGCCGTCGGCGCGATGATCGTGGCTGGACCGGAAGGGTTTGTGAAGAACCAGTATCGCAAGTTCAACATCCGCTCGACGGACATAACGCCAGGTGACGATTTCGGCATGATGCGCGAGGTGATGGAGCGCCGCTTCTCAAGGCTGCTGAGGGAGGAGCAGGAAAGCGGCAAAAGCGCAGAGGGATCCGCGTCCGAAGATGACGAGGTGATTGGGGCTGCGTTTCCAGCCTGGCCCGATGTCATATTCATCGATGGCGGCCAGGGTCAGATGTCGGCGGTACGCAAGATCATCGGCGAACTCGGCTTGGCCGACCGTGTTACCGCGATTGGAGTGGCCAAGGGCGTCGATCGCGATGCGGGCCGCGAACGCTTCTTCGCGGCGGGGCGTGAATCCTTTACGTTGCCGGTGCGCGATCCCGTGCTCTATTTCGTGCAGCGCCTGCGCGATGAGGCACATCGCTTCGCCATCGGATCGCACCGCGCCCGCCGCAAGAAGGAAATGACGAAGAACCCGCTTGACGAAATCGGTGGCATTGGCCCGAGCCGCAAACGCGCCCTGTTGCTGCATTTCGGCACGGCGAAAGCGGTCAGCCGCGCTGCGATGGACGATCTGATGTCAGTGGAGGGCATCTCGGAGTCGGTTGCGCGGGTGATCTACAATCATTTTCATGAGAATTAATGGCATGTGCCTCACTTGCGCCGGGTCAGCACTGTTTGACCAGTTGACCGGCGATCATCGGTTCTGATTTCACTAGGCTTGGGCGGAAACGACGTAAATCATGGCAAAGCGCGCATTCAACCTCCCCAATATGCTCACCTACGGCCGCATCATTGCGGTTCCGCTGGTGGTGCTGTGCTTCTTCCTGGAGGGCAGGCTTCAATCCAGTGATTTCGCGCGGTGGAGCGCCTTCATCATTTTCATTGTTGCCAGCGTGACGGATTATTTCGACGGCTACCTGGCACGCGCCTGGCAGCAACAGTCAAACATCGGGCGCATGCTCGACCCGATCGCCGACAAGCTTCTCGTCGCAACCTGCCTGCTGCTGCTTGCTGCGGATACGGACTATCGCGGCGGCATCGCCGGCTGGTCGCTATGGGCCGCCATCATCATCCTGTGCCGAGAGATCCTAGTGTCTGGCCTGCGCGAGTATCTGGCCGAACTCAAGGTCAGCGTGCCGGTGACCCGTCTTGCCAAATGGAAAACGACCGCGCAGATGGTGGCGATCGCCTTCCTGCTGCTCGGTCCCACCGGCGACCACATCGTGCCATATTGGACGCAGGTCGGGCATGTGCTGCTGTGGGTTTCGGCGCTGCTCACCCTCTATACCGGCTATGACTATTTCCGCGCCGGCCTGAAGCACATCGTCGACGAATGAGCAACGAAGCTGTCAAGCTGATCTATTTCGCCTGGGTGCGCGAGCGTATCGGTCGGGCCGAAGAGGATGTTATTCTGCCGGCGCATGTCCGGTCGGTGCATGATCTTCTCCGCTGGCTGCGCGAGCGCGGGGAAGGGTATGAGCGGGCGCTGCAATATCCCGATGCGATACGGGTCGCCATTAATCACGAGCACGTTGATCACCGTGAAGCACTGACGGGAGCCCGTGAGATCGCGCTTTTCCCGCCTATGACCGGCGGTTAGGGACCTGGGAGCATGACCAATCGGGCGATCCTCCCCGATGTCCGGATTCAGGTCGAGGACTTCGACTTGAACGCCGAAGTGGCGCGCCTCACGAAGGACCGCCGGGACGTCGGCGCGGTGGTGACGTTTTCCGGCCTTTGCCGCGACGAGGCGGGAACGCTTTCCGCGCTCGAATTGGAACACTATCCGGGCATGGCGGAAGCCGAAATCCTGCGTATTGCCCGGCAGGCGGTCGAGCGCTGGCCGCTGACGGGGCTTACAGCAATCCACCGTCACGGCCACATACTGCCCGGCGAAAACATCGTGCTTGTGGTCGCCGCTTCGTCGCACCGCGATGCAGCCTTTCAGGCGGCGTCGTTCCTGATGGACTATCTGAAGACCCGTGCGCCATTCTGGAAGAAGGAACATCTGCGCGAGGGTGGCGCCGGTGACTGGGTCGAGGCCAAATCCTCCGACGATGCTGCCGCCAAGCGCTGGTAGCGGAGCTCGCGCCAGGTAGCCGGGGCTGCCGTCCAAAAACAAAGCCGGCGCGAAACCGGCTTTCGTTCGTCACTGCCGACTAATCATGAATTCAGCCGACGATCTCGGTACCCGAGAACCAGTAGGCGATTTCCTCAGCGGCGGTTTCCGGCGCGTCGGAGCCATGCACCGAATTCTCGCCGATCGAAAGCGCATGCACCTTGCGGATTGTTCCCTCGGCGGCATTGGCAGGATTGGTGGCGCCCATCACTTCGCGGTTCTTGGCAATTGCGTTCTCGCCTTCCAGAACCTGAACGATGGTGGGGCCGGATGACATGAACTCGGTGAGTTCGGCAAAGAATGGGCGATCCTTGTGGACCGCGTAAAAACCCTGGGCCTCGCGCAGGCTCATCCAGACGCGGCGCGATGCGACAACGCGCAAGCCTGCCTCCTCGAGCATCTTAGTGATGGCGCCCGTCAGGTTGCGACGGGTCGCATCGGGTTTGATCATCGAGAAAGTGCGTTCGATCGCCATGGCGTTTCCTTGTAGCCTGTCCAATTGGGAGAGTGGCGGTGCCTATACAGGCCGCCCGCGTCATTGCCAAGAGGGGCGGAGGTTCAGGCAGCCGAAGGCGTGCGCCGAGTAATCAGCGAAGAGGCCTGCAGATCGCGGCCTTCCAGTTTGTACACAAGATTCGTCATTGGCGTCCGATCGTTTCGCAATTAGGACTGCAGCGGAAGCTTGCCGCGACGTGCGGAAAGGGAAGCCGATGAAGCAGCATTTTCAGATGTTCGCAGCTTATAATCGGTGGGCGAACCAGCGCATCTATGATGCGGCGGCGGATTTAAGTCCGGAAGAGTTCACGCGTGACACCGGCGCCTTCTTCAAATCCGCGATGGGAACGCTCAATCATCTGCTTGCGACGGACCGTATATGGATGAAGCGCTTCACCGGAACGGGTGACGCTCCAGCGACGTTGGACACCATTCTGCATAAGGACTTCGACAGCCTGCGAAAGGCACGCATCGCGGAGGACGACCGCATGGTCGCCTGGGTGAATGGCTTGACCGAACAGCAGCTCGACGGCCGCTTCACCTACATCACTGTGACCGATATGCGGACCATCTCGCAACGCCTGGCGCCGGCGCTGGCACATGCCTTCAACCACCAGACCCATCATCGCGGCCAACTGCACGCAATCCTGACGACGCTGGGCCGGCCCTCGGTCACGCTTGACCTTGTCTACTTTCAGCGAACGGAAGAGGGCCGGCCGTTCGCCTGAGCGAACTCAGCCCGGTTCAAAGCAGGGCAGGCCGAGGGCTGATTGCATCACCGAAAAATCGCGGTCGTTGTGCAGCAGAGGAACCTGATTTTCGATGCACCATGTCGCGATGATCACATCGACCGTGCCGCGAACGGTGATGCCGCCCGAGACGCAAATGCGATAATTCTGCTGCGGCTTTGACGGCGATCTTTATTCCACAAAATTCCCCGATACGGCTTAGCCTTACTCAATGCCGAGACGATGAGCCGCTCCTCGCTCTTCCCTTTTATGCCCTGCAGCATTTCTGCGGCGATGAGATCACCGATCGCCAGTTCGTTCCCGCGCGGTCAGGCACCGATCCACTAGCTGCGCGCTGGTATGGATGGCCTGCCGGAAAGTACGTCAACCCAAACCGATGTATCGACCAGTATCATTTGGTCCGGATACGGTCCCTTCGCATGAGTCGATGTCGCCTTCCCACTCGATTTTGCCACGAAGTGTCGCGCAGACTTCCTGATTGCCACGCGACGAACCAGTAATCCGATGGCCTCTTGGACCGTCTCACTCTTTGTCGTTCCCCGTGACGCCATTAGGGCTCGCTTATCAAACGTCTCGTCAATTTCTATATTGGTACGCATGACCATTCCCCGCCATGTGTGTTTGACATGTTGTGTATTATACACAACGATCTGCAATGGCTTTCAATGCCCTTGCCCTTCGCGGCCTACTCGGCCAAAAGCGCAGCCATGTTGACGATCAACGATCTTTCCCTCCGCATCGCCGGACGCCTGCTGCTCGATCATGCCTCCCTCTCCTTGCCCGAGGGGGCGAAGGCGGGGCTTGTCGGTCGCAACGGCACTGGCAAGACGACGCTTTTCCGCGCCATCACCGGCGATCTCTCCGGCGAATCCGGCTCGATCTCGCTACCCAGGAACACGCGCATTGGCCAGGTTGCGCAGGAAGCGCCGGGCACAGAGGATCCGCTGATCGATATCGTGCTTGCCGCCGACACCGAACGCGCTGCGCTCATGGAGGAGGAAAAGACGGCCGCTGATCCTGGCCGCATCGCCGAAATCCACATCAGGCTTGCCGACATCGATGCGCATTCGGCCGAGGCCCGGGCGGCGACCATTCTCGCCGGCCTGGGTTTCGATTCGGAGGCGCAGCGCCGACCTGCATCGTCATTCTCGGGCGGTTGGCGCATGCGGGTGGCGCTGGCCGCCGTCCTCTTCGCCGAGCCGGACTTGCTGCTGCTCGACGAGCCGACCAACTATCTGGACCTCGAAGGCACGCTCTGGCTGGAGAACTATGTCTCCAAATATCCGCACACCGTGTTGCTCATCAGCCATGACCGCGACCTGCTCAACCGCGCCGTCAACTCGATCGTCCATCTCGACCAGAAGAAGCTGACTTTCTGGCGCGGCGGCTACGACCAGTTTGAGCGGCAGCGCTCCGAACAACTCGAGTTGCAGGAGAAAGGCCGCGTCAAGCAGGAGGCGCACCGCAAGCATCTGCAGGCCTTCGTCGACCGCTTCCGCGCCAAGGCGTCGAAGGCCCGCCAGGCGCAATCGCGCATCAAGGCGCTTGAGAAGCTGAAGCCGATTGCCGCGATGGTGGACGATACGGTTAAGCCGTTCAGCTTTCCGGAGCCCGTGAAAACCGTCGCCTCGCCGATCATCGCGCTGGATCGTGTCGCGGTGGGATACCAGGAAGGCAACGCGATCCTGAAGAAGCTGTCGCTGCGAATCGATGCGGACGATCGAATCGCGCTGCTCGGTGCGAACGGAAACGGCAAATCGACCTTCGCAAAACTGCTTTCCGGTCGATTGAAGGCAGAAACCGGTACGATGACAGTTGCGCCGGGGCTCAAAGTCTCGATCTTCGCGCAGCATCAACTTGACGATCTGCGTCCGGAGGAGAACGCCTACGAGCATGTCCGCCGGATGATGCCCGAAGCGCCGGAATCGAGGGTGCGGGCGCGTGTCGCGCAATTCGGCCTTACTACCGAGAAAATGAACACTCCGGCCAAGGATTTGTCGGGCGGTGAAAAGGCACGGCTGCTGATGGGTCTCGCGGCTTTTGATGGGCCGAACCTGTTCATCCTCGACGAACCGACCAACCACCTCGACATTGACAGCCGCGAGGCCCTGATGGTGGCGTTGAACGATTTTCCTGGCGCTGTCATTCTGATCAGCCACGACCGGCATCTGATCGAGGCTACTGCCGACCGGTTATGGCTGGTCAAGGATGGCTCGGTCCATCCATTCGACGGCGACATGTCGGATTACCGGCAAATCGTCACCGGCGTATCGCCGGACCGCCGCGACAGGCGCGAAGCCGACAAGGCGTCGAAGGCGGACCGCCGCCGCGAGTCCGCAGCACGCCGCGCCGCCGCCGAGCCGCTCGCCAAGGACATCCGCGCCACGGAGGCGCTGATGGACCGCATGCGCAAGCGCATCGACGGTATCGAGGACCAGTTGGCGGATCCGAAACTCTACGAGCGCGATCCCAACGCAGCAACGCAACTTTCGAAGGAGCGTTCGCAACTTTCCGCGCAATTGTCGCAGCAGGAAGAACGGTGGCTGGCGATGTCGGCGCAGTACGAGGAGATGACGGCGGAGGACTAGTGCGTTGCAGCTGTAGCCCTCACTCGGCTGGCTGTTCCGCGCTGTTCAGCCGCGCCGCCTCGCGAATGCGCCGTTGTTCCCGGAACCGGCCCCATTGCTGATCGACCAGAACGCCGATGAGGATTACGGTGCCCATCACCGCGAAGTTCAGCGATGAGGGAATGCCCAGCAGGTTGACCAGGTTCTGCAGTATCTGCAGCAGGATGGTGCCGAGGATCACGCCGATGATCGATCCTTCGCCGCCGCGCAACGAGAAGCCGCCCAGCACAGCCGCCGCGATCGCATAGAGCTCGTAGAAATTGGCATGCCCCGACGGCTGCACCGAACGGGTGTACATGGCGAAGAAGATCGCCGCGATCGCGGTTAATCCCGCGCAGATGACATAGGCGGCGATGACAACGATGTCGGTGCGGATACCCGAGAAGCGTGCGGCCTCCTCATTCTTGCCGACTGCGAAGAGATAGCGGCCGAACACCGAGCGATGCAGCACGATCCAGGAGATGACGGCGACGACCACGAGGACATAGACGGAGGTCGGAATGCCGAACGGCCGCGCAACGAAGAAGTCGAGGCCGGGATAGGTGCTGCCGAAGGGGAACCCGGCCGTGGCGTCGGCGGTGTAGCCGCGCGCCACGCCGCGATAGATCAAGAGGCCGCACAGCGTGACCACGAAGGGCTGCATCTTGAGCTTGGTGATCAGCAATCCGTGGGCGAGCCCGAGAGCCACTCCCAGGCAGAGCACGAGGGCTGCCGCGAAAGGCCAAGGCACGCCGAGCCGCCCGACCATGTCGACGAATAGCACGCCGAGCAGCGCGATCATCGAACCGACAGAAAGCTCGATGCCTCCGGTAATGATGACGAACCCCTGCGCGATCGAAAACAGCCCGAACAGGCCGATGAGATTGGCCGTATTGGCGAGATTGTTGGTGGAAAGGAACAGCGGGTTGCGGAGGTATACGCCGAGGCCGACCACCAGGATCAGAACCAGCAGGCCGAGATCTTTCTTGTTCATGGCGTCGCCCCTTCGCCCCTGAACGCCCTTGCCGACAGCGAGCAACAGGACGTTCTCCTCGCTGAACTGGTCCCGGCCCAGCACCCCCGAAATGCGCCCCTCGTGCATGACCGCGATGCGATCGGACACGCCGATCACCTCCTCCATGTCCGAGGAGATCATGAGAACCGCCACGCCGGCGTCCGCCAGCCCGCGCATCAGCCTGTAGATCTCGGCCTTGGCGCCGACGTCGATGCCGCGCGTCGGTTCATCGAGGATCATCACCTTTGGGTTCATCGCCAGCCACTTGGCCAACGCCACCTTCTGCTGGTTGCCGCCCGACAGGCTGCCGGTGCGCGTGGCGACATTGGGCGCGCGGATATCCAGCTCCGATTTGCTGCGCTCCGCCTGCCGGGTTTCGCGTCTTGCGGAGACGATACCTCCGGGCGCATAGGCAGGCAGGTTCGGCAGCGAGATATTCTGGGCGATCGACAGGTCGAGCAGGATGCCCTCGCCCTTGCGGTCTTCCGGCACGAGGTAGATGCCCTTGTCGGCAGCGTCGGCGGAATTTCGGATCGACAGCCTGCTGCCGTCGAGGCTGATCGTACCGCCGAAGATCGGGTCCATGCCGAATATGGCGCGCGCGAGTTCGGACCGGCCGGCACCGACCAGGCCGGCCAAGCCCAGGATTTCGCCGCGGTGAAGGTCCAGACTGACCTGCCGGGATGGATAGGCGCTGGTTCGGATGCCCGTGGCCGAAAGCGCCACATCGCCGCGCCGCGTTGTTCCGGATTCGCTGTAGACGGCCGTGAGGGCACGTCCGATCATCAGCCGCACGAGGCGATCATGGCTGATCTCGCTGCGCTCGAGCTTGCCGACCAGAACGCCGTCGCGCAGAACGATAACGCGATCGCAGGCGCGCTCGATCTCGTGCAGCCGGTGCGAAATGAAGATCACGGAAATGCCCTCGGTCTTGAGCGAGGCGATGACTTCGAGCAGGCGATCGGTCTCTGCAAGCGGAAGGCTCGACGTCGGTTCGTCGAGAATGACCAGCCGCGCATTGAAACTCAGCGCTTTGGCGATCTCGACGAGCTGCTGTTGCGCCAGCGACAGCTTTGATACTGGCGTATCGGGCGCAAAATTGGCGCCGAGGCGCTTCAGAAGCGGCGCCACTTCGGCGCGCATCTTGTCCTCGTCGACGAGGCTGAGGAGGCCGAATCTGCGAGGCTCGCGTCCGATGAAGACATTGGCGGCGACATTCAGATTGTCGAATAGATTCAGTTCTTGATGCACGAATGCGATGCCGGCGCGAATCGAGCCGCCGACGCTCAGCGCCGAATTTGGCACTCCGTCGATCTCGATTGAACCGCCGTCGGGCTGGGTAACGCCGCCCAGTATCTTCATCAGCGTCGACTTGCCGGCACCGTTCTCGCCGACAAGGCCGATGACCTCGCCGGGACGAACCTCCATGTCGAAACCGGCCAGCGCCACGACGCCGGGATAGGATTTGCGCACGCCGGTTAGCCGCAGGAAGGGCCTGTCGGTTGCCGGGCTGTCGGTGGGGGCGGCGAGCGCGCTCATCGTGAGGATCCGGCAAGTACGGCGCGGCAATGACAGCCGCGCCGTGCTCCCGGCTATGGATCAGCCGTTGATCTTGGCCTTGAGGTCGGCCGAGAACGCGTCGACGTTCTCCTTGTTGATGACGGCGGTCGGAACGATGATCAGACCGTCGGCCGGAACGCCCGGACTTGTCGCCTTCGAGGTATTTCGCCATCAGTTTCATGCCCTGGTAGCCCCATTCGAACGGCTGCTGAACGACGGTCGCGGCGAAGCTGCCTTCCTTGACGGCGCCGAGCGTCACCGGATCCTCGTCGAAGGCAACGACTGTCATCTGGCCGAGCTTGCCGCCTGCCTGCAAGGCCTCATAGATCTTCGGCGGGTTATAGGAATAGAAGCCCGACCATGCAGTTGATCTCGGGGTTTGCTACCAGCACGTCGTCGACATTGGTGCGCGCCTTGGTGAAGTCGACATCGTCGCCGCGGACGTCGACGAGTTCGATGCCCTTGCCTTCGATTGCCTGCTTGAAGCCGGCGATGCGCTCCTTGGCATTGTCGGCGCCGAGGAAGCCGACGAAGCCCATGCATTTGCCTTCCTTGCCGGCCATCGCTTTAACCATTTCCTCGCCCGCCTGGACGCCGGCTGCTGTGTTGGACGAACCGAGGTAGGCGATGCGCTTCGATTCCGGCGCATCGGAGTCGGTGGTAAACAGCGGAACCTGCCCGGCGATCTTGTTGAAGGCGTCGATCGAGTTCTTCGGATCGGCGGACGAGATCATGATCGCGTCGGTGCCGCCGGCAACAAGATCGTCCATCAGCGCATTCTGCAACGCTGCGGTACCCTGGGCAGGGTAGCGGAACTGCAGTTCGTAGCCGTCTCCCAATTCGCCCTGTGCCTTCTTGACGCCGGCTTCGGCCAGCTTCCAAAAGTCGGACGAGGCATTGACGACGAAGGCGAGCTGCTTCTTTTCCTGGGCGGTTGCGCCGCCGACAAGCAAAAGGGAAGCCGCCGCAGCGGCAATGAGCACGCGTTTCATATGGTTCTCCTCCCAGAGACCGGCCAAGCCGGGTCGATTTTGATGGAAAATGCTATTGTCGTACTATTCCTGAACGGCCCACAGTGGCGCGCCATTTGCAACGATGCAAGTGCCTAATATGCTGCGTCGCAACCCGCTGGCAAAGCAATAGAGCCAGCATGCTGCCCTTCCGCTCGCCAGCCATACCCGCTAAATTACGCACATGAACGAACACGCCAGCATCAAGCAAGCGACCCCGCGTATCGGCCATTCGGCCTGTCCGCACGATTGTCCCTCTACCTGCGCCCTCGATGTGGAACTGCTCGACGACAAAACGATCGGGCGTGTGTATGGGGCAAAGGGCAACAGTTATACGGCCGGCGTGATCTGCGCCAAGGTCGCGCGCTATTCCGAACGCGTGCACCATCCGGACCGCCTGCTGAAGCCGCTGGTGCGCTCCGGTGCCAAGGGCGACGGCAACTGGAAGGAATCGAGTTGGGAAGCCGCGCTCGATCTGGTGGCCGAGAAATTTGATGTGGCCGAGGCAAAGCTCGGCAGCGAGACCGTCTGGCCGTATTTCTATGCGGGCACGATGGGGCTGGTGCAGCGCGACGGCATCGAGCGCCTGCGTCACGCCAAGAAATATTCCGGCTTCTTCGGATCGATCTGCACCAATCTTGCCTGGACCGGCTGGATGATGGGAGCGGGTGCCCTGCGCGGCGCCGACCCGCGCGAAATGGCGAAGTCGGATTGCGTCGTCATCTGGGGCACAAACGCGGTGGTCACCCAGGTTAACGTGATGACCCATGCCGTGCGGGCTCGCAAGGAGCGCGGCGCGAAGATCGTGGTCGTCGACATCTACGACAACGCGACCATGCAGCAGGCCGACATGCGGCTGATCGTGAAGCCCGGAACAGACGGCGCACTCGCCTGCGCGGTCATGCATATCCTGTTTCGCGACGAACTCGCGGACCGCGCTTACCTGGAAAAATATACCGACGATCCCAAGGGCTTGGAAGCGCATCTTCAAGCGCGTACGCCGCAATGGGCATCGACTATTACCGGCCTGGCGGTCGCGGACATCGAGGCTTTCGCGCGGCTGGTCGGCACCACGAAGAAAACATTCTTCAGGCTCGGCTATGGCTTTGCGCGCCAGCGCAACGGCGCGGTGAACATGCACGCGGCTCTGTCGATCCCGGCCGTCACCGGCGCGTGGCAATATGAAGGCGGCGGCGCCTTTCATTCCAATTCCGGGCATCTGAAGCTGAATTCGGAATTGCTGGAAGGCACCCGGCTTCGCGACCCCAAGGTGCGGTACCTGGATCATTCGCGAATCGGCCCCGTGCTGATGGGTCATCCGGACGCGCTGTTCGGCGGGCCGCCGGTGACGGCGATGCTGATCCAGAACACAAACCCGGTGAATGTGGCGCCGGAGCAGCGGCTGGTGAAGCAGGGTTTCCTGCGCGACGACCTGTTCATCTGCGTACACGAACAATTCATGACCGACACGGCGAAGCTCGCCGATGTCGTATTGCCGGCCACCATGTTCCTCGAGCATGACGACATCTACAAGGGCGGCGGCAACCAGCACATCACGCTGGGACCCAAGCTTATCGATCCACCGGCCGGGCCGCGCACCAACCACTATGTCATCGAGGAGCTCGGCAGGCGGCTTGGCGTGGCCGACAGGCCGGGCTTTGGCATGACCGAGCGCGAACATATCCAGGTCATGCTGACCAAGAAAGGACTGGGCGGGTTTGACGACTTCAAAGCGCAGCGCTGGGTCGATCTGCAGCCCGAATTCGAAAAGGCGCATTTCATTTCGGGCTTCGGCCATGCCGACGGCAAATATCGCTTCCGCCCCGACTGGACGGGGCAGGCCGCGCCAAACCGGCCGCCGAAAAGCATGGGACTGTTCGGGCCCGTAGCCCAGCTCCCGGAGTTTCCCGATCATGTCGACCTGATCGAGGTGGCGGATGCGGCGCATCCCTTCCGGCTGGCGACCTCACCGGCACGGTCCTACCTCAATTCGTCCTTCACCGAGACGCCCAGCTCGATCAAGCGCGAAATCCGACCCGAACTGCTGATCCACCCGGACGATGCCGAGGTGCTATCGATCGCGGCTGGAGACCGTGTCGAGGTTGGCAATAGCCGCGGCGAAGTGGTGCTGCACGCAAAGCTGTTCGACGGAATTCAGCGCGGTGTGGTCATCGCCGAAGGTATATGGCCGAACAGCGCCCATGAACGCGGCGAGGGCATCAACATACTGACCGGCGCCGATGCTCCGGCGCCCTATGGCGGTGCAGCGTTCCACGATAACAAGGTCTGGGTGAAAGTTCTCTCCTAGAACAGGGAGGTCACGTCACGGGCGCCATGTATGACACGGACGATTTCGATCGTTTTCTCGTTCAACCGATAGAGAATGAGGTATTTGCCCTCGACCAGCACTCGAAGCCCATGGGCGATCTCCGGTCGTTCGGGACCAATGCTGGGGAAGTCGCAAAGAGCCCGAATTCGTACATCGATCTTGACGAGCAGGCAAGTCGCAGCATTCCTGTTTGTGAGTGCGATCGCAGCCCAAATATCCCCAAGGTCTTGCTTCGCCGCAGGACTGCGAACGATCTGCAATTTACGCACGCTTGCTCGCGGCTTCGGCTAAGCGACGCTCGGCGTCCTTGAGTATTTCGTTCAGGTCGTAGGGCTCGGCCGGGCCGCTGGCGAGTCCCTCTTTCCAAGCCTTCCGCAAACGCTCCACCTCTGCTTTCCGGAGAGGTTCTCGGATCTGCCAGCCGCGTAGCGCCTCGCGGATCACCTCACTGGTAGAGGCATATTGGCCAGAGGCGATCGCTTTCTTGATCGCCTGAAGCTGCTTTGTCGTTACGGCTACACTGATCTTCTGGACATCGGACATAGCTTGGCTTCGCTACAGCGGAACAGTCGCAATATTTGCTACCAACCTACGTTCAGGGTTGAGACAGGTCAAGCCGCGCCACTCCGCGAACGGCGATTACGCGGATAAGTCTGACCATGCAGAATGCTGTTCTTCTATCCCGGTTAGCGACGGGTTGGCGATACGGAATGCTCTGATTTTCGAGGCGATTGCGGCGCCGGTTTGCGATTGCGTGGGCATGCGAACGCGCCAGACATGCAGTCCGCGACGTTTCAGCGAACGACTTCCGATCATTTGGTCAGCGAGGATTTATAGCCGGAGAAGATCCGAAGCAAGGAGATCGGCAAAATCAGATATCGGAGCGGGTTGGCAGTCACCTGTTTTATCCCGGTCGCAACATTTCGGTCAGGGTGTGAATCGCGCCAAGCTCTCTACGTCAACTTCGGCCGATTGCGGCGCCAGCGAGAACAACCGAGCGTCCTTGGACACGAGGTCGCTCGATGCATGAAAAGCGGATTTTCCACCCTGCATGCTGACCTTCCCGTCCGCAAGCAGGGCAAGCGCCAGCGGATAGAGCTGATGTTCCGCGGTGAGCACGCGGGCGGCAAGCGTAAACTCGTTGTCGTCGGCCAGCACAGGAATGGCCGCCTGGGCGATGATCGGCCCGTCATCCATCGCAGGTGTCACGAAATGCACCGTGCAGCCATGCAGCCGCACGCCAGCGTCGAGTGCGCGCTTGTGCGTTTCGAGCCCCTTGAACAGTGGCAGCAGGGCTGGGTGAATGTTGATCATCCGGCCTTTCCACTCCTCTACGAAGGGCGTGGTCAGAAGCCTCATGTAGCCTGCGAGGCAGACGATCTCTGTGCCCAGCGCATGCAGTGTCGCATCGATGGCCTGATCGTGCGCCTCCTTGCTGGGAAAATCGCCACGCGCCAGCACCTTGGTGGTGACGCCGTTCGCATCTGCGATAGCGAGACCGCTCGCCTCGGCCTTATCCGAAATCACGCCGACGATTTCCGCTGGAAAGCCGGGTGCTTTGGCGGCCTCGATCAGCGCGCCCATGTTGGAGCCTCTGCCGGAGATCAGAACAGCGACGCGTTTCCTGGTCATAGGGCGAGTGACCCCCGATAGATTACGCCCGCATTGCGCCTCGGCACGATCCGTCCGACCGGGGCGACAGTTTCGCCCGCTTCCTGCAGCACGGCCGCGACCTGTGCCGCCTGGCCGGCCGCAACGACCGCGATCATGCCGATACCACAATTGAAAGTGCGCATCATTTCATCAGGTGCCACTCCGCCGGTTTTCGACAGCCACGAGAATACAGGCGGCACGTCGATCGAATCGAGATCGAGTTCCGCCGAAAAATCCTTTGGCAACACGCGCGGAATATTGTCCGGGAAGCCGCCGCCGGTGATGTGGGCCAGGGCTTTAATGCCATGCGTGCCGCGGATCGCTTTCAACAAGGGCTTCACATAGATGCGCGTCGGTTCCAGCAACGCCTCGCCCAGCGAAAAGCCGTCGGTGAAGGGCGCTGGATCGCTCCATTTCAGTCCGGAGAGCTCGGCGATCTTGCGGGTCAACGAGAAGCCGTTGGAGTGCAGTCCGGACGATGCGAGGCCGAGAATCACGTCGCCTTCGACAATATCGTCCGTAGGCAGCAATTGTCCCCGCTCGGCGGCGCCGACAGCGAATCCGGCGAGGTCATAGTCGTTGCCGTGATACATGCCCGGCATTTCGGCGGTTTCGCCGCCAATCAGCGCGCAGCCTGCCAGGCGGCAGCCATCGGCAATGCCGGCGACGATCGCCGTGCCCTGATCCGGGTCGAGCTTGCCGGTCGCGAAATAGTCCAGGAAGAACAGCGGCTCAGCGCCTTGCACGACGATATCGTTTACGCACATGGCGACGAGATCGATGCCGATCGTGGTGTGATGACCTGAATCGATGGCGATCTTCAGCTTGGTGCCGACGCCGTCATTGGCGGCGACAAGAACCGGATCGGTGAAACCCGCCGCCCTAAGATCGAAAAGTCCGCCGAAACCGCCGATTTCACCATCCGCACCAGGTCTGCGGGTCGAGCGAACCAGCGGTTTGATGCGCTCCACCATCTCATTGCCGGCATCGATGTCGACGCCCGCTTGCGCATAGGTGAGCCCGTTCTTCTGCCCGCTCATCGCCGTGCTTCCGTCTCGCTGAATCATGCGGCTCTTCGCATGATCCTCTCCGCCTCGCAAGGCGTTGATAGATGAACCAGCCTCTTGCGGCTTGCCGATGGCTCGCCCATCTTCGCGCCAAGCAATGACATTGGAGGAAGCGGTTCGTGACCATCCCGAACCTGATCACTATCATACGGTTCCTGCTCGTTCCGGGCGTGGTCTATGCGATGCTTTCCGGGCGCATGGACTGGGCGTTCGCGGGCTTTGTCATCGCTGGCGTGTCGGATGGCGTGGACGGGTTTATCGCCAGGCAGTTCGACCAGCGCAGCGAGCTTGGAGCCTATCTCGATCCAGTCGCGGACAAATCGCTGCTGGTCAGCGTGTTCGTGGTGCTGGGGATAATGGGGCAATTGCCGCTTTGGCTGGTAATCGCGGCTGTCACCCGCGACGCACTCATCATTATCGCTGTGCTGTTGTCGACAGTCATGGCCCGACCGGTGGAGATGAAGCCGCTGATGGTGTCCAAGGCGAACACGGCTCTGCAGATCGTGCTCGTCATTGCTGTTCTCGCCGAACTCGCCTTCACTGCGGACTTCGGAAGGGCTACTGACGCGCTGGTCTACCTGAGCGGCCTCTTGACCGCCGCTTCCGCCGCAGCCTATCTCGTGGCTTGGCTGAGGCATATGAACGGCTATGGCGAGAGCAAAGCAGCGCATCGTTGAGATAAGCGCGTCGGATCAGGCGGCCGGGGCGGCGTTTCGCCGTCAAATCCGCTTCTGGATCATCGTCGCCGTTGTTCTGGCGTTGTTTCTCTATATTTTCAGCGAAATCCTGCTGCCCTTCGTCGCGGGCATGGTGCTGGCGTACTTCCTGGATCCCGTAGCTGATCGGCTGGAGCGTTTGGGGCTGTCGAGGATCATGGCGACGGTTCTGATCCTCGTCGCGTTTCTGGTGACGATGGTTATCGCGGTGATCATCGTGGCACCGGTACTGGCGACGCAATTGTCCGACTTCGCGGCCAAGATGCCGGACTATCTCAGCCGGCTGCAGTCGCTGATCACCAGTTTCGATCCCGAATGGATCGAAAGGCGCTTCGGAATCGACGCGGCGGACCTGCGCGATGGCTTGAATTCGCTGCTGTCGTCGACAGTGGGCTTCTTTACCGGAATATTTGCGTCGATCTGGAGTTCAGGCGTCGCCCTCATCAGCCTCGCCAGCCTGTTCATCGTAACGCCGGTGGTTGCCTTCTATATGCTGCTCGACTGGGACAAGATGGTCGCCAGGGTCGACAGCTGGGTACCGCGCGACTACGTGCATATCGTCCGGCAACTCGCCACCGACATCAACGCCTCAACCGCCGGCTTCGTGCGCGGCCAGGGCACACTCTGCCTGGTGCTTGGGATCATGTATGCGGTTGGCTTGACACTGACCGGCCTGAACTTCGGCATCCTGATCGGGCTGTTTTCCGGGCTGATCAGTTTCATCCCGTATGTCGGCTCTCTGGTCGGCCTCGTGCTGGCGGTTGGCGTCGCCTTCGTACAGTTCTGGCCCGACTGGACGATGGTTGCCGCCGTCGCGGGCGTCTTCTTCGTAGGCCAGTTCATAGAGGGCAACATCTTGCAGCCGCGCCTTGTCGGCAAGAGCGTCGGCCTCCATCCCGTCTGGCTGATGTTTGCGCTGTTTGCCTTTGGTGCGCTGTTCGGCTTCGTCGGGCTGCTGATCGCCGTTCCTGCATCGGCGGCCATTGCCGTGCTGGTTCGCTTCGCAATCGCGCGCTATCTGGTTTCGCCGCTTTATGTCGGCCATGACGACGATGCGGTTGCGGCGGATAAGGCAGGAGGCAAGGCGCGAGCGGAGTGAGTCATGTGCAGAGCTCGTAACCCCAATATTTCGCGGCTGCCGGCCGTGCGTGCCGCATGCCAATGACCGAACACCCACGGCAGCTGCCGCTTGATCTCGGCCATGTTGCCGGCTTGTCGCGCGACGACCTGGTGATATCCGCCGCCAATCGCGACGCCGTGGCGCTGGTTGAATGCTGGCCGGACTGGCAGTCACCCGTCGTCGTGCTTGCCGGTCCTCCCGGATCCGGAAAATCGCATCTCGCCGCCATTTGGCGCGAGCTCGCCGGTGCGGCGACGGTGTCGGCAGTGCGGATCGGGGTGGCGCAGCCCGATGGCGCCATAGGCGCGCTTCTGATCGAGGACGCGGATTCGCCTGAGCTGGACGAGACCGGGTTGTTTCATCTGATCAACTCGGTGCGGGCCGGCGGCGGATATCTGCTGCTGACGGCGCGCAGTTTTCCCTCCGCCTGGCGCGTCACGCTGCCGGACCTTGCGTCACGGCTCAAGGCGGCGACCGTCGTCGAAATTCATGAGCCCGACGATCTGCTGCTGACCGGCGTCATCGCCAAACTCTTCGCCGACCGTCAGGTGGAGGTCGAGCCGAACGTGGTGCAGTTTTTGGTGAGGCGGATAGAGCGTTCGCTGTCGGCCGCCATCGATGTTGTCGAAAGGCTGGACGCTGTCGCCCTCGAGCGCAAGTCGCGGATCACGCGCGCCCTTGCTGGTGAAGTTACAGCCGACCTTTGAGCAGGGTAGGGAGGTATGGACCTCCCTTTCAGCTCCTACGCAGCCAGCAGCGACTTCAGCTTCACATCCGGCGAGGCCAGTCGATCCGGGGTTGGGCGCGCGCGCTTGGCGATCATCATCTCGGCCAGACGAATGTCGCGAGCGACGGCGTTGCCTCGCCCAATGCCGCTTGCTGCAACGAGCCGGCCATCGCCAGCGAGGTGGAAGAGGATAAAAGCGCCATCGTCAAGATCGCGCCGCACGCTCAACGAAGCCTCATCGGACAAGCCTGCGATTTGCAAGGTCATGTCATACTGATCCGACCAGAACCATGGAACAGCGGCGTGGCCCTCGCTGCCGCCGATCATGTTGCGGGCCGCAAGCGCACCTTGATCCAGGGCGTTGCGCCAGGATTCGAGGCGCACGCGCCGGCCACCGTAGATATCGAGCGGGAACGAACAGCAGTCCCCGGCCGCGTAAATATCAGGATCGCTGGTGCGCAGCTCTGCATCCACCGCGATGCCGTTTTCAACCGCCAGCCCCGCAGCTTCGGCGAGCCCTGTGACCGGAACGGCGCCGATGCCGATCACCGCCAACTCCGCGTCGAGGCTCGTGCCGTCGGCAAGCTGGATCCGCACGGTCTCGCCGTCATCGGCAATCGATTTCAGGCCGGTTCCGCAGCGCATGTCGACGCCTTCGGCAATATGTGCGTCATGTATGATCGAGGCGATTTCGGCAGGTACGCCGCGCATCAATATGCGCGGCTGCGCCTCGATGACGGTGACGGACGCGCCGCGCTTGCGCGCTGAAGCCGCAAGCTCCAGCCCAATGAAGCCGCCGCCAATGATCGCAATTCGCGTATCAGGCTTGAGATATGCGCGGATCGCCAGGGCGTCGTCGTAGCTGCGCAGATAGACGCAGCGCGAGCCGACGCCCGGCATGGGAAGGCGCCGGGGAGCCGAACCGGTTGCCAGCAGCAGCTTTTCGTATGGAATCGCACGTCCGTCATCGAGCAGGACCGACCTGTTCACGCGGTCAATGCCAGAGGCCCGCACCGAAGAAATCAGACCTATAGTGTTGTCGCCCAGGCGCTTGTGGTCGGTAACCGTGACAGGGGAGGGATGGTCCTCGGATACCATTGCTCCCTTGGAAAGCGGCGGGCGCTCGTAGGGGAGATGAGGCTCCTCGCCGATCAGGGTAACGGGACCGTCGTAGCCATGCTCTCGCAGCGCAAATGCCGCCCTTGCACCACATTCGCCGGCGCCGACAATCACCATCCCGCGTAGCATCGCCTCACCCGAATTGAACGAACACCTGGCCGCCATCGACCTTGACCGGGTAGGTCTTGAGGTTGATGCACGCCGGCGCGCCCTTCGCCTGACCCGTTTTGTAGTTGAAGCGACCATTGTGCTTCGGGCACTCGATGATGTCATCCATCACAAGGCCATTGGCGAGGTGGATTTTCTCGTGTGTGCAAAGGCCGTCGGTCGCGAAGAACTCGTCGTCCGGGCTGCGATAGATGGCGAAGGTGCGACCGCCATGGTCGAACCGCATCACGTCTTCTTCGTCTATATCGGCGGCCTCGCAGGCCCTGACCCAGTCGTTCATCAATTCCTCCCAAGAACCTGATTGCAGGCGCTAAACGCTGTCGCTCACCGAAAAGCTATTCGGCTGCGGCAAGGACCTCGCCGTGGAATTCCGGCCGGTATGGCTTGGCTGTCGATGGCAGTTCCCGACGGATGAACCATTCCGGGTCGCGCCGCTGACGCAGCACCGCGGGGATGATCTCCTTGTAGGCCGCCCAGGTGCTCGAGTACGGCCGCGGCGTATCGGCCTTCATGATTTCATGCAGCTTCGGCAGCGCGTGATAGGGCACCATCGGAAACATATGATGCTCCACGTGATAGTTCATGTTCCAATAGAGGAAGCGGAATACCGGGTTCATGTAGACGGTGCGGGAGTTCAGCCGGTGGTCGAGGACGTTCTCGGCGAGCCCTGCATGCTGCGTCATTCCCATGAAAATCACGAACCAGCCGCCATAGATGGTCGGTAATACTCCGACCAGCATCATTGGCAGCCATGAGCCGAGCGTCAGTGAGAGCGCGGCAATCGAGATGTGGATAGCGAGCCAGATGCGCGCGACGAGGAAGGCGCGGGGCCTCTCCATATCCGGCACGAAGGTCTCCTCCTCTGCCGTCAACCTGCCGAAAGCGTGCAGGACCATGTGTTTGATCGCAATGAAGGTGCTCTTCAGCGCGAAGATGTTAAGCAGCATGCCCGCGAGGTCCGGCGGACGCATTGCGGCGATTTCCGGATCGCGGCCGACGATGATCGTGTCGGTATGGTGGCGCGTGTGGCTCCAGCGCCAGATCGTCGGCTCGCGCATGATCATGAAACAGGCGAGCTGATAAACCGCGTCGTTCATCCAGCGTGTCTTGAAGGCAGTGCCGTGGCCACATTCATGCCAGCGCGAGTCGGTCGCCGATCCGTAGAGGACGCCGTAGCAAAGAAAGAGCGGCGCGCACCACCAGCTACCCCAGAGCAGCGATGCAGCGGTTCCGAACGCAACGAGACAACCCAGCCAGATCGCGGTGTCACGGATCGCCGGTTGGTCGGATCGCTGCATAAGCTCCTTCATCTGCTTGCGCGGGATGTCGGTATGGTACCACTCTGCGGCCGCGAGACCGCTGTCTACGGCTCGTTTTGAATCCTGACCGATCAGGCTGTAGTCGCGTTCGCTGGGTGTGACGCTCATCTCGATCTCTCGGAGGTTCGTGCAGGCCTGGCATCGCTGCCTTCAATCCTGAAAGGATAGAGGATCCTTCGGAATCAGCAACGAGTGGAAGATAGAATCTATCAGACACGTCATCCTTGAAAACTTCCCTCAAAAGCAGATCTCCAAAAAACAATAATGCTAACCGTATGTTACTCGTATTCCGGATTGTAGGCTTGCCTACCCCGCGAAATGATAGAAACTATCATTTGTCTGCAGTATAGGGAGAATGCCGGTGGGAAAGAGACCGACCGTAGCAGATGTCGCTCGCAGCGCCGGGTTGAGTGTCGCCACGGTGGACCGGGTCTTGAATGGGCGCCTGCGCGTTCGCGAGGAGACTGCGCGGCGGGTTTACGACGCCGCGACCGCCACCGGATACCACGCGGCTGGGCTGATCAAGCAGCGTATGAGGGATGCCCTGCCCGAGTATCGGCTCGGCTTCCAACTGCTGAGACCGGACACCTATTTCTACAGGCAGTTTGGCAGGGAGATTGTCGACGCTGTGGAGCGATCGCCTCGTATGCGGGGTGTCGCAACTGTGGAGTTTTCCCCATCGCTGGTGCCTTCAGAAATCATTGCCGGATTGCAAAGACTGGGGAAGACTTCGCGCGCCCTCGCGCTCGTGGCTCCGGATCACCCCACGCTGACCACCGCCGTAGCGGAACTCATGGCGAGGGGCGTTCCCGTTTTCGCGCTATTGTCCGACTTCGCCGCCGGGGTGCGCGAGGGCTATGTCGGGCTGGATAACCGTAAAGTCGGGCGTACTGCTGCGTGGATGATCGCCAAAGCAGCCAGCAGGCCGGGAAAGGTCGCGATCTTCGTGGGAAGTCATCGTTTTGACGGGCATGAGCTGCGCGAGATGGGTTTTCGCACTTATTTTCGTGAGCGGGCGCCGGAATTCACGATCCTGGAAACGCAGGTCAATCTTGAGGCGGCGCAGATCACCCATGAGGCGATCGCATCTCTGCTGGCGCGGTATCCGGATCTTGTTGGCTGCTACGTGGCCGGCGGCGGCATCGAAGGTGCAATCGAAGCTCTCCGAGAGGCGGGCACTGCGAAAGGACTCATTACGATTTGCAATGAACTCACGCCGGAAACCCGCGCTGCCCTTGCCGATGAGATCGCCACGATGGTGATTTCAACGCCGCTCACAAACCTCTGCCGCGAGCTTGTGGACCTGATGGCGAATGCCATCGAGGCAAAATCGCCCAGCGTCCCCGGTCAAACCTTCCTGCCGTTCGATATCTACGTCCCTGAAAACATCTAGGTCGCGACTTTGGGCGGTTTTCCCTTTCTGACCCCGTCTGTCATCCATAGCAACAAAGGCTGCGCCTCAATCGATTAAGCCCACTCGCGTGGTGGAATCACTCTTGACGTCCGTACGAAATTTGGAATAAATATTTCAAAACTGCAATATTCGGCTTGAATGTTCCGAATTTTGGAACGAAGGTTCCAAGCAGAAATTGCGGGAGGAGAGCTGGCTTCGGGAGGGCGCCGTCTTTCCGGTGAGTTTATGGCAGGCGAGACAGGCCCATGGCGAAGCCGGGGCTTCCGGCAGAATCGGGTGTACCGGACACCCTTGGTGGAGGAGATGACAATGAAGAAACTGCTTTTGGGAGTTGCCGTAGCGGCTTTGATGGCTGGGACGGCCCACGCTGAAAAGGTAGGCGTCTCGATGGCGCTGTTTGACGACAACTTCCTCACCGTCTTGCGCAACGGCATCCAGTCCCATGCCGACGCGAACAAGATAGAGGTCCAGATCGAGGATGCTCAGAACGATGTCGCCAAGCAACTCGACCAGATCAAGAACTTCGCTGCTTCCGGTGTCGACGCCATTATCGTCAATCCGGTCGACACGTCAGCCACGCAGGCGATGACGGATGCGGCAGCCGCGGCCAACATTCCGCTGGTTTATGTCAATCGTCAGCCGGTGAATCTCGATACGCTGCCCGAGAAGCAAGCGTTCGTGGCTTCGAACGAGGTCGATTCCGGCACGCTTGAAACGAAGGAAATATGCCGTCTCCTGAAGGAAGCCGGCAAGACGGAGGCCAACGCCTACATCATTATGGGAGAACTTTCCAACCAGGCGGCGGTCCAGCGCACACAGGACATCCACGATGTGATCGACGGCTCGGAATGCGGCGTCAAGATCAACATCATCGACAAGCAGACTTCGAATTGGAAGCGCGACGAAGCCCAGAATCTGATGACCAACTGGCTATCGACGAACAAGCCGTTCGACGCTGTGATCGCCAACAATGACGAGTCGGCAATTGGTGCGATCCAGGCGATGAAGGCGGCCGGCATCGATATGAAGAGCGTAATCGTGGGCGGGGTGGATGCAACACAGGATGCACTTGCCGCGATGCAGGCCGGCGACCTCGACGTGACCGTGTTCCAGAACGCCGCGGCGCAAGGGTCCGGTTCACTAGATGCAGCCGTGAAGCTGGCAAAGGGAGAGGCCGTCGAAAAGAAGGTCTGGGTACCGTTCGAACTGGTGACGCCCGCCAATATCGACCAGTATATGAAGAAGAACTGAGGTCCGGGTTTTCGGGACGGGCGAGCGGCGCTCCGGCGCCGCTCCAATCTCTCCGCTTTGGCCGGGCCAGACCCGGCAAACCGCTATGCCTGGGCATAGGAGAAATATTCATGTCCAATACCTCCCTCGGCGTTGGCGGTGTCGCGATGGACACTCGCAGGCGGAATTGGCCGCCGGAGCTCAACGTGCTGCTGGCACTCATCGTGCTGGTGGCGGGCTTCGAAATCCTCGGCCGGTTGGTTCTTGGCGACTCCTTCCTGTTCAACACCCGGGAAAATGTCGACGCGATCTTCAACGAAGCGCGGCTGTCGATCATCATCCTTCAAGTTTCGATCGTCGGCATCATCGCAATCGGCGTCACGCAGGTGATCATCAGCGGCGGTATCGATCTGTCATCCGGCTCGATCGTCGGTGCCACGGCGATGATCGCGATGAGTTTCGCGCAGGTGGCGGTGGTCAACGGCAATCCCAACCCGAAGGCGATCTTCGGGCCGGCTCTCATGGACCTGCCGGTAATCGTTCCGATCCTGGTGGCGCTTGCATGCGGGCTGATTGCCGGGATGATCAACGGATTTTTTGTCGCGTACACCAAGATCCCACCCTTTATCGCAACGCTTGGCATGATGGTTTCGGCGCGCGGACTTGCCAAATGGTGGTCGAAGGGCAACCCGATCTCGTTTCCGACCGAAAGCTTTGCATCCATCGGTTCGGGCTTGATGCCGGTCTTCATCTTCATCGCGCTGGCGATCCTGTTCCAGCTCATTCTGACCTACACGAAATACGGCAAGCATTGTTACGCCATCGGCTCAAACGAGGCGGCGGCGCGGATGTCCGGCATCAATGTCACCGGCCATAAATTGCTTGTCTATGCGATCGCCGCGATGCTGGCGTCCGTCGCTGCACTCGTGCTCTGCTCCAAGAACCTGACCGCGCAGGCGGGCATGGGCGTGATGTACGAACTCGATGCCATCGCCATGGCTGTCATCGGCGGCGTCTCTTTGTCGGGCGGCCGCGGTTCCATCATCGGCACAGTGCTCGGCGCGTTGATCTTCGGCGTGATCATCTCCGGCTTCACCTTCATGCGCCTCGATGCCTACTACCAGGAAATGGTGAAAGGCGTGATCATCGTGGGCGCCGTCGTTCTCGACCAGTGGCGGCAGCGTCGCCGGGCTCTCAAGGGCTAAGGCTATGTCAGACATCATACTCAAGACCGAAGCTCTTACGAAGCACTATGGCGGCCTTCATGCGCTGGAAGACGCCAATTTCGAACTGCGCAAGGGCGAGCATATAGCCATCATGGGCGACAACGGTGCCGGAAAGTCCACCTTCGTGCGCCAGATCACCGGCGTGGAGACGCGTACGCGCGGCAAGATGTGGTTCGACGGGCGGGAGGTCGACTTCATCGGGCCGATCGAAGCGCGCGAGGCGGGTATCGAAACAGTCTATCAGACCCTCGCGCTTGCCGATGATCTCGATGTGCCCTCGAACCTGTTCCTTGGCCGCGAGAAGTTCCTGTTGCGGCTGGGGCCGTTCTCGATCCTCGACGGCAAGGCGATGCGGGATGCTACGCACAAGGCGTTGGAGCGGACGGGCGTCAAGATCGCGAACCTCGGCAACACGATCCGGCACATGTCCGGCGGCCAGCGGCAGTGCGTGGCGATTGCCCGCACGGCTACCTTCGCCTCGAAGCTGATCATCATGGACGAACCGACGGCGGCTCTCGGGGTCCGCGAAACGGCGCAGGTGGAGAACATCATCCGCAATCTCAAGGCCAATGGCGAGCCGCTCATTCTGGTCAGCCACAATATGCGCCAGGTGTTTGACCTGGTGGACCGCATCGTCGTCTTCCGGCGTGGGCGCATCGTCGCCAATCTGAAGAAGGAGGAGACGGACGGGCAGGATGTCGTCGCCTATATCACGGGGGCCAAGACCGCGCCTGAATTTGCTGGCGCGGCATAATTCAATACGTCGGTCGTCATTCGTCGGTCGTTGGTCGTAGTCAGCTGATTACCTTCCTTACGACCATGAACCACGACCGACGAATGACGACCGCCGACCAACGGCAAATAGGAGGGATAATGACAACTCGTTTTGGCCTGCTCGGGGCGGGCCGTATCGGCAAGGTGCATGCACGGGCGATCGGCTCGAACCCATTGGCGAAGCTGGTGGCCGTGGCGGATGCCTTCGAGAAGGCCGCCAACGATATCGCGTCGGCCTATGGTTGCGCGGTGCGCTCGATCGACGAAATCGAAAAGGCGGCTGATATCGACGCGGTGGTCATCTGCACTCCAACCGACACCCATGCCGACCTGATCGAACGGTTCGCCAAGGCCGGCAAGGCGATTTTCTGCGAAAAGCCGATCGACCTCGACGTAAAGCGGGTTGAAGATTGCCTTTCCGTGGTGGAAAAAACCGGCGCGACGCTTATGGTCGGCTTCAACCGGCGTTTTGATCCCCATTTTGCCGCGGTGCGCAAGGCGATCGACGACGGTGCCATCGGCAAGGTCGAGCAGGTTGTCATCACGTCGCGCGATCCCGGCCCGCCGCCGCTGGATTATATCGGCCGGTCGGGCGGCATTTTCCGCGATATGACCATTCACGACTTCGACATGGCCCGCTTCCTGCTGGGCGAGGAGCCCGTGGCGGTCACGGCGACCGCTTCTGTACTGGTCGACAAAAAGATCGGTGAGGCGGGCGACTTCGACAGCGTCAGCGTCATCCTGGCGACGGCCTCCGGCAAGCAATGCGTGATCACCAACTCGCGCCGCGCCACCTATGGCTATGACCAGCGCATCGAGGTGCATGGCTCCGATGGCATGATCTCGGCTGAAAACCAGCGTCCGGTGTCGATCGAACTCGCCAACGGCAAGGGCTATACCCGCCCGCCGCTGCACGACTTCTTCATGACGCGCTATATCGACGCATACGCCAACGAGATCGCTACCTTCATCGACGCGTCAGCCACGGGGAAGGCGGCTTCGCCGAGCGGGAGGGACGGACTGATGGCGCTTCGGCTGGCGGACGCCGCGCTGAAGTCGGCTAAGGACGGCAAGACGGTGAAAGTGTAGCACCTCACGTCCTCCCGACACGGGAGGAGAAGACCGGCCCCAGGAGACTCAACGGATGACCATCGAATCCACCCGGAACGGCACAACCCGCGCACTGATCACCGGCGGCGCACAGGGCATCGGCTTCGCCGTCGCGAAACAGCTTGCACGGGAAGGCTGCAAGTCCATCGCGCTGGTGGGCCGGTCGAAAGAGAAGGGCGCCGTGGCGGTCGCGGAATTGGAAAAGCTCGGCGCGGAGGCAATCTTCATCAGCGCCGATGTGTCCGATCCGGCCGATTGCGGCAAAGCGATACGATGCCGCTGTAGAGCGCTTCGGCCCGATCAACGGGCTGGTCAACGCCGCTGCATCGTCGGCGCGCGGCTCTCTGCTGGAAACCACGCCGGAGCTGTTCGACTTTCTCTTCAACACCAATGTACGCGGGCCCTTCTTTCTCATGCAGGGCGTCGTTAAGCACCTGCTGGAGGCAAAGCAGCCTGGCGCCATCGTCAACGTGCTGTCGATGTCCGCGCATGCCGGGCAGTCGTTCCTGGCGCCCTATGCGGCAAGCAAGGGCGCGCTGGCGATCCTGACCAAGAATGTCGCAAACAGCTATCGAAAGAACCGCATCCGCTGCAATGCGGTGCTGCCCGGCTGGATGGACACGCCCGGCGAAGCGCTGGTGCAGAAGAATTTCCATGGCGCCGCCGACGATTGGCTGGAAAAGGCGGAGGCCTCGCAGCCGATGGGCCAGCTGGTGAAGCCGGATCAACTGGCGGTGCTTGTCAGCTACATGATCAGCCCTCAGTCCGGTGTGATGACCGGCTCGCTGGTAGATTATGACCAGAACATCGCAGGTGCGATCGGAGAATAAGCCGCTCAGGGAGGGGCGCCCTGTTTAACCCGCGGTCCTGAGCTTCGTCGAAGTAGTCGACCAGAACCGCGTGATACGGTCCGCTCCGACACGATCGCGACTTTGCCGGCGGCATCGATGGCGGGCGGCCACGTATTCTGCTCCGATCTCGGTGGCGGCGGTTATACGAGCGTCTATCAAAGCGATTAGGAGACGCGACATTGCCCCCAGACAGACGGTATTTGGCGATCACAATGGAGCGCTATGTCACGAAACCCAAGGCGGTGGTTTCGCCGCGAAGGTTCCCCCTCAGCCCAGTCCTGCCCTGAGCCGGGACGCGATGAACTGTTTCATCCTGTCCTTCTGCTCCTTGGTAAAACTCTTGTCGCCGAGCAGCCAGGGAAAATTTTTGGCGCGATACTCCTTGGGCCGTAGTGTATGGGTGGGAAGCGCAACTTTCTCCCCAGGGTGTATTACGTCGATCGCCTTGCCCTTTTTTGGGTCGCGGATAAAGCCAGGCGCCTTGTTCGGCTCGAAGTCCCGCACGAATTCCAGCTTAAGGGTCGATGGCCCCCTGGCGCATTTGTCCAGGCTACCATTCTTGAATCTTTCGATGATGCCTAGCAAAGTATCGCCGCTCTGCACCGTATAGGTGAAAGAGGGGAAGACCTTCAATGAGCCGGGCTTGGGAGAATGCATCACATTCTCCGGATCAGACGTGTGCCCGCCGTCATCAAATCCGTCCTTGTTCAAACCGAGCATATGCCCGATTTCGTGAATGGCCGTATTGGCGATAAGCGAACCCAAGGATTCTTCTGTTTCCGGAAATGCCTTCTCGCAAGTTCCCTCGCTCACCTCCAGACGATAAGCCATCATCGTGCCAACGTAGATGGTGGCATCACCCGCATCCTCCTCGCCATTGAAATCCATGCGCGAACTTTCGCCGAATATTGTCATGAGTGGAATGCCATCGGAAAACGCTACCACCAGGTCTCGGGGTAGTTTCTTGCCATCGAAATCAAAGACCACATCAAATTCTTTGAATTTCGATTCAATCGCTGCTCTCACAGATTTCTGCAGGGCCTTTGGTACGTGCTTTTGAAAATTCTTCACGACAATCAGGTATTTGCCCATGGTCATTCTCCATTTGAGTGGCGCGCGGACAAAGCAAATGACATTTCACTGAAGCCAGACGAGGCCATGCGGTCCTGAGGTCGAGCGGTCTGTCGTTGATCTCGAAAGCGGGCATTCCTTTGGCGCCCTGGGCCCCTGCCACCGGGGAGGCTTCATCGGATCAATCTCGCTACAATCATTCCTCAAAGCTTTGCAAGTCAGGCGAACAAGTAGCGCGCCTCCAATAACGAGTATACTGTCTTGGCTGGTCGGATTGCAGCGCATCCTTGAGGATGTGCTACTTTTTTTTGACCAGTAGAGAAGATCAGATGCATGCCAACGCCATGGGCAGAGAAGGGTAGCTCAAGCTCTCAATCTTATTTTCAGTCTTACAGACGCGGTTCTCATGACATCTGACCCTCATTTTTGCCATCGTCGGTTTGCGAACGCTCACAGCAAGGGGTGACCTTTACAGCCCTCACACAATTCGCCAGGTAGCCATGCAAAGACCTGAGACACGCTATGCCCGATGCGGCGACATCTCGATCGCGTATCAAATCGTTGGCGAAGGCCCAATCGATTTGCTCTATACTCAGGGTTGGTTGAGCAACATAGAGTATGCTTGGGAAAGTCCGGAGTACGCCCGATTTCTCACCAAACTCGGTCGCTTTTCGCGTTTGATATTCTTCGACAAACGCGGCACCGGGATGTCCGACCGTGTTGTTGGCTTCCCCACCCTTGAGCAGAGGGCCGAGGACATCAAAGCCGTCCTCGACAGTGCAGATTCTGAGCACGCCGCGCTCTTTGGTGTGTCCGAAGGCGGTAATATGGCTTGCCTCTTTGCGGCGACCCACCCGGAAAGGGTACGCGCATTGGTGCTCTACGGCTGCTTTGCACGAGGCGGGTGGGCTCCCGACTATCCTTGGGGCCGGACGCGCGAAGGGATGGATCTCCGTGTGAAATCGCTCATGGACAATTGGGGCGGGCCCTTTGATCTTTCCGACGGTGCGCCAAGTGTCGCCGGTGACTTCGCGGCACAGAATTGGTTTGCAGCCTATCTGCGATACGCAGCAAGTCCGCAGACTGCTGAACTGATCGCGCGGCTTAATTTTGAGATCGACATTCGTGAGATACTTCCTGCCATACAGGTACCGACAGTTGTCTTGCACCGTGAAGGAGACCGTTGGGCGGCTCCCGAAGAGGGGCGCTATTTGGCCCAGCGCATTCCCTCCGCTGAGTTTCGTTTATTGCCCGGTGAGGACCATATCCCCCACTATGGGGATCAGGACCGTCTGATTGGAGAAATTGAAGAATTTCTCACCGGTATGCGAACGCACCCCAAGACAGGACGCTCACTCGTGACCGTACTGATGACGGATATAGTCGATTCGACAAAAGCTCTCAGTGTTATGGGAGATGACAGATGGCGAACCGTGCTCGAGCATTTTGACGACAATGTAAGCCGACGTGTTGCGGCATTTGGTGGACAGAAAATCAAACATACGGGTGATGGATATATGCTGGCTTTTCCCGGGCCGACATCCGCAATCGAATTTGGCGTTGATATGGTGCGAGACGCGAAGGCTCTGGGGCTGGAGCTGCGAACAGGTATTCACACCGGGGAATGCGAGCGCCGGAACGACGATTTGCATGGACTAGCAGTGCATCTGGCGGCACGCATCATGTCGGAAGCGACGCCTGGGTCGATCTTTGCATCGCGGACGGTGAAAGACTTGGCCGTCGGCTCGGGCTTGAAGTTTTCCCCAGTTGGGTTTCGCGAAATGAAAGGCATTCCCGAAACCTGGGAACTTTATTCGCTGGCGAGTTGACCCCGAAATTGCGGGGACTTGCCTGATCGAACCAGAGCCTCGTTCGTCGGCGCAGCAAGTCGCGAACAAACCGCACTACCTTCCGTGTCCTGGCCGATACTGCGGGAGCAGCAATCTTTGCAAATTCCTATGTGAGCAGCTTCGGCAGCAGATCAATGTCCAGGTCGCCCAAACGCTGTACGGTAGGGGATAAAGCACGGCCGCTTCGCGCGAGGTGGCAACAGCCATTATTGACGCGTGTTGGCAGATGCCCGCATTGCTGGCGAGTACAGGGCTATGCCGGGTAAGCGTACAGTAAGCCATCCACGATACGCGCCTCGGGGTGCACCGGCCTCGACTGACCGTTGTCTATCTCGACACATCGTGCTAGCCACAAACAACGGATCGACTCGAAGTCCACGTGACTGACCGCACTGAGCGGGCGCTAAATATAGAAGCGGCTGAGCGAATTTAAGCCTATGGTTTCTCGAACGCGCATCTTCGGTTCAGCGGTCAATTAGAGCATCATTCTGTCGTACCATATGGAGTGCTCCAGCAAATCTGTGGTTTTCTGCGCGGGGGGAGCCGAAGGTGATTACGCAACGTGGCGTCAGGATCGGAATTGGCCTCGGAGCGGCCTTGGTTATCGCTGTGGCGCTTGTCGGTCTTAAACTTTATCGAGACAAGCTTACGGTCAGTTTGCCAGACTACGCGCCGATCAAAAACTCAGTGTGGCTCGATCAGGGTTGGGACCAGAGGCAACGTGAAGAATTTCACCATGCCGACCAGGGCACCCAGACCCTAAACATTCCCTATGAATGGTTCATCGCGCTGGAGCAGCCACGGCTTTCGCTCTTGGGAGACGTTGGTCGCCTAAGCGACCCGGCCTATCTTGATCGATATGGTTTTATCCCCGGCGCCACCAAGGGCGGCGAGAATCAGCTGCCGGTAGGCTTTGCACGAGGCGGGACGATGCGCACCGTGGCAGGGCAGCCGTGGCTCAATCCGCGAACCAAGGAGCCCATGACTCGGCTCGGATTTACCTGCGCCTCGTGCCACACCGGGCGGCTCACCTATCGCGGCACGACCATACTCATAGAGGGTGGCCCGGCTCTGACCGATCTCGGCAAGTTCCGACAAGGACTTGGAATTTCGGTTCTGTTTACGCGTCTCTCTTCCAACCGCTTTCTAAGCCTCTTCTCCGATCGCTTTGATCGTTTTGCTAAAAATGTCCTGGGCGAGGACACTAGCGACGAGGACAAGGCCGCATTGGGCGAACAGCTGACTGCGGTCTGGAACCAACTCGATATTGTAAGGAAGCTCGACAAGAAAGTCGCCGCCACGAGCGTTGAAGAAGGTTACGGCCGTCTGGACGCCTTGAACCGC
Source organism: uncultured Alphaproteobacteria bacterium (assembly GCA_963829135.1). Taxonomy (GTDB): domain Bacteria; phylum Pseudomonadota; class Alphaproteobacteria; order Rhizobiales; family Rhizobiaceae; genus Kumtagia. The sequence continues at coordinate 456,382 of CAWHHO010000005.1, read as the reverse complement.
ATCGGGAACCAGGTGTTCGGGCTATCCATGGGTCCGGAGGCCAGAGAAAAAAACTATGCCGGCACCACGGCGCCAGTGAACTTTCCTCACATCTGGACCACTCCCTGGTTCGATTGGGTGCAGTACAACGCGTCGATCATGCAGCCGATGGTGCGCAACGCGGGCGAAGCGATCGGAGTTTCTGCGTTGACCAATCTAACCGACCCCGAGAGAGGATTATTCAGTTCCGAGGTTCAGGTGAAGACGCTTGCCAACATTGAGAGGTGGATCGCGGGGAATCAGCCCAGTGAAACAAACGGCTTCACGGGACTGAAGGCGCCGAAATGGCCAGAGGAGATCCTGGGACCCATCGACCACGCACTCGCCGAGAAGGGCCGTGTGCTTTACGAAAATTTGTGCATGGACTGCCACTTGCCGCCGGTCGGCACCAAGGCATTCTGGGCCTCGAAGGCGTGGTTGCCACCAAACAGCTTCAAGCAGCGCTATCTTGAAATTGAAACGAAGGCGATCAGCGACCTCGGCACCGATCCGGCGCACGCGGAGGACCTCAGGAATCGAAAGGTCGCGATTCCCCCCAGTTTAGGAATCACCACGAACGAGTTTGGGCCAGCCCTTGGCCAACTGGTCGAGAAGGTGGTGAATAATTGGTATAGTACTCACAACGTTCCTGAATCCGAACGCCCCGAGTTGAATGGGTTCAGGCCAAACGAGATCCAATCCCCGCTCGCTTACAAGATGCGCCCACTTAACGGGGTGTGGGCAACGCCGCCTTTCGTTCATAACGGCGCCGTACCCAATATCTATGCGCTGCTTTCACCCGTTTCGGAACGGCCGAAGACATTCTACCTGGGGCGGCGCGAGTACGATCCTGTCTGCATGGGCTACCAGATAACGGCATCGGCCGCGCCTGAGGACAACCTTGACCTGCGTTGCCTCGGCGCGAAAACCGACCCGGAAGCCGGGCGGTTTACTGGAGGTTTCAGGCTGGATACAGCGTTGCGGGGCAACCGCAATACCGGCCATGAATTCAACGATGGGTCAAATGGGAATGGGATTATCGGACGCAGGCTTACACCGGACGAGCGGCGGGCACTGATTGAGTTCTTAAAGACGATATGACCGTCGCCGATGCAGACCGCCGGAGGTCCTGAGATGGGATCGAACTATTTATCGCCATATATAATATAATGGGTGATAATCCATTTATCACTTTTGCTTCCTTCAAGCAAATATTACTTGGGGTTGAGACGGACACTTACTTGGTTGCAAGTTCGCAAAACTTACTTTGCCACCGCTGTGTTCCACCTCACATAAAGAAAGACAATAGTATCAGTTTTCCATCTGCGCAAAGTTTCTTGCCAAAGCCCGCAGAGCGTGAGAACTTAGGTGGCTGATTTTGTCAGAGGAGGATATCATGTGGAGGGCATTGATCTCGTTCATTTTGATTGTCGGCGCGTCGTCGAGTGTTGCCGCGCAGACTATCACTGACCCTGCCGAGATTGCATCGCGTCTCAAGTTCTGGACACAGGAGACGGGCGACCCGGTCTATTATGGTGAGGTCAGAAACGTCAGTAAGCGCAGCAAGCGGGTAGGCGGCCATTATCAATGCCTGGCGCTCGCCTTCATCAAGTTTGAAGGCGGTGTGCTGCATTATGCTCACAAGATGTGGTCCAAATCCCCGGACGGGTCATGTCACTATGAAGATGTGACGACTCGCAAGGTTGGCAATCATGGTGCGTGTGTAAAGGACTCTGAACGCAGGCTTCGGGAGGGCGGTCGGCACTGCGCGCATGACCAAGGACAACATTGACTACGAACACAGCATCTTCAGGACCATCAATCTAAACACCCGTCGCGTTGGCGAAACCAGCGCGTGTATACCGCCGAGAGGCGCCGCAGCGGGCCTGTTTTCCATGAGAATTGTCGACGGCCGATTCCAAGTCATTACCACTCGGCCCTTGGCCTATGAGGTGAATATAGAGCCGCAGGATCCTCGTAATCCACCAACCAAGCCGGTGTTCTAGCCTGTGCAGCAGACAAGCGTGAAGGCAGTTTCTGGCAATATTTCAACGATTTGAAACTTAGGCTTTGCGCAAGCATCATCTCCCATCATTATCTAATTCTGAGATCCTTTTCCGATAGACCGGCACACGCCTCTGCCGTCTGGCCACAGCAGTTAGGAACGACGTCATGCCATTCCTCGAAGTGCTAGATGCCTTGCCTCCGGACGATCCCGCTCGCACTGGACTGTTCTATCAGTGGCTCAGGCGAGATTGGAGGGCGCTATTCGGTGAATTGCGCGCTAACCGCCCGGTCCTCACATTGCCGCCCTTCACGGTTCTGTCGCGCTGGTCGGACGTTGTCGACACGCTTTCTCGCAACGAGACGTTCCGGGTGCCCTACACGCCGCATATGAACGATTCAGTCGGTCCGTTCATGCTGGCTCGTGACGGAGCGGTGGAGAACTGGCGCGACAAATCTGTGATGCGCGCGGTGCTCCGTTGGGAGGACGTACCGGCAATCCGTGCGCTGGCGACAGTCACGGCGGCGGAAGCGCTCGCTGCCGTGCCGCCGCCCACCCTGGACGTGGTGCAGACCGTATCCCGGCTCGTGCCATTGCGCGTTGTGCAGCAAAGCTTCGGTTTCCCGGGGCCAGATGGGCAAATGCTGCGCTGGTCGTGGGCGACGCAAGCCGATATGTTCCACAACCCCACAAACGAGCGCTCTCTGATTGACGCCTGCAACGCGGCCGGCGCCGAGATGCGGACGTGGATTCGCGCGTTTCTTGCCGAACGTGAGCCCTGGGGCGATGCGAAGGGCGAAGACAGCGTTTCGCGTTTGCTGCGAATGACCGCGGGCGGTCTCTCTGGCCTCGATACCGAGCAGGTGGTGAGCAACATCTGTGGCCTGCTGGTCGGTGCAATCGAAACGACGTCGCAAGCCATCGTCAACGCAACCGAGCAGATCCTGCTGCGTCGCGACATCACCGTACGTGCGATCGAAGCGGCTCGATCGCCGGATAACGCAGAATTCGACGCGATCGTTTGGGAAGCGCTGCGGTTTAACCCGATGACCACCTTTGTCGCCCGCGTCGCCGCCGAACCGGCGGTTCTCGCGCCGGGCAGCCAGCACGAGACCACGGTTGCGGCCGGGTCGATTATTGCAGTGGGTATCGGCTCGGCCATGTTCGATCCCGGTGTCTTCCACGAGCCTGACGAATTTCGCGTCCGCCGTCGCACATCCTATCTGCATACGGGATTCGGGCCGCACGAATGCCTTGGCCAATTCGTCGCCTATGCGATCATTCCGGAAACGATCCGGCAGATCCTCCTGCTGCCCGGCATCAGGCTGATCGAGGGCGATGCCGGCCACATTGACATGGCCGGCGGCCCCTTCGCCGAGCATTTCGTCATCGGCTACGGGGCAGCCGCGCAGAACTTGTTGAGAGGAAGGTAAACAGCGAGTGAGTGTTGGCAATGGCGACCCTGAGTGATGTGACATTTCCCACATTACAAAGCAAAACACTGTAGTATGAAATGGCTCGTGCACTACGGTGTCTTCCTGCGGTGCATTCGCTTTCAGCACTTACCCACATTGGCGTTCTGATCCTGAGGTGTTGCCATGGCCACCAAGCGCATCATTGCCCATTTTATGCACGAGACAGAGCGGGATGCCGCCCTCGAGGCCCTGTCGAGCGCCGAACGAACGGATTCTTACGTAATCGGCAACATCGATGAAACGCAGATTCCGGCTCTCGAAGCGAGGGGTCTGCTTGTAGAGGAAGTCAGGAGGGCAGCCGTTTCTCCGCTTTCCGATCTCTCGGAAGCACTGTCGACGTTCAGCAAGAAGGCGTTGCCGGAAAGCGCCGCATTGGAGGTCGATCTAGAGGGCCCGGGGATTTACACGGTCAGCCTCGATGGCCCGCTATTGCCTGCCTGGCGCGAAAGGCTTCTGGCGCTTGGTGTGACCCTGACCGAAGTGATCGGCCCGCAACTCTACCTGGCTGAGCTCACGCCGGACCAGCTAAGTCGACTGCGTGACCTGCCCTTTGTCATGAGTGTGCATGTCCATTCCGAGTTCGAAAAGTCGCCGCCCATCCCTGCGGCGCCGCCCGCTCCGCCGATTGGCCTCGGTTTCGAACCGATCCTGACCTATGATATAAGGCTGCGCGCGGAAGGCGATACGGCTGCCGTGCTCGCTAGGCTGGCTGGGCGCGATGCGCTGGTAGCCGGCGCCAAGGGGCGCAAGATACGCCTGTCGCTCAGGGAAAACTCGCCGCTGCTTGCTGAACTGCGAAGCATGCTTGAGGTAAGCCAGATTCTGGAATTCGTACCACCGAAGCTCTTCAACGATCGCGCGCGGGTGCTGCTTGGCATCAACTCGACGGCAAGCCCGCCAGTGCAGGTATTCGGTTTAGACGGCAAGGGTCAGATTGTTGGCGTAGCCGACACCGGCATCGACGACAACCATCCGGATCTTAAACCCCGCCTCGTCGGCGTTGTGGCGCTGGGGCGGACGGGCGACCCAAGCGATCCGAACGGCCATGGGACGCATGTCGCCGGGTCCATCGCCGGCGACGGCACGGCGTCCAATGGCACGGTGCGCGGCATGGCACCGGCCGCGGAGCTCTTCTTTCAGTCTGTAATGGATGCCGGTGGCAGCCTGGGCGGGTTGCCGTTGGACCTGAACGACCTGTTCGATGAGGCCTATCAGGCCGGCGCGCGCATCCATAACAACAGTTGGGGCGCCAGCACCGCTTCGCGCTACGCCTTCAATTCTTTGGAGGCCGACGAGTTTGTCGACCAGCATCGCGATATGGCCATCGTCATTGCCGCCGGCAATGAGGGTACGGCGCGTGACCCATTCAGTTCGCAACGAGGCTTCGTCGACTGGCTGTCGGTCGGCTCGCCGGCTACGGCCAAGAACGCAATCACCGTCGGTGCAAGCCGCACCGACCGGTCGACGGGCGGTCTGTCGGGACTAACCTGGGGCCAGGGATGGCCCAATGATTTTCCCGATCTCCCGATCAGAGACGATAAAATCTCCGGCGATCCGGAATGCATGGCCGGATTCTCCAGCCGTGGTCCATGCGACGACCGGCGCATCAAGCCGGACGTGGTGGCGCCGGGTACCGACATCGCTTCCACTAAATCTTCCCGCGCGCCGCTGTCCAATTTCTGGGGCAGCTTCCCGGGCCATTCCGGGCGCTATGCCTATATGGGCGGCACATCGATGGCTACGCCGATCGTCAGCGGTTGCCTGGCGCTGATCAGGCAATACTATGTTGGCGAAAACCACGAGCCGTCTGCCGCCTTGCTCAAGGCGACGCTAGTCAACTCGACCCGCGCGTTGAAAGGCCAGGACTCCGTGGCCGATCACAACGCGTTGCCGAATTTCCATCAAGGATTCGGCCGTGTGCACATGCCGTGGGCGGTGCCGAATGCGGTCGAGCCGGCTCTCAAGCTCAAGTTCGTCGACACATGGAAAGACGTTTCGCGGCAGTTCAAGTCTACTGGCGAGCGGTTCCGGTTCCGCGTCACTGCCGGCAACGCCCTGCCGCTGCGGTTCTGCCTGGCCTACACCGACCTTCCGGCTCGGGCGCTTCAGAATAACCTCAACCTGTTCGTGCAGTCATTTGCAGATCCAAGCAAAAAGTGGGTTGGAAACCAGGATCTGCCTATGCGGATATCAGTGGTCGACAACGACAACAATGTCGAGATCGTGCGCATCGATGCGCCGGACCCGGGTAAATATCTGATCCAGGTCTCAGCGTTCAACATGCTCGGCACACAGCCGCAGGATTTCGCGCTGGTTGTGACTGGCGATCTACAGAGTGAGATCGAAGACTTCCCTTGAATGTGAGGGGCGCTCGGAGACGGGGCCGCTGAGCCCTTCTATAGCTGAGGCGGCCCGACCTTAACCGTCAGTTTGTTCATCGTGCCGGTAAACTGGAACGGCACTTGGTAGTCCTTGTCGTCAACCGGGCTTCGCGTATCTATGCCCACATCGAAAGATTCGTCGATTGTCGCGAGAAACGGGATCGTGTGGGGAATGGACAACTCGGCGACGCTGGCTCCGTCAACGCTCAGTACGCCTTTGCCGCCCTTTCCATACCCAGGTCCGGCATATGTGAAGTCGAAGACCACAACGTGCTTGCCCGGCGAGAGAGCCTGCGTTCCGTTCCATCGAAAGCGTTCAAGTCCAAGCAGATTGTAAGTGAAGACGGGCGTGCCTTTGAGCAGGTACAGGCCGTAGCCGCCGAAACGTCCACCAAGGGTCGCAAGCATTCCTTCGCCGCCACCACCCGGCACCTCAATGTCGGCGGTAATCGTGTAAGAGCGGGTCAGCGGATCGGGTGCTGACGCGGCAGGTATGCCGGAAACCTCGCCTGAGTAGACAAACTCATCGCGGCCAGCGGTCGCACTGGGCCTTGCCGCGACCAACCGTGAGGCGACGGAGTTGTCCAAAGGCAGGACTTGGTATTTGGCGGCCTCCACCCAGAACAGTTGCTGCAGGTCGAGCAGTTTCTTCGGTTCTTTCGAGGCGAGGTCGTTGAACTGCGAATAGTCCTTGGTCAGGTCGTAGAGTTCCCAGTTGTAACCGTCGAGCACGTCTGGGAGCTTCCCAAGGCCCATAAGCCAAGGCCCTGCCGGAGGCGTGGTGGAGGCGATCCAGCCATCATGATAAATCGCCCGATCTCCAAACATCTCAAAGTACTGGGTGGTTCGGTGTGACGGGGCGTCCTTCGCTTCTTTCGGCCATGAGTAGGCCATGCTGACCCCTTCGATAGGCTTTTGCGCGATGCCGTTGACCGTTAGCGGGGCCTTGATACCCGTCGCTTCAAGGATCGTTGGGGCGATGTCGATGACGTGGTGGAACTGGCTGCGGACGCCTCCCTTGTCGGTGATGTGTCCCGGCCATGAGATCGCCATGCCCTGCCGAATGCCGCCAAAGTGAGAGGCGATCTGCTTCGTCCACTTGAAGGGGGTATCGAAGGCCCAAGACCAGGCCACTGACATATGGGGTTGTGTCATGGGGCCACCCCAGACATCGTAGAATTTGAGCTGGTCGGCGACCGGCATGTTGATGCCTTGTATCGCCGCGAGATCGAAAGCAGTACCGATTGTTGAGCCTTCCGCGCTACTTCCGTTGTCGCCCTCGATGTAGATGACAAGCGTGTTGTCGAGCTTGCCCTGCTGGCGGACTTCATCGATTACCCGCCCAATCTCATGGTCAGTGTAAGCGACGTAGGCTGCGAAGACCTCGGCCTGGCGGGAGAACATCTTCTTCTCGTCGGCGCTCAGGGTGTCCCATTTCGGTAGATCGTCGGGCCAAGGCGTTAGCTGCGTGTCTGCAGGGATGACCCCGAGCCTCTTCTGGTTTGCGAAGATCTCGTCTCGCAGGGCATTCCAGCCCATGTCGAACTTACCCTTGAACTTATCGATCCACTCTTGCGTCGGTTGATGCGGCGCGTGCGTGCCGCCGGGCACGTAGTACATGAAGAACGGCTTGTCCGGTGCTGCGGCATTCACCTCCCGGAGATAGTTGATGGCGTCGTCCGCCATGCCGGTGGTCAGATTGTAGTCGGGTTTTTCTTTCCACGGAAAGATCTGGGTATGGTCGCGGAACAACCACGGCGTCCACTGATCGGTCTCGCCCCCCATGAAGCCATAGAAATAATCAAAGCCCATGCCTGACGGCCACTGGTCGAAGGGCCCTGCGGTCGAAATCGCATAAGTCGGCGTGTTATGGTTCTTGCCTATCCAGGAAGTCGCATAGCCGTGGTCTTTGAGGATATTTCCAATGGTGGCGTTGTCCGGCCCGATGACCGAGTCGTATCCGGGAAAGCCCGTCGACTGTTCTGCGATGACGCCGAAGCCCGCTGAATGGTGGTTGCGTCCAGTGATCAGGGCAGCGCGGGTAGGCGAGCAGAGCGCCGTAGAGTGGAACTGGGTGTAACGCAGCCCCTCCGCCGCGACTTGATCGAGGGTAGGGGTAGGTATCACGCCTCCGAACGTACCCGAGACGCCGTAACCCGCGTCGTCGGTCATTATCAGCAGGACGTTGGGCGCCCCCTTCGGCGGGACGACCTTGGGCGGCCACCACGCCGTCGAACTCTTGGCGTCCAGATTGATGGTTCCCCCGAACGCCGGCGGCGCTGCCGGGAGCGATTGGCCATCTATCGTGGACGTGGCGCTGGGCGATCCAGGCGTACCGGTGGTTTGCTGAGCTGTTGCCGGAAAGAGTGAGAAACAACTGGTCGCAAGTGCTGCGATGTAGGTACGCGCTTTCATCGTTCAGTCCTCCCCAATTCACCCCTTCACAAGCGGTCATTTCCGCTAAGATTGGCACGCATCTGGTGCGCTGGCAACGCTGGGCAGGAGGCTGTAGAATGCCGCACTGCAACGAGTTTTCGGGCACTGCGGGATCGAATAAGGGATCGGCGCCGAGCTCCCAACGGAGGATCTCGTGCAGATTGACACATCCAGCCGTAGAGCCTCTGCGTAAACGGTGGTTGCAGGTGCAAACTCTGATAGCCGCCGCGTCGCGGGAGCGATCATGACTGCGCGGAAGTTAATCTCTGGACGCCAAGCTTGCGGTGTAGCTATATGAAGTTCACCCTTTCCAGACAAAATGTCTAATCAAGAACGAGGCGAGATGACTAAAAAAGTTATGTCGTGGGTAGCCGCCGTCCTGGCAGGGCTGTTATCGACCAGCCCTTCTCTCGCACAATCATCCGCGGTGGACTTGATCATCGAACTGGGTGTCGGCGGCCGCATTCAGCCAGAATATGAAGGTTCTGAGGACTACGAAGTTACTCCGTTGCCCATAATCAATCTTGGTTATCTCAACATCCCTGGTTTGCTGGAAATCGGTAGCATCTCGCCCCAGGGCGGCGGCTTGTCTTTTGGACCGTCGTTCAACTACATCTCTGCGCGCGATTTTGACGGCGATACCCAGCTCAATGGTCTAGACGATGTCGACGCGACCTACGAAGCGGGTCTGCGTGTTAGCTACGAATGGCAGCACGCTGAGGTGTGGGGGGCAACAAGATACGCGTTTGGTGGTGCGGACGGTTTTGTTGGGGATCTGGGCGCTAATGCGATTGCCAGGCCTAACGAGCGGCTCGAGCTCAAGATCGGGCCGGTCGCCACCCTTGCGTCAAGTTCATACGCGGAGACGTATTTTGGTGTTTCTGAGCGACAGTCCGCTCTGACCGGCGTTGAAGCTTTCGATCCGGAGGGCGGTTTCAAAAGCGTTGGAATTCAGGCGGGCGTGCGGTACGAATTCAAACCCGATTGGTTCTTAAGGGCGGACGCCGGTTACAGCAAACTCGTAGGCGACTTCGCGAGCAGCCCCATCGTCAAAGCCGGAGATGACGATCAGCTGTGGTTCGGACTCGGTCTGTCTCGCCGCTTCGCAATAGATTTGTTCTAGCCTTCTCGCATGGTCACGATTCTGAACGATGCAAGATACCTGGCACGCCATGGAGCTCGGTCGAACTTTACAAGCGGCCTTGAGCATCCAGCCTTTGCATGATGGGTGTCACCGATATGCCGTGGATAATGATGGATGCAAGAACAACCGTGCAAACCGTCACCCATAACATCTGCGGCTCGGCAAACTCCGCCTGCCCTAACGCGAATGCCAGATAGTAAAACGATCCAAGGCCGCGAATGCCGAAAAACGCGATCACGGCCTTCTCTTCGCGCGGCACCGCGTATCCACACAGGCATAGATACCCCGCCAATGGGCGAATGACAAAAATGACCATCGCCGAGGTTGCTGCGACCGGCCAGGTGAACGCACCAAATACGGAGCCATCTGCAATCGCCATTCCAAAGCACACAAGCACGACCACCATCAGCAGCCGCTCGATCTGATCTGAGAAATCGTGCAGGCTCTTGTGATAGCTGTGCCGGCGCTCAACCGATCTAAGTGCGACGGCCGAAACAAAGACGGCAAGAAATCCATATCCATGTGCCAGTTCAGTCGTGCCATAGGCAAGACAAGTCACGCCCAATGCGACAAAGCCGTCTTTTGTCTCGGACAGCCCGGTTTTTTTGGGTAGGCGAAATGCCAAGTAGCCCATGATCTTGCCGCCAAGCCAACCGACGCTCAAGCCGATCGCGATCTTCCAAAGGACGTCGATCGCAAACCAATGTTGCAGAAACGGCTCTCCCGAAACGCTGTTATGGGCGATTGCAATCGCCAGGAAAACGAATGGAAAAGCGGCACCGTCATTCAGACCCGCCTCGCTGGTGAGGGCGAAGCGAACATCATCCTCTTCCTCCGACTGGGGAGGGCCGACCTGAACGTCGCTGGCGAGAACGGGATCTGTTGGAGCCAATGCTGCGCCGAGAAGCAGGGCAGACGCAATACTCAAGCCGAGGAGGCTCCAGCCGAGCAATGCGATCCCCATGATAGTTAGAGGCATCGCGATCCCGACGAGACGCCATGACGCCTGCCAACCGCGCCAGCTTATAGGTCGATCGAGTTTTAGGCCTGCCCCCATCAACGCTACGATGACGGCGAACTCGGTCAGGCGCTCTGTCAGGTAGCGGTCAGCCAGCGGATTCGCCTTAATCTCGGGAAAATATGGCACCCAAACGGAAAGAAATCCAACGACGATACAGATCATCGGCAGAGAAAGGGGCAGTTTCTCCAGCATCATCGGCAACCACGCGGCGGCCAGCACAAGCGCTCCAAATGCAGCCAGCAATAGGGCATATTCCATGCGCTCGATGCTCCACAATTCCGCTGCAAAGCTGGATATTTAGGATTGTCTAGCGAAGTTGGTTCCACCAGCAGCAAAGCAGTCAGAACTGCTTCACGACCCAAAAGCAAGCGCCGCGGGAAGGTAACAAGGTGCTGTTTCGCCCGGAGCAGATCGTTCACGGTATATTTTGGCCAAGAGCGCGCCGGCAGCTTTTTTGCATGGCGACCCAGATTGCAGAAGGGTCGGCACGTTCATCGGTCTCAGGCCGTCGTTCAGGCTACCCATCAGCAGTCTCCAACCAGCGCATCAACAGCAGAATGCGCCCTCCAACTGCAAGCCCCTGTGAGCGAAACCTTTCAGCCGATCTTGCCAATTCTCAGGAATGAAACGTAGGCTCGATTGTACAGAACGGGGCTCGCCCGGAGCAGATTTGCTGACGCACCTGTCTGCCGTGTTCTATTGCCAGGAGGAGATATGGGTACGCGATTGCAGGGCAAGGTGGCCATCATCTCGGGCGGCGCAACGGGAATGGGCGGAGCAGCCTCGCGCCTTTTCGCCGCCGAAGGCGCAAAGGTGGCCATCATAGATCGCAATGAGGCAGAGGCGGCTGCGACTGCGGCTGCAATAAACCGCGATGGCGGAATCGCAAAACATTGGGTTGCGGATGTGTCTGACGAGGCGCAGGTCGAAGCGGCGGCCGGCGGCGCCCTTGACACGTTTGGACCCGTAACCGTGCTCTTCAATCATGCGGGAACCATCCTCATCAAACCGTTCCTCGAGACCAGCATGGACGAATGGGAACAGCTCTTCGCAATCAATGTGCGTTCTATGTTCCTGATGACGAGAGCCGTCATACCGCAAATGATCCGCGCTGGCGGCGGATCGATCGTCTGCACCTCGTCGATTTCGGCTGTTGCCGCAACTCCGATGGAGGTCGTCTATGACGCTACCAAAGGCGCGTGCCATATGTTCGCCCGAGCCATAGCGGTCGAGTTCCGTGATCGAAACATCCGATGCAACGCGGTCTGCCCGGGTTTTATCAGAACGCCGCACGGCTTGCGTGAACTGGAGGACCTAAACCGGCTGGGGGTGGACGTATCGGAGGCCGCCATCGCTGCACAGCAGGGCCGTATCGGTGAACCGGAAGAAGTTGCAAAGGCCGCACTCTACCTGGCGAGTGATGAGGCGAGTTTTGTCACAGGCGCCCACCTGTTTGTCGATAACGGCTTCACGGCAATTTGACGGCGTTACGCGTGGGTCTTTGAAGAGCACAGATGCTTCACGGACAGACGACCTGAGAGAATGGAATACCTAGTTTGGCCGGAGCGCAGAGGGACCTGATGAGGGATATTGCTGAGATGCCGGTTACGCTTACCGCCAGCGGGCTTGGCTGGCCGGAGGGACCGACCGTGCTTCCCGACGGCCGCATCGTCATCGTGGAGAGCTATCGAAGCCAGCTGACGGCGATCGACAGTAGTGGCAATGCAGCCCGCTTTGCGCATACCTCGGGCGCACCAAACTCCTGCGTGCTGGGATCGGATGGCGCGCTCTACGTTTGCCAAAATGGCGGTACTTGTGGGCCTTGGAGGGCATCCGAGATGACGACACCGTCCATTCAGCGCGTGCGAGAAGGTGGCGAGGCCGAAATTATCCTCAGCAATGTACAAGGCATTGCGCTCAATGGACCAAACGACCTCGTGTTCGCACCAGACGGGCGCCTGGTCTTCACTGATCCGGGGACCTACAATCCCAGGAACCCGGATCCGAGCTACATCTTCGCCTTATCGCCCGATGGCGCAGCAGAAGTAGTTGTCCGGTTCGACAAGCCGACGTTTCCCAATGGACTTGCCGTGGAAGAAGACGGCTCAATCGTCTGGGCGGAATCCTACACGGGCCACATATGCAGGCAGCGGCCGGACGGTAGCCGCGAGGATCTGGGACGGCTGCCGGGAGAGAATGCGATCCCCGACGGAATGAAGATCGGGGCTGACGGTCGATTGTATGTTACAGATATCGCCGCCAGCGGGATCCACATTCTGCGCCCGGATGGCATTCCAGAGGGCTTTCTGCCTATGCGGCAAGGCCACCACCAACTGCGTGTTCGCGGGAGAGACCTTGTTTGTGACCAGCGCAGGCGTGCTTGCGGAGGGAACGGAGCCATCTTTCAACGGCACACTCAGCCGCGTCCACATCCGAGGTGGCGGCGCACCAACCTATCGAGGCCAAATTAGGCTAAATGACATAGTTTGATGGCATGGGGGGCGGGTGAGGTTATGTTGACCGTCGCTTCTGAACAGCGATTGAAGCGACTCTACAGTATTGCCGCCGTGCGCGCGGCAGCGCGACGCGCACTTCCCCGCCCGGTATTCGACTTCGGCGACGGCGGCGCAGAGGACGAGCAGACTCTGAGGCGAAACGAGGCGGCCTTCGAAGACGTCGCCCTGTTGCCGAGGCCGCTGAACGGCGCGGCCACCAGAGACTTATCCACGACGCTCTTCGGCACAAGATATTCGATGCCGCTGGCGATCGGCCCCACCGGGCTTTCCGGCCTTTTCTGGCCAGGCGGCGAATTTGCGGCGGCGCGCGCCGCTGCGGCCGCCGGAATACCCTACTGCGCCAGTCATGGCTCTGTCTGCACACTGGAAGACATCGCAGCCACCGAGTGCCGGCCGCGCTGGATGCAGGTCTTCGTCTACACTGACCGTGTGTTCACGCGCGAAATGATCGATCGGGCGAAGACTGCCGGCTACGACGCGCTGGTGCTAACTGTCGATAATCAGCTTCTTGGCAACCGGGAGCGCGACATCCGTAACGGTTTCTCCATCCCGCCGCGCTTTGGCATTGCCGGTACACTCGCGGCTGCTACTAAGACTTCATGGCTGATGCGCATGCGTACGACGCTGCCGCGGCTGACTTTTGGCAACTACGTTCGACCCGGCGAACAACGGAGCGTGGGCGATATCGCCCGGCGCATGGGCAGCCTCCTGGATCCCGGACTTTCCTGGCCAGATGTCGACTGGATACGGTCATTCTGGAAGGGACCGATGCTGTTGAAGGGTATCCTGCATCCGGCTGATGCTATTGAAGCGCTCGCACACGGCGTTGACGGGTTGATCGTGTCAAATCACGGAGGCCGTCAGTTGGATGGCGCTGCCGCCTCGCTGGATACGCTCCCCGCCGTCGCTGAAGCCGTTGAAGGCCGGATTCCGTTGCTTGTCGACGGCGGAGTTCGTCGCGGTGCGGATATAGTCAAGGCGCTTGCGCTTGGTGCATCGCTCTGCCTCATCGGCCGACCGCAGCTTTGGGGCCTCGCTGTCGCCGGCGAGGCCGGTGTGCGCCATGTGATCGAGCTCTACCGGGCCGAGCTTGATCGCGTCATGGGCTTGATGGGCCTGAAGTCGGTCGCCGAGATCGGGCCGCAATACGTTACACGGAGAACGCGGTGACAGAGAGTCCAGCAGGGGTAGTGCCTTGATCAACGATCCTCCAATCCTCACGATCCGACGAAATTTTCCGCGTCCGCCAGCGGAACTCGTCGAAGCCTTCAGGGGCTTGCCGACGGGCTATCTCATCGACGCGATGGACGGCCGCGGCGCACTCCACCACGATATACGCCCACTGATTGCAGCCAACGCCTCGTTGGCTGGAACGATCGTCACCTGTTACGCGGGACCGGCTGACAATCTTGCGGTATTCGGCGCGCTGGAGGTCATCGAACAGGGCGATATCATCGTTGCTGCAACCGATGGCTTTACCGGGACTTCTGTAACGGGTGATCTCTTGCTGGGCATGGCTCGCAACCGAGGCGCAGCCGGCTTTGTCACCGACGGCCTCGTTCGCGATCTACCCGGGATCGAGGCGGTCGGCCTGCCTGTCTACTGCGCAGGTGTGACGCCGAACTCACCCGTCCGCAACGGCCCAGGAACGGTCGGTCTGCCGATTGTTGTGGGTGGTGTGAGCGTCGATGCTGGCGATATCCTGGTCGGCGACCGGGACGGAGTGGTCGTCGTACCCCGGCTGATGGCGCATGTGGTGCTGGGGCGGCTACCAGCCATCAAGACAGCGGAAGCCGGCTTGGAAGCAAGTGTCAAAGGCGGGTTGACCATGCCCGACTTCATCCGCTCGATTCTGGACTCCGACAGAACGAGATACGTCGATTGACCCCCATCGTCTGGAGTCCCAGTGAGCAGGATTGTTTGTGACAGGGCAAGCCGCCTTGGCGACGGATCGTTCTTGAATGCCGTGGCTGTCGGTCTCGATGGCTGGGGGCAGTCGTTCCACGAGTTGAGAACCGTCGCCATGGCATCCTAGAAGAAGCTGCTGCCGTTGCAGCAGCCTTCCCGCCCAGACAGAACTGAATGGACTGCTCGAAGCCTCGACGGATTGAGCCCTCCTATAGTCTCCTCAGCATGGAGCCGTGTAAATCGTGCCGTCCGACCGGCGGTAACGGCAATAGCGTGCACTCTGTGGTGTGGTTGCTGTCCCGACTACTGCGCCGAGGAGAGCTCCTGCGCCGGCTCCAACCACGGTGCTTGTCGTGTTGCGCCCGATCGCTTGCCCGGCCAACGCTCCCGCGCCTGCTCCTATCAGGGCACCCGTTCCCGCCCTCTGTTCCTGTTCAGTGGCCGCGCAACCGGCCATAACGGCAGAGAGCAGAAGGCAGGCAACGATGGTTTTGCGCTTGGTCATTTCCATTTCCTCCTAAACAAACCGGGTAGTCCTTGCAGCATGTATTTTGGGTTCGATCACACTGTTCTACGCGAGTGGGCCAATATGATGGCGGCCGCCGAATGTCGCAGCCATCTGCAATTCGACAGCCGGTATCTGGCAAGACTGTCAAAACAATCTATTCGGGATAAGTCTCCGCACCAATCGGGGTTGCGTTAGTGTAGAGGAAAAACACCAGCGGGTTTCCGGGCTCGGCTGTAGCGTCGGTACGAAGAGCTGCGACCTCGCCCGCCACTGGGGCGGTGTATTCCGCCACGACTTCGCCGAACGTATTGCGCTGGATTGCGACTTTCTGTCCGACTTCGACCTTGTCGGCTAACTTGACCAAGAGTTCCACGAACCCGCCATGCGTTGCAATGGCAGCGCTCGTACTGTTGCCGATATAGACGCCTGTATCCTTCCCGGTTCGACCCATCTGCCCGACGATAATCCCGTGATGCTTGAGCACGTTAAGCGTGCCTTCCACGAACAAGGGGATCATGGCGTGGTCCAGCTTGCGCGGAGCGCCGATCTCGGGCGTAAACGCAGGGATTCCAGCTTCGATGAATGCATTGGCCAAAAGGCCCGGATAAGCAGGATTGTCGAAGATGTGATCGATGGGAAACAACTCCGCCATAGCCCGAATTTCCGGCACGTCCATCCGCGCCAGATGGAAGGCCGTCATATCCATTCCGGTCGCCGACGTATGGAAATCGATTGCGTAGTCGGCATTCGACCGGAACAGCCCGTTGAAAACCAGGGCTGCGTGGCGGGCTGCCGCGTCAGGCGCGTTTTCGTTTCCCGGAAAAACACGATTAATGTCGACAAGGTCGATGCCCCGCCCAGAACTTGGCCACCTGCGCGCCATCCCCTCCATGGCCGGGCGCGACACGTCAAAGACCGCCAATACCGTACCCGACATCTCTGCCGGGTCGAGTTGGTTCATGACCGTTTGGATCATGTGTATCGGGCTCATTTCGTCGCCGTGCACGCCACTCACGAGAGCGATGCGCTTGCCGGGCTTTGCTCCCTTGGCGACCATCACGGACACGTACCAGTGCTGCCCGGTGGGCATCTGTACTCCCTGAAAGTAGAGGGCATGCTTCTTGCCAGGTTCCAGGTCGTCGACGTCGAGCGTGCTGATGACCTTCTTCCCGTTGATCACGTCGCCGACAAAGATCGTTCCTCGTGGCGCCGGTCCCGTCGATGAAGCTGCAGATTCCTGGGCAGTGACGTCACCGGAACTGGCCGCCAGCGCGACCGAAGCGCCAACCGTGGCAAGCGACGCGATCATGAAATCGCGTCGAGCGAGACCGTCCTTGGATTCCTCAGCCATGAAGAGCTGCCTTCCTTAACCAAGCGTGACAAAGGGCATCGACGCTTGCAGATAAGATATCGCAGTGAACTTAACTCTCGGTGCTAACGAGTCATGAGCGCAGAATCCAAAACATGGGCAAGCTGTCCCGAAGTTCCAGCGAAGGCTCTCAATTCCTTGACAATCCTTTCCTGCCGACCTGATGTCACCCATAACGCGTCCTGGAGAGTGTCATGCGTCGACCCCGTTTCGCTTACTTCGGCCTTATCTTCAGTCTTGTAGCGCCTTTAGCATTGCCAGTGCCGGCCGAGGCTGTGACGATCAACCTGACCATCGGCACCAGCCTCAACAACGGCCGCTCCATCACATGCCGGGACGGCGAGAGAATCCTTCGCAGACGCGGTTTCCGAAATATTCGACGCGAGGATTGCCGCGGTCGCTTCTTCGTATATCGGGCTAACCGTGGCGGCAGCCGGTTTGAGATTGCGGTCAGCGCGCACAATGGCCGCGTCGTCGATAAGCGCCGCATCAGATGGTAATCATGCCGTCAGATTTATGGTGGGCGCCATGATCCCGGTGCACGAACCACGATAGCATTCGTCGGTTTTGCATCATCCGTTCCAGAATATGCTTTGGGTTGCCGATTTGCGTTCTATCGCGATAAGGTTTTCGAACTCGTTCCTTGCATTTGGGGTTCTGGTTGGAACAGTTTGCTTTGCGGCGTCCCTGACACCAAGCTTAATTCCACGATCCTATCTCATCCAGGGCGTGCTTTCGGGACTATCGGCGGCTATCGGATACGTCGCCGGCGTGATTGGCTTTTGGATCTGGCGCTACCTCGAGTTACCGCAGTTGCGGGGACAACTCCTGAGGGCAGTGCGCTACGTGATTTTCGGCGCGTCCGCCGCCGTTGCGGTGACTTTTCTCTTCAAGACGACTGCTTGGCAGAACTCAATCCGTGTGTTGATGGAGCTTCCGCCGCTGGATACGGCGAACCCGTTCAAGACTGCTGCGGTCGCTTGCATCGTTTTCGCGGCTCTGATGGTTCTTGCCAACGCCGTGAGACAGACGTTTATCCTGTTCTCCAGTTGGCTTGGCCGATTTGTACCGAGGCGGGTCTCGCGGGTGGTCGGGGCCGTGCTGGCCATTGCGTTGTTCTGGACAGCCGCAGAGGGCCTCGTTTTCCGCCTCGTTCTCAATGTCTTGGACTCGTCGTTCCAGGAACTCGATGTTGTCATGGAGGACGGCCTTCCGCAGCCGCAGGCGCCACAAAAGACGGGAAGCGCGGCTTCGCTCCTATCGTGGGAAGACTTAGGGCGGCAGGGCCGCAGGTTTGTGAGTTCTGGTCCCACATCTGCAGAGATCGGAGCGTTCTTCCGGGGCGAGGCCTTCGAACCGATCCGGGTCTATGTCGGCATGAACTCCGCCGAAACCGTCGATGAACGCGCGAAACTGGCGTTGCAAGAACTCATCCGAGTGGGTGCGTTCGACAAATCGATACTGATCGTTGTCGTGCCCACCGGCACCGGCATGATCGATCCCGGCGCACTGGATACCGTAGAATTTCTGCACAAGGGCGATGTCGCGAGTGTCGCAATGCAATACTCCTATCTCGCCAGCTGGCTCTCTCTTTTGGTGGAGCCGGACTACGGCGCGGAAGCTGGGACTGCCCTGTTTCGCGAGGTCTATGTGTACTGGTCGTCGCTTCCGCATGACAGCCGACCGAAGATGTACCTTCATGGCCTAAGTCTCGGCGCGATGAGTTCCGAGGCTTCGGCTAGCCTCTACGATGTCGTTTCGGATCCGTTTCAGGGTGCGTTGTGGAGCGGACCACCCTTTCCGAGCCGCACCTGGAGATCGGTGACGGATGGCCGCAATCCCGGATCGCCGGAGTGGCTGCCACGTTTTCGCGATAGTTCCATCTTCCGATTCACCAATCAGGACAATCACCTCGACATACCCCATGCGTTGTGGGGACCGATCCGCATCGTGTACCTTCAGTACGCAAGCGATCCGATAACATTCTTTGATGCCGCGACAGTGTACCGCGAGCCCGATTGGATGAAGGCGCCGCGCGGTCCTGACGTGTCGCAACAGGTTCGCTGGTATCCGCTCATCACATCGTTGCAGATCGCAGTCGACATGGCGATCG
Source organism: uncultured Alphaproteobacteria bacterium (assembly GCA_963829135.1). Lineage (GTDB taxonomy): Bacteria > Pseudomonadota > Alphaproteobacteria > Rhizobiales > Rhizobiaceae > Kumtagia. Next base: position 437,488 of record CAWHHO010000005.1, on the reverse strand, counting down.
CAACGACTTCTCCCATGGGATACGGCCACGTCTTTGCTCCGCAGCATTATATCGATGCATGGTTGGCCGTGACCGATCCTCCGAATATTACGGTTGAAGACGTCGCGCGATTGAAATCCCTTTTTGCTGAGCGTGTCCAGACACCTGCAACCAGCGGATAAACTTGCTCAGAAATTCGAGAAAGAAGGCGGCGCTGGACGCATGCATCGTTTCACTATGCGCAGGGCTCCGTGTCGTCCGCCATGTATGGACCTCGGGCTGGCGCATTCCTGAGAAGACCGGTTGAGTCATCCCATGTGCCTTCGGAAGGCAGATGAGTGGTGAAGGTCGCGTCCAAACGGGCGAGAGCGAACTCTGTTTCCATTCCCTTGCAGGGCTTCTTGATCCCAACTAGTATTCAGCTGTCAGGGCGGACCTTTCGAGGGAAAGATGTCAGCTGGTGATTTGCTCCGAGAGCCGGCAGTTGATGAGGACGAGTCACCGGCATTGGCGGATGCCGGGTCCAGCTGCCAAGCTCCCAATATCGTTGGAACTCTTGGCTCCGTGGATATCCAGCTGGCGCGGTTTCAACGCCCCTCCGGATCGGCGCATATTTCTAGCCACGCCATAGAACCCCATCGCGCCATGAACAATGGCTTCGGATCTCGAGTTGCGGAAAAGTCAGGCCCGTCCGCCCGCGATGCAGTGGTCGGCACGTCATCGACGCCACCGGCCGCTCCGCCTCTCGTTCCATCGTTCGAATTCTCAACCTTGGACTTGCCTGCCGAAATCCAGTTTGGCGCCTGGTGCCAGAACGTTGCATCCATAGTGAACCTGACGGATCCCAAGGATTGCACAAAGGGCTTTGCCGGCACGCAGCTTGTATGGGACCTCGGCGGCCTGGCTTTTGCGCATATCAAGTGCGATGGCCTGAAATACGCGAGTCTCGCTGCACGATTTCGGCGTAATCCGATAGACCACTGGCTGCTAACGCTCATGCTAAACGGGCGGTGCCACACCGAGACGCCATTTGGGTCATTCGACTGCCATGCCGGATCGGTCCAGGTGCACTCGTTGGGAAGATCGTACGAGGGATTTCATACCGACGCGGAGATGTTGGTGCTGGTGGTGCCGCGCGACTTTTGCCGCGATATGGTGCACGTCCTGGATGCCGCGGAGTTCACGGCGATTGGCGGCGGCATGGGAGCTCTCTTAGCCGATTACATCATGAGCCTCGCTCGGCAGCTACCAACGTTGCGCGCCTGCGACGCGCCCAAGCTGGCAGAGGCGACACGGGCGATGATCCTCGCCTGTGTGGCGCCATCGCCCGACAAGCTCCAGCAAGCTCCTGTCACCGTTACTTTGCTTGAGCGCGCCCGGCGTTTTGTGCAGGCTAATCTTTTCAATCCCGATCTCGGCTCGAACTCGATGCAACGCGAACTGGGCCTTTCGCGCTCGCGTCTCTATCGCCTGTTTGAGCCATCCGGTGGAGTTGCAAACTATATACGGCATAGACGTTTGCTCGACGCCCACGCAGCGCTTGCCGATTTCACCAGCTCTCGCCGCATTGTCGAAATTGGCGAGCAATATGGCTTCAGTAGTGCGGCGGATTTCAGCCGCGCCTTTAAACGCGAATTCCGCTACACCCCGAGCGAAGTGCGCGCAGGTTTCAAGGGAAGTTCACCGCGGCAATCGTCCATCGATCTGGATACGATCCACCCGATCGAACAATTTGGTGCGCTCTTGCACCGATTGCAGGCGTGATTTCATCTCACTACGTTTGATCGCCCCTAATCCAGTGGAATTCAGGAGATCGGCAGATGTCTCCAACGGAAGCCGTAATCGCAATCGCGATCGAAGCGCTGTGCGGTGTCGCCGGCGCATTCGCGGTGCGTGTCTGGTGGCCGCGCCTCGCGCCCACAACAATCACAACCGTTCTGGCCGGCATGGCCGGGGGCGTTGCCTTGACTTTGATCGCTGCGCAAATCCCCGGTATGGGACATCTGGTGGGCCACGTCGAAGCCGCGGCAAACGCCGTCATGCAAGGGACTGGCGGGCTTACACCCGCCGTTCTTGTAGGTATCGGCGTGTCGGGTCTGCTCGGCGGCGCCATCCTGATGGTTGTTCTAGGTCTAGTCCGAAGCGTCTCCGACCGCTGACCTTACAGGCTTATTCTCACGCGTCGACTTGCTTGAGACTTTCAACTTCATCATCTGGGGCACCCAATAGTTGGGCAATCCATCTCGTGGAGGGAGACTGGGCACAGAAGGTGAGCAAGGCGATCGCGATCGGAACTCCGATGAACGCGCCGAACAGACCCCAGAGGAACATCCACAGGAACACAGAAAACAGCACGAGAAAGGGTGACATCGCCAGCGCTTTACCTGCCACGCGGGGCTCCAGGTAACTGCCTAGGGCGAACTGGATGAGATTGAGGGACGCAAAGACGAACAGAGCGGAATACAGGGATTCGAACTGCGCCAACGCATAGACGGTTGGCAGCAGCGTTGCGATGAACGGGCCAACGAACGGAATGAAATTCAGGATGAAGGCAATGACGCCCCACTCGGCCGCGAGCCGCAGATCAAGTCCCAACGCAAGCAGATAGATCGTACCGCCTGTGGCAACGCTCATAATCGCCCGGATCAACATGTAGCGGCGCAGCTTTGCGGCGGTGCGGATACTGCCTGCAATCAGAACGCGGGCGGTCTCATTGCTGACGATAGAGGGAATCCTGCGCGCCAACGGACCAACTTCGAGCAGGCCAAGCAGCACATAGATCAGCACCACGATCCAGAACGAGATCATCGTATTAAGCCGGGCCGATAGACCCTGAACCGCGCCTACGACCCAACGCATATTGAAGTGCTCGGCCCACAGGCCGGCAACCGCGATCCCGTGTGTCTCCAACCAATCGATAGCCTGGTCGTAAAGCCCTTGAAGCCTGGGCGTCTCGGCAATCAGGGACCTGCCGATCCGACCAAATCCCCAGGCCACCACGGATGCGAAGACGGTGAAGACCAACGCGATCAGCGCTACTACAATGGCTAACGCCAGGAGTTGCGGCAGATATGTCTGAAGCCGCTTTTGAAGCGGCCAGACGACCGCGATGATGAATAGCGCACAGGCAACAGGGGCAAATATTGTGTCTGCGAAATTGAGCGTGGCCAATAGCAGAATTGCGCTAATGATGCCCAGCAAGACCGGAACTGCGCGGGCATTCATTGATGGTATTGCCGATGCAAGGCGACAGTCACCCAGCAGCTGTTACCGGACATCGTTACCTCTGACCGTTAGATCGCATTTTCGCAAAGCCGAATGCGTTGCCCGGGTTCTACCTTCAACGTCACTACAGGTAGCTCAGAATCGCCAAATCAAAGGTACTATGAACACGGCCACGACAAAGAACCAGAGCAGCAGTGGCAGACCGAGCTTCCAATAGTCACCAAAGGCGTATCCGCCGGGTCCCATGACCATCAGATTGGTTGGCGTCGCAATCGGAGTGAGGAACGCCGCAGCTGCGGAGACCGCCGTGCTCATAAGCACCGGGCGGGGGGAAATACCCATGGTTGCCGCAGCTGCCACCCCAATAGGGATGACGATAAGAGCGGTCGCGGTGTTGCTGATGAGCTGCCCCATGATGGCAGTCAGCAGGAACAGACCGGCGAGTAGAGCAACGGGGCCGGCTTCGCCAACGAGCGACACCAGATGTTCTGCCATAAGCTTCGCTGCGCCTGTCTCGACCATGGCGGTGGACAAAGGCATCATCGCCGCGACAAGGATAACCGTCGTCCAGTCAATTGCGCGGTAGGACTGCTCGACGCTCAAGATTCCCGACAGGACGATAGCGCCGGCGGCGAGCAAACCAGCAATCGCAGGTGGGACGAGCCCCGTGGCCAGGAGTACGACCATTGCGACAAGAATGGCGACGGCCTGGCGCGCACCGGGACCCATAGGCACCGCCTGGCGGCGCACCAGGTCGGGGGAATTGACAACCAGAACATCAGGGTCCTTGAGTCGATGGTCGAGAGCCTTCCATGTCCCCTGCAGAAGCATCGTGTCACCGGCCCGCAAGACGATGCCTCCTGCATCCTGCCTTGCATTGGTGGCGACAACCTCCTCGCTGGCACGCTGCACTGCCAGGATGATCAGGTCGCCGCTCTCCGTGACCATTCCCGGGAAAACGCTTTGGCCGATCAGGCCGGAACGCGGCGGGATAACCACTTCGGCGAGACCCGAACTGCGATTGAACAGCGTCTCCTCTCCCTGCCCGGGCGTAGCCGACTCGCGGAACGCCAGGTGTTTGTCAGAAGCGAATGCCCCCGCCGACTCTGCATCACCCCGCAACAACAGATGATCGCCCTCTGCGATAGCGGGTCTGCGCAGCGGGCTGGCCGTTTCTCCATCCTGGACGGCGACGAGTTGCAGTTCAGGATAGCTGGTAAACTCGATCACAGACGACGGTAAGCCCACAAACGGCGAATTTGCGCGCACGCGCAATTGGAAGACTCCGCTGGCAAGGCCGTACTGTTCGACCAGCGTCTTCGCATGGCTGCTGAGGTCGGCAGGCATGGTCGCGCCATTGCGCTCGGGCAACAGGCGCTTTCCAAACAAAATGATGATCGCCATCGTTCCGACCACCAGCGGAACGCCGACAAGTGCGAACTCGAAGAAGCCAAAGCTACCCACGCCGGCGTCGCTGCCCGCGTTGGAGACCAGAACGTTCACTGGCGAGCCGGTTAGAGCCAGCTTCGAGCCGGCATGCGCTGAAAACACGAGTGGCATGAGCAGTTGCGACGAATTTCGCTTCAGGCGCACGGCGATAACGACGACCACTGGAAGGAGCGCAGCGACGGCACCATTGACGCTGATCAACGCCGTAAGGAGCGCAACCATGCCCATCGTCAGTATCAGAAGGCGGGTGCGGCTGTCTTCCCCGGCGCCACGGATCAGGAGCTGTCCTGCCCAGGCGGTGACGCCGGTCGCGTCCAGTCCCGCGCTGACGATAAAGAGGGAAGCTATGAAGAGCACTGCCGGGTCACCGAAACCGCCAAGGGCTTGATCGATCGTCAGCACACCGGTTGCCCACAACGCCGTCGCGGTCGCCATCGCGACAATGACAACAGGCAGCTTGTTCCAGACGAACAAGACGACGACGATCGCAATGATGATGGCGGTGTAGGCTATCGGGCTCAAACGCTTAGGTCCTTACCGCCCTTATTCGGGCAACCGAAGTTCAATCTCCGCCTCCGCACCCGCCTGGCTCCAGGCGGTCGCACGACCGCTATTCTTGAAGTGTCGCCATGAGTATGCCGAGACGGCAGCCCTTCTCGTATTCGCCAAGGTTCACATACTCCTTGACCGTATGGATCTCCGCCTGGCCCGCACCGATGGTGACGGTGGGAATGCCATGCTTGTCGAGCCAGTTTGCGTCGAGCCCGCCATTCGAGAACAGACGGTTGGCCTCGATGCCCAATATCTCCAACGCCTTGACGGCACGCTCCACGACCGGGCTGTCCTCTGCGAGCTTAAAAGGTGGATAGGCAGTTTGGTGTCTGAACGCTACGGTCGACGTCTCCCCCTCATGATCCTTGACCTGACCTTTTGCTACGGCGAAGGCATCGCCGTAACCCTCCGCGATCTTCCTTGCAAAAGCTGCGTCCGGGCTACGCGCCTCGCCTTTGATGAAAGCGTAATCGGTAACGACATTGGTCGCATCGCCGGCAGGTTTCCCGTCCTTGCCGCCAAAAATCCCGACATTGCTTGTTCCCCGGCCTTCCGGCCTGACGACTTTCCCGAACCAGCCCGCTTTCTGTGCCTCCACAAGAGCAATGGCCGCGACCAGCGTCGCCGATATTCCCTTCTCGGGCGCAACTCCGGCGTGGGAGGCACGGCCCCTGATCTCGGCCTCCCAGTTTTCCTGTCCGACCGCGCCTATGATCAGATCGGAAGCGAGCTGCCCGTCGACATTGATGCACATCGCCGGACCGCCGAGATCAACGGGGTTCAGTTCGCGAGACCCGTGCAGACCGCTTTCCTCCCTTACCGTAAAAAGCAATGTGATCGGGGGATGCGGCAGCTTGTATTTGATCAGCGTTTCGGCGAGCACAACCAGGAGGGCAACCCCGGTGCGGGCGTCGCCGCCAAGCGCGGTTGTGCCGTCGGAAACGATGCGATCGCCCTCCTTTCGAGGCTTCGCGCCGGCGCATAGTGGCACTGTGTCCAGATGAGTTGAGAACAGCAGCCTGCGTCCGTCGCGCGTTCCGGGAAGATCCACGATGAGGTTGCCGGTTTCCGTCGGCAGCGGAATTCGTGTGTTGGCATCGTCGAAGCGGATCGCCGATGCCGGAACGCCGATGGCTTTCAGCGCATCGGTCACGGCTGCCGCTATGTTGCCCTCATATCCAGTCACGCCTTCAACCGAGAGAAACCGCATCAGATGCGCTTCGGCACTGGCGACATCGAGTGGAACTGAGACTTTAGCCATCTTCCTCACCCAGGTTTAAGCGGTCTTAGCGTCAGGCGAACCAGATCTTTAAAGGCCCCATGGCAGGCCCAGCGCCTGCCAAACCGCAAAGAGCAGCGTCCACAGCACGAACATCCAAAGAACGTAGGGAAGCATCAACGATACGATCGTTCCAACACCTGCAGATTTGTCATATTTCTGGGCAAACCCAACAACCAGGGCAAAATAGGCGTTGAGGGGGGTAATCGCATTCATCGGCGAGTCGCCGACACGATAGGCAGCTAAAACGGCTTCCGGCTCGACCCCGAGCTTGCATCAGCAACGGTACGAAAACGGGAGCAAAAATCGCCCATTTTGCGATCGCCCCCGTCAACAGCAGGTCGATGATCGCGACCACAATGATAAATCCAAGCAAAAGAGGCAACGCGCCGATATTTGCTGCTTGCAGCGCGCCGGACAGGCTCAAAGCCATGACCGTGCCCATGTTGGTGTAGGTGAAATATGCGACGAACTGACTGAGGACGAAGAACAGGAAGATCGTTCCGCCGAGATTCTTGATCGACTTTTCGATCGCCACGATGACTTCGGTCAGGGTGCGCAAAGTGCCGGCCCCGATGCCAAATGCCCAGCCGGTCACCAGGAAAATCAGCATGATCAGCGCGATGAGGCCGTTCATGAACGGCGAGTTGCCTATCAGTTCGTCGGTCACAGGATTGCGCAGCGGCGCTCCGGAGGGCAGGGCCAGCAGGCAGAAGACGATGACCAGCCCAATGACGCCGAAGAGCGCAAAACGCAAACCGCGAGACTCTTTTTCCGAGAGTTCCGCGCCTTGGTGGGGGATCGCTTCCTCCCCAGACTTCTCGGGCTCATACGTCCCCAGCCGCGGCTCGATCATGCGGTCGGAAATGAACGCGATGATGCCTGTGAGAAACAGAACGGAGGCTATGGAAAACCAGACGTTCGAGGCTAAGCCTATGGATCTGTTAGGGTCTACCAGATGGGCTGCGTCATTGGTGAATTCGACAAGCACGGCATCGAGCGGCTTGATGAGCATATTGACGGTGAAAGCACCGGCCACTGCGGCAAAACCGAGAGCGAGGCCGGCAAGCGGATGACGCCCAACCGCGAGATAGGCGATGCCGGCCAAGGGAATCAGGACCAGATAACCCGCGTCGGCGGCGACACTGGCGATGATGCCGACAAACGCAAGGATGTAGGTCAGCGCCCATGCCGGTGACACGATTACAAGCTTGCGAATGAGTGCGGTGACCAGACCCGATTCCTCCGCTACGCCGGCACCGATCATGGCGGCGATCATCAGTCCGACCGCGGTAAAGCTCATGAAGTTGGGAATTAGAGAGGCGTACAAGAAACGGACGCCGTCGACGTTCATTAGACTGCGGATCTCGGTGGTCGCGGTTTCAACCTGGTGAGTCTCCGCGTTGATCCGCTCGAAGGTCACAGCAGCGCCAAAAGCGCTCAGCAGAGCGGATAGCACGATGACGATGGCTATAAGGATCAAGAAAATGACGACCGGATGGGGGACCATGTTCCCCACTCTTTCGACGCCATCGAGAAATCTTTGCATCGCGGTTTTGGGCACCGCATTCACGGTCGACATCTCTGTCTTCCTTCCAATCGGATCGGCTGATGCGGCTGGTCTCAGCGACATCGGTCCGGGCAATGCTCAAATCAAAATCACTTCGAGCTTAGCTTTGTACGGCACCGAGTCATGAGCCCAGAATCCAAAGCCTTGGCAGCCTGTCCCGAAATGGATGCCCGCAATTGCTGGACGAGCGGGCAGGGTGCTAGGTTCGCTTTTCCCGTGTGACCACTCATGAGTGAACTATGTTGCGACTGGGCGGAAAGTATCAACACCTGATCCATGATGCGGGCTGCGCCTGCCATAGTCCGGTTCTTAGAAAAGTCTCCCGACGATTGGACGAATATTCCCGCAGGAGCTTCCTGTCCGGTTTGGCGGCGTCCGCCTTGGCGGCCACGGTGTCGAGCCGAGCGCGTGCCCAGTCCGCACCATCGAAGACACTGTTGAGGCAAATCCGGCTGTTCGATGGAAGGTCCGATACGCTCAAGTCGGGAGTCCAAATCCTCGTAGAAGGCAACCGGATCACATCGGCTGATACAGGCAACGCCCAACCTCCGGCGGACGCGACCGTTATCGACTGCAACGACCGCGTGCTCATGCCGGGTCTAATCGACGCACACTGGCACACGCTATACGCCGCCGTGCCGCTAAACATTCTCATGACCGGCGATCTCGGGTTTGTGTTTACATCGTCAACCGCTGAGGCGGAGCGCACGCTGATGCGTGGTTTCACGACCGTCCGCGACATGGGAGGGCCGGTCTTCTCGTTCAAGCAGGCGATTGATGCGGGCATCATACCCGGCCCACGCATCTTTCCATCGGGTGCCATGATCACGACGTCCGGCGGCCACGGTGATCTTCGCATGCCGTATGAAATCCCGCGCGATGGTGGAAATCTTAGCCTCAGCGAACGGATGGGAAGCGCGGGAATCGTCGACAGCCCGGGAGACCTCAAGCTGCGGATAAGGGAGCAGCTGTTGCAAGGTGCGTCCCAAGTCAAGCTTGTCGGCGGCGGCGGTGTTTCATCCCCGCGCAGTCCGTTGGATATGTCTACCTTCAGCGAGGACGAGATCCGCTCGGCGGTTGAGGTAGCGCGGGACTGGAATACATATATTGCCGTTCATGCCTACGCGCCCAACACTGTCCAGCGGTCGCTGCGTGCCGGTGTCACATGTATCGAGCACGCGCATCTGATGGATGAAGAGACGGCAAACATGATAGCCGACAAGGGCGTCTGGCTTAGCATGCAACCGTTCCTAACAATCGAAGATGCGGATTCTCAGACCGGACCAGCACTTGAGCGAATTCAGCATTTGTTTGCGGGTACTCCCAGAGTGTACGAGTTCGTGAAAAAGCTTGGCATCAAGACCGCCTGGGGTTCCGATGTTCTATTTTCCCCAGCTTTGGCCCCGCGGCAGAATATCATGCTTACGCATCTCACCAATTGGTTCACCAATGCCGAGGTGCTGCGAATGGCTACCTCCGTCAACGCAGAGCTTCTCTCCCTTTCCAATCTGCGCAACCCGTATCCCGGCAGTCTGGGTGTCATCGAGAAAGGCGCATATGCGGACCTGATCGTCCTAAACGGGAATCCCATTGATGACATTCGGTTGTTGGAGGATCCTGGAAAGAATCTGTCCGTCATCATGAAAGATGGCAGGATTCACAAAAACATACTTTGAGGCTTGGGTGTCCGCCTACGCGTCGCGGTGCAGCCTATGAGGCGCGGCATGATCTTTCTGGTTTGACTGCGCTGGACGGCGCCCCGCACTACGAGGGCAAGCCCACGACAATGACGACGATCCCGGCCAACTAAGAATCCCGTCGAGCCTTGACGGAAGTCGCATGCGCCTCGGCTGAAAAGCCCGAAATGAACAGCTCGGTCCTGTCAGCTTGCCAAATAAAGAGGGCTATCGGGCTTCATGACAGGCTCATGCGTCGGGGGGTTGTGACGACCTCCAATGAAAAGAAGGTAACCCCGGATTGAAGGGAATGGATATATGATCGAAGGCGGCTGTCTTTGTGGAGCGGTCCGGTACCGATCGGTAAATGATCCGACGGCGGGTGCATTCTGTCACTGCCGGATTTGTCAAAGAGCTTACGGAGTCGGGCGCATGGCCGGCCTGCGCTTTGACGACGGCGTCGAATTCACTCAAGGATCGCCCACATATTTTCGATCAAGTCCAGTCGCACGACGCGGATTTTGCGCACAATGTGGATCGCCGATTGTCTTCGCCTATGACGAAGATCCTGCCGAATGGATTATGCTAGGCTCGCTGGACCATCCCGACGATTGGCCAATGACCGCAGAAGCACCGTGGGGAAAGGTCGTTCATACGCAGACTGACTTCAAGATCGAATGGGAAGTCTTGAACGACGGTCTTCCGCAACTGAAAAGTCCATTTCGCGATGCTGCCGAGGCATCGATCGGCAGAAAGGGGGTATGACTTACCGATTGGCTTTTTCATGCTTCAGTGCTTGTTGATGCTCAGGAAAAGCGCATGCCAGCGCACGCTGGCGTCCCAATCGCAAAGTGAGCTCTGACAATATGGCCAGCCCCGTCATCGTCCTCTTCCGGAATGACATGCGTGTTGCGGACAACAAGGCTCTGGTTGCGGCGGCTGGCAGCGGAAAACCGGTTGTCCCGCTGTTTATCCTCGATGAAGACGCGAAGGATGGCCGGGCGGCGGGAGCTGCCAATAGATGGTGGCTTCATCATTCGCTGCTTGCACTTGACTCCGCCATCGCCGATCTCGGTGCCCGGCTGCACGTGCGTGTCGGTCCGACCGAGAAGATCCTTAGCGAAGCAATCAAAAGCACAGGCGCCGACACTGTGTTCTGGAACCGCCGATACGCGCCGGGCGACATAGCTGTCGATAAGGCCTTGAAGATTGCGTTGATCGATGAGGGGTTGAAAGCAGAAAGCTTCGACGGATTTCTGCTGCATGATCCCTCTGAGGTGGCCACACAATCGGGTGAGTTCTACAAAGTTTTTACGCCATTCCATAAGAGACTCAGTGCTGACCACGAACCGCGCGATCCAGTGGATCGGCCGCAGTCTCTTATTGGATGGAGCGGTAGTCTTCGCACCGAGGGGATCACCACGCTCGGGCTGTTGCCCCAGAGGCCTGACTGGTCCGGCGGCCTGAGCGAAAGCTGGCAACCCGGCGAGAAAGGCGCACATCTCCGATTGGAGACCTTCCTCGATCACGGACTCCAAACATATGCGCGTCGACGCGACCTGCCGGGGGAGGGGGGCACATCGGGTCTCTCTCCTCATCTGGCGCATGGCGAGATCACACCGTACCAACTGATGGCAGCTTTACAGCGACGGCAGGGTGTTGGCGTTGAAACTTTTCGCAAAGAACTTCACTGGCGGGAGTTCAGCTATCACCTGTTGTTCCACTTCCCTCTGCTTCATCGGCAGAGCTTCCGGCCAGAATTTGACCGGATCTCATGGGACGCGGCACCTGCGTCGCTGAGCGCCTGGAAGCGCGGCCTGACCGGCTTTCCAATCGTTGATGCCGGAATGCGGCAGCTCTGGCAAACTGGCTGGATGCACAATCGTGTTCGCATGATCGTTGCGTCGTTCCTGATCAAAGACCTGCTTATCGATTGGAAGGAAGGCGAGGCTTGGTTCTGGGATACGCTGGTTGACGCCGACGCCGGAAACAACGCCATGAATTGGCAATGGGTCGCCGGGTCAGGTGCGGATGCAGCTCCATATTTCCGGATCTTCAACCCTGTTCTGCAGGGCGAGAAGTTTGACCCGGAGGGTCGGTATGTCCGCCGCTACATCCCCGAACTCGACAAGATGCCGAACCGCTACATCCACCGGCCTTGGGACGCGCCGGAGGCTGTCCTGGCCGAGATTGGCATCGCGATCGGCAAAGATTACCCCAGTCCAATAGTTGATCATCGGGAAGCCCGGATACGGGCGATGAACGCCTATAAAGTTGTACGCAAGAGCTGACGCCACCATAGATACAAAGCCGGCTACATCTGGAACCAAGGCACATGCGTTGAAGTAAGGCTTGTCCACTGTCATCATTAGGCGTCAGAGGGCACAGCACGCTGGCATCGTCGCACAGCTCAAGTGCAACAAGGATCGCGAGCCGATTATTCGTACGAGCGCCTGCAAGCCCACGCGGTTTGCCTGAAGAATGCCTGGCGTAAGTCGGCTAGCCGTAGTTTCGCATTTTGGAGATCATCTCCGCTTGTGCTGCCTTGTGCCGCTGAAGCATTGAAACCGCCGAAGCATCCGTCTCCGACCTCGATAGCTTCCTCATATTTTTCTGCGATGCGTTCTTCACCGTCGGCAAAGGAAGAGAGAGAATTCTTGTCTATGCCTGCGACTACGGAGCGCACTGAGATCACCGTCCTGTGGATGACGGACAGGAACGTACCGGTATCGTCGGCTCGTTCTCCGCGTTCCAAAAGCGCTCGGTGTAGATCGGTGTGAGCCCGTTGATGGTGCTCATGCATCTGCTCAAACAACGTGCGGATGTTGTTGTCCTCCGCTTCATCGATCGCTTTTTCATAACCTTCGTTCGCATCGATCAAGGCCGAGTGAAGGTCTGCCATGGCTTCGTTGCTCATATCGCGTCGCGCCTCCGAAAACGAGCTACAAACGCAATGCGAACGCTTTGGTTGCTCGGTTCGAGAAGAGCTGAGCGCCATACACTGTCTATGCCGATCTTACGGGCACTATCGGCTTTTCCTTTTTCATTGGGCGCGCCTCTACCTTCGTCGCCGGTCAGCGCCGCCTAGCTTCCAAGTGGCTTTTAAGATGCAACGAGTGCCGCCGCTTCCGCGTTAGACCGCATCATCTGACGATCTTCGGAAATGAAAAGGATATCCCATGACAGGCAAAACACTCAGCCAGTTGTCCCAGAAAATGAGAGATATCGATTTCTGCATGCTCTCTACCCGAAGCGAGGGAGGGCAGTTGGCGAGCAGGCCGATGAGTAACAACGGAGATGTTGAATATGATGGGGACTCTTGGTTCTTCAGCTTCGAAGACACAAAGAAAGTCCTGGATATTGTTATGGATCCTAACGTGTCGCTCACTCTGACCGCGAAGCCTGCAGGGGACGCTCCGGGACTGTTCGTTGCGATTCAGGGTGAAGCGAGCCTCGTGAAGGAGCGATCTTCATTTGAGGCTCATTGGGTAGATGGGCTTGAGAATTGGTTCCCTGAAGGCGTTGAAACCCCCGGCCTGGTTCTTATAAAGGTGCGCGCCACCCGCCTTCAGTACTGGGACGGAGAGGATCAAGGCGAGGTGGAATTGGCGTAGAAAAAGAGCGGAATCACGAGTTGACGTGCCGCCTCAAGTGCTTGGGTCATCGTTGTCCTGGGAGCGGGCAGAAGCTAGTTCGGTTTCCACTTGGTATCTGGCATCTCAATACAACTATTCTTGGCTCTCTCGCCAGTCGCGCCGGCGGGTGTGCCTCGTCACTCGTAGTGACAGCGGATCATGATTGAACAGAGCGGTCATAGCCGTCTTCTTAGTTATCTCGATAGGCTCGCGCTCTCGATCCGGGTAGCGTTTTCAAGCGCGGTGAGGAGTTGGTTGTTTAGCGACACGTCGAGCCTCGCCTCATTGCGGCACTTTTGCTCTACTTCCAGACCGAGCTCCGTTGCGGATGGTCCGTGCGAGTGCTTGTCCGCCCATTCAATGGAAGTCTTCTCGTTGCAATCCCTATAAGCCATCTCCCGTGAGGCCACATAGTTCGGGTAGACGCACCCTGACGCGGTTAGCGCGAGGCACGTCGCCATCGCCATCTTCGAAAACATCCCGACCTCTCTGCGTCCCACCATTGACCTTCAACCTGAGAACTATCATGACAATAACCGACTTGGCCATTGGGGATACCGCGGCGACTGGGACGAGTTTGTTGAGCCTCTACGTTCTGGGTGGTGACCCGGCCTGAGAAATAGCCGACGATACCTGCGACCCATCTGCCAAAAAGATACGGGAAGCTGGCCGCTACCGGCATCACGGTCACGCAGCTTGGCGGCAAGCGCCGCGCCCGCGAGTTTCCGGATAGGTTGGATACGCTCGCGCGATATGCAGGTGTAGTCATTTCGGATGCCAGGCGCGTTTTGACATCAGCTAAAGCCAAATTGAGGGAGCTTGCGTAGCTTTTGCAGGCTTTACCCGACATGCATCGTGCTGCGTGCTGCGCGATTCTGCGGGTTCGGGCCAACGATAACGCGACGGATAGTCGTCATGAAAAAAATTACCGATATTGGATTCGGCATTGCCCTCATCGCCGCGGTGGTAATATTTGCCACGGTCATTTCTCATTGGGCGTGAGTCACGCAACGCGTTCTTGAATCGCGGACTTCACCGAGGTGGCGCAGAAGCCGTCGGGCGCCCTGTTCAACTTCGCGCTTGTCAGCGCACTGCGCATCAGTCCTTAGTTGTTTGGGAATCTTGGCTCTTCACCTGATGCCGTTGACGTGCCACGCTGGCCTCTTGACCTGAGATGCTCAGTGCTGCGGACGCGCCCAGTGTGGACGGTGCGAAGGATGGCAGTAGCCATAAGTGCATCGGCTCATGATGCGGTGGTGCCGCTTTCGTTATGCGGCCGCCCGTCCAAGCAACGTTCTGAAATTGTCAATCACCTCGTGCGTTGGCGTCCTGATTCACCCGATGCCGTTCGCGCCGGGTCGGCCCCATAGGCCGTTGGTCATTCCCTGCCGGTCAACTCCTCCAGGGCTGCACGGTCTTTAAGAAGGAGGTTGTCGCCCCGCCGCTTGATCAGGCCTTTCTTGGCGAGAAGGCTCATCTCTCGCGACACCGCCTCTCTATGCGTGCTGATTGCGGCCGCCAGTTCCATATGCCGCGGGACGGGAATGACGGCCACCGCGCCCTCGGATAGCCCCGACTTATCTGCCCGGCGCAGGAGCTCGCAGACGACCCGCTCCCTGACCATGAGCGTGCTGAACTCAAAGACGCGATCGGTCATCCGCCGTAATCCGCCGGAAAGGTGCTTGAGCAAGGCCCAGCTGATCGAGGGATGACTGCTCAAAAGGCTCTGAAACGCATCTGCCGAGAGGATAGATGCGCGCGTCGGGTCCATCGCGATGACACTGGCCGAGCGGGCCTTGCCGTCGATCGCCGCCAGTTCCCCGAAGATGTCGCCCGGATGGATATCCCTGTACGCGACCTCCCTGCCGTTAGCCGAAAAGAGCGTCGCACGCGCGCGACCGTCGAGGACGAAGAACACGTCCCTGCTTTCATCGCCATGCGCGATGATAAGCTCCTGACGCCGGTAGCTGCGGACGTTCCAGCGCTCGGCCAGCGCTCCCAGATCGGAATCGCACAATGTCGCAAGGAAGGCCGGAGAAGCGCTCATAGGCATTGTCCGCGGGCTTTGCCGAGAACTATACGGCCTGCGGTCGGGAATCCCTAATCGAAAACGCTTCGCGCGTAGACACCCTAGCTGTCGCGGTTTCATATTGTCCGCGTTGTGCCGGTGCAATCGGCAACGGCCCGGAGGGATCCCGGGCCGTTTGCGGCAAAGTGCGGACGCACGCATGGTCCGGACTTTCCAATGCACGATGCCCACCTACTCGCTGACGGGGACGGCAGGAGCCAGCGCGGCGTCCACATACACCCTCCCGGTCCGCACAGTCGTCGGAGTCGGGTCTTGCCGGACCGGCGACTGCGGATCGTTAGGCGATGCTACCGTCTGACGCTTGCAAAGAGCCGCGCACGCGAATGCCATCAGTGCTGCCGATACGTTGATGACGACCATCAGGACGGCCAGGTCCGCGCCGTTCGGACCGAAGGGTATCTGGAATTTATGTTGCACCTGCGCGGCCGCATAGAAAAGCGACGCGAATGCCACCCCCACCACGAGCATGGAGATTGTAGACGCAGTCCGCCAATTCCCGGGCTGCGCTTGGTCGTCCATATAGAGCAGCAGCATAAAGCAAACGAAGAGCGATATGAACGAGTGCAGTAGGTAGAATGGCAGGTTGAGTTGAACGAAGCTCAAGAAGTCGCTCGTCGTCCCATTCCTGTAGGCTCCGTAGTCAAAGAAAGCCTGGAAAACGTCAAAAAAGACGATGCCAATGACGGTAACGGCGAAGAGGCCAGCATAGCGGCTGAAATGCGCTGCTAGTCCAGGAACGGCCTGAGGCTTGTTGACAGTGGCCTTGGCTCGGCCAAAAGCGCTCGTCCATGTCGCCAGGGCCACTCCGGTCGCCAGAAATATCGGTCCAGCCTGCGACATGAGGTACTGGCCGGAGAATGCGAGACTGCTCGGCCAGAAGTCATACTTGGCCCCTGGGCTGAGGATCAGCGCGGCCGGCCGGTCGAACGCAGGAATGAGGTTCCAAAGAAAAGTCATTCCGATGAAGAACAACGTTCCACCGGCGAGAAAGGCCTTCGCCCAGCCGTAATTCGTAATCATGGAAACGCCCAGGTCGTCGGCTAACCGGCCGAGGGACGCCACGCCGCTTTCCCGCACAGTTGCGAGTGAGGCAACATCGACGAGTTGTCGCGTAAGAATTTTCAGCTCCCGTCGCGTGCCCTTCATAAGCTCGGCTTCATCGTCCAACTTCAGCCGGGTGAGATAGGCCCGATAGAAGTCCGCGTCGGCGTAAGCGTCTATGCGCTGCACCCACGCGTCGCTTATCAACACCTGCAGTTCTTTGGCCAACCGGCGGTTGTCCGGACTGCGCGTGAAGATCTGGTTGGCGAAAAAGCTCGACGCGCTCATGACCCGAGTGGGGACTCCCATCCAGGCATGAAACAGGTTCCGCTGCACGTTCCCGATACTAGACAGCAAAGGGATGCCTGGCTGCGTAAACCCGATGTATGCGGCCGCGATGTAGAGAGGATAGTTGACGGAGCCGAGGAAGTTCTTGAGGTCCTCGTTTGGCGACGCGCCGGACACTTGAGCCCAACCGAGCAGGATGGTTGGAGAGACCCTGCACAGGACAAAATAAATAAGCAGTGTGGCAATCAGGAACGCGACCAGGGTGGCGAAGTAGGTCAATTTGCCAGCGAAGTCGATCGCTCGCAGATTTGGAATAGACGCGGAGCGCGCAGCGAAATCCGGGTCCAGAGAATTCAGTTCGCTAAACTTAGCGAACTGATATGCCACGAGCACGGCGGCACCGAACAAGAACTCGGTCGAGAGGAATTGATCCGACATGGCATTGTCCTCCTCTAGGGACAAACGCCATTCGGGCATTGCTGCGCAAATGCTTCAGGCGTTGCCAGTGTCACCGAGCCGACCAGGACGGTTAGGGCTCCAAAAATCAGGAAAGCTTTGAACGATCTCATGTTTCGCTCCCTTCAGGGGTACTGTTTCGCACCGATAAACAGCGAGCACGGTACGATCAGGAACGGACCAGTTACGCCAGCCGATCTCTGCAAGCGGAGGCTACACCCTCTTGTTTCCGCAATCTGTGGCAATTCACACATACGCTGGTTCCAGGATCATCCAGTTCACCGCCCCTCACGCAATGCCTATCCTTCAGCGAAGGAACCTGTCCGATGTCGCTGGCCGCGTCTCGCGAGAGGGTGCTTGTGCAGATGCCGCACAAAAGACGTCAGGAAGCTTTGCGCCCCCCGCTTGGTGACTCGTTCGGCAACGGGCACCGCCGACTGGCTTCGTTGAACGAAATCGCCGCCATCGGCTCTGATCGACCACCGAACGCTTCTTTAAGCGACCAGCGCTCACCGACTCCTGGGCAGGTTTGCGCAAGACCTGTGTCGGTCTGAATGATTTTTGTCGTACCGGAGCATTGAGTTGGTGGACGTGGGCGACACTTTGGCCAAAGATGTTCCGCGACGGCGGGATCAACCGCTCGTCGGCCGGCGAGGAGCCGGCGGGCGTACAGCGAGAGCGAAACCTAGAGTAGCCAAATTGCCCGGATATTTTCAGAAGCTAAGGCAGAGAGTAATCGACGCCAATCTCGACCTGCCGGAGCCGATCAAGCGATATTTCGGCGGGCAGCCGACACCGCTGGCGACGAACACGCGTAAGCAGTTGCCGGCTTGGTGCAAGGCCCACGGCTATACCGAGGACCAGCGTGGCCTCCTGAACTCTTTCATAAAGTTCCTTGTGCACCGCGAGGCCTATCATCGTGCCGTGGCCGCCGGTGTCGTGCGCATGAACCTCGACGGTGTTGAAATTGGACCGCCCACGGCGGACCAGAGGGCGTACGCTGAAGAACGACTGACCGCCCTGCAGCTGGAGCAGTTGCCGAAGACTAAGCCCGACAAGACTTGACGCGGGGCAAATGGCGCAGTTTGATCCAGGCTTGCGTTTGCTTTCTATGGGGCAGGCGGTGAGTAAGCTGTACCCGGAGCACCGCCCACTTTTATGTAGTAGCTGTCGCTCTCGCCCATTATCTCGCTGACCGGACGCCACCAGGGGGGATCGGCGTTTGGATTGCAACGCTCTCGGTCGGCTTCACCTTCTTCCGAGCCAATGCCTCCCCAGCCAAGGACAGCCACGTCTGGTTCGGATTGCGGATTGCCACTCGTCGCCATATCCACGCCCATCAATTTGGTGGTGTAGTAGACGAGTGCGACGCTGTTCATCTGAAAGCGATTCACGAATCCCTCACAAACACATGCTCTGGCGAACATATAGTTTTCAGCAGCTGCAACATCGAGATCGAGCGAATTCGGCTCTGCTCCGGGTGCAGGAGGCAGATCGCGCCACCGCTTCAGGTTAACCCAGGCCTGGCGAATGCTCCCGCAGCACAGATCCCCGTTGTTACCGGCCTTCGAGATTGCGTCGTTAATGATCTTGCGGACACGTGTATCATTGACGGACATCGACTACCTCCGTCGCAATAAGAAAGGTCAAATCTGTCCTGACACCAATAGGTATTTACAGCACCTGCGCGTCGTCAACAATGCAGGCAAGAATCCAAGGCGCAATGCGCCAACCTGCGGAGCCGACGGGAGCCTCGTCGACGAAATGTGCCTCGTCCGCAATTCCTGTCGTCGGCAGGTCAGCGGTTGAGCCTGCGCAAATTGCGGACACGTTCGAACAGCACGGCGAGAATAATTGCGCCGCCGATAAAGGTGCCTTGCCAGAAGGCGTTGACGCCGAGGAGACCGAGACTGTTGCGGATGATCTCGATGAGCGCTGCGCCCACCAGGGCGCCAAAGGCGGTGCCGACGCCGCCGGCCAGGTTCGCTCCGCCGATAACAGCGGCCGCGATAACCTGCAACTCCATCCCGGCGCCGATGTTGGTGGTGACCGCGCCGAGCCAACCGGTCTGGATGATGCCGGCTATGCCGGCCGAGAGCGCGGAGATCATGTAGACCGCCACTTTGATGGGCTTTACCGGCACCCCCGTCAGCGTCGCCGCGTGCTCATTGCCGCCGATTGCGAAAACATGGCGGCCAAAGCGGGTCCAGCGCAGCACGAAGCCTGTGAGCAAGGCAAGGATCACCATGAACAGTACGGGGTTGGCAATTCCGAATATCCACGTGCCGCCGCCGATAGCCAGCAATTTGTCGTGGTCGGGGCCAAACTGGAAGACGACGGTATTGTTGGAGGCGACCATCGCGAGGCTGCGGGCGATTGACAACATACCCAGGGTCACGACAAAGGGCGGGAAGCCGAGATAGGCAATCAGTACACCGT
This sequence comes from uncultured Alphaproteobacteria bacterium, assembly GCA_963829135.1. Classification (GTDB taxonomy): domain Bacteria; phylum Pseudomonadota; class Alphaproteobacteria; order Rhizobiales; family Rhizobiaceae; genus Kumtagia. Next base: position 417,810 of record CAWHHO010000005.1, on the reverse strand, counting down.
TGAAGGCGCCAATGAGCAGCGCAGTGCCCAATGACGCGAGGATCCCGACCTCCAGCGAATAGCCGGCGTGCATGGTCACCGCCAGCACCATGGAACACAGGCACAGCACGGAGCCGACCGACAGGTCGATGCCTCCAGTGATGATGACCAGCGTCATGCCGAGCGCGACTATGGCCACAAAGGTGATGTTCCGCGTGATGTTGAACAGGTTGTTTGTCGTAGCGAAGGAGTTGGTCGCGAAGGACAGGAACAAACAGGCGAGCAATATGGAGATGACAACCCAAAAGGTCTGGCTGGTAAGCATACGGGTGAGCCAGGTGTGCTCCTGCTTTTCAATTGTCTGTTCGAGCGTCGCGGCCATTGGTCTAAACCTGTTCTATGGCGCCGGTGATCAGCCCGGTCACTTCCTCGGGGGATGAGTTGGCAATGCGCTTGTCGGCTACCTTTCGGCCGCGGCGCAGCACAATGACACGGTCGCCGACGTCGAACACGTCGGGCATTCGGTGACTGATCAGCACGACTGCGATGCCCTGGTCGCGCAGGCGGCGGATCAGGTTCAGCACCTCCGCAACCTGGCGCACCGAGATGGCCGCAGTCGGTTCGTCCATCAGCACGATCTTGGCATCGGAAAGCCGGGTGCGGGCAATCGCTACCGCCTGCCGCTGGCCGCCCGACATCTGCTTGACGAGGTCGCGCGGGCGCGTCTCCGACTTCAGTTCCTTGAAAATTTCGCCGGCGCGCCGATACATCTGGCCGTAGTCGAGAATCCTGACCGGGCCGAAACCCCTACGCAACTCGCGACCGAGAAAGACATTGGCGGCGGCGGTCAGGTTGTCGCAGAGCGCCAGATCCTGGTGCACGATCTCGATGCCGTGATGACGAGCATCGATCGGCCTGTTCATGAGGAGCTCTCGCCCGTCCATCTTGATAATGCCTTCGCTGGGCCGAAAATTGCCGGCGATCATCTTGACCACGGTGGATTTGCCGGCGCCGTTATCGCCCATCAGGCCGACGACTTCGCCAGGTTCGATCTTGAGCGAAACGCCGTTGACCGCATGAATGGCCCCGAAATGCTTGGATATGTTTTCCAACTCGAGAACTGACAACCGCCCGGCCTCCCGTCCTAGCGACAGCACTCGTCGCGCCAGTTGCCTGCATTAACACAAACGCGCGGCGGGCCGTCAATCGACGATCCCAAGCGCTGGAGCATAAAAATCGATTTTGTCAGACAAATGCAATTGACTATTCGGGCAGCGCGATTAGCCTTCCAGATGGGAGGGCGGTCGGCTTTTCAGATAACGAGTGCCGATCAAGCGGGTGACAAAAAAAGTGCAACAGCGCCGCTCAAGGCGGTTAGTCAATCGGGAGGATGCAATGAGGAAACTTACTTTGCTGCTGACCAGCGCCGTGCTGGCGATCAGCGCCGGCTCATCGATGGCGCAGTCCAAAAAGCAGTTGGTCATCGTCGTGAAGGGTCTCGACAACCCCTTCTTCGAGGCGATCAACCAGGGCTGCCAGAAGTGGAACAGCGAAAACGCGAGTTCCGAGTATGAATGCTTCTATACCGGCCCGGCCTCGACATCGGACGAAGCCGGCGAAGCGCAGATCGTGCAGGATATGCTCGGGAAGCCGACGACCGCCGCGATTGCGATCTCGCCATCCAATGCCAAGCTCATGGCGCAATCGATCAAGACCGCCAACCCGACGATTCCGGTCATGACGCTGGACGCCGATCTTGCCAAAGAGGACGCGGGGCTTCGCAAGACCTATCTTGGCACCGACAATTATCTGATGGGCTTCAAGATCGGCGAGTATATGAAGAAGGCGCTGCCGAACGGCGGCAAGGTGTGTTCAATCCAAGGCAATCCTGGCGCCGACAACATTCTGCGCCGCGCGCAGGGCTGGCGTGATGCGCTGTCCGGCCAGAAGGATCTGGCGGCGTTGGCCGGCGAAGGCGGCTGGACTGAAGTGGCCGGATGCCCGGTGTTCACCAATGACGATGGAGCCAAGGGCGTCCAGGCAATGACCGATATCCTGGCCGCTAACCCAGACCTAGTTGGCTTTGGCATAATGGGCGGCTGGCCGCTGTTCGGCGCCCCGCAGCCCTATCGCGACCTGTTCAAGCCGATGGCGGAGAAGATCGCCAAGAACGAATTTGCAATAGGAGCTGCCGACACGATCGGCGACGAGGTCGCAATCGCCAAGGAGGGCCTGGTGACCGCGCTTGTCGGCCAGCGGCCGTTCGAGATGGGCTATAAGGCGCCGACGGTCATGATGGACCTCATCGCCGGCAAGCCGGTCGAAGACCCGGTGTTCACTGGACTTGACGAATGCACGAAGGACACCGCAGACACCTGCATCCAGAAGTAGGCCTCAGGGCGCGGCTAGAACCGCGCCCCGCCGCCTTCGGTGGGGATGAGGGTCGATCCGTAGGGTACGCATGAAACAGGAAAGGCCGCCCGGCGGATATACGGGCGCGGACGAGCTTGACCCCGCACAAGATGGTCGGAGGGCAGTAGGCGCCGGCGTTCCCTCATCGATCGCCGGCGAAATCGGTCTGCGGATCGTGCGCGGCGATTATCCGCCGCGCAGCATCCTGCCGAATGAAGCGCAATGGTCGCAGAGCTTTGGCGTGGGCCGGTCCGCGGTCCGCGAGGCGATAAAAATCCTGATGGCGAAGGGGCTGCTGGTGTCGCGGCCGAAGGTGGGAAGCCGCGTAGAACCACGCGAGCGCTGGAACCTGCTCGATCGTGACGTGCTATCCTGGTATGCGTCGGCGCCGGACAAGGCGGCGTTCCTGCGCACGGTGCAGGAATTCCGATACATTATCGAGCCGGAAGCTACGGCCCTCGCGGCGATACGACGGACGAAAGCGCAGATGAGCGAGATCAGCAGCGCCTGCCGCGAGATGGGCGAGGCGCCATCGCTGGTGGAGCGGACGCGCGCCGATACGAGGTTCCACCTGGCCATCTTGCGGGCCTCCGGCAACGAGTTGCTGGTTCCACTCGGAGCCCTGATTGAATCTGCTTTCGTGCAACTGTTCAACTTTACCAGTCGTGACGAGGGTGGCCTTCACCATGCCCGGAAGCTGCACGAGAACATCGAAAAAAACATCAGGCTTCAACGGCCCGCCGCAGCGCGTGCGGCGGTGCGCAAGCTCTTGGCGAATACCGACAAGATCGTTGCGTCATCGGGCCGATGATTGGTCGTGCTGTTATGTGCGGGCATTTTGTTTGAAGGACCGGCAGCTCCAATTTGCGGATTATCATCAAAGCGAAGAGATGATGGCATCGCCCTGACCTGACATCGAAACCTGGCGCTGTCGGTCCAGTACCTGGATTTCATTCCTCGAGCGATCTTTCAAGACTCTACCTCAGGCGGCGCGGATCTTTCTGTCGGTTCGCGCCCATTCTGGAACCCAATCGTGGTGCGCGGAAAGCAGGTCGTCGACGAGCAACCAAATCTGGTCAAGGTCCAGCTCGGCGGCCGTGTGCGGATCCATCATCGCCGCGTGGTAGATATGATCGCGGTTCTCCGTGGTCAGCGCCCTAACAGTTAGTTCCTGCACGTTGATGTTGGTGCGGATCAGCGCGGTCAGTTGCGGCGGCAGGTCGCCAATGTACGTGGGCTGGATGCCGGATGCATCGACAAGGCACGGCACTTCGGCCGCGCAGTTCGCCGGCAGCGAGGTGATGCATCCATTGTTACGAACATTGCCGTAAATCACCGATGGTTCGCCAGTCCATATCGAGTTCAGGATCGAGGAGGCATATTCGTGGCTCTCGGTGACCTGCATGGTCCCGGCGCTGAGATAGGGGTCGGCAGCCTTTTTCCACCGCGCGACTTGCTCGACGCAGCGCTTCGGATATTCGTCCAGCGGTATGCCGAATTTCTCGATCAGGTCGGGCCGTCCCTCCTTTATGAAGTATGGCGTGTATTCAGCGAAATGCTCCGAACTCTCGGTGACGAAATAGCCCAGTCGCGTCAGCATCTCGTAGCGCACGATGTTGGGGCAGCGCCGGTTTTTGTCGTTCGGCTTGGGAAACCGTCCTTCCCGATAGCCGCGCAGCAGATCGGGATAAAGGTCGCGATAGGAACCGTCAGCCTGGCGGTGCTCGAACTTGAGATAGAACGCCATGTGGTTGATGCCGGCGGCACGGTAGTGGATGTCTTTCACCGGCAAGGCGAGGTCGCGAGCCAGTTCCGCGGCGGTGCCTTGCACCGAATGGCAGAGGCCGACCTGGCGAATGGTCGGATATTTTTCGGCGATCGCCCAGGTATTGATCGCCATCGGATTCACGTACTGAAGCAGGATCGCATTAGGGCATACGGCGAGCATATCCTCGCAGATCGACCAAAGATGTGGCACGGTGCGCAGGCCACGCATGATGCCGCCGACGCCGAGTGTGTCGGCAATGGTCTGCCGCAAGCCGAATTTCTTCGGCACTTCGAAATCGGTGACCGTACACGGCTCGTATCCGCCGATCTGGAAGGCAACGATGACAAAATCAGCACCTTCCAAAGCCTTGCGCTGATTCAAATGCGTCTCGATGCTGGCCTTGGCGCCCAGCGTTTTCGCCAACTTGCCGGCAACGATCTCGCTTTCCTCCAAGCGCTGCGGGTTAATGTCCATCAGCGCGATGGTCGCTGACGACAACGCTGTGCGTCGCAACAGGTCGCCGACGATGTTTTTCATGAACACCGTGGAGCCGGCGCCGATGAAAGTTATTTTGGGCTGTTTTGTCATAAGTCGACCTTCTGTTTACGCCGCAACCTCGAAAGCGGCTCGCACGAGCCTTTCGGTGTAGGCTGTCTTGGGATTGGACAGGACCTCCTGGACGGGCCCCTGTTCGACGATCTTGCCGTGCTGCATGACAATTACGCGATGGCACAGCGCGCGCACGACCTTCAGGTCGTGGGAGATGAAGAGGTAGCTCAGGCCGCGCTCGTCCTGCAGCCGGCGCAAGAGATCGATGATCTGCGCCTGGACAGATAGGTCGAGTGCGGATGTCGGTTCATCGAGCAGGATGAATTCCGGCTCCAACGCGATGGCGCGGGCAATGGCGATGCGCTGGCGTTGGCCACCGGAGAACTCGTGCGGAAAACGCGACAGGATGTTGCCCGGCATGCCGGCGCTGACAAGCGCATCCTTGACGCGCTCCTGCCGCTCCTTGCGGCCCTCTCCGATCTTGTTGACGACCAGACCTTCCTCGATGATCTGGCCGACAGACATGCGTGGATTGAGTGCCGAAAACGGGTCCTGGAAGACGATCTGCATTCGCGACCGGAAAGGCCGCATCTCTGTCCGCGTCTTGTCCTGAATTGGAATGCCATCGAAGGCGATCTCCCCCCGGTCGATCTTGCTGAGGCGGATCAACGCCTGCCCGAAAGTGGTCTTGCCGGAACCGGATTCGCCGACCAATCCGAGAGTTTCATGGCGGCGCAATGACAGATCGAGGCTGTCCACCGCAACCAACTCGTGGAGCTTCGATCGGAAGAAGCCGCCTCGCTTCAGCATGAAGGAAACGCGAACGCCTTTACCATCGAGGATAATGGGAGAGTTCGCCGGCAGGGGGTTGGCCGAACCCTTCGGCTCGGAAGCGAGCAACCGCTTGGTGTAGGGATGCTGGGGGTTTGCGAACAGCGCCAACGTCGTATTGTGCTCGCGCATGACGCCGTGCTGCATGACATAGACGTAATCGGAGAACTGGCGCACCACCGTCAGGTCGTGGGTTATCAGGATCACCGCCATGCCGAGCTTCTTCTGCAGATCGCGGATGAGATTGAGGATCTGTGCTTGCACGGTGACATCGAGCGCGGTTGTCGGCTCGTCGGCGATCAGCACGTCCGGATTGTTGGAGAGCGCCATCGCGATCATGACGCGCTGACGCTGGCCGCCGGATAGCTGATGTGGATATTGGTTGATGCGCGATTCCGGGTCAGGAATCTGCACTTGGCTGAGCAGTTCCAGCGCCCGGGCGTGCGCCTGGCGCCGGTTTATCTTCTGATGGGCGCGGATCGCTTCGACGATCTGTGTACCGACTGTGTAGATTGGGTTCAGCGAGCTCATCGGCTCCTGGAAGATCATAGAGATGCGGTCGCCGCGCAGCGAGCGGCGTTCACGCTTCGAGAATTTCAGCACGTTGCGGCCGTTGAATTCGATCTGCGAGCTGTCGGCGATGCGGGCGCGTTTCGTCAAAAGGCCCATGATCGTACGAGCCGTCACTGACTTGCCGGAACCCGACTCGCCGACGATGGCGATCGTCTCGCCCTTGTGCAGTTGGAACGAGACATCCTTCACCGCATCCACCGTGCCATGCTCTACCTTGAAGCTGACGGCAACACGGCGTGCATCGATGATCGGCGCATCTTTCCTTTGCGCTTTGTCAAGGCGTTCCTCCGGGACGGTCACTTCTGGTGCGGTCATGGCGGCCTCTCAGCTCAATACGGATCGATGGCGTCGCGCAGGCCGTCGCCCAGCGCGTTGAAGGCAAAGACGGTGATCAGCACGGCGCCAACCGGCGCGAGGATCCAGGGATAGGAGCCGATGGCCGAATAGGTAGCTGTATCCTGCAGCATCAGGCCCCATGAAATCAGAGGCGGCTTCACCGCGAAGCCAAGGAAGCCGAGGAAGGATTCAAGCAGGACCACTGTTGGGATCGCCAGCGTCACCGCAACGATGACGTGGCTCATGATGTTCGGGAAAATGTGCTGGAAAATGATGCGCCGGTCGGTTGCACCAATGGCGATTGCCGCCCGCACATAATCTACGCGAGCGAGCGCCAGGGTCTTGCCGCGCACCTCGCGCGACAGCTGCGCCCAGCCTAGCGCCGACATTACGAAGATAACGAAGGCGAGGAAAACGTTGGTGGGCGCAGTAACCGGGATCAGCGATGTGAGCGCCAGATAGAGCGGCAATTGCGGGAAGGCGAGGATGAGATTGACGAACCACTGCATCCACGCGTCGAAACGCCCGCCGAAATAGCCGGACACCATGCCGACGGTTGTGCCGACGATCGTAACGATGGTGACGACGATCAGCGCGATCATCAGCGAAATGCGCGAACCGTAGAATATGCGCGATAGCACATCGCGGCCGAACTTGTCGGTGCCGAGCAGATGGAACGGGCTGCCGTCGACGGCGCCGAATAGATGGCGGTCGGCGGGAACAATGCCAAGAAGGCGGTACGGCGCGCCTTTGACGAAGAAGCCGAGCAATTGCGGATTGTCGTAGTCCGGCCCGACGATCGGCTGGAACGTCACGGGATCGAGTTCGTCGGTCTCGCGGATAGGGTAACTGCGGGGCGAGGTGAAATTGCCGTCCCGGTCGAAGAAGGTGATCGACTGCGGCGGGGCGAAGCCGATATCGGTCGCCTTCGGATCGACGGGAGAGAGGAAGTCCGCGAACACCGCCATGAACAGCAAGGCGATAACCAGCACCAGGCCGATCATGCCGGTCCATGAACGCTTGAGCCGGCGCCAGACCAGGGCGGTATAACTTTCGTGGCTATGTGCCGGTGGCGGAACCGCAGCCGCCTGCGTCGGCTCCTCGGGCGCAGGCAGCGGCTGATGATGCGCTTCTGCCTCTATGGCAATTGTTTCGGTGGTGAGGCTCATCGTCAGTTGCCCTCCGCACCGATGCGCACGCGCGGGTCGACCAATGCCAGCAGCATGTCGGCAATGATGTTGCCGAGGATCAGCGTTGCCGACAGCACCATCATGAAAGTGGCCGTGACATACACATCGCCAACCCACATGGAGCCGACGATGGCCGGCCCCACGGTTGGGAGAGCAAAGATGATGGCGGTCTCGATCTCGCCGGTGAGCATGTAGGGCAGCACCACGCCCTGATACATGATCAGCGGATGCAGCGCGTTCGGGACGGCATGGCGCACGATTACAGCGCCTTCGCTTAGACCCTTCGCGCGCGCCGTTTCGACATATTGGGCGTTGAGGGTATCGAGCAGGTTACCGCGCATAACGCGCATATTGTAGGCGAGGCCGCCAAAAGTCGCGATCGCGATAACCGGCCACACATGCTTCAAAAGATCGACGAACTTGCCCCACGACCAGGGCGCGCCGCCATAGCGGGCCGAGTGGAAGCTGTTGATGTCGGACACATTGAAGTGAAAGACCATGATGTAGACGATGATCAGCGCCATGAGAAAGCGCGGAACCGTCATGCCGAGGAAGGCGATCCCGGAAAGCAGCGTGTCGACCCATGAATATTGCCGGGTCGCAGCGAAAATGCCGAAGGCGATGCCGATGATCGACGCCAGTACATGGCAGACAAGTGCCAGCGCCAGCGTGCGCGGCAGGCGCTCGCCGACAACGTCCGCTACCGGCTTGTTGTAATAGAGGCTGTGGCCGAAATCGCCGCGCGTGATGATGCCGGTGATCCAGTTCAGATATTGGACCGGCAGCGGCTTATCGAGGCCGTTGGCAACGCGGTAGGCCTGTGCCTGCGCTTCCGCCTCCTCGTAGGAGGCGCCACCCTGGTTGATCGCCTGCGAGCGAATATAGTCGCTGTAGTCGCCGGGCGGTGCCTGGATGATCGCGAAGGTCACAACGCTGAGCACGAGCAGCAGCGGTATGGCCGAAGCGATGCGCGTAAGCAGAAATCGGAGCACGGCTTTTGCTTCTCTGCGGTTTAACTACCCAAGGCAACCGTCGGGCGCCCTTTCAAGATAAAGCTCCTCCGGCTGTCCGTTGGCTTGCCGGAGGAGAGTGCGCTTGGGAGGCGCTTAGTTAATTGGGCCACTATCCCCAGGCTTGCCCGGCAGCTGTTCCGGGAACAGTTCGTAGCTGCCTTGCTTATCGGCCTGCACGTAGACCCGCTCGCGGATGATCGTGTCTTCTGCCCAGTTGAACATGTAGATCGGCGTGCCGACTGGGATGTTCGAGAAGCGCTTGTTGATGATCAAAGCGCCCGGATATTCTGTCAGGCCGACCGAGTTCACATTCGTCGTCGCTACCGTCTCATACTGCTTCATCAACTCGGTGCGTTCCGCGTTGTCGTTGCTGGCGATGAATTTGTTGACGATGTCGACAAGCTGCTGTTCGAACGGCATCAGATCGAGCTGACCGCCCTCGGGCGCACGGTGCTGCCATGCGGTGCGCGGGCCGGTGGCGGCCAGCTGCGGCGTGTTCTGCACCACCGAGGCCAGTTCCGCCTGGTTGCGATGAACCATCCAGTCCCAGCGTCCCGCATACATGTTGTTGTCGCGCTGTTTGCCGTCGAGCGAGTTCAGAACGACTCGGATGCCAAGCTTCTCCATCTGGCCGACAACGCCTTCCGCGAGATTCTTGTCGGTGGTGTAGTCGGTGTTCACCAGCAGCACGACTTCCACGTCCTTGCCTCCGGCCTTGTCGGCCGGGAAATTGACGAAGCCATTGCCGTCCGTGTCCTTCAGGCCCGCCTTTTCCAGCAGCGCCTTGGCGCCGTCCAGATCGAACGGATAGTAAACCGCCGAAGCACGGTCGTAGAAGCTGGTGGCCGAAGACAGTCCGCCCGGATAGATGGCGGCGAAGGGTCCCTTGACCAGCGATTGGCCGAGTTTCTCGCGATCTACCGCCATGGTCACCGCCTTCCGGAAGTCCTCGTTGCGGTTGAGGCCGCGGACAGCCTGGCCCCGTTCATCCGGCTCGCCCCATCCATTTCCCGAGAAGTTCAGGTAGAGATTGTAGCCGATGGTACGTGGGCCGAAGGCCAGACGGGCCGGCGCGGTTTCTTCCGCCGCGCGCTTGAGCGCCTCGACGAAATTTTCCGGCTGTTCGAGATTGGAGAAATCAGCCGAGCCGGCGATCGTCTGGACGTCGCGATCGGCCCAGGTCGAGAGTTTGTAGTGCAACTCGTTGAGATACGGCAACTGGTTGCCGGCCTCATCGACCTTCCAGTAATAGGGATTGCGCCTGAGAATGATAATGTCGTCCGGACGATAGGCGACCGGCGTCCACGCGCCCATTACCGGCAGATTCATATATTCGGGCGGCCAGCCGTTCTTGTACTGGTCATAGGTGAAGCCCTTTGCATATTTCGGATGCTTGGTCTTCAGGATATGCGATGGTCCCGGGCAGAAAGTGCCATAGGCCATCGAGAAAAGATGCTGGCGCGGAAACGCTTCTTTGAAGGTCCATTCGATCGTGTACTTGTCGATCGCCTTCAGCTCCGTGCCGACGCCGAAGGTCTCGGGCGTCGCACCATTCAGCGGCGAGACGTTGGGATCGACGACGTTGTCGTCCCAGTAGAACATGACGTCCTCGGAATCGAAGGGATCGCCATCCGACCATTTTGCGCCTTCGACCAGGTGCATGGTCAGCTTGTGTCCGTCGTCGGACCACTCCCAGCTCTTCGCCAGATTGGGCAGCGGCTCCATGTCCTCAGCCTCGACCTGGAACAAGGGTGCCGTGCGCGTCAAGCATTCGAACATGCCGATGTCGATGCCGCCCCAGCCTTGCGTCTGGCCGGCGCTGTAGTTCCAGCCTTCCGGCCGGCCGCCGATCACATGGCGCATCGTGTCGCCATAGACGCCCTCGCCGTCAGGCATATTGCCTGCCTTGAAGACCATCGGTTCCTTCGGCAGCCGCTCGGCGAGCGGAGGAAGCTTGCCGGTCTTGACGAATTTCTCCGTCACCCAGGCTGGCTCCTTGTATTCGGGCAGCGCTTTGAATTCCACGATGGAGTCGCGCGCAACATAGGTGATCTTGCCTTGTGCCGGAAACGGCGGCTGCTCCGGCGCCATGGTGGGTTCGGAAGCCCACGCCTGTGTGGCCAGTGCTGAAATACCCAAGAGAAGGACGGCGGTCCTTCCAAAGCCGTGCTTGAATGACATCGATACTCTCTCCCATTTGCGCCGATCTTTCAGACCGGCTCCTCCTCAATGCCGGACCTATGACGGTCCGGATTCTGCCATTCGCGCACCGATCTCCCGGTCGGCAGGCAAGCCTACTCGGCGGCCTGATTGCGCTTCGCCTCTTTTTCCGCTCGCAACTCCTCGATTGAGCGGACCGGACGGCGGGCAACGCCCGCCCATTCGCGGGTCTTCACGGTGGCGCGAGAGAGCCGCTCCTTGGCTGCAGGTACGGCATCCGCATATTGCGGCAACCATTGCGCCTGGGCGACGACCATCTCGTCCACCATCTGCCATACCTCCTCCGGCGTGCAGATCGCGCCAACCAGCGGGTCATGCAGAACTGCAAGCTTCAGCAGGTCGATATCGCCGGAAACGGCCGCATGCACCGACATGCGCTGTACGTTGATGGATGAAATACAAGTCGCCGCGCAGGCTTCCGGCAGTGTGATGCCGGCCACCATGTTGATGCCGAAGCGGTCTACGAAACCCGGCGATTCAATGATTGCGTCTTCGGGCAGGTTGGTGATGACACCCTTGTTCTTGACGTTGAAATGACCGCGGTAAACGCGCCCGGTCTCCAGCGCTTCCAGGATATGACTTGCGTGCTCGTTGGAACGGATCCCCGGATCGAAAGGCTTCGCTGCCTGTTCGAGGAACATCGGATACTCGGTCTCGAACCAGTTTCGGTTCTCGGTGGAATAGCGAAGGTAGCCGCCGGTCTCGCCATGGATCCAGTCGGACATGTCGATCCACCGCTCGGTCTCACCCGGGCGCTTGCGATACCAGGGTAGATACTCCGACAGATGCCCGTTGCTCTCCGTCGAATACAAACCGAAGCGTTTCAATACGTCGATGCGCAGCTTCTCCTGCTGCGAAAATACAGGGTGCGCCTCGAAGGCGGCAACCAGTTCGTCCTTGCCGATCTTTCGGCCGTTCAGTCGTACGTCCACGAACCACGTTTGATGGTTGATACCGGAGCAGATGAAGTCCAGTTCACCTTCCTTGCCGCCCAGGATCTCGGCGATCTGCTCTCCGCCATGCTGAACACCATGGCAAAGTCCGATCGTGTCGACCTTCCCATATTCGATCGCCGCCCAGGTGTTCATCGCCATGGGGTTGGCGTAGTTCAGAAACCGCGCGCCAGGCTCAGCGACCTCGCGAATGTCCTTGCAGAAATCCAGGATCACCGGAATGTTGCGCTGGCCGTAGAGAATGCCGCCAGCGCAGATCGTATCCCCCACGCATTGATCGACGCCATATTTCAGCGGAATGCGGATGTCGTCGGCATAGGCCTCGAGGCCGCCGACGCGAACGCAGCTGATGACGTAGCGGGCGCCCTGGATCGCCTTGCGGCGGTCGATCGTGGCAGTAACCTTCGTTGGAAGCTTGTTTGCACTGACGATCTGCAGCAGGATCGTCTCGATCATCTTGAGATTGTGCTCACTGATGTCTGTCAGCGCCACCTCTATGTCGCGCAGTTCCGGTACGCACAGGATATCGGTGAAGAGCTTCTTTGTGAAACCGATACTGCCCGCGCCGATAATGGCGATCTTGAAGCTGCTCATTCCAACTTCTCCTGCAGGAACCGTGAGCGATGGGTAAAATCGGTTCGCGAAATATAGAGTCAAACGATCCGCGCGGACCGGCTAGCCGTTCCTACCTACGCCTCGAAAAATTGTGTCCTCGCCCTTGATTTTGGTTAGTATGCAGAAATTCTCTTCCTTCCGGTAGGGAACATCTGTGCTTTATAGGGTAATTTTGTGCTCAAAGAGCTCATCAACCTCGGGCCGACAATGCAAATGGTCTCGTTGCCGCGCGCGCGGCAACGACTGCACATAATGCCGACAAGTGCCGGCTATGAGTTGCGCACGGATGCGAGCTACAATTGGGATGGGCGCAAACGCGGCCAGACGCCGTTCACAGTTCTGCAATATACAATAAGCGGCGCAGGTAATCTTCGTTATGGAAACCGGTCCTACCGCACCCACCCTGGCGAGATCATGCTCGTGGTGATCCCGCACGCCCACCGCTATTGGGTTGAGAACGGCGGGCGCTGGGAGTTCTTCTGGATATCGATGCATGGCGCCGAGGCCTTGCGCATCCACCGCGAAGTCCTCGCTGCAGCCGGCCCGGTATTCAAGGTAAAAGCGGAAACAATCGAGACACTGGCAAGCTGCACTTATCAACTCGCAACTGATCGCGAGACATCTCCCGCACGCGCCTCGGCGATCGCCTACGAAGCCCTGATGGCTCTCTATGACGACGTTTTCGGGCCGCATCCGATCGATCAGGAGCAGAGTTCGGAACTCAGGCGTGTGATCGAGCACATCGGAGCGCATCTCCATCTGCCGTTGGCGGTAAGCGAGCTGGCACAGCTGTCAGGCATGAGCCGCGCGCATTTTTCGCGGGTGTTTGCCCAGCAGCAAGGCGTTCCGCCGGCACAGTTCGTGATGCAGAAGCGCCTCGAACGCGCAGTCAAGTTGCTGACGATGGCCGCAGACCTGCCGGTGAAGGACATTTCCGCCATGTGCGGCTTCGAGGATCCCAACTACTTCGCCAAAGTTTTTCGGCGCGGCTTTGGGGTCAGTCCTACCGAGCTCAGGACAACCGGTATGTACTCCAGCATTCCATCTTTAACGAAAGGTTGAATAAAGGAGCAAGCGCGCAAGTCGGCGCGACTTCGGATCTACGAGCAACACCTTGACCAACAGAGGCCGATAAGATTGGAATGACAATCAGGGTTTTGCAAGCGCGATCACCGGCTCGACTATTTGTGCCCGTCTCGCGCCCTTAACTCATCCTTTCTGCAGAGCACTCGTTAAGGCGCTGCTTCGCGGTTCGTCGGTACTCCGACCGGGATTTACCTGACGATCCGCTGAAGAGTCGCTCTGCAGTATCTCTGATGACTATTTAAAGTACGCGGTCACGCCTTTGGGAAGAGGAGACCACGGGACATGCACATGATGAGAATGTTCAGCGCGGCTGTGGTTCTTTTTGCCGTTCCGGCCTACGCGGCAGACTTGCCAGAGATGAACGAACCGCAACTGGTGATGCCGGTCAGTCACGGCATTTCGTTGGCCGCGCGGCCGACCATCAACCGCTGCAATGCGGCGATTGCCGAATGGGCTGCGCAATACAATCCGGTTGCCATTGAGACCAATCTATCCAAGTCGGTGCGCGGAAGCTCTGGCGGCGGACAGACCGCCACGCTGTTCGTCAAGATCGATTACCTGCGCGAAGGCGGCATCGAGCCCCGGTCGGCGACCATCGCCTGCACAGTGACGGCGGACGGCCAGGTCAGTGTTGCCGTGGTCAAGCAGGGGTGAGACCGGAGCAGTTCACCTGCACCGGGAACGCAGTAAGCCATACGTGCTCTGCATGCGCACAGGGAGGATCGTCATGGATCACTGGTTGAGATCCAAGCAGGCTTTTGCAACCCTTGGCTCGTTTGCTGATCGACAATTAACGGGTGTCGCCGCCCCATTTCATAACAGATACCCTGGATTTGGCCCCCTGAGCCGGCGCCTTCCTTCGTTTTGGCTCGCTGCGCTGCTGGGATCAGCGGCAATTGATCAATCCAAGGCGGACGATGGACTTGCTCCGCAAAACAGCGCGAGTTCCGCCCAAATCCCGCAGTTGGAGTCCGCCGCGATCGAAAACCCGCAAGACCGCGAGCGGGAGCGTTTGCGATCCGATGTGCTGCAGCGAGAGCTCGCCTCCGTTCGGACGGAGCTTGAGGCAGCTCGCGCGCAAGCGCTCAAAGCTCAGGCGGTCGCCGAGGAGCAGCGCGAACTGGCAGCACGTGAACGTGCCGTCAATGGCATTTTGCAACAGGACTTCCTCGCGCTGCGCAAAGACACCGATGCACCCCAGGCCGAAGGCACGGATGAGGCAAAGCTGCGCCGGGAACTGGCGACGGCCGGCCGGGAACTTGCTCTTATGAAGCAGGTAGCCGAAGGGCTCGCGCGCGACTTTGTTGCGGCGCAAAGCACATTCGATCAGATGAAGGCCGACGCGGTTGCAGCACGCGACGCCGCAAGGGTGTCTCTGGTAGAGACGACGCGTAAGCTCGAGGAGGAGCGGCAAAAGGGTGAGCGACTCGAGCGCGATCTCGCGGCGGCCTCACAGTCCATCGAAGCGCTGGAGGCAAAAGCAAGGCTGGCGGCGATAAAGCAGGCTGGGGCCATGCGAAGCCAGCTGGCCGAGGCTGGTGCGCGTCAGTCTGGCGAGGCACTGGTGCGAGAGCGCGAAAGGGCAAGGTCACTTGCTACCGATCTTGCGACAGCTCGGCGGGAACGCGATGCGGCAAGGGAGGAGTTGAACAGGATCGCGAAGGCTCCCGAGAAAGCGTGGGAGCAGGAGCACGAAAAGGCTGCTTCGCTCGACCGCGAACTCGTCGCGGCACGCAATGAGATCGACGCCCTCAAAGGCCAGATTGAACGCAGCACCTCCGGTGTCGAAAAAAGGGCAAAGGCGACCGATAAAGCGAGCGCGCGTGCGGAAAAGCGCAAATTGGCGCATGGGCAGAAGGCCGGCTCGCAAATGCGCAAGCCCCGAACAGTTCCCCTAACGACAATGGTGTTGCCCGACGAACTGTTGCCCATGCGGCCCCCCGCCAAAGGCTTCCGCCAGTGACATTGGGACAACGAGAAGTGTGATCTCAATCGCTGTTCGGTCTGAGGGGATGAGCGTTCGTCTGGGAATCCTTCGGCGCACACCATCCGAACCGTAAGTGCGCTTTCGCGACCAGGTGCCCGCCGCGCTGTGAAGGGTGAGGATTACAAGGCGCGACGGGTATGTAGTGCGATAATAAAACCAAACGCACTATTCTCAACAATCAGTTCCATAAAGCGTTCCTTAAAACTGAAACATTTACGCGCTGGGCAATATGTGGATTTGGGACAACAGCGCGTCGGGTCTAGCGCGTGCGCGCGAAGAGCGAGTTAAACGGCGCATTAACACTCAGTTTGATGAACATTCCCGTTTTCCGTTTGTTATTGAACATGGAGGACAAAAACACCAAAAGAATTGTGAGGACGGTTGAGGAGTTGAAGCGCAACTCGCTGCGGCCGCCGAAACCTGTCCGAGATGTTAGACCGTATCCCATTCTGTCAAAGTATTTAGATAGCTGGTGGCTGCCCTTGGTCATCAGCCTGATCTCGGGCTTGACCATCTACGCAGTCGTTGCCGTTTCCGTGCAAGGATGAGCGAGTAAAAAGCCCCCGCGTGCTGCATGGCCGCGCTGATGGCGTTGTTCGTGGGCCACCGATGATTCATTTTTCAAGTCCGCCACCCAGCGGCTTATCTTCTGCCACATTCTCGCTTGACATTATAAACAATGATCATAAACACTGATCTAGTTAATCGCTTTAGAGCATTTGCCCCCCACGATCTACTCTTCTAAAGGCTTCGCTAGCGCGAGGTCTATTCTTGGGCTGCTGTTACTAGAAATATTTCGGATATTTTGAACGCGGTCAGAGGAAATCAAGATGCCCTATGGTATTTCGCTAACGGCGACCGGTACAGGTCAGTTTCTGATCGGTACAAACTACGATGATTATTTGTCTGGTTTTAGCGACGGCACTGTTCTGCAGGGAGCAGCGGGAAATGATGTTTATTACGTCAATTCTTGGCGCAATATTATTATCGAGGAAGTCGGTGGAGGGTTCGACACAGTTTATGCCTGGGTCGATTATCGACTTGGAGCCAATGTTGAAAACCTTTTCGTGAATGCCGCTAATACGTGGGGTGTCGGAAACGATGGCGCCAATCGCATTGTGGGTGGAGCGGGAAGCCAAGAGATTTTCGGAGGAGGCGGAAACGACACTCTAACCGGCGGCTCCGGGGCCGACGTCTTCGTCGTGAAAGCCGGTAACGGCAACGACATCATTACAGATTTCGAAGCTGGAAATGGCGCTGGGGATATATTGCGCGTGGGCGATTATGATTTGACCTCCTTTGCTCAAGTGAAGGTGTTGATGTCGCAGGTGGGATCCGATGTAGTGTTAAGGACTGGCGGAGAACAGGTCACATTTCAGAATCACTCCGTGTCGGACTTCGTGGCCAATGACTTTCGATATGCCCTTGATCTCAGCGAATACAAATTAACGTTCAACGAGAGCTTTAGTGCGCTCAGTCTGCAAATCGATGGGGGCACTTGGCGAACCTCCTTTAACGCCGACGGAACGGGTCGCAATCTGCCGACCAACGGGGAAAAGCAGATTTATATAGATGAGGGGTACTTGGGATTGGGCGTCAACCCGTTCGATATAGAAACGGGCGCTTTAACAATACATGCTGACAAGGCCGACACGGCTGTCAAAGCGGCGACAGGCTATGACTACACGTCCGGAATGCTCTCTTCCAAATCGGAATTTGCTCAGACCTACGGTTACTTCGAGGCGCGATGCGAGTTGCCAACCGAGAAGGGGACTTGGCCGGCGTTCTGGTTGCTCCCCGAAGAAGGCAACTGGCCTCCGGAGATCGACGTTTTCGAGAAGGTCGGGAGCAATCCAAATAGCATCCACACTTCCGTTCATAGCAATGCGAGCGGATCGCATACCAGCGTGGGTGCGGCCTCATACGTTGGCGACAAAGTCGCCGGGATGCACACGTATGGCGTCTTGTGGACCAAAGCGGAGCTTGTCTGGTACGTCGATGGCGAAGAAGTTTTTCGCGCTCCGACCCCCGCCGATATGCACAGGCCCATGTACCTGGTTACCAATTTGGCAATTGGCGGGTACTGGCCGGGCGACCCGGACTCGACCTTCAGCGGCGCTGACATGAAGCTTGATTATATCAAAGCCTATTATCAGGGGACCCACTACGCGCAAGCCGGCTCGACAGGTCTGAGTGGCGGTGGAAATGATGATGTCTATGTCATGGGCTCCCTAGCCAACACGCCAGTCACTGATACGGGCGGCACTGACTCGATGACTTCGACGATAAGCCGCAGCCTCGCCGGTTATGCCGACATTGAGAACCTGACCCTGCTCGGCACCGGGAACATCAATGGCACCGGCAACCCCCTTAACAACGTTATCACTAGGCAATGCCGGGATCAATATTCTGGATGGTGCTGCCGGCAACGACATGATCAATGGCGCCAGCGGCAACGACTCCCTGTATGGGGGAGCCGGGAACGATCGACTGACTGGCGGTGTCGGCAATGACAACTTCGTCTTCCATACCCAGATCAGCGCTTCGTCGAACGTTGACACGATCACAGACTTCAACGTCGCGAACGACACGATCCGGCTCGACAACGCTGTCATGCCGGCCCTCGGGAGCGCGATGTCATCCGGTCAGTTCTGGAAGAGCACATCTGGGGAAGCCCATGACGCGGACGACCATGTCATCTACGAGACCGACACGGGAAAGCTATTCTATGACAGCAACGGCATCGCTGCCGGTGGCGCCACGCATATTGCTACGCTCAGCGCAAATCTTGTCCTCACTTACGCGGATTTCCTGGTGATTTAGGATAGCTCAGCAGTTCAGATTGCCAGGCCATAGTGCGTGATTCGCTGCACCCTGCGACAATTCGGGCGAGGGCGTTATGCAGCCCAGGTCGACCCGTGACACTGGACGTTTCTCTAAAGAAGGTCTCACGGGAAAGACCAGTTTGGGCTAAAGCGGGCAGGGATACGCTTTCCCGCCTACCCTGAGGCTCCCAGGACAATGGCCATACCGTCTCGGGGAGTGGCAACGACGAGATGCATCTGGCGCCCGTTGTTGGATGTGAGAACCCGCAGTCCCTCGCTTTCGCGCGACGCCGTGTTCGCCGCAATTTCCGCTCTTGCGCGCTCAGTCCGAATGCATTACGCAGCCGTACCGTAACGTACGGTACGGCATCCACCGACCTCATCGAATGGACTCTGGATTGCAGATCGCGACAGATATTGCGGGCGACGAGGCGCTGACTGAACGGCAGCAGGCGGTGCTGGACGCCGTGCTTGGTCTGCTGATGGAGCAGGGTGGGGACGTCACCATGACCGCCGTGGCGCGTCGCGCGAACTGTTCGAAGGAAACGCTCTATAAATGGTTCGGTGACCGCGATGGCTTGCTGACCGCCACCGTCCGCTGGCAAGCATCCAAAGTGCGCGCCGGCAATTATGATACCCAGAAGCTCGATACCGAATCCTTGCGCGAAAGCCTGGAAAGCTTTGCCGTAAATTGGCTTACGGTGATTTTCTCACCCACTTCGATTGCGCTGAACCGCGTTGCGGTCAGCCATGCAGCTTACGCCAAGGGCAACCTCGGGCAGATCGTACTGGCCAATGGCCGTTTTGCCATCGGTGAACGGCTGAAGCCGCTGCTCGAAACCGGTCGCGCAGCGGGGCTGCTTGCCTTCGACGATGCCGAGACGGCGTTCCGCACCTTCTTCGGCCTTGCCGGGCGAGATGTGCAGATCCGTCTTTTGCTCGGCGATGCGCTGACACTCGACAAGGCCGATATCGCCCGCGATGCGGCGCTGGCAACCGATCAGTTTCTAAAGCTCTACGGCGTTCCCAATACAGCCCCGAAAATTCGCACCCTTTAACAAACCGAGCCAACAGGAAGGAAACATCTCATGCGTGTCTATTATGATCGCGACGCCGATCTCAATCTCATCAAGGGCAAGAAGGTCGCCATTATCGGGTATGGCTCGCAGGGCCGTGCGCATGCGCTAAACCTTAAGGATTCGGGCGTCAAGGACATCGCCATCGGCCTGAAGGCCGGTTCGCAGACCGCCAAGAAGGTCGAGGCGGACGGACTCAAGGTCATGTCGGTGGCGGACGCCGCCAAGTGGGCCGATCTGATGATGATGGCGACGCCGGACGAACTGCAGGCAGACATCTACAGACAAGAAATCGCTCCCAACATCCGTGATGGCGCGGCAATCGCCTTCGCGCACGGCCTCAACGTGCATTTCGGTCTGATCGAGCCCAAATCCACAGTCGACGTGCTGATGGTCGCACCGAAGGGCCCGGGCCACACCGTGCGCGGCGAATATCAGAAAGGCGGCGGAGTGCCGTGCCTGGTCGCCGTGCATCAGGACGCGTCGGGCAACGCACTCGACCTCGGCCTGTCCTACGCCTGCGGCGTCGGCGGCGGCCGTTCGGGCATCATCGAAACCAACTTCAAGGAAGAGTGCGAAACCGACCTGTTCGGCGAGCAGGTCGTGCTGTGCGGTGGTCTTGTGGAACTGATCCGCGCCGGCTTCGAGACGCTGGTGGAAGCCGGATACGCGCCGGAAATGGCCTATTTCGAATGCCTGCACGAAGTGAAGCTGATCGTCGACCTGATCTACGAAGGCGGCATCGCCAACATGAACTACTCGATCTCCAACACTGCCGAGTGGGGGGAGTATGTGTCGGGCCCGCGCATTATCACCGCCGACACCAAGGCAGAGATGAAACGCGTTTTGAAAGACATTCAGACCGGCAAATTCACCAGCGAGTGGATGCAGGAGTACCGGGCCGGCATGTCGCGCTTCAAGGGCATCCGCCGCAACAATGACAGCCATCAGATCGAGGAAGTCGGTGCCAAGCTGCGCGCCATGATGCCGTGGATTTCCAAGAACAAGCTGGTCGACAAGGCAAAAAACTGAAAACCCGCCTCGGTTGGCGCCGCCGGTTATCTCGTGCGGTCTTCGCGGCTTCCGGTGTGCACGTACAATGTACGCTGCGCTCCGGCTCCTCGAAGCCTATAGCTATTATATGACCAGCGGCCCAAACCGCCTTCGCGGGCGACCAGCACGCGGACCCGTGGGTTGCAAGCGCCTCGCGGGCGATGACGTTTGCGCGCTTCACCTGCTTCGTGGGGCGCCTGCGTGAAGCCTCGTCGCTGCCATTGCGATTCGACTTGAAATGGCTGGGCAGGACGACGAGCGGCCCGCCATCTGGCAGCAGCAGGTCATTTTCGGGACACTCGCGTGCAGAGGTGGATCACCTGCATCACGACGGAGGTGGACATGGCTGCTGACTGTATCGGTCTGGACTTCGAGGCGACGCCCACATCGATGCCGCGCTCGTCATTGCCCTCGATCACAATGAAATACCGATAGACAGCCAAAACTTGCGGTCAACACCTGCTGGTTGAAATGCTTTTGAGCGTCGGGCGGACCGCGATTGCCGGAGAACCGGACGAGCCTCACCGTTCTGTCCCGTTTCGGACGCGCTCTCCGGCATATATTTTGCACGCATTCAGTTGGGCAAGAGGTCTGGGGATGAGACCGGAAAGTTACTCGGGAGCGGAGCGCAGGCTGGCCCAGCGCCAACGCGTGTTCAAAGGAGGCCGGTTGAAATTCAATAAAGGATACAGCGTGTTCGAATGTTTGGTTCGCGACAGCTCCGCTACCGGCGCGCTTCTCGCTTTGGGTAATACCTGTGCGATCCCGGCGCGTTTCGAACTTGATGTCGCGGGCGAGGGCGCGTGGAAAGCGGTTACGGTTCGATGGCGCACTATGGCCCAGCTCGGTGTGTCTTTTGATTGAAGTGAGAAATCCCTCATACGGCCGATGCAGATCGCTGCGTCAGCACTGTCAGGCCGTTTGAGGAGCCGGTCCCGCCAGCTGGATGGCGCTATCGTACTGGGCATTCTTGCGCCCCACCAGCGCTCCCGCGGGGGCGGCGCTGCGGCGCGGGAGGGCCGGCGCGGCCAAGACCGCGCCGGCTCCGTTATTAAAGGCTCGCATCAGCTAATACGGTGAGTAACACTGCTGACGTGGGCCATGGTATGGCTGGAAGGTGTTGTCGTAGGCGCGATAGCTGCGATAGCGCGCATAGCACCATTCGACATGCGCGTTGCCGGCCCGATAAGCACGGCGCGGGGCATAGTAGCGCGGAGCATAATAGTAGGGCTCCGAATAGCCTAAACCCAGGCCGCCAAAGCCGAGATAGATACCCGATCCGTACCCTCCATAGTAGCCGCCGCCGCCGCGCCAATAGCGATTGCCATTCCAGTACCGATTGCCGCGCCAATGACGATTGCCGTTCCAATTGCTATTGCCATTCCAATTGCGGTTGCCGCCGCGATTCCAATTGCCTTGGCGCCGCCATATCGTGCGATCCGTGACGAGTTGCGCTTGAGCGGCGTCGTTTGCAGCAGCTATAGGAATCTGTAGCGCGACAGGAGCGATGGGCGCAGCGCTAACGCTGCCGGTCACGCCAGTGAGCAGGGCGAGTGTAACCACGCTTGCCCGTGCGACGATGGGAAGTAGGTTGATCATGACAGGTCTCCAAGTCCATTCCCGCTGCCCCTGCGAGATGTCCGTAATGGTTAAGGTAGAGTCACCAAAATGAACGAGCGATGAACGGTCGTTGTTCCAGACGGAAGTCGCGAGGGCCGCTTTTTCTGGCCCCTTCTTTGAAGACATACGCAAGAGTTTAGGTCGCCTATCCAGTCACAGCCAGTCTGGTCTTTCCCGACTGCGCGGCGCAGGTGCTTCGCGTCACGATCATCGTCCCCCTTGCCTTCGCAAAGTCCAGCAGGCACAAACGCGCGCATGTCCTTGCGCCTGGCGACCTTCAATGTCGAGAACCTGATGAACAGGTTCGATTTCTCCGGCTATCGCAACCAGCTTCAGGAAGACCGGACGCTCGCCCTGTTCCAGATCAAGGACGAGGCAGAATACAGGCTGCTCGAGCAGGCCAGGACCATCGCGCACACCGATGACACGCGCCAGCTAACTGCACTGTCGATCGCGGCGACGCGCGCCGACATCCTGTGCCTGCAGGAAGTCGACAACATCGAAGCGCTGAAAGCCTTCGAATACAACTATCTGTTCAAGATGGTGGGGCAAGGCTATCGTCAGAAATTCACCACGGCTGGAAACGATTCTCGCGGCATCGATGTCGCGGTGATGATGCGCGAACAAACCCGCGACGGCCAGCCGATAGAGTTCGTCCGGATGACCAGCCATGCTCCCCTGACCTTCGACGAACTTGGGCTGCATACGCCGGAGTTGAGTGCGCTCCGGATCGAACCCTACGAACGCATCTTCCGCCGCGATTGCCTTGAGATCGACGTAAAGATCGCCGGCCAGCCACTCACGATATACGCCGTTCACCTGAAATCGATGGGCGGACCGCGCGAAGGCGTTCCGGGTCGCGATGCTACCATGCCTGTTCGCCATGCGGAGGCGAAGGCAATCCGCAATGTCATAGAAACTCGGTTCGGGAGGGATTTCACTGCGGACAAGCGCTGGGTGATCTGCGGCGACTTCAACGACTACAGGCAGCGCATCGTTGTCGGCGGTGACAGCGAGCCGGGATATGATTTTTCGATTGTCAACGAAGAGGGGTCGGCGCTCGATGTGCTGCTTGGCGACGGCTTTGCCGTGAATGTCGTTGAACGGCGGCCTGAGATAGAGCGATGGACGCTCTATCACACACGCGGGCCCCAGGAGCGACATCTGTGCCAGCTCGACTATATCCTGCTTTCGCCGGCATTGGCGAAGCGCAACGCGACGGCCGTGCCCGACATCATCCGAAACGGCCAGCCTTATCGGACAATCTTCCCGCCCGGACAGGAGGTCGATCGCTTCCCGCGCGTCGGCTGGGACCGCCCCAAGGCGTCGGATCATTGTCCCGTAGCTGTGACGCTGGATATTGTTTGAACTCGGGCCCTATACGGGGGTAACCAGCTGGGTGTTACAAATATCATCTTCCCGCGGCAGTGCTCTTAAGATGGCGTGGGAAAGTGGATAGCTTTTAGGGGACAAAGTGATTGTTTAACATCCCTCGTGGTCAGGTCGTGCCGGTGTCAGAGATCGAGGTTAGCCTCGATCCGTCGCCGCATCCGTTCGAATTGGCAAATGCGGCTGCGATAGAGGAAAACTGGCAGCGCGAAGCCGCCGCCAATCCTGCCCTGTTCGACGGTCGCATCGTGCTGTTATCCGAAGTCACGTATCGGGATGGCAAGCTGACGGGCCGGTGTCACCCCGTGCGCTACGCGACGCTGCTCGAATGGCGGCGCGGCCGACCGGCGGGCGCTGAGCATGCCTATGCGCATGCGGCACTTGTTTCGAGCGATGGCGCGCTGGTGGCGATCCGCATGGGCGCGCACACCGCCAACCCCGGAAAGGTCTACTTCGCCGCGGGCTCGTTCGAGGCGGAGGATTTTCGCGACGGACTGGTCGATACCGACGCCAATATGGAGCGCGAGGTTCGGGAGGAGACCGGGCTCGACATCTCTCGTGCGCGGCACGAGGACGGTTACCATCTGTTCTCGCGTGACGGCGCGACCGTGATCTTCAGGTGCTATTTCCTGGAGGAAACTGCGGACCGGATTGCCGAGCGCGTCTCGGCGTTTGTCGCCGGGGAGACGGAGCCGGAAATCGATGGACCGGTGATCATTCGCGGAACGGACAATCTGCCGGAGGGCATCGCCCCACATATGGCGGCGATTGTGGAGTGGCACTTTGCGAGAGCTGGTGGTGAATGGTGAATGGTGAATGGTGAATGGTGAGAACACACACTCAATGCCCGCCTGGCAAGATTGAGATTGACGGTGATGAATACGTGCTGGATGCCCAATTCCCATTCACCATTCACCATTCACCATTCACCATTCACCATTCACTACTCACTACCGCCTTCACTCATGTCTCAACGCCACGATCGGATCCAGTCTCGCGCCGCGTAGCGCGGGGAAGAATCCGAAGACCAGGCCGATCAGCGCCGAAAAGCCGACGGCGAGCAGGATCACCGCCAGGCTCGGCGCAAAGGGGATCGACAGGGTGAGCGATGCGGTGCCGGCAAGCGCAAGTCCAATGCAATGCCGATCAGCCCGCCGAACAGCGACAGCACGGTCGCCTCGACCAGGAACTGCACGAGAATGTGCTTTTCGTGAGCGCCGATCGCCAGCCGGATGCCGATCTCGCGGGTTCGCTCGGTCACCGAAACCAGCATGATGTTCATGATGCCGATGCCGCCGACCAACAGGCTGACGCCAGCCACCGCGCCGAGCATGCCGGTCATGGTGGCGGTAGCGCTTGCCATGGCGTCGGCGATCTGGGTCATGTCGCGAACGTCGAAATTGTCGTCGGCGCCCGGCGCGATCCGGCGGGTCTCCCGAAGGATCGTCTCGATCTCCTCCTGAACATCCGAGGTCTTCATCCCGTCCGCGGCCGAGACGTAGATCGTATCGATGTCACGGTCTCCGGCTATGCGCCGCTGATAAGCAATGAGCGGCATCACAACCGTATTGTCCTGGTCCTGGCCGAAGCCGGAAGTTCCCTTGGGTTCCAGCACGCCGATGACGCGGCAGCTCATCTTG
This sequence comes from uncultured Alphaproteobacteria bacterium, assembly GCA_963829135.1. Lineage (GTDB taxonomy): Bacteria > Pseudomonadota > Alphaproteobacteria > Rhizobiales > Rhizobiaceae > Kumtagia. The sequence continues at coordinate 392,695 of CAWHHO010000005.1, read as the reverse complement.
CCGACGCGGATCGACTGGCCATCGGGATCGCCGGCGCCGAAGAATTGCGACCGCACCGTTTGGCCGACGAGGCAGACATTGGTGCCGCCGCGCAATTCCGATTCCGTGAACAGCCGGCCCTGCGCGATACCCCAGTCGCGGGTGACGAAGTACCCTAGATCGGTGCCCGTGACATCCGCTGCGACATTCTCCGCCCCGAACACCACGCGCACGGTGCTTTGCGACGCGGCCGATACGGCCTTTGCAGTGTTGAGCCCATTTGCCAACCCGGCGAAGTCCTTTTCGTCGAGCTTCTTGGCCGTGAATGAAGTGGAGCCGGAGCGGTCCGGTCGGGCGGCCCGCACGATGAGCAGGTTGCTGCCCAACTGCGAGATGTCAGACTTCACCTTTTCCGTGGTGCCGCTGCCGATTGTGATCATGGCGATCACCGCGGCAACGCCGATGACGATGCCGAGCAGCGTCAGGAACGAACGCAGGACGTTGCGGCGAACGGAGCGGAGCGCGAGACGGATGGTTTCCAGGAGCATCAAGCTGCCTCCGCCCTCAGCGTGTCCGACGCGACATGGCCGTCGAGAAAGCCGATGGTGCGGCCGGCATAGGCGGCGACATCGTGCTCATGTGTGACCATGACGACGGTCAGGCCAAAATCGCCGTTCAGCCGGGTCAGCAGGTTCATGATCTCGTGGCTGCGCGCCGTGTCGAGATTGCCGGTGGGCTCGTCGGCGACCAGCAGGGTAGGGCGGGTGACGATGGCGCGGGCGATTGCCACGCGCTGCTGCTGGCCTCCTGAGAGCTCGGCTGGCGTGTGATGCTCTCGGCCCTCAAGTCCGACCTCCGCCAGAGCCCGCATCGCCAGCTTCCGCCGCTCGGCAGCCTGGACGCCGCGATAGATCAGCGGCAGTTCGACGTTCTCCGCCGCCGTGGTGCGGGCAAGCAGATTGTAGCCCTGGAAGACGAAGCCGATGTAGCGGTTGCGCAAGGTGGCGCGCCGGCCGCGATCCAGTCGGCCTGCATCGGCTCCCAGGAAGCTGTAGATGCCCGAAGTCGGTGTATCCAGGCAGCCGACGATGTTCATGGCGGTCGATTTGCCGGAGCCGGACGGCCCCATGATCGCGACGAACTCGCCGCGATCGATTGCGAATGACACGCCGGCCAGCGCGTGAACCTTCGCCTCGCCCTTGCCGTAGGTTTTGCGGACGGTGTCGAAGCGGATCAGCGTTTCCGCGCTGTTCGCCATCAGTTGCGCGCCTCCTGCGTGCCAGTGATCAGCTGTTCGCCTTCCGAGAGCCCGGAGATGATTTCTGTCTTCTCGCCGTCCGTGGAGCCGGTCTTGACCTGCACCTTTTGCGGTTGGCCATCCTTCAGCACATAAACCGCGCGCGTACCGTCCGGTTCGCGCGTGCGCTGCTGGCGATTGTCGCGCGGGCGGCCCATACGCGGCATGAACAGCCGCTGCAGGCTCCAGCCTTCATTGGCAGTACGGACCGGCGGGCTGTAGCGGAAGGCGGCGTTCGGGATCGTCAGCACGCTTTTGGCTTCGCGGGTCACCACCGAGACGGTCGCCGTCATGCCGGGCCGCAGGAGAAGCTCGTCGTTCTCGACGTCCAGCCGCGCGTCATAGGTGACGACCCCTTCGGTCGTGACCGAGGCGAAGGAGATGTCGCGGATGTCGGCGTCGAAGCGGCGATCCGGAAAAGCATCGACGGTGAAGCGCGCGCCTTGTCCAGCTTTTACGGCGCCGATGTCGGCCTCGTCTATCGCGGCCTTCAGCTCCATATTCTTGAGATCGGCGGCGATCACGAACAGCACCGGCGCCTGCAGCGAGGAGGCGACTGTCTGGCCGGGATCGACCGAGCGCGTCAGCACGATACCGTCGATCGGCGCGTAGATGGTGCTTTTCTGAAAGTCGGCTTCCTGAAGTTTCAGATCCGCCTCGGCGATGGCGAGATTTGACTCGGCGACGGCCACAGCGGCCGCGCGCCCGGTCGTGTTCCGCAACCGCGGTGTCGAGGGCTTGCTGGGCGACAAGGTTTCGCTCCGACAATTGCTGCGAGCGCTTCAGTGTCTGCTCGGCTTCTTTCAGCGTCGTCCTGGCCTGTCCGATCTGGGCCTGCGCAACCTTCACGGAAGCCTTTGCCCGGTCGACATTGGCGGCGATACGCACGGTGTCGAGCGCTGCAAGCACGTCGCCCTTTTTCACGGAGTCGTTTTCATTGACGGCCACTGACCGCATCACGCCCGATAATTCGCTCGAAATATCGACCTGGATCAACGGTTGGAGCGTGCCAGTCGCGGAAACTTCTACCGTCAGGTCGCTGACCGTGGCCGGCATCGTGGTAAAGGTGACAGGCGGTTGCGATGGCGCGCTCCACCACCAGACGCCGGCGGCGATAGCCGCGACGAGCACAAGCGCCAAGAAGCTGCGCCAAAGCAGCCGACCCCAAGCCGTACCCGCCTTGCCGTTCAAACCGAGTTCGTCCTCGATCGATGGCAGACTGTCCGCGCGTGGCCGGTTGACAATTTGGTCCATTGCGGACCCCTATGGGTTCGAGCAAAAAAACGCTCTGGTAGTCCCTTCGCCTCACAGGTCATGTTGAAGCGGCGGGATTGCAAGTTAAATTTCGCTCATGTTTTGGCGGATTTAAGGGCAGGACGATGCAAGGTCGCCGCTACGTGGTCTACGACGTGTTCACAGATAAGGCGCTGACGGGCAATCCGCTTGGCGTTGTCCTGGACTGCGATGGCCTTGATACAGACGACATGCAGCGTATCGCGCGGGAATTCAACCTGTCGGAATCGACCTTCGTCCTTCCGCCCGCAGACCCCAAGCATAAGGCGTGCGTGCGCATTTTTACGCCAGACTATGAGATGCCGTTTGCCGGCCACCCGACCGTGGGAACGGCGATCGCGCTGGCCGAGCTTGCAGGAAACAGCGCGCCGGCGGTCTTCGTGCTGGAGGAACACATCGGACCGATCGTCTGTGCTGTCGGTCATTCCAACGGCACCGCCTTTGCGGAATTCACCCTGGCGAAACTGCCGGAGCCGCTTCCACTGGCTTTCGAGGCGGATGTTGTCGGCGCTGCCCTGGGCCTCGATCCCTGGGACATCGGCTTCGAGAACCATCGCGTTTCCTGTTGGTCCGCCGGGGTACCCTACGTTACGGTTCCAATTTCAGGTCTGAGTGCGGCTGCGAAGGTGCGGCTCGACAATGCCGCCTGGATGGAAATCTCTCCGGCCAAGAGCGGCAGCGCGGTGGCTTCCCCTTATGTCTATTGCCGCGAGACGGTGCATCACGAAAGCGCGTTTCATTCCCGCATGTTCGTGCCGGGAAATCCGTCCTACGAGGATCCGGCGACCGGGTCGGCCGTGGCTGCCTTTGCTGGCGCAGTGGCGCATTTCGACAGACCGGTCGATGGGCCGGCGCGCTACTGGATCGAGCAAGGTATGGAGATGGGCAGGCCCTCGCGCATAAGGCTTGAGCTCGACATGGCAAATGGTGTAATCGGCGGTGCGCGAATTGGCGGCCAGGCAGTCAAGGTGGCGGAAGGGACGCTTTTTGCTTAGGCGTTAAGCCAAGCCGATAGCCGCCTGATCAATGCGTACAAAGCTGCAGTCGAGAAAGTAAAGAAGTACGCACGTCTTCGGAGCAGACGTTGGCTCGGCGGCCTGTCATGGCGGACGGCGTCCAAGTCGTGGGACCCTTGCACGGCATGGATTTGCTTGACCTTAGCCCAATCTGTTCGCCGTCAGCGGCTTAGTAAACCGGCTCCTTGCACAAGCCAGCCTCCGACTCCTTAACGCCGCATGGCGGATCGTTGTATTCTTGCACCCGTGAAGAGCATGCGGTCAGCAGTATCGCTGCCAACGCTGCAAGAACCAGCTTCATATTCATCGGGGTGCTCCCTTTGCACCTGCGAAATTTAGCAGCCCGCGTAGCAATGACAAGCTCGCCAAATCCTGTTGAATGTCGCGTACCAAATCTGGAACACGCGAGCCACGCGGGGAGTTAGTTCGGCACACATAATGCGTACCACCAGGAGCACCCAATGAACCTGCAGGATATCAGCAAGAATGCGGAGATTTTGGGATCAGACGGCGTGCTCGCCGGCGTCGTCGACCACGTCGATGGCGAGCGTATCGAGCTAGTTCAGCCACCGCAGGAACCGGACAAGCCCGCCAGGCCGCACCAGTTCATCCCCGTGATGTTCGTGGCCAAGGTCCTGGACGGCAAGGTTCTTCTCTCGGTGAGAGCTGATGCGGCGGTCATGTTCGAAGAGCAAGGCAAAGTGCCATCCTGGCAGAGGCGAACCGGCGGAAGTCGGATCCACAGGCGTCTGTAACCGGCCTATCAAATGACTGATAACCGCAACGAGCGGTTGACCAAGTCTGTAACTTCGATAATTGGTGACAGTTGCCTAATGCTAACAGTCCGTTCAACGAGGCTCCTTCGGCCTCTCCGCCCCGTGAGCATTGTCCCATACCGTGCCCATCATGCGATTCGAGATGCGATATTTAGCTCCAGACGCTTGCGGGCCCCAAACCCGGGAGCAGGCCCAGTGCTGGCCGCTGGTTAGGTTGGCAAGAAGCGCGCTGCCAAGCGTTCTGATGGCGACGCTTGCTGCCTGCGCGCCGCAACCAATCGTGCAGAACAACAGCGGTTCGCAGTTGGTGGCAACGGATCGCGCCTTTGCGTATCCAGGGCCGGGTGGACCGGCAGTGCGCGCGGTGGTGGAGTCAAGGTACTCCAACGCCGTTGAGCAGGAGATCATACTGGACACGTCGGCATCTAACCCGGGGCAGAATATGCTGCGTGTCCAGATGTTCGGCCCAGTCGGCCCGTTTCAGCCAGGCGTGGGATCGCTAAAGCAAGAGTTCCAGCCGGGCATAAACGTTGGCGCGGAGATGCGAAGGCTATTTCCAGGCGTCGGGATGCAGCGCTCGCTGGAATATGTACAGAATAAGTACGGCCCATTCGGTTATGCGATGGGCAGGGCAGCGAGCGGGGACGCCTGCTTCTATGGGTGGCAGCGAATAACTTCCACCGGAACCACTCAAGTGCTGGTCGGCAACAAAGGCGCCATCCAGATAAGGCTGCGCCTTTGCGAAAGAGCAGCTTCGCAGGCCCAGCTGTTGCAGGTCATGTACGACTATACCATCTCGTCAGCGTTCGCGTCACGCAATTGGAACCCTTACGGTGAACCTGCGTCTATCGACCAATCGTTTGGGCGGATCGGCAGGCCGATCTATCCCAACAATGTTGACAGCAGCGTTTCGCAGGCGCCAGCAGCGCCCGTACCGGCACGAGTCAGAAGGCAACCGGTTAGCGTAGGCGTGCAACCGCCCCCGCCCTCACTCGCCGTTCCAATTGGGCCCCCTGTGCCGCTGCCGCCTGATGCAGCGGTGCCAAATCCCGCTAATGCAGCGCCGGCCTTGCCATCCAATTCGACACTGGTTCCCCCGCCTCCCACTCGTTGACCGCGCTGGTTGACGGGTGGACAATCTCTAATGAACATCGATATAGGAACTATATCGCTGGTCCGCGATTGACCTTCATGTCTACGACCCTCAAATTCGAACCGGCGCGCATGGGACGAATCATTCGTTTCAATACCCGATTGCATTTTTAACTGCATACGCGACTTTCAAAGTATCCATTGGGTGAGACGAGGGATCACCCGCAGTTCCGATGTATCAGCCGCTGGGGCAATCATGCGGAAATTCCTCCTCGTCCTATTGTGGGCACTGGCTTCGGCTGCCGTGATCGCGCTGATTACGCTTCCGATAAGCCTTGAGACGCAGTTCATTGCTGGCATGTCGGTGGTGGTTGCAATGGCTGTATTGAAGCTCCTGCGGCCGGACGGCACGTGGCGGCTCGTCTCTTTGGCCTTCGGTACCGCAATCGTGCTGCGCTATGTGTACTGGCGAACAACCAGCACACTTCCTCCCATCAATCAGCCTGAAAACTTCATTCCCGGCCTGCTTGTCTATCTGGCCGAAATGTACAGCGTGCTGATGTTGTCTCTCAGCCTTTTCGTTGTCGCACAGCCGCTGCCGCCCCGGCCGTCACGGGCTAAATTGGACGATCGGCGCCCCACCGTGGACGTCTTCATCCCCACTTACAATGAAGAACCCGCCCTGTTGGCCAACACGATTGCCGCTGCGTTGGGCATGGATTACCCGCAGGACAAGTTCAAGGTCTGGTTGCTGGACGACGGCGGCACTCTTCAGAAGCGCAATTCCACGCGGGTGGGAGAAGCAAACATTGCCGAACGCAGGCACCTGGAGTTGCAGAAACTGTGCGACGACCTGGGCTGCAACTATCTGACGCGGGATCGCAACGAACACGCAAAAGCCGGCAATCTCAACAATGGGCTCGGGCAGTCCTCCGGAGAACTGGTGGCCGTGTTCGATGCCGACCACGCGCCTGCTCGTGATTTCCTGCTGGAAACGGTTGGATATTTCGACGAGGAGCCACGCCTGTTCCTCGTTCAAACCCCGCACTTTTTCCTCAATCCCGATCCGATCGAACGCAATCTTGATACGTTCGAGAAGATGCCGTCGGAGAACGAGATGTTCTACGGCATCATCCAGCGCGGTCTCGACAAATGGGATGCATCGTTCTTCTGCGGCTCGGCCGCGGTGCTTCGCCGCGCGGCGTTGGCAGAGACCAATGGCTTCAGCGGCGTCAGCATTACCGAAGATTGTGAGACAGCCCTGGCATTGCATGCTCGGGGCTGGAAGAGCGTCTACGTCGACAAGCCACTGATCGCCGGATTGCAGCCAGCTACCTTCGCTAGCTTCATCGGGCAGCGAAGCCGCTGGGCGCAGGGAATGATGCAGATTCTGCGCTTTCGGTTCCCACCGCTGAAGCGTGGTCTCTCCCTTCCACAGCGGCTGTGCTACATGTCGTCGACGCTGTTTTGGCTGTTTCCGTTCCCTCGCGCGATTTTCCTGGTCGCGCCGTTCTTCTATCTCTTCTTCGATCTTCAGATTTTCACGGCGTCCGGTGGCGAGTTCATGGCGTATTCGCTCGCCTACATGATCGTCAATCTGATGATGCAGAACTATCTCTACGGCGCATTCCGCTGGCCGTGGATCTCCGAACTTTACGAGTACGTGCAGACCGTCCACCTCTTTCCGGCGGTGGTCTCGGTCATCCTCAATCCCCGCAAGCCGACATTCAAGGTCACGGCGAAGGACGAGTTGATCGAGGCAAACCGGCTTTCCGAGATCGGCATGCCCTTTTTCGTGCTGTTCTTCCTGATGCTCGCCGGGCTGTTCGTCGCGATATACAAGATCTACATGGAACCGTTCAAAGCCGACGTGACGCTTGTTGTCGGCGGCTGGAATCTTTTAAACCTGATTCTCGCAGGGTGCGCGCTCGGCGTGGTGTCTGAACGCGGTGATCGCAGATCGTCCACGAGGCGGGTGAAGGTAAGCCGCCGTTGCGATTTTCTGCTGAACGATACCTGGTTGCGTGGATCGATTGAGGATGTTTCGGTCAGTGGCGCGCGGGTCCTTGTCTACGGCGCCGACGCGAAAGAGTTCTCCAAGGATAGTATCTCTGCCCTGCGCTTCAGGTCGTTTGCTGATGGATCCGAGGGCGTCCTGCCCGTTGCCATCCGAAATATCAATCGGACACCGGACAGTGTGGCGATCGGATGCTTCTACGAAATAAATGAACCAGCGCACTACCGTCTGGTCGCGGATCTGATCTTTGCAAATTCCAAGCAGTGGGCAGATTTTCAGCTCTCACGCCGAGGCAATCCCGGGCTGATCATCGGGACACTCTGGTTCCTGCGTGTTGCTTTCTACCAGACGTATCGTGGGCTCGCCTATTTTTTCCGGTCGCTCCGTGCGCGGCCGAAGCCTGCTCCAGCCAAACTGGCGGAGAATCCGCGATGAGGGTTGCCCTAGCGTCGCTTTTGGTGATTTGGGGGTCATTCGCCTACGCGCAATCGACCCCGTTCGATATGTCGCCCGAGAAGCCTGACGTTCCGGCGCCAGCGCTGGAGCCCGCCGTTGAACCAGAAAAGTCGGCGCCCGTGGCGAAACCTGCGGAAACTGCGTTCCGCAGATACCTTATACCATATCCTGAACTCAGTCTCTCAGGAGAGTATTCCCGTCAGGCCTGGTCGATCTATCTTACCCCCAGCGAGGCAGGCGCCAAGACGACCCTTCATATCAGCTACCAAAATGCGATTGTGGTCGCCCCGGAATCGTCAAAGCTCTCCATTTCGGTCAATGGCGTAGAGTTGATGCAGATCCCTATCCAATCGCCGGATCGATCTTCGGATCTCGTGTTCGACGTACCAGCCGCTCTTTTGCGCGGCGGACAGAATGAAGTCGTCACGCAAGCGGTGCAGCGGCATCGTACCGACTGCACGATCGAATCGACGCACGAGCTTTGGACGCGGTTCCAGCCGTCTGGAACATTTTTGTCGTTTGAAGTGTCCGCGAAGGATCGGTGGGACCATGTGGAAGATATCCGTGCGATCGGTGTCGATGCGGGAGGGAAAACCAGGTTCAATCTGATCGTGCCGGCGATGGATCAAGCGCAGGCCACCGAACCTATGATGCGCCTTGGCGAAACGCTTGCATTGATGGCGGGGATGCCCGACCAGTCCTTTTTCGTCACGAAGGCAGGCGCGACCGCAGGGGCGTCCGGCAAGGCGAATATACTGATAGGCACCGACACTGAACTTGAGGGCATGGTAAGCGCCCTCCCAGTATCCTCCCATTCGGCCCCCACTACGGCGTTGATCGACGATCCGGTGCTAGGTCAGTCGCTGTTGATAACCGGTCCGACATGGCAGGCGATCGACACGGCCATCGACGGGCTTTCTCATCAGGTCGATCGGCCGGTTGGCTCTCCTCGTCAAACGCTGGGCACGCAGTCATGGCAAATGCCGGACACGCCATTGCTTCAAGGTGAAACGAGCCTCACATTCGCCCAACTTGGACAAGCCACCCTCGAATTTTCCGGTCGGCGTTTGCGAACTGGCTTCAGCATCGGCGTTCCGTCCGACTTCTATGCCTATGGATATGGCGAAGCGCAGATAATGCTCGATGCGGCCTATTCCGAAGAGGCTCTCCCCGGCAGCCACATCGATGTCTATGTCAACGACAATATCGCCGCCACCGTACCCATCATCTCGTCCGGCGGCGAAATACTGCGTCATCTTCCGATCAAGGTGACGATGCGGCATTTCAGGCCGGGCGATAACAAGATCGAGCTCGAGGCTATTCTGAAAACCCCTGCCGACGCTGTTTGTGCGCCCGGCGCAACGGCGCTCGACCAAGAACGCTTCGTTCTGTTCGACACTTCGGAATTCGTGATGCCCAATTTCGCTCGGATCGCGCAAACCCCGAATTTGGCAGCGACGGGCGGGACGGGGTTTCCTTACAGTCGGACCGAATACCCATTGCCTCTCGTTATCGATCGCGCTCAACCGGAAGCTCTCGCTGCCGCGCTCACCATCCTCGCCCGCTTGTCGACGTCGGCCGGCCGCTTGATACCGGTGGATACATCCGTATCCGTGGCCGCGGTTGCGGACCGCAATGCGTTGTTCATCGGCGCAATATCGCAGATTCCCTCGACCGTCCTAACGGAGGTTGGGGTCGGTACCGAAAGCCAGACTGGCTGGGGCGAGATGGTTGCATCAGTACAGACCGACACAGACAAGACATTTGGCGAATGGCGTGAACGGCTGCGCGGACGCGGATGGCGAGGCAGGGTAAGTGTATTCGAAGACTGGATGAATAGGACCTTCAATGTCTCGACCGATTCGTTCCAGCTGTTCCGTGGGCAGCCAGCACCGTTCGTACCCGACGCCCGGGATAGCCTGATGGTCGCGCAGGACACGAGTCCGCTCGGCCTGGGCATTTGGACCGTCGTTACCGCCCCCAGCACGAACGTGCTTGGCACAAGCGTGGATGCACTGGTCGCCAGGTCCAACTGGCGCCAGCTGGGCGGCCGCATCACAACCTTCGACGCGAGCAGCGATAAAATCAGAAACGTACCGACTGCGCAGACGACCTTCGTCGACACGCAACCCTTCTCCCTGAGCAACTACAGGCTGATCGCGGCAAACTGGCTTTCGGTCAACGCGCCTGCCTATGCACTCGGCCTGACGGTCATGTCGATCATCCTCGGCCTGGCAACCGCTGCGCTGCTTGCGACCCTAGGGAGGCGCAGGTGAACTGCAGACGAAGGCTTTCTACACTGACGGCATCCCTCGCGGTACTGACGCTCGTCACGCAGTCCGAATTGGCGTTGGCCGCGCCCTCCATCACCGCAGAGGAATGGACCCTCTACCGGGACAAATTCCTCGACCCCTCGGGAAGGATCGTCGACACGGCGAATGCCGGCATCAGCCATAGCGAGGGACAAGGGTATGGCTTGCTGTTGGCGTTTCTCGCGGACAGCCGCGGTGATTTCGATCAACTCCTGGCGTTTACGCGGACGCAGATGTTGCTGCGCGACGATGGGCTAGCGGTATGGAAATGGAACCCCAATGCAGATCCGCATATCGAAGACACCAACAACGCCACCGATGGCGATCTGCTTATCGCATATGCCGCTGCGCTGGCTGGCAGCGCCTGGCGTCGGCCCGATCTTATTGCCCAAGCGCTCGCGATAACTGGCGCCCTCGCTGAACACGGTGTCTTCAAGAGCGCAGGCATGGTGCTGCTAAAGCCCGGGGTTCAAGGCTTCGGCAAAGAAGAGCGAGAAGACGGGCCGGTCGTAAATCCGTCGTATTTCGTGTTCGAAGCAATCGATGCATTCGCTGAGCTTCAGCCGAAGGGGCCCTGGCATGACCTTTCGGCGGATGGCCTTAAACTGCTGAAAATGTCGATGGAAATCGGCCCCGCCGGACTTCCGCCGGACTGGGTCTCCTTGGCTTCCAAACCGGCTGCCGCTGAAGGGATGCCGCGGGAATTCGGATACAACGCGGTCAGGATTCCGCTTTACCTGCTTCGTGCCGGGATTCGCGACCGCGCCCTTCTGCAGACCTTCGCCAAAAACATGACCGGCGCCGACGGCGATATCCGCCTCGTCGATATCTCCTCGGGCGATACGATCAAACTGTTGAAGGATCCCGGGTATCGGATCATCCCGGCGCTCATCGCCTGCGTCCTCGACGAGAAGCCGCTGCCGGAAGACACTCGGACCTTCACACCCACCGAGTACTATCCGTCGACACTGCATCTGCTGGCGTTGTCATTTGCGCGCAGCCAAAAGTCGGGGTGCCTATGAAGCCGGCTGTCGCGCTCACCATCGGCTTTCTTGGAGGCTTATTCATCAACGAGTTCAAGCTTGTCGACAACGTCTGGTCCGCAAGCAATCCCGCGCCGCTTTCGGCTGCCGGAGCCAGGGCAGGTCGGCTGCGTGCAGGAACTGCAACCGGCGAGTATTTGCTGGCCCAGGCAATACCCGTGGAAACCCCGCCGGCCGATCCAAAGGCTGATCCGAAGGCTGATCCGAAGGCTGCTCAGAAGGTCGATCAGAGCGTTGATGAAACGGCCCTGCGCTATTTCGCCGCCCAGGGAGACACCCGTCGCCTTGAAGCGGAGATCGCGCGGCTGAGGGCATTGTATCCGAACTGGACGCCTCCAGAGAACCCGCTTGCCGTACGTCAGCTGACCGACCCGCTGCTCGATCAGATGTGGAAACTCTACTCCGAGGGCAAACTCCCCGAACTTCGCAAGGCAATCAGTGACCGGCAGACAAGCGAGAGCGGTTGGCTTCCGCCTGACGATCTCATGCAGCGCCTGCAAATTGCAGAGGCGCGCGAGCAGCTGATCAATGCGTCCAATCTGAAACAATACGACACGGTTATCCGCCTCGGCTCAACAAACACCAGTCTGCTGACATGCGGCGATGTAGATGTCCTGTGGCGTGTCGCGGAAGCGTTTGCCAGTACCAAACGCCCGGAAAGGGCGAGGGACACATACCTTTATGTCTTGCAGAATTGCGAGAAGTCGGAAGAACGCGTTGCCACCGTTCAAAAGGCCATGAGTTTGCTGGCCCGCTCCGACATAGACCAGCTGCTCGCTCTCGAACGCCAGAGCGCAGAGGGCAAGGGCGAATTCGATAGCGTTCGTGCAGATATTGCGCGAAGCAGCCTCGCTGCAGGCTCTGATCCGCAGATCGCGGTCCCGCAGTCTGATGTGGATCTGGTGGTGAAGCTTGCCGCGGATGGGCCAGCCACCGATTCGCTCCTTCTGGGTTGGTACTATCTGCACCACGACAAACCCAGCGATTCGGAGAAGTGGTTTCGCAAGGCATTTGGGCTGGAGGAGACTGCTACCGCGTCGGAGGGTCTCGCACTCTCACTCCTCGCACTGGATCGTCCCGCGGAAGCCGAGGAGGTCCTATACGAGTGGCGCGGGACAACCGACGAAACGCGTGCGAGCTACCTCGCCGCCGTGGCAAACCTTCTCGCCCAGTCCCCGCCGCCGACACTCGCGCCCGAGACGTTGCAGCGGATGGTAGCGGAAATTTTCGCCGCGCGGGATGGTGTCGCCGCACAGCAGCTCGGGTGGTACGCTGATAGCCTCAACCAATTGCAAACTGCGGCGCTGTGGTTCCAGAAGTCGCTCGAATGGAAGCCTGATGAGGAGGCGGCCGCCTATGGCCTGGCGCTTGTCCGTTGGAAGCTTGGGGACACAGCCGGCGTCCAGCAGATCCAGGCCGCATGGGCCGGTCGCTCCGATCGCATCCCAACCGTAGGAACGCCTAGCATGCCGACCGCAGCGGTCGTTTCGCCGCCCCTCCAAGGAACCACTTTAGCGTCGCCACAACTTCAACAAGGAACGTTTCCGGCGTCCCCACAACCGCTTCAGGGAACCACCCCAGCGTCCCCGCGGCCCATTCAGGGAACCGCTCTGATATCCCCCCAGCCGCCTCAGGGAACTGCTCCGGTAACTTCACAGCCGCCACAGGCAAACGCGCAAAATTCACAGCTGCAAGCGCCTAGGACTCCCGTGGGCACGGTGCAGGAGGTGCGGACGCAGAGAGCGGAAGCGCGTTCTGCAACGCGCGGCGCAAGAACGTATGGCTGTGCAGCCGGCGACAACACGTCTTTGTCGCCGGCCCGCGCGCTTGCCAAAGGCTGGTGCCTAATGGAGTCGAAGCGCCCGATCGAGGCAGCGGAGGCTTTCGGACGGGCTTTGGAAGGGTCTCCAAAAATTCGCGGGGAGGCCGCGTACGGGCAGAGCCTGGCTTATCTTCAGGCGGGGCTCTCCGACAAAGCCGCGATCGCGGCAACACAAGGCAAGATCGATGGCAAGCGGGCCTCCGAGCTTCGTATACAGCTGCTGTCGACACAAGCGATCGATGCCTATGAAAAGGGCCGTTACAGCGAAGCGCTGATCGCTTTGGACGAGCGTGCGCAACTCGTGGGCGAGCAGACCGATCTGCTGGTCCTGCGCGGATATTCCTATCTGTATCTTCACCGCTACAGCGATGCGGAACGGGTATTCAGGGCCGCGGCACTTGCTGGCAATCGCGACGCCATGCGCGGCCTGAACGACGTGCGCGGCGCTCTCGAACCACGCGGCAGTCAGAATTAGAGCCAGTGTGCAATCGTTGGCATTTCATGCTGCTGCGGCGCTCGGCAGTGGCATGCCGAGAACCTGTAACTCTCTCTTGGGGTAGGTGTTGAGGGCAGTGTCTTTTCAAGCCTTGTATCCGTCATGGCTTTGATGATGAAAGAAAGCTCTTTTCGACGAAGCTAGCGCACGCAATCAAGGTTAGTGTCTTCGACAATATGCCAGAAAGTTCCCGCCAATGACCTCCCGCACGTTCGATGAGCGCCGTTGGTACCTCGCCCACGGCAGGCATCTCGATATCGGCAGGAGTGGGCTGCTGATGGGAATCCTGAATGTGACTCCCGATAGCTTTTCCGACGGTGGCGAATTCGACAAACTCGACTCAGCGCTCGCCCACGCAAGGCAGATGGCGGCCGAGGGCGCCTCGATCATTGATGTGGGGGGCGAATTAACCCGGCCGGGCGCAGAGCCCGTGTCAGCGCTGGAAGAGCAACAGCGCATCCTTCCGGTGATCGAGGTGTTGGCGGAGGAGGGGTTCATCATGTCAGTCGATACGTACCGGCAAGAGACCGCGCGCCTTGCTGTTCGGGCGGGTGCACATATCGTTAACGACGTGCACGGCCTTCAACGCGAGCCCGGCATAGCCCATTTGGCGGCGGAAAGCGGTGCGGGGCTTGTGATCATGCATACCGGACGTGATCGCGAGAAGCTGCCGGACGCGATTGACGACCAGTTTCGCTTCCTCGAAAAGTCGCTGGAGATCGCGCGCCACGCCGGCGTCTCCGATAGTCAGATTGTGCTCGATCCGGGTTTTGGCTTTGCGAAAGACGGAGAAGAGAATCTACAGCTGATCGTCCGCTTCGGCGAACTACAGGCACTCGGTTTCCCGCTGCTTGTTGGCACTTCGCGCAAGCGGTTAATCGGTCACGTGGTTGGCGCGGATCGCGCCGCCCGCGACGCTGCGACAGCGGCGAGCAGCGTCATTCTTCGACTGCGCGGCGCTGCAATCTTTCGCGTGCACAACGTGGCCATCAACAGAGACGCGTTGGCCTTCACAGATGCGGTGCTGGAACGTGAAGCGCGCCGCGACTGAGTTTCCGGTTAGACTGTTTCCCTGGCTGCGCTTATCCGCCGGTAGATGAAGCCGTCCGCGCCCACTTTGGGATCGGTCGTGGCTGCATGGAAGGTTGCCATGCGCGGGTGGATTGGCGACTTTATGCAGGCCGGATCCGTCGCAGACGCATCGCCGGCGATCGCCATCGCCTGACAGCGGCACCCACCCCAGTCGATCTCGCGACGTTCGCAGCTTCGACACGGCTCCTGCATCCAATCCGTCCCGCGAAAGGCATTGAATGCGGAAGAATCTGTCCAGATGTCCGCAAGCGTACGCGCCCCGAAACGGTCGAAGGTGAGTGATGGGATGGTTTGCGCTGCGTGGCATGGCAGGACCGTGCCGTCTGGCGCCACCATGAAAGCATCGCGTGCCCAGCCGCCCATGCAGGGTTTGGGATACATGGCGAAATAGTCCGGGGTTACGAAATCGATATTCATCACCCCTATCAGTCGGGCGCGTGCGGCTTCGACGATCTCGACCTGCCGGTCGACTGATGCGCGATCCGGCATAAGGTTAGCGCGGTTGGCCAGCGCCCAGCCTGAATACTGGACGTTAGCAATTTCCAGTCGTTCGGCGCCGAGCGATAAAGCGAGTTCTATGAACTCCGGGATCTCGTCGATGTTATGCCGATGGATCGGTGCGTTGATGGTGAGCGGCAAGCACGCGGCACGGGCGCGCCTCGCCGTCTGCAGCTTCTTCTCATGGGCGCCGAGATGGTTGCCGACTATTTCGGTTGTAGCCGAACGTGCGCCCTGGAAACTCAGCTGTAGGTGGTCGAGCCCGGCTTCCGCGAAGGCCTCGATCCGTCCTTCGGCAATGCCAACCCCGGCAGTGATAAGGTTGGTGTACACGCCGCGTGCTGAAAGCCCGGCGATCATTTGCTCGAGGTCTCGACGCAGAGTTGGCTCGCCTCCGGAGAGATGGACCTGAAGAACGCCGAGATCGGCCGCCTGCTCGAACAGGTCGAGCCAAGTCTGGGTGTCCATCTCGCGGTTGGCCTTCAGGAGCTCGGTCGGATTGGAACAGTAAGGACACTGCAGCGGGCAGCGATGTGTGAGTTCAGCCAGCATTCCGATGGGAGGAAGAAGCGGCTTGCTCATAGCTTCACCAGCAGTTTGTCGGCCCATTCCTGCAAGAAAGCTGTTACGTCGGGGGAGATTTCCTGCTCTTGGGCACCGTATTCCTCTGCGAGATCGGCTATGATGCGGCTGATTTCCGAATCTCCGTCGCATCGGCGCAGAATGTCGAGGCTGATCTCGTTTGGCCAGAAAACGCGCTCTGGTGAAAGGACGGCAAAAGCTTGCCGCACCGGATCGAACTGGATACGCACGTGCTTTGGCAGCGACGGCTTCGATCGCAACGAAAGGACAGCTCTTGCGCGTCCTTCGGTCATGACTTCGCCTCAGGCTGAAAGGCACCTGGCGGGATATTCCCCCGCTCGCCATAGGCATGCTGCAGAGCGTCGAGCATTGCCCAAAGAATATCACATTTAAAAACCAGCGCGTCGATTACCATCTGCTGGCGCGTGGGCGTGTCGGCGTGTCGGCGTACGTAGGCGAGAGCGAATTCGGAATCGCGCGCCGCCTGGTCGGGCCGCCGGCTGAAATAGGCGAGCGTTTCCTCCGTTATATAGTCATACTTGGCCAGCATCGCGGGCACGCGTTCGCCGATGATGACCGGTGAGAATAATTCCGTCAGCGAAGAAGCGACGGCTTCCAGCAATGTCGCATTGGCGCAGAAGGTGATATATGCGCCGACAGCGAAGCGGGTGGCTGGTAGTGCCAGCCTTTCGCTTTTCACGGCTTCGGCGTCGAGGCCAAGTGAGGTGGCTAGATACAACCATCGCGCAATGCCGCCGCTCCAGCCGTCCTCACCATCGTGATCCTCGATGCGCTTGCGCCACGCGGCGCGAAAAGCCGGATCGTCGGCGCGAGCGAGGATGGTGGCATCCTTACGCGGAATGACTGCCTGGTAGCAGTAACGGTTAAGCGCCCATGCCTGCAATTCGCCTCTCGACATCTCGCCGCCGGTCATCCGGTGATGAAGGGGGTGACGATTATGGTAGCGCTCCGAGCCGATCTGCCGCAGGGCGGCCTCAAGCTCAGCCGGTGACATGCCATCCTTGGCGATGTCATGGAAATCGCTCACAGCTCTAACTCCATGCCGTCATATGCGATCTCCCATCCTGCGGCTCTCGCCGATGCGTGTTCGCCCGAATTCTCGTCAAGAACCGGATTGGTATTGTTGATGTGAACGAAAACGCGACGCCCGATATTGACGCCCGCCAGGCAGGCGATAGAGCCACCTTCTCCTGACATCGCCAAATGACCCATCCGAGCACCGGTCTTTTGCCCAACGCCGGCCGTGAGCATTTCGTCATCTGTATAGACGGTTCCATCGAAGAGCAGGCACGAGCTGCCACTGAGACGTTCACGAAGGTTCTGATCGACGCTTGCGCAACCTGGAATATAGAAAGCAGAGGGCCCGCCTTTGCCATCGGAGATGCGGACGGCAATGGTGTCGCCAGCGACAGACCTGAAGTCGTCGCCGTGCCGGCCCGGATCCTCCATGTAAAGCGGTATCTTTCCGGGCACGATGAAGCCCTCGATGCGTATGCCGGTTGGACGGTTATCGGCATCCAGGATGTCAACTTCGTCTTCGAGGGGGAGTTCCCGCCGCGGAACAATGGCTGAGTCGAGTACGCTGAAAATCGGATTTGCCTTGAGCGTCGCTAGAACCTGGGTAGAGGCGTAGATAGCGAAAGGCTGGCGCTCGCGCAGGCTCAGAAGCCCTGCGATATGATCGACATCGGCATTGGTCAATACAACCGCCCGGATCGGAGTGGAGCGCAATGCAGCGTCGTCTGCGGGCTGCAGTTCTCGGGTTTTCGCAATCTGCTCCCGAATGTCGGGCGAGGCATTGAAGAGAACCCAATCACTTCCATTTGCCGACACGGCCAAACTCGATTGCGTCCTCGTTCGCACTCCATTTGCGCCCATGCGCGCTGCCTTGCTCAGCCGGTAATTGCAGTTCCATTGCGGAAAACCGCCGCCGGCCGCCGAGCCGACAATCTTCAAGCGCATAGCCCAAATCCATTTCCCGCGATTCCCGTCCGATAAATCGAATCGCGTCCACAGTGCGCCGAGACTGGTCTTTGCGAGGTATGGGGGCATGCAGCGCGCGCTCCCGATGGAAGCACGCGCTGCCGCAGCCTACTTCTTGGGAGTTATTTCAGCAGGCAGGTAACGGGAAATTTCAAAGCCCGCGGCGACTTCGCACATGGTCGGCTTTTTCCAGGTCTTCATTCTCATTCCTCCTTTGCGCCGGGCCTAAGCCCGGCCTTACCAATATCCAGCCGTTGCAGGCACGATTTTGCAACGGCTCGTCCATCACGTCGAAAATGGACTAATGAATATATAGGTAATAAAAAATCTAAAGCAAATCGATCAATATATTATGCTTGTATTAAGTCCCATCGTTCACTTGCTTCTAACATAGGGCTTGTTATCCTTCAGTGGCAATTTGGCGCTTTCCCAGCCGTCGGCTCCGAGCGGGTACCAGATCACCGAACTGTAACCCCATTCGACTGCCCGCTTCGCGGCGTTCCAGGACATCCAGCAGTTCGTCATGCAGTAGAACAGGACGGACCGCGATTTGTCCGCGCCAGTATTGTCAGCAAGGCTCTGGCGAAAGTAGGTGGCCGTCTCGTCGGAGATAGCGCCATAGCCGACATTGGCAAGCCAGATACTGCCTGGAATGTCCTTTCTAACCTTGTCCCTCCATATGGTTCCTGCTGGTAATTTGGCCGGCTTCGGCGAATTTGGCATGACATCGAAGAAAACGGCCTCTTTCTTTCGCCATATCGCTTCCGCTTGTTCTGTGGTGACAACCTTTGCCCCCTTCAGCGTTCCGGGCACCGGCGCCCGGTAGTCATCCATCCGGTAACCAGCCGGTTCGTCGACGCCATTGGCCCACACAGGTCCAACAGCTTCCAGAACACCGACGGTCAGCAACAAAAGCATCTCCCTTCTCATAGCCTGCCGCATCCCAATCTTGACCCGGCTGCCATACTTCTAGTGAGTGATCGGTTTGTCATGCTCGTCGATCAACGGCACGCCGTAGCCGAGAAGTATGTCGTTGATCTCTTTCTGGTTCTCCTTGATGAACTGGTTAAGCGTGCGCTTCCATTCCTGATCTGACGGGCGAACCCCCATGGTAATACGATAAGTCATCCGCGAGCCGGTTTTTTCCTTGAGCAGGGGAACGACTGCGATATCTGCCCCGGATTTCTTCGCATAATAGCCCGCCATCGGTCCCCACAGGACCGCGGCATCGATCGTTCCTTCCATCATGTCCTTGATCATAACCTCAGCCATGGAAGGAGCGACGCGCGTATCGACCATCAACGGATAGGCCTTGGCATTCCGCATCAAGTTTGCTTTTGCCATGTTGGTTGCCGGGGGTGTCCTGCCAACCACGCCGATTTTCTTGTCGGCAAGCTTCGGATCCTCAATGGTTTCCACGCCGTCGAGGCCAACGCCCTTTCTATAAATCAACACATAGGCAGATCGGTAATAGGCGTTGGTGTTCTGTACCAACTCGTCGCCTTGCGCATATCCCATTACGATGTCGCAGCGATTGGCCCTGAGGGTGTTTCGCACAAATCCGGTGACCATCGGAAACCATGTGTAGGAAACCGACTTTCTGCCGGTTTTCCTGGCGACCAGATCGGCCAGCTTATCTTCGAAACCTTCACCACTTTTGTCCGTGAACGGCATATTCGAGGGATCGGCACAAACACGCAAAACATCTGGATCAACGAGTTCTCCAGCCGCGCCGAGACCTGCGCCCTGCGCATGTGCCGCGACAGGCGCAACAACTGCTGCCCAAGCAGCGAAAAAAAGTAAGAGTGGAGGGCGGCTTCGGACCATCTCATCCTCCCATGCAAGATGCTTCGGCGTCTTTGGCGGTCTGCGGCTTATCGGCCTTCTTTGGCGGGCGCCCGCGTGGAGCGGCGCCGACAGCGCGTGCACGCAAATAGACGTAGAGATCGTCAAGGTAGCAGTAGACGTTCTTGTTGCTGCCAAATGCCGGCATCACATTTTCTTTTCCGCCGCTGAGGTTCTTGCGTCCCTCGGCGACAATCGACAGGAACGATGGATAGTCGAGGTTTTTCATGCTTTCCGCCAAGGCGGGCGCGTAGCTTGAGCCGACGCCATCAGGCCCGTGACAGACATGACAGTCAGAATGATACCGCCGATATCCGCTGAATGTGTACCAATCGACGGTTCCGTCGTCCTGGATCTTGAATGTCGGGTTGCCATCGGCATCGAAATACTTGCCGTCTTCGTCCGTGACGGCTGCGGCTTTCTTCTGGTCATCTTCCGCTTGGGCCAGGCCGGAAGGACCGGCAAGTGCAAGGAGGATCAAGGCAAGAACGAAGACAATGTTGCGAACGGGCATTCACAATTCCTTTATTTCGCCGCGACTAATCGTGGCTGTCGTGATGGGCGTTGACAGATGAGGCGCTGCGAAATCGAGAGCCCGGCAGGTCTAGCCTGGCGATCCGGACTCTCGTTTTCTATGGCCGTCAGGCCTCGTTCAGGGCCTCGGCCGTACGATGCTCCCGACGATCAATTCGGGAGCCCGAAGACGGTCAGCTGACCGCCTAGCGTCGTGTATTCAGCAAGACCGGCGTAGCCGCCGACGGCGCCGAGACCCGCGGTGCCGACAACTGTCGCTTCGTCGCCCTGCTGGCGGCCCTGATCGACTGCACCGTGCCAGGCAGCAGCGTTCTCAGGCGAGAGCAACCCTCCGGCGAGGCCGATGCCGGCCCAACCGCCCACACCCGACAGGACGGCAATGTACTGCTTTCCGCCATGTTCGAATGTGTTGATGTTGCCGATAATGCCCGACGGAGTCTTGAACTTGTACAGTTCGTTGCCGTTGTTATCGACCGCCTTGATGTAGCCTTCCAGCGTGCCGTAGAAGATCACGTCGCCGTCCGTCGCAAGCGCGCCCGACCATACCGAGAACATTTCGGGCTTCGACCACACGATCTCACCCTTGGATGCATCCCAGGCGATGAAGTTGCCCATGCCGCCATGGCTGTCCGGGGCCGGATACATGGCAACCGTTGCGCCGACGTATGGCTGACCAGCGGTGTAGCTTACCTTGTACGGCTCGTAGTCCATGCAAACATGGTTGGTTGGCACATAAAACAGACCAGTTTTCGGCGAATAGGCTGCCGGTTGCTGGTCCTTGGTACCGAGTGCGGCGGGGCAGATGCCGGTCGAATTGACATCTTCGCCGTTCTGTTGCGTCGAATACTTCGCAACAACCTGCGGACGCCCGAACTGATCGCTCTTGGGGTCCATGTTGACTTCGGTTGCCCAGTTGACCTTCGGATCGTATTTCTTGGCAACCAGAAGCTCGCCCGATACCCGGTCCAGGGTGTAGGCGAAGCCGTTGCGGTCGAAATGAACCAGAACGTCGTGTTTGGCGCCGTTGACGTCCATACCGTCGACGAGGATCATCTCGTTGACGCCGTCAAAGTCCCATTCGTCATGCGGGGTCATCTGGTAGACCCACTTGGCCTTACCCGTATCAGCGTCACGCGCAAAGATGGTCATCGACCAGCGATTGTCACCCGGACGCTGCACAGGGTTCCAGGTCGAGGGGTTGCCCGACCCGTAGTAGACCAGGTTCAGCTTGGGATCGTATGAGTACCAGCCCCAAGTGGCGCCTCCGCCTTGCTTCCACTGTTCGCCTTCCCAGGTGTTCGTGCCGGAATCCTTTCCGACAGGTTTGCCGAGATGCGTGGTCTTTTCGGGATCGATGAGCGTGTCCGAATCCGGACCCATCGAATAGCCCTTCCAAGCAAGCGAACCGTCTTTCAGATTGTATGCTGCAACCCAGCCACGGACGCCAAACTCGCCACCGGAGATGCCGATGATGACCTTGTCCTTGACGATGATCGGAGCATGCGTTCCGGATTCGCCCTTGCTTCCGTCGGTCGCCTCACCATTCTTGATGGACCACACGACCTTGCCGGTCTTGGCGTCGAGAGCCGTCACCATCGTGTCGGCCTGATTGAGGATGATCTTGCCATCGCCGTAGGCTACGCCACGATTGACCGTGTCGCAGCACATGATCGGGATGACGTTCGGATCCTGCCGGGGCTCATATTTCCAGAGGATCTTGCCGTCGCTCTTGAGATCGAGCGCGTAAACGATATTCGGGAAGGGCGTGTGGATATACATCACATCGCCGATCACCAGGGGGCCACCTTCATGGCCTCGAAGCACGCCAGTGGAGAACGTCCACTTGACCTGCAGATCCTTCACATTGTCCTTGTTGATCTGGTTCAGTTTCGAATATCGGGTGTTCGCATAGTCACCCGTGGGCATAGCCCAGTTCTTGGCGTCCGACGCCAAGCCCATCAACTCGTCATTGGCCGAAACTCCAAATGCCGAGGCACACGTCAGCAGTGCGGCGGCAATTGGTATGCAGATTGTCTTCCCGAATACACGCATTTATGGCTCCTCCCGAGGTTCAATCAGGAATCGACCGTTGAGCCCACAAGGGCTTGCCCAAGCGATTCATGTGTGGGAAGTATTTCCGGCAGCGTGTCACGACCTAAGCCAGACGAGCAGAGGGCACCGTTACTGCCCACCTCACTTGGCCTACGAAAGACTGTCGCCGCTCCCTATGACGGTGACGCCCTTGAAGCCGGAAACAGGGAAAGGCTATGTCATTAAAGATCGGCAGGCAAGCAAAAAACTTTCACTGATTTCGCTGCATTGCAATATTGCAATATTGCACTGCATCATCGCGCAGATATACTTTCGGGCGATGTATGCAGGATGAATTGTTATTCCTCTATACGAAATCGGAATTATGGAACCCGCGGTGTAAAGTAAGGCTCAGGAAATTTGGATCCAATCTTGCTTTTCGATGCTTGGCGAGACCTGTTGCGGTTGGGATGCTCACTTTTTTGCACGGGAGGTTAGTCGATTGCACAATGGCATGGGCGCAGAGGGATCGGGCCGTGTGCGCTGCAAGATAAATTCTTCAGGAGTTGCCGGGCGCATCAAGGCGTACCCCTTTAGTCTTGGATGACTGCTTGACTGGCATCGGTGAATGTCCGTAGCTGTGAGCGCGTTGGGTTTCCAGGTGAGTATGGTTCCAGCCACCAAGGGTTGTTCGCATGACGGGTCCACTCCGACTCTCAATCCTGGCGCTCAGTTTGGCTTCGACACTGACGGGCGCGGGCTCTTCACTGGCGGCTGGCGACTACCCGACAACTGCGCTTGCCGACTATGTTTTGGGGTGCATGAAATCAAACGGTGAAACGCGGGACATACTCGAACGCTGCTCCTGTTCGATCGATGTAATCGCCTCGATCATGCCGTACGACCGCTATGAGGTGGCTGAGACATTCAAGCAGATGTCGCAGACAACGGGCGAGGCGAGCGAGTTGTTTCGCGAAAGCGCTCCTGCAAGGGCGGCTGGTTCTGAACTAAAGCGAGCTCAAGCCGAGGCGGACATCCGCTGCTTCTAAGGTCTGATGTATTCAGAGCCCAGACGCGTCGATCGGCCACTGATCGCTGAAGACCTTGCCGTCTGTATCGACAGCTTTCACGCGAATTTCGTCCGTCCCGTGCGCTGAAAAATCGAATCGGAAGTTGGGATCCTCCGATATCGAGATTCCTGCCTGCATCGACAGGATCAGCCGATCACCCTGAGAGATCGACAGATCTTCAATGAAATGCGCGGGAATGAAATATTGGGTTAGCGGATCCCTCTGCAGACCCGAATTGTTCGGGTGCCGAATCATCAGCTGCAATTCCTCAACCTTGGTCATGGTTTCCGCCGCCGGCGGGACGAATTGGCGCAGCTTCATCTGCCCCATTGAAGCCAGCGCCTCATCCGTATTTTTGGCAGCTGGGGCAGAGCACCCACCTGACGCCTTAACAAAGGTCCGTGACATGTGGAGTTCGCCGTTCTGCGTCTCCGCAATCGCACGCAAATATGAGTAGTCATTGACGCGCACGCGCGTCGACAGATGTGTGACGCCCGCGTCCTTGCCTATCTGGAACGTCGCCGCCACTGGCGCAGGATTGACGTCGATTATCATTGTCACCGACTTCACGCCGCCTTGGGACTTGGCGGGATCGATATAGATGTCGACCGGTACAAGCGCTGCGTCCTGCGCGCGCTTGGGAGCCTCGATACGAACGAGGCCGGTATCGACAAGAATGGACCGGTCGCCGAACACGTCACCCTTCAGACTCGTCCAAATCTCTTCCGAGGATGTGGTTGTTTGCTGTGCTGCAGCTGGTTCAGTGAGACAGGCGAATGCGCTGCTGGCCAAAACTATTGCGGCGAAGCTCGTCGCCGCAACGACGCGTCGACCGCGACGGAAAATCCTGTGTTGCATTTCAGCGCCTCCACCGGTTCGAAACGGGGTGCCCAGGCAGAACCGTATTCTTATTTGTTTCTGGCTGCTTTGGCAAATCGCTGGCGCCTATTCCCATTCAAGTTCGGCGTAGGCGGCTGTTGCGTTGCGCTCATTGTATTCTTCGAACAGCGACCAGTTAGGTGCTTCGCTTCTACCTGCCGTCCTGACCGCCTCCGCCAGGGGCTTGCCGGCAGCGATCGCCTCGCGGATGTCGTCCGCCAATACTTTGAAATAGCGGCGCTCGGCGTCCAGCGCTTCCGGCCATTTAGTGGACGCCGGACCATGACCTGGCACAACGCGTGTAGCGTCGATGCCGCCGAGCGCGCCGAGTTGACGGATCCAACCCAGCAGCGATCCGTCTATCGTCGGGAGATGCCCAAGGAAGACCAAATCGCCTGAAAAGAGCGTGCCGCTGGCCGGATCGAGAATTGTCAGGTCATTGTCGGTATGCGCGGCTTTCCAGGCACGCAATTCAAGGACCCGCCCACCCAGATCAAGCGGCAGGCTATCCTCAACGAGCAGCGTCGGCGGTACGATCTCGACGCCATCCATGAGCGCAGCGCCGAGTTGGTTGCGGTAGCTTTGCAAGTAGTAGGCGCCGCGTGCTTCGAGGGCCCGGGGCAGGTTTCGATGACCTACAATAGTGGGAGCCATCGTACGGAATGCCGCGTTCCCGAAAATATGATCCGGATGCATGTGGGTATTGATCAGGAAGCGTACCGGCTTGCGGGTAACCTTTGTGATCGCGTCGATGAATTGGTGCGCCTCGGCCAGGCTTCCGCCGCTATCGATGACCGCAACGGCGTCCGTGCCAACCACCATACCCAAATTGCAGATCGCGCCTTCGTTGCCAGCGTTCATCAACTCATCCACGCCCTGGAAGGCAAAAACGCCATCGGCAATTTGCGCGAGCTTGAAATTTGAAGGCTGCCCGCCGAAAGCGCGCTGTCGCAAGCTGAACGGCCAGGCGGCAGCGCTGAAGGAGGCCAGTCCTTTCACCAATTTGCGTCTCGTCGGATCTACAATCATAGCGTCTCCAATGGCTTGTCCCTGCCGGAAATCAGGAAGCGTCGGGGAATTTCGCGTGAAATGAGCGCAAAAGGTCGCTCATCACCTGAACGCTGCGGAGATGCCGTGGGAGTTTGACGTCAAAAATACCGCGGACCCGGGCCGGCCTGGCTGACAGAACCACGATGCGATCGGACAGCATCATTGCCTCGCGCAAATTGTGGGTAACCATCAGGACTGTCGTCGGCCTCGACGACCAAATTCGCAGAAGCATATGACGAAGGCGCTCGGCCGTCGCTTCGTCCAGGGACACAAACGGCTCGTCCAGGAAAAGGATCGCCGGCTCCGTGGCGAATGCCCGCGCCAGTGCCACTCGTCGCGCCAGACCCAGTGAGAGCTCGGCAGGGTATAGGCTGCGCATCGAGCCCAGCCCGAGTTCGTCGAGAACCCAGTTTAGATCGGCGTTTCTGCGTTCCTTGGGTAGCGCAAGGCGGATATTCTGTTCAACTGTGCGCCACGGTAGAAGCGTTGGCTCCTGGAATACCGCCGCAACCCGGTTCGATCCGCCCTCCGGCAACTTGAAGGAACCGGCGAAGTCGTTGTCCAGTCCGAGCAGAATGCGCACCATCGTCGTTTTGCCGCAGCCGGACGGACCCAGCACGCACGCAAACTCGCCCTGCCGGACGTCGAACGTAAGGTCGCGCAAGTGCCGTGACCGAAACACCTTCCGCCGACTTGAATGTCTTTTCCTGAATATCGACGCTAAGCGGGACGCCGGCGCCAACGGGTTGCATGTCGTTCAAAGGGCTGCACCACGAAGAGTTCGATGAGGAGCATCAGCGCAACGAAAGAAAGCGCATAGGCAAGAATAGCGGCGACATCGAAGAGCTGAAAATAGAGGTGGATCTGGAAGCCGACGCCATTTGAGCGGCCGAGAAACTCAACCACCAGCACGATCTTCCAGATCAGTGCGATGCCGGATCGGGAAGCAGCGGCCAGATAGGGTTGCAGTTGCGGCAAAAGCACATGGCGCAGGCGATCAAGCGCGCTGAAACGATAAACGGCGGCCATTTCTCCGAAGCGGGGGTCGAGCGCCCTTGCTCCTTCGCGCATCGTTACGATGACATTGGGGATCTTGTTGATCGCCACTGCGCCAATCGCGGCGGCCTCGTTGAGACCAAACCAGATATAGGCCAGCGCGATCGTCACCAAGGCCGGCAGATTGAGAAACAGTATCAGCCAGGGATTGAAGAACCGGTCGGCGCGTTGGCTGACACCCAAGAGGCAGCCGATGACCGATCCGACAACCATCGAAACGATATAGGCAGCAATAACGCGCATGAGCGTGGCGCCGAGGTTGAACGGCAACTCGCCGCTCGCGGCCTCCTGGATCAGGACGCGCCAAACCTCGACGGGCGGAGGCAAAGCCCTGCTCGGCCAGGCGCTCGCCGCGAGCGACCACAAGACGAGCAGTACAAACAACGACGCTGCCACTGTCAGCGCCGGCACGAATTTCGCCGAACGACGCGAATGTGGGCCAGGGACCTCCGTCGAAGCGCTCCTCCCTTTGGCATTGGTCTGTTGCGAGGTCACTGAGGTAGTCCCGACCAGTACGTACCGGGCGCCATATCGGCCGATTTGCCAACCAGCTTCTCCCCGCCGATCTCAGCCAGCACGTGATAGAGCTTGCCGGCGTCTGTGGCCTCTTCGGCTACCGGCCGTCGTGGAATTCCATCCCGATACCGGTCGCGCAGCGTTTCCAGCTCTTTGCCTTCAGCCCGCACCAACGGGGCGAGCCGAACCCACTCTTCGTCGGATTTGGCAAGGAGATCCTTCGCCTGCGCAGATGCCTTCACCAGTCCTGTCGCGGCGGCGGGGTTCTCGCTAGCCCACGCCTCGTGGAAGATGTAGCCCAGCGCTGAAATGGGACCCGAGGCGCCGAGTGCGATCGCTGCGTCATTAGCACCGATGATGCGACGAAAACCCTTCGCTTCCAGCCTCGCACAGAAGTGCCAGAAGTTTAAGACAGCATCGAGTTCGCCCTCGATGGCCTTTTCGGCCAGCAACGGTGGGGCGCCGTAGATAATTTCGTTGCTCGCGGCGAGATCGAATCCGTAGTCACGTCGAGAGAGCGCTTGCAGCAGCAGCCAGCTCTTGTCGATCGGACCTCCGGCCACCCCAATGCTCTTGGACTTGATATCGGCCAGGCTCAATATCGGAGAATTCCGGGCAACCATGATCGCGCCGACGGATGTCGAATAGGGCACCATGGTTACATCGCTACCTTCCGACCGTTGACGCGAGACCCATAGCCAGTCCGACACCATCACATCGATTGCATCGGCGAGCAGCGCGATGTTTGTGGCATCCTCACCTGCAAAGTACCCGATATCGAGGTCGATCCCATTGGCGGCGTCGAACTTGTGGTGCTTCAAAGTATCGAGTTCCCAACTCACAGTGCCGAACTTGAGTACGCCTATGCGGATCCTGGTCGCGGCGCGAACCACGCTGTTTGCGGAGAGCATGGCCATTGCTCCCAGTACCCCCAGGCCCAGAGAACCGCGCCTCGAAATCAGCATTGTAATCTCCTCCGCGCAAATTGCAGGCCGACCACCTGTTTCAACCCAGATCCATGAGCCTCCGCGGCCTCAGATCGATTGCTCCTTGTCGGGAAAAGCACAACGCCAGCGCACCACCCTGAGACCGGGGTGTTCCGACGACCATTTCGCGATCTCGGAGGGTGCAAGAAACATGCATTGCAGCAGGGAGCCGCGACTTTCGAAATAGAGATGCTGCTCTCGGCAGTTGG
Source organism: uncultured Alphaproteobacteria bacterium (assembly GCA_963829135.1). GTDB lineage: Bacteria > Pseudomonadota > Alphaproteobacteria > Rhizobiales > Rhizobiaceae > Kumtagia. Next base: position 364,744 of record CAWHHO010000005.1, on the reverse strand, counting down.
CCGGATTGGCGGTCAAACAAACCGTCAACACCAAATCTACCATGTTCATTGCAGCACCTCTGCGCACATCCAGGAATCGCGACCGACCGTCTCGGTCAAACACTCTTCCTGGACAAAGACGTCATTCCGGCCGCATTTCTCAAGGTGCCCAATGGATAGCGGAACCGGTTGAAAGCTACGCGCTCGCCTCATAGGCGTCAACAAGTGGAGACGCAGCGCCGTCGGATGAACGGACAGGATTGATTTCCTCAAGCCTTCGTCTAGCTTCACAAGCAAGGCACCATGAAGAGCAATGAGGAAATGCCAATGCGCGCTGCCGCGTTTTTTGCTGCCATCTCAATGGCTGTTCTATCGTCAGGGCAATCTCCGGCGCAGGACGCCGCCGCGGGTGAAAAGGTCTTTGCCAAGTGCAAGGCTTGCCATGTCGCGGATGAGGACAAAAACAAAATCGGCCCCTCGCTAAAAGGCGTCGTGGGCAGGAAAGCGGGAACGCATGAGGGGTTCAAATATTCAAAGGCGATGCAGGAGGCCGGCGAGAAAGGCCTGGTGTGGGACGAAGCTAGCCTCAACACCTATCTTACGAATCCGAAGGAAATGGTCAAAGGCACCAAGATGGCTTTCCCTGGACTGAAGCAGGATGAAGAACGCGCAAACCTCATAGCCTATCTGAAAGAACACCCGTAAGCATCGGTACGCACTCACCACTGGCTCGTTCGTGCCGCGTTAAGCATGACGATGCCTATTCGCCGGCGAGGGCCCCCATAATCGACTTGGAGAGGGCGTACAGCCTCTGCTCTATCAAGGTAGGCACCTCGCAGACATATGTCAGCGACTGTACGCGCTCTTCGAAGACTCGGGTCTCCCAGGTTAGCCGGTACGTTCGCAACTCGATCTGCTGTGTGTCGGCGTCGGGCTGAGCACGCAGCGCGTCCAACTCGGAGGCTTCCTTACGAAGTCGTGTGGCGAGTTCGAGTTGCTTGTGGGCATAGCGTGCAATGCCCGAAATGACCTGCGAGCGCTCCTGGTTCATATGGTCGAACAGGCCCTGGACTAACATGGTCAAACGCGCTTCCTTTTGCTCGGCGGACAATGCGGTCGCAAACTCATGGATCTCGGCTTGAGCCTTGTCGATTGGCAACCGCCGCGCCGCCAGTTCCTTGACCAGGGCCTGGATATCTCGGTCCTTGGACCAGTCGCGTGACGATGCCGGAAGTTCCGGGCCGTTCCAGATTTGCCCAAGTGAGAGTTCCGGCACCTTGCGTTGAATGCAGGGCCAGTCGGGATCGGTTTTCGTTGCGGCCTTTGCGGCGCCTGCCGCTAAGGCGAGCAGGATCGCCACCGCCACGCTACGGCCAAGGCTTTTCTCATGCATCAGGCGTTACCTCCAGTATCCTGCTTGCGGGCCATCAGCCCCCGCGAAGGATCATAGGCGATGATCGCAGCGCCGAGGAACAACACCGTACAGCAGGCGACAACGGCGAGCGAAAACCACTCTATCCTCCCGTAGAAAGCAAAACGGATCAGTTCGACCACATAGGTAAACGGATTAAAGAGGCAAATCTTGTAGAGCAGCGGGCTCGATTCCTGAATCCGCCAAAGCGGATAGAGCGCCGGCGATGCGAAATACATCGGGAAAATCACGAAGTTCATGATGCCCGCGAAATTTTCAAGCTGCTTGATCATCGATGAAAGCAGCAGGCCCAGAGCGCACAGCATCATGCCCGAGAGAAACAGCGCCGGAAGGGCGAACAGATAGCCGGTTGGCGGGGGCCTGACCCCCCAGAACCAGGCGATGCCAAGGAACACATAGACCTGGGCCATCGAAACGGTGACGCCGGCGAGCAGTTTGGAAACCAGCAGGAACCAGCGGGGAAAGGGGCTAACCAACAGCGTTCGCATATTGCCCATCTCGCGATCGTACACCATCGAAAGTGACGACTGCATGCCGGAAAAGAGCAGGATCATGCCGCAGAGCCCGGGGGTGATATAGACCTCGTAGAGCACGTAGGTCTTATAAGGTGGTATGATCGAGACGCCGAGGACCTGGCGAAAGCCAGCCGCGAAGATGAACAGCCATAGCAATGGTCGTACCAGCGAGGAAATGAACCGTTCGCGCTGGTTGAGGAAGCGCAGCCCTTCGCGGACAAGGATCCCTTTCAGGCACACCAGATAGGCGGCGGGACCGAAGCCCGCCAGCAGTGGAGCGGCAGCCGAAAGAGTAGTTCTGGTGGGTGCGCTCACGACGGATGCTCCGCGTTGGCGGTTAGAGACTTGCTAAGCTTGGCGAACGCCTCGCCGATGGTCAGCGTGGCGGTTGTCCTTATCACCTCCGCGACATTACCCTCAGCGACCAGACGACCCTGCGAAAGGATCACGACGTCATCGTGGTCATCGACCTCGTCGATCAGGTGGGTTGCCCAGAACACACTAATGCCTTCAATCTCCACCAAACTGCGGATGTTGGAGAGGATTCCTGCGCGCGACTGAATATCCAGGCCGACAGTCGCCTCGTCCAGCAGCAGGAGCGGCGGACGGTGCAGCAAAGCGCGCGCAATCTCCACACGCCGCATCTGACCGCCCGACAGGCTTCGCGCCTTGTCGTGCAAACGGGTGCTCATATCGACCTGCGCAAGCAACGTATCTATGCGCTGCCGGGTGATAGCTGCGCCCATGCCGTGCAACGAGGCGTGATAGGCAAGGTTCTGATAGACGCTCAGATCAAGGTCGAGTGTACGCGCCTGGAATACAATGCCGAGCCGACGCAACGCTTCGCCAGGAGCGCGCCCGATGTCGTGGCCGAAAATACGGATTGAGCCCCGGCGCGTACCATAGAGGTGACTGATCAGCGAAAAAAGAGTCGTCTTGCCGGCCCCATTGAGACCGAGAAGCACAGTGAACGTGCCGGGTGCAATGGAAAAGGAAACGTCGTTAAGCGCTTGTTTTTCACCGTAGGAATGGCTGACCGCTTCGACCTCTAGAGCCGAGGTTCTGTCTGCGGTCCTGCCTGTGTGAACATGCTGCACCCGGCTCGCTCCTCCTTGGTTCGTCCGGCGCGCCCGCTGGAACGCTGACTAACACGCTATTTGATGGTGATCGTGCCTCTCATGCCTTTATCGGCGAGATCTGGCACCGACCATGTGTATATGCCGGGACGAACTGTAGTGAATTGCACCTGAATGGTGCCGTCGGCGTCGAATTCCAGCCAGGCGGGAGCGCCGTTCATGTGCACTTCGAGATCGTTGATGACGATCTGATTGTTCCACACATTGCGGAACAGATCGGTGTGGAACTTATACTCGAGACCGCCCGCCGCGGAAATCTTCCAGCGGTAGCCTTGCCCGGCGATCAGTTCGAAGTCTTTCTGGTTGGCAGTGAATTGGTCTTCCTTGGTTCCGAGAATGAGCTCCGGGACGTCCTTGCTGGCGCGCGTCACCTTTTCGGCGGCTACCGGTGCGGTCGTTTCGGTGGCGGCGGCACCCGCGTCATCATCATCGTCATCGTCCTGTGCCCACACGTGGCCCTGCATCAGCGCCGCGCCAATGAGAGCCGCGAAAGCTATCGCTTGATATTTCCTCATGATTTCAGACCCTTCTGCTGATTTTCTATCGTTTGATCAATTGGGCGATACGACGACGCCCCACGGCAGGGAGCCTACGGTGACCGACTGGATGGGCTCGTCGGTTGCCACGTCGATGAACGTGATGTCGTTCGAAACGCCATTGGTGCTGATGATCGTCTTCTGATCCGGCGTGAACGCCAGTTGCCAAACCCGCTGGCCCACGAGAACATATTTCTCAACCTCGTAGGTCTTGGCGTTAATGACCGCTACCCGATTGGCGGGCCCGAGTGCGACATAGGCCTTGCTTCCGTCGGCGGTGATGCGCACGCCGACCGGCTGGATAGACTCGGCGCGCAGTCCGGGAATTTCGAACGTGATCTTATGTTTGATCTGGCGCGTCGCGTTGTCGATCACGGAAACTGTACCGCCGATCTCGGCGCTGACCCATGCTTCCGATGAGTTCGGGGGTGAATTCCACGAAACGCGGGCGGGCATCCACCAGGACATTGTCGGTGATTTCATGCGTCGAGGTGTCGATGAAGTGTGCCATGTTCGTCGTTTCCGACGTATTCACCATGGTCTTGCCGTCTGAGCTGACACCCATCCCTTCCGGTTCAACACCAACCGGGATCTCGGCGAGGACCTCTTTGCTTGCGAGGTCGATCACAGTAACGAGATTGTCGTCTTCATTGGCAACGTAAAGCGTCTTGCCGTCAGGCGAGAGCACGAAGAGTTCTGGGTCCGGTCCGGAAGGAAGCGATCCGACGATTTCGTGCGTTGCAGTGTCGATGATCTCGATCGTGTCGTCGTCGCTGGCGCAGAGATAAATGAACTTCCCGTCCTGCGAGATGGTGATGCCGCGCGGCCGCTGCCCGACATTGATCGTTTTGACAACCTCCATCGTGGTCGAGTCAACGACGGTGACGGTATTGTCCTTCTCGTTGGAGACATAAACCATGTATGCCGAGGCGGGGCTGGCCATGAAGCCAGCTGCCATGGCGCTGACCAACACCGTCAATGATCGTCGCATGCAAAACTCCTCCCGGTTTTTGATTTTCTACTTAAGCACGCATTTGGTCTCCGGTTGGTCGATGCCGAGCGTGTCCAGTTCGGAAACCTGATGCAGGAAACCCTCCTGGGGCGATGTCGATACGACAGAACGGCCGTCGCCAAGGAATATTGGCTGCCGCAACTGCCAGTTCCACTTGCGAAAAGTCAGCTTTTGACCTTTGAACGCGGCGATAGAGAAATCGTCTGAGCGAATGAAGGCGTCGATCTTTGCCGGGTCGGCGCCGGGCGTGCGCGTCGCTGCCTCGCCGATGATGCGAACCGCGGTCCAGGCTGACATATCCTTCGACAACATGCGCCGGCTGTTGGCCTTTGCGAAGCGGTTCTGAATTTGCGTGCCGCCCCACTGCTCGCTAGCAGGATGCCACGCCGAGGGCGATAGCCCGGCGGTACCCGCGACTGGCCGCGGGATCCACGTGCGGAATGGAACATATGTGCCAAAAACCTCACTTTCGTCTGCGACAAGAAGGACATCGTGGTCCGGCAGATCCTGGGTGAACACCGGCATCTGACGCTGGATCTGCACGACGCCTGAATTGGTCCGCCGGGCAGTACCTGTATCCTTGAACTCCTTCTCCGCGACGATCTCTCCGCCAAATCGGGGAGCAGCCCGCCGCAGCGCGTCAGCGAAAAGCTTGTCGCCCTCGTGCGAGCCATAGATCAGGACCCATCGCCGCCATTGTTTCCAGATCAGGTATTGTGCCAGGCCATCGGCCAGCATGGTGCGCGTCGGTGCCGTGTGGAATACGTTTACCCTGCATTCTTCCTCGCGCAGCACATCATCCGTCGCACCCACATTGAAGATCAGCACGCCGCTGTCGCGCGCGATGTCGGCGATCGACAGCAGCTGGCGAGCAGAAATATCGGCGAGCACGTACCGGTCGCCTCGCTCGACCATGCTCCGGAAGGTCTCAACCACATCGGAGTCCGGCTTCACTTCATTGACATCGAGGACAAATTTCTGGCCGAGGAAGCTACCGGTTGTGTTGTTGTCGCCGATCGCCACTTCGGCCCCAGCGACCCCTTCATCACGGGGCGGAACATCGAGCACGGATAGCGCCAGCTGCGGCGCGTAGGCCCGCAGATATCCGATCTTTATCTCCACAATGGCCTTGTCGGCTGCCTTGGCAGGCTTCGCCTGCGCCTGTGGCGACGACTCCTGGGCCACGACCGCTGAAACGTTGACGGCAATGGGAAAAAAGCACAGAAAGGCGGCGAGAGTGCACGGCACCGCGCTCGTCATGAATCGAATTCTCCTCTCCCCGCACCGAGATCTGATCTCTGTCGGACCGGCGCGAAGTCAAGGTGCCCAAAGCGATGTTAGCTGACCCAACGCGTTTATCAAACCCTCAAAGCGGAGAATTTTCGGCAGGTATTGAGGCTGGATTCTTCGCAGGCAGGCGGGCAACCCCCGGCATCGCACGGCATTCAATCCTCGACACTGAAATCCGGCACCAAGTGTGAGACGTTGAAGACATGACCAAGATGCTGGCGAGCGTCAGAGATACTGCGGAGGCGGAAATCGCGATTTCCGGCGGCGCTGACATAATCGACCTGAAGGATCCAAACGCTGGTGCTCTCGGCGCTGTCGCCACCGATGCAATCCGGAATGCCGTAGCGTTCGTTGCCGGACGGCGTGCGACGAGTGCAGTGTGCGGCGACCTGCCGATGGAGCCGGAAATCCTACGGGCAAAGGCCCAGGAGATCGTGGCGACGGGTGTGGACTTTGTGAAGATCGGGTTTTTTCCGTCGGGAGACGCGGCTGCGTGTTCGGCAGCGCTGGCGCCACTTGCCGCACGGACGAAACTGATCGCGGTCATGTTCGCGGATCTTGAGCCGGATTTCGAATGCTTGGCGCATTTCGCCAAGGATGGCTTCCACGGCGTTATGATTGACACCGCGCATAAGGCGAACGGGCGGCTGCTCGATCATTTCCCACCGGAACGCGTGCAGGCCTTCGTAGGGCGCGCGAGGTTGAACGGTCTGGCGGTGGGGCTGAGCGGCTCGCTTGAAGCACCCGACGTCCCCCGTCTACTGCCGTTCGCCCCTGATTTTCTGGGGTTTCGCGGTGCGCTTTGCGCCCGGTCCGAGCGAACTGGATCGATCAGCGCTGCTGCCGTCGCGCAAATCCGGGCGCTTATTCCAGAGGAACTCCAGTCCGCCGCTTCCTCCAGCGTCGACTATCGTTTGCTTGCCGCCAGGGGCTATTCGCCAGGTGCGGTGGACACGGGGCTGGGGATAGACAAAATATTCGTGCGGGATTTCGTGCTGCCGGTCGAGATCGGAGCATACAGCTTTGAGCATGGCCACACACAGAAGGTGCGCTTCGATGTGACCGCCGACGTGTTGAGGATTGCCGATCGCCCGGAGGACATGCGCCACGTTTTCTCCTACGATATTATCATGGATGGCATTCGAGCCATCGTCGCGCGGGGGCACGTCGAATTGAGCGAGACACTCGCGGAAGACATTGCGACGCTCGTCTTGCAACATCCGCGCGTCACGCGGGTCGCCGTGAAGGTCGAGAAGCTCGAGCTCGGGCCGGGCGCAGTCGGCGTGGAGATCGAACGCAAGCGCCCCAAGCAGCAGGCCTCCACAAAGCATGGCGCGGCGAAAGCAGAAAGCGTGACTGGCCTGGGCATGAAGGGCACTTCATGAAGCGAACCGTGGTGAAGGTCGGCGGGAGTACGGCCGACCAACCTGTGTTGCGTGAGTGGATCGCGGCACTGGCCGGTTCCGCGTTGCCGGTGGTTATCGTGCCCGGGGGCGGGCCGTTTGCAGACCAGGTGCGCGACACGCAACGCCGCATAGGATTCTCCGACAAGGCCGCTCACGCCATGGCGATCCTGGCGATGGAACAGTTTGGGCATATTATCCTGGACAGGGATGCAAGGCTCGCTCCGGCTCGATCACTTCAGGATTTGGAGCGGGCGCTGGAGGCCGGAACGACCTGCGTGTGGCTGCCTTCGTCGCTTGCTATCCCGGCTTCCGACCTAGCCGCGTCGTGGGATATCACGTCGGACGCGCTTGCCGCCTGGCTTGCCGGGAGGCTCGGCGCAGATGCGCTGCTGCTCATCAAGCAGACGAGTTGCTTCTCATCTCTCGACGATGCCGCCAGTCTCACGGCCAAGGGAATTGTTGACGCCGCCTTCGACGCCATGCTGCCGCCCGAAGTTGATTTCCATCTCGCCGGTCCGCAAGATGCAGAAACCGCCCGAACAGTTTTGTCGTCCGGACAGCTGCCAGGAATGAGAATATCCCGACCCGCAACGCCAGTGAGAATAGCGAGATAGTCGATGGCGAAGCTGCATACGCCGCGCTGGGCGTGGGTTCTCACGGGGTCCGGGCACTTCTTCACGGAAAGCTTTGCGCTCATCCAAGAACTCGAGCATTGCGATATCTTCGTCTCGAAGGCCGCAAATGAAGTGCTGCGAATGTACAAGCTGAAGCTGGACTTCCCCGATACGATGCGCGTCCTGCACGACAAGACCGCAAGTTCCGTTCCGGTTGGCGGCTTCTATCGGGGCGTCTATCACACCGTAGTCATGGCGCCGGCCAGTTCCAATACGGTCGCCAAATGCGTCCTTGGCATCTCCGACACTCTCGCAACCAACGTCTTTGCCCAGGCGGGCAAATGCCGTGTCCCGATTATCGTCTTTGCCTGCGACACCGCACCTGAACTCGAAACGATGGCGCCGCACGGCCTGGTGAAGGTCTTTCCACGCCGGATCGATTTGGAACATACTGAAAAGCTCAAGGGCTTCGAGCGAACCGTGGTCGTGGAATCGCTCCCCGGCTTGGAAGCTGCAATTGGGCGGCGGCGGGCCGAACTGAAATCGGATGGTTGAAAAACTGATATTCCTGACGGGCCATCTGGCCAAGGGGCGACTGGAAAGGCTGCTGAACGGGCTCGGGGATACTGCTTTCACCTGGGAGGTCTTCGATATCGGCGTCAAGGTAGCCGCGTTAATGACCGAAGACATAATCAAGCGGCGCCTGAAGCTCAGTCCCCACACAGATCGAGTCGTGCTGCCTGGCCGCTATCGCGGCGATCTGGATCGACTTTCCGATCATTTCAGTGTGACCTTTGTTCGCGGGCCCGACGAAATTGCGGACCTGACGGCATTTCTGGGCCGGCCCGGCGGTCCACCGGATCTATCTCGGCATGACATCCGGATCTTCGCCGAGATCGTTGACGCTCCGATGCTGTCGATCGATGCACTGGTGCTGCGGGCGAGGGCGCTTGCCAACGCGGGCGCCGATGTCATCGATATCGGTTGCCTGCCGGAAACACCCTTTCCCGCATTAGGGGAGGCAATCAGGGAATTGAAGGCGCAGGGGCTGCTTATCAGCGTCGATTCCGCCAACCTGGATGAACTGGCGATCGGTGCGCGGGCCGGAGCTGATTTTCTCCTCAGTTTAGATGAAAACACTGTAGCGTTGGCTTTCGATCACGCCGCGACGCCGGTGCTGGTTCCCTCGGTTTCCGGCGATCTGGATTCACTTGGCCGCGCCATCGAAGCCGCCGACAGGGCCGGCAAATCCTTCCTCGCCGACCCGGTACTTGATCCGATTCACTTCGGTTTCGCGCGTTCGATCGGGCGATTCATCGAGGCGCGCGCCCGCTGGCCCAACATCGAATTGATGATGGGCACGGGCAATTTGACCGAGCTGACTGATGCCGACAGTTCCGGCGTCACGGCGATCCTGATCGGCCTGTGTTCCGAACTCCGCATACGCAACGTACTCACCGTCAATGTAAGCCCCCACACCGTCCGGACCGTGGAGGAGCATGACCTTGCGCGCCGCATCATGTTTGCCGCACGCAGCGACGAAGCTCTGCCCAAAGGGTACGATCCAGGGCTCCTGCAGGTTCACGACCGCAAGCCCTATCCCACCGCCATAGAGGATATAAATGTCTTGGCAAAGGAAGTGCGAGACGCCAACTTTCGCATCCTGACCGCCCCTGATGGCATTCATATTTTCAACAATAGAGGCCACAAGGTTGCGCAGGACGCTTTCTCGCTCTTTCCCGAACTCGGGGTCGATACGGACGGAGCACATGCTTTCTATCTCGGGGCCGAACTGATGAAGGCGGAAATCGCCTGGCGGCTCGGCAAGCGCTACACCCAGGACGAGCCGCTCGCTTGGGGGGTGGCAGCTCCACCCGCTCAAACCGATCGCCTGCGCCTCGCCGAGGCCGGCCACACGCTGCGCGCAAAAAAGGAACGTTAGTCGTGCCTTACATCCGGGAGACGATTATTACGACCGTGGACGAGGGCGGCAAGATTCACATTGCTCCGCTCGGGATCATTGCGGAGAGGGACGGCTGGGTTATCGCGCCTTTCAGACCGTCGGTCACGCTCGACAATCTTGCGGCCGTGCCATTCGCCATAGCGAACTATACCGAAGATGTCCGTATCTTCGCAGGGTGTCTAACTGGACGCAAAAATTGGCGGACCGTCGCGGTGGATGGCTATCCCGTACCGCGGCTGGCGGCCGCCATTGCGCATTCGGTCCTTGAAGTCGTCAGTATTCAGGATGACGGCGTCCGCCCCAGGCTTTATTGCCGCGTGATTGAAGAAAAGGCGCATGCGCCGTTCACCGGCTTCAATCGCGCCAAGGCCGCCGTGGTGGAACTTGCCATATTGGTCAGCCGCCTCGGTATGCTGCCCCTCGAAAAGATCGAGGCTGAGATCGCCTACCTTAAGATCGCGATCGACAAAACCGCCGGGCCCGAAGAAGAAGAAGCGTGGCTTTGGCTTATGCAGCGGATTGATTCCCACTTGGCAGCAAGCCAGCCCGGCAAGTCGTAGGCGATTTGGCACCCGCCCTACATTTTTGATCCGGGATTTAGCCGTGCGTCTTGAGAAACTCGATGATCGCCTTGCGCACTGCGGCATCGGTGATGCCGCCGTAGGGCTTCATCGTGGTGCCGCTCACGACCTTTTCGGGATCGGTGATGAATTGGTCGAGAGTTGCTTCGTCCCATACGACACCGGACTGCTTCATCGACGCCGAGAACGCATAACCCTCCACCGAGCCGGCCTTACGTCCGACGATGCCTGCAAGGCTCGGCCCTTGCCGATTGTCGCCCGCCTTCATCGTATGACAGGTGCGGCAATTGTTGTTGAAAGCAGTCTGCCCGTCATCCTGTGAGATGGCCGGCGTGGCCCCCATAACTCCCAGCACGGTAAACGCAAGTGTCCGACGATTCATGACAATCCTCCGAAGCTTCGGAAGAAACGATCTGCAGCAAAAGCCGTTCCAGCCTGCTATTCGTAGGTCAAGGTACTCAATCCTGCATCCCCGCCAAGAGCGCGACTGCGGTAGCCGGAGCGGCGCTGCTTGCCTCGTGGCGCACCGCATCTTCAGCGGGAATAATGTCTGCGAAGTCGATGAAAAGTCGCTCCATGCGCATGGCGAGCCGCTTGATCTGCCAGCGACCGGCGCCCGCTGCCACGATGGGCGTATCGGTTGCGAGAGGGTTCGCGACTCGGAAGGCCGCGTCGTGAATCATGCGAAGCTGGCGCTCGCTAAACCAGGACGCTACCTCACGCCATTTGGACGGCGATAGATCGCTGAAGTCGCGCCCCACCATGCGGGCCAGACGAGCCATTGACGCTTCTGCGGTCTTCTCCTGTCCGTCGGCAGAAGGTTGCTTGTCGTCGTTTTCGTTGAGCACCCCCATGATCCGGTGGGCGTCGGCCATTGAGGCGAAATATTCGTTCATGAGCGGCGTCAGTCTGCCATGCACAGGTGCCGACGAGGCCACACCGAACAGAAAAGTACGCGTGAAGCCGGTATAGACGAGTTCACCCGTCATCAAACGTTCCGCGTCGCTGTAGCCTGTGTTCGCGACCGCGCTGTCCCGGACCGGTATGAGGTCGGTGGTGGTGGAGCCCATATCGACAAACAAGGCGTTGCCAACAAGTCGCGCCACCAGCGCGGCGGTGGCATGCCAGTTTGCGGAAGCGACGTCGGCGACCATCTGCGCCGCCTGTCCAGCCCGGACAAAGCCCGAACGCCCGGCGTATATGAGATTGCCGTCGGCCGGAAAATGTTCTGAGATCAATTGCAGCAGTCTTGCAACACCCGCGTCTCGGGACGGGAATATATCCGACAGTTCACCGGTCATTGTGAATGCGTTCAAATCCGCACCGGCATAGATCGGCTGCGCCTCTCTGAGCGCCGCCGTCAATTTATCGAGCCCGAGCCAGAGCGGCATTGCAATCGTTGCTGCACTGACAATGCGCCCCCCTTGCGCCCGTGTGACCTTAAGGTGCGCGCCGCCGATATCGAAGCCGGCAATGGTGCTGCTTTGTGTTTTCACGTTTAGGCTTTCCTGAAACTATGCCTATCTGAAGTTCGCCCAGTTTCGATATCGTGCTCCGCGCAATACTGGAACTCGATAACGTAGCCAGTTTCCAGTTTCCAAAATTCCGACTGAGCTAGTATCAACTCACGCGAATTGGAACCGCCGCCGATCGAGGGAAAGCCGTGCGCATTATTCCTGTTCTTGACCTGAAAGGTGGCCAGGTGGTTCGCGCCGAATTTGGCAGGCGCGACCAGTATCGCCCGATCGTCACGCCGCTCAGCGCAAATTCCGATCCGGCCGCAGTGGCAGCGGGCCTTCGCAGGGTGCACCCATTCTCAACCTTCTACATAGCAGATCTCGACGCGATTGAGGGCGGTGCGCCGAACACCGATGCGCTCGACAAACTGCGGGCAATGCCGGGCGCACCTGAACTTTGGGTGGATGCCGGGATCGCCGATGAGGCGGCACTCGCGGCTGCCCTGGCCGAACCGTCGTTGCGCCCTGTCCTGGGGTCCGAGTCGCAGCGAGACGATATGCTGCTCAGACGGTTCCGCGATCATCCCGGCCTCGTGCTTTCGCTTGATTTCTTCGCCGAAGGCTTTCGTGGACCATATTCTATATTGGAGCAGCCGGCGCTGTGGCCTCAAAGCGTGATTGTTATGACGCTGGCCAGAGTAGGCTCCGCCGCCGGCCCGATTTCGCAGCGACTCGCAACAGATTAAGGACGCGAGCCGGGAACCGCTCCGTCATCGCTGCCGGCGGCGTTCGCGACGAAGCCGATATCCGAGCGCTTTCAGCAATAGGGATCGCTGCGGCGCTTGTGGCCACGTCGCTTCACGACGGTACGCTGACGCCCGCGCAACTTTCGCTGTTGGCTGGGTAAATCCTCGACCCGTTCCGAAGCGCGGTCTTCCCGCGCTTCGGAAAAGATCAAAAGCCTAGCAGCTTTTTCAGCCGGCGCAGCAGACCATCCGGCTCAGCGGAGGGCGGGACCTGTGCGGGGCTGTCTCTTGTCTAAGCCGCGAACGGATGCTTTGCCGAATCCCGCTGGGCCGTTGCTTCCGCGGCGGTTGGCTTGCCTTCAATCGCTCGCTGGATGGCTTCTTTGGTCGCCTCATAGTTGTATTGCTGGATCTTCGCATTGTCCGCCGCGTCCCAATGAATGAACACGCCGACGCAAATGAAAAGGTCGTCGGCTTCATCGGCCGGGATAACGCCGGAAGCGACACTGTCCTGCACCGCTTTTGCCACGCCATGTTGTGCCGGACCGAACATTTGTACGGCCTGCGTGGCGCCTTTGATCGTCACCTTGTTGAACATAACGGTGTTGGGTTTGCACTGAAGATTTGGCGCGATCACCGCCAGCAGAGAGGTAAACCCGTCCTTGTTGTTGGTGAGCGCGTTGCAGAATGCGGCTTCTACAGCACTTCCCCGCGGTCCGATCAGAAGATCGATATGTGCGACTTCATTGCCGTCCCCGACCAACAACTCACCAACCATTACTTTTGAGATTTTTGCCATGCCAATTTTCCTCCAAAAAATATGAAGTCCAAAGACGCCGCTACCGAGCGGACGCTCGATGGACGACTATCCTTGTTGGCAGCGCCCGGAGTGTCCGGACCGGTTGGCTAGATAGCCGCGGAAGCTCCTCCCCCGCTAAGGAAATTCAATCATCAACAATCTGATTATGCAAGGTGCTGGCGGAGCTTATGGGCGAAAAGACTTGCTACCGTCAGGTCCGCAGAGGTGCCAGGGTTGATATTGCGCGCCTTCAGCCGCTCATCGAATTCCAAAAGGAGGTCGAAGCGTGCCTTATCATCGCTAGTCGCTAGCAGCGCGCGCCTCACAGAAATGGCCTCTTTTCGGATGCCTGAGGCCGCTGCGATGCCATGCTTGCGCGCAATATGGCTGTCCGGGAAGCCGTCGAGAAAGGCCATATAAACAAGAACGGTCGGCCACATACCGCGCTCGCCTTGCGAATGCGCGTCCTCCAATGCAGTCAGGCCGATGGTAAAAACGTCATCGAAACACGTGACATATTGGCGGGCGATCCTGTCATGCGCCGCTGCGGATCCCATTGCTTCGATCAGTCCGACCGTAGGCGGTTCGTGAACATCGTGCTCCTCCGTCCTTCCGAGGCCTCCTGGGGAAGCCGTCACGATGGCCTCGAATGTCGCGACCGCATCTTCCATATCGAGCCGGCCAAGTACAGCACGGAGGTTCTCCTGTAGGTTGCCTCCACTCGCTTCGGCGGCGCAGGCCAACGGCGCGGCAAGCAACGCGATGCCCAGATTGGTGTTGGTGCCGACAACTCGGCGTGTGGCCCGCACAGCCCCGAGAATGCGAGCCCCGACCGGCAGTCTGGAATCTGCGATCGCCTCTGCTGAAGCGCGTGCGCTGAGAACGAACTGTTCGGCCGTCATGCCGTGGCCATCCGCAAACACATGGACATTGCCCGGCTTTAGCGCCTCGATCTCCATTCGGCAGGCGTCTTCGTAGAGTGCGCTTATCATCTGCCCGGAAAGCGCCACCTCACGCAATTTCCGAGGCGGTCAATCGGTATGTCCGGAAGGTCGAACCGGCGGTCGCGCTACGGTCGGCCAGAGATTTCAAAAGCGCATCGGCAATAGCGTCGGCGATGCTCACATTGACAACCGATTGCAATCCTGACCAGGCCGGCATGCTGTTGACTTCGAGAACGGACAGGCTTCCGTCGGATGCCGGTACGATGTCGATACCGGCAAAATCCGCCGCGACAGCCGCTGCAGCAGCAATCGCCAGCCGGGCCAATTCCGCTGCAACGTCGTCAAATACCTGTTCCGGCACGGCGCCGCGATTGACATTGGTTATCCAATCTTCGCCGCGCCGGGTCATCATCGCCACCACCTCGCCGGCGCAGACGAAGACGCGAAAATCGCGGAAAGGAGGACCTGCGCGCGGGACATAATGCTGGAGATAGTAGACGTCGTTTACCTCTTCCGCGGGCGGTAGGTCGGACAGCGTCCGGATCAGACGGATACCACGTCCCTGGGCGCCAAAGAGCGGCTTGAGCACGAGCGGCGTGAACTGGAGCTCGCGTTGGGCAATTTCCCGGGCAGCGCTCAGGCCCTCGACGGTGAATGTCGCGGGAGTGGGCAGGCCGGAATTCTTCAGCAGGAAGGTGGTCATGGACTTGTCCACACATCGTTCAATCGCCTGTGCAGAATTCCATACCGGAACAGCAAGTTTGCCTAGGGCATGGAGCACGCCAAGGCGGCGCGTCACAGCTTCGAAGGAGCCGGCAGAAATTGAGCGGACGAGAACAGCGTCCGGCAGGGTACCTTCGAAGCCAGGGATCGAAAGGCCGGTCGGATTGCCTGTGTCGAAGGAGATCGCGGCAAGCGGCGAAGTCACGACAAGTGCGCCACGCTGGCGCAGGCGGGTGGCGATACCCTGGGTACGAGCGTCGGACCTATCGCTGGCGATCAGAATGCGAGGGGACGCCTCAGCACCATTTCTGCGGCGCTCGCCGAAGGAGGCCGTCACCCCAAACTCCGTTCGAGCATGGCCGCATTCCGTTCGCCGGTGCGAAAGGTGTCGCCTGTTTCAACTGCCGTCACCAAGACTTCGGCCGGGCTGAAGAGCAGTGGGTCTATCGCGTAGAAATCGCCGTTGAACTTCTTGAAAATGCTGGCGAAAGGCTGGCCGTAGTCTTTCGACACACTGCTAGGCAGGTTCTCCGCCAGTGCCCTTGCCGCCTCTGCCGAACCCCTCACGAAAAGCTGCACGACGCCTCCATAGATGATCGCATCATTGGTGCGGCCCATTGCCGTCAGAAAATCCGGGTGTGGCGCAGGTATTGGAGCGGCAGCTGATCCATCGACGATATTTTCCAGGGGAAACTGTAGATCATTGGCCTTGTGCAGGGCGACTTCGAGCACGCGGGAGACGATCTGGACGGTGCCGGCAATGCTCTGCGTTGGAGCGTACAGGAAAGTGAGCTTTTCGCCTGCCATACCAGTAGCCTTCGCGACCTTCTGGACCACCGCCTTCGGGGGCGGTTCCGCCGTTTCCAAAACAAGCACGCCTGACGAGGCGACGTCGATATACGTCAAGGTCGTGAACAGAGCTTCGACACGTGCGAGTGCCCGCGCCGGACCGGATGCCATCGCGAAGTATCCTTCGGTCGAAAGGTTCCAACCGGCATATTGGGAACCGAGGCATGCAAGGACCGGCTGTGATGACCGTACGTTCACGGTAAAGGGCCACTTTTCGGAGGTTCTGTCCACGGCCGCCGATACGGTGCCGAGGCCACCCATCGCCGCTTCAGCCATTCGCATCCCGGCTTCTATGCTACCACTAACTTTCGAGCCGGCATCGATTACGGTTTCGCCCAGCGCGCCGGTTGAGACATTGATGCGCAGGCGTTCCGCATCCCTCGCCATGCCGTCAGCGATTCGCTTTGCACTGTCGTTCAGGAACGCCGAACCATCCTTCATGATGGGTTTCCCTCCCATTCGTGCTGCAATTGCCGAGCCTGCATCTTGGCTGCCCGCTCGGCTGCTTCGGCGTTGGCACCGCGGGCGAAGACGGTGCAGACTGGGTCGCCGGCACTTAGACTTGTGCCGGGAGATTGATGGTCGGCTGTCCACTCCGGCCAGTCGACTGCAGGGAACTCCGGTATCGGCGTGACAGCATAGGTGATCATCGACGCCATTGAGTCGGCAAATCGCGGCAGCCGGTAGGGTTGTCCCCGGGCGGCGCGCAGATGTGCCTCCATAAGCGGTGTATCTCTGCTGTCGAATATATCAAGAGTGGCGCCTGGACGCGGATTGATTTCGACGAGTTGATAATCGTTGGCGTCGCGGATGAAATCCGCACTGCAGAGACCGCGAAGGCCTGCGCGCTGGGTCAGAGCGGAAAGCCAGCGGCCTATCCTCGCCGCATGAGTTGGGGCAAACCTCCGAAGGCGTGCCGCGCCGCCATAGCGATAGGAAGCGGCTGGAGTTGGGCAAAGCCATTGACGACTGAAGCCGACGATCCGGGCGGCCGTGCCGTCGCCTATAAACATGGCCGAAACGCTGCGGCCGGAGACCAAACGCTGGAAGTAGCGGCCTGCGGCCGCCGGATCGCCATTGGCCCGCTTAATATGCGTGCCACCCGCGCCGCCAATCGCTTTTACCATCCAGTTTTCCGGATCGGGCGGCGGATCTCGTCGAAAGGCCGGGTGCGGAATGCCGAGCTGGGCGCAGTCGCTTGCCAACATTTGCGGGTCCTTGATCCGCCGGATCGCGGCAGAACTGTTGCCGGCGAGTGGAAAGTGGCCGGCAATACCGTCGACGATTTCCGGCGATCGCTCGAAACCTGAACCCAATACGACGGCGACCGGGTGATCGCTTCCAACCAGCCGCTGAAGCGCCTCGACGATGCGCGCGCCGTCGATTCCGCTATGCAGGTCGCCCGGCAGCTTCCCTACGCGTTCGGCAAGCGCAACCGTGTCGGTGTCGCAAAAGAAGTCAGCAACCAACGGCCGGTAACCCGCACGCCGCGCCGCAGCTGCCAGAGCGCGGCCCGAGATGGCCGCGATCAACAGGAATCCGGAGTTATTTGGCGAACTCGCGTGCAAGGGAAAACGCATCCTGGAAATCGAACGCCACCGTCTTGTCGGATTCAGTCATCTTCTTGAGAAGCCCGAACTCGACTTTGTATTTTACGTTGCCGATAGCGAGAGGACCAATGCCGACGGCTGCTGTCGCCCAGAGCGGATCGCCATTGGCGTTTATTGCCAAACCTTCAATGCCTGCCGGCGGAACCGCATTGACGTCCGCACAGACCATAACACTGCCGGCGCCCTCCAAATGAGCCTTGGAGATCACCTGGACGCCGGCCCGCGCGGCGCTGACGACAACGTTACAGGCGTGGATAACTGCCCGTTTACCGGCATCCGTCGAGCCATCGGCCGCCCTCACACCAACGCCGAACCGGTCCATGATCTCCGCGGCGATCCGCTTCACTCGTTCGACGCCGTCGTAACCAACGATCGTTACATCCGCGCCTTCTCGAGCCGCAATGACGGCCGTACAGAAACCGACGACACCTGTGGCACCAAAGATTGCGAAGGATGCATCCTTCAATGTGCGTTGGAACTTGTTGTCGAGAACCTTTTCGATTTTAGCTACCAAAGCCGCGGCGGTCGTGAACGACCCGGCCGGGTCGGCGAAAACCGATACTTTGAAGGGCGGCACCATAGCCTTCTTCGCGGCGCCGAACATATCCAGCGCCAACAATACGTCCTTGCCCGCGATGAATATCCCCGTATTGATGCCGGCATCCGGCGGTCGCGAGAAAATTGCGTCCTGCACGAGACTGGTGACGTCTTGAAGGCTCACATCGACGTAAGGGATTACTGCGTCGAAGCCTGCGTCGAGCGCCATGTTTACGTCGAACGGACTCATATGCTTTAGGGGTGTCAGCATGTGCAGGATGCGTTTGCCGGCCATCTCTCGCCTTTCTGCCTGGGTGTCACTGGGCGCTGCAGGTGCTCGCTAGGTCGCGCGTGATTTGATTGATCCTTGCACCCGAATTCCTGCCGCGCACGATCCTGATCGCATTGCCGGGTCCGACTGTCTCGCGCACCACGCCGACTAACCTGCGAGCCTCCTCCTCAGAAGGAGCGAAGGCGAATCCTGTGGGACCCCAGGAGCTCTGACCGATTCCGACTGCGCCCGCCTCTACCAGCCGCTGGGCCAGCGTTTCGACGCGCTTTGAGGTGAAGACACCGCCCTGCGCCGGGGCAAAATGGGTTCCAATCACCGTCTGGATCGTCGAGACGGCAGCGCCGAATGCGGGCAAATCGTGCTCGACAAGAGCCGGCATCAGCCTCATCAGCACTTGCCGGCAAATCTCTCCTGCGTCCGCAGCAGGAAAGGGTGGGAGCGCCCCGAATGCCTTGAGTTCATCCTGGCCATGGAGCCCTTCCACGGCATCATCGAAAATAAGCAGGACGCGCCATTCTTCCGGGAAGGCAAGCCTGGCGACAACCGGTGGCGGCTTGCCGCTGTTGTTCTTGCCCGCATCCACGATGACACCACCACTCTCGAAGCTGGCGATGCCAATGCCGGATCGTGCGCCGCGTGCAAGCAGGGCGGCATCGCCGGCAACGTCGAGCGGCAGACCGTGCAGTATCCGCAGCGATGCTGCGACCGCCAGAGCGATCTGGGTTCCCGAACCGAGGCCGGCATGGGGGGGAATGGCCTGCTCTACCACCAGCCGATGTGGCGATGCTATGCCAAGATGCCGGCAGAGCGCAGAGAGATGCCGTTCGGCGCGCTCGGCTTCTTTACCTTCGACGGAGTTGATGCCCGCTCTGGACAGGGTCACAACCGTCTCTGGCTCGCTTAGTGACAGGCCAACGCTGCCGAAACGGCGTCCGATATCGCCATTTAGGTCGAGAAAGCCAAGATGTAGGCGGGCGGGCACCCTTATAGTGACGGAATTCGACATTTGCCCCCGTATGGGTGCATCATACATGCATCATAATGTTAGGTGCCTGCGGCGATGATAGCCGTTTTCGGCGGAGGAGCAAGTATCGAGTTTCGCGCTTGTCTTGTCGCGGTGCCTCGAGAATGCGTGTGGAGATCGAAATGAGCGAGATAGTGAAGGAAACTGTGTATTCAGAGGCCGAAATTGCGGAACGGCTTGAGAGGGAGCTACCCAAATGGCGCTACGAAAACGGCTGGATCCGCCGGAAATATAAGACGCACAGCTGGAAATCGACCCTGATGGTGATCAACACCGTCGGCCATCTTGCCGAAGCGGCGTGGCACCATCCCGATATCACCGCTTCCTACGCCTGGGTTGAGGTTCGCTTGATGAACCACGCGGCGAAAGGGATTACCGCCAAGGACTTCGAGCTTGCGAAGAAGATAGAGGATGTCGTGCAGTGGCAGCCGGCCCGCGACGGTGGCGCGTTGGAAGGAACGCCACAAACTGATCAGCGCTTCGCCTACGTCAAATACGATTAAAAGCACGCGTGCTCAGGGCCGACCAAACATCGATCATTTGTCAAAAGCGGGGTTCACGGCCAATTCACTTTCAAGTAGCATTAGGCCGGCACCAGAAAGTAGCTTAGTGAATGGCGGTTGCGTGGATTGGCAGCCGGGAAACTCTCCTGGAGCGCGCGTGCCAAGAAGCCGCGATGCTTTTAAAGTTGAGCCGGTGCCCGGTTTTTACCTTCGACATGGATGTTCACGGAACGCGCGCGGCGATTGCGCTCGCTGAGCGGGTGGGCGCGGCCTACGATCATGTCGACGGCGCAGCGCTTTCGCGGGAGACAGCGCTTTTCACCGATAAAGGCGCCATGACGGTTGCGCCGGGCGAGGTTCGGCGGCGGGCGGACGTCGTGGTGATTGTGGGGGAGTTGCCCGCTGCTCATCGGGCGTTCGTTGACGAACTCGCTGCTACAGTTCCCGATTTGTCCAATGGCAGCCGGACATTTTTCTCCATTGGAGCAAACGGAGGGGCCCCGCGGCCCGAAGGGTGCCAAGGGCCAACGCAACTAAACTGCGACGGGGTCGGGCTGGCGGGTACGCTGGCCGCGCTAAGGTCACAATGCGGTGGACGTCAAGTCTCGGTGCCTGTGTCGAACTTCGACAGTTTTGAAAGTGCGCTCCTCGTGGCGAAGTTTCCCGTTTTCCTGTTTTCAGGTCATGGCATGAGCAGCCTTGCACTGGAGATGCTGCAAGGTCTGATCGCGGATATCAATCGCAAGTCGCGCGCATCGAGCTTGCATTTGCCGGCAAGCGACAGCGGTTGGGGCAGCACCCTCGCTTCCACCTGGATGACCGGGTTTCCCCCCCGTACCGGCTTCGCGCTGGGGTTTCCGGAATTCGACCCCTGGCGTTTTGATGTGACGCGGATGATCGCATCCGGTGAAGCGGATCTCCACCTCTGGATCTGCCCGGATTCCACACATGCGCCGCGGAATGACAAGCTGAAGTTGATCGCACTGACTAGGACGGAGGAACCCGTGGTCGGCGCGGCTATAACCGTGGCAATAGGTCAAGCAGGGGTCGATCACGAGGCGGTCGCTTTTTCCAGCAGGCACGGAACCCTGACTGCGATCCCCGCATCTAAAGCGTCGGAACTGCCCGCTGCAGCCGTGGTCCTGCGATTGATTGCCGAGCAGATTGCGGCCGAGGCGCCATTTCCATGCTGACGAAGATCTCCGGCGGAGAGATCGTCGATCCAGTCAACGGCCGCTTTGGCAAGGGCGACCTCTGGATCAAGAGCGAGGCAATCATCGAAGCGCCTCAGGGTGCGACGGCCGACCGAACCTTCGACGCCACAGGCTGTATAGTTATGGCCGGAGCGATCGACATCCACTCTCACATAGGCGGCGGCAACGTCAACACGGCACGGTTGCTGTTGCCTGAGCAGCATGCGGCCCATCAACATCGACCGGCCGCGACGCCGCTCTCAAATGCCGGGTGGTCGACATTCGAAACCGGCTGCCTCTATGCCAAGATGGGTTTTACGACGGTCGTCGAACCGGCCATGGCGCCGGGAGCCGCTCTGCATACCCATCTCGAACTCGCTGACATCCCGATTATCGACAAGGCAACCCTCGTCATTCTCGGCAACGACGATTTCCTGCTGTCGATGATCCGCGACAACGCATCTTCCCGAATGATCGAAGACTACGTCGGTTGGACTGTCGGTATGACACGAGCCCTCGGCGTGAAAGTTATCAATGCCGGCGCAGCTGCTGCGTTCAAGGAGAATGTCCGTAGCTTTTCGCTCGACGATGTCGTGCCCTCATACGGCGTCAGTTCCCGCAAGATCGTGAAGGCGCTGCAGGCTGCTGTAGAAAGCATGGGCGTTCCACACCCACTGCATGTCCATTGTAACAATCTCGGTGCGGCAGACTCTGCCGATACTGCCGCGGCGACCATTGCGGCGGCCGAAGGGGTAAGGCTGCATCTCGCTCATCTGCAATTTTACAGTTATCACAAGGAGGGGAAGCGCAAATTCTCTTCCGCCGCCGCCCGTCTGGCTGAAATGGTGAATTCGACGCCGGAAGTGACGATCGATATCGGTCAGGTAATGTTTGGCCAGACGGTCACGGTGTCATCCGACGTGATGCGGCAGTTTTCCGCACGCGGCAGTGCGCACCCAAAAAAGTTCGTCATTCACGATGGCGACGGCAATGGCGGCGGCATCGTGCCGTTTCGCTACCGACAGGATTTCTACGGTACGATACAATGGGCTGCTGGGCTTGAGCTCTTTCTCCTGATCGACGACCCATGGCGTGTCTTCTTCACGACCGATCATCCCAACGGAGCGCCCTTTACGGCCTATCCGGCGCTCTTCGAACTGCTGATGAGCCGTGATGCGCGCAACGAGGCGGCTTCGGGCCTTTCGGCGAGCGCCATGGCCCTTACGACACTTTCCTCCATTGCCCGCGAATACACGCTCGAGGAAATCGCAATCATGACGCGCGCGGCTCCCGCCAAACTGCTCGGACTGGACGATCGCGGCCATCTCGGGCCGGGCGCGCTCGCGGATATCGCGATCTATCGGAAGGGGAAAGACATCGCCAAGATGTTCGGGGCCGCCGCCCTGGTCTTCAAGAACGGCGATCTCGTCGTAAAGGATGGCGAGATCACTCACTACCGCTGGGGCAAGGCTGTCAGGCTCAACCCGCCCCCAGACAAGGCAATGGTGCGGAGGCTGCGCGAATATCACGAACAGCGCTACGGCCTGTCGCTGGACTGGTTCACGTTTCCCGATTCCGCCGTGGCGCGAGAACAGCCGTTCGGTGAGGTCTCATGCCGGAGCTGACCGTCAACGGAGTTACGATCGATGATACCTTCGCAGAAGCCTTCGGGATGCGCGCGACCGCTATCATCATCACCGCACCGAATCGTAAATGGGCCCGCCAGGCTGCGATTACGATGACCGGCTTTGCGACCTCGGTGATCGCCTGTGGCTGCGAAGCGGCGATCGACGTCGAACTGCCCCGTTCCCTAACTCCGGATGGCAGGCCGGGCTGTCGCGTGATGCTATTTGCCGTAAGCACGGACGAATTGCAGAAACAACTTCTCAACCGCGTCGGGCAGTGCGTGCTGACCTCGCCCGGCAGCGCGTGTTTCGCCGGTTTGCAGGGCAGTGCGGAACTCAAGCTAGGATCGGCGCTCCGCTATTTCGGCGACGGATGGCAAATATCCAAGAAGTTGGGCGACAGGCATTTCTGGCGGATCCCCGTAATGGACGGAGAATTCTTCTGCGAGGCGACCACTGGCCTGACCAAGGAAGCCGTCGGCGGCGGGAACTTCTTCGTCATGGCGCAAAATAGTAGCAACGCGCTTGCCGCTGCCGAGGCTGCTGTTGATGCCATTCGTAGGGTCTCCGGAGCCATCGTGCCATTCCCAGGTGGAATCGCCCGATCCGGCTCGAAGATAGGCGGCAAATACAAGGGTATGGTCGCATCGGTAAATGAGGCCTATGCCCCGACCTTGCGTGGAGTGGTCGCGAGCGCCCTCGGGCCGGATATCAACGCCGTGCTTGAAATCGTCATCGATGGAGAGAACAACGACGCCGTAAGCGCCGCCATGAAGGCAGGCATAAAGGCAGTGACGGATCTCGGGGCAAAGAAAGGGGCAGTCCGCATCGGAGCCGGCAACTATGGCGGCAAGCTCGGCAAGTTCATCTATTCCCTGAAGGATATGGTCACGTGACGGTGATGACATTCACGCTGCGTGAGGAGCCGCCCGAGCGGCTCGATCTGTCGCCTCTGACGCCCGAGAGGCTAGCCGACATGAGCAGGCGAGACATCGAAACGATCAGTCTCGGGTTGTCGAAGCGCGCATCGACAGTTGCGGATGTCTTTCGTGTCTCCGGGACCGATATGCAAAGCATTGTGTTTGAGGGAGGCCACAGCCGTTTCGATCGAGTAGCGGCCGGATTAACCCACGGCATGGTGCGCGTCGTCGGCGATGTCGGGGCTCAGGCGGGCCGAAACATGCGCGGCGGTCAGGTGCTGGTCGAAGGCAATGCAGGGCCGCATGCTGGTTCAGGCATGAGGGGAGGCAGGCTGGAATTGCAGGGGAACGTAGCAGACCATCTTGGCGCCCCGTTGGCCGGCGAACTCGTGGGGATGACCGGCGGTATTCTAATCGTGAGGGGCAGCGCCGGCGACTTTGCCGCCGATCGAATGCGGCGAGGCCTGATCGCCATCCTCAAGGGGGCTGGGGACCACGCTGGATGCCGGATGATCGCCGGCACTGCTGTGATCACTGGCCGGACGGGAGCAATGCCCGGTTTCCTGATGCGGCGCGGCTCGATCTTTCTCGACCGTGCTCCCGAAGTCCTGTCTCCCAGCTTCGTCGAATGTGGCGCGCCCGACAGTGCGTTTGCCGCGTTCTTCGATCGCTATCTGGTGACGGAAGGCATTCGCCGCTCGCCCTTGCTTGGCAAGGCTCCTCGTCGATACGGCGGCGACAATGCCGTACTCGGGCTCGGAGAGGTTCTTTTCCCGGCTTGACCGCTCGGTTCGGATTGGTGTGCGTCGGAGCATGCGTGGCTGTTGCACCAAAGACAGGAATGGGTGGGTCGCCATCGGAGCCTCTGAAAGAAGGTACGAATTCAGCTCGTGTCCGAATCGGGCATCCTATCCGTTTCCGGCTAACTTTCATTAAGTCTGTATCTTATGAGTGTTTTGGTGGTGCGGGCAGGGGTCGAACCTGTCGCCCGCCGATTGTGAGCGAGCGGACCTAGGGGATGGTGCGGCCGCCCGGACAAGGGAAAGCCACCCGGCCAGCGCGACGGCTCGTTCACAGCCGAGACCTCCGATGGGGAGGGTGAGCCTCAAAGCTGCGGACCTTGCGCAGTGCGGAACTTCCTCACGCCATCGATTTCGGTGGCGGTTAGCTGGTTGAACCCGCCGTCTCGCGGGCAGCTCTTTCTAATTTCGCATCGCAGCATTGATCCACATTTAAGACCGATCGCCGCGACATCGGTACTCTGGGGTCGTTGTGGAAAAGCCCCCAAGCTGCCACGACAATCTTCGAGCCTGCCGCGCGGCATCTTCTCCAGCAGTCTCCTAAGACGTGTCGCGCGGCAGGAATTTTTTACTGGGGAGGCTCGCCCTGCCGGTTTCCGTGGTTAATCCACACCCTAGGAGCAGCGAAGATGGTCAAGATGACCCAGGAGATGCTGGAACAGGAACGCCGCCAGCGGATAGCGCGCATGGTGGCGATGCGCCCCGGCATACTGGCGGAACAGATGGCGGCGGAACTGGCGGTCGACAAGCGCACGATCTACCGTGCAGTCGCCCGGCTCCGCGCCGAAGGTTTGCGGATTGCCGGGTCGCGTGGTGCGGGCGGCGGCTTCTTTCTTGATACGAGCACCGTTGCAGCACCCAAGCTGCCACAACAATCTTCGAACCTGCAGCGCGACATCTTCGCGAATTTGTTCCTATGACTCGCGTGGCAGGAATTTTGCACGGAAGTGTTTGCCAATCGGCGTCGGTGCTGATGACGAAAACGCGTATTGTTGGATAGTAGCGGCGCGCGTCGCTCCGCCGCTTATCCCCCGCCAGTCAGCTGCCGCGCTGCATGAGGACGTCAGCCACCCCTTCCACGGCCCTGCCGTGCTTCCTGATCAGTGCTGCGGTCCTCCGCGCGGTGAAGTTCCCGCAGACCATGCGACGCAACGGAACGATGTTGCCGGTTCGTCGCGGCTCTCGACCGACGCCATGACATGATCTGCCCAGATCCCCAGCGCGCGTCGCTTCTCTGCGTACGAACTAATCGACTACTCTGCAGAGTATCCGGGCGCTCAGCGGCGGGACTGATAGACAGCCATTACGACACGGTTTAAAATCTGCCAAAGGCGAAGTAACTGAATTTATTTGGCTTTTTGGTGGGTGCGACAGGGATCGAACCTGTGACCCGCTGATTAAGAGTCAGCTGCTCTACCAACTGAGCTACGCACCCGGGTGCCGGTGACGGCAGGCGCGGATATAGCCATGGCTGTCAGGCATGTCTACCCCCGTCCCATGACAAATGTCACAAAGTGCGGATGGTGTAGGGCGCGACAGGCATTCGCGGGCTCAATTGGCGGCACCTGCGTGCAAAAGGTCATAGACACCACTGGACATGAGGCCGCGAAGCGGCGAACAATTCCGTAAGCTTGGCGCTTCGGCGGCCTGCTGGTGGAGACCGCCCCTAGGGTGCAGACAAGGAGAACAGCATGTCCACGGTAATCAAGGGCGGCACCATCGTCGCCGCCGACCGGACCTATGAGGCTGATGTTCTGATCGACGGCGAGACGATTAGCGCAATCGGCAAGAATCTTGCCGGCGACAAGACGCTGGACGCGGCGGGCGCCTACATCATGCCCGGCGGCATTGACCCGCACACGCATCTCGAAATGCCGTTCATGGGCACGACGGCTGCGGAGACATGGGAAAGCGGTACGTTTGCCGCGCTCTCCGGCGGCACGACACTGGTTGTCGACTTCGTCATACCGGGCGGCAACGGGATGATTTCCGCCCTTGATGAATGGGAGGAGCGGGCTGGACGGCAGGCTTCGTCCGACTATTCGCTGCATATGTGCGTGACGGGCTGGTCCAAGCAGCATTTCGACGAAATGCCGAAAGTGATCGAGCGCGGTATCAACACTTTCAAACACTTCATGGCCTACAAGGGCGCGCTTATGGTCAACGACGACGAGATGTTCGCGTCGTTCCAGCGTTGCGCAGCGCTCGGCGCACTGCCGCTTGTGCATGCAGAAAACGGCGACCTGGTCGCCGCGCTTCAGCAAAAATACCTTGCGGAAGGCCTGACCGGGCCGGAGGGCCATGCCTATTCGCGTCCGGCGGAAGTGGAGGGCGAGGCCACCAACCGCGCTATCATGATCGCGGATGCGGCGGGTGTTCCTGTCTATATCGTGCATACTTCGAGCGAGCAGGCGCATGAAGCGATCCGGCGCGCGCGGCAGAAGGGCATGCGCGTCTATGGCGAGCCCTTGATCCAGCATTTGACGCTGGATGAGACCGAATATTTCAACAGGCAGTGGGATCATGCCGCGCAACGCGTGATGAGCCCGCCGTTCCGCAACAAGATCCACCAGGATTCGCTTTGGGCCGGCCTTATGTCCGGTTCACTGCAGGTGGTGGCCACGGACCACTGCGCCTTCACGACAGAGCAAAAGCGTGTCGGCGTCGGTAATTTCACCAAGATTCCAAACGGTACCGGCGGCCTTGAAGATCGCATGCCGGTGCTTTGGTCGCGAGGTGTAGAAACCGGGCGGCTGACGCCGAACGAATTTGTTGCCGTGACGTCGACCAACATCGCGCAAATCCTCAACATCTATCCGCAGAAAGGCGCGATCCTTCCCGGTTCGGATGCCGATCTTGTGGTTTGGGATCCGAAACTGTCTAAAACGATCTCGGCCGCGACGCAGAAATCCATCATCGACTACAATGTGTTCGAGGGCTTCAAAGTAAACGGCCTGCCGCGCTACACGCTTTCGCGCGGCGAAGTTGTCTGGTCTGAGGGCAAGAACGATGCGCCGAAGCCGGGCCGCGGCAAGCTGATTAAACGCAAGCCGTTTGCCGCCGTCAGCAAGGCGCTGTCGCAGTGGAAGGAGATCACCGCGCCGCGCGCCGTCACGCGTTCGGCGGAGCATATGCCGATTGGTGTTTGAAGCCGGGCTTCGCAATTTGACTCGCCCGAGGGCCAGAGGGTCCGGGCTTTCGCAGCGACCGCACGTCCGCTCTCCGTCACCTCCAACACATCAATCGATGCGGCAGCGGCCTGACTGGGCAAGCCTGCCAGCCTGCTCAGGCCTTGTTCTTGTTGTAGACGTCGAAGATCACGGCTCCAAGCAGGACGAAGCCTTTGACGACCTGCTGCCAGTCGACGTTGACGCCCATGATGGACATGCCATTGTTCATCACGCCCATGATGAAACCACCGACGACAGATCCGACGACCTGGCCAACGCCGCCCATTGCCGATGCGCCGCCGATGAAGACAGCGGCGATGACGTCGAGCTCGCTGCCCAGTCCTGCAGCAGGCACGGCCTGTCCGAGGCGGGCGGCTATGATCAGCCCACCCAGCGCTGATAGTACGCCCATATTGACAAAAACAAGCAGCGTAAGCCTTTCTGTCTTGATGCCTGAGAGCTGCGCCGCCTTGGCATTGCCACCCATGGCATAGACGCGGCGTCCGACCGTTGTCTTCTTGGTGACGAAGACGAAGAGCGAGATCAGCAATGCCATTACGACCAGCACGATCGGGAGCCCTTTGTAGGTCGCGAACGAGTAGATGAGGAATAGCGCGAGCGCGCTGATTACGGTCGTCTTGACGGCAAAAAGAGCGAAGGGCTCTGCCTGGTAGCCATGCCTCTCGCGCGTGCGGCGGGCCATCAGACCAAAATAGAAATAGGCTAGCACGCCGATAATGCCGATCGCGACGGTCGTCATATGCAACGACAGTCCGCTGCCCACGATTGTTTTTCCGGCAGCGTTCACCGTAGGCGGAATCAGCGTCAACGTGCCGATCACATCGGGAATAAAGCCGGAACTCAGCGCCTTGAAGCCGGGGGGGAGCGGGCCGACTGAAGAACCGCCACCCAGCAGAGCTTGACAGATACCGCGGAAGATCAGCATGCCTGCCAGGGTGACGATGAAACTGGGAATACGATGATACGCGATCCAGTAACCCTGTGCAGCGCCGATCAGCCCGCCCACGACCAGGCAAAGGATCGACACCACAAGCGGATTGCTGAAAAATCCGAGCGGCCAAATTACCATCATCATCGCCGCCAAGGCACCGATAAAGCCCGCAACCGAGCCAACGCTCAGGTCGATATGGCCGGAAACGATCACGAGCAGCATTCCTAGCGCCATCACGATGATGAAGCTGTTCTGCTGAACGAGATTTGCGAGGTTCACCGGCTTGAATAGTGTGCCTGATGTGGTGAATTGAAAGAACACCATGATAGCGATGAGCGCCAGCACCAACCCGTAGTCCCGCAGATTGGTTACAAGGGCCGAGACAGCTATACGCGGTCTCTGCTGGATGTCTTCGGCGACGCCGCTTTGCGGTGCGGGAGCGCTGTCGGTGCTCATGATGCTTTTGCCTCTCCCCTTACGATGGCACGCATGATCTTCTCCTGAGTGGCGTCCTCGGCTGCCATCTCACCGACGATGCGTCCCTCATTCATGACGTAGACACGGTCGGTGATACCGAGCAACTCAGGCATCTCGGACGATATCACAATTATTGCCTTACCCTCGGAAGCGAGACGAGCAATAATCGTATAGATTTCGTATTTTGCGCCGACGTCAATGCCGCGCGTCGGCTCATCCAGGATCAGCACCTCGGGATTGGCGAACAGCCATTTGGAGAGCACTACCTTCTGCTGGTTGCCGCCCGAAAGATTGCCCGTCATCTGATAAACGCTTGAAGCGCGGATGTTGGTCCTGGCGCGATAGTCGTTGGCAACGCGGAGCTCGCGCATGTCGTCGAGCACGCCGTTCGAGGATACCCCCTTGAGGTTTGCCAGCGTGACGTTGTGCTTGATGTGGTCGATGAGGTTGAGGCCGTAGGTCTTGCGGTCCTCGGTGGCGTAGGCAAGGCCACACTGTACCGCCTTTCCGACCGTCGAGGTGTCGACTTTCTTGCCATGCAAAAACACTTCGCCAGTGATTTTTTGCCCGTAACTCTTGCCGAACACGCTCATGGCAAATTCAGTACGGCCAGCGCCCATAAGGCCGGCTATGCCGACCACCTCGCCCTTTTTAACCGAAAGATCGACATTCTTTATAATCTGGCGCTCGGGGTGCAACGGGTGATAAACCGACCAATTCCTGACCTCGAAGATTGTCTCGCCGATCTTGGGTTCACGCGGCGGGTAGCGGTTTTCCATTGTCCGCCCGACCATTGAGGTGATGATACGGTCCTCGGTCACCTCATCCTTGTCCATCGTCTCGATGGTTTGTCCGTCGCGAATGACCGTCACACGGTCTGCAACCTTCTTCACCTCGTTCAATTTGTGCGAAATGAGGATCGCCGTCATACCTTGCCGTTTGAACTCCAGCAGCAGATCGAGCAGCGCATGACTGTCTTTCTCCGAAAAACTCGCCGTCGGCTCGTCGAGAATGAGAAGCTTCACTTCCTTGCTGAGCGCTTTGGCGATCTCAACCAACTGTTGCTTGCCGACGCCGATATTGGTGATCAGCGTCTTGGGATCTTCTTTGAGCCCGACTTTCCTGAGCAAGGCGCTGGTGCGCGTTTCGTTGGCATTCCAGTCGATGATACCGAATTTGGCGTGTTCGTTGCCAAGGAAGATGTTTTCCGCGATCGATAGCATCGGCACCAGCGCAAGCTCCTGGTGGATGATAACGATGCCCTGATGTTCGCTGTCGTGAATGCCTTTGAAGTGACACTCCTGCCCGCGATAGATAATCTTTCCGTCGTAGGTGCCGGAGGGATAGACGCCGGATAGGACCTTCATCAGCGTTGATTTGCCCGCGCCGTTCTCACCGACGACGGCATGGATCTCGCCTTCCTCGACGGACAGGTTGACGTTGGACAGAGCCTTGACGCCGGGAAACGTCTTGGTGATGTCGCGCATCTCAAGAATCATAGAGGCCATTTAGAACCGCTCCTCCGAGGTTCAGTAGGATGCCGCGTAAATCGAGACAACGAAAGGGGGTCCTGCTCTCGCAGGACCCCTGATTTTGCTGTTTTCGGTATTACTTCAGTTCGTCGGCCTTGATGTAGCCGGAATCGACCACCAGCGCCTGGTAGTTCGACTTGTCTACCTCATGCGGCGTCAGCAGGATCGAGGGTACGACCTTGACATCGTTGTTGTAGGTCTTCGTGTCGAGGCCTTCGGGTGTGCCGCCGGAGAGCACCTTGTCGACCAGCTCGACGGTTGCCTTGGCGAGTTCGCGCGTGTCCTTGAACACAGTCGAATATTGCTCGCCGGCAATGATCGCTTTGACCGAAGCGGTCTCCGCGTCCTGGCCCGTAACGATCGGCCACGGTTGATCGGCCGTGCCGTAACCCACGCCGCGCAGCGAGGCTATGATGCCGCGAGACAGTCCGTCATAGGGCGAGAGCACACCATCGACGCGGCTGCCGTCCGAGTAATTGGCGGAGAGCAGGTTGTCCATGCGCGCCTGGGCAGTTGCTGCCAGCCAACGGAGGGTGCCGACCTTGTCCATACCCGTCTGGCCGGATTTGACAACGAGCGTGCCGTTGTCGATCAGAGGCTGCAGAACCGACATCGCGCCGTCGTAGAAGAAGAAGGCGTTGTTGTCGTCCGGAGACCCGCCGAACAGTTCGATGTTGAAGGGGCCTTTCTTTTCGGGAATTCCAAGGCCCTTCACGAGCGAATTCGCCTGAATTACGCCGACGCCGAAGTTGTCGAAGGTTGTATAGTAGTCGACGTTCGGAGTTTTCTTGATCAGGCGGTCATAGGCGACAACGACGACGCCCGCGTCAGCGGCTTTTTGCAGCGCATCCGACAAGGTGGTACCGTCGATCGAAGCAATGATCAGCGCCTTCGGGCCCTTGGTGATCTCGTTTTCCAACTGACTGAGCTGGTTGGGAATGTCATCCTGCGCGTATTGGAGGTCGACGGTGTAGCCCAGAGCCTCAAGCTGAGATTTGACGGCGTCGCCATCGTTGATCCAGCGCTGTGAAGTTTTGGTGGGCATCAATACGCCGACGAGGCCCTTATCCTGAGCCTGTGCCGGCATCGAGAACGCTGCGAGGCTGACGGCCGTCGCAGCGAGAAGAAGACGTCTGGTAAGATTCATGTAGTTTCTCCCTGATGAAGTTTTATCCTTTGCGGCGAGCTTGAGCTGCCGTGCGGACGTGTCAGCCCCTGCGGGCGATCTTGTTGATGTTTCTGGTTCCTCCCAAGCCCCGGAACGTCAACCGTTTGACCGGACGCGCAAAATCGCCCGCCAACGGAACCTTCCGGGCACGCCGAACCTGTGACCAATCGATATAACTGTCAAATTAAAATTGCGGCGAAAGATATACCAACTGAGGTATAGACCGAACGGGCATTCGTTAAGCGGGAGAGCTTCCGTTGCGGCAGGATAAAATTGAAACGCGCCTTGGCGAACGGGGCGATGCGCCCGTTGTCGGCGCCGATACTTTGCTACGCAGCGGGCTGAAACTTGCTCACATGCGCATGGTCGTGGCGCTGGATGATCATGGCCAGGTCAGTGCCGCCGCTCAGGTGCTGGGCATGTCGCAGCCAGCCGCATCGCGGATGATCGCCGAGATGGAAAGCATATTGAAAGTGCCGCTGTGCGAAAGGATGGCGAGGGGTGTCGGCCTCACACCCTATGGCCAAGCTTTGGCGCGGCGGGCGCGCGCGATCCTGCTGGAACTGCGCGAAGTCGATCGAGAAATCGCCGATCTGCGCACCGGCAAGGGAGGGTCGGTTTTTCTCGGCTCGGTCACTGCGCCGGCGATCGAGCTTGCGGTTCCGGCGATTCGCAAAATGCGGGACCACAATCCCAGGCTCGAGGTAAGCATTCAGGTCGACACAAGCGCCGTGCTTGCTCGAGAGTTGCTTGCCTCACGCCACGATTTCATTATCGCCCGCATACCGGACGATCTTAATCCGCGATTGTTCGAGAGTCGTGAAATCGGCATCGAGCGAGCCTGCCTAATCGTGCGCAAGGGCCATCCTCTGACACTGAAGGGCTCTATTTCGGCTGAACATCTCGTGGATTTCGACTGGGTGTTCCAGCCGGAAGGGTCGCTGCTCACGAGAACCGTCGAGCGCATTCTGATCAGCCGCAATATTTCCTTGCCGGAGCGGATTTTCAACACCGGGTCGCTGCTCCTGACGCTGGTGATGGTTACAAAGTCGGATGCGATCGCGCCAGTATCGATCGAAGTTGCGAAGTTCATCAGCGGCGAGGGTGGACTTGCGGGCGCGATCGAAATCCTGCCCATCGATTTTGACATCGATGTCCAGCCATACAGTTTGATAAAGGTGCGAAATCGCGTGCTTTCGCCTGCGGCTGCGGCGTTGTACGGTCATATTCTCGATGAGATTAAAGGTTGATTGCGAGAGGGTCGCTTTCTTAGGCTGAAGGTCCCGCGTCTCTGTACAGGCTGAAAAAGTCATACTATATAACTTATAAGCGATCATACGTCGCGCAAGATGGTGTTGGGAGGAGCCGGCACACCGCCGGGTGTATATATGGCATTGAGATTGGTTCAACTTTTCCATGATGGCGCGCGGCGTGTTGCGGCGGTCGACGATGGTGGGGGAGCGCTCCTCATTGGAGGGGTGTCTTCCACCTATGAGCTTGCACAAAGCGCCATTGGCAATGGAACCAGCCTTGCCGCCGCAGTCGAGGCCTTGCCGACAGACGGCACTGTCGATCTCAACGCAGCTTTGATTGAGGGTAGGGTGCTGGCCTCGATTGATCATCCCGATTCGGCGCATCTGATCCTTGCCGGCACCGGCCTGACCCATCTGGGTTCGGCGGAAGGGCGCGATAAGATGCACAAGGCGGCGGCCTCCACCGAAAAGCCGACCAATTCGATGCGCATGTTTCTGATGGGGGTCGAGGGCGGCAGGCCCAAGCCGGGTGAAGTCGGAGCGCAGCCGGAATGGTTCTATAAGGGCGACGGGTCGAGTGTCATCGCTCCCGAAAAGCCGCTAACCTCGCCTTCCTTCGCGCTTGACGGCGGCGAGGAGCCGGAAATTGCGGCGATCTACGTCATCGGGCCGGATGGAACGCCATTCCGCCTCGGTTTCTCGCTCGGCAACGAATTTTCCGACCATGTCACCGAGCGTGGCAACTATCTGTGGCTGGCGCATTCCAAGCTGCGGCAGGCATCGATCGGGCCGGAGCTGCTTGTCGGGCCGCTGCCCGGACATGTCGAAGGCACATCGCGCATCCGCCGCGACGGGCAGGTGATCTGGGAAAAGCCGTTCCTTTCTGGCGAGGACAACATGTCCCACACGATTGCCAATCTCGAACATCATCATTTCAAATATGACCTCTTTCGCCGGCCGGGCGATGTGCATGTGCATTTCTTCGGGACGGCCACGCTGTCTTTTTCCGATGGAATCAAGCCACTGGATGGCGACGTGTTCGAGGTCGAGGCGAACCCGTTCTCCCTGCCGCTCCGCAACCGCCTTGCCACGGATAAACCGATGTCGTTCGCGGTGAAGGCTTTGTAGGGTACCATTCATGTCGCCCATCCGCATCGCTATCGTCGGCGTCGGCAAGATCGCGCGCGACCAGCATCTGCCCTCGATCAAGGCCAATCGCGACTTTGAACTGGTGGCGGCGGTCAGCCGCAATGCCAAGCTGGATGGCATCGAAAATTTTGCCGATGTCGAGTCGCTTCTGGAAAGCACCGTGGCGGTCGATGCCGTCGCGCTGTGTATGCCTCCCGGCCCGCGTCATGCGGCAGCGCTCAAGGCCTTGGGAGCGGGTAAGCATGTCCTCCTCGAAAAGCCTCCAGGCGCGACATTGAGTGAACTCGACGACTTGTTAGCCGTGGCAGAGGCGCAAGGTGTCTCGCTGTTCGCCACATGGCATTCCCGGTTTGCTGCAGGCGTGGCCGTGGCCAAGAACTGGCTCGCCGGGCGGACAATACGCTCCGTTCGGATCGACTGGAAGGAAGACGTGCGCAAATGGCATCCGGGCCAGGCCTGGATCTGGGAGCCAGGCGGCTTCGGCGTGTTCGATCCAGGCATTAATGCATTGTCGATCGTCACGGAAATCCTGCCGATGCCGATCTTTCTGACATCCGCTACTCTGCTTTTTCCGCAGAACCGCGCCCAGCCTATCGCTGCGAATCTGGTTTTCGCCGACGGTGCCGGCGAGGATCGCGCAACGGCAACCTTCGACTGGAGACAAACCGGCCCGCAGACATGGGACATCACCGTCACCACAGACGATGGTGAGTTGTTATTGCAATTGGGCGGATCGAAACTCTCGATCAGGGACGAAGTCGTGGTGGAGCAGGGCGACGTGGAATATGCAGGCATTTACAGCCGGTTCGCCGATCTGATCGCCGCCCGTCAAAGCGATGTCGACTTGCGGCCGTTACGACATGTGGCTGACGCCTTCATGGCGGGCAGGCATAGTTTTGTAGAAGCATTCGAGGACTGATGGTCAGTTCGTTGAGGTGAATCGAAAATGGTCAATGGAAGGTCGAAGCGGCAGACGATTTCACCGCATTTCTAGCCCCATTCACCATTCCCCCAACAACAACATCGCCGTCGATCCGCCAAAGACATTTGTTGGAAACGCTAGGAAACCAAGCTGATGAAAAAGCCAGGAAACGGATCACACCATCCCAGCCTGACCAACCTGACCCGCAGGTCGCAGGCCTGGTTCGACAATCCGGGGAATCCGGACATGACTGCGCTGTACCTTGAGCGCTACATGAATTTCGGCATCTCCCAGGAGGAATTCCAATCAGGCCGACCGATCATCGGCATCGCACAGACCGGTTCCGACCTGTCGCCATGCAACCGCCACCATCTCGATCTCGCCAAGCGCGTCCGCGAGGGTATTCGCGAGGCGGGTGGTATCGCGTTCGAATTTCCGGTTCACCCGATCCAGGAAACCGGCAAGCGTCCGACTGCCGGGCTGGACCGGAATCTCGCCTATCTCGGCCTGGTCGAAATCCTCTACGGCTATCCGCTCGATGGCGTCGTGCTGACCATCGGGTGCGACAAGACAACGCCCGCATGCCTGATGGCGGCCGCGACCGTAAACATACCAGCGATCGCGCTGTCGGTCGGCCCGATGCTGAACGGCTGGTTTCGCGGCGAGCGAACCGGCTCCGGTACGATCGTCTGGAAGGCACGCGAAATGATGGCGGCCGGTGAACTCGACTATGCCGGCTTCGTCAGCTTGGTGGCCTCCTCGGCGCCCTCCACCGGCTATTGCAACACGATGGGAACCGCCACCACCATGAACTCGCTCGCAGAGGCCCTCGGCATGCAATTGCCGGGGTCGGCGGCGATTCCCGCGCCGCATCGCGATCGCCAGGAGATGGCCTATCTTACCGGCAAGCGCGCGGTGGAAATGGTCAACGAGGATCTCAAGCCGTCGGACATCCTGACTCGCGAAGCATTCATCAACGCCATCCGCGTCAATTCGGCGATCGGCGGCTCGACCAATGCGCCCATACATCTCAATGGCTTGGCGCGGCATGTTGGCGTGGAGCTTTCGATTGACGACTGGCAGACCTATGGCGAGGATATCCCGCTGCTGGTCAATCTGCAGCCGGCCGGCGAATATCTCGGTGAGGATTTTCACCATGCCGGTGGCGTGCCGGCCGTGGTCAACCAGTTGATGAAGAAAGGGCTGATCCATGAAGGCGCTCTGACCGTCAACGGCAAGACCATGGGCGAGAACTGCCGCAACGCCCGTATCGAGGACGAGAAGGTGATCCGGCCGATTGACAATCCGCTGAAGGAGCACGCCGGCTTCCGTGTGCTGCGCGGCAATCTGTTCAATTCTGCGATCATGAAGCTAAGCGTTATCTCGCAGGAGTTCCGCGACCGCTATCTTTCCAATCCGCACGACCTCAACGCGTTTGAAGGCCCCGCCGTGGTGTTCGACGGGCCGGAGGACTATCACGCCCGCATCGACAATCCTGACCTGCATATCGACGAAACGACTGTTCTGTTCATGCGGGGAGCAGGACCAATCGGGTATCCCGGCGCTGCGGAAGTCGTTAACATGCGCGCCCCGGACTATTTGTTGAAACGTGGCATCCATGCCCTGCCTTGCATCGGCGACGGCCGCCAGTCTGGCACATCCGGCTCACCCTCGATCCTCAACGCCTCGCCGGAGGCGGCGGCGGGTGGCGGGCTGGCGATTCTGCGGACCGGAGACCGCGTTCGCATCGACCTTGCGAAAGGCACAGCCGATATTCTCCTGCCGGTGGAAGAGCTTGAGAAGCGGCGTGCCGAACTCGAAGCTGCAGGCGGCTACAAATATCCGGACCATCAGACGCCGTGGCAGGAGATCCAGCGCAGCATGGTTGGTCAGATGGAAAGCGGCGCCGTTTTGGAGCCCGCTATACGCTATCAGCGTATTGCGCAGACGATGGGCATTCCGCGGGATAATCACTGAGAAAGGACAACCAGCGTCGGTATGGGCAACGTGAGCCTGCATGTTGCAAGGACGATTTCCCGTCCGCAGCGGGGTCAATCTATGGCGCCGCCTGCTCGATTTGCCCCGGCTTCGACAGGCAGAGGTTGCGCGTAGGATGGCGGCGGAACCAATGGGCCTGCTTCAGACAGTCATCTCGGGCCAAAGGTTGCGCACCAACCACGCTCACATCGTTGATTCGCTCGGTCGGGATATCGTTGCCGGAACCATCCCC
The DNA here is from genome assembly GCA_963829135.1 of uncultured Alphaproteobacteria bacterium. GTDB lineage: Bacteria > Pseudomonadota > Alphaproteobacteria > Rhizobiales > Rhizobiaceae > Kumtagia. The sequence continues at coordinate 327,405 of CAWHHO010000005.1, read as the reverse complement.
AGTGGTTCGACCCTACCGGGCGACATGGAGTTGATGGCACGTTTCAATGTCTCGCGCACGGTGCTGCGCGAAGCCTTGAAAACGTTGGCGGCGAAGGGTTTGATCGTGCCGCGCGCCCGCATCGGAACGCGTGTCACCAGTCGCGAAAGCTGGAGCCTGTTCGACCCCGATATCCTCAACTGGCATTTCGAGACCGGAATCGACGAGGTATTCCTTGTTCATCTCAGCGAGATAAGGCTGGCGTTCGAGCCTTACGCTGCGGGATTGGCAGCGGAGCGGGCTACCCCGCAAGACATCGCCGCGCTTGAGCGCCTTGCGACAGATATCGGGAATGAGAACCACAGTGCCGAAAGTCACGCCATGGCTGACCTGCGGTTTCATCTCGCCGTGGCAGAAGCGTCTCGCAATCCCTTCATGCGGTCAGTCGGCAGCCTGATCGAGGCGGCACTTGTCGGGGTGTTCAAGTTGTCGTCGCCGACATCGGATGTCCAGACCGTTCAGAACGCACAGGCTTCGCATCGGCGAATCGTGGACGCGATCCGCAGCGGTAATGTACTGGCCGCGCGCCAGGCCATGGAAACTGTGATCATCAACGGGCTTGAGCGCGTCCGCGAGGCGTTGCGTCTCGTCAAGTAGGGCTACGGCGCGGGAACTGGTTCTGCTATCCGACGGCGTCCAGCGAGATTCAGCAGATTTCCCGCCAGGATAAGCGCGGCGCCTATGGCAGTGACCACGTCAATTTTCTCTGAATAGGCGAGCCAGCCAAGCGCTGCGGTCGCCGGCACGCGGACGAAATCCATCGGCGTGACCACGGTCGCGTCCGCGTGGACCAGTGCGCGGGCCATGCAATAATGCGCGTATGAGCCGCCGAAGGCGATCACGACGATCCACGGAAGGATCTCCAGCGATGGCGTCTTCCACACTGCGACTGCCGGCATGAACCCGATCGCGGACTGGATGACCAGCATCCAGAAAATGATCGCTACAACCGATTCTGTGCGGGTCAGCGACTTGGTCATCGTGAATGAGATGCCGAAGGCGAAGGCGGCTGTGAGAACGATCAATTGTCCGAGATCAACATGGTCAATGCCCGGCCGGACAATGATGAAGACGCCGATAAGGCCGAGCGCGACCGCCAACGTCTTCGCTATCGTCATGCGTTCACCGAGAAATCCGACCGCGAAGATGGCGGTCCATATCGGCGTGGTGAATTCGATCGCCACGACCTGCGCCAGCGGGATCATCGATAGCGCGGCCAGCCACATGAACTGTCCGCAGTAGTGCGCAATGTTTCTGCCGATGTGCTGAAGCGGCCGTTTCGTCGCCATCGCCTTGAAGCCCCCGGCGAGGCGTACCAGCGGGTACAGCATGAAAAGGCCCAGCACCGAACGCATTTCCATGACCTGGAAGACGTTGAGTTCGCGTGTCGTCTCGCGCCCGGCCCATGTCATGAGCAATAGGCAGGCGATTGAACAGGTCATCCACAACGCGGCTTTAAGGTTGGATTGCGTCGCCATTGAACCCGGTTTCGCAAGCGATGGGGCCGGGCGCAACAGCTAGTCGCGCCTAAGGACTGGTCCAGCTTGGCCCGCTTGCAGCGCATTTTTTGTTCGCATGGGTGTATCTAACGGTTGAAAGCAAGGCGGCAAAATTGATCGTGGTAAACCAAGCCTTAAGTCCTGGCCGTTACAATTGCCGACATGACAGGCATTACTCTACCGAAACTGAGATGGCTGGTGGTTGGCGCGGTTGCCGCGGGGGCTTGGGCTATGACCCAAGAGCCGCCGAAGCGTGAACACTGGCAGAGGCAGCGCCAAACCGAAACTGCTGCCCCGGCGAGCAGGCCCTCTCAGTCGAAGCCCGTGGCCACCGCGCCGAGCGCGCCCCGTCCGTCCGAACTGGTGACGAGTTCCATACCCAAGCCGCAAAAGCCTTCGCTGAAGCCCGAGAGCCTGCGTACCAGCGAAAAGGTGCGACTGCGCAAGGAGGCAAGCACATCAAGCGATGTCGTCGCAATGCTCAAGGGTGGCGTCGATGTCATCGCGACGTCTACGGACGGCAAGTGGCGGAAAGTCTCGGTCGATGGCATGGTCGGCTGGGTTCATACCGACTATCTTCAGCCTGTGGCAACGTCAGACGATGCGCCCACGTCCTCTGTTATCGCCGAGATCCCGCGGCCCAAGGAAAACCTCACGTCAAAACCGGCCGCGCTTCCTGTTTCCGCCCCCGTGGAAAAATCGCTGTGGGGCGCAATGCGGCCGGCGCGCGCTCCCCAGGAGGGCGATTGTCAGTGCCCTTATGATCTGATGCTGAACGGAAACCAGTGTGGTGACCGCAGTGCGTACGCTAAGGGCAAGGGTGGCGAGTGCTACTTCTGATGGCCTCAGCGTCCACGCAAATAGTGGCTTTTCGCATTCGCGACGCGAAAGGCCGTTTCAGGCGCGAAAGGCCGTGAGGCCAGAACTGCACTAGCGTCGCGCAAGTAGTCCGACCAGCAGGCCAATGGCCGCCAGCCCGATGACGGCTGTTGTTACGGGGTGGTCGCTCGCTGCGCGATGAACGACCCGCGACTGTTTGCGAATTGCCGGTAAAGCGTCCACGACGCGGCTCGCGATCTCCTCGTAGAAATCCGAAGCAGCGTCCCTGGTTTCGCCATAGGCAGCCGCGCCACGCTTGCCCAGTGCCTTGCGGAGCGTCCGCACTTCCTTCTGCAAGCGGGCGACCTGGGCTTCCAGATCATCGCTTACGTCACTGCGGAATTTTGAAAAGGTGGAATCCATCGGGCCGTCCTTGCACGATTGAGGGTTACATTCGAACGCGCAAGGAGACAGGATGGTTCCTCCCTATCTGTTGTCAATCCTTGCCTGAAACCCCGGCATCGGCAAAACTCGCCATGCCGGTGTAGCAGGCCAGCGACGACCGGAGAATGTTGACGGCGAGACATGCGCCGGAACCTTCGCCGAGCCGCATGCCAAGGTCCAGTAGCGGTTTGAGATTGAGCGCGCTGAGCAAACCGCGATGGCCCGCTTCGGCAGAGCAATGCGACGCGATCGTATGATCGAGACCATGTGGATGCAGGCGCATCATTGGCGCGACAGCAGCCGTGCAAACGAAGCCGTCAAGCAGCACGGGAATACCCTTGTGGCGGGCGGCGAGCGTCGCTCCGAGGATGGCGGCCAGTTCGCGGCCACCCACCGCGGCAGCTGCCTTTAACGGGTCATGCAGGATGTCGCCATGCAGCTTCATCGCCACCTCGATCGCCGCCGTCTTGCGGCCAAGCCCCGCATCGTCGACGCCTGTGCCGCGCCCAATCCACTGATCGATGCCGCCGAACAGGGCCGCCGAAATCGCCGCGGCCGCCGTCGTGTTGCCGATGCCCATTTCGCCAAAGCACAGCAGATCGGTGCCGGTTTCCACCGCATCGTAGCCGCCCGCAACCGCTGCGAGGAATTCGGTATCGTCCATTGCAGGGGCGAGGGTGAAATCCGCGGTTGGGCGGTCGACTTCCAATGGAATAATGTCGAGTTCGGCACCCGCGACACGGGCGAGCTGGTTGATCGCGGCGCCGCCGCCAGCGAAATTCGCAACCATCTGGGCAGTGACCTCCGACGGGAAGGCCGACACGCCCTGTGCGGTAACGCCATGAGACCCGGCAAAAACGATGACCTTTACGCGATCGAGCTTTGGCATCTCGCGACCCTGCCAGCGTGCCAACCAGGCAACCAGTGTCTCCAGCCTGCCGAGGCTGCCTTGCGGCTTGGTGAGGGTGTCCTGGCGGCGGGCGACGGCCTCCGCGGCCTGCTGGTTGCCCGTCGGCAAATCCTGGCAGGCGGCGCGCAAAGCGTCGATGGAGGCGAATATCATCGAAAAGTCCTTTCAGAAAACAACAGAAGCAACGATAAGAACAAGGATTTCGGCGATTTGCTGCAAAGCGCCAAGCGTATCGCCGGTTTGGCCGCCCACTGTTCGCAGGCACATTTCGCGGAAAACGAAATACGCAATCGCCAGCAGGCAGGCGGCGACGATCGCGCCGCCAATTCCGAGCGCCAGCAGCGACGCAAGGCCGAGAGCCAACGCTATCTTGGCAACCGGGCCTTCGACATATCCGGCTCCCGAAGACAGCCCGTCGGTGCGGGCCGCGGGCGTCGATCGCATGAATGCGGGCAGCAAAGCGCGCGAGGCTCCATGAGCAGCGATCAGTGCCGCAGAGCACAGCGTGCGAGCCAGCCAGTTCGGAAAGGGCAGTCCAGCGCAGCAGGACGGACAGCACGAGCGCGCAGGCGCCAAATGCGCCGATGCGGCTGTCGCGCATGATTTCCAGCACCTTTTCACGCGTCTTACCGCCGCCGAAGCCGTCTACCGTGTCGGAGAGCCCGTCTTCGTGGAAGCAGCCGGTTACGGCCATGGTTGCAGCCAGCGTCAGCGCGGCGGCTGGTCCGGCGGCCAGGCCGCACCAGTTGGCGAAACCAAAAATCAGCCCGCCGATCAGCGCGACCGCCCAGCCGGCAATCGGCGCCGCCCAGATCGCCTGCGCCAGGCTGCGGCCTTCAAGATCGAAATACGGCAGCGGCAGACGTGTGAAGAAGGTGAGGCAACAGCCGGCGTCGCGGATGACTGTTTGACTGAAAGTCATTGTTCCGCCCTCGCTATGGCGTGGAAGAACGCGCCGGAGACATGGCCGCGCCGGCCACCGAAAGCGCCCAACGGCGCGCCCTGACCGTCGGCCAGGTCCGCCAGCGGCTGATCCGACCCGGCATCGGTGAGGCGTGCGTAGTGGAATTCGTGGCCACGAATGACATTGCCTTTTGCGCCGATCGGGCAATCATCGAGCAGCGTGGCTTGACGGTAACCCAGGTTCATCCTGCGCTTGGCAAAACTGGTCGCGTGACTGAGCAGACCGAGCATCTGGTGGGTAACGCCATCGGCGTCCTCCAGGGCGTCTCCAAGCACCATGAAGCCGCCACACTCGCCGTGAACCGGCTTGTCCGCCGCGAAGCGTCTCATCCCGCCGGCAAAGTTTGAAGCGCCTGCCAGGCGGCCGGCATGTAGCTCCGGATAGCCGCCGGGCAGCCAGCAAACATCGCAATCGTCCTGCGGCGTCTCATCCGCAAGGGGCGAGAACGGCACGATTTCGGCTCCGGCAGCGCGCCATTGCGCCGCCAAATGCGGATAGAGAAAGGTGAACGCTGCGTCCTGCGCCAGCGCGATGCGCTGGCCGGGTGGAGGCAGGGCGATGACGGCGTGAGGTGCAACTGCGGCTCCGGGGAGGACCGAGGTCGGCGTCAGGGATCGAAAGCGGGCGGGTGATGGGAACTCAACGCCCATACCGACAATGGCATCGAGATCGAGCGAACGTTCCATGACGTCGGCGAGGCGATCGATATGGGCGTCCAGATCGGTATGCTCGCTTGCTTGAACCAACCCTAAATGGCGCTCCGGAAGTGTTACCAACGGGTCGCGCAGAATCGCCCCGACGACCGGAATACCAAGCCGTTCGATCGCCTCGCCGGCAAGGCGCCGGTGTCGCTCGCTGCCTACCCGGTTGAGGACGACGCCCGCGATCCGCACTGCCGGGTCGAATGTCGCGAAGCCTTTAGCCACAGCCGCTGCCGATTGCGATTGCCCGGACACGTCGAGCACCAGCAGCACGGGCAGATCATAGCGCCGCGCCAGTTCTGCTGCGGAACCAGAACGGCCGTCCGGTGCGGGGATGCCATCAAACAGACCCATGGCGCTCTCGGTGATGACGATGTCGGCGTCGCCGGTGTGATTTGCGACAAGGCTGTCGATGAGAGCGGGCGGCATCGCCCAGCTGTCGAGGTTGACGCCGGGCAAGCCGGTCGCAGCTTCATGGAACGCCGGATCGATATAGTCCGGGCCGGACTTGGCGCCCCGCACGCGCAGTCCGCGCCGCTTCAGCGCCCGAAGCAGACCTATGGTCACGCTGGTCTTGCCCGAGCCAGACCTTGGTGCGCCAATGATGAAACCGCGCGCGGTCATGATCGGGCCGACAATATTTCGCGCAACGAAACGATCCCGCCGATGACGATCAACGCCGGTGCGGCAAGTCCGGCCTTCGCGGCTTCGTCAACGATCGTCCCAAGGGATGCAACGACCATACGTTCGCGCGGCGTCGTCGCGGATTCGATCACGGCGGCAGGGGTTTCGGCGGGAAGGCCTCCGGCCAGCAACTGGCCGGCGATCAACGGCAGGTTCTTGAGACCCATATAGATGACGACCGGTTGGCCCGTCCTCGCCAATGCGGCCCAATCCAGGTCTTCTTCGGTGCCTGCGGCATGACCCGTTGCGAGGATGATTGCCTTGTTTACGCCGCGCATCGTCGTCGGGATATTCACACCAGCCAACCCGGCAAAGGCCGATGTAAGGCCCGGCAGGACGCGGAACGGAATTCCAGCGCGAACCAGCGCCAGTGCCTCTTCGCCGCCACGCCCGAAAATGTAGGGATCGCCGCCTTTCAGGCGCAGCACGCGCTTTCCGTCAAGTGCGAGGTCAATGAGACGCCGCGTGATATCTTCCTGGCCGATCGACGGTCTGCCGCCGCGCTTCCCGGCAAAATGCAGGTCGGCCTTGCCGGCTGCGCTCAGAACCGCTTCCGACACTAGTGCGTCGTAGACGACGCAGTCGGCGGTCGCCAGCGCCGACAATACGTCCAACGTCAGGCACCCCGGATCGCCGGGGCCGGCGCCGGCAAGCCAAACGTGGCCCGGCAGGAACTCCGCAGGCCTGTAGTTCAGGCTTGAAAGGGCGTCGGCGATAGTCATGCGCGTCGCTTTGGACGATGACGGCCTGCCTTCGCAAGCCTATAGACGACACGATGGAGACCCAGGACCGACCTCTGAAGCGTGGCTGGACTACCGGCGCTTGCGCCACGGCGGCGGCGAAGGCTGCGTGCACGGCGCTTTTGACCGGCGAGTTTCCCGATCCGGTCGAAATCGAGCTGCCCAGCGGCCAGCGCGTGAGCTTCGCGCTTGCCATCGTCGAGCGTACCAGCGGGTACGCCACCGCGGGTGTGATCAAGGACGCGGGAGACGATCCGGACGTGACCCACGGAGCGCTGGTGAAGGCAACGGTACGCGCGGGTACGCCGGGTTCCGGCGTGACCTTCAAGCGCGGCGTGGGCGTCGGGTTGGTCACGCGACCCGGCCTGCCGATTCGGCCCGGAGAACCGGCGATCAACCCGGTTCCACGCAGGATGATCACGCAAGCCATCCACGAGGCGGCGGGCGAGGATGCCGACATCGAGGTCGAGGTGTCCGTCCCTGATGGCGAGACAATGGCGGAGCGCACGCTGAACGGCCGTCTGGGCATTCTGCATGGCATCTCGATCCTCGGCACGACGGGAATCGTCATCCCCTATTCCTGCTCGTCCTGGATTCATTCCATTCATCGCGGCATCGATGTGGCGCGCGCGATGGGCTTCACCCATGTCGCAGGCTCGACCGGAAACGCGTCCGAGATGGCCGTACAGAAGCGATACGGCCTGCACGAGGTGCAGTTGATCGACATGGGCGATTTTGCAGGCGGCATGTTGAAGTACCTCGCCAAGCATCCGATCGGCCGGGTGACGATTGCCGGCGGGGTGGCGAAAATGACCAAGCTGGCCCAAGGCATGCTGGATTTGCACTCGAAGCGCGGGCCGGCCGACCTCGACGGGCTGGCAGCTGTAGCGCGCAGCGTCGGCGCGCCGGAAGAGCTGGCGGCCAGAATGCGTGTTGCGAATACGGTCGCGGAAGCCTTTTCGTTGGCGGGCGAACAGGGCATCGAGATCGGCGCCGCCATCGCCCAGGCTGCTTGGGAGACCGCCGCGCCGGTGCTCGGAGGCGCGGAAGTGGAACTCGAAGTTGTGGTGTTCGACCGCGAAGGCAATCTGCATGGGCAATTTGCAGCAAGCGCTGGAGCACCAAGGTAAAGCTGCGAGAGGTCGCCAGTCTTCGGCGTTCGGATTGCCGGCGCTCATAACGCATCCCGTCCCCTGAACCGCCGCTGGTAATACGCATCGTAAAGCGAGCTTTCGCGGAAATGCTCCGACGCCAGCGCCGCGCCAATGAAGATAATTGCTGTGCGCTCGATCGGATCTGCGGCAAGCCTTTTGCCGATTGTCGCCAAGGTGCCCTGCACGATGCGTTCGTCCGGCCGCGACGCGTGGAAGACGATGGCGACCGGGCAATCCGGCCCATAAAATGGCGATAATTCGCTGACGATCAGGTCGATGGCGTGGATGGCCAGGTGTATCGCCAGTGTCGCGCCCGTCGCTGCGAAAGCGGCGAGCGTTTCCTTGGGTGGCATCGGCGAGGCGCGCCCCGACACACGCGTCAGCACCAGGCTCTGCGCGACCCCGGGGATCGTAAGCTCGCGGCCAAGGCTGGCGGCAGCCGCCGCGAAGGCGGGAACGCCGGGGGTAAGCGTGTAGGAAATCCCGTGCTTCTGCAGTCGACGCACCTGCTCGGCAACCGCGCTCCACACAGAGAGATCGCCGGAATGCAGCCGCGCCACATCCTGCCCGGCCGCATGCGCGGTCACATATTCGCGCTCGATTTCGTCCAGCGACAGGGGTGCCGTGTCGACCAGTCGAGCGCCGGCGGGGCACCAGCCGAGCAATTCCTTCGCCACGATAGAGCCGGCGTAGAGGCATACGGGACAGCGCGATAGCAGGTCGCGCCCGCGCACCGTGATGAGATCTGCCGCACCGGGCCCAGCACCGATGAAGTGCACCGTCATACCGCCACCCCATCGCTTGCCAGCGCGCAGGTCACCGGGCCGACGGCGATGCGTGGCCCCAGCAGTCGGGCGGCAGGACCGACGGCGGCGAGCGCAGCGGCCTCCGAGGCCGATGGCACACCGGCAACCTCGATCGACAGCGCGGAATTGGACAGCGAACCATTGCTCGTCGTTTGAAGGGAAGCAGTGCCGATTACCTGCACGACAAGGTTCAACGCGTGCGCCGCTGCATGGATTGCCTGCTCTTCGGCCTTCACCTCGGCCACCGCGATCGCCTCGATCTGCGCCAAATCGATGCCATGCCGTGCGCAAGCACCTTGAATTGCGGCCAACACATCCGATACGCCCACATTTTTCCTACAGCCAATGCCCGCGACGATCATGGCTTTTGCCAGATCCATTGCGTGACCGGCATAGCTGGACGCCAGCCGTGCATTGCGCCGACAGGCGCGGCGCGAGCGATGGCGATACGGGATAGCTCGCCACCAAGCGCGGCGTGCTTGGCGATCAGCACCGCTTCCATCTCCAGCGTGACGGCGTTGGCAACAAGCCGACCGCCTCGCTTCAGGGCCTCGATCGCGGCATCCATGACGCCGGGTTCGCTTCCGCCGCCGCCAACAAAAATCGCATCAGGTTCCGCCAGGCCAGCCAACGCTGCAGGCGCTTTCCCTTCAACAATCTCAAGATTGGGGACACCGCAAGCATTGGCGTTGCGGGCCATCCGTTCGGCGCGCTCCTGTGACGCCTCAATGGCAATAGCTCGCATCGATGGATGCCTCAACATCCATTCGATCGAGACTGACCCCGGACCCGGCACCGATATCCCACAGCAACTCGCCGCGTCGGGGCGCGAGCGCCGAAAGCGTGATCGCGCGGATTTCGCGCTTGGTTATCTGGCCGTCATGCTCGAACAGATCGTCGGCCATCCCCGCCGTAAGGGGCAGGATGCGCGCCTCAGATTCAGAATCAATTTCGATCGCTAAAATATTGAGTGAATTTATGTTTTTGAGCGCCAAGTGTCGGCGGCAGTCATGGTGCGGATGGCTTCCTGTGGACCCCCAAGCGCTTCGAGCACGGTGAGCTTGGACGACCCAAAGCCGGCGTCATCCAACAGTTTCCCGACGGCATCCGGCCCTTCGGCGTCGGATGTCAGCGCCAATATGCGCGCGCCCGGATGCAGCAGGGGGCGGATCAGATCGATCGATTTGCCGTGCAGCGAGATCGTCTCGACATCCTGCAGCGCCCAGCCCAGGCGGCCTGCCGCAAGCGAAAAAGCCGAAGGAGCGGGGAAGACGGTCATTTCGGCGATTGGGATACGGCGGGCAAGAGTCGACCCGACTCCGTGGCAGAATGGATCGCCTGTCGCAAGCACGCAAACCTGACTGCCGCGCTCTTCCACGACAGACCGCACCTCAGTGTCGAAAGGTGTCGGCCAGGGCCGTGCCACGCCCGTTATGATCTCCGAGACCAGCGCCAAGTGGCGTTTGCCACCGAAAACGAATGCGGCGTTTGCAACGCGCCGCTTGGCCTCGCTGCCCAGACCCTCTAAACCGTCCTCGCCGATGCCGACGATCGATAGCCAGGGCGCGGCATTGCTCTTTTGATCAGCAGGCATGATGACCCACCGTGTTCTCATCCTCGGCGGTACCACCGAAGCGAGGCAATTGGCCGAACGGATTGCCGGACGCGCCGAACTCTCCGCTACGCTGTCGCTTGCCGGGCGCACGCAAAACCCAGTCCCGCATGCCATTCCCTTGCGGAGCGGCGGCTTCGGTGGAGCCGAGGGTCTTGCCCAGTATCTGCGCGAAGAGAGCATTAGCCTGCTGGTCGATGCGACACATCCATACGCCGCGCAAATCTCCGCGAACGCGGCTGAAGCGGTGACCGCGGTCGGTATTCCGATCCTTGCACTGCGCCGTGCACCCTGGCCGAAATCGGAAGGCGACCGCTGGATTGAAGTGCTGGACGGCGGAGATGCTGTTGCGGCGCTTGGAGCGTCCGCGCGAAACGTGTTTGTTGCCCTCGGCCGACAGGAACTCGCACCTTTCGAGGCCGCGCCTCAGCATTCCTATCTCGTCCGCAGCGTCGACCCTGTCACACCCCCGCTCGCCGTTCCCAATGCTCGCTACATTCTGGCGCGTGGGCCTTTTCTGGAAGCGGAAGAGCGAGCACTTCTGCTGGCCAACCAAATCGATGCGATTGTCGCCAAGAATAGCGGCGGCAGCTCCACCTACGGCAAGATTGCCGCCGCGCGAGCGCTCGGTATTGACGTCATCCTCATCCAACGGCCGCAACTGCCTCCGGTCGAGACAGTCGGATCCGTCGATGAGGCTTGCGCGGCGATCGATCATTGGCTTGCCGGAGCGAAGGAACGCGGTGTGTAGATCAGCGGTGCTTTGGCGCCTCGTTCGATGGCGCGGGTTTCCACCGAGCCGATGATCACGCAGGTCGCCATGTCGGCGCGACTTGCATCGGCTTGCGCCAGCGGCATCGTCTCGATGCGCTCGTCCGGCCTGCCGGCGGCGCGGCCGAATATGACAATGGTTTCAGCGGGCAAGACTGCGCGTAAGCTCTCGAACGCCTTTCCAAGCTGCCAGGGTCGCGCCTTGCTGATCGGATTGTAGAGCGCGATCACAAAGCCGGCTGCGGCAGCCGCTATCAAACGAAGTTCGATGATCTCCCACGGCTTCAGATTGTCGGATAGCGAAATGGCGCAGAAATCGTGACCCAGCGGCGCGCCGATGCGGGCGGCAACCGCAAGCATTGCCGTAACGCCCGGTACGACCGTGACATCGATGTCGCGCCAGGACTGCGGGCCGGCCTCGATCGCCTCACAGACCGCTGCAGCCATAGCAAAGACGCCCGGATCACCACCGGAAACGACGGCAACCGTCGCGCCCTCGGCGGCATTGGCCAGCGCGGCTTGTGCGCGCGAGAGTTCTTCGCGATTGTCGGAGGCGACGCGGAACTGGTCCTCCCGTAGGTCGAGCCGATCCAGATAAGGCTTGTAGCCGAAAAAGATCTCAGCCGCGGACACCGCGGCACTTGCCTCGGGCGTAACCTGATTGGCGTTTCCCGGACCCAGGCCGATGACGAAGAGCTTTCCGGTCACGGCCGCCCCACCCATCCGGGAACCAGAACGATCGAGAAATAGGGCGCCTTGTCATCCGCCTTGTCTGCAAGGCGCATGGAAGCCGTGTTGTCCATCGTGCCGCGCTCGACATAAATGGCGCGTTCCAGCTTACCGGTCATTTGCAGCGCCTGGCGAATCTTCGGCAAGTTGCGCCCGACCTTCATGATCACCGCCGCATCGGTATCGGCGAGGCGCCGGGTCAGGTCGAAGGCGCTCATCGTACCGGGCAGTACGGTCAGTACGTCATCGCCCTGCACAAGTGGCACGCCGGTTTGCGACCAGCAGCCCGACATAGCCGTTACACCGGGGATCACGTCGGTTGGAAAGTGCGGGGAAAGCCGCACATGCAGGTGCATGTAGGACCCGTAGAACAGCGGATCGCCTTCGCTCAGCACCGCAACGGTGCGGCCCTCAACGAGATGCGCGGCCACGGCCCGCGCTGATGCCTCGTAGAACTCGGCAATCTCCGTTTTGTAGTCTGTGTGATCCTTGGAAATCTCCGTCGTCACCGGATAGAGCAATGGCAACTCGATGACATCGGGCCTGAGATACGCGGCGACGGTCGCCCGCGCATTCCCGTTGTTGCCGCGCTTGGCGAAATGCGCCAGCACGTCGGCCTCGCGCAGTGCGCGCACCGCTTTCAGCGTCAGCAATTCGGGATCGCCGGGGCCTGTGCCGACGCCGATGAGGCGTCCCTTGGGTTGAGCGTTCACAGGCCCGCCCTCGCTAGCGAATTGAGGCAGGCGGCGGTCATGGCGCTGCCGCCAAGCCTGCCGCGCACGATGGCAAATGGCACGCCGTAGGAGTTTTCGGCTAGTGCGTCCTTCGATTCCGCAGCGCCGACGAAGCCGACAGGCATGCCGATGATCGCGGCCGGCCTTGGCGCACCGTCGCGCAGCAATTCGAGGAGGTAGAACAGCGCGGTCGGCGCATTGCCGATGGCGACCACCGATCCCGCCATCCGCTCGCCCCATAGCCTGATTGCGGCGGCCGAGCGGGTATTGCCGATCTCCTTGGCCGCCGCGATTGTCGCCGGGTCGCGCAGCGTGCAGATCACTTCATTGCCGGCCGGCAGGCGAGCGCGGGTGACGCCGTGCGACACCATTTCAGCATCGCAGAAAATCGGCGCGCCGGCGCGCAGGGCCGCCCGCGCCACCTGGACGAAGCCAGGTGAGAACACGAAATGGCGTGCCGCCTCGACCTGCCCGCATGCGTGGATCATGCGAACCGCGACATCCGCCTCTGTTTCGGAAAAGCGCGAAAGATCGGCCTCGCCGCGGATGATGGCGAAGGAGCGCTCATATATGGCGTCGCCGTCGCGGACGTAGTCGTAAGCTGTCATCGTCATCCTTGCTCAAACGCTGCTGCAACCCGCGCCTCGTCCGACTGCGAGAGCGCGGCCGTGCCATTCCCGGCGCGGATGGCCTCCACGTGCATGACGGCACATGCAATCGCGCGCGGCAGTTCCCTTGTCGACGTGTAGGCGAGGGGTGCTGCCTTGGTTGTCCCGCCGACGACAAGTCGCGCGCCGTTTTCGTCGCCGACAATGGTGATGTCGGCCGTCGCCTGCCGCGCGCAGCCTTTTTCGCAGCCGGAAATGTGAATGGAAAGGCCGCTCTGCCTGCCGAGCACCTTAGCGAGTTGCGCCGCGACCTCACGCGCCGGGATTTTTCCAGACACGCAGGCCGGCGAGCCGGGGCAGGCGGCGATGTTGTGGCGCGGATCGGATGGTGACGTGATGAAGCCGAGGTTTTGGGCGGATTCGCGAAGTGTTTCAGCGATGTCGGCCGTTGCGCAGATGAACAGTATGCGGCGATGCGGGGCGGGGCGGATATCGATGACACCGAGTGCTTCCGCCGAGCCGGCGACGGAGATCAGCGAATGCAGCTTCGGTGTGGCCAAAGGGGAGCGAGACGGGAAGGGCGTAGCGGTTGTCTGCCAAAGCGAATGCGCCAAGGCTCTGTCGTGGTTGCAGTTGCACTCCGTCGGTGCGACAGAGCGTATTTCTCTGAGATCCTTCGCCCGCCCATCGCGCCCTAGGTCAGCAATTCCCGTCAGATGTTCTCAAAGCAACCGCACACGCGCTCGCAGCCTCATCAAACAACGCCAACCGCCGTTGCCGTCGCCCCGTCGCCCGCAATCGCTACCGTCCAGAAGACGCTATCGCTGCGAGGGCACAGCCACCAGCCGCACATCAGCCGCGATCGAATCCAGCGCCACTTGTCCGCCGCCATCGACAATCACCGAGACCTTCGGTCCGAGCCTAGCCGCGAGACCCGCCTCGGAGATGCGCTGCCGGATCGCTTGCGCCAGCGGCAGCGGGTTGCAGATTTCCTGCGGGTCCATCCCCGCAAGCGGGCTCGTCTCAACCGGAACGCCGACGCGCACGTCAATGCCAAGCCGATCGACATCGTCGGCGAAGCGACCGGCCGAATTCCGGCAAAATCCGCGGAACTGGAAGCTGCCCCGCGCGGTAACTTCGACGATGCCGTTACCGTGCCTTGCCGCCGCTTCACAGAGCCCGATCAACTGCTTCGGCGACACGCCCCCGGAAGCGGGAGAGAGCCGGATCAGCAAGCCGTCGCCGGTCGGCATCGGCGTGGAGAGCGCCGGGCAGGCACCGCGTCGCATCGGCCCGTTCACGCCGCAGTCTCCAGCGCAGTGGCCTCGGCGATCAGCGCGGCAAGATCGTCATCGACCGAATTTCGTAGCGGATGCCAGAGGCCGCGACGCCTTGCCGCCGCCAGCCGATCGGCGATAGCGCGAGCTGCGGCGGGATTTTCGCGGATCAGGAACGCCCGCACGCGTTCATCGCCGACATAGGCATCGTACACAGCTTCGATCAGTGCGCCAGGAATGGCGTTTGTGGTCTCGGCGAAACCAACAAGGCGGTCGACAGTCTCGGCGAATTCGGAAGCGCCTCGTGGCCCGTGGCGCATCTGGCCTTCGATGAATCGCGGATTGGTGGCGCGGGCGCGCACGACACGGGTTACGGCTTCCGTCACCGATCGCGGGCGAGGGCGCGCCGGGTCGCTGGTGTCGAGCACGATAACGTCGGCATTCTTACCGAGCGCCGCCAGTGCCGCCGAAAAGCCGCCTATGAAGGCGACATCAGCAGAGCCTTCCAGGATGTCGCGCGTCGGATCATCACCGGTATGCACCAGCATATCGGCGGTGGCGATGCGACCGGCAAATGCGCCGGGCGCGGCGATGCCTTCGCCGTCCGCGCCTCCATACGCATGAGACGCAGCGTCCAGATAGGCGCGGCCGATCTCTTCTCTGTCATGCCAGTCTCCGCGCGCCAGAATATCCTCGACGCCGGCGCCGTAGGTTCCTGGCGTCGAACCAAAAATGCGGGCAGGGGGCCTGCCGGTAGCGCGCACTTCTGCCGCGAGCGGATTGTCGGCAGTATCCTCATCACAGGCGGCGACGGCACGGGCGGCCGCATCCATCAGCGCGATCTGGGTCGGGAACATGTCGCGAAACAGGCCGGAAATGCGCCAGGTGACATCGACACGCGGGCGGCCAATCGTGGCTTGCGGCAGCACCTCTATGCCGGTCACCCGACCGGTGGCGGGGTCCCATTGCGGCCGGCAGCCCATCAGGAACAGGCCCTGGGCGATTTCCTCGCCGCCGGTGCGCAACGATGCGCTGCCCCAAAGATCGATCACCAGCGAGCGCGGCCAGTCGCCATGATCCTGCAGGTAGCGGCGCACGCACATCCTCGGCCGCTGCCTTGCCGAGGTCGAATGCGGTCGGAGTCGGCATGGTGCGCGGATCGGCGGTGAACAGATTGCGGCCGGTCGGCAGCACATCGGTTCGACCGCGCGTGGGCGCGCCGGCCGGCCCGGCGCGAATATGCCGGCCATCGAGCGCGGCAAGCAGCGCCTCGCGCTCGGCGTCGGCACTGGCGCGGCGCATCGGTTCGCCTTCGTCCGCCGCTGCGCGACCATAGATATGCAGGCCATCCTTAACGGCGAAATCCTTGAGGTCGCAGAGCCAGGCATCGATGCGGCGCAGCGCCTCGTCGGGCGCGTCGGTCTTGGCGACACCCGCATCGCCGGCAAGTCCGGTCCTGGCGGCCGTGTCGACGATCAGCTTCGCCAAACGGTCGCGGCGACGGCGATCGAGGCCGTCAGCCTGCGCGTATTCATCGACCAGGCGTTCCAGCTTCTGCTGGTTCTCGTCCAGACCGGCAGCAGTCATCGGCGGTGGCAGGTGGCCGAGCGTCACCGCTGCGATGCGGCGCTTTGCCTGTGCGGCCTCGCCCGGGTTGCTGACGATGAACGGGTAGATGACTGGCAGCAGGCCGGTGACGATTTCCGGGAAGCAACTCTTGCTTAGCGCCACCGTCTTGCCCGGCAGCCATTCGAGCGTGCCATGCGCGCCGACATGGATAAGCGCGTGGCAGCCGAGTGTTTCGCGCAGCCATAGGCCGAAGGCGATCAGTTCATGTCGCGGCGGCAGGGCTGGGTCGTGATAGTCGGTACGGCGGTCGGCGGAGCGCCCGCGATCCGGCGCAAGCGCAACGGTGATGTTACCGAAGGTGGCAGCGCGGAAGGTGAAGGCATTCTTCACCCTCCCCCTTGCGGGGAGGGTCGGCCGCGCAGCAACGGGGTGGGGGTGGTTGGTCGCCGGCGTTTTGGTCGGAGTACCCCCAGCGCCGCCCTTCGGGCGGCACCTGCCCGACAAGGGGGAGGGTAACGGGCTGCTCCCCCACGCCGCGTTGACAGCTGTCAACGCTTCGGCTGGCAACGTTGTACTCAGCGAGCGATAGTCCTCCAAGGCTAAGCCCATGGTCCCCTGCGACAGCGCATCCAGCAAGGCTTTTGGCGATTCTGGAATCGAATCAACGCCATATCCTGCCGCCTTCAAGTCATGCAGCATCGCCAGCACGCTTGAGGGAACGTCAAGGCCGACGGCGTAACCGGTGCGGCCGGGAGCGGATGGATAGTCCGGAATCAGGATTGCAAGACGCCGGTTTTGGCGCGGCGTTTCGATCAGGCGCAGGAAGGCCGCGATGCGTGTTGCCACCTGCTCGACGCGATCCGGCTCGGGCTGTGTTGGCAAGTGCGGTGAAGCCAAGCGCCGCATCCACAGCACTCTGGTGCCTTGAAAGACACCGCGCCGGCAAGGATGCGTCCGTCAAGTTCCGGCATGACGACATGCATGGCCAGATCCGCAGGGAGCAGCCCGCGCGCGTTCTTTTCCCATGCGTCTCGTCGGGTTGTGGCGACGATGACCTGGAACACCGGAACGCCGCAACGATCGAACAGCGTGTCGGCACCGGGCTCGGCGCCAGCGGCGAAAGCCGTGGCTGTGATGATCGCCGACGGCGCCAGGTCGCGGAGAGCGGCCTCGACGAACGCGAGCGAATTCGGGGTCTCTTGAGGCTGGCGACAAAGATTGGTTGAGGCCGGATGCCTTTGGCGGCAAGCGCGGCACAAAGCGCGTCGATGGGGGCGACATCGTCAGCGAGCAGCATAGAGCGGTAGAAAAGGATGGGGACTGTTGCGATCTTACCCTCCCCCTTGTTGTAGGGAGGGTAAGGCGCCACGTTGGCATCTTCCTGTTTTGGAGGAAGTAAAACCCGGCCTTGGGCACATCGACCGGTGCGCCCCTTTCAACGCCGCCTTGCGCCAACCCCGCCAGTTGGCGCACCAGCGCATCCATGTTGCCGGGGCCGCCCTCGCGGAAGAAGGCGAGCAGCGCGTCGAGTTCTTCGCGGGGCAAGGTCGAGCATTCGACCAGCCGCTCGTCCTGCTCGCGGCATTCGCCCGGCAGCAGCGCCAGCTTGATACCTCTTGTCCGGGCTAATGCCGCGAGTTGGTCGCAGCCGTAGCGCCACCACTCGTAGCCGCCGAGAATGCGGACAAGGATGACCTTCGCATGGGTCGCCACTTTCTCCAGCCAGAGGTCGACCGACAGCGGATGGCGAAGGTCGCGCAAAGCCGCCAGGCGCATCGACGGCAGAGTTGTTTCATGGCGTTTCCACGCGGCAGCGATTCCGGCGAGATCGCTGTCCGTGAAGGACAACGATACGATATCCGCCGGAGCCTGACGGAGGTCGACCGGCTCGATGAGATCATCAAGCGAGGCGGATATCGTGGGCAGGATGTGCATTGTGCAACCCGTATCCGTTTTAACCGTCAACCCAGCAAGATGGTCTCGACCGCCGCACGGTCGAGGCCGCGAAGGCCGATGACCACCAGCCGCGAGCGGCGATCATCGGTAGGTGTCCAGGCGCGATCATAGTAGTGATTGACGCGTGGGCCGACCGCCTGCACCAGGAGCCGCATCGGCTTGCCGGCGACAGAGATGAAGCCCTTCATCCGCAGGACTTTCTCGCTTTCAGCCGCGGAGGAGATGCGGCGCGCAAGTTCCTCTGGATCGGAAACTCTCGGCAACTCGATGATGAAGGAATCGAAATCGTCGTGCTCATGGTCGAGTTCGTCGTCATGATGGGTCTTGCGGTTCTCGATGTCGTCTTCGACCGCGAGACCCAGGCCCAGCATAACGGACGGGTCGATACGGCCTTGCGAGGTCGGCACGATCTTAACCGCGCGTGACAGATGCGTGTCGATCAGTCTGACGGCGCGGCGGCTCGCATCCGCGTCCATCAGGTCGCTCTTCGACAGGATGACAAGATCGGCGCAAGCAACCTGATCCTCGAAGACCTCCTCGATCGGATCGTCATGGTCGAGCGAGCCGTCGGCGGCGCGCTGCGCGGCCAGCGCATCCATGTCGGAGGCGACCTTGCCGGCGGCGAGCGCCGGTCCGTCGACCACCGCGATGACGCCGTCTACCGTGACGCGGCTCTTCACCGTCGGCCACTGGAACGCCTGCACCAGCGGCTTCGGCAGGGCCAGGCCGGAGGTTTCGATAATGATGTGATCGACCTTCGGCTCCATGGCCAGAATCTGGTCGAGCGCCGGCACGAAGTCGTCGGCGACGGTGCAGCAAAGGCAGCCATTGGCAAGCTCGATGATGTTTTCCTCCGGGCAGGCATCGACGCCGCAGCCCTTGAGGATCTCGCCGTCGATACCGATGTCGCCGAATTCGTTGACGATCAGCGCCAGCCGGCGCCCACCGGCGTTTTCGAGGATATGGCGGATCATCGTCGTCTTGCCGGCGCCGAGGAAGCCGGTGACGACGGTGCAGGGAACGCGATTGAGCGAAGCGGTCATGAAAGGTCCTCGAGAAGCGAAGCGGGTGGAAGGCGGGCGACGAGCCCGCGCTTGAGACAATCCGGACGCCCCCGCCAAGGCATCAGGCCGTCGATGGACGTGGCGAACAATGTGGCGCCCGCAATGAGGTCCGGCGCGTTTTCCTGTGTCAGGTCGCCGAACACGTAGCTCCAACAGCCGTTGCGCAGCATGGCGGCGCTCAGTCGCCGCTTACAATTGCCGAGGCATTCGACCTGGCGGACGGTGATTTCGGTGTTTCGTGCGAGTTCGCGTACCGTATCGCCGAGTATTTCGCCGGCGCGCGGGCGTGCATCCGAACCGGTCTCGTCGCGGCAGGACGCGCAGACGACAAGCGTTACGGCCTCGCCGGCAGAGCCCTGGGTGGTCGCAGCCAAGTCGACAGTCACGTCACACTACTCCTCATCCGGATCGCCCGCCGGACTGTGGGATTTCGGTCGTGACGGCAGGTCTCCTGGCTCGCGGCTCTCCGCCATCGCCGCCTTCCCGGATCGCTCCAGTGGCTTTCGGCGCGGGCTTGCCGCTTACAGTTGCGGGGACAGCTGCGGAGTTGGCATAAACCTCACCGCATTCCCTCTTAGCCCTTCTCGTTGCGGAGGAGGGACCGTCGACGGCGATTTACGCCCCAGCGGCCAAGGCTGTCAACGCGCCTGCCGGCAGCATTTGCTTGGCCAGCGCCGGCCCGAGATCGCCGGCGGGCTGTATCTCAAGGCGCTCGAGTCCAAGCCATTGACGCATAAGCTCCAGTTCTTCGGCAAGTTCGGTGGCCGTGCTTACAGGCGCACCCGGCTCGGCGTAGGCGGCCATGACCCGCAACACGCCGTTGGGGCGATCGGCGCGCAGGTCCACCCGGGCGACGATGCGGTCGTTGAGCAGGAAGGGCAGCACATAGTAACCGAACTGCCGCTTGTGCTCGGGTGTGTAAATTTCGATGCGATAGTGAAAATCGAACAGCTTTTCGGTGCGCGTCCGTTCGAAGACGAGCGGATCGAACGGGGCGAGCAATGCGCGTGCGGAGACCCTGCGAGGGCGGCGCGCCTCTTTCCAGATATAACCGGGGCGGTGCCAGCGCTCGATCGTCACCGGGATGAGATCGCCTTCCTCGACAAGTTCTTCCAGCCGCCCGGCGATGTCTGCGGGTCCCAGCCGAAAATAGTCGCGCAGGCATTGTGCCGTACCGATGCCGAGCGCCCGCGCGGAGATGCGCAGCAATTGCCGATGTGCGTCCTGGTCGCTCGGAACGGGTGCGCTGAGGATTTCCGGCGGCAGACAGCGTTCGGGAAGATCATAGAAGCGCGCGAAACCGCGGCGCGAATGGGTCGTTATGCGGCCGGCCCAGAACAGCCACTCAAATGCAGCCTTCGCATCCGACCAGCCCCACCAGCCGCCCTTACCCTTGTGCCCTTCGATAGCGGACGCGGCAATTGGACCGCGCGCCCTCACTTCCTCGAAAACCTGTTCGATCATTTCGCGGTTATTGTTGAGCCCAAAGCGCCAGACCCTTGTAGATTTCGTTCGGATCGTTTTCCCGTGCGCGCCGCATGCGCCATTGCATCAGCGGCCAGGTCTTCAGCGGAAGCAGAGAGGCTTCGTGGGCCCAGTATTCGAAAAGCGTGCGCTTTCGTCCTGGGGCAGCGGCGTCATCCAGCAGCGACATCGGGTATGGACCGAGCCGGGAAAACAGCGGCATGTAATGCGCTCGCACGACCGCGCTGACGGAATTGATCTGCAAAAGGCCGAGCCGGTCTACAACCTTGCCGAGATGCCTGCGGGTAATCGGCCCGGACGGGCGCGGATCGGCGAGGCCTTGCGCAGCAATCGCGATGCGTCGGGCGAGCGGCAGGGAGATCTTTTCTTTCATGCGCCCTTTCCGGCGTTTGAGCGGAGCCGAACCATATGGACAAGCGGCATAGCGTTCGTCCACCCGCTTTCTCAAAGCTCCTGACAGGATGCAATCAGCGGTAACGTCAAAACCGGCGTTGATGAGTGCCGCGACGATGACTTAGCCATCATTTCGCCAAGGATCGTCTTGCGTCGGTCACCTGCCTGCGCTAACGCTCGGCCACATCGCAGCAAGGTTTCGGGCGCTGGCCATACGGGTCAGACTGTCGCGGTCCCAGCCCTCCATTCCGTGCTATGGTCGAGATCGTGATCGTCAACGGAAGGCTTGGAACATGGACGGGCTGCTCAGTTCATATCTCCCCGTCATCATCTTTCTGGGTGTTTCGATCCTGATCCCCGTCGCGCTGATCGTGGCGCCCTATCTGGTTGCGTATCGCAATCCGGATCCGGAAAAGCTTTCGGCCTATGAATGCGGCTTCAACTCCTTCGATGATGCGCGCATGAAGTTCGACATCCGCTTCTATCTGGTGTCGATCCTGTTCATTATCTTCGACCTGGAGGTCGCGTTCCTCTTCCCGTGGGCGGTATCGTTCGGCAAGATCGGCATGGTCGGCTTCTGGTCGATGATGGTTTTCCTCGGCGTACTGACAATCGGTTTCATCTACGAGTGGAAAAAAGGTGCCCTGGAATGGGATTGAACGACGCCAACACCACGCTCGTCGCGCCCCGTCCGAAGGGCATCCTCGATCCGAATACGGGCAAGCCGGTCGGATCCGACGACGTTTTCTTCGGTGAGCTCAACAACGAGCTTTCCGACAAGGGCTTTATCGTCACCTCAACCGATGCGCTGGTCACGTGGGCGCGCACCGGTTCGCTGATGTGGATGACTTTCGGCCTCGCCTGCTGTGCCGTCGAGGGCCTGATGCAGGCATCTGGACCACGCTACGATATGGAGCGCTTCGGTGTCGCGCCACGCGGCTCGCCGCGCCAGTCGGACGTCATGATCGTTGCGGGAACGCTGACCAACAAAATGGCGCCGGCGCTGCGCAAGGTCTACGACCAGATGCCAGAGCCGCGCTATGTGATATCGATGGGTTCCTGCGCCAATGGCGGGGGCTACTACCACTATTCCTATTCGGTGGTGCGCGGGTGCGACCGCATCGTGCCGGTGGACATCTATGTTCCCGGCTGCCCACCGACCGCCGAAGCCCTTTTGTATGGCGTTCTGCTTCTGCAGAAGAAGATCCGGCGCACCGGGACGATCGAGCGGTGATCTGACATGAGCGAGGCCCTCAATGCCCTGTCGGGCCACATCCAGGAAAAGCTGGGTGCGAAGATTGGCGATGCGGTGCTTGCCTATGGCGAGCTTACGCTTTCCGCTGACGCGAGCGACATTATCGAAGTGCTGCGTTTCCTCAAGGACGACGCACAGTGCCAGTTCTTCTCGTTTATCGACATATGCGGTGCTGACTATCCGTCGCGGCCCAAGCGGTTCGATGTCGTCTATCACCTGCTGTCGCCACGCCGAAACCTGCGCATCCGTGTGAAGGTCCAGGCGGATGAGGACACGTTGGTGCCTTCCGCGACGGGCGTTTTCCTGGGCGCCGACTGGTTCGAGCGCGAGGCATATGATCTCTACGGCATTCTGTTCTCCGACCATCCCGACCTGCGCCGGCTGCTGACCGACTACGGTTTCGAGGGTCACCCGCTACGCAAGGACTTCCCGCTTACCGGCTTCGTGGAGGTGCGCTACGACGACGAGGCCAAGCGGGTCGTCTATGAGCCCGTCGAGCTGAAGCAGGAATTCAGAAACTTCGACTTCATGTCGCCTTGGGAGGGAACGGACTATGTGTTGCCGGGCGATGAAAAAGCGAAGCAGTGAGTCTGTCGTGGATTGTCGGTCGTAATTCGTAAGTCGGTAAACATGCCCCCGTTACATTCATACCGCGATCTGAGAGTTTGGCAGTTGTCGATGGATCAGGCGGAGAGCGCATATCGTGTCACCGCGGCATGGCCAAGAGAAGAGATGTTTGGATTAACCTCGCAAGTTCGTCGATCCGCCGCTTCCATTCCGGCCAATATAGCCGAGGGATTCGGGCGAGACTCGGCTGGTTCCTTTGCGTATTTCCTACGCATCGCTCAAGGCTCATTGAAAGAGCTTGAGACCCATCTGCTCTTGGCTTTCAGGGTGGGGCTGCTGGAGCAGAGCGCGATGGATCAGCTCCTTGCAGGCGCCGATGATGTGGGCCGAATGCTCGGTAGTTTGATCCGAAAGGTTGCCACCAAAGCATCGTTGCGACCGACGACCAACGATCGACGAGCGACCCTTGACGAGGTAGCGTCCTGATGACCGAGCACAGTGTCCGCAATTTCAACATCAACTTCGGGCCGCAGCACCCTGCGGCGCATGGTGTTCTTCGGCTGGTGCTGGAATTGGACGGCGAAGTCGTCGAGCGCGTCGATCCGCATATCGGGCTGCTGCATCGTGGCACCGAGAAACTGATCGAAGCGAAGACCTACCTGCAGGCGATTCCGTACTTCGATCGGCTAGACTACGTCGCGCCTATGAACCAGGAACACGCCTTTGCGCTGGGCATTGAGCGACTGCTGGGGATAGACGTGCCGAAGCGCGGCCAGCTGATCCGCGTGCTCTATTCCGAGATCGGCCGCATCCTGAACCACCTGATCAATGTCACGACGCAGGCGATGGATGTCGGCGCGCTTACACCGCCTGTCTGGGGCTTTGAAGAGCGTGAAAAGCTCATGGTTTTCTACGAGCGGGCTTGTGGCGCGCGCTTGCATGCAGCTTACTTCCGTCCCGGTGGTGTCCATCAGGATCTGCCGGACAGGCTCGTCGAGGACATCGGCAAGTGGATCGACCCGTTCCTGAAAACGGTTGATGATCTCGATACGTTGCTGACGCCCAACCGCATCTTCAAGCAGCGCAATGTCGACATCGGCGTCGTCTCGATTGAGGATGCCTGGGCCTGGGGCTTTTCGGGCGTGATGGTGCGCGGATCCGGCGCTGCGTGGGACCTTCGCAAGTCGCAACCCTACGAATGCTACCCCGAAATGGAATTCGATATTCCGATCGGCAAGAATGGCGATAACTTCGATCGCTATCTGATCCGTATGGAAGAGATGCGGCAATCGGCCAAGATCATGCGTCAATGCGTCGAACGGCTTCTCGGTGCCGAAAGAACCGGACCTGTTTCCAATGAGGACGGTAAGGTCGTTCCGCCCAAGCGCGCGGCGATGAAGCGCTCTATGGAAGCACTGATCCATCACTTCAAGCTCTACACGGAGGGCTATCGTGTGCCGGCCGGCGAAGTGTATGCCGCTGTCGAGGCGCCGAAGGGCGAGTTCGGCGTCTATCTGGTCGCCGACGGCAGCAATAAGCCTTACCGCTGCAAGTTGCGGGCTCCAGGTTTTGCGCATCTACAGGCGATGGATTTCATTTGCAGGGGTCACATGCTGGCCGACGTAGGAGCGATTCTTGGCTCGCTCGACATCGTCTTTGGCGAGGTC
The DNA here is from genome assembly GCA_963829135.1 of uncultured Alphaproteobacteria bacterium. Taxonomy (GTDB): domain Bacteria; phylum Pseudomonadota; class Alphaproteobacteria; order Rhizobiales; family Rhizobiaceae; genus Kumtagia. The sequence goes on along the minus strand of CAWHHO010000005.1, from coordinate 302,958 downwards.
GACAGGTGATGGTGCGCAGCGTCGACAGTCGATCTGGCTCGGCGGATTCAAGCGATTGAAATTGGCTTTACCTGTGGCAATCCGCTACTGGCCTTTTGCATCGCGTGTGTTAGAACGCATCGCAACAAAGCAGTCCAAAATTGTGCACGGAGCACCATGTCCGTCCGCCGTCTAGCCGAGCCAGCCGTCCAGCCAGCCGCCTTCGCCTTTTCCGGGGCGAATGCGGATTGGGCCCAAAAGACCATTGAAAAGTACCCGCCGGGTCGCCAGCAATCGGCGGTGATCCCGTTGCTCATGCGCGCGCAGGAGCAGGACGGTTGGGTGACGAAGGCCGCAATCGAACACGTCGCCGATATGCTCGACATGCCCTATATTCGCGTGCTCGAAGTCGCCACCTTCTATACGCAATTCCAGCTGAAGCCGGTCGGTACGCGGGCGCATGTTCAGGTCTGTGGCACTACGCCCTGCATGCTGAGCGGATCCGAAGCGCTCATGAATGTCTGCCGGTCGAAGATCCATCACGACCAGTTTCATCCCAATGCCGAAGGCACGCTGTCGTGGGAGGAGGTCGAGTGCCTCGGAGCCTGCGTGAACGCACCCATGGTCATGATCTCCAAGGATACATACGAGGATCTGACGCCGGCGCGTCTCGCCGAGATCATCGATGCGTTCGAGGCCGGCAACGGCTCGACGGTGAAGGTGGGCCCTCAGACCGACCGCTGGTTCTCCGCACCGATTTCAGGCTTTACGTCTCTGCAGGATGAAAAGGCCATCTCGAAATCGGGCCGCAGCAAGGCTGCGAAGCCGGCGAAGGCGCCGGCGGCCGCCGCACCCGCAACCGTTCCGCCGAGCGAGGCAGCAAGGCCAAGAACCGACGCCGATGAAACCAATCCCGCACTGAAATCACCGTCGACAACGAAGGTGGCTCCGGCCGTGGAGGGCACGGCAAGCGTCAGCGCGCCGGCGCATTCGGCCGAGGCTGCGAACCTCACCTCCGATGCTGTCGAGATGGTCGTGAAGGCGCGCAAGTCAAAGGCGCCGAAGAATGAGCCGGAGGTTGCGTTCAAGGCGCCCGAGACAAAGCAGAGCCCTGCGGCCGCGACGAAGGATATGGCAGGCAAGACCCGAGGGGATCGGGAGTAATGGCGCTGACGGTAAACGACGTTGTCCTCGGTATCGCGTGCATCGTGGTCTCGCATGCATTGCTAGAGATCGTAAGCCGTTTTGCCGGCCTGCCGGGGCCTGAAAGCGCGTGGTCATACGCCGCTACATGTGTTGGGTTGCTGGCTGGGATCGTTATCGTTGCGCGCAGCAAGAAGGTGAGTGATGCTCGCTGACAAAGACCGCATCTTCAACAATATTTACGGTCGCTTCGACAAGTCGTTGAAGGGCGCGATGTCGCGCGGGCATTGGGACGGAACCGCCGGCCTTATTGAGAAAGGCCGCGAGTGGATCGTCAACGAGATGAAGGCGTCGGGCCTGCGCGGCCGCGGCGGCGCGGGCTTTCCGACCGGTCTCAAGTGGTCGTTCATGCCGAAGGCAAGCGATGGGCGACCCTCATACCTGGTCGTCAACGCCGACGAGTCGGAGCCCGGAACCTGTAAGGATCGCGATATTTTGCGTCACGATCCTCATACACTGGTCGAAGGATGCCTGCTGGCCGGTTTCGCCATGGGCGCGGTGGCAGCGTATATCTACATACGCGGCGAGTTCATCCGCGAGCGCGAGGCGTTGCAACGCGCGATCGACGAGGCCTATGACGCCAAGCTGATCGGCAGAGACAACAATAACGGCTACGATTTCGAAATTTACGTTCACCATGGGGCGGGCGCCTACATTTGCGGGGAAGAGACCGCGCTGCTGGAGAGCCTTGAGGGCAAGAAGGGCCAGCCGCGCCTCAAGCCGCCGTTCCCAGCCAATGTCGGCCTTTATGGCTGCCCGACAACGGTCAACAACGTCGAGTTGATTGCCGTGGCGCCGACTATCCTCCGGCGCGGCGCTGCGTGGTTCTCGTCCTTCGGCCGACCGAACAATGTCGGCACCAAGCTGTTCATGCTGGTTGGCCACGTGAATACGCCATGCACGGTCGAGGAGACCATGGGCATTACCTTCCGCGAACTGGTCGAGACGCATGGCGGCGGTATTCGCGGCGGATGGGATAATCTGTTGGCTGTCATCCCTGGGGGTGCCTCATGTCCGGTTGTGAAAGCTGAAGACATTATCGACTGCCCCATGGATTTCGATGGATTGCGCGAGAAGAAATCTTCGTTCGGCACGGCTGCCGTGATCGTCATGGACAAGTCGACCGATATCGTGAAAGCGATTGCGCGGCTCTCCTACTTCTTCAAGCATGAGAGTTGCGGCCAGTGCACCCCTTGCCGCGAGGGCACGGGCTGGATGTGGCGCGTGATGGAGCGGCTGGTGCGGGGCGAGGCGCAGAAGCGCGAGATCGATATGCTGCTCGATGTCACCAAGCAGATCGAAGGTCACACGATTTGCGCTCTCGGCGACGCTGCCGCTTGGCCGGTGCAGGGGCTGATCCGCAACTTCCGCCCGGAGATCGAACGGCGCATCGACGAGTTTTCGCGCAACGCGCACCGGGTCGAGCCGGTGATGGTGGCGGCGGAATAACTGAAAAGACGTGATGCTCTGGGGGAGGCGCGGAGAGCAGGCGACGAAACAAGCGACAAAGGATTATGCCATGTCGATATTTTCCCTCCCTGACGATCTGCTGCCCAAGAAGACGATGTTGAACATGGAAACCAAAGACGCAGAGGCTGGAGTGCCGGTGGAAATCGCCAGCACCGTCAACCTGTTTGCGCATCCGATGGCAGGTGTTGCGGCGATGTCGGCGATCGGCATCGGTTTTGCAAGCCAGGCCATCGGCCTTTGGCTCGGTGCGATGTCCGGCGCGACGGTCGCCTCACAGCGTCTGTTTTCGCCCATGTTCGATGAACTCGATGCGGATGCGTTTCGGGAGCAGCCTGCGCCTGTGGTTCGCGCCGGCATCGGCACGGCCAAACTCGCTCAGGCAGAAGAGGCGGTGGTCGTAACGCTGAAACCCAAGCAGATTGGCGAGCCAAAGGCGGTTTCGGCGCGGAGTGCCCCGCCAGTCGACGCAAAACCTGCCCAGAGACCTTCCGCCCCGAAGGCCGATGCGGTCAAGACGCGCAAGGTGAAGCCGTCGACGGTGAAAGCCAATCACGCGGGAGTTGTGACGAACGTTAAGCAGCCTGCAGCCGCCGAGGCAATAACTGCGAAAGTTGGTGCAGCCGCGACAGGCGGCGGCGCTTCTGTGGAAAAGATCAAGCCGGCAATGCTGGTGAAGCCGGAGCAGCCCGACGATCTCAAGGCGATCACAGGCATCGGCCCAAAGGTCGAACAGGTGCTGAATGGACTCGGCATCTGGACCTATGCGCAGATCGCAGAGTGGAATGAGGCGGAGGTTGCGTGGGTTGACGACATGCTCGGGTTCGGGGGGCGTATCGGGCGCGACGACTGGTTGGCGAAGGCTGCGAAACGCGCAGCCGCGAAGACGGGTTAGGAGGCTGCCATGCACCTCGCCCAGCTCAATATCGCCCGGCTCAAATTCCCGATCGACTCGCCCGAGGTTTCGGAGTTCGTCGACAATCTCGATCGCATAAACGCTCTAGCCGAACGTAGCGATGGCTTCGCGTGGCGACTGACGGACGATAACGGCAACGCGACCGATACCCCCGCGTTTGATGACCCGATGCTCATAACCAACATGAGTGTGTGGCGGGATGCGGAGAGTCTCGAGCATTTTGTCTGGAACACCGTGCACAAGCAGATCTACCGCAAGCGCGCGGAATGGTTCTCGGTGATGGACAAGCAGCATTTCGTCATGTGGTGGGTTGACGAAGGGTATCAACCGACGCTTGAAGAAGCCAAGAGGCGGCTCCAGCATCTGCATGAAAGTGGGGATAGCGATTTCGCGTTTGGCTGGGCACACCTGCCGCATGTGAAGCTCTGGCAGCAGGCGCGTTGCGCCTGATCGGGAAAGACTAAGAATGGCGAAGCTCAAGGTCGACGGGAAAGAGATCGAGGTACCCGACCACTACACACTGCTTCAGGCGGCTGAGGCGGCTGGTGCGGAAGTGCCGCGTTTCTGTTTTCACGAGCGGCTGTCGATTGCCGGCAATTGCCGCATGTGCTTAATCGAGGTGAAGGGCGGCCCGCCCAAACCGGCGGCTTCCTGTGCCATGGGCGTGCGCGACCTGCGCCCCGGCCCGAATGGAGAAGCGCCGGAAATCTTCACGACAACGCCGATGGTCAAGAAGGCGCGCGAAGGCGTCATGGAATTCCTGCTGATAAACCATCCGCTGGACTGTCCGATCTGTGATCAGGGTGGCGAATGCGACTTGCAGGACCAGGCCATGGCGTTTGGCGTCGACTCTTCGCGCTACCATGAGAACAAGCGCGCGGTGGAAGACAAGTATATCGGCCCGCTGGTCAAGACGGTGATGAACCGTTGCATCCACTGCACGCGCTGCGTGCGCTTCACTACGGAAGTGGCCGGCATTTCCGAACTCGGCCTGATCGGTCGCGGCGAGGATGCCGAGATCACGACTTATCTCGAGCAGGCGATGACCTCGGAATTGCAGGGCAATGTCATAGACCTTTGCCCCGTAGGAGCCCTGACGTCGAAGCCATTCGCCTTCACAGCGCGTCCCTGGGAGTTGCAGAAGACCGAATTGATCGATGTCATGGACGCCGTCGGCTCGGCAATTCGCGTCGATACCCGAGGCCGCGAGGTCATGCGCATCATGCCGCGCGTCAACGAGCAGGTGAATGAGGAGTGGATTTCCGACAAGAGCCGCTTCATCTGGGACGGCCTGCGGACGCAACGCCTCGATCGGCCATATGTCCGCACGAACGGAAAGCTTGCGCCAGCCAGTTGGCCGGACGCCTTCGCGGCGATCAAAGCGGCCGTGTCGAAAACCAAGTGGCGATAAGATCGGCGCGATTGCCGGCGACCTGGCCGCCGTTGAGGAGATGTACGCGCTGAAACTGCTGGTGCAGTCGCTCGGCTCGCAGAACATCGACTGCCGGCAGGATGGCGCGGCGCTCGACCCGTCGCTCGGCCGTGGCAGCTATATCTTCAACCCGACCATCGAGGGCATCGAGCAGGCTGACGCGGTGTTGATCATCGGCGCAAATCCGCGCTTTGAAGCATCCTTGCTCAACGCCCGCATCCGCAAGCGCTATCGGAGCGGAGAGCTGCCGGTCGGCGTCATCGGCCAAGCCGACGATTTGCGCTACCCGTACGAATTGCTCGGCGCGGGTGCGGAGACGCTCAAGGACCTGGCGGCCGGCAACGGCGCCTTCTTCGAAAAGCTCAAGGCTGCGTCGCGTCCGCTGATTATCGTCGGGCAGGGGGCCTTGGCCCGAGAGGACGGCGCGGCGGTGCTTGGACTTGCCGCGAAACTGGCGAACGCAGTCGGCGCCGTGATGGAAGGCTGGAATGGCTTTGCCGTTCTCCACAACGCTGCAGCGCGGGTTGGCGGTCTTGATATCGGTTTCGTGCCCGGCACGGACGGCAAGGACGTAGCCGGCATGCTGGGGGGCACCGAAGTGCTCTTCCTGCTCGGCGCGGACGAGCTTGATCTTTCGGCGGCGAGCAACGCCTTCGTCGTCTATATCGGCACACACGGCGATGCGGGTGCGCATCGGGCCGATGTCATCCTGCCGGCAGCCGCCTATACGGAGAAGTCGGGCACTTACGTCAACACCGAGGGCCGGGTGCAGATGACCAATCGAGCTGGCTTTGCGCCGGGCGACGCCCGCGAGGACTGGGCAATTCTGCGGGCCCTCTCCGATGTGCTGGGCAAGAAGCTGCCGTTCGATTCGCTGGCCCAACTCCGCAGTTCGCTGCATGCCGCGCATCCACACCTTGCCAAGGTCGATGAGATCGCGCCCGGCAGCGCCGGGGATGTGGCGATGGCCGCCAACATTGGCGGCACGGTGTCGAAAGCGGCATTTGCATCGCCGGTCAAAGACTTCTATCTGACCAACCCAATTGCGCGCGCTTCCGCGGTGATGGCCGAGTGCTCCGCTCTCGCAAAGAGCGGTTTTAAGCAGGCGGCGGAGTAAGGCGTGTGATGGAAAGCATTTTTGCCATTTATGTCGTTCCGGCCTTGATCATCCTGCTCAAGTCTGTGGTGCTGCTGATCGTCCTATTGGTGTTCATTGCCTTTATGCTCTATGCCGACCGCAAGGTCTGGGCGGCCGTGCAGCTTCGCCGCGGTCCAAATGTCGTCGGTCCATTCGGCGTGCTTCAGTCTTTCGCTGATCTGCTGAAATTCGTGCTCAAGGAGCCGATTATTCCGGCTGGCGCCAACAAGGGCGTCTTCCTGCTTGCCCCGCTGGTCTCCGCGTCGCTGGCGTTGGCGACATGGGCGGTAATTCCGGTCAATGAAGGCTGGGCGGTCGCCAACATCAATGTCGGTGTACTTTACATTTTCGCCATTTCGTCGCTGGAAGTATACGGCGTGATCATGGGCGGATGGGCCTCCAACTCGAAGTATCCGTTCCTCGGCGCGCTGCGGTCTGCGGCGCAGATGGTGTCTTACGAGGTGTCGATTGGGTTCGTCATTATCACTGTCCTTCTCTGCGTGGGATCGCTGAACCTTACCGACATCGTGCAGGCACAGCGCGACGGTGTCGGTACGATAATCGGTCTTCCAAACAGCTTCCTCGACTGGCATTGGCTCTCGCTGTTCCCGATGTTCGTCGTGTTCTTCATTTCGGCGCTTGCCGAGACCAATCGTCCGCCCTTCGACCTTGTCGAGGCCGAATCGGAGCTCGTTGCCGGCCACATGATCGAATATTCCTCCACGCCATTCCTGCTGTTCTTCCTGGGCGAGTATGTCGCGATCATGCTGATGTGCGCCCTGACGACAGTGCTCTTCCTCGGCGGGTGGCTGCCACCCTTCAATTTCGTGCCATTCACCTGGGTGCCCGGTGTGATCTGGTTCGTGCTCAAGGTCTGCCTGATGTTCTTTATGTTCTCGATAGTGAAGGCGTTTGTGCCACGCTACCGCTATGACCAGCTCATGCGTCTGGGCTGGAAGGTGTTCCTGCCGCTGTCGCTTGCGATGGTCGTCATAACCGCCGCCTTTCTCAAAATTACGGGGCTTGGCTGATGTCGGCTTCCATCATTGGTGCTCTTGTCGGGTTGGTTGTAGCGGCTGCGGATTTTTACCTGCTGCGGATGCTGGCCTCGCGCGTCGAGTTGCCCGAGACGAGGAAGGGTTCTGAACATAACCGGCGTCAGCCAGTTCGTGCTGCTGCCCATCGTGGGCTGGTTCGTCGGTCCGCTGCTTGGGGGAGAGTAAAAAATGTCCGCGATCGCTCAAGCCGCCAAATCGCTGCTGCTCAGGGAGTTCATCAGCGCATTCTTTCTGTCGATGCGCTATTTCTTCGCGCCGAAGGCAACGTTGAATTATCCGTTCGAGAAGGGGCCGGTGAGCCCGCGGTTTCGTGGCGAGCATGCGCTGCGCCGCTATCCGAATGGCGAGGAACGCTGCATAGCTTGTAAATTGTGCGAAGCGATCTGTCCTGCGCAGGCAATCACCATCGAGGCTGGTCCGCGCCGCAACGACGGCACACGTCGCACCGTGCGCTACGATATCGACATGGTGAAGTGCATCTATTGTGGCTTCTGCCAGGAAGCCTGTCCTGTCGATGCGATCGTCGAGGGCCCGAATTTCGAGTTCGCCACGGAGACGCGCGAGGAACTCTACTACGACAAGGACAAGCTGCTGGCCAACGGCGACCGATGGGAACGCGAGATCGCGCGCAACCTGGCCCTGGATGCGCCGTATCGCTGAGTTTTGAATGATGGACGGGCCGTGCCGGGTCGTCTAAGGAACCACGCATTCCTGTACCGGAGGCGGGGCGGAATGCAAAGGCGGACCAGCGCGTCAATGCGCATGTCCGGCAAGGAAGGAACCCGGGGGAACCCATGCTCAACGGATTAGAGGCGATATTCTTCTACCTGTTCGCCTTCGTCGCGGTCGCTGCGGCGTTCCTGGTCATTTCTGCGCGCAACCCGGTGCATTCCGTTCTCTATCTGATCCTGACTTTCTTCAACGCCGCCGCGCTGTTCCTGCTGACCGGCGCTGAGTTCCTGGCGATGATTTTGCTGGTCGTCTATGTCGGCGCTGTTGCTGTGCTGTTTCTGTTCGTCGTCATGATGCTTGACGTCGATTTCGCTGAGCTGAAGCAAGGCGCGCTCCAATACGCGCCAGTTGGTGCGATGGTCGGCCTTATATTGGCAGCCGAACTGATCATCGTTACTGGGGGCTATGCTTTCGCGCCGCAACTCGCCTCAAATATCGCACAGCCGACGCCAGACCTTGCTGCACGCAGCAATACGGCGGCGCTCGGCGACATTCTCTATACGGATTATCTCTACTTCTTCGAGATTGCTGGCCTGATCCTGCTGGTCGCCATGATCGGCGCGATCGTGCTGACGCTGCGCCACAAGGAAGGCGTCAAGCGTCAGGACATTTCGGCCCAGGTTCGCCGCACCCCGGCGACGGCGATCGAGATCAAGAAAGTCGAGACGGGGAAGGGCATCTGATCATGCAAGTCGGCATCGCGCATTTTCTGACGGTATCGGCGATCCTGTTCACGCTCGGCGTCTTCGGCATCTTCCTGAACCGCAAGAACGTCATCATCATCCTGATGTCAGTCGAACTCATCCTGCTGGCGGTCAACATCAATTTCGTGGCCTTCTCAGCCGTTCTCGGCGACCTCGTCGGCCAGGTTTTCGCGCTGTTCGTACTTACCGTGGCGGCGGCCGAAACCGCGATCGGTCTGGCAATCCTCGTCGTCTTCTTCCGCAACCGCGGCTCGATCGCGGTCGAAGACGTCAACATGATGAAGGGTTGAGCGAAGGTATCATCATGTATCAGGCCATAGTCTTCCTTCCCCTCATTGGCTTCCTGATTGTTGGACTGTTCGGCAGTCAGCTCGGCCCGAAGCTGTCAGAATACGTCACGTCGGGCTTGCTTGTCGTCTCGGCGCTTCTCTCCTGGGTTGCTTTTTACCAAGTGGCCCTGTCGCCCGAAGGGCAGGCCTTGAACGTACCTGTGATGCGCTGGATCCAGTCCGGGGCGCTCGACGCCAACTGGGCGCTTCGTATCGATTCGTTGACGGTGGTGATGTTAGTGGTGGTGAATACCGTCTCGGCGCTCGTCCACATCTATTCGATCGGCTACATGCACCACGATCCGCATCGGCCGCGCTTTTTCGCCTATCTGTCGCTCTTCACCTTCGCCATGCTGATGCTGGTGACGTCGGACAACCTCGTCCAGATGTTCTTCGGCTGGGAAGGCGTCGGCCTTGCTTCGTATCTGCTGATTGGTTTCTGGTACCAGAAACCGTCGGCAAGTGCGGCGGCGATCAAGGCCTTCGTTGTCAACCGCGTCGGCGATTTCGGCTTCGCGCTTGGCATTTTCGGCGTGTTCGTGCTGTTCGGGTCGGTCAACTTCGACACGATTTTCGCGAATGCGGCGACGTACGTACCGGCAGCCATCCATAGTACCGAAAGTGGTGACGGCGCCGCTGCCGGCGCGGCAGCAACCGGCGAGGCCGCCAGCCACGAAGCGGCGCCAGCAGTTACTGATGCCGCACCGACCGCGAGTGAGGTTGCACCGGATGCGGAAGCTGCCGCACCTGCCGCCGAAGCGGTTCCGTCCGCAACGGCTGAGGCCCATGGCGAGGCGTCGGCCATGCCGGCGGCTGCCGGCGAGACGGTGATGACTTTCCTGGGCTACAATCTCGACAAAGCGGCTGCGATGACGATCGTTTGTCTGCTGCTGTTCATGGGGGCGATGGGCAAGTCTGCCCAGGTGCCGCTCCACACCTGGCTGCCGGACGCCATGGAAGGCCCGACACCGGTTTCGGCGTTGATCCATGCCGCAACCATGGTCACCGCCGGCGTCTTCATGCTGGCGCGGCTATCGCCCTTGTTCGAGCATTCGCAGACGGCGCTGCTGGTCGTATCAATCATCGGCGCAATCACCGCCTTCTTCGCGGCGACGGTCGGCCTCGTCCAGAACGACATCAAGCGCGTCATCGCCTATTCGACCTGCTCGCAGCTGGGGTATATGTTTGTGGCGCTCGGCATGGGTTTCTATTCTGCGGCGATCTTCCACCTGTTCACGCATGCCTTCTTCAAGGCGCTGTTGTTCCTCGGGTCCGGTTCCGTCATCCATGCCGTGTCCGACGAGCAGGATATGCGCAAGATGGGCGGGCTGCGCACGTTGATCCCGAAGACCTACTGGATGATGATCGTGGGCACGCTGGCATTGACCGGCGTCGGCATTCCGGCAACCGTCATCGGTACGGCGGGCTTCTTCTCCAAAGACGCCATCATCGAGGGCGCATTCGCTGGGCACAGCGCGTTCGCCGGAGTTGCCTTCACGCTGCTCGTCGTGGCGGCGATGTTCACCAGCTTCTACTCCTGGCGCCTTATTTTCATGACCTTCCACGGCAAGCCCCGGGCCAGCCATGACGTCATGCACCACGTCCACGAATCGCCCAACGTGATGCTCGTACCGCTGTATATTCTGGCGGTCGGCGCGCTGTTCTCCGGTTTCGTATTCCACGACTATTTCATCGGCGAGCATTATTCCGAGTTCTGGAAGTCGGCACTGTTCACGCTGCCGGACAACCATATCCTGCACGCGATCCACGAGGTGCCGCTCTGGGTGAAGCTGTCGCCGTTCGTTGCGATGATCCTGGGCTTCCTCGTCGCCTATCAGTTCTACATCCGCGATCCGGAGGCACCGAAAGTTCTGGCCTCGCGCCACCGGGGCCTCTACCAGTTCCTGCTCAATAAATGGTACTTCGACGAGCTTTACGACTTCCTGTTCGTGAACCCGGCGAAGCGTCTCGGCTATTTCCTTTGGAAGCGCGGCGACGGCTGGTTCATCGACGGCTTCGGCCCCGATGGCGTGTCGGCGCGGGTCATCGATGCGACCAACCGCGTGGTCAAGCTGCAGACGGGATACCTCTATCACTACGCTTTCGTGATGCTGATCGGCGTTGCCGCCCTCGTCACCTGGATGATGCTCGGGAGCAGCTTCTAATGTCGGGCTGGCCGATTCTTTCGCTCACCACTTTCCTGCCTTTGGTAGGTGCGTTGCTGATCCTCTTCATTCGTGACGAAGGGGAGGCGGCTCGCCGCAACATCCGTCACATCGCGCTTTGGTCAACCGTTGCGACCTTTATCGTTTCGCTGTTCATCTGGGGCGGGTTCGACAACGCCGATTCCGGCTTCCAGTTCGTAGAAAAGAGCGACTGGCTGGACAGCGGCATCTCCTACCATATGGGTGTCGACGGCATTTCGATGCTGTTTGTCATCCTGACGACATTCCTGATGCCGCTTTGCATCCTGGCGTCATGGGAGTCGATCGAGAAGCGCGTGAAGGCCTACATGATCGCCTTCCTGCTCTTGGAAACGCTGATGATCGGCGTGTTCTGCGCGCTGGACATCGTGCTGTTCTACGTGTTCTTCGAGGCTGGCCTTATTCCGATGTTCATCATCATCGGCGTGTGGGGCGGCAAGCGTCGCGTCTATGCGTCGTTCAAGTTCTTTCTGTACACATTGCTCGGCTCTGTGCTGATGCTGCTGGCGATAATGGCGATGTACTGGCAGGCCGGTACGACCGACATCCCCACGCTGCTCACTCACAATTTCCCCGTTCAGATGCAGACGTGGCTATGGCTGGCTTTCTTTGCTTCGTTCGCGGTGAAGATGCCGATGTGGCCGGTGCACACCTGGTTGCCTGACGCTCACGTCGAGGCGCCGACCGCGGGGTCGGTCATCCTGGCCGGCATCCTGTTGAAAATGGGCGGATACGGTTTCCTTCGGTTCTCTTTGCCGATGTTCCCGATGGCGTCGGAGATGTTCGCGCCCTTCGTGTTCACGCTGTCGGTGGTGGCGATCATCTACACCTCGCTGGTCGCGTTGATGCAAGAGGATATGAAGAAGCTGATCGCCTATTCGTCCGTGGCGCATATGGGCTACGTGACAATGGGTATTTTCACGATGAACCAAGTCGGCATCCAGGGTTCCATCTTCCAGATGCTGTCGCATGGCCTGGTATCGGGGGCACTGTTCCTGTGCGTAGGCGTTATCTACGACCGCATGCATACGCGTGAGATTGCGGCCTATGGCGGGCTGGTCAACAACATGCCGAAATATGCTGTGGTCTTCCTGATATTCACGATGGCCAATGTAGGCCTACCGGGTACCAGCGGTTTCATCGGCGAGTTTCTGACGTTGCTCGGGGTGTTTCAGGTCAACACCTGGGTCGCATTCTTCGCGACGACGGGTGTCGTGCTGTCGGCCGCCTATGCGCTTTGGCTCTACCGCAAGGTGATTTTCGGTGCGCTGACAAAGGACAGTCTCAAGGGCCTGCTCGACCTCTCGCCTCGCGAGAAGGCGATAATCTATCCGCTAGTCATTCTCACCATCTTCTTCGGCGTCTATCCGGCGCCTGTCTTTGACGCGACCGCGGCTTCCGTGCAGTCGCTCGTCAACTCAGTCTCCGCATCGCTCGACGCGGCGCAGACCGCCTCGGCGAATTGAGGAACCCTGTATGGTACCGGATCTAAGCCTCAGCTTCTCGCTTGCCGCGCCGGAGTTGATCCTCGCGATCGGCGCGATCGCGCTGCTCATGGTCGGCGCCTATTCGAGTGGGCGGGCGCACTCGACGGTAAGTTGGATCGCTGTTTTGGTGCTCGCTGTGGCCGGCGCCTGGGTGCTCTTTTTCGGCAAGAACGGTTTTGCCTTTGGCGGTGCCTTCATCAATGACGCGTTCGGGCGGTTTATGAAGATGCTCACGCTGACCGGCTCAGTGGTGACCTTGGTGATGTCGATTAACGCCGCCAAGTCCGACAACCTCGATAAGTTCGAGTATCCGGTGCTGATCCTGCTTTCGACGCTTGGCATGTTGCTGATGATCTCCGCAAACAACATGATTTCGCTCTATCTCGGGCTGGAATTGCAATCGCTGGCGTTGTACGTCGTGGCGGCATTCAACCGCGAAAATGTGCGCTCCACCGAGGCCGGCCTGAAGTATTTCGTCCTGGGTGCGCTATCTTCGGGCATGCTGCTCTACGGCATTAGCCTGGTCTACGGCTACACCGGCAGCACGAGCTTCGAGGAGATCGCGGCTGCCCTCGCCGAGGGTGAGCGGCAACTCGGCCTGGTGTTTGGTCTGGTCTTCGTTCTTGCGGGTCTCGCCTTCAAGATCTCTGCCGTGCCCTTCCACATGTGGACGCCAGATGTGTATGAGGGCGCGCCGACGCCGGTCACCGCTTTTTTCGCGGCGGCCCCGAAGATGGCGGCGATGGCGCTGATGGTGCGCGTCACCATGGGCGCCTTTGAGCCCATCGCTCCGGACTGGCGGCAGATCATCGTGTTCATTGCCATCGCCTCGATGGTTCTTGGCTCGGTCGCCGCAATCGGCCAGTCCAACATCAAGCGGCTGATGGCTTATTCGTCGATAGGCCATATGGGTTTTGCTCTGGTCGGCCTTGCCGCCAATAGCGAGGCCGGCGCGCGCGGGGTGATGATCTATATGCTGATCTATCTTGCAATGACGCTGGGCACCTTCGCTTTCATCCTGTCGATGCGGCGCAAGGAGGGTAATGTCGAGCAGATCAGCGACCTTGCCGGGCTATCGACGACAAATCCAGGTATGGCGATCGCCATGACGATCTTGATGTTCTCGTTGGCCGGCATCCCGCCGCTCGCCGGCTTCTGGGCCAAGTGGTACGTGTTCCTTGCGGCGATCGACGCTCAACTTTATGCGCTGTCCGTTATCGGCGTCCTCGCGTCTGTGATCGGCGCATACTACTACCTGCGCATCATCAAGATCATGTGGTTCGACGAACCGACCAGCAGCGGTTTCCTGCCTATGGCGGGCGAGTTGCGGCTTGTGCTCGGGCTCTCCGGGGCGTTCGTTTTGTTCTACGTGCTACCGTGGATCGGCGGCTCGGTCAGCAGCGGTGCGGAAGCTGCCGCGAAGTCGCTATTCTGAGGGTATGAGATTCCGTCTTGCCCCGACTGCAATCGCCGAAGGCTACAGGCTGGATGCGCATGAATCGGTCGGCTCCACCAATGCCCTGGCGATCGAGCATGCTCGCGCTGGCGATCCGGGCAAATTGTGGATCGTCGCGAGCCGGCAGGAAAGCGGCCGCGGTCGCCGCGGCCGTCCATGGGCAACACCGCAAGGCAATCTGGCAGCTACTCTGCTGCTGATCTCCGGGCGTGACCTGAAATGCTCCGCTACGCTTGGCTTTGTTGCCGGGCTCGCCCTGTCCGACGCCCTTGATGCAGTCGTTCCAAACGTCACTGTCGCCGTTGCGCCTGACGGCGGCAGCGGCGCACAAGGCCGGTTCGAACTGAAATGGCCGAACGATGTGTTGGCGAGCGGTGCGAAGCTAGCCGGCATTCTGCTGGAATCCACAATGGTCGCGGACGATCGCGCCGCGATCGCGGTGGGCATCGGCGTTAATGTCGAGGCATATCCGGAGGATGTCCCGTATCCCGCCACGTCTCTGAGGGCGCTTGGCTCAACTTGCGATGCTGGGACACTGTTCCTTGCGCTATCTGACGCCTGGAGCCAGGCCATGCGGCTATGGGACGAGGGTAGGGGGCTGCAGAGCATACGCCGGCGCTGGCTGTCGCGCGCGGCCGGTCTGGGCGGAGAGGTCGCGGTGCGGGTCGACGGCCGGGTGGTGCGGGGCATATTCGAAACGATCGATGAGGATTGTCAATTCGTCATCCGCGAGGAGGGTGGCGCCAGGATCGCGATTGCCGCCGGCGATGTGCATTTCGGAGCCGTCGCTTCGGCGAGTGCAGCGTGATGATGGCGACGGGAACAATCACTGTTTTCCGTTTGTGCGAGCCCCCAGGCGCTTCAAGCTTTCCGCGGAAGAAAACTAAACTGTCCTCGGGCCCCGGGCGTATGTTTCCCGGGCAGGACAAGGAGTCGATATGGTGAAATATTCCGGGCCGGAACTCGTCTTTGCCCCATTGGGTGGGGTTGGCGAGATCGGCATGAACTTCGCGCTCTATGGCTTCGGCCCGGCGGATGCGCGCGAGTGGCTCGTCGTGGATGTCGGCGTCACGTTCCCGGACGCCACCCTGCCGGGCGTAGATCTCGTTCTGCCCGATATCCGCTACATAGAGGCGCAGGCCGACAGGCTACGCGGCATTGTGATCACGCATGCGCACGAAGATCACTACGGTGCTCTGCTTGATCTATGGCCAAAGCTGAAGGCGCCCGTATGGATGACGCCTTTTACCGCCGGGCTGCTTGAAGCAAAACGCCAGCAGGACGCGGCGAACCTCAAGCTGCCGATCAAGATATTCCGTGCCGGCGAGAAATTCACGATTGGCCCATTCGATATTGAGGCGGTTGCCGTAACCCACTCTATTCCCGAGCCCGTGTCGCTGGCGATTACCACCCCGCTCGGCACGGTGGTTCATACCGCCGACTGGAAGATCGACCCGGCGCCGGAAATTGGCCCGATGACCAACGAGGCGCGGTTTCGCGAAATCGGTGCGGCTGGAGTGCTTGCGTTGGTCTGCGACTCGACGAACGCGCTGCGCGACGGCGATTCGCCCTCTGAGCAGGCAGTGGGGCAGGGTCTGCGCGGCGTCATCGCGGCGGCGCCGGGCCGTGTTGCCGTCACCACCTTTTCATCGAATGTCGGTCGCATCCGCTCGATCGCCGAAGCGGCTCGCGATACCGGTCGCCAGTGCCTGTTGCTTGGTCGATCGTTGAAGCGCGTCGTTAGCGTGGCGGGGGAGCTTGGTTACCTGGACGGCTTGCCGGAGTTCATCGATGAGGACGACTACGGCTTCATCCCGCGTGAGAACCTGGTAGTGATCTGCACCGGCAGCCAAGGCGAGTCGCGCGCCGCACTCGCGAAGCTTTCGCGGGACGAAATGAAGACGGTCGCGTTGGCCCCCGGCGATATCGTCGTCTTCTCGTCGAGGACGATTCCGGGCAATGAGAAGGCGATCCTCGAGATAAAAAACCTGCTCATCGATCAGGGAATCAAGATCATCGAGGACGCGGACGCCCTGGTTCACGTTTCCGGCCACCCGCGCCGAAACGAGCTTCGGCGCATGTATGAATGGACAAGACCGAGGATCGGTATTCCCGTGCATGGCGAGGCTGCGCATTTGGTGGCGCAGGGTTCGCTGATGGCGGAGGCCGGCATTCCCGAGGTTGCGCAGGTTCGCGACGGGGACATGATCAGGCTGGCGCCGGGGGTTGCCGAGATCATCGATCAGGTTCCGTATGGCCGGTTCTATAAGGATGGGAAGCTGATCGGCGACGACGAGGCGATGGGTATTCGCGAGCGGCGCAAGCTCTCCTTCGCCGGCCACGTTGCGGTCAATGTCGTGCTCGACGACCGGTACGAACTCGCCGGCGATCCGGACCTCGTCGCGATCGGCGTCGCGAAGGCCGACGCGCGCGGTGAAGATCTGGAGGAGATCATGATCGACGCGGCGGTTGGCGCGGTAACGTCGATCCCGCGCCCGCGCCGCAAGGACCTCGATCTTGTGCAGGAAGCAGTGCGGCGTGCCGTGCGTGGCGCTGCAAACGAAAGCTGGGGCAAGAAGCCGCTGGTGACGGTGTTTGTGACGAAATGAGTGAATAGTCAATAGGCAGTGGGCAGTGGGCAGTGGGCAGTGGTGAGTAGTGCAGTAAGGCGATCTTTCCTGTCAACTTTATGCTGTCATTCTAATTTATTCATCGAACATTCACCATTCACCATTCACCATTCACCGCTCACTACTCACAGCCTACAGCCTACTACCGACGGAGCCCATATGCTTGGCCGCCTGAACCATGTCGCCATTGCCGTGCCGGATATTGCAGCGGCAGCCGCGGTCTATCGCGAGACACTCGGCGCGACGGTCAGCCAGCCGCAGGCGATGCCGGAACATGGCGTGACGGTGGTCTTTATCGACACCGGCAACAGCAAGGTCGAGTTGCTGGAGATGCTAGGCGATGCATCGCCGATCGCAGCGTTCCTGGAGAAGAACCCGTCAGGCGGCATCCATCACATTTGCTACGAAGTTGACGACATTCTCGCAGCGCGCGACCGCTTGCAGGCGCAGGGCGCGCGAGTGCTGGGAGACGGCAGTCCGAAGACCGGCGCTCACGGCAAGCCCGTGATCTTCCTGCATCCTAAGGATTTCTTCGGGACGCTGGTTGAGTTGGAACAGGCGTGAGGCAAACGGAATGAGTTACGTATCCGCCTTTGCGGTCTTCTTCGTTCTATGGTGGATCGTATTGTTTGCTGTCCTGCCTTTCGGACTTAGAACCCAGGACGATGAGGGTGAGGCATTGCTGGGTACAGTTTCCAGTGCACCGCGCGGAGCGCATATGCTGCGCGCAATCCTATGGACGACGATCGTGTCGATCGTCGTCTTTGGCATTATGGTGCTGCTGACGCGCTATTTCGGGCTGAGCGTAGATGACATTCCGCACATCGTGCCGGACTTCAACCAGCCGCCTAAACCTATGAATGCCCCCTAATGCGCCCGGGAGCAAATCACCGGTCCATGAACTGACAATCGTCACGCGCAATGTTCGCGGCTTCGCGAACTTCGATCTCCCAACCCTCGACCCGGTTTGCAACAAGGACCTAAGCCATTTCCGGCTTCAGTCCGAGTGCAGTTCGGTCGACAATCTCGCGCAGCGCAAAGCTTGAGTTGATCTTCGTCACATGCGGCATCGCAGACAGCCATTCCTTGTGGATGCGCTCGTAGTCGGCGAGATCCTTCGCCGCAATCCGAAGGATATAGTCGTATTCGCCAGACATGAGATGGCATGACAACACATTGGGGCAGCGTCTGATTGCTGCTTCGAAATCCGAAAGCGTTTTCTCGAACTGCCCCGACAAAGAGATGTGTACGATCGCCGTCATCTGATGGCCGAGTGCGGCGTTGGAAAGACGGGCATGGTAGCCGCGAATGACGCCGCTCTTCTCAAGATTGTCCAGTCGGCGCGAGCACGCCGATTGCGACAAGCCGACCTTCTCGGCAAGCGCCGCATTGGGAAGGCGTCCTTCCTTCTGTAGCGTGTCCAGTATCGCAACATCGATCCTGTCTAGCGCCATTGTTCGAATATCCTTCGGTCAATTCATCAAATCGCGCAACGAATACCCGCGGTTCTTAGCAACCGCAACCCAATTCGCAAATACATTCGGAGCCCGCAGGCGTATCTTCTGGTTAACAGGGAATGAAGCCGAAAAAGGCTCGATTGAGGAGTGTCGTCATGCGCGTCGGTTGCCCCAAGGAAATAAAGAATCACGAGTACCGCGTTGGCCTGACGCCGGGTTCGGTTCGCGAATATGTAGCGCGTGGCCATGAAGTCCTGGTGGAAAGCGGTGCAGGCGAAGGCATCGGCGCGGGTGACGATGCGTACCGCATCGCAGGGGCGCGGATTGCCAGGACCGCTGAGGAAGTTTTCGCCAGGTCCGACATGATCGTAAAGGTCAAGGAGCCTCAGCCGGGCGAGTGGGTGCAGCTTCGCGACAATCAGATTCTCTATACCTACCTGCACCTTGCGCCGGATCCGGAGCAGACCAAGGGGCTGCTCGCCTCGGGGGTCACGGCAATTGCCTACGAGACGGTGACCGATGATCGCGGGGGTCTACCGCTGCTGGCGCCCATGTCGGAGGTCGCCGGTCGCCTTTCGATCCAGGCCGGCGCGACGGCGCTGCAAAAGGCCAATGGCGGGCGCGGAGTTCTGCTTGGCGGCGTTCCCGGCGTTCTGCCGGGTAAGGTGGCCGTACTTGGTGGCGGCGTGGTCGGTCTTCACGCGGCAAAGATGGCTGTAGGGCTCGGTGCCGACGTCACGATCATCGATCGGTCGATCCCGCGCCTGCGCCAACTCGACGATATCTTCAACGGCCGCGTCCACACGCGCTATTCGACCGTCGAGGCGCTGGAGGATGAATGCTTCTCCGCCGACATCGTAATTGGTGCGGTGTTGATACCCGGTGCGGCAGCGCCGAAGCTGGTCACCCGGGAAATGCTATCCGGCATGAAGAAAGGCGCCGTCCTTGTCGATGTCGCCATCGACCAGGGCGGCTGCTTCGAGACGTCCCATGCAACCACCCACGCGGAGCCAACCTTTGAGGTCGACGGCATTATACACTACTGCGTTGCCAATATGCCGGGTGCGGTGCCCGTCACATCGGCGCATGCGCTGAACAATGCCACCCTGCACTATGGCCTGCAGCTTGCTGACAAAGGCCTGAAGGCGCTTGTGGACGACCATCATCTGCGCAACGGGTTGAACGTTCACAAAGGCCGAATCACCAATCCTGCGGTCGCCGATGCGCTCGGCTACGAACTGGTTGAACCTAAGGCCGTGCTCGCCGCCTGACCGGGCGCAATCATCCTTCCGGCAGGCGAGGACACGACGGAGACCCTAAGTATTCACACCAAGTTCGACGAGTCGTTCGACGCAGGATTCCTCCGCCTGCTCGAGCTCCGCAAGTGTCTCCTCAAGATCCCGACGTTTTTGTCGAAGATCATCCTTCTTCTCGTTGATTCGCTTCATCAAAAGCTTCAGTTGGCCTACCTCGCCCGGCGGCTCCTTGTAGATCTGAATGATTTCGCGGATCTCATTGATCGAGAAGCCTAGCCGCTTGCCGCGGAGGATCTGGCGCACCAGATGCCGGTCAGTCGGGCGGAACAGGCGCGTACGCCCGCGGCGGACGGGCTGGATCAGCCCTTCATCCTCATAAAAGCGCAAGGTGCGGGTCGATATCTCGAACTCCTTGGTAAGCTCGGTAATCGAGTAATATTCGCGCATCCGAATCCCGCCAGCCCGCTTCGATCAAGCGAGCTTGACACTCCACTTACGTCAAAGTCAATTTTGGCTATACCTGACCGCAATGCTCCTAACCCAGTTGCAGCCACCACGTCGCCAGGCCGAGGAACGCCAGAAATCCGATGACGTCGGTAATCATGGTTGTGAATATGGATGAGGAAATCGCAGGATCGGCACCCAGGCGATCAAGTAACAGCGGAATCAGGATACCGCCGAGCGACGCCGCCAGCATGTTGAGGATCATAGCCGCTGCGATGACAAAGCCAAGATCGAGGTTGCTGAACCAGAGGGCAGCAATGATTCCGAGGATAACCGCGATTGCCGAGCCATTGAGCAGCCCGACGAGCACCTCGCGTCGAATAACGCGGCCGGCATTGTAGATATCGAGGTCCTTTGTAGCCAGCGCACGCACCGTGACAGTCATGGTTTGCGTACCCGCATTGCCGCCCAGCGATGCAACGATCGGCATCAGCGCCGCCAATGCCACCATCTCTTCGATCGTTGCGCCGAACAGGCTGATCACCGTAGCCGACAGAAACGCCGTCGCGAGATTGATCAGCAGCCATGGCACGCGCGAGCGCGACGTAGCGAACACGGTATCGGACAGCTCTTCATCGCCCACGCCGCCCATGCGCAGCAGGTCTTCCTCGGCCTCCTGCTGAATGACGTCGACCACGTCGTCGATGGTCAGCACGCCTACCAGCCGCTCGTTCTCGTCGACGACGGCCGCCGAAAGAAGATCGTATTGCTCGAACTCGCGCGCCGCCTCTTCCTGGTCCATCGTGGCCGGAATGGCGTGCCGTGTCTCATGCATGATCTCTTCGACCTTCGTCGACCGCTTCGTGCGCAGGATCTGGTCGAGATCGATGGCGCCGAGCAGCTTGAACGAAGGATCGATCACAAAGATCTGGCTGAAACGCTCCGGAAGATTGTTGTCGTCGCGCATGTAGTCGATCGTCTGTCCAACCGTCCAGAAGGGCGGCACGGCGACGAACTCGGTCTGCATACGGCGACCCGCCGATTCTTCCGGATAGTCCAGCGAACGGCGAAGCCTGATCCGCTCGGTGAACGGCAACTGGGCGAGAATCTCGTCCTGATCCTCTTGGTCCAGGTCTTCCAGAATGTAGACGGCGTCATCGGAATCGAGTTCCTGCACCGCCTTGGCGATCTGAGCATTTGGCAGGTTGTCGACGATCTCAAGACGGATTGCCTCGTCAACCTCGGTCAGGGACGAGAAGTCGAAATCAGCGCCGAGCAGTTCGACCAGCGACCTGCGCTGTTCCGGCATCAGCGCTTCGAGCAGGTCGCCGAGCTCCGACTGGTGCAGATTGTCCACATCCCTGCGCAGTGTCAGCGTATCGCGGTCGGCGATCGCCGCGCCGATATGCGCCAGGAACGAGGGGCGAATGACACCGTCCTCGCCATAGATGTCGGCGTTTCCGGCCTCGGGGCCAGTGCCGCCCGGCGTTGTCTCCTCCTGGCCTTCCACTGGACCCTGTCCTGAAATGTCGGATTGCTGATGGCGCAAGCTTTAACGCGCAAGCAGCCGAAACTTCAAACGAAATGCGCTGACCAGTGGGTCAATCCGCGATTGAAGCAGGACGTCCCGAACAGCGTTTGAGTCAGGGACTGAAGCTTGAATTGTCTGGAAAGGGTCGTTGGTGCGGTCGAGAAGACTCGAACTTCCACGGGTTGCCCCACAGCGACCTCAACGCTGCGCGTCTACCAATTCCGCCACGACCGCACGTCACGAAAGAGCCGGTCGGAACCGGCAAGCGGCCTTTAGCAAATCGCTTCTGGCGAAACAAGTGTACCACAGCCGATTTCGGCTCACCCATCGTAAGACGGCAAGCGGTAACTGGACCTTTCAGCCATCAGCTTCCATATTGAAGCGAACGGATCGCCATTGATGCAACGCAGCCAGATCGCCACGTCATTCCTGCCCTCTCCGGGCACTGCTCCAGTCGAATGGCTGGTCGAGCCAGGGCTGACACCTTACGATCGTGCGCTGTACGTCATGGAACAGCGCGCAGGCGCAATCCGCGATGGGACGGCGAGCGAATTGGTATGGCTGGTGGAGCACCCACCGCTCTACACCGCTGGTACGAGCGCCCAGGACAAGGATCTTGTCGATGCAGGCCGCTTTCCGGTGTATGACGCTGGTCGCGGTGGCGAATACACCTATCACGGGCCGGGCCAGCGGGTGGCCTATGTCATGCTCGACCTGAAACGCCGCCGCGAAGATGTGCGCGCCTTTGTAGCAGCGCTCGAACAATGGATCATCGATTCGCTCGCCTCTTTCAACGTTCGCGGCGAACGACGCGAGGATCGCGTCGGCGTCTGGGTCGTTCGGCCGGATCGCCCGCCCCGACTCGATGGTACACCAGCCGAAGACAAAATCGCGGCGATTGGCATCCGTTTGCGCCGCTGGGTCAGCTTTCATGGGATCGCCGTCAACGTTGAACCAGACCTGTCGCATTTTTCCGGCATCGTACCGTGTGGCGTTTCGGATCATGGCGTCACCAGCCTCGTCGACCTAGGTCTCCCGGTCACCATGTCCGACTTTGACCTGTCCCTAAAGGCCGCATTCCGGGGAGTGTTCGGGGCTGTCAGCGAGACGGCGGATCAACCACACCGGATCGCAAGCTGATGGCAAACGCGAACCAAATCCTTCTTCGACTGCTGACCGCCGCGGCGCTAGCAGGGTGTCTCTCCATCTCGGCTCGCGCGTAGGCCCCTTTTCGACGATCTGGCCGCACTGGGCTTCACTGTCGCCGCCAAGGAGCTCAATTCAGGTTTGCACGGTATCGCGTAGACCTCGGACGGCCTGGTCGGCGTCGCCGATCCACCACGTGAAGGCGTCGTGGTCGGCGACTGACGGCATCGATGCTAGAGAGCGCCGATCCAAAACGAGGCGGTTATTAGAAAAGTGCTCATCGACACGAGTGACAGAACGTCTTGAACAAAGTCGGTCATTACTCCCTCCTGTTTTTGATATGTAGCCACTTTGTTCTATTTATGTTCCTGTGTCAACGCACAAATGCGATACGGCTTGGGAAGAGCTCCCCAGCGGCAAAAGTGGTTAATGCAGCGTTATGGGCAGTGCACAGGAACGCCGATGCGCACGCGACGTCGAGCGGGACCTACAGCGGCACGACATGCCCGTCGGCCAGCGTCACGCGGCGGTCCATGCGCTGGGCGAGATCGTGGTTGTGGGTCGCGATCAGCGCCGCAAGGCCGGACTGGCGCACCAACGCCGACAGCGCATCGAACACGTAGGAAGCGGTGGTTGGGTCGAGATTGCCGGTCGGCTCGTCGGCCAGGAGCACAAGCGGCGCGTTGGCGACGGCGCGCGCGATCGCAACGCGTTGCTGTTCGCCGCCGGAGAGTTCGGACGGCCGATGCTCGCCGCGCTTGGCGATCTTCATATAGTCCAGCAGTTGCATCGCGCGGACGCGTGCTTCTGAAGAAGATAGCCCCTTTATCAGCTGGGGCATCATGATGTTCTCCACCGCCGAAAACTCAGGCAGAAGGTGGTGGAACTGATAGACAAAGCCAATGTCGTTACGGCGGATCGCGGTGCGCTCCTGGTCGGACAGGCGTCCGCACGCACGACCCGCGAGAATGACGTCGCCGACATCGGGACGCTCCAGCAATCCGGCGGTGTGCAGCAACGTCGATTTGCCAGTGCCCGACGGGGCGACCAGGGCCACCATCTCACCCCGGTTCAGCGAAAAGTCGACGCCATTCAGGATGGTCAGCTTGCGCGGGCCCTGCACATAGTGGCGTTCGACAGCCTTCAGCTCGATGACGATTTCAGACATGGTCACTCGTACCGCAGCGCTTCGACAGGATCGAGACGCGCCGCGCGCCAAGCTGGAAAGATGGTGGCGATAAAAGAAAGGACCAGCGCCATGGCGATAACAGACGCTGTCTCCCCGAGCTCGATTTTGGCCGGGAGTTGGCTAAGGAAGTAAAGCTCGGGATTGAACAGCTGGGTCTCCGAGAGCCAGGAGAAGAACTGCCGAATCTTCTCGACATTCATGCACACCAGGATGCCGAGCACCACGCCTGCAATCGTTCCGGCCACGCCTATAGCCGCCCCTGTCATAAGGAATATCCGCAGGATCGCGCCGCGGGTCGCCCCCATTGTACGCAGGATTGCTATGTCGTGGCTTTTGTCCTTTACCAGCATGACGAGGCCGGAAATAATATTAAGCGAAGCCACGAGCACGATCAGCGTCAGGATCATAAACATGACGTTGCGCTCTACCTGCAGTGCCGAAAAGAACGTCTGATTTCGCAACCGCCAGTCGGTGAGATAGACTGGGCGCTGCGCTGCTTCCTCAATCGCTGGCTTTATCGCGTCGACCTGATCCGGGCTGTCGACGAAAATCTCGATCGATTGCGCCTGTCCTTCCATGTTGAAATAAAGCTGCGCCTCGGTGAGCGGCATAAAAACGATCGACGCGTCATACTCCGACATGCCGACCTCGAAGATCCCGCTCACCGGATAGGCTTTCACGCGCGGCGTCGTGCCAAATGGCGTAATGTCGCCGTCGGGCGAAACGAGTGTGATCCTATCGCCTAAGCACGAGCCCAAGATTTTCGGCCATCCGGCGGCCGATCGCCACGCCTTCACCCGCATCGAAGCCAACCAGGGAGCCTTCCTTGATGTTTGCGGCGACCAGCGACACCTTGCCGAGATCGTCACCGCGAATGCCGCGCACCATCGCAAAAGTACCCGGACCGGCAGAACCTGTCGCCAGCGCCTGGCCGTCAATCATCGGCAGAGCATACTTTACGCCGGCGACGCCGTTGATCCGCTTGGCGATAGCGTCATAGTCGTCGAGCGGCAGATCGACGGGCTGCATGACAAGATGGCCGTTGACACCCAGGATCCGCGTCAACAACTCGGCGCGAAAGCCATTCATCACCGCCATGACGATGATCAGCGTCGCCACGCCCAGCATGATGCCTAAGAAGGAGATCAGGGCGATGACCGAGATCACCGTTTCCTTGCGCCGCGAACGCAGGTAGCGCCAGGCAACCATGCGCTCGAAAATCGAAAACGGACCGGACCCGGCCGGTTGCGGCTGCGCGGCGGCTTTTGCGGTCATACCATCACACCCGAAAGGCGTTTGATGACATCACCGACAGGCAGCGTAAAACGCTCGCCGCTCCGGCGGTTCTTTATCTCCGCCTCGCCTGCAGCAACGCCGCGCGGCCCGATGATCACCTGCCAGGGTAGACCGATAAGGTCGGCAGTGGCGAACTTGCCGCCCGGGCGCTGGTCGGTGTCGTCATACAGGACATCGTGCCCTGCTGCCGTGAGCCCGTCATAGAGTTCGCCGCAGACACGGTCGCAATCCGTATCGCCGGCTTTCATGTTGATCAGCGCTACGTCGAACGGAGCAACGCTCTCCGGCCAGATAATACCGTTCTCGTCGTGGCTGGCTTCGATGATCGCTGCGATTAGGCGGGTCGGACCAATACCGTAGGAGCCCATCGAAACGAAGTGATCCTTGCCGTCGGGACCCGCCACCTTAGCGCCCATCGGCTTGGAATATTTGTCGCCGAAATGGAAGATATGGCCAACTTCGATTCCGCGCGCAGATAGCCGCTCGTCCTCGGCAATCTTATCCCAGGCGGCTTCGTCATGCATCTCGTCGGTCGCTGCATATGGCGTCGTCCATTTGCGCACGATGCTGCCGATCTCCTCGTCATTGCTGAAGTCCACGCCTTCGGCGGGCACGGGCAGGTCGAGAAAATCCTTATGGCAGAAGACCTGGCTCTCGCCGGTGTCGGCAAGGATGATGAACTCGTGGCTGAGGTCGCCGCCGATCGGCCCGGTATCGGCACGCATCGGGATCGCCTTCAGCCCCATGCGCGTGAAGGTGCGCAGATAAGCGACGAACATCCGGTTGTAGGCCGCCCGGGCAGCTTCGAAATTGAGGTCGAACGAATAGGCGTCCTTCATGAGGAATTCCCGGCCGCGCATCACGCCGAAGCGCGGGCGCATCTCATCGCGGAATTTCCACTGGATGTGATAGAGGTTGAGAGGCAGGTCCTTGTAGGACTTCACGTACGACCTGAAGATCTCGGTGACCATTTCCTCATTGGTCGGTCCATAGAGCAATGCGCGATCCTGACGGTCCTTGATGCGTAGCATCTCCTTGCCATAGTCGTTGTAACGGCCGCTCTCGATCCACAGCTCAGCGGACTGAATTGTCGGCATCAGGATTTCCAGAGCCCCCGCGCGATTCTGCTCCTCGCGGACGATCTGGCAGACTTTGTCGAGCACGCGCTTGCCAAGCGGCAGCATGGTGAAGCTGCCCTGTCCTTGTTGGCGGATCATTCCAGCACGCAGCATCAGCCGGTGCGATACGATCTCGGCCTCGCGGGGGGTCTCTTTAAGAATTGGCAGGAAATAGCGCGACAGCCGCATGAAGAAGTCCGTGTGAGATACAGGAATCAGCGCCAGAATCGGCGGCAGGATGGAGGTTCCTGCACGCGCTTCATAGCGATTTCATGGCGCGAAGGAAACCCGCGCAGGCGGTATCGAAAGGCCGCAAATGTGTATGGCGAATTTTCTTGCAGGATGTGCCGATGCATTGTGCAGCGCAGCACATCAATTCCTTTTTCCCTGTAAAATTTTCCGTGACATTTCGCAATCCGTTGGTCTAAGGTGCCGCCACATAACCGAGAGGGCGAAGAGCAATTCGCCTTCCTACGCGGTCAAAGTCTTGGGAGGATGCGATCTAGGCGCGAGAAATTTGCAGCCGCCGGAAACCGGAAACAGATCGGAACGCGTTCAAATTGCAAGGCTTCGTGCCTTGCATTTTTTTTGTGCATGATTCAGAAGTTGTCCATAAGAGGCAGGAAGCTTCATCAGGCAAGTTGGTGAACCGCTAATGTCTGATCCCGATATTTTACGGAGCGGGTTTATCTTGAAGACGCCGTAGCGCCTTGCCAGCGCCCTTAGGCTCTCTTGATGAGGTGGACGGCGCCGCAACGGCATCATCCTCGTGAGAGGCGTGCCAAGATGGGTGCTGTCGAGCACTCATCTGAAGGAGCACCGTCCATGGAAAAGACTAACATCGCACTCAATGCTGTAGCCACCGTCGGCCTCGATCTGGCCAAGCATGTCTTCCAGGTCGACGCTGCCGGCCGTGTGGTCATTCTCGTGCGCTACGGCGCAAAGATTTGCTGGCTTTCTTCGAGCGTCTGCCGTCGTGCCTGATCGGCATGGAAGCATGCGGCTCGGCGCCTGTCGTCGTGGGGCTCCCATGCGGAACCTGGCCCAAAAGCATCCCTCGGTTCGGGGACGAGAATGCCCCATCAAAGCTTGGCTCAATCATCTGGGTCAATTAGATTGCGGCGACGATCCGATCCATCGGAATGTCATGACCTTGCGGATAGATCGTTGCAACGCGCTGAGTTGAATAACCTACTCCGATGACGAGCGGCTTACGCGTCATGGCGGCAATGGTTCGGTCGAAGAAACCTCCGCCATATCCAAGCCGGTAGTTCTGCGCGTCGAAGCCAACCAAAGGCGCGATGACGATGTCGGGCAGGACTTCCGCGCCGTCAGCGGGAACAGGAATGTTCCAAACACCCTTCTCCAGCCGATCGCCCTGGCGATAATCGCGAAAGACCAATGGCCGGGCCTTCTCGACAACAACCGGTAATGCGATCCGACCACCGCGATCGGTCACTGTGCTGCACCAGGGCCTCAGGTCGGGCTCTCCGCGGAACGGCCAATAGAGGCTGACAGTTCTGCCGTTAACATCGCCAATCGCCGCGTCAAGTTCTTCAGCAATGCGCTTCGACATCGCCGCCCGGCTATCGGCCGGAAGGGCGAGCCTGGCTTCGATCAACCGCTCACGTTCCGCCTTTCGCCAAGCGCGCACGTCGGCCCAAACGTTTGGATTGGCTGGGGTCACCATTTGGCCCTCAGCATTCGGGAGCGGCGGACAACGCAGCCAAAGAGGAAGTTTGCGCGCTAGATCGATCACTATCCATACTATCTCGCTCAGTGCGGATGTTGGACGAGCTTATGCCGGTTTCGCCCGCGCAAGCACGCCGTTCGCGACGTCCTTGCGCGCTATCGCGCCGGACCACCGTCGCGCCGGCATCATTTCCTGATGGTGGACTTGGAAAGGGAACGGCGCGAAACTCCAGTCGAGGGCCGAACAGCTTGCCATCTCCAGGAGAACTCAATGTCTCACTTTCTGCCGCTCTCTCGCCGGTCGTTCCTCGCCGGCAGCGCCGCCACCGGTGCACTCACCATTCTGCATCCATATTCGGCTTATGCCCAGGCGAACCAAGCGCATCTGCGGATCATGGAAACCACGGACATCCACGTGAACGTGCTGCCTTACGACTACTATGCCGACAAGCCGAACGACACGATGGGCCTGTCACGCACGGCTTCGCTCATCGACGCGGTGCGCAAGGAAGCGACCAATGCCATGCTGATCGACAATGGCGATCTGCTCCAGGGCAATCCGATGGGCGATTATGTTGCCTATGAGCGCGGCATGAAGGAGGGCGATGTCCACCCCGTAATCAAGGGGATGAACCTGCTCGGCTATGAATGCTCAACCCTGGGAAACCACGAATTCAACTACGGCCTATCGTTCCTGGACAAGGTGCTGGCAGGCGCGAATTTTCCGTTTGTCTGCGCCAATCTGATCCGTGGCACCGAAAAGGCATCCAACCCGCGCGACGACAAGCTGTACCTCAAGCCCTATGTCATTCTCGACAAAACCATCAAAGATGGGTCGGGCGCCGAGCATCCGATCAAGATCGGTATCATTGGGTTCGTTCCGCCGCAGATCATGCTTTGGGATGCGAAGAATCTCCGCGGAAATGTGTTGACGCGAGACATTGTGGAGGCAGCGGCGGCCTGGGTGCCGCAAATGAAAGAGGAGCGCGCGGATATCGTGATCGCGCTGTCGCACTCCGGCATTGACGTCAAGCAAGGCGACCTGATGGAGAATGCCTCATTCTTCGTGGCGGGTGTGGATGGTATCGATGCCATCTTCACGGGTCACCAGCACCTGGTGTTTCCGGGTCCGAAAGATTTTCAGGGGCTGGAAGGCGTCGACGCGGCGAAAGGCACGCTGCAAGGCAAACCGGCGGTGATGGGCGGCTTCTGGGGCTCGCATATGGGCCTTGTCGATCTGCTTCTCGAACGGGACGGCGACAAATGGAAGGTGGTTTCGGCGACATCCGAGGCGCGGCCGATTTCGGAGCGCGTGAAGGAAATGAAGGACGGCAAGGAAGTTACGGTCACCAAGCCGACTGTCGGCGATGTCCAGGCGATCGTGGACGCCCTCAAGGAGGATCACGAGGCGACGCTTGCCTATGTGCGGCGCCCGGTAGGCAAGACCACAGCGCCGCTCTATTCCTACTTCGCCTTGGTTGCCGACGATCCTTCTGTACAGATCGTGAGCCAGGCGCAGACGTGGTACATCAAGGATCTGCTGAAGGACGGACAGTGGAAAGACTTGCCGGTGTTGTCGGCGGCGGCACCTTTCAAGTCCGGCGGACGTGGAGGGCCAGATTACTACACCGATGTTCCCGCCGGCGACGTGGCGATCAAGAATGTCGCGGATCTCTATCTCTATCCCAATACCGTCCGTGCCGTGGAAATCACCGGAGCCCAAGTTCAGGAATGGCTCGAAATGTCGGCCGGCATCTTCAACCAGATCGAAGCCGGCAAGGCCGACCAGGCGCTGATAAATCCTGACTTTCCGTCCTACAATTTCGACGTTATCGACGGCGTGACCTACAAGATCGATCTATCGCAACCGGCAAAGTATGATCCCAAGGGCGCCATCATCAATGCTTCGGCTAATCGCATCAAGGACCTCATGTTTGAGGGAAAACCCGTTGAACCGGCGCAGAAATTCGTCGTAGCGACAAATAACTACCGCGCCGGCGGCGGTGGGAATTTTCCGGAGATCAACGAGTCCAAGGTAATTTTCGAAGCGCCGGATACCAACCGGGACGTCATCGTCCGCTACATCATCGACCAGAAGACGATCAATCCGTCAGCCGACGCCAACTGGTCGTTCGCGTCGCTGACGGGTGCGACGGTCCTGTTCGAGACCGGACCGAAAGCCAAGGATTTCATCGCAGACGTCAAGGCGGTCAAGATCGAAGCGGCCGGCGAGGGCGAGGGTGGCTTTGCCAAGTACCGGATTATGCTTTGATCGAATGTCGGGCCAGATCGTCCCGCCCTCACTTCCCTGGTCAGGCGCGGTAGATAACCTGGCGTACATCGATGTACTCGGCACGGAACCCTGCCTCGCAGTAGTGCAGGTAGAACTCCCACAAGCGCCTGAAGCGGTCATCGAAACCGAGCGGCACGATCTTCTCCCACGACGCAAGGAAACGGTCGCGCCACTCGGCGAGCGTGCGGGCGTAGTCCTGTGCGAAAATCCGCTCGCGGGCCAGCCGCAAACCATGATCCGCGCCGAGCGACTGGAGGATGCGCGGAGTCGGCAGCATCCCACCCGGAAACACATATCGCTGGATGAAATCCGGACGCTTTCTGTACGTGGAATATGCGTCTTCGTTGATGGTGATGATCTGCAAGCCAGCCGTGCCGCCAGCTTTCAGACATTGCTTGACCTTTGAAAAGAACACCGGCCAATATTTCTCTCCGACCGCCTCGAACATTTCGATCGAGGCGATGCGGTCATAAACGCCAGTCTCGTCGCGATAGTCCTGCAACTTGATCGTCACTTTATCGGAGAGTCCTGCAGCAGCGATGCGTTGCTGCGCATAGTCGTGCTGCGCGCGGCTGATCGTCAGCCCCGTGACATGGCAGCCGATTTCCCTGGCGGCATATTCAGCGAAACCGCCCCAGCCGCAGCCGATCTCCAGCACATGATCCTTCGCGGTGATCCCGGTATCCACGGCCAGCGCCCGGTATTTCGCGCGCTGCGCGCTTTCGAGATCGTTGGCCCCCTCGGTGTAGATCGCGGAGGAATAGGTCATGCCCGGATCGAGCCATTTGCCGTAGAAATTGTTGCCAAGGTCGTAGTGGGCTGAAATGTTGTTCTTCGAGCCGCGGCGGGTATTGGCGTTGAACCAATGGCGCAGCCGCTGCAAAGCAGTCAGCATCATACTGGTGCCGCCCGCCATTCTCTCTCCTGCCTCGACGTTCACCACAAAGAGCTCAAGGAAGCTGGTGACGTCCGGGCTGTCCCAATCACCATCGAAGTAAGATTCCGCCACACCGATCGTCCCGCCGGTGAAGGCCCGGCTTGGCAGACGCCAATTGTGGAGAATAACCTCCGCTGAAGGGCCATCCAGTTTTCCCGTGATGTGGAACGCGTCTCCTTCCGGTGTTGTTATTCTCAACGACCCGCGCGGCAAATCGAGCGCCGCTGAGAGGACCCTGCGCGCCTTTCCGGGGAGGCTGCGTGAGACTTGTGCAAAGTTCTGCTCGGTCAATTCGACCGCATCGCTTGAGGTAACAACAGTATCGCGTGTTCCTACCATGCCCTTCCCCTCGCTACGCATGTCAATATTGAGCCGCGTGCAGAATGGTATGGATGAAGAAATCCTGCAACTGCCTCATTCGCCGGCTTCGAAGGCGCCGTGGTCACGGTAGCTCGCCGGGGCCGGCGGGGCAGGGCTGCGGTGAAATATTGCTCCCTTAAACCAGAGCTTCGTCGCTTCCCAATGGATGCCGGCCACAACTTTCAGCGTCATCAGCGGGAAGCGGAACAGGCAAGCGGCAAGTTTGGCGTCTGTCAGCGATGCTGCCTCGCCGTTGAATGTCGCTGAGAGGAGCGGTACCCCGGCCTCCGTTTCATGGATGCGAAGCCTCACTGTCCTGCCGGGTGGCAAGATGCGAAAATGATAACGTGTTCCCATGGGCACGAAGGGCGAGACGTGAAGTATCTTCTTCCGCGTTTGCCTGACGCCGGCATCGGTGCAGTCGCCAGGCAGGATCGGTGCGACATAGCTGTGCCGCTCGCCGAATGTATTTCGCACCGCGTAAATGAGCGCTATCAATCTCGCGTCGCCATCATAGGCAAAGTAGACCGAGATCGGATTGAAGACGTAACCCATCATCCGCGGATAGGCGAGAAGCAGGACACGCACAGCGCGCGCCTGCAGCCCCGCATCCAAGAGCAAACGATCGGCGAATTCACGAAGTGTCTCCCCCTCATGTTCGACGTGGTCACGCTCATGGAATGATATTATGCCGGGCTTGTTTACAGCCAGTAGGCTTGTTTGCCGGGCCAATGCATCAAGGCGATCGATATCGACGAGCAGCGAAAAGACCGAGTATTCAAAGCGATGGCCGAATGGCTTTAGGCGTGCATGCATCACCTTGCCCGGGTAGAGGACGCCGGCTTCGTCCGGCACTGGGCCGTTGGCGGACATCGATGTGATACGTTGGCGTTGCTGCATGACGGTCTACTCGGCAGCGACGGGCAGCGGCGCGGTCTGCGTACGCCAGGGAATACTGGCTCCCAACGCAGTTGCCGCGTCGAGCCCCGATCGCAGGCCGTCTTCATGAAACCCGTGGCCAGTCCAGGCGCCAGCGAAATACGTATGGCGAACCGCTTGAATATCATCGAGGCGAGCTTGTGCGGCTAGTGCCGCAGCGTCGAACTGTGGATGATCGAAATTCCATTCCCCGAAGACAAGTTCCTGTCGCGGCTCAATGATCGGGTTCAATGAGACGAACAGCGGTTTGCTTTCGTCCATGCCTTGCAGGCGATTCATCCAATATGTGACGCTCACGGCTTGCTCGGACTCGATGTTTGCGCTGCGCATGTAGTTCCATGCGGCCCAAGCGTTGCGGCGCTTTGGCATCAAACGTGTGTCGCGATGCAACACGACGCGATTTGGGCGGAAGGTGACAGCGTTCAATAGCTTTCGTTCAAGGTCACTTGCATCTCCAAGCATTGCAAGCGCCTGGTCGCTATGCGTTGCAATGATCAGGTCGTCAAAGCGCTGCGGCGGATCGCGGTCTGTCCAGAGGGTGACACCGAACTCGTCGCGGATGATTGTGCGAACGGGTGTCGCCAGATGCAATCGGGAGCCAAGCGGCTCCAGCAAACGCTCGAGATAGCTGTGCGAGCCGCCCGAGACCGTACGCCAGCGTGGACGAGTGCGATGGATGAGGCGGTGGTTTTCGAAGAAGCCAATGAAGCGGACCGCCGGATAGTCCAGCATCCTTGCATAGGGCGTCGACCAAATCGCCGCAGCCATCGGGATAAGATAGTTGTCACGGAAGGAAGAGGAGAAGCGCCGCTTTTCAAGGTATTCGCCAATCGAGGCATGGCCGATTTCACCGGAGTCGCGATCGACGAGGCATTGACGGTTGAAGCGCAGGATTTCACGCAGCATCCAAAGGAAGCCTGGCGAGAAAACATTGCGCTTCTGCGAAAAGATTCCACGCAATCCTTGGCCACACCACTCCAGACGTCCGTCATCGAAAGAGAGCGAAAATCCCATATCGCTCTCGTGAGTGGCTACACCCAACCGGCTGAAGAGCGAGGTCAATTCGGGATAGTTCAACTCGTTGAAAACAATGAACCCGGTATCCACAGCGATGTCCGCGCCATCGTAGTCGATAGTAACGGTTGCGGTATGTCCTCCTGGACGTGCATTGGCCTCATACAGAGTAACGTCAGACGTGGCGTTCAATGCCCAAGCCGCCGCTGCCCCCGATATGCCCGATCCGACAACGGCAATGCGCCGGCGGGTTTGGCCGCGTTTGCAGAAGCTTGGTCTGGCGTTCATACACTTCTCCGCAATCAAAGACCGGTCACGCAAAAGGCCGGCTGCATAGGATGATACGAACGAAATCCTTCGGCGGTTTCATATTGCGTCGCGTGGTCGGCAGATATTCTGCAGGCGTGACGCGGTCATCGCCTCAATGCGCAGGTGCGCTCTGCCGGTATTCCGCCTTTACAAGGGTCATCGCATGCGAGGACGCTTATCTTGAGAGCTACCAGCTCAAAATAGTCCTGGTTAGTTATAAAATCTGTGCTCGACCAAACGGTCGGCTGAGCTATCGCTGGGTTGTGGCGATCTGCTGCATTGACGGCATAAGTGCAGCGCAGCAAAGGTACCCGCACGATCGAGTGCGGAGGTAATTTTGATCCGTCATATTGTTTTTTTCAGCGCTGGGCGTTCCGGGGACGCGGACGCCATTGAGGTCGGTCTGCGGCGGCTAGGCGACATTCCGCATAGCAGCTTGTTCGAGGTTTCGCGTAACTCGAAGGTGGACCCGCTCTGCGATACTATTGACGTAGTTGTCTACGCGGAGTTCGAGAACGAAGCGGCTCTTTCAGCCTACAAGTCTCATCCGATCTATGCCGAGGTGACCCGCAAAGTCAGACCTCTCCGCGATCTCCGATTCTCGGCCGATATCGTGACTCCGCAGCGTATTGCGAACGCCGCGTAGTCATTTCACATCGCTATTACCCGCTGGATGGCGACGCTCCTGGCGAATATGAAGTGGCGCAAGTCTAATCGCGAACAATCATCAGCCGCACCGCGCGAAAGCTAACGCGCCAGCCAGCCGCCATCGACAGCCATGATCGAGCCGTGCACATACCTGGACGCCGGGGCCAACAGGAAGACGGCGGCGTCGCCGATGTCGTCGGGAGAGCCCCACCGGCCGGCTGGTATGCGCGCCAGAATGGAAGCACTGCGATCCGGGTCGTTTCGCAGCGCTTGCGTGTTGTTACTCACGATGTAACCCGGCGCAATCGCGTTGACATTGATACCCTTCGAGGCCCACTCGCAGGCCAGCAACTTCGTCAAACCGGCGACGCCATGTTTCGAGGCCGTATAGGAAGCGACGCGAATGCCGCCCTGGAAGGACAGGACCGAGGCAATGTTGATGATGCGCCCATGCCGCCCCTGATCCAGCAGGCATCTGCCAAAGGCCTGGCAGAGCAGGAACACGGTTTTCAGATTGACGTCCATGACCGCATCCCAGTCGGATTCTGTGAAATCGACAGCGTCGGCACGGCGGATGATGCCGGCATTGTTGACGAGTCCGTCGAGTGGTCCATCGCTCCATGCTTGTGCAAACATCTCTTTCGCCGCAGCCGGATCCCCCAAATCGCAGTGGATCGCCTCGAAGCGGCCTCCCGCCGCCTCAACCAGCGAAGCCGTCTCGTTCATCGACGAGCGACCGACCCCGACAGCCACGCCGCCAGCGCGGGCAATCGACACGCATATGCCCTGGCCGATGCCGGTATTCGCACCGGTAACCATCACCCGCTGCCCGGCAAGGCTGAATGGCGACAGACCGCTCATCGCATCGTTCCGAGCGGGACCGGATCGACATCCGTGTAATCGACATTGTCACCGGCCATAGCCCAGATGAAGCTGTAATTTGCCGTGCCGCAACCGGAATGGATCGACCAAACCGGAGACAGCACAGCCTCCTCGTTGGCCATGATGAGATGCCGGGTCTCAGCGGGTTCGCCCATGAAATGGAAGACCCGCGCCGCGTCCGGCAGGCTAAAATAAAGATAAGCTTCCATCCGCCGGTCATGGATATGTGCGGGCATCGTATTCCAGACGGAGCCTTCCGCGAGTTCGGTCATGCCGACAACGAGTTGGCAGGTCTTCACGCCCTCGGCGTGGATGAACTGGAAGATCGAGCGCTCGTTGGCTGCTGCCTTGCTGCCGAGGTCGAGCCGCTTGGCATCGCCGATGCGAATGAGCTTAGTGGGATAGGAATGATGGGCCGGTGCGCTGAGCAGATAGAACTTGGCAGGTTCGCCAGCGTCGTCAGAAGCGAAGCTCACTGTCTCGCCCATCCCGACATAGATCATGTCGCGCCGGGAGAGCCCGAAGCTTTGGCCGCCGGTTGCAACCGTACCTCCTCCACCAATGTTCACGGCGATCAACTCGCGGCGCTCGAGAAAACTCTGGGTGCCGGTGGGCCTAATGGCGTCGAGCGGGAGGGAGGTATCCGCGGGCATCGCCCCGCCCACAATCATGCGGTCGTAGTGTGTGTAGGTTAAAGTAATCCGACCGGGTTCGAAGAGCCCGCCAACGTGAAAATTGTTGCGCAAGTCGTCGGTTCCCATCTTCGCCGCGGAGGATGGATCGATGGCATGGCGGATGCTGTAATGGATATGACTGTCGGTCATGCCGGTCCTCGATCTGGTTTGGCCGGTCCGGTCAGGACGATTTGCCAAGGGTTGCTTGCTGGGTGGTCAGCCGGTTTCGGTAGCGCTGCTGCGCGGCGATCAGATGGGCCCGCATGGCGTCGCGCGCCGCATCGGGATTACCGGCAGAAATCGCCTTCAATATTCTAAGGTGTTCGCGCTGCAGCCCGGTCTGATACGCTTTCGACAAGACGTCGTCGGTGGCGAAGGGGGAGGTAACGTCGCAAGGAATGGTGCGGTTGCCGAGTGCATCGAGCACTTCGACGTAGAAGGGATTGTTGGTCGCCGAGGCTATTTCGCGATGGAAGGCAAAGTCCGCCTTGCCCGTGGGCTCGCCTAGCGCCAACAATCGCTCAAACTCGAGGAATGCTTCCTGGATGCGCGCCTCCTGCGCGTCGTTACGGCGGGCGGCGGCGAGGCCGGCGCTTTCGATTTCGACTCCCATGCGGACTTCCAGCACGTTGATAGCCTGGCTGACTTTGTTGATCTCCTGGCTGAGCGCGCCGAACGCGCGCACGGGATGTTCGAGCACGAAGACCCCTGCGCCCTGGCGTGGTTCGACCAGCCCGTCCGCCGCTAGGCTGGCCATCGCCTCACGTATGACGGTGCGGCTCACACCAAATGTCTCCGTCATTTTGCCTTCGGTCGGCAGCTTCTGACCGGCCGCGATCTGGCCGCCAAGAATCTGATCGCGCATAGCTGCGACAACCCGCTCGGAGAGCTTGGGTTTGCGTTCGATACGAGGGTCGGCATCAACCATGCTGGTTCTCTACTTGAAGACGCTCGGCAGCCAGAGCGAGATCGCCGGGATGTACGTTACCAGCCCAAGCACGACCAGCCCGGCGAAATAGAACGGCCAGATCGAGCGCATTGCTTCCCACACCGATATCTTGCCGACCGCACAAGCGACGAACTGCACCGCGCCTACCGGCGGCGTGTTCAGGCCTATGCCGAAGTTCAGGATCATGATCACGCCAAAATGCACCGGATCAATGCCGTAGGCCTGGGCGACCGGCAGGAAGATCGGCGTGCAGATGATGATCGTTGGTCCCATGTCCATGAAGGTGCCGAGCACCAGCATCAGGACGTTGATCAGCAGCAATACGATAATTGGATTGTCGGAGATCGTGTTCATCCAGGCAACCAGCGAAGCCGGCACTCTCAGGAACGCCATCAGCCACGAGAACGCGGCGGCCATGCCGATGATCAGCAGGACCATGGCGGTCGTGCGCACCGCGGCGAAGGTGGCATGCACGAAATCGCGCCACGTCATCTGCCGGTAGACGAAGACGGTAACGGCCAGTGCATAGAGAACGGCGATACAGGAGCTTTCCGTGGCGGTGAAGACGCCGGAGCGTACACCACCAAAGATGATGGCGATGAGCAGCAGGCCGGGAATGGCAATCACCAGATAGCGGCCGATTGCGTGGAAGCCGGGAAACGGCTCGGTCGGGTAGCCACGGTTGCGGGCGACAAAGTAGGCCGTGACCATGAGCGCCGCTGCATAGAGGAGACCGGGAAGGATGCCGGCGGTAAATAGATCGGCGATAGAGATCTTTCCGCCGGCGGAGATCGAATAGATGATCATGTTGTGCGATGGCGGCAGCAGCAGTGCGATCAGCGCGGCCATCGAGGTGACGTTTACGGCATAGTCGGCGCCGTAGCCGCGAGCCTTCATCTGCGGGATCATGAGGCCGCCCACGGCCGCTGCTTCAGCGACGGCCGAGCCGGAAATGCCACCGAAAAGCGTGGCGGTTACGATGTTCACCTGGCCCAACCCACCGCGGACATGCCCGATCAGCGAAGCCGCGAAAGCGACGATCTTCTGGGCGATGCCGCCCCGTACCATCAGGTCGCCTGCGTAGATGAAGAAAGGGATGGCAAGCAGGGAAAACACACTCATGCCGGAATTCAGCCGCTGAAAGATAACCAGCGGCGGCAAGCCCATGTAGAGCACGGCGGCGAAGCTGGCGACGCCAAGACAGAACGCGATCGGCGTGCCGATCAGCATCAACAGGGTAAAGACGCCAAAAAGGATGACGATTTCCATGGCGTCAGGCTTTCAGGTTCGCGGTGTCGACTTCGGCGGCAACTTCCGCGGGCGGCATCTCATCGAGAATCTCGTCGATGGGCGCGCCGGAGAGGCGCAGCACGATGCGCTCGAGCGAAAACAGGCAGATCAGAAAGCCGCCAGCAACAAGCGGCACGTAGTCCCAGCCGCCCGATATACCCAGCGACGGCAATACAGAGCCCCAGGTCAGCCTCACAAGCTGGCTCCCGTACCAGATCATGCCGATGCCGAAGATGAAGGCGACGATATCGGAAATCATGCGCAGCCATTTCTTGCCGCTGGTCGGCAGCACATAGAGCAGCACGTCAAAGCCCAGATGGTAGTTCTCGCGAACGCCGACGGCGGCACCGAGAAAGATGAACCAGCTCATCAGCATCACCGCGCCGGGTTCAGTCCAGCTGGGAGAATCGTTCAGAACGTAGCGGCAGAACACCTGCCAAGCGACGACGACCGTCATGATCACGAGGCCAATGCCGGCGAGCCACAGCGACAGGGTGCTGAGGCGCGACAGCAGCCTGCTCGTTCCTTCCAGCCCAAACGACATTCCGTCTCTCCCTTCGAAGCTGGCGAGCAGGCGCGACCCTGCTCGCCGCCGCCGAAACTCACTGCACTGCGCGTGCAGCCTCGACGAGGGCTTTGATCTTCTCGTCCTTCACGTGCTTGTCGTAGACGGGCTTCATCGCGTCGATGAACGGTTGCTTGTCGGGTGTCGTGATCTGTGCACCGGCGGCTTCCACCTTGGCGCGCGATTCCTTCACCTTGGCGGTCCAAAGTTCGCGCTGCTTGCCCACGCTGTCCTTTGCTGCCTGTTTGAAAATCGCCTGATCTTCCGGCGTCAGCTTGTCCCAGCTGGACTTGGCCATTACGAACGCCTCCGGCACCATAGTGTGCTCATCAAGCGCATAGTTTTTTGCCACTTCCGAATGTTTGGCGGTGTCGTAGCTCGGGAAGTTGTTCTCCGCGCCGTCGATGACGCCGGTCTCGATCGCCGAGTAGACCTCGCCATATGGCATCGGCGTGGCGTTGGCACCGAGCGCCGCGACCATGTCAACGAAAATGTCGGACTGTATGACGCGGAACTTCAAACCGGCCATGTCGGCCACGGAATTGATAGGCTTCTTGGAATTGTAGAAAGAGCGCGCGCCTCCATCATAGAAGGCCAGCAAAACCAGGCCTTGCGGCTCGAACGCTGCGGCGATCTGGTTCCCAACCTCGCCATCCATGACCTTGTGCATATGGTCTTCCGACCGGAACAGATAGGGCAGGGAGGGCACGGTTGTTTCCGGGATGAGGCCGTTGAACGGCGCCATAGAGACGCGATTGAGATCGATTACGCCAGATCTCACCTGCTCGATCGTATCCTTCTCCTCGCCGAGTTGCGCGGAGTGGTAGACCTCGACCGAATAGCGGCCGGCGGTACGCTCTTTCACCAGCTCACCAAAATACTTCACCGCCTCAACGGTGGGATAGCCGTCGGGATGGGTATCAGACGAACGCAGCACCGTCTGGGCGCCCGCTACCCCGACCATCAGCGTTGCAGCAACCAGCGTGGCTCCTGCCAGTCTCGAAAAATACATCATGGTTTCCTCCCGTTTGATGCGTTGTTCTGTTTTCCTAGAGCCGGTACGCCTTTTTCGCGAGCGTATAGGCCAGTTCCTGTGCAAGCTCGAACGCCTCTTCCTCCCGCAGCCGGTGCTCGGCAACCAACTGCGCCAGGAAGGAGCAATCGACGCGCCTCGCTATGTCGTGGCGAGCTGGAATGGATGGAAAGGCGCGGGTGTCGTCATTGAAGCCGACCGTGTTGTAGAAGCCGGCCGTCTCGGTCGTCATCTCCCGGAACCGGCGCATGCCTTCCGGGCTGTCGTGGAACCACCACGATGGACCGAGCTTCAGTGCGGGGTACACGCCGGCGAGCGGTGCGAGCTCGCGCGCGTAGCTCGTCTCGTCGAGCGTAAAGGCAATGACGGTAAGGTTGCGGTCGGTTCCGACGGCATCGAGCAGCGGCTTCAGGGCCGCGACATAGTCCGTCCGGGTTGGAATGTCGAAGCCCTTGTCGCGGCCGAACCTTGCCATGATTGACGGCGAGTGGTTGCGCCAGGAACCAGGATGGATC
This sequence comes from uncultured Alphaproteobacteria bacterium, assembly GCA_963829135.1. Classification (GTDB taxonomy): domain Bacteria; phylum Pseudomonadota; class Alphaproteobacteria; order Rhizobiales; family Rhizobiaceae; genus Kumtagia. Next base: position 262,686 of record CAWHHO010000005.1, on the reverse strand, counting down.
TGCAGGACGAGACCGTCGTCCAGGCTCATCTTCGCCATTTCGGTGAGCATCTGGGCCCGAAACAGACCGCGTTCCCGATCATCGGCAATTCCACGCCGCACTCGGTCGAACAGGTCCTTTGCCGCCGGATCCGAGAGGTTGGCGGTATCCGCAGTTGCATGCCCATGATCACTCGATGTCGCGCCAAACGATTTGAAATAGGCGCGGCGGCCGCGATGCGCGTCGAGATATCCATGCCAGTTGCCGGTATCGGCGCCGGTGATCTCGCCCAGCTGATCGAGATTGGCGGAAAACCCATCGAAGTCCGGATCGACGACGGCGTCAGGCCGGTAAGCTGTAACAACTCGGCCTGGCCAGCCGCTCTCGCGGATCATTTTGTGCCAGCGCAAATCGTCCAGCGCGCCTTCCGTCGTGGCAATGACCTCGATGTTGAAGCGCTCGAACAGCGCGCGCGGCCGATAGGCATCCTGCACGAGTTTCTCGGCGATCATGTCATAGGCGGCGTCGGCGGTCGCGGTCGTTAGCGGCTGATCGAAATCGAACAACGAGGATAGGACATAATCCATCCAGAGGCGCGTCGGGGTCCCGCGAAACAGATAGTAATGCTCGGTGAACAACCGCCAAATGGCGCGTCCGTCGGTCTCTACGGGCGTGCCGTCGAGCCGTGGCACGCCAAGGCTTTCCAGCGCGATACCCTGACTGAACAGCATGCGGAAAATGTAGTGATCGGGAACGATCAGAAGCTGCGCGGGGTCCGGGAACGGCTCGTTCAGTGCGTACCATCGCGGATCGGTGTGGCCATGCGGACTGACGATCGGAAGGTCTTTCACCGTCGCGTAGAGCGACTTTGCAATCGACCGGCTGAGCGGCTCAGCCGAAAACAACAGGTCATTGTCGATCAATGCGCTCATGGCAGATCGTGCCGCTCCTCCTTCGGCCCTCAATGGCTAGAATGCAGATACCCGAATGTCAACATACAAAAATCGACAAGTCATATGATGACTTCAGTTGCGCCGACTTGTTCTGCCGTAGTAGGGAAAGGGCCTGCGTGGACTTGCACGAAGCCTGGAGGGAGGGAATGAGGTCAGCTGCGGCGATCCGGCTCAGCAACGCGGCGCTTGCGTCTGTAAGGGGCGCGAAAACGCCAGTCTATGACCGGCGGGCGGTTACCGGCGGCATTGTTCATCTCGGCGTCGGCGCCTTTCACCGGGCGCATCAGGCTGTCTACGTCGATGACTGCCTGGCGGCAGGTGAGCGCGACTGGGGCATAGCCGGCGTGTCGCTGCGCAGCCCGGATACGCGTGATGCGCTGGCTCCGCAGGATGGACTCTACACGGTCGCGGTGCGCGGTTCGTCGGGCGAAGATCTCCGCGTTGTTGGAGCGCTGAAATCGGTGCTCGTGGCGCCCGAAGATCCAGCAGCCGTGCTCGACAGGCTCGCCGACCCGCGCGTGCGGATCGTGACATTGACGATCACCGAGAAGGCCTATCTGCGCGGGGCGAATGGCGACCTCGACGCCGGCCACTCCGACATTGAATGGGACCTGCTTAACCCTGACAGGCCTCGCAGCGCCCTGGGCTTTCTTGGGAGCGCTTTGGCGCGCCGGCGCGAGGCCGGCACTACGCCCTTCACGGTGCTCTGCTGCGACAACCTGCCGGCCAACGGGGTCACCTTGCGCCGGCTGTTTTTGCAATTCGCAGAATTGATGGGCGGCGACTACGCGGATTTCGCAGCCAACGAAGTTGCGTTTCCCTCGACAATGGTCGACCGCATCGTGCCGGCCACCACGGACGCCGATCGCAATCGCATTGCCGCGGCGCTTGGCGTTACCGACGCCTGGCCGGTCATGACTGAGCCGTTCAAGCAGTGGGTAGTCGAGGAGCATTTCCCCTCCGGCCGCCCGCGGTGGGAGAATTTCGGCGTGACCATGGTGAAGGACGTTCAGCCCTTCGAGGAGATGAAGTTGAGGCTGCTCAACGGCGCGCATTCGGGAATTGCCTACCTGGGACTTCTGCTGGGGCACGCGACCGTTTCGGCGGCATTTGCCGACCCGCATATTCGCGGCTTTGTCGATAGGCTATGGCGCGAGGCTATCCCGACGCTGCCAACGACCAAGGGAGTTGAGCCGGGGCTCTACACGGCCGCGCTTGCCGAACGGTTTGCCAATCCTGCGCTCGCCCATCGTACGGCGCAGATCGCGATGGATGGAAGCCAGAAGCTGCCGCAGCGAATTCTTGCGACAGCGCGGGCGGGGCTTAAGGCGCGCGAACCGGTAGATCATTTGATGTTGGTCGTCTCCGCATGGATCGCTTGCTGCCGTGAACGTGGGCGTTCGTTTCCCGCAGGCCATTTCGCCGATCCTCTCGACGACCGGCTTACCCCGATATTTGCGAGCGCTTCCGATCCACGCGAATTGGTCGAGTTGATCTTTGCAGCGGCGGGCTTTGACAGTGACGAAACGGGCGCCCTGAAGGCGATCGTGCAGCAACAACTGGCAGCCATTCAATCGCTTGGCGTGGCGAAGGTCATCGCCAACCCGGCAGTTACCGTATGATACGGCTCCTATGACGCGCCACAGGATCGCAATCATCGGCCTCGGTATGGCATCGGCACCGCATGTCCGCAGCCTGCTGGACCTTGGCGAACGCGTCGAGTTGGCTGCGGCATACAGTCCGACAAAGGCGCGGCGTGCGGCCTTCGAGGCCGCCCATGGATTACAGACGAGCGACGACCTCGAAGCGATCTTCGCCGACCGCACCATCGACGCGGTGCTGGTGCTGGCCCCGCCCAACGTGCATCTTGATCTCGTCGAGCGAGCAGCGCGCTGCGGCAAACACATCCTGCTCGAAAAGCCGCTGGAGATTTCGATCGAGCGGGCCGAGCGCCTCGTCGAAGCGGTCACAGCCGCTGGCGTCAAACTTGGCGTTGTCCTGCAGCATCGCTTGCGCCCGGTGTCACTCGTGCTGGCCGATCTGATCACCCAGGGCCGGCTCGGCGACATCGTCAGCGCCTCTGCGCGGCTTAACAATTGGCGACCGCAAAGCTACTACGATCAGCCCGGTCGCGGCACCAAAGCGCGCGACGGCGGCGGCGTGTTGCTGACCCAAGGCATTCACACGCTAGATCTTTTGATCTCACTGGCGGGCCTGCCGGTCGAAGTGGCCGGCTTCGCCGCGACAACACCAATACACCTCATGGAGACGGAGGACCTCGCCGTTGGCATCCTACGATTTGACAACGGCGCGCTCGGCACAATTCACGCAACGACGACCGCTTACCCCGGCCTTTCTGACTCGATCGAACTGATTGGGACAAACGGTACAGCGCGGATCGAGGGCGCAACGCTCAGTGCGCAGTTTCACGACGGCTCCGAGGTCAGGCAGGACGATGGAGCGCCCGGCGGCGGTGCCGGCGCCGATCCCATGGCCTTCTCCCATCACCACCACCGCGCCGTACTCGCCGATTTTCTTGATTCAATCGAGCAGAATCGGGATCCGAAGGTCACGGGACGCGAGGCATTGAAGGTCCACTACCTGATTGACGCGCTGCTGCGGTCCGAGGGTAATACAATGAAGGTTCGTTCAACGCACCGAGCGGCTGCAGACAAGAAGCCATAGCCTCGCACAAAGGTGGGCAGATGGTGGCGATCTTCAGGTCGAAGTTGGCTCCCCGGGCCGGATTCGAACCAGCGACCAACCGGTTAACAGCCGGTTGCTCTACCACTGAGCTACCGGGGAACAGGCGCTCGTTTCGACGATGCGCGAGCCTATAGCAACAGCTTTCCACTTTGCAAAGCGCTGAGGGTCATTTTTTTGGCAGGGCGGGCACCCTATTTGTCGGGGATGCACGTCGGTGTGTATCACGCAGGGACGACAAACCGGGGAGAATGATAGTCGGATGTCGGTTAATCAAAGAGAGGCGGGTGAAGTGTTCAAGGCGCCACGGCAAACCATCAAGATTGTTGGGCGCGAATTCCGAATGCCCCGGTCGCGCGCGTTGCGGATAGTCATCGGTGTTCTGCTCGTCCTCTTCGGAATTCTGGGATTCCTGCCGATCCTGGGTTTCTGGATGATACCTCTCGGGATTCTTGTTCTCTCCTACGAATTCGCTTCGATTCGCCGCCTGCGTCGCCGCCTGACGGTCTGGTGGGAGAAGCGAAGGCGCTCCCGGAGTGCGTGGCGGTGACGATCGGCATTCGCGATAATCAAAAAACACTTAGGCTTCTCACCACAGTTTCGGCATAATTGGCTGTTGGGTCCAACCCGGATTTGGTGAGACGGCGCTGAAATGACTGCATCTGTGCGTGGAAACACGATTGAGGATCAACTCGCTCTCAATGGCCGGGTAATTACGGCCATAATTCTACGTGAAACCAAGACGAAGTTTGGCAAATATAAGTTTGGCTACGCCTGGGCGTTTGTCGAGCCGATCGTGTACGTTACATTGTTTGTATTCGTGCGCGCTTTCGTTTCGGCGAATTCATCGTTTGGCACACAAATGGTAATTTACGTCGTCACAGCTCTGCTGGCATTTCGTATGTTCACGGCAATCAATTCCGCTACGATGAGAGCCATCGGCTCCAACCTAGCGCTCCTTGCGTTTCCGCCCGTCAAGCCGGTCGATTGTCTGATAGCGCGCGTCGTCCTTGAGACGTTGACGATGGCCGTCATCTGGCTGATCTTTTACTCGGCGCTGACGGCCGTGTCGGAGGCTCGGGTCGTCGTCGACTACAACAATCTCGTCGCAGCTTTTGGTGCCATCGTTCTTCTGGGTGCCGGAGTTGGCACCCTGAATGCGGTAATATCGTCACTTTTCAGCTGGTACGAACGCGTTTGGAGCATGATGAATTTTCCTCTTTTCATTTTGTCGGGTGTGTTTTTCAATCCTAGCCAACTTCCGCAGTCGGCAAGAGCGATCGTCATCTGGAACCCGATTGCGCACTGCGTCGAATGGGTGCGAGCGTCCACCCAGTTCACGTACGCGCCAATGCTGGATCGCGGATACGTCATCGGCTTCGGCCTAATCGCACTGGTAGCCGGGCTTTTGCTGGAGCGAATGTACCGGTACCGCCTACTCAATCAGTAGGCGCGTGAAACGACCGGACCACTCCGTTCTTTGGCGGCGCAACGAAACCGGTCGGAACGGGACAAAGCCTCTTGACCACCCAACTCACCGTAACCTATTGAGCGCCATAGAACTGCGGGGTGCGACGAGGCCTCGTGGCGGAGTGGTTACGCAGAGGACTGCAAATCCTTGCACCCCGGTTCGATTCCGGGCGAGGCCTCCATCGCTCGCAGTCGGCTGCTTGCAGCCGGACCGTATGTTCTAACGCTTTTCTAGGGCGTTACCGCGCCCGCAACGACCGGTTCGGATATGGAAGCTGATTTCGCCCAACGCCGGCTGCGCATGGTTGATGGCCAAGTGCGGACAACCGACGTGAACCAGCCATCACTGCTTGAAGCGATGCTGGCCGTTCCGCGGGAAGAGTTCGTGAGCGGGCCGAAACGCGATCTGGCCTACATAGATGAAGACGTCGAGATCGCGCCGGCGAATGCTGGCGGTCCCGCCAGGTTTCTCATGGACCCATCGCCGTTCGGCAAGCTTGTTCAGCTAGCGAATATCGGGCCATCCGACTGCGTACTCGATGTCGGATGTGGAACGGGCTATTCGTCGGCGGTGCTGTCGCGCATCGCGCAATCCGTTGTCGCTCTCGAAACTGATCCGGCGTTGGCGGCTGCGGCCGAGGCGAATCTTGCCAAGCTTGGCTGCGACAACGTCGCGGTCTTTTGCAGCGATTTGCGACTCGGACATCCCGCTAACGGACCCTACGATGTGATCTTCATAGGGGGTTCCGTCGAATTGTTGGATGATGTGCTTTTCGCGCAACTGAGCGAGGGCGGCCGGTTGGTGGTGGCCGAAGGCCGGGGAAATGCAGGAAAAGCCCGTATCTATTCAAAATGGAACGGCAACGTGACCGGAAGAAGTGCCTTCAATGTGGCAATTATGCCATTGCCGGGTTTCGAACGCCCTTATACATTTCGGTTCTGAATTGGCTGGGGACGGTGACGGCGGTCGATTTGACGGCAAGCCGTTCGCTTGTGTGTCCGAATGCGGTAGGAGGCGGTTAGGTGATTTGACCGTATATTTGATGCGGTCGGCGCTTCCGCCGCAATAGAGGGATACGTTGTGAAGTCATTGCGCAGCTGCTTGTTCGCCTCCGTTGTGCTTTCGGTGACGGCGTTTTCGACCGCGACCGTATCGGCAGAAACCATTCTCGGTGCGCTGACCAAGGCATACCAATTCAACTCCAGTTTCAACGCCAACCGCGCCGGCACGCGCGTGACGGACGAGAACGTTGCGATCGCCAAGTCGGGCTACAGGCCGACAATCCAGGGTCAGGGCAATATCGACTATAGTTCGAACCGCACTCACGCGCGCAGTTCTGTTAGTGGTCGCTCGCCCTCCGCCGGCAACAGGATCACCACCGGGTCGTTTGGCATTGTTCTGCAGCAGACGCATCTTCGATGGCTTCCAGACCAAGAACAACGTTCTCGCCGCAGAGGCTCAGTCGGAAGCTTCCTTCGAGGCCCTGCGCAACACTGAGCAGAATACGCTTTTCGATGCGGCCAGCGCGTATATGGATGTCATCCGGGATCGGCAGATCGCGGTTTTGACGGAACAGAACCTCGAATTCTTGAACGAGCAGGTCCGTGCTGCCCGATCCCGGCTGGAAGTCGGCGAAGGTACGCGGACCGACGTAGCGCAGGCCGAGGCCAGCCAGTCGGCTGCGGTCGCCGATTTGAGTTCAGCCCGTGCGCAGGTGATTTCCAGTGAGGCTCAATACCGGCAGGTCATCGGGGACGACCCGGGCAAGCTAAAGCCTGCGTCTCCTTTGATGAAACTGTTGCCCAAATCTGTGAACGCCGCGTTTGCCATTGGGGAGACTCAGCACCCTGCCATCCTCGCAAACCTGCATCTTGTTGATGCCGCTGGCTTCAGCGTGAAATCGGCGGAAGGAGCTTTGCTGCCGCAAATCGTAGGAAACGCCAGCCTTTCTAAAGACTATACAGAGACGGATGGTGATTTGGGTGTCCGGAGTAATTCGAACACGGTTTCGGCCGGCATTGGCGCAAGCATAACCGTGCCGATCTATTCGGGGGGGCGGACGTCGGCGCTCGTGCGCCAATCCAAGGAGTCACTTGGCCAGGCGCGTATAAATGTTGACGTCCAGCGCGATCAGGTTCGGCAGGCTGTAAGCTCCGCCTGGGCCAGTTATGTGGCGGCACGAGAGAGCGTCACCGCGAACCGTCAGGTGGTTGAGGCAGCTCAGCTGGCGTTGAACGGCGTCATTGAGGAACGTAACGTTGGACAGCGTACGACTCTCGACGTACTGAACCAACAGCAGGATGTGATCAACGCTCAGATCAATCTCGCGCAAAGCGAGCGCGACGTTGTCGTAGGCAGCTATGCAATCTTGTCGGCAATCGGCGCGCTGACCTCCCCGAGACTTGGCCTGCAGGTTGCAACGTACGATCCGCGCGAGCACTATGACGCCGTGAAGGACAAATGGATTGGCCTCAGGACGCCAGATGGCCGCTGAGCGCGCATTTTGCAGACGCCGCTGACTTTCTAATTCCCCGATAGCTAGCGGCCACGGCAAGCGCATTAGAGCGCGGCCGATTTAGTGCGAAGTCCCCTTGGACATTGTGTTTTCTGTTGAAACTGCACTGCGCGCCCGAATGATGATTCTCGTGCGCGTCTACCTCGGCTAGTGTTGCGCCATGATTTCGTGGGCGGCGGGGGTGCCGCCTTGGGTAGTAACTGGCACAACAGGGGCCGCATGTGACAATGGCACAACTCGGGAACACACAACGTGAACCCTCGATGGAAGAAATTCTGGCTTCGATCCGCCGGATCATCGAAGACAGCGATCTGAAGCCCGAGGAAGCGACACTCGCCGTCCGTCCCGCCAACGATGTCCGGCCTTCATCCCTTGAGCTTGAGCCGGCCGCGGGTGACCGGGCAGTGGCCAAAGGTGCGACGGGGCCGGATAGGGATGCTCCGGTAGACGCTCCCAACGACGCCGAGACTGCGGCCGTCGTTCTCGCGGATCAGACGGTCGTTCCGGCGGTAACCAATGATGATCAGGTGATCGCCGGACTCGAATTCGAGCAGGAACTAGCAAAGACTGTCTTCAGCGAAGTGAGCCAGAGCTTGGCTATGCGATCCGAGGAACTGCCTGTACTCCAGAAGGCGACGGCAATTGATCCTGTCGATTGGCGTTTGGGAGTGTCGGATGAAGCCGTGATCGATCAGTTGAGTGAGGATGATTTTGATTTGGCGGAGGTTGCAAACGCTGTGCAGGAGGAATTGTCGAGCGACGAAGCCCCTTCTGCTGTCTCCCCTGCAGCGCCTGACATCACTGAAGACGCCGCCCCTGTCCTGGCGACGGCAAACAACAATGAGATTGGCCGCCCGGCGATAATTTCCGATCATGCGGGCCGCCAGGTGACAGCTTCCTTCAACGAACTCGCCGAGGCCTTCGCCGCGCGCAATCGCAGGAGCCTTGAACAAGTGGCAGAGGAAATGATGAGGCCGATGCTTCAGGATTGGCTCGACAACAATCTTCCCAACCTGGTCGAGCGCCTGGTTCGGGAGGAAATCGAGCGGGTTGCGCGAGGCTCCGACGCCTAACTCGTTGTTGCGCTAAACAGCAGGTCGCTTTGTCAGTCGCCCGTCTTTGCGGGCGCGCCGCATCAAAAAACCAGTGACACACCGTGTCGTCGAATGGGTATGCCAGGTCGCTCGCGGTTGACTTGGCAAGGGCCTTCCGGTTTACACCGATGCCAATCTTCCGACGAGGCCGGACCGCTTCCCATGCTCGAAAAGACTTATGACGCCCAAAGCGTCGAGCCGAAAATTGCCCAGACTTGGGAGGATGCGGATGCGTTCCGCGCTGGCGCCGGCTGTGAGCCGGGCGCAGAGCCTTTCGCGATCGTGATTCCGCCGCCGAATGTCACCGGCTCGCTTCATATGGGCCACGCACTCAACAACACGTTGCAGGATATTCTGATCCGCTTCGAGCGGATGCGCGGCAAGAATGTGCTGTGGCAGCCGGGGATGGATCATGCCGGCATCGCGACGCAGATGGTGGTCGAACGGCAGCTTGCAGCGAGCGGGATTTCAAGGCGAGATCTCGATCGCGACGACTTCGTTAATCGTGTCTGGACCTGGAAGGAGCAGTCGGGCGGCTCGATCATCCACCAGCTCAAGCGGCTTGGGGCCTCCTGCGACTGGTCGCGCGAGCGCTTTACGATGGATGAGGGTTTGTCCGAAGCGGTCCTCGAGGTCTTTGTGCGGCTGTTCAAGGAAGGGTTGATTTATCGCGACAAGCGATTGGTCAACTGGGATCCGAAGCTGCTGACGGCGATATCCGACCTTGAGGTGGAGCAAGTGGAGCTCGACGGAAATCTCTGGTATTTCCGCTATCCTGTGGAGGGAAAGACGTTCAACCCCGACGACGCCTCAAGCTTCATTACTGTTGCAACGACCCGACCCGAGACAATGCTTGGCGATACCGGCGTCGCGGTGCATCCGGAGGACGAGCGTTTCCGTCATCTTGTTGGTAAGATGCTTGTCCTGCCCATCGTCGGACGACGCATTCCCGTCGTTGCCGATGAATATTCCGATCCGGAAAAGGGCACGGGCGCTGTCAAGATCACGCCTGCGCATGACTTCAACGACTTCGAGGTCGGCAAACGGCACAAGCTGCCCGCGATCAACATCCTTACCGTCGACGCAAAGATTACGCTTGGCGACAATGAGGACTTTCTGCGCGACGCGGATGCCGATACCAATTCCACACTATGGCAAACACTGGATGGCCTCGATCGCTTTGAAGCGCGAAAGCGCATTGTCGCGCTGATGGAGGACGGCGGATACCTCGCCAAGGTCGAACCGCACCGCCACGCTGTTCCGCATGGTGACCGGGGCGGCGTGCCGATCGAGCCGTTCCTGACGGACCAGTGGTATGTCAATGCTGCTGAGATGGCGAAGCCGGCGATTGCGTCGGTGCGTGAGGGACGAACCAATTTCGTCCCGAAGAATTGGGAGAAGACCTATTTCGACTGGATGGAGAATATCCAGCCTTGGTGCATTTCCCGCCAGCTTTGGTGGGGTCACCAGATACCGGCCTGGTATGGTCCGGATGGTCATGTTTTCGTGGAGAAGACAGAGCAGGAGGCGCTTGGCGCTGCCGTCGAATACTACCTTGCGCTCGAAGGACCGTGGAAGGCGTGGGTCGAAGACAAGCTGGAGAACTTCAAACCTGGCGAGATCCTGACGCGCGACGAGGATGTGCTCGATACCTGGTTCTCGTCGGCGCTGTGGCCTTTCTCAACGCTGGGATGGCCTCAAAAGACGGAGGAGCTTGAGACCTACTACCAGACAGATGTGCTGGTGACGGGCTTCGACATCATCTTTTTCTGGGTTGCCCGAATGATGATGATGGGGCTGCATTTCATGGACGAAGAACCGTTCCATACGGTCTACGTGCATGCGTTGGTGCGCGACAAGAACGGCGCCAAAATGTCGAAGTCGAAGGGCAACGTCATCGACCCGCTGGACCTGATCGGCGAGTATGGCGCAGATGCGCTGCGTTTCACGCTGACGATCATGGCAGCGCAGGGGCGCGACGTTAAGCTCGATCCGGCACGGATTGCCGGCTACCGCAATTTCGGCACCAAGCTCTGGAATGCAACTCGCTTCGCCGAGATGAACGGCGTCGCACGCAATGACGCGTTTTGGCTCAATGACTCCGAGCTGACTGTCAACCGCTGGATCCTTACGGAGCTGACCCGCGCTGCGCGGGCCATCACAGAGGGGATTACCTCCTATCGTTTCAATGATGCGGCCGGTGCGGCCTACCGGTTTGTCTGGAACCTGTTTTGCGACTGGTATCTGGAACTGCTGAAGCCGATATTCATGGGCTCGGACGAGGCGGCAAAGTCGGAAAGTCAGGCAGTTGCGGCCTTCGTGCTCGATGAGATCTATAAGCTGCTGCACCCGATCATGCCGTTCATGACCGAGGAACTGTGGGCGCATACGGCAGGCGAGGGCAGAGAACGCACTACGCTGCTGTGCCATGCGCGTTGGCCGGACCCCGATTTCGAGGATGCCGAAGCGGCAGCCGAGATGAACTGGCTTGTGGATCTTGTTTCGGGTATTCGGTCCGTGCGCTCCGAGATGAATGTGCCGGCCGGCGCAATAGCGCCCCTGGTGGTCGTAGGCTCCAACGCGACAACGCGACAACGGCTTGAGCGGCACGATGCGGCCGTCAGGCGCCTGGCGCGGGTCGACGCAATGTCGCTGGCGGACGCTCCGCCTGCCGCTGCGGCACAGCTTGTTCTCGGCGAAGCAACGTTTTGTCTGCCGCTTGGGGGCCTCATCGATCTTGCTGCCGAGGCGACCCGACTTCAGAAGGAACTCGCCAAGGTCACCGAGGAAATTGCCCGCATTCACAAGAAGCTTTCCAACGAGCGCTTCGTCCAGAACGCAGCGCCGGAAATTGTCGAGGGAGAGCGCGAGAAGCTCGTGGAATTCCAGACAACCCAGGAGAAGCTTTCGGTTGCACTTTCACGAGTGCGTGAAAGTTCCGCCGCCTGATTTGCCTATACTGCATGGGCCACGCGCTGACCTTGCGGCAGAGGTAAGACACGATAGCGTTAAGCGTCGATAATTCTTTGCCCAATTGTTGCCGCAAAGTAACAAGCTAGCGGTTTCTGCTCCTTTTCCTTGGCTGCTGTCTTCTGTCGGTCTCCAGTCTGTAGGATTTCTTATTGATTTGATGTGAGAGTTCGGCAAGACCGCGTTGTTGGAGGCTGACAAAGCCCAGGCTGGCGAATGCAACAAGCAGATTGCGCGCCGTAGGGGCTTTCGGACACGCAAGTTCGTGGAGCGCGTTGCATGAAGAGGGCCCTGACAACCTCGCTGATCGGCGCAGGCTGGATTTCCGCTGCATTCGCTGGATCTGCTTTCGCCGGCGGCCTGGAGCGCGGCGGGTACAATATCGATTTGCTTTTCGATCCGTCACGGTTCGCCGCAGATGCGACGGCGACCTATGTGGTGCCCCAGCGCAAGTTGAACAACGTCGAAGATATCGACCCAAGAGATGGCCTGGGTTCGAACGGCATCGGTGGCGGCGACACAAACGACGTTCGCTTTACTGAAGACTACTGGGTTCCACGTGTCGGTGCGAAGTTCGGCGCTTATGAAGCCGTCGACTGCATGTTCGACTATTCGCAGCCATGGGGGGTCCACAGCAACCCCGGCAACGAATGGGCGGGTGTGAACTATGACATCGAAACGAAGGTCGACAGCGACAACTATTCCGGCACCTGCTCTTACAAGTTTCAGGCAGGCAAAGGTAATCTGCGGCTTATCGGCGGCGCGTTCTATCAGGAGGTGGAGGGGTTCCAGGTCCGATCGGTTCTCCCTGTTCCTGCGATAGGACAGCAGCTTGGCATTCCGCTTCCCGGCAGCGGCGTCGGGAGGCTCGATCTTGAGGGTGACGGCTGGGGATGGCGTGCTGGTCTTGCCTATGAAATCGAAGAGATGGCGTTTCGCGCGAGCCTTGTCTTCAACTCCGAAGTTAAATTGGACGAAGTTACCGGTACGCTCGACCTGACCGAAGTGCCGGCGGCGCTGGGGCCGTTCCTGCCACCCGCTTTACAGAGGAAGGCGCAACTGTTCGGCGCCGTTACGGATGTCTTCGGCGAAGCCACGATGCCGCAATCAGTCGAGTTGAAAGTTCAGTCGGGCATAGCTCCGGGCTGGCTTGCCTTCGGCTCGGTCAAATGGGTTGACTGGAGCGTGCTTCAGAGCATCCCTTTTTGCCCGACCGCGGTAAAGGCGATTGGTGTTAACAAGTGCACTTATTACAGCCCTTACGCTGCAACATCGCTGGACCTTCTCTACCGCGACGGATGGACCGTTCAAGGCGGAGTTGGCCGCAAGTTTTCCGATGCTTTTAGCGGCGCAGCCTCGATCACTTGGGACCGCGGAACCTCGACGGGCCTCGGAACGCAAACGGATACCTGGACTTTCAGCGCTGGCGCGGCCTACACACCGAACCAGAATGTTGAGGTTCGGCTAGGCGGGGCGCTCGGCATCTTGACCAGCGGCTCCCAGAAGACGATCCTTGATGCCAACGGTGAGGATTATGGAAATGGCGTTGTCTACGATTTTGGCAATGACCTGGTAAGCGCTGTGTCGGCAAGCCTGAAGGTCAAGTTCTGACAGTTGGAAGCTAGGAAGGCCGGTGTGAGCTGAGCTCCCGGCTTTCTACGCTCTCGTGGTTTTGGCTTCTCCAGTTCGTCCGGCACGTCGACACCGGCAGAGAGCAACGCGCAAATAGTATGACTATTTTCTTGCGGCGGGGCAGGCTGTTCCCTATGAAGGCGGCTGGAAACTGTCCAGCCTTGATGGAATTTTTTCATGAGCGAATTGCACGGTAACTTGATCGATGGCGAGTGGGTCGATGGCGAGACCATTGCCAACATCAATCCGTCCGACACCAATGATGTTGTCGGCCAGTACGCCCGTGCGTCGAAAGCCGACGTGGAAACGGCGATCGCTGCGGCGAAAGCCGCATTTCCGAAGTGGTCTCGATCGGGGTTGCTGGATCGCCACGCTGTACTGCGCAAGGCGGCTGACGAGATCCTGGCGCGCAAGGATGAACTGGGCCGGCTCCTGGCGCGCGAGGAAGGCAAGACGCTTGCCGAAGGCATCGGCGAAACCGTGCGCGCCGGCCAGATATTCGATTTCTTTGCCGGTGAGGCATTGCGCCTGACTGGCGAGACCGTGCCGAGTGTCCGCCCGGGGGTCGGCGTCGAGATTACGCGCGAAGCCGTCGGCGTCGTTGGCATCATCACACCATGGAATTTCCCGATCGCCATTCCTGCATGGAAGATTGCGCCGGCTCTCTGCTACGGCAATACGGTCGTCTTCAAGCCTGCTGAACTGGTCCCAGGCTGTTCCTGGGCGATCGCCGACATACTGCACCGCGCCGGCCTGCCGAACGGTGTGCTCAATCTTGTCATGGGTAAGGGATCTGTGGTCGGACAGGCAATGCTGGACAGCCCCGATATCTCGGCGATTACTTTCACAGGGTCCGTTGGCACGGGCAAGCGCGTCGCTGCGGCCTCGATCGAGCACAATCGGAAGTTCCAGCTCGAAATGGGCGGCAAGAACCCGCTTGTGGTTCTGGATGATGCTGATCTCGGTGTTGCCGTGGATTGTGCAGTCAATGGCGCGTTCTTCTCCACCGGCCAGCGTTGCACGGCCTCATCGAGAATTGTCGTGCAGCAGGGCATTCACGACAAATTTGTCTCCGCGGTGACGGACAAGCTCAAAAGCCTCGTTATCGGCGATGCTTTGAAGGCCGGCACACAGATCGGCCCCGTCGTCGATCAGAGTCAGCTCGATCAGGATGAGAAGTACATTGCGATCGGCCGCGAGGAGGGCGCCAATCTAGCCGTCGGCGGCGAAAGATTGAACCGCGAGACGCCGGGCTTCTATCTGCAACCGGCTCTGTTCACTGAGGCAACCAACGAAATGCGGATCTCGCGAGAAGAGATTTTCGGCCCTGTCGCATCGGTCATTCGCGTCAAGGATTACGACGAGGCGCTGCATGTCGCCAACGACACGCCGTTCGGTTTGTCATCCGGCATCTGCACGACCAGCCTGAAATACGCGACGCACTACAAGCGCAACGCCGAAGCGGGCATGGTGATGGTCAATGTGCCGACGGCCGGCGTTGATTTCCATGTACCGTTTGGTGGCCGCAAAAGCTCGAGCTTTGGTTCGCGCGAGCAGGGGCGCTATGCGGCGGAATTCTACACGACGGTGAAAACGGCTTATACGCTGGCCTGACGGGGCGAAATATGTGTTGATTTAAGCACGCCTGGAGGAGATCCGGACAGCAGCGCCTATCCCAATGCTTGACCGTTGAGGGCGCTTTGCGCACAGTGTTTCGAATCTCCGTTTGGGTTGAGGGCGCCATGTCGCATGTCGTTAACACCGTGGTAGCAGCCGCATTGGCGCTTAGCAGCCTCGCGATGCCGTCAGTGACCTACGCAGCGGACTATCTGGAGCCGAGCGGTAACGATTTCGGCGTATGCGCGAACCGGCATTTTCTGAACAGGATAAGCTCGCGATTTGACCATCAGGTGCACAACGTGCCTGAGCTCCCTGATGTGTCGATCCTGGATTTCCAGAACATCCATGAGACCCGCTACATCCCCGAAAGCGATATCTGGCCAATCGCTCGCCGCTATTGCGGCGCGACCGCAATCCTGTCGGATGGCCAAAGCCGGGAGATCTGGTACCTGATCGAGAGCCGCATGGGTTATGCAGGCATTGGCGACAATGTCGAGTTCTGTGTTGCAGGCTTCGACCGCTGGTATGTCTACAACGGCGCTTGTCGCGTGTTGCGCTAACCCGTTTCATTGCGCAGACATGACAGATGGACTCTCGTGGCGCTGGCTTTGCGCTATATTTGCTGTTGCTGCGCTTTCCGGATCGTCCGGCTGCGATCAGGCTTCGGATAGCAGAGACATCCCTTCGGCAAACGCGCGGACCGTCGCCACACCAGCGGTCCCGGCCGGAGAAGGTTTTGATTTCTATGTGCTTTCGCTTTCCTGGTCGCCGAGTTACTGCGAGGCGGAAGGCGAAAGCGCCAATCGGCAGCAATGCGGGATGGGGCGGCCCTACGCCTTCGTCGTTCATGGGCTGTGGCCGCAGTTCGAGCGCGGATTTCCGTCGGATTGCGATACAGCCGAGCGTGAGGTGGATGGCGAGACCCTGCGTTCGCTTTACGACATCATGCCTTCGTCCGGACTGATCCGGCATGAATGGCGAGAGCATGGCACATGCTCAGGCCTGCCGCAGAAGGACTATTTTCATGTGCTGCGGCTTGCCCGCGAACGCATCGTCGTTCCGGAGGAATTTCGCCGCCTGGACGACTACCGAACGCTGCCCCCTGGCGCCGCCGAGCAGGCGTTCCTGAAATCCAATCCCGGTTTGGACAGGCAGGACATCGCTGTCACATGCGACCAGCGCTATCTGCGCGATGTGCGGATCTGCATGACAAAGGATCTTCAATTCCGGGCCTGCCCGGAAATCGACCGGCGTGGCTGTCGGCTGGACAAGATCGTCATGCCGCCCTTGCGCCGCTGACCGATGCGAGCGCCGACATCCCAGCATAAAACGCCCGGCACAAGGCCGGGCGTCCGATGTGTAGTAGACCTAGACGTCAGGCGCCTTTGAACAGGCAAGCGGCAGCCAGGATCACATAGGCTGCGACTACCAGCCAGAAAGCATATGTTGCAAACGCTGGAATAACGCCAAGGCCAGCAACAAGGCCGACCACCGCGACAATCAATGAAACGATAAAAACGATAAAGGTTGGTGCACTAAGGTTCATATCCGCTCCTGCTTTGATTCGGTAATGCGACAGTACAACTTGCATGATCACATACCAATGATGGTTCTCGCGAATTATTTGGATCGGCTATCAGCTTTATTGTCAAAGCAAGCACGTGGCCACCGATCGGTTTGATCAGCGCGGGCCATGTTGATCGCCAGCCCGCCCCGATTGCCTGTTTGCGCGGGTGTCCTCGCCCTGGCGGGATAGGTGATCGTCGCCGATCGTAGCCGAACGGGCCTTGCCTTTTTGTGCCGCGGCGACCGAGGGAAAGCCTTGCCAGCCGGAAGTTGGAATAGTGAAGGGCTTGGCGCTGCCGGCAATCGGGTCGAGGACGCCCGACAGCGAAAGCCGCGCGGCGAGCAAATGGCGATTTCGGTGGAAAGGTCGAACAGCACGCAGGTCGCGACTCTTAGATGAGCGCTACGAACTCAAGGAACCGGTTTGCGCGACACGGATTTCGCTGTAGTGAGTTGGAACAGACGAGCGGGGATTTCCGATGGCGCAGGGACTTTTGGCGAAGGTGCGGTCCATATTCGAGGGCGATCCCGGTGTCCGAAGGGTCGCAGACGATCCGACGCTGACGGCGGAACTGCTCCTGCTGTTTCGCATGATCCTTGCCGATGGCGAAGTCAGCGAGAGCGAGCTGAAGACATTCCGCCAGATTTGCAGGGACTCTTTCGGGATAAGCGAGGAGAGCATCGATGGTGTGGTCGAGTTCCTCAACGATTTCGGCTACGAGACCAGCGGTGCGCAGGCGCTGGCGCTTTTCCAGGAACTGGCACCCGAACGGCGCAAGCTCCTGGCGCAGCACATGGCCGAGATCGCCAAGGCCGATTCACACCTCGCAGAGAAGGAAGTGCGTCTGCTGCGCCGTACACTGGACGTCCTTGGGTTGAGTCCGGTCGATATCGTGCGCTCTGAAGGGTGAAACCTAGCTCGTACCCCCCCCCCCCCCCCCCCCCCCCCCCCCCGCCCCCCCCCCCCCCCCCCCCCCCCCCCCCCCCCCCCTCCCCCCCCCCCCCCCCCCCCCCCCCCCCCCCCCCCCCCCCCACTACCTTGCTCCCTTAGTCGGCGAGCGATTGCTCGATGCAGATCGGGTGCAGCATTCACCAACGCTTTCGCGGCGTCCGACTGTGGGTTACCGAGCACGGTGGAAGTGGGTCCGCGTTCGACGATCCGGCCATCATGCATGACCAAAACATCGTCCGCAATTGCGCGGGCCACTGTCAGGTCGTGGGTGATGAACAAATAAGCTAGCCCCATTGCCTGGTTGAGTTCAGCGAACAGATCGAGGATCTGCGCGCGTATGGATACGTCGAGCGCCGAGACGGCCTCGTCTGCAACGATGAGCTTCGGCCGCGTGATGATGGCGCGGGCAATCGAGATGCGCTGCCGCTGGCCGCCGGAGAATTCATGCGGGTACTTCTGCATGTCATCAGGTCTCAACCCGACCTGATGCAGCGCGTGGGCGACCATGTCTCTCCGTTTCGCTTTGTCGGGCGACGGTTCCAGCAGGCCGAGCGGCTCGGCAACGAGGCGTTCCACCCGGTGGCGCGGATCGAAGGAGCCATATGGATCCTGAAACACGATTTGCATGTTGCGGCGTGCGGAGCGGAGTTCCGCCTCGCTCTTACCGGTGATCGCCTGCCCAAGAAACCTGATGGTACCGGCGCTAACGGTATCGAGCGCGAGTATCATCCGGGCTAGCGTGGACTTCCCGCAGCCCGACCGGCCCACCAGCGCCAGCGAGCGGCCCCGCTCCAACCCGAACGAAACTTTGTCGACGGCGCGGAACATCTGCGGCTTGGCAAACAGCCACGGCCGGTTGCCGGGATATTCGCGTGTGACGTTTTCGACGGAGAGGAGAGGAGTTCTACCCCCCCCTTTGTGGGCCGGGTCGCCGGTAGAGCGGCGTTCGGGTCCATCGGGTGAAGGGCTTGAGGACGACGACGTTGTCTCCGCCTCGGCTGTGCGCGCCGACCCGTCCCGGAAGGGGGAGGGTAATACCCGCCTCTCCGGGACATGCATCGATGCCAGCGCCAGCTGTCGCGTATAAGGGTGTACCTGCTCGGAAAGCGTCCTGGCCGTTTCGCCGGTCTCCACAATTTCCCCGTGGCGCATCACCGCGATGCGGTCGGACATTTCGGTCACCACCGCCAGATCGTGAGAGATCAGCAGCAGCCCCATTTTGGTTTCGGCGACGAGTTCACGCAAAAGGTCAAGAATTTGCGCCTGCAAAACGACATCGAGCGCGGTTGTCGGCTCGTCCGCGATCAGCAGTTTTGGCCTTAGAGCGCAGGCAATCGCGATGACCACGCGCTGGCGCTGGCCGCCCGATAGCTGATGCGGATATCGCGACAGCGGAAACTTTTGCCGTGGCAGGCCGACGCGATCGAGCATCTTCGCGGCGCGCTGTTCCGCCTCGGCGCGGCCGACGCCGGTGTGCAGGCGGATACCTTCGGCCACTTGCTCGCCGATGGTTTTGACGGGGTTCAGCGCCGTCATCGGCTCCTGGAACACCATGCCGATGTCCGCGCCTCGCAGCTGGCACATCGCGTCTTCTCTGGCAGCGAGCAGATCGAGGCCGTTGAACGCGATGTTGCCGCGCGCCTTCGCCGCCTCGGGAAGAAGGCGCATGATGGTGAGCGCGGTCATCGACTTCCCGGAGCCGGATTCTCCGACCAGCCCGAGCACTTCGCCAGGTCCGATTGCGAGATCGATATTCTTGAGAATCTCGGTTCGGCCAATCGATAGCGACAGGTTCTTGACTTCCAGCAAGCTCATCGCCGCTGCCTTAGTTTCGGATCGAGCGCGTCGCCAACCCCGTCGCCAAGCAGGTTGAGGCCGATCACGGTGATCACGATCGCAAGGCCGGGGAAAAGCGCCAGCGACGGTTGCACGATCATGCGCGTCTGCGCGTCGAACAGCATGCGGCCCCAGCTTGGCATTGGCGGTTGAGCGCCCAATCCGACATAGGACAGACCTGCTTCCGCGAGGATGCCGAGCGCGAACTGGATGGTACCCTGCACCAAAAGCAGCGTCGCAATGTTGGGCAGGATATGTTCGAGGGTAATGCGCGTTTTGCCTTTTCCAGCGGCACGGGCGGCCAGGATAAATTCGCGCGGCCAGATCGCCAGCGCGCCCGCGCGGGCAACGCGGGCGAATACCGGAATGTTGAAGATGCCGATGGCGATGATGGCATTCACCGCGCCAGGGCCGAATACAGCCGTGATCATGACGGCGGAAAGCAGTGCGGGGAAGGCAAAGACAAGGTCATTGAAGCGCATCACCAACTCGTCGAGTACGCCGCCGCGCGCCGCCGCCAGGCAGCCGAGCGGCACCCCGATGCCCATGCCGATGCCGACCGCTACCAGCGCCACCGCGATTGAATTCCGCGACCCGACCATGATCATCGACAAAACATCGCGGCCGAAATGATCTGTGCCGAAAAGATGGGTGGAGGAGGGGGGCAGCATACGATCGCTGACGATCAGCTTGGTGACGTCGTAAGGCGTCCAGAAGAACGAGATCAGCGCCATCACGACGATCATCGCGGTAATGACGAAGCCGGTCACGAAGGAGCGGCTCGCGAGCGCGCGCGTCATGAAACCGCCAATCCCGTCTTGAGTTAGCACGCTCACACCAGCACCTTTGAAGTGCCTTGCGAAGGAGAGCAGACCGCAATCTCTGTGGAAGCAATCGCGCTCATCATCCTACCCTTAGTCGGGGATCGACGATGGCATAGGACAGGTCGACCAGCAGGTTGACGACGATGACGGTCGCCACGAGCAGCATTACGACGCTTTCCACCACGATCAGGTCGCGCTGGGTGATTGCCTGAAATATCAACCGGCCAAGCCCGGGAAGATAGAATACGTTCTCGATGATGATGGTGCCGGCAAGCAGGAAGGAGAATTGCAGCCCGACGATGGTCAGCACCGGGATCAGCGCGTTGCGCAGCGCATGCCGCCAGAGAACTGCTCGGACCGGCAAACCCTTTGCGCGAGCAGTGCGGATATAATCCTCGCCCAGCACCTCGATCAGCGCCTGCCGCGTCACGCGGGCAAGGATAGCCGACTTGCGGCAGCGCAAGCGCGATCGCCGGCAGGATGAGTGCCTTCAGTGCGGGCCAGGCACCGGCGCCCCAACCGGGGAAGCCGCCTGCAGGCACCAGCCGCAGCCAGACCGCGAAAACGTAGATGAGGATCAGCGCAAACCAGAAATTCGGAATGGCAACGCCGACCTGAGCAGCGCCGATCGTCAGCGCATCCGCCGCGCGCCCGCGCCGTTGCGCGGCAAAGACGCCGACGGGGATCGCAATGGCAACTGACAGCAAGAGTGCGATCAGTGCAAGGGGCAGCGACACGGCAACACGCTCCGCGACCAGATCGATGACCGGTACGGAATAGGTATAGGAGCGGCCGAAATCGAGTGTTGCCAATCCGCCCAGCCAGTTAAGATATCGGATAGGCAACGGATGGTTGAGCCCCATCTGCTGACGCAGGGAATCCAATGCTTCCGGCGTGGCGTTCATACCCAGCATCAGCCGCGCAGGATCTCCCGGCAACACCTCCAGCACGCCGAACACGACGAGCGATGCGACGAGTAATGTCGCGAGGCCGATCAGCAGGCGTTTGGTGAGATAGGCGGTCATTGACTCCTTACCCTCCCCTTGTGGGAGGGTGGCCGATGGGCCTGGTGGGGGTTGAGAGATTGGAATTCACGGCGTTGCCGCTAGAGCGTGGCATACTTCCTACCCCCACCCCGTCTCGCTACTCCTCACTTCGTTCGGATTGCTCGTCGACCCTCCCCACAAGGAGGAGACTAAGGTTCTAGATCAATCCACCCACTTAACCTTTGTCAGGTCGTTGGCCTGGATAGGCGAGTTCTCCCAGAGGCCTTCGACCTTGGCATCCCAGATGCCGATCTTCGGCAGTTCGAACAGGAAGCCGTTCACGGCGTCGTCGGCGAGAATCTTCTGCGCCTGCTTGTATAATTCCGTGCGCTTGGCGTCGTCAGAGGTCAGGTTCAACTCGCCGATGACCTTGTCGAAGGCCGGGTTGTCATAGTTGAAATAATAATCCTTGCGCGCGTAGATATCGATGTCGTTCGGCTCTGTATGCGAGACGATGGTCAGGTCGTAGTTCTTTTCGGTGAAGACCTGGCTCAACCAGTCGGCCCATTCGACCGGTATGATTTCGAGGTTGATGCCGATCTCGCGCAGCTGTGAAGCTATGATTTGACCGCCGTCGCGCGCATATCCAACGGGGGGCAGCTTCAGCGTGGCCGAGAAGCCGTTCTCCAATCCCGCCTCCTTCAGCAGCGCCTTCGCCTTGGCGATATCGTGCGGATAAGTGCCGGTGAGATCGACATAGGCCTTGTTGGCCGGCGAGAAATGCGAGCCGATCGGTGTGCCCAGGCCAGAGGATGCACCGTCGATAATCGCCTTGCGGTCGATCGTATGCGCGATCGCCTGGCGAACCTTCAGATTATCGAAGGGCGGCTTCTTGTTGTTGGTGGCGAGAACCGTTTCGCCCTCGGTCGAGCCAATCACTACCTTGAAGCGTGGATCGGCCTGAACCTGCGCCAGCGCGTCGCCGACGCCGGCATTCGGAAACGCCTGCACGTCGCCGGAGAGCAGGGCGGGGACCGCGGCGGCGGCGTCCGGAACGATACGGAACTCGGCCTTGTCGAGGAATGCCGCTTCGCCCCAATAGTCCGGGTTTTTGACGATGGTGATCGACGACCCCTTGGCCCAATTGTCGAATTTGAACGGGCCGGTGCCGACCGGCTTGTCCTTGTTGGTCGCAGCACTTTCCGGCGCCACGATCACGGCATCGCCCCAGCCCAAATTATAGAGAAAGGAGCCCTGCGGATCCTTCAGCGTGACCTTTACGGTTGCTGGATCGACCACATCGACTGCATCAATTGCCGCGAACAACCCTTTCTGCGCATTGACCGAATCGGCGGCGCGGGCTCGATCGAGCGAGAATTTCACATCGTCGGCATTGAACTCGCTGCCGTCGTGAAATTTTACGCCGGTGTGCAGCTTGAATGTATAGGTTTTGCCATCCTCGGAGACTGTCCAGCTTTCCGCCAGAGCCGGCAGAACTTCACCAGACGCCCCGATGCGGGTCAGGCCTTCGAAGACATTTGCGTAGAGTACTTCGTCGATAGCAGCGGCAGCACCGGCTGTCGGATCAAGGTGCGGCGGCTCAAGCGGCATGCCGAGAACCAGATCGGTGCGCGCCGCAAAAGCTGGGCTGGCGCTGACTGCTGCCAGAGCTGCAATTGCGGCAAATGTCTTCCACGATTTCATGAGCGTAGGTTCCTGCTAAATTCGGTGGCGGATAGAAGCGTGAATCCGGACCGGAGTAAATTGGCATTCTATGCTGCGATGCTTCACCCCGGGAAATAGACTTCCAAACTTTAGCCGCTAGACGCGGCTTCCTACCGATCACCTTTACCGCGAAGCAAGCGGTCGAGGCCGATGGCCATGACTTGCGCGGATTGCACCATGTCGTCGATGCCAACCCATTCGTCCGGCCGGTGGGCGAGGTCGAGGATGCCTGGCCCGTAGGCGACACAGTCGTAGATGTGGCCGATGCGGGCAATGTGCTTCTGATCGTATGTGCCGGGCGAAATCACATATTCCGGCTCGCGGTCGAATAGCGTCCGGATGCCTTCCGCCAGCGCGGAGGGAACCGGCGCATCGTGGTCGGTCATGATCGGATAGACCTCCATGATGTCGCGGATCTCATAGTCGAATTTCGAACGCTCACGTTTCAGGCGGTCGAGGATCGAGACAACCTCCCCCTTCACCTCTCCTATATCTTCTTCGAGGAGGAAACGGCGATCGATAGTCAGCCGGCAGGAGTCCGGCACATTGGGCGACGGTAATCCTGGTCTGAAGTCATCGGTCTGGCCGCCGTGGATCGAGTTGAGGTTCAGCGTCGAGCGACGTGCGCCTTCGGGTACGATCGGCATTCGCGTGCGCTTGCTGTCGAGCAACGGAAACAACTCGCTCTCGAAAGCATCGAGGACGGCACTCATGTGCCGGACGGCACAGTCGCCCAGGAACGGCATCGAGCCGTGCGCGATCTCGCCCTTGGTCTCGACCTCCGCCCACCAGACCCCCCGATGACCGAGGCAGATGCGGTCCTTGTTGAGCGGCTCGGGGATAATGACGTGGTCTACGCGCGGTTTCGAGAAGTATCCCTGGCGTGCCAGATAGGCCACGCCTCCGAAGCCCCCGGATTCCTCGTCCACGGTTCCGGAAATCTCGATCGCACCGGGAAAATCCGGATTAAGCTCGATATACGCCTCAACGGCAATAATCGCCGCCGCCAGTCCGCCCTTCATATCGCAGGCGCCACGCCCATACACCCGACCGTCGCGCACGACGCCGGCGAACGGATCGAGCGTCCAGCCGCTGCCGGGCTCGACCACATCGATATGGCCGTTGAAATGCACCGTTGGCCCCGGTGACCGGCCTTCAAGCCGCGCCACGACGTTGACCCTTGGGTAGCGGTCTGTGTCTCCCGGCGTGCCCTCGCCGCGGACATAGTCGACGCGAAACCCCCTCTCGCGCATGCGCCCGCCAATAAACTGGGCACACGGCAGATAAGCCTCACCGGGGGGATTGATGGTTGGAAAGCGTATCAGGTCTACTGTGAGGGCGGTAACGTCGTCGCGTCGCGCCGCCACGGCCTGGATGAGTTGGTCGTTCATGACACAAGTTCAGCAGGCGATGCAGTGCTTTGGCAAGCGCCAGCAGTGCCGTTGTAGGAATTTGTTGCTGAGCGCTCGCGCGGATTTGATCGATACATTGAGTCTGCGTTGTCAAATTGCTCAACAATTTCATGCTACGAACGCTCTCAGAAATTGCGAATGAGAGGGGACGGGGTAGTCGCATGAAGCGTTTTGCGTTGGTGGCCGGCATGTTCGGCCTTCTTGTGAGTGCTACGAATCCGAGCCTCGCGGCAAGCCTGGTTGCACAGGTCGATGTCGCGAACCAGACAATGACGGTGACCAAGCAAGGGCGAATTATCCACGTTTGGAAGGTTTCGACGGCCCGGAGAGGCTACATCACGCCGCGCGGCAGCTGGCGCCCCACCCGGCTGCACAAAATGTGGCACTCGCGCAAATACGACAACGCGCCGATGCCTTGGGCAGTGTTCTACTATGGCGGCTTTGCCGTGCATGGGACAGGACATGTGAAGCAACTGGGTCGCCCGGCTTCGCATGGCTGTGTCCGGCTGCAGACAGCGAATGCCGCGCGCTTCTACTCGCTGGTCAAGGAAGTAGGGCCGGGCAACACCCGCATCGTCGTCACCAACTAAGTCTCATTCCTACCCTCAAGCACGACGTTGGTTGGTGAGGTCGCATTATGTCTATACAAATTTTGCGATGACCTGACGCTTTAAGCATTTTCTTCCCCCCGGGCACTCGATAGAGATTGGTCGAGGAGTCCGCCATGAAGCCCGAACACAGAGTCGCGCTTTCAGAGCCAGTCAGCGATGAGGTCCGCAAGACCACCTGCTACATGTGCGCCTGCCGCTGCGGCATCGATGTGCACATCAAGGACGGCAAGGTCCGCTATATCGAGGGCAATCGCGACCATCCGGTAAACCGCGGGGTTCTCTGCGCCAAGGGCTCGGCCGGTATCATGCAGCACTATGCCCCCGCACGGCTGCGCGCGCCGTTGAAGCGGGTCGGGCCACGCGGTTCCGGTGAGTTCCAGGAAATCTCCTGGGATGAGGCTTTGCAGACGGCCACCGAGTGGCTTGGCGCGGTGCGCGAAAAGGACCCGAAGAAGCTTGCGTTTTTTACAGGCCGTGATCAGTCGCAGTCGCTGACCGGCTTCTGGGCGCAGCAATTCGGTACGCCGAACTATGCCGCGCATGGCGGCTTCTGCTCCGTCAACATGGCGGCGGGCGGCATCATGACGATTGGCGGCGCGTTCTGGGAGTTTGGCGCGCCCGACTGGGATCGAACGAAGCTATTCGTTCTGTTTGGCGTGGCTGAAGACCATGATTCCAATCCGATCAAGATGGGTCTCTCAAAGCTCAAAACGAACGGCGCCCGGTTCGTCTCGGTCAATCCGGTTCGCACCGGTTACTCGGCCATCGCCGACAACTGGATCGGTGTGCGGCCGGGAACCGACGGACTACTGATCCTCTCCGTCATCCACGAACTGCTTGGAGCGCGAAAGATCGATGTCGATTACATCATGCGCTACACCAACGCGAGTTGGCTGGTCATCGACGATCCTGGCGCTTGCGACCATGGCTTGTTTGCGCGGGGTACCGATGGCAAGCCGCTCGTGTTCGAAAGCGTCACGGAGCGCGTTGTACCTGCGGGTACACATGGTGCGCGCGCGGCGCTTTCCGGCCGTATCGCGCTGGACGACAAGCGCTTCGCGGTCCCGGCCTTTCAACTGCTGGCCGAGAAATATCTCGACCCGCAATATGCGCCTGAAGCTGTTTCCGCCGAGACCGGCGTCGCGGTTGACGTGATCCGTGGCCTTGCCGCCGAAATCGCCCGCGTGGCTTTCGACGAAGCCATCTTCATCGACCAGCCATGGACGGACATGAATGGCGAGGCGCATGATGGTTATGTCGGGCGGCCCGTGTCCTTTCATGCGATGCGCGGGATTTCTGCGCATTCCAACGGTTTCCAGACCGCGCGTGCGCTGCATCTGCTGCAGGTGCTGATCGGCGCCGTCGATTGCCCGGGCGGTTTCCGTTTCGAACCCCCTTACCCCAAGCCGGTCGAGGCGCATCCCACGCCGCATGGCCGCGCCGAGCATTTCGGCTCCAACAAGCCGCTGTCGGGCCCGCATCTCGGCTTTCCGCGCGGGCCGGAAGACATGCTGATCGACAAGCAAGGCAACCCGACCCGCATCGACAAGGCATTCTCCTGGGATGCGCCGTTCGCCGCACATGGGCTGATGCATATGGTCATCGCCAATGCGCATGCCGGGGACCCTTACCCAATCGACGTGCTTTTCCTCTACATGGCCAACATGGCCTGGAACTCGTCCATGAATACCGCCGGCGTCATCAGGATGCTGGAGGACAAGGATGAGTCAGGCGAATACCGCATCCCGAAGATCATATACTCGGATGCTTATTCTTCGGAGATGGTCGCGTATGCCGACCTCATCCTTCCCGACACCACCTATCTTGAGCGCCACGATTGCATCTCCATGCTCGACCGGCCGATCTCGGAGCCGGATGCGGTGCAGGATGCGATCCGCTGGCCGGTGGTCGAACCGGATCGCGACGTTCGCGGATTCCAGAGTGTTCTGATCGACCTCGGTGCGCGGTTGAAACTGCCTGCTTTCATCGATAGCCGCGGCAAGCCGATCTACAAGGACTATGCCGACTACATCGTCAGTCACGAGCGCCGGCCTGGCATTGGTCCGCTGGCGGGTTTTCGCGGACGCGATGGCGATCGGACCGGGCGGGGTGCCGCCAATCCCGACCAACTCAAGCGCTACATTGCAAACGGATCGTTCTTCTCCGCCCACATCCCGATGGAAGCGCAGTTTTTCAAGCACGCAAACAAGGCTTACCAGGATTTTGCGGTGCGCATGGGTTTCTTCGACCAGCCGCAGCCGGTGACATTTCAGCTCTACCAGGAATCGCTGCAGAAATTCCGGCTGTCGGCGCTGGGGCTGCGCGAGCCCTTCGCCCCTGAAACACACCGCGCACGCATCCTTGAAACTTTCGATCCGCTGCCGGTCTGGTACCGCCCGTTCGAGGAAGCGATGGTGGACCGCGACATGTTTCCGTATCACGCGATCACCCAGCGCCCCGCTGCCATGTATCACTCATGGGGCTCAATGAACGCGTGGCTGCGCCAGATCCACACACGCAATCCGCTCTATGTGCCCGGCGCAATCTGCGACGAGCACGGGTTGCGCGACGGCGACTGGGTTTGGGTAATCTCCACTCATGGCCGGATCAAGGTCGAGGTGGCGCGCATGGAGGCGGTGAATTCCAGTACGATCTGGACCTGGAACGCCATCGGCAAGCGCGGCGGCACCTGGGGGCTGGATCCGAAGTCGCCAGAGGCAACCAAGGGCTTCCTGATGAACCACCTGATCAATGAGCTTCTGCCGCCTAAGGGCGACGGAATGCGATGGTCCAACTCCGATCCGATCACCGGCCAGGCTGCGTGGTACGATTTGCGGGTGCGCATCGAGAAGGCGCAGCCGGGCGTGGAGAGCGAGCCGCGGTTCTCCTCACTCGACCCCCTGCGCGAACATGAGGATATACCAGCCGAACTGCGCTACGGTCAGGAGTGGGCGCGATGACCTCTCTGCCCCAACAGGCAAGCGTCCAAGAAGCTCGGCCTGGTTATCGACCTCGACGTTTGCGTCGGATGCCACGCCTGCGTGATTTCCTGCAAGGAATGGAACACGGGCGGATATGGAAGCGCTTTGTCGGATCAAGATCCATATGGATCAAATGTTTCCGGTACTTTCTTGAATAGAGTCCATACGTTCGAGGTGGTTCCCGACGGCGGCCAGATCGTGGGGGAGGCGGGCGACGCACGCATCGTGCATTTTCCGAAATCTTGCCTGCATTGCGACGATGCGCCTTGCGTAACCGTCTGTCCGACTGGAGCGTCCTACAAGCGCGGCGAAGATGGCATCGTGCTGGTTGACGAAGACAAATGCATCGGCTGCGGCCTCTGCGCCTGGGCGTGCCCGTATGGCGCGCGCGAGATGGATCTAGCGGCTGGAATCATGAAGAAATGCACGCTGTGCGTCGACCGAATATACAACGAAACCCTGAAAGAAGTGGACCGAGTGCCGTCATGCGTACGTACCTGTCCGGCCAATGCCCGACATTTTGGCGATCTGGCCGATCCATCATCCGCGGTGTCGATCATGGTTGCTGAGCGCGGCGGCATCGACCTGATGCCGGAGCAGGGGACGCGGCCCGTGAACAAGTACCTGCCGCCCCGCCCGCGCAAACCTCTGGCGGCAAGCGCCGGCGCGCTGCTAGCCGAAAACACTGTAGACGCAAAGGGCTTCTTTGCCTGGCTCGACGGCATGCTTGACCGGATTTGAATGACCGCACCACGCGAGAATTTCCCCCTCACCCGGCCTCCGCTTCGCTCGGCCACCCTCTCCCCGCGGGGGAGAGGAGGCCTGCCACTGAGTGCGCCCAATCTTGCCACCTCTAGAGGCGAGGCCGATGCGTTGACGACCTCCTCTCCCCAGCGGGGAGAGGGTGGCCGAGCCCGGCGGCGAAGCCGACGTGGGCGGAGGCCGGGTGAGGGGGCTGCAATGTGCCCTTAGGATATTTTTAGTGCAACCCGCTTTCTCCATCATCGTCTTCACCACGCTGTCCGGCCTCGGTTATGGACTGGTTGCGGTGTTGGGGTTGGGCGTCCTCGATCCGGCGGCAGTCGCCACTAAGACCGCCTACGTCGTCGCGCTAGCCCTGATCGGCGCCGGGCTGCTTTCCTCGACATTGCATCTCGGCAATCCGCAGCGGGCATGGCGGGCGCTGTCACAATGGCGGTCGAGTTGGCTGTCGCGCGAAGGCGTGATGGCGATCATCACATTCGTCCCGCTGCTGTGGTCGGCGTGGCTCGCCGTCATGGAGTCGCGCTATTCGCCGGTTCCGGGGCTCGTCGGCGCGGCCTGCGCGGCAGTCACGGTCTACTGCACGGGCATGATCTACGCGTCGCTCAAATCGATCGATGCCTGGCATACACCATTGACGCCCGCCTGCTTCTTGCTATTCGCGCTGAGCGCGGGGTTGATCCTAGCCAGCCTGTTTGCGTCAATCAGCGGTGGAGGCGTGCTTTACCTCACCGCCGCAGCGGTGGGCGCTACGATCCTCGCCTGGTTCGCCAAGACGCAATGGCGCCGCCGGATGTTGCACCTACAGCCATTGTCGACGCCCGAGACTGCGACGGGTCTGGGACATATCGGCAAGGTGCGGCTGTTTGAGCGGCCGCATCTTAACGAGAATTATCTGACCCGCGAAATGGGTTTCAAGATCGCGCGCAAGCATGCTTCGAAACTGGCGCGGCTATCATTCGCGCTCGGCGCCGCGTTAACAGTGCTGTTCCTGATTCTGGCGATTGCGGCCTCGTCGGTCGCGCCCAGACTGTCCGTCGGCGCCCTGCTGCTCGCCACCGCGTGTCACTTTGCAGGTGTCTTTCTCGAACGCTGGCTGTTCTTCGCCGAAGCGCGGCATGCCGTCATGAATTACTACCGGGGTTGATTGAAACGCCGGCTACCCTTCACCAGAGAGCGCGCGCGGCGATGGCGCGTGCGATGGGTGATCTTCCAGCGCTTGTGGAACCACATCCATTGACCGGGATCTTCGCGTATCCAACGCTCGACCACGTCGTTCAGCATCTGGGCGGTGCCGTCAATGTCGATTCGGCCACCCTCTAGCCGCGGCAGCTCAAGCTTCGGCTCAATGACCAGTCGGAAGCGGTTGTCAGGCAATCGGATGCAGCGGGCCGGGTACACGTCGCACTCGTATTGCCGAACGAGTTTCGGAAGCAGCGGAGTGGTCTCGCAAGGCCGCCCGAAGAAGGTCGTTGGAATGCCGTTTGTGAATTTTTGATCGACCAGCACGCCGATGGTGCCGTTGCTGTCGAGGATGCGTGCGAGTTGGAACGAAACGCCAGATGTTGAGGCAATGAGTGCGCCCATCGCCGACTTGCGTGTGGAATTGATGTAGTCGGCAATGTAGGGATTGTTGGGTGGTCTGAAAAGCGAGGTTACCTTCATGCCATAGGTTGCGCCGGCGATCGGCAGTAGCTCGAAGTTGCCAAGATGGCCGGTGAACAAGATATGCGGCTTGTCCTCACCCGCGATTTTCTCGAACAGCGGAATGCCGTCGACCTCGATACGGCCAGACTCCTTTGAATTGATGTCGAAATCGAACAGGCTGTCCAGGAAGATATATTCCGCCGCCAGCCGCGCCATGTTGCCCCACATGTCGCGCGCGATTGTTTCGATCTCTTCCTTGGACTTTTCCGGATAGGCTTTGCGCAGGTTGTCGATTGCGACCCGATGGCGGCCGATCAGCGGTCCCAGCTTGCGCGCCGCTCGGTCGGCGAAGTTGATCGCCCTGTCCGCCGGCAGCAGGCGCAGCATGCGCATTGCGGTCAGCCCGATTTGTGCGGTCAGCCAATAGCCAGCCTGCGTAAGCCTGCGCGACAAATGATACTTGAAGTCGCGCGATTTCATTCGATCCGCAAGATAATCTTGCCGAACACGTCGCGGGCTTCCATACGTTTTAGCGCCGCATCCATCGAGGCGAAATCGACTTCGGTATCGATGACCGGCCTGACGATGCCGGCCGCCATTTTTTGCATGGCGTTTGCGATGTTCTCCATGCGGCACCCAAACGAGCCGAACAACTTCAATTGCTGCTGGAAAAGCTGCATCAGGTTCATTTGCGTCGAGACGCCGGAGGTCGAACCGCAGGTGACCAACCGTCCGCCGCGCTTCAGCGATAGCATTGAGCCCGCCCAAGTGTCAGCGCCGACATGCTCAAAGACGACGTCAACGCCCTTCTTCCTGGTGAGCTTGCGTACCACGCCTTCGAAGCGGTCTGCCCGGTAGTTGATCACATGGTCGGCGCCGAGCGCCTTTGCCTTTTCGATCTTGTCGTCTGAACCGACCGTCGTGATGACCGTGCAGCCCATCCGCTTGGCAAGCTGGATCGCGGCCGAGCCGATGCCGGAACCGCCGGCGTGAATGAGGATAGTCTCACCAGGTTCGAGTTTGGCATTGTCGAACAGCATATGCTCGACCGTTCCGAACGTTACGGGCGCGACCGCGGCGCCGATGGCATCGACGCCAGGGGGCGCCGGGACCAGCAGGCGGGCCGGAAGATTGATCTTCTCCTGCGCAAAGCCGTCTAGATGAAAGCCATGCACGCCACCGACCTGTTCGCAGAGATTGTCGCGGCCCGTGCGGCAGGCCTTGCAGAGGCCACAGGTGCGCGCGCCATAGATGGAAACGAGTTGGCCAGGGAGAAGGCCTGCGACGCCGGCTCCAATGGTCTCGACTTCGCCGGACGCTTCCGCGCCGATCGTCAGCGGCAGTTTGCGCTTGGCGAACGCCATGCCACGCCAGCCCCATACGTCGATGTGGTTGAGTGCTACCGCCTTGATGCGCACGGTCACCTCGCCGATCGCCGGCGGTGGCGGCGGCGCGATGTCGACCTGTTCGAGCCTGCGGTCCTCGATGAGTTGAAGTGCGCGCATCAAATGCGATCCTGTGGGAGGTATCGAGTTGCGCCGCTTAGACCGGTTCCCTTGCCATGACAAGGCAGGTGTTCTGGCCGCCGAAGCCAAAGGAGTTGGACAGCACGGCGCCGACGCTCGCCGAACGCTTGACGTTCGGCACCACATCGAGCTCGATCGCCGGATCGGGATTGTCGTAGTTTATGGTCGGAGGGATGACCCCCTCGAGCATCGTCATCAGCGAGAACGCCGCCTCGATCGCCCCGGCAGCTGACAGCGTATGTCCGATCATCGACTTGTTGGACGAGACGGGGATCTTGCGGATGCGCTCGCCGAATACCGTTGAGAGCGAGAGATGTTCCATCTTGTCATTTTCAGGCGTCGAGGTGCCATGCGCGTTGACGTAGCCGATACCGTCCTCGCCAAGCCCGGAATCCGCCAGTGCGGCGCGCACCGCTGCAATTGCCGGAGAGCCATCCGGTTTGGAGCGGGTACGGTGGAAATCGTCGGCACGTTCGCCGCAGCCGGCAAGGATGCCGAGTACACGCGCCCCGCGCGCCACGGCACTTTCCAGCAATTCGAGAACCAGCGCGGCCGAACCCTCCGCAAGGACAAACCCGTCGCGGTCTTTGGAAAAGGGCTTCGAGGCTTTCTCCGGTACTTCGTTGTTGGTAGACAGCGCGGAGAGCAGCGAGAACCGGATCAGTGCTTCTGCCGTGGCCGAGCCATCCGCGCCGATGGACAGCGCGCGGTCGCTTTCGCCGCGCCGGATCGCCTCCACCCCGAGCTGAATTGCGGTCGCGCCGGAAGCGCAGGCCGTGGACAGCGTGATCGGCAGTCCCGTGGCGCCGAACCTGTCGGCGAGGCGGTTGGCGACAGCGCCGAACATGACGGAATCGAAGACGTCGCTATTCTGCCGGTTGGCGATGGCCAGAAGCCGCGCATAGCCCTCCTGCTCGCTCGTCTGGCCGTACATGGCAAATCGCGAGTGCCAGCTGAGTTCTACCGGCGGGGAGGCGAGAAACAGCGGTCCGTCGAAATCGCCGGAAAGACCTGACTGGCCGATTGCCTCGATGGCAGCGGTTTCCGCCAACTCATAAGTCAGCGCACTCGCGCCCTGATTGCTCGACGACAGGTAGTCGACGGTGCCGGAAATGCGGGTATTGAGGTAGATCGACGGGAAAGCGGGTGATCGGATGAATGCCCGATTTGCCAGCGGTCAGCGCCGCCCAATTGTCCTGCTTGCCAACTCCAAGCGAGGTGACCACGCCGATGCCCGTTACCGCCACGACCGCCCGTCCGAGATGATCCGTGTATTTCGCCATAGGCTTCACTCCGCGGCGGCGACCAGCGCCATGCCCTCGAAATAATGGTGGCCGACGGCGGTCGCCAGAGCGCGCGACACCTTGCCGTCGAATGGTTTTTCCGACGCATCGAACGGGGCAGGGGCCTTGCCGTTGCCGACCGACAGGGCGGCCAACGCGACTGCGAAGAAGAACTGCGCCTCCTTCATGTGGCCCGTCAGCGTGGAATATCCGCGCGCCACCGCACCATGGCGATCCAGCGCAGTCTTCTCGGCGGCGGTTGCGGCATGCGCGCCGGAGGCACCGGATATGACCAACTGCGCTCCATCGAGCGTCTTTTCTACCATCGCATCCATGGCTGCGTCGAAACCGTTGCCTCGTTTCGACCGTCCGGAAGTCACCGCCTGCAAGCTCGGCGTAGGGCTTGCGTTCCCGCTTTTCGGCGTGTTCGCGCAATTCAAGCACCAGGAAGGCAGATCCGGAGCCGCTGATGATCCCTCCGCCTGGGGATTTTCCACGCTCCCAGACTGATGCGTGCGGACCGCGATGCAGATATCCGCCCAATTCGTAGCCGAGCAGCATGTCCGGATGCTCCGACTGGAACGCGCCGCCGACCAGCATATGCGTCGCCTGGCCCGAGCGAATGCGGGCAAAGGCCGTATCGATAGCGGACACTCCGGCACCTTCCTCGCCCATAAAGGTACGTGAGGAGCCCGTGACCTTATGCACGATGGAGATGTTGCCGGCCAGCAGGTTGGAAAGCTGTGCGAGGAAAAGCGTCGGGCGGAGCTCCGTCGTCAGCTTTTCGTTCAAAAGGATCTCACGATCGGTGCGTGTCTCTGATGCTGTGAGGATTGCGGCGTCAACCGCCTCATCCCGCTCGCCGCCGCCGGCGGCGATAACCATGTCCATCGACGCGACAAAGCGCTTCGTCCGCCTTGAGCCCTGCGTCCTCCAGTGCAAGGCCTGCGGTGTAAGTACCGAGCCGCTGCCACGTCTCCATCTGGCGGCGGTCGCCCTTCTGGGGGATCTGCCTTGCCCAGTCTATTTCCGGCAGGGGATGGATGGTGAAAGGAGCAAAGCGTTCGCGAGTCGATGCGCAATTCTGGCGGGCCATCGGCGATTGCCGCCCAATGCGCGCGCGCGCCCTCGCCGATAGACGAAACGAGGCCAATGCCGGTGATGACGACGTCGTGTGCGCTCATGCTTCCGCCAGCGGATGCCGCCCTCAGGCAGCGGCCTTAGCGGCGACCAGGCCGTCGATCTTGGCGCAGAGGTTCTTCATGACGAAATACTCGTCAGTCGAGGCCTTCCCGTCATTGACTTCCTGCGTCCACTTTTCGAGAGGCACCTTGATGCCGAACTCCTTGTCGATCGCAAAGACGATGTCGAGGAAATCGAGGCTGTCGATGCCGAGATCATCAATCGTGTGGCTTTCCGGTGTGATCTCGTTGCGGTCGATCTCGCTCGTTTCAGCGATGATATTCGCGACCTTATCGAATGTCGTGGACACTGGTGATTCCTTTGAACGTGCAGGCAGCGGGGCCATGTAGATGTTTGGCGCTGCATAATCGGTTTTCGCCGCTAGGAAAAGGGCGGAATTGCTGGGGAGCTGTGCGAGAAGACTCTACTGTCCGCTAGATCAACACGTAATTTGGCGGTGAAGCGCTGGATTTGTTGTGGGTCCGCACTCGTCAAAGAGGTGTACGGATCACATAATCACCAGCATGAAGCAGGCAGATATCTGGGATCGCGAGACTGCGGAAGCCTACGACACGCCAGGCACGGGAATGTTTGCGGCGGAGGTATTGATGCCGGCTGTCGACCGCCTTGCTGCCCTGGCGGAGGGCGGCCGCGTGCTGGAGTTCGCAGTTGGCACCGGCCGTGTGGCCATCCCGCTGAGTGAGCGCGGCGTGTCGGTGAGCGGCATCGAACTGTCCTCCGCGATGGTCGCTCAACTGCGAAAGAAGGCAGGGGAGGAGCAGATACCTGTTGTTCTAGGGCGACATGGCCACAGCCACTGCGGCTGGGCGGTATGCTCTTGCGTATCTGGTGTTCAACACATTGTCGAACCTGCTGACTCAGGCCGAGCAGGTGGCGTGCTTTCGCAACGCGGCGCGCCACCTCACACCGGGCGGCCGCTTCGTCATCGAGCTCGGAGTGCCGGACCTGCGCATCTTGCCGCCGGGACAGGCGGCGGTCGTCTTCCACGCTGAACCCGGCTACATCGGGCTGGATACTTTCGACGTTCTCAATCAGATCATCGTGTCGCACCATTTCCGGTTCGGCGCGGGCAGGGAAGCACGACTATTCCGCTCGCCGCACCGCTATGTCTGGCCGGCGGAGCTCGACCTCATGGCGCAGCTTGCGGGTTTCCAACTGGAAAGCAGGCACGCTGACTGGTCGGGATCAGAGTTTACGGCGGAGTCTCGCTCGCACGTTTCTGTCTATCGACTACCGCCAGACGCCCGCAATTGATGGGCCGCAGGCACGCTCGAAAGTGTGATCACGGTTCCTGTCGGAATGTCATTGAATTGTTATCGTTGCACGGCTAGCCTCTGCGCGAATCAGGGTCGCGAGCGCAACACGCCGATCATGGTCCGGCAGGGGGCATCCGTGACTGACCGACGATTTCTCGTCGCAAGGAGGGAAGCAGATGCAGGATAAGCTTTTCCACGTGCCCGTCGCTATCAAGCTCGAAGGAAACGTCGACTGTCAGATTTCGTCGCTGGCGGACATGGCGGTGTTTCTTCATGCGTGGCCAGAATATCGGCGCGGAAAGCTCTATCGAATTGCCGAAACTGCATGTGACAACGCCGTGCGCGGTTACATTACAACCGATCAGGCTCGCGATAGCTTGGTCACATTTGCTCACGCAATTGGCGCATTTGACGGGGACGTAGAGGCTGTCGGTGCTGCCCGCCCCGCGGTACGCGGATATGGCGGCTTCGCTGCATAGTCGGCAGCGCACGGGCGGCGATTCCGCAACCGTCGCCCCCTCTCATCTTGCAACGTCAGTCACGTTCAGCAAGTCGCGCAACAGGACGACGCGCGACGGCTTTAAAAGCCTTAAGCCGCGCAGATGGTTTGCGTCAGTTGAAAATGATGCGCCCTAAGACATGCAGGCCCTCACCGTCGGGACGGACGATAACCGCCTCGCCCTCCCGTGGCGAAATGCCGGCCAACGCCTGGATATTTTCTGCGTGCGTGACCATGATCAGGTTATCCGATCCCGAAAAATTGCGGATTTCGGACATCACCGCATCGAGTTGCGACTTCTTCGTCGTTTCGTCAGTGCTTAGCAAGTCAAGGGCGTCAAACGGTTCTGGTTCCGCTTCGAATGCGATTCGCGCCGTGTCGAGACAGCGGCAATAGCGGCTCGACTGTATCCGCTCCACGGGTGCTGCGCGTGCGGCGAACAAGGCGCCGATCTTGCGCGCCTGTTGCTTGCCGCGCTCCGACAGGTTGCGCTGTGTCGCGCATTTGCCGATGTCGAAATTCGCCGATTCAGATGCGCCCCCGATCATCGCGTGCCGAAGCAGCACGATGTGCCCGCCGTCGCGCAGCAGCACCCAGCCGGCCTCCGTCGTATGTGCGGCGGTTGCGCAAAGCAAAATCATAAAAGCAAACAGAAGGCGAAACATCCGAACTCCCAACCAGAAGTGCGGATATAGGGATGGTATGACCGGCTAAAAGACAAGCCGACGTTCAACACGCCTATTTTCATGCCAGGAGCGCTGAGCTGTTGACGACGTTGCGGATCGGCCGATCAGCGGCGCGTAACAGCTCGCTTATCAGCGGCCTATGTCCCCTTTGGTCGAAACTGTTCTGTTCATTTTTGGTCTCGTCGCGCTCGGCTATCTCGCTGGAGTGACCGGCTATCTGAAAGTGCAGACCGGCGATGCCCTGTCGGAATTCGCTGTTGGCGTCGCACTGCCGCTGCTTTTGTTCAAGACAATGATCGGAGCGGACTTCCACGGCTCGGCGCCGTGGCGATTGTGGGGCGTTTATTTCTCCGCCGTGATCGTCACCTGGACCGCAGGGCATCTGGTGACGACCCGTATGTTTGGCCGCGACGCCAAGGCAGGCGTGGTGGGGGGTGTCTCGTCAGCTTTCTCCAACATCGTACTGCTTGGAATTCCATTCATGCTGGGCGTTCTTGGACAGGAGGGGTTTGAGCAGTTGTCGCTGCTTATTTCGGTGCACCTGCCGACAATGCTGATGGCGTCGATTATCCTCTTCCAGCTGTTCAGCCGGAGCGAGGGCGAGGCAATGCATCCGGCCCGTATTGCCCGCGATTTCCTCCTCAAGGTCTTCACCAATCCGCTCATTCTTGGCATTCTGTGCGGGTGGCTGTGGCGAGCGACCGGAATGATCCTACCGCCGCTCGCGATGCACTTTGTCGACGCGCTTGCCAGCATCGCCGCTCCGCTGGCGCTGTTCGCGATGGGCCTGGGCCTCAAGAAATTTGGCATTTCGGGCAATGTGTTGCCGGCGCTGGTGCTCTCCGGACTAAAGCTCATGCTGATGCCGGCGGCGGCACTCGTGTTCGCATGGCTGTTTGGACTGCCGCCCTTGACGGCGAAGGTCGCTGTAGCGGCAGCTGCGCTGCCTTCCGGCGTCAATTCGTATCTCATCGCCATGCAGTTCGGCACAGGCCAGGCGCTTGCCTCCAATCAGATGACGATTGCGACGGCGCTCGCCGTAGTCACTACCGCTTTCTGGTTGACCATCGCGCAGGCGGTATTTGGCTAAGTACCGACATTGATTCTTCGCCGCCACCACCTCTGGTCCAACCCTCGTGATGCGTGCTGCGATTGATCCAGCTGTGCGGCATGGGGTAAGACGGTTGCAGATGTCGCCGCATCGCCATCGCCGGTCGCGAAATTCCAGAGAGCGTTCCCGAGGAACGCCAAGGGAGAGAAAAATGCTCCAGAAAGCCAACTCGTTCATGCGTGAGGCCAATCTGATTGGCGGCGAATGGGTGCAGGCGGATTCCGGCAAGACGGTGGATGTC
Organism: uncultured Alphaproteobacteria bacterium; assembly: GCA_963829135.1. GTDB lineage: Bacteria > Pseudomonadota > Alphaproteobacteria > Rhizobiales > Rhizobiaceae > Kumtagia. Next base: position 224,642 of record CAWHHO010000005.1, on the reverse strand, counting down.
ACCAATCCAGCGAATAGCCTCAAGATCGGCTCCGTGCCCAATTCCGGCAAGGCGGAGACGAGGCGCGCGATCGAAGCGGCCCAGGCTGCGTTTCTGTCCTGGAAGAAGACGTCCGTGCTGGAGCGCCACAAGCTCCTGCGCAAACTGCATGACGCGATCATGGACAACCAGCAGGCGCTTGCCGAACTGCTCACAATCGAGCAGGGCAAATCGCTGGCCGAATCCAAGGGCGAGATCGGGATTTCCGCCGCTTATGTCCTGTGGTTTGCCGAAGAGGCCCGCCGCACTTACGGCGACGTTGTGCCCTCGCCGTGGGGTGACCGCCGAATTCTCGTCACCAAGGAGCCGACCGGCGTGGTGGCGGCGATTACACCTTGGAACTTCCCGTCTTCGATGTTGTCGCGCAAACTGGCACCGGCGCTGGCGGCGGGTTGCACGGCGGTGGTGAAGCCCGCCTCGCAGACGCCCTACTCCGGTCTCGCCTGGGGTGCACTTTGTGAGGACGTCGGCTTCCCGAAAGGTGTCGTGAACATCGTCACGGGTTCGGCGAGCGAGATTGGCGACGAGATCTGCACCAATCCGCTGGTCAAGAAGATCACATTCACCGGCTCGACCGGTGTCGGCAAGATGATCATGGCCAAGGCGGCGCAGACCGTTAAGAAGGTATCGATGGAGCTTGGCGGCAACGCCCCCTTCATCGTTTTCGACGACGCCAATCTCGACCGCGCCGTCGAGGGCGCAATGGTCGCCAAGTACCGCAATTCGGGCCAGACCTGCGTTTGCACCAACCGCTTTTTCGTGCAGGAAAAAGTGTATGACGCCTTTGTCGATAAGCTGGCCGATGCGAGCAACAAGCTCAAGGTCGGCGCAGGCTTGGAGGATGGCACGCAGCAGGGGCCGCTGATTGACGAAAAGGCGGTCACGAAAGTCGAGGAGTTCATCGCCGACGCCAAATCCAAGGGTGGCAGGGTGGTTGCAGGTGGCAAGCGCCATGCACTGGGCGGGTCGTTCTTCGAACCCACAGTGATTGCCGACGCGAAGCCCGACATGATGTTCATGAAGGAAGAAATCTTCGGCCCGATCGCCCCGGTATTCAAATTCAAGACCGAAGAAGAGGCCGTGAGCCTTGCAAACGACACCGAGTTCGGGCTTGCGTGCTACTTCTACACCGGCGATCTTGGCCGCACCTTCCGGGTCATGGAGGGCCTCAAATACGGAATGGTCGGTGTGAATGAGGGGCTGATCACCACTGTCGAAGCGCCATTCGGCGGCGTCAAGGAGTCGGGGGTCGGCCGCGAGGGCGGGCATCAGGGCATCGAGGATTATCTCGATACCAAATATGTCTGCATTGGCGGTTTGGGGGTTTAGGCGGCTGGGAGAGGGCGGAGGCGCAATGGGCCGGGACGAGATTTTCGGCGCAACGCCGGGCGGTGAACCTGTCCGCCGCGTTACGATTTCCAGTGGCATACTAACCGCAAAAATCCTCACCTGGGGCGCAATCATCCAGGATCTGCGCCTCGATAGCCACAATGCGCCGTTGACACTCGGATTCGAGCGGTTTGACGACTACCTCAATTATATCAATTACTTCGGCGCGGTTGCGGGTCGCCATGCCAACCGCATTCGCGAGGGGCGCTTCAGCATTGATGGCGCCACCTACACCATAGAGGCTGGCCATCCTGAACGGAACGGGCTGCATGGCGGGTCCAGTGGATACGCGCGCCGCAATTGGACGCTGGCAGAGTCCGGCGAGGATTTCGTCACCCTGTCGCTTGCCGACCCGGACGGTGCGATGGGCTTTCCCGGCTCGCTCGATGCACGCTGCACATATCGCATCGTTCCTCCAGGAACGCTTTCTGTCGAGTTCACGGCAACCACCGACCGGCCGACGCTGTGCAATTTGGCGCAACACGCCTACTTCAACCTCGACGATGGCGGCAGTGGCTCCTCATCAGAACACGAGTTGCTGATTGATGCCGATGCCTACCTGCCAGTTGATGAAGGGCTGATCCCGACGGGAGAAATCAGGTCGGTTCAAGGCACGCTGTTCGACTTTAGAAAACCGCGGCAGATCAATGCGTTGGCTGACCCTTTTCACTACGACCATAATTTCTGTCTCAGCCGCGAACGTGGCGGCCCGGCTCGTGCCGCCTGGGCAAAGGGTGCAAAATCCGGTGTTGAAATGGAGGTGTGGACAACCGAGCCGGGCCTTCAATTTTATGCCGGGCATTATCTCGACGCCGGTCGGCGTCGGTCTTGGTGGCCGTGAATATGCGCCCTTTGCCGGCTTCTGCCTGGAAGCGCAGACCTGGCCGGATTCGCCGAACCACGCCGACTTCCCCCAAGCGATCCTGCGGCCCGGCGACACGTATCGGCAAACAACAGAGTTCCGGTTTTGGAAGGGATAGAAGCCGGACCCGAGCGGCTGGACAGCTGAATCAAACCGCAAACGCTGCCCTCAATGTCTCATACGGACGCCAATGCACCGCGCACCTGAATGACGGCCGCCGCGACTTGATGCGCCCGCTGTGCCGCATCCGCGGGCGTATCGCCCAACAGCCTCGCGGCCAGGTACGCGCCATTGAAGCTGTCGCCCGCTCCGGTGGTGTCGACCGGTGTTACGGATTTGGCTGGCGACGACCGGCGGTCGCCATAATGCAGGATCGTTGCGTCGTCGCCTCCGTTCTTCACCACGATTTCCGCGACGCCTGATTTTTCAAACCTTGCTGCGGTCTCATCCGGCGACGCATCGCGAAACAGGGACTGCTCGTCCGAAAAGGTCGGCAGCGCAATATCGACAACCGAGAGGGCATCGGTGATCGCGGCGCGAGCCGTTCCGACATCCGCCCAAAGACGAGGGCGGTAGTTCGGGTCGAAGGCGACATGCGCACCGCGCTCGCGTGCGACTTCCACCGCTTGCAGCACTGTAGCACGGGCTTCCTTGGTCAGAATGGCAAGGGTTATGCCGGAAAAATAGATGAGCTCCCGGTTCTCGAGGCTTCTGCCCAACGCAACCGGATCGCTGGCCAGCTGGCGGGCCGCCGCGTCGGCGCGCCAATAGGTGAATGAGCGCTCTGCACCGGTCAGCGTGATCGCATAGAGGCCTGGTCGTGCGCCCGGGATTACCGGGCTGGAAGCGATGCCGATGCCGTTCCTGCTCAGGAAAGCGATCTGCTCGGTTGAAAATGGATCGTCGCCGTAGGCGGACACGTAGTCCGCGTCTCGCTCTACGCCTGTCAGAGCGCGCAACGCCCACAGAGTGTTGAAGGTGTCGCCGGCGTAGCCGAGCCGCCATTGATCACCCGTCTGGCCCGACAATTCCAGCATGCACTCGCCGATTGCCACAATTCCGCGCGCCATGCTTACCTCCCGGAGTCCATTCATGTTTTTGCCATCCGCGCAGCCTGGCCACAAGCTGCGTTTGCAGAGCTTTCCGTTTCCACGTCTGGTGCCTAGATTGCTGAAGGATTTGCATGGGAGCGGTGATGCGGCGACGGCCTGAGGTTCTGGGTTTCCTGGCGATTATTGTGCTTGCCCTTGCCGGCCTTTGTTTGGCGTATCTCTTTGCACCCGATGCTGCGCAACTGGATACAGCACGGGAGAAGACGACGCAGAAGCGGTTCTTCGTCGTGGCGATCTCCCCTGAAGGTGGTGAGCCTACGGTGGGGCCGCTAGGCTCATGGATCCTCGAACTCCGGTCTCCCGATGGCATCCCGGTAAGTGGCGCGACGATTTCAGTGGATGGAGGTATGCCGGACCATAATCACGGACTGCCAACGACGCCGACGGTTTCCGCCGATTTGGGCGATGGCCGCTACCGTGTCGAAGGGGTAAAGTTCTCAATGCCGGGTCATTGGGTTCTGAAATTCAAGATTGTGGCGCCTGGCGGCAGAAGCGACGAAGCCGTGCTCAACGTCGTGTTGTAGGTCGTATGTCTCGACTCATCGCGTTTCTCACCTGCGTGGGGCTTGTAGCCTGCATGTCAGGCTGTGGTCAGTCGGAGATCAGCGATGCGGAGAAGGCCACGATCGCTTCGCTTTCCCTGTCATCGCTGAAGTCATTGCCACCCGACCCAACCAACCGATTTGCCGATCAGCCGGGTCCCGCGGCTTTTGGCGCGACGCTTTTCTTCGAGCAGCGGCTCAGTCGCGACGGCAACGTCTCCTGCTCCACCTGCCATATGATAGACCGCCAGTTCCAGGATGATCGGCCATTTGGTGTTGCGGTCGGCGAGACCAGGCGCCGCACCATGCCGCTTGCGGATGTCGCCTATAGCCCCTGGTTCTTCTGGGATGGGCGCCGTGACAGCCTGTGGGCGCAAGCGCTTGTACCTCTCGAACATCTTGACGAACACGCGGGCACCCGCACCGCTTACGCGCACCTGATGGCGCGCCAGTTCAACGAGCGCTACGAGCGCATATTCGGGCCATTGCCCGACATGACCTCGCTGCCCGCCTCGGCCGGGCCTCTGGGCACGGAGGCTGATCGCGCCGCCTGGGAAGCCATGACACAGGTTCAGCGCGACGGCATCGACGATGTTTTCGCCAATATCGGCAAGGCGCTTGCGGCTTTCGAGCGTACCATCACACACAAGCCCAACCGATTCGATCGCTTTGCGGATGCCCTCGCTGCCGGCCGGGAACCGGAAGGGGATGCGGCCCTGACGTCTGACGAGATCTCCGGATTGAGGCTGTTTATCGGCAAGGCGCAGTGCTCAACGTGTCACAACGGCCCGCGTTTCACTGACGATTTTTTTCACAATACCGGCGTGCCGGCGGCTGTGGGCAGGCCGCCCGATCTTGGCCGGAAAGAAGGGGTCGTCGAAGTCCAGGCGGACCCGTTCAATTGCTTGGGCCGATTTCGCGATGGGGGTGAGGCCGCTTGCGGCGAGCTTCGTCATCTGGTGAAGGAGGGACCGCAGCTGGTCCGCGCCTTCAAGACGCCGTCACTGCGCGGCGTGGCGTTCCGTTCGCCCTATATGCACGCCGGCCAATTCAGGACGCTTGAGGCAGTTGTCGATCATTATAACCGCGCTCCCCAGCCCTCGGAAGGTCACTCCGAAGCCAAACCGCTGCACCTATCCGACCGTGAGAAGGAAGCCCTCGTTGCCTTTCTGAAGACGTTGGACTGATCGCTGAATTTGCAAGGAGAATCACCGGTCTTTCACGGTCTCCATCGCCACGAAGGTCGAGGTCTGCGCCACATGGGGCAGGGCAGAAATGCGTTCGCCGAGGATGCGGCGATAGGCGGCGATGTCGCGCGTACGCACCTTGAGCAGGTAGTCGAAGCTTGCCGCCATCATGTGGCATTGCTCGATCTCCGGTACCGCCTGGACTGCGCGGTTGAAATCGCCAAGCGCCAGCGAGCGTGTATCGGTAAGTTTAACCTGGACGAAGGCGATGTGCGCCTCGCCCATGCGCTCGCGGTCTATGACGGCGGAATAGCCACGGATGAAGCCATCCTTCTCGAGCCGGCGCACCCGGGCCTGGACCGGCGTCTTCGACAACCCGACTTTCGCCGCGAGTTCGCTCGCTGATAGCCGGCCGTCGCGTGACAACGCGGCGAGAATATTGCGATCGATACGGTCCAATTGATCTTCTGGCACGATATCAGTAGCCCAATCTTGTTACGAATGAGCCAATCAATAGGCCGATCGAACTGCGTTGGCCAGAAGTTTGGTCTCCCAGCCGATTTGCCGCGTGATAGTTTTCCGAAAATCATTCGAGCCTGCATCCACGGGATACCCATGACCGCGCCTAGACTGGACGCCATCCGCACCGAGATGCGTGCGAACTACCTGCCTGACGAGCACGAGGCACTGAAGCGGCTGATCTCGCTGGCCGATCTTTCGGGGGAGCAGCGAAAGGCCATCTCCGCCCGCGCCGCCGAGCTGGTGCGAACGGTGCGTGCGTCTTCTGACCCGCGCCTGATGGAGGTGTTCCTCTCGGCCTACGGTCTTTCGACCAAGGAAGGCGTCGCTCTGATGTGCCTTGCCGAGGCGTTGCTGCGTGTTCCGGACACGCAGACGATGGACGACCTGATCCAGGACAAGATCGCACCGCATGATTGGTCGGCGCATTCGGGCGAATCCAGCTCGATCTTCGTGAACGCATCGACCTGGGCGCTGATGCTCACCGGCCGCGTACTCGATGACACCGATACCGGAATTGCGGGCACGCTGCGCTCGATGGTCCGCCGTCTGGGCGAGCCCGTGATCCGGCGCGCCGTCGCGGCTGCAATGCGCGAGATGGGCGAACAATTCGTGCTCGGTCGTACCATTGACGAGGCGGTGCGCCGCGGCGGCGACATGATCGCCAAGGGCTACCTGTATTCATATGACATGCTGGGGGAGGCGGCCCGGACGGAAGCGGACGCCTTGCGATATCTGCGCGCCTATTCCGACGCGATTTCGTCGCTCAACAGCGGCAGCAACGGACCCGATATCCGCACCAACCCCGGCATTTCGGTCAAGCTCTCCGCGCTTCATCCCCGCTATGAAGTTGCGCAGCGCGAAACGATGCTGCCGGTCATGAGCGAGCGGCTGCTATCGCTGGCGCTTGCTGCGAGACACGCCCGAATGGGACTTAATATTGACGCTGAGGAGGCGGACCGCCTGGATCTGTCGCTCGATGTCATCGAGCGCGTACTCGCCGATTCGGAATTGGCGGAATGGAACGGATTTGGCGTCGTCGTTCAGGCGTACGGACCGCGCGCGGCCTTCGTCATCGATTGGCTCTACCGACTCGCCAATAAATACGACCGCCGCATCATGGTGCGTCTGGTCAAGGGCGCATACTGGGATACGGAGATCAAGCGCGCGCAGACGCTTGGCCTGTCCGGCTATCCGGTATTCACGCGCAAGGTGAACACCGACGTTTCCTACATCGCCTGCGCCAAGAAGCTGCTGTCGATGACCGACCGGATCTACCCTCAGTTTGCGACGCATAATGCTCACACTGTGGCGGCGATCCTCGGCATGGCGTCCGATCGCGACAGTTTCGAGTTCCAGCGCCTGCACGGCATGGGCGAAGCCCTGCACGAGACGGTCCGCAAGGTAGAGGGCACGCGCTGCCGCATATATGCGCCTGTCGGCGCGCATTCGGACCTGCTCGCGTATCTGGTGAGGCGCCTGCTGGAGAACGGCGCGAATTCTTCCTTTGTCCATCAGGTTACCGACGCCGATGTGCCGCCTGAAGATATTGCGCGGGATCCGTTCGCCGTTGTAGAGGCGCAAGGCTTTGCGGCCAATCCCGCGATCCCCAAGCCCACCGCGATATTCGGCTCGAGCCGCCGGAACTCCCAGGGCTGGGATGTCACCGATCCGGTGACGCTCGGCATTGTCGATGCTGCCCGGGCAAAATTCGGCGAGCCTGGCCAGTGGAGCGCGGCGCCAAGCCTCGCTGGAGCGAAGGACGGATCGAAGCGCAGCGTGACCAATCCGGCGAAACCCTCCGACGTGGTGGGTATCGTCGTCGAGGCGAATGCCAGCCAGGTGAATGCTGCCGTTGCCGCCGCTGCCTCCGCACAGCCTTCATGGGCAGCAACGCCTGTCGGCAAGCGCGGGGCGATCCTCGCAAAGGCCGCCGATCTCTTCGAAGACAATTCCGTCGAGTTCTTCGCGCTTGCCACCCGCGAGGCCGGCAAGACGCTGGCTGATGGCGTGGCGGAAGTGCGCGAGGCGGTCGACTTCCTGCGCTACTATGCTGCCGAAGCCGCCCGCGTCGAGCCGGGTACGGAGGCGAGGGGGGTGATCGCCTGCATCTCGCCATGGAATTTTCCGCTGGCAATTTTTACCGGCCAGATCGCCGCTGCGCTCGTCACGGGCAACGGCGTGGTTGCCAAGCCAGCCGAGCAGACACCGCTGATCGCCGCCCGTGCCGTTGAACTGCTGCATGCCGCCGGCGTACCGACGGACGTGCTGCACCTCGTGCCGGGCGACGGACCGTCGGTGGGCGCGCCTCTTACGGCGAACCCGGATATTGCCGGCGTCTGCTTCACCGGCTCTACCGAAGTTGCGAAGCTGATCGAGAAGCAGCTTGCTGCGACCGCAGCGCCGGATGCGATGCTTATCGCCGAGACGGGCGGGCTGAATGCGATGATCGTTGATTCCACTGCGCTACCCGAGCAGGCGGTGCGCGACATCCTGGCATCATCCTTCCAGAGCGCCGGCCAACGCTGTTCGGCGCTGCGGATGCTTTATGTCCAAAAGGACGTCGAGAAAAAGCTGATGGAGATGCTGGAGGGTGCGCTCGACACGTTGACCGTCGGCGATCCGTGGCAGATCTCCACGGATGTCGGGCCGGTTATCGATGAAGATGCGCGCCAGTCGATCCTCGCCTATTGCGCGGAGATGGAGGGCAAGGGGCGGCTTATCGCCAAACTCGACGCGCCTGCGGATGGGCGTTTCGTGCCGCCGCACATCTTTCGAGTTTCCGGTATCGATGAGATGAAGCGCGAGATATTCGGACCGGTCCTGCATGTCGCCACATTCGGTGCCGATGACATCGATGCGGTTATCTCGGCCATCAATCGCAAGGGCTATGGCCTGACATTCGGCCTGCACACGCGCATCGAGGCGCGGGTGCAGCATATTGTCGATGGCGTTCATGCCGGGAATGTCTATGTCAACCGCAACCAGATCGGGGCTGTGGTTGGCTCCCAGCCTTTTGGTGGTGAAGGTTTGTCGGGGACTGGACCGAAGGCCGGCGGGCCGCACTACCTGCGGCGATTCCGCCGCTCGGCGGAAGCCGGGAGCAAGCTGGATGATGGCCGCAAGGTTACCGCAAGCGAACTGGCAGATGCCTTGCCGCACCCGACGGACGGCGGATGGTCGGCGCGCGGCGATCGCGTTCCGGTGTTGCGCAAATTGCTGCGCGGCAAGGCGGCTGATGCGATTTCTGCCGCTGCCGCGACGGATTTTGGTCCGGTCGACTTGCCCGGGCCGACGGGCGAAGCCAACACCCTGACGCTGGGGCCGCGCGGGCGGGCGCTGTGCCTCGGGCCCGATGGTGAAACGTTGCTGGCGCAGGCCGTACAGGCACTGGCCGCCGGCAATGCCGTGCTCGCAGTCGCACCCGGTGCGGGGGTTGCATTGCAGCCCTTGCTCAATAAGGGGCTCCCCCTTGCTGCCATCGATGGCCGGCCGGACCCGATCGAATCGCGCTCGCTTGGGGTCGATGTGGTTGCGTTTTCCGGAACTCCGGAGGCTCAGCGTGTGGTTCGCCGGGTGCTCGCAGAACGAACCGGACCGATCATTCCGTTGATCAGCGAGGTGTTGAATCCGGCCGCTTATGCCCATGAGCGCTCGGTGTGCGTCGACACGACGGCGGCTGGCGGCAATGCCAGCCTGCTGGCGGGAGCGGGATAACGGGTCATCGAATTTCTGCGACGCAGTGCCTTTCGAATGGTAGGAAATCCCGCTCGCATCCCGAGGAGGCTACATGTCCAGCGCTTCGCAGACATTTGAGATCGAAAACCGCTTCATCGAAGCGAACGGCGTTCGCCTGCACTATCTCGCCGCCGGCAAAGGCGATCCGGTCGTCCTTCTCCATGGCTACGCGCAGAACAGTCATATGTGGCGGCCTCTGATTGCCGAACTGGCGAAGACCAACATGGTAATCGCACCGGATCTACGCGGTTTCGGTCAGTCGGCCAAACCGGAAGGCGGCTACGATAAGAAGACGATGGCGCAGGATATTCATGCGCTGGTCGTATCGTTGGGTCTGGGGAAAGTGCGGCTGGCTGGCCACGACATCGGGCTGATGGTCGCCTACGCCTACGCCGTGCAATATCCAGCGGAAATCGAGCGCATCGTGCTGATGGATGCGTTCCTGCCGGGCGTTGGTGACTGGCACAATGTCTGGCTCCTGCGCGATTTGTGGCATTTCCACTTCTACGGCAAGACGCCGCTGGCGCTCGTCGAAGGCCGCGAGCGCATCTATTTCGAACATTTCTGGAACGATTTCGCGGCCGATCCGGATCATTCAGTCTCCGAGGCCGACCGGCGGTTCTATGCAGAGTCCTACGCCCAGCCGGGTGCCATGCGCGCCGGCTTCGAAGTATTCCGCGCATTCGAACAGGATGGAAAGGATTTCGCGGGCTTTGCCAAAAGGAAATTGGCCATGCCGATGCTGGTGCTTTCCGGGGAGAAGGCCTCTGGAGGTTTTCTCATCGTCCAAGCCAGGCTCGTCGCCGACAACGTCGAGGGTGTGCAGGTGAAAGGCTCAGGCCATTGGCTGATCGATGAGGCGCCGGACCAGGTCATACCGAAGCTGGTTACATTCCTCAGTCACTGAAGGCGCGGCGCGCCGGTACTGACCATGCTGCACACCAAGGCCGAAGGTCGGAGCGCGTGTCGAAATGTCAAGCGCCCTCGACGACGGAAAAGCCTTCGAACTGCGGATGACCGAGATAAAGCGGCTTGTTCTCCCCAGCGTTGCGGTGTGCGGCGCGGAAATTCTCCGATTTTGTCCATGCGACGAAATCTTCCTGACTCGCCCAGACAGTGTGGGATGCAAACAGCGTGTAGCCCTCAGCCTCGTTGGCTGGCCCGCGCAGCAGGTGGAACTGTTGGAAACCGTGCATCTCATGGAGGGTCGAATCTCGGCCTTTCCAGACATTCTCGAAAGCCTCCTCCGAGCCCCTCTGTACCTTGAAGCGGTTCATGGCGATGTACATTGAATTTCTCCCTGCGAAGACGCCATCATTTCAGGGAATGATGAAGCGCTCTAGATTTTTGTTCTGTCGCGTTTTCCTAATGCGAAAATCGTCCCGCATTTGTCCCCGGCGCTCTATGAAGCTGCCGCCTTGCGGCTGTCGCAGGATGCTTCTGCCGACGGAAAAAGCAGGACCCCTGTTGGCGGTGGCGTGTTGACCGGCGCGATCGGATACGGGCCCGCCTGAACATTTCCATCTCCTCGAAATGCCGCAAGGCTGCGAACCTTCGGTTCGGCGAGTTCGGCGGCATGCGCCGCGAGAAATTCAGCCAAACGTGGGTGCAGGCCGTCGCCGCGGGCCGCTGCAATTTTATGAAATGATAACAGATTCATCACGATCCGCTTCAGGGGATTGCTCGACAAGGCTCCGCTTCGCCGCGTAAGCGCAGCAGCGGTATATGAACGATAACCAAGCGCCGAGATCATAGTCCGAAGGCGAGTGTCGCCTTAGTGCTTGGGGCCAGCTGGCGCATGCACACACTTGGATCGATCCCGTCGCCCTCGCATTCGGTTGCGCGGTTGACAAGCACGCGGCTCACCTTGGCGCAGTCGTACCCGGCAAGGTCGAAGCGCACGACCTTGGTCTTGTTCGCCGGCAATTCCTTGAAGTCGAGTACCGTGAGCGTGTCGACCACGCCGATCTCGTTGAACAACGCGATCTCGAACGCTGCCTTCGACAGGTCCTTGCCGAGGTTGTTTGCGACCACGAAGGTCAGGCGGCAGCCCTTTTGCGAAGGCTGCGCTGCATTGAGCTCAAGTGACAGGGCCGGCGTGACCGGTTCCTGAGCGCTCAGACCGACCGCGCCCAATCCGAGACAGCCGGCCGCAAGAGAAATGCGGCCGGCGATGGTCAGTGATTTCATGAACTACCCCCAAAACGGATGGTTGCGCCGATCTTCAGCGAGATGCCTGGCTCATAGAGCGGCGTGGTCGTCGAGCCGTTGAGCGGGTTGACATACTGCTCATCGAAAATGTTGTCGGCGCGGAAATCGACCCGAAAATCTTCTGTCGCCTGATAGCTGGCGAAGAGGTTTACCAGCGTATAGTCCTCGGCAGTGTCGTTGCCCTTCGGCGCGCCATTGTATTGGACTTCGGTGCCGACAGTCAGCTTGTCTTCGAGGAAGCGCAAGCCGAGCTGACCGGTGACCTGCGAGGACGGGATCGTCGCGAGATCTTCGCGCTCGCCATTGTAGGACACTGTGTGGCCGTCGATCAATGAAACCGAGAGACCGGCAAAACCCCAGGCCGCGTCATAAACGCCCTCCAGCTCGAAGCCTTTGATCTTGGCTTCGGCGTAGTTCTGATACTGGAAGCAGGTCGGTATGTAGTAGCCGCCGGGCATCCAGATAGGCGGAAGCGTGGGAAGGAATGGGCAGCCTGGCGAGCCGGCGTCCATCTCGGTGCCACCGATATAATCGTCGATGTCGTTGTTGTAGTACGCGGCCTTGAGGCGCAGCCTGTCGTCGGCCTGGAAGAGGCCGTCATGCGCATAGTTCAGGCCTATTTCCCAGGTCTTTCCCGTCTCAGGCTTGAGGTCCGGATTGGGCAGGAACGGGAAGACGACCCCGTTTGGATGCAGGCCGCTGATCAGCGTCTCAGACAGCGACGGCGAACGATAACCCTCGGCGTAGGTGCCGTATATCTGCAGTCCGCCCAGGCCGATGCTTTCAAATGGCGAGACGCCAACCGTTATGCGCGGGGAAAGCCTGTTGCCGGATACGTCCTCGTTGTCATCGTCGTCCAGCTTGTAGCTGTCGTAGCGGAGCGCGCCGACGATCTCGAGCCACTCATAGGTCAGCTTCTCCTGGATGTAGGCGCCCGCAACGGTGCGCTTGCCGGATGGCGTGAACAGATCGTCGCCGCCTTCGGGGCTCGACGTGTCGACATCATCGGTGACCCAGTCGCCACCATAGGTGAGTTCATGGGCGATTTCGCCGGTCTCGAACCGCGAAGTGTTCCATATGTCGATACCGGTCGTGCCGAGATCGTAGCCAGTTCGCGCACCCGCCGGAATGAGGACCGGGATGCCGTCGACCGAACTGAACCGGAACACGTCTTCCTGGTAATTCTGGTCGAGCTTTGCGCCGTTGTAGGAACCATTGATATGCAGATCGAGCCAGCTCGTGTCCTCATCGGTCACATGGTAACGTCCGGTGAAGGTGTTCTGCTTGACGTCGACATTGTAGGCGCCCGCACCCTCGGCCCAGCTGTCGTCGGCGCCGACCCAGCCAAGCTTCAATTCGCTGGTGTCGGTGAGCTGGATCGTGCTCTTGAGCATACCGCTCAGCACTTCGAAGCCGGTGCCTTCGACGCGATCGCCATCCCCATCCTTGTAGTCGCCGAAGTCGCGGTAAACGACGTTGCCGAGCACATCGAACGAATCGTTGAATTTGTAAGCGGCGGTAGCGCTAGTGGTCCATCCCTCACCATTGCTATCGTAGCGGCCTGTCAGGGAGCCGCCCCAGGTTTCGCCATCGCGCAGAAAGTCTTCTGCGTCCTTTGTTTCCATGAATACCACGCCGCCGATTGCGCCCGAGCCATAGGTATTGGCGACCGGGCCGCGGATCACGTCAACCGCCTTCAGCAGTTCCGGATCGATGAACGTCACGGATTGGGTACCATGGCCCGAGCGCTGGAAGTCCTGCCTCGCACCATCGACGATGACGGCAACGCGACCGAAATCCTGCAGGCCGCGGATGTTGAAGCTTGTGCCAACGCGCTTGTTATCCGTTTGGGCGGTGACGCCAGGAACGCCGAAAACGGTGTCGCCGACCGTGACCGACATCCGACGATCCAACTGCTCCTGATCGACGTGGCTGACCGACGCCATCGTGCCGATGGCAGACTCGCCGGTCCTGCTGACCACGGTCACCTGATCGAGGACGGTTACGCCGTTAGCCGGCTGTGCGGCGGCGGTCTGCGCTTCGATCTGTTCGGCAGGAACTCCTGACTGTGTCGGCAACACAGGCGCCGCCTGCTGCCCGAAGGCTGGCGCGTTCGTCAGCGCGATTGCCGCGACGCCTGCCAGCAACACAATTTTTCGCGGTAAGGGTGCGACACGCCGTTCCATTCCATCGTCCCGCTTACTCCGCCCCAAAATCCCAGCCCCCATAACCCAGCTCCTTCGCTTCATGTGAATGCGCGCTCGCTCGGTGCTGGCTGGCATGCAATCGTAACCGCATTAAATCTTGAGTGACTTAGTCCGGTATTGCATCCCCTATTAAACCTGATATTTATAGTCAAGATAACTGAACGGTTCGAGGCAAGTCCGGTGTGCGGTAATGCACCGGCGACACAGAGAGGGTTGATTGAGATGAACACGCATAACCCGAACGGCTTCTTCCATCGCGCGCGTCCCTACACCGGTGAGGCAGTGCAGCGCGCAGAGTTCCGCCGGCCTGCCGCGGTGCGGACCGTTACCAGCCAGTCGCTGTTCCAGGGCGAGTTTGAGATCGGCATCGAGCACAATGGATCGCTTTATCGGCTGAAGATCACCCGGCAGGGCAAGCTGATCCTCAACAAGTAAGCCCATCCTGACCCGGCACTTCAGATCCGCCGAGCGGATCGGCGAGAAAGACAGTCCGATATTGCGGATAAGCACGATCTCCGCACCGAATTCCTGGTTGCACCGCTGCGTGAAGGCCCAATATGACGATATTCAGAATGAGTGGCGCGGCTTTGCGTAGCGGCTTTCTCTGGGCCATGCTGGTGCTGCCGGGCCTCGCGCCCGCTCACGCGACCGAAGGCGTGTCCGTGTTTCCTGACCCGAACCGAATCGTTGCGGTGGGCGGTTCGATTACCGAGATTGTCTATGCGCTCGGCGAGGAAAAGCGACTGATCGCCCGTGATTCCACGAGCGTCTATCCCGAAGCGGCGTTCAGTCTTCCCGATGTCGGTTACATGCGCGCGCTGTCTCCCGAAGGCGTGCTCTCCGTCAAGCCTTCCGCAATTCTGGCCTTGTCCGGCAGCGGCCCGAAAGAAGCCGTCGACGTGCTGAAAAAGGCAAGCGTACCCTATATCGAGGTGCCGAACTTTTCGATCACCAGGGCATCGTCAAGAAGATAGAGGTGATCGGCAGGGCGATCGGCGCCGAGGATAAGGCGGCGAAGTTGGTGGCGCAGGTCGACGCCGATCTCGACGCTGCCGAGTCGTTGACCAGCGGCATAACCGATCGCAAACGAGTGCTGTTTATCCTCACCGCCCAGGATGGCAAGATTCTGGGCTCCGGCAGCAAAACTGCCGCCGATGGCATCATCCGCTTTGCCGGCGGCGTGAACGCCATCGAGGGGTTCGCAGGATACCGTCAGCTCTCCGACGAGGCGATCATCACCGCGAAGCCAGACCTTATCCTGATGATGGATCGTGGGGACGATGACGCCCATGCTGCCGTCGAAGCGCAGCTTTTCGCGCTTCCCGCCATTCAATCGACGCCCGCAGGGCGGAGCCACAACTTCGTCCGCATGAACGGCGCTTACCTTCTTGGCTTCGGCCCGCGCACGGCAGATGCGGTTCGCGATCTCGCGGTCGCGCTCTACGGCGATGCGATCAAGAAGCAATAGGCCCGAGCCGAATGACATCGCATTCGGTTATCCGGCCCGAAATGATTTACTTGGGAAGCGCAGCTGGCGACCGCTCGCGCCGGGCCCGCATCGTTCTGGCGCTTCTCTGCGTCGTCCTGCTGGCGACGATGGCCTTTGGCGTTTCCTCGGGCGCATCGGATGCATCGGCAATTGCCGTTCTGGGCGATTGGCTGATACCAGCGCGTGAAGCGGCCCTATCCGACCGTGACCGCATCATCGTCTACGATATCCGCATGCCGCGTGTTGTTATGGGTGTACTGGTTGGCGCCTCGCTGGCAGTTTCCGGCGCGGTCATGCAGGGCCTGTTCCGAAATCCGCTCGCCGATCCTGCGATCGTCGGTGTTGCCGCCGGCGCAAGCCTGGGTGCCGTGTCGATCATCGTGCTTGGCGCAGGGGTATTGGCTCCGGTCACGCTGCTGCTCGGCATTTATGCGCTGCCGGTCGCGGCGTTCTGCGGAGGGCTGGCGGTGACGATCGCGCTATATCGCATCGCGACGCGGCGCGGGCAGACGTCAATCGCCACAATGCTGCTTGCCGGAATTGCGCTGGGTGCGATGGCAACCGCAATGACCGGCTTCCTCATCTTCATAGCCGATGACCGGCAATTGCGTGATCTGACCTTCTGGTCACTCGGCTCGCTGGCGGGCGCGACCTGGACGAAGGTTTTTGCAGCAGGTCCGATAATCCTTGCGGCGCTCGGAACAACGCCGTTCCTGGCGCGTGGGCTGAACGCGATGGCGCTGGGCGAGTCCACGGCCTTTCACCTCGGTATTCCGGTACAGCAACTGAAGTATGCGGCGATCGTCATTGTCTCGGCGGCGACCGGCGCAGCGGTTGCGGTCAGCGGCGGCATCGCTTTCGTCGGCATCGTCGTTCCTCATCTGTTGAGATTGCTGATCGGGCCGGACAATCGCTACCTGCTGCCGCTGTGCGGCACTGCTCGGCGCCTGCATACTGCTTGTTGCCGATGCGATCAGCCGCACCATCGTTGCGCCGGCCGAATTGCCGATAGGCATCATTACCGCCGCTGCCGGCGGCCCGATTTTCCTTTGGATACTGCTGAGAAAACGCGGAATCCTCGATCTGTAGGTCGCAGACTTTTGGGGCAGATGGAACGGGAACAGTGAGTTTCGATGATCGAAGCCAGTGATGTCAGCGTGTGGATCGGCGCGAGGCGCATCGTCGAGCGTGTCGCATTCGAGGCGATGGCAGGGCGGCTGACGGCGATTGTCGGGCCAAACGGCTCCGGCAAAACCACCTTCCTCAAAGCATTGTCCGGCGACTTGCCTTACGCTGGAAGAATCATGCTGAATGGCCGCGAGGTATCTGCGACCAAACCACGTGAAGCGGCGGGGATGCGCGGCGTAATGCCCCAGGCGACGCAACTGGCGTTTCCCTTCACGGTGCGTGAGGTTGTTCGTCTCGGCCTTTTGGGCGGACGCTCCGGTGCGCTCGCAGGAGATGCCGAGCGACTGCCGGAGCGGGCGCTGGCCCGGGTCGACCTGGACGGCTTTGGCGGCCGCTTCTATCAGGAGCTTTCCGGCGGCGAGCAGCAGCGAGTGCAGCTAGCGCGGGTTCTTTGCCAGGTGTGGGCGCCGGTGCTAGAAGGTGGCGCGCGCTACCTGCTGCTCGACGAACCGGTCTCCAGCCTCGATATCAAGCACCAGCTTGTTATCATGGATATTGCTCGCGACTATGCGCGGCGAGGCGGTGGCGTTGTGGCCATCCTGCATGACCTCAACCTGACCGCGATGTATGCGGACCAGGTCTATGTAATGGATCGCGGAAGAATAGCCGCAGCTGGCGCTCCGCAGGATGTTCTCACCGATCAGCTGATCTTCGAAGTGTTTGATTGCGCGCTGAAGGTCGGCGTAGTGCCCAGGGGCGGCGTCCCGTTCGTGCTGCCGCAATCGGTGGCCTAAAAAGCGCCCCTATGCGGCGGGCGCGCGGGCAGGGGCGAGCATGTCGATGCCAAGCAGCGACCGGACGTTCGGACGGGCGGCGATAAGATCCGCGATGGTGTAGCGCTCGAGAACGGCGAAGAAGGCATTCAGGGCCTCGCGAAGCGCTGAATTCAGTGCGCAGCTGTCGACCAGCGGGCACTCGGTGGCATCGTTCTCGAAGCATTCCGCCATGGCAAAGCTTTCCTCGGTGACGCGAACGACATCGAACAGGTTAATCTTGTCCGCCGCCCTGCCGAGCCTGACGCCACCATTGCGGCCCCGAACGGTCTCGACGAGGCGGTTCTCGACCAGCGGCTGGAGGATCTTGAAAAGGAAAAGCTCCGAGACCGTATAAGCCTCGGCGATCTCGGGAATTCGGCTCAGCCGTCCTTCGTTCGCTGCGCAATACATCAGAATGCGCATCGCATAGTTGGTCTGACGTGTCAGCCGCATAACGTTTCATCCCGAATATGTTCGTTGCCGGAATATGGACCATAGTTTGGAATTATTCCAGACAAGAGTCGAATACATGATCTACGAGGTCAAATTTTGGCCAGGCCGTCCGGAGTACCTGTTACTTGCGGGCGTAGGCGCGCAGGAAGGTGCGAACCGCGTTCCTGGCGGAGTTCGTCAAGGTCGCGTCGTCGATGGCATCGCCCAATAGCATAGATGTCTGCAGGTCGGCATTCACCAGGGCGAGAAACTGGCGGGCGGCAAGGTCGGGGTCATCAAGATCAAGATGACCCGCCAGCGCCAGCCGGGCAAAGCGCGCGGCGAGCGCCGACCAGGTCTTCGCCGGTCCGTTCTCGCGCCAATCCGCGAACAATTCAGGATAGCGTTCACCCTCGGACTGGATCAGCTTGCGCAGAAACTTGCCGTCGCGGTTGCAGATGCAATTGCGCTGGAGCCGCACAGCGAAGGCAGTCAGCTCGACCTCAAGGTCCGTGGGCTTGTCGGGGAAGGTCGCAAGCGTCTCGAAAATACCGGCATTGATACGCTCGGTAACATCGCGCACAACGGTGCGGAACAGATTTTCCTTGTCGCCATGATGGTTATAGACCGTCTGCCTGGAGACATTGGCCTCCCCGGCAATCATGTCGATGTTGGTTCCGCCGAAACCCTCGCGACAGAAGACACAAGCAGCGGCGTCGATGATAGATACGCGCTTCTCGGCGTGGCCACGGGGGCTGGATGTGTCAGGAAGAATGGCAGCTGTCATCAAATATTTATATACAGCTGATTGACAATTTAGGCAAGACTGTCCAAAAATATCGACATCGCACGCCGGAACGACCAACGGAGGAAGGTTTTTATCGGCAAATGGCCAGCAGGTCCGCTCCGAGCGACCCCGCTGCATCATGGAAAGAGCATGACAATGCGCAACAAGTTCCTCCAGACAGCGGTCGTGCTCGGCCTGCTGTCGGCGATCGGCCCCTTCGCAATCGATATGTACCTGCCGGCTCTGCCGCGCATCGGTGAGGATCTCCATGCGAGCACTTCGGCTGTGCAGCTCAGCCTGCTGATCTTTTTTCTCTCGATGGGCCTTGGGCAGATCATCGTCGGCCCGATCTCCGACATGATCGGACGGCGCGCGCCGCTGCTGGTCGGACTCGGGTTGTTTATGGTGGGAAGCATCGGCTCGGCAATGGCTCCGACGATCGAATGGCTGGTCGCTTTTCGCTTCCTGCAGGGCTTTGGCGCATGCGCCGGCATGGTGGTCCCGCGTGCAGTGGTGCGCGACCTCCATACCGGTACCGACGCGGCGCGGCTGATGTCGCTGTTGATGCTCGTTTTCAGTGTCTCTCCGATCCTGGCCCCGTTGACTGGCAGCGTGATCATCGAGAGCCTCGGTTGGCGGTGGGTGTTCTGGGCGGTGTTGATCGCCGCGGTGGTCGCGACCGTGCTGCTGCTCACCTCGCTGGACGAGACCCGTCCGGTCGAGCAGCGCGCGGGCAGCTCGTTTGGCAGTGCGCTGGCCGGCTACCGATACCTTTTCGGTGATCGCGACTTCCTCGGGCTCACCTTCATCGGCGGCTTCGGCATTTCGAGCTTCTTTGTCTTTCTCGCCAGCTCCTCCTTCGTGCTGATCGATCACTATGGCCTGTCGCCCATGGTCTACAGCCTGTTTTTCTCAATCAACGCGGTCGCCTTCATTGGCATGTCGCAATTCACCGGTTATTTCTCGGAACGCTACGGCCTGCGTCGTGTCGTGCGCACCGCGGTGGTCGGCTATGCGACCACCATGGTCGTGCTGCTTGCCATAATGGCCACCGGCGTCGAAAATCTGGCCGTCATGGCGTCGCTGCTCTTCGTCGGCTATGGCTTCCTTGGCCTTGTCATTCCAACGACGTCGGTGCTGGCGATGGAAGAGCAGGGCGAGATCGCCGGAACTGCATCCGCGCTGATGGGCACGTTGCATTTCGCCACCGGTGCAGCAGCGATGGCGGTGTCCGGCCTGTTCTTCGATGGCACACCTCTGCCAATGGTGGCAGGAATCACCATCTGTGCGGTCATCGCCTTCGTTCTGACCCAGTTGACGCTCGGCCGCCGGCGGGAAGTCGCCGAAGTGCCCGGCTGAATAAGAAAGCTTGCGCCAAAGTTTGCTCACCCAGCCGCCGTCGAAATGCTGTCTTGCGGCAGGCAAGGTCGATCTGGAGAATACCGAGAAGGATGCCGGAAGTTTGATCACATAACCAAATTCGGCGCCAACAGCGCGCTTAGATGCGACCGATGCGCTTCTTCGGATTAAGTGGAGGTTTCTGTTGCCAGGTACCTCCGAACCCCGCCTAGCAGTGCGAACCGCTAGGACTTGATTTGAAGCTATCGCGCTGCACTAAGCAGCGAGACGTGCTTCCGCATAGTTGTCGTTTGCAACTACAATTTTAGCCCGATAACGGTGGTACAATGCCGGGCAAAAGAACGATCTTTACACCTTCGTCGATCCTATTTCGCCCCCATCAGAAACCGCTGGCTCAGCGGCTTTTGGTGGAGGCGCCGGGTACCGCCCCCGGGTCCGAACGGCTTATTTCATCGCCTGTTTATCACCATAGTCAGACAAGCTGACGCTGTTGATATAAGCTGCTCGATAGCGAAATGAAAGACCCTCGGAGGGGCGTTCCTGGATCGCCATCTGGCAGGGCTCCTGAACCGCGGAAGCTTGGCTTGGCGCTGGGGTTTCATTATTTCGTGGAGTCTTGCGGTTCGGTGATGATTGCCTGCCTAAGGTGGGCTATGTTCGGCCTTCAGCAATCAGCCGTGACTCGATGCGCCAATATCTCGATCTCCTCGACCATGTCCTGAACAGCGGTACGGATCGCTCCGACCGTACCGGCACGGGCGTCCGCTCGGTGTTCGGCTACCAGATGCGTTTCGATCTAAGCGAGGGTTTCCCGGTCACGACCACCAAGAAGCTGCATCTGAAGTCGATTATCCATGAACTTCTTTGGTTCCTGGCTGGCGACACAAACATAAAGTATCTCAAGGATAACGGCGTCACGATCTGGGACGAGTGGGCCGATGAGAACGGCGATCTCGGGCCTGTCTACGGGGCGCAATGGCGATCCTGGCCGACTCGCGACGGCGGCGAGATTGACCAAATCGCTAATCTTCTCAACCAGATACGGCAAAATCCTCACTCCAGACGTTTGATCGTGTCCGCCTGGAACCCAGAGGAGGTTGATGCCATGGCGCTGCCGCCATGCCATTGCCTGTTCCAGTTTTATGTCGCGGATGGCAGGCTCTCCTGCCAGCTCTACCAACGCTCCGCTGATATTTTCCTCGGTGTCCCGTTCAACATAGCGTCCTATGCGCTGCTGACCATGATGGTAGCGCAGGTGACCGGGCTAAGGCCTGGCGATTTTGTCCATACGCTCGGCGATACCCATCTCTATTCCAACCATTTCGAGCAGGCGCGCGAGCAGCTCTCGCGAACGCCCAAGGCGTTGCCGAAGATGCGCCTCAATCCCGATGTGACCGACCTCTTCGCCTTCCGTTTCGAGGATTTCCATCTGGAAGGCTACGACGCGGACGCCAGCATCAAGGCGCCGATCGCGGTATAGCCACAGCATCCGTTCGAGGTCATGCCGCAAATGAGAAAGACCATACGCATCCTTGCCCCGGCGCTGATTATCGGTGTTGCCCCGCTGCCGGCGCTCGCCAATGATTCCGTCGCCGGGCTAGGGGCCGGCGGCCTGATCCTTGGACGTACCGACGCCATTTCGATGGACAACGAAGATCTCTTCATCTCGATGGACGCGGTGAAGGTGGACTATGTGTTCCGCAACACCACGGACAAGGATGTCGAGACAATCGTCGCGTTCCCAATGCCCGACATCGATGCCGAACCGAACGACATGCCAAACCTGCCGGACTATACCTCCGACAATTTCCTCGATTTCAAGGTGTGGATCGATGGCGCCCCTGTGACCCCCATGCTTGAACAGAGGGCGTTCGCCGTGGGTGTCGATATAACTGACGAGTTGATCGCAAAGGGCATTCCCGCAAGCCCGTACCTGCAGGCCGCCGCCGACGCATTGACGACACTTTCGGAGGAGAATGCTGCCGATTGGCTCAACCGGGGCATGATCTATATCGACAGCTATGACGACGGTTCCGGTTGGAAGCATGTACGAACGCCTGTCTGGACGCTCAAGTCGACCTATTGGTGGAAGGCGAAGTTCCCCGCCGGCAAGAGGGTCCGCGTCTCGCATCAGTACAAGCCGAGCCTCAGTTCAGCGGTCGGTGTCGGCTTCTTCTACGACGGCAAGTTTCAGGATGGGTATGCCGAGGACAAGCAGCGCTATTGCATAGACGAAAGTTTCGAGAAGGCGATCGTGAAGGCGGCGAAAGTCGGGCCGGACGGTTCGCCGGCGATGTCGCAGAACGCGATCGAGTATGTGCTGACGACTGGAGGCAACTGGGCTCTCGGCACGATTGGCGAGTTCAACCTGACCATCGACAAGGGGAAGCCAAACAATCTCGTGAGCTTCTGCGCTGAAGGTGTCACCAAGACCGGGCCAACCCGCTTCGAGGTTCACGCGAGAGATTTCAACCCCAAAAAGAATTTTGAAGTGCTCATCCTGGTCCCGCACAGTTCGGAAGGCGGCGCCCAATAATGCTGGTGGGCATCTATGCGGCCGTGGCCGAGAATGGAGTCATCGGGCGTGACGGCGGCCTGCCGTGGCGGCTTTCCACCGACCTGAAGCGATTCAAGGCCGCCACGATGGGCAAGCCGATCGTCATGGGCCGCAAGACGTGGGAGAGTTTTCCGAAGCGCCCGCTGCCGGGACGTTTGAATATTGTCGTGACGCGCGATACGGCCTATCGCGCCGAAGGGGCGGAGGTCGTCAACTCGCTGGAAGACGCACTGACACTGGCGCGCGCAAAGGGCAGGTGCATGACTGGCGCCGATGAGATTTGTGTTATCGGCGGAGGCGAAATCTACCGGCAGGCGATCGGCGTGGCTGATCGCCTTCACCTAACCTGCGTTCTTGCCCTATTCGAGGGCGATACGGTGTTTCCGACTGTGGACCCTGCCATTTGGGAAATAGTCAGCTGCGAGGACACGCCGGCAGGCGAGAAGGATAGCCATGCGACACGCTACACCGTTTACGCGCGCCGCTCGGGCGTGCATGAAGGCGTATAGCTGACCAATTGACGCATTTGTCACCGGATTGAAGGTCCCTGTGACAGAGGCCGCGTTGAAAGCGCGACGTGGCAACCCTATACAAGAGCAGACGAATGCATACGCCAGCCGGTCCCCAAGACCGGGAGCGTGAGGGAAAGGAACTCGATGCCCTGGAAGAATCAGAGCGGCGGCGGCGGTGGCCCGTGGGGTGGCGGTGGAGGCAATGGCGGCGGCGGCGGTCCGTGGGGACAAGGTCCTCGCCCAGGCGGGCCGCAAGGTTCCCCGCCTGATCTCGAAGACATTATTCGACGCGGTCAGGATCGTCTGAAGAACGCCTTGCCGGGAGGCGGTGGCGCCAATCCGGCGATGTTCGGCCTGATCGGTCTGCTGCTGGTTGCCTTCTGGATATTTCAGTGCGTGTACACTGTTCAGCCCGACGAGTTGGCGGTCGAACTCCGGTTCGGCAAGCCGAAGACCGAGCTTTCGCAGCCGGGCCTGCATTTCCATTGGTGGCCGGTAGAGACGGTCGAAAAAGCTAACACCGCTGAGAAGCTGGTCAATATTGGCGGGGGACGAGGCACATCCACCACCGGCCTCATGCTTTCCGGTGACCAGAACATCGTCGATGTGAAATTCTCGGTTGCCTACCAGGTCTCAAATCCGGAGGCCTATCTGTTCAACGTAGAAGATCCGGACGGAATGGTGAGCCAGATCGCCGAAAGCGCGATGCGCGAGGCGGTTGGTCGCCGGCCGGCCCAGGACATTTTCCGCGACGATCGCCAGGGCATCGCTGATGCAGTGCGCGGTATTATTCAGTCGACGCTGGATCAGTACGGCGCGGGAATCAACGTCAACGCCATTTCGATCGAAGACGCGGCGCCGCCGCGCGAGGTTGCGGACGCGTTCGACGAAGTTCAGCGCGCAGAGCAGGACGAAGACCGTTTCGTTGAGGAGTCCAACCAGTATTCAAACCAGAAGCTCGGTTCGGCACGCGGCGAGGCGGCACAGATCCGCGAAGAGGCAGCCGCCTATAAGAACCGTGTGGTGCAGGAAGCCCAGGGTGAGGCGCAGCGCTTCATCTCCGTCTACGACGAATATGCGAAGGCGCCGGAGGTTACCCGCAAGCGCCTTTATCTGGAAACCATGGAGCGTGTGATGCAGGGCGCCAACAAGGTGATCCTGGAGCAGAACGGGCAGGGGGTGGTGCCCTATCTGCCGCTGCCTGAACTGCAGAAGCGCGCGACCACGGAAGGAAGCAAGTGATGTCGAACCGCCTCGCAGCTATCGGCGTTGTCGCCATCGTCATTCTTTTTCTCATCTACTCGTCGGTGTTCGTGGTCAACGAACGCGAGCAGGCGATCGTTCTGCGCTTCGGCGAGATCGTCGATGTGAAGACCGAGCCCGGCATCTATTTCAAGGCGCCGTTTGCATTTATGGAAGCCGACAATGTGCAGATTATCGAGGATCGCGTCCTGCGCTTCGACCTCGATAACATTCGCGTGCAGGTGTCTGGCGGCAAGTTCTTCGAGGTCGACGCGTTTGTCGCCTACAGGATTGCCGACGCACGGGTCTTCAGGGCGGCTGTGTCGGGCAGTGTGGAACTTGCCGAGCAGCGGCTGCGCACCCGCCTGGATGCGGCGCTGCGCCGGGTCTACGGTCTTCGTGGTTTCGAGGCAGCGCTCTCCGAGGAACGTGCCTCGATGATGCGCGAAGTGCGTGACCAGTTGCGCCCCGACGCAACGTCGCTAGGCCTGCAGATCGAGGACGTGCGTATTCGCCGGACCGACCTTACTGCCGAGGTTTCGCAGCAGACCTATGACCGTATGAAGGCCGAGCGGCTTGCAGAAGCGGAGCGCCTGCGCGCTCGTGGCCGCGAGGCGGCGCAACGTATCCGCGCCCGCGTCGACCGCGAAGTGGTGGAGACGGTCGCAGCGGCGCGCAAGGAATCGGAAATCCTGCGCGGTGAAGGCGAAGCCGAGCGCAATGCTGCGTTCGCCAATGCCTTCCAGCGCGACCCCGGCTTCTTCGAGTTCTACCGCTCCATGATCGCTTATGGTACGGGGCTCGACAGCGCCAGCACGACAATGGTGCTTACGCCGGATCTCGGAGTTCATGCGCTATTTCAAAAACGCGGATGGTGCTCCCGGTACCACTCCGCCTGCGCCTGCCGCACCGGCAAGCGGTGCTGCTGCCCCGGCAAGCGGTGTTGCTGCCCCGGCAAGCGGTGCTGCTGCCCCGGCACAGTAAGTGAGCGACTTCATAGCCGCCATAGGGCTGGTCCTCGTTGCCGAGGGCCTGGTCTATGGCGGCTTTCCAAACCTTGCGAAGCGGCTGGCGGCGGAAGTGCTGTCGGTTCCCGAAGGAACGCTGCGGATTGCCGGACTCGCCGCGATCGCGCTTGGCGTCGGCATCGTCTGGCTGGTTCGGGGATAACGCAAGATTGTGATTTTCCCGATAGGCATGGCCGCAAACACGCCCTATTTCTTCACCACGGTCCGCAAGCGGCTTTGCAAAACCCGCGCGGACATCGGCACCCTCCGGAGATTAGTTTATGAGCGCCACGCCCATCCATTCTGCTATTTTTAAGAATCTGCGCTCGACGACAAGGATCCTGCTGGCTTGCGCGCTGGTCATGCCTGCCTTTGCCCCGCTGGCATTGGCCCAGGAGCAAAAGCCTGCGCAAACTGTTCCCCCCGCGCAGACCGGGCCTGCACAAACCGCCCCCGCGGTTGAGGCCGAGGCGCCTGTGCAGGTTCAGCCGATGGTGACGCAGCATGGTCCGACGTCCGTGGCCGATCTTGCCGAGCGGCTGCTGGGTGCGGTGGTCAACATATCCACTTCGCAGAATGTGAAGGGCACGGAGGCGCCGAATGCCGTGCCGATGCCGCAGTTGCCCGAGGGCTCGCCGTTCCAGGATTTCTTCGACGATTTCTTCAAGAACCGCGATGGCGATGGCGATGGCGAAGGCGGTTCGCAGAAGGTGCAGTCGTTGGGTTCAGGGTTCGTGGTGGATGCTGAAAAGGGTATCGTGGTCACCAACAATCACGTCATCGCCGATGCGGACGAGATTGAGGTCAACTTTTCCGACGGCTCCAAGCTGAAGGCCGAGTTGGTTGGCACCGACACAAAGACCGACATCGCCGTGCTGAAGGTGGATCCGAAGCTGAAGAAGCTGACGGCTGTGCCATTCGGCGATTCCAACCGCATGCGCATCGGCGACTGGGTTATGGCGATTGGCAATCCGTTCGGCCTCGGTGGCACGGTGACGGTCGGCATCATCTCGGCCCGCAACCGTGACATCAACGCGGGTCCCTACGACGACTTCATCCAGACAGACGCAGCGATCAACCGGGGTAACTCGGGCGGGCCGCTGTTCAACATGGATGGCGAGGTCATTGGGATCAATACCGCGATCATTTCGCCATCAGGCGGCTCGATCGGCATCGGCTTCTCGATACCCTCGGAACTTGCGGTCGGCGTCGTCGATCAGCTGCGCGAGTTCGGCGAGACGCGCCGAGGTTGGCTGGGCGTCCGAATTCAGCCCGTCACCGACGAGATCGCCGAGAGCCTCGGCATGACAACCGCCAAGGGCGCGCTTGTCGCCGGCATCATCAAGGGCGGTCCGGTAGACAACGGTTCGATCCTCGCCGGCGACGTGATCATTAAGTTTGACGGCAAGGACGTGAAGGACATGCGTGACCTGCCGCGCGTCGTTGCCGAAAGTCCGGTGGGCAAGGCCGTCGACGTGCTCATCGTCCGCAAGGGCGTCGAGCAGACCGTCAAGGTGACGCTCGGTCGCCTCGAGGACGGCGAGAAGGTGGCGGACGCGGACGATGATCACGAGAAGGATCAGCCGGGTGAGATTGCAACGGCGACAGTGCTCGGCATGACGATCGGCGAACTCAACGACGAGGCGCGCAAGAAATTCTCGATCTCGAAGGATGTCTCCGGCGTCGTCATCACTGAAGTGACAGCGGCTTCGCTGGCGGCGGAACGGGGCATTGCAGCCGGAGAAGTGATCACCGAGATCGCCCAGGAGTCCGTGGCGACACCGAAGGATGTCATGGACCGTATCAGCGCGCTTAAGGATCAGGGCCGTAAGAATGCGCTGCTGATGCTGTCGTCGAAGACGGGCGAGCTGCGCTTTGTAACGCTGCGGATGGACTAAATTCAGGCTGTATGGCGGCGTCAGGTTGTGAGGATTGCTCCGCCGAATTCCTGGCGCTGTCGAAATTGCAGCGTTCGCCGTTCCAGCCGAACAGGGGTGTTGCATCTCCTACGCCCCATTTGCCCTCGAAAGATGAATAGTGTGGCGCGAAGCGCATGGTGAGGTTGCCGATGCCGTATTTGTCGGCCCAGATCAAAGTGCGCGTCTCGCCGGGTTGTTTGGTCTCCTCGCGCAGCGAGCCGCGTACCATCGCGCCATTGTCTTCAAATTTGTAGGAACCGGTCAGCAAGCCGTCGCTGCTGGTTTTCAGCGAGGTCACGACATCAACCCATTTGCCACCTGATACGGCTTTGCCGCAATAGTCGCCATGGATCTGGGCCGACGCCAGGGCGACCGGTGATAGCGACGCTACCAACAGCACCATAGGCGTAGCTATTTGTCGGGCTGAGCTGCTGGGCATGATTCCATAAATTTTTCGTAGCTTAGCGTAGCATCTTAAATCGGCTGGCGATCTTATGCATCCTGGATCGAACTTGCTGATGACTTCCAATCGGCCTTCATCAGTCGGTAGAGCTTGAATAGTTTCAGGTGTGGGTGCGTGTCCGGAATGTTGGGATGGTCGAAATCGCGGTCGTAGCGCATACCTAGCCGCTCCATCACCGCTGTGGAGCGCATGTTGTTCCACACAGCGAATGAGATGACTTCATCGAGGCCGAGCGTTTCGAACGCAAAATCGACGAGCGCACTTGCCCCCTCCGTCGCATAGCCCTTGCCCCAGAACTCTGGCGCGAGCCGCCAGCCGATCTCGTAGGAGCCCTGAGGCGCAACGCCTGCGATCTCGGCCCGGTGCAGGCCGATGAAGCCGACGCATTCGCGGGTCTCGATTTCCTCCGCTGCCGTCCAGCCATAGCCCTCTGCGGCGATGTCCGCCCGCATTTCATCCATCAAGGCGTCGCTTGCGGCGCGGTCACGGCGGAACGGGAAGAACTCCATGATCTTGTCGTCGGAATTGATGCGGTGAAAGAAGGCGCGGTCACGTTCCTGCCAGTTGCGAATAATGAGCCGCCTGGTCCTGATGATCGTCATATGACGAAGTCCGTCTCCGAATAGCCCTGCATGTAGAGCAGGGCTGTAAGATCGCCGTGATCGATACGGATGCGCGCGCGCTCTGCGACCGCCGGCTTGGCGTGCAGCGCAACCCCGGAGCCCGCCAGCGCCAGCATGTCGAGGTCATTGGCGCCATCGCCTACTGCGATCGCGTCGTCAGGCGTTATTCCCAACCGTTCTGCGATCTCGTTGAGTGCGCTTGCCTTGGCGGCGCGGCCCATGATCGGTTCGCCAACGTGGCCCGTCAGTTTTCCGGCACTTTCGAGCAGAAGGTTGGCGCGGTTTTCGTCGAAGTGAAGTTCATCGGCGATGCGCCGCGTGAAAGCGGTGAAGCCGCCCGAGACCAACGCGGTCCAGGCTCCGTTGCGACGCATGGTGGCAACGAGTACCCGCCCACCCGATGCGAGCGTCAGTCGCGAATCGATGATGCGGTCGATAACCGCGACATCCAGCCCCTTCAAAAGCGCAACGCGTTCCCGCAAGGCCGGTTCGAAGGCGATTTCGCCATTCATCGAGCGCGCTGTGATCGCCGCGACATGATCCTTCAGGCCGACCTCATCCGCCAACTCGTCGATGCATTCCTGATCGATCATGGTCGAGTCCATGTCGGCGATCAGCATGCGCTTGCGCCGGCGCTCGGAGGGTTGCACAACCACATCGATCGGAGCAGATGCCAGCACGGAACGCAGCTCGCGCTCGGCATGCTCCGCAGCAGCGCTGTCCGGCAATGAGATTTCGCAAGCGACATCCGGCGCGAGCCAGCGGGTTCCGGTTGCCTTAACAGCGCGCGATGCCATATCCACCAGCGAAAACGTCAACGCCCGTTCGGCCGGGTGGGAGATCAGCGTGGCGATGGACGGCATCGAGGAATCCGGGCGGAAGATGGATGGGGGACGTCTGAAAGATGCGATCCTGATAGCCGGGCCGACTGCAAGCGGCAAGTCGGCGCTGGCGCTCGACATTGCCGAGCGCGTCGGGGGTGTCATCATCAATACCGATTCCATGCAGGGTTATTCGGTGTTGAATGTGCTGACGGCACGGCCCAGGCCGGAAGACTTGGCGCGCGCACCCCATCATCTCTACGGCCACGTGCATCCATCGATGCCTTACTCGACCGGCCTGTGGCTGCGCGATGTCATGCAACTGATCGATGATGGGACGTTAGCAGGTCGCGTTCCAATTTTTGTAGGCGGCACCGGCCTTTACTTCCGCGCCCTGGCCGAGGGACTGTCGGAGATGCCGGAAATCCCAGAGAGTATTCGCAACCGTTGGCGATATGAACTCAATGAACAAGGTTCGCACAAACTCCATAGACTGCTCACGCAGGAAGATCCCCAGACGGCAGCCGTGCTGAGGCCATCCGATGGCCAGCGGATCGTCAGGGCGCTGGAAGTTCTGCAAAGCTCAGGCAGGTCGATTCTTGAATGGCAATCTGTCCGGGGGCAACCTCTTATCGATCATGAGACAGCCCACCGGTTTGTTGTTGAGCCCGAGCGCCAGGAGCTCATTCGACGCATTGATGGGCGTTTTGATCGAATGATCGGACGCGGCGCGCAAGAGGAAGTCCAGCAACTCCTGCGTCTAGAGCTAGACCCCGCGCTACCGGCCATGAAGGCCATCGGCGTGCCGGAGTTATCCGCAGCGTCTCGCGGAGAAATGACAGGGGACGAGGCCATAGCTCGCGCCAAGGTTGCAACGCGTCAGTATGCAAAGCGCCAGATGACGTGGTTTCGAAATCAGTTCGGCGAAGAATGGAATAGAATCCACGCGGCTGACGGGATTGTCGAAGGCCTTTTCGCGCACGGGCCGGCTTCGGATTTGCGCAGTGTCGTCGATCTGTTGATCAGCGTTTCGAGCCGTTGAGTATTCTTGCCCCAAACCGGGATCTCGATGGTCTTGCGACTATCTGGCGCTTTATCAAGCCGGCCGTCCGGCTCCAAGCAACCGCCCACCTTGAGTCCGTAACGTCGGGCCACCTTGAGTCCGTAACGTCGGGCCACAATCCCGGTTGACAGAACCGCTTCAGAATCCCTATTGTCCGCGACCATGAAAACGACACTCATTCTCGTAGTAGGAAGGCGCATGGGCAAGGCGGTGTAACCGCCGGGCGACAAGCTCCCATGCGCAGAACACAGGCTCCTCCGGGGGCCTTTTTTATTGCCCTGAACACGACTAAACGAACAGCCAGCCGCAGACGGCACAATGGACAGGACTGCAGAGATGACGAACACCGCAAGAAATAGTGGCGGAAGTCGCGAAATGACGGGCGCCGAGATGGTGGTTCAGGCGCTGAAGGATAATGGCGCAAAGCACATCTTCGGTTATCCCGGCGGCGCGGTGCTGCCGATCTATGATGAGCTGTTCCAACAGGACGAAGTGCAGCATATCCTTGTGCGCCACGAACAAGGGGCAGGGCACGCCGCAGAGGGCTATGCCCGCTCTACCGGCAGGCCGGGCGTGATGCTTGTCACCTCGGGTCCCGGCGCAACCAACGCGGTGACGCCGCTGCAGGACGCGTTGATGGATTCGATCCCGCTGGTGTGCATCACCGGCCAGGTGCCGACGTCGCTGATCGGGTCGGATGCGTTCCAGGAATGCGATACTGTCGGCATCACCCGGCCCTGCACCAAACATAACTGGCTGGTGAAGGACGTCAACGAATTGGCATCCATCATTCATGAAGCGTTCCATGTTGCGACCACGGGCCGTCCCGGGCCGGTCGTCGTCGATGTGCCGAAGGATATCCAGTTCGCGCGTGGGACCTATGTGCCGCCGCAGACCGCGCCGCGCATGAGTTATCAGCCCAAGGTTCAAGGCGACCTCGACAAGATCAAGGCTGCGGTCGAGCTGATGGCGGGCGCGAAAAAGCCGATCATCTATTCGGGTGGCGGCGTGGTGAATTCCGGCCCGCTGGCCAGCCAGTTGCTGCGCGAATTGGTCGACCTGACCGGTTTTCCGATCACGTCGACACTGATGGGTCTCGGCGCTTATCCGGCGAGCGGCAAGAACTGGATGGGCATGCTCGGCATGCATGGGACCTACGAGGCCAACATGGCGATGCATGACTGCGACGTCATGATCTGCATCGGCGCGCGTTTCGACGACCGCATCACCGGCCGCCTCAATGCATTCTCGCCGAACTCCAAGAAGATCCACATCGATATCGACCCGTCGTCGATCAATAAGAACGTTCGCGCGGACGTTGGCATCATTGGCGATGTCGGGCGCGTCCTGGAAGATCTCGTGCGGCTGTGGCGAGCAACGGCTAAGGCGGACAAGAAGGCGCTCTATCCCTGGTGGGAGCAGATCGCCCGCTGGCGCGCGCGGGATTCGCTGGCCTTCACGCCCAACAAAGACGTGATCATGCCGCAATATGCGATCCAGCGGCTCTATGAACTGACCAAGGACCGCAACACCTACATCACCACCGAAGTCGGCCAGCATCAGATGTGGGCGGCGCAGCACTTTCATTTCGACGAGCCGAATCGCTGGATGACGTCCGGCGGCCTCGGGACAATGGGCTACGGCCTGCCGGCGGCCCTCGGCGTACAGATCGCGCATCCGGATGCGCTCGTCATCGACATTGCCGGCGACGCGTCCGTGCAGATGACGATGCAGGAAATGAGCTGCGCTGTTCAGTACGACGCGCCGATCAAGATCTTCATCCTCAACAACCAATATATGGGCATGGTGCGTCAGTGGCAGCAGCTGCTGCACGGCAACCGCCTTTCGCATTCCTATACCGAAGCCATGCCGGATTTTGTGTTGCTGGCGCAGGCCTATGGCGGGCACGGCATACGCTGCGAGAAGCCGGGCGATCTCGATGACGCCATCAAGGAAATGATCGACGTCAGAAAGCCGGTCCTGTTCGACTGCCGCGTTGCCAATCTCGCCAATTGCTTCCCGATGATCCCGTCGGGCAAGGCGCACAACGAGATGTTGCTGCCGGACGAGGCCACAGACGAGGCGGTTGCCAACGCCATCGACGCCAAAGGCCGGGAGCTGGTGTAGAGGTAAGACGGTGTAAGAACATGGCTTACCCTGCCTTACCTGGGAGGTAGAGATGAACGTTCGTGCGACAATGTCAAGTAAGGGTCAACTTGTCATTCCGAAAGCCGTGAGGGACGCCCATGGCTGGCAGGAGGGTATGGAGTTTGAATTTATCGAGAAAGGCCAGGAGGTTACCATTCGGCCTGTGCGAAAGTTTGATCCGAGGTTTCCGCCGATCAGTTGGGAGAAATTCGAGAGAGATCGGATCAAGATAGACAGGCCCTTTCCGACGGATGAGGAGATCGACGGCGCGCTGATCGCCGAAGCAAAGCGCCGGTTTGATGCAAAAAGCCGTTGATACAAACGTCCTCGCTAGGGCATTGATCGCCGATACAGGGGTACAGGGCCGCAGGGCCACCGCCGTAATTCGCGACTGTTCCGTCCATATCCCTGAGACTGTCCTTTTCGAAACCGAGTGGCTATTGCGGAGCCAATTGGGTGTTGCTCGCGGGGCCGTCAACCGGGTTCTGTCCAACTTGCTTGCGCTATCGAATGTGCATTTCGATGATGTTGCGAAAGTTGCAGACGCCCTGAGCGCCCACAAGAACGGGATGGACTTTGCCGACGCGTTGCACCTGTTTAGCGCCCGCAATTGCGAGCAGTTCCTGAGTTTCGACCGTAAATTCGCGAAACGCGCTGAAAAAATTACCAATTCCGTTCCGGTTAGGGAGCTTTAAAAATGACTAGGAAGATTTTATGAACGCCCAGCTTCAACCCACAGGCTCAGCCTATTTCATCGCCGGTGAAACCGAGCGACCCGAAACCCATACGCTGTCGGTTCTGGTCGACAACGAACCGGGCGTGCTTGCCCGCGTCATAGGCCTGTTTTCCGGCCGGGGCTACAACATCGAGAGCCTCACGGTCTCCGAGACGGAACATGAGAAACACTTGTCGCGCATCACCGTGGTAACGCGCGGTACGCCGCATGTGCTTGAGCAGATCAAGCATCAGCTTGAACGTATCGTTCCCGTTCATCGGGTCGTCGATCTTTCGGTGCGGGCCGGGGAACTCGGACAGGACAAGCCGCTCGCGCGCGAGCTGGCGTTGGTCAAGGTTGCGGGAACCGGCGACGATCGCGTCGAGGCGCTTCGTCTCGCCGAAGCCTTTCGTGCGAAAGTCATCGACGCGAACACCGAGCACTTTATCTTCGAGATCACCGGCGCAGTCGCCAAGATCGAACAGTTCATCGCCATCATGAAGCCACTTGGGCTGGTCGAAGTCTGCCGTACCGGGGTGGCCGCGATGAACCGCGGTCCACAAGGGATGTAGCGGACCCCTTTTCACCTCCGGAGAAGGTGGCCGAGCGAAAGCACTGGGCCCCTTCGCCCTTAGATTCGCAGCTTCTGCTCCGGGGTGGGGTCGCATGACGGTGCGAACGGGAAGGCGCGCACTTTACCCTCCCCCTTTGATGCTCGATGGGGACGGTCGCCGCGAAGCGGCGGTAGCCGAAAGCTGGGGTCACACGCATCCGCCTCAGCGAGGGGAGGTAAGTCGGCACGAGTGTGAATAGAAAATCGTCATTCGTCGTTCGCTTGAAAATAAGTCTGAGCGTTATCAATCACTTATCCGCCCCTCTCGATTTTCTCCGGCCGGTTTTATCCCCGCTCCCGCTTGGGCGCTTATCCTCCGCATGCCCTTCTCTTGGGAACGCGGTTCGCGACGGCGGTTCGTGGAGATGGGACGGCTCTCTCAAGCAGCGTCGACGGACGCTGTGGCGGAGCCGGGGAACGACCGTGAAGGAGCCTGTTTTTGAAAGGCTGGGCCGCTCGGTAATGCGGCGGATCCGGCTATAGCAATACGCGGAGGAGACCCCTTCGCGCTATTGGGCAGGTGCCCGGCGAGCGTGCCCGGACTGGAACTGCAGCAGGCGTGACAAGCGCCCGAATGCAGCGATGGACCGGACAGGCAAGCCCACAGCCGGCAGATAAGCCGACGGCCCCGGTAATATGCCGGCGTGACGCGGATGATGTGTGACGTTTTGACGACCAAAAAACGCGTTTACCGGAAAAACACGGCATCCGCGTCACGCTTTCCCTCTCCCTCGCGAGCTTGTCGAGGGATCAAATGGCCAGACCGGTTTCGGGGCGTGGCAAAGAGAAGCTGAGTGTGGAGGATGGGCAGTCGAAACTGCGGTATTGCGGCGTAGTCTGCTGCCCTTATGCTGCACGATGTTGCGATCGTTAAAACAGCGTTGATCGATGGCCTTGTGAGCATAAGCCAGACGATGCCGATGATGCTGAGAAATGCGGGGAATCGGCAGGCGAGCCAAATGCGATAGAGCTGAAAATAGTCATCCGATAGCGGCCGTCCATAGGCGGCACATCGCTCGGCGATGTTGCGCATGTGGATCTGGCTCGCCACAACAGGCAGCCAGAACAGGCCTGTGACCACATAGAGCGCGATCGACAGCAGCAGCCATCCTTCGGTCAGGCTCAACCCGGCTTCCTGCGCAAGCGCGATCCCGGTCAGCGGCTGAAGGATGACCGCGGTTGCCGTGAAGATTGCGTCGGCGATGACGACGGTGCCGGCAACGTGGGCGATGATGGCTGGATTGCGTGTCCTGTGCGCCACGACCATGAAGAAGGCAATGCCGATGCCCGTGCCAAAAAGTACGGTCGCGCCCAATACGTGGATCAACCGGAGAAAATTTTCCATACTCAGCGCTCTTCCAGTACTGCCAAGGCCGTAAGAGCAAGGAATGTGGATGGCAAGACCTTGATGAGCGGTCCGAGTGGATCAATCCACAATTCAGGGGTTCGAACAACAGAGCCGGCGAGATAACTCAGCGAAACGATGATCATTCCGGAGAGGCTGATGTGCGACCGACGGCGCACCAACACGCCGACGCCGAGCGCAATATCGAGCAGGCTGGTCGCGACTGTCGTTAAGGCGGCGATAAAGGCAGGCAGCGAGCCATCCCGATAAAGCGCCTTCATCGCGTTCTCCTGCACTGCGGCGACATCGTCCCCAGCGCTATTCTGCAAAACACCGGCGCAATTCACGACTGCGTCGATGCCGTGTGAAATCAGCGGCGTCCAAGCTTCGGCGTTTACGATCAGTGCAAGATCAGCCTTGACCCATCGAGCGGCTGGTGCACGCCGCGAGGCGGCCGACGGATCGCGGGCGAGCGCCGTAACCTCATGGCCGCAAGCCAGAAGTTTTGCGACCGCGGCCGAACCGATGAAACCATTACCGCCCAGAATCAGGATACGCATGCCCGCTACGATAGCTTCGGTGGCATTGTGTGCAATTGCCCGGGAGCGGTCGTTTCCCGCAATGCGGAAGGTTGTCGCGGCAGACGGCCGAGAGAGACAACATAAAGACGGATATGCTAATCAAAATCACTGTCACCTTGGGGACAGCGCGAACATCAGCTTCCTTCGTTCATGGCCATCAATGACCCCGCAGCGGTTTACCCTCCCGAGCCTACTCTTGTTTCTCACCGTTACGATCCTCTCCGTAGGGTCGCCGGCATGGGCGCAAACTGCGGCTCCAACGACGCCCGCCGCGCCGCCTCCGGAAAAGCTCAGCCAACTGATCGAACTGCTCTCCGATCCGGCGATAAAGGATTGGGTCGTGAAACAGGCACAAAGCCCGGCGGTTCAGGCCGAGCCTGCGTCCAAGTCGGGCGCGATGGAGGAATCCGCAGTTTCAGCAACGCTGACGCACATCAAGAGCCACCTTGAGCGCCTTGCCGCAGCGGTGACGCGCCTGCCGCAGGAGTTCGAGCGCGCCCGCGATATCATGATGCTCGAGTTCGCCGACCGCGGCCTGATCGGGATATTTCTGCTGATTGCCATATTCGTCGCGGTTGGCGCTGCTCTATCCCAGCTGGCGCATTGGCGAACCGCCGAGCTGCGCAGCTGGATTATCTCCCTGCCAAAGAACACGCCGCAGGGCAGGGCAAAGAAGCTCGGTGGGCGCTTTGTCTTCGGACTGATCAAGGTGGGCGCTTTTATGCTCGGCAGCGCCGGGGCCTTTCTTTTGTTCGAGTGGCCGCCGCTGCTGCGTGAGATCGTTCTGCTCTATT
Source organism: uncultured Alphaproteobacteria bacterium (assembly GCA_963829135.1). Lineage (GTDB taxonomy): Bacteria > Pseudomonadota > Alphaproteobacteria > Rhizobiales > Rhizobiaceae > Kumtagia. The sequence continues at coordinate 188,423 of CAWHHO010000005.1, read as the reverse complement.
TGTCTGCCGCGATAGTCACTTGGGCGGTCATGACGTTCCTTCGCTTTGCGCTGCTTCCGCCGCATATAAGTGTTCCCGACGCGATCGACGTGCGGGTGTTGCCGATGAGCGATGCCCGCGCCATGCATTGGTATCGTTGGATCGTGGCTTCCACGGGCATATTCATGCTGATCGGCGCGACGTTTTCTTTGCTGCCGACCCTCGGGTTCGATCGTGACAGCGTGCTGGCGCTTGCAATCCCGGCGGACATTCTCATGCTGGTGATTGGCTTGGCGGCGGTTTGGCTGCGGCCCAAGGTCGTACTCGGCGAGGGTGCTGCCATTGGCAGGATCGGTCCGACTGCCGTCACCTGGCTGCTGACCGTTTATTTCATCGTGCTGTTCCTCATCCGGACCAGCGGTGCCTTCATCCTGTTCTGGTTCGTCGTCGCGGCCCTGGCGCTGCCTGCCGCGATCCTTACGATGCATCGTGCCGTGCACTATGTCTTGCGTGCTCCGGAGGCAGACACGGACGCGCGGCCCGTAGCGGCGGTGACCTTGGCGATCGCGGACCGAGGCATTCGTATCGCACTCGTTGTCCTTGCGGCGTTCCTGCTGGCCCGAGTGTGGGGCCTCGACATGCAGGCCATGCAGAACGCCGATCCCATGCGCACGCTGATAGTGCGCGGTGTCCTCAACGCAGTGGTCATCGCGCTCGCGGCGGATTTCATCTGGAGCATCATCAAGGCGGTGATCGAGCGCAAGCTCGGTATTATGGCGCCGGCAGGGGCCGGCGACAGCGAGGAGCAGCACCACACGATCGACCCACAGCAGGCCCGGCTTCTCACACTGCTGCCGATCGTAAAGAATATCCTCTTTGCCACAATCGTCGTGCTGGCGATTCTGATGATCCTGTCATCGCTTGGCGTTCAGATCGGGCCGCTCATCGCCGGCGCGGGAGTGCTCGGCGTCGCGATCGGCTTCGGGGCACAGACGCTGGTAAAAGACATCATATCGGGGATGTTCTACCTGCTCGATGACGCTTTCCGGGTTGGTGAATATATCACCAGCGGCAAATATATGGGCACTGTCGAGAGCTTCAGCCTGCGATCGGTCAAACTGCGCCATCACCGCGGCCCGCTTTTCACCATTCCGTTCGGCGAACTGGGTGCGGTGCAAAACTCCAGCCGCGACTGGGTGACAGATAAGTTCAATCTAACCGTCGGATTTGACACCGATCTCGAAGCGGCCCGCAAGTTGATCAAGAAGATCGGCCTTGAGCTGGCCGCTGATCCGGAATACGCGCCCTACGTCATTGAGCCGATCAAGATGCAGGGCGTTCAGAGCTTTGGCGACTATGGCATCGACATTCGCATGAAGATGACGACGAAACCGGGCGAAGCCTTCGGCATGAAGCGAAAATTTTATGTGCGGATCAGGCAGGCTTTCAAGGATGCAGGCATCATCCTGCCCTCGCCGACAGTGCACGTTCAGCAGGATGACGCGGCAATCGCTGCGGCAGCGCAAAATCTTGTCAGCCGGTCGCGGAAGAAAAAAGCGGCCGCCGCAGCCACGGAGGAATAGCGACCGGCGCTCAGGCCAGGCTCGCGTCAATCAGCAACTCGGCATTCTTCGCGACCGCGCTCGCCGGGCCGTCCGGTCCAAAAATCTGGCTGCTTATCAGCGTTCCTTCGAATAGCAGCAGCAGCCCATCGCCGAGCGCGGTGGGGTCATTGGCACCCATTTCTTTCGCCATCAGGTGGAAGCGTCGCCGCAATTCGCGCTTGTTGGCCTCGCTGATCGCGCGGGCAGGGTGGTCCGGCTCCGGATATTCCACGCAGGCGTTGGTCATGCCACATCCGCGATACCCCGGGCGGCTCGCGCGGTGCTCAAGTCGGGATAGATAGTGCAGGATTTGCGCGCGCGGATCGCCCGGATGCGCTTCCACAGACCGGTCGAAACGCTGCCAGAATTCCTGATCGTATTTTGCAAGATACGCAGCGGCGAGATCATCTTTCGAAGCAAAGCTTCTATAAAGGCTGGGTTTTGTAACACCCGCCCGGCGCACGACCTCGTCCACGCCAATAGCGCGGATGCCCTTCTTGTAGAACAATTCGCGCGCCACGCCCAGAATCCGCTCCGCCGCGCGCAACGGTTTTGGCTGCGTGTCGAGCTCAAACTGGTCCAATGCTTTGGGCGTCGTCATGGTCGTTGCCGCTTGACAATGTTACCGATCGGTACGTATCAATCCACAAGATACGTACCGGTGAGTAACATGGCAATAGCAAATACCCATCCGTTCGGCCAGCGCTACGCCTTCGTGGTGGTCGGCGTGATCTTTCTCTGCCTGCTGATCGCCGCCGGGTTGCGATCGTCGATGGCGGTGATGATGCTCCCGCTGGAGGACTTTTTCGGGTGGCGCCGCGACGTCATCTCGCTTGCAGCTGCGGTCGGCATTTTCATCTATGGCCTTACCGGACCCTTCGCCGCTGCGCTCATGGACCGCATCGGGCTCAGGCGGACGCTGATTGGCGCGCTCGCGCTCATGTCATTCTCCACCGGGCTAAGCCTTCTGATGACCCAACCCTGGCAACTCATCGCCACCTGGGGGCTCATGTCGGGCGTTGGTTCGGGCGCGGTCGCCACCGTGCTCGGCGCGACAATCGTCAACCGCTGGTTCAAGACCAATCGCGGGCTGATGATGGGGCTGATGTCGGCGAGTGCGGCAACCGGCCTGCTGGTGTTCCTGCCGGTTCTTGCTGCGCTTGCTTCTTGGGGCGGATGGAAGCCGGTGGCCGTTACCGTTGCCGCCGCGACCGCTGCGCTTATACCGCTGGTCTGGCTGCTGGTACCGGAGCGGCCTTCGGCGATCGGGACGACGCGCTACGGCGCTGACGGTTCCGAGCCCGATGCTCCCGGCGTCCCGGGCAATTTCCTGCAGGTAACCTTCGGAACGCTTCGCAAGGCAGCTGGAACGCGCGTCTTCTGGTATCTGTTCGCGACCTTTTTCATCTGCGGTTTCACCACCAACGGCCTTGTCGGCACGCATCTGATCGCCTTTTGCGGCGACATGGGAATCCAGGAAGTGCAAGCGGCGAGCCTTCTCGCGATGATGGGCATATTCGACCTCATCGGTACTACGGGCTCCGGATGGCTCACCGATCGCTTCGATCCGCGCAAACTGCTCGGCGTCTACTATGGAGTCCGCGGTCTGGCGTTGATCTTTCTGCCACTGTCGGGCTTTTCGCCGGCCAGCCTCGCGGCCTTTGCGGTTTTCTACGGGCTCGACTGGATCGCGACAGTGCCCCCGACGCTGCGCCTGTCCAACGAGGCGTTTGGCGACCGCAGCGGGCCTATGGTGTTTGGCTGGATCGTCGCCGGCCACCAGGTCGGCGCAGCTTGCGCTGCCTATTTCGGTGGCCTGATGCGCGAAATGCAGGGCAGCTATGACCTCGCCTTCCAGATCGCCGGCCTGACAGCGATTGCCGCCGCCGCACTATCGCTGCTCATCCAGAATACGCCTCGCAGTGAGTTCGGGGAGCCGCAGGCGGCGTGAGGTCCGGCTGCTCCGCCATCAGCTCTGAGCGATGGCCGGAATGACCGTGGCGGATTGCCGTTCTTTGGCCATCACCTGGATTTCCGCGGCGACCAGTTCCTGCAAGTGCCACAAATTGCGGTCGCGGATGCCGAATTCGGCAAGCTTTGAGACCGTGTTGTAGAGATATGCCGCATTGGAGCCGATATGGCCGCAGGCCCGGGCGATGCGGCGTGCCGTATCTTCGGGACCAAGCTTCTTGACGATGTAGCTCCCTTTCGGAGCCGCCCAGAAGGTTAGTGCCCGCACCTTGCCGTCGTCAGTATCGACATCGATCCAGCGCACGCTTTCGAGGTCCTCCGAATAGCTGGTTTCGCGCCACAGCATTCGATGTATTTGTTCGGTGCGATCCTCTTGCGGCAGGCGATAAGCAACGCCATGGCAAGTGCCGCCGCGCATTATTGCCATCATGAGCCCGGGCTGTTCCGGCGAACCTCTCCAGCGATTCATGCTTATGCAGAAAGAACGGTGCCAGCCACTGGCAGTGGCGCGCCGGGTCTCCACTGGATCGAAGGCTGGCTTCCAGATGAGCGAACCATAGGCGAACAGCCAGAGAGGACGATCCTCGCATTCCCGGTCCAGCCGAACCGCGGCTCGATGAAAATCCTCATCAGACATTTCACACTCACCGCGCTCGGGCCCCGGGTCGTCGACGGTTCTTTCGCACAAAGCGACCAATTCCGGCGTCAACGCCATTTCCAAAGTTCGTTTCAACTCGAGTGGACTCCCTCAGCGGAGGGAAGTTCTAGCGGCTTGAGCGCCGCGCTCAAGCCGCCGTCCGTCAGTTCCACCGCACCAAGCCGAGCAACCTTTCACCAAGCGGCGTGAGCTTGGCCGTCTCGGCATTGTGTTTTTCCCACGCGCGCGGGTCGCCTGGGAACGCATCGCGCTGCGGATGATCGCGCTCGCGCCACAGACGGATGCGCTCCCGCCGTTCGCTCTCATTGTCTTCGTCCGACGGGTACATCGAGATGTACTGCGCCATGCGGACGCGGTCATCCGAATGGTTCGGACGAACGCCATGGGCGAGCAGCGAATTGAAGATCAGCAGGTCGCCGGCTTCCATCTCGATATTGGCAATCTTCAGGCCGGCGGTGTCCGGATGCATCGGATCGCGATCCGCCGGCTGGGTCTTCACCCATTCCTCGAAATTGGCGAACAGCTCGGGTATGCATTGGAATCCGCCGACATTGCCATCCTGCTTTTTCAAGCTGAGTACGCCCTGCACGCCGATCGGCAGCGGCCTTAGCGAGGTATCTGCGTCCCAGTGGATGAAGCCGTTGGGATTGCCCTTGATCTTTTTCGGCGGGTTCAGATTGGCGCGGTCGATGGCGACCCACAAATCCTCGCGGTCCCAGATGTCGACGAAGGCGTCGTAGACGCGCCGCTCCATTCGATTGTCCCAGAGATACTGGTGATTGTAGATCTCCAGCATGCCGGTGTTGTTCAGTTCCTTCATCTTGTGCTCGCGGCGCTGCGGCGCATACCATGTCGAAGGATCGTCCGGGTTCTTCTCGTCGAACTTCCAGAGGAGATCGACCAGCCGCTCCACATTCGCCGCCGGAACGGCCTGGCGCACGATCACATAGCCCTTCGTCGTCCAGTGCTGCCAATCTTCGTTCGAAAGAACCCGCAGCGGCAGAGTCTTTTCGATGTCCTTGAGCTGCGTGGTGACTTTCTCCGTCCGCGGATGCGCATCGCGCTTGATCGCTTGTCCCTGCATGATGTTCTCCCGTGTTGCGATTGTGAGCATATTACCTCGCGACCGACAGGTGTGTTGTACGCCGCACGCCAGAACTGGTACTATTCTGGCGTTTATCAACTGCGGGTTCGCCGGATGAAGCTGGTTTTGGAAAAGGTGCCGGCCATGCCCGGCATGTCTTGGGCGATGCTCAATCGGCGGCTGGACGACGCTATTCCGTTCCAGTGGCACCACCATCCCGAGTATGAATTGACGTTGACGCTGAATTCGCGCGGTCAGCGGTTCATTGGCGATCACATCGGCAGCTTTGACGATGGCGATCTGGTGTTGGTCGGGCGAAACCTTCCGCATACATGGAGTTCGTCCGAGAAAATCGAAGCCGACAAACCACATATTGCCCTGGTGTTGTGGTTCACCGCGGAGTGGGCAGCCGCACTCTGTGAACAGTTTGTCGAGTTGAAACCCGTTGCGGCGATGCTTGGCCGTGCCGGTGGGGGATTAGCGTTCTCGAATCGCGTTTCCGCACACATGCGCCCGGTGATCGAGCGTCTCTTTCGGGAACCGGAAGACGAGAGGCTTATCAGCCTTATGCAGGTGCTGATCGCTCTTGCCAAGGATGGTGATGCAGCGCCGCTCGCGACGCGTACGCTCGTCCCCGAAAGCGCCGGCGCGGATCGCGCGCGGATCGACCGCGTGCTCGATCATATCCATCTCAACTACGCATCGGACATCTCCGTTACCATGCTTGCCGACGTTGCCGCGCTAAGCGCTTCAGGACTGCACAGGCTATTTCGCCGGCATACACACATGAATATTTCGGACTACGTTCAGCGCCTAAAGATCGGCGAGGCCTGCGCGCTGCTCTCGGGCTCACGGAAACCTGTCGCGCACATTGCTGATGTGGTCGGTTACACGTCGCTTGCAAATTTCAACCGGCAATTCCGTGCCCTCAAGGGAATGACGCCAAGGGAGTATCGGCGCAAATTCGCATGAGGCGATGAATGTTCTTCTTGTGTTCTTAGATGATTTGGGTATCTAGCCGTTGTTCCAGCTGAGCTGCCTAGCAAAGCTATCACCGAGAAAGTTTGGTCGATTGAACGCCGCTTGCTCTTTCTGCCCAAATCCTGCCAGTCCAAGTCATGGAATTTTCCCCCCAACAGGATGACGCGCTGCAGGCGGTGGCTCGCTGGTTGAAGACTGGCAGGCCACAGATATTCCGTTTGTTCGGCTATGCGGGAACAGGCAAGACGACGCTCGCTCGCTATTTCGCCGAGCACGTCGATGGGCAGGTGCAGTTTGCTGCTTTCACGGGCAAGGCGGCGCAGGTGCTGCGCTCGAAAGGCGCAACCAACGCGCGCACAATCCATTCGCTGATCTACCGCCCGCGCGGCGAGGAAGCGGTGGAGAACGAGACGACGGGCAAGACCTCGATGTCGCCGACCTTTGCGCTCAATCGCCAGAGCCCGGTGGCGCGCGCCAAGCTGATCATCGTTGACGAATGCTCAATGGTGGATGAACAGCTGGGCCGTGATCTGCTGACGTTCGCAACACCCATTCTGGTGCTGGGCGATCCCGGCCAGTTGCCGCCGATTTCCGGCGGCGGCTTCTTTACCGAACATGAGCCGGATTTCCTGCTTACGGAAATCCACCGGCAGGCACGCGACAATCCGATCATCCGCCTCGCGCTCGACGTGCGTGAGGGCAGGGAGTTCATGCGCGGCGACTATGGAACGGCGCAGGTGATAGGCCGCGAGGACGTGACCCAGGATATGGTGATGAAGGCCGATCAGGTGCTGGTCGGAACCAACCGCACCCGTAGACGATACAACAAGCGGCTGCGCGAGCTGAAGGGGTTCACCGCCGACTACCCGCAGGCCGGCGACAAGCTCGTCTGCCTGCGCAACGACCCTGCCAAGGGGCTGCTCAATGGCTCACTGTGGAAGGTGATGTCGGCAGCGCGCGAGACCGTAAAGCCTGGCCTCAACCTGCTCGTCTCGCCCGAAGAGGACGATCCCGATCGCGGCGTGGCCAAAATCAAACTGATGAAGTCGGTCTTCGAGGATCCAGATGCTGAGGTTCCCTGGCAGCAGAAGAAGCGCTTTGACGATTTCGACTACGGCTACGCACTAACGGTTCATAAAGCGCAGGGCTCGCAATGGAACGACGTGGTGCTGTTCGACGAAAGCTGGGCGTTCAAAGACACGCGGGAGCGCTGGCTCTACACCGCAATCACCCGCGCCGCACAGCGGTTGACCGTGGTTCGCTAGGATTTGAGCGCGCCACCGATCCATTCCCACGCCGCTTGCTCTTCCTCCGCCGAAAACTCCCTATATTCGACCGGGCTTGTGTCGAGGAACAGGCCGTGAGCCGCCGAGAGGGCGGCCGAGGTGCCAATGACGGCGCATCGTAGAATATGCTCGCGCGCAGCTGCCTTGCCCTGTTTCATCGTTTCGGTCGCGACATCATCCCAGTCGAATTCCTCGACATCGATAAGCCGAAGGAGCACGTCGACACGGGGATGAAGAGCATAGGCGGCCTCGAGCAATCCGAAGAGGTTTTCGACATCGGCCGAGGAAACATGTCCGACGACATCGAACGCGGACAAAGCCGCGCGGTCCACTTCCAGCCGTCGCATGGCGGGAACCTGTTCAAGCATACTCATCTATCAGCCTCTCTGGTTCAGTGGAACTGAACCCTCAACTCCAAATTCCGTTCCAATTCCAGCCCGGACTCGGCTAGGTTGAACGACCTAAGTAGGCTAGCCATGCATTCTACGCATGCGAATTTTTTGAGCCATCCCGAACCCGACGGTTGTTATTGCGGTGCAGCAGGGGTAATGAGCGCGCGTTTTGCCGGAGTTGCCCAACGAAATGGCCATTGAAGGCTCATCGGACGACGCTCACGCGTCTCCGCACAGCAGCGAACACTCGCACGATATCCGGGTAATGATGCTTGGTGCTCTCGGCGTCGTCTTCGGAGACATCGGCACGAGCCCTATCTATGCGTTGCGCGAGGCGCTGGTGGCGTCGTCGGGCGGCGAGATGGCAGCGCGCGAAGACGTGCTCGGCGTCCTGTCCCTTGTGGTATGGGCGCTGACGATCGTTGTGACGATAAAGTATGTCGGCTTCGTCTTGCGCGCGGACAATCGCGGAGAGGGCGGCCTGCTATCCTTGATGGCGCTTGCCCGCTCAAGTTTCTCGAACCGGTCGACCCTCATCCTTTTTGTCGGCATAGTCGGGGCCGGTCTGTTTTATGGCGATGCGGTGATTACGCCTGCCATCTCGGTCCTGTCGGCCGTTGAGGGCGTGAAAGTCATCACCCCGGCATTCGATCCGTATGTCGTGCCGCTGACATTGATTATCCTGGCGGTGCTGTTTTCCGTTCAGCGCTTCGGCACGGGAAGCGTGGCCAAGGTCTTCGGTCCCGTCATGGCCTTGTGGTTTCTTGCGCTCGGTGCTTCCGGCCTGATCCACATTGTCGATGATCCCGAGATTCTATACGCGCTCAATCCGGTAGAGAGTGTCAAGTTCCTGATCAACTCACCGGAAGTCGCCTTCATCACGGTCGGTGCGGTTTTCCTGGCAGTAACAGGCGCCGAGGCGCTCTATGTCGACCTTGGCCATTTCGGCCGCCGCCCGATTGTCGCCGCCTGGTTGGCCATCGTCTTTCCCTGCCTGCTGTTGAACTACTTTGGGCAAGGGGCGTTCGTACTCGCGCATGGCGGCAAGATCGGCCATCCGTTCTTTGAAATGAACGAAGGATGGAGGCTGGTTCCCATGGTGGTACTGGCGACAGCCGCCACCGTCATCGCCAGCCAGGCCGTTATTACCGGCGCCTTCTCGTTGACGCGGCAGGCGGTGCAACTCAACCTGTTACCCCGTTTCGAGATCCAGCACACATCGAAGACGCAGTCCGGCCAGATCTACCTGCCTCGTGTGAATGTGTTGCTTGCCATCGGCGTCATGATGCTTGTGGTCGGCTTTGGCGAGTCCAGCGCCCTGGCTTCAGCCTATGGCATCTCGGTCACCGGCGATATGCTGATGACCACCGGCCTGCTCTTCGTCGTCATGACCCGCATCTGGAAATGGTCTTTCGCCGCGGCCATCGCATTGACGGCGTTGTTTGCAACGATCGATATCGGCTTTTTCGCATCGAACATCGTTAAGGTTTTCGATGGCGGCTGGGCGTCGCTTTTGGTCGCGGGCGGTGTGGTGCTGGTTATGACGACCTGGGTGAGAGGTACGCGCCAGCTCTTTGAAAAAACAAGGAAAAACGAAATCCCGTTGGACTTCCTCGCAGGTTCGATGACGAAGAAGCCCCCGCATCTCGTTCCCGGTACAGCGGTGTTCCTGACCAGCGATCCACAGAGCGCGCCGACGGCGATGATGCATAGCCTCAAGCATTACAAGGTGCTGCACCAGCAGAACGTAATCTTGACTGTTGTCACGGCTCCTCAACCGTTCGTGTCCGATGTGGACCGTGTGAAGATGGAACAGGTCAACGACCTGTTCATGCGTGTTTCGCTGACGTTCGGCTATATGGAAAGCCCGAATATACCGAAGGCGCTAGCGATCTGCCGCAAGCAGGGGTGGAAGTTCGACATCATGTCCACGTCGTTCTTCCTGTCGCGCCGCTCGCTTAAGTCATCGCCCAATTCGGGCATGCCCGGATGGCAGGACAAGCTGTTTATCGGCTTGGCACGGACGGCTGCTGATGCGACGGAGTATTTCCAGATACCGACGGGCCGCGTGGTCGAGATCGGCACCCAGGTGGCCATCTGACAGCGCAGGGCGTAGGAGCCGGTGGTCTATCCTAGCAGCGCTGCCCTGTTCGCCTCGATAAATGGCTTGAGGGATGCCGGACGGTGGCCCGCCAGCTTTTCCACCGCGTCGGTTACCATGCCGATGCGGTCTGCGCGGGTGTTCGCATCGAAGGATACCATCAACTCTGCGACGTGTGGCGGCAAGCCTGCCGCCTTCAAGCCGTCCGAAAGCGCTTCGTCGGAGAGTTGAACGACGTTTATCGGCTTTCCAGTAACCTCAGAGGCCAGCAGGGCAACGTCCGCAGTTGTGTAAGCCTGCGTACCCGTCAGCGTGTAGATCACGCTCTCCCGCTCATCGGCGATCAGCCCGCCGGCGATTGCAGCGGCGATGTCGTCGCGCGAAACATAGGACACGCCGCCTTCCCCAGCGGACGTAGCCCATACGCCGCGCGCGATTGCCCCCGGGAGCGACATCATCAGGTTTTCCTGATACCAGCCATTGCGGAAGATGGTGTAGGGCAGGCCGCTCGCCCTGATCGCCTGCTCGGTGCCGTAGTGGTCGCCTGCGAACACCACCGGGGAGCCTGGCTCCGGCTCTGGCATGGACGTGTAAAAAATGCGCTTGGCGCCCGCCGCCTTGGCGGCCGCGACGGCGTCTTGATGCTGTTTCAGCCGTGTGCCCTTTTGGTCCAATTCATTGGTTGAGATGATCAGGATTTTCGCAGCGCCAGAGAACGCGTCGCGGAGCGATGCCGTGTCGTTGAAATCCGCTTGCCGTACAGTGATACCCTTGGCGGCCAGATCAGCCAGCGACCCTGGTGTTCGGGTCGTAGCGATGATGCGCGACGGCTCCACGCCTCGTGTTTCCAACAAATGGTGGACGACAGCGCGGCCAAGTTGGCCGGATGCGCCGGTGACAAGGATCGTCTCGGTCATGTGACTTCAAGCTCCAGGGAGAGGGCGATTTCGTGGTCTCGATATGAGACCAGCACTAGAATAGGGATTGCAAGGCTTCCGTAAAGAAGGCAGTTTTTCGGGAGGTAGGCACCTGGAAGGAACCAAGATGGAAGCACGGCAGTCGAACCTGAGGACCAAGCTGGAGGTCTACCGGGCGACCACCAACAGTGCGTCGCTGGCGGACTGTCCGGTCCGCGATGTCATCCAGGCGCTGAGCGGACGTTGGAGTTCGCTGCTGATGATGGCGCTGGCGGAGCACCCGTACCGGTTTGGCGAGTTGCGGCGTCTGGTGCCCGATATCTCGCAACGCATGCTCACCCAGACGCTGCATGATCTGCAGCGCGACGGCTATGTGCATCGGGAGGTGTTTCCAACCAAGCCGCCGAGCGTGGAATACAGTCTGACCGATCTCGGCCGCTCAATGTTCGAGCCGCTGAACCTGCTAATTCAGTGGGCCGAGCGCAACCACAATGCCGTTCGCGCCGCTCGCGCGGCTTTTGACGCTGGTTGAACATGAGTTCGCCAAAGCTCATCTGATTGCAACGAAAAGCCACAGAAAGCCACACCTGACGGCACGAGCCCGGTACCCAATAGCGGTATCCGCCGCCAATGCGGTAAGGTTGTGGAAAGCGTCATTCTCCGTCGCTTGACCCCTGTGCGGGAGCTTATTCCCGCACGTCCAGCCATGCGCCTTCAGCAAACGACTGCGCCATGGCATGAACCGTCCGTTCGATCTCCAGCCCTTCGTCAAACTCAACGACGTTGGCGGGCTTGCCGGCAAGGCGCGCGATCAGTTCGCGGCATTCAATGGTCTTGAGATCGTTGAAGCCGAGGCCATGCCCGGGCGCGGGAATGAAGCGGTCGTAGGGCTTGTGCTGCGGCCCAATCATGATTTTGCGGTATCCCTGTTCAGTCGCTCGGTCCGCTGTCACGTAGAGATGTAGCTCGTTGAACCGCTCCTGGTCGAAAACGATCGATCCTTTCGAGCCAAAGATCTGGATGGCGATGCGGCCCTTGCGGCCCCAAGCAGAGCGATTGACGAGCAGGGTGGCGGAAATGCCGTTCTCCAGCCGCATCAGAACGCTGGCTATGTCGTAGGTCTCGACAGCCCGCCGCCCACCACCCGCGACCTGTCGGTCCGGATAGGGCTTTGCCATGTCGCAAATAACGCGCGAAACCCTGCCGAACAGCTTCGACACAAGCGACAGCGGATGCACGGCGAAATCGTCAAGGGCGCCGTAGCCCGATGCAGCCTCATGCTTCCAGAAGAAAATCGCTTCAGGGTCGGCCATGAAATCCTCGTCCATCTCTATGCGCAGATGGTTGACGTCACCGATGATCCTCTCATCGAGCAGCGCGCGGATGTGGCGAAATGCCGGACTCTGGATATAGTTGTATCCAAGCACCGCGACCTTGCCTGAACGTTTGGCGGCTTTGGTCATTGCTTCCGCTGCGGCAAAGGCGGGAGCCATTGGTTTTTCGCACCATACATGCTTGCCGGCTTTCAGCGCCTCGATCGCCATTTCCGGATGGAACTGATTGGGCGCGGTGATCGACACGACATCGACCTGCGGATCCGCGATCACGGTCCGCCAGTCGCCTGAAGCCTTCGCGAAGCCGAACTCCTTTGCTCGCTTTGTTGCGAGGTCGATATTGGCTTCGCCAAGATGAACGAGCCCTATTTCAGGCGTGTCGCCGAATACGGTGCCCACGGTGTTCCATGCCAGCGCGTGACATTTCCCCATGAAGCCAGTGCCGATCAATCCGACGCCGATCATTAAGGGACCCTCCGAGCACTTTTGGCAATTTTGTACGGATTAGTCGATTTTCGGTTGAAATGGAATGAATATTTTATTCTAATCCCCCTCGCGTTATAGTGCGGCGGGCGGAAAAGGGTACTGGCTGGATGAGCGACGCTGCGCTGGGTGAAGAAGGGGAGTTGCCGCGGGACTATGATTCGCTCCGCGCCCTTATCCTCGATCGACGGCAGACCCTGCCCAAGCGCATCGCCCAGGTTGCGGCCTATTCGCTCGACAATCCCGATGAGATTGCCTTTGGCACGGCAGCCAGCATAGCCGCCTCATCGGGCGTCCAACCCTCGACGCTGATCCGTTTCGCCCAGCATCTCGGATTCGCGGGATTTACGAGCCTGCAGACAGTATTTCGCGAGCGGCTGCGTGAACGCAATACCTCTTATGAAGAACGATTGAGCGACATCCGCGCAGCCGGCCATGACGGCACGACAAACCGGGGTATCCTCACTGGTTTTCTGGCCGCGTCGGAGACTTCGCTGGCTGCGATGGCGCGGACCGTTAACGACGAGACGTTGGACAGAGCCGTCGCGATGCTGGCTGAGGCGGAGACGATCTACATTCTGGCGAGGCGCCGCTCCTATCCGGTGGCAAGCTACATCGCCTACGCGCTCGGCAAGCTCAAGGTGCGCAGCCAGATCGTCGACTCGCCGTCCGGCCTCAATCCCGAACTGATCTCCTTCGCCACGTCACGCGACGCCGCACTCGCTGTCAGCTTTTCGCCATACGCGCCTGCCACAATCGATGAGGCGCGGATGTTGTCGGAAGAGGGCGTGCCCGTTGTCGCAATAACCGACAGCGCATTTTCACCTCTGGCTCAGTTCGCCAGCGTGTGGTTCGAGGTCGCCGAGGCGGACTATGGTGGATTTCGCTCACTCTCGGCAACGATGGCGCTATCGATGACGCTGTCCGTTGGTGTCGCAGAGAAACGTCGGTCGCAACCGGGTCGGCGTCAAAACGCGTGTATCTCGATAAGGGAATGCATATTCCATATTGACTATTTTATGGAATTATCATTTCATATTCGCTACCTCAAGGAGGCTGGCGAGCCGCAATTAGAACGGTCGCAATACGGTATTGGGAGGGAGTCATGACGGATCAGGCGGGCGCGCCCAGGATCGACGTGATCACCATCGGTCGCGCGTCTGTCGATCTGTATGGCCAACAGATCGGTTCGCGACTTGAAGACATTGCGTCCTTCGCAAAATCCGTCGGCGGGTGTCCCGCCAATATCGCCGTCGGCACCGCACGTCTTGGTCTGCGCTCGGCGCTGCTGACGCGAATAGGCGACGAGCAGATGGGCCGCTTCATCCGCGAGCAGCTTGTCCGCGAAGGTGTGGCGACTGACGGCCTGACTACGGACAAGGAGCGGCTGACCGCGCTGGTGCTCCTGGCGGTGGAGGAAGAGGGCGTTTCGCCGATGATCTTCTACCGGTCGGACTGCGCGGATATGGCGCTTATGCCGGACGACGTCGATGAGGCCTTCGTTGCCTCGGCGCGTGCCATCGTCGTCACGGGCACCCATTTTTCCCGAGAGAACACCGAGGCGGCGCAGCGCAAGGCAATCCGTATCGCCAAGGCGAATGGCCGCAAGGTGGTGTTCGATGTAGACTACCGCCCCAACCTGTGGGGTCTTGCCGGCCACGCCGCCGGCTTCGAGCGCTATGTGAAATCGGACCACGTTTCGCAGCAGCTCAGGACCGTCTTGCCGGATTGCGATCTGATCGTCGGCACAGAAGAAGAAATCATGATCGCCTCCGGTGCCGATGACCCGTCTGAGCGCGCTGAAGGCGATCCGTGCGGCGTCCAACGCGACAGTCGTGCTGAAGCGCGGGGCGATGGGTTGCATCGTTTACGACGGCGCGATCAGCGACGATCTTGAGGACGGCATTGTCGGCGACGGCTTTCCGATCGAGGTGTTCAACGTGCTGGGCGCCGGCGATGCGTTCATGTCGGGCTTCCTGCGCGGCTGGCTTGGCGGCGAGAGCCTTGCCACTGCCGCGACCTGGGCAAACGCGTGTGGCGCGTTCGCGGTGTCGCGGCTGCTGTGCTCGCCGGAATATCCGACCTGGGACGAACTGCAGCATTTCCTGAAGAATGGCAGTCCGCATCGTGCCCTGCGTAAAGACGCCGACATCAACCATATTCACTGGGCGACGACACGCCGCCGCGAGATTCCATCGATGATGGCTCTGGCCATCGATCATCGCGTGCAGCTCGAAGATGCCGCCAGGGCTGCGGGTGTCGGGCTGGAGAAGATCGCGCCGTTCAAGGTGCTGGCCGTGAAGGCGGCTGCGCGGGTCGCAAGCGGGCGCGAAGGCTACGGGATGCTGATCGACGAGAAGCACGGCCGCGACGCCATGTTCGAGTTCGCCCGCCATCCGTTCAGCTGGCTTGGCCGGCCGGTGGAATTGCCCGGATCACGGCCGTTGCGCTTCGAATTCAGCCAGGACATCGGGTCACAACTGGTCGAGTGGCCGGTCGAGCACTGCATCAAGTGCCTGTGCTTCTATCACCCCGACGATCCTGAAGCGTTGAAGGAGGAGCAGCGTCAAAAACTTTTGGCGCTTTTCCAGGCGTCTCGCAAGGTCGGGCGCGAACTGCTGATCGAGATCATCGCCGGAAAGCACGGCGCGCTGCTCGATGACACGATACCGCGCGTCATGGAAGAGCTCTACGCGCTCGGCATCAAGCCGGATTGGTGGAAGCTCGAACCGCAATCGTCCGCCGTTGCCTGGCGCAAGATCGGCGGGGCGATCGAGCGCAACGATCCGCTCTGCCGCGGCGTGGTCCTGCTCGGACTGGAGGCGCCGGAAAACGAACTGATCGAGGCGTTCCGCGCGACTGCCGATGCCCCGATGGTCAGGGGCTTCGCAGTCGGTCGCACCATTTTCATGGAGCCGGCGGAGCGCTGGTTCGCAGGCAGCATCAGCGATGAGGAAGCGATCGCGGACATGGCCGGGCGGTTCGAGCGCCTGACCAATGCTTGGATGACGGCGCGCAAGCGGAAAGCGGCGTAGGGTAAGCTCCTTCGTCCCCTGTCCTGGCCGATATCTCCCTGCAAAGGATTGGCGGATACGAGAAGCAATGGCGTTTTGAGTTCGCCCAAAGTAACTAAGGTTAGGTCTAGGAGGAATTTACATGAAGAAAACAATCCGCCTAACCATGGCGCAGGCGCTGACGCGGTTCCTTGCTGCACAGTTGACCGAAATTGACGGCGAGACGCTGCCGTTTTTTGGTGGCGTCTGGGCGATTTTCGGCCACGGGAATGTCGCCGGCATCGGTGAGGCTTTATACCAGGTACGAGACCAACTGCCGACATTCCGTGCCCACAACGAACAGGCGATGGCGCATGCCGCGATTGCCTATGCCAAGGCGAATTTCCGCCGCCGCGTAATGGCTGCCACGACCTCCATCGGACCGGGCGCGACCAATCTTCTGACCGCCTGTGCGCTCGCCCATGTCAACCGGCTGCCGCTGCTATTGCTCCCCGGCGATATTTTCGCCAATCGCCGCCCGGATCCCGTTCTGCAACAGGTCGAGGACTTCGGCGATGGCACGGTCTCGGCCAATGACTGCTTCAAGCCGGTCTCGCGCTATTTCGACCGCATCACCCGGCCGGAGCAGATCATCCCCGCCTTGGCGCGCACCATGCAGGTGCTCACCGATCCTGCCGAATGCGGCCCGGTGACACTGGCGCTGTGTCAGGACGTACAGGCGGAGGCCTACGACTATCCCGAGAGCTTCTTCTTTGAGCGCGTCTGGGTACAGCGGCGCCCGCGACCTGACCGGATGGAGTTGGGGGCCGCGGTAGCCGCGCTGAAAGCGGCGAAGAAGCCGCTGATCATCGCAGGCGGCGGCGTCTTGTATTCGGGCGCGTCGGAACAGCTCGCTGCGTTCTCGGAAACGTTCGGCGTGCCGGTTTCGGAAACGCAGGGCGGCAAATCCTCGCTGCCCGACGGCAACCCGCTCAACATGGCGGCGATCGGCGTGACCGGCACCTCTGCCGCGAACCGGCTGGCAGCGGAGGCAGACGTGGTGCTGGCGGTCGGCACGCGCATGCAGGACTTCACAACCGGCTCCTGGGCACTGTTCCAAAGGACGGGCAAGACAATCATCGGTTTGAACGTGCAGGCGTTTGACGCCGGGAAGCATCGTGCGCTGCCGCTTGTTGCCGACGCGGCCGAAGGGCTGGACGCACTGTCTGATGCGCTTGGCGCTTGGAAGGCGCCGGCGGACTGGACCGCTAACGCCAAGAGCGGCAAGGCGGACTGGCGCAAGACAGCCGACCGTGTAACTGCGGCCACCAATGCCGAATTGCCTTCGGACGCACAGGTGATCGGCGCCGTGCAGCGGACGATGGGTGACGGCGTGACGCTATTGCACGCGGCTGGCGGGCTGCCGGGCGAACTGCACAAGCTGTGGCGTGCCGGCGCACCGGGCTCTTATCATGCCGAATACGGCTACTCCTGCATGGGCTATGAGATCGCTGGGGGGCTGGGCGTCAAGATGGCGAAGCCGGACGATGAAGTCGTCGTTATGGTCGGCGACGGCTCCTACCTGATGCTCAATTCGGAGATCGCCACATCCGTGATGCTTGGCCTCAAGCTGACCATCGTCCTGCTGGACAACCGCGGCTATGGCTGCATCAACCGGCTGCAGATGGGCACAGGCGGCGCCAACTTCAACAATCTTCTGCGCGATACGCGCCATGAGACGCTTCCGGATGTCGACTTTGCCGCGCATGCCGCAAGCCTGGGCGCGATCTCGGAAAAGGTCCCGTCGATCGCCGGACTCGAAGCCGCACTCGTAAAATCCAAGGGCAACGATCGCACGACGGTTATCGTCATCGATACCGATCCGTTGATCTCCACCGACGATGGCGGCGCGTGGTGGGATGTCGCCGTACCGGAGGTCAGCGCGCGCAAGGAAGTGAATGCCAAGCGGCAGGAGTATGAGCAAGCTCTGAAGCTGCAAAGCGTCGTAGATTATTTATTCCGCGCGAAGCGGGGTCGGATGAGTGTGTCGCAGTTTGGCGCGATGTCGGGCGGAAAGGCATTGAACTTGGTGGAGCGGATATCTTGAAGGCCAAACTGGGCATGTCTCCCATCGCGTGGTGGAACGACGATCTCGCCGAGCTCAGCGATGACGTGTCGCTGGAAGAGTGCCTGCGCCAGTCGCGCTCGGCGGGGTTCACCGGCATGGAGATGGGCCGTCGTTTTCCCAACGATCCCAAGGTCATGCTTCCGATCCTTAAGGCCGCCGACGTGACCCTGTGCGGCGGCTGGTTTTCCGGCACATTGGTCAATGAGGAGACGGCGGCGAACAAGGATCGCATCCAGCCGATGATCGACCTGTTCAAAGCCGTCGACGCGCCATGCATCGTTTATGGCGAGGTGGGCCGGTCGATCCAGGGCGACCGCTCCAGGCCGCTTGCGACCAAGCCCAAACTTTCCGATGACGAGATGAAGGCTTACGCGCGGAGGCTGACCGAGTTCGGTGAATGGTGCGCCGACGCAGGGCATGCCGCTGTCATACCACCACCACATGGCGGCGGTGGTCGAGACCGAGCCGGAGCTCGACGCGTTCATGAACTATTCGGGCGAAGGCATTCCGTTGTTGCTGGATGCCGGCCACCTCAAATTTGCCGGTGGCGACGTGCTGCGGGCCATCGACAATCATCACAAGCGGATCAGCCATGTGCATGTGAAGGATGTCCGCATGGCGGTTATCGAGAAGCTTGACCGCTGCAGGCAATCCTTCCTCGACGCCGTTGCGCTTGGCGCCTTCACCGTGCCGGGCGACGGCTCGCTGGATTTCGGCGCGATCGTGCAGCGGTTCGCGGATTACGGCTATGAAGGCTGGTTTGTTGTCGAAGCCGAACAGGATCCGAAGAAAAATCCGCCACTCAAAATGGCGCAGGTCGGCTACAAGGAACTGATGCGGGTCATGACGGCTGCCGGCTATACCGTCGAAACACAGGGGTTTCCCAATGCATGAGTGTTGCCCAGGCTCCCATGCCGCTGCTGGCCAACCATGAGCAACGGCAGCGAGCATCCCTGGTTAAGGCCGCTGTGGCGACGTGTTGCGCTGGTTGCCTTCTGCGCCCTGTGGGCTTGTTTTGAGCTCTATAGTGGAGAGAGCTTCTGGGCGACGCTCTTCGGCGGCATGGCCGCGTATGCGCTCTGGGTTTACATCATCAAATACCCAAAGCCGGGCGAACAGCAGGCCGAGAAGAAGGATTGACCGCGATGTCAAAGCTGCTGGTGAAGCCGAGGGCCGGCGACGGTATGGTTGCCAGGATCACACCGGAGAGTGCCGGTTGGGGCTATGTCGGCTTCGAACTTCACAGGCTCAATCCGGGACAGACGGTGGCAGCCAAGACCGGCTCCAAGGAAGTTTGTCTCGTCTTCATTACCGGGCGCGGAGCCGCACGCGCCGACGGCGAAGATTTCGGCTTACTGGGCGAACGCATGTCGGTTTTCCAAGGCGCTCCATGGTCGCTTTACGTGCCGCAGGATTCGGAATGGTCGGTGACTGCCGAAACCAATCTGGAACTGGCCGTATGCCAGGCGCCAGGTCTCGGCGGCGGATTACCGGCACGTGTGATCGGGCCGGACGAGGTCAAGCAGGAAGTGCGCGGCAAGGGCACGAACACCCGCTACGTAACCAACATCCTGCCTGAGGGCGAGCCGGCGGATTCGCTGCTGGTGGTCGAGGTGATCACGCCGGGCGGCCACACGTCGAGCTATCCGCCGCACAAGCACGATCAGGACAATCTTCCGGTCGAGTTGTATCTCGAGGAGACATACTATCACCGGCTCAACCCGCCGCAGGGCTTCGCCTTCCAGCGCGTCTACACAGACGACCGGTCGCTCGACGAGACCATGGCGGTGGAGGATGGCGATATCGTCATGGTACCGAAAGGCTACCACCCTTGCGCAGCGTGCCACGGCTACGACCTCTACTATCTCAACGTGATGGCCGGCCCGAAGCGAACCTGGAAATTCCATAATGCGCCTGAGCACGCGTGGTTGATGAACGCGTGAGAGCCGGTTCCGCTCTGGTACAGGCAAAGGGCTTGCTGGATTGCGTGACCGCCGTTGCTACGGGCGGCCCGGCGAAATAGCGTGACCGGCAAACAAGCCGCGAGGGAATCCCATGCCGAAAGTGCTATATTCACCGCCATCGCCCTACAGCGCCAAGGTTCGGATGGCTGCCGCACAAGCCGGCGTCAAGCTGGACGCGATCAGAACCGACGCTGCTTCCCAGCCTCCCGAGTTGGTATCGGTCAACCCGTTGGGCAAGATCCCTTGCCTGGTGACCGACGAAGGGCAGGGGGTTTTCGATAGCCGTACGATCACCCAGTATCTCAACCGCATTTCCGGCAATGCGCTTTTTCCACGCAATGCCGCCAAGCGGCTGGAGGCCGAGCAACTCGAGGCGTTGGCCGACGGGATCTGCGATTGCCTGCTTGCGCACGTCTACGAGAGGCGGCTGCGGCCCGCCGAAAAGGTCCATCAACCCTGGCTCGACTCGCAGTGGTCGAAGGTTGTACGCGGGCTGGATTATCTCAACGCCAACCTGCCCCGCTTGAGCAAGTCGCCGACAGCCGGGCATATCGCCCTACGCTCGACGCTTGCCTATCTTGATCTGCGCTTCGAAGGGCAGTGGGAGCGCGGCCGCGCCAAGCTCCGCCGCTGGGCGACAAAATTCGATGAGCGCTTTCCGGATCTGAAGGCATATCTGCCCAGCCAGTCCTGAAGCGTGCTGCGAGCTCTCAAGGTCGATCAAAGCGCCGTAAGTACTTGCTTTTAAACGAATTATTTTCGAGATCGGCGAGCACTTTCGGAACACTTGCGCCAAACCCTTGCACTGGATCGCCGCCACCTCTCTCGCGAATGCGCCGGCTCAGAGATCCCCTATAGCGCCTTCGCGATCCGCGCCGCCAGTCGCGCATTGTTCTCGACCAGCGCTATGTTGGTCTTCAGGCTTGCGCCGCCTGTTAATTCGAGGATCGTCTGAAGCAGAAACGGCGTGACCTGCTTGCCGGATACGCCCGCAACGACAGCGGCCTCTTGGGCCGCGGCGATCGTTCCGGCCATTTCCGCCGCTGGAATCTCGTCAGCCTCGGGCACAGGGTTGGTGATCAGCATTCCGCCATCGAGCCCGAGCGCGGTGCGGGTCTTGAAGAAACCGGCGATGGCCTCTGGCGTGTCCAATCGCAGCGGAGCGGCGTAGGGAGACGTGCGCGACCAGAAAGCCGGTATGAGGTCCGAGCCGAAGGCGACGACTGGAACGCCACGCGTCTCCAGGACTTCCAGCGTCTTCCCGATATCGAGGATAGCCTTGGCGCCGGCGGACACCACGATGACCGGTGTACGCGAAAGCTCGTCGAGGTCCGCCGAGATGTCGAAGCTCGCTTCCGCGCCCTTGTGGACGCCGCCGATGCCGCCGGTCGCGAAGACCGAAATCCCGGCCATTTTCGCTGCGATCATGGTCGCGGCAACAGTTGTGCCGCCGGTGTGGCCCTGAGCGACGGCAAACCCCAGATCGGCACGCGATAGTTTCATCGCCCCGTGGGCCTGAGCCAGTGTCTCGCGCTCGGCCGGGGAGAGGCCGATCTTGATGCGGCCATTGACGACGGCGATCGTCGCCGGCGTCGCGCCCTCATCGGCGATGATCCTCTCAACGTTGCCGGCCATCCGGCTGTTTTCCGGATAGGGCATGCCGTGAGTGATGATGGTGCTCTCCAGCGCGACAACCGGCCGGCCCCCAGCCAGCGCCTGCGCGACCGGCTCGAAGATGTCGAGATAGGCCATTGCCGAATTAGGCGACATGAGGTGCTCCTTCGATGCCCGCCTCTTGCAACGTCCGTGCCGCGGGCACAAGAGCCAGTGCCGCCTCGAACGCCTCCGCGTCGAAGGCGGCCACCGCATCCGGCGCTTTCCAGAGCGAGCATTGCGCCGGCGAGGCCTTGCCGCACTGCCTCGCGGAACACCGCGCCGCGCAGAATTGCGGCGGCGGCTACGCCGGCCAGCGCATCGCCCGCGCCGGTAACGTCGGCGATATGCCGTGGAGCAGGAGGCAGGATCGTAAAGATACCTGCTTCATCGAAGGCCACTACCGGAGCCCCGCCGCTCGACAACACGGCTCGCTTCAGCCCCAGTTGTTGCAGGGCCCGTGCCAAATCCACTGCTGTTGCCTCGGGAGTGAGGCCGGTCAACGCGCCGGCCTCGCGCGTATTGAGGAACAGGCAGGCTAGGTCAGGCAGGATCGGCACGAAGCGAACCGCCTTGACCGGCGAGATCGCAATGGCGAAGACGGGCTTGCCGTCGGCCATCTTCGGAATGCGCATCAGCGCTTCGATGGACAGGTTGGCGTCGCACAAGATCGCATCGGCCCTTGAGGCGGCGTCGCGAGCGGACGCACGGCGAAGCTGTTTGCCGAAAGCCAGGTCGTACAGACCCATATCCGCAAGGGCCGCGATTACGTCGCCGTGGCGGTCGAGCAGCGCGGTATAGCTCGGCGTGCGGCGGTCGAGGAAGGTAACGGACAGATCCCGTATGCCGGACCCGGCGATCGCCCGCGCGACTGTCTCCCCGGTCGAGTCGCCTCCACGCACCGACAGAATCCAGCCCGCGACTCCACGCTGCACGGCGTTGCGCAGCGCGTTGAAGGTGCCGCCGCCGACATCTTCGCGCATGGCGCCCGGGTTTGAGGCTCCCGGCACGAAATCGACGGCGATTTGCCCGCGCCGGTCGATATGCGCTCCGCCTATGCCAAGGATGGTTTTATATGATTTCGCGGACATATCGGAACTGCGGGAGTTGGCGTTCGGTCTCGGGTTCTATCGGGATTGGGGCGACGGTGTGCAAGCGCTGATTTCCCGCGCTTCCGCTACCCATGTAGCTTGCGCACATGAGTACCGGAAGCGCAGTCCATCATTTTTGCATGCTGGCCCCGCTTCTGCCGAACCGAATATCGACGCAGCTTAAGACGTGTCGGCATGCTCCCGCGCCCAGACGGCGAGGCTGTGAATTTCGTTCAAAACCTCGTACACTCGCATGGTCCGGCTTGCGCCGCCATCCGGGCGGGCGGCCGGGCCGCATCGGCGAGAAGCGCTGAAAGCGGGGTTTGCTTGGCGCGCCGGCTGCGCTGTCAGCCCGGATGCGTGACACCCCCACCCCTACCGGGGCGAGCCACGCGTCTCGCCCGTCCTTCAGACCCCCACAAGGGGGAGGGGGATCTGCCGCGCCTAGCCGGATCTCAAGTCGCCCAGGACCGGAACTGAGCAAGGCGGAGGGGTCTCCCTCCCCCTTGTAGGGAGGGGTTAGGGGTGGGGGTAAGTTTGTATCCGCTTGCCATGCCTCCCGTGCCTGTCTGGCATCGAGACGCGCCTGCCAGCGCGCAAGGCGCTTGGCCTGACGCGGCAGGTCGTCAAGCACGCGTCCGATCGCCTCGAGTCGGCGGTGCAGGCGGCCCGCATCGAGCGGATCGTCAGGCGACGGCGGCAGCGGATCCGGCGCGCGGGGTTGCTGGAACAAGCGGTATTACGCGGATCGTCGAAGGACCTGATGCGCGGCATGGCGCTCGGCTTTACTGACCTGCGGCGGCCACCAAACCGTTTGAGCGGGTCGAGCAACGGCAGCGAGAGGGCGGAAGAGCGCTTCGGGGCCAGCGCACGGGCCCATTCCGGCAGCGGACCGGGCCGGATCACCACACCGGTGCCGAAACCGTTGCTTCGGTTGAGGACCGGCTTCGGCTTGGCGGCACGCAGGCGCGGAGGCGCAAGCTCGACCACCAACCCGCGCGCAGCGACGATGATCAGCCGCCGCGTGGCGGCTTCGGCCGGACGCAGCAGCCTGAGCACGAAGCGGTGGAGATGGCGCGGGCAGGGCCGGGGACGGTTTGCTTTTTTCCGCTTGGTTCTGTCCGGAAGCGTCTCTACCTTTCTGCGGAAAGATAGGAAGCTGTTCCCCTGCACTTCCGCCGCCGGCGACCCCGACCATGGCGACGAGCATGGCCAGGATGCGCCTTAGCGCCTCCCGGTTTCTCTCGATCGCCAGTGCCCAGTCCATCAACGCATCCTTCAAAAAAACAGCGGCATCATTGCGCTTATAGGCAGGGGGGTGAAAACGAGGCGCGGCAACTATCTGACAAGCGATTGAAATAGCGCGGATATTTTTTGGGATTGCCAGTGATGTGCGATTGTCTGTTCACGCTTTGGAGCAACGTGGTGCGGCCGTCGGTGGCGCTAGATCCCTTGCGATAGGATGTTGCGGATTTCGCGTTTGGGGCTGACACACAGCGACGCGAGTCAGCACATGACTTCGCCGACTTCACTGGCGCAGCAGGAAAGGGCGATAAGCTCGCGGGCCTTCGCACCCCCTCTGTCCTGCCGGACATCTCCCTCAAGGGGGGAGGTCAGCAGCTTCGTCTCAACCGCCCTCCCTGCAGGCTTGGTGATTGGCGAAAGCCGATGCGACAGCTGATCTCCCCCCATGCGGGGGAGATGTCCGGCAGGACAGAGGGGGTGCGAGAGAGCGGTGCCAGGCTAACGGCTAGCTCGGATTACAGGTCATGCCGTTGCGCTGGGCATTGGCGACGCAGTCGCTTCGGTTGGAGTAGCCCTGAGACGACGCACCAACGATGCGTCCATTCGGGGCGGTGCGCCGCCAGCGCCAGCCGTCGAGCCCCGAGTAGATCTCCCAAGTATCGCCCGTTCGGTCCACGCAACTTGCCACGAAAGCCTCCCTTTGATGCCGGGAGACAGTAGTGGTTCGTAGAGGGCTTCACCACGAACCGCCTGCGCGGGAGAGTTGTGGTGGTGGAGAGGGAGGTTGCGGGTGGCCGCGCCGCCTCGATCCATCTATAGGGTAGGTAAGCGCGACTTTCGCCGATCACCAAAGCTGCAGGAAGTGGCGCTGAGACCGAGGCTGCCCGACCATCCCGACGTTGAGGTCGCTTTCCGTCGCACCCCCCTCTGTCCTGCCGGACATCTCCCCTTCAAGGGGGAGATCAGCTGTCCTATTAGCTTGCGCCAATCACCAGCGCTGCAGCAAGTGCAGACGAGGTTGGAGCTGCTGATCTCCCCCCTTGAGGGGGAGATGTCCGGCAGGACAGAGGGGGGTGCGACAGAGCGCGTGCCATGCTGGAACACCCCTCATCCGATTTCGCCTGCGCTTCGCTCCGGCTCAGCCACCTTCTCCCACAGGGGAGAAGGCAAATCCTGCGCCGACGTTCCCACCAATCATCTGGCAATTTGCGGAAGCAGCGATGCTCGGCCTTTGGGGATTCGAGTTGAATTTACGCGGCTCTCGGAAGATCAGAAACTATGACCTGATCTTCCATAGCTATATTTGTAGCAACTTTATAGGCTTCACGACGCGAATCTTGATGAAAAAAGCCGTCGCCTAATTCAGTCATAATTTTCTCTAGAACGGTTACCATTCTCAAGAAATGTGTGTTGTCCGTTTTAAATGTCCTTAAATAGATGTTACGAAAACCTTTGATTTTAAATCCAACAGGTTTTCTCTCTTCCAGGTCAAGGATAAGTGTGAGTAAGTCGTCAACCCGTCGATATACGACTGGGCTGTCGATACGGACATATTCAAGAGCATCGGCATCCGCATAGTAGAGCGCTTTTGGTGCGAACGGCCCGATTTTATCCAGCGCCTGCATTATTGCATGTCCATCACCACAAGCGTCGTCGGAATCGTGTTTTATAGTCCACCGGCAAACTAGGATTTTCAGGATCGCACTCGACGAGTTGCCAATGCGTTACAACACCGTTTGTAACTGGTCGATTTCCTATCTTAGCTTGATAGGCCCTGCCCTCAGGGAAATCAAGTTGTGCATATATCAAGAATACCAGGTCTTTAGGGATTGCATAGGGTTCAATCAAACAACTCATCGACGGCTGATAGCGAAATCCCGTCGCTGGCTTCGTTACAAAGGTAGCGTAGTCCAACCCACGATCATCTTCAGCAACGGGACGCATTATCCCCCGAAAACAAGCAGATGCCGAATGCAATCCTTGTTCCGAGTCTCTGAGGATTGACGAGTAGCGTCCCGCACCGTGAATTGGTGGCAACTCACCATATACGTGCCACCAAAGGTCCAAAATCGGTTGTCGCCGACCGTTTTCAAGGTGCTTCTGCAAGTCCCCGGACGCGACGCGATATGCCATGATCGCTGTCCTATCGAAAGGCGATTTCCCGACAACTGTTGACGGCGGCGACAGCCACTCAGCTGCCTTCGCCCCACCGCCACCGCCCTTTACTAGCCGGAAATTCGGGGCCGTTCGATTCTCATCGAAGTCCCGCCCCTCAACTACACCCGCTCGTCGCCCCGCACGTGTCGCACTTTTCGCACGTGCCGTTGCGCACCATGGTGAAATTCTGGCACTCGGAGCACATGTTGCCGGTGTAGCCCTGCATCAGCGCCTGCTGGCGGCGTTCGGCGGCGAGCGCCTTGGCGGCGGAGGCGTCGGCCTGCGCCTTGTCGGAGAACAGGGCGGTGGTGGCGGACGGCTGGTCGAACAGGTCCGGCGCGTCCTCCTCGGCGATTTCCTCGGCCAGTTCGTTCGCGCGCTCCTCATAGTCGCGCTTGAAGGCGGTGGCCTCCTCGCGCAGTTCCGAGGAGAGCGGCTTCAACGCCGTCACCGTGGCGAGCGCCCGCACATTGGACGAGCCGGCCGCCACCGGGGCCGCGCGCACCGGGCTGGCCGCCGGTCGACATGCCGCCGGTGCCGCCGGCAAAGCCCTTCGGCTCGGCGCTCTTGCCGACCAGCGACGGCTTGTAGCCGCGCGTCCAGCCGGTGGAGAGCAGGTTGGTCTTGCCTTCCTCGATGCCGCGGCCAAGCGACGGTGTTGGAGAAGTCGGACTGGTGTCGACATGCGCGAGGTCGTGGCGCGCCAGGTAGGACACGGCGAGTTCGCGGAACACATAGTCGAGGATCGACGTGGCGTTCTTGATCGCGTCATTGCCGATGACCACGCCCGCCGGCTCGAACTTGGTGAAGGTGAAGGCCTCCACATATTCCTCCAGCGGCACGCCATATTGCAGGCCGAGCGAGATGGCGATGGCGAAGTTGTTCATCATCGCGCGGAAGGCCGCGCCTTCCTTGTGCATGTCGATGAAGATCTCGCCGAGGCGGCCGTCGCCGAACTCGCCGGTACGCAGATAGACCTTGTGGCCGCCGACGACCGCCTTCTGGGTGTAGCCCTGGCGGCGGTTCGGCAGTTTCTCGCGGTCGCGGTAGAGACGCTCGACCACGCGCTCGACGATCTTTTCGGTGATCTGCACGGCCTTGGCGGCGGCGGGCGCGGCGACCAGCGCCTCGATGGCGTCGTCCTCGTCCTCCTCGTCGTCGGCAATCAGCGAGGCATTGAGCGGCTGCGACAGCTTCGAGCCGTCGCGATAGAGCGCGTTGGCCTTCAGCGCCAGCTTCCACGAGAGCATGTAGGCGCTCTTGCAGTCTTCGACGGTCGCTTCGTTCGGCATGTTGATGGTTTTCGAGATCGCGCCCGAAATGAAAGGCTGCGCCGCCGCCATCATGCGGATGTGGCTCTCGACCGAGAGATAACGCTTGCCGATCTTGCCGCACGGATTGGCGCAGTCGAACACCGGCAGGTGCTCGGCCTTCAGGAACGGCGCGCCTTCCAGCGTCATCGCGCCGCAGACATGGATGTTGGCAGCCTCGATCTCCTTCCTGGTGAAGCCCAAGGACGGCAGGATTTCGAAGGAGAAGTCGTTGAGCTGCTCGTCGGTGAAGCCGAACGTCTCCTTCACCCAGTCGGCGCCGAGCGTCCACTGGTTGAAGGCGAACTTGATGTCGAAGGCCGACTTCAGCGCGGTGTTGAGCGCTTCGATCTTCTCGTCGGTGAAGCCCTTCGTGCGCAGCGTCGACGGATTGATGGCCGGCGCCTGGTTGAGGTTGCCGTGGCCGACGGCATAGGCGTCGATCTCGGCGATCTGGCTTTCCGAGTAGCCGAGCGTGCGCAGCGCCTCCGGTACGGCGGCGTTGATGATCTTGAAATAGCCGCCGCCGGCGAGCTTCTTGAACTTCACCATCGCGAAGTCGGGCTCGATGCCGGTGGTGTCGCAATCCATGACGAGGCCGATCGTGCCGGTCGGGGCGATCACCGTTGCCTGCGCGTTGCGGTAGCCATGCTCCTCGCCGAGCTCGATCGCGCGGTCCCAGGCGGCGCGGGCGTGCTGGCCGAGCGCCGGCTGCGTCAGGTCGGCCTCGACCAGCGGCAACCGGATTGACCGCGAGCTTCTCGTAGCCGTCCTTCTCGCCATAGGCAGCGCGGCGATGGTTGCGCATGACGCGCAGCATGTGGACGGCATTGCGGTCGAAGTCCGGGAAGGCGCCGAGTTCGCTCGCCATTTCGGCCGAGGTGGCATAGGCGACGCCGGTCATGATGGCGGTCAGCGCTGCGCAGATGGCGCGGCCTTGCGCCGAGTCATACGGGATGCCGGAGGTCATCAAAAGGCCGCCGATATTGGCGTAGCCGAGGCCGAGCGTGCGGTATTCGTAGGAAAGCTTGGCGATCTCCTTCGACGGGAACTGCGCCATCATCACCGAGATTTCCAGCACGATGGTCCACAGGCGAACGGTGTGCTCGTAGGCCGCGATGTCGATATCGCCGGCTTCTTCCGGGCGCGAGCCGTTCCCGGCCGGTCCGGCGGTACGGCAACAGGTTGATCGAGGCAAGGTTGCAGGCCGTGTCGTCGAGGAACATATATTCCGAGCACGGGTTCGATGCCCGGATGGCGCCGGCCGATACGCAGGTGTGCCAGTCGTTCATCGTCGTGTTGAAGTGCAGGCCGGGATCGGCGGAAGCCCAGGCTGCATAGCCGATCTTCTCCCACAGGTCGCGGGCCCGAAGCGTCTTGTAGACCTTGCCGTCGATGCGGCGGATCAGGTTCCACGGACCATCCTTTTCCACGGCGCGCAGGAAGTCGTCCTTCAGCGAGACGGAATTGTTGGAGTTCTGGCCGGAAACGGTGAGATAGGCCTCGGAATCCCAGTCGGTGTCGTAGGTCTTGAAGTCGAGCGACGTGTTGCCCTGCTTGGCGAACTGGATAACGCGCTTGATGTAGTTTTCCGGCACCGCATTCTTCTTGGCGGCTTTGATCTCGCGCTTGAGCGCCGTGTTCATGGACGGGTCGAAGCAGTCGTCATCCTGGCCCTCGCAATTGATGCAGGCCTTCATGATGGCGGTGAGGTGCTTCTTGACGATCTTGGAGCCGGTGACCAGCGAGGCCACCTTCTGCTCCTCGTTCACCTTCCAGTCGATATACGCTTCGATGTCCGGATGATCGGCGTCGACCACCACCATCTTGGCGGCGCGGCGGGTGGTGCCGCCCGACTTGATGGCGCCGGCGGCGCGGTCGCCGATCTTCAGGAAGCTCATCAGGCCCGACGACTTGCCGCCGCCCGAAAGCTTCTCGCCTTCGCCGCGCAGCAACGAGAAGTTGGAGCCGGTGCCGGAGCCGTATTTGAACAGGCGCGCCTCGCGGACCCACAGGTCCATGATGCCGCCTTCATTGACGAGGTCGTCGGCGACGCCCTGGATGAAGCAGGCATGCGGCTGCGGATGCTCGTAGGCGGATTTGGATTTGGTCAGCTTGCCGGTGAACGGATCGACGTAGAAATGTCCCTGGCCGGGGCCGTCGATGCCATAGGCCCAGTGCAGGCCGGTGTTGAACCATTGCGGCGAGTTCGGCGCAACGCGCTGGGTAGCGAGCATGTAGGCGAGCTCGTCGCGGAAGGCGAGGGCGTTTTCCTCGGATGCGAAATAGCCGCCCTTCCAGCCCCAGTAGGTCCAGGTTCCGGCGAGTCGGTCGAATACCTGACGGGCATCGGTTTCCGAGCCGAATCGCTCGGCCTCGGGCAGGGCGGCAAGTGCTGCCTCGTCCGGCACGGAGCGCCACAGGAACGACGGAACCGAGGTCTCCTCGACCTTCTTCAGCCTGGCCGGGACGCCCGCCTTGCGGAAATACTTCTGCGCCAGAATATCGGCGGCGACCTGGCTGAACTGCGCCGGCACGTCGATATCGGCCAAGCGGAAGACCACGGAACCGTCGGGGTTTTTGATCTCGCTGATCGCCTTGCGGAATTCGATCTCCGCATAGGGCGACTGTCCGGACTTGGTGAAATACCGTTCGATGCGCATGAAAGCGATCCTTCTATCTCTACATATAGCGCCTGGCCGTCAGTGTTCCACTGCCTTGCCGACAAGACGCAATCCACCGCCCGCCGCGCCCGTACCGGCCGCGGCACTCTATTTTCAGATCTCTTCTGTCGTCGTCAAAGAGCCGTCCCATGAAGCGACCCGACATGCCGGAAAAGCCTTTCTCAGGCTTGCTTCCCGCTTGACCGTCGCAGTTTCCAACAAGATCGGTTGGCTCACTTCATCTAGCGGTTATCATCGCTGGTAAACACTAAATATAGGTTAACCACACCTTTCTTTCCAGTTATTTTACCGCTGCAACCGCAAAAAAACACATCTGCACGCCTACAGATTCCCGATCGCCGGAAGGGCGTCAAAGGCCTGGAAACTCAGGGAAATCGGATTAACAAACGCCGCCGGTATCCCGCCAGCCGTGCCCGCAACGCGAGCACATGGTCCATATGAGACGACTCGGTTTTCGCCGTCAAGGATTCGTTTGCGCTAGTTTTGTGACCCCCAACATCTTGTGTGACAGGGTGTGGATATCGGGGAGAAGAATATCAAATTCGTGAGCCGGCTGAGGGGCGCGTCAAAGGCTGTGCATTCAACGCCTCACTGGTCTTGGCGTCGCTTCGCAAAAGCCTTATTCCGTCGCACTGCGGGTACTTCGCCCGAGGGAGGCGCAATGCTGAGAATACAGAAGGTCGCGATCGACACGATTTATGTGCCGACAGCGCGCCGCAAGACACTCCATCCGGAGACGGTCCGCATTCTGGCCGAAGACATTCTTGAAAACGGCATGAAGGTGCCGATCCAGGTTCGTCTCGATGGCGGTCGGCATGTGCTGGTCGAGGGCCTGCATCGGCTGGAGGCCGCGAAATGGCTGGGCGAAACTTCGATCGATGCGTTTCTCGTGCAGTCACGTAAGCATTGAGGGTCCTCCACGCTACTCTCCATGGCAGATCGCGTTTCGCAGCATTGCGCTCCAGCGTCGCGGGGTCACCTGAACAAAGCAGCGCCCATCGATCATCATCACATCAAGAGCGCTACTGACCGCCGGTAGCGAGCAGCGAAAGCGTGCGGACGTTGTCGGCGCCGTCTATATCGGTAAGACGTGTCGGATATTCATTGGAAAAGCATGCGTCGCAGAATTGCGGCTGCTCATTGTCACGGCCGGGCTCTCCGACCGCGCGATACAGTCCATCGAGCGATAGGAAACCCAGCGAATCGACGCGGATAAAGCCGGCCATCTCCTCCACCGACATGCGCGATGCCAAAAGCTTGGCCTTTTCCGGCGTATCGACACCGTAGAAGCAGGATGCACGGGTCGGCGGCGAAGCAATGCGCATATGCACTTCGCGCGCGCCGGCATCGCGCACCATCTGGACGATTTTCTGGCTGGTCGTGCCGCGCACGATCGAATTGTCTACCAGGACGACGCGCTTGCCCTCCATGATGCGGCGGTTGGCATTGTGCTTCAGCCGGACTCCCATGTGCCGGATCGAATTGCCCGGCGAAATGAAGGTACGGCCGACATAGTGATTGCGGATGATGCCGAGTTCGAAGGGTATGTTCGCCGCCTGGCTGAACCCGATTGCCGCAGGCGTCCCGGAATCGGGCACCGGCACCACGACGTCGGCCTCGACCGGACTTTCGAGGGCGAGTTCTGCGCCGATGCGCTTGCGCACGTCATAAACGTTCCGGCCTTCGACCGATGAGTCGGGCCGGGCAAAGTAGACATACTCGAACACGCAGAATCGCGGCTTTTGAGGTTCGAACGGAAACAGGCTTTCGATTCCCTTCGATGTGACCACCACCATTTCGCCCGGCTTCAGGTCGCGCACGAAGCGAGCCCCGATGATGTCGAGCGCGCAGGTCTCTGACGCAAGAATCCAGGCGCCGTCGAGATCGCCGAGCACCAGCGGCCGAATGCCAAGCGGGTCGCGGCAGCCG
The DNA here is from genome assembly GCA_963829135.1 of uncultured Alphaproteobacteria bacterium. Lineage (GTDB taxonomy): Bacteria > Pseudomonadota > Alphaproteobacteria > Rhizobiales > Rhizobiaceae > Kumtagia. The sequence goes on along the minus strand of CAWHHO010000005.1, from coordinate 156,479 downwards.
ATCATCTTTTTCGAAGACAATGCGACCAGCGAGAAAGCGCCCTCGACCTGCCTTACGGCATCGATGAAGCGGGCATTCAGGTCGCGCTCCTTGCTGGTGGCGACGAGGTGCAGCAGCGTTTCGGTATCGGAGGTGGATGAGAAGATTGCGCCTTGCTTCTGCAGCGTGCGCTGCACGGTCATGGCGTTGGTCAGATTGCCATTGTGCGCGACTGCAAAACCGCCATCGGAAAGCTCGGCGAAAAACGGCTGCACGTTGCGCAGGCCCGCACCGCCCGTGGTGGCATAGCGGGTATGTCCGATGGCGCGCGCGCCGGGGAGACGGTCGATAACCGCCTGCTTGGTGAACGTATCGCCGATCAGGCCGACATGACGTTCGACGTGAAACTGGACACCGTCATAGGAGACGATGCCGGCCGCCTCCTGGCCCCTGTGCTGGAGCGCGTGCAGGCCGAGCGTGACGATTGCCGCGGCATCCTGCCTGCCGAAAATGCCGAAGACGCCGCATTCGTCGTGGAAATGGTCGTCGGCTTCGGCAGAATAGGAAATGTCCGCGCTCGCCATCGGGCAGCCCTCGTCAGAAAAACGGTATATAGGACGCGGGACCTTCCCGCGCTACCGTCAATTGTTTGCCGGCGGATTCTCTGCAGGTGGATTTTCGGCCGGCGGATTGTCGGCCGGTGCATCCGGCGCCGGAGCATCCGGGGTTCCCGGCTGTTCCGGATCCGGATCGTTCGGAATGATTTTCTCCAGCATGCCGCTGCTGGCAACCTCGGGCAATTTGCTTTCGATCCAGGCGCTGACCTTGTCCAGCATCGGCGCGGACTTGGCCTTCGCGACCCAATCCGGCCGCTTGTCGCCGACAATCCAGTCGAACAGCATCAGGCATACAGCGACAACGAGAATGCCGCGCGCCGCGCCGTAGAGGAAGCCGAGCGTACGATCAAGCGCGCCGATACGCGAATCGATGATGGCGTCGGCAATCTTCATGGTGATCAGCGTTACGATGATCAGCGCAATCACGAACACGATGGCCGCTGCCACGAATATGGCAGCGCGTGGATCGTCGGAATAGGGCCTCACATAAGTTTCCACGTAGGGGACGACAGGCCGCCAGAAGAAATAGGCGGCCGCTGCAGCGGCGATCCACGACGCGATCGACAGAACCTCGCGTGAAAAACCGCGAACCATGGCGAGCAAAGCCGACACAAGGGTGAAGCCGACGAGGATTCCGTCAAGCAGCGTTATTGGCATTCAATCCCCACTTCGTAGCCACGCGATGACATTTTGGAGAATGCCGACCGGCGCTAATTTCCTGTTTTCACGCATGATCTTACGTTTGCAACTTTTCAGTATCATGCGCTAGGTCACGCCCGCCGACCGCCCGCGGCATTGGCACGTCCATTCACCTCGTCATTAGCGACCCGTGTAAGCGGGCCGGCGATCCGTACAACCAAATCCATCAGCGCAGCCGGCTGGAACGAACGAGAGCCGATGCCTCCGCCAAGTTCCTCGCTGCTGCGCGGCAGAACCGCCTGCCCAAAACCCAGCTTTTCCGCTTCCTTCAGACGCTGCTGCGCATGCGCAACCGGCCTGATCGCTCCCGAAAGGCTGATTTCGCCGAAATAGACGCAATCTGCGGGAAGGGCAAGGCCGGTAAGGGATGACACAAGTGCCGCAGCCACCGCCAGATCGGCTGCCGGCTCGGTAATCCGGTAGCCGCCGGCCACATTGAGATAGACATCATGCGTGCCGAACCGCACGCCGCAATGGGCTTCGAGCACCGCAAGCAACATGGCAAGGCGCGCGCCATCCCAGCCGACGACTGCTCGGCGCGGTGTACCAAGAGAGGTTGGCGCGACCAGCGCCTGGATTTCGACGAGGACCGGCCGAGTGCCCTCCATGCCCGCAAAAACGGCCGCGCCGGGGGAAGCGGCGTGGCGTTCGCCAAGGAAAAGTTCAGACGGATTAGCGACTTCGCGCAATCCCTTGTCAGACATCTCGAACACACCGATCTCGTCGGTCGGCCCGAAACGATTCTTCACGGTGCGCAGGATGCGATAGTGGTGGCCGCCTTCGCCCTCGAAATAGAGCACGGCGTCGACCATGTGCTCGACCACGCGGGGTCCGGCGATCTGCCCTTCCTTGGTGACATGGCCGACGAGAACGATCGCAGCGCCTGTGGACTTGGCATAGCGGATCATGATCTGAGCGGCCGCGCGCACCTGGGTGACGGTGCCGGGTGCCGAATCAGCGGCGTCGGTCCACAATGTCTGGATCGAATCGAGGATGACCAGGTCCGGCCGCCTGCCGTCAGCTATGGTGGCAAGGATGTCCTCGACGTTGGTCTCGGCGGCAAGCTCCACCGCGGAATCGGCGACGCCGAGCCGCTGCGCTCGTAGCCTGATCTGCGCTACTGCCTCTTCGCCAGAAACGTAGACGATCCGATGGCCCCGGGACGCGAGTGCGGCTGCTGCTTGCGTCAGCAGAGTCGACTTGCCGATGCCGGGATCGCCGCCGACCAGCAGTGCGGATCCGCGCACGAAACCACCGCCGGTGGCGCGGTCAAGCTCGCCGATGCCGGACGCGATTCGCGGCGCGTCCTCGATATCGCCGGAAAGCGATGTCAATGCCACGGCGCGGCCTTTGCGGCCAGAGCGCATCGATGCCGGACCGCTGCCGATGCCGCCGGCCGTACCCTCCTCGATCAGCGTATTCCACTCGCCGCAGGCATCGCATTTGCCTGCCCAGCGCGCACTGACATTGCCGCAAGCCTGGCAGATGAATTGGACGCGCGATTTAGCCATTCAGTCGCTCCTCCGTACGATGCGAGCACGCTTGTCGCGCACTGCGCTTACGAAGCGATCGCGGACTAGATGAAAGAGGCGATTGGGCAGCAGCCCGTACACAACCGTCGACAAATCTCCGTTGATCGCCGGCCGCAGATCGGGACCGGGCCAACTGAAAAGATTGGCCTCCGAAAGGATGATCCAAGATCGTTCATGGTCCATCCCGAGACGAAGCTTGGTGTTGTAGGGCATTTCAATTGCGTCGCTTCCAGAAGTTGGTTGAGCATGGGCAATCGGCAGAACGACTACCCGGCTTTCATCCTCGCCGCCGACCAAACTGATGATGATGGCGCAGGGCCGATCCTTGCGGCCTTCCTCTCTACCGTCGCGGTGTTCGGATTCCCGAAGGTATCCGTAGGGGATAACGAGGCCAGGAACAGGTCTTGGAAACGAGGAGCGTGAAATCACGTATCGAGCTCGTGATCGTATTGCTTTGCCTCGTCCGGCGGCTCCGCCTTCTCTATCTCGGCGATCATCTCATCGGTGAAATCCTCCAGCCGAAGAACCTGCCGGTCGCGGCGTTTCAGCCGGTGATATTCCTCCGTCGAAATCATCACTGTCCGCTCGCGACCATTGCGCGTGACCGCCACGGGCTGCGTTAACGCCAGATCCTGATAGCGTCCGATGTTCCGCTGAAACTCAGCCGCGCTGACCTTGATCATCGCCAGATCCTTTATGCAGTTCATGTATGTTACATATACTGCATAAAATGCAGATATCTAACAGCGCTGCGATTACTCAAACCGTTCCGGAAGATGGCTGTCCTCAGCGAGATCGAAGAAGCGGGTGTATTCGCCTTGGAATCCCATCGAAATGGTGCCCGTCGGACCATGGCGTTGCTTGCCTATGATGACTTCCGCTTTGCCGCGCACGTCGTTCATCGTGCCTTCCCAGGTAATATATTCCTGGGTGCCGGGCTTGGGCTCCTTGTTCTTGAGGTAATACTCCTCGCGATAGACGAACATGACCACGTCGGCGTCCTGTTCGATCGAGCCTGATTCACGCAGGTCCGAAAGCTGCGGCCGTTTGTCTTCACGGCTTTCGACTTGGCGCGACAGCTGCGACAGCGCGATGATCGGCACGCCCAGCTCCTTGGCGAGCGCCTTGAGGCCGGTGGTGATTTCCGTGATCTCCTGCACCCGGTTTTCGTTGCCGCGCTTCGACGAGCCGGTCATGAGCTGGATATAGTCGATGACGATGACATCAAGGCCGCGCTGGCGCTTCAGCCGCCTTGCGCGGGCGGATAGCTGCGCGATCGAGATGCCGCCGGTCTGGTCGATGAACAGCGGAATCTTCTGCATCATCTGCGAGCAGCCCACGAGTTTCTCGAAATCATTCTCAGTGATTTCGCCGCGCCGGATCTTGGAGGACGAGATTTCCGTCTGCTCGGAAATGATGCGCGTTGCGAGTTGCTCGGACGACATTTCCAGCGAGAAGAAGCCGACGACGCCGCCATTGGCCGCTTTGAACGAGCCATCCGCCTGTTGTGCGGGCTCATAGGCATGGGCGATATTAAAGGCGATGTTGGTGGCGAGCGAGGTCTTGCCCATGCCAGGGCGTCCGGCAAGCACGATCAGGTCCGATGGCTGCAGGCCGCCCATGCGGCGGTCAAGATCGCGCAGGCCAGTGGCGATGCCGGATAGATTGCCGTCGCGCATATAAGCGGCGTTGGCCATGTCGATGGCGGTCTTGACCGCATCCGTGAAGCTCTCGAATCCGCCGTCATAGCGCCCGGTCTCGGCCAGTTCGAACAGTCGCCGTTCGGCGTCTTCGATCTGCTCCTGCGGCGACATGTCGACCGGAGCGTCATAGGCGATGTTGACCATGTCCTCGCCGACGGTAATCAAGGCCCGGCGCGTCGCCAGGTCGTAGATCGCCCGCCCATAGTCCGCCGCGTTGATGACGGTGACGGCTTCTGCGGCAAGGCGAGCGAGATAATGCGCCACCGTCATGTCGCCGACCTTCTCCTCGGCGGGCAGGAAGGTCTTCATCGTCACCGGATTGGCCATCTTGCCCATCCGGACCAGCTCGCCGGCGACGTCGAATATCTTGCGGTGCAGCGGCTCGTAGAAATGTGCCGACTTCAGGAAATCCGAAACGCGGTAGAAAGCATCGTTGTTGACAAGGATCGCGCCGAGCAGCGCTTGCTCGGCCTCGATGTTGTTCGGCGCCTCGCGGTAAAGTGGTGTCTCCGCTACGCTGAGCTTTCGCGCTGCCTCTGCCATCGTTCTCCGCCGTCCCAGAATCGCTCGCAGACACGGGTTAGCAGAAGCGTCAGGCGTGGTGTGATTTTTCGGGCGGACGTCCCACTATCCACCCTATCCACAGCCGCTCCGTGCGGAACGAGATTGCCGTTGACCCGAATCGAAAGCTCATTCTAGCCCATCCTCAGGAGAGAACAAAGCAGAAACAATCTTGCATGCCGGGCGCCCCGAAAGTAAAACAATCAGTTTTGTCCATCGGTGCCGTTCCTCCCTGGCATTGAGCTCGCGCTCGAAATGCTGTCTCTGGTTTAACCAGCTGGCGTCGCCGATCCGCGATCGGTCATTGTGCGTTGACGCGCGCCGATAGGTCGCGCTACGCGAAAACGAAATATCCGGAGCATAAAGATGGCTAGGCTGACGACCATCGGCTTCGATGCCGACGACACGCTGTGGCAGAACGAACAGTTCTTCCGCCTGACGGAACAGCGGTTTCAGGCGCTGCTCGCCGATCATGCGGAGCCGCAAGCTCTTTCGTCGCGGCTGCTTGAGGCAGAGAAGCGCAATCTCGCCCATTACGGCTTCGGTATCAAAGGCTTCACGCTGTCGATGATCGAGACGGCTGTCGAGATTACGGAGGGCAGGGTGCCGGCCGCGATCATTGGCGAGATCCTTGCGGCAGGACGCGAAATGCTCGCGCATCCAGTCGAGACATTGCCGCATGCCGCTGAGACGCTCGAACGGCTGGCGGGCGCGTACCGCATCGTCCTGATCACCAAGGGCGACCTGTTCGATCAGGAGCGCAAACTCGCCCAATCCGGATTGGGCGATCATTTCGACGCCGTGGAAATCGTCAGCGACAAGGCAGCATCGACTTATGAGCGCATTTTTGCTCGGCACGGCGACGGTGCGGCTCGCGCGATGATGGTGGGTAACTCATTGAAATCAGACGTCGTGCCGGCGCTGAAGGCCGGCAGCTGGGGCGTCTTCGTCCCGCATCCGCTGACCTGGGTGCTGGAGCATGTGGAAGCGCCGGGCGGCGATCCGCGCTTCCGCGAAATCGCACATCTCGGCGAACTGCCGGAGCTGATTGCCGGTTTGGCCCAGGAGCCTTGAAGTCTAGAGTGAGGGTCGCCGGTGCTCGGTGGTATCCACGCTGCGAGTTCTCCCATTAGCAGACGCGCAGCCCAGCGACATTCCGCGCTTGATGCTATTGCGTGTCTCGGTCGGAGACCTTCCGGCGTCCGCGCTTCTGCTTTTCGATATGCGGCTGCATGGCGCGATGCCCCATCTCTTGCATGAAGAGCGCCTTTTCGCATTTCTCGATATATCCGCGGGTGACCGGCAGCGTGTCGTTGCGCTTCGTCAGCTGAATCTGGAACACCATGAGGTCCTGCCAGCGGAACGCCGCCTCCGAGCCGGCCAGGTAGAACTCCCACATACGGCAGAAGCGCTCGCCATAGATCGCCTTGGCCTTGCCGCGGTTGGCGAGGAAGCGCTCGCGCCAGTGTTTCAGCGTGTCTGCGTAATGCAACCGCAAGATCTCTATGTCGCCGGTCATCAGACAACTATCGTTGCACCGCGCACGAATGCTGGCTGCTGGACGGGTTCGGCCACTTTGTCGTCTATCAGAAGCCGATGCGCTGGGATCATCTTCCGGCCCACTGATCCATGTGGAGGCAGGCGGCTTCTTGGCCAGGCTCAACGGCTCGCCCTACCTGCCGTCGCATGTCGGCGGCGGGCGCTCGCGGCGCCTGACAAAAGGAGCTGGGGACGATAAAGAAGGCGCTATGGGGCCGAGACCAAGGTGAGGCCAGGCATATCGGATATCGTTTAGCCGATCGTGAGCGCTGAATATTTTCCGGGCACGCACAACTGCCGCTCCTCACCTTGACTCCGAACGTATGTTTTATGTTTAATGTGCCGGATTACGAGCTTAAAGTTTGGAATTCCTATCACCTATCGATATTTTCTGGAGTTTGTTTCAAATGTATAAAGATTTTCTGCGCTGCGGGCTGACGCTCGCCTGTGTTCTTGCTGCAAGCGGCGGCGCATCCGCTGCGGATTATGAAGTTCATATGCTGAACAAGGGCAAGGATGGCCAACCAATGGTTTTCGAACCCATTCTGACCAAAATCGCGAAAGGGGATACGATCACGTTTGTCCCAACTGACATTGGGCACCATGTCGAGACTATCAAGACTATGATACCGGGTGGCGCTCAAGCTTTTAGCGGCAAACTCAACGAGACCTTCAAAGCGGTTTTCACCGTTGAAGGAGCATATGTCGTGAAATGTCCGCCGCACTTCGGAATGGGCATGGTGGGCGTGATCATCGTTGGCGACGGGCCGGCCAATATCGATGCGATCAAGACCGGCAAGCTTTCCCCGAAATCGCGCGCACGCGTCAATGCGGCGCTTCAGGCCGCGGGCCTTTGATCCCAGCCATTCACCGCACCAATACGAGATGCGACTCTCCCTGTCATTGAGGCTCCGCGCGATGTGCAGCGATGACATTCGGGAAAACAACAGTCTATCAATATTATAACTATATGGAGAAGTAAGCATGAATACATTTTCAAGAGCCGCCGCCGCACTTATCTGTGGTTTTCTTTTCGGGCTGGCACCCGCTTGGGCGGATCAGACATATTTCGTAATCAAATCCGGAGCCAAGGAATTCGCGGTTACGGAGGAAGTCATCGCTAAGGCTGGGGAGGTCGAGTTCAAATCGGCTCTGACCGACCAGGATGAAGACATGCACACCGTGCGAGGCCCGCGCATCCGCGACCTGCTAGCGCTCGCCGGCTTTTCGGGTGACACCATCGCCGCCAAGGCTGCGGACGGTTACGAGGCGAAGATTCCCAGCAGCGACGTGACCACTTATGATGTCATTACCGCAGTTCGGGTCGACGGCGAGCCTATAACCGAGGACGAAAACGGACCCGCCCGTATAGCATATCCTGTCGAGGACAATCCGACTCTGAAAGGGGACGACAATATCGCCGCTCGCGGCGTGTTTCAGCTCAAGGAACTAACGGTCGAATAGGGCAGCCCTGCCGGGCACCTTCGGGTGGACGTCAGCCAGCGGTAGGCCGGGTCATCAGCCTTGGCGTGATCTTATTCCCGAAAGTTGGATACCAACTTTCGGGAATAAGGCTATCGGGGCTCGGATGACGAGGGGCGTAATGCTTAAGCGTCTTCGCCTTCTTCGGCAGCCGGCTCGAAGAAATTGTCCGGACGGGCATTCTCGTTGATGTCGTCGCCGTAGATCGCTTCGGCAGTCGTCAGCATCTCGCCCTTTGACTGGCGCTCGGCCTCTTCCGTCGAGCGGGCGATATTCAGCGTCACCGTTACCTCGACCTCCGGATGCAGCGCGATCGCCACATTGGTGAGACCAATCGTCTTGATCGGCTGGTTGAGCTCGACCTGATTGCGGTTGACGCTGAAGCCATCCGCGGTGATCAGGTCGGAGATATCGCGGGTCGAGACCGAACCGTAGAGTTGGCCGGTTTCGCCGGCCGAGCGAACGATGATGAAGCTCTTGCCGTCGAGCTTTTCGGCGATTGCCGTGGCTTCCGACTTGCGCTCAAGGTTGCGGGCTTCGAGCTGGGAGCGCTGGCCTTCGAACTTCTTCTTGTTGTTTTCGTTGGCGCGAAGCGCCTTGCCCTGCGGGAGCAGGAAATTACGGGCAAAGCCGTCCTTCACTTTGACGGTGTCGCCCATCTGGCCGAGGCGCGAAATGCGTTCGAGGAGAATGACGTCCATGTCTCTGTTCCTTGTCGTAATGCCGCCAGGCGGCGATTGTTGAGAACGGAACAAGACGCGTCTGACGCTGTGTCGGTTTCGCTGTCCTGCCCGCAATGGCAGTTAGAGGCATCAGCCCCAACCCGGGATTTGGAGAATAATCCGCCGCGCCCGTCGCGGTGGATGGAAAGCGGGCCGGGCCCGCTCTCCAGAGGCTTAGCGTACCAGGTACGGCAGCAGGCCGAGGAAGCGGGCGCGCTTGATCGCTCTGGCGAGTTCTCGCTGCTTCTTCTGGCTGACGGCGGTGATGCGCGACGGCACGATCTTGCCGCGCTCGGAAATGTAGCGCTGCAGCAAACGCACGTCCTTGTAGTCGATCTTCGGTGCGTTGGCGCCGGAAAATGGGCAGGTCTTGCGACGGCGGTGGAAAGGACGCCGCGTCGGGATTTGATTGATGTCAACCATTATTCGGCACCTCCTTCAACTGCTTCGCGGGGGCGGCGCGGTCCGCGGTCGTCCCGATCGCCAAAGCTGCGCGGACCACGGTCACCGCGGTCGCCGAAGCTGCGGGGACCACGGTCGCCACGGTCACGGTCGCCGAAGCCACCGCGCTCACTGCGCTCTTCACGCTTCTGAAGCATGGCCGACTGGCCTTCCTCGTGAGCGTCGACCTTGATGGTCAGGAAGCGCAGAACGTCTTCCGAGAGGCCCTGCTGGCGTTCCATCTCCTTCAGAGCGTCCGGCGGGCAGGTGAGGTCCATAAGCGTATAGTAGGCCTTCCGGTTCTTCTTGACCCGGTAGGTGAGGGACTTCAGTCCCCAGTTCTCGACCCGGCCGACCGAACCGCCATTGGCGGTGATGACACCCTTGTAGTGCTCCACAAGCGCATCGACCTGCTGTTGTGACAGGTCCTGCCGGGCAAGAAACACATGTTCGTAGAGAGCCATTGTGCTTTGCCTTTCTTCAATCCTCTGCCCGGTACTGGCGGCTAAGCCTCTGCAACCTGTCTGATCCTTCGGGGCCGGCTGGCCGCCTCGGGAGAAGAAAGGAGCATGGACGGTCGAGAGCGGAGACACGGGAGGCAGAAGGTCAATTCGCCTTCAAACGGAGGTCTTTTCAAACCTCCGGCCCTCCGTTCAGCCCCCAGCCAGGACCGGCAGATGCGCGGCCTATACAGCAATTCGGGGGGAAAACAACCCTGAAAAGGCCGTCGACTATAGGCGACAGGCAGTAGGCAACAGGCAGAGTAGGCAGTGGGAATCGCCTCGCGAGGAATCGATATGCACGCGGCTACGAGCGCAAACATTGCTCCACTGCCTACTGGCTACTGCCTATTGCAATATCGTCAGATCGTATCCGCCGGCTTCTTGACCTTGTCCTCCGGGAAGAAGGCACGCTCGCCAAAGCGCTTTCCAAAGATCATGTCGTATTGGAGGAAGCGGTAATCCTCGATCACTGGGGTGATCTGTTTTTCGCGTGACCATTGAGGTGTCGGCGTCCCGTCACGCGCCACCAGCATGTTGCGGTCCACGGCACGATACTCGCCGAGCACCCTTCCCAGGAAGCCGGTATAGTAGGGATGGCTGAATCCGGCACTCTTCATCAGGAAATACGGAAGAAACGCCGGGCTGACCGACCCAATGTCCTGCACGGGACCCGTCCGGTTTGACCAAACCACCAACGGCGTCTCGTGCTGAACCGCCAGTTCCTTCAGCGGAGCGTTACGGTCTGCGACGATATCCTTCATGAACCCGGTTTCGGTGTAGACCGGTCCGAGCGGCGGAAGATGGTCGCCGAAGAACGCGATGATCGTAGGCTTGGGGCGCTTGGACGCCCAGTCCATAAGCCGCTTCAGGCTTGCATCAGCGTCGGCGGTGCCGGTGGCGTAGGTCTTCAACGCGGCGCTTGCCGCCTCGCTCATGGGGCTTTCGATCTTGAGCTGCGAATCGGGATAGCGGTTCGCTTCATAAGGACCGTGGCCTTGCAAGGTGACGGCGAAATAGAACAGAGGCTGGCTTGCACCGTCGGCCTCGCGAATGATCTCGTCGATGAAGGCGCTATCAGCAGCCAGCGGGCCGCGCTTGGCGATCACCGGCAAGGTTTCTTCGGACATGAACCGGTCGAAACCGAATGCCTTGTAGACCGACGCGCGGTTCCAGAACCAGCCGGCGTAAGGGTGGAAGGCGCGTGTGTCATAGCCTTCGCTCTTCAGGTATCGAGCCAGCGAGGGCAACGGCTTTCGGACATATTGCTGGTAGGGAATGCTGCCATAAGGCAGGAATGCATTCGAAAACCCGGTGAGCGCCTCGAATTCGACGTTGGCGGTGGTCCCCCCGAACTCTGGTGAGAGCATTCGGCCGGTGGAAATAGCGCGAACGGTCGGGATAGGGTCGGGCGTGATCTTCGTCTTGGGCAACAGCGTCGAATCCCAGAACGATTCGCTCATCACCATGATGATGTCCGGCTTTTCGCCCGGCACGGCCAGCTCTGGAGTGCTCAGCGTTGCGAACTTTCTGATCACGTCCTCGGAGTAGCCCTTCGGCGCGCCGACCTTGGCCATCGGCACGTTCAGCGCAAAGGCGATGGCGAAACCGTTGCTGGCGTAATTTTCCTTCTGGTCCCACATCATGGGGAAAATTTGCAGCCGGTCACGCGCCCAGGAGAATGTCGCGTAGTCCATGATCGAACCGAAAAACAGCAGAGCCGGCAAAGCCACCGCGAGGCGTGCGCCGCGGGCGCGCGTCGTCAGACGCGGGGCACGACGATGCCAATAGCGCCAGAGTCCAACCATCGCGGTTATGGCAAGAATTCCCGTCGCTGCGAATATCAGCGCGGTCATCGGCCGCTCACGGACAAGCAAGGGCATCAATTCGATGATCTGTCGAGCGTAGAGAAAATCCGTGGGATACAGTGGGTCGCCGAGATAATGCGCTTTCTGATGGCCGACAAACGCCAGACCAACCGCAAGCGGGGTCATGATGAACAACGCCTGGTAAGGCCGTCCAAATACCGCATCTAGGAAGACGATCAGGAGCGCGAACAGGATGACGGTGGTCCAGCCAGGGCGGAAAGGCTGCTGGAAGAACAGCAGCGTCTGCTCGAGCGATCCGCGTACGATCCATTCGACCGCAAACACCAGCAGCGCCGAAACGATAAGCGTGACGATCGTCGACAACACCAGACCCGAGAATGGCCCGCGCCGCCTACGGGCGGTCCGGGCCGACTGCGGCCCGATGGAAGGCTTCGATGTGAAACCAGGAACACCCACGATACGTCTTCCTCAACAAACGCCGCTATGATGTTCACGATACTGTCACGCAAACGTCATCTATGTGTCACAGAAAACGAACCCCTGTGGCCAAATTGCGGTCAGTTTCACAACGCCGGCAAATGAATTTAGGGGCAGCCTGCGACGTTTTGTCCTTCGGCGGCCTTGACACTGCGGCATGGGTCGCGCCACACGGCGTGCGGAAATCACAGGATTGAGTTGGGATGGCGATTGCATTCACCTTTCCGGGCCAAGGCAGTCAAGCCGTTGGAATGGGCAAGGATCTGGCCGCGGCCTTTCCCGAGGCGAAGGCGGTCTTCGACGAGGTGGATGAGGCGCTCGGCGAAAAGCTCTCCACCCTGATGTGGGAAGGTCCTGATGAAACGCTGACGCTCACCATGAATGCGCAGCCCGCCCTGATGGCGGTGTCGCTTGCCGCGCTGCGTGCGCTTGAAGCCGGCGGCCTCTCGCTCAAGGACAGGGTTGCCTTCGTCGCGGGCCACTCGCTCGGCGAATATTCTGCGCTCGCCGCCGCAGGTACCTTCTCGATCGCCGACACCGCACGCCTGCTGCGCATTCGCGGCAACGCCATGCAGAAGGCCGTACCGGTGGGCGAGGGCGCAATGGCTGCAATCATCGGCCTCGATCAGGCCGATGTTGAGGCCGCCTGTGCGGAGGCGGGGCGTGGCTCGGTTTGCCAGATTGCCAATGATAATGGTGGCGGGCAACTGGTGATTTCTGGTGCGAAACCCGCGGTCGAGCTCGCGGCCAAACTCTGCACTGAAAAAGGCGCAAAGCGTGCGCTTATGCTTACGGTCTCCGCGCCTTTCCATTCAGCGCTGATGGCGCCTGCGGCCGAGGCGATGCGCGAGGCCCTGGCAAATGTCGGCAAGCATCGGCCGTCCGTTCCCGTCGTCGCGAACGTCGTGGTCCGGCCTCTGAGTGACCCTGACGAAATCGCGAAGCGACTTGTCGAGCAGGTTACCGGGCAGGTCCGCTGGCGAGAAACAGTCGAGTGGTTTGCGGCCAATGGCGTATCGACGCTCTATGAAGTCGGCCCGGGCAAGGTTTTGTCCGGCCTGGCACGGCGCATCAATCGCGATATCGCGACGACCGCAATCGGCACGCCGGTCGATGTCGAGGCGGCGCTGGCGGTGCTCGTCTGATCGAGCATCTTGTCGGGCCGCGCACGATCGAATACAGTGAATACGTGTATTCAAACGGAGTCGTGCCATGCCGACCTCAATTCGACTTTCTCCTGAAATTGAGAATCGTATTGACGCTCTAGCCCGCCGAACTGGCCGTACCAAGGCGTACTATCTGCGGGAGTTGGTCGAGAGAGGTCTCGAGGACATCGAAGACTATTACCTTGCCGTAGAGGCGACAGAGCGGTTGAACCGCGGTGAGGACGAAATAATCTCCGGCGAGGAATTCTGGCGTGGCATGGAAAATTGAGTATCTCCGTTCCTCAAGAAAATCGGTAGAGAAGCTGGACCCGCAGACCCGTCAGCGTATTCGCGACTTTCTCTACAATCGAGTGGCTGTTCTGGAAAATCCCAGGCAGCTTGGAAAAGCGCTGAATGGCCCACTCAAGGATTTCTGGGGATACAGGGTGGGAGACAGCCGGATCATTTGTGACATTCAGGACGCGAGGCTGGTTGTGATGGTCGTAACCATCGGCAATCGGCGTGACATCTATCAATAACTGGAGCCTCTCCGGTCAAAAGCGAACGGACGGAAAATGTTTGATCTGACTGGCCGCAAGGCCCTTGTTACCGGCGCCAGCGGCGGGATCGGCGAGGCGATAGCCCGTGTCCTTCATGCGCAAGGGGCAACCGTCGGCCTGCACGGCACCCGCGTGGAAAAGCTCGAGGCGTTGGCGGGCGACCTGGGCGATCGGGTGAAGCTGTTTCCCGCCGACCTGACCAGCCGCGATGCGGTCAAGGCGCTTGGCCAGAAAGCCGAGGCCGATCTGGAAGGCGTCGATATCCTCGTCAACAATGCCGGCATCACCAAGGACGGCCTGTTCGTACGGATGTCGGACGCAGATTGGGATGCAGTGCTTGAAGTCAATCTGACCGCGGTTTTTCGGCTGACGCGCGAACTGACACATCCGATGATGCGCCGCCGCAATGGCCGCATCATCAACATAACCTCCGTGGTCGGCGTCACAGGCAATCCCGGGCAGGCGAACTACTGCGCCTCGAAGGCTGGTATGATCGGCTTCACCAAGTCGCTGGCGCAGGAAATCGCCACGCGCAACGTGACGGTAAACTGTGTCGCTCCAGGCTTTATCGAATCGGCAATGACCGACAAGCTGAACGACAAGCAGAAAGAAGCGATCATGAACGCCATACCATCCAGGCGTATGGGAACCGGTAACGAGGTGGCGGCCGCTGTGGCATTCCTGGCGTCGACAGAGGCGGCTTACATCACCGGACAGACCATCCACGTGAACGGCGGCATGGCGATGATTTGAGGGTTCGGCTCGCCTGCGCAAACTGTTTTAAGGACGCCATTTTCTGGGCTTTTCAGCCTTGGATGCACCCGGGTTTTCGTGTAATGCGCCAAGTCGCAGGCGCTTGATGCGCATTTCCGGAACCCGGCGGACCGCTTTCTGGCAAATACGATCTTTCAACTTGATTAGCGGCAAGGCGCCCGCTAACGAAGGCACACAAACTGAGACGAAGGAAGCAAAAATGAGTGACACCGCAGAGCGCGTCAAGAAGATCGTGATCGAGCATCTCGGCGTTGAAGCCGACAAAGTGACCGAAGCAGCGAGCTTCATCGATGATTTGGGCGCGGACAGCCTGGACACGGTGGAACTTGTGATGGCATTCGAAGAAGAGTTCGGCGTGGAAATTCCGGATGATGCCGCCGAGACGATCCTTACCGTCGGCGACGCCGTGAAGTATATCGACAAAGCTTCGGCTTAGTCGCTATTGCCGGCGCGTCTGGAGACTATGATGAGACGCGTCGTCGTCACGGGCCTTGGCTTGCTGTCCCCTTTCGGAGTTGGCTTCGAACATGGTTGGGCTCAAATTCTTGCCGGCAAGAGTGCTTGCCGGCAGGTAACTGAATTTCAGACGGATGACCTGCCATGCAAGATCGCGCATGTCATTCCGCGCGGCGATGGAAGCGATAACAGCTTCAATCCTGAGGGGTATCTCGAGCCGAAGGAACTGCGCAAGATCGGTGACTTCATCCTTTACGGGATTGCCGCCGCCGACGAAGCGCTGAGAGACTCCGGATGGACGCCGAAGTCGGACGAAGATCGCAATGCCACCGGCGTCATGATCGGATCCGGAATAGGTGGCATTGACGGGATCGCCGACAATGCGCTGCTCCTCAAGGAGCGCGGGCCTCGCCGCATCAGCCCATTCTTCATCCCCGGCAACATCATCAATCTCGTTTCAGGTCAGGTTTCCATCCGGCACGGATTGAGGGGCCCGAATCATGCGGTCGTCACGGCTTGCTCAACCGGTGCTCATGCGATCGGCGATGCCGCACGTCTGATCATGTTCGGCGATGCCGATGTAATGGTTGCGGGCGGTGCGGAAGCGCCGGTGACCCGCTTGTCGCTCGCAGGATTCGCGGCTTGCCGTGCGCTTTCGACCCAGCGCAACGACGCACCCGAAACAGCGTCGCGTCCCTTCGACAGGGACCGCGACGGGTTCGTCATGGGCGAGGGCGCAGGTGTCGTGGTTCTCGAAGAGCTTGAACATGCGAAGGCGCGAGGCGCCAGGATCTATGCCGAGGTCGTGGGCTACGGCTTGACCGGCGATGCCTATCACATCACCGCTCCCGCGGAGAATGGGGATGGAGCATTTCGTTGCATGACTGCGGCGGTCAAGCGCGCAGGCCTCGCGCCGGCCGATGTGGACTACATCAACGCCCATGGTACATCGACCATGGCCGACACGATCGAGTTGGGTGCCGTCGAGCGATTGGTCGGCAACGCCGCATCGAAGGTGTCCATGTCGTCCACCAAGTCGGCAATCGGCCACCTGCTCGGCGCTGCGGGTGCGGCGGAGGCAATCTTCTCGATCCTGGCGATCCGCGACAACGTTGTGCCGCCGACCATCAACCTAGACAATCCCGAGCGCGAGACGGTTATCGACCTTGTTCCGCACAAGGCCCGGAAGCGCGAGGTGAATGTTGCCCTGTCGAATTCCTTCGGTTTCGGCGGCACCAACGCATCGTTGGTCTTCCAGCGCTTCAACGGCTAGCATGGGAACCCGGCCTGCCGGGAATTTTGCCATATTCCCGCTTAGGGTCCTGGCCCCAGGGTCTGGCAACTCGAAACGACGTTTCAGGTAGATGCAACCGATGAGCGATGCACAGAGCGATCCGGTCGAATTTGGCCGTCGAACCGAAACCGCCGGAGACGGCGGCTGCGTCCGCGACCGCGAGCGAGACTCAGCGTCCGCGGGCAGCCGCGCCGCCACCGCGCATTGCTAGGCGCTCACGCGCCTCACGCAGTCAGGTCGTCGTCTTCATGAACTTCCTGATGTCGCTCGTGGTGATGATCGTAATTGGCGCGTTCATCGCTGTCTTTGTCGGCAGACGTGAATTCGAGGCGCCCGGGCCGGCAGTGGTCGCCCGCACGTTCCTGGTAAAACCGGGCCAGGGCACCGGTCAGATTGCCGCCGGCCTGGAGGACGAAGGCATCGTTTCCGACGCGATGATTTTTCAGCTCGGTTATCGCACCTACGGTGGTGATGAAACGATGAAGGCCGGGGAGTACGAGGTCCAACCGGGCATGTCGATGCGTGAAGTCATGGAACTGCTGCAGAGCGGCAAATCAATCATGTATTCGATTACCATCCCGGAGGGCTTGACCGTCGTGCAGGCGCTTAAGCGGATCGCGGACGAGCCATCGCTCAGCGGCGCCATGCCGACTCAGATTCCGCCGGAAGGCAGCCTTGCCGCAGATACGCAGCGCTTTACACGGGGCACCGATCGAAAAAGCATTATCGCGAAAATGGAATCGCAGCAGAAGGATCTGATCGATGAGGTTTGGGCGAAGCGTTCTCCCGATCTGCCCATCGACGACATCAACGATTTCGTGACGTTGGCATCGATCGTCGAGAAAGAAACGGGGATCAACGACGAGCGGCCACGTGTCGCTTCGGTGTTCCTCAACCGCCTTCGCAAGAAAATGCGCTTGCAGTCGGACCCGACGATTATTTATGGCATTTTCGGCGGGGCGGGAAAGCCCGCAGATCGCCCTATCTACCAGTCCGATGTCGAGAAACCGACACCGTACAATACCTATGTGATCAGCGGCCTACCGCCGACGCCTATCGCAAATCCCGGTCGCGCCGCCTTGGAAGCAGTAGCAAATCCAGCCCAGACAGACGACCTCTACTTCGTCGCTGATGGAACGGGGGGACATGTCTTTGCCAAGACCCTGCAAGAGCACAACAAGAACGTTGCGCGCTGGCGGGCGATCCAGAAGCAGCAGACGGAGGACGCAGGCGGCGACGCAAATACCGCTCAGTAATCGCTGCCGACGACTGGACGCTTCCGCCACGAACGACTATCGCAACATGCGAGACCGCCGCCACTGGCATTCGGCAGGCGGTGAGGTTGGCGCTCATGAGGGGGTCGCTGCCATGAAACTTCAAAGCATGACTGGCTTTGCGCGCGCGGCGGGCGAAAAGGACGCGACCGCGATTGCCTGGGAACTGAAGTCGGTGAACGGCAAGTCCGCCGAGATCCGGTTGAGGCTGCCTCCGGGCACCGAGCGCCTTGAACCAGCGATACGGCAAATTTTGCAGAAGCGTTTTTCGCGAGGCAACTTCCAAGCGTCGCTGACTCTTGGACGGATTGGCGCGTCGCCTGGCAAATTGGTCGTAAACGACGCTTTTCTGAAGGAAATCGCCGGTTTGGCGAAGCTCCTTGAGGAAGAATTCAACCTTGCTCCTACACGCGCTGATGGCCTGTTGGCGCTTCGCGGCGTCATGGATTTCCAGGACGCGGTCGAGACGGAAGACCAACGGGTAGCGCTGGACGCGGCCGTCCTTGATATTCTCGAACATGCCATCGGCGATCTGGAATCTGCGCGGTGCGACGAAGGTGAGGCGTTGAAATTCGTCCTGCTCGGCCAGATCGATACGATTGAGGCGCTGACAGCGAAAGCTGAAGCGGACCCCTCGCGAGAGGCTTCGGCCATTCGCGCTCGACTGGTCGAACAGGTTGCGCTGCTGATGGATGCTTCGGCCGGGCTGGACGAGAGCCGCCTCCACATGGAGGCAGCCTTCCTCGCGACCAAGGCCGATATCCGCGAAGAGATCGACCGGCTGAAGACGCACATAGCCTCCGGCCGCGCATTGCTAGCGGCAGGCGGCCCAATCGGGCGCAAGCTCGATTTCCTGGCGCAGGAATTTAACCGCGAATCGAATACGCTGTGTTCAAAGTCTAACGCCGCGACCATCACCGCGATCGGCTTGGAGCTGAAAGCGGTGGTGGACCAGTTTCGCGAGCAGGTACAGAATTTGGAGTAGGGAATGGTCGCGGGACAGATCTCTGCAGGCATTCGCCGCCGCGGGCTGATGCTTGTGCTTTCCTCGCCCTCCGGTGCCGGCAAATCCACCATCGCGCGCAATCTGCTTGAGAGCGACCATGCGCTCAGTCTCTCGGTCAGTGTAACAACGCGCGCCCGACGCGGCAGCGAGATCGATGGCGTGCACTATCGTTTCGTTTCCTTGCGCGAGTTCGAGCGGTTGCGCGATTCCGATGCCCTGCTCGAATGGGCGGAGGTGCATGGCAATTTCTATGCGACCCCGCGCGAGCCAGTCGAAGCAGCGATGGCGGAAGGTCGCGACATGCTGTTCGATATCGACTGGCAAGGTGCATTGCAGCTCAAGGACAAGATGCGTGCGGACATCGTATCGATCTTTGTGCTGCCGCCCTCCATGAGTGAGCTGAAAAGCCGGCTGAAGCGCCGGGCCGAGGACACGGAGGACGCCATTGCGCGCCGGCTCGAGAATGCACGGCAGGAGATCGAACATTGGCGCGACTATGACTATGTGGTGGTCAACAGCGACCTGGACCGGGCTTTTTCCGAGGTGCGCGCTATCGTCGCCGCCGAGCGTCTGCGCCGTGACCGCAGCCTGGGATTGTTCGATTTCGTGTCAGGACTGCTGGACGAGCGAGCCTGACGCTCCGAAGTTGTTTTCCAGAAGCGCCCTAAATAGCATTCGCGAGCCTCACGAACTCTTCGACGCTGAGCGTTTCGGCCCGTCGTGTCGGATCGATGCCCACGGCGGTCAGCAGCGCTTCACCGCCAAGGCTCTTGAGGCTTTGCCGCAGCATCTTGCGGCGTTGGCCAAAGGCAGCCTCGGTAACGCGCTCCAGCTTGCGAATGTTGGCAGACAACGGGGCAGGGCGCGGGGTGATGTGCACGACCGACGACGTGACTTTGGGCGGCGGCGTGAATGCCCGTGCCGGCACGTCGAAGGCGATTTGGGCGTCAGCGCGCCATCCGGCAAGTACGCCAAGCCGGCCATAGGCGTCATCACCCGGCCGCGCCACGATGCGTTCCGCGACTTCCTTTTGGAACATCAACGTGAGCGAGCGATAGAATGGTGGCCATTCCAAGGGTGCCAGCCACCGAATCAGCAATTCGGTGCCGACATTGTAGGGCAGGTTGGCAATGATTTTGGTCGGGATGCCCCTAGTGAGTTCAGCCATGTCGACTTTAAGTGCATCCGCCGAGACCACGTCCAGCCTGCCTGGATAGTGTGCGCTGATCTCGGCCAGGGCGGCAAGGCAACGTTCGTCGCGCTCGATCGCAACGACCCGCTTCGCGCCATGCATTAGCAAAGCGCGGGTGAGGCCGCCTGGGCCGGGACCGACTTCGATGACGGTGACATCCGAAAGATCGCCGGCTGCGCGCGCAATCTTGCCGGTCAGGTTGAGGTCGAGCAGGAAATTCTGACCGAGAGCCTTCCGCGCATGCAGCCCATGCTGCTCGATCACCTCGCGCAGCGGCGGCAGGCCGTCCAGGGAAAGCGTCACGCGCCCACCGGCGGCGGCTTGCTCGCAGGCAACCAGTTGATGGAACGACACCGGCAATGGCTTCGTCCACGCGCTACCGTTCGGTAATCTTGGCGCGCCCGCGCAGCTCTTCGAGATATTTTTTGTCGAGTTCCTCGCCCTGCTGATCTTCATTGCCGGCTTCGGCCTGAAACACCGATTTGGCGACGCGATCATCGGAGACTTCGCGCGTTTTGCAGATTCCGATGAACTCAAGGCCGCGATCTGTCTGCCGGACCGCCGTTGCGCCGCCAATCCTGGTGTTCTTGATTTGCTCGGCCCATTCCGAAGGCAATTCGGGCGCCAGGACGCGGCCGAGGTCGCGTACTGTCACGTCAATCAGCCCCTTGGCGAATGCGCGTGTGTTTTCACAGCCGTTGAAGCGTGCGCGCATTGCATCCGCCTCCCGCTTGCGCTGGCCCATATTGGCGCTGCCGGATTTCGGCACGACGAAAATGATCTGCTGCAAGGTATATTCCGTGGCGCTCGGCTTGGTGCCGCCTTGCTCCAGCATCTTTCGCACGGCATCCTGTTCGGTCATGAGACCACCCTGCGCCTTGTAGCGTGACGACAAGGCCTGGTTCCATCCCATCTGGGTGCGGATGTATTCCTTGAAATGCTCAGATGTTACACCGGCCTGATCCATCACCCCGTTGAGCTGCTTGGGGGTCATCTTGTTCGACTTGGCAAATCGGGCATAGGCTTGGTTGACGGCATCGTCCGATACACGAACGCCAAGCCGCTTGATCTCGTTCTGCCGCAACGCCTGATTGACCATATCATCGGCGGCCATTTTAGAAAGGTTGCCCTTCTTGCGCTGCAGCTTCAAGAAGGCGGCGCGGTGCTGGATATCGAAGTTCGTGATCGCCGCGCCGTTCACCACGTATTTGATTTCGCTGGCAACGGCCTGAGCCACCGGGAGCGAAACCGTCATCGCTCCAAAAGCGGTGAACAGAACGACGTTTAGCGATAGCAGCGTTTTTCTCACGGAAGCACTTTCTGGCGGGCCATCGCAGTCAATGGCAGACGTTGAAACCGCAAATGGCGGATTTCTGGGGCAAAACAATGACGCAAGAAGGACACCTATCGCGTAAATGCAGTTCCGCTATCGCCGCTCCCATTGCCGAAATCGCCTAGCGTACGCAATGAAACGCTGAAGCCGAATTTCCGCTCTGTATCGCCGCCATCATCCGCGTCGCGTTCCGTCGACATGCTGAACGCATAAGCGAAGCACTCGTCATCATATGCCAGGCCGATCGAGTCGGAAATCAACACGCTGGACTCCAGATCGTAGGTACCGGATCCGAAAACCCGCCAATTTTCATGGAAGCGCAACGATGCGCCCGCGCTCACCTCGTGGCGGTCTTCGCTGAAGCCGTAGAGCGGCTGAGCCTGGATGAAGGTGTAATTGCCAGTCAGACTGAGCAAGCCCGTCGTGTAGCCGGCCTTTGCTTCCGATCGGCGCACTTCGAAGCTCTGCTCATCGAAACGTGCACTTACCGATGCTGACAGGCCATAAGGCGAGGCGAAGCCAACGAGGCCGACATAGTCGGACGTCGAGGTTTCCAGGCCCGAGTAGGCGCCCACGTGCACATAGTCGGGCGACGAGAAGGAGTTCTGGCCGCCAACCTGGTAGGATTGACCGAATAGGGCGTTCGTTACCCAGCCATTGTCATAACTGCCGCTGTAGCGAAGCCCAATATTGGCGCGCGTACCGCCCTCGATGCGGTCATAGCCGGAAAACTTGTCACGCTCGAAAAGCGTTGCTGCATCGAAAACGAAGCTCTGGGCGTCTTCGTTGGGGATACTGTAGTCGTCGGCGAAGGGTTCGTCCGGACGAGCGAAAAGCTGAGCCATCGGCTCCAGCACATGCGAGGAATTGGTGCTGGCGAACAGGACCGGCCATCGCACTTCCATGCCGGCGGTCGGCATTGCGCGATAGTACGCCGACCTCTCGTCCACGCCAGCGGCGGTAGCTGGTTGAGCCGCCATCGCATCGAGGGCCGCGAGGGAGGAGTCTGATTGGTTGACGTAGGTCGTGTCGCCCTGAAAGGCGAGCAGCGGGGTCAGCACGAAGCCCGCTGTCGGTGATGAACGAACGCTTCCATTCAGCCTCCGCCGTAAGGCGGGTCGAATTTCCCTCGATACCCTGAATGAGATTTTCGCGTTCGTCGACGGGCCCGTTATCGAACGTGCGGTCGTCCAAATTCGTACGGTAGATCGACCGCGCGTTCAGATTGAATTGTAATTCACCGCCCGCGATGGGCTCGTCGGGAATGTAGTTGTAGTCGAAGCTCGGAAGTACCCAGGGCTGCTCGCGTGACGTGGAGAGCGAATCGCTGCTCAGAATGTCTTCCTGGACTTCGAAATGCATTCCGCGCAGGTCGAAATAATTTCGGTCATTCAGGCCGGTCAGGTAAACCTCGGAGCGGTGCACAAACTGCGAGTATCCTTCGATGTCGTAAGTGCGCGAGAAATCCTTGTCGCTCTGCACGAGAACGTCCCAACCAAGCTTCCATCGCGGGTTGAGGTCAAATTCGCCTTGGGTTCCGACCATGCCGCGGAAGCGGTTAGGATCTCCATCCGGTCCGGAGTCGACTGTGTTGGCGTCGAATCTCTCCGGATCGGCCTGATAGATGCCGGCCATCTTCAGGCTGTATTGGCCGTTGTTGAACCGCTGGCGCCATTCGGCTTCGCCCAGGAAACCTTGCTCCGTAAGGCCCGTGCCCGTCACCGTTAGATCGTATGTGGGCGATAGCGCAAAATAGTAGGGTACGCTCAGCCCGTAACCCAGATCGGAATCGCGGCTTATGCGGGGGAAGAGAAAACCGCTCTTGCGCTTGATCGTCGGGTCGGCAATCTCGAATGCCGGCAGGCTGGCGATCGGGAAGCCGAAGAATTCGAAGCGCGACTCCTCGAAGCGCACGGTCTTCGTCTTGCCGTTCCAGATGATCTTACGCGCCTTGATGCGCCACGGCGGCGCGCGATCGGGCTGCTCCTCGCAGGGAGCGCAGGCGGTATAAACGCCGTTGTTGAACGTGGTGACCAGCCCGTCTGTCCGCTCGGCGCTTTCCGCCGCGAAATAGGTCTTGTCGATCGTCTCGACGCGTAGCGCATTGGCAAAGCCATCGGAGAAATCGTCGGTGATGTCGATTTCGTCCGAGAAGACCTTCGTGCCGCTGCTGTCGATGAGTTGCACGCCGCCGGTCGCGACCAGCCGCGAAGTCTTGCGGTTGTAGCTCACCTTCTGCGCAACGAGTTTGTTGCCGCCATATTCAATTCTGACAGTGCCAACCGCCGAAACCATGTCGGCATCGATGTCGTAGACCAGCGTGTCGGCCTCGAGCAGCATTTGCGAATCGCTCGGTGATTCGCGACCCATGCGATCTGCGAGCTCAACCACATCCTGCGCGAGGGCGCCGGGAACAGCCACACCGACGAGAATCCAGCAGGCGAGCGCCGTCGTCGCGTAGAGACGCGCCGTCAGCGAAGGCTTGCGCCGATTTTCAGACGGAGCATCCACTAACCGTCTTCCTTGTAGAGAAGGAATGTTATCCCAAAGAACAACGCCACCACCACCGGCAACCATGCTGCAACATAGGGCGGCACAAATCCGGCGTTGCCGAACGCCCTTACGAGAACGGAAACTACATAAAGCAGAAAGCCGGCTAGGACGCCACCCAGAATCATGGTGGCGGACTGTCCCAGACGTGCAAAACGCATCGACACTGTTGCAGCAATGAGCGTCATCGCCACCAGCAGCATCGGCAGCGCCAGCAATGAATGGAACTGCATCGAGAAGGCATTGGCGCGCAAACCAAAGGAACGCGCCACTTCGATCTTGGATGGCAGGTCGAGGAACGGGATGGTCTCGGGCCGCGCCAGCCGCTCCTGCACGAACTCGGGCTTCAGGTTGGTCGGTACGCGGTCTTCGGCTACGGTTTCGATCTGTTGGCCGTCGCGGAAGCGGCGGACATCTTGAAGTTCCCAATAGCCGTCGCGCAGGAATGCGCGCTTGGCGTCCCTTCGCTCACTGATATCGCCGTCCTTATTCAGCTCGAAAAACATGGCATCGGCAAGTTCGAGGCCCTGGTTGAGGATGGCGCGCGCGCCGATGATCGTATCACTGGTTGCCGTCTTCTGGCGGATCCATGGTGCCGAAAAGGCCGACACCTCATTGAAGGATTCCGAGCGAATATAGTTTTCCAGCACTTCGGACTGCGAAAAGCCGCGCGCCGCCAGCGGATTGAGCAGCAATACCACCAGCACGCCAAACACAAACGCGCCCAGGCAGGGTGGAATCAAAATCTGCCAGGCAGAGATGCCAGCAGCGCGCGCGATGACCAGCTCATATGTGCGATTGAGCGATATCAGCATGGCCATCGCCGAAAACAGAGCCACAAAAGGCACCGTCTGCAGTATGATCATAGGCACCCGAAATGCCGACACGCCAAGCGCCATGGCAAACGTGAATCCCGGCAGGCTGGACGTCCGGCTGGAAAGCTCGGTGAAATCGATCAGAAAAATCAACGCGAATACGCCAAGCAGAATCCAGAACGTGATTTTGGCGTAGCGGACAAGAAAATAGCGGCCGAGGGTAATTCCGATCATGCCGCCCCCTTGGCGGAATCACGATTCCAAATTCGTTCCCAGAAGTGCGACAGGCGCTTATTCGCATTGCCGATCAGTTCCAGCGTGCGCTCCGACCAGGCGACCGGCAGTTCCATGGTCCGATTATTGATGATGAACCAACTCGACACCGCGATTGCGCCCACGGGAACCAGATAGATCAGTGGCGTCAGGAACGCGGCCGACTGCGCCTGGTTGGTCACGAAGAAGCCGAGCCATCGCACAAACAGACAGATCCCAACCACCGTTATCAGCGGATTGATCCGTCCCTCGCGATGAGACCGCGCATCGCCCGCGACAGCGAGCGCGATAATGGCGAAGACGATTGAGTACATCCACTCGCTGAAACGGCGATGCAATTCGACCTCAAAGGCGCGGGGGTTCTCCTGAAACTCCTCGTCGTTCGGATCCGGGTCGATCAGGTAAGAGATCGTCCGGTCCTTCGGATACATTTTTATGGAATCGGTGGCCTTGGAAAAGGCGGAGAGGTCAAAGGCGTAAGACTGGAAGCGGACAACCGAGACGTCGCCCTTCTCAGCCTTACGATGAACAACGCCATCATTGAGGACGAGAAGCTCCTTGCCGTCGCTGTCCTTATTCACAGCGCCGGTCTTCGCGTAATAGATGAGGTCGATACCCTTCTCGCGGGAATCGGCAACAAAAATCCCGCCCAACTTGCCATCCGGCAGGCGTTCGCCGATCTGCACAAAGACGCCCGTATCGACTTTTCGGAAGGTTCCCTCCTGGATGACGAGGGAGAGAAGATCTGCGCGCGCTGCCGCGACGAGATGGCGCCCCCGCTCGCGGGCATAGGGTTCGACGCCGTTGTCGACGACGAACGAGAAAATGCTTGCGGCCAGTGCCAGCAGAAGTACAGGACGAAGGATGACCCATTTCGAGCTTCCAGCGGCATTGATCACCACAAGCTCCGAATCACTGTTCATGACGCTCAATGTCTGGGCGACAGCCAGCGCCAATGCGAAAGGCACGACGATGGGAATAATCGAGGGAAGGATTAGCGTTGCGATCTCGAAGAAGGTGAAGGCCGACTGGCCGTTGTCGGTAACCAAATCGATGCGTGCCAGGACCTGTGTGGTCCAGACTATGCCCAGCGTCCAGACGAGCGCCGCCAACAGCACTTCTACGGTTCGTCGCAGGATATAGAGTTCAACGACTTTCATCGGTCAGATGCGGTCCTGGTTCCTACCGGTTGGCGGGCTTCCGAGAGAAACCGGAATTCCCCAAGATACCCACCCGGCATAGGCAAGACAATCCAGCCTTAATCGTGGCGCTCCGAACGAGCAGCCATCCTCATTCAAATTGTTGGCGATGTGGGATAAGAGATCGACAACAAAGATGGTAAACGGCAAGAAAACACCCGCTTTCAGATCGTCTGCAGGGCGTTCTCGAAATGATTTCGCTTTAGTCCTGCGTATCGACCAAGGGTCCAGCTTGCCAATTGCGGGCAAAACGACGAAAGGTCGCAGAGCGCAACTGCCCGCTGCAAGACCGGATCGTTAGAGATGACCCTGAGACCCACCATCGCGTTCGCAAAATTATCCACACCTAAGAAAGGGACGCTCGTCGTTCTCTCAGCAGAAGAGGGCGGGCTGAGTGCTGCCGCAAAAGCCTGCGACCCCGCAAGTGTTCTGCCCCGGGCTTTCGACGTCACCGAGTTCAAGGGCAAGGCGGGGAGCGCGGTCGACGTGATCGCACCGGAGAAATCGCCGCTCGACCGCATCATCGCGGTGGGTATCGGCAAGGAGGCCGCGATGAACGAGTATGCCTGGCTGAAGCTGGGCGGCTCGATCGCCGCGCAATTCAAGAAGTCCAAGGACGTCACCGTCGTTGCCGAGTTGCCTGGTCTTGCGATCGGTGCGGGCGAGGCCACCGCCATTGCCACAGGCATATTGTTGCGCAGCTACGCGTTCGATACCTACAAGACCAAGAAGGACGATCAGAACGGCGCCGACGACAAGCCCGCCAAGGTCACGATCCAATGCGCGAACCCGACGGCCGCGAAAAAAGCTTTCGCCCAGAGTGAAGGCGTCGTTGACGGAGTCTATCTGGCGCGTGATCTCGTCAACGAGCCGGCGAATGTGCTCGGTCCTGTTGAGTTTGCGGCAAAAGCGCAAGATTTGAAGGCGCTCGGCGTCGAAGTCGAGGTATTGACGGAAAAGGAGATGCGCAAGTTGGGCATGGGCGCGCTTCTCGGTGTCGCGCAGGGCTCGGTGCGCCCGCCCCGCCTGGTGATCATGCGCTGGAACGGCGGTAGGCCGAAAGACAAACCGATCGCATTTGTCGGCAAGGGCGTGGTCTTCGATTCCGGTGGCGTATCGATCAAGCCTGCTGCCGGCATGGAGGATATGAAGGGTGACATGGGCGGCGCCGCCGCCGTGGCGGGCCTGATGCACGTGTTGGCCGCCCGCAAGGCAAAGGCCAATGTGGTCGGCATCATCGGCTGCGTCGAGAACATGGTGGATGGCAACGCGCAACGCCCGGGCGATATTGTAAAATCGATGTCGGGACAGACAATCGAGGTTATCAACACCGACGCGGAAGGGCGCCTCGTGCTTGCGGACGCGCTCTGGTACTGCAACGAGCGTTTCCAGCCGCAGTTCATGATCAACCTGGCCACACTGACGGGCGCTGTGATGGTGAGCCTCGGCAGCTACTATGCGGGGCTGTTCTGCAACAACGACCAGCTTGCCGAGCGCTTGTTCATGGCCGGACATACCACGCAGGAACGCGTGTGGCGCATGCCGCTGGGTCCCGAATACGACAAGATGATCGACACCAAGAACGCCGATATGAAAAATACCGCCGGTCGGTTCGGCGGCGCGATTACTGCGGCGCAGTTCCTGCAGCGCTTCGTAAAGGAAACGCCATGGGCACATCTCGACATTGCCGGCACCGCGATGGGATCGCCTGCAAGCGAGATCAACCAATCGTGGTCGTCCGGTTTCGGCGTGCGGCTCCTCGACAGGCTGGTGCGGGATCACTACGAGTCGTAGTCTCGCGCGAAATGACCGAAGTCCTGTTCTACCACTTGACCGAATCGACTTTGGAGGAGGCGCTGCCGAACCTGCTCGAGCGGTCGGTGCAGCGCGGCTGGCGCACAATCGTGCAGACTGGCAGCGACGAGCGCCGCGACAGCCTCGACACGCATCTCTGGACCTACCGGGACGATTCGTTTCTCGCTCACGGTGTGGATCGCGATCCCCATGCCGAGTCGCAGCCGGTGCTGCTTACGACCAGCCAGGACAACAGAAACGAAGCGGTTGTTCGTTTCCTCGTCGATGGCGCCAGCCCACCGCCCGGCGAAGGCTATCAACGGCTGGTCTTCATGTTTGACGGGCATGACGCAGCGCAGTTGGAAGACGCGCGAAGCCAGTGGAAAATCCAGAAGGCGGCGGGCCACGAAGTCACCTATTGGCAGCAAACCCCTGAACGCCGATGGGAACGCAAGGCGTAATGGCGAGGCTGACGAGATCCAGACGATGATGCGATTCTTGTTCCTGGTTTTGTTTCTGGTCGGTGGCGGTGTGGCCTTCGCGTATCCGTGGGTAATGCGCAATTCGTCCGGTCATGAGATCGGCAGCTGGCGGGTGCAAGATACAGCAAGCGGCTTTCTCGCTGTCGATGTGCCGCTGACGTCTGCCGACGCACCGGTCAAAATCGTCCTGGACGCAACCGCGGCCGTGCCTGCCGTATTTGACCCGACCCAGATCGTTCTGACGATCACCGCCTCATCTGCGGGGAAAACGCTGCTGGCTCGACGGTTGAGCCTCGACGGCGCCGAGACGCGGGAGGATTCTCCGCAGACGCTTCAACACATCCATCGAATTCAGGCGGGAACGATTCCGGAGGTTCAGGACGGCACCTTTACCTTTACCGTGGGGCCGGGCGATGCGGAGGGAGTCGAGATGCTTGCTGTCGACCTGCTGTTGGAAGGTGGCGGAAAGCAATCCGATCCAAGGGCGCAGCCGATCGGTTTCTCGATCATGGCAATTGGTTTCATCGGCTTTGTGCTGTCGTTTCGGCGCGGTCCTCGCGACGGCAGCGGTACGCCGACCGCCCCGCCGACAAGGCCGCGCTGGGGCAGGGACGCGGCCTCACCCTGATGAACTATCGCCATGCCTTTCACGCCGGCAATTTCGCCGATGTCGTCAAGCATGCGGTGCTGGTGCGGCTGATCGAATACCTCAAGCTGAAGGAGAAGGGGTTCAGAGTCATCGACACGCATGCCGGCAGGGGGCTCTACAATCTTGCCAGCGAACAGGCTCGGAAGACCGGCGAATGGCAAGGCGGCATTGGGCGGCTGCTCAAAGGGTCACTCGCGGAGCCTGCTGCTCAATTGCTGCAGCCCTATCTCGACGTCGTTGGCATCGCCAATCCTCCCGGTGAGCTGATCCGATATCCAGGGTCGCCGTTCATAATCAGGCAACTCCTGCGCAAGCAGGACCGACTGACGGCGATAGAACTGCATCGCGAAGATGTCCGTGCACTCCGGGGGCTGTTTGCCGACGACTATCAGGTGCGCGTCATCGAACTCGATGGTTGGCTCGCGCTCGGGGCGCATCTGCCACCCAAGGAGAAGCGCGGATTGGTCATTGTCGATCCGCCCTTCGAGCAGGCCGGCGAGTTCGATCGACTCCTCGAAGGGCTTGTCACAGCGCACCGCCGCTGGCCCGGCGGCATTTACGCGCTGTGGTATCCGGTGAAGGACCGCGCCGCCGCCGCGGCGTTCCAGCAGAATTTACGGCAGTCCGGGATTCCCAAGATCCTTGATATCCGCTTGTTCGTGCGGGGACCGTCGTCCGAACCGCGCCTCGACGGTTCGGGCATGGTGATCGTCAATCCGCCCTACACACTGGAATCAGACCTGCACGCTATCCTGCCGGCTTTGCAGCATGCGATGGCAGAAGCGCCCGGTGCTTGCTGGACGCTGGAATGGCTTGCAGTAGAAGCGCGCGTGGCCTGACCCACGCGTTTCGCCGCTCCATTCGCTTGACATTCGCCGATCTCTCCCATACTCACCCGCCAGCGCCGGGCCGAAAGGTCCGGTGTCGGTTTTTGTGGCCGCGAGACCGGGCTGAAACCGTATGCTACTTCTGGTCTCGCAACGACGTGTCCCGTGGGTCTTTATCGCAAAGCGTGCGTGGAAGATCCTGTCAGGTCTCGAAAACGAGGCCAGAGGAGGGCGCGTTTCCTTCACCTGGAACATGAGGTTCCGGGTGTAATGTTTTGAAAGGGAATGCGATGAGCAAGCGCGAATCCGCGAAATACAAGATCGACCGCCGTCTTGGCGAAAATATCTGGGGCCGCCCGAAGTCCCCGGTCAATAAGCGTGAATACGGCCCGGGCCAGCACGGCCAGCGCCGCAAGGGCAAGCTTTCCGACTTCGGCCTGCAGCTGCGCGCCAAGCAGAAGCTGAAGGGTCACTATGGTGACGTTTCGGAAAAGCAGTTCCGCAAGACCTACGAGGAAGCCAACCGCCGCCGCGGCGATACTTCCGAAAACCTGATCGGCCTGCTCGAATCGCGCCTCGATGCGGTCGTCTATCGCTCGAAGTTCGTTCCGACGATCTTCGCGGCTCGCCAGTTCGTCAATCATGGCCACATCAACGTCAATGGCACGCGCGTCAATATCGGTTCGTACCGCTGCAAGGCCGGCGACGTGATCGAGGTTCGCGAGAAGTCCAAGCAACTCGTTCTGGTTCTGGAATCCGTGCAGCTCGCCGAGCGCGACGTTCCGGAATACATCGACGCCGACCACAACAAGATGACCGCAACCTTCAAGCGGGTTCCGGGCCTTTCGGACGTGCCGTTCGCCGTTCAGATGGAACCGAACCTGGTCGTCGAGTTCTACTCGCGCTAATCATGGCATCATGCCACATGGAAGGCCGCTCTCTTGGGGCGGCCTTTTTTGTTTGGCCTGCGTGAGCCCGGTTCGCGCATGGCTTGTTGTTTGCCGGGGCCAGCGCAGGTAGAGAGTTGACAGTCGTGAACTTGGACCTGGATCCAACCATGAACATCAATGTCGCGCCGGTGGAAGCATTCGAAGATGGCGGAGGCTGTCATCCGCTGTTCCGTCGAGGTCCCGACCTCGGTCGAGTTTAACAAGCTGCGCAAGCGGCTGTTGCGCAACGCGCGCGAAGCGATCGAAAACTTCGCGATGGCGAAGCCAGGCGAGCGCTGGCTGGTGGCACTGTCCGGCGGCAAGGATTCCTACGGCCTGCTTTCAATCCTGCTGGACCTGAAATGGCGGGGCCTGCTGCCCGTAGAGCTGCTCGCCTGCAATCTCGACCAGGGCCAGCCCAACTTTCCGAAACACATATTGCCGGAATTCCTCGACAGCCATGGCATCCAGCATCGCATCGAATACCGCGACACCTATTCGATCGTCACCGACAAGATCGCCGAGGGAAACACCTATTGCTCGCTATGCTCGCGGCTGCGGCGCGGTCATCTTTACCGCATCGCACGGGAGGAGGGATGTTCTTCGCTGGTTCTCGGCCACCACCGCGAGGATGTACTCGAGACCTTCTTCATGAACCTCTTCCACGGTGGCCGTCTCGCCGCGATGCCGCCAAAGCTGCTCAATGACGAGGGCGACGTGATGGTGCTCCGGCCGCTCGCCTTCTGCGCCGAGAGCGACCTTGCGCGCTTTGCCGATTCGATGCGCTTTCCGATCATTCCATGCGATCTCTGCGGCAGCCAGGAAGGCTTGCAGCGAAACGCCATGAAGGCGATGATCGACGATATCGAGCATCGCATGCCCGGCCGCAAGGATACGATGGTCCGCGCCCTCGCCAACGTTCGCCCGTCTCATCTGCTTGACCGCGGCATCTTCAATTTCGCCGGTCTTTCTGTCCGGCGATCCGACGAAGACCGCGGTGAATTGGGCCAACCGCTTCACGCTTAGGCGCCTGATTGCATACCCGGTGGCATTCGCTGCGTCACCTTCTCTAATTTCCTCCACTGATCCGACCCGAGAGGCATTCCTATGCGCTTTGACGACAAGACAGTCGATTGGTTGACCGCGCTTCTGGCGGAAGCCGCCGCGACCGAGATCATGCCGCGCTGGCGCCACCTCTCGGCCGCGGATATCCGCGAAAAGACCTCGGCGACCGATCTGGTGACCGAGGCGGACGTCAATGCGGAGCGTCTGATTACGACGCGCCTGCGCGAGCGTTTCCCCGACGCTCTGGTTGTTGGCGAGGAGGCGCACGCCGCCGACCCGTCGGTGCTGGATGGTCTTGGCGAAGCGCCGCTGGCCTTCGTCATCGATCCGGTCGATGGCACGTTCAACTTCGCCGCCGGCCTGCCGCTATTCGGGGTCATGATGGCGGTGGTGGCTCAATGGCGAAACGGTCGCCGGTATCATCCACGACCCGCTGGGCAAGGACTTCCTGATGGCGCTGAAAGGCGCCGGTGCCCACATCCGTCACTCCGACGGGCGGCTGGAGCGCTGCCGCGTAGCCGAACCGAAGCCGATCTCGCAGATGAATGGCGTTGCATCTTGGAACTACCTCCAGGAACCGGAGCGCTCGATGGTGGCGCGCAATCTCGCGAAGTTCGGAGCGTTCTTCAACTACCGCTGTGCCGCGCATGAATATTGGTTGCTGGCAACCGGTGGCGGACACTTTGTAGCTTACCAGAAGCTGATGCCTTGGGACCATCTGCCCGGAACGCTCATCCATGCCGAGGCCGGCGGCTATTCGGCCCGGCTTGATGGCTCGCCCTATCTGCCGTCGCATGTCGGGGGTGGTCTGCTCGCCGCACCCGACAAGAATAGCTGGCACGAGATCAAGCAAGCGCTGTGGGGAGATTGAGCGCCTTGCTATCGACCCAGCAGAAGAAACTGCCGCGTCACCCTCGCGGCTTGGGGTCGTGTTGAGCGTGGAACAGCCGCCCCCGCTCGGCAATCAGGACGGATACCAGGCTCAGCCCTGCCACGCCGCAGAACCCCGCGGCGAGTGGCGTTGTGGTGCCGTTGAAGGACTGGCCGATGAACGCGCCGATGAGCCCGCCGCCGAGTGTCTGGATGAAGCCCTGAACCGAGGACGCCGATCCGGCGATGTGGCCAAGTGGTTCCATGGCGAGTGCGTTAAAATTCGAGCCGATCCAGCCGAACTGGAACATCGCTGCCGCGAACAGCAGCACGAAGGCAACAAGCGGCACCTGTCCTGACATCGACCAGACGAACCAGATCGCGCTGACTGCGAAAAAGCCAACAAGCGCTCCATGCGACAGCCTGCGCATTCCCCACCGCATCACAAGTTGTGAATTCAGGAAGGACGACACCGCCATCAGGCCGGCTACCCCTGCAAAGACGATCGGAAACCAGACACCCAAACCGTAAATGCCGACATAGATCTGCTGTGCCGAATTGATGAAGCCGAACAACGCACCGAATACCGTGGTAGACGCAAGCGTGTAAAACAGCGAAGCGCGCGTCGTCAGCACCGTGCCGAAGGCTTGGCCGACCGAAGCCAGCGTGAACGGCCGCCGATCCTCCGGATGCTGCGTTTCCGGGAGGCGCAGCGCCGCCCATGTGGTGATCGCAAGCGCAATCAGGCCCATGCAGATGAAGATCATGTGCCAGTTAGCGAACAGCATCATCAGCTGACCGATGCTCGGCGCGATCACCGGGATGATCATGAACACCATGAAGATGAGCGACATGGTTTCTGCCATCTGCCGCCCACCAAAGCGGTCGCGAACCATCGAAACAGCAATGACGCGGGTCGATGCTGCGCCGATGCCCTGGATGAACCGCAGCGCGAGAAGTGTCTCGAAATTGGGTGAGAGCGCCGCGGCGAAGGCGGCAACAAGATAAACGCCGAGACCGAACAGCAGCGGCGTGCGACGGCCAAACCGGTCGGAGGCTGGGCCATAGGCCAGCAGCGCGAAAGCCATGCCGGCGAAATAGGCCGTGATTACATATTGACGATGGTTCTCATTCTCGACGCCCAAGCTTGCGCCGATTTGCTGCAAGCCGGGCAGCATGATGTCGATGGCAAGGGCATTGAGCGCCATAAGCGCCGCGCAAAGCGCGATGAACTCCCATCGCGGGATGGGGAAGGCAAGCTGCTTCGTCGCAGTGGTCTGCTGGTCCATCGGGCTGCTCCGATTACAATCGCGGCAAAACGAAATGCGCCGGGAACCCGGCGCATCCGCAGTGTTTCGCTATTCAAGGAGGAACCGGCGGCCAGGCGCCGGGTCCGGGACCTTTCAGGATGCGGCGCGCGCGCTGACGCCCTTTTCCTCGAAGAAATTCTGCAACTCGCCTGCCTGGAACATTTCGCGGATTATGTCGCAGCCGCCAACGAATTCGCCTTTCACATACAACTGGGGAATGGTCGGCCAGTTCGAATATTCCTTGATACCCTGTCGCAGATCAGTCGAGGTCAGCACATTGACGCCTTTATAGTCCACTCCGAGGTAATCGAGGATTTGGACCACCTGTCCGGAGAAACCGCACTGCGGAAAGCCGGGTGTGCCCTTCATGAAAAGCACGACATCCTGGCTCTTCACTTCGCTGTCGATATAGTCGTTGATACCGCTCATGGGTGACAATCCTTTTGCGCCTGTGGGAGGCAGGCCGAAACATAGCCATGAAATAAACCCTACGGCGACCCGAAACAAGACGCCGTGCTGCATTGCAGTTGTGCCAACTGCGTTGCAAAGCAGCCGCAACCCTACGCAACCCCTGTACATCCGCGTCCCGGTTTCGGCGCAGTCGTATTTCAATGAGGTTTTAGCGCATGAATCGAGGCGTATTTGGGTCGATGAAGCAGGTTTACTGGACGGTCATTCCGCTACTCGTCGTTGGATTCGCCGCTATGTGGTGGTTCTGGCCGCGCGGGGCTGAATTCTCGGCTCAGTCGACAGGTCTCCCGCAAACCTGCCGTCCCGACAGCTTTGAGACCGTTGCCTACATCGTCTGCGAGGTGAATGCGGCAGAGTACGACATCGAACTGTATCTCAAAGGGCTCGATGGCAATCCCTATGAGCGTCTGCCGAAAGCCGCCGCCGAGCATCCATTCCTCTTTGCCATGAATGCAGGGATGTATCATGACGACTTCTCGCCTGTCGGCCTGCTCGTCGAAAGCGGAAGGGAGCTTGCACCCCTCAATCAGGCCGATGCGCCCGGAAACTTTTTCATGAAGCCCAATGGCGTATTCTATGTTGACCACTCAGGTGATGCCGGCGTGATGGAGACTAGTGCCTTTGCTGCTGCCAGGCTTTCCGCGCGCATCGCGACGCAATCGGGCCCGATGCTGGTGATCGATGGGCAACTCCATCCGAAATTCGAACCGAACGGCGAATCCCGATTTATCCGCAACGGGGTAGGAGTGCGCGATCCGCAAACCGTGTTCTTCGCAATTTCCCGAACGCCGGTCAGTCTTGGCAGCTTCGCCCGGCTGTTCCGCGATCACCTAGCCTGTCCGAACGCCCTGTTCTTCGATGGCGCGGTATCGGCGCTCCACGACGGCACCAAATATCTGGTCGGCGGCGACTATCCAGCTGGGCCGATCGTGGTGGTGTCACAAAAGATAGCTGACTCTGCGGTGAGCAAGAACTACTAAACGGGCAGGTGGGGGAGGATCAGTGTGCGCTTGCGCTATTCCGGCACGCTCGTTTGCAAGGCCAAGGCGTGCAGAACGCCGCCCATATTGCCCTTCAGGGCATCATAAACCATCTGATGCTGCTGCACGCGGCTCTTGCCCCGAAAGCTTTCTGCAACGACTTCGGCAGCGTAGTGATCGCCGTCGCCAGCGAGATCGCGGATCGTCACCTTCGCGTCGGGGATGCCGTCCTTGATCAGTTTTTCGATGTCGTTCGCTTCCATCGCCATGGTCTGGTTCCCCGAATGATTGGCGCAGCGTGCAAACGCCGCGCCTCATACCTTGAGCGTTACGCGCCTGAGATCAAGCCTGATCGCGTCAGTTGGCCGAAGGAAGTTCGCCGTCCATGAATTTTGGGAACCAGCCCTCATGCGCCGCCTTCAACTCGGCGATGGAAACCGCACGCGCGTCTCCCAGCTTAAGTTCCCGCCCGCCGGTGACGCCGATCCAAGGCGCGAACACGCCGGTAGCCTTTAGGAATTCACCCAGGAACCAGTCAATTTGATCGCGCGGGACGGTGACGAGATAGCGGCCTTGGTCCTCGCCGAAGAACACTGGTATAGGGGAATGGTCTCTGGGCTGATTGACCGTCGCGCCAATGCCGCCGGCCATTGCCATTTCGGCCAGTCCGACCGCCAGACCGCCGTCCGACAGATCATGGACGGCTGTGGCCACGCCGGTCGCAATCAGCTTGCGCACCAGATCGCCGGTCCGCTTCTCATGCGCCAGATCCACCGCCGGGGCTGGACCATCGGTGCGTCCATGAATGTCACGCATGTAGATCGACTGAGCGAGATGAGTGCCCCACGAGGCCTGCGCGCCGACCAGAATGATCGCCTCGTCCTCGGCCGCAAAGCCGATGCGCGCCATCTTCGACCAGTCACCGATCAGGCCTACGCCGCCGATGGTCGGCGTTGGCAAAATGCCCTGGCCGTTCGTTTCGTTGTAGAGCGAGACATTGCCCGAGACGATCGGGAAATCCAGCGCCCGGCAGGCTTCGCCAATGCCTTCGATCGCCTTTACCAGCTGGCCCATGATTTCCGGGCGTTCGGGATTGCCGAAATTGAGATTGTCGGTCGCCGCCAGCGGCTCCGCACCAGTCGCCGTGAGGTTGCGCCAGCATTCCGCCACGGCTTGCTTTCCGCCTTCGAACGGATCGGCCTCGCAATAGCGCGGCGTGACGTCCGACGAAAAGGCGAGCGCCTTGGTCGCATGGCCATCCACGCGCACGACGCCGGCGTCGCCGCCGGGGATCTGCAGCGTATTGGCGAGGATGAGCGAATCGTACTGCTCCCAGACCCAGCGGCGGCTTGAAAGGTCGGGGCCGCCCAGCATTTGGAGCAGCGCATCGGACACGTCCGCCTGGGGAATGTCGTCCGTTGCAAGCGGGGCGCGGGACAGCGGTGCGGTCCATGGCCGGTCGTATTCCGGAGCTTGGTCGCCAAGCTCCTTGATCGGCAGGTTGGCAACCTCCTCGCCCTGATGGATGACGCGAAAGCGCAAATCATCGGTCGTCTTTCCGACTATGGCGAAATCCAGACCCCACTTGTGGAAGATCGCTTCGGCTTGCTTTTCCAGCTCCGGCTTCAGCACCATGAGCATGCGCTCCTGGCTTTCCGACAACATCATTTCATAGGCGCTCATGCGGTCTTCGCGCACAGGCACCTTATCGAGGTCGAGTTCGATGCCGAGATCGCCTTTCGCGCCCATCTCGACCGCCGAGCAGGTGAGACCGGCGGCGCCCATATCCTGAATGGCGATGACCGCGCCGGACGCCATCAATTCCAGACAGGCCTCCAGCAGGCATTTTTCCGTGAACGGGTCCCCGACCTGCACGGTCGGGCGCTTTTCCTCGATCGTATCGTCGAATTCGGCCGATGCCATGGTAGCGCCACCGACACCGTCGCGTCCCGTCTTGGCACCGAGATAGACGACAGGCAGGCCGACTCCCTTTGCTTCCGACAGGAAGATGCCGTCGGTTCGCGCAAGGCCGGCGGCGAAAGCGTTGACGAGGCAGTTGCCGTTGTAGCGGGCATCGAAATTGACCTCGCCGCCGACCGTCGGCACGCCGAAGGCGTTGCCGTAGCCGCCGACGCCGGAAACCACGCCGGCAACCAGATGCCTGGTCTTGGGATGATCAGGCTCGCCGAAGCGCAGAGCGTTCATGGCCGCAATCGGCCGCGCACCCATGGTAAACACGTCGCGCAGGATGCCGCCGACGCCGGTGGCCGCACCCTGATACGGTTCGATGTAGGACGGGTGGTTGTGGCTCTCCATCTTGAAGACCACGCATTGTCCGTCGCCAATGTCGACCACGCCGGCATTCTCGCCGGGACCCTGAATGACCCGAGGTCCCTTGGTGGGAAGAGTACGCAGCCATTTTTTCGAGGATTTGTACGAGCAGTGCTCGTTCCACATCGCCGAGAAAATGCCGAGTTCGGTGAAGGTTGGCTCGCGGCCGATCAGCGCCAGGATGCGCCGGTATTCATCGGGCTTCAGCCCGTGTGCCTTCACCAAATCGTCCGTGATCGCGACGTCGTTGCGGATGCTCATCGGGGAAAGCCGGCCTCGCCTGATTGGGATGGCCGGTTCATATAACAAGCGTCGTGGAATGACACCCTCAATGTCGCGAAAATCGCCGGCAACTCACAGGGGTTGCATGGTGTGTTCGCACTGAGGCGGCCGCGATGAATTGATGCCGTTCAACCGTAGCTGTCGTAACCCGATCCGGCGTGATCGATCAGGCGGCGGATCGTCGAAAATCCTGCCGCGACATCCTCGCGGTTCTTCGGAATCGAGAAGCTGACGCGGATACGATAGTAGACCTTCTCGCCGCGTCCCGGCTTGTACTCGTCCTCATCGTCGACCAGCACGCCTTCGTTCGCGGCAACCTGCTTGAAGGTGCCTGAAAGCCAGGGCTCGGGCAGTTTCATCCAGAGATACGGGACATTCGGGTGCGACTGGAAATCGAGGCCAGCGAAAATCCGCCGCGCCATCTCCTCTCGTGCCGCAATCTCCTTGCGAACCTTCGCCCGGATCGCATCGGCCTCGCCGCTGTTCACCATGTCGGCGGCAAGCTGCGCGAGCATGAACGAAATGCCGCCGGTGACCATCTTGTGCGCGGTCTGGACGCGCGGCGCGAAATGCGCAGGGCATGCGACCCATCCCGCGCGCACGCCTGCGGACACGGCCTTCGACAAGCCGCCGACGTGAAACACCCGCTCCGGTGCGAGGGCTGCCAACGTGCTTGGCTTCTGCTCGAGCAGGGAGCTGTAGATGGAATCCTCGATGATCCAGACATTGTACTTGCGCGCAACCTCGACGATCGCGCGCATGCGGTCTTCCGGCATGATCGAAAGAGTTGGGTTCTGCATGGAGGGCATCAGGAACACCAGTTTCGGGTGCTGCTGGGCGCAAAGACGCTCGAAATCCTCAGGGTCCGCACCACTTTTGTCGTTGCCGAATACCACGCTGCGGCGGCCGATCAGATTGGCGCTGCGCGAGATCGACGAATAGGTTAGCTGTTCGAACGCGATCTTGTCGCCCGGTGCGGTCGCAACGGCCACAACTGCCATGATCGCGGCGTGACAGCCAGCCGTCGAGACGATGGCTTGCTGGTCCGGCGACCAGTCATCGACGCCTAGCCACCTCTTGCCTGCTTCGCGCCAGTCCTGCGGCCAACTACGCGTGTAGTCGCCAACCTTGTCGGCATGTTCGCTGGTGATCCGGTTGAGCAGTTTCTGAATGACCACACTCTGCCCGACATCGGACGCCGACGTGCTGTCCATTCGCAGCTTGACCTGGCTGGGCGTCGCCTCCGAAATAATGGAAAGCGCACCGGAGCCTCGCACCTCTATGCGGGGAGAACCGCCGTCTCCCGCGGTGTCGCCGAGCACGTAGGTGCCACGCCCGACCTCTCCGCTGACCAAACCGCGTTCGCGGGCCACACCGTAGGCGCGCGTGACGGTGCCGATTGTCACCCCGACATCATAGGCAAGGTTGCGCTGCGGCGGCAGCTTGTCCCCAGCCGGCAACTTGCCGCTGCCAATATCGCGTTCGATCTGGTCAGCGAGCCGGAGATAGAGCGGGCCTGTGCCCTGAGAAAGGTCGGGAAGCCAATTTGTCATCATGACAATTTGATAGCTTGCAATTGCAATGGGGTCAATTCAAAAGATTGTACCTGTAAAGGAACAGGAAAAACGGTTGGAGAAGAGCAATGAGTACAATTCGCACTTTCAGATTGAGTGACCTGCAGGAGCTGACCGGCGAGCGCCATACGCAGGGAATCAGGCGGTGCGCGCCTGATTTCGGCGTTATTCCTGGCGATTTCGGCCATGCTCGAAAAGCGCCGCAGCCGGCTGGCGCTGCTGTCGCTGACCGACCAGCAGCTCAAGGATATCGGCTTGTCGCGAGCCGACGCCGAACGCGAAGGGTTGCGCAATCCATGGGAATGAAACTGGATTACCCTGAACATTGCGGACGGTTTGTAACTGTACCACCGCCGTCGGGAATGGGTCATTTTGCTTCAAAGGCGGGCGGTGTTTGCACCGCTGGCTTGCTAAACCCTCGGTATGCGTTCGTGAGCGGTTTCCCCCATTCCCGCCCACTATCAAACACCCGCCGCCTTTGAAGCAGAATGGCCCAAGGCCACCCGATTTACCGGCACCTTGCCGTCGGTCGGTCAGATGCCGTCAGCGGCGATCAGACATAATGCCAACGGCCATCACAGACAAAACCTGGAATTGAAGCATGCTAATACAGAGAATTGCAGCGTTTTCGGATGGCGACAAAGGCGGAAATCCTGCGGGGGTTGTGGTGACAGACGAGTTGCCCGATGCGTCCGCCATGCAGGCTTTGGCGACCGAAGTTGGATATTCCGAAACGGCATTTGCGGCGCCTGCAGGGAAAAGCTGGCGTGTTCGATATTTCGCGCCTGAATCTGAGGTGCCGTTCTGCGGTCATGCCACGATCGCATTGGGAGCGGCGTTGGCCGCGCAATTCGGCAACCGCGTTTTTGACCTCGAACTTAACGATACGCGCATAACGGTTGAGGCGCGGGTAGACGGAAACGCGATGCATGCGGCACTTCAATCGCCCCAGACCAGCAGCCAAGCCGCATCCGCGAAGCTGATTGATGAGAGCCTGCAGCTATTTGGCCTAGTGAGTGACGATCTCGATCCCAGAATTCCCGCAGCATTGGCCATGGCCGGCAGCAGGCATCTTGTTCTCGCGCTGAACGATCATCAGAAACTGCGCGACATGATGTACGACTTCGAGGACGGTAAGCGGCTCATGCAGGTGCAAAAGATAACCACCATCAGTCTGCTATTTGCCGAGAGAGAGCAGCTTTTCCATGCCCGCAACCCTTTCGCATCGGGTGGTGTGTATGAGGACGCGGCGACCGGTGCTGCCGCCGCCGCCCTTGGCGGCTATCTACGCGATATCGATTGGCCGCATGGCGGCGCGATCGAAATCATTCAGGGAGAAGACATGGGAATGCGCTCGCTGCTTCGGGCTGAGATTCCGCCGAAGCTGGGAACCAGCATCCGCGTATCGGGAACAGCCCGCAGGATCGATTAGATCGTGTCCTGCAGGTTCAAGCCGCCGCGGCGCAGGATGGATCGCCTGAGGTCCAGCGGGTGAGGTCGCTCGTTACACGTGGTCCAAGCGGCTCGCTCAGCAACGGGCCAAATGCATCAACTTTCGAGGAGCCGCCGCTGGCTTGAACGACCAGCAGTGGCCGCCCGCCATAATTCTTGGCGGGCACAAGCAGGAAACGCGGCTGGCCGCTGAACGAATTCAGTTCGTTGGCAAATTTATACGGCTTGAAGGCGGGGTCCTTCGATGCGAACCAGCATTTGTGGGCTGCCGTCGCGACAACCTCCATTGCACGCAGTGATGCGCTCTTGCCGCCACCACTGCTCGTTGTCTTTGACGGGGCCGCCTGGCACGCCGCAAGGGCGAGCGCGAGAAATGGCAGCACGACGCGCAGATATGGCATCAAAGATTGTCCCACTTGTCATTATTCCACGAGCTGTACATAGCGCATGTTGCCGGCATTCGGTCCGATAGTCGATAAATTGCCGACTACGGTGACAATCATGCTGCGGCGCGAATGCCGAGCGCGCTTTCGAACAGGCCGCGCCCGTCAGTGCCGCCATGCGCGGCCTCGATCAGGTCTTCCGGGTGCGGCATCAGGCCAAGCACATTGCCATCGGTGTTCATGATCCCGGCAATGTCGTTCACTGACCCGTTCGGGTTGGTGCCTTCGGCGTAACGGAACACCACCTGGCCATCGCCTTCAATGCGTGCCAGCGTTTCGGCATCGGCGAAGTAGTTGCCGTCGTGATGAGCCACCGGCGCGCGAATGACCTGACCGGGGGCGTAGTTGCGGGTGAACGCCGTATTGGCGTTCGACACTTGCAGCTTCACCTCACGGCAAACAAACTTGAGCGATGTGTTGCGCATGAGCGCGCCGGGCAACAGGCCTGCCTCGAGCAGGATCTGGAAGCCGTTGCACACGCCGATGACCGGAACGCCCTTGGCCGCTTTTTCGGCGACCGCCCGCATCACCGGCTTGCGCGCGCCGATCGCGCCGCAGCGCAGATAATCACCGTAGGAAAACCCGCCCGGTATGACGATGAGGTCTACATCCGGAATTTCGGTTTCCGTCTGCCACACTGTGACGGGCGCATGGCCGGAAATCTTGGTCAGCGCCGCAATCATGTCGCGGTCGCGATTGAGGCCGGGAAGGAGGACAACCGCGGATTTCATGCGTTGCTCCTCAGCCGATCGTTACAGAATAATTCTCGATCACCGTGTTTGCCAACAGCTTTTCGCACATGGCTTTCAGGTCGGCCTCGGCCTTTGTTGTGTCGGCACTGTCCAGCAAGACGTCGAAGACCTTGCCCTGGCGTACAGACCCGACGCCGGAGAAGCCGAGCGTTCCCAGAGCGCCCTCGATTGCCTTGCCTTGGGGGTCGAGCACGCCAGTCTTGAGAGTGACGGTTACGCGGGCCTTGATCACTGGCTATCGTTCCCTGCTTGGATGTCTGGGGAGGGTAAACCGCTTAGTGCGGCTTACCCTTGCCATTGCTCGATGCGACGAGGATCGGGCCGGAGGGACGCGGCGGTTCGTTCTCGTTCATGATGCCGAGACGGCGCGCTACCTCCTGATAGGCCTCGACGAGGCCGCCCATGTCACGGCGGAAGCGGTCCTTGTCGAGCTTGTCCTGGGTATTCACGTCCCAGAGGCGGCAGGAGTCCGGCGAAATCTCGTCGGCCACGACGATGCGCATCATCTCTCCCTCGAACAGGCGGCCGCACTCGATTTTGAAATCGACGAGCTGGATTCCGATGCCCATGAACAGACCGGATAGGAAGTCGTTGACGCGGATGGCGAGTGCCATGATGTCATCGATTTCCTGCGGGCTCGCCCAGCCGAAAGCGGTGATGTGCTCTTCAGAGACCATCGGGTCGTCGAGCGCATCGGCCTTGTAGTAGAACTCGATGATCGAGCGCGGCAGTACGGTGCCTTCCTCGATGCCGAGGCGCTTTGCCAGCGATCCGGCGGCTATGTTGCGGACGACAACTTCCAGCGGGATGATCTCGACTTCCTTGATCAGCTGCTCGCGCATATTGATGCGACGGATGAAATGCGTCGGAATGCCCATCCGGTTGAGATGGTTGAAAATGTGCTCGGAAATGCGGTTGTTGATGACGCCTTTGCCGTCGACGATCTCGTGCTTCTTCTTGTTGAACGCGGTGGCGTCATCCTTGAAGAACTGGATCAATGTCCCCGGCTCCGGCCCTTCATAGAGGATCTTGGCCTTGCCTTCGTAAATTCGGCGGCGATTTTTCATGATCGGTTCTCTGGATTTCCCGGAAGGCAGATTATTTCCCGACCGTCCGACTCGCGCCATGCGTGCGAGGACATGGGTTTCTCGGGCGGTCTCTATCGCAATAGTGCCTTTTGCTCAATCGGCAATTCCCCGCAATCAACGCCTTTCAGCAGCGATTTGCCGCATTGCAGCATCATAGCCGATATTGACCATGGCGCGACGTTTTGGTTTGTGCATCTGGACCACTTATATGGGATGAGCAGAATCGAATTCCCAGCCGGAGGAACGTCATGACGAGTATGAAGGATCGCGAAGAGGGTTTCGAGCGTAAGTTCGTCTTCGATGAGGAGTTGCGCTTCAAGGCGACCGCCCGCCGCAACAAGCTGCTGGGGCTGTGGGCAGCGGAAAAGCTTGGCAAGAGTGGCGCCGACGCCGATGCCTATGCCAGGGAGGTCGTTGTGTCCGACATTGAAGAAGCCGGCGACCACGACGTGTTTCGCAAGGTGCGAAAGGACTTCGACACCGCCGGCGTCGACCAGTCCGATCATCAGATCCGTCGTACGATGGACGAATTAATGTATCAAGCCATCGAGCAGATCAAAAGCACCTGAGCTTATCCACTGCTGGACCAATTTCGACCGCCCGCTTGTCGGGCGGTTTTTCTTTGCGTTTCCAGCGCTGACGGCATCAATGTGGATGCGTTTCTCGCGGGGAGTGGTTTCATGCACCTTGTCGATCGGCTGGCGGCGGACGAAGTTATCATAACCGCGTGGTCCGGTGTGCCGGATCCGCTGACGGTCGAG
Source organism: uncultured Alphaproteobacteria bacterium (assembly GCA_963829135.1). GTDB lineage: Bacteria > Pseudomonadota > Alphaproteobacteria > Rhizobiales > Rhizobiaceae > Kumtagia. The sequence goes on along the minus strand of CAWHHO010000005.1, from coordinate 112,467 downwards.
ATTGTATCGGCTCAGGGCTTTGATGCGATCACACTCGACATGCAGCATGGCGGCCATCACGAGGATAGCGTCCTGCGCTCGGTGCCGGCGGTTCGCCACGCCAACAAGCACGTGGTGGTGCGCATCCCTGTCGGGCGCTGGGACATGGCCAGCCGCGCTCTGGATTTTGGCGCTGAGGCGGTGATCGCACCGATGGTGAATTCGGTCGAGGACGCGCGCCGCTTCGCCGAACATATGAAGTATCCTCCGATCGGTGGCCGTTCGTGGGGACCAACATTCGCGTTCGGGCGGCTTCAGGGCAAAGATCAGGCGACTTGGCTGAAAGAAATGAATCGCCGCATTGTCTCTTTCGCCATGATCGAAACACGCGCGGCGCTGGCTGTTTTGGATGAGATTCTTGAAACGCCCGGCATCGACGCGGTCTTTCTGGGGCCTTCGGACTTCTCGATTGCCTGGACCAATGGCGCGACGATCAATCCGACGCTGGAGGATATGATGCAAACCATCGAGCAGGTCGCCGCACGCGCGCGCAAGGCCGGCAAGTTTGCGGGCATCTTCGCCGTCGATCCATCGTACACCGGCCGCTACGTCGATATGGGCTACCGGCTCGTAGCGCTTGGCAACGAGCAGCGCTACGTGGCGCTGGGCGCGGAGAATCTGCTTAGCGCAGCACGTGGGTCAATCAACGCCAGATAGCGCTGTTGGCCTCCGCGAGCGCAGCGCGGCGGGGATCGTAAGGTGCAAGGTCCGGGTCGCGCTTGCCGGTCGCGATTTCCTGCGCTGCAAGTTCGCCGACGAGCGGCGCCAGCGTGATACCCGAATGCATGACCGTCACGTAGAGGCCGTCGAAGTCGCCGACGCGTCCGATGGCCGGAAAGCCGTCGGCCGGGGTGGGACGGTAGCCGACGGTGAAAAAGCCAACCTCGAGCCCTTCGGCACCACCAACCGTGGCCTTGATGCTTTCAAGGAGCCTGTGTGCCATCTCGACTTCCTGACCCTTCGGATCGTCGCCGGCGAAATCCGCGCCGGCAATGAGCCGACCTTCACGCGTCTGGCGGATATGGCATCCCGGCGACATGATCAGCCCGTTCAATAGGCGGCTTTCTGAAATCGTCGAATGCATGATCAACCCGGGCGGAGTATCGAGTTTGAGGCCGACGCCAACGGTTTCCAGAAGGCGCTGTGTATCGGTACCCGCGGCAACCACAACCTCGTCCGCCTCGAGGGTTTCACCGGATTCGACAGCAACGCCGACAATGCTGCCTCTGGTTGCGCGCAAGGAAGCGACCCGAGTTCTGCGCAGAAGTTTCGCGCCTCGCGCAATCGCTGCGTCGAGCATGATGCGTGTGGCGGCGACCGGTTCAACCATGCCCTCTTCGGAAATGTGAAGGACCCTCTCCGGCACGGAGATGAGCTGAGGCTCGATTTGCAGCGCCTCGTTGCGGTCGACAAAACGCACTCCGTAGCCCCAGCGTGCATATTGCTCAGCATAGGCGGCGAGTTCATCTGCGGGCAGGTCCCACAGCAGTCCGCCGCACCAAGAGAGTGGCAGGTCCCGCAACTCGGATTTCAGACGCGACCACCCAGCCATGGATCGCCTGCGAAAGTGGAAATAGAACTCCGGATTGCCCCAGCTCGCGTTGATCCATGCAAAGGAATGGCTGGTCGCCAGACCGCCGCCGTCACCGGCGTCCAATACGGTCACATCGGATCCGGTCCTGGCCAAATGCAAGGCAATCGAGGCGCCGATGATGCCCCCGCCGATAACAAGAATTCTTTTTGTGCAAAACGAAGTCTCCGGTCTGGGAAAAGCTTTGTCCGGAACCATCACCGGCAAGTGCTTGAACCGAACCATCCGCCTCCTTCCGACTTATCCTGACGGTCCGGTGTCAGCAACCAAGTGCTATTGATCCGCGTACAAGCTGTCGGCCCTCAAGGAGATACGTCATGTTGAAGTTCTATCATGCCCCTTGGTCGCGCGGGTCCGGCGTGCTCTGGCTTCTGGAAGAGCTTGGTGTCGACTATGAACTCAATCACATAGACATACGGGAGGAGGGCGGTGTTTCGGAGGATTATCGCCTGATCCAGCCGAACAAGAAGGTTCCGGCGATCATGCACGATGGTACTGTCATCACCGAGCGGGCGGCGATCACCATCTATCTTGCCGACACCTTTACCGGTGCGGGCCTTGCGCCGGCGATCGGCCATCCGATGCGTGCAGCGTATCTGACCGCAACGGTATATTGCGACGCCGTGTTCGATCCTTGTATCTCCGCCCATGCGCATGGGCTGAAGTACCAAAGCAACGACTATTCATTCGGTTTGCTTGAGGACATGGTCGCGTATGTCGAGCGGCGACTGACCGAGAACAAATTCGCTGCCGGGGATATCTTCACCGCAGCCGACACGCAGCTTGCCTCTGCGATCAACTACACAATGGTGAACCTGAAGGCGCTTCCCGAGCGCGCGGTCTTCCACGACTATATAAAACGCATTGAAGAACGCCCGGCTTATAAGCGCGCGCAAGCGAAGGACTTCGCGCTTGCCCGGTCCGTTCCGGCCTGGAAAGGCCGGTTCGATCAGACGGCCGCGCCATAAAGGTCGTAGGCGTCGGCGCGCTCGATCTTCACAGTAATGATCTCGCCTGCGCGCAAGGGGAGGCGCGAGGATATGTGGACATTTCCGTCGATCTCCGGCGCGTCATACTTGGTTCGCCCCTTGCCAGCAGTGCCACTTGCGTCGTCGATAATGACCGGCAGGCGCTTCCCGACCTTCTTCTGCAACTGCGCGGCGGAAACCTTCTGCTGACGCTGCATGAACCGATGCCAGCGACTTTCCTTGATCTCTTGGGGCACTTCGGGAAGCCCAAGCCCGTTGGAGCGTGCACCTTTCACAGGCTCATACTTGAAGCAACCGGCCCGCTCGATCTTGGCGTCGTCGATCCAGTCGAGGAGCATATCGAAGTCCGCGTCGGTTTCACCGGGGAAGCCCACGATAAAGGTCGAGCGAATAGCGAGATCGGGGCAGATCTCGCGCCAGCCACGGATGCGCTCGAGCGCCTTCTCGCCATGGGCAGGTCGCCGCATATTCCGGAGCACCGCCGGTGAAGCATGCTGGAACGGAATATCGAGATAGGGCAGGATTTTGCCCTCGGCCATCAGAGGAATGACATCGGCGACGTGCGGGTAGGGGTAGACATAGTGCATGCGCACCCACATCCCGAGTTCGCCCAACTCCTTGGCGAGGTCATAGAATTTGGCGCGGACGTCCCGGTCCTGGTATCTGCTGGCCTCGTATCTGATGTCGACACCATACGCGCTGGTATCCTGGGAGATTACCATGACCTCCTTCACGCCAGCCTTGGCGAGGCGTTCGGCCTCCCGCAGCACGTCGGCTGCCGGCCGCGAGACGAGGTCGCCGCGCAAGGCCGGGATGATGCAGAAGGTACAGCGATTGTTGCAGCCCTCGGAAATCTTCAGATAGGCGTAGTGGCGCGGCGTCAGCTTGATGCCTTGCGGCGGCAGCAAGTCCATAAGCGGGTCGTGCTGCGGCGGAACGGCCTCATGCACAGCCGCCATGACGCTTTCGTACGCCTGCGGCCCGGTGATCGCGAGGACATTGGGGTGTCGCTCGCGAATGACCTCCGGTTCGGCGCCGAGGCAGCCGGTCACGATCACCCGGCCGTTTTCCGACAACGCGCTGCCGATGGCATCCAATGACTCGTCGCGAGCCGAATCCAGAAAACCGCAAGTGTTGACCACGACCAGGTCTGCGCCGTCATGCTTGCGTGAAATTTCATATCCCTCGGCGCGCAAGCGCGTGATGATGCGCTCGGAGTCTACAAGGGCCTTCGGACAGCCAAGGCTGACAAAGCTGACGCGGGGTGCGACGGACATTTCTTGTTACCGTGAGTTCGGAAGGCGGCCACCTATCACATCGCGGTGCCAAATGTAACCGCCGCGAGGTCCACGCGAAATGCCGCAAGTCATTGGCGAGCCGATTTGCGCGCGGCGCATTGAACTCAGTGGGCTGGGCCGGCGTGTGGTCCGAACCAGCCGCTGAGGAAATCGAGTTGCTGCGGAAACTGGGTCACGGCGCCGTCGAGCGTCATCTTGACAGCAACATAGAGGATGATGATGAGGCCAATGTAGGCGATCCAACGATACTGATGCAGGAGGCGTGCGACGAACGATGCGGCAAAACCCATGAGGGCGATCGACAGAACGAGGCCGAATATCAGGACCGTGGGGTGCTCCATTGCGGCGCCGGCGACCGCGAGCACGTTATCGAGCGACATGGAAACGTCGGCGACGACAATCTGCATAGCCGCTTGCGCAAACGTCTTGCGCGGACCTTTTCCTCCGATTGACCCGTCCTTGTCGTGGTCGGCGTTCGACAAAGCTTCCGTCGCGTCCTGCTCCTCCTGATGGGTAACGCGCAACTCGCGCCACATTTTCCAGCAGACCCAGAGCAACAGCAGACCACCGGCTATCAGGAGCATCGGCCCAAATGCCAGCAGCCATTGCGTTATCAGCGCAAAAAAGATGCGCAGCACCGTGGCCGCGCCAATGCCGACAAGAATGGCCTTTCGGCGCTGATCGGAAGGCAAGCCGGCGGCAGCCATGCCGATGACGATGGCATTATCTCCCGCGAGAACGAGGTCGATCGCGATAACCTGCAGCAGTGCAGTAAAACCTGCGGCTGTGAAGATTTCCATCAGATAGGCGCCTTTCGAAACGCTTCACCGTTGCGTCCGACCTAGCGATGACATGCAACGACGTCAAGCAAGAGTTTGACCGTCGATTGCACGCGCTCAACAAAAGCCAACAGGCTCCAGCTTGGTGGCCACAACTCGAAGGTCGATGTCAAATAGGTAGTTTCCGCGGACGGCCACGACGGCCAGCAGGCTTCACTGCAACAGGCGCGGCCTCTTCTTCGCCCTCGGCTTTGCGGCCGAGGCCCATCGTCCTAGCCAAAGCGGAACGCGTCGCGGCGTAGTTCGGCGCGACCATAGGATAATCCGACGGAAGGTTCCACTTCGCCCGATATTGCTCCGGCGTCATTCCATACTGGCTGCTGAGGTGGCGCTTGAGCGACTTGAACTTGCGTCCATCTTCCAGGGAAATGATATAGTCGGGCATGACCGACTTCTTCACCGGGACTGCCGGTACAAGCGGAATTTCTTCGACTACGGGTGCTGCTTCAAGTTTCGCAAGGGATTCATGGACGCTTGAAACTAATTCTGCGAGCTTCCCCATGGGAACGCTGTTCTTTGAGACATATGCTGAAACGATCGATACTGTCATCTCTAACTTTGAAACTTTTTCTTGATCCACGATCTTTCTCCGAAAGTATCCACAAGGCCTTTATCCAAAAAGTGGCTGGAATCAATACTGTTTTTAACAATCTCGGCAGCTTATTTTGAACTTGGTATCGATATGCGTTCAGGGGGATCGGCTCCGGATGTGATCGGATTAACGTGACGCGCAGCACGGTGGAAAGAAATTGCATGCTAGGCGTTGAAGTATCCGCATACGAATATTGCAGGACTTGGTGCTGTCTATTCCTGAACTGTGCTCACCGTCGGAGCATTGATGACGCTACTCCCGTCAAGTCTTGCGGGCTCGTAGGGCTCTGAGATCCAGATCCATCGCCGGATCGAGAGCCCGTCCGCGACGTCAATCGGCGCGACTCGCCCTTCGACGGTTGTCGGTGCGAGGATTGCTTGGACGAAGGCCATCGCCTCCGTTTCTGCAGGGAGGCCGCGGTAGGAAAGCGGAGCGGACGGGTACTTGCCGCGCGTGGCCGCCGCGAACGGGGCTGGGTCTTTGGCTTTCATACCGAGCTGGTCGCACGGGACCGGCGCGTGTATGGCCGTTCTCACTTGCTGTGGCGGTGAAAACTCTGTGTCGGGCGGGAAATCCGAACTCTGGTTAGTCACAGATGACGCGAATGCGCCCCGCGTCGGAATTGTCGCGACGGCATGTCACCTTCTTTGCAGGCGCCGGTCGCTCCTTCGCAACTGGCTGTACCTTCCGAGGCACACTCCGATAACGTCTTTTCGGTGGGACCGGCTCTCCAGCAATCTGCTCGACTGCGGGCGGCGCTGGCGGGAAGGTGATCATCCTGCTGGGCGGCTCGGTGTCGGTCTTGCGGAAGCGGTAGACGGGAACAGGGCTACGCGCAACAACCTCTGCCGTGTATTCGGGTACGATCGTTCCGTCATAGGTCCGCGTACACGCACACAACGCCGCAACGGCGCAAAGCACGGCAGCCTTGCGCCATCCTTTTTCGCAGACGAGTTTCACCGAGTGCCCCCACCTTGTATGCCGGTCGCGATACGAGCCGAATCGCGATCCATCCACGACATGATTTCAATCCAATTCTTTCAACATGTGAAGCTTCAGGCGACATAACTTGGCCTAAGGCGGCTGTCAGGTCACTTTTGTCGGCGGGGCGAAATGTCTCGACAGTGGAATAATGCCAATCTCCGCGTTGACGCCGCGAAGCTGAAAGCGATAAAGCCAACTTTCCGAGGTTGATGGACGTTGGCGGGACTCCGCCCGATCGACAGCTTTGGAGGGATGGCCGAGCGGTTTAAGGCACCGGTCTTGAAAACCGGCGTGGGCGCGAGTTCACCGTGGGTTCGAATCCCACTCCCTCCGCCATATACCTCGCTAACGTATTGATGTTACTCTATTTTTCTTGGAGTTTGTTTCTCAACGTACAAACGGACGTACGACCAAATAAGCAGCATCTAGGCCGGTGGCAGGAACATTTTCCTTGCGGTAGGACGCGATTTGGCTTTTCCTATCGAGATGACCAAATCGACCATCGGAACCCTATAAAGTCGTTGTTCTTAGGCCAGCCGATAGTTTGTCTTCGTCGCAGATGTCAGCGACGATCAGATGGATAACCTGATTGGGGGTTATCGAGTTGACATTAATAACAAGGTTCTTGTTAATAGACTTGGACCCTTTTCGGCGCCATCAAGTCAGTAGCCTTCGGCAACTTGGGGAGGTATTGTCATGCCAAAGCTCGCTTGGACGGTGGCGTTCGCACTGATCGGGGCCGTACCTGCGATGGCGGAGACCGCAGTCCCGGATCTGCGCGGCGCCTGGAAGGGAAACAGCGAATCCGTCGTCTCGGGCGGCGCCAATCCTCATCATGCCGCCCAGTCGGCGGAGACAAGGTTCAGCAGCATTGCGTTTACACTGACCGTCGACAAGCAGGACGGCCGAAGATTCTCGGGAACGTTCTCCTCGGCGCACACGACCGACCAAGTGGTCGCTGTGATAGGCCGCAACGGTTCGATCTACATGGCGGACGACGATGGATATACCGTCGGTACTATTCTGGCGCCGGACCGGATCGAGCTTTGCTACATGCACGCGACACCGGGAGCCAAGGTCGCCTCCTGCACGGAGCTGACCAAGCAACCCTAGTCGGCGTCGCTTCCTCGCGAAAGTCCAGCTTATCTGATACGGAAATTTGATACTGCGGCGAACAAAGAAAACCCCGCACGCGGCGGGGCTTTTCTGACACGACCGCTCGGATTAGATCCTCGGTCGCTGACACGACCGCTTGGAGATATCTCCTCGGCCGCTCTACACGACCGCCTGGACCAATCTCCTCGGTCGCTGGGTATACAATACATAAAGCGACGGATGGTTCCACAAAAAAATTACGAAAAGTTCTATTTTGCAACTGCAATTACGAGTTAGACTGGAAACCGACGATATTGTTGGGCACAGCCACTTACCCGTGCGTTTCAGAGACTGTCCCGACAGCCATCGGCTTGGTACAAGCCCCACCACATGCGCACCCGACAAGGTTTGGCTGAGCAGGGCCATAATCTTGCCAGTTTCCTGACACATTCGGTTAACAGCGAAGTAACCACTCCGACATAGGGAGAGTGCGGGGTGGCTTGTCATCCGGTGAAGTTGACACCGAGTTCAACGTTCGGCGTTCTAGTCGCAGTTGGGGACAATCCAGAATGGCACGATCGGCGCGTGCGCGTCTTAGGCGCGTAGCTTCTGTTTCCGTCGCAGCTCTGTGCGTCGGCGTTCTTGGCGCGTGTACCACTCAGCAGCCAAAGTCCATGGTATCGCCGAAGAGGTCTAAGGAGTATTTCGCCGAGTTGGTATATGGCGTTAAGGCCAGCCCTCGTGTGGCGTTCGGCAAGTCGCATCTGCCACGCGGTGGCGGCCGTGATCAGCTTGGCCGCCCCTATATGGTGCGTGGCAAGATGTACTATCCGAAAGAAGACAAGCGCTATAGGCGTGTCGGCCTTGCTTCCTGGTATGGCGACGCCTTCCACGGGCGCCTGACGGCCAATGGCGAGGTGTACGACATGACGCACCTTACTGCCGCGCATCCGACAATGCCGCTTCCGAGCTACGCCCGCGTGACCAATATGAAGAACGGCAGTTCGGTGATCGTGCGCGTCAACGATCGCGGGCCCTATGCCAATGGCCGTCTGATCGACCTGTCGAAGCGAGCCGCGGAAATGTTGGACTACACGCATAGCGGAACGGCGCAAGTCAAGGTCGAGTATGTTGGGCGCGCACCCCTTGAAGGCCATGACGATCAGTATTTGATGGCGTCTTACAAGCCCGGCAATGCGGCACCTGATCCATCGGACGGCCTCCCTACCGGCGTGATGGTTGCGATGAACGGGTCGACGCCAGGCGGATCGATTGGCGAGGGCGCCGTCGTGCCGTTCCCGGGTACGCTCACGGATGTTGCGGCGGATCGGCCCGAGGCGGTCGCGCCTGTTATGACCGCTAGTGTCACACGGCCGGATGATCTGGTCCTTCCGGCCTTCGGCCCGATCGCGCCTGAGCGACCGTCGGCGGAGACGCAGTTCGCATTGGCTACCTTGTCCTATGCCCCGGACAAGTCGACTAGTGCTTCGTCCGCCTTCGATGCTCTGGAAGGAGCCGGCCAGCCGTGGAAATCCGCTGCCGGCGCGACCTCCAACCAGCCATTCGTTGCCGCGGGTACGTTTACCGACAAGGTCCAGGCTGAACGCATCCGCGCCGAACTTTCGGGGTTTGGGCGCACGACGATCGAGGTTTCCCGCGAACAGGGAGCCGAACTCTATTCGATCAGCGTGTTCGAGGACGGGCGGGGATCGCTGGACGACTTGCTCCAGGCTGCCTGGAACCATGGTGCGCCCGACGCCATCGCCGTTCGCGACTGATCTGAGCTGACCGCCACTACTCGGCTGCTTCTGCGCGCCAATTCAGTTTGAGCCACTTTCGGCAATCGGCCAATGCCCGGGCGGTCATCGCTTTCTTGCGGGCGACGGATTTGTCCTTGCCCCTGAAACGCCCCTCGAAGCCTTCGGGCTTCAGCTTTATGCCGGCGTCAAGCGGCGGGAACAGCCCGAAATTGACGTTCATCGGCTGAAAGGAGCGCTTGCCGGGCTCGTCGTCGGAAACGATATGTCCGCCGGTTATGTGGCCGAGCAAGGCGCCGAAGGCAGAGGTCGGCGGCGGCGGCGTCAGCGATGAACCGAGCCGCTCGGCGGCGGCGAAGCGGCCTGCCAGCAAGCCGATTGCCGCACTTTCGACATAGCCTTCGCAGCCCGTGATCTGGCCGGCGAAGCGCAGGCCCGCGCGGCTCTTGAGTTGCAAGGTCGGATCGAGCAGGATGGGCGAGTTGATATAAGTGTTGCGGTGCAGGCCCCCGAGCCGCGCGAATTCAGCGTTTTCCAATCCCGGGATGGTGCGCAAGACGCGGACCTGTTCGCCATGCTTCAGTTTCGTCTGGAAGCCGACCATGTTGTAGAGCGTGCCCAGCGCATTGTCCTGGCGCAGCTGGACGACGGCATAGGCTTTCACCGAAGGATTGTGCGCATTTGTTAGGCCCATCGGCTTCATCGGGCCGTGGCGCAGCGTTTCCGGGCCCCGCTCGGCCATCACTTCTATCGGCAGGCAGCCATCGAAATAGGGCGTGCCTTCCCACTGCTTGAACTCGGTCTTGTCACCGTCGACCAGCGCCTGAACGAAGGCGTCGTACTCGGCCTTGTCCATCGGGCAGTTTATGTAGTCCTTGCCGGTGCCGCCTGGCCCGACCTTGTCGTAGCGCGACTGAAACCAGCAAATGTCCATGTCGATCGAGTCGAAATGCACGATCGGCGCGATGGCGTCGAAGAAGGCGAGCGCATCGGCACCGGTGCGCTCCGCGATTGCCTGCGCCAGCGAGGGAGCGGTGAGGGGGCCGGTGGCGATGATCGCCTGATCCCAATCCTGCGGCGGCAGGCCGGCGATTTCCTCGCGCAGAATGGTGATCAGCGGATGGGCTTCAAGCTTCGCGGTCACCGCTGCGGAAAACCCGTCGCGATCGACCGCCAGCGCGCCGCCGGCCGGCACCTGATGCGCGTCGCCACAGGCCATGATGATCGAATTCGCCAGCCGCATTTCGGCATGCAGCAGGCCGACCGCGTTGGTCTCCGCATCATCCGAGCGGAATGAGTTGGAGCACACCAGCTCCGCGAGACCGTCGGTCTTGTGCGCATCGGTGCCGCGTACGCCGCGCATTTCGTGAAGAATGACCGGTACGCCGGCCTGCGCCGCCTGCCAGGCCGCTTCGGATCCGGCGAGACCGCCGCCGATGATGTGGATGGGTTTGAGTGTCATGCCGGCGAAATAGTCCGCGCGCGCGTTAAATGCAACGATTTGAGCATAGCGCGGCAGTGAGGCGAGAACCGTCCACGCGATGACGCACCAATAACGGAACGTCACCTCGGACTTGTCCCGAGGATCTGCTGCGGATCGCATGAGGAGCGCCGGTGTGCCCGCAGATGCCGGTCGGCGGCATCCTCGGGTAAAGCCCAAGGATGACGTCGCGCCGGTGCAGCGCGGGCCGTCACGAAGTGTCCCGTCGCGCCAGTGCGGCGCGGGCCGTCACGAAGTGTCGTGACGCTCCCGCGCCCAGACGGCGAGGCCATGGAGTTCGTTCAGAACCTCGTCCACAGCATGAGCGGGCCGTTGCCGCCATCCGGGCGGACGGCCGGGCCGCATCGGCGAAAGGCGCTGAAAGCGGGGTTTGCTTGGCGCGCCGGCTGCGCTGTCAGCCCGGATGCTTGAGACCCCCATCCCTGCCGGGGCGAGCCACGCGTCTCGCCCGTCCTTCGGACCCCCACAAGGGGGAGGGGGATCTGCCGCGCCTAGCCGGATCTCAAGTCGCCCAGGACCGGAACTGAGCAAGGCGGAGGGGTCTCCCTCCCCCTTGTGGGGAGGGGTTAGGGGTGGGGGGTAAGTTTATATCCGCTTGCCATGCCTCCCGTGCCAGTCTGGCATCGAGACGCGCGTGCCAGCGCGCAAGACGCTTTGCCTGACGCGGCAGGTCGTCAAGCGCGCGTCCGATCGCCTCGAGACGGCGGTGCAGGCGGCCCGCATCGAGCGGATCGTCAGGCGACGGCGGCAGCGGATCCGGCGCGCGGGGTTGCCGGAACAAGCGGTATACGCGGATCGTCGAAAGACCTGATGCGCGGCATGGCGCTCGGCTTCACTGACCGCCGGCGAACGCCAAACCGTTTGAGCGGGTCGAACAGCGGCAGCGAGACGGCGGAAGACCGCTTCGGGGCCAGCGCCCGGGCCCATTCCGGCAGCGGACCGGGCCGGATCACCACACCGGTTCCGAAACCGTTGCTTCGGTTGAGGGCTGGCTTCAGTTTGGCGGCACGCAGGCGTGGAGGCGAAAGCTCGACCACCAGCCCGCGCGCCGCGATGATGATCAGCCGCCGCGTTGCCGCTTCGGCGGGACGCAGCAGCCTGAGCACGAGGCGGTGGAGATGGCGCGGGAGAGTCGGCGCCGGGGTAGGTGCCGGGGACAGTTTCCTTTTTTCCGCCAGCGCCGGGTTCTGAGAAGGCGCGTCTACCCGCGGAAAGAAAGTAAACTGTCCCCCTGCGCTAGACTGTGCCCCGGCGCTCCCGCCATTCGCAGCCGTGACCATGGCGACGAGCATGGCCAGGATGCGCCTTAGCGCTTCCCGGTTTTTCTCGATCGCCAGTTTCCATTCCATGCCGGTGTCCGTCTCCGGAATGGAACATAAAGTGAACAAGGTAACCGTGTCAATGCGACACGATCTTTCGCGACGCGCGTGCTTCCTCCGTCGGAAGGTCCAGAAACAACAACGCCCGCCGCGGGAGGAGGTGCGGCGGGCGTTGCTATGTGTGGCCCGGCCCAAGGGAGGAGGAGAGGACCGGGTCCTATCCGCTTCGGCCTGGGAGGAGGTAGGCCTAACGGAATTCTTTTCGCCATTTGCTTCAAGGCAGCGGCGCTCTGCCTGGATTTACAACGCCCGCCGCGGGAGGAGGTGCGGCGGGCGTTGCTATGTGTGGCCCGGCCCAAGGGAGGAGGAGAGGACCGGGTCCTATCCGCTTCGGCCTGGGAGGAGGTAGGCCTAACGGAATTCTTTTCGCCATTTGGTCAAAGGCAGCGGCGCTCTGCCTGGATTTACAACACCCGCCGCGGGAGGAGGTGCGGCGGGTGTCGCATTGTCCGGACAGCATTCGGGAGGAGGATGAAGCTGCCCGTAGTCGCCGTTCCCAGGGAGGAGGAAGGGTCCGGCGATGTTCTTTTCGCAATTTGGGGCTGCGAAACCCTACTTCAACAGCACCCGCCGAGGGAGGAGGTTCGGCGGGTGCCGTTTTGATCAACCAGTCATCGGGAGGAGGTGATGGCTGGCTGGCATTCGTAAGGGCCCGGGAGGAGGATGGGCCCTCGCGAAATTCGCTAGACCGACCTGCGGGCTACGTCCTTGATCTCGTCACGGATCATACCCAGGTCGTGGAGCTGCCGGTTCGACAGGCGCCCAAGCTCGTTCACAGTGTCGCGATAAGCGCGCCAGTTGCGATAGTTGCGGATCATGCTCATTTTCGTCTTCCTTTAGACGGACCGTTCGGTCCTTATTCCTACATCGCCTTGCGGGCGACGTCGCGGATGTCACCGCGGGCAAAACCAAGATCGGAAAGTTCGCGGTTCGACAGGCGGTTCAGCTCGGAAACCGTGTCCCGGTAGCGGCGCCAGTTGCGATAGTTGCGGATCAGGTTCATGGGTCTTTCTCTCACTTCGTCTTTTCGTTCGTCTGTTCTCGTTACGATGCAAAGGTAGGAGCGCCTCGGTTGCATGAAAAGTGACGATACCGCATGGCTGCAATGCGCTTTGTGCATTGCAGCATTAATCGATTTGATAATCCGACGGAGCGATGGATCCGGCGGGATTTAAAGGTCGGCGGTTCAACGAGTTAGATCATTATACTAAGGTCGCATGGGGAATTGAGCTCCAAATGGCTCGTGGCAATGTGTTCGGGCCGCTTCCACACGGATCGGTGCGGCATGAAGGCAGCCTTCTGACCCTTCGACCGAACGCTGCTGCTGCTCACCATCTCGGGCGCACTGGACGTCGAGATGCGATCGTCAGCGCACCAAAACTCGGAGATAAGAGTCAGGGCAGCACCTTTAGTGTCCTTAAAGTGATTGTGCTTGATGGGATTCGCAGATCGACTTACGGAAGAGGGCAAAATCGCAGTTTCACGGCCACTCTGTTGAGGGCTGCAGCATCGCGGCGTTGACAGAAACCGCTCGGCATGGGAATGCCACGACAAATGCGGATGTGGCGGAACTGGTAGACGCCCTGGATTTAGGTTCCAGTGCCGAAAGGCGTGGGGGTTCGAGTCCCTTCATCCGCACCAGTTTCCCCGACAAGACTGGCTACAGCCGCGGAATCGCGAAGAGTGTTGAAAAACCCCGGTCTCTGTGACAAAAGGCGTCACAAATTCGACGGGATGTGGCGGTCCGCTGTCTGGCGGATGCGGTAAGATATAGGAACAACAAAAACTTACCGGCATTCCAGGATCGTTGATCGAGACGTATTGCCCGAAATCGGCGAACCCCGGGGCAAAGCTCTCCGCTACGTACCCTTGGCCGCCAGTAATGATCAGGGATGTGGCCTGCCGCCACACCCGCTTGAACACAAAGGTTTGACTATGCAGGTTACCGAAACTCTGAACTCCGGCTTAAAGCGCGAGATCACCGTGAAGGTGCCCGCCGGCGACTTGGAATCCAAGCTGGTGGAGCGGCTGGAGAAGGCACGCGGCAAAGCCCGCATCAACGGCTTCCGCCCCGGCAAGGTGCCGCTTCAGCATATGCGAAAGATGTACGGCAAGTCGTTCATGGCCGAGGTCGTGAATGAAATCCTGTCGGATTCGCCGCGCCGGCTCGTCGCGGACCGCGGCGAGAAGGCGGCCATGCAGCCCCAGGTGACCATGACCGAGGACGAGAAGGAAGCCGAGAAGATTCTCTCCGGCGGCGCCGACTTCGAATTCAAGATGGCCTACGAAGTTATCCCGTCCTTCGAGATCGCCGACTTTTCCAGCATCGCCGTGACTCGCCCGGTCTATGACGTACCGGAGGAGGAAATCGAGGATCAGGTCAAGCGCGTTGCCGAATCCGCGCGCAGCTACGAGACCAAGGAAGGCACGGCGAACGAAGGCGACCGCGTCACCATCGACTATACCGGCAAGATCGGCGGCGAGGCTTTCGCCGGCGGCGCCGGCAACGGCCAGACGCTGGTGCTCGGCTCCAAGGAGTTCATTCCCGGCTTCGAGGATCAGCTGATCGGCGCCAAGGCCGGCGACGAAAAGCAGGTCACGGTGACCTTTCCGGAGGACTACTCGGCGGCCAATCTCGCGGGCAAGGAAGCTACGTTCGACGTCACCGTCAAGGAAGTCGCTGCGCCCGGCGAACTTGAGATCAACGATGACACGGCAAAGAGCCTCGGCCTCGAGTCGCTCGAGCGACTGCGCGATGTCGTGCGCGGCCAGATCGAGAATCAGTTCGGGTCGATGACCCGCCAGAAGGTGAAGCGCCAGCTTCTCGACCAGCTCGACGCTTCCTACAGCTTCGAGGCGCCCTCCAAGCTGGTGGAGGCCGAGTTCGAAAATATCTGGACCCAGGTGACCCGCGATCTCGAAACCGCCGGCCGAACCTTCGAGGACGAAGAGACGACCGAGGAAGCCGCCCGCGCCGACTATCAGAAGCTTGCGGAACGCCGCGTCCGCCTCGGCCTCGTGCTTGCTGAAATCGGCGAGAAGGCCGGCGTGCAGGTTTCGGACGAGGAACTGCAGCGCTCGCTTTTCGAGTTTGTCCGACGCTTCCCGGGCGACCAGCAGCAGGGCATTTACGACTACTACCGCAACAATCCCGCGGCGTTGACGACGCTGCGCGCTCCGATCTTCGAAGAGAAGGTCGTCGACCATCTGCTCGGACAGATTGCGGTCACCGACAAGAAGGTAAGCAAGGACGAGCTCATGGCGGAAGACGACGACGCCGATGAGACCAGACCGGCCAAGGCGAAAAAGGCCAAGAAGGCTGAAGGCGACGACGTTGCGCCCGAGCCGAAGAAGAAAGCGCCTGCCAAGAAGAAGGCCAAGGAAGCAGAATAAGCTTGGTCTGCCAGCTATTCCCGATCAAAGCCGCCCCCCGGGGGCGGCTTTTTTCATTGCCATGCGGGAGTTTCCCGTCGAAATTTGGATAACCCGTGCGGCGGGCGTTTCGGGAGTGGCAATGGCATTGAGCTGGAAAAGCACTGCGGCAGCCGCAATCGTCGCGGCGCTTCAATTTTGCGGCGCCGTCCTTGCCGACGATATCGGCCGCTGGCGGCTGTCCTCAGGCAAGGGCAGCGCAAGCGCTACGCTTTCCAGCCTGAATACCCTCACCACCGGAACGCGCACAATCGACTATCACCCGATGCTCACGGTTTCCTGCGAAGCCGGGCGCTATCCAGTCTGGCGCCAAACCGTAGCGGCTCGCCGCGCCATCCCCGGGGATGGCCGCGCCGGCGTTACCGTCCGCTACGACAATGCCGGTGCGTTCCGGGACGAATGGTCGCTGGCCGACATGAACCGCTCCCTGCAGCAGGACGGCGCCGAGGACGTCGCAAGGCTGGCGCGGGCCCGCCGCTTCGCCATCACCTGGCGGTTCGGCGTCTTCGCCGGCTCCGGCGAGGCGGTCTTCAACGTTGCGGGAATCACTTCCGCGCTGGACGTGATGGCGCAAGCCTGCGGAGTGCCGCGTCCATAGTTGGCCGCAGAGCTCCCGCCAGGCGACCGGGCAGAACAGAAAACGAACAAAATTGATACATTGTGAAAAAACAACAGGATAGGGGTCTTGCAAAAACGGAACAAAATAGGTACAGATAAGCAAGGATATCGGATAAGCCGGCCTTCATAGACGACCTGGGGAAATGTATCATGGCGCAGAACACATTGCGGCTCGTTGAGGACAAATCGGTGGATAAGACAAAGGCTCTGGATGCGGCGCTGTCGCAGATCGAGCGAGCGTTCGGCAAGGGCTCGATCATGCGGCTCGGCGCCAACGAGCAGGTGGTCGAGATCGCGACCGTTTCCACCGGGTCGCTCAGCCTTGACATCGCGCTGGGTGTCGGCGGGCTGCCACGCGGCCGCATCATCGAGATTTACGGGCCGGAAAGCTCGGGCAAGACGACTCTGGCACTGCACACGATCGCGGAAGCCCAGAAGAAGGGCGGCATCTGCGCATTTGTCGATGCCGAGCATGCACTCGATCCGGTCTATGCCCGCAAGCTCGGCGTCGACCTGGAGAATTTGCTGATTTCACAGCCGGACACCGGCGAACAGGCGCTGGAGATTTGCGACACATTGGTGCGCTCCGGCGCCATCGACGTGCTGGTCGTCGATTCGGTTGCTGCGCTCACGCCGCGCGCCGAAATCGAAGGCGAGATGGGCGATGCGCTGCCCGGTTTGCAGGCGCGTCTGATGAGCCAGGCGCTGCGCAAGCTTACCGCATCCATCTCGCGGTCCAACACGATGGTCATCTTCATCAACCAGATCCGCATGAAGATCGGCGTCATGTATGGGTCGCCGGAAACGACGACCGGCGGCAACGCGTTGAAGTTCTATGCGTCCGTCCGCCTCGATATCCGCCGCATCGGTGCCGTGAAGGATCGCGAGGAAGTGGTCGGCAACCAGACCCGCGTCAAGGTCGTGAAGAACAAGCTCGCGCCGCCCTTCAAGCAGGTCGAATTCGATATCATGTATGGGGAAGGCGTATCCAAGACCGGTGAGTTGGTCGATCTCGGCGTCAAAGCCGGGATTGTGGAAAAATCAGGCGCCTGGTTCTCGTTCAATTCGCAGCGTCTCGGGCAGGGACGTGAAAATGCCAAGCAGTTTCTGCGCGACAATCCGGAGACGGCCAACGAGATCGAGACCGCTTTGAGGCAGAGCGCCGGCCTTATTGCCGAGAAATTCCTGGAGAATAGCGGCCCTGGCGAACAGGACGATGTTGCCGAGATGTAGCGCTTCGTAATTTCCCCGAGCTTGACCTCCGCCGGCCTTGCGCCGGCGGTTTTGTATTCGGCGGAAACCGGGACGGGGCATATGGAGCGCACTTGCTGTCGGTTTTGTGGACAGGCCGAAATGCGCCAGCTAAAAGGCCCTCTCCATTTTCCATGCAGGCAATGGGATCCGAAAAAGGTAGTGAGATGAGTGGCGTCAACGAGATCCGGTCGACCTTCCTCGAGTATTTCCGGAAGAATGGCCACGAGGTCGTGGCTTCGAGCCCCCTGGTACCGCGCAACGACCCGACTTTGATGTTCGCCAATTCGGGCATGGTGCAATTCAAGAACGTCTTCACGGGTCTTGAGAAGCGGCCCTATTCGCGCGCAACGAGCGCCCAGAAATGCGTGCGCGCCGGCGGCAAGCATAACGACCTGGACAATGTCGGCTATACGGCCCGCCATCACACCTTTTTCGAGATGCTCGGCAATTTTTCGTTTGGCGACTACTTCAAGGAGCAAGCCATCCACCATGCCTGGACCCTGATTACCAAGGAGTTCGGGCTGGCGGCGGACAGGCTGACGGTCACGGTATTTCACACCGATGAGGAGGCTGCCGGCTTCTGGAGAAAGATCGCCGGCCTGCCCGATCATCGTATCATCCCGATTGCGACCTCCGACAATTTCTGGGCGATGGGCGATACCGGACCCTGCGGCCCATGCTCGGAGATTTTCTATGATCATGGCGAGGGGATTGCCGGTGGGCCGCCCGGCAGCCCGGATGAGGATGGCGATCGCTTCATCGAGATATGGAACCTCGTCTTCATGCAGTATGAGCAGGTGACGAAGGAGGAGCGCGTCGATCTTCCGCGGCCATCGATCGACACGGGCATGGGCCTGGAGCGTGTCGCCGCGGTGCTGCAGGGCGAGCACGACAATTATGACATCGACCTCTTCAAGGCGTTGATCCGTGCCTCGGAAGACCTCACGCACACCAAGGCGGAAGGCAAGAACAAGGCCAGCCACCGGGTGATCGCCGACCATCTGCGTGCGTCCAGTTTTCTGATCGCGGATGGTGTTTTGCCCTCGAACGAGGGCCGCGGCCATGTTCTGCGACGCATCATGCGCCGCGCCATGCGCCATGCGCAGTTGCTTGGTGCCGCAGAACCGCTGATGTGGCGCCTCGTTCCGGCCCTGGTGCGCGAGATGGGCCAGGCCTATCCTGAGCTGGTGCGCGGCGAGGCGCTGATTACCGAGACGTTGAAGCTAGAGGAGAGGCGCTTCCGCAAAACGCTGGCACGTGGCCTCGACCTGCTTGCCGATGCGACCGACAATCTGTCCAGCGGCGGCCGGTTGGACGGCGAAACTGCGTTCAAGCTCTACGACACCTACGGATTTCCGCTGGACCTGACGCAGGACGCGTTGCGCCAGCGTGGCATTGCCGTCGATCTCGAAGGCTTCAATGCGGCAATGGAGCGGCAGAAGGCGGAGGCTCGCGCAAATTGGGCCGGCTCGGGCGACGCGGCAACGGAAACGATCTGGTTCGGGCTGCGCGAGAAACTCGGCGCGACGGAGTTCCTTGGCTATGACACCGAGAAAGCCGAGGGTGTCGTCCTGGCGCTGGTAAGGGATGGCAAGGAAATCGCCGAGGCTCGCGAAGGCGAGGCCGTCGATATCGTCGTCAACCAGACGCCTTTCTACGGAGAGTCCGGCGGCCAGATGGGCGATACCGGAACGATCTCCGGCGAGGGATTTTCAGTCGCGGTATCGAGTACGCACAAGAAGGCTGATGGGCTGTTCGTGCATTCCGGAAAGGTCACCGTGGGGTCTATCATGACAGGCGCGGAGGTCGAGCTGGAGGTTCACCATGCGCGCCGCTCGAAACTGCGGTCCAACCATTCGGCGACGCATCTGCTCCACGAGGCGATGCGCGAGGTTCTGGGTACCCATGTGGCGCAGAAGGGCTCGCTGGTCGCGCCCGACCGCTTGCGCTTCGACTTTTCGCATCCCAAGCCGATCTCGCCAGAGGAACTTGAACGGGTCGAGGCTCTGGCCAACGAAATCGTCGTACAGAACGCCCCCGTAACCACGCGCTTGATGAGCGTCGACGATGCGATTGCCGAGGGCGCGATGGCGCTATTCGGCGAAAAATATGGAGACGAGGTGCGCGTCGTGTCGATGGGAAAGGCGCTGCACGGGCCGAAGGAGGGGAGAACCTATTCGGCCGAGCTTTGCGGCGGCACTCATGTGTCGGCCACCGGCGACATCGGCCTTGTGCGCGTGGTGGCGGAGGGCGCGGTGGCCGCGGGCGTTCGCCGTCTCGAGGCACTGACCGGCGAGGCGGCGCGCCGCCATCTCGACGAGCAGGATCAGCGGCTGAAGGCGATTGCGGCGGCGTTGAAGGTCAGTCCCGGCGATGCGCTGGCGCGTGTCGAGGCGCTGGTCGAGGAACGCAGGAAGCTCGAGCGGGAACTTACCGATGCGCGCAAGAAGCTGGCGATGGGCGGGTCGAATGTTGCCGGTGGTGAAGCGGCGGAAAGCGTCGCCGGCGTCGGCTTCATGGGCAAATCGGTCACCGGCGTTGCACCGAAAGATCTAAAATCGCTTGCCGACGAAGGCAAGAAGTCGCTCGGCTCCGGCGTTGTCGTGCTGGTCGGCGACGTCGACGGCAGGGCGAGCGTCGTGGTCGGCGTCACCGATGATTTGACCAAGAAGTTCAGCGCTGTCGAGTTGGTGCGCGCTGCGTCCGCGGCGCTTGGCGGGCAGGGCGGCGGCGGCCGTCCCGATATGGCGCAGGCCGGCGGCCCGGATTCCTCAAGGGCCGGCGCGGCAATCGCCGCGGTCAAGGCAGCGATGGAGGCAGCATTATCGGAGCGGCGGTCTGTCGATGCGGTTCTACCGAAAACCTCGTAGTATAGATCGCCGAACAAAAAGGCAATGCCGAGCGAGATCAACGAGATCAGGAATCCGGCGATCGACATTCCGAAGCTCAGCCAGAAAGTGTTCAACCTGAGCTTCATGTAGCTGGCGCGCAGCGCTTCCACTTCCGGGTTGCGACCGCGCGTGCCGCCTCCAGCCGGTCGGCGGATCTTCCTTGAGAAACGCCATATAGCCGCCGTTCAGCGCCCAGTAGCGGCCGGAATTGGTGATCTGGATGCGATCGCGGGCTTCGTCCGTATAGTAGGCAAGGCGAAGCTGAACGAGGCTTGCGGCCGCATTCTTGTCGGCTTCGAGCTGATCTGGCTCCTCACTGGGGAAGACATCACCGCCGCCGTCACAATAGGCCGCCTGCAACAGTTCGTCCGCGCGCCGGTCAGCCATTTCGCCAGACGATGACTCGATCTCGGAAAAGGTCGTCGCTTTGGGGATCGATGGACACGGGCTCAACTCGGGTTCGGTGCGCGAAATGGGCGAGCTTCCACGTGTTCCTACCAGCAGGCCGCTACTGGTGGCCCGCCGTAGCCCTTCGTTAGCTGTAAACCTCTATGCCATCGCCTTCTGCAGATTTTCATCGATCTTGTCGAGGAAGCCGGTGGTTGAGAGCCAGGGCTGGTCCGGACCGATCAGCAGCGACAGATCCTTGGTCATGTAGCCGCTCTCCACTGTCTGGACGCAGACTTTTTCGAGCGTATCCGCGAACTTCTTCAGCTCTGCATTGTCGTCAAGCTTGGCGCGATGTGCCAGGCCGCGTGTCCAGGCGAAGATGGAGGCGATCGAGTTGGTGGAGGTTTCCTCGCCCTTCTGGTGCTGGCGGAAGTGGCGGGTCACGGTGCCGTGCGCGGCCTCGGCCTCGACGGTCTTGCCGTCCGGCGTCATCAGCACCGACGTCATCAGGCCGAGCGATCCAAAGCCCTGTGCTACCGTGTCGGACTGCACGTCGCCGTCGTAGTTCTTGCACGCCCAGACATAGCCGCCGGACCATTTGAGCGAGGACGCAACCATATCGTCGATCAGCCGGTGCTCGTACCAGATCTTTCGCGCTTTGAACTCGGCCTCGAATTCCGTCTCATAGACCTCCTGGAAGATATCCTTGAAGCGGCCGTCATAGGCCTTGAGGATGGTGTTCTTGGTTGAAAGGTAGACCGGATAGTCGCGCAGCAGGCCGTAATTCAGCGAGGCGCGGGCAAATTCGCGGATCGATTCGTCGAGATTGTACATAGCCATCGCGACGCCAGCGCCGGGGGCATCGTACACGTCGTGTTCGATCACCTGGCCGTCCTCTCCGACGAACTTGATCGACAGCTTGCCCTTGCCGGGAAAGCGGAAATCCGTCGCTTTGTATTGGTCGCCGAAGGCATGACGGCCGACGATGATCGGCTTGGTCCAACCCGGCACGAGGCGCGGTACGTTCTTCATGATGATCGGTTCGCGGAAAATGACACCGCCGAGGATGTTGCGGATTGTGCCGTTGGGCGACTTCCACATCTTCTTCAGCTTGAACTCTTCGACGCGCTGCTCGTCGGGCGTGATGGTCGCGCATTTGACGCCCACGCCGTGCTTTTTGATGGCATTGGCGGCGTCGATCGTCACCTGATCGGCGGTGGCGTCGCGATGTTCGACGCCGAGGTCATAATAGTCGAGCTTCAGGTCGAGATAGGGGTGGATCAGCTTGTCCTTGATGAACTGCCAGATGATGCGGGTCATCTCGTCGCCGTCGAGTTCGACGACGGGATTTGCCACCTGTATCTTCGCCATGGAGATTGCCTCGTATTTGCGGGAACTACGCCGAAAGCGGCGCTGCGTCGGCTATAGCAAAGCAGATAGACGCGTGCAAACGAGGCAGCCGACCGAGCACTCCACCGTCCTGCGCGCGAAGTTTCGCGACCCTCTCATCGCGGTTGAACCGCGTCGATTTTGCAATCATAAGTCAACTGTTGGGGGCAAATGCAGATTCACGGAGCCAGCCCGTGCACCGGAGAGGATTGGCCACTCCGGCCTTGGCGAAGGCCTCGCCCTCATACGGAGGTAATGTGACATGTGGTTCAGACCACTAAGCATTGCCCTTAGTGTGAAAAAGACCCGGACGAGCTGGCAAATCTTGATCCGGGTCTCATTCACTTGCTAAGGAAAGGGGTGGCAGGGAAACCTGCCATCCCACTCCGGGCTTGAATATAGCAATCTCCTCGCGCAAATCCAAGCGACCGGAGAATAGGCGGCTAGCGGGCGCCTTGGCGGGTTTTCCGCGGAAGCGGGCAAATCTACCTCGGATCCTTTTCATAGACCTTTATGCCGGGCGGCAGCTGAACCCAGGCGTGACGCCGGCAGTCGTAGACGGAATCCTGCGGGGGCGGAAATGTCGGGTCGGCGAAGGCTCCAACAGCGACCGCGACAAATTTGGTCCCGTAGCCCTGTTCGGTGTGGAACAGGTTCGTTCCGCAGGTGGGGCAGAAGCGAAACGTGAACGTTGCGCCCTGGTCTCCGGTGCGCGTGTATTCGATCGCCTTGCCGATGATCTCGTAGGGCGCAGCGAAGCCGGCGAGTGCGGCAAAAACGCTGCCCGTCCGGCGCTGGCAAGCGAGGCAATGGCAAACGCCAACGCCACCCGGTTCACCTTCGACTTTGATGCTGAGCTGTCCACATGAGCAGGAAGCGGTTCGGGATGGCATGGCTACCTCTTGGCGATTGGCTTTCCTTCCGGCTCTTCTCATCTGCCTGCAACTATGTCAGGGACGCGGCGGCACCAGCAAAGCTATCCTATGTCCGAAACGAACCAGAAGAAATCCTTCAACCCCTCCGCGCCGGTTATCGTGCTCGTTGAGCCGCAGATGGGCGAGAATATCGGCATGGTGGCGCGCGCTATGGCGAATTTCGGCCTCGGCGAGCTGCGGCTCGTCGCGCCCCGCGACGGTTGGCCGAACGAAAAAGCGGCAGCCGCCGCAAGCCGCGCCACGCATGTTGTCGAGCAGGCGGCGGTTTTCGATGATCTACGCTCGGCGATTGCCGATCTCGGCTTTGTGTTTGCGACGACCGCCCGAGAGCGGGACGGCTTCAAGGCCGTGCGCGGGCCGGTCGAGGCGGCGCGGATGCTGCAGGCCCTCGGCGGCGACGGGATTCGCACCGGCATCCTTTTCGGCCGCGAGCGGTTTGGGCTGGATAATGACGAAATCAGCCTCGCCGACGAGATCGTCACCTTTCCGGTCGATCCGGACTATGCCTCGCTCAACATCGCGCAGGCGGTGCTGTTGATGGCCTATGAATGGCGCAAGTCGGGAATGCAGCGTGAAACCGATACCCCGTTCTCGGGCCCGGATGTCGTGCCGGCGCCGAAGGAGGAGTTGTACGGACTGTTCGACCATGTCGAAGCGGCGCTCGATTCGCGCGGCTATTTTCGCCCGCTGGCCAAGAAGGCGAAGATGGTCGACAAGCTCCGCGCCGTACTGACGCGGCCGGCATTTGGCAGCGGAGAGCTAAAGGTTCTGCGGGGCATTGTCTCATCGCTGGATCGCTTTTCGCCCGCGATGAGACGCGGCGATGGTTCGCCCGGCGACGACCCACGGAGGCTGCCAGGGGGCAAGCGCGGCCTGGAGCGAAGCGAAGAGAGCTGACGCGCTTGTGCGGGTGGAGTGGGGCGACACAATTCCGCTTCAAGTTAAGGGCAACGCAGCGCTGTCGGATCGAGCATTCCAAGATGATGGCTAGCGGTTTCCCGCGGGCAGACGAGCGATTTTTGAGCGGGTCATCGGCGACCCGCTCCAGGGGTGGGGAGCATGTCTAAGCGCCAATCGTCAACCAACGAGCCCATCCTGTTTTTTGACAGTGGTGTCGGGGGGCTCACCGTGCTGCGCGAGGCGCGGTTGCTGATGCCCGACCGGCGCTTCGTCTACGTCGCCGACGACGCAGCCTTTCCCTACGGCGCCTGGGAGGAACCGGCACTGAGTGCCCACATCCTGGCGCTGTTCGGCAAACTGCTCGAACGCTTCGAACCGGAAATCTCTGTAATTGCATGCAATACCGCATCCACGCTTGTCATTGAAAGCTTGCGCAAGGCGTTCCCGGGCCATCCTTTCGTCGGCACGGTGCCGGCGATAAAGCCGGCAGCGGAGCGAACACGATCCGGCCTCGTTTCGGTGCTGGCGACGCCCGGCACAGTGAAACGGCAATACACGCGCGACCTGATCACCAACTGGGCATCGAAGTGCCATGTCCGGCTGGTTGGCAGCGACCTGCTCGCCGGGCTGGCGGAAGCCTACATGCGCGACGGTTTCGTCGATGAGGACGCGGTGCGCGCGGAAATCGCGCCATGCTTCATCGAGCACGAAGGCGGTCGCACGGATATCGTCGTGCTCGCCTGCACGCACTATCCGTTCCTGGTCAATCGCATGCGCAAGACAGCGCCCTGGCCGGTAGACTGGATCGACCCCGCTGAGGCGATCGCGCGGCGCGCCTTGTCATTGCTGGCGCCGCCCGCAAGCGGTATCGTCAGACCTAAACGAGCACGCCGACATCGCGTTTTTCACCTCGGGGAGGGCGGAGTTCCCGACGCGGCGGCTGATGCACGGGTTTGGCCTCAGCCTGGTATAGTCGCCGATGCGGGTTGTGTCCGGCGCACAAATGCGGAACCCGCCAAAATGAGTGCTACCGTGGCGGCGTAGAATGCTATCTGAATGCCCTCGGGCCGCGCGACATAGCCGACGAGGATATGCAGCAGGAAGCCGACCGCATCGGTTTGCGGCAGGATTTCTGACGTGTTCCAGATATCGTAGCCGAGCGCCGGTAGGTAGCCCGCCTGCACCAGGAAGGCGGCCGCCTGGGCGGCGAGCCCGGCGGCGAGCAGAATGATGATCAACCCCGTGACGCGGAAGATATACCGGAGCGGGACGCGCAGCAGTCCGGCATAAAACAGCCAACCGACGAGCGACGCGGCAATCACTCCGAGCAAACCGCCCTGCAGCATCGTCGAGACGGTCGCTTCGCCGTCAACGGCGATGCCATAGAGGAACAGGACGGTTTCCGACCCTTCGCGCAGCACGGCCACGGCGCAAATGATCGCCAACGCCGACAACGGCTTGGAGCCCTCCTTGACCGCGCGCCCGACAGCGCGGCTTTCACCGGCAAGCTCCGCGCCGTGCGTGCTCATCCATATCTGGTGCCAGCCAAGCATGCAGGCGGCGAGCAGCAACACCGATGCATTGAACATCTCCGTGCCGTTGCCGCTAAAGAAGCTTGCGAGGCCGTCGGCGAAGAAGGCGACAACCGCCGCGCCCAGGAGACCCACGGCGACGCCAGTCACCACCCATCCCGTGCGTCCATCGATGCCCTTGCTCGCGGCCAGGACGATGGCGACGATCAGCGCCGCTTCCAGCGTTTCGCGAAAGACGATGATGAAGGTCGAAAGCACGGTCTACTCCACGAAAAGATTGCCAAGGGCGGAGTTCATGTGCCGCTCGCCGAAGAAGCCGTAGGATCCCGCCGTAAGCGGGCCGATATGGAAAGTCATCTGCTTGCCGCCGCCGATGACCTTCTCGACATGAAAGTCGGTACTTTCGAATTCCTCAGCCGTTGGATCGGCGTTGACGACCGTCAGCGCGAAAACCTCACCAGCCGGCACCGTCAGTGTCTCCGGCGAGAAGCGATGGTCCTTGATCGTCAGCGTAAGGCCCTTTTCGTCGGCTGCGCGGGCCATCGGCGCGGCGACAATGGCTGCGATACCAAGGGCCGTGGCGACGCTGAACAGGCTGCGCAATATCATCGGGGTCTCCTCGTTTCACCTGCTGGGCAAATCGTTTGGCCAGTCCGAAGGAGCAACAAGGATAGAAAGATGATGATCGATGTCAAGTAATTCGGCGCATTAGAATTTTTCTAAATACAAGTAAATACAATATATTAGAAGAGTTGATCGAGATTTGTTGGTCCGGAACCGGTGGGTCGCAACTGCGTTTTGGCTGATGTCGCACAACCGGGGAGTTTGTCATCATGCCAGCCGTTTCTAAATCTCAGCAGAAAGCCGCAGGGGCCGCACTGTCAGCCAAACGCGGGGAGACCAAGAAAGCTGAACTCAAGGGCGCATCGAAAGAAATGTATGAATCGATGAGCGAGAAGCAGCTTGAAGAATTTGCTGAAACCAAACGCAAGGGATTGCCGGAGAAGAAAAAGCCGTAGGATTGAGTTCGGGCGGTTGCCAGGGGTTCTTATACGTCGACCTGGGGCCGAGAACCCCGCAATCCATGACAACCCGTTCGGCACGAGGTTGTCACCCATGTCTTAGGTACAGGATGTTACCTATTTCCCCGGCCCGTACAAAATGAACGCTGGTGCCCCCGGCAGGAATTGAACCCGCGACCTTCGGTTTACAAAACCGCTGCTCTACCAGCTGAGCTACAAGGGCCTGATGCTCCGGTACCCATATATGGCCCCTCAGTAAAGGATAAAAGTATCGTTTCGCCAGCGACTTTTTGTGCGACATCTGATGCATCTTCAATCTGACTGCATACGTCCCCATATCCAAAGCGGTTCGTTTGCAGGAGGTGGGGATGATCAGATTTGCCGTGATCGCCTTTGTTTTGGTGATTCTTTGCCTGGCTCTATTCAAGCTTGCAGGGGAGTTGAAGAAGGCCAAGATCGATTGGGCCGGAATTGCCTTTGCCTGTGGTTTCATTGTGCTGGCGTTCTATCTCCGCCATGCGACGGGGATGGGCTAGGGGCATTCGACAGGCGCGAACACCCCGCCTATCGACTGGGTAAGTTCAGCCGCAGCGTTGCGCACAACCGGTCCGATCATGGCGGCGCGTTCGGTGGTCACGCGGGCTGCCGGTCCGGAAACTGAAATTCCACCAATGGGTTCGCCGAATTCGTTAAAGATCGCCGAGGCGACACAGCGCATGCCGAGGTAGCGTTCCTCGTCATCCACCGACCAGCCGCGAGTCCTGATTTCCGCCAGATCGTGAAACAGGGCGGTGGCGTTGGAACGCGTCTTGTCGGTGAAGCCTTCGAGACCGGTGCCGCGAATGATGGCGTTGACGCGCTCGGCAGGCAGATAGGCAAGTACGGATTTGCCGATTCCGGAGGCGTGAAAGGGGCTGCGAGTACCGGGCCGGAAAAAGGCGCGGATCGGCTGGTGCGTTTCGACCTGGCTCACGAAGACAACGCAGTCGTCTTCGGCGATGCCGAGATTGGCGGTCTCGCCGGTGCTTTCCATCAGCATCTGCATGACGCCGCGTGCGCGATCAGCCAGCTTGCGGCGGCGAAGAAACGCCGCGCCCGTGCGGTAGGCCGAGACGCCGATGGACCAGAGCTGTTCAATTCTCTCGAATTCGACCATGCCGTGGCTCTCCAGCGTCACCAGCATGCGATAGGCGGTAGAAGCCGCGATGCCGGAGCGAGCCGCAACCTCGCTCAACGAAAGCCCATCGGCTTCCGCAACGACCGCCAGTATACGCAAGCCGCGGTCCAGCGACTGTACCGCGGTGGCCTCCGGCGAGGCATTGAATGCGCGTGGTCGACCGCGCTGCCGCTTTTCCTTCGTATCCATCGGAGGAAACTAGAAATTATTTTCAAGATCTGAAAGACACAAAATCTGAAAAACAGAATATCGTTATGGAATCATGTATGTATGCAATTTAAACTCGAAATGAAAAATTATTTTGAAAAAATTGAAAAATAGACCGCCGTCTGGCACACTTCAGGCCTCTTTATCGGACACCAGGAGGTCGGTCATGGCAAGGATGCGCGCTGTCGATGCCGCGGTTCTCGTTCTCGAACGGGAAGGTATTTCCTGTGCATTCGGCGTGCCCGGTGCGGCAATCAATCCGCTCTATTCGGCGATGAAGGCGCGCGGCTCGATCCGCCACGTACTCGCCCGCCACGTCGAGGGCGCTTCGCATATGGCGGAGGGCTATACCCGTGCCAAAGCCGGCAATATCGGCGTCTGCATCGGCACTTCCGGTCCGGCCGGCACGGATATGATCACCGGCCTTTATTCGGCGTCGGCGGACTCGATCCCGATCCTCTGCATTACCGGCCAAGCGCCGCGCGCCCGGCTTACCAAGGAGGATTTCCAGGCAGTGGATATCGCCGCAATCGCCGCACCGGTCGCCAAATGGGCGGTTACGGTCATGGAGCCCTATCAGATCCCGATGGCGCTGCAGAAGGCGTTTCATCTGATGCGCTCGGGTCGGCCGGGGCCGGTGCTGATCGACCTGCCGGTCGACGTCCAGCTTTCAGAGATCGAGTTCGACATCGACGCGTATGAGCCGCTGACACTTGGCAAGCCGGCAATGACGCGCCGCCAGGCAGAGAAGGCACTTGCAATGCTCAACGCGGCCGATAGGCCGCTGATTGTCGCAGGTGGCGGCGTCATCAACGCTGATGCGTCCGATGTTCTCATCGAATTCGCCGAGATCACCGGCGTTCCGGTCATACCGACTCTCATGGGCTGGGGTTCGATCCCCGACGATCACCGCCTGATGGCGGGCATGTGCGGACTGCAAACCTCGCATCGCTATGGCAACGCAACGATGCTTGCTTCCGATTTTGTCCTCGGCGTCGGCAATCGGTGGGCAAATCGCCATACCGGTTCGGTCGACAAGTATCGCGAGGGCCGCAAGTTCGTGCATATCGACATCGAGCCGACGCAGATCGGGCGTGTTTTCGCGCCGGACCTGGGCGTCGTTTCCGATGCCGGCGCAGCGCTGAAGATCCTGCTTGACGTCGCCACCGAGTGGAAGACTGAAGGCAAGCTGCGCGACTGGTCGAAATGGGCGGAAGAATGCCAGGAGCGCAAGCGCACGATGAAGCGCAAGACGCATTTCGACCAGGTTCCGCTCAAGCCGCAACGCGTCTACGAGGAGATGAACAAGGCTTTTGGCCGCGACACGACGTATGTCACGACGATCGGCCTCAGCCAGATCGCCGGCGCACAGTTCCTGCATGTCTACAAGCCGCGCAACTGGATCAATTGCGGCCAGGCAGGACCTCTGGGCTGGACGCTGCCGGCCGCACTTGGCGTTCGCGCGGCCAATCCCGACGCAACGATCGTCGCTTTGTCGGGCGACTACGATTTTCAGTTCATGATCGAAGAACTGGCCGTCGGCGCGCAGCACAAGCTGCCTTACATCCACGTCGTGGTGAACAATGCCTATCTCGGCCTCATCCGCCAGGCGCAACGCGGGTTCTCTATGGACTTCGAGGTCAGCCTCGCCTTCGAGAACATCAACCGCGCCGGCGATGCCGAGCAGGGTTACGGCGTCGATCACATCGCGGTGGCGGAAGCAATGGGCTGCAAGGCAATCCGCGTGCGCAGGCCGGAAGACTGCGCGGATGCGTTCGCGGAAGCCAAGCGGCTCGCCGCCCAGCATCGTGTTCCGGTCGTCGTGGAATTCATCCTCGAGCGCGTCACCAACATCTCCATGGGTACGGAGATCGATGCGGTCACAGAGTTCGAAGAACTGGCGGAGCGCAATGAAGACGCGCCCACCGCAATCGTTATGCTCGACTGATCGACAACCGAATTCCCGAAGGGGACGACGACGATGCCGCGTTTCTCAGCCAACCTTTCGATGCTCTTCAGCGAGCATGATTTTCTCGATCGCTTCGATGCCGCCGCTCGTGCGGGTTTCGAGGGTGTAGAGTATGTCGGGCCGTATGACCACCCGCCGGAAACGGTTGCCGCGAGGCTGAAGAAGAACGGCCTTGTGCAGGTGCTGTTTAACCTGCCCCCGGGCAATTGGGCGGCGGGAGAGCGCGGCATCGCCGTGTTAGCTGATCGGGTGGCGGAGTTCCGTCGAAGCGTCGATACGGCGATCACCTATGCGAAAGCGTTGGGATGCAGCCAGGTGAATTGCCTGGCGGGCATCACGCCGGACGGCGTCGACAAATCCGCAGCGGAGGCCATCTTCATCGAGAACCTGAAATATGCCGCGCCCCGCCTTGAGCAAGCAGGCATCCGCCTGTTGATCGAGGCGATCAACACACGCGACATTCCGGGCTTCTTTCTCACCAACAGCAAGCAAGCGCTGTCCATCATGGATCGCGTCGGGTCGGACAATCTCTTCTTCCAATACGATATTTACCACATGCAGATCATGGAGGGGGATCTCGCCCCGACTATTGAGAAGAACCTCGGCCGCATAGCGCATATCCAGCTTGCGGATACTCCCGGCCGTCATGAGCCGGGGACGGGCGAGATCAACTATCCATTCCTTTGCGAGCACCTGGACCGAATTGGCTACGCCGGATGGGTGGGGGCGGAATACAAGCCGAAGGCCGGCACCGAAGCCGGCCTGGGCTGGCTCAAGCAACTGTCCACGGTCGGAAGCGCAGCCGCGTAATGCCAGTACTTAACGACGTCTCAGGATGTGGACCTCTCGCACCGGAACGGCCTGGCGCCAGCCGGCGGGTTCGAATGCGGTAAGGGGTTTTTCAAGGAACGAGCATGGACACGATCGGATTTATTGGACTTGGCATTATGGGCACGCCGATGGCCGGGCATCTGCTCGACGCGGGCTACACCGTCATAGCATCGGAACACCGCAAGCCGGCGCCGCGCGAACTGGTCGGCAAGGGGCTCAAGACCGTCAAGAGCAACGCCGATGTGGCCCATACAGCCGACATAATCATTACGATGGTCCCGGATACGCCGCAGGTCGCGGAAGTGCTGTTCGGAAAAGCCGGCGTCGTCGAGGGGTTGTCCGCGGGCAAGCTGGTAATCGACATGAGCTCGATCTCACCGATCGAAACGAAGGAGTTCGCCAGGAAGATTAACGCGCTCGGCTGCGACTACCTGGATGCGCCGGTGTCGGGCGGCGAAGTCGGCGCCAAGGCTGCGTCGCTGACAATCATGGTCGGCGGATCGGAAGAAGCGTTCGCACGCGCCAAGCCGGTCTTCGAGAAGTTGGGAAAGAACGTAACACTGGTCGGCGGTAATGGCGTCGGCCAGACGACGAAGGTCGCCAACCAGATCGTCGTCGCCTTGACCATCGAGGCCGTGGCCGAAGCGCTGGTTTTTGCCTCCAAGGCTGGCGCCGATCCGGCTAAGGTTCGGCAAGCGCTGATGGGCGGGCTCGCCGCTTCGCGAATCCTCGAAATCCACGGCGAGCGCATGGTCAAGCGCACCTTTGCTCCCGGGTTCCGCATCGAACTGCACCAGAAGGACCTCAATCTGGCGCTGGAGGGCGCCAAGGCGCTAGGGGTCGCGTTGCCGAACACCTCCTCGACGCAGCAGCTGTTCAATGCGTGCGTGGCCGCCGGTGGCGCCAAGGACGACCATTCCGGCCTGGTGAAAGCGCTGGAGCGGATGGCCAAGCACGAGGTGAGTTAATGCCGCAAGAAAGCTATCCCAGATGCTTTCGCGCCGCATAAAGCGCCACGGCAGCCGCGTTCGACACGTTGAGCGAGCAAATGGCGCCGGGCATGTCAAGGCGAGCCAGCGTGGTCACGGTTTCCCGGGTCTTCTGGCGCAAGCCTTTGCCTTCCGCACCAAGAACCAGCGCCACACGCGGGCCGCCAAAGCTTGCTTCCAGTTCGGCAGGACCGTCCGAATCGAGCCCAAGCGTCTGGAAACCGGCCGCGTGGAGCTCGTCGAGCGCGGCGGCGAGGTTCTTGACTTCGATGAGGTCGATATGTTCCAGCGCACCGGACGCAGCCTTGGCGAGTACGCCGCTTTCCGTCGGGCTGTGGCGGGCGGTGGTGATCATCGCGCCGGCGCCAAAGGCGACTGCGGAGCGCAGCACAGCGCCGACATTGTGCGGATCGGTCACCTGGTCGAGCACGACCACCAGCGACGTTTCGCCGAGGGCCGAGAGCGGTTTCGGCTTCAGCGGCAGAGCTTCGATCAGGACGCCTTGGTGAACCGCGTCGCTGCCCGTCATCTTGTCGATGTCGCGCGGCTCCACGAGTTCGGCCTTGAAGGGCAGGGCGGCCATGTCGGCAAGGCCGAGACGCTCCAATGCGTTGCGGGTTACCAGCATGCGGCGGATCTTGCGGCTTGGATTGTCAAGCGCGGCGCGCACGGTGTGCAGGCCGTAGAGCCGCACAAGTCCATCCGCGGGGGCCTCGCCTGCGGGAATGGAAGGGCGCTCGCGGTGCGCCGGTCCGCCGCGCCTTATTGTCGCGGTGCGCCCGTCGCAGCTTGGCGTAGTGTGTGTCCTTGGGGGTTCCGGTCTTTTTATCGTCGCTCATGCGCGCTCTATAGCGGCGGCGACACGCTTTGGATACTGCGCGCGAGCGGCTCGTGAAATTCGCCCTGGTGGACAAGCGCGGTGGTTGACAGCATGGGAGCGCGCCGCCATAAGGCGCTTCGCGGATTTTGGTGGGATGAGTTTCCCGCGGGAAATCGGCGATATGCCTCGTTGCATGGCTCCGTTTTTGCAGATTGGAGAGGTGCCCGAGTGGTTAAAGGGGACGGACTGTAAATCCGTTGGCTCAGCCTACGTTGGTTCGAATCCAACCCTCTCCACCACTGCAGGACCGGAAGCCGGCACGTCGCGCGGAAACGCACTCGCTTTTCGCCAGACGTCATGGCAAGACAGTGCGGTGCGGGTGTAGCTCAATGGTAGAGCAGCAGCCTTCCAAGCTGAATACGAGGGTTCGATTCCCTTCACCCGCTCCAGACCAACCTTGGTGTTTACCGATCGGCGGTATCAGTTCGCCTCGCGATTGGCCTCGATACGCTCGAGCCGATAGCGCAACAGGCGAACCAGGCGGCTCTCGAAATTGATTCCCTCGACACGGTCGAAATCATCCTGCGCCTTGTCGTGACGCGCCAGCACCTTTGCGGTGACGGCCTTCACCGCTGCTGCCGACTGCTTGCAATCCGACTTGCGCGGGATTGCCTTCAGCGCCTGTTCCATTTCGCGCGCGTGGTTCTTGGCGATTATAATATGGCTTTCCTCGTGCCGCTTGATGTCGGATTCGAGCGTATCCCAGATCAGGCGAACGTCGCGGTCAACCCTTTTCGGGCTCCGCCACAACGGCAAGATGACATTGACCTTGACACTGACAGATGCGTGCACGACGCGGCAGCGGCCCTTCTGCTCGCCATAGCCGATGCGGCTGGTAAATTCCATCTGTGTTGCGCCAGGATGCCTGCGGCCGGAAGTTTTCACCTTGGGGCCGCGCGACATCAGTTCCGCTTCGATCTCGTCCAGCGTGCTGCCGCCGATCGAAAAATAGCTGTAAGTCTTGGAAAGAGTCGCGGCGTCCGCTGCGACGTTCAGCGCAAAGAACACGATTGCTGCCCAGATGGCTTTCGACATGTTGCCTCTGTAGCCACCATGCTTTACCCGCAAGGCGGATGCAATATCCCATGAGAGTCTAACAGTTTGCTTCGAGCAGCACGATGACGGCGAGAATTTGGCGCCTCGCACATGGACGCAGCCTGAAACTGGCTGAGCGCGCAATTGTGATGGGCGTGCTGAATATTACACCGGACAGCTTTTCGGACGGCGGACAGTTCTCGGATATTGGCCGCGCGCTGGCGCATGTCGATCGCATGGTCGCCGAGGGCGCGGCAATTGTCGATGTTGGCGGCGAGTCGACGCGGCCTGGCGCAGAGGAGGTTTCAGCCGCGGAAGAGCAGGCGCGGGTGTTGCCGCTAATTGCCGCGTTGGCCGCAAAGAGCGATGTTCTGATCTCCGTCGACACCTATCGAGCCGAGACGGCACGGCTTGCCGTCGCGGCCGGCGCGCATATCGTCAACGATGTCTGGGGTCTGCAGCGTGAGCAGAAGATCGCGAAGGTGGCCGCTGATACCGGAGCAGGCGTCGTCATCATGCATACTGGCCGCGATCGGCAGAAGGTGCCCGATATCATCCAGGACCAGATCGGGTTCCTCTCGCGCTCGCTCGAGATTGCCGAATCCGCCGGGGTCGCGCCGGACCAGATCGTGCTTGATCCCGGCTTTGGCTTCGGAAAAGAGACCGCCGAGGAAAATCTGGAACTTATGGCGCGTTTCGGGGAACTCGAGCGGTTGGGCAAGCCACTTCTGGTCGGAACCTCGCGCAAGCGATTCGTCGGAAGCGTCACCGGTCGCGAGGCTGCCGATCGGGATGCTGGAACTGCTGCTACCAGCGTGATCCTGCGGCTCAAGGGCGCTAACCTGTTTCGCGTCCACAATGTCGCAATGAACGTGGACGCGCTGGCCTTTGCCGATGCTATGCTCGCCCGCGAAAATCAGGCGCCAGAACTGACATGATGTACGCCATACGAATCAAGAACTGCGCGTTCTTCGCGCGGCATGGCGTATTCGAAGCCGAAGAGACGCTTGGCCAGCGCTTCTATGTCGATGCTTTGCTGGAGGTCGATCCGGGCAATGCGCTTGAGACCGATTCGATCGAAGGCACGGTCGACTACGGCGTGGCGTTCTCGGTCATCGAGCAAATCGTCAACGGCGAGCGGCGGTTTCTTATCGAAGCGCTTGCGCTCGAAGTGGCAAAGGCCCTATGCAGCCGCTATCCGCAAATCAGCAAGGCTGAAATCACGATCCGCAAACCCAATGCGCCTGTGCGCGGCGTTCTCGATTATGTCGAGGTGATGGTTGTCTGGCCGCAGTGAAGATCGCGTATTTTTGAGCCTCGGCGGCAATCTCGGTGATCCGGAGAAGGCCATGGGCGAGGCGCTGAGGCTCCTTGATGGCGATGCCGAAACCAAGGTCGTCGCGGTTTCGTCGCTCTATCGCACGCCACCGTGGGGCAAGCTCGATCAACCGGACTTCCTCAACGCTGCGGCGGAACTGCGGACGACGAAACCACCGCGCGCCTTCCTCGACCTGTGTCTCGACGTAGAGCGCCGGTTGAAGCGAGAACGCAATGAGCGCTGGGGGCCGCGCCTCATCGACATCGACATACTGCTGTTTGGCGAGTGGAGGGTAAGTGAGGCCGGACTGGACATACCGCACCCGCGCATGACCGAGCGCGCCTTCGTCATGGTGCCGCTGGCCGAAATAGCGCCGGAGTTGAAGATCGGCGCAGGGCTGCTTGCCGATAGCCTGGCTGTGCTGGATCGCTCAGGTATAGAGAAGGCGTCCGGCAACGGGGATTGGTGGAAGCGGTCTTCCTAACCCGCGAAACCGCCTGAATCGAGATAGGCCTTCTCCTCGGGCGTCGTATCGCGGCCGAGCATCGTGTTTCGATGCGGAAAGCGCCCGAATTTGTCGATGATCTCGCGATGGCGACGCGCATGCTTGGCGAATTCTTCGCCCATGGCGATGTTATGGAGAAGCGCCTCCTCCTGATGCGCGGCATCCTCCGAATGACCAAATGGCATATAGAAGAAAACCCGTACTGCACCCTCGATCGCCTTGTCGTGACCTGCGTCGAGCGCCTTGCGCGCGAAGCAGCGGGCAAGAGGGTCGGTCGCATACATGTGCCCGGTGCCGCGAAAGCAATTTCGCGGGAATTGATCGAGCAGGATCATCAGCGCCAGCGATCCCTCCGCGGTGTCCAACCAATCGTCGAGTTCCCGGCGCGCCGCGGCAAAGTGGGTATCCAGGAAGCGGCTGCGGAACTCGGTATCGAAAGCGTCGTCTTTTGTGAACCACTTTTCCGGCCCGGCTTCGCGCCAGAAGCCCGTGACGTCTTCGATCGTCGCGACCATTGATGTCTCCCTAGTTTCCTTCTCCGGTCGATTGCACAAGGATATCCGCCGCCTCCGGGTTCATCGCCTGGCCAGGACGCCTGGGCGGGGCCAGCGGTGCCGGTATCGGCGCATTGCCTTTCATCAGGCCGCGCCCGGCTTGAAGGCCGCCTGATATCTGCAATTGCAGGCGCTCAGCGTCGCGCTTGCGCACATCCTCGATGACATCTGCAACCGTGTCCCGATCGGTGCCGAGCACCTGCAATGCTTCGCCGCCAAACAGGAGCGCGGATTCGAATGTCTCGCGAATTTGATACGCGACGCCTGCCTTAATCAGCGAAAGTGTAGTGCCCCGGTCGTATGCACGAGCAAGCACCGGCACCAGCGGGAACTCAGCCTTCAGCAACTCGGAGATGCGGATCGCCGTCTCGCCTTCATCGACACAGACCAGCACGGCACGTGTCCGCCCGGCACCCGCCGCGTGGAGGATATCGAGCCGCGTGCCATCGCCGTAGTAGACCTTGAAACCGAAATCGGCTGCCGCCTGAATCATGTCGACGTCGTTGTCGATGATCGAGACCTCGATGCCCCTCAGAAGCAGCGGCTGGCTGACGATCTGGCCGAAGCGGCCGAATCCGATGATCAGAACGCTGCCAGACAGGCCATCGGCGACATCGACCCCAGCCAGAGATTGCTCCTCATCCGGCGTCAGGCGCCGCAGCAAGATGACCGCCAGCGGCGTGAGAACCATCGACACGATGATGATGGCGGTGAGCACCGCGTTTTCATCGGCGCTGATGATGCCCTCGGAAAGAGCTGCGGCGTAAAGCACGAAAGCGAACTCGCCACCCTGCGCCATGATGACGGCGCGGTCCAACCCTTCGCGATGGCCCGAGCCGAGAAGCCGCGCGACGACATAGATGCCGATCGCCTTCATCACCATGTAAGCGACGACATAGAAGGCGACGATCTGCCAGTTCTGCGCGACGATGGCGAGATTGAGCGACATGCCGACGGCGAGGAAAAACAGACCGAGCAGAATTCCGCGGAACGGCTCGACATCCGCCTCGAGCTGATGACGGAATGTTGATTCCGAAAGCAGCACGCCCGCCAGGAAGGCGCCCATCGCCATCGACAGGCCGCCGAGCTGAAGCGCCAGCGCCGAGCCCAGCACCACCAGCAAGGCGGCTGCCGTCATGACCTCGCGAGCGCGCGAGTCGGCAAGGATGCGGAAGAGGGGGTTGAGAAGGTAGCGGCCGGCAACGATCAGCCCAGCGATCGACGCCATGCCGATGGCCATTCCGATGAGGCGCTCAGTCCAGCCGGAGTCGGCGCCGCCCGGCGCAAGGAAAGCAACCAGAGCCAGCAATGGCACGATCGCCAGGTCTTCCAGAAGCAGAATGGAAATGATCCGCTGGCCCTTCGGTGTCGCAAGATCGCCGCGCTCCTCAAGCGACTGCATCACGATCGCGGTGGACGTCAACACGAAGCCGGCGCCGGCGACAAAGGAGGCGGCAACCGGAAAACCGGTGGCTATGCCGACCACCATGAGCAGCGCAGCGCAGAGGCCGACCTGAAGCATGCCCAGACCGAAAATCTCGCGCCTCAGGCTCCACAGGCGCGATGGCTCCATCTCCAGCCCGATAATGAACAGGAACATCACCACGCCCAGCTCGGCAACGTGGAGGATCGCCGCGGATTCGTAGAAGATGCCCAGCCCGAAGGGACCGATGACAACGCCGGCTGCCAGATAGCCAAGGATCGAGCCCAGGCCCAGCCGCTTGAAAACGGGAACGGCCACCACGCCGGCGGCGAGCAGCGCTACCGCTTGAATGACATCACTATTCGCACCCTCAGCCGCCATGCATGATCCCGATGCTTAAAGTTCGCCAATTCAGCGTTAGTTGGAGGGCAGTGCAGTCGAAGGCGCAAGATAGAAACTCAAATCGACATTCGATAGTCCGTCGCTTCGCAATTGGATTGCCACATGCATCACGTCTCCAACAGATTTCCGGTATCGGCCCAAAACAGGGAGATGGGAGGCACCAGAAATGCTGCCGTGGACGCGATTGCCGGTCAGGCGGTACTGAGACGACCGCTAAGGCTACCCGTTGGCGTGAGCCGCTGAGCGCCAGGAAGCCGCAGTTTGAGGGATACCATCGGATGATCCGACTGCGATCGCGCGATTGGCTTTGCTCAGGCCTGCAAGGCTGTCGACGAGCGGGCTGCCTTGATCAAGGGCCGATCTCAGGCATTGAGATGACAAATGCGGTTGCGCAAGCCGCCCACCTTTTCAATCGGTGGGGATCTTTCCGCGCAGTAATGCGAAGGCTATCAGTTTGCGGCGATCGAACCGGTCGCCGTGGAATCGATGCGTTTCAGACTCATGCCGATCACCGGTATGAGTTGCTTCTCGACGCGCACGGAAATTGTAACATTCATCGTATTGGCATCGGCAATGCGGGCCTGCATGACGCCGTTGAGCTGCTTGCGGTTGATCGCCAGCACGACCTTCTGACCGCCGTCGACCACGCTGCCGGAAATCACATCCATCCCCTTGCCTTGGGCACCGTCCAGGAACTTGCCCTGGTAGCGGCCACCCCTGTGCTCGATCGATGCCGTCATCTTCTGGCTGAACAAACCAACGCGGCAGCCGCCATCCAGTGTCATGCCTGCTTTCTTGGCGGGCGTAGTGCCGTCGAAACTACAATTGAACTTCGTGCCCTTATATTTGCCCGCGATGATTTCACCCGGGCCAGTCCAACTGCCCTTGATCGCGGTGAAGAACTTCGCGTCGCGCTCGGCGGCGAATACGGTGGTGGCTGTCGCCATCGCCGCTGTGGCCAAAAGACAGGAGACGGCAAACGGCACAAGCTTCATCGGATTTTCCACGCACCGGAACAGGTTGTTGATGAAGCGACCATGAACAAGATTGGTTAATGCTTCATCACCTGGCGGAGCATTTCGCGTCGGAAGCAACGCGACCTCAAAAGGTGTCAGCGGTCCGAATCAGGCTTTGCAACGGCTTTGGCCTTGGTGAAAGATGCCAGTGCCGCGAGAAAATCCGTCAATCTCGGACGCGGCAACGCGTTGAATGGCAAGGGTCGAACCGTTTCCATAGCGGCAATGCCGATACGCGCCGTCATCGTGCCGTTGACGACGCCTTCGCCGAGCTTTGTCGAGAGCCGCGCCGCCAGCCCCTGGCCGACAAGCTGGTGCACGAGATCGTCGCCGGCCGCAATTGCGCCGGTAACCGCCAGGTGGGCGAGCACGCTGCGCGCCAGCCGAAAGGACCCGAGAGTTCCGGGCCGGCCGCCATAGAGTTCGGAGAGGCGGCGGATAAGCCTCGCAACTTCGAAGACGACATAGGCCAGGTCGACCAGCGCCCGCGGGCTGACGGCTGTGACGACTGAAACACGCTTGGCCGCGTCGAGCACCAATATGCGGGCCTTGGCATCGAGTGGCGCCAGAAGATCGACCTCGGCGAGGCGAATGAGGTTTGCTCCGTCTATGATCTCGCCGTCGAGTTCCTTGAGCGCGCGGCGGCCGGCAGCAGTTTCGGGATTGGCAGCTACAAGTCCTGTCAATTCGGCAACCACCTTGCGAGCGGCCGAGGCATCGTCGCGGCGCGTTGCATCCGCTGCGGCCTCGCGCAGGCGTTCGATCGACGACAACCGCATCAGCGCCCGCATTTCGCGGCCAGCGATGATCAGCACGGCTATCAGCGCAACGGCTGCCGCCGCTGCGGCAAGCCAGCCCAGCCAGGGCGCGCGTTCGAACAATTCGCGGATCAACTGGTCTGTCCAGAGGCCGATCGCCAAGGAGACGATCACGCTGACGGCGGACAGCAAAATCGTGGCGATCCATGACCGCCGCCTTGGCGCCGTCGCGGGCGGAGGATCGCCGGCCACGATCTCCGGCTCGTCGAAAACATCGACGATTGCGGGCACGACCACGACGTCGTCGGGACTCATGGCGCGCGGCGCAAGG
Organism: uncultured Alphaproteobacteria bacterium; assembly: GCA_963829135.1. Classification (GTDB taxonomy): domain Bacteria; phylum Pseudomonadota; class Alphaproteobacteria; order Rhizobiales; family Rhizobiaceae; genus Kumtagia. The sequence continues at coordinate 72,645 of CAWHHO010000005.1, read as the reverse complement.
CTTGGCGCCGGCTTTTCACCGATGCCTTGCCGCGTCGATCGCGGCGGGCCAGTCGGCTTGCTTGTCGGGGAGGCGAAAGGCAGCCGGCCGGCGGGGCGGGGTCATGCGAGGTGGTCTCCCAGAAGGAACTGCATGGCGCGATCAAGCCGGATATGCGGCAGCGACAATGTAATGCCCTCGGCGGTGCGTTCCAGCTTTGGCGGGCGAAAACGCACGAAGCGCAGGGCTCCATCCTGTACATTGCTTGCGCCGGCGGGATCGAAGGCACCCTCCGTCCTGCCGGGAAGATCTCCAGGAAACACCGCCGTTTCAGTCTTGCCGTCGAAGTCCTCGTCACCGATTCTCTCGCCCTCAAGCGGCGTGCCGATAATGACAGGCAGTTCCTGCCGCCCCAGCTTGACTGTGCCTTCGCGAGTGGCGCGAACCGCTGCCATGGCGAGGACGTCAATTTGCGCGCCAGTCAGGTCCGCCCGCTTTACCGCGCGGTCAGCGAGGCGTTTGACGATTGCCTGCAACCGGTCGTGACTTTCGTGGTGCAGATGATCCGCTTTGGTTGCGGCAACCAGTATCCGGTCGATGCGGTGCGAGAACAGGTCGGTAAGGAAGCCGCTCCGGCCGATGCGGAAACAGGTCAGGATCTCGCCGAGCGCCCGTTCCAGATCGGCCATCGCCCAAGGCCCGGCGTTGAGCGCCTGCAAAGCGTCGATCAGCACGATCTGCCGATCAAGTCGAGCAATATGCTCGCGGAAGAACGGCTTGATGACGTGTGTTTTGTATGATTCGTAGCGCCGCTCCATCATCGCGTGCAGTGAGCCGGCGCGGGGGGTGTGGTTATCTTCGACCAACAAAGGCGAGAACGTCAGGGCAGGAGAGCCATCAAGGTCGCCCGGCATCAGGAAGCGTCCGGGCGGCAGGGTCGAAAGGGCGCGCTCGTCCAGTTTGCAGGCGCGCAGATAGGCGGCGAATGCCTCGGCCAGTCGACGGGCCGTCGTCTCATCGGCGTCTGCATTAGGATCAACCGGGTCCACCAGTCGCCGCCAATCGGCGGCCAGGTCGGCGCGCACCGGCAGGGCCGACAACTCTGCCGCCTCCCGAGAGAACTCGCTATAGGTCTTGCCGAGCAGCGGCAGGTCAAGCAGCCACTCACCGGGATAGTCGACGATGTCGACTGAGAGCCTGCCGGCGGAAAACATGCGATTCCAGCCTGATGCCGATTCATATTCAATTGTCAGGCGAAGTTCGGATATGGCACGGGTCGAGGTCGGGCCAGGCTCGGGCCTCGATCAGCGCGGCGATATGATCCTCGTATTGGAAGCGCGGAACTGCGTCGTCCGGTTGTTGTTCGAGAAATGCGCGCGCAATTCTCCCGGACTTGCGCGCCTCGAACAGCGGAAGCCGCCCGCCATGAATGAGATTGTGGACAAAGGCGGAAATGAACACGGTCTTGCCGGCGCGCGACAGTCCGGTGACGCCCAGCCGCAGCGAAGGTGAAAACATGTTTGCTGCGCGGCCGAAGATAGTGTCCAGCGCGATGCGTGCTTCATCGGAAAGGGTTGTGAGAGGCGACGCCAAGCCAGATTTCCAGATTGCCCTAGTCCGCGATATAGGGGAGTGCGGCAGCAATTGAAATGCTGCGTGCACAGGCGAGGGAAATCGACCTGAAGTGCGTTAGAAGACCCTCAATGCTCGGCAGGCGTCAGGAAGGCGGAGAGGCGGCCCTTTCCAGGGGCAGCCTTGGTCAACCCCTGCTCGAATTCGATGACAGCCAACCCGGATGTCGGGAAGCCGAGGTGCAGCGTGGCGAGCGCGGCCTCGTCTCCCGAGCCCGAAACGGCCATAGCAAGGTCCTCCATCATCGGGTTGTGACCGATGATCAAGATGGATCCGTATTTGCCGTTTTGCTGGATGATTTCCAGGTAGCCTGCTGAATCCTCGGAATAGAGTTTGTCCATGAAGACCACCCGGCCCGTATCGGCCGCGCCGGCGATGCCCTCGAGCGTCTGGCGCGCCCGCGCAGCATTTGAGCAAAGCGTCATTTCCGGAACGTAGTGCCGGTCCCGCATGGCGTGGCCGATCCGTTCTGCATCGGCATTGCCGGTATTGTCCAACGGCCGGTCGAAGTCCCGCATGCCAGGCAGGGCCCATCCTGCTTTTGCATGCCTCAAAAGATAAAGCGTACTCACCCAGCACTCCGTGCAATGTCCCGAAGGCAACCCCTCGGCTAGGGATTTACCTGTCAGCAGGGCACCACGCAACAGCGCTCGGCGTGGGATGTCTAGGTCTTTCGGTGGTTCGCGAGGTGAGGGGGCGGCACGTAATAGACGCGCTAACCTGCTGTAATCCACTACTGACAATTGCGTGACGAGGTTGAGGATTAATCTTGTGCGCCCAAAGGCCGGCGAATATATAGGCGCCCAAAACCAGGGGTAATGGGATGAGTTGAATGAGCCTTCTCGTTAATGCCGATTATGTGCCCTCGGAGGAAGAGCCGTTTATGAACGAACGGCAAAAAGCATACTTCCGGGCCAAACTCATAACATGGAAAAATGATATCCTGAGGGAAGCACGCGAGACCCTCGAGATCCTTCAGCAGGAAAATGCCAATCATCCGGATCTCGCCGACCGGGCCTCGTCCGAAACAGATCGCGCAATCGAACTGCGGGCGAGAGATCGTCAGCGCAAGCTGATCGCAAAGATCGACTCGGCACTGCAGCGCATCGACGAAGGGACCTACGGCTTCTGCGAGGAAACCGGCGAGCCTATTTCGTTGCGGCGGCTCGATGCCCGGCCGATCGCCACCTTGTCGATCGAGGCGCAGGAACGGCATGAGCGTCGCGAAAAGGTCTATCGCGACGATTGAGCGACCTGCTTTTAGCGTTTTGGAAAAAGCGGCTTTGCCGCTTTTTCTTTTTTGCAGGTTGGGGTTAGCGGCGTGGGTTCGACAATTCGCCGAGAAGCTTCGCCATCTCATCGTCGAGAGATTGGGTGGGGCCCCCGCGCTGCGCTTTCGCACCGTCGTCATCCAGCGATACCTGTAGTTCCCGAAGCAGCGCATCGTCCAGATCGTCGGAATTAGCGGCAGGCATCGCCGGCTTTGGCGGGGCCGGGGCATAGGGGGCCGATGCGCGCGCTTCGCTGCGCTGCGGCTGAACGGGTCTCGGCGGCTCCGGCCTGATGACCGGGGCGCGAGGTGGGGGCGTGGGAGGTAGCGCTGGGCGAGTCGGCTCGTGACGCGGGGCGGGGCTGGCCTGCGGCGCGGGAGCTTGGCGGCTGCGTACTGGCGGCTGTGGCGGCGGCGGCGCCGGCGGCTGGAGATCGGGAGTCGGCTCCGGCGGGGGAGTAGCGGCTCTGCGTTGCTGCTGGCCAATACGAATGCCGCCCTCTACGACGATATCGGATGCGCCGCCGATCAGCAGCAGATGCTCGACGTCGTCGCGGCGCACAAGCACCAGACGCCGGTGGCTGTCGACCGCTGTCGCGTCCATCACTGCGAGGCGGTTCTTGCGGTTCCGGCCACCCGCAATGAAAGTCCCGAACGTCATGCTCCGAATGAGCTTTATGACGACAAGCAGCACCACGAGGACGAGCAGCGCGAGCAAGGCCCAAAGCAGTGCTTGTGAATATCCAGGCCCTGCAACCTCGTCTAGCCAACCCTGCATAGGATACCCCGCGTCGTCTCCGCGGCGACACTAGAGCGTGTTCCGGGCAAAGGAAACCTCTCAAGGTCTGGAACTCATAAATCTGCTCGAAATGATGAGGACCACATCCGCGGACGCCGAAACGGCTTCGGCCCCGCGGCGGCGAACCCCTCGGAGGGTTACCCGACTTCGCCTCCCTGAATCTCTTTGCCGTTCAGGCGCCATTTCAATCATATTTATGCGCCGGCGGTTCAACGCGCATTGCCGTGTGCCATAACCGCCGATCGTCGGCGCGTTTGTAGAAACGGAAACCGTTGCCTTCCGGATTTTCGCGAGCTGGGGCAAAAGCCAGTGGTTTTCGCCTGCGCCGGCCAAAATGCATTCAGAAATAGGGCTTTTCGAGCTATTGAGAATATGGTTTGAGCCGATTCGAACAAAGTACACGGCCATGACGAGGGGCAGCTGAAAATGGCGGGGATCGCGCTCTGATGGCGAAAGACACGCGCGGCGAATTCTATCCCGTTCCGGCCGTAGACAAGGGGACAAGGCCGGGTGCGATCACGCGTCTGGTGGTCTTCCTCCTCGTGCTGACCGGTGCGGCGATCGTGTTCGGCATTTTCCGCGAACGCCTTGGAGACCCATTCCTTCTCGGCATGCTCGGCGTACTTGCGATGACCGGCGTGGGTTTCCTGTTCGCGGCCGCAATTGGCTTTGTACAGATTGCCTCCCGCTCAACCACCGATGAACTGTCGAAATCCTACATTGACTCGCTCTCGCAGGGCCTCGTCGTAACGGACAACAAGAGCCGGGTTGTGTACGCCAATCGGGCTTACGCAGAGATGACAGGGGCTGCTGGCGCGGCCGACCTTCGGACTGTAGAGACGTTGCTTTCCGACATTCCGGAGGCAGCGGATATGATCTACCGCCTGTCCTCGGGGCTGCGCGATGGCCAGGCCGGCGCCGGCGAATTCCGCGTTTCGCGCTCGATCAAGCCCGGTGGAGAAGCAGATCCGCGCTGGTATCGGGTGCAAGCGCGTTCCTTCAAGATACCGGGTGAGCGGCAACCGCTGCATGCCTGGCAGCTTGCGGACATTTCGCGCGAGCGCGCAGAGCAGGAGCGCTTCTTCCTCGACCTGCAGCAGGCGATCGACCATCTGGATCACGCGCCCGCCGGGTTTTTCGCGGCCGACGCCGACTACCGGATCACCTACCTGAATTCGACCCTGGCCGAGTGGGTCGGCGTCGACCTCACGAGTTTCACGCCAGGCGACATGACGATCGCGTCACTGGTCGCGGGCGACGGGATGGCGCTGGTGCGATCGATAAAGGCGGATCCGGGAACGACGAAGAACGCCGTCGTCGATCTCGATCTTGCGATGTCGACGGGACAAGCCCTGCCGGTGCGGTTCCTGCATCGCGTGAGCGCCAATCGAGACGGCTCGCGCGGCCCAACACGCACCGTCGTGCTCAACCGCATGCAAGGAGAGGACGCCTCCGCCGACCTGCGGGCCTCCGAGATCCGCTTCACCCGCTTCTTCAATTCTACTCCCATGGCGATTGCCGGCGTCGATGGACAGGGCCGTATCGTGCGGACCAACGCGCCTTTCTACTCGCTGTTCTCGTCCGTCGTCGACCGCGATGCGATCGACCGTCACATCCGCTTCGATACGGTGGTTCACGAGCGCGACCGCATCGCCCTTGCCTCCGCGCTCGAAAAGGCGCGGCGGCGTCAGGCCGAAATCGCGCCGATCGATACCTTGCTACCCAACGACGAGGAGCGGCACATCCGACTGTTTGTGAACGCTGTCAGCGAAGAGTCCGCGGGCGACGAGGCGGATGAGGCGGCGATCATCTACGCCATGGAGACGACCGAGCAGAAGGCGCTCGAGGGCCAGATGGCGCAGAGCCAGAAGATGCAGGCCGTCGGGCAGCTGGCGGGCGGCATCGCGCATGACTTCAACAATGTGCTGACCGCCATCATCATGGCGTCAGACCTGCTTCTGACAAATCACCGGCCATCCGATCCGTCCTTCCCGGACATCATGAACATCAAGCAGAACGCCAACCGCGCTGCCTCGCTGGTGCGCCAGTTGCTGGCGTTCTCTCGCAAGCAAACACTGCGGCCGGAGGTTCTCAACCTCACCGATGTGCTCGCCGATCTGCGGATGCTGCTGGCGCGGCTCGTCGGCAACGACGTCAAGCTGAAGATCGATCATGGGCGTGACTTGTGGCCGGTGAAGGTCGACATCAGCCAGTTCGAACAGGTCGTCGTGAACCTCGCTGTAAACGCGCGCGACGCCATGCCTGAGGGCGGTACGCTTACGGTACGCACCAAGAACTTCACCGCAGACGAAGTGCGTGCTTCGAACTACTACCGCGAGATGGGCGATGCGGATTTCGTTGAGGTCGAGGCCGAGGACACGGGCACCGGCATCGCGCCCGACGTGCTCAAGAAGATCTTCGAGCCGTTCTTCACCACCAAGGAAGTAGGCAAGGGTACAGGGCTTGGCCTGTCGATGGTCTACGGCATCATCAAGCAAACAGGTGGCTTTATCTTCTGCGAATCGGAGCCGGGCAGGGGAACGACATTCCGAATATTCCTGCCGCGCCACATTGCTGCAGTTCGGCCGGCGATTAAGGAGCCGGTCGATGGCGTCGATACATCTGCATCTTCCAGGGATGAGCCGGTCTTGGCGCCCGCTAAGGCCGCGGACCCCTCGCGCGACCTTTCCGGCTCGGCGACGGTCCTGCTGGTCGAGGATGAAGATGCGGTTCGCATGGGCGGCATGAGGGCGCTGACCTCGCGCGGCTACACGGTGCACGAGGCGTCCTCGGGTGTCGAAGCGCTCGAAGTCTATCATGAGCTGAAAGGCAAGATTGACATTGTGGTGTCGGATGTGGTGATGCCGGAGATGGATGGTCCGACACTGCTTGGGGAACTGCGGAAGATCGATCCGGACATCAAGTTCATCTTTGTTTCGGGCTACGCCGAAGATGCTTTTGCAAAAAACCTGCCGGCGGACGCCAAGTTCGGCTTCCTGCCGAAGCCTTTTTCACTGAAGCAACTCGCGACGGTCGTGAAGGAAGTGCTTGAGGGTTGAAGTTCCGGCTTTGCCAGGTGTGCAGTAACTGCCAGCAGCGGATGTCCCAACATGACGCCGCATATCGAGGCTCTAAACGGCGACTATGCAGAGACCGTCCTGGTGGCGGGCGATCCGTTGCGCGTCGAGTGGATCGCCGCCGCATTCCTTGACGATGCGCGCTGTGTGAATCAGGTGCGCGGTGCGCTTGGCTACACCGGGTATTTCCAGGGCCAGCGCGTTAGCCTGCAGACGACTGGGATGGGTCGTCCTGCCTTCGCGATCTACGTCCATGAGCTTGTGGCCTTCTATGGAGCGCGCACCATCATACGTATTGGCTCGTGTGGTGCACTCACAGATCAAACGCCGCTACGAGACGTCTTCATCGCCGAGAACGCCGTGATGGACATAGATCTGGTCCAGGGGGTCGCGCCGGATCGGCCCGACGAGGTTTTACTGGAATGTGCAAGACGCGAGGCCGGACGCTGTTCTTTCACCTGCCACATCGGACCTATGGTCTCCAGCGACGTTTTTTACCATCCCGCACCGGAGAGGCGGCTCGCCCTGCTACGCTCACGGGGCATGGTCGCCGTCGATATGGAGACCGCCAGCCTCTTTGCCATGTCACGGGGGTTGGGATTTCGGGCGCTATCGATCTGCACGGTCGTTGACAGTTTGCTGACAGGTGAGGAAACCGCGCTCTCCGAGCGCCCGGCACTTTTTCGGGATATGGCTGAACTGGCGCTTAATATAGTGGCGGATCTGGCCAGCTGAAGGCTCTGTCGATCGCAGATACAACTCTCAAAAAAAAGACTATTCCAACCAATTCTGAAATGTTAAGTAGTTTTCCACCTTAACTCGGATCCTGCGAATAACGACTATTGTGTCACCGCGAAGTCTTATGACGTTTCTAGCAGGGGTTGAGGTTTGATTAAGAAGTTTATTCAGCAAAGCGCGTGAAATTTTGAGAGATATTAGACATTTAGGCCGTATTATCGCTAGTCTAGTTGCCAGGGGCAGGGGTGTTTTTGCGGCCACAGCGAAGATTCTAGGCGTCGAGGACGCTGATGGCGATTTAGCCGTTGCGCAGTACAGGGCACTTTCGAGAAATCTCCCGCTTCTCTATTTCATCCTTCTCGTCAACTCCTGGTGCCTGGTCGCAACACATTTTCATGTCGCTCCGCGCTATTTGACAATCTGGGTCCCGTCCATGCTGACGTTGATCTGTGGAGCACGACTGTTCAGATGGTATCGTGACCGCAACCACGTCCCGTCGCCGCCCGAGGCCGTCAGGCGACTGAAGCAGTCGAATCTCGTGGCGACGCTGACGGCGGGGCTTTTCGTCGGCTGGGGAGTTTCCTTCTTCCATTTCGGTGACCTGTCCACCAACAGCCATGTGACGTTCTTCGTCGCGTTTACCACATTGGGGTGCATCGTCTGCCTTATGCAGATCCGCGCAACCGCGCTGCGCCTCGCATTGGTTATAAGCATCCCCTTTATTGTCTTCCTGGCATTTTCCGGGAACGCCACGTTCCGCGGCATGGCTATCAATTATACGTTGGTCATAGCCGCGATGATGATTATTGCCGTCAATACCTACGGGGACTTCGCCAGTCTGGTTGCCTCGCGCAGTGCGCTTCTTGCCAAGCAGAGCGAGATCATGGCCTTGAGCGACGAGAACCTCAGGCTTGCCAATATGGACAGCCTGACCGGGCTCGCAAACCGGCGCAATTTCTTTTCGGTCGTCGACAGCGGCCTCTCCGCGGCGTTGGAGAGGGGCGGTCGCGTGATTGTCGGCGTACTTGACCTCGACGGTTTCAAGACCGTGAACGATGCCTATGGTCACAGCGTTGGCGACAGCCTGCTGGTTGAGGTTGCCGCGAGGCTAGCCGAAAATTGTTCGGGGCATTTCCTTCCCCATCGGCTCGGCGGCGACGAATTCGCTTTGATCAGCATCGTGGATATGGATGACCAGACGTTGAGAACGCGCGCCGAGGCGATATGTGAAGCGCTGTCCCAGCCAGTAATGATCGGTTACATTCCGGTGCAGATAACGGCGACTCTCGGCTTGGCCACCTATCCGGAAAGCGGCGAGACGATCGAAGAACTTTTTGAACGCGCGGATTACACGCTCTACCACGCCAAGAGAAACAACCGGCGCGGAAAGCCCATTCTGTTCAATTCGGAGCACCGGGCAGAAATACGCAGGGATAGCCGCATCAGTCAGGCCCTGCGTTCGACGGAACTCGACCAAGAGCTGGATCTGGCCTTTCATCCGATCATCAACTCCCAAAGCGGCGTGGTGGTAGGGTTCGAAGCTTTGGCGCGATGGAACAACAAATGGCTCGGGCCTATATCGCCGGCGAATTTCATACCGATCGCCGAGCGTATTGGCATGATCAGCAAATTGACCAGGATCCTGCTGCAGAAGGCATTGGCGGTCGCGGCTACGTGGCCAGCTGAAGTCCGGCTCTCGTTCAACCTCTCGGTCGAGGATGTAAGCTCCGTGGATAGAATCCGGCGCGTGATATCGCTGATCGAGCAAAGCGGTGTCGATCCGCGGCGACTGGATTTCGAAATCACCGAGACCGCAATGGTTCGCGACTTTCCGCAAGTGCTGCGCTCCATCAACATGCTGAAGGCAATTGGTTCGGGCATTGCGCTCGACGACTTCGGCAACGGCTATTCAAATCTAAGTCAGGTCCATCGCCTTCCCCTCGACAAGATTAAGATCGATCGCGGCTTGATTTCGGGCATCGACGCCAACTCCATCAGCCGCAAGATCGTGAAGTCCGTCATGATTCTGTGTCGAGACATGGAGATCGACTGCGTTGTGGAAGGGGTCGAGAACAACGCCGAACTCGACGCCTTGCGCGAGCTCGGCTGTCACTTGGTGCAGGGCTATTGCTATACCCGGCCGATCAGCCGGGATGACGTCCCTGACTTTCTTTCAAGGTGGCGCCAGGGCACACATCTGTCTCAGCGCCTTACCCTGGCGAGCTAGCCAAAACGCCTTCTGGCGATCTTTCTGGAGGTCGGGACGCGTTGCGTACACCGCCGTTCCTTGCCGGAATCGAGAACTGCCAGATTGCGGCTTCAGACCACTTTGAGCGGGATACGGAAAGACGCCGCTAAGCTGCGTATTTGCGCGGGTTGGCGCCGAACACGGCAATCAATTCGCTGAGGGCCGGTTCGCGCACGATCTGGGATGCCTCTGCGGCGCTCATCCACTTGCGTTCGCGTTCGCGGCGCTCTTTCCACTTGTCGGCCACCCGATCGACCTCCAGCGGGAAAACAATCACCTCGCACGGAAACTCTTCGCCCGTGCGCGAAAGCTTGGCATAATGATAGCGGCCGGCTTCTTTCTTGCAGACGGCGCCGCGAAGCCCGGCTTCCTCGCCGGCCTCGCGGAGGGCAGCCTCACAAAGCTGCTCGTCCTTTTCCGGCCAACCTTTCGGCAGAATCCAGCGGCCTGTATCCCGGCTGGTGATCAGCATGATTTCGACGCCGTTCGGACCCTTGCGCCAAGGCAAAGCTGCAACTTGGATCCGGCAAGGCTCGGTCCCAAGAAGCAGCTTTATCTTTTCCGCGAAATAGCTTCGCGCGGTGTCACCGATCATCATACCCCTGGGCCGCCCGCCCAATTCGTTTGCCGTCTCATGAAATATAGGCGGAATCGTGCAGTTGAAAAGTAAAAAAAGCGGAAAGAATCATCGGGATAGCGGCATCATGATCACAATGAATGTCAGGTTTCAGCCTGCGTGATCGTCGGCAATGGGCTTCTGATAGGTGAAACCCATATCCCATGGGAAGTATATCCAGGTGTCCTGGGACACTTCCGTAACATAGGTGTCGACCAGCGGACGGCCTTTCGGCTTTGCATAGACGGTGGCGAAATGCGCCTCCGGCATCATCGCGCGCACTACGCCGGCGGTTTTGCCTGTATCTGTCAGGTCGTCGATGATGAGGACGCCTGCGCCGTTATTTTCGAGCAGCTTCGGAGTGATTTCCTTGAGGATCGCCAGTTCACCCTGCGACGTGTAGTCATGATAGGAGGCGACCGAAACCGTCTCGATGACCCGTATACCGAGTTCGCGTGAGATGATCGCCGCCGGCACCAGGCCGCCGCGCGTAATGCAGACAATGGCTCGCCATTGCACGCCGCTCCCGGCCAGCCGCCACGCCAGCGCGCGGGCGTCGCGATGAAATTGATCCCAGGAAACGGGGAAGGCTTTTTCGGGTAGGGACAAGGCGGCACTCCTGCGCTGCGGAATGCAGCCGCCATTAGCTGGAAATACCCGCCTTTGACAAGGATGCCGCAAATGGTCGGATGTTCTACCGCGACAACAATGCGGTGATCGGGCAGCTCTTCAGAATATTTTGCGTCACCCCTCCAAAAAGCAGTTCCCGGACCCAGGAATGGCTGTGCGCACCGAGTACCAGCAGGTCCGCGCCTATCGCGGTTGCCCGATCCCGGATGACCTCATCGACATGACGGCGGTTCGAGGCTTCGCTTGCCACCACCACCTCAGCGCCGTGACGCGACAGCGCAGCGGCCAGAGCGGAGCCGCTTGAGCTAACAAAATCATCATCGTCGGACGGATCGACCATGAAAATCTCAGTCGATTCTGCATCGACGATGAGCGGCAACGCGTCGAACGCGGCGCGGGCAGCCTCCCGACTGCCGTTCCAGGAGATCAGAATGCGCCCGAAGGTGTTGGTGAGCGCACCAGAGTGCGGGACCACAAGGACGGGCCTGCCTGCCTCGTAGAGAACGCCTTCGATACTGGGTGCATCCTCGGAGGCCCATTTGGGATCGCGCTGCGCTACCACCACGAGGTCTGCAGAGCGCGCGATCGAGGCGCCGGTGTAAGCACTGTCACCTGAAAAGCTGCGCAGGCTGTGCCAATCGAATGGCTGGCCCGCATCCTTCATCCTTGCCGTACATAGACCCTCAACGTCCTTGGTGCGCTCCTCTGCTGCCTCACTGGCCGTCTCGATCAAACCCACATCCGGAAATCCCACGGCGGCGCTGTAGGCAACCGGGATCGCTTCGGCATGAATAGCTATTATATGGGCGCCCCACAGCTGTGAGAGCGGGATGGTGAAATCCAGCACGCGCTTCGTATCTTCCGTGCTCTGAAGGATCGTGGCGATGGTTTTGTAGCTCATGGAATGCTCCTCATTCGGCCGAGCCAATTCGCGACAAAACGTGGAGCGTTCGAGCTCTGTTCCGAGCTCAGGTGGCCGGTGTCAGGCCGGCGACCATGGCCTCCACGGCAGCGCGTGCGGCTTCAAGCGCTTCTGCCGAGCGTGATCTTACCACAAGTTCGGTCCAGAATGTGCCGTCGCGATATTTCGGGTAGGAGCCGATGATCGTATCGGGATGCGCCTTCTGAATATCGCCGAGCGGACCGCCGATGACGCCTTCGCCAAGCGGGCATGCGACAGTCGCTGAGAGAAGCTTCCGGCCGGTACGCAAAGTTGGGACAACATTGTCGAGCATCGCCTGGAAGATTGCCGGCACGCCTGCCATGACATGCACGTTGCCGATGCGGAAGCCTGGTGCCGTCGACACAGGATTGTCGATGTGTTCTGCGCCCCGGGGCATCCGCGCCATGCGCTTGCGCGCGTCGGTAAACTCCATTTCCCGCTTGGCGTAGTTGGCGGCCAGCAGTTCAAGAGCCTTAGCGTCGTGCTCGCAGGGCACACCAAAAGCTTTGGCGACCGAGTTGGCGGTGATGTCGTCATGCGTCGGCCCGATTCCGCCGGTGGTGAACAGATAGGTATAGCGTTTTCGCAGCGCATTGATGGCCTCGGCGATATCATTCTCATCGTCGGAAACGACGCGGACCTCCTTGAGGTCGATACCGATCGCCGTCATGATGTCGGCGAGATGGCCGATATTGCGATCCTTGGTGCGGCCGGAGAGGATTTCGTCGCCGATCACCAGCATCGCCGCGGTAACGGTTTCAGCCATAGAGCCCTCTTGGAGTTGCGTTCCGTGCAGATAGCGCGCGCCGGGCAAACCGGCAATGTGCGCTTAACTGTGAACAATCTGTCGGCGGTCGGATGCCTTTCAATGAACGTCAAACAGGGTCATCTGTTTGCAAAGAAAATTCTCAACTGAAATCCAAAGGAGATGCCAATGGCCAAGGTGCTGGTGCTTTACTATTCGAGCTGGGGTCACATGGAGCAGATGGCGAAGGCTGCCGCCGAGGGCGCGCGCGAAGCTGGTGCGGACGTGACGATCAAGCGTGTTCCCGAACTTGTTCCGGAGGCTGTAGCCAAGGCTGCGTACTACAAGCTGGATCAGGAAGCGCCTGTCGCATCGCCACTTGAACTCGCGGACTATGACGCGATCATCTTCGGGATCTCGACACGCTACGGCAATATGGCCGCGCAGCTGAAAAACTTTCTCGACCAGACCGGGCCGCTGTGGATGAAGGGTTCGCTGGTCAACAAGGTGGCGTCTGTGATGTCGTCCACGGCGACACAGCATGGCGGCGCCGAGTTTGCGATCATCAGCACCCAGGTTTCGCTACAGCATCACGGCATGATCATCGTGCCGCTGTCCTATGCCTACCAGGCCCAGATGGGCAACGACGTGGTGCGCGGCGGCTCGCCCTACGGCATGACCACCACCTCTGACGGTGACGGTTCACGCCAGCCATCCGCGCAGGAGTTGGAAGGCGCGAAATTTCAGGGCAAGCGCGTCGCGGAAATCACAATCAAGCTGCACGGGTAGTCACCCGCTGTTAGAAATAGACGCATCGGTTGGCTCACACGATGCGCAACTCGTCGAAACTGGAGTTGATTGCCTATATAGCGCATTAGACAATCGACTCCATGGAAGGTTGCGCGAGCTTGAGCACTGATACGGCGATCGACGCCATTGCAAATCGCGAGGCGGAGAAGCGCTCTGCGCTCAATCGCACCAAGCTTCTGGCCACTGTTGCGCTATGCGTATGCTTTGTCGTGTTCCTCGCCGCCAGGTTGCTGCAAAGCCGGTGGCCATGGCTGGGCGTGGTCGCGGCCTTCGCCGAGGCAGCTACGATTGGTGGCATTGCCGATTGGTATGCGGTTGTGGCCCTTTTCCGGCGCCCGCTCGGTCTGCCCATCCCTCACACGGCTATCATTCCCGAAAACCAAACGCGGATTGCGGATAATCTTGGCCGCTTCATCGAGACGAACTTTCTGGCGAGCGCGCCGGTCCGCGCCAAGCTGGAGGAAGTGGATTTTGCCGCGCATGTGGCCGACTGGCTCACGGACAAGCAACGCGCTGTCGGTCTTGCGGAGTTTGTTGCAAGGCTTGCACCCCAGACCTTGTCGGCCATCGAAAATTCAGGGCTGCGGAATTTCGCCACGAAACGCGTGATCGAGCAGATCGAACGTGTGCCGCTTGCCCCGCTGACAGCGGGAATGCTGACTGCGGTTACGGCGGAAGGCAGGCACCAAAAGCTTCTCGACGAACTGACCGGCGCGCTTGCCAAGACCTTCACCAACGAGGAGACGCTGGCCGCCATGCGCGAGAAGATCCGCGCCGAACTGCCGTCGCTGTTCAAACTATTCCGCGCCGATGCGTATCTGCTGAAGAAGATTGTCTCGTCGGCGGCTTCCTTCCTGGAAGATGTGAAGGACGACCCGGATCACCCGCTGCGAAGGGAGTTCGATCGTTTCGTCGAGAATTTTATAGAGAGGCTGCGGAGTTCGCCGGAATATGCCGAGCGCGCTGAAAAGCTTAAACAGGATCTGCTGGCACGGCCGGAACTCAAGGCGATCGCGGGAGAATTGTGGCTCGGCATCCGCGGCATCATCGAGAAGGATCTGGCATCGCCCCGTTCTGCGATCCGCAGGCAACTCGCCGACATGTTCGTGACCGTTGGGCGCCATCTCGCAAGCGATCCGCACATTCGTGCGGATATGAACAAGGGTTTCGTGGTCTCGCTTGCAGCATTCGTGGATAGCCAGAAGAACAGTGTCTCGGGATTTATCGCCGAGCAGGTCAAGCGGTGGGACCTCGCACAGCTGACGCGGCTGATCGAACTCAACATTGGCCGCGACCTTCAATACATCCGCTTCAACGGAATGATGATCGGAGGGTTGGCCGGCCTCGTGCTCTATGCGGCGGAGCTCTTGCTGCCAGCGAATTGACGTTGTGGGTGTAAAGCCTATTCTTTCGTGATGAACTGGGAGGAAGACATGGCAAAGAAGCCGGAAAATCAGACATTCATGGATATGTTCAACACCTTCGGTCACCAGATGAACGTGCCGAACGTGGATATCGAACAGATACTCGAGCATCATCGCAAGAATCTGGAAGCGCTGCAGAAATCGGCGGCGGCCTCGGCGTCGGGCGCGGCTTCTGCGATGACGAAGCAGCGCGAGTTGCTGCAGGACCAGATGCGGGAGATTGCGGCCATGGCGCAGAACTTCCATACCGTCGGCGGCGCTCAGGACGCGATGAACAAGCAGGCCGAGTTCGTCCGCAAGGCCTTCGAGACGGCGGTCAAGAATGCCAGCGAAACCGCACAGATTGTGCAGAAGTCGGGCACCGAATCGCTGGAGATTCTGCGGAGCCGTATCCGTGAAACAATGGAGGAAATCCGCGAGCGGTATGAAAAGAGCAAGTGACCGAATAGCCATGTGATTCGAACGAGGACCGCTAGTAGCCGGTAAACGCAATCATAGAGTGTAGCCGAACGCCATACCGTCGGCATCCGGGCGATGCTCGCTTGTCGGCGAAAGGTGACAGTGTCGGGCTCGAATCCAAGCGACAACGCGCGCCTCACCAGTTCGCTGCGCTGGCAGGGTCGCGGTCATGGAAAAACGTTAGTCGGGCGGGGCTGCGGTCAAAAACCCACTGCCTGGACACTTGCTCACGCATCTACGAGCAAGTATGGCACTGGCGCTGACACTCTTTGTGATGTGTTAAAGCCGGGCGCAAGCAAGGCGCGATCAAGGCTAGACAACTGGCTCTCCGATCGTGACCGCGATCTCCCCGAGGCCATCGATACCGCCCCGGACCTTGTCTCCAGGCCGTAATGCACCGACACCGGCCGGCGTGCCGGTGAAAATGAGGTCACCCTGCCGCAGGCTCACCCCTTCGCTGCAATAGGCAATGATGTCGGATATCGGCCAGATCAGCTCCGAAATATCAGCGTCCTGACGCAGCTCGTCATTCACCGCGAGCCAAATTCTCCCGGATCTGGGATGCCCGGCAACCGAGACCGGAACGATCGGCGCACAAGGTGCGGAAAGATCAAACCCCTTCGACCAATCCCAAGGCCGCCCGTTCGCCTTTGCGTCCTCCTGCAGATCGCGGCGGGTCAAGTCTATGCCAACCCCGTAGCCCCAGACATGAGCAAGCGCCGTTCGACTGGAAATGCCGGCTCCATCTTTGCCGATTGCAACCACAAGTTCGATCTCGTGATGCAGGTTTCCGGTTAGTGGCGGATACGGGATTGTTGTGCCAGAGGCAACGATTGCATCCGCCGGCTTCGAAAAGAAGAATGGCGGGTCGCGGTCGGGATCCTTGCCCATCTCACGGGCATGTGCTGCATAATTGCGGCCAACGCAAAAGATGCGGCGAATGGGCAAACGCTCAATCTGGCCTGCTACTGCCACCGAAACTGGCTTAAGCGGAGCAAATACGAAATCTGTCATGAGCCGGTCCCTTTCTGAGGCGTGTCAGTAAATACCGAGTTGCCGCAGCGACAATACATCAATAACCGGCTATAACAGACGGCCTCGATTTAATCAGTGGTTTGGATATCGCACGTTGGAAGGCAAATTTAGAAGTCCGCCGGCGAGGCAGGAGACGTTCGTGACTACCGGCGAAGATCATGCGAATGGATCGGGCGGTGAGGCAACTCGATTCCTCATAATCGATGATCACCCGCTTTTTCGCGAGGCGCTCCACAGCGCTGTGCAGACCGCCTATCCTGACGCCGACACGTTCGAGGCCAAGTCCATGGGCGAAGCTTTGAACATTCTCGGCGGATCGGTCGGGTTCGACCTTGCGCTGCTCGACCTCAGTATGCCCGGCGTGCAGGGTTTCGACGGATTGTTGCTGTTGCGCACCCACTACCCGCAACTACCTGTGGTTATCGTTTCCGGCTATGACGAGCCGAAGATTGTTTCCGAGGCGCTGTCCTATGGGGCGGCCGGCTTCATCCCGAAATCCGCTCGCAGGCACGAACTTGCCGGAGCGATCCGCTCGATCATGGACGGCGCCATCTATGTGCCGGAGAGCTACAGTGAGGCGCCGGCCGAACCCAACACCGCGGACCGCGGTGAAATGGTGAGGCGGCTCGCATCGCTGACACCGCAACAGCTGCGGGTTCTCCAGATGCTCCGGCAGGGACTTCTGAACAAGCAGATCGCATACGAGCTTCAGGTTGGCGAAACCACCGTTAAGGCGCATGTTTCGGAGATTCTGCGCAAGCTCAATGTGTACAGCCGTACGCAGGCGGTTATCGAAGTCGGCAAACTGGACAGTTCCGATCTTTTCAAGGAGCCCTCCGGATTTTAGGGCGCGCATGGCTGCTTCTGCCTGCGACATTGGTCCCATAACGTCATTGTGTGGGCCTTGGCCACGCTGCCGCCATATTCGGATGAAATCCGACGTTCTTGTATAGGCACGCTCTTATTGGGCGGTACCGCCGCGACAATCGATATCGATCTCGCAGTATGGTTGGTCAATTATTAATATTGGCCGACGTAATGTTCGGGCAATGTCCGTGTTCGTTTGGAAGCAGGAATCAGTCCAGGATGTCTATTACCGCCAACCGTCGTAAATTTCTTGCAGGTGCTGCCTCCATCGCAGCTTCCTTTGCAGCAGCCAGCAGCGCCTTCGCGCAGGAGGTTGATGCAATCGGCGATGTACTGAAATCAAATCGCCGCGGCAATTGGGACGATCAGTTCGACGCGAAGGCGACCGGCGGAGCCAAGGTCGAGTCGCGCACGCCGATCGTCAGTGCACAGACTGTATCCTATACGGAAGCAGCAATCGCGCAGTATCAGGGTATCGTCTCGGCCGGCGGCTGGCCGATTGTGCCGGCAGACAAGAAGCTGAAACTCGGCGTCGTCGATCCGGATGTCGAAGTTTTGCGCAAGCGCCTCATGGTGTCCGGCGACCTGTCTCCGAATGCCGGAATTTCCCAATCGTTCGACACCTATGTCGACGCGGCCGTCAAGCGCTTCCAGGCCCGCCACGGACTGCCTGCGGATGGCGTCATGGGTCAATACAGCTTCAAGGCCATGAATGTTTCGGCGCAAATCCGCCTTGGCCAGCTGGAGACGAATCTAGGGCGCCTGCGCGAGATGTCCGCTTCGTCGCTTGGATCGCGCTATGTATTGGTGGATATTCCCGCAGCGCAGATCGAAGCTGTCGAGGGCGACCGCGTGGTGGCACGTCACACCGCGATTGTCGGCAAGATAGATCGTCAAACGCCGATCTTGAACACAAATATCACCGAGATCATTCTCAACCCGTACTGGAATGCGCCTGAGTTGATCGTCCGCAAGGACATCATTCCGCTGATGCGCAAGGATCCGGAGTACCTGGCCAAGAATCATATTCGCATTCTCGGTCCCGACGGCGAGATTGATCCGAAAGCCATCGACTGGTCGACCGACGAAGCGGCGAAGTATCGCCTGCGCCAGGACCCGGGCGCCATCAACGCGATGGCCTCGACCAAGATCAACTTCCCGAGCCCGGAAGGCGTTTATATGCATGACACGCCCTCGCAGGGTCTGTTCAACAAGCTGATGCGTTTCGATTCATCCGGCTGTGTACGCGTCCAGAACGTTCGGGACCTCACCGTGTGGATCCTTCGCGACACACCCGGTTGGACCCGCCAGCACATCGAGGACACTATCAAGTTGGGCGAAAATACGCCGATCCAGGTGGTAAATCCGGTGCCGCTGCACTTCACCTATATTTCCGCCTGGTCTACGGGCGAGGGGGTCGTTCACCTGCGCGACGACATCTACGCGCGCGACGGTGTCGAGGAGTTGCAGATCACGTCGGCGCTCTGACCCACAAAGTCTCCCTGATATGGGCCGCCTTCGGGCGGCCCTTTCGTTTGTGGCAAGCGTCGGCAGGGCAAGAATTGACGCAAAGAGTGTAGCGGCCTGCCGTCGATTTATAGTAGTGCCAGCGCGTCTGATCATTCATGCGCCCAGTCCGTGCGCCATTCGAGGATTTGTCCATGGCCAACGTTGCCTCCTCCGATCACCTCGACACCTTCTTCTCGGCGTCGCTTTCCGACGTCGATCCGGAAATCTTCGGCGCAATCGGCAAGGAACTCGGCCGGCAGCGCCACGAGATCGAGCTGATTGCTTCCGAGAACATCGTGTCACGCGCGGTTCTCGAAGCGCAGGGGTCTATCATGACCAACAAGTATGCCGAGGGCTACCCGGGCAAGCGCTATTACGGCGGTTGTCAATATGTGGATATTGCAGAGCAATTGGCCATCGACCGCGCCAAGCAGCTGTTCAGCTGCAAATTTGCGAACGTTCAGCCCAACTCCGGCAGCCAGATGAACCAGGCGGTTTTTCTGGCGCTGCTCCAGCCCGGCGACACTTTCATGGGTCTCGATCTCAATTCAGGCGGACACCTGACACATGGTTCGCCCGTCAATATGAGCGGAAAGTGGTTCAAGGTCGTCTCCTACGGTGTGCGTCGGGAGGATCATCTTCTGGACATGGAGGAGATCGAGCGGCAGGCACATGAGACCAAGCCGAAGCTGATCCTTGCCGGCGGGACGGCCTATTCGCGCATTTGGGACTGGAAGCGCTTTCGCGAGATCGCCGATGCGGTCGGTGCCTATCTGATGGTCGACATGGCCCACATTGCCGGTTTGGTCGCAGGCGGCGCGCATCCGTCGCCCCTGCCGCATGCGCATGTCGTGACGACAACAACGCACAAGTCGCTGCGCGGGCCACGCGGCGGCATGATTTTGTGCAATGACGAGGAGATCGCCAAGAAGATGAACTCGGCTGTCTTCCCTGGATTGCAGGGCGGGCCGCTGATGCATGTTATTGCCGCCAAGGCGGTAGCGTTCGGCGAGGCGCTCAAACCGAACTTCAAGACCTACGCTCACGACGTTGTCGCCAATGCCCGCGCGCTCGCCGATGGCCTGAAGGCTTCCGGACTGGACATCGTCTCGGGTGGTACCGACAACCACCTGATGCTGGTTGATCTTCGCCCGAAGAATGCCACCGGCAAGCGCGCCGAGGCAGCGCTTGGCCGCGCCAACATCACTTGCAACAAGAACGGCATCCCGTTCGATCCTGAGAAGCCGTTCGTCACCTCGGGTGTACGCCTTGGCACGCCTGCCGGCACGACCCGCGGCTTCGGCCCGGCGGAGTTCAAGGAGATCGGCAACCTAATCACCGAGGTGCTGGACGGCCTGAAGGCAGCGAACTCGGACGAGGGCAACGCCGGTGTCGAGGCGGCGGTAAAGGCCAAGGTCGTGGCGCTGACCGAGCGGTTTCCGCTCTATCCGTATCTGGGGTAGGGGACGGACTTGATTTCAGCCCAACGCGGTAATACTTTCTGGATACGAAGTATTACCGAGGATTGAGATGGGTACGAAAGTCACGACAAAGGGTCAGGTGACCATTCCGAAGGGCATCCGCGACCTGCTCGAATTGAAGCCGGGCAGCGAAGTGAAATTCCGCTACGGCCCAAACAAGGAAATTATCCTTGAGCGCGCCGACGGCATACGTCCGCCGAGCCGCTTTGAAAAGTTGCGCGGTCATGCCGGGCCTGGCCCCACCACGGATGAGTTGATGACCATGCTGCGTGGTGAAGATTGATACTCGTCGATACGAATATCCTGTTCGATGTGGCCACCGATGATTCCGAGTGGTTTGATTGGTCGTCGAATGCCCTCGAAGAGGAGGCCGTCAACGGGCCACTTTGCGTCAATCTTATCATTTACGCCGAACTGTCTGTTCGATACGCCGATATCAAAGCTGTGGATGCCTTTCTGGCCAATGCGGGGATCGAAATTTTGGACATTCCTCGCACAGGCGCGTTTCTGGCCGCTAAGGCTTTTGGCAAGTATCGCGCCCGAGGAGGTGTCAGAACGGGAGTTTTGTCAGACTTCTTCATTGGAGCTCATGCAGTAGCGCTGGACATACCAATCCTGACACGCGATGTGAGTCGATACAGAACCTTTTTCCCGGAATTGCGCCTGATCGCGCCCCAACTGAACTGAGCTCCCATGCGCTGCCCCTATTGCCAGTCTGAAGACACGCAGGTGAAGGATTCGCGGCCAGCCGAAGATGGCGCCGCGATTCGCAGGCGCCGCGTCTGCCCAGATTGCGGCGGGCGGTTCACCACCTTCGAGCGCGTTCAGTTGCGTGACCTTGTCGTCGTCAAGAAGTCGGGGCGCAAGGTGCCGTTCAGCCGAGACAAATTGCTTCGCTCGGTCGAGATCGCGTTGCGCAAACGCAACGTCGAACCGGAGCGCATCGATCGCGCTGTCACCGGCATCGTACGCCAGTTGGAGAGCAGCGGGGAGACCGAGGTGCCATCCGCTGAAGTTGGCCGTCTCGTCATGGAGGCTCTGAAGTCGCTCGACGATGTCGCCTATGTCCGCTTCGCTTCGGTCTACCGCAATTTCCGCGAGGCCAAGGACTTTCACGACGTGCTGGGCGAACTCAAGGCTGATGATGAAGCCGGTTGAGAAATGCCGTCCATGCCACTGAAATCATTGCCGGATCGCACCGATTTCCGATATATGGCAGCGGCGCTCAGGCTGTCACTTTGGCATCGCGGGATAACCGGCGAGAATCCGTCTGTCGGCGCACTGGTGGTGAGACAAGAAGCGGGCGGTCCGATCATCGTTGGACGGGGCGTCACTGCGCCGGGTGGACGGCCCCACGCTGAATTGCAGGCGCTGCATGAGGCGGGTGAGGCGGCGCGGGGGTCGACGGTTTATTCCACGCTGGAACCGTGTTCGCATATTGGGCGGTCGCCGCCTTGTGCCGACGCATTGGTTTCGGCAGGTGTGTCCCGCGTCGTCATCGCTGCGCTCGATCCGGACAGGCGTGTGGCCGGACGCGGCGTTTCGATCCTCGAGCGGGCCGGCGTTTCGGTAACGACGGGCTGCCTTGAGGTCGAGGCCAGGCGGGCGATGGAGGGGTTTCTGTCGCTGAGAGGACGCGGCCGGCCTTTCCTGACGCTGAAGCTCGCAGCGTCCGCCGACGGAATGATTGGAAGAAGCGGCTTCGGCCAGGTCGCGATCACCGGAAACTTGGCCCGAAACATGGGCCAGATGATGCGCGTCGAGCACGAGGCGATCATGGTGGGCGTGGGAACGGCTGTGGCCGATGACCCGCTACTCACAGTCCGGCTTGCGGGTTTGGAGGAGCGGTCGCCGCTGCGCGTGGTCATCGACCCGTTTGCCCGCACTCCGATAAAATCGCGATTGTTCAATCACATAGAGGAACATCCTGTACTCATCCTGGTGAGTGAAAAGGCACCGCGCCACGCCACGGACGCGTTGTCGCGATGCGGGCGCCGACGTGCGGGCTGTTGCGTCCGACTACCGTGGCCGGTTCGATCCGCGCGAAATCCTGCGCTCGCTTGGCGTCATGGGCATCAAGAGTGTGTTGCTGGAGGGCGGCGGCGAAACGGCGCGGCGTTTTCTGGAGGCCGGCGTGGTTGACCGAATCGCACTGTTTGTCGGACAGACCGTCGTGGGCGAAGGTGGCATCCCCTCTCCGGTATTCGAGTCTGCTGTGCCGGTAGGGTTCAAGATCTCCGACCAACGCCGGTTCGGCAGCGATCGGCTGATCGAGCTTGAGAGGATCGACTGATGTTTACCGGCATTGTCACCGACATCGGCATTATCGACGCCGTGAAGCCGTTGCCGAAGGGTGTTCGATTGCGTGTCCGCACCAAGTACGATCCGGCGACCATCGACATCGGCGCGTCGATCTCGACGGGGGGCGTGTGCCTGACGGTGGTCGAACTGCCGGAACAGGGGGCGAATGCCCGCTGGTTCGAGGTGGAAGCCTGGGAAGAGGCGCTGCGCCTAACCACGGCATCCGAGTGGAAAGAGGGCACGCTCGTCAATCTGGAGCGAGCACTGAAGATCGGCGACGAACTCGGCGGGCACATCGTTTCCGGTCATATCGACGGAAAGGCCACGATCGTCGCCCGCGAGGAAGAGGGTGAGGCGGTTCGTTTCACGCTCGAGGCGCCCGCCGCACTCGCTAAGTTCATCGCGCCCAAGGGTTCGGTGGCGCTGGATGGCACGTCGCTTACCGTCAACAAGGTCGAGGGCCGTCGTTTCGATGTGCTGCTGATCCACCATTCACTGGAGGTTACCACCTGGGGCGAGCGCAGAGTGGGCGACCAGGTCAACCTGGAGGTCGATACCATGGCGCGATATGCGGCGCGGCTGGCGGAGGCGAAGGAAGAAGGGCTTTAGGCTCGCCAGATTCTCCTTCATCGGAAGCCGGGCGACGCGGCGTCACCAACCGGCTTCGCCGAGATACTCAGGCAATATATTTCGCCAGCTCCGTCTGCCTCACGTCGCGGAGCAGACGGATGAACCCATCCGCTTGATACGACGCGGTCAGCCGGCCCTTCTCCGCAGTTGCGATCGACGCGTCTCCGACGACACCGTGTGGGTTTAGGTCGGTGGCGATCCAGGCAAAAGCGTGCGTCCCGGTGTGACGCAACAACTCGAAATCCTTCTCGGCGCGGGCGACGTTGGAGACGAAGTTCTGCGCCTTGCTCATATCGACCAGGTCGGGCCGGAAGTGGAGCATCAGGGATGTCTCGACATCGCCCCCATGGATGCCGTGACGGTCCTCCAGGTCGGTATACATGCCCGCCGGTCTGCCGAAGCGCTGCCAGCTTGTCTTCACCGCCAGCATGTTGAAGCGCACCCGAAGCTCACGACTGACAATGCCCATGATTTCTTCATTGCCGCCATGGGAGTTGACGAAAACGATCTTGCGCACCCCGGCGCGGGCGACCGAGGCGCCGAGTTCGCTCCACGCCTCGACCAGCACGGATGCGGGCAGCGTCAGCGTCCCCCGCGCATAAAGGTGTTCGTTCGACTTGCCTACCGACTGAACCGGCAGGATTCGGATGTCGAGATCCTCGGGCAGGACAGCGATGACCGTGTCCAGCATGCCCCGCATGATGGTCGTGTCGGTCGAGACCGGCAGGTGAGGACCATGTTGCTCAATCGCCGCGACGGGCAGGACAGCGATCGTCTTTTCCGCATCGATCGAGGCGTACTCGGTGGTACGGTAATCTCCCCACCAAACTCTGCGCGTCATGTTTGATCCTGCTTCGCTAGCCCCAGAATGAGCGATCATCTCATATCAGGCATCAGTCGCCCGCCGCTACCACCTCGACCTCCACTTTGAACTCCGGCGTAGCAAAACCACCAACAATCATCAGCGTCGAAGCGGGCGGCGGATTTGAGACGAGCCGGTTGCGCACATCCATATAGGGCTTGAGATGGGCGCGGTCGGTGACGTAAGCGTTGATACGCACGATGTTGTCCAAGCCCATGCCGACTTCCGCCAGTACAGCGGCGGCATTGGCAAAGCATAGCTCGGCTTGCGCGCCGGCGTCTTCGGGGATGGTGCCATCAGGCGCAATGCCGAGTTGACCCGAGCAGAAGACGAGCCGCTTGCCGGGCGGCACTTCGACGCCGTGACTGTACTTAGCAAAAGGCGCGCGTATTGTGGCGGGCGTCAGATGTCGAACCATGAAAAACCCCAGTTTTCCGCGAGCGTATGGCCATCGCGCCGGAGCTTCAACCCGTCTCCACATGGAGAAGTCTGCGCAGCCCCCATTCCAACTCACCATGGACAGCTGCCTGTGAAATATGCACGATGTGCGTATGGGAGGCATGCTTCAGGGCTTGTGACATATGGGTGCGCGACGAGATGCGCGCCCCGTATGGCATCAGCCAATGGCATGCGGCTTGCTTGTCAAAGCAGTGAATGCGGAGGTGCCGCGCCTTTCGCGGGGCCAAAATGAGGGTGGTATCGATGAACAGGAATCTCGCGAGAGTGTCGATGACGCTTGCTACGCTTGCGGCTTCAGCCGTCGGAGCGGCCGGTGCGGAAAAGGTCACCTTCATGACCAACTGGCTCGCTCAGGCCGAGCATGGCGGCTACTACCAGGCCGTTGCCGACGGCTCCTATGCGGCATGCGGGATTGACGTGACCATCCAGCAGGGCGGTCCGCAAGTCGCAGGGCGCCCACTGCTTCTGGCCGGCAAGATCGACTTCTATATGGGCGGGAACATGCAGCAGGCATTCGACGCCGTTGCGCAGAACATTCCTCTCCGGGTGGTCGCCGCGTCGTTTCAGAAGGAGCCGCAGGTGATCATGTCGCATCCCGGCGAAGGCCTCGACAAATGGGAAGACCTTAAGAACGCCGAACAGTACATCATCGGCGACGAGGGCGCGCAGAGCTTCCTCCTGTGGATGGCCACGGAATACGGCTTCGATGCAGGCAAGCGGGTGCCGTATACGTTCAATCCGGCGCCCTTCCTCGCCAACAAGAAGTCGATACAACAGGGTTATGTCACCTCCGAGCCATTTGCCGTCGAGAAGGAGGGCGGCTTCGTGCCGAACCAGTTCCTGCTGGCGGATTATGGCTACAGCACCTATTCGACGACGATCGAAGCCATGCAGGACACGATCGATAAGCGCCCCGCCGTCGTCCAGTGCTTCGTCGATGGATCGGCCAAGGGCTGGTACAGCTATCTCTATGGCGACAACAAAGCCGCCAACGCAGCGATCAAGAAGGATAATCCGGACATAACCGACGAGCAGATCGCGTTCTCGATCGCGCAGATGAAGAAATTCGGCATCGTCGATTCCGGTGAAGCCGAAAAGCTCGGCATCGGCGCGATGACGGATGCGCGCATGCAGGATTTCTACGACAAGATGGTGAAGTCGAAGGTCATGCCTGCCGGCATTGACATCAAGAAGGCGTACACGCTGGACTTCGTCAACAAGGGCGTCGGGCTCGATCTGAAGAAGTGAACGACCTCGCGCCACTTTTGATGAAATTGCGTGGGGCGTTCCCCCCTCACCCCGCCTCCGAACGAAGCGGAGGCCGGGTAAAGGGGAGTGATCATCAACGATGACCAGTTGAATGAAAGCCACCACTTGAAGCGAATGATTTATTCAGGTGATCCACTCCTCGTTCTGCGCGATGTCGGCAAGACGTTCTCCAATGGCGTCACCGCTCTGCAAGGCGCCAATCTGACGATACGCGAAGGTGACTTCCTGAGCCTGCTTGGTCCGTCCGGCTGCGGGAAATCAACGGCGCTGCGCATCATCGCCGGACTGTCGATGCCGACGCTGGGCTCCCTGCAGTGGCAAAGGGCGGTGAGGGATGACTTTATCGGCTTCGTCTTCCAGGAGCCGACGCTGATGCCTTGGGCTACGGTCTTCGAGAATGTCTGGCTGCCGCTCCGCCTGCGTGGCGTCTCGCGCCGCAAGGCGGAGCCGGCAGTGCGCGAATTGCTGGAACGGGTACGGCTTGGCGGTTTCGAAAAGGCAATGCCGCGCGAGCTTTCCGGCGGCATGAAGATGCGCGTATCAATCGCGCGCGGGCTGGTCACCAAACCGCGCCTGCTGCTGATGGATGAGCCGTTCGCTGCGCTGGATGAAATTACTCGGTTCCGCCTCAACGACGACCTGTTGGAGTTGTGGCAGGATCAGAAGTTCACGGCAATCTTCGTCACGCACAGCGTGTTCGAGAGCGTATTTTTGTCCACCCGCATCGTAGTTATGGCGGCGCGGCCCGGCCGGGTGTTCGAGGAGCTGGCGGTCGATGCGCCCTATCCGCGAGACGAGGTTTTCCGCACCTCCGGCGAATACGCGGCGCTTTGCCGGAAGGCGTCCGACGTGCTTGCGTTGGCGATCCACGCCAATAGGGGAGTGGACCATGACGATCACTGAGCAGGCTCCGATACGGCTTGACCCGGAGGAGGCGCGGCGGCTGCGCAACGCGCGGCTGGAGCGCGTCGGCCGCTGGGTGCTGCCGATAGCCATTTTTCTTCTGTCGATCTGGGCTTGGGACAGGATCTGCGTCTGGAACGAGATCCCGCGCTACATCCTGCCGCGACCGTGGGAGGTGTTGGCGACCCTGTGGACCGACGCGGGATTGCTGTTTTCATCGCTTCTGGTGACGCTGCGCATTACCTTCCTCAGCCTGCTGCTCGCAGTGGTGGGCGGCGTCGGGCTTGCGATATTGTTCACACAGTCGAAATGGGTCGAGATGTCGCTGTTTCCCTTCGCTATCGTGCTTCAGGTGACGCCGATCGTAGCAATCTTTCCCCTTATCAACATCTATGTCGACAACCAGACCGCCAAGCTTCTTCTCTGCTCGTGGATCGTCGCTTTCTTCCCGATCCTCTCCAATACCACTCTGGGTCTCAATTCCGTGGACCGCAATTTGATCGATCTGTTTCGGCTGAATGGCGCCACCCGCTGGCAGCAACTGTGGCATTTGCGGCTGCCTGCCGCGATGCCGTATTTCCTCGGCGGCTTGAAGATCGCCGGCGGCCTGTCGTTGATCGGAGCTGTGGTGGCGGAGTTCGTGGCGGGTTCGTCGGGCCAGTCTTCGGGGCTCGCCTCGCGCATCATCGAAGCCGGCTATCGCCTGAATGCGCCACGGCTGTTCGCTGCGCTTTTCCTGATTTCGGTCACCGGCATCCTGATCTTTCTCGTGCTGACGCTGATATCGCATCTCATCCTGCGCAGCTGGCACGAAAGCGCCTTGTCGGCGGAGCGGTGATTGACGTGTCGCAAACTCCCTTTGCCGGTAGCATCCCTGCGCAGCCAATGTTGTGTTTAGGGCGGGGTGCATGCCCCTAAAACTCCCCAAATCCGGATCGTATGTTCTGGCCAATGCACGGTTGCATTATTCGCTGACGCCCGGGTTGGAGGCCCCGTTCGACCGTGACGGCTTTGCGCTTGCCGACATCGCCATTTCGGCAGGCAAAATCACCGGCATTGCGCCGCGCGTTGACCGTCCAATGCCGCCGCGCGGGGTCGATCTGAAGGGCGGCATCGTGCTGCCTTGCTTTGTCGACTGCCACACGCATATCGACAAAGGCCATATCTGGCCGCGCATGCCCAATCCTGACGGGTCGTTCGCGGGCGCGCTCGATGCGACGGGCACGGACAGATCCCTGCGGTGGAGCGCAGACGATGTGGCGCGCCGCATGGAATTCTCGCTGCGCTGCGCCTACGCGCACGGCACTTCGGTCATGCGCACGCATCTGGATTCGGTCGCTCCGCAGGAAGACATTTCCTGGCCGGTTTTCGAGGAGATGCGCGACAAATGGCGCGGACGGATCGAATTGCAGGCTGCGTGCCTGACCGGTGTGGAGGCCCTGCGTGACGAAAAATGGTTCACCCGGCTGGCAAGGCGCGTCGCAGCGGCGAATGGCGTTCTCGGCACGGTCACCTACATGCTGCCGGACCTCGACGAATTGCTCGACCGCATGTTCCGGACGGCGAGCCAGCTCGGCCTCGACCTCGATTTCCACGCCGATGAGACGGCCGACACAAGCGCGGTCTCGCTGCGCCGCATTGCCGAGGCAGCTCTGCGGCATCGTTTCGAGGGCAAGATCCTCGTCGGCCATTGCTGCGCCTTGTCGCGCCAGGCAACCCGGGAGGTCAAGATTACGCTCGATAAGGCAGCCCAGGCGGGGCTGGCGGTGGTTTCGCTGCCCATGTGCAACCTCTACCTGCAGGATCGTCGCGACGGCAGTTCCACGCCGCGCTGGCGCGGGGTAACGCTGCTTCATGAGATGAAGGCGCGCGGCATCCCCGTCGCTGTTGCGTCCGACAATACGCGCGATCCTTTCCACGCCTATGGAGATCTCGACATGCTGGAAGTCTACCGCATGGCGACGCGCATTATGCATTTTGACCATCCGGTAGCCGACTGGCCGAGGGCAGTCACCGCGACGCCCGCCGAAGTGATGCGCGCCCATGGCGCAGGGGTGCTTTCGGTTGGCTCGGGCGCCGATCTGGTGATCTTCAAGGGTCGGAGCTGGACGGAGCTTCTTTCGCGGCCCGAGAGCGATCGTATGGTGGTGCGGGCAGGTAGCGCGATCGAACGCACGCTGCCGGACTATGCCGAACTTGACGAGCTGATGGGGTGAAAATGGATCTTACTGCGCTGAAGCGTGATCTCGATGGGCTGAAAATCGACGACAACGAAAAGATCGTCCAGCAGAAAAGCCGCGACTTCTACTGGTACAGCCCGGTGCTGAAGCGCCAGCTGGAACACGTCACCGGCGATCTGATCGTCTCGCCGAAAAGCGAAGCGGAGGTAATCCGCGTACTCGCGGCCTGCCATCGCCACGGCGTACCCGTAACGCCGCGGGGGACTGGCACCGGCAATTATGGCCAGGCGATGCCGCTGTCGGGCGGTGTGGTGCTAAGCCTCGCCGAGATGAACGCGGTGACGTCGATCACGCCGGGCAGGGTGGTGTGCGGGCCGGGCGCGATCCTCGCGGATATAGACCGGGCGACGCGCGCGCATTCAGGCCAGGAACTCAGGCTGCACCCCTCCACCTACAACACGGCGTCGATCGGCGGCTTCATCGCGGGCGGTTCGGGTGGCGTCGGCTCGATCAATTTCGGCGGCCTACGCGATTTTGGCAACGTTCTGCGGCTGCGCGTCGTCACAATGGAAGCCGAGCCGAAGGCACTGGAGCTGACCGGCGAGGACCTTCACAAGGTGACGCATGCATATGGCACGAACGGCATCATCACCGAAGTTGAGATGCCGCTGACTGCTTCCTATGACTGGGCGGACGTCATTGTCGGCTTCGACGATTTCCTCGAAGCCGCGCGATACGCCAATGCGCTCGCCTGCCAGGACGGCTTGCTCACCAAGCTGATCACTCCAATCGCCGCGCCTGCGCCGTGGCTTTACTTCAAGCGACATCAGAGATTCCTGCGAGAAGGCCTTAGCATCGTTGTTATTATGGTCGCGCCGCATTCGCTCGACGCGTTTCGCGCGTTTACCCGACGAGCGCGCGGTGAGATCGTATTCGACACCTCGTTGATCGAGGATACCAAGGGCTTGCCGCCCGCTTATGAACTCGCCTGGAATCACACGACGCTGCGCGCGTTGCGCGTCGACCCGTCGATTACCTATCTGCAATCGCTATACCCGTTTCCGAACCAGCTGGAACTGTCGCGCAAAGTCGACGGTATGTTTCCCGGCGAGGTGATGTCGCATCTCGAGTTTGTGCGCTTCGACGGAAATATCACCTGTTTCGGCCTGCCCCTGTTGAAGTTCACGACCGAGGAACGACTGGACGAGATCATCCGGGTCTACGAGGACAATGGCTGCCCGATCTTCAATCCGCACCGCTACACGCTGGAGGAGGGCGGCATGAAGCAGACCGATGAGGTGCAGCTTGCTTTCAAGCGCGAGGCTGATCCGCAAGGCCTGCTCAATCCGGGCAAGATGATCGCCTGGGAAAACCCTGGATATGATTATCGCTCCGGGAAGACGTTTCTATTCAAGGGATTGGAGAGGGTTGGATAGTTCAAGAATTATGCTTTCCTCGCGCTCCCCCGTACCCCCCTCTGTCCTGCCGGACATCTTCCCCTCAAGGGGGGAGATCAGCGGCTTCACGCGCTGCGCCTCTCCGTATCGTCGGCGATTGGCGAAAGCCAAGCGGACAGCGTGATCTCCCCCCTTGAGGGGGAGATGTCCGGCAGGACAGAGGGGGTGGGGCGCAGCGCAAGCCAACCGATAGTCTGGGGACTTCGGCAGTCGCCGGCGGTTGGCAATTCAATGAAAATCCTCGTCCTCTACGCGCACCCCGTCGAAACCAGCTTCAATGCGGCGTTGCATCGGACGATCGTCGAACGCCTGAAGGAAAAGGGCCATTCGGTCGACGATTGCGATCTCTACGCGGAGAAGTTCGACCCGCGCCTGACTGCAGGCGAGCGTGCAGGCTACCATGACGCACGCCGCGACGATGACCCCGTAGCGCCCTATGTGAGGCGCTTGCTCGAGGCCGAAGCATTGGTGCTGTGCTATCCGGTGTGGAACTACGGATATCCGGCGATCCTGAAGGGTTTCCTGGACCGCGTCTTTCTGCCCGGCGTTTCGTTCAAGCTGGTAAACGGCAAGGTGCGGCCTTCGCTTTTCAACATCCGCAAGGTGGTGGCGGTAACGAGCTATGGCGGCAGCCGGTTTCGCGCACTGCTAATGGGCGACCCGCCCCGCAAGCTGGTAAACCGGGTTCTGCGCGCCACGGTAAAGCCCGGCGCGCCGGTGTCCTATCTCGCACACTATTCGATGAATCTCTCCACCGATGCCTCGCGCGCGGCGTTCATGGCGAAGGTGGCAGCGAAGATGGACGCCTTCTGATGCGCGTGCTGGTCATCTACTGCCACCCTGTTCCAGAGAGTTTCTGCGCGGCGCTGCGCGATGCCGCACTCGACGCTATTGCCGCAAAGGGCTGCCAGGCACGCGTTGTCGATCTCTATGCCGAAGAGTTCGATCCGGTGATGCGATGTGATGAGCGCCGTGCTTACAACGCTCAGGCGCCAGGCGATCCGGCACTGCAGGCACATATCGACCATCTGCGTTGGGCGGAGGCGATAGTCTTCATCTATCCAACCTGGTGGTATGGCCTGCCGGCGATGCTGAAGGGCTGGCTGGACCGTGTCTGGGCAACAGACGTGGCTTTCAAGCTGCCGAATGGCAAGGGCAAGATCACCCCGCTGATGACCAACATCCGCAAGATCGCTGTTGTAACGACCTGCGGCGCGCCGCTCTGGTGGTCGCACCTGATTGGCCATCCGGGGAAGAAAACCATTCTTCGCGGCATACGGGCGCTCTGTGCAAGGCGTTGCCGCACCATGTTCCTTGCGCACTATCTGATGGACGCTTCGACGCCTCGGTCGCGCGCGGTTTTCCTTGCCAAGGTCAGGCGCAAGCTGGAAGCGTTCTGAACGCTCGGCTGATCTTATCCTCCCGTATCAGAGGCGGTCGCCGGCGCCTCCCGGGTTGTCATCGAACCATGCCACTATCGCTGGCATCTCCTTCTCGAACCCGCCGGGAATAAACACGTTGAAGAGGCAGGCAGGTTCGCTTGTCCGGTTGGCGAAGTCGTGGATAGTTCCGGCCGGGATCAACAGGAACGATCCTTTCGGCGCATTGTGCCACACGTCGCCGACCAGCAGCGAAGGGGTGCCTTCCGTGACGTAGAAGATCTCGTCATTGGCTTCGTGGCGATGAGCGCCCGGTCCGTGACTATACGGCTCGATCCACCATTCCGACACGCAATAGCGGTCCTGCGTTTCTTTGCCATCGGCCTTGAAGACGGCGCGCATGGACGGCATCGTGTAGCTGCGGCCTTCATGCGGCCCAAGCACGAGCGAGCGCATCACGCCTGCTCCTTTGCTTTCGGCCAATAGGTGCCGAAGCACCACACATTGCCCTCCGGATCGGCGCAGATGAAGTCGCGGCTGCCGTAGTCCCGGTCAGTTGGGGGCTCGAGGATCTTCGCGCCCGCGGCCTTCGCGCGCGCATGGAGGACATCCGCATCTTCCACCGCGACATAGATGCTCTTGCCGCCGTTTTCGCCCGGAACGCCAACCATCGTGCCGAAGGCATCGTCGCGGGCACTGCCAAGCATGATCATCGAGGAGCCGTATGCGAGCTGCGCATGCGCAACCTCGTCGCCCTCCATGTACTTCGCATGAACACTGAAACCGAATGCCTCAACCAGCCAGTCGATCATTTTGCCCGCATCGCGATAGCGAAAGGTTGGATAGATGCGCGGAGGTTCTGTTGTCATCGCTGTAATCCTGCCGGGGTTCAAGGCGTTATGACAGCAGGAGTTCCGTGGGTCTTGAAGGAATGTAACCTGCCTGCCAGGCCGAAGGGGACAGGCCCGCGAGATCCTGGAATTCGCGGGCGAGATGCGCCTGATCGGCAAAACCGCACCCGGCCGCAATGTCCGCCCATCCGCTGCGTCCGCAACGTGCTTCGCTCATGGCACGGTCAAGCCGAATGATGCGCGAGACCGATTTTGGACCGAGGCCCAGTTCGGCGCGGAATTTTTCCGTGAGATGTTTGCGACTCCAACCAACGCTTGATGCGAGCCGTGAAACAGCAATCCTGCCGTTGCTGCCGGCCATTCTTGCAAAGGCAAGCGTGATTTCGGTTGAGGGCGGGGGGCTGTCGGCCGTGCGCAACAGCACGAAACGTTCCGCCAGCTCGAACCGGGTTGTCCAATCGGGCGCATTGCCGAGCTTCTCGCGCAACTCCAGGCCTTCAGCGCCGAGTATGTCGTCGAGCTGCACGATACGGTCAGCGAGCTCGCTCATCGGCATCCGGAAGAAGCGGCGGGCGCCGAGGGGCGTGAAATCGATCTGTAGGCAATGAGACGCGCCGAAGGAATTGATAACGACCGGCCCGGCATAGAGCCCGGCGGCAAAACTGCCAATCTGATCCTTGTGCGTAGGGACGCGAGCAAGGCCGATTGCGAAAGGCTGCCCGAAACTGATGACGAGCGGCACCGTGAGCGAGGCTGCTTCCCGCTGGCGACTATGGCCGCCCCCAAGCTCTCGATAGCCGGTAAGCCGGGTAACGATGTCGCGCAGCGCGGCAACGGGCTCGCGCTTAACCATCTCGAAAGCGGGGCCGATGGGTGATGGGTGCTTGTCGGTCGTCACAGCCAAGGATTGTAGGCCGGAGCGGTACGATCGTCAAAAAATGCAGGTGGATGCAGATTTCTGCGGCGCCCCTCGGGTTGCTTTCAACCTCTCCCCCAATCGGCGGGGAGTGGAATGGCGCGTGCCCGGCGCTTTGGCTTGCCACCTCTACCCCAGAGTGGCGGCAGTGGTGGCCCGAGGTGTGAGACGGAGTAGGGGAATGCCTCCGACTCCGTGGCTGCGGAGCTCCGGCTCAAAAGATTGTCGCCGTCGGCAATCCCAGCGCCGTCGCCCCGGCATACTCGGCTTGTGGACCGGGTTGCAGCGGGTGGAAGCGCGCGCCCTGGACGTCGCGGAAGCAGCGCTCCAGCTCGTTGCGGCGATAGAAGCTCGCTCCGCCAGCCAGTTCCATTGCGTGATCGACGGCAGCGATTGCGTTTTTCGCGACCAGAGTTCGCCCGATCATCACCTCATTTATCGTTTCCGCCGACGGGGCATTGCGCTCGACGACATCCAGCATCCACCGATGCGCCAGTTGTGCGGCCCGCAACGCCGTATCCATCTCGCCTGCGACCTGCAGCGTGTGATGGGTCTGGCGCTTGTCCTTGGCCAGACGCACCGCGATGTCGCGGGCATTTTCCGCGACACCGAGATAAACGGCATAGACCAACGGGAAGGCGATAGTCGCGATAATCTGGAACAGCGGGTGCCACTCGCCGCTCTTGCGGGAGACGGCAACGCTTGCGTCGGGCACGAACAGCCCGTCGATCAACACGTCGTTGGAGCCGGTGCCGCGCATGCCGAGCGTGTGCCAGGTGTCGAGCACCTTCACTTCGGGAGCGCCCATGGGAACCGGGAAGTGGATCACCATATCGGGTTCACCGTCGGTACGCAGAACCGCACCGGTCATCAGCAGGTCGCCCGCCTCGGCGCCTGATGTGAACACCTTGCGCGCCGTGATCCGGTACCCGCCATCGACCTTGACCGCTTCACCGGAGCCGGAGATCCAGTCCGAGCCACCGCTTGAGAGGAGGATGAGCTTGTCATTGGCGATGCGGCGCAGCAGGGGTTCGACCGCCGCGGCCTTCTGGTGACGCCAGCGCCAGGCGGGAATTGCCACCTGATGGGTATGCATGGAAAACGCCAGCGCGGTCGAACCGCAATGCCGCGCCAGTTCCCGCAGCATTGCGGCGAGGTCGGCGACTTCTGCGCCACCGCCTCCGAGTTCGAGTGGAACTCCTGCCTGCACCAAACCGGCGGCTTTCAAGGCCTTGTAGTTTTCTGCGACGAAACGGTCATTCGCGTCATTGTCGGCCGTGGTCTTTGCGAATTGCGCGCCGAGCTGATGCGCGATCGCCACGACGTCGGTCTTTACGGGAGCATTGGCGATATCCGCCTTCATAGGACTGGTCATTGCAAACTTCTCCTTCGGCGATTGAGGCCGTACCTGACGTTCCGCCCAGAGACGCAAACCGGCAAGTTCAGGAACTGTACCAGTCGCATGGGCAATCCCTGACAGTTCGGCCATTGCAATGCTTGGCACGCGGCGGCATCACGGCTAAACTTCGGTCTGGCCTTCTGGAGAACCTCATGCAGGATCGCGGCGGCTACGGGCAGTTTTGCCCCGTTTCAATGGCAGCGGAAGTATTGTGCACGCGCTGGACGATGCTGGTGGTGCGCGAGATGCTCTACGGCTCGCGGCGCTTCAACGACTTGCGGCGCGGGGTGCCTCGCATGTCGCCGGCACTTCTCTCCAAGCGATTGAAAGAACTGGAGAAAGCCGGAATCGTCGTGGTGATGCCGCGCGACAATGGCAGCCATGGAGTACCGGCTCTCGCCGGCAGGAGAAGAGCTTGCGCCCTATAGTCTTGTCGATGGGGCTGTGGGGTCATCGCTGGGTCGAATCGCAGCTGACGTTGAAGAACCTGGATCCATCGCTTTTGATGTGGGACATCCGCCGCAAGATCAATCCGCAGCCGCTGCCGCCAGGGCGCTGCACGATTCAGTTTCAATACCCGGAATTGCCGGACCCGCAGAAAAACTGGTGGCTGGTAATCGACGAAGGCGATGTCGACCTATGCGGCTTCGATCCCGGATATGAAATCAACCTCCTGGTCCGCAGCTCGCTGCTGACGATGACGTCGATCTGGATGGGTGTAGCGCCGATCCCCAGGGAAATCGCGGCAGGGCATCTGGTGCTTGAGGGCGAGCGCCCGATCGCCAATGCCATTCAGAAATGGTTGGGCTTCAGCCCGTTCATCAATGAGCCACGCGCGGTGGCGTAAGTTCGCTTCGCCGCCGCACTGAGCCAATGCCTACTGGCCCTTGATGTAATCCTCGGCGAGCGCGATTGCGGTGCGCCGATCCGTTTCAGGCGTCAGCGCGAAGGCTTCTTCCTGCATATTGCGGATCCATGGCTTGTCGGAGGGTGCGGCGCGATCGAGCGCCGCCGTCATCATCGCCAGCCCCCGCACAACCTTGCCGCTCTGGAAGAGCAGGTTGCCCAGCGTCGCCTGTGCGCCGGCATGGCCCTTTGCCGCCGCCAGCTGCAGCCACTGCCCTGCTCGCTTCAGATTGCGCTTGGCGCCGTCGCCCTTGAGCAGCATCTTGCCGATTTCAAACTGGGCGTTCGGATTGCGATAGTCGGTTGCCGCGCGCATGTAATATTGCTGTGCGGTAGAAGGATCAGCTTCGACCGGCGTACCCGGGATGCCGTGCTGCCAATAGCTGCCGAGGGCCACAAGCGCGTCCGACATGTAGCTCTCTTCCGGGCTGCCGGACTCCACGTCCTTTTCCGCGATCTCGCTGAAGAACTTGAACGCTTCATAGTCATTGCGATCGACGCCATCGCCCTGCGCGTACATGCGCGCCAGCTTCCAAGTTGCGCCGATCTGCCCTTTTTCGGCGGCATAGCGGTAGCGCCTCGACAGCCTGGTCCTTATGGCCGTTCTTGTAGGCAGTATAGCC
Source organism: uncultured Alphaproteobacteria bacterium (assembly GCA_963829135.1). Taxonomy (GTDB): domain Bacteria; phylum Pseudomonadota; class Alphaproteobacteria; order Rhizobiales; family Rhizobiaceae; genus Kumtagia. The sequence continues at coordinate 36,248 of CAWHHO010000005.1, read as the reverse complement.
GAACTGGAAAACGTCCCACGGGTTGGACTTCTCCTTCACCGCACCCTTGTCGTCGAAAATATGCTCGTCGAAGGCATAGGCAGGCTCACCCGCCGCGATCGCGGTGGCAAACAAGGCCGTGAAAACTGCCGACCTTACAAAGTGCGATACGTCACGCATTGCAGTCGTTCATACTCCCGGCTGCAGCAGGGGCTGCCGCCGATCCTTGTTTTGTCGCGGCGCCAGCTCGCAGAAGCCAACTGCCTGCCTTTGAAAGTCCAGTCCCCGTCGCCGGGGATTTCCATCTAGGCCGCATCAAAGCTCGTAGATGCTCGCACATCCACGAACGGCGCGTCGTATTGCGCCCCCCAAACAGACAGTGTCCTTTTGCCTGAGACACATTTGCGGCCGGCAGAAATGCGGTTGCGGGAATCCCCCGTACAATGTCACCAGCCGGACTATGGTGCCGACCCAATTGGACCAAAGTGGGGCGCGTCGTGACGCGGCATGCAAGCACGAGGCCGGACAATCATCAGCGCGGAAACCCGCCGAGACTTGCTGGCAACCCGTGGGGGCAGCTCTGGGCCGACTTCGCGGCGAAGGTGATGGATTTCAAAACCGCGCATTCTTTTCCTTGCCGCTTATCGCGGCTTGTCGAAACTTCGGCCCGCCTGTGGACGCCTATCCGGGTGCTCCGGGTTTATGGCGGGATAGGGGCAAACTTCGATGCTGGATTCTTAGCGCGAGCCTTATTGAGAAACTGTTGCTGAATCGTCACAAATCCCACAGCAGCCTACCGGCCACACTATGCAACCGCTGAATTTTCACCGCAAAAACAAAAACCCCGCCATTTTGGCGGGGTTTTCGGAATGTCGCACCGGATAAATACCGATGCTGCAGAATAGGATATCGAATTGGTTAGTTCACGGCGTCCTTGAGACCCTTGCCGGCGCTGAACTTCGGCACGGTACGAGCCGGGATCTTCACCTCAGCGCCGGTCTGAGGATTACGACCGGTCGAAGCTGCACGCTTCGTCACGGCGAAATTGCCGAAACCAACAAGGCGGACGTCGCCGCCACTCTTCAGCTCGCTGGTGATCACCGAGAACACCGCTTCAACCGCGGACTGGGCGTCGGTCTTGGAAAGCTTTGCCGCCTCTGCGACCGCAGAAACCAGTTCGTTCTTGTTCATCAAAAGTTCCTTCCTTGAGAAATCCGGGACTAGGGACGCAACCACCGGACAAAAGACCGCATTAAGAGCTCAACAGGCTCTAACTTCCCCACCGGACGTTTACGTCTCGCTCAGACGAAAATCCCGGAGTTCCGCCGTTTGTCACAGGAAAAAGCCGGGCGCAAGGCCCGGCTTTGAGGATTTTGCGGCTTTCTGATCGATTTCAGTGGGCAAGTCCCTTGCCAGCCTCGTCGACAGCGTCCGAGGCCGCGGGAACGGCGTTCACCGGCTCCGACCATTCGATCGGCTCTGGCATTCGAACCAGCGCATGCTTGAGCACTTCGCCGACTCTGCTGACCGGGAATGATCTCCATCCCGCTCTTCACATTGTCGGGGATCTCAACCAGATCCTTGGCGTTCTCTTCCGGGATCAGCACTTTCTTGATGCCGCCGCGAAGCGCGGCGAGCAGCTTCTCCTTGAGTCCGCCGATCGGCAGGACCCTGCCGCGCAGGGTGATCTCGCCGGTCATCGCCACATCGGCCTTGACAGGGATGCCGGTCAGCACGGAGACGATCGCCGTCGCCATCGCAACGCCGGCGGAAGGGCCGTCCTTGGGCGTAGCGCCTTCGGGTACGTGTACGTGGATGTCTCGCTTGTCGAACAAGGGAGGCTCCAGGCCGAAATCGAGCGCTCTCGAGCGTACATACGATGCCGCCGCCGAGATCGATTCCTTCATCACGTCCTTCAGGTTGCCGGTAACGGTCATCCGACCCTTGCCGGGCATCTGCACGCCTTCGATGGTCAGCAGCTCGCCGCCAACTTCAGTCCAGGCAAGACCTGTGACCACCCCGACCTGATCGTCTGCCTCGGCCATGCCGAAGCGGAAGCGTTGTACGCCGAGATAGTCCTCCAGGTTGGCCAGCGTGATCTTCACCGACTTCTTCTTGGTCTTGATGATCTCGGTCACCGCCTTGCGGCCGAGCTTCATCAATTCACGCTCCAGGCTGCGAACGCCGGCCTCGCGGGTGTAGGTCTGGATGATACCGCGGATAGCGTCGTCGCCGACGGAGAACTCCTTCGGCTGCAGCGCGTGATCGCGCATCACCTTCGCCATCAAATGGCGCTTGGCGATTTCGACTTTCTCGTCTTCGGTATAGCCGGCGATACGGATGATCTCCATGCGGTCCATAAGCGGGGCAGGGATGTTCAACGTATTGGCCGTCGTCACGAACATGACGCTCGAAAGGTCGTACTCGACCTCCAGATAGTGGTCCATGAACGTCCCGTTCTGTTCCGGATCGAGAACCTCGAGCAGCGCCGACGACGGATCACCACGGAAGTCCTGGCCCATCTTGTCGATCTCGTCGAGCAGGAAGAGCGGATTGGACTTCTTGGCCTTCTTCATTGACTGGATGACCTTGCCGGGCATCGAGCCGATATAGGTGCGGCGGTGACCGCGGATTTCGGCTTCGTCCCGAACGCCGCCAAGCGCCATGCGCACGAACTCGCGGCCGGTCGCCTTGGCGATCGACTTGCCGAGCGAGGTCTTGCCAACGCCGGGAGGGCCGACGAGGCACAGGATCGGGCCTTTCAGCTTCTTCTGGCGGCTCTGCACGGCAAGATACTCGACGATGCGGTCCTTCACCTTATCCAGGCCGAAGTGATCGGCGTCGAGCACTTCCTGCGCATAATTCAGGTCCTGCTTGACCTTCGAGTTCTTGCTCCACGGAATCGACAGCAGCCAGTCGAGATAGTTGCGAACCACCGTGGATTCAGCCGACATCGGCGACATCGAGCGGAGCTTCTTCAATTCGGCTTCCGCCTTTTCGCGGGCCTCCTTGGAAAGCTTCGTCTTCTTGATGCGCGCTTCGATTTCGGCGGCCTCGTCGCGGCCGTCCTCGCCTTCGCCGAGCTCCTTCTGGATCGCCTTCATCTGCTCGTTGAGGTAGTATTCGCGCTGCGTCTTCTCCATCTGGCGCTTGACGCGCGAGCGGATGCGCTTCTCCACCTGCAGCACCGAAATCTCGGCTTCCATAAAGCCCATGGCCTTTTCAAGCCGCGCCTTGACGGAAAGAGTGGCAAGCATCTCCTGCTTTTCGGGGATTTTGATCGCGAGATGCGAGGCAACGGTATCGGCGAGTTTGGAGAAGTCGTCGATCTGGCTGGCAGCGCCAACCACCTCGGGCGAAATCTTCTTGTTGAGCTTCACATAGTTCTCGAAGTCGGAGACGACGGAACGAGCGAGGGCCTCGACCTCGACCTCCTCCTCTTCGGGCTCGGCCAGAACCGTCGGCTTTAGCCTCATGGAAATCGGCGCGCTCGGTGAAACTATCGATCTTCGCGCGCGCGGTTCCCTCGACCAGAACCTTCACGGTGCCGTCCGGAAGCTTGAGCAATTGCAGGACGTTGGCAAGCGTGCCGACATCATAGATAGCGTCGGCTTCTGGATCGTCGTCGGCGGCGTTCATCTGGGTGGCGAGCAGGATCTGCTTCTCCGCGCCCATTACCTCTTCCAGCGCCTTGATCGACTTTTCGCGCCCTACGAAGAGCGGCACGATCATGTGCGGAAACACCACTATGTCGCGCAGCGGGAGAACTGCGTAGACGCCGTTGCCGGGGGTGCGGGGTAGTTTGGCCATTTTAGTACCTTTCTTCCGCGGCCGCATAGGCCAACCGCGAATCTCATTCTAGCGGGCGCAAGCCATTCCGCCTATTGCCGAAAGGTTCGGCTTGATGAGCACGGAAGGAAGCCCCTGACCTTCGAGTGTTAGTTGGCCCTGCGCCGACGAAAGATCAAGGGTTGATGCCCGTCCGTCAACCAGACAATACAGCGCAGCCCTAGTGTCGGATAGCGGTACCGCGCCAATGAATGGCGTAATTCGCGACAGGTCTTGGCGCCGAATATACTCGCCACGCAGATGAATGACCTCAACCGGTTCTATGTACGAAACCGTTTGAGCCGCCCGTGGCGTCGACCATGAATGTTAAATGAGCATTCGCGTCGACAGTTGGCAGCGAGGTGGCCATGTCAGGCCGAAAGCGTCCGTCCGACGGGGCAGAGGCCGCTGCCCTTATTGATCGATTTGACACCGCGTGGCACAGAAGGGCCATGACGATCAACCGGCGCAGCATCCTGACCGGCAGTGCCCTTCTGGCGGTGGCCGCGACGGCGGCGACTGAGAAGGCCGACGCCGCACCTGTCAAGCCATCCAGGGCCCTGCGCAAGGTTGCGGTGTTCGTTCCCGGCTATATGCCCGAAGTCGCCTGCGCCAACGGCAAGCCGATCGACCGGAACCGGCGGTTCAACCGCGCGATCCGCAGAGGCGACGACATCAAGCGCATGGTTACCCGCGTCGGCATGGATGGTTCAATCCGTCAGGCGCTGCTGCCGGTCAATGCACATGACATCGAGGTCGCGCCCGACCGGTCGATTGGCGTGTTGTGTGGTTTTGAGGGTGCCGAACACTGCTCGTTCGATCCCGATACGCTGGAGATGGCGGGTATCGCACCATCCTTTCGCGAGGGCTGGCGCGGCGGCGGCCATGCCGTCTATCTCGACGGCGGCAAAACCGTGATCATTTCCGAGCGCTCGCCGGTGCAGCAGGCCAAGGGTGGACTGGAACATCTCTATGGCCGCCTGACGATCCGCGATCCCGAGTCGCTGAAGATCCGCGAAAGCTATTCGACCCACGGTGTCGATCCGCACGACATCAGGCTGATCGACAACGGCAAATACATCGTCGCCGCCAATTACGGCTCGATCATCTCGCCCAAGACCGGGGAGCACACCGTCCCGCGTACCGTGGTCGAGGCTTCCATCACGGTTATAGAGGTGTCGAGCGGCAAACTGCTCGACAAGAAGAAGACCGGGGCAGGGCGTATCGAACTGCGGCACCTGGCAGCCGGCAGCCTCGACCGCATTTTTGCGATCCAGTCCGCCTACGGTAGCGATCGCGAGGATGCCTCCCAGCGCAGCGGGGACAGCGCTGCCTATGAATCCGACCTCACCAGCGAGCCGGGTCTGAACTACATCTCTGCCGCGACGCTGAAATATGACGCGCGCACCAGGACGCTGACCAAGATGGGCGACCGCACGGCGAACAGGCATATGCAACATGGCCTGTCGATCCGCTATGACGAGCGCCACGATCAGGTGCTGGCAAGCTATCCCAGCGCACATCAAGTGATGATCTTCGACGGCGCGACCGGCGGCGTCGTTCAGCGCATCGACACGCGCAAGATCGGCATGCGCTATCCCTGCGGCATCACCCTGCTGCCGGACGGCAAGCACTACGCTGTCACCGGCCACTGGGAGAACCTGTTCGTGTTCGAGCGCGGCTCCCACCGGCTGGTACGCGATCTCTGCCTCTACCCCATGTTCTTTGGCCACAGCCATATCACGTCGGCATGAGCGCCACCTTGCCTTCTCCTCCCTGTGGGAGGAGGTGCCTGAGCGAAGCGAAGGCGGATAAGGTGTGTTGGCCGGAACTCTGTGCCGCCAACCTGCAACACCCCTTGTCCGACCTCGCCTGCGCTTCGCTTCGGCTCGGCCACCTTCTCCCACGGGGGGAGAAGGCAACGCCCGCGCCTCACGCCGCCAGTTGTATCGCGACCGGCACGTGGTCGGACGGTTTTTCCCAGGACCGCACATGCTTTTCGACCGAGGCCGAAGCAAGAAGGTTCGCTGCTTCCGGCGACAGCATCTGGAAGTCGATGCGGATGCCGTTGTTTTTCTGCCAGGCGCCGGCCTGATAATCCCAGAACGTAAAGACCTCGCTTGAATCTGTGACGGCGCGCGTTGCGTCTATGAAGCCGAGATTGACCAGCCGACGCAGTGCCTGCCGGCTTTCCGGCTGGAAAAGCGCATCGTTTACCCAGTTCTCCGGAAATCTCGCGTCGCTCGGCGTCGGAATGACATTGTAGTCGCCGGCCAGCACCAGAGGTTCCTCAAGCGCCAGGCGATCCGCCGCCCATTTCTCGAAACGCTCCATCCAGTTCAGTTTGTAGGCGAACTTGTCGGTACCGATCGGGTTGCCGTTCGGCAGATAGAGCGAGACCACGCGCAGCGCGCCTCTGTCCGTCGAGAAAACGCCTTCGATGAAACGCGCCTGTTCGTCGGCATCGTCGCCGGGCAGACCGCGATTGACTTCGTCAAACCGCAGTTTCGACAGCAGCGCGACACCGTTAAAGCCTTTCTGCCCATGCGTCTCGACATGGTAGCCGAGCGCCTCAACCTCAAAACGCGGAAACTGATCGTCGATTGTCTTGATTTCTTGCAGGCAGACTATGTCCGGATTGCTCTCCTTCAGCCAGGTGAGCAGATTATCGATGCGCGCCCGCACGCCGTTGATGTTCCAGGTGGCGATCTTCATGAATCCTCGGGAGACGTTGCCACGCGCGCTCAGCAGCGGTCAGATCGAAAAACTCGTTCCACATCCGCAGGAAGCGACTGCATTCGGATTTTTGATCTGAAACGACTGACCCATCAGATCGTCGACGAAGTCGATCACCGAGCCGCCCATGTAGACCATTGAAAGATCGTCGATCAGCACCGTCGCGCCGTTCTTCTCAATGGCGATGTCGTCCGCGTTGCGGGTTTCGGTCAGGTCCATCTTATAGGAAAAACCAGAGCAGCCTCCGCCTTCCACTGAAACGCGCAGGGCGGACTTTCCAGGTTCCTTGGCGACGATTGCCGCGATGCGCTTTGCAGCCGCATCGGTCATTTCGACCTTCATGCCAGTTTTGACGTCAGCGCCCATCGGCGTCACCTTGTAATTGGATTCCCTCAATAGGTATGAAGCATGATGGGGCAAGTCAACGGGCGGGTTTCGGGAAGTGGGTAAGGATGGCGATGTGTCCATGCAAGGCATCGGCTTCGGCTATCGCCCGCGCGCGCCCTATGCAAGCGATCCGGCGAAGAGCCGCGGGCGGCTGTTCGGCGAGACCGAAAGCCCGACCCGCACGCCGTTCCAGCGTGACCGGGACCGTATCATCCATTCCACCGCATTTCGGCGCCTGAAGCATAAAACTCAGGTATTCGTCGCGCATGAAGGCGATCATTTCCGAACTCGGCTTACGCATACGATCGAGGTGGCGCAGATCGCGCGGGCTTTGGCTCGGGCGTTACGCTGCGACGAGGATTTGGCCGAAGCGCTGGCTTTGGTCCACGATTTCGGCCACACGCCGTTCGGCCACACGGGCGAGGACGCACTCAACGACAAGATGGCGGACTGGGGCGGGTTCGACCACAACGCACAGTCGCTGCGTGTGGTGACGCGCCTGGAGCGCCGCTACGCCGAGTTCGACGGCCTGAATCTCACATGGGAAACGCTGGAAGGGCTGGTCAAGCACAACGGTCCGCTGATCGATGCGCAGGGCAAAGGGCTGAAAGGCCCGGTGCCGCGGTCGATCCTCGACTACAACGAGCTGCATGATCTCGAACTGGATCGCTATGCCGGCCTCGAAGCGCAATGCGCGGCTATCGCCGACGATATCGCCTACAACACGCATGACATCGATGATGGTTTGCGCGCAGGCCTGCTGACGCTCGACATGCTGGAGGAGGTTTCGCTGCCGCGTCGGCTGCTTGCCGAAGTGCGGGCGCGCTATCCCGCGCTGGATCCTGTGCGGACAGGACACGAATTGCTGCGTCGCCAAATTACTGAGATGGTGGAAGATGTAATCGTTACCGCCTCCCGAAACCTGCGGCAGATCGGCCCGGAGAGCGCCGACGCGGTGCGGACTGCGGGGCGCGCGATCGCGGTCTTCTCCGCCGAAATGGGCAAAGCCGAGAGAGAGTTGAAGGCTTTTCTATTCACGAACATGTACCGTCACGCAGAGATCGTGCGGGTGCGCATCGAGGCGGATCGCATCGTCCACGAGCTTTTCGATGCCTACTATGCAGATCCGCGCGCCATGCCCGATGGCTGGCGCGAAGGGCTGGACCGCGCGGAACCCAGGATCAAGGCGCGTCATGTCTCCGACTTCCTCGCCGGGATGACCGATACATACGCGATCAAGGAGTATGTCCGGATGTTTGACCGAGAGCCTGATTTGCGATAGGGCAGGCGCGTTTCCGGGCGGCGCCAATACCACGCCAGATGGCACAAATTCCAGGATTAGCACCATGAACGTCTTCGCCGACTTCAACGAGCGGATCAAGAAAGCCGTGGAAAGTCTTGATCTCAGGACCAACAACGGCGGATCGCTGGATCTGTCGCGTGTTACCGTCGAGCCGCCCCGCGACGCCAGCCATGGCGATCTGGCGACCAATGCTGCGATGGTTCTGGCGAAGGCTGCTGGACAGAACCCGCGTGGCTTGGCTGAGATGCTGGCGGCAGCGCTCGAAAAGGACGCGGATGTCGCCGAGGTGTCGGTGGCGGGACCCGGCTTCGTCAACCTTCGTCTCAACAATTCGTATTGGCAGCACTATCTCGCCCGGTTGCTGGCGCGGGGCGTTGATTTCGGCCGCTCCAACCTGGGTAAGGGCGCGAAGGTCAATGTCGAATATGTGTCCGCCAACCCGACGGGACCGATGCATGTCGGCCATTGCCGCGGCGCGGTCGTAGGCGACGCCCTGGCCAATCTGCTCGGCTTCGCGGGTTACGATGTCACCAAGGAATACCTGATCAACGATGCGGGCGCGCAGATCGACGTGCTCGCGCGCTCGGTCGAGTTGCGTTACCGCGAGGCGCTCGGCGAGGAGATCGGCGAGATGCCGGTGGGTCTCTATCCCGGCGATTATCTCGTGCCGCTGGCAAAACAGCTTGCCGCCGAATATGGCGACGGGCTGCTCAAAATGGCGGACGACGAGGCGATGGCCATCCTGAAGGAGCGGTCCATCGACGCCATGATGGCGATGATCCGCGAGGACCTGGCGCTGCTCAACATCCACCATGAGGTGTTCTTCTCAGAGCGTTCGTTGCACGCCAACAACGCCAAGCTGATCCGCGCCGCCATTGCCGAACTGACGCTCAAGGGTCACATCTACAAGGGCAAGCTGCCGCCCCCCAAGGGCGAAAAGCCCGATGATTGGGAAGATCGCGAGCAAACGCTGTTCCGGTCGACTGCCGTAGGCGACGATATCGACCGGCCGCTTGTGAAGTCGGACGGACAGTACACCTACTTCGCCGCGGACGTTGCCTACCTGAAGAACAAGCTGGCGCGGGGCTTCGCGCATACGATTTTCGTGCTTGGCGCTGACCATGGCGGCTACGTCAAGCGGATGGAAGCGCTTGCGCGGGCGATCGCCGGCAACAACCTGAAGCTGACCGTGCTGCTTTGCCAGTTGGTAAAACTCTATCGCAATGGCGAGCAGGTGAAGATGTCGAAACGGGCAGGGGAGTTCATCACCCTGCGCGACGTTGTCGAGGAGGTCGGTCGCGATCCGATTCGCTTCATGATGCTCTATCGAAAGAATGACGCGCCGCTCGACTTCGATTTCGCCAAGGTTACGGAGCAATCCAAAGACAATCCGGTGTTTTACGTGCAGTATGCCTCGGCGCGCTGCCATTCGATCTTCCGGCAGGCCGGCGAACAACTTGGCGACTTCAAGATCGATCGTGCCGTTTTCGCGCAAGAGTCTGAAAAGCTCAACGACGACAGTGAGATAGCGTTGATCAGGAAGCTCGCGGAGTACCCCCGGCTGATTGAATCCGCGGCTCAGTCGATGGAGCCTCACAGATTGGCTTTTTACCTGTATGATTTGGCCGGGGCGTTCCACACACAATGGAACCGTGGTAACGAGAATCACGACTTACGGTTTGTTAAGGTTACCGATCGACAATTGACAAACGCCAGACTCGGATTGGTTCAGGCGGTTTCGGACGTGATTACGTCCGGGCTGGGACTGATCGGAGCCGAAGCGCCGACCGAGATGCGGTAGGCAAAGGACCCAAGGGGTCACCTTTTGCCCACATTGCGTTGATAGAGGCGCGGTAAAGGGTGGTGGTGTTCGCGTCAACTTGTGTCGAAGTTCGGAAAGCAAATGGCTGATAACACAAACCTCGGAAGTGCCGGTAATCCTGCGATTGATGATGATCCATTCGCGGAACTCACGAGGATCATGGGTTTCGACCCGCGCGTGCCGGTCAAGCCGGCCGCTGCTGCATCGCCGCCGGCGATGTCGATCGAGCCGGAGCCCATCCAGGTGCCTGTGCCAGACCTTGCGATCGATCTCGAGCGCGAGTTGATGGGTGACTTTCTCGACGAAGAAGCCTCTGCCGAGGAAGAACTCAGGCTTTCCCCCGCCGACCCGACGCCGGGCGAGATGGTCGCGACGGTCGCAGCCGATATCGACGATAAGCGACTGGAGGAGGTCGCGGAACCTGCGCGCGCGCCGAGTTGGTTCCGACCGGTCGAGGCGGACGCAGAACATTCAGCTCGAATAGAGCCCGAGTTTCACGGACCGGACGATGCGGCTGTCGAGATGCCCGTCGCCGAAGCGCGCCAGATGGTTGAACGGCCGCTGACCGAGACTGAGATGTTCGCCGACGCGGAGCCGATTCAGCCGGAGACTTCTGAGACTGATGGGATCGCAACGGACGTTTCGGAGCTTGCCTGGAGCGCCGTTGACGATTTCGTGCCCGAAGTAGCGGCAGACCATGTGGGCGCCGACACTGCCGGACCGGAAGCGTTCGTCGAAGCGCGCGAACCGTGGTTTGAACCGGAAGTATCGGGGTTCGATGATTGGGTCGAAGAGCCGGTTGAAGCTGCTGCTCCATCCGACGAGATTGACCTTTCCGAGGTGTCTGAGGCTGCCGAGCCGACTGACAAAGGCGGTTTTGAGATCGAGTTCGACATGCCGCCGGTCGATGCGGCACCTGCCCCTCCGGTTGAATTGACGGCCGAAGAGGATAGCGACGAGGCTCCAATCGGGGATTTGCCAACACAGGCCGACTACGATCACGATCAGGCTGTGGTTGCTGCCCGAGCCTATCTCGCTCGCCAGGCGGTGGCCCGCGAGGCGAACGCTTCCGTGTCTGCGGAGGAACCCGATATGGCCCACGCCGCGGCCGCGCCTGCCGAGGCGCTTGAAATCAGCCTCGAGCAGGAATTGAACGCATTGCTCGGCAATATACCCGTGGTGGCGAAAAGTCCTGCGATCGACAAGCCTGCGGCAATCGTCAGCCCGGGCCATCCGGTTCCGGTCGCGGAGACCTCCATGGAGCCGGAGATCGACCTTCCGGATCTCGAGCCGGCTGGCGACTATGATGATCAAGAGGCACCACTGGCTGCTGAATCAATGTCAAGCGACGACGACCTCGACGGTCTCTTCGACAATGATGATTTTGATGCCGCGATCTCGAGTTCGGTTGAGGCAAATATGAAGACTGCCCTTGATGAAGCTGCGATCGCAACCTCCACGCGTAATGATTTTGAGGGTTCCATGGGCAGAAGCGGACACGATCCGTATGCAGTGCTTTCAGCTTTGTCCGCCGGCCTGAAGTCCTCGCAGGGCCGTACGGACATTGCTGCAAGCCGCCCGCAAGCGGACGCCTCCGCCCCTCACACAGCCTACCAGCGTGAACAAATGCCTGAGATCGAGACGGTTGACGTTCACGAACCGGCTGTTGCACTGGCAGACGATCTCGATCTGCCGGAGGTCGTATTCGAGCCGGAGCCGCGCGCCATCAGTCAATACGACGATATCGACACAGAGTTTTCGAACCTCTTGAACACGATGGCCACGCCGGCTGCGGCAACGGTCGCGCACCACGCCGTGATGGACACACGCTACCGTGGATATGCCACACCGGAGCCCGTGCCGTCCTCCGTTGCTCCAGTTCCAGCACGGACGGTGCCGCAGGCCGATGACGCTGCCTACCCGGTTTACTCAAATCAGGCCAGGCCAATCGATCTTGGCACCGTTAGTCGTAGCGGCCAGACATCGAACCTCGCCGAGATGGAATTCGCCTACGACCCGGACGTTGAGGAAGAGATGGCCAGCCCCGGCTACGCCGCAGTGGGTGAGCAGAAGTCGAAATGGCGGAGGTATGGTATCATCGGGGCGGTCGGTGTGATGGCTCTGGCTGGCGCGCTTGGCGCCTATGCGGTGACGTTCGGCGGGAGCTCCGGCAGCCAGGAAGTTGCTCTGGTCAAGGCCGACCCGTCTCCGGTTAAGGTAAAGCCCGAAAATCCGGGCGGCGCAACCGTCGCGAACCAGGATAGCACTGTCTATGACTCTGGCGCGCGGCGAAGCCGACACCACGCCGACGCAGGAAAAGCTGCTGAGCAGCGCCGAGGAGCCGGCTCCGATGCCGATTGCCGAGGACGAGGGCGAAGTGCCGATGATGGGAGCAGATGACGTTACCGACGCGGAAGCTGGTGCAGACGAGCTTGATACCGCAGGCCTTCCACTGAAAGGTGATGATCGCCTGACCGAGCAGGATGGAGATGCCGCAGGCGTAGACTCGACGGTTGAAGTAGCAGCCGTGGCGCCGCGCAAAGTCCGCACTATGATCGTCAAGGCTGATGGCACGCTGGTGGCTCGCGAGGAGGCTGCGCCGGAGTCAACGGTGGATCCCGCACCGGAAGGCGCAGTCGATCCGATGGCTTCCAATGCTGTCCCGGCCCAGGATGAAACAACCGCGACTGTTTCTGCGGCGGCAAGCGACGCTGCCCCGGCCGACCAGGATACCGCTGCCGTGGCACAGCCGAGCGCATCCGCTGGCACGCCGGAAACAGCACCGATAGCCCCGGCGCGCCCGGCCGACCAGCCGGTGAACGTCGTCGGCACGGCTCATCAGCAGGAGCAGCAGGTAGCTTCCATCGATCCTGCCGCGGCAGAGCCGGTTGCCCTGCCGGCTGGTACATATTCGATGCAGATCGCCTCGCAGCCGACCCAGGAGTTGGCGCAGGCAAGCTTCAACAGTCTTTCGCGCAAATATGCGAGTGTGCTCGATGGCCGCCAGGCGCGTATCGTCGAGGCCGATATTACCGGCAAGGGTAAGTATTGGCGCGTTCAGGTTCCGGTCGGCAGCCGCAAGGACGCAGTCAAACTATGCGAGAGCTACAAGTCCGCTGGGGGCAGCTGTTTCGTGTCAAAATAAGTTCCTGCAAGCCAGCGACAGAGCATACGTTATCAACCGGCGCTGACCATCGCGCCGGTTTTTTCGTTCGTCGGTCGTGTTTGGTGGGTCGTCGGTCGAAGTCTCGTTATGAGGACAACATCTGCGAACGCGGAACTACGAACCCTCTAACAACGAATGTCGAACTACGAACCCCGATCAACTAACCGCAGCAGAACGCTTTCGGGTAGGCATGAAAAGCTTTAAATAGATGTCATGACCGAATTCGAAAGCCATGATCCTCGGCTGCGCCGGGAAGTCGCTCACCGACGACGAGATTCGCTTTTACCGCGAAGAGCGGCCCTGGGGCTTCATCCTGTTTGGCCGCAACATTGGCGAACCGCAGCAAATTTCGGATCTCGTTGCGTCCATGCTCGACAGCGTCGGCCGCCCCGATGCCCCTGTCTTCATCGACCAGGAAGGCGGGCGTGTGCAACGCCTCCGCCCGCCGATCGCGCCGAACTATCCGGCTGGCGCTGCGATCGGGGCGCTGTATCGTCAGGACCGGGAGGCGGGACTGCGCTCTGCCTGGCTGCTGGCGCGGCTGCATGCGTTCGATCTGCTTAGACTTGGCATTACCGCCGATTGCCTGCCTGTGCTGGATGTGCCGGTCGAAGGCGCCAGCGACGTTATCGGTGCGCGTGCCTACGGCAATGACCCGGCGACGGTTACCGCATTGGGCCGCGCTTCGGCGGACGGCTTGATGGCGGGCGGCGTGTTGCCGGTGATGAAGCATATGCCCGGTCATGGGCGTGCTATCGCCGACACGCATTTCGAATTGCCGACGGTTAATACCCCGATCGAGGAGTTGCGGCGGCATGATTTCGCGCCGTTCAAGGCGCTGAGCCATCTGCCGATGGGTATGACGGCGCATGTCGTCTATTCCGCGATCGACCCCGCCGCGCCGGCAACGACCTCGGAGAAGGTGGTGCGCGAGATCATCCGCGACTACATCGGCTTTGATGGCCTGCTCATGAGCGACGACACCTCCATGAAGGCGCTTTCTGGGGATTTCCCCTCTAAAGCCCGCGCGATCCTTGCTGCGGGCGTCGATATCGTACTTCATTGCAATGGCGTTATGGAAGAGATGGCCGGCATCGCTTCGGGCACTTCGGCGTTGGCGGGCAAGGCGCTTGAGCGTGCCGATCGAACGCTCGGCTATATCAAGACGCGGGACGCGGCCGCTGAGACCGAACTGCGTGCGGAGTTCGCGCAGTACTTTGAAGCGGTGGCCTAAGGCATGATCCTGAAAAGTTGCAGACTTTTCGGATGAGATCATGCGTAAGGAACGGAAAGGACGGCTTTGGCCGGAACCGGAGAGCAGAAGCTTGGCAAGGCCATTCCGATGGACCGCCTCTGGGCGGACCCGTCGGACGAGCGCGCCAGCGCTGATCCCACGCTTCTGGTGGATGTCGCCGGGTTCGAGGGCCCGCTGGACCTGCTCTTGCATCTTGCCCGCAATCAGCGTGTGGACCTGTCGCGGATTTCCGTGCTGGCGCTGGCCGAGCAATACCTCACCTTCGTGGAGCAGGCACGCGCCGTCAGGTTGGAACTAGCGGCCGACTATTTGGTCATGGCAGCGTGGCTGGCTTTCCTGAAGTCGAAACTGCTTATCCCCAGGCAGGTCTCGGCCGATGGCGAGACCGGGGAGGAACTCGCGGCGGTGCTGCAGTTTCGGTTGAAGCGCCTGGAAGCCATGCGCGACGCGGCATCGCGTCTCGTCAACCGAAACCGGCTCGGTCGCGATGTGTTCGCGCGAGGCATGCCCGAGCTGGTCATCATCGAGAAGCGGAACCGGTATTCCGCGAGCCTCTACGACCTCCTCACCGCCTACGCCATCCAGCGCCAAAAGCAGGCCGTCAACAATGTCCATATCGCCAAGCGCGGCGTGTGGTCGTTGAAGGAAGCGCGCGATATCCTCACCCGGCTGATCGGCTCGTTCGACAATTGGACCGCGCTCGACAGCTTTCTCATCGACTACCTGACCTCACCCGAAGAGAGGGCGACGGCAATTGCCAGCTCCTTCGCCGCGACGCTTGAACTGGTGCGCGAGGGGGCGCTCGAGATGCAGCAGGAGCGCGCCTTCGCGCCGCTTTATCTGCGCGGCAGGCAGGCGCTGGAGAAGGCATCGTGAGCGAGAGCGCCAAGGTGATCCCATTTTCGGATGAGGGTATCGACAAGCTCAACCCGGCGGAGCGGCTGCATCTGGTCGAGGCCATGCGCATGGCCGAGGCGATCGTGTTCGCCAGTGCCGAACCGGTGAGCGATGCGCAGCTGGCGCAGCGCCTGCCGGACGGCCTCGCCATTCCGATGGTGATGGAGGAACTGCGCGAGGTGTATTCCCGCCGTGGCGTCAATCTCGTGCGGGTGGGTGCGGCCTGGGCGTTCCGTACCGCTCCCGATCTCGCCTTCATGATGACGCGTGATACGGTGCAGCAGAAGAAGCTGTCGCGCGCAGCACTCGAAGTGCTCGCCATCATCGCTTATCATCAGCCGGTAACTCGCGCGGAGATCGAGGAGATTCGCGGCGTCGAAACCTCGAAGGGCACGCTCGACACCTTGCTTGAAACCGAATGGGTGCGCATGCGCGGCCGCCGCAAATCGCCGGGCCGTCCGGTCACCTACGGCACCACCGACGGCTTCCTTGATCATTTCGGGCTGGAAGAAATTCGCGACCTGCCGGGCATCGAGGAGTTGAAGGGCGCCGGGCTGCTCGCCGCGCGCATGCCCGCCAACTTCTCCATGCCCTTGCCGCCGGCCGATCCGGACGAACTGACCGCGGACGAGGATCCGTTGACGGATATCGATCTTGAAGAGCTCGGGCTGCTGACGCCCAAGGTCTCGGACGACTAAGCAAGTCTGTGGCGACCAGGGAAGCAACCAGGACCGAACGCACGACGGCGGGTGTAACCTTCGCCGCGCGACTGGATTTTGAGAGTATCTGCCATTCGTTTACGCCTGGCAGTGAGACCCTGACGGACGTGTCGCTGGTGGCAGAGCCGGGCGAGGTGCTTTGCCTGCTTGGCCCGTCGGGTTCCGGCAAGACGACCCTGCTGAGGATCGCCGCCGGCATCGAGCCGCAGACGACGGGCCGCGTGTTGCTGAATGGGCGCGAGATTGCCGGGCCGTCGGTATTCCTGCCGCCGGAAAGCCGCTCGATAGGCCTCGTTTTTCAGGATTTCGCGCTGTTTCCGCACATGACCATCCTCGACAATGTGCGGTTTGGCCTCACCGCGCTGTCCGGCGGCGAGGCGAGAAAGGAGGCGTTGATCGCGCTATCGCGGGTCGGGCTGGAATCCTATGCGTCATCCTACCCGCACATACTGTCCGGAGGTGAGCAGCAGCGTGTCGCACTGGCGCGGGCGCTGGCGCCGCGCCCTGCGGTGCTGCTGATGGACGAGCCGTTTTCGGGCCTCGATTCGCGGCTGAAGGACTCGGTTCGCGCTGAAACACTGGCGATCCTGCGTGAGAGCCGAGCCACCGCGATAGTCGTCACCCATGATGCCGAGGAAGCGATGCGCATGGGTGACCGCATTGCCCTGTTGAAAGATGGCCGCCTCGTGCAGGTGGGCCGGGCGGAAGATCTTTATCTTCGCCCGGCGAACCTGTTTGCCGCTGGGTTCTTTTCGGAGCTGAACGTTTTCGACGGCCGGGTGCGCGACGGCGCGGTTGATACATCCGTGGGCTCGATTGCGGCCCCTGGACGCTCCGACGGCACGGCGATCACCGTTGCGGTGCGCACAACAGGCTTCGGCATCAGCGAAGGCGGGGGCGGCATCGAGGCGCGGATCATCTCCCGGCGCTACCTCGGCGTGGTCGAATTGCTGGAACTGGCGGTTCCGGGCGCGGAAACGCCGGTTCGCGCCAGGGTGCGCTGTGGTGTGCTTTCGTCCAAGGCGCGCGACATTTGGCTCACTCTGCATAGTTCGGACGTACTTCTGTTTGAAACCGGCAACGAAAACGCATAGATCAGTCACGGGAAATCGTTCGAGAGAGTTTTGACATGGGTTCGTTTTCGATATGGCACTGGCTCATTGTGCTGGTGATCGTGCTGTTGGTTTTCGGCCGCGGCAAAATTCCGGAGCTGATGGGCGACATGGCCAAGGGCATCAAGAGCTTCAAGAAAGGTATGTCCGATGAGGACACCGAAGAGGCAAAGCCCGACGCCAAGACGGTCGAACATCGGGCCGACGAGACAGTCGCCGCAGCACGCGAGAAGGCCAGCAAGAGCTGATTGCTCCTGCGGCCAGGATAGATGAATCATGTTTGAGGTCGGCTGGACCGAAATGCTCGTGATTGCGGTCGTCATGATCGTGGTCGTGGGACCGAAGGATTTGCCGAAGATGCTGCGCACCATCGGCAAGATGACCGCGAAAATGCGGTCCATGGCCGGCGACTTCCAGAAACAGTTCAACGAGGCCCTGAAGGAGGCGGAGTTGGACGAGGTGAAAAAGTCGGTCGACTCGCTGCGCGAAATGAATCCGATCGCCGACATCAGAAAGCAGCTCAACCCCTTTGAAAAGGCTGCTGCCGACGTTCGCGCCGGGCTGCAGTCGGCAATGGCGCCGAAGCCTTCTACGTCCTCGGAGCCGGCCAACCCCGCCACGCATGAAGCCGAGCCGCTGAAGAACGGCGCAACAGTGATGCCGGGCGTATCGGGCCCGGAGGCTATGCCAGAGCCGCCTGTCGGACTGGCAACGCCGATGCAGTCGCCGGATGTTGCCACCCCGTCCGCCGCTGCAGTGCCGATGGGCGATCCTCGTCCTGCTGGAGCGAATGGTGTGTCCAAGCCGGCGAAGGCGGAGACCCGCGCACCGAGACCAGAAATAAAGGCGAAGCCGGGCGCGGCCAAGGCAAGTCCCAAAGTGACGGCGGCCAAGCCGGTGAAAAGCGCGCCTGAGGCGGCGGTCAGGGCCAGGCCGGCATCCCGCAAACCAGCAGGAAAGCCTCAGTGACCACCAAGTCCGACGAAAACGAGATCGAGGCCTCGTCAGCGCCGCTGATCGAGCATCTGATCGAATTGCGCACGCGGCTGATGTGGTCTATCGGAGGGTTTTTCGGCGCCTTCCTGGTCTGCTTCTTCTTTGCCAAGCAGCTTTTCAACCTGCTTGTCATCCCGTTCAAATGGGCCGTTCACCTGGCCGGTATTCCCGGAGACAAGGTGGAGCTGATCTATACGGCGCCGCAGGAGTTTTTCTTCACGCAGGTGAAGCTCGCAATGTTCGGTGGTCTGGTCATCGCGTTTCCGCTGATCGCAGCGCAGATTTACAAATTTGTGGCGCCCGGCCTTTATCGCAACGAGCGCGCGGCGTTCCTGCCTTTCCTCATCGCGTCGCCGATCCTGTTCCTGATGGGTGGCGCGCTGGTCTATTTCTTCTTCACGCCGATGGTGATGTGGTTCTTCCTGGCCATGCAGCAAAGCGGCACCGATGGCGGCGTTCAGATTTCGCTGCTGCCGAAAGTGTCCGAATATCTCAGCCTCATCATGACGCTGATTTTCTCGTTCGGGCTGGTTTTCCAACTCCCCGTCGTAACCACCCTGCTGGCCCGCGTGGGGATTGTCACCGCGCAGGGGCTGCGGGACAAACGCAAATGGGCGATTGTGATCGCCTTTGTGGTCGCCGCGGTGCTGACTCCGCCTGATCCGCTGAGCCAGATCGGCCTGGCGCTGCCGACTATCCTGCTTTACGAAATCTCCATCTGGTCCGCCGGCATGGTGGAAAAGAAGCGGGCAGAGGAAAAGCTCGCCGCCGAGGAGAGCGAGACGACGCCCGCGGCGACTTAGGGGCGAGCTGGACTGAAACACCCCTCATCCGACTTCGCTTCGCATTGTTCGCTTCGCTCACGGCTCGCTCAGCCACCTTCTCCCACAAGGGGAGAAGGCAAGAAGCGTCACGTCATTTCTGCAAATCGCAAACGTTAGCTGGAGCTTAGCGGCGAAGCTCAAATTGAATCGTTCTGGATTCCCTCTATGGGATGGTTTGTGATTCCCCTCGTTGTAGGAGGTGATTTGCGATGCCGAAAGCTTATTCACTCGATCTTCGTAAGCGTGTTGTGGGGTTTGTTGACGGTGGTCATTCACGCCATGCGGCTGCCTCGCATTTTGGGGTGTCGGTGTCTTTCGTGGTCAATCTGATGAGGGCCGGCGCGCGACCGGAAGCCTCTCACCAAAGCCTGTGGGTGGACGTCGACACGGCAAGCTGGATGAGCACAGCGCCTTTCTGCTGGAGCGCGTTGCAGCGAAAGAAGACATCACCATGCCGGAGTTGGCGGCCGGCTTACTGGGCAGCCAGTGGGCTGAGCGCCGCGCCGGCCTCGCTGTCGCGCTGGCTGATACGCAGAGGCTATCGCTTCAAAAAAAACACTGCTGGCCTCAGAGCAAGATCGGCCCGACGTGGCCGAGAAGCGCCGCGAATGGGTGAACAAACGCCAACCCGCGATGCGGCTCGAAGCGCACCGGCTTGTCTTCCTGGATGAGACGGGAACCAATACCAAGATGACGCGCCAGCGCGGGCGTTGCCTCAAGGGCCAACGTCTCAAGGCCAAGGCCCCGTTCGGACACTGGAAGACGCAGACCTTCATCGCCGGACTGCGCGCCAACGCGCTCACCGCTCCCTTCGTCATCGACGGGCCGATGAACCGGCGCATCTTCGATACCTATGTCGAGACCCAACTCGCCCCAACTCTGTCAAACGGTGGATGTCGTCATCCTCGACAACCTGCCGGCCCACAAGAGCGCCGCTGCCGAAAAGGCGATCAGGGCTCGCGGTGCGTGGATGTTGTTCCTGCCGCCCTACAGTCCCGATCTCAATCCTATCGAAATGGCCTTCGCAAAGCTGAAAGCGCATCTGCGAAAGCTAGCCGTACGGTCAATCTGCTCTCTCCGGAGCAGCGATTCGGCAACATCTGCGATCTCTACTCCGAAACCGAATGCCAAAACTATCTCGAAGCAGCCGGATACGGATTTAAATGAACGTCCGATGCTCTAGCTGGAGCTTAGCCGCGAAGCTAATGCGAGGACCTTCTCCCCTTGTTGTGGGAGAAGGTGGCTGAGCGAAGCGAAGTCGGATGAGGGGTGTTCAAGCTTGGGGAGTAGAACGCACCCGGGGATAAAATCCCATACAATTGCGCAACAACCCATTGAAACTTCATCTTTCCCACCCTGTTGGGCAGGAGTGTTTGTCCCCTCATTCCTAACTCCAGCCGATAATCCACTCCTTAAATGAGGAGCGGCGATGGACTGGACATTGGCGATCGAGAAGAACCGGGAGGCGCTGAAGCGCATTCTGGTCATGCTCGTCGCCATGATCGCGGCGGCGAACGCCGGGGGACAGTTTGCTTTCTTTCCGCATAAAGGAAGTGACGCTTCCGGGCAGGCTCTAGCGGAAAAAAATAAACTGTCCCCGGCACCTACTCTCCCGCGCCACTTCCACCGTTTCGTACTGAGGTTGTTGCGTCCGGCCCGAAGCGGCTGCGCGGCGGCTGATTATTATCGCCGCGCGGGGGATGGTGGTCGACTTGCGCCGCCGCGCCCGCGTGGCCCCGCCGCGGAGCGATCCCTCACTCCGTCTTCACGGCGTGGCCGCCGAACTCGTTGCGCAGCGCGGCGAGCACCTTGGCGCCGTACGAGTCGTCCTGGCGCGAGCGGAAGCGCGTCAGCAGCGACAGCGTGATCACCGGCGCCGGGACGTCGTGTCGATCGCTTCCTGCACCGTCCAGCGGCCCTCGCCGGAGTCGGCGACGCAGCCCTTGAGGTGCGTCAGGTCCTGGCCGTTCGCCTTGAACGCCCGCCGGCCAGCTCGAGCAGCCACGACCGCACGACGGAGCCCTGCATCCACAGCTTCGGGATCGCGCCGAGATCGAGCGTGTAGTCGCTCGCGTGCATGATCTCGAAGCCCTCGGCGTAGGCCTGCATCAGGCCGTACTCGATGCCGTTGTGGACCATCTTCACGTAGTGGCCCGCGCCCGGGCCGCCGACGTGGAGGTAGCCGCCCGGCGGGGCCAGCGACGTGAAGATCGGCTCGAGCGGCTCGACCGCGGGCTCGGCTCGCCGCCGACCATCAGGCAGAAGCCGTTCTTGAGGCCCCAGATCCCGCCCGACGTCCCGGCGTCGACGTAGTGGATGCCCTTGGCCGCGAGCGCGGCGTGGCGGCGCGAGTCGTCGTGGAAGTTCGTGTTGCCGCCGTCGATGATCGTGTCGCCCGGCTCCAGGTGCTCCAGCAGCTCGTCGATCTGGGCCTCGGTGGCGTCGCCGGCCGGGACCATGATCCAGACGGCGCGCGGCGTCTCGAGCTTGCCGACCAGCTCCTCGATCGAGTAGGACGGCGATCGCGCCCTCGCCGGCGATCTCGGTCGTCTTCTCGGGCGTCCGGTTGTAGGCCACGACCTCGTGCCCGTCGCGGAGCAGCCGGCGGACCATGTTGGCCCCCATCCGGCCGAGGCCGATGAACCCGATGCTGCATGGCGTCAACGCCCTCGCGGTGCGTGGTGTCGAGCGCGGCCTCGCAGCGGCTCGCTCGAGGGCCGCCAGCCCGCGATCGGGATCGGCGCCGAGATGGACCCGCAGGATCGGCAGGTCGTGGGACTCGATGGCGGCGAAGTCGCCGCTCGCCTGGGCGTCGATGAGCTGGCCGAAGGTGTACGGCCAGCCCGGGATCGCGCGATCGACCGGATGGTCCGCGGTCAGCTGGAGGAACCAGCCGATCGGCGCGCCGCCCTTGTGGAGCTGGCCGGTGGAGTGGAGGAAGCGCGGGCCGTAGCCGGCGGTCGTCGCCGGCCGCGTCCGGTCGCGCAGCAGCGCCCGGATCCGGGCGAGGGCGTCGTCGCGCGCCGGGGTCGGCGCGATGAATGCCTGGAGCGCGAGATAGCGCGTTCGGCCGCCGGCGGGCGAGGTGGCGCGCGAGCTCGCCGACGACGTGCCGCCGCCGTGCGCGTCAGCCGGAGCGGCGCATCGCCGTGGAGGGCGAGGCCGTCCGGTCGCGACGAGCGGCGCGGCGGCTGCGGCGCCGTCGCCGTCGCCGTCTCGTGGCGCGCCAGCACGTCGCGGGTCAGCTCCTTGGCCTCCTCGACGTTCGGCTGGTCGAAGGGGTCGATCCCCGAGCACGGCGCCGGCGATCGCGGTCGCCACCTCCCAGCGCACGAACTCGGCGCCGAGGTCGATCGGGTCGGCGAGCGTCGATCCGGATGCACCGGGTGGCCCGCCGCCTCGAGCGCCGTCGCGAGGTCGTCGCGCGACCGCCCGTCCGTCGCCGCGCACCGTCGAGGGTCAGCCGCACGAAGACGCGGTCCGAGCCGTAGGCGTCGACCGCGCCGAGCGGCTCGAGGTCGACGGGGACGATGCCCGACGCCGCGCTTGCCGGTGCTCTCCGCGATGAGCTGCTCGGCCCACGCCCCGAACGACGCGATCTCTCGTCGGCGAGGAACGTCAGCTTGTCGCGGCCGGCCTTGCGCCAGCGTCCCGATGCGCGAGGCCGAGCGACAGCCCGGGATTGGCCGCCGGATCCGGCTCGCGGCAGCGCGCCGAGCATCGCCGTGCGCCGGCCGAGCAGCGCGTCGAGGTCCAGCCCGATCAGCGACGCCGGCACGAGCCCGACGTACGTCAGCGCCGAGTAGCGGCCGCCGATGTCGGGCGGGTTGAGGAACACCTCGCGCAGCTCGTCGTGGTGGGGGATCGCCTCGAGGCTGCGGCCCGGGTCGGTGATCGCGACGATGAGCCCGCCCGGGTCTCGTAGCGCGCGGTGATGCCCGGCGTCGAGCGCCGCTCGTGCGCGTCCCAGGCGTCGGCCAGGAACGCGTTCGGCTCGGTCGTCGTGCCCGATTTCGTGGCGACGAGGACAGGGTCGTGAGCGGATCGAGGTCGTCGACGGTCGCCGCGACGGCCGCCGGATCGGTCGAGTCGAGGACCCGCAGGTCAGCCAGCCGTCCTGCGATCCCGAACGTCCGGTGGAGCACGTCGGGCGCGAGGCTGCTGCCGCCCATGCCGGCCACGACGGCGGTCGTGAAGCCCGGCCTCGACGACGCCCGTCGCCGAACCCCTCGAGGGCGGCGACCTGGCCGGCGAAATGCGCCGGGAGCATCCAGCCAGCCGAGACGATCGGCGATGCGCCGCCTGGACCCGCGGATCGGTCGACCACAGCGTCGCGTCGCGTGTCGAACAGGCGGTCGCCCAGCCCTCGTCGCGGGCGCGTCGACCGCGGCCTCGAAGGCGGCGGCGCCGTCGCCGAGCAGGCGAGGCGCCGGCTGGGGGACAGGGTCGGTCATCGTGACTCGGCGATAGTCGGCCTCGCGTGAATGGACCGTTACAGGGTCGGGCGGTCGCGTGTCACGCCGGCGTCGCAAGTGGCGCCATGGTCGCCGCGGCGACGCCGTGCGCAGCGCCGCTCGGCCGCCTCGATCGCCAGGACCTTGTCGAGCCGGCGCCGGTGGCGCGGCTCGCCGCTGAACGTGGCGCCGAGGAACGCGACGGCGCATTCGCAGGCCGGCTCCGCGCCGATCACCCGCGCCCCGAGCGTCAGGCACGTTCATGTCGTCGTGCTCCACGCCCTGGCGGGCCGAGTACGTGTCGTGGCAGACGGCCGCCCGGACGCCGCGGATCTTGTTGGCGGCGACGCAGGCGCCGACGCCGGAGCCGCAGATCAGGATGCCCGCGCTCGGCGTCGCCGCCCCGGATCGCCTCGCCGACCGGCGGCGAAGTCCGGGTAGTCGTCGTGCGGGTCGCTGCCGTCGCCGCCGAGGTCGATCCAGCTCGTGGCCGAGGCCGGCGGCCCGAGGCGGCGCAGCAGCTCGTCCTTGAGGTCGGCGCCGCCGTGGTCGGCCGCGAAGGCGACGCGCATGCGGTGCTCAGTGTGCCGGGATAGCCGTCGGTCGAGCTGCGCCCGGGTCCTCGTCCGCGGTCGCTCCACGCCGGAGGCGCCGCGAGCCACGGCCGCGGCGCGGCGCCGGCAGGTGGCCCGGCTCGAGCGTCGGGATGCGGCCGCGCAGGCCGTCCCGGAGCGACGTCGCGCGCGACCTCCGCGACGCGCTCGGCGGTGAAGCCGAAGTGCTCGAAGATCGTCCCGGCCGGCGCCGACGCGCCGAAGTGGTCGAGGCCGACGATCGCGCCCTCGTCGCCGACCCAGCGCTCCCAGCCGAGCGACACGCCGGCCTCGACGCGACACGCGTGCACGGACATCGGCGGCAGGACGGATCGCGGTAGGCCTCGTCCTGGGCTCGAACAGCTCCCAGCAGGGCAGCGACACGACGCGCGTCGGCGATCCCGTCCGCCTCGAGCGCCTCGGCGCGCCGCGAACGCGAGCTGCAGCTCGGAGCCGGTCCCGATCAGGATCGATCTCCGGCGTCGCCGCCCGGCGGCGTCGCGCAGGACGTAGCCGCCGCGCCGGACGCCGTCGCGCGCCTTCTCGGCCGTGCCCGCGAGCGTCGGCAGCTTCTGGCGGGTCAGCGCGAGCGCGACCGGGCCGTCGCGCCGCTCGACCGCGAGCGCCCAGGCGGCGCGGTCTCGTTGGCGTCGCCCGGCCGCATGAACCACAGGTTCGGGATCGCGCGCAGCGCGGCGTAGTGCTCGACCGGCTGGTGGGTCGGGCCGTCCTCGCCGAGGCCCGACCGAGTCGTGGGTCCAGACGTAGATCACGTGCAGCCCGCGACAGCGCGGCCAGCCGCACCGAGCCGCGCATGTAGTCGCTGAAGTTGAGGAACGTGCCCGCGTACGGGATGAAGCCGCCGTGGTAGGCGATGCCGTTGGCGATCGCCGCCCATGGCGTGCTCGCGGACGCCGAAGCGGATGTTGCGGCCCGGCTCGTCGGCGCTGAAGTCGGCCGTCGCCCTTGACGTCGGTCAGGTTCGACTCCGAGAGGTCGGCGGCGCCGCCGAACAGCTCCGGCAGCGGTTCGGCGAGCGCCTGGATCGCGTCCTGGCTGGCGTTGCGCGTCGCGACCTCGACTGCCTCGGCTGTAGCGCGGCAGGCCGCGCGTCCCAGCCGTCGGGCAGCCGCCCGTCGATGCGCGCCGCCGGAAGCTCGCGCGCCACCTCGGCGATGGTCGTCGGCGTAGCGCTCGAACGCGCGCCTCCCAGGCCGCGACCAGGTCGTCGCCCGCCGGGATCGCGCGCCGGAAGAGCTGCGCGCGCCTCGTCCGGGACGTAGAACGTCTTGTCCGGGTCCCAGCCGTAGGCCTCCTTGGTCAGGCGGACCTCGTCGGGCCCGAGCGGCTCGCCGTGCGCCTTCTGGGTGTCCTGCCGGTTCGGGCTGCCGTAGCCGATGTGGGTGCGGACCGCGATGAGGCTCGGGCGCGGATCGTCGACCGGGCGCGCCTCGATCGCGCGCCTCGATCGCGTCGAGGTCGTTGCCGTCCTCGACCCGCTGGGTGTGCCAGCCGTAGGCGTCGAACCGCTGGCGACGACGTCCTCGCGCCACGCCATCGCGGTCGGGCCGTCGAGCTGGATGTGGTTGTCGTCGTAGAGGACGACGAGCTTGCCGAGCCGGAGGTGGCCGGCCAGGCTGACGCCGCCTCGGACGCGATGCCCTCCTGGAGGTCGCCGTCGGAGCACGATGCCGTACGTCCAGTGGTCGACGATCGCGTGGCCCGGGCGGTTGAACTCGGCGGCCAGCCGGCGCTCGGCGATGGCCATGCCGACGGCGTTGGCGAAGCCCTGGCCGAGCGGCCCGGTGGTCGCCTCGACGCCCGGCGTCAGGCCGTACTCGGGGTGGCCCGGCGTGCTCGAGCCCCACTGGCGGAACGCCTTCAGGTCGTCGAGCGAGAGGTCGTAGCCGGTCAGGTGGAGGAGCGAGTAGAGGAGCATGCTGGCGTGGCCCGCGCGACAGCACGAACCGGTCGCGGTCGGGCCAGTCGGGTGCGTCGGGGCGTGGCGCAGGAACCGGGTCCAGAGCACGTACGCCATCGGCGCGGCGCCCATCGGCGCGCCCGGATGGCCGGAGTTCGCCTGCTGGACGCCGTCGATCGACAGCGTGCGGATCGTGTCGATCGCGAGCTGGTCGAGGCGTTCGGCGGCGACGGTCATGGCGTCGGCTCTCGCTGGGCGATGCTGGGCGGGGTGGTCGAGGTGCCGCGGCCGCTCCCGTCGCGGGCGAGGAACCGCGGCCCGCATTGTAGTCGCGGGCCGCCGTCGCTGCCGGTCCGCGGCGCACGTCTATCCTGCGGCGCGTGCCGACCCTGCCGGTCCGCCGCTCCAGCGCGGCCCCCGCGACGCCGCCGCGGTCGCGGTCCTCGGCGACCTCCTGCTCGACGTCGTCGCTGGCGCCGGCGCGGCCGCTGCTGGCGGGACGGACGTGCCGGGCCGGGTCGCGCTCCGCCAGGGCGGCTCGGCGGCCAACACGGCGCGCTGGCTGGCGCGGCTCGGGGCGCGCGCTCACGCTCATCACCGCGGTCGGCCGCGACGGGCCCGGCCGGGCGCTGGTCGCGGCGCTCGAGCGCGACGGCGTCAGGTCCGCGCGCGCGGGTCGGCGGGCCAGCCGACGGGCCGGATCGGGGTGCTGGTGGCGCCCGGCGGCGAGCGCTCGTTCGTCGCCGATCGCGGCGCCGCCGACCTGCTCGCGCCCGCCGGATCAGCCGGCCTGGTTCCGGGTGCGGACCTTGCTCCACCTGCCCGCCTACTCGCTGCTCGGCGAGCCGCTCGGATCGGCCGGCCGGCGGGCGTCGGAGCTGGCGCGGGCGGGCGGCGCCGTCGTCACAGTGGACCTCGCGTCGCGCGGGCCGCTGCTGGCGGACGGGCGGCGGGCGGCGCGGGCACGTGAGCGAGGCCGGCGCCGGATGTCCTGTTCGCCACGGCGGCCGAGGCCGGGCGCTCCTCGGCGGCGCGCGATCGAGAGCTGCTCGAGCTCGCGCCGTCGCGTGATCAAGCGCGGCGCGCACGGGGTGCGACCTCCTCGCGCGGCCCGGCGGTCGACCGGGCCGCTCCGGTTCGACGTCGCGACGACGGCGCCGGTCGACGCCGCCGACACGACCGGTGCCGGCGACGCGTTCGACGCCGGCTTCCTCGTGCGCCTGGCTGCGCGCCGACGCCGAGCGGCGCGGCACCGCCCGGCGACGCTCCAGCGCAGCGCGGCTCGCCGGCCACCGCGCGGCGGCGCGCCAGCTCACGCGCCCGCCGCCGGAGCTCACGCTCGGTGACCGGCTCGACCGGCTGCGCGTCGACCGCCGGAGGTTGCCGCGGCGCTCGCGCGCCGGGCGGCCCGTCGTGGCGCTCGAGTCCACGCTCATCAGCCACGGCCTGCCGTACCCGCAGAACCTCGAGGTGGCGCGCGCGTCGGAGGCCGCTGTCCGCGAAGCGGGCGCGGTCCCGGCCACGATCGCCATCCGCGACGGGCGGATCCTCGTCGGGCTGGACGACGGCCGCCCTGGAGGCGCTGGCGACGGCACCGGCCGGTCGGTCCGGAAGGCCGCCCGGCCGAGCCTGGCCGCGGCGCTCGCCGGCGGCGGCTGGGCCGCGACGACCGTGTCGGCCACGATGATCGCGGCCCACGCGGCCGGGATCCGCGTCTTCGCCACCGGCGGCATCGGCGGCGTCCATCGGGGCGCGCCGGCGGCGCCGGCCCGTCGTTCGACATCTCGTCGGACCTCGAGGAGCTCGCCCGGACGCCGATGGCCGTCGTCTGCGCCGGCCCCAAGGCGATCCTCGACGTCGCCGGCGCACGCTCGAGTACCTCGAGACGCGCGGCGTGCCGGTCGTCGCCGTCGGCCAGGCCGAGCTGCCGGGGTTCTACGCGCGGACGCCGGGTATCGCGTGCGCCGAGCGCGCGCCGGACGTGGCCGCGCGGCCGGCGTCGCCGGCGTCCACCTGGGGCTCGGCCTCGGCTCGGCGATCCTCGTCTGCGTGCCGGTCCCGGCGGCCGACGCACTCCCCGAGGACGCGGCCCGGGACGCGCGATCGAACGGGCGATCGCGGAGGCCGACGCGGCCGGGATCCACGGGCCGGCACTCACGCCGTGGCTGCTCGCCCGGATCGCGGAGATCACCGCCGGCGCGTCGGTCCGGGCCAACACCGCGCTGATCGTCAACAACGCCCCGGTCGCCGGGCGAGCTCGCGGTGGCGCTCGGCCTGCATCGGTCCATGCTGCCGCGATCGGCTGATGCCATCGACTCATCGCGATCAGCCAGGACTGATCCCGTCTCGACGCAACGGACCGGGTCAACGGAGTCAGCATCCATGCTCCGGCGACGAGCCTGAAGCGGCACCTCGATCCGGATAACGGCCGATCGCGGGGCCGATGCCGGTCGCGAAGATCGCCGTGGCTGTCGCTGTGATCAGATACGCGTCACGTGGGCACGGCGGCCTCGCGAACCGCGCCCGCTGTTCGATGGACATCTCACACGTGGGCTACGACGCCCTTCTCCACTCGGCCGGTCTGGCGTATACTCCGCGATCCTCCCAGCCGTCCCACCGGGGAGTTCCGTGTCCGGTTCGCCCGCGTCCGCCCAGACCGCTCCGCCTCGCCCGTCGCGCGCCGGCACCCGCCGCCGCGCCCACCGTGCGCCGGCGAATGCCCAGCCGCTCGCCATCGACGTGCGCGGCATCCGCCGCGTCTACAACGTCAAGCCGACGCCCGTCGTCGCCCTCGACGGCGTCGATCTCGAGGTCGAGCCCGGCGAGTTCTTCGGGCTGCTCGGGCCCAACGGCGCCGGCAAGACGACGCTCATCAAGATCCTGACGACGCTGCTCCTGCCGACCGAGGGGACGGCCCGGGTCTTCGGCTTCGACGTCGACGCGCCAGACCAAGCAGATCCGCCGGATCATGAACATGGTCGCCGGCGGCGAGCAGTCGGGCTACGGGATCCTGACCGTCCGCGAGCAGCTCTGGATGTTCAGCCAGTTCTACGGGCTGCCGGCGCAGGACGGCTGGCGCCGGGTCGACGAGCTGATCGAGGCGGTCGGCCTCGAGGAGCAGCGCGAGCAGCGGGTCAGCACCCTGTCGACCGGCCAGCGCCAGAAGATGAACTTCGCGCGCGGCCTCCTCAACGACCCGTGGATCTTCTTCCTCGACGAGCCGACGCTCGGGCTGGACGTGGCCGCGGCCCGCGCGGTCCGCGAGCTCGTCCTCGCCTGGAAGGCAGCCGTCCCCGGCCGGACGGTCCTCCTGACGACCCACTACATGGCCGAGGCCGACGAGCTGTGCGACCGCATCGCGATCGTCGACCGCGGCCGGATCCTCGCCATCGGCACGCCGGCCGAGCTCAAGCGGCGCGTCCAGCGCGAGTCGATCTTCCGGCTCGAGCTCGACCGGCTCGACGGCGGCGCCGGCGGCGCTCGCGCGCGCCTGCCCGGGCGTCGTCTCAGCGCTGCCGCGGCGGCCGCCGACAGGCCGACGGCGCGGAGCCGCCAGACGGTCGCGCTCAACCTCGCCCTCGCCGACGATGCGGCGCTCGGCGGCGTCGTCGGCGCGCTCGGCGGGCTCGGCTCGCACATCGTCGCGCTGCGCAAGTCCGAGCCGACGCTCGAGGACGTCTTCGTCGAGCTCGTCGGGCGCGGCTTCGACGAGGAGGCGACGCGACGGCGACGGCGGCGCCGAGCCGCCACGGCGCCGGACGGCCGACCGGCGCCGACGACCCGCGCGACGACCGACCGACGACGCCCGGCGAGCGCGAAGAGGAAGAGGCACGTCGTCTGACGGCCGCGGACGCCGAGCCGTCTGGAACCTTCGCGCCGCCGACGGCCAGCCCCCAGGAGGCCGCCGACTGGACGCCGCCGCCAGGTCTGCCCACCGAACATCCGCGCCATCGGCGGCCGCGCCTATCCGCGCGTCATCGGCATGTTCCGCGAGCAGCGCTGGGTCTTCTTCGAGATCCTGCTGCCGTTCCTCGCGACGTCGGCCTTCGTCTTCGTCTACCGGGCGCTCCAGGCGCCGCCGCAGTACGTCGGCTTCGTCGTCCTCGGCGGGGCGATGACGGCGTTCTGGCTGAACGTCATGTGGATGATGGCCGCGCAGCTGTACTGGGAGAAGAGCCAGGGCAACCTCGAGCTCTACTTCACGGCCCCGATGCACATCATGGCGTCCTGCTCGGGATGGCCGTCGGCGGGCTCGTCATGAGCTCGACCCGCGCGGCCGCCGTGCTGATCGTCGCGCCGCTCCTCTTCGGCGTCAGTTCGCGGTCGAGCAGTGGGCGCTGCTGCTCGCGCGTCTTCTTCCTGACGCTGGCGGCGCTCTACGGCCTCGGGATGATGCTCGCGAGCCTGTTCCTGCTGTGGGGCCGCGAGGCGTGGCACCTGACCCAGCTCCTCGTCGAGCCCGTCTACTTCGTGTCCGGGCTGAACTTCCCGGTCGGCCGGCTCGGGGTCCTCGGGCTCGCTCGCGATCTCGATCCTGCCGCTCGCGGTCGGCCTCGACGCGATGCGCCAGCTCGCGTTCGCCGACGCCGCTACCCGCTCGGCACGCCGTCGCCGGCGGTCGAGGCGCTGATCCTCGTGGCGATGATCGTCGTCTTCCTGGTCCTCGCGCGCTGGCTGCTCGAGCGTCCTCGAGCGGCTGGCCCGCCGCGAGGGCCGCCTGACGGTGCGCTGGCAATGAGCCGGCCTCGGCGAGCGGACCGGCATCGTCGCCGGCCGGCTCCGCCCGACGCCGCCGGCCTCGCGTCGCCCGCGTGGGGCGGCTTCGACCCGGCCCGCACCCGCGGCCGCGGCTGGGTCGACGTCCGGCGGAGCTTCCGCACGTCCGCCGGCTCGGCTGGCAGATGGAGGCGAACTGGACCGACCCGCTGCTGTTCTTCATCTACTCGGTCGCCAAGCCCGTTCGTCGGCGCTGATCCTCGTCCTCATGCTCGAGGTCATCTGCGGCGGCGCCCGGCCCGACTTCCGCGCCTTCGTCGTCGTCGGCAGCGCGCTCTGGTCGTTCGTCATCAGCGGCATCAGGGCCTCGCCTGGTCGATCCTCGACGACCGCGAGCGCTACCGGATGCTCAAGTACGTCTACGTCAGCCCGAGCGACTTCCGGGTCGTCCTGCTGGCCGCGGCGTCGCGCGGGTCGCCGTCGGCGGGATGGGCGCCGCGATCACGCTCGCTGGTCGGCGTCGTCTTCCTCGGCGTGCCGTTCGACCTCGGCCGCATCGACTGGCCGCTGCTCGTCGTCGCCATGGCGCTCGGGCTGGCCGCGATCGTCGCGATCGGGGTGATCCTCGCGGCGGTCTGCCTGCAGACGCGCCAGGACTCGTGGCCCTATCCCGGAGGCGGTCGCGGGCGCGCTGTTCCTCGTCGGCGGCGCCGTGTTCCCGCTGGCGGTCCTGCCGACGCCGCTCCAGGCGCTCGGGCTCCTGACGCCGCTGACGTGGTGGATCGAGGGCGTCCGCGCAGGCGCTGTTCCCGGGCGGGCTACGCGATCGGCGGCGCCGGGCTCGTCTTGCGTCGATCTGACCGGCGCGGCCGTCGCCGAGCCCGCTCCGAGATCGTCGTCGCCTTGCTGGCGACCGGACGGTGGCTACACTCGCGGCCTCGCCGTCTTCCGGGTGAGCGAGCGCCGCGCCAAGGATCGGGGGCTGATCGACCGGACGACCGGCTCCTGAGCGGCCCGGGTCGCGCCGCCGGCCGCGACCGACACACAGAGGAGGCCCGATGCGGATCTACGACGGCAGCCCGCGCCAGGACTTCGAGGAAGTCTTCCGCTCGATCGGCGCGTTCCTCGACCAGCGCGGCATGAAGGAGATCCTGCTCGTCGAGGCGCCCGACGGGTTCATCGTCCAGGGCCTCGTCGTCGCCGGCGCGCGGGCGGCGCCTGGTCCGACACGATGGGCACGCAGTCGAAGGAGACCCTCACCTTCCTCGACGACGACATCGCGCGGTTCATGGACGAGGGGATCGCCCGGCGCGGCCAGCCGGTCCCGACGCCGCCAGCGGGAGCGGGCTACTATGAGACGGCGCTCCGCGTGATCGGCCGCTACATGGACGAGCAGAAGCCCAGGACGTCTTCTTCTTCGAGCAGGACGGCGCTTTCGTCGTCCGGCTGCTGATGAGCGGCCAGGCGGGCAGCCAGCACGTCCTGGCCGAGTTCACCCGCGACGACATCGACGAGATGGTCGCCGCGCGGCCCGCCCTCGCGATCACCGGCATGCCGAAGCCGATGCAGCTGGACCCCGAACTCGGGACCGAGGCGTTCGCACCACCCACAACCGACGCAGGAGGTACGGAATGAAGGCTCTCAAGACCGTCGCGGTGGCGCTCGGCATCACGCTCGCCGCGCTCATCGTCATCCCGCTGGTCGTTCTCGCCGGACTGTTCGTCTGGCTGAAGATGACCGAGGAGGCCGACGAAGAGTCCTCGAGCTCGACCGCGAAGGCGCCTGATCGACGCGAGCGACGCCTCGGGCCGGCCGGCGCGACGGCGCCATCGACCTCGCACGCCCGCCGGTCCACCGGCGGGCGTTCCGGCTGTCCGCGTCGCACCCGGCTGCCCGCCGGCGCCGGCACTCGCCGAGGTCGCCGTCCTGGTGGTGATGGTCCTGTGGGCGGGCAACTTCATCGTCGTCAAGTCGGCGGTCGCGGTCCTGCCGCCGATCGGCTTCACGTTCCTGCGGTTCCTCCTCGCATCGGTCACGCTGCTCGTTCTCCTCCGGCTGGCGCGAGGGCAGCTTCGGGCTGCCGCGGCGCGACCTCGTGCCGATCCTGCGCGCTCGGCGCGCTCGGGTTCGGGATCTACCAGATGCTGTGGACGACCGGGCTCACGACGATCGCCGCCGGCGACTCGGCGCTGATCATCGCCGCGACCCCGGTCCTCGTCGCGCTGCTGGCCGTCGTCGCCCGCTCCGACGTCCTCACGCCGGTCAAGCTGGCCGGCGCGCTCGTCTCCTTCGCCGGCGTCGCGATCGTCATCGCGTCAGGGCCGGGGTTGTTGCTCGGCGGCTCGCTCGCCGGCGAGGCGATCACGTTCTGCGCCGCGATCTGCTGGTCGATCTACCTCGCGTTCGGCGCGCCGTTCCTGCGCCGGTCTCGCCGCTCCGGGCCACGGCCTGGGCGACCGTCGCCGGCACCGTCGTGCTGGCCCCGATCGCGGCTCGTCCAGCTCGCGAAGTCGACCGATCCGACGTTCACGCCGGAGGTCGGCGGCGCGATCCTCTACTCCGGCCTGCTGTCCGCCGGGATCGCCAATGTGATCGTCCAGAACGGGGTCATGGTGATCGGCCCGACCCGGACCGCCGCCTCAGTTCCTCGTCCCGGCACTCGCCGTCGTCCTCGCCGCATCTTCCTGCCGAGCCGATCCGGCCCGGCCAGGTCCTCGGGGGCGCGGTGATCGTCGGCGGGGTCATGCTCACCCGCGGCGGGGCGCCGTCCGCGAGCGGGCCGGATCGGGCTCCGACGCTGAGACGACCGTCGAGTTCCAGCGCTCGGCCAGCGGGCGAACGCGTCGCACGGTCGACCCGAGCCGCGCTTGAGGCTGGTGACCGCTTGTCCACCGGCGTCGACGCCGACCGGCGACTCGTCACCGCGATCGGCGTGAACTCGTCGGCGCGAGGCCGAGGTCGCCGCCCTGACGGGCTGCACGTCGCCGGTGCCGACGAAGCCGCAGCCGAGGCCCGCGTCGACCGGCGGCCAGCATGATGTTCTGCATCGTCGCCGCCGACGCGACCCACCAGTACGGGGATCGGCCAGTCGATCTCCGTGCCGTCCGTCGTCGATCGCGTCGGGTCCTGGTACGCGGCGGTGGTAGATCGCCTCGCTGACGCACGGCGATCGGACTGCGCCCGCGCACTCGCTGATCCACGGCCCGAAGCCGGCTCTGCCGCGGACGCCCTCCTCGCCGCAGATCCGGGCGACTCGCGGCGCCGCGTCCGGCGTCGGTCACGACGAACGAGTCGCTGGCCCTGGCTGAACGCCGGCCGACGGCGTCCGCGGGCGAGCCGGGCGATCGTCGCTCGAGCGACCTCGCGCGTCGACGCCGCCGTCGCGAACCGGCGGACGGCGCGGCCGCGTCATCACGACCGGCGCGGGACTCCATGCTCGGCGCTCCGACGGGCGCCGTCGTTCTGGCCGGCGGTCCGCGTCGATTCGCGCTCGCGATTGCGCCGGGCGGTTTTCGATAGCATTAGAAAAACCCCCGGAGGACCTGACCCATGGCGAAGTATGTCTTTGTGACCGGAGGCGTGACCTCCTCGCTCGGCAAAGGCATCACCGCCGCCAGCATCGGCCGCCTCCTCAAGGCCGCGGTCTCCGCGTCTCCATCCTCAAGCTCGACCCGTACATCAACGTCGATCCCGGGACGATGTCGCCCTACCAGCACGGCGAGGTCTTCGTCACCGACGACGGCGCCGAGACCGACCTCGACCTCGGCCACTACGAGCGCTTCATCGACGAGAACCTGACCCAGCTCAGCAACGTCACGACCGGCCGGATCTACCAGGCGGTCATCGCCAAGGAGCGCCGCGGCGACTACCTCGGCGGCACGGTCCAGGTCATCCCGCACATCACGAACGAGATCAAGGAGCGGATCGGGCGGGTCGCCCGCGACGGCGACCCGGACGTCGTCATCGTCGAGGTCGGCGGGACCGTCGGCGACATCGAGAGCCTGCCGTTCCTCGAGGCCATCCGCCAGATGCGCAAGGACGTCGGCCGGGCCAACGTCCTGTACGTCCACGTGACGCTGCTCCCGGCGCTGGCCGCCACGGGCGAGCTCAAGACCAAGCCGACCCAGCACTCGGTCAAGGAGCTGCGCGGCATCGGCATCCAGCCGGACGTCATCGTCCTCCGCTCCGACCACCCGGTCAGCGACGAGATCCGCGAGAAGATCGCGCTGTTCACCGACGTCGCGACCGAGGCGGTCATCCCGGCCGAGACCGGCCGACACGATCTACGAAGTGCCGCTCCATGTTCGAGGCGGCCGGCCTCGGCGGCTCATCGTCCGCGAGCTGGGTCTGGGCGATCCCGGACGTCGAGCCGGACCTCGCGCGCTGGCGCGCGCTGGTCGAGCGCATCAAGGCGCCCAAGCCGATCGCTCGAGATCGCGCTCGTCGGCAAGTACATCGAGCTGCCCGACGCCTACCTGTCAGCGTCACCGAGGCGCTCCGCCACGCGGCCTGGGCGCACGGCGTCGACGCCAAGGTCCGCTGGGTCGACTCGGAGGCGCTCACCCAGGACAACCTCCACGAGCGCGCTCGATGGCGCCGCCGGCATCCTCGTCCCGGGCGGCTTCGGCCATCGCGGCATCGAGGGCAAGGTCCTCGCCGCCCACTACGCCCGCGACCACCGCATCCCGTACCTCGGCCTGTGCCTCGGCCTGCAGTGCGCGGTGATCGAGTTCGCCCGCGACGTCGATCGGCTCGACGGACGCCAACTCGACCGAGTTCGACATGTTCACCGAGCACCCCGTCATCGACTTCATGCCCGACCAGCGCGACATGGAGGACAAGGGCGGCACGATGCGCCTCGGGCTGTACCCGGCGCGGCTCACCGCCGGGCTCGAAGGCCGCGGCGGTCTACGGCCAGGAGGTCATCTACGAGCGCCACCGCCACCGCTTCGAGGTGAACAACCGCTACCGCCAGACGCTCGAGGCGGCCGGCATGCTGCTGTCCGGCCAGTCGCCCGGACGGCCGGCTCGTCGAGATCGTCGAGCTCAAGGACCACCCGTGGTTCGTGGCCAGCCAGTTCCACCCGGAGTTCAAGTCCCGGCCGGAGCGCCCGCACCCGCTGTTCGACGGGTTCGTGGCCGCCTCGCTCGCCGTCCGCGACGGGCGCGAGCCGGTCTTCGCGCTCGCCCGGTGCGCCCGGCGTCGAGTCGGCGCGCCAGGACGACCCCGTCCCGAGCTGATCGAGCCGACGGGACGACATGGCCAAGCCGTCGTTCGGTCGCCGTGATTGCCCGGACCTCCTCGCGTTCGAGGAGATCCGCCGTCGTCTCGGTCTCGGGACGCGCCTGCCGGCCGGCCGCCGCGAGGTCGCGGTCGCGGACATCATCGGATCGGTCGGCCGGGTCGCCGACTTCGACGGGTGCTTCCAGCCG
Organism: uncultured Alphaproteobacteria bacterium; assembly: GCA_963829135.1. Taxonomy (GTDB): domain Bacteria; phylum Pseudomonadota; class Alphaproteobacteria; order Rhizobiales; family Rhizobiaceae; genus Kumtagia. The sequence continues at coordinate 107 of CAWHHO010000005.1, read as the reverse complement.
ACGAACAAGAAGCTCCGCAGCGAGATCCAGGCGCGGGCCTCGAACCCGGCCGTCATCGACACGCCCATCACGCTGCTCCAGGTGGATCACGCGTACTTCGTCGAGGA
>CAWHHO010000004.1:0-464581 GCA_963829135.1 uncultured Alphaproteobacteria bacterium | reverse complement strand
TCTGCTCACTGCGAAGGTCGGCAAAGGCGTTAGGCCACTCCCATTTGACAACCACTCGAACGCTGTCGCCATTGGGATCGATAAAATCATCAACAACGCCGTTGGGGAGCATTACTGACTGCAAATAGCGCCACGTTACGTCGTCTTCAGGCGGTGTCAGGTTGATTTTGTCCGCGCTAACCCGGAAGTAACGCCGATGGGCGTTGCCACTGATGCCTGCGGCCTCGGCTTCATTCTTGGTCATCCGATTTAGAACGCGTGTCACCCGCGTGGCAGCAACAAGGGCCGATCCGCCGCGCGCATCCTCTGAAGTGATTTCGGCTCCACCTGACTTGCGAGGGTGATGCACCAGTCCGGATCCGCACAGTCGCAAGCCGATGCAATTTCCCCGCATGTGCTTACGATAGCGTTCATGACCTCATTGCTATTTACGTTCGCGGTGGCGAAGTTTGCCAACGGATCGAAGATGGCTAAATCAATCACGTTCTGGCCAATGGTTTCAACCAGCTGCTTCTTGGCATCGGTATTGATGAGAAACCCGCCTCGTGGGTTTTCGCGCACGAGGTCGATCTTCATATCACGGCCACTATCAAGAAACAGTCGCCCTGCTAGATCGTCGGGCTGTATGCCGAAGTGCAGCATGAGCGCATGCACCTGCCGCTCCATCTCCAACAGGCCATCCTCACCGTTCCAATACCAACCGCGCATCATGCTGCCCACGCGGAAGTTGCGGCCAATCCCCAGCAGGTCGCGGCCCAGCACTACTGAGATGAGCTCGGCTACGCAAAGTCCAGTCTTGCCTACAGCACCGGCGGCAATCGTCGCGGAAACAAATTGACGAACATAGAGGCCGGGATAGAGCCACTCGCGTCTTGGTATCGTACTTGGATCACGCCAAACGAAGCCATGTGCTTCAATAGCGGTTTGCGGCTGGCTTTTGACAATGGTGGATGAGGTACCTACGGGATGGAAGTGCTCAAGCAGTCTACGATTTTCGTCCAGATGGGCCCTGACGGCGTCTTCTCCATGAGTTTGGAGGATATCGTTCAGATCGCGCGGCACTACACCGGTCCTTCCGACAACTCAGCGTGAATGCCCCGTCGGCATAGCCGCTCAGCAAGGCCGACTGCGTATTTGCGCCCCGCATCGTCGGGATCTACGATAATGGTGACACAATTTATCCAAGCCGGGACCACATCGGCCAGCGCAGGTAGACGAGAGGCGCAACCCGCCGCCCATGCGCCAAGCCCACTGCATTGATAAGCGCTCAGGACGTCCTCGACACCTTCACCGATCGCAAGCCCCAAGAGGTCGTTCGTAGGAGAAAGGACGATGGGCCAGCCAGTTGACTGGCCGATCATGATCTTGGATGGGTTTTCAGCTTTTCCGCTCCCATCTGGGCGCAGGCGGGTGAGATGAACGCCTCGCACGTCATTTTCTGCAAGGGAAAGCACACCCGCTTGGTGTTCAATTGCGGCACCGAATGCTGCTATTAGTGCGGGTGGGTGGTTGCCACGCGCTTGAAGGAAGCCCACGGTCGGCTGGAGTGCGCAGGTGACATGGCGCACTTCACGCAAATAGCGCTCCGCCGGCGTTCCACAAACTGATCGGCGCATTTTCCAAAGCCAACGTGCCTTGTCGAGTTGAAGAGCCGCTGCCTCCGTTTTGCGTGCGGCAATATCGACACGCTGGCGTTGCCACATTTCTCGATCGACCGTTTCGCGGCCTTCTTCCAGCACAAAGCCGTGCGCACCGCACCGGGTACAGTGAAATGAGATAAAACCGGGACGAAACCAAAGTCGCAATACTCTGCGAGTTTGGTTCCTCAATGCATGGCGACCAGGCCCGCAGTACGGACATGCAACATCAGCAACATCTTTTCCCGCGAGCATGACGTTGAGCGCACGAAAATCAAACATGGCACCTCCTCGAAGCCGGTCAACTCGAGTTGCTCAGAAAGGGGTGTCAGGATCGATCTCATTCTCAGTGATCGGCGGGGCGCCGTCCGTGGGCGGCTCTCCGCGCGTAGGGTCAGGCCCGGGGGTGGAATCAGCTTGATGATCGTCCGCGGTAGCAGAACCGGTTGTTGTTCTCGGCCTCGCAAAAGCAATGTTTGCGTCACGCACTGCGATGGCCTTATCAAACTGAGGAGGCCGTTTGATCCAAGTCTCAACCATGGACAAAATTTCAATTGAGGCACCACGACTCATTTGAACGATGGGTGTTTCAAGGATCTTGAAGAGCGGGATCTTTCCTTCCCCGAACAGAGGCTCGCACGCATTGTATTGTTCTTCGACGAACGTGCGATATGCCGCGGACTTGTCGCAGATTGTGTATATACGGTCACCAAGCACCTTCGGCGACCATAGATGTAACATCAAGGTCGGCACATGCTCGGAACTTGGCTGGATGGGCAGCGGATGATTCAGGAGACCCGGCACAAAATCGGGCCCATTCTCGGTAATGTGTAACCATCCGGGCAGCGAGCGCTCGAAATCAATCGCAAGCTGCAGGCCGGCAAACCGAACTTCGCCGGTGTCACCACCGGGAACACCGAACGCAAGATTACCAGTGCTGACCTTTAATCTTGCCCATGGAGGGAAACTGGGTGTGAGCTTGATGGGCATGGATCTATTCCTTGTTAGTGTTGAGGCGTTGATTTTTGCTTTCTGTTTGAGCCTGCCTTCTCGACCGGCGGCCCCCTGGGAAGAAGTGCACGAACGAATTGCGTGGGGTCGCGGACGCACGGTCCGAACTTGCAACTCAATCGCCTGGCGCGGCACAGGTACCGAAAGTGGAGTCGTCGACCATCCTGCAAAACAACAACTCGGGTCCTTCCATGGTTTGCCTGCTATCGGTGCGATGCTTCGCTTATCCATCGGTTCGACCCCCGGCCTTGTGATTGAGCAGAGTATCGAGCCAATTCCGGGCAATGCGTGCCGAGCCGAGAATGTCGATGCGTTTGGTCTCGCTGTATGAACTCAGGAAGCTCTGGGGTTCCACATCGAGGCATTTTGCTGCGAACGCGTGGAGAGCACTCGCAATCTGATCGCGCTCGCAGCTTCCTGGACTGCGTCGAGAAGAGTTCGGGGTTAAGAAACGAGATGGTGGAGATGCCCGCGCCATCTTCGCTTTCACCTTGTGTGTGGGCTGTTGGCGGCCGAGGCTGTCGGTGGACGTGTCCAGTTTGGACACGTCTCCCCTGAGTACCAAGGCATCTCGAACAGCAACAGCCGTAGTCGGCGACACGCCCGCCAGCCTGGCAACCTGGCGTGCCGACTTTGTCGGATCCGTTTCGATCAGCTGCTCAAGGACGCTGCGCCGCTGATCGCGGTCAAGGTGCCTGCGGCGAATGTTGGCACTTATGACATACGCAATTGGGTCTGCTGCGGCATCCGGGTCCTCGCGCTTCCAAGTCCCATCGGCCATTCCGTCGATCGTCATCTGGCCGTTGGTAATTTTCAGCAGACCAAGAAGCTCGAGGGCATCGAGCCTGCTGCGGCCGTCGATTAGTATGTGGGTGCCATCCGGCTTCTTGCAGTAGATAACCGGGTGGAGCAGCCCGTTCTTGCGAATGTCTTCCGCAAGGTCAGTGAGCTGGTCAGGAGCCAGCGCCGGAAACAAATCCACAGCGGAATGCACTTGCCAGACACTGCGCCAGCCTGCCGTCGAAGACGAGAGGAGCTGCATTAGGCGGCCCTCCCCAAGAAAATCGTTTCGACAGGATCGGCCTCAAACCGGTACCAGGCAGAATCTTCCTTTCCGGCCGAAGCGGTCCCGGGAATCCACAAAACCCGCCCGATGGAAATGATGCGGGAACAGTGGATCAGATGGACCCCAGCTTGTCGTGTGTGTGCCCAGTTGGCATCGATGATAGTCCACAGGGGCAACAGCTGGCGCAGGTGCCCGATCAGGGGATGCAGGAGTTCTCGGCTCCACGGCAAGTTGGTGATGAAGCAGTCGGCTGCGCAGATTTCGTCTGCAGTAAGCGAAAGCGCGTCGCGTTCCACTATTGAGGAGTGCCGGGGCTCGACGTCGAACGCGCCCACGCATGACCTTGGCCCTCGAGGTGGCGAACTAGAGTTCCATCGCCTGCACACGGCTCTATGAAGTGTGTATTCGGCGGAAGAAATGGCGTCAGCCGAAGGGCCGCCGATGCCGGTGTCCTATATGCATCCTTCGGTATGCGGGGAAAGTCGCTGCGCCGGCCCATTATTCAGCCTCCGCGCTTTTGCGGGAGATCCACCGAAGGCAGCGCTTGATGACCAGAGGCTTCGCTGCGGCGGGCGGTCGCGGCTCGCTTGTCCCGCTCGTCTTCTACAGCCTTTTGAACATACTCGAGAAGGCCAGCCCGAAGGATTAGGCGGCGGCCAACCGAGCGAATGCTCGGAAAGTTGCCGCTCTTGAGACGGCGTTGGACGGTCGACTTGGAGAGCGCGAACATCTCGCCCACCTCCTCGATCGAGTAGGCCACTCGACCGTCATCGGGCAATATGGAGGGTGGGTAGGGCTTTGACATGACCATCTCTGCTTGCGCGTGATGGTCGGTGATATTAGGCGGTCTTCTTCCGATCCGGGCAAGAGTTAGTGGTCAGCAAATACGCCCAATTGTCACCACTGCGCCGGCGCGCCAAAGACCCTTTGCAATGCCAATTGACGCGAGTGCTGATCGAAGCAGTCGCGCACGGCGTCATTGCGGATCCCGCAGATGGTCGCGACCTCTCCGATTACCGCCATGATGCCGGTGCGGTCGATCAGATCACGCCCGTTCAGTCGTTCGGGCAATCGAGTTAGGACTGCGATTGCAATCTCAACACGAGAAACAGATTCCTTCCGCCTCTGTCGCCCCCTCCCGGTCAGAACATTGCACTCGACGAGCCGCTCCCCGCCGTACTGTCGCCCACGTCGCCGCGCAAAACTGATATTAACGCCTGTTCTTACATTGCGAGACACGACGTTCGCCAACAGTTGCAAGGACTCGGCATCGCTGCGATCTCTCAGTATGCGGATCGCAAACTCATGGACGCCATCGACGTCGCCGTTCTGGATCATTGCACTGAAGTCGACTACTCCGAGTGACGGTCGACCACGCCGCCTCGAGAGCCGAGCATTGACGTCAATTGGCATCGAGCGATCGACAACGTTTGCCAGCAGACTCATCAGATTGGGGTCACGCCAATACCTCAATATCAGGATGGCAAACTCGTAGACGCCATCGACGTCGCCGTGATGGATAAGTGCGCGAAAGAATGCGTCCCGAAGCTTCCAGTTTGGCGCCCCAACCTGAGGACGATCCGACTTTGCCGACAGTCGAGAGGTTCGCTGAACCCGGACGGGTCGACGCGAAGGCCAACGATCAAAGCCAATGCGTTTGCTGTTCGCCTTCATCCGCTTGCCTCCTGTCGAATAGCATGCAGTGGCACAACCGTGTCACCAGCTTGCGTTATGAAGTTTGCCCAGGCAGTCATAAGCTTGCGCCGTTTATCGAGTGCAGATCCGCGACGGTAGGCGCCTTCGACACCCTGGATCGTGTGCGCCAGTGCCGCTTCCGCAATTTCACGTGGAAAGTCGGTGCAGTCGCCGGTCCAGTCCCGAAAGCTCGACCTGAATCCGTGAACAGTTATTGCCTTGGCCTTGAGGCGCCGCAGCAACATCTCCATGCTGCTAGCTGAAAGCGGTCGGCCACTGCGCTGCCCGGGAAATACGAAATCGTTGCGGCGTGCGTTAGCAAGTTCTGCAAGTATCTCGACCGCGCGTGGCGACAGTGGCACCTGATGCTGACGACCGGCTTTCATTCTCTCCGCCGGGATGGTCCATATCGCCTGCTCGAGATCGATCTCTTCCCACCGGGCGTTCAGTACCTCGCCAGACCGCGCAGCGGTCAGAATAAGGAACTCTAGCGCGCGCGCTGCCATGGCTTCCGCGCTACGCAAGCGCTGGGCAAAGGCGGGAACCTTAGAATATGGCATCGCGGCATGGTGGCCACGCGCGGAAAGCTTGCGCCGTTTCGGAAGAATGGCGTCGAGATGGTTGCGCCATTGCGCAGGGTTTTCGCCGGATCGCCATCCTTTGACTTTCGCGAACGATAAGACACGCTCGATTCGCCCGCGCAGACGCGAAGCCGTCTCCGATTTGGGTATCCAGATCGGCTTCAGCACCCTCAGGACATCCTCTGTTCCAACCATTGATACCCGCATAGGTCCCAAGGCCCGACAGTAGGTGTCGCCCAGCGTCATTACCCACTGAGCCTTGTGTTTGTCGTTTTTCCATGCCGTGCGGTTGTCGGCTAGAAATAGTTCCACCGCCTCCGCGAACGATGGTTCTGCCTGTTTAGTTAGCGTGAGTCGCGGATCGCCTCCGTTGGCGACAATCTTTCGACACTCGCGTGCTTTTTCGCGCGCCTCTGCTGCCGTCAGGATCGGGTAGGCACCAAGCCCTGCATACTCCTGCGTTCCATTCCGGGTCCAAATGAATGCCCAGGATCGCGAGCCGCTTTTCTTGACCTCGAGATAGAGACCGCCTCCATCCGCATGTTTGCCCGGTCGGATAAGCGCCTTGATCGCTCTGTCGGAAAGCCTGTTGTGGCTGCGTGTCGCCATAACCATCTCAAAGTTTGTCTCAAAGTTTGTTGTGGCATAGTATGACACCGGATGAAGGCAATTGAAACCGGAAAACTGCTATCTCATGATAAAATAAGGCGATTTGACATCGCATGACACCATGTGACACGACAGTACGGCGGACTTCCTCTCCGCCAGCTCCTCAGTCAGATTCGAGCGCCGCAGCCTTCGCCCTGGATCACCTGGCGCCTGACCTCTCTCCACGATCCTTCCGATTCGTCCGACCTTTTCGGAAGATTACATCTGTTAAAACAACGAGTTAAGAAGACGACGACGCGATCGAACCTGCGTCTTCGCCGTGGCTCTCCGTCAATTCGCAATCGATTCAGACTGGAGGTCAGAAAATGAACATTAAGAGCCTGCTTCTCGGCTCCGCTGCGGCGCTGGTCGCAGTTTCCGGCGCTCGTGCGGCCGACGCAGTTGTCGTCGCTGAGCCGGAGCCTATGGAATATGTGCGCGTCTGCGACGTGTACGGCACGGGTTTCTACTACATTCCGGGCACCGAAACCTGCCTGAAGGTCAGCGGCTACGTCCGCGTCGACATCAAGGGCGGCGAGTTGTTCGAGCGCAAGACCAACGCTTCGCACATTGACGGCAATGGTGACATTCACAGCTACTGGAGCTACGGCAACCTCGCCCGCTCACAGCTGCGCGTTGACGCTCGCTCCGAGACCGAGCTTGGCACGCTGCGTTCCTACGCTGCTGTCAACTGGAACTACGACTCCAGCAGCGCTACCAATCCTGACAAGAATGGGGATTGGTCAGGCTATGACAACGAAGACGGCATCGGCATCGAGCATGCCTATATCGAACTCGGCGGCTTCCGCATCGGTAAGACCGACTCGCTGTTCTCGACCTTCACCGACTATTCGTCGGGCGTTATGACAGACGGTCTGGTTCCTTACGGCCCGTTTGCCACGCTGCAGATCGCCTATACCTACACCGGCGCAAACGGCTTCTCGGCTGCGGTCGCAATCGAACAGGGCGACGAAGACGAAGGCGGCATCTCCGAGGATTACGTTCCGTATGTAGTCGGCGGCGTGTCGTTGACCCAGGGTTGGGGCAAGGTCGGCCTGGTCGTCGGTTACGACACCTGGCAGGAAGAAGTCGCGGTCAAGGGCCGCTTAGACGTCAACCTGACGGAAACCGCTTCGGTGTTCGTCATGGGCGCCTGGAACTCGGCTGACTCGGATGATCCGATCTCCAATGCCGGCATCGGCGGCGGCCAGAACTTCTACGCTCCTTGGGGCGGCAACTGGGCAGTCTGGGGCGGCACGGCCATCAAGTTCAACGAAAAGGCGACCTTCAACGCCGAAGTTGGATATGACGAGGACGAAGACTTCTCGGTTGCTGCCAACGTGGCATACGAGCTCGTGCCGAACTTCACGATCACGCCGGAAGTTGCCTACACGGACAACTTCAAGACCGACGATTCGGATCAGTGGGGCGCCCGCATCCGCTTCCAGCGCAACTTCTAATCAACAAACAACGAACCCGGCGGGCAACCGCCGGGTTTTTCTTTAGCGTGAAAGCAGGGAAGTGAGTAACTGAGCGCATCTGTGGAGGGATATCCGTCCCCCATCGCACCTTGTACAAGCATGCAATCTATGTCACCTGAGAAGAGTCCGCAAATGGACCATGTGGGGGCGTAATGAAGCAGTCAGTACTAAGTGAGAAATATGCCTGGTCTGAAACCCACGTAAGCTCGAGCAGTGACTATCGAACTTGGTATAACAAGCAGGTTATTGCTGAGGTAAAATCTCATTCGATAATAGAGCTCTACGAATATTACAATGAATTGCTGTGGCAGGACGGACGCCACAAATACAATGTAAAGTCGTTTGTCGGCGAGATAAACGAGATACTCCTGGGTAGACGGTTCAGTACATTCGACCAAGAGACGCTGGATCACCTCATCATCACCCTGCGCAATCGCGGCAACAGCAACGCAACCATCAATCGAAAGATGGCGGCGTTGAGCAAATTGCTGCGCAAGGCAAGCAAGATGGGCACTATCCACAGCCTTCCGGAGTTCCGGCGCCAGAAAGAGCGCGGCGGTCGGATTCGGTTCCTCGAATTCGACGAGGAAGACCGGCTGTTTGGCGCCATCCGGAACCGCAGCGAGGACAGCTACCGGCTCTGTATATTCCTGGTCGATACGGGTTGCCGGCTTGGCGAGGCGATCGGCACGATCTGGAACGACATCCAGGAAAACCGCGCTACGTTCTGGCTTACCAAATCGGGGCGCAGCCGCACGGTGCCACTCACTGAACGCGCAATCGAAGTCCTGAAGCTGCCGCCTCCCCCTGATCCAAGCTACCGGCGGCCGAAGGGGCCGTTCGCGATGTTGAACCAGGCCAAGTTCCGGGCAATCTGGAACGATGCGAAGGATGAGGTTGGACTAGGAACAGACGATCAGGTCGTGCCCCATGTTCTGCGCCACACCTGCGCATCGCGCCTTGTCCAGGGCGGGATTGACATCAGGCGCGTGCAGATGTGGCTCGGCCATCAAACACTGCAGATGACGATGCGCTATGCGCATTTGGCGACACATGACCTTGATCGGTGCGTGGCGGTGCTGGAGCGCCACAGTTAAGCGACAGGTGCTGCCGCAACTGCTGAATACGTGAGAGTTGCGCCCCTGGCCCACGACACGCGCTGGTGAGGGTTCTATTGCTGCCTGGGGGACGAACCTCTTCGTCAAGAGAAGATGCCCTTTAACGCTGCGGGTGTGCTATAGTGCGCAGGCTGCTCCTTGAAGCCGCGCCGCCACTTGTCGGTTGACTGGGCCTACATCCCACCATCGCGGCCGGACTTGCTCCCCCTGAGCGGCAGTTTCTTTTCCTCGCAAGCTTTGGCTTTGCATCCATCTGGAGAACTCACATGATGTTACCAAAGGGCACTACAATTGCCGTCGCCGATGGCGAGAAGCTCAATCTGTTTCGCAACACGGGAGACGAGGCCGGCTTAAAGCTTGCCGCGGTGCCGCATGGCGGCGTGGACGCAGACCAGGGCACCAGCATGGGACGCCAGGCGAGCTCTGCCAATCCGGACCATGGCCAAGCCGGCGAGGATCAGTTTTCCGCCGGGATCGTACAGCACCTTAATCAGCAGGTTCTCAGCGGAAAGATCGAGAACCTGGTGATCGTGGCGGCCCCCCGATCGCTTGGCGAGATGCGTAAGCACTACCACAAGTCGCTAACCGCGATCCTATTGGGCGAGATTGCAAAAGACCTGACCGGACATTCACTGACGGATGTCGAAAAGGCGCTTGCTGCCGGTTAACGGCGCAATGGGCGCTACACCTTGCCGACACCATGGGTGAAGCGTCGCCGCCTATGGGAAGCGGCTTGGGCAGTAAACGGCCCCCGCTTTCACTGTCGCACTCCTCTGTCCGGAGATTTCGAAGACCGAGGGGCGCGACGAGTTCAGTGCCCCTCTTGGGGCAATGTCATCCAGCCGTTCTTGATCGCAAAATCGACAATCTGAGCCCGCGAGTAAAGCTTCAGCTTTTCGGTGGCGCGGGCTTTGTAGGTTTCTACGGATTTCACGCTCACGGAAGCCTTATAGGCAACTTCCTTATTCGAATAGCCGAGCGCTACCATCTGCAGGACTTCCCGCTCCCGATTGGTGAGGCCGAGGTCTGCGCTGGGTTGCGGCGCTGCCGCCGGCGTCGCCATCTCCTGCACCGTCGCAGGATCGAGAAATAGCCCGCCCAGCATCGCGGTGCGGATCGCGAGCAGGAGGTTTTGCTCGGCAGATCGCTTCTGCACGAAGCCTTTCGCCCCGATCTGCAGCGCCCGGTCAACGTATTTACGCTCTTCGAAGAGCGTCATCATGACAATATGGGCGCGGCAGCCCTGCTGGATCATCTGCTCCGCAAGATCGAGGCCGCTGACGTCACGCAGAGAGACATCGAGCACGACGACGTCCGGATCTTTTTCCTGGACAACAGCCAGCGCCTTGGGCCCGTCACTGGCGTCGCCAACGCACACCATATCGTCAGAAGCCTCAATGAGCGCCCGCGCACCAGCCAGGACCACGGGGTGATCATCGATCAGCACAACGCGAATTTTCGCTTTTTCACCAGTCATCTGCTTATTCCCTGCATTCGCTGAGAGCAAAGGTTCGAATCGACTGTAAGACTGCCAGGTAACGTTCTGTTCTAAATGTTGCGTGAACACACGTGTTAAAACGAACGAAGGGTAAACAAGTTGCTATGACGCTTCGCCACATTGGATATCGAGGAATTCACTCCTCGCATGACCGAATGAGACCGACTGCCCGAATATGTCGCGACAATACGCGCTTAGCTCGCGGATGTCAGCTTATCTTGAGTCCGCACGTCGAAATCGGAAGCGTCATGCCGCTCGTGTAGCTGAGTTCGCGGGTTCGCCGAAGGTCCGGTTGACCATGCGCCCGCGCTGCACGGCCGGGCGTTGGTCAATCGCGTCCGCCCACCGCTGCACATGCTTGTACTGGTCGACCTGGAGAAATTCGCCGGCATCGTAGACCCGGCCTTTCGCCAGTGCGCCATACCAGGGCCATACGGCGATATCGGCGATGGTATAGGCATCCCCTCCCAGGTACTCGCTTGTGGCCAGACGGCGATCGAGCACGTCCATCTGGCGCTTTGCTTCCATCGCGAAACGGTCGATCGCGTATTCGATCTTTATGGGCGCATAGGCGTAGAAATGGCCGAAGCCACCACCCAGATATGGCGCGCTTCCCATCTGCCAGAAGAGCCATGACAGGCATTCGGCTCGCAAGGCCGGCTCGATCGGCAGGAAAGCGCCAAACTTTTCGGCCAGGTAGAGAAGGATCGCGCCGGATTCGAACACGCGGATCGGCTGGGACCCGCTCCTGTCCATAAGCGCCGGAATTTTGGAGTTGGGATTTACGGCCACGAAACCGCTTCCGAACTGGTCACCCTTGCCGATTTCGATCAGCCAGGCGTCATACTCAGCACCGCTGTGTCCAAGGGCGAGCAGTTCCTCCAGCATCACCGTGACCTTTACGCCGTTGGGCGTTGCTAGGGAATAAAGTTGCAGGGGATGTTTGCCGACCGGCAGTTCCTTTTCATGTGTCGGGCCGGCGATGGGCCGGTTGATGTTGGCGAAGGTACCGCCATTCGCCTTGTTCCAGATCCAAACTTTTGGCGGCGCGTATTCAGGAGAATCCGTCATTCAAGAATTCCTCATGACAGAGCGGTCGAAAACGGCAGAGCCCAGCGGCCTCATGCCAGGAATCACATATCGGCTTTCCATAGACTAGAGGGCCTGTCTACGGCGGCAATGGTTGCTCGCCCTCTTTGAGAGTCATCCACCGCTTCCAGTGATCTGCTGCCGAGAAAGTGCCGTGGAAAGCTATAGGGCCGATCGCTGGGAAATCGGCGGGCGGGAGCGGAGTTTTTCCAGCGGATCTCCTCCGCTCCCTATGTCGAACGATTGGGGTGCCCGGGGGGAGGCTCTATCGCCCGACATTCGATGTGCGCACGTGGATATGCCGCAGTCCGTGCGGCCGGCGCATCGACAGTATTCAGCACGTTTGATTGCCGGCGATTAGTCAGGCTCTGCCGATCAGGGCTCGACTGCCCAGAAGCCTTACAAGTCATTTCAGACCTAACCGGACAAGATCCGGACTGGAGTAGAGAAGACACGGCGGGCAGAGCAAAAAAAGCCGGGCGGCGCGAACGCCGCCCGTAGTCAGGGAGGATGCCTACATTCCCTTTTCCTTGAGAATCGCTTCGGCATTCTCTGAAGTGACCTTCTCGGTCGGCAGCGTGATGGTCTTCTCGACCTTCTCGCCGTTCAGGAACTTGATCGCCTGGCGCAGGCCTTCGGCGCCCGGGCGTCGCGTAGAGGAAGGTGGCGGTCAGCTCGCCATTGTTCACCCAGGTCACGCCCTCGGCCGGCAGCGCGTCGATGCCGATGAACTTGATGTCCTTCTCGCGGCCGACATCCTTGGCGGCGAGATAGGCGCCATAGGCCATCGGATCGTTGTGGCCGTAGACGAGGTCGATCTTCTCGTTGTTGCGCAGCGCGGTCGCCATGATGTTGTAGGCCTGGTCCTGCTTCCAGTCGCCGGACTGCTGGTCGAGCAGGTTCTTGATGCCCGGCTCCTTGTCGGTGAACTCGTGGAAGCCGTCGTGCCGGTCGTGCGCCGGCTGGGTGCCCATGCCGCCCCAGATCTCGACCACGTTGCCCGCCGCCTTGCCGGCGCCGCCCAGCACCTCGACGGCATATTCGCCGGCGGCGCGGCCGATCAGCTTGTTGTCGCCGCCGACGAACTGCGTGTACTGGTCGGTCTCGACGTTGCGGTCGAGCACGAAGACCGGGATCTTGGCATCGATCGCCTGCTGCACCACGCCGGTCAGGCCGGCCGATTCCTTCGGCGAGATCAGCAGCGCGTCGACTTCCTGGCGGATCAGGTTCTCGACGTCGGCGACCTGCTTCTCGGTCTTGTCCTCGCCGTCGGTGATGATGAGCTCGACCTCGGGATGCTTCGCGGCTTCGGCGATGATGTCCTTGTTGAACTGGACGCGCCACGGCTCGATCGTGGTCGCCTGCGAGAAGCCGATCTTCCATTTCTTGTCCTGCGCGAACGCGTGACTGCGGGCTGAAGCGCCGTGCTCGCAACGAGCACGGCGGCGAAGGCGGCTAGTCTCAGTAGTTCACGGCGTTTCATTTGCGTTTCCTCCGGTGTTGTGAGCCATGGTCTCTTGCGGCGGCCGCTTGTCCGCGGCCGCTTCCTTTTGCGCCGGCCGGATCGCCGGCAGGCGCAGAAAGCTCAGAAGATCGGCAGCGTTGCGCTCCTGCACGAGCACGGTGCCGATGATGATCAGGCCCTTCAGCACCAGCTGAAGGTTGGAATTGATGTTGTGGAGCTGCAGGATGTTGGACAGCAGCCCGAAGATCAGCACGCCGCAGAAGGTGCCGGCCAGGCAGCCGCGCCCGCCCATCAGGCTGGTGCCGCCGATGACCACCGCGGCGATCGCGTCGAGCTCCAGCCCGGCGCCGGCGTCCGGCTTGCCCTGGCGGTACTGCGCGACATAGAGCACGGCCGCGACGCCGGCGAGCAGGCCGGAGAAGGCATAGGTGACGATCTTCACCTGGCCGACGTCGATGCCGGACAGCCGCGCCGCCTCCTCGTTGCCGCCGATCGCATAGACGTAGCGGCCGAACGGCGTGAAGCGCAGCACGGCGCCGTAGATCGACGATCGCGGCGAGGAAGAACAGGCCCGGCATCGGCACGACGCCGAACACCAGCGAGCGCAGAATGTCGAACTCGGCGACGGCGTTGGAGCCGGTATAGACCGGCAGCACGGCGTTGTTCTGGCCGGCGGTCAGCCGGGCGATGCCGAGCGCCGTCACCATCATCGCCAGCGTCACGATGAAGGGCTGCAGCCGCCCGCCGACGATGATGATGCCGTTGAGCGCGCCGAAGCACAGCCCGACGCAGGGCGCGACGATGAGCACGCCGAGCACGCCGAACTTGGTCTCGCACCTGCGGCAGCAGATAACCAGAGCAGCAGCGCGGCAGCAGCACGGCGCCGACGGCGACCGGAATGATCAGGCCGCGCGATCGGCGTCCAGCGTGATGTCGCGGCTGACATCGCGCGCCGGCTCGCGCCTTCTCGATGTTGGTGAAGACGAAGCGGACGATCGACGACGCCGATGACCAGCGCGACGAGCGCCGCCATCGGCAGCGCCCATGGCCGCCGCCGGCGTGTCGCCCGGCATGGTCAGCAGCATCGCGCAGACGACCGAGCAGATCGCCATCAGCGAACCACCGACAGGTCGATGCCGCCGGTCATGATGACGGCCGTCATGCCGGTGGCGATCAGGCCGGTGATCGAGACCTGCCGCAGCACGTCGAGCAGATTGCCGTAGGAGAGGAAGATGTTGTTGCCCTTGGAACTGACCGGCGAGCCCAGCACGCCGATCAGGAAGATCGCCATCAGGCCCCAGTAGAGCTTGGTGCGCGAGATCAGCCGGCAGCACGCTCATGCGGCTGCCCTCGCCGCGCGCGCGGCGCGGCGAGCTGCATGATCGCGCTCCTCGCTGGCCTCGGCGCGCGCGAGCAATGCCCGTCTGCCGGCCCTCCGACATCACCAGGATGCGGTCGGCGAGCAGCAGCAGCTCCGGCAGTTCCGAGCTGACCACGACGATGGCGAGGCCTTCGCTCGCGCGCCAGGCGGAAGATCAGGTCGTAGATCTCGCGCTTGGCGCCGACATCGATGCCGCGCGTCGGCTCGTCGAGCAGCAGCACGCGCGGCCTCGTCGCCAGCCACTTGCCGATCACGACCTTCTGCTGGTTGCCGCCGGACAAGGTGCCGGCCGTCTGGTCGATGCCGGTGCAGCGGATGCCAAGCGACTGAACCGCGCGTCGCGCCAGGCCGGCCTCGCTCGCAAAGGAGCGCATGCCGAAGCGCGCCAGCCGTGCCGACCAGCGGCAGGGCGACATTGTCGGTGATCGACGACTGCAGATGCAGGCCCTGCGCCTTGCGGTCCTCGGTGACCAGGGCGATGCCCGAGCCGCCGCGCGTCGCGCGGCGAGCGAATGTCGACGGCATCGCCGTCGACACGAATCTGCCCGCCGACGCGCCCGATCGTCGAGCCGAAGATGCGTCTCGAGGATTTCGGTGCGGCCCGAGCCGAGCAGGCCGCCGATGCCAAGGATTTCGCCAGCGTGCAGATCGAAGCTGACGCCCTGGAGCACCTCGCGCCAGCCGCGGCGATGCGGCTTGGAGAGCGTCAGGTCGCATCGACCGACAAGACACATCCGCCCTGCCTTGACGCGTCGCCTTCGTGCGCTCGCCAAGCAGTTCCCGTCCGACCATCGCGGCGATGATCTTGCTCTGATCGAGCTCGCCGATCGGCCTCGTCAGCACGTGCCGCCCGTCGCGCAAGACGGTGACCCGGTCGGCGAGCTGCATCACCTCGTCGATGCGGTGCGAGATGTAGACGATGGCGACGCCGCTCGCGGCCAGCTGGCGGACGATCGTGAAAAGCCGCTCGCATTCGGCGGGCGACAGCGCCGATGTCGGCTCGTCCATGATCAGGATGCGGGCCGACAAGCGACAGCGCCTTGGCGATCTCCACCAGCTGCTGCTCGCCGACGCGCAAACCGCCGACCCGAGCGTCCGGATCGAGCTCGATGCCCAGCCGCTCCAGCAATTGCGCGGGCGCGCAACCGCATCGTCTTGCGATCGAGCACAATCGCCGGCAATGCGGCGGCTCGCGGCCGAGAAAGATGTTGTCGGCGACGGTCAGCTCCGGAACCAGGTTCAGTTCCTGGTGGATGATGGCGATGCCTGCCGCCTCGGCGTCGCGGACGCTGCGCGAAACTGACGGTGCGGCCCGCAACGTCAATGCTGCCCTCATAGCCGGAATAGACGCCGGAGAGGATCTTCATCAGCGTCGACTTGCCGGCGCCGTTCTCGCCCATCAGCGCGTGAATTTCGCCCGGACGCAGATCGAAGCTGACGTTCGACAACGCCGCGACGCCGCCAAAGCTCTTGCTTATACCGGTTGCGACCAGCAACGGCACACTGCCGGCCTCGGCGGCTAAACCGGAATAATTCGGCGCACGGGAATCGACCATGACAACGATGGCCTCCCATCCACGTTGCTGCTCGTACCCGAAGGCTAATCGAAACGTTTCGGGATTGTCAACGCGGAACCACGCTCTGCGCGATCGCCCGACATCGGCTTGTCCTGCCCAATACGCTGCGTTTCCTTGCATTTCGCGGTCAGAATGACTTATCCTCGGTTGAGGGCAATTTCGAAACGTTTCGGCCAATGGACGATATTCGACGCCGACGCAGCAAATCTTCCGCACCGACGATTATCGATGTGGCAGAAGCCGCGGACGTTTCGATCGCTACCGTCTCCGCGTTTCTCAACGGAACATCGAATGTCAGCAGCGAACTGACCCTCCGCATCGAAAACGCGATCCGAACGATAGGCTACGAGCGCAACGCAATTGCGCGCAGCCTGAAAACCGGGGCAACGAGGACCATCGGTCTAACCGTCGCGGATATCCGCAACCCGTTCTTCACCGATGTCGTCGCGACCATCCAGAAAGTGCTGAACAAGGCCGGCTATGCAGTTATGCTGTGCTCGAACGAGGAGGACACCGAGAAGCAGGACGATCAGATCAAGCTGCTGCTCGACCGTATGGTCGACGGGCTGATCATCGCGCCGGCGGGCGAAGACGAGATCATGAAGCGGCTTGTAACTGCGACCCGCAAGCCCGTCGTTCTGCTCGACCGTGTATGCGAAGGGCTGGATATCGACTCGGTTGTCCTCGACAACAACAAGGCAGCTTTTGACGCCACCACCTACCTGATCGGGCTGGGGCACCGCCGCATCGGCTATATTTCCGGCCCTGCCGGGGCGTCCACCAGCCGCGACCGTCTAGCCGGATACAAAGAGGCGCTGGCGGCGGCCGGTATCGCGTTTTCGCATGAGCTCGTGCGCGAGGGCAATTTCCGCGAAGCCGATGGGTACCGCGCTGCGATGCAGATGCTCACGATAACCGATCAGGCCGACTGCCCTGTTCTCGGCAAACAATTTGATGGTGATCGGGGCAATGCGGGCTATTCGCGACATGGGTCTTACGTGCCCGGGCGATGTTTCCGTCGCCTGCATGGATGATTTCCCTTGGGCGGACGTGTTCAGTCCGCGCTTGACGACAATCGCGCAACCCGTAGAGGCGATCGGCGAACAAGCGGCACGGCTGCTGCTGGACAGGCTTAACGGAGAAGCACCACCAGAGGCGCGCAAATTAGTCCTTCGCGGCCAGTTGACGATCCGCAACTCATGCGGGCCACCCTCTGCGGTTGCTTAAACGGCGTCTGGCCCGCCGCAGATTTGGAAAAGCCGGTGCATCGGTGCAGACATGCACAACACGTTGCGGTTCACGCAATTTCCATCGCGCATCCTCCGGGATATCTGCTATTCGCTGCTGCAATATGACGCCGCCCTTCCGGAACATCTGATGCCGCTCCGCCCCAAACAGGCTCCAATCATCGCCGCTCTTCCCGTCACCGTGCCCTTTGTCGGCCCCGAGGAACAGCAGCGGATCAGCGGACGCAGGTTCCGCGCACGCATTGGCGCGAATGAGAGCAGCTTCGGTCCATCCCCCTCGGTTATAAGCAAAATGCAGGAGGTCGCCGCCGACCAGTGGATGTATTGCGATCCCGACAATTACGACCTCAAGGCTGCGCTGGCAAAACACCTGGGTGTAGCGCTTCAGAATGTCGTTGTCGGTGAAGGGATTGACGGTCTGCTCAACCTCGCCGTCCGCGTATTCGTCGCCCCCGGAGACGCGGTCGTCACCTCGCTCGGCGCCTATCCGACCTTCAACTTCCATGTCGACGGATTTGGCGGCCGGCTGGTCAAAGTACCTTACGAGAACGACCGTGAAAGCCTGGACGGGCTGCTCGCTACCGTTCGGCGTGAGAATGCGGTGATGGTCTACCTGTCCAACCCGGACAATCCCATGGGGACGTGGTGGGACGCCGGAGACATTATGCGTTTCGCTGACGCATTGCCCGAGACAACCGTCTTCGTCCTTGACGAAGCCTATGGGGAAACAGGACCGGATTCGGCGCAGCCGGCGATCACGGTGAATCGTCCCAATTTGATCCGAATGCGAACTTTTTCGAAGGCTTACGGATTGGCAGGCCTGCGCTGTGGCTATGCCGTCGGCGAACAGCAGGTTATCGCCGCCTTCGAGAAGGTGCGCAATCACTATGGCACCAGCCGCATGGCGCAAGTCGCCGGCGAGGCGGCGATTGGCGATCAGACCTATTTATCCGCCGTGAAGCTCAGGGTCGCCGCCGGGCGGCAGCGTATTGCGGGGATTGCCCGTGACAATGGCCTTTCACCGATCGATTCCGCCACCAATTTCGTCACCATCGACTGCGGCGCCGATGGTGCCTTCGCTCTGAAGGTGATGCAGAACCTGCTGGCGCGGGACGTCTTTATCCGCAAGCCGATGGTGCCGGTGCTCGACCGCTGCATCCGCATCAGCGTCGGGCTCGATCATGAACTCGACATCTTTGCCGAGGAACTGCCAGCAGCGTTGGCTGCGGCGCGTCAGGGCATATCCGGTCGCTTATGACTTTGCAGACTGGAATCCCCCTCTCCGGTTTGCTGCGCAAACCACCTCTCCCCCGCTTCGCGAGGGCGAGGAACCCAGGCCTTCCAACGGCCGACGCTCTTGGAGCCTGGTTCCTCGCCCCCATGAAATGGGGGAGAGGTGCCGAACGCAGTGAGGCGGAGAGGGGGACTTCGTTCTCCAATTTCCATTTGCGATTGCCCTGCCCTCAAGGCGGGAGGACATTGGCTGCACCCGGTGTTGGTTCCACGCTGACCATGGAAACGGAGTTGCAAGCCGATGACACAAGGCCGAAAAACCGTCCTCGCGAGAATCTCCGGCAGGGTCCAGGGTGTCGGCTTCCGGTTCTGGACACGAACTCAAGCCGACCGGCTGAATCTCGACGGATGGGTGCGCAACGAGCACGACGGTTCGGTCTCGGCGATGATCAGCGGCAGCGAACCTTCCATCGCGACCATGCTTGAACTGCTGTGGAAAGGTCCGGATGGCTCGTTCGTCAAGGACGTTCGCACTGAAGAAGCAAGCCAAGACGAATTGCGCCGCGGCTTCTCTATCGACGAATGACCGTTGGCGCTCAAGCGGGGCCGACAATGCCCCAGGTCACGCCGAATCTGTCGCGCAACTGGCCGTAGAGATCGCCCCAGAAGGCGACTTCCAGCGGGAGCTTGATCTCCAAACCCGCATCAACGGCGCGCTGCCACCAGACGCGTGGCTCGTTCGAAATGATATGGAGCGTGACGCCGTGGATCGGAGCTGAGGGAAAACCATGCTCCGGGAACGGATCGTTCAGCATCAACGCTCCGTTGTTGATCTCAAGATGCAGGTGGATGAGCCGGCCGTCGGCAACCGCATGACGGTCGATCTCCTTGGCAGCAAAGGCCTCCTTGTAAAGTTCGCCCGCTTCATCGGCGTTATCGACCTGCACATAGGCGATCACGCCATCGAGTTTCATTTCCGGCTTGTCGTTCATGTCTTCCTCCAGGCAAGGCGTCACTATGAAGCAGCACTTCGCACACGCTCGACGAAGAGGGTGCTTGGTGTCCGCGCTCTGAAGACGCCCGGGCCTTTGGAATTCCGACAGGCAAGCGGAAGAAAGTTATCGCGATCCCAGCTTTTCCTTATCGCTGCCTGCATCCGTTATGAGGCGATCGAGATGCATGCGGATATGGGTTGCCTCGGCAGCGGTATTGGCCAGGGCGATTGCCCGGTCGAACGCCACGCGTGCCTCCTGGTTGCGACCAAGCTGCATAAGCAGGTTGCCCTTCAGGCCGAAGAAATAGAAATAGCCCGATAGCCGCTCGGCAAGCGGCTCGATCAATTCCAACGCGGCGCCCGGCCCGTCCACCTTGGACACCGCCACGGCCCGGTTGAGCGTGATCACCGCCGATGGCTGAAGATTTTCCAGTGTCCGGTAGAGCAATTCGATTTGCGGCCAGTCGGTATCCTCGGGGCGCGCCGCCCGCGCATGCAGCGCCGCAATCGCAGCCTGAACCTGATAAGGCCCCGGCTGGCGGTGGCGCATTGCCTTGTCGATCAACGCAAGGCCTTCCGAGATCAACGGCCGTTTCCACAAGCTGCGGTCCTGATCGTCGAGGAGGATCGCATTGGCATCCGTATCGAAACGGGCGTCCGAACGCGCATGCTGCAGCAGCATCAATGCCATCAGCCCCATGATTTCCGGTTCGGTCTGGAACAGCCGCAGCAGCAGCCGGCCGAGCCGGATCGCCTCCTCGCAAAGCGGTGCCTTCGCGAGTTGTTCGTCTGCGCCGGCCGAATAGCCTTCGTTGAATACCAGGTAGACCATCGCGGCGACCGCCGCGAGGCGCTGCGAGCGCTCGATCGGCCCCGGCGTCTCGAATGGCACGCCTGCCGCCGAAACGCGCCCCTTTGCGCGTGTGATACGCTGTTCCATCGCGGCTTCCGAGACCAGAAACGCGCGAGCGATCTGCTTGACCGAAAGGCCGGAGACGATGCGAAGCGCCAGCGCGATCTGCTGCGTGGCGGGCAGATCCGGGTGGCAGCAGACGAAAAGAAGCCGCAGGATGTCGTCGCGATAGTCCGCGCCGTCCAGCCTTTCAGCTATCGCCTCCTCCGCGTCGCTCAGATCCGAGAGCTTGTCCTCGTCCGGCAGCGCCTCCAGGCGCTTGCTGCGCCGCACTGCATCGACAGCCGCGTTGCGCCCCACGAAGATCAGCCAGGCGGTTGGATCGCGAGGCGGGCCATTCTTCGGCCAGTTCTTCAGCGCGCGCAGGCAGGCCTCCTGATAAGCCTCCTCCGCCGTGTCGAGATCGCGGAAGTAGCGCAGCAGGGCGCTTACCGCCTGCGGGCGGGCAGAGGAAAGTGCAGCCTCTATCCAGACCTGATCGGTCATTCGGCGATCCCGTTTGCGGCAAAATAGCCAACCGGGCGGATTTCGTAGGAGCCGACGCCAGGATTGGCGGCGGCGAGTTCGCGAGCGGCTTCGAGCGCCTCGTCCAGCGACCTGGAATCAATCAGGTAGAAGCCGAGCAACTGTTCCTTGGTCTCTGCGAACGGCCCGTCAATGACCAGGGGTTCACCCTGTGTCTTGCGCAAGGTGGTTGCAGCCGTCGTCGGCAGCAGCCTTGCCACGGGCCCCAGGCGTCCTTGCGCGGCGAGCTTGCCCTGAACCTTCAGCAGGCGACCCATCACCGCGTCGTCCTCCTCTTTCGACCAGGCCGAAGTGACGTTTTCGTCATTGTAGCAGAGGACGGCATAGAGCATTTCAAAGTCCTTCCTGATAAAGACGTCGGCCCTCGCAGCGCTCCGACATTTCGACAAAAATAATGACGCCGACGGGAAGATCAAATCGAGCCGCAATTCGGAGTTCAGGCAAGTCTCCTCAGATGAATTTTCACGCTGATCGGCTCGCGGGAACTGGTTGACCGCCATGGGCGTCATCCCCGATGATCATTCCAGGAGGACGCCATGTACGACAAGGTGCTCAGCTTCGGTCAAGGCGAGGAGATCGACGCGCTACGCGATATGGTCCGCCGTTTTGCGCAGGACCGCATCGCACCGCTGGCCGCGACGATCGACCGCGAGAACGAATTCCCTGCTCCGCTATGGCGGGAACTGGGGGAGCTCGGACTGCTCGGAATCACCGTCGAGCCGGAGCATGGCGGCTCCGGCATGGGGTATCTCGCCCATGTCGTGGCGGTCGAGGAAATTTCGCGGGCCTCCGCTTCGGTGGGGCTTTCCTACGGCGCGCATTCCAATCTCTGCGTCAACCAGATCCGCCGCTGGGGCAGCGCCGCGCAAAAGGCGAACTATCTGCCGCGACTCTGTTCGGGCGAACATGTCGGCGCGCTGGCCATGTCGGAAACCGGCGCCGGTTCCGACGTGGTTTCGTTGAAACTGCGGGCTGAAAAGCACAATGACCGCTACGTGCTCAACGGCTCGAAAATGTGGATCACCAACGGGCCGGATGCAGACACGCTGGTTGTCTACGCAAAGACCGATCCGGAGCGGAAATCCCGGGGGATCACCGCCTTCCTGGTCGAAAAGACGATGGCTGGCTTCTCGGTCGCGCAGAAGCTCGACAAGCTCGGCATGCGCGGCTCCAACACCGGCGAGTTGGTGTTCCACGACGTCGAGGTGCCGTTCGAAAATGTGCTGCACGAGGAAGACAAGGGCGTTGAAGTGCTGATGTCGGGCCTCGACTATGAAAGGACGGTGCTTGCGGGCGGGCCGATCGGCCTGATGGCTGCCTGCCTCGACGTCGTCATGCCCTATGTGCACGAGCGCAAGCAGTTCGGCCAGCCGATAGGCGAGTTCCAGCTGGTGCAGGGCAAGCTCGCCGATATGTACACGGTTATGAATGCGGCGCGCGCCTATGTCTATGCCGTGGCTGCCGCCTGCGACCGGGGCGAGACGACGCGCAAGGACGCCGCCGGATGTGTCCTTTTCGCCGCGGAAAGAGCCACGCAGATGGCGCTCGACGCCATCCAGCTGCTCGGGGGCAACGGATACACGAACGACTATCCGACCGGGCGGCTGCTACGCGACGCCAAGCTCTATGAGATCGGGGCCGGAACCAGCGAGATCAGGCGCTGGCTGATCGGACGGGAGATGATGAGAGAGGCGTGATTGAGGCATGCCTCAAGCCTCCCTGCGTCAAACTGCAAGTAGCTCGCCGAGGATCGTATGCCCGTCATCAAATCGCAGATCTCCCTCGCCTCGGATGCCTTTAGGGCGAACAGGGAACGCCTGCAGGCCCTCGTTGCCGACATCGCCGAAAAAGCCGCGACGGTCGAGCGCGGCGGATCGGACGAGGCACGCGAACGGCATGTGAGCCGCGGAAAGCTGCTGCCGCGCGAGCGGCTCGCGCAGTTGCTGGATCCGGGATCGCCTTTCCTCGAGGTCGGCCAGTTTGCCGCATGGGACATGTATGGCGGTGATATCTCGTCGGCGGGCATGATCGCCGGCATCGGGCGCGTCGAGGGCCGGGAGGTCATGGTCGTCGTCAACGACGCAACCGTGAAGGGCGGCACCTACTATCCGCTCACCGTGAAGAAGCATCTCCGCGCGCAGGAGATTGCAGTTCAGAACGCCCTTCCCTGCATCTATCTTGTCGATAGTGGCGGCGCGAACCTGCCGAACCAGGACGAGGTGTTTCCAGACCGCGACCATTTCGGCCGTATCTTCTTCAACCAGGCCACTATGAGCGCGAAGGGCATTCCGCAAATCGCCTGCGTGATGGGCTCGTGTACGGCGGGCGGTGCCTATGTGCCGGCGATGTCGGACGAGTCTGTCATCGTGCGCAATCAGGGTACGATTTTCCTTGCCGGCCCTCCGCTCGTGAAAGCGGCAACCGGTGAAGATGTTTCCGCGGAAGCTCTGGGAGGCGCCGAGATCCATGCCCGTCTCTCGGGTGTTGTCGATCATTATGCTCTGGATGACGAGCATGCGCTGGCGATCGTCCGGCGTATCATAAGAAATTTCAATCGAACTAAGCCGGTAGGCGTGGAAATGCGCAAACCGCTTCCGCCGCTTCACGATCCGCACGAGCTCTACGGCATCATTCCGCGGGATACGCGCCAGCCTTATGACGTGCGCGAGGTGATTGCCCGGATTGTCGACGGGTCGGAGCTTGACGAGTTCAAGCAGAACTACGGCACCACTCTGGTGACCGGGTTTGCCCATGTCCACGGCATGCCCGTAGGCGTGCTGGCCAACAACGGCGTGCTGTTTTCGGAGAGCGCCTTGAAGGGCGCGCATTTCATAGAGCTATGCTGCCAACGCAAGATCCCGCTCGTGTTCCTCCAGAATATCACCGGCTTCATGGTGGGGGCGAAATACGAGGCAGGCGGCATTGCCAAGGATGGTGCCAAGCTGGTGACGGCGGTCGCGGCGGCCCAGGTACCGAAGGTGACGATGATCATCGGCGGCTCGTTCGGCGCCGGCAATTACGGGATGTGCGGCCGGGCCTTTTCGCCGCGCTTCCTATGGATGTGGCCGAATGCGCGCATCTCGGTGATGGGCGGCGAGCAGGCGGCGACTGTTCTGGCGCTGGTCAAGCGCGAGGGCATCGAGCGCAAGGGTGGCGTCTGGTCCGCCGAGGAAGAAGCCGAATTCCGCGCGCCGATCCTCGATCAATACGAGCGCGAAGGGCACCCGCTCTACTCATCGGCGCGGCTTTGGGACGACGGCATCATCGACCCGGCCAGGTCACGCGAGGTGCTGGCGCTCAGTCTGAGCGCAGCGCTCAACACGCCAGTGCCGGAGACGAAGTTCGGCGTGTTCAGGATGTGAGGGGTGGGCGAACCGCGCAAAGCTCTTGTGCTTATGAATTGATCGTATCAAGCTGCGGTATCTCTTGAGGGAGTTGCCTATGCTTACTGCATACCACCTAGTACACTATAGAAGTTGCAAAGTTCCGAACCAAACGCAGACAAAATCTGATCTTGAGCAACTCTGTAGAGCGGCGCTTGCACAAAACGACAAAGCCGGAAATGCACTTTGGTCGCGTGTCAACGATCGTCGCTTGCAGGTCGGCGGACCTGCTGAAAAGGAAATCCTTCTCAACAAAGTTGCAGATCTATCAAGCTCCGTTTTCGGGGAGATGTGCTTGATAGAATCTAAAGGGCTTCAAGCTCTTCTTGCCTTAAATGCATCAACTGTATCTTTATCAGACTTAACTATGGCCGAAATTTATGAACTACAAGAGCGTGCGGCACCAAAGGGATCACAGTTCATAAGGGGTATGGCGTATTGGTTGACGATCGACAATCACCTTTTCTTTGTAAAGACTGGATCGATGACTGGCGAACAAATCCAAAGTTATCTCGATTGGTTGGTTAAGCACGACCCATCAGGCCTGAAATCGCCAGATTCGCTCGAATTTCAAGCCGAGTTCGACAAGTCACAATTTAAAGGCGACATAGGAGATATTAGAAGCCTTCGGGTGAAAGGGAAATCAGCACCCCAATTCTCAGTCAATACGGTCGGTGACGATACTGCGAAGACCGTTAGTACGACGCGACGTATAGCTGACAAATTCTTGGAGTTTGGGCAGGCTGTTCCTGTAGTCGAGGCGCTATTCGGCAAAGCGAAAACTCAATCCCTTATAGAGAGCCTGGGACCGAAGGAGTATCTAGCAGTTGACGCATCGGTTAAAGTCAAGGGCCGTCGCACGGAAGAGTCCAAAGCCCAACTTCGAAATATTGCTAGTGGCTTAGACGATCTTACTGAGGGCGATGTGCGAATTGAAGGGAGTGATGGGCAACTGTCAGACGGTGACGCAATCTTGCGCACCAAGATGCCATTTTCGCTCCAACATGAAGGCGCTAACCTCCTTGAGTTTAACAATGTTGCCGATCAGCTTCAGGTGGTATATTCACGATTTGTTCACGATGGGAAGATATTGCCCTGATGGTTCTCACTTTCACAATCTTGATTGTGGTTCTGGCAGCAACGCTGTCCTGGCTTTTCGTTGACTTTCCACGTCTAGTAGACGGGTTTCAGCCGCTAGTCGCTTCGCTGTCCATTATGTTGGCCGCAATCCTGGTACGTATGAATCGGGGAATGCCTACGATAGACTGGAAAAGCATCGATCCGCAACAAAGAAAAAACCTCACCGCTGCGATCGTAGATCTTACAAAATCGTACTTTTTAATTGCAGTAATCATGGGTGTAACTATAATATCTGTCGTTATATCGACGATTTTTAAGACTTCAATAATACAAAGTTGTGATGTCGTCCATAGAATGTTCTCGTCTGTTTTAACTGGTTTAGTTTCCTTGTCTTTTTGTCGAATGGTCTACGTTATTTGGAGAGACTATGATATCGTAAGTCTGCAAAAATCATTGATAGACGAAGCTGCGGATAAAGAAGCTTTGGCGAACGACGTAGCCGTTGCTGACAGAATAGTTTTAGAGACGAAGTCTGCTCAGCTTCGTAATGTTAAAACAGAATATCCGGGTCCGTTATGAACTGCGTATGCCTCTGTCTCTAACTCTGGAAGCTACTCCTTCCGGATCATCAGAGCAATCGACGGCACCTGCGCTTCAACTCGTCCGCGTGACAAAAGTCCGTGACGACGAAGCCCAACCATCATCGGACCATATGATTCCTCATTCGTGCGGAGGGGCGGCGTTGCGCTGAGGCTCTAAGGCATTGTCTTCGAGCACAAGCCTAGGCCGACCTTTGGCGAGGCGGACATGATGAATCCGCTGCGTTGCATGCTGGCGCTGGGTTCCGGACAGGTCCGAGCGGATAGTCCAGCAGCCCCCGGCCGGAGCACAGATAAGCGGACGCAGAACGCCGACATTGGCGCTTGTCTATCGCATTCGGTTTCAATAAGCGTGCATTTAGATACTAGAACAAACAAAGAACATATGATATGGGGGCTTTCGAGGAGCAGCGATGGACTGGACACTGGCAATCGAGAAGAACCGGGAGGCGCTGAAGCGCGTCCTGGCGATGCTCGTCGCCATGGTCGGGGTCGCGGGCGGCGGAAGCGCAGGGGGACAGTTTCCTTTCTTTCCGCAGAAAGGCAGTGACGCTTCAGGGCTGGGTCCAGCGGAAAAAAGTAAACTGTCCCCGGAACCTATCCCGGCACCAACCCTCCCGCGACATCTTCACCGTTTCGTGCTCAGGCTGTTGCGTCCGGCCGAAGCGGCGGCGCGGCGGCTGATCATTATCGCCGCGCGCGGCTTGGTGGTCGAGCTTGCACCGTCGCGCCTGCGTGCCGCCAAGCCGAAGCCGGTCCTCAACCGCAGCAACGGCTTCGGCACGGGTGTGGTGATCCGGCCTGGCCCGCTGCCCGAATGGGCGCGTGCGCTGGCGCCGAAGCGCTCGTCCACCCTCTCGCTGCCGTTGCTCGACCCGCTCAAACGGTTCGGTGCCCGCCGCAAGTCAGTGAAGCCAAGCGCCATGCCGCGCATCTCCTTCCTCGACAGCCGGCCGTACAATCCGCTGTTCCAACCACCCCGCGCGCCGGACCCGCTGCCGCCATCCCCGGACGATCCGCTCGATGCGGGTCGCCTGCATCGGCGGCTAGAAGCGATCGGACGCGTGCTTGACGACCTGCCGCGTCAGGCAAAGCGCCTTGCGTGCTGGCAAGCGCGCCGCGACGCCAGACTGGCAGGGGAAGGCGGCCGTGAAAGGGAAAGTCGCGGCGGTCTCCTGCACCCCACCCCTGCGCTGCGCGCCGCCCCTCCCCATCAAGGGGAATATGGCGCCGCAGGCGGACAGACCAAAGGCCGGCTTCAGCGCCTGTCGCCGATGCGGCCCGGCCGTCCGCCAGGATGGCGGCGCAAGCCCGATCATCCGGCATACGATGTCCTGAACGAACTCCATGGCCTGGCCCTCTGGGCCGTGGAGCGTGCCGACACGTCTTGACGGCATGCTCCACATTGCATCCGCGCCATCCTCGGTTTTTCCCGAGTATAGACCGGCCTCAACCTGCAGTGGCCGGCCCTTCAAACCTTCAGATCCTCCGGACGAGCCCGAGGACGACGCGTCAGCCGTTGCGCCCTCCGAGTAGGCGCTCCTTTGACGGTCGGCCGTGATTGTCCGGCGATCATGACTGGAATTGTCAGCAGGTCCCTGGTGACTGTCTTGCTTAGCCAGCGTCGGCTATGACAATTGCTACAGCTTTGGAGCCAACCCTATGATCCTGATCGGCCAGTATGATTCCTCGTTCGTCCGGCGTATCGGCATTGCGTTGACGCTCTACGGGATACCGTTCGAGCACAGGCCGTGGTCGACATTCGGCGATACCGATAAGATCCGGCCCTACAACCCTCTGCTCCGCGTTCCCACCCTGGTCCTCGACAATTATGATGTGCTGATCGAGAGCCACCTGATCCTCGACTATGTCGACAGCCTTGTACCGGTCGAGCAGCGCATGTTCCCAACCACCGAACCTGACCGGCATCGGGCGCTGAAAATCGCGGCGCTGGCAACCGGGTTCGCCGACAAGGGCGTCAGCCTTTTCTACGAGACACGGCTGCATGAGACGGTGTCGCCGCTTTGGGCTGAGCGCTGCAAGTCGCAGATGTTCGCCACGCTTGCGGTGCTCGAAGCCGACCGCGCTGCCCGCAGGACCCGTTACTGGTTCGGCGACTCTATCGGTCATGCCGATATCGCCGTGGCGGCGGCAATGCGCCATGTCGGCGACTCTCATCCGGGCCTGATCCCGCTGGACGACTATCCCGCCTTGTCTGCGCATTGCGCAAGGCTGGAGGAGATGCCCGTTTTTCAGCAGATATCGCAGCCCTTCATCGCGCCGGCGTGACTAAACGATAGCGGTCGCAAGGCGTTTGCAGACCCGCTTCATGTGTCGTGGTTCTGCCATATGGTAGGGCCTAAAGTGAAAACCAGCGTGCAACAAAGGAGGATCCCATGCCCGCATCACCGTTCGTTTGGTATGAATTGATGACGCCCGATCTGCCCGGAGCGGAGGCCTTCTACAAGGCTGTCCTTGGCTGGAATACGGAGCCTATGCCGGGCGACATGCCCTACACGATCGGGCAGGTCGGCAAAGCCGGCGTCGCCGGCATGATGACCATTCCCGAAGAGGCCAAGGCGAGGGGCGTGCCGCCGCACTGGGCGGGCTACATCTACTCCGCCGACGTCGATGCACAGGCAGAGTTGGTCAAGAATGAAGGCGGCAGGATCTATCGAGAACCCTCTGACATACCTAATGTCGGCCGCTTCTCGGTGGTTTCCGATCCTCAGGGTGCGGTCTTTTCGCTTTTCAATCCGCGAAGTGACTATGAGCGGGAGGTGGCGCCGGATGGCGCGCAGGGGACGATCGGCTGGCGCGAGCTCTACACAGACGACTGGGAAAAAGCCTTCGACTTCTATTCCCGCCAGTTCGGCTGGACCAAGGATCAGGCGGTCGACATGCAGGATATGGGCATTTACCAGACCTTCGCGGTGGACGGCGTATCGACCGGCGGCATGATGAACAAGATGCCCGGCATGCCGACGGCCTTCTGGGGTTATTATTTCAACGTCGATGGGCTCGACGCCGCGGTCGAGCGCGTGACGGCCAATGGCGGGCAGATATCCAACGGCCCGATGGAAGTGCCCGGGGGCCAGTGGATCGTCAATTGCGTCGATCCGCAGGGCGCACATTTTTCTCTGGTGGCAAACGGCAGGTAATTGCACGGCGGCGTAAATTCCGCTGTCCGTATCGTCCGCGGCTCAATAGACTCAGGCGCAGCAAGCGCCTGAGGGAGTGACAGGTTGTTCTCCAAAATCCTTATTGCCAATCGCGGCGAGATTGCGTGTCGCGTCATCCGAACAGCGCGGCGCATGGGGGTGCGCACTGTTGCGGTCTACTCCGATGCCGACGCCAACGCGCTGCACGTCGAAATGGCCGACGAGGCGGTGCATATCGGCGCAGCTCCGGTCGGCGAAAGCTACCTGCGCGCCGACAGGATCGTCGCGGCGGCGCTTTCAACCGGAGCGCAGGCGATCCATCCCGGCTACGGATTCCTGTCGGAGAACCCGGATTTCGTCGATCAGGTGGTCGCAGCCGGGCTGACTTTCATAGGGCCGTCAGCGGCCTCCATTCGCGCCATGGGCTTGAAGGATGCGGCGAAGGCGCAGATGGAAAAGGCCGGGGTGCCGGTCGTTCCCGGCTATCATGGCGATACGCAGGCGCTCGTGCTGCTTGCGACCAAGGCGCGCGAAATCGGCTACCCTGTGCTGATCAAGGCGCGCGCCGGCGGCGGCGGCAAGGGC
Source organism: uncultured Alphaproteobacteria bacterium (assembly GCA_963829135.1). Classification (GTDB taxonomy): domain Bacteria; phylum Pseudomonadota; class Alphaproteobacteria; order Rhizobiales; family Rhizobiaceae; genus Kumtagia. The sequence goes on along the minus strand of CAWHHO010000004.1, from coordinate 434,614 downwards.
ATGCGGCGCGTCGACGATCCCGATGATTTTGCCGACGCCCTTAGCAGCGCGAAGCGTGAAGCCAGGGCGGCATTCGGCGACGAGCATGTTCTGATCGAGAAGTATGTGGACAAGCCGCGCCACATCGAAGTCCAGGTTTTCGGCGACAATTTCGGCAACGCGGTGCATCTGTTCGAGCGCGACTGCTCCGCACAGCGGCGCCACCAGAAGGTGATCGAGGAAGCGCCTGCCCCCGGTATGACCGATGAGTTGCGCACCGCGATGACAGATGCCGCGGTCAAGGCGGCCAGGGCAATCGGCTACTCCGGCGCCGGCACGGTCGAGTTCATCGTTGACGCATCTGACGGTCTGCGCGCTGACCGCTTCTGGTTCATGGAGATGAATACGCGGCTTCAGGTGGAGCATCCCGTGACCGAGATGGTCACCGGCATCGACCTGGTGGAATGGCAGTTACGCATTGCGGCAGGGGAACAACTGCCGAAGACCCAGGACGAGATCCGCCTTGATGGCCATGCCTTTGAGGCGCGACTCTATGCCGAGGACGCGAGCAAAGGTTTTTTGCCGGCGACAGGCACGCTGCATCACCTCCAGTTTCCAGCCTCAACCCCGACGGATACTCAAATCCGCGTCGAGACCGGCGTACGCGCCGGCGATGCCGTCTCGCCCTATTATGATCCGATGATCGCGAAGGTCGTCGTTCATGGTGAGGATCGGCGAAGCGCTCTTGGAGCGCTGTCCGAGACGCTGGAGGCTACGGAAGTGGCCGGCTCCGTGACGAACCTTGCATTTCTTGCCAGACTGGCTCGCGATGCCGACTTCAGCGCCGGCGATGTCGATACCGGTTTGATCGGCCGCAAGCAGGACGCGCTGACGGTTTCGCCTTCGCCAAGCCGCGAGATCGTTGCCAGTGCCCTGGTTGAAGCTACTGGCCTGGGTGCGAAACCGGTTTCGGACGATCCCTGGGGGACACTTGCTGGCTATGCCCATTTCCATCCTATGTCGCGGATAATGAAGCTCCGGTTCGGGCCGGAACAGATCGCAGGCAGGGTCGGAATCGATGGCGGGACGATCAAGGTCGTCCTTGACGGAGCCGAAGTTTCGCCCATCGCCACGCCACGCCTTGTGGCATGGCCGGGACACATCACCGTCTTCGACGGAGCGGATGGTTATGATTTCGCCGTTACCGATCCGCTGGACCGTTTCGACGATACCGAAGCCGCCGGATCGATGCGTGCGCCAATGCCCGGAATGGTGAAGATCGTTCGGGCAGCCGCTGGCGAGACGGTAAGCAAGGGGCAGCCGCTTCTGGTTCTCGAAGCGATGAAGATGGAACACACGATCACGGCGTCGCATCAGGGCGAAATCGCCGAGATCGTCAGCGAGGGAGCTCAGGTGTCGGAAGGCGCGGTTCTGGTGCGATTCGTCGAGCCTGCGGCGTGAGCATTCTCTCGACCGCAGAACAAAAAACGGCCGGGACATGCCCGGCCGTTTCGGGTTCGAAGAGTTACTGCGCGATCGGTGCATATTTGCCGTCGTGCCACTGGTTGATGTCGTACTTGGCGTCTTTGATATCGCCCTTCTCGTCGAAAATAATCGGGCCGATGACTGTCTCGATCGGTTTGCCGTCCTTCAATGCGGCCGCAACCGCAGCAGGATCATCGGAGCCGGCGCGCTCGATGCCCTGAGCCAAGGCCTGAATGGTGGCATAGGAGAACAGTGTGAAGCCTTCCGGCACGAAGCCCCCAGCTTTGATCTTTTCCACCGCTTCCTTGGCTTCGGGACGAGCCTGCGGATCAGCCGGGAACACGAACATCACGCCCTCGCCCGCAGGCCCGGAAATCTGCCAGAACTCCGGCGATGCGATCGAGTCCGGCATGATCAGCTGAAACTTGACCCCCTGCTCGGCGGCTTGACGCATGATCAGCCCGCCTTCCGGGTGGTAGCCGCCGAAATAGACAACATCGGCCTTCAATTCCTTAAGCTTGGTGATCAGCGCCGAGTAATCCTTCTCACCCGCATTGATGCCCTCGTAGAGAATCTCCTTGAGGCCGTTGTCGTTCATCGTCTTCTTCACGGCGTCAGCAACCCCCTGGCCGTAGGCGCCCTTATCGTGCAGGACCACAACGTTCTTGCCAGCGTATTTCTTGGCAATCCACGGGCCGATGAAAGCGCCCTGGGCGTCGTCACGCGTGTAGAGGCGCATTATCGTCGGCCAGCCATTCTTCGCTGCAGCGTCGGTCAGTTCGGGATTGGACGAGGCGGGGCTCATCATCAACACGCCGCCTTCTGCGTAGACAGCCGACGCCGGGATGCTCGAGCCCGAACATGCATGGCCGTCGACAAACTTGATACCTTCAGCGATCACGCGATTTGCGACCGAGACGGCCTGCTTGGGATCGCAGACGTCGTCCTCGATCACGAGATTGATCTTTCGACCCGTGACGCCGCCCTTTTCATTGATGGCGGCGACGGCCGCCTGTGCACCCTGCTTGAACTGGTCGCCGATGCTCGCCAATTGGCCGGTCATGGGGCCGATCACGGCAATGTTGAGATCTTCGGCATATGCCGGCGCAGCGAGCACCAGGCTGAGCGCAGCTACGCTCATGAGACTCTTCAATTTCATCGAATGTTCCTCCTTGTGCCGCTGGCTTGAATGCGGCCAGCGCTGGTTCAAAAGGAGATAGGAATTGCCATTTCCCGTCAATGGTGTGGCAGGGCCAACTCGATCGGGAGCATGGTCCATGGGCGCAACGACAAGGCCGCGCCAGCCTTGTTCCGGCTGGTCGCGGCCTTTGGATCGTAGTCCCACCTATCCCTGTCAGGCCATGCGGCTTCTTGCCGTCTGTGGCGACCGCGGGAGCGTTGGAGCGCTGTTTCCCGCGGCTAATCTTATACTTAGTGCATCGTCATCCATTCGCGCGCTTGGCGCAGTGCCGCGGCGATTTCCTGCTTCGACATGGTTGCCGAGAGCTCCGAGCGGAACTCGGCGGCGCGGGTCGATCCTTTGATCGCCGCGATGTTGAACCATTTGTGCGCGGCGACGGTATCGATGTCGCAGTCGCGGCCGGTGGCATACATCAAGCCGAGCTCGCACAGAACATCAGCCTGTGCCGTGGTGCCGATGGTGCCGAGATCGGCGTCGTACATTTCAAAGCGTGCCATTGTCCCTGTCCCTTTCCCGAGAGCCCGGCTCTTCGCCGCTTTTGTTGCTCTTGCGATGGTTCGAAGGATGCAGCGAAGGCTTGAAACCGGCGTTAAGCGGCGTCCTTAACCGTCGGCAAACGAAATCAAAACAAGTGGTAAACCCTGGAATTCGTTAACGATCGAACGCCTTGCACAGGCAGGGTTTAACCAAAAATTCGCCACGAAATTGCGACAGCGGCGTGAACGCTTCCTTCACCACAAATCTCGTTCGCCGTGAAAGTCGCGGCGGCGTCCAGGCGATTTCCGCGCAGAGAATGCCTCTCGATGACGATGCAGGCGAGCCTTCTTCCGCTCGTTCCGAGGTTCGGTTAGCTTGGCATCCTGAGGCGCGGAGGAATTTCCAGACAATCAGGCAGGATCAAATGACCCACAGATCGATGTTCTTCGCGGCTGCGCTGCTGTTTTCGGCCGGAGCCGCCCTTGCAGACCCGATTGAAGGCAACTGGCGTACGCAAAGCGGCGAAACGGCCGCGATCGGCGATTGCGGCGGCGGCTTCTGTATCACGATCGTAACCGGAAAATACAAAGGCAGGGGCATCGGCAAAATCTCGGCGCAAGGCGACGGCAAATATACCGGCTCGATAACGGATCCGGTGACGGACAGGACGTACAACGGCAAGGCATCGCTGTCAGGCAGCAGCATGAAGATGAAAGGCTGCGTGCTCGGCGGTCTGTTCTGCAAGAGCCAGAACTGGACGCGGATGTAGTTGCCTGGAAGTTCTGTCCTTCCTTACGGACACGATGCTGATACGAAACTGCGTGCGGACAAGCTGAACCGCAAATGAATGCGGACCTCAGAACGGGTTCAGTCGGGCAAAGGCATAGTCCTCCCTACAAACGAACCCGAAAGCCAAGTCCATGTTTCGCATCGCTGCCAAGTCCGTCAAAATCGCCCCGCTTGTGATCCGTGCAGCAATTTTCAGCGCCCTCCTGGTTGCTCCGGTGCTTGCAGTTCCGGCACTGGGAAGCGACCGCGGCCTGCAGATCGAAGCGCCTGACATGCAGAAGACCGGCGCCGGTTTTGTGCTGATGATCAGCTTGCAGCGCCGGTGAAGGACGCAAGTCTTTCCCACGGGTATGGCACGGGTAGCGCAACAATCGGCTTTCATTCTCCGTGGAGAATTGTCACCGCAAGCTGCTACCCCTCTCCCGGATGTCATGTTCGATCTCTATAATGGGTCATGGAAAAGCGAATCTATCCCGAACCAGCCCTCAAGATCATCTCACCCGAACCTTTCGTACGCCGGACATTCACCGATGCGGGCGAAGCCGTCGAAGCGCTCAAGCAACTCTACGCACGAAACACCGAGTTCCTGCGCTCATCCTTCGAGATAATGGCCCGCGACGGCGACCTTAAGCACTGCTACCGGGCCTATTACCCCGAGGTCGGCGTCACCACGACATCGTTCTCGCAAGTCGATTCCCGCCAAGCCTACGGACACCTCTCCGCGCCGGGACGGTTCACGACGACGATCACCCGGCCCGATCTGTTCGAGACTTATCTGATCGAGCAACTGCAGTTGCTCATCCGCAATCACGGCGTGCCGGTCGTGGTCTCGGAGTCGGATACGCCGATCCCGCTGCACTTCGCGTTCCTTGAAGGCACTCATGTGGATGGCGCGGTGGCCAGCCGTCTCAAGCGGCCGATACGCGACTTCTTCGATGTCCCGGACCTGGACGGCACGGATGACCTGATCGCCAACGGCACCTACGAATCGATGCCTGGAGAACCGCGCCCGCTCGCGCCATTTACAGCACAGCGCATCGACTATTCGCTGCATCGCTTGCCGCATTACACCGCGACCTCGCCAGATCATTTCCAGAATTTCGTCCTGTTCACCAACTATCAGTTCTACATTGACGAGTTCTGTGTCTATGCCCGCGACCTGATGGCCAAAGGCGGCGGAGGCTATGCCGCCTTTGTCGAACCCGGCAATATGGTAACGCCGGCGGGTGAAAGACGGCCCCCTGTCCGGCAGCACGCCGGCGCGCGCGCCCCAGATGCCGGCCTATCATCTCGTTAAACCTGGCCATGGCGGCATCACCATGGTGAATATCGGGGTCGGGCCATCCAACGCCAAGACGATTACCGACCACGTCGCTGTGCTCAGGCCGCATGCCTGGCTGATGCTCGGCCACTGCGCCGGGCTGCGCAACACGCAGGAGCTGGGCGATTACGTTCTTGCACACGCCTATGTGCGCGAAGACCACGTTCTGGATGCCGATCTGCCGATCTGGGTGCCGATCCCTGCGCTGGCGGAAATCCAGGTCGCGCTGCAGGAGGCCGTTGCCGAAGTGACCGGCTTCGAAGGATATGACCTGAAGCGCATCATGCGCACCGGAACGGTCGCCACAATCGACAACCGCAACTGGGAACTGCGCGAACAGCGCGGACCGGTACAGCGGCTCTCACAGTCGCGGGCAATCGCGCTCGACATGGAATCGGCGACGATCGCTGCCAACGGCTTCCGCTTCCGTGTTCCATACGGCACGCTGCTGTGTGTTTCCGATAAGCCTTTGCACGGCGAACTCAAGCTGCCGGGCATGGCGAGCGCATTCTACAAAAAGCAGGTAGCGCAGCACCTTTCCATCGGCATCCGTGCCATGGAACGGCTCGCCGAGATGCCCCTGGACCGGCTGCATTCTCGCAAACTGCGAAGCTTTTTGGAGACGCCTTTCCAATAGCGAGGCTTGACTGCGCGCACGTCAGCGGAACCGCTATTGTTCATCGACCAGCGCCAGGATCAGGCGGTGGACATTACCGCCATTGCTTTGCTCTGCCCGATCGAAATCGCGGCTGCGCTGCTTATAGGTCCGGGCGACCTTATCGACCCGGTCGAGCACTTCGCGCTTGGCTTTCCTGCACGAGGGATCGTCAGCGACAAAGGCGCCGGCAATTGCCGTTTCAGCCCGCGCAATCATTTCGCGGATCATGCGGCCATGCTCTTCCTCATGGGCGAGGACGCCGGCGCTGAAGGCGTCCCACTTCTTGCGCAGGGCCTGCGCCAATTTCGCGGACGGTCTCGGCAGCGTGTAAGTGATGGTCACGACAGGCCGCGCCCTCAGCAGGCGGCAGCCACCATTCTCCGCATTGAACTTCTTGAACCACTGCATCGCATAGCTGGTATGGGCGATGGCGTTGCCGGGACCATTGCGGCCAACAGACTCGTAGAGTTCGATCCCGGTCGAGCCCGAAACCGCAAAATACTTTTCCTTGATCGTGAACGTTGCGCCGGCTTGACCAATGCCTGCCGTTGCGGACAAAAGGCAGGCGGCAGTCATCGAACGCACGCAAAAATTCATTCGCATCCCACCACCCGAACCTTTCCAATCGCTACTTAGCCAATGGAAGGCCCGTCCATCAATGGGCCGCATTTGTTTGACGAACACCTCTCATGAGATCTGTCCCGAAACCGCGCCACTTATCGGTTCTCGTCCTGGCCCTTGCGGCGACAGTCGCGCTCGCTCTGGGCTTCCTGGGGCAACTACACCCCGCGCTGGATTCTTTCGCACATTTTCGCGTGCATCTGGCGGTGCTGCTCGCGGTGGCCGCGCCCGCTCTGATAGCCATCCGCCAATTCACTTCCGCTGCGGCCGTTTTGCTGATGTCGCTACTTGCAATCGCAACGACATCAGGCTCTGTGCCGATGCTGGGGATGAGGTATGGCGCACTCCATACAAAGGATCCCAGAGTCGCAACCTATACATTGCTTCACCTCAACGCCCTCTACAACAATCCCAAGCCGGAACTGGTGCTCTCGCTGATCGGTCGGCTCAATCCGGACGTGATCACGCTCAACGAGCTCTCGCCGATGTGGCTCGGGAAGATCGCACTCATCAAGGCGAATTACCGATTCCAGGTCGCATGCCCGACCGACGATGGCCAATCGGGTGTGGCCATCGTCTCGCGCAGGCCGTTCGCCGAGGGCAGCGTACCCTTCTGCGACGAGGCTGGAGCGCTATCGGTGGCGCAGCTGAATTTTGGGGGACGCGTCATCGATGTCGCGGCGCTGCATTTGCAATGGCCATGGCCCTATCCTCAACATCGGGCGATCGGCAAAATTGCGCCGCTCCTGTCTGAGCTTGGCGACAGCGCGATACTTGCCGGCGACCTGAACGCGACACCCTGGAGTGTTTCGACCAGGCGCGTGGCTGATGCGGGTGGGCTCGCTCTGATGCCTTCACCCGGCGCCACCTGGCTGTCGAAGCGACTGCCGGCGTCCCTGATCTTTGCCGGCCTGCCGATAGATCAGGTATTCGCGAAAGGCGACATCCTTGTTCAGTCGGTCAAGGCATTGGCGCCAGCTGGCTCGGATCATCTGCCGATCCTGGTGACATTTTCGATCAAGCCGGAGGCCGTCCAGGAGCAGGAGCCGTCAACCGACGTCGTCAGCCTTCTGCCATAGTCGAGTCGGCTATCTGCCTTTGATCAAAGCCACCACCAAGCGATCGACATTGCCGCCGGGTTGATGCTCGATCGCATCGAAGCGTACCTGCCGCGCCTCGTAGACAGCATAGGTCGCTTTGACGACCCGCGTCACCTCGCGCTTGGTCTTGCGACAAGAACGATCGTCCGCAACTTTGACGCGAGAGACGGCTTTCTGTGCACTCGCGGCCATCTGCCGGGCGATGCGGCCGTGCGTACGCTCATGCTTTCTCACACCGGTCATGAACTGTGCCCACGACCTCGTCATGGAAGCGCTTCGTGTCCCCGCAAGTTCGGGAAACCGATAGTTCACCGAGAGCTTCACTTTGGCGCTGGCGACTTTGCAGACCTTGTCATCGGCTGCCTTGTAGGCGATTCCCCAGTTGACCGAATAGCGTGTCTGCGCGATGGCACGGGCAAGAAAACCATGACGCGGGCCGTTGCGGTCCATCGCCTTCATCAGCGCCTCACCACTGTCTCCGGTGATGCGGTACGTCTCGATCTTCTCGGCAACCTTGACCTCCGCAGACGCCGGCGCCGGCGCAAGGCCGGCGAAAGCCAAGGCGAAAAGACCGAAAGGCCGCGCAAGAACATTGCAAGGGTTCATGCGCACATTATGCGCAGCCATCCCGCGGCGGTAAACAGCAAAGTGGTCACATGCTCGTATAGACGGGACCCTCGCCTCCCTGGGGCGGCACCCAGTTGATGTTCAGATTGGGGTCCTTGATGTCGCAAGTCTTGCAGTGAACGCAGTTCTGCGCGTTGATGACGAAGCGCACGTCCTTGGCGTTCGGATCGGCGGCGGCGTTGCCGTCCGCATCCACCCATTCGTAAACGCCGGCCGGACAATAGCGTGTCGACGGCCCAGCGAACTGGTCGTGCTCGGAGCGAACCTGCAACCCCATATCCTTGACCTGCAAATGCACGGGCTGATCTTCCTCATGGTTGGTGTTCGACAGGAACACCGAGGAGAGGCGATCGAAGGTCAGCACGCCGTCGGCTTTCGGGTAGTCAATTTTCGTGTGTTGCGATGCGGGCTCCAGCGTCGCGTAATCAGCCTTGCCGTGCTTCATCGTACCGAAGGGTGAGAAGCCCAACAGCGTGTTCAGCCACATATCCAACCCGCCGGCAGCAACGCCGATCAACGTGCCGAAACGCGACCAAAGCGGCTTGACGTTGCGGACCTTCCATAGGTCTCGGCCGATGTCGGTGTTTCGCCACGCCTGCTCATAGGAAATCAACTCGTCATTGGCGCGGCCGCCGGCGATTGCCGCGGCGACATGCTCCGCCGCGAGCATTCCGGACAGCACCGCATTGTGAGATCCCTTGATGCGGGGCACGTTGACGAAGCCGGCAGAGCAGCCCACCAGTGCGCCGCCGGGGAACGAAAGTTTCGGCACAGACTGCCAGCCGCCCTCGGTTATGGCGCGCGCACCGTAGGACAAGCGCTTGCCGCCTTCGAAGGTGCCGCGTATCGCCGGATGCGTCTTGAAGCGCTGGAATTCCTCGAACGGCGACAGATATGGGTTCTTGTAGTTGAGGTGGACGACGAAACCGACCGCCACCTGATTGTCCTCGAGGTGGTACAGGAACGACCCACCGCCGGTCTTCATATCGAGCGGCCAGCCAAAGGAATGCTGGACCAGCCCGAGCCGGTGTTTCTCCGGTTTGACCTGCCAGAGCTCCTTGAGGCCGAGACCGAATTTGCCTGGATCTCGGCCTTCCGCAAGATTGAACTTGGAGATCAGCTTCTTTGCCAGGGAGCCGCGCGCGCCCTCGCCGATCAGGACATACTTTCCGAGAAGCGCCATTCCGGGCGCGAAACCCGGACCGTGCGAGCCATCGCGTTCCACACCCATGTCGCCCGTGACGACACCTGTCACCGCCCCCGCATCGTTGTAGATCAGGTCGACGGCTGCAAAGCCTGGGTAGATCTCGACACCAAGCGCCTCGGCATGCGTCCCAAGCCAGCGACAGACATTGCCAAGCGAGACGATGTAGTTGCCGTGATTGCTCATCAACGGCGGCATCAGCATGTTGGGCAGGCGCACCGAGCCAGCCGGTCCCAGCACAAGGAAATGATCCGCCGACACGGGCGTCTTGAACGGATGATCGCTTTCGGAACGCCAATCGGGCAACAGCCGGTCGATGCCGACTGGGTCGACGACCGCGCCGGAAAGGATGTGCGCGCCGACCTCGCCGCCCTTTTCGAGAACCACGACCGAAAGGCCGGGATCGAGTTGCTTGAGCCTGATGGCTGCAGCGAGCCCGGCGGGGCCGGCGCCGACGATCACGACGTCAAACTCCATGCTTTCGCGTTCGATCTCGCTCATCCGACCTCCGAACTGGCTACGCCCGGTGCCGGGCGTTTGCTGGTTAGCGGTGCATAGCGCATCCGGCTTGGCCGGGAAACCATGCGGACGACAGCGCAGGGCGGCAAAGCGACGCTTTTGCACGGCAGGCGAAGATTGAGTATGCCAGGAAAGTCATCGTTGGGCGCTTGCACGCGGATTAATGTGCGCCATACTGCAAGGCATGCTGTTGGTCTGGCCTGCCCGCGTTTGCGCTCTGCACTCAGCATGGGCACGTGTTGCTTTGCTGCTGAGGGCAACAACCCTGGGGCTTTTCTGCATAGCCGCGCCATGCATCGCACAAGACAACAAGATTGGAGTCTGGAGCGCTGGTTCCTATTCGTTTTCGGACGAATTGGGCGGCTTCACCATTGACGGCGTCTCCGGAAAGGGCACGCATGCCGATCCGATCATACTCAGGGAAACCTTCGCATCATCCTCGCCGGTAACCCTGGTCATCCGCGCCAACTTCTACGCGTCTGGACGATTCTATTCCGACGGTATTCTCTATTTGCGGATTGAGACGCGCAACGGCAGCCGCCAAGGTTGGGTGGAATTCGAGTTCGAACTCCAGGAGCTGCTGCATCAGGCGAGCGTGTTCGGCGACGGCCTCTCGTTCGACCAGCGCAACAGTGAGAGGGGTTTCATTTCATCGGATTCTTTCGCCAAATACAGCCGCAACTTCGAGCCGTTCGACAAACTGCTGTTCACGAACGGCAAGGTGGATCCTGGCCATACCAGCGGCTTTTCCTTCCTCATTACGGACTTCACGCCGCGCGGCCAGTTCTATTTGGTGCAAGATCCGCGCATTCCGCTGATGTGACTTGCATCTGACGGCGCCGCGAGACAATTGTCCCGCATGGTTTCAACCAATATAGGGCCCATCGAACTCTCAGACCTGTTCGCGTTCTACGCGGAAGCAGGCGTGGACGAGGCCTTGTCTGACACGCCGATCGATCGCTTTGGCGCTACCGCCGCTGAGAAGCAACGACTGTCAGCAGCACGGAACGCCCCGCGGCAGGTCAGCCAGCCGATCCCTCCACAACCGCACGGAGAGCCTCCGGCGGCGCAACGCACCTCCCTTCTGCCAGACGTGCAATCGCTCCCCTCTTCCCGGCCGCAAACCGCCGTCGTCCCGGACGGCGTACAGGCCGCATTGGCGCGCGAACTGGCTCGTTCGGCAGCAACGCTGGATGATCTGCGGGAAATCATGGTCAACTTCGATGGCTGCAACCTCAAGGCAACTGCCAAAGGGCTGGTCTTTGCCGACGGCAATCCCGAAGCGGAACTGATGCTTGTGGGCGAGGCACCGGGCCGCGACGAGGACATTGAAGGCCTGCCTTTCGTCGGACGGTCGGGGCAATTGTTGGATCGCATCCTCGCGGCGATCGGTCGTGACCGGACTTCCGCCTACATCGCCAATGTCATTCCGTGGCGGCCGCCGGGCAATCGCACGCCGACACCCCACGAAACCGAGATCTGCCGTCCGTTCATCGAGCGGCAGATCGAGCTTGCCAACCCGAAGGTGCTGGTCACGCTGGGCGGCCCTTCCGCCGGCGTGCTGCTCGGATCAGCAACCGGGATTATGAAGCTGCGTGGCAATTGGCGCGAGCACACCACACCGGGCGGTGTGCACATCCCTACGATGCCGACGCTCCATCCCGCGTATTTGCTGCGCAACCCGGCTCACAAGAAATTTGCCTGGCGCGATTTTCTGGAGGTTAGGGCGCGACTTACGGCGCTTGCCTGACGATTGGATTTAACCGCATTGTTCGCTCGTATACCGATTTGTTCTGAAATCGCGCGGCGTGAAGTGAGGGCCTCTCGATCGGCTATTTCAGGGCATTGCATGGCAGGAGCTTAATGCGCCTAAGAAACCGCGATGCGCTATAGCTGACGCTCGATGGCAGCCTTGTCGATAATCGACCACACGGTCGCAATCAGGCCGTCTTGAAATTCGTAGAAGACATTTTCCGCAAACGAGATCCTCTTCCCATTTATCGGGAGGTCAAACAATATTCCCTGCGGTGTACAGTCGAAAAGCAGGCGGCTCGCAATATGAGGCGGATCGGCAATCAGCAATCTGAGGTCGAAATAGAGATCGGGAATGGCGCGAAAATCACCCTCCAGCATCTCGCGATAGCCCGGCAATCCGATCCGCTCGCCATTGTATTGAACATCCGGATGAACGAAGCGTCCCAGATTTGGCCAATCCTGCCCGTTCAGGCAATCAATGTAGCCCCGGTAGCGGTCGGAGAGGTCAGCCTTTTCCATCAAGATTATCTCCGTTCTCCTTCGCCACCTATCTCTCTACTGCGGCGGGGTGGCCCTACGCGCAGCGGCGCGCTGAATGCCAAGCTGGCGCTCTCGCAGGATGATGAAGATGCCGGCGCCGACGACGATCGCTCCGCCGACCAGCATATGTATCGTCGGTACGTCGCCGAACAGCAAATAGCCGACAGCGATGCCAAGGATCATCGACGTGTATTCGAACGGTGCGACGACGCTTGCCTCAGCATGGCGATAGGCTTCCGTCATCAGCAATTGCGCGATGCCGCCGCACATGCCTGCGCAGATCAGCAGCGTTGCCTGCTTGAACGACAGCACAACCCAGCCGAACGGCACGGTCAGCAAAGAAAGGACTGTCGCGGAAAACGAGAACCAGAACACGATGGTGCCGGTTTTCTCGGTATGGACAAGACTGCGTACGAGGATCATCGCAAGCGCGGAAGCCGCCGCCGCGCTCAGCGTCGCGATGACCCCGGCAGCCTCGCCGCTGCCGAAAGCACCGTCGCCGCTGAACAGGGTCAGCTTCGGCCAGGCGATGACAAAGACGCCCAGCAACCCGACAACCACCGCGCTCCAGCGGTAAAAGCGGACGGTCTCGTGCAGGATCACCGCGCTGAAAACGACAACAAGCAGCGGCTGAGCGTAGTTCAGCGTGATCGCCTCCGGCAAAGGCAGACGCGCGAGGCCGAAGAAGGCGAGGCCCATCGCGCAAACGCCGACAAACCCACGCGCGAAATGGCTGAACGGACGTGACGTGTAGAATGCGCCGGGTAGATCGCCGCGCAAGGCCAGGAAGACGATGATCGGTGGCATGGCGCAGAGCGAACGAAGAAAGACGACTTCACCCGCCGGCAGAGGACCGGCCGCCTTGATCATGGTGGACATGCCGACGAAGATCGCCACAGAGGCGATCTTCAAGGCGATAGCAGTGAGCGGTCGATCCGGCTCGGTACGAATTGCCTGGTTCACTTCCCGGTTGCTTCCGCGATCGCCGCCCACACGCGCGAAGGAGTTGCCGGCATTTCGATATGCGAGATGCCGTAGGCTCTCCATAGGGCGTCCGTTACCGCGCTCATCACCGCCGGCGTCGACCCGATCGTTCCCGCCTCGCCGGCACCCTTCATTCCCATGGCATTGGTCGTCGAGGGCACATTGCGGGTTTCGAAGCTGAAGAAAGGAACGTCGTCAGCGCGCGGCACGCAGTAGTCCATGAAGCTCGCCGTCAGAAGCTGCCCGTCTTCCCCATAGATCGTGTCTTCGGTCAATGCCTGGCCGAGACCCTGTACGACGCCGCCATGGACCTGTCCCTGCAGAAGGACCGGATTCACCGTCATGCCGAAATCGTCGACGATGGTGTAGTTGACCACGGCCGTGCGTCCGGTCTCTGGGTCAATCTCCACTTCGCAGATGTGCGTGCCGTTGGGATAGGTCGCCTCTTCCTGAACGAACTCGCCAAACCCCTTCAAATCTTCGGGGTTCTTCGCGGCCTTGGCGATGGCGTCGAAGGTGATCTCGCGGTCGGTACCGACGATGCGTGCGGTGCCGGCAATCAGTTCGATGTCTTCGGCGGACGCTTCCAGCTCATCCGCCGCGATTCGGCGCAGCTTTACCGCCAGATCTTCGCTGGCGCGCGAGGCTGACACCCCTCCAAGCGGGATGGAGCGCGAGCCGCCGGTGCCGCCACCATCGTCGAGCTCATCGGTGTCGCCCTGGTGGACGCGGATCTTGTCGATATCGATGTTCAGTTTTTCCGAGACGAATTGCGCGTACGCGGTCGCATGCCCCTGCCCGTTGGTCTGGGTCCCTATGAATAGCGTCACCGTTCCATCGGCGTTGAGCTGCACGTGCGCCGGCTCCGAACCTGGGAAAGCACACGCCTCTACATATGTGGCTATGCCGATGCCGCGGACCTTGCCTCGATCCTTTGCCTGCTGACGCCGTTGCTCAAATCCGGCCCAGTCTGATTTCTCCAGTGCCCGCGTCATGTGGCCGTCGAATTCCCCGACGTCGTAGAGACGATCGGTGGCGGTGGTGTAGGGGAACTGTTCCGGTCGTATAAAATTGCGGCGGCGGATTTCCTCGCGCGGCAGACCGAGTTCTCGCGCCGCGGCATCAACCAGCTTTTCCAGCAGGAACGCCGCTTCCGGCCGCCCCGCGCCGCGATACGCGTCGACGGGGCAGGTGTTCGTGTAGACACCGGTGATGGTGATATCGATCTCGGGAATGTCATAGACGCCGGTCGACATGGTGGCGCCGATGTGTGGAATGGCCGGCCCGTATTGCGAAAGATAGGCGCCCATATTGGCCGTAAGCTTGACCCGGAGCGCCAAAAATCGACCATTCGCATCCATCGCCATTTCCGCAACGGCCAGGTTGTCGCGCCCATGCGCATCGGTAAGGAAGTGTTCGGTGCGGTCACCGGTCCATTTCACCGGCCTGCTCAGGCGGCGAGCGGCCTCCAGCACCAGCGCATATTCGCGATAGGCGAACGCCTTTGGCCCAAATCCGCCGCCAACATCCGGCGTAATGACTCTTACCTTCGAATTGTCGATGCCGAACACCTGCTTAGCCAGGACATAGCGCATCGAATGCACGCCTTGCGATCCGGCGGTCAACACCAGGCGGTCGGTACCCGCCTCGACCTCACCGATTGCCGCACGCGCCTCCATGTAGTTGCTGACCAACCGGTTGTTGGCGAAGTCGATGCGCGCGACATGCGCCGCTTTCGAAAACGCCGCGGCGGCTTCCTTCGCCCTCCCCATCCGATAGGTGAAAGCGCGGTTGCTTCCGAGTTCCGGCCAGACCAGCGGCGTTTCCGCGTCCAGCGCGGTCGCGGTCAGTGCGGCGGCGTCCTCGCTGTCGTAGTCGATCTCGATTAGTTCGGCGGCGTCCTGTGCCAGAGCTCGGCTATCCGCGACAATGAACGCCACGGCGTCGCCGACGTAGTTCACCCGATCCCTGCACAGGATCGGAATGTCGCGGGTCGGCGCCTTGGTGCCGTCGGGCTGGCGCTGCATCACACCTGAGCGCAACGCGCCGAGATGGGCAAGATCGGCACCGGTAAGCACAAGATGCACGCCCTGCGCTGCCTTGGCCGCCTCAAGCGGGCCGATCCTGAACCTCGCCTTGGCAACCGGCGAACGCAGCACGAACCCGTGCAGCATGCCAGGCTGCGAAATATCGTCGGTGTAACGGCCCTTGCCGGTAATGAAGGAGGCGTCTTCCATTCGCGTGACGGAAGCGCCCATCCCGAATTTGGGTGTGAAGACGGTCATGTCTGCTCCGGAAATTGTGGCAGGATTCGCTTAGCCAAATAGGCGAGCGCTTTGTATGGAGAGGTGACGTTAGTTTTGTCGAGAGAATGTTTCGTGTAAAGAGCACCGACGCCCAATTGTTGAGCCAACCGGCGTCGGCTCCAGTAGCATCCAACTTGCCGCAAGAAGGCCCTGAAATGCGCACAGATACCGGCCAGGTGTTCCGGCTCGAGGATTATCGCCCAAGCGACTATCTCATTCCGACGACCAATCTGCGTTTCCAGCTCTCCCCGGACAGCACAATCGTCACAGCCACACTGAGGATCCGCCGCCGCGAGACTGCTGCACGCGACGCACCTTTGAGCCTCGACGGCGACGGGCTGGTGCTGCGCTCCGTAGCGGTAAACGGCGAAATGCTGCCCGCAAAGGCTTTTTCGGCGACGCCAGAGAAGTTGATAGTCCATGCACCACCATTGGCCAACGAGTTCGAACTGGAACTCGAGACGGAGCTTGCGCCATCCACGAACACGGCGCTGATGGGGCTTTACCGCTCGAGCGGTGTCTATTGTACGCAATGCGAAGCGGAAGGTTTCCGGCGCATCACCTACTTCCTCGACAGGCCGGACATTCTTTCCGTCTACACTGTCCGCATCGAAGCGTTGCGCAGCGAGGCGCCGCTGCTGCTTTCCAACGGCAATCCAGTGGAGCGCGGCAAACTGGTCGATGGACGGCATTTCGCGGTCTGGGACGATCCGTTCCCGAAGCCGTCCTATCTGTTCGCGCTGGTTGCGGGCGACCTGGGCGTCGTTATCGACGAGTTCGTCACCATGTCGGGCCGCAAAGTCGAACTCGGCATCTATGTCGAGCACGGAAAGGAGCGGCTCGCTTCCTATGCAATGGACTCACTCAAGCGCTCGATGAAATGGGACGAGGAGGTGTACGGGCGGGAATACGACCTGGATGTTTTCAACATTGTCGCCGTCTCCGACTTCAATATGGGCGCGATGGAGAATAAGGGCCTCAACATCTTCAATGACAAATATGTGCTGGCCGACGAGAACACGGCGACCGATCTCGACTTCGCCAATATCGAGGCGATCATCGCGCATGAATATTTTCACAATTGGACCGGTAACAGGATCACATGCCGTGACTGGTTCCAGCTATGCCTCAAGGAAGGGCTGACCGTTTTCCGCGATCATGAGTTCTCGGCCGACCAGCGCTCGCGCGCTGTGAAACGCATCGCTGAGGTGCGCGCCTTGCGCGCTCATCAATTCCCGGAAGACCAGGGCCCGCTGGCGCATCCGGTGCGCCCGCGCCGATACCGCGAGATCAACAACTTCTACACGGCCACGGTGTATGAAAAAGGCTCAGAAGTCGTCCGCATGATCCGTACAATCCTCGGAGGCTCCGCATTTCGGAAAGGCATGGACCTGTATTTTGCACGCCATGACGGTGATGCGGCGACGATCGAGGAATTTCTCCAGGCCTTCGAGGACGCGTCGGGACGCGACCTGTCCCAATTCGCGCTGTGGTACCATCAAGCGGGTACGCCGAATGTCACGGTGACTTCCGCGCATGATATGGCAGCGAAGACATTCACCCTGCAAGTTGAGCAATCCGTGCCCCCTACCCCATCGGAAAGCCGCAAGCGGCTGATGCATATCCCGCTGGAGTTCGGTCTGGTCGGCGCCGACGGCAACGATCTTCAATATTCGTCGGTTGACGGAGCCACCGTCGAGAACGGTGTGATCCATATGCGCAAGCGCCGGCATTCGATCCGCTTTTCAGGCGTCGTGGAGCGGCCGGCATTGTCGCTCAACCGCGGATTTTCCGCACCCGTGACGCTGTCGGTCGAACAAAAGACCGACGATCAGTTTTTTCTCGCCAGCCATGACAGCGATCCATTCTCGCGCTGGCAGGCGTTCAATTCGGTCATGACAGACGCACTGCTCGCCGCGTCGAAGCAGCTACGTGGCGGCGGTACGGCGGTGTTTGCGCCGGCGATCGGTTCTCTAGCGGGCGCCATCGCCGCAAATGAGGGCCTCGAGCATGCTTTTCGTGCTCTGGCGCTAACGCCGCCTGGAGAGGCCGACATCGCCCGCGAGATGGGTGGCAATATCGACCCTGACGCGATATTCACAGCCCGCGAAGCGCTTATCCGTTGGACTGCTGGCCGCAACCGTCAGCATTTCGCCGACATCTATCACAGCCTCAAGGATCGCCGTGGCTTTAGCCCGGACGCAGCCAGCGCGGGCCGGCGAGCTTTGCGCAATATCCTGCTCGATTACCTCTCCGCGTTGGATGGCGGCGCCAGCCTCGCAGCAACGCATTTCACCTCGGCCACCAATATGACAGACCGGGCGGCCGCGCTTGCCGTGCTGACATACCGGCACCCCGGTTCACCGGAAGCTCGTAAGGCCTTAGCGACGTTTGAAAAATCATACTCGCGAGACGCACTCGTCATGGACAAGTGGTTCGCCATCCAGGCCGCAGCGCCGGGGGCTGGAGCGGTCGAGGCGGTGCGCAAGCTCGCCGCCCATCCATCGTTTTCGATCGGCAACCCCAACCGCCTGCGTTCGCTCTTCGGCACCTTCTTCAGCGGCAACCAGACCGGATTTCATCGCGCTGACGGCGCCGGATATGCGCTGTTTTCCGAAACGATTCTCCAAATTGAAAAGCGCAATCCGCAGGTTGCCGCACGCCTTGCCACCGGATTGCGTTCATGGCGTTCCCTGGAGCCGCAGCGCCAGGAATTGGCGCGCCAGGCTCTCGGTGCGATCGCCTCGGCCACTGGACTGTCGGCGGATCTGCGCGATATTGTGGAGCGAACGCTGGCATGAGGAAGGCTATTTCTGCCAATCCTGGACGTTGAGCTTGGGACTCGGTCTAATGGGCAGTAAGGCGAGCCCGAAATCCGTGATGCCCTTTCAGCAGCGCGATTACTGGATTGGGATCCAGCAGAAATTTCACTTGAAGAAATCCAGCACCGGCCTTGCTTGCTCATTCGGCTTCTCTGCCGCGGCGTTGGCAAAATCGTCGTCGACTGAGCCGACAATCTTTTCGAGCCAGTCCCAGCCAGTGGAGATCGGTTCCAGGATCACTGCGCCGCCGTCGCGTCGAATGCGGACCTCGCTATCAAACCTGAATTCCTTCGGGAGGCGGACCGTCTGAGAGCGCCCAGGCGAGAAGATCTTTCCCTTGTCCATCAGCGTGCCTCCAAAGATACTAACCGTACTATATTTCCTTTCGGATTTCGAGTTCGCGGGTGTCGGCAGTTGTCCTATCTCGATGCCCATTTGGGCGGATATGAAAGAGATTGTTAATTTCCACTGGACAAGGCGAATCGGCTCTGATTCTTTAGGACAGATTCGGGTCTACGAGTGTCCCGCATCTATCAAGAAACCTAGATCGGAGAGCCATTCTTCATGGCAAGGGCGGACGCGTGGGGCGCGGCCGGGGGATCGGCTTTCGCCCGAAAAGGGCGGGCGGGCGGAAGCAGCATATTCGTGGAACCGGCGTATCGGCGGCTTCTGGCAGCGGAGCCGTTGCTTCGGCGATCCATACCGGCACTGATCGTCATCTTCCTGATCGTGATTGCGGCGGTGCGCACGCTATCGCTGCTCGCTCAGCATGAAGAGATTGACCGCAGCGCGCGCACGATCCTGACTTTGGCCGCGGCTGAGCTGGGCAGCGACCTCTCCAAGTCCACGGTGGAACCGGGATCGGAAACTCTGCTTCTCGAGCGGATCGGCCGTACCGCACAGCGCGCAATGCTGGGCACGCGCCATGTGCTGGCTGTGACCGACGAACGCTTCAATGTCGTCGGCGTCTCTTCATCCGCTACCGCTTGGCAGGACAGGCGGCTGGACACGATCATCCACGATGGCCAACCGCTCTTTATGTTCGGCGAACGGGCCGGTGTCCTGGATGTCATGGTGGAGGGCGAACCCTGGCTGGCGGCGATTGACCTGGCGGATGACCGCAGTACTGCGTCCGCGGTCCTGGTTCCGCAAGCGGCCGTATTTGCGGATTGGCAGAAATCGGTCTCCCTCAACGTTACGCTTTTCATCCTGACTGGCAGCGTGTTGGTTATCGTCCTGTACGCCTATTTCCGACAGGCCGGTCGAGCGTCGACGGCGGACCGCATCTTCCGCGACGCACATGAGCGCATCGACTTAGCGCTCATCCGCGGGCGCTGCGGCCTATGGGATTGGGATATGGTCCGCGGCAAAATGTACTGGTCGCGCTCCATGTACGAAATGCTGGGCTATATGCCCTGTGAGTCGATGCTGTCATTCGGCGATGTGCATCAGGTCATCCATCCCGATGACGGCGACCTGTTCAAGCTCGCAGAGAGGATCGTGGCGCGTGAGATCGACAGTATCGACCAGATATTCCGCATGCGCCACGCGGATGGACACTGGGTATGGGTTCGTGCCCGCGCTCAGGTCATCGACAAAGAAGCGGCCGAAATCCAGCTCATCGGCATCGCCGTCGATGTCAGCGAACAGCGGCATCTGGCGGCGCGTTCGGAAGCCGCCGATCTGCGGCTGCGCACCGCGATCGAGAGCATCAGCGAATCGTTCGTGCTTTGGGACGCTGCCGGCCGGCTGGTCATGTGCAATACCAAGTACCAACAAGACAGCGGCCTCTCGGAGAGGGAAACCGTTCCCGGCGCGTTCCGCGACGATATCGAAGAGCGGATGACCGCATTCGCCGCCGAGCGCCGCATAGCCAATCCGAACGGGCCACGCGGCGGCGCAACCTTCGAGCGCCAGCTGGCCGACGGCCGCTGGCTGCAAGTCAACGAGCTGAAAACCCGCGATGGAGGCTGCGTGTCGATCGGCACGGACATAACCCTGATCAAGCAACATCAGGACAAGCTGGTCGACGGCGAACGGCGCCTGATGGCAACCATTCACGATCTCAGCCATGCCCGGCGCAACGAGGAAGAGCGGACGCGCGAGCTTGAAGACCTCAACAAGAAGTATGTAAACGAGAAGGATCGCGCCGAGGCCGCAAACCGCGCCAAGTCCGAATTCCTGGCCAACATGTCGCACGAACTGCGGACCCCGCTCAACGCCATCATCGGCTTTTCGGAGCTCATGGAGACGAAGCTGTTCGGGCCGCTTGGTTCGCCGCGCTATGACGAATATGCTGGCGACATCAACAGCAGCGGTAAATATCTGCTCGGCGTCATCAACGATATCCTCGACATGTCGAAGATCGAAGCTGGCCATTTTGCGCTGGAGCGCGAGGAGATCGATCTGAACCCCCTTATCAGCGAGACGGTGCGTGTCATCTCTCTGCAGGCCGCGGAGAAATCGATCGCGGTCGAGACCAAGATCGGCGAGGCAATGACGCTCGACGCCGACCGGCGCGCCATCAAGCAGATCGTCATCAACCTTTTGTCCAACGCCGTGAAGTTCACCGGCGAAGGCGGCCGCATCCTGGTACGCGCCCGCAAGGTGTCGGGCGCTATGATGCTGTCGATAGAAGACAATGGCTGCGGCATTCCGAAAGCTGCCCTGGACAAACTCGGAAGGCCATTTGAGCAAGTGCAGAACCAGTTCTCCAAGAACCACGCCGGCTCCGGGCTGGGTCTAGCGATCTCGCGCTCGCTGGCGCAGCTCCACGGCGGCGCTTTAAAAATAAGGTCGCGGGAGAGCATCGGCACGATTGTATCCGTGCGCATCCCGTCGCGAAAGCAAGCCGCCGCGGCTCGGAAGGTCGCGCAGCCGATGCAGGAAGCCGCCGAGTAAGGGCATTCGCAAATCGATCTTGATTTCGAGAGATCGGGGAGTTAAATTGGTCATATGTGACTATTTAAAAGTGATGTCGATGTCCACCGTAAGCCTGAAGGATGCGAAAGCCGGCTTGTCGAGTTTTGTGGATGAAGCCGTGCGGGGTGAGTTTGTCACCATTACCCGCCACGGCAAGCCGGTCGCAGCGCTGGTTTCGATCGCCGCCGCGGAGGCCGCTAAGCGCGCGCTTCGAAAGCCTCGACAGAGTCTCGCGTCGTATCTTGGTAGTTTTCCTGAAGGCATCGAACTTGAGCGAAATGTCACCCCCTCGCGAGACGTTGAGCTGTGAGCGGGTTCCTGCTCGACACTAATGTCATTTCAATGCTCTCTCCCTCCAGGGGCGACGTGTCCAGGGTATTCATCGATTGGGCGGAGGCGCAGGATTCGCTGGACCAGTTGTATTTGTCAGCTGTTACGATCCACGAGATCGAGAAGGGCATCGCCTTGCTTGAAGGCAAAGGCGCCAATGCCAAAGCCGCCGGCATTCGGCTTTGGCTGTCCGGGCTGACGACGGCCTATGACGATCGGATATTGCCGATAACGACGGGCGTCGCAGCCTTATCAGGACAACTGGAGGCAAGAGCGATCAAGAGCGGGCATAGCCCTGGCATGTCCGATGCTTTAATCGCGGGCTGTGCGATATCCCACGATCTGACGATCGTCACTCACAACCTGAGACATTTTTTACCTTTTGATGTCGCTGCGATGTCTCCGACCGATATCGCCGGGACCAAAGTTTGAAAGTCATGGACCGGCAAGCCATGCTTCGCCGGTCCATGCCGACTGTAGACCTTACTGTTCCTGCTCGCCCTCTGCGCCGCCCTCGCGGCCGGCATCTCCCTCGCGCTTTCGCTCCGCACCACGATTGCCTTCCCGGCGTGACATTTCCTCCGGCACGATCTTGCCGTCATTATTGCGGTCGAGCAGCACGAACATCTTCTTCTGCTGCGTTTCGATTTCGACGAGCGTAAGCATGCCATCCCCGTCCGCGTCGAAGCGCTCGATCATCCGTTGTGCGGCACGCTCGGCGCGCATCCGCTCGATTGCGGCGGCGATTTCGGCAACCGTCATCTTGCCGTCGCCATCCTTGTCGGCGTTGCCGACGCGCGTTTCCATCGCGGCTGCGAATTCTTGAAAGGTGATGTCGCCGCTGGAATCGGCATCGGTCCGCTCGAAGCGCTGTTTGCCGCGTTCGGCGCGGCCTTCCGGCTTCTGGTCGGCAAATGCAGGCGCGCCGGCAGTCGTTGCCATAGCAAGGAAAGCCATTGCGAGTTTTGTCGATATTTTCATCGTATTCTCCTTTTGGAATTACCCCCGATTCCGGAGAGGCTTGTGGCTTCCCATCACTCAAGCTTCTCCGGTCGAAAATAAGCGGTTGAAATGTCTACGCACCGTTTGTGCCGTTTCCTTGACGTGCGCTTCCAGCACGCCGATGTCCGGCAGTTCTGTAATGCCGATCAGTAGATCGGCAAGACCGGGCGGAACGTCCTTCCGGTCGAAAGGCCCGGTCAGGCAGAGGCGGATCATCTGGGTGAGCGATACATAGAGTTGATATGCATCGCTGAGTTCCTGGCGGGTCTGCGCATCTGCGAAATCGGGCGCCAAGTGTGCGAGAGTGTCAGCCGTGCTCGTGACCCGCATTCCGCCAGGCTGGATGTTGTCCGTCAGCACCGCACATTGCGCGATGAATTCGAGGTCGATGAGACCACCCGGAACCAGCTTGATGTCCCAAGAATCGCGTGGCGGCTTTTCCCTTTCGATCAAAGCCCGCATTTCTGCGGCTTCGGTAAGCGTTTTTCGCTTATCGCGCGGCAGCGCCAGCACTTCCTCAACTTCCGCCTGCACCTCAGTGCACAGCCCCTCGTCCCCGGCGACAAGGCGCGCACGCGTCAGCGCCATATGCTCCCATGTCCAAGCTTCGTTGCGCTGGTATTTCTTGAACGCGTCAATATGCGTCGCGACCGGTCCCTTGTTGCCGGACGGACGCAGTCGAAGGTCCAGTTCGTAGAGTACGCCTTCCGCGGTTTGCGCCGACACCGCCGCAATCAGGCGCTGTGTCATGCGCGCGAAATAGTGCGACGGGGCAAGCGGCTTGTCGCCGTCGGATTGGTCCGCATCGTCGTCATGATCGTAGAGCAGGATCAGATCGACATCGGAACTTGCGGTCAGCTCCCGGCTGCCCAGCTTGCCCATGCCGAGGATCGCCACGCGCCCGCCCGGCACTTTGCCGTGCCTTATTGCGAACTCCGCGACAACTGCCTCGAGCGCGGCGCCGATCGTCAGGTCTGCCAGATGCGAAAACGCCCTGCCCGCGCGGTTGGCATCGATCGCGCCGGCAAGCAGCCGAACGCCGATCAACAACTTCTGCTCGGCCGCGAAGATGCGCAGCCGGTCGAGGACCTCCTCATACGCGGTGGTGTTTTCCAGGAACGCGGTGAGCCGTGCGCCAAGATAGTCACGGCTGGGCAATTCTGCCAACAGCGCCGGATCGAGCAACCCGTCGAACACATGGGGCCGACGGGTGATGATAGCCGCAAGGGCCGGCGCTGAACTGAGGATCGTCGCTAGCAGCTTCAGCAGTGCAGGGTTGGATTGCAGCAGCGAAAACAGCTGGATTCCGGCGGGCAGGCCGGCCAGAAATGCATCGAACCGCAGCAGCGCCTCGTCGGCGCGGCGCGTCTGGCCGAACGCTTGCAACAACGCCGGCGTCAGTTCGGTCAGCCGCTCCCGCGCTTCGGCCGATTGCGTTGCCTTGTAGCGGCCGAAATGCCAGGTGCGGATGATGCGGGTAATGTCGCTCGCGCGATCGAAGCCCAGTGTTGCCAGCGTCTGGAGCGTACCGGGATCGTCGACTTCGCCTGTGAAGACGAGATTGCCGAGGCCCGAAGACAGTTCCGGCGCGCTCTCGAAAAGCGCCGCGTAGTGGCGCTCAACTTCATGAAGCGCCGCGCGAAAGGCCTTGGAGAACGCCTCCGCATCCTCGAAGCCGAGCAAATGGGCGATGCGTTGAAGCCCGACATCGGTTTCCGGCAGCGTGTGGGTTTGTTCGTCGGCCACCATCTGGATGGCGTGCTCGACGCGGCGCAGGAACCAATATTGGCTGGCAAGGGCACTGCGTGCCTCGTCGGTGATCCAGTTGCGCTTTGCCAGTTCGCCGAGCATCGGCACAGTCTCGCGTCCGCGCAATTCGCGGAAACGTCCGCCGGCGATCAGTTGCTGCGTCTGCACGAAAAACTCGATCTCGCGGATGCCGCCGCGGCCGACCTTGACGTTATGACCCTTGACCGCGATTTCGTCATGACCTTTGTGCGCGTGGATCTGGCGCTTGATCGAATGCACATCGGCGATTGCCGCGAAGTCCATATATTTGCGCCAGACATAGGGCTGCAATTCCTTCAGGAACGCATTGCCCGCCGCAATGTCACCGGCGACGGGGCGCGCTTTGATCATCGCCGCGCGCTCCCAGTTCTGGCCCCGCCCTTCGTAATAGTTCAGCGCGGCCTCAACGGGAATTACCAGCGGCGTCGAGCCGGGGTCGGGACGTAGCCGCAGGTCGGTGCGGAAGACATAGCCAGTGTCGGTGCGGTCCTGAAGGATGCGCACCAGACGTTTGGCCAGGCGCGAGAAAAGGTCATTTGCCTCGTAGGGATCGACGATTGCCGGCGCTTCGGGATCGAAGAACAGGACGAGGTCGATATCAGATGAAAAGTTCAGTTCGTTCCCACCGAGCTTGCCCATGCCGAGAACGATCCAGCCGGAACCTTCGCCCGGCTTTGTTGGGTCCGTCAGCTTCAACTTGCCGCTTTCGTTGGAATCGCGGAGCAGAAAGTCGATCGCCGAATTGGTGCAGGCGTCGGCCAGATCGCTCAGTCGCCGCACTGTCGTGCTGGTATCGGCAAGGCAGGCGAGATCATCCAGCGCGATGAGGAAATGCGCCTCCAGCTTCAGCCGGCGCAATTCGGTCATCAATGCCTTTTCATTTGCCCCTTCTGCGAAAGGCAAATGGCGGACAGCCACCGATATCGCGTTCAGACGGTCCGCAACGTTGGTCTCGAAAAGCTGATCGAGGATCTCAGGTCGGCGCCGGATGCAGCCACGCATGAAATCGGAAAGATCGAAGACGGCCGACAGGAATGCTGCCTCGGCATCCCGCGCGGAGAGCAGCGCCGCAAGCCGCGGCAAGCCGTTTGCTTTTGCCTCGACCGCCAGATCACGCATCGTTCGCTTCGCAGCAGCAGCGTCGAGCGGTACCAAACGCGCGGGCGGTTTGTCGAATAGATGCGGTTTCGCCGCTATCTGTCGCCTGCATCGCCGCCACCTACGCATCCTCCCTGCGTGGAAAGCTCATAACCACCGACAATCCGGGACTGCCGGGCTCCAGATCAAGCCGCCCGCCATGGAACTTCATAACCGCCTTGGCCAGGCTCAGGCCGAGGCCGGACCCAGGCTGTGAACGGCTTGCCTCTAGCCGGACAAAGCGTTCGGTGGCGCGCTTGCGGTCGTGTTCGTCGGGAATGCCGGGCCCATTGTCGGAAACCGTCAACACGATTTCATTTTCAATTTGTTTGAGAGTTACAGTCACTTTGGGCCGCTCGATTGTGCCCCGATTTTCGCCCGATAGTTCATTACCCCCACCCCTATCCCCTTCCCACAAGCGGGAGGGAGACTTCTCCCCCGCCACCCGCACCGCAAGATCCGCGTTCGTGCCGTTCATCGGTGATGACGCCGTATCCGATCCCCCTCCCCCTTGTGGGGAGGGGATAGGGGTGGGGGTATGATGGATACCATCCTCGTCAGGCTCCCGCTCTGCGTCTCGCCCTACGAGTTCGCCACCTTTCCCCAGCTGTCGCAGCAGCGAGCAATTGGCGTCTGCGTTTCCCGGCGAATACTTGATGGCGTTGTCGACGATGTTCGACACGGATTGCGCGATCAACTCGCGGTTGCCCTCTATCGACAAACCCGGTTCCACGCTGGCGTCCAGCGCAACGCCCGCCTCTTCTGCCGATGGCTCGTAAAGCTCGATCACATCGCCAACCACTTCGCTCAGATCGACTTTCGTCGTTTGCTCGGCGGAATAGCCTGCCTCCAGCCGCGAGATCATCAGAATCGCGTTGAAGGTGCGGATGAGCTGGTCGGACTCGCCAATCGTTCCTTCGAGGGCTTCACGGTACGCCTTTCCATCATCGGTATGTGCAAGTGCGGACTCCGCCCGGTTGCGCAGACGCGTCAGGGGCGTTTTCAGATCATGGGCGATATTGTCGGATACCTGCTTCAACCCCTCGTTCAGTTCGGCAATGCGGGTAAGCATGGCGTTGAGGTTTTCCGAGAGCCGGTCGAACTCGTCGCCGGCACCGCTCACCGGCAGCCGGCCGGCCAGATCGCCGCCCATGATCCGGCGGCTCGCTTGGGACACGCTGTCGATGCGCTTCAATGCACGGCGGCCCACGAAGAACCAGATCAGCAAACCGCCAAGTACCATCACGCCAAGCGCCGCACCCATGGATTTTCGCACCACCACGCGGAACCGCTCCGGTTCGCCGAGGTCGCGCCCGACCAAAGCGATCATCTGGTTGGGAAGACGCAGCACGAGCGCGATAGCATCGTGCCCGGTGTCGGCTTCGGGCGCAGCAGCGTCTCCGGCTGGCGGCTCTGTATCCGTCGCACCCCTGACCCGGCGATCTGCACCTTCGCCATAGCGAACATAGGAGAATGGCCTCCCCGTCCAGCCCTCGACGTCGAGCACGCCGGGTTCGATGCTCTCGACATTGCCCGCAAGAATTTCGCCATTTGCATTGGCGATCAGATAGAGATTGGCGCCGGGCTGCCGCGAGCGGCGCTCGATGGTTCGTACCAACAATGGCAGGCCGCCGCGCTGATAGGCCCTCGCGAGCCCGACGACTTCCTCATTGATGGTATCCTGCGTTTGCGAGGTCAGCATGCGCACGGAAACCGCAGTCATGTAGAAGACAAGACCGATAGCGCAAATACCGAAAAGCAGCGTGTAAAGCGCCGAGAGGCGCGCGGCGGTCGTATTGAGGGCCGCCGGAAGCTTCATTCGCTAGACGGCCTTCAGCATATAGCCGGCGCCGCGCACGGTGTGCAGGATCGGGCTGTCGAAGCCCTTCTCGATCTTGGAACGCAGCCGCGATACGTGCACATCGATGACATTCGTCTGCGGATCGAAGTGGTAGTCCCAAACGTTCTCGAGAAGCATCGTGCGGGTTACCACCTGAGCGGCGTGGCGCATCAAATATTCGAGCAACTTGAACTCTCGCGGCTGCAGGATGATCTCACGCCCGGCGCGGCGCACCGTATGCGAAAGCCGATCCAGCTCGAGATCGCCAACCTTGTAGGTCGTATCGGCGTCCTTGCTGTTGGCACGGCGGCGCAGAACCTCAACACGGGCAAGGAGCTCCGTGAAAGCGTATGGTTTGGTGAGATAGTCGTCGCCGCCGGCGCGCAGGCCCGTAACCCGATCGTCAACCTCGCTTAGTGCGGACAGGATCAGCACCGGCGTAGAGTTCCCCTTGGCACGAAGCCCCGCAATTACCGAAATCCCGTCACGGCGCGGCAACATGCGGTCCACCACCAGAACATCATACTCCCCGCTATCGGCCATGGCGAAACCCGCATCTCCGTCGCCGGCGGTGTGGACCATGTGACCTGCCTCGCCCAGGGCTTTCTGGAGATACTCGGCGGCTTCCCGATCGTCTTCGATGACAAGAATCTTCATCGGCTGATCATACTTGAAATCCTGAAAGTCTGACGAGACGATATTCATGGCGCTTGCTCCGTAAAAGAATTGCGGCAGCAGTGGAAACGACTGCTGCCGCCGAACCGGCCCTCCTCGGCTGCCCAACCCAAGGGCCGGCCCAATCGCGGTACTTGATCGGCAACTCTCAAGAACCGCCTCGCTGCGCGAGACCGAATACTATTTCGCGCCGCGGACTACCCTGAAGCTTGCGGTGGCGCGCGCCGCTGATTGCGCACGGCACGCGAGTTATCAGCCCTGGTTGATCGGCAGGGCGACGAAACGGCTGTTGTCGTCGCGCGTGACCTGCATCAAGACCGCTTTGCGTCCGGCCTTTTCGGCATCCTTCATGGCAGCGGTAACGTCATTGGCCTGCGTCACTTCCCGCGAATTGACGGACGTGATGACATCGCCGGCCTGGATGCCCCGATCGGCGGCGTCGCTGTCCGGATCGACGTCGGTGACCACCAGACCCTTGCCGTCCTCGGCGGGCGAAACCGTGAGGCCGAGATCGGCAAGCGAGGACGGCTCGTCCTGCTTCTCGCCCTTGCCTTCGTCCGCCGATGCCTGCTTGTCGGACTTGGGCAGCGTGCCAAGCTGCATCTTGACGGTCTCAGACTTGCCGGCGCGCCAGAGAGTCACGTCGACTTCCTTGCCGGGCTGGATGCCACCGATGGTGCGGGCCAATTCCTTCGGACCCGCAACTTCCTGGCCATCAACGGCGGTAATTACGTCGCCCGCCTTGATGCCGGCCTTCAGCGCCGGACTGTCGGCCTGAGCCTCGGACACGAGCGCGCCCTTGGCATCCTTGAGACCGAGGGAGTCGGCGATGTCCTTGTTCACCGGCTGGATCTGAACGCCGATCCACCCGCGCGATACGCTGCCGTCATGCATCAGATCCTGCACAACTTCGCGGGCAGTCGAGGCCGGAATAGCGAATGCGATGCCGACATTGCCGCCAGATGGCGAGAAGATCGCGGTGTTGATGCCGACGACTTCACCGCTGAGATTAAAGGCCGGGCCGCCCGAATTGCCGCGGTTCACGGCTGCGTCGATCTGCAGGAAATCGTCATAGGGGCCGGCGCCGATGTCGCGGCCACGCGCCGAGACGATGCCCGAGGTGACCGTACCGCCGAGGCCGAACGGGTTGCCCACGGCAACCACCCAGTCGCCGACGCGAACCTTGCTGTCATCAGCGAAATCGACATAGGTGAACTTGCGGCTGTCATCGACCTTCAGAACGGCAAGGTCCGTGCGCGGATCGGTGCCGATCAGCTTGGCGTCGAGTTCATCGCCATTGTTCATCACAACGGTGAAGGCCTGTCCGTCCTCAACGACGTGGTTGTTGGTGACCAAATAGCCGTCCTCGGTGATGAAGAAACCGGAGCCCTGGGCGACCGGACGCGGCTTGTGGTTGCGCTCCCCGCGGTCGCCGCGGCGCTCCTGGTGCCAGCGCGGGCCGCCGTCCTGATCGCCATTGCCATTGCCGAACTCACGGAAGAAGCGCTTTAGCGGATGGTCGTCCGGCAGATTGTCGAAATTCTGGTCGCCGAAGGGATCGCCGCCACGATCTGCGGCGGGCTCGATCTTGGCCTTCACCTGAACGCTGACGACTGCCGGGGAAACCTTTTCGACGACGTCGGCGAAGCTCGGCACCTGCGGCGCCTGAACGCGGACTGCATCGGCGAGAACAGGGGCGGTTCCGGTAGTTACAGCGCCAAAGCCGATGGCGGATGCGATGGCGATCGACGCCACTGCGGCAGCGAGAGTCTTGCGGGTGCGCGAAACCCGGGATTGGGGTGTGTTCATGGTCCTATTCCTCTTCGTAAGGGATACGTCTCGTATGGCATCCTGTTCTTCGAGAAATAGGAGAACGCACATTACCGCGCCATTTCCGGGAGATGAAATTTAGGTAATGTTCAATCCCCCCGTGGCCGCCCGTCGCAGTAGCCGCGGTGCGGACGATAGCGCATGGATAAGCAGTGGACATCCGTCCAGTTGCTTCGCGGCATGCAACGGAAGGGAACGAAACAGCTGCCTGACACTTCATAAATATTTGAGGTATCGAAAAATGCCACGCTCAACGATAATAGTGCTCGTCTTCGGCGCAGCGATGAGTGCGCTGATCGGCTGTACATCGACTTCCATGCAACCGCACTATGCGGAGACGCCTGCAAACTGCGGCATGGTCGGCTCGTCCTGGGAAGCTCCTCCGTGCTGACCCGCACGGTTGCGCGTCCTCGCGCTTAAGGTCTTGCGTCTCTGCAAAGTTCCGGTGAGGGCATGCATAGGGACGCGGGGATTTCCGCCTGCGTCATTCCACGAAATCGGCAATGCGCTGATCCTGAAGAAAGCAACAGGTTGCCCGCATCTAACCTCGATTCGCTTGCCACCATCACAGCCTGGCTGATAGGGCCGGCCCGACGCGAGCTTGCGCCCGAAGACATCGTCACCGGTCTCGCCAACCGCCTGATCGACGCCGGCATTCCGATGTGGCGCGTGAGGATCGGCCAGAGGGTCGCCAATCCGATGATCGGCGCGTGGGGAGTCGCCTGGACCCGCGAAAACGGCTCCGAACTTTACACGATCCCGCGCGGCATGCTTGCCACCGCGTCATTCCATGGCAGCCCGTTCGAACGTGTTATCCAGACGCGCGCGAGCTTTCGCCGTTCGCTCGAGTATCTTGAAACCGGCCGCGATCATTCCGTTCTTTTCGAACTGGCAGCAGCCGGCAGTACAGACTATCTGGCGCTGCCGATCGAATATGGCGACGGATCCGTGCAGGTCGGCGCCTTTACCACCGATCGCGCCGGTGGTTTTGCCGACTGGCAAGTTTCGTTGATCGAAAGCCTCGCGTCGGCGATCGCCGCGTCCATGGAGCCAGCCGCGATGCGCCACTCCATGTTCAGCCTTCTCGAGGTCTATCTCGGAAATGGCCCGGCCGAGCGCATCATAGAAGGTGCGTTTCAGCGCGGACAAACAACCGAGATCGACGCCGCCGTCCTGATCACAGACCTGCGCGGCTCGACCGTCTTGTCAGAAAGGCTCGAACCCGCTGTATTTCTCGACCGGCTCGGGACCTATTTCGAGGCAGTGGTCAACGCGGTGCATGCCGAAGGCGGAGACGTGCTGAAATTCGTCGGCGACGGCGTCCTTTCGGTGTTCTCAGCCGAGAATGGTGGCCGAACCGACGCCTGCCTGCGCGCCGCCCGCAGCATCGGCCGCGCTTTCGCGGAACAGGCCGCGGCTGACCTGCCGTTTGTCACTGCGCTGCATGCAGGCCCGGTCGTCTACGGCAATATCGGAAGCCTCGACCGGCTCGACTTTACCGTTGTCGGTCCGACGGTGAACTACGCCAGCCGGCTCGAAGGTATCGCCAAGGCGCTGGATCGGCGTGCGGTTTGCTCGCACGTCGTCGCCAGCGCACTGCCGCCTGCCATGGTCGAATCCCTCGGCCCGCAAATGCTTAAGGGGTTCGACGACGCTCAGGAGGTGTTCGGGCTTGAGGCAGTTGCGGTCCAGACGTCGCCAGCGTGACCCGTTATTTTTCCGCCTCGCCAAGAATTCGATTCAGCGTCGTCTGCTCTTCCTCGGACAGCCCGGCCATGACCGGCCGTCGCAGGCGCGCCGTAAGGGCTATGACCAGTCCCCCGACCAGCAGCAGTGCGATGGGCGTCCCCCAGAGCAAAGCGTTGCGGATATTGAAGCGCGGCTTCAGCAGCACGAACTCGCCGTAGCGCGCGACGACAAAGTCGAGGATCTGTCCGTCGTTGTCGCCCGCCGCCAGCCTTTCGCGCACCAGCAACCGAAGATCATGCGCCAGCTCAGCGTCGGAATCGTCGATCGACTGGTTCTGGCAGACCATGCAGCGAAGCTCCGACGACAATGCCCGGGCGCGCGCCTCCAACGCCGGGTCGGAGAGCATCTCGCCGGGCTGGACCGCGAGGGCGGGAAGAGACATCAGCAAGGAAAGTGCGAGGGCAGTCATCGAAAGAACGAGGCAGAGCCTAGCTAGGCGCGATACCCCCTCACCCGGCCTCCGCCTTCCTTGTGGGTGCGAAGCAGCGGTGATCAAATCACACTCCCGCCGTGGCAAGCTTGCGCCGCGACGGGGCGCCGACGCGCAGGCGGCGGTCGGTAAGCGAGACGGCCGCGGCGGCCATCATTACCAGCCCGCCAAGCCAGATCAGCGTGACCAGCGGTTTCCACCAGACGCGGACGACGATGCCTCCATCCTCCGTGGGGTCGCCCAGCGACACGTACAGCTGGTTGAAACCGAGCGTCAGAATGCCGGCTTCCGTGGTCGGCATCTTGCGCGCCGTGTAGAACCGCTTGGCCGCGCTAACCTCGCCCTGCCTCACGCCGCCCTTGAGCAGCACGAAGCGCATACGCGTCTCGGTGTAGTTCGGTCCCTTCACAGGCGATACGCCCTGCAGCTGCAGCATGTGGCTGCCGATGTTCGTCGTTTCGCCGGGTTTCATCACCGTTATGTGCTCGACCTGGAATGCCAAGGTTGAGACGATACCCAGCGTGGTCAGTCCCATGCCGATATGGGCGATCGCCGTTCCATAGACGGAACGTGGCAGACCGGTGAAGCGCCGCAGCGATACCGCGAACGGCACGGCGCCGAGCGCCGATTTCTGGGCAAGGTCGGTTAAAGCGCCAAGAATCATCCAGGCGGCCAGCCCAACGCCGAGGGCGGCGAAGACCGTTGCGCGGTCTACGAAAAGATACACGACCAGCACCATCAGCACCGCTCCGCCAGCTGCCGCCATCAGCCGCTGGGCTACCGCGAGAACATCGCCACGCTTCCACGCCAGCAGCGGCCCGAATGGAATCAGTACCAGCAGCGGCAGCATCAATGGCCCGAAAGTCATGTTGAAAAACGGCGCGCCGACCGAGATCTTGTCGCCGGATAGCGCCTCGACAATCAGCGGATAGAGCGTACCGATCAGCACCGTCGCCGCGGCCGTCGTCAGGAACAGATTGTTCAAGACCAGTGCACCCTCGCGCGAAATCGGATGAAAAAGACCACCCGCCGTCATTCTGCCGGCGCGCAGCGCGAAGAGCGTCAGCGACCCGCCGATGAAAAGCATCAGGATCGCCAGTATGAAAACGCCGCGCGTCGGGTCGGTGGCAAAGGCGTGCACGGAGGTCAGCACGCCGGATCGTACCAGGAAGGTGCCCAGCAATGACAACGAGAACGTCAGGATCGATAGCAGGATCGTCCAGATTTTCAGCGCCGAGCGCTTTTCCATGACGATCGCCGAATGCAATAGCGCCGTACCCGCCAGCCACGGCATGAAGGAAGCATTCTCGACCGGATCCCAGAACCAGAAACCACCCCAACCAAGTTCGTAATAGGCCCAGTATGACCCCATCGCGATGCCGCCGGTGAGGAACATCCAGGCAGCCAGCGTCCACGGGCGCACCCATCGTGCCCAGGCCGCGTCAACGCGGCCGTCGATCAGCGCGGCGACGGCGAAGGAGAAGCAGACCGAAAAGCCGACATAGCCGAGGTAGAGCAGCGGCGGATGGATCGCGAGGCCGATATCCTGAAGGATGGGGTTGAGATCCTGGCCCTCGAACGGCGCCGGCACCATCCTGATGAACGGGTTGGACGTGGTCAGCACAAAAAGCAGGAAAGCCGCGCCGATCCAACCCTGTACGGCGAGCACATTGGCGCGCAATGTCGACGGCAGATTGCCGCTGAACACCGCGACCAGCGCCCCGAAGAAGGTCAGGATCAGCACCCACAGCAGCATCGAGCCCTCATGGTTGCCCCAGGTGCCGGTGAATTTGTAGAGCATCGGCTTCAGCGAATGCGAGTTCTCCCAGACGTTCGCCACCGAAAAATCGGACTGCACATAGGCCGTCGTCAGCGCAGCAAAGGCAATGCCAACCATGGCGAATCCCGTGACCGCCGCCGGTCCGCCGACCGCCATCAGCCGTTCGTCATTCAGCCGCGCGCCGACCAGCGGCGCCAGCGACTGAACGAGCGCCAGCGCGAAGGCGAGAACCAGCGCGAAATGGCCGATTTCGACGGTCATGAACCGGCTCCCGTCGGCGTTTCCTGCCAGATGCCCTTTTCCTTCAGCTTGTCCGCCACGTCTTTCGGCATATAGGTCTCGTCGTGCTTGGCCAGCACGCTGTCGGCGATGAATAAGCCATCTGCGCCCAGCGTTCCTTCGGTGATCACGCCCTGCCCCTCACGGAAAAGGTCAGGCAGGATGCCCGTGTAGGTAACGAGTACGGACTTTTCCTTGTCGGTTATCGCAAATGACACCTCGGTGCCCTGCCCGCGCTTGACCGATCCAGCCTCGACCAGCCCGCCGAGGCGAATGCGTTGGCCGGGCTGCAGTGTAGCCGCCTGGAGTTCGGCGGGCATGTAGAAGAACGAGGCCTTCTGGCCAAGCGCGTAGAAGGTCAGCGCCGTCGCCGCGCCGAGAAAGGCCAGCGCGCCCGCAATCACCGATAGCCGCTTTTGCTTGCGGGTCATTGTTTACTCCGTCGCCGTCAGGCCAAGCGATGCAGCCAGGGCTGATAGCCGCTTGCCGTCCTCGCTGCCCTTTTCCAGCGCCTGCAGACCACGCGCCAGCGCGTCTCGCGCGGCCACGGGTTTGCCCAGCACGGCATAGGAACGAACCAGCCGCATCCAGCCTTCCGGATCACGGGGATTTTCGCGCAACTTTGCGTCAAGACCGGTCACCATCTGCTCTATCATAGCGGTTCTGTCGGCCGCCGACATCGACGATGCCGAGTTTATCTGCTCCTGCGTTGGATTAGGCGCGGGAGTCGACCCGCTAGCCGCCAGCCGGTCGACCTCGCCAAGCGCCTGCTGGACGGCCGGTCGCCACGGACTTTCTTCCGGCAGATTGATATTCATCTGCTGCCACGCTGCTGCTGCCTCCTCGAGCTTGCCTTCCTGAGCGAGAGCGGTGGCGAGATAGAATTTTGCCTTAGGATTTGTCGGCTCGATCTGAATGGCGCGCCGGAAGGCCGCCTGCGCATCCGACGTAACAAGGCCGTTGGCAGTGCTGGCAATCGCCTCGCCCAGTCCCGCAACACGATCGCCGGTCTCGCCCAACAGCCGGATGGCGTTGCGGTAGGCCGTCACGGAATCGGCCAAGCGCCCGCCGCGCAAATAGATCGGCGCGAGCACATCCCAGCCGCGCCCGTCATCGGGATTGCTGGTGAGGTGCGCCTCGGCACGGGCGACGAGTTCTGCGACCGAGCTATTGGCGGGATCCTCTTTCAGGCGGGCGACCAATGGTTCAGCTGGCAATTGCGGTGACCCGAGTTCGCCATACAGCCCCCAGCTGACAAGCGGAATGGACAGGACTGCAGCTGCGCCTATCACTCTAGCCGTGGTAGCGCGCCGGCGCGCTTCGGTCGTCTTCTTCATTGCCAAAACACTGCTTACCGAAGATGCGGCGTTTTCGATCGAAACAGGTTCCAGTTTGCTCTCATCCGCCAACCGCAGGATGCGCCGGCCGATCTCGGCCCTGGCTTCTTCAGCGTCGCTGACGCCGATCAGCCCGCGTTCGGCATCGCGCTCGACCTCGCTGCAACTGATCGCGATAGACCTCGATGTCATTGTCTTGCGGGCGGGTTGCTTGCCCGGATCGCCTCGCCAGCGGCAGCAGGACCGCGAGGCTTGCAGCGAGTGTCAGCAGCGCGGCGAGGATCCAGAACAGCATGCGCTTTCCAATATCCGGCCTTGCCCGGCCTGCCAATCGGCTAGCGTGCGGCTGATTGACCGCCGCTCGCCGGCTGGCGGCCCCAGTTCGTGACCTAGCTCAGGGTCGCCCAGCTGCCGTCTTCGTTGCGACAGGCCGTGCCGCGCGCGGTTCTCGTCTGGCCGTTTACACTAACAGTATGCGTGTATTGCCGGCAATCCTGCGAGCCGACGCGATAAGGTTGCGCCGGCACCACCTCGCCCGATCGGCCGGCTCGATCACCGGTCCAGGACACCCTCTGGCCGCTCTGCGTGTATTCCAGAGCCTTGTATTCGGCTTCCAGGGCTTTGCGCCTGTCGCCCGAGCCGAGCCCGTTGCCGATCGACCCGGTGATCAATCCGCCGACCATGCTGGCCTTGCCGCTGCCGTCCGAGGGCGTCACGTCCACGGTATTGTCGCCGGTCGCCTTCGAGCCGGTACCCGACGTCGTTCCACAGCCGGCTATCGCAAGAAAACCGACAAGCAGCACCGCACGAAACGTCATCTCAACCACCGGTTCAAGCCACTCGCAGATCGTTCCGACACTGCAGCGACAGGTTCGAAATTGGACCGAAGCTTAAGCCCGCAGCCCCTCGCTGCGAACCTGTTTTCCGTCTACTCGACGCGGCGCAGAAGAACAACCGCTTTCAACCCGCCGATCGTCGCGCGTCCAAGCTCTATCTTGCCGCCATATTCGCTCACCAGATCCGAAACAATCGCCAGGCCCAACCCTGTGCCGGGCTTGCTCTCGTCCAGACGCTTGCCGCGTTTCATCGCTTCGCGCGCCTTGTCCTCAGGAATGCCCGGACCGTCGTCCTCGATCGTAATAGAAAACATGCCGTGGTCTTCCTGCCGCGCAGCCGGCGCGAGCGTGACGACAACCTTGCTCTTCCCCCACTTCATCGCGTTCTCGAGCAGATTTCCGACAATCTCCTCAAGATCCTCGCGTTCTCCGGCAAACACGATATCCTGTGCTGCTGGTATGAACGACACTGACGTCCCTTTTCCGAGCTTTGCCATCACCCGCACCATGCGTTCCAGCAACGCCGTCACCGGCGTGCGGTAGACCACGCTGTCGCGCTGCGCGGCAATACGGGCCCGCTGCAGGTAATGCTCGAGTTGGCCCTGCATCGACGATGCCTGGTCGGATATGATCCTGCCCCTTTCGCCGCCCAGCGCTCGAGCCTCGTTAAGCAGCACCGCAAGCGGCGTCTTCAGCGAATGCGCGAGATTGCCAACCTGGGTTCTGGAACGCTCGACGATGCGGCGATTGTTCTCGATGAGAGCATTGGTCTCATTCGCCAAGGGTTCGATCTCGGTCGGAAAATTACCACCCAGCCTCTGCGCCGTACCTTCGCGCACCTTGGAAAGGGCCTCGCGAACCCGCCCCAACGGCCGCAAGCCCAAGAGGATCGCCGCCGCGTTGATGCCAATCATACCGATGCCGAACAGCGACAGATAGGTGAACAGCTGCCATTCGAACGCGTCGATCTCCTGCTCAAACTCGGTGCGGTTGCCCATGACGCGGAACCGCGCAATGCGGTTCTTGTCGTCGAGCACGAACTCGCTCTCGAAGACTTGCAGTTCCTCGCCGTTGATTCCGTCTGTTACATAATTTCGCTGGAAGCTTGAATTGAATGGTGCATCCGCGATTGTGGGCGAGGGAATCTTGCCGGTCATCGACAACGATCGCAACTCGCCGGTAAGGCCCTGCGAGATCGGCTCCACCGCCCAATACCACCCGGAACGCGGCTCGGAAAATCGTAGATCGCCGAGATCGGGCCCGCCGGTCAGCTCGCCCGTCTCCGATACCCCTACCGAGCCGATGAGGTTGAACAGATGGGCCGATAGAAGGCTGTCGAAGCCGCGTTCGCTGGTCTGCCGGTAGAGAGTGGCGATAACCGTATAGATCAGGATCAGCGCGACGATCGCCCAGATCGTCGAAAATGCCAACACGCGGAAAGCCAGAGAGCGCGGTGCGAGTGCGACCGGCCAGGCACGCGATTTGACGGGTGTTGAAACCTCCGTCGTCACGCCTCCGGCTCACGCATACGGTAGCCCATGCCGCGCACGGTTTCGATCAAATCGATACCCATCTTCTTACGAAGTCGGCCAACAAAAACCTCTATCGTGTTCGAATCACGGTCAAAATCCTGGTCGTACAGGTGCTCGACCAGCTCGGTGCGCGAGACCACCTCGCCCATATGATGCATAAGATAGGCAAGCAGCCGGAACTCGTGCGAGGTAAGCTTGAGCGGCATGCCGTCCATGTCCGCCTTCGACGCCTTGGTGTCGAGGCGCAGTGGTCCGCAGGTCAATTCCGACGAGGCATGGCCCGCCGCGCGGCGGATCAGAGCCCGGAGTCGCGCCAGAACCTCCTCGATGTGGAAGGGTTTGGTCACATAGTCGTCGGCCCCGGCGTCGATGCCGGCGACCTTGTCGCTCCAGCGATCACGGGCGGTGAGGATCAGCACCGGCATCTTGCGGCCCTCGCGTCGCCAGCGCTCGACCACGCTGATCCCGTCCATCTGCGGCAAGCCGACATCGAGCACAATGGCATCGTAGGGCTCGGTGTCGCCCAAAAAATGCCCCTCCTCGCCGTCAAACGCCTTGTCGACGGCGTAGCCCGCATCGGTCAGCGCCTGGGTTAGCTGCCGATTGAGATCCTTGTCGTCCTCGACCACCAGTATGCGCATGGAATCATCTGTCCGTTGTGTGGGCTGGCATTTTATCGGAAGCCGGTCTGCAACGCGAACCGACGTGCGTCAGGCATGCCTCATTCCCAACCGCTCAACACTCTTGGGCATGCTCTAGTTCAGAGGTACGACAATTTGCGCGCGGCGCGGTCGCCCGCCATCCTTGCCGGGCAGCAGCACGACAATGACGCATACGGCCTGGCCGCCCTTGGTTGACTGCTGCGCCTTCGCAAGCGTGCCACCGCGTTCCGCCGCTACCTGCTGGCCGATCGAATAGCAATCCGACTGCACCTCAACCACCAGGTCGCCACGGTCCGGCGCCGGAACCGTGAGAGGAGCCGCAACCGACTGGACGGCAAGCAGGCCCGCCGCGCAAAGGGCAGCCAGGACAAGCCGGGTGATGGAGACGATCCGTTTCATGATTGCTGTTCTAGCCTATATCTGCTGAACGCGGAATGAACGAGTCTCGCACTCTGGGCGCATCGTCTACAGACCCAGAAGCGCCCTGATCTTGCCGGCAACTTGTGGCGCGATGTCGGGACGATGCTCAATGAACTCAGCAGCACGAGCCGACCAGTCAAAGCTCTTGATCTGATCCGAGAGGACAACACCGGTTGTCTTGCCACCCGCCGTCACTGTCACCTCGAAAGGATATCCCTTGACCTGATTGGTAATTGGGCAAAGCACGCACAAACGCGTTAAGGAGTTGTATCGCGTCGACGACAGAACGAACGCAGGTCGAGTCTCTGCTTGCTCTCGCCCCGCTTGCGGGTCGAACCGTATTCGAACGATGTCATATTGTTGCGGACAGTACGGAATACTAGAACTCTTGGCCGACTGAGGATCCAGAGGTAATTTCGCCATGGAGATTGTCTTCCGTAATGCAACTCAGAAGAGCCTCTAGATCATAGCGCTTCGTTTCATCAATGGGGCGCACCACCAAAGCTCCGTTCGCTACGGAAATCTCGACTGAACCTCCCTCCTTCACATCAAGTTCCCGCGCGAACGCCGTGGGAATTCTCAAAGCCAGACTATTTCCCCACTTGGCGACGCTCGACATCATAACTTTCACACACCTTCGGAGGTATCCACTATGTAGATACATAGTTCATCTCGCCGAGAAGCTCAAGCCGACCCTCCAGCCTCACTCGATCCGCATCTGCGCAAACAGGCGGCCAAACAGGGCGACGACACCGGCGATTGCGGTTGCGAGCTGCAACAGCGCATCGATGAACGAGGCTTCGTCGAAAGTGTCCAAGGGCGCGCCGGAAAGCCCGCAGCAGGCAATGACAATGGTGACGATCGACGCCCATACGGTGCGCGACTGATACCATGGCTTGGTCTCGTTCATGACTTATCCTTTCAATGGCTTGTCAAGGTTAGTTGGAAAATGGCTTAGAGAGACGCCGGCGCCTCTGGTCGATGCAGTCACAGCTCAAAGCGTCGAGTGGCTGGGACGCCCCAGCCTGCCGAGAGGCTGAGCTGCCGCACCGTAATATCGAGCGCCGCGGGCATTGAGCCGAAATCCGCGGCGATGTAGGCAGCCGGGTAAGTCCAGCTCGAAGGTGTTATTGTGGCGGAGCGTATAATGCCCCCGCCGCCCGTTGAGCGGATGTCCACGCGATATTCCTCCCGGTCCTCCCCGAGTGGAATATCGGTAGCCGCCCAGTCGTCCGCGTCGACGCGTCCTCTTCGAACCCAGGAGAACGCCAGGTCGCCTCCGGTTTTGCAACAGCGCAGATGGACCGGCGACAATGGCAGCCTCGCGCGAATGCCGCCTACCGCTTGCTGACGCGTAAACGCGGCGTCCGATATGATTGCTCCGGAGCGGCCGGCCCGCCAGTTGAGCTGCAAGCCGATCTCGCCTGGCAGCAAGCCCGCCGCCCGTATACGCTCATCCAGAATGACGAAGGGCGCACCGACTGCCGCACCTGCCGCCATCGCGTCGCTAGTGCCCAACTGGCCGCGCAACAAACTCGTGAGCCGCCAGATGCCCGGCGCGGTTTCGTCGGCGTTTAAGAACTGCAAGATCTCCCAAACTCCATTGATCGCCCGCACGGCAGCGGCATTAGCGCCGTTCAGCATTTGCAAACGGCTGACGCTCGCAGCCTCCGCATCGAACAACTCGACGGTGAGCGCGGCCATCCTGTCGATGCGGGCTTCGAATGATCCGGGCGGCAAAGGCTCGACGAGCTTGCCGAGATCGGCCGGCCGGGTAATGACTGTTCGCTGCGCGAAGCCGGTATCCTCTGGCGAGGCCATCAGCACCAGGCTCTTCCACGGCTTTTGCCACGCCGCGACGCGGAACTGATCCTGCGGAGCCGCGGTGTCCATACGCGATGGAAGGTCGAGAAACAGCACGTGTGGCAGGCCGGCGTGGATCGGCGGTTCGGGCAGAACCTCCGCCGGGGCATTCGCCCAGGCGTTCGATGCGGCGCGGTCGATGCGGCGCGCCTTGATGCGTCGCACCAGCCCATCCTCCACTTCCGTGACAAGGAACTCGGAAGTCCCCTGCTCCGGCAATGTCACCACCGACCCAGGTTCGAAGCCCTCGCGATAGCTCGCAACTGAAAAGCTCGCCGTCTCGCGACCGGCCCACACGCGGTCCAGCCAATCGGCGATCAGCACCTGAGCCTGCTCCCGCTCCAAAACTCCCGGGAAACTCAACGTTCGTTGCCGCTGGTTGGTGACCCCGATGCGGGTGGCGTGCACCGAACCTGCCTGGAAGCCGACCAGATGGTCGCGATAGACCAGCATCGCTTCGGCCGGCAACTCGTGATCCGGCGTGCGCACCTTCTCCAGCGACGCGCCATCGTCCTCCGCTACCATCACATCCACCGCTCTTGGAACGGCAGACCGCGCCCGCGTGCTGCGGAAGATCATGCGGTCGGCGCCTTCCGTCACTCCTAGGCCGTAGAGGTCGACCAGCGGCTCGATGGCCGAGCGCGCAGCGCCCGGCTCGTCTATGACGTAGCCTTGCAGCGTGCCATCGGCTTCAGCCACATTCGCCGATGGCAGCCCATGGTCGG
Source organism: uncultured Alphaproteobacteria bacterium (assembly GCA_963829135.1). GTDB lineage: Bacteria > Pseudomonadota > Alphaproteobacteria > Rhizobiales > Rhizobiaceae > Kumtagia. The sequence goes on along the minus strand of CAWHHO010000004.1, from coordinate 393,089 downwards.
CAAGGATCGCGTTGATCAAAGATCCGACGTCGAGGCCTTCCAACCGTCCGTTCAGCCAATGGCCGAGATGCCAGTTTCCGCCATCCGTCCAGACGCTTGCCAGCAATGGAAACGCCGGAAACGGCCGTGCGTCCCAGCACCAGATGTAACTGCGGCGGTTATCGAGCATGCGCCCGCCATAAATCGGCGAGACCGGATTGCCGGCCGGATCGAAATCGTGACTTTCCGGATCCCAATGCGCGGCATGGGCCTCCAGAAATCGCCTGGGCGCCAGATCATTACGCCCTCCATTGGAGAAATATGGCGTAGAGCTCTCGCTGGATTTCGGGTCGACAAAGACGTTTGGCTGGTTCGGCCCCTTGTCCACAGCCGGGCAACCGAGTTCCGTGAACCAGATCGGTTTTTGGCATGGCGCCCAGGCAGTCGCTGACACGTGCTCGATTCCGCCGATACGATCGACATGCGCGTGCGACCACCAGCCGACCAGATCCTTGAAGCGGAACGTCCACGGCTTGCCATACGCGCCGTCGGCTATCGGTGTGCGCTGGCGCGCGAGTCGGTCGGCGTGCGTGGCATAAAACCAGTGGAACCCCTCCCCGGAGGTGATGGCTGCCTTCAGGGCTGCCGGATCATAGGGCCCGCTGGCCCCGTCCGGACTACCTGCAAGGTAATCGGCATCCCGCCAGTCGGCGAGCGGCATGTAGTTGTCTATGCCGACGGCGGCGATCGAGGGCCGCGCCCATAGTGGATCGAGGTGAAAGAACACATCGCCCGAGCCATCCGCCGGCTGATGGCCGAAATATTCGGTCCAATCGGCGCCGTAGGTGATGGCGGTGGCCGGGCCGAGAAGCGCATGCACTTCATCAGCCAATTGGCAAAGAGCCTCGACAAAGGGAAACGCATTGACGCCATCGCGTAACGTCGTCAGTCCGCGCAGTTCCGAACCGATCAGGAACGTGTCGACGCCGCCTGCGGCCTGCGCGAGATGTGCATAATGCAGAATTAGCCGACGATAACCCCAGTCGCCGCTGTCGCCGTCGAAGCTGACCCCATCATCGTCCGCCGAAAACTCGTCCGGCGCGGCAGTGCCGCAGAAAGCCTGCACCTGTGCCCGTGCCGCTGAAGTCCTGTCGGCGCTACCCGGCTGGTCCGGTCCGGGAAAGCAGCTGATGCGCCCGCGCCACGGATATGGTGATTGCGCCGCGCCACCGTACGGATCGGGCAGCCCGTTGCCGTGCGGCACATCCATCATGATGAACGGATACAGCGTCACATTCAGGCCGCGTGCCTTGATTTCGGCGATCGCCTCGATGACGGAGCGGTCTGTCGGCGTGCCGCCATAGGCGGAACCGCCACCATGGGTCGAGACGATCTTGGCATCCGGCCGTTCCACGCCGGAGACCCGCCAATCATCGGAGTAATCGCCTGTTGTGTTGGTCACGCCTGGTTCGATGCGGCAATGACCGGCGCGCAGATCGCTGCCGAACCACGAAACCACCAGCGCCACATTCTCGAGATTTGGGCACAGCATCTGCAATTCGTCGAGCGAAGCGATGAAATCTGTATCGGCGCGCAGCGTGTGGCGGTTTTCCGAGCGGCTTTCGCCTGGCCTCGAACGCTTTATGACCTGCTTCGTCGATAGCCCGTATTCCGTAGAGCCGGGGATCATTGCGACCGCCCGAATGGTTTCCCGCAACTTGCCGACCGGCCGCAAGACCTCGAACTGGATCTGCGGGATGCGATTGCCATAATCGCCAAGGGGGAGACGCTCGAACACAACGTAGGCCAGCCCGCGATAGGCCGGCGTGTTGCCCTCACCTTGGCGCGATTCGATCAGCGGATCGGGCGCCTGGTCCGCACCGCCGGTGTGCACACGCATCTCGACATTGGTCAGGTCGATCTCCCGACCATCCGCCCAGACGCGGCGTACGCCAGCGATCTCCCCCTCGCACAATGCAAACGCGACATTGCCGAAATAGCTGTATTCGGTCACCTTCGGTCCGCCCTTGCCGCCCTGGCGGCGGGTGGTCTTGTCTTCCTCAAAGCGCGTCGCCCAGATCATGATGCCGCTCAGCCGCGCGGTGCCGTAGAGGCGCGGGATCGGCGCGCCCTCCTCGGCAACGAATGGCTGCGCGCCGGAGAGCCGCGGCCCCTCGATGCGCTGCGTGCTGGAGATCAATGCCTTGTCGATGGCATAGCCGGCCATCGCGCCGGCGGCGGTGCCGATCGCCGCGCCGACAGGGCCGAACAGCCCGCCCATCGCCGCGCCTGCGGCCTGCAGGAGAAGTACTGCCATGGAAAATGTCCTCGAAGGTGATGTGTGCGAGAGCGAGCCTCGCGACTCGCCTGCCGCGCGAAGCGCAACCAATCAAATGTCCGGAAACCCAAACACCCCAGCAATCCGCTTCCGCCATTGCGGCACCAGCGTCGAAACCACCACGGCGCTGCCCTCATAGGCATGCACGAAACGGTCGGGTGAGATCAGTATGGCGGCGTGCTTGGCGGGCAGGTGCGGACGCCAGCGGAACAGGATGAGGTCTCCAGCCGCCATGTCTGCCGGCGGTTTCTCGCGGCAATGCCGCCGCGCCGCTTCAAGAAAGCTGTCGACGCCGCCCGCTTCCGCCCAATCCGGCGCATACGGGCCTGGCTCTTCGGGGGCCTCGCCATAGATCGCCTCCCACACTCCGATCAGCAGGCCAAGGCAATCGCAACCGACACCCTTGCGCCGGCCTTGATGCCGGTAAGGGGTACCCACCCAGGTCAGGGCTTCGGTGATGATGCTATTGGCCATGGAGGAAGTTGGCACTGCTGCTCCTTGGGAAAGATCGCAACGAGGATTGCGCTGTTCTCCCCTGACCCGGCCGAAGCGGCGGTCAGGTGAAGGACCGCGGGTCGCAACCTCCGGCGACGAGACCTCAAGGCACCAACGCGCCGCCATCGAACACATCGCCGTCGGCGGCGTAGTTATAGGCTGCATCGTTGCCGGGGAGATGCGGAAAGCCCTGGAAGTTCAGCGCATTGCCGAACTTCGCCTTGCAGGTCGCAAAAGCCTTGTCGCAGCCGGCGCGGATCGTGAAAGCATCGCCCGGCTGCGGCCCAATGCCCTCCGCCGCCTGAAGCATCAGCGTGACGCCGTTCGCATCCTTGAGGTGGGCGGTGACAAAGGATTTGCGTCCCTCCAGCGCACCGCCCGTCCATTCGATTGTGCCCAGAGCGAACCAACCTCGCGCGAAGCTGCTCAACCCCGATACCGCGATGCTCTCGGGCGTGGATACCGCCGCCACCGTCGCGGACGCCGAGAACCCGGACTGGCCGAGCGCGAACCGGCAGCGGTGATCGCCGAGCCGAGCGTCGCATTTGCGCGCCGCCACCCGCCCGTTGATCTCGTCCAGACGGTGCGTGCGGCTTTTCAATTCTGCCACGAACGCGTTGTCGCGCCGCGTGATCTTGCCGATCGTGGCGCTTCGGAGGCGCGCGAACTGCGCGGGTGTCGCCCAATTGACCAGCAGTGTTTCGACCACCGCATCGTCATAGAGCCCCGCCGCGATGTCTGCTTCGCCGATATCGTCCGACGACAACGCGCCTTCCACGTCCACCGTATCCACTGCCAGCCCCAGCGTGTCGCGGGCTTCAGTCGCGGTGAAACCGCTGAGCGGCTGGAAAATGTCGCCATTCACCGTCAGCCGGCAGTCATGGTCGGTGAAACCCTTGATCACGCCGTCGCCGCGGGTCAACCGCCAGCAATGGCAGACGGTCGTCGTCTCGCCTTCGAGATGCGCGGCGAGTGCTGCGGGATAAATGCTCATATCTGCACCTCGATCAGCGGGATCGTCGGGATCTTGCCGGCCTTGAAGGCACTGATGCCGACCTCCAGGCGCTCGATGTCGAAGCGCACCGGCACGTCAAACTCGAAGCCCGCGGTAACCACTTGGCCCGCATGCGGAATGGCAGCAGGCGAAAACACGATCTCGCCGGTGGCGTCGTCGAAATCGTAGCGGTCGGTGCCGGCGAGCGTTCCGCCAACCGCAACTTTCAGGCTCGACACCACCGGCTTTCGGATCGGCCGCGCATAGGCGCCCGCAACGTCGCCGTAGCGCTTGACCAAAGCGAAACGCGCGCGGCTCCCGTCGCCGGTTCCGAGCGACTGGTCGGTTGCGGTTGGTGCCTGGTCGGGGCGGCAGGATTTCATGTCGAAGGGATCGCGAAAGCGGAACGCATGCAGCGAGCCCCGCCGCGCTTCGAAGAAATCGACGATCTCGTAAAGGTCGGCGAGCGAGCGCAGGCCGGTGCCGGCATCGTAGCGGTGGCGCGACAGGGCGAAGCGCGCGTTGCGCTTCTCGCGGCCTGAGGTCAGCGTCACAATCTCGTTGCGCCGCTCCGGCCCGCCGGTCGCGCCGAACGAGACGGCGACGGGAAAGCGGATGTCATGGAAGGCGGAAAGGGTCATGGGCGTTGGTTTTCGCGCTTGCTACGGTTGGCCGGTCGAGATTGGTTGGTTCCTGGTTCGCCAGTCTTTTGGTCGGACAAGATCCGACCGACGAATTACGACCGACGACCGCTCAAAACGTTCTTGTTCCTCTCGACACCGCCCTTGCCAGCATGCCCGTCACTTGTGCTTCGGATTTGCGGAAGGAAGCCGCATCTGCGGCGGTGACGTTGAAGGTGATATTGACCCCGCCACCGCTGCCACCCGACGCGACGCCAAGCCGGCCATCGGCGCCGCGCCGCAGCGGCAGGATCGCCTCGGCGCCCGCCTCGCCCATCAGGCCAAGTCTGCCCCCCGCGGGGAAGTAGGTCGGAGCTGAAACCACGCCGCCGGATGCGAACGGCATTACCCCGCCTTTGGCGAAGGGTATCAGGCCTGTAAGCCCGCCGGTGAAACCGGAAAACATCGAGCCAATCATATTTTGCAGCGGTGCCAAGCCTTGATTTAGCGCGCTGCCGGCAAGGTTGAGCGCGATGCGGCGCAGCACCGAATCCAGCTCCTTGCCGTCGACCGCTGCGCTCTTCAGCGCGCCCGTGAGCTGCGAGCCGAAACTCGCAGAAAGCTTTTGCAGGCTGTCGAGGGAGTTCAGGAACGGCTGGGTATCCGCCTCGATCGAGACGACGACATTTTCGGGCATGGGAGCCTCGTTGAGTGGTGAATGGTGGATGGTGAATGGTGAACTGGTGAATGGGAATGGTCGGAAGCGCCATCTGTCCGCAAGGGGAATGTTGCTGGTTGTTGGGAGGCTGCAGTTGCTCTGGCCGCTTGAAGGAACGGTCTTAAGCCATTCACCATTCACCATTCACCATTCACCATTCACCGTCCGGAAAAGCTTCCATCAACGCTTCCAGCTCTGCACGGCCGGGGCCAGCGTCACCGAGGCCGAGCACACTCATGGCGCGCTCCATTTCCCGGGGAGTCATTGACCAGAACGTCTTGGGAGAAAGCCGCAACAAACCAAAACCCACGGTCATCACCATGTCCCATGGGAATTCGCCCGGTGCGGCCTTCAAGGGCGCGTTGCGGCGTCTCCTGCAGTAGATTTGCTCCTGCCGCTGCTCGCAGCGGCATTTGCGCCGAAGGTTGCCGTCAGCAGCTCCGCCACGATCGCGGCAAATCCCGCCGCCCCGTCCATCGCCTGCATGCTGGCCACATCCGCATCGCTGATTTCGTTGCCGGCGCCGCGCAGACCCGCGCCAACGATGCGGATCAGGTCACGAGCCGAAAGCCGCGCCGACGCGAAGCGCTCCACCAGCGCGCCGAGATCATCTGCCTCGTAAGCCGACTCCAGTTCAGCGAGTGCGCCGAGTGTCAGGCAGAGGCGGTAGCTGTGACCGTCGAGTTCCGCGGCAATTTCGCCGCGCCGCTTGTTCACCGTCATGGCAGTGCCTCGAAGCTGAGAGCGCCCGCCGATTCCAGCCCGATCTCGAAAGTCACCTCGGCATCGTGATTGCCCGAGTATTCAAGTGCCGTGATCTGGAACGGACCTTCGACGATTCCGAAGCCGGGAATGGCCATTTGCCAGTCGACGATCTCGCCGGAGAAAAACTTCTGACGGATCGAAGCGTCTGACTGCGCGTCCTTGAATATGCCCGAACCACTCATCGAGGCGCGCTGGATACCGCTGCCCGCCAGCAGTTCGCGCCACCGGCCGGCCGAATCGGCATTGGTGATATCGACGGTATCACTATTGAAGGCCAGCCGCCGCGACCGTAGCCCGGCCACGGTGACGAAGCTGCCCAGCCCGTCCAGGTCGATCTTGAGCAAGAGGTCCTTGCCCTTCTGTGCCGTCATGATGATGTTTCCTTAGTCTGAACTTGCCGAGCTGGAATACTCCTCCTCCGATCCTGCTACGCTCGGCCACCACATCTGACACAGGAGGAGAAGGTGAGTCCGCGCTAACCGCGCTGCCAAACTTTGTCGTGGCAATCGGCGGAACTGGCGAGGACGGTTCTTCCCCTTGTTGTGGGAGAAGGTGGCTGACCGAAACGAGTGCGGATTAGGGGGTGTTGCAGCTAATGGATCTAAACTACCTCCACGAGCGCCCGAAGCCGGAGCGTCCCGTGATGAGCCGAAAGGTCCGGCTCGAATCGCACTTCGCTCTGTTCCAAACGGAGCAGAACCAGGTGATGCTCGTTGAGCGTCAGCGAGACCTCGCGAAGCAGCGCCCCGACACGCTCCATCACCTGCAGCACCTCCTTTCGCCCCTTCGCCTGAGACCAGACGTGCAATGTCAGGATGTGCTCGCTGCCGCTCTCCGTGCCGGTGCTCCAGTCAAACACGCTGGTGCGACCCAAGGTGATGTAGGGGAAGCCGGCGAGCGGCGGTGCGTAGTCGTAGATCTTGTTGCCGCCGATCATTGCGGCAAGCCCTATATCTCCTGAAAGCGCAATGAAGATTGCGCGTTGAAGGTCACTCGCCGCGGCGCTCATCGTCGTCGCTCCTTATCGTTCGGGTTGTCGGTCGGCGCAGGCCGGGCTGTAGCTCCCCATCGAGCAGCTGACCAAATTCAACAGCATCGGCAAGGCGTTGCGCGTCGAGCCTCAGCGCCTGAATTAAGCCATTCAGCGTCATTCTCATGGCAATATTCACCGGCCCACCTCCCTCACCCGGCAGACCAGGTAGCGGCCGGTCTCATCCGGATCGCTGACGGTGATGATGTCGAAGACCCTCGCGCCCCGCACGAAGCGCATGGCGCTGGCAACGCCATTGCGGCCGCGAAGTGTGATGCGATGCGTTGTCTCCTCGAGCGTCTGGTCGGCCCCGAAAAAGGATGCCGCCGACACCGGCTCGATCTGGGCGAAGACGGTCGCCGCCTCCTGCCAGTCGAGCGTGTAGCCGCCCATGCCGTCAGGAGTCCGCACTTGAGCTTGCAGCGACAGTTCATGACGCATAGTGCCCGGCTCGATGAACATCATCACAGCCTCCGGTCGCGCCAGGGCGCGATCAGCCGCTCGTAGTGCGGCGGGTAAGAGGTCGGCAGTCCGTCGGGGCCATGGCCTGCGCGATACTCGTACCAGTGCGCTGCAAGCGACAGAATGGCGCGCTTCAGCAGATCTGGCACGTCGGTTCCCGCCTCGCCGAAACCGGCACGAAAATCGATTGCGATGCCGTTTATCACGCGCGTCGGTGTCGGCGGGCGATGAAAAAGCAGGCGTGCTGGGCGTGAGATCAAGTCAGCCTGCCAGGCGTTTGCCGGAACCAGCGAGACCTCGCCTTCGCTGCTGCCATAGGCGGTGACGGCAATCACCTCCCGGATAGGATGACGTGGCAGAAGCACGACGCCGCTCTGCGGCACGGCGTCGAGCGTCAGTCGCCATGTCTGGTCGATCAGCGCCAATCCGGCCGTGCGCTCGACATCCTCGCGCCCGGCACGGATCAGGCTGGCAACAAGGTCGTCCTCGGATGTCGTGTCCAGGCGCAGGTAGGCTTTAGCCTCGGCGACAGCCACAGGCTCCGCCTCCGGCATGCCGGTGCATGTCAGTGTCATGATGGGTCCTAAGGAGCGCCCTTACCCTCCCCCGCGGGAAGGGTGGGCGAACGAATGGAAGGAAGTGGAATTCGGAAGATGGGTCGGACAGGACATATCCCTGTCTGACCCTCACCCACTGGCGTAGGGTCTACCCTCCCACAAGGGGCCTCAAACCGTCCCGTATTTCAGCAGCTTGATCGCGTTGAAGTCCTGGATGCCGCCGCCGACGCGCTTGGTGGTGTAGAACAACACATAGGGCTTGGCGGAGTAGGGATCGCGCAGCACCCGAACGCCGGTTCGGTCGACAACGAGGTACCCGCGTGAGAAATCACCAAAGGCGATCGGCTTCGCATCGGCGGCGGCATTTGGCATGTCTTCCGCCTCAACGACCGGGAAGCCGATCAGCATGGCGCGACCGCCGGGCACCGCCGGCGGTTGCCAGAGGTAGTTGCCGTCGGCGTCCTTCAGCTTGCGGATATCGCCCTGCACCTTCCGGTTCATCACCCAACTGGCATTCTGTCGATAGCCCGCCTTCAATGAGTAGATCAGGTCGATGAGCTTATCGGATGCATTGCTGGCCGGCAGGCCTCCGGAAACACCGGTTGCGAGGTAGCCGAGGCTGCCCCAGCTCCAGCTGGTTTCGGCGACAGCCGGATAGGCGAGGAAGCCCTTCGGCTTGTTCACGCCGTCGCCATTGGTGAAAGCCGCGCCTTCCTGCTCGGCGAAGGCCGCTTCGATCTCAGCGGCGATCCACTGGTCGAGATTGACCACGGCATCTTCCAGGAGCGACGGGGTCGCCGCCGGCATGGCATAGAGTTCCGCGGTCGGAAACTGCAGTTCGTCGAGCACCGGGGAGGCGGTCTGCGGGCGCGCGGCCGTCTCGGCCGCCCATCCGACTGCCGGTCCGGAGACCGAGAACGGCTTCTTCAGCACCGCTGCCGAAACCTGCCTAACCGAAGCGATCGAGCGGATCGGCGATATGGTCGCCAGGCGCCGGCCGATTTCGGTCTCGACCTCTGCAGGCACCAGATAGCCGCCGTCTGAGCCGGTTCCATAAGACATTGCCTTCACATCGAGCGAACGCAGCGCGCGATCTTCGCCGCGCCGGAGATAGGCGTCGAACGCGGCTTTGTGTTCCGACGGCGCCGTCTTTTCGCCGCCGAGCGGCGGGCGCACCTGCTTGAGCGTCAGATTGTCGAGCCGGCGCTTGTGTTCGTCGAGCGCATTGGAGATGCGGTCGAGCTTGTCCGTTGTCACGGTATCGGCGCCGAACCGGCTTTCGATCTGCGTCAGCTTTTCGTCATTGGCGGCCTTGAACGCCTCGAAGGTCGTCATAAAGTCACCGAATGCCTCGGTCAGGTCTTCGGCGGATTTGGTTTCGAATGTCTGATCAGTCATGTCTTATCCTTTCAAATGCATGAGACGGGTAGCTTCGCGAAGCCGTTTCGCGAGGCTTGCCGTGGATCCGGCGGGATGGCGTCCCGCTAAGAGGCGGGCGTAGCCCTTGGTAATGACGGTGCGGGCCTGCTCGGGCGTTAGCCCGGCCCGCTCTGTCAGCCAGCGTTCGAAGCGTTTGATTTCGGGCAGTTCCCGCCGACCGCTTTTGACAGCGGCGACACGCGCGCCAGGCAGCATGGGAAATGTCACCACCGAGATCTCCCAAAGATCCGCCTCGGCGATGCTGCGGATCTTGGTTTTGCTGTCCTTGTGCGCCTTCGTTGCGCGGAAGCCGATCGAGAGACCGTCGAGCGCGCCGGCGCGCATCAACGACAGGACGGCGCGCGAGCGCTCGACGTCCTTCGCCAGCTTGCCGCGCACGAACAAGCCGCGACCGTCCTCCCGCAGTTCCTGCCACACGCCGATCGGCTCGGAGGGATCGTGCTGATAGAGCATGCGGATGCCCGGGGCGCCGCGCTCGCGAATAGAGCGCGCGAACGCGCCTGGCAGCACCACGTCACCGCCGAGGTCGACCGTGCCGAACAGACTCGCATATCCAGCGAAGCAGCCGTCATCCTCGATCTCGCCGAACTTGATATTGGCGAATTTGCGTTCGCAGGCGCCTTCGCGCCGTGTCGCGTTCATTCGGATGTTCCTTTTCTGAAGCGTTTGAAGAGGCCGCCGGTGTCGAAAACCCGCTGCAGGAAACCCAGCGCCCACCAGGCGCAAAGGCTGGCGAAGGCTGCGCCGATCAATGCGGTTTCGCCCGGACCGATGGCGTTCTCGACGCCGAGCTCGGCCGCCAGCTTGACGCCCGCCGTGCCGCCGAAGACGAGGCCGCACACCAGGCCGACGGCGAAGCGTACTGCCGCGTCGCGCCGGCCGGTCGGCAGGATATAGGCCAGCGAGATCGCCGAGCCGGCAACCGCGCCCGCGCCTTTCACGACCCACAGCCAGGCCGCGTCGGAAAGAGTGGTCATGTTGGGGTTCCGTTTCTGGGCGAGCCGCCGCAGCCCTGCCCTATCGAGGTCAGGTCTGGTCGGCCGGCCGTTGTGTTTGAGTGCGAAATCGCCGCGCACAGCCGCTAGATTGGCCTGCGGCTATTGGCGCGGGTTCAATCAGACGCGATCACGCGTCGATGCTGGAAATTGCTGCAGCGCTGTTTTCAGTACCGCCAGTCATACTTCTCTGACGATATGGACATCCTAGCAAAACATCGTCACGGTGGTCAAGGACTTTTTTCCTATATCTGAGACAAACTTGTCTCGATGGACATCACGCGTCCCTTGGCGTTCGAGTTAATCGGGTATCGCAGAACCCGCCCATTGAGAAACTGACTGGCCGTTTCAAGCACGATCCTCACTGACGTCGTTCAGAAGCCATGAACACAGCGACAGCGCCGCCAGTGCTCCGATAAACTCAGCCGCAACGAAACCTGGAACGTCCATAGGGCGAATGCCGGAGAACGTGTTCGTGAATGCACGCGCCACCGCTACGGCCGGATTGGCAAACGAGGTCGACGCGGTGAACCAGTAGGCAGCGGCAATGTAGAGACCGACCAGCCAAGCGATCGATCCCTGAGCGAACCGCAAGCCACCCAGGATTGTGAATACAAGCCCGAAAGCGGCGACAATCTCCGAAAACGCCTGTCCGCCGCCGGCACGTACCGTTTGTGAAATCTCAAACAGCTGATGGCCGAACATTGCATGCGCAACCCAGGTACCGGCTGTTGCACCCGCGAACTGCGCTGCGACGTAGGCCGCGAAATCCCGCCAAGACAGACCGCGGCCGATCGCCATTACCATCGACACGGCCGGATTGAAATGACCGCCGGAGATAGGCCCGAGTATCGTGATGAGCACAACCAGAATAGCGCCTGTCGGGAGGGTGTTGCAGAGCAGCGCGACGGCGCCGTCGTCGGTCAGGGTCTCCGCCATGATGCCGGATCCGACGACAGTGGCAACCAGCATCGCTGCGCCGAGGCCCTCGGCCACGGCGCGGCGTGCCAGTTTGTATTTACTCATCAGCCCGCCTTGTGCTGCTTTATTGTCGAACCATCCATTTCACCGATGCCGCGCAGTTTGGCGCCAAGTGCCATTCGGTCAATCGATCCGAGCGGAAGGCTGAGGAAGGCGCCTATACGGGTTTTCAGGTACCGTGCCGCCGTCGAGAAGGCGCGCTCCTTCTCGATATCGGTTCCCGCCACGGTCGCCGGATCCTCAATTCCCCAATGCGCCGTCATCGGTTGCCCGGGCCATACGGGGCAGGCTTCGCCCGCCGCGCTGTCACATACGGTGAACACGAAATCCATCACGGGCGCACCCGGACCGGCAAATTCATCCCAGGCCTTGGACCGAAATCCTTCGGTCGGATAATCCAGCGCGGCAAGCACTTTGAGTGCGAACGGGTTCACGACGCCCTTCGGGTGGCTACCGGCGGAAAAGGCATTGAAGCGTCCCGCACCGTCCTTGCGCAATATGCCTTCAGCCAGGATCGAACGAGCGGTATTGCCGGTACAGAGAAACAGCACGTTGTAGATGCGGCTGGTCATTGCGTGATCTCCCCCTGGGCGGGTGCGCAGCAGGCTGCGGCGGAAACGATCGGCGAGCAAATCTCCGGGTGGCCGGAGCAACAGTCCTCCATCAGGAACCGGATCAGGCCGCTCAGGGCGCCAAACTCGATACTATGAATGATCGAGCGGGAATCCCGGCGTATTCTTGTCAGTCCCGCGCGTTCGAGTTCCTTGAGATGAAAGCTGACATTCGACGGCGAAACCTTTGCCCGTTCCGCGATTGTCCCGGCAGCGATGCCCTCAGGTCCGGCCACGACCAACATGCGAAGAATGCGCAGGCGCGTATCCTGCGAGAGGGCTGCAAAAGCGAGAAGGGCTTGGCGCTCATCCATATTTCAATAATCCTAGAAATATCGGATGGACGATTAGCTCAAATGTGCGCGCTTGGCAATGAAAGAATATCCGGCCAAACAAGCTTAGTGCTGTGGGATCACCCGGGAGCCGCGCCGTATCCCACGGCAGCTCTCTTCTCGTCGTCGGTTAGAAAATCGGCGGTGCCAACCCTTGCCCATAGCGCGTCGCGCTCGATGGACAGCCCATCGACCTGGTCGGCATCGTACCAGAGGCGCAGATCCGCCCCGAAAGCAGGCGCCAGCCAGGCGGAGAACTCACGCAGGGTGCGCGCTACCAGCGGCAGCACCGTCATGCGATAGAAGGCGCGATTGGCCTCGGCGTAGTTGGCGTAAGTGTTGTCGCCCGGGATGCCCAGCAGCATCGGCGGCACGCCGAACGCCAGCGCGATGTCGCGGCTGGCCGAATGTTTCGCCTCGATGAAGTCCATGTCCTTGGGCGACAGGCCGATTGTCTTCCAGTCGAACCCGCCCTCAAGCAGCATCAGCTTTCCGGCGCGCGCCGCGCCTGTGTAGCTTTGTTCGAGTTCCACCTTCAGCCGGTCGAACTGGTCCACTGACAGCTGGCCGCCTTCCTTCGGCGCGTAGACCAGCGCACCGGAAGGTCGCGCCGAATTGTCGAGCAACGCCTTGTTCCAGCGTCCAGCAGCATTGTGGGTGTCGAGCGCCATCAGCGCGGCTTCGAGCGGGGGAAATCCTCCGTGGTCGTCGAGCGGGTGAAACAGCGCCAGATGCAGCGCCCCGCCCTCGCCTGCCCCGCCCAGCGCCACGCTGCGCTTTGCCTTGTCGGTGCGATGCTCAAGCCCGACGGGCCAGCCTTGCGCATCGCACACCACCGCCACCCGGTCTGGCCTGAGCAGATGCAGCTCGCGCAGGGTCTCGCCGGCTTCGGCCGGTTCGACATAGGCGTTGCCGGAAATCAGCAGATGCCCGTAGAGCGCCTCCAGGAAGCTGGCGCCGGCCTGGCGCGGGTTCGGCCTTTCAAGCAGTGCCAGCAGCGGATGGTCCGAAAGCTCCGCTTCGCCCTCGTAGAGCAGCCACGGTACGGCGGCGGCCGTCTCGGCGACCAGCCGCACGGCGCGATGCACCACCGGGTTTCTCATGAAGCCTTCGCGCGCCAGCGTCGCGTAGTCGCGCCGGGTCCACGACGCCTCTCCCTGCATATGCAGGGCGACAAAGGCCGGCGCCTGCTTGCTTTCGAGACGCGCGGCGTCCCTTCCCGATCCGGCGGACCAGGGCCATTTGAGTTTCATTGCGCGTTTCCTTATTTCGCGGGAAGATCGAAGTGGATGAGCTCTGCTGCGGTGCCATCCCTCACCCCAGCACCCTGATCCGCGGCTCCTTTGAGCGCTCCGGCATCAGTTCGGTGATCGCCCACACAAGCGCGTCGACGCGGTCAGGGGAGCGGCCGCCGGAAAGGCCGTCGGCGCCGAAGTCGCACATCTCGTCTTCGAGCGCTGCAAACCGGGCGGCATGGCGCACCTTGCCCTGTTGATAGAGCATCGCCACCGGCTCGGCGCGCGTCCACTTTCCGCGCTTTGCCCGTACAGCCCTGACCGGTACCGATGCATCCGCGGCGCGGATTATGGCTGTCACCATGTCACCACCCTGGTTGACCTCGGCGACTATGCAATCGGCCTTGAGGCTATGGAAAAGCGAGACCGCTCTGCCCGCCCAATCCTGCGGCCGGGCGGCCCGCAGGCTGGCATCGGCCAGCACCACCACCCTATCCTCCGCCTCCAGGCCGGCGGCGACGATGCCGCAGGCGTCCGAGGTCTTGTGCGAGCTCGCCGGCGGATCGACCGCCACGACAATACGCCGCAACTCCCCCGGCTGGACGCGGCATGCTGCCTCCAGCATGGCGCGGGACCAGAGCGCATCCTCGCGATCCTCGATCAGTTCGCCGTCGAGTTCCTGGCGGCCGAGCCGCGTCCCGCCATAACGGTCGCGCACGGTGGACAGGAAACTGGCGGCGAGGTTCGCGGCATTGTCCTCGGTTGCCATGCGCGAGACCAGTACCGACTCGTCGGCCATAAGCCGCTTGATCAGCGGCAGTGGGCGCGGTGTCGTGGTGATCAGCTGTCGCGGCTGATGGCCGAGACGCAGGCCGAATTGCAGCATATCGAAACAGGCCTCGGCGTCTTTCCACTTCGCCAGCTCGTCGCACCAGGCGGCGGAAAATTGCGGGCCTCGCAGCGCGCCGGCATTTTCGGAGGAGAACGCCTGTGCCACCGCGCCGGAGGGCCACACCAGCCGCCGCCGCGAGGCCTCATAACGCGGGCGGTCGCCACGAGCATGAGCCAGGATTCCCGACGGACCGTCGATCATCACCTCGCGCACATCGGCATAGGTTTCACCGACCAGCGCGAAGCTGCGATACCTTTCCTCCTGCGAGGCGAATGGGGCAAACCCGCGCTCCAGCGCATTGACCCATTCGGCGCCGAGCCGAGTCTTGCCGGCGCCGCGGCCTCCGACCATCAGCCAGATAGGAGGCCTTGTGCGTTCATACTGGCGCTTGTGCGCCTGCATCGCCCATTCCGTGCTGACGCGTTTGATGAATGTCCGGGGTATGCTTTCCAGCGACCATTTCAGCGGCGAAGTGTCGGGCGAGTTCAAAGATTCGATCATCGATTTTCTGCAGTGTTGCGGCAAGTTCTGCATCGCTTTCGGCCTGCTCCTGCTGAGCCTCCCCGTCGCGGTCGCCGCGACGCAGCGGCACGCGCAAGGCGCTGTCGATTTTCAGGAATTCGTCGGTACGCGCCTTGGCGGCGGCGGGTGAGAGCTGTCCGCCGGCCTCCTCGAGCGCCAATAGCTCGTCGAGCCGCGTCTCGAGGCGGCGATGAACACGCGCCTGCATTTCCTTGCGGGTGGCCGGCGGCTTCTTCCAGTTCTGCGTGCGGATTTTGGTATCGACCGTCGATTCCAGCCAGTTGCCCAGCAAAGCCAGTCGCTTTTTCGTCGGCGCCGCGCCTTCATACAGCTCGCGCGCCGCGGCGAGCCGTGCAGCCAAACTGGTCACGGTTCAAAACTCCTGTTTTTCGCTGAGGTGCGCCAGAAGTGTGCCAAGCGGACAGGCCGCTCCACCTCGACCAGCCAGTCACAGCTGTCTGACGATATCGAGATACTAGCAGACCACCGTTACGTGTCAAGGACTTTTTTCTTATTGCTCGGATTTTATTCTTATTGCACTAAGTGCCGCCGTTGAGCCGCCTCGCAGCATCAAACCGGTGCACGCCCGGCGAGACCTGGCCCTTGCGCTCTTTCCCGCGTCCCACATCTTCCCTAGTCTGGCAATTTACACCTGGAGGATCCATGGACCTGCCGCCCTTTATGCTCGACCACTGGCTGGCCGCGTATGAGTTCGCCGATCCACCGATCCGCCATAACCTCGCATCGAGCACGGGGCCGAAATGGAGCGTCGGCGAGTTGCTGGCGCTCGGCAACACCAGCCTCGACGACTTCATGGTCGGCTATGCGCCGCCCGAAGGCGACCGTGCCCTGCGCGAAGCGATCGGCGCCTTTCTCGGCGTCGATCCCGAGTGGGTGCTTGCAACCACCGGTGCATCCGAGGCGGTGTCGATCCTGTTCTGCCTCGCCGCCCGGCCAGGCGGCAACGTCGTGCTTCCCTCTCCGGCCTTCCCCGCCTTCGAGACGATGGCCAATGCATGGGGCCTCGGCGTGCGCTCGTACGCGCTGCGGCGCGAGACCGGCTACGCGGCGGAAGATGTGGCCGGTTCCGCGAACGCCGACACCGTGCTGGCGCTGGTCAACTCGCCGCACAATCCGACCGGCGCCGTCATCGCCCGCGGCGAGATCGCATCCCTGGCCGGCACGCTTGCCCAGCGCGGCATCCCGCTCATCGTCGATGAAGTTTATCATCCTCTCTATTTCGGCGAGGAAAGACCGTCCGCCGCCGCGATCGAAAACGTGATCGTCATGGGCGACATGTCGAAAGCGATGTCGCTCGCCGGCACGCGCGTCGGCTGGCTGGTCGATGCCGATCCGAAGCGGCGCAAGCGCATCATCGACGCTCGCAGCTATTTCACCATCAGCGGCTCGCCGATCCTCGAGACGCTGGCGACGCAGGCTCTTCTGCATCATGAGACAGTCCTGTCCCGGCTCAAGCGGACGGCTACCGCAAACCTCGCCCTCCTCTCCGATTTCATGGAACGCGCGAGCGACTGCCTCGCCTGGGTCAAGCCGGCAGGTGGCACGGTTTGCTTTCCCTGGTTTCATGACGGCCGCGACAGCCGCCCGTTCTGCGAGGCACTGGCCGAGGCTGGCGTGCTCGTCGCGCCGGGCGATTGTTTCGGCGCGCCCGAGCATTTCCGCGTTGGCTTCGGCATGCAGGAGAAGGGCTTTGCCGAGGCGCTGGCGATTTTAGACCAGGTGCTGCGGAAACAGTAATCCATCGCTTACGTATTGCGTATATCCCTATACCGCGCCGAGCATGACCTGGAACGCCACCATGCCCGGATCGTCCATGCCGATGGTGCGTTCGCCGAAGATGCGGGCGCGGCCGATCTTGTTGGGCTTGTCGCGGAACTCGGCTATCGCTGCATCGCGTCCCTTGCCTCAGCGCGTCGCGCAGCGCGTCCGGTTCAGTCTGTCCGGAGGCCGCCCGGGCCGCGCCGGACACGGCATCGAGCACTGTCTTGTCGCCAAGGTTTGCCTTGCCGCGCGCCATCATCGCCTCCACCGCCTTTTCCAGAAAGCCGGGCACCTCGCTGCACGCAACCGAGGCCATCCCCTTCGTCTGCCTGGCGACCGCCATCATCGACGTCGCCAGCAACGTGCCGAAGCTCGAACTCGAGACTTTCGCCACCGCGGCCGCGCCCTGCATCAGCGCCGGCCCGAGATCGTCCGGGAAATCGCCCTTGATCCGGTCAAGCTCGCGGAATGCCTTGATCAGCGTGATGCCGAGGTCGCCGTCGCCAATCTGGCCATCAAGGCTGGTCAGACGCTCATGCTCGGTCTCGAGCACGGCGAGGATGCTGGCGATTGCGTGTCGCAGGGACTCGACCGTGAGGTCCATGTCACACCTTCCAGAAGGCGCATGCCGCCGGC
Source organism: uncultured Alphaproteobacteria bacterium (assembly GCA_963829135.1). Taxonomy (GTDB): domain Bacteria; phylum Pseudomonadota; class Alphaproteobacteria; order Rhizobiales; family Rhizobiaceae; genus Kumtagia. The sequence goes on along the minus strand of CAWHHO010000004.1, from coordinate 375,705 downwards.
GCGGTCAAATAGGTCTCCAGTTCGGCATCGAGCGGCAGCACCGTCAGCGATGCGCCGGCCATTTCCATGGAGGTCGCATATCGGCCAACCAGGGGATGGGCGATCGTCAGTCCCGCATCGGCAATTCTGTCGGCGACACGATTGTAAAGAATGAACAATTCCTCCACCGGCGTGGCGCCAAGGCTGTTGACCAGCACGGTGACACGCGCGCCACGCGGCAACGTCAGATCCGCAAGGATCGGATCCAGCATCGCGTCGGCGATCGCATTCGCCGGCTGCAGCTTGCCGCGTTTGACGCCGGGTTCGCCATGAATGCCCATGCCCACTTCCATTTCGTCGTCGGCGATGGTGAAGGTTGGCTTGCCGGCCTGGGGAACCGTGCAGGGCGATAGCGCCACGCCCATCGTGCGGCAGCCATCAGCGGCGCGTTGGGCGACCGCCGTTACGCCGGCGAGGTCAAGACCCGCCTCGGCCGCCGCGCCGGCGATTTTGAAAGTCAGCACCATTCCGGCGACGCCGCGGCGCTTCTCGCGCTCGGCCAGCGGCGCGCTGGCCACATCATCGGCCAGAAGCACGGTGGTGCTGGTGATGCCCTCCATTTCGGCAAGATCGCCGGCCATATCGAAATTCATCACGTCGCCGCCGTAATTTCCATAAAGCCTGAGAACCCCTGCCCCGCCATCGCGCGGCGCGCATGGCGGTCGCCATCTCATCAGCGGAAGGCGAGGCGAACACGTCTCCGCATGCTACCGCGTCGAGAAACCCCGGGCCGACATAGCCGGTAAAGATCGGCAGATGGCCCGACCCGCCGCCCGAAACAATGCCGACCTTGCCCTTTACCGGGCCGTCGGCGCGGGCGATCACGCGGGTCGTGTCGGGCACCAGCCGGTAGAATTGTGGATAGGCGCGGGTCAGCCCACGCAGCGTTTCCTCGGCGTAGCTGAAGGGATCATTGAGTATTTTCTTCAAGGGCTTCCTCCCGATCGATGTGGTGCGCGGACGCGCCGTCTCCAAGGCCAACCTAGCGCGGTCAATCGCGTTTGTGGATAGTCCGAAAGCCGGGCGCGTGCTGAGAGCACGAAGGAGCCACCATATGGTCACGCCGGACACTCTGCCGGGGCATAATTATCCGACGATAATGATGTTGTAGCAAATCATCGTGACGTGTCAAGGATTATTTTCCTTTTTCAGCAATATTTTCCTGCCACTAAACAAACATTCCCGACACCTGCGGTCCCGTCAACTCCATGATCAGGCCTGTTTCCTCGCCGTCGCCCCAGTCGTAGGCCATACGCCCGCAAGGCCGAAACCCCGACTTGTTGTAGAAGGCGATGGCGCGATGGTTCTGATGCCACACCGTCAGCCACAGGCGTTGCCTGCCACGTTTGCGGCATTCCTGCAGCACCCGGTCGAGCAGGTATTTCGCGACACCGCGCCCCTGCCAGCGGGCGTCGACAAAGATGCGCTTCAACTCGACCGACGCAGCATCCAGGATCAGATGCGCAAAGCCAGCCAACGGCGCGCCGATTGCGCTGTGGTCTTCCGCCAGAAACAAGATTGCCCTTCTGTCGGCTATCTCCTCGGCCTGAACTGCCGGATTGTAGGCGTCCGCTATATAGCGCGACATTTCCTCCGGGCTGGCGATATGCCCGAAGGTTTCATCGAAGACGCGTGCCGCGAAACGGGACACAGGCTTGGCATCGGCCAAGGTCGCCGTCCGGAGGACAATTTTGGGTTGCAATAGGGCGTCGGCGTCCAGCGGGGTTCCTCCCGTCGATTGCCTGGTACATAAGCGGCATGCAACTCGATCACCGCCGTCTTCCCCTCCGAAGACGCTCCCTCGTCACAAGACAAATATCACGGCCCTGCAAGAAGCGCAGGCCGGATTCTCGGCAACAGCTTCTCGGAGAGAAATCCCTGACCGCCTCACTGGTTGCGTCTGCCGCTAAACAAATCGCCCATAAGCCGATTTGCCTCAGATTCTCTGTCCACCATGGTCGATGTCGCCCTTGCTTGCGGAAACGATCTCCTCGATGCGCAGCAGAACGTTTTTCGTTGCGAGCATTAAACACTGTTTGGACCTGGTCATGCGTACCTCCAGACAATGAGCATCCGCGTCACCATATATCTCCAAGTGAATGACGAAATTGATCGGGGTTCTTGTCCGTTAAGATTATGATGGCATTCTCTGCGCCCGGATAGTCGCGGCCCCGAAAATGCCCTCAGGGTATCCAGGGGAACGTCGACGCCGCAGTGGGACAACGCGTTAGATGGCAGATCCACACCAGCCGCCGAAGGAGCGGGGCCGTATTGCAGCGACGCTGCTCGCGTTCGACGCATGGATCGATTCGACCGTTTACGACGCTGGTTTCCGCATCTGCGGATACCTGGGAAGACATCACCATCTTCTTCCGCCGCTTCCGCGTCACCGGCTGGCGGCGCGGTCTGGTCGAGATCGCAAGCGAAGGCTTTACATTCGGCGCGGCCGGCGTCGTGCTGATGCTCATGCTCGCCATGCCGGCCTTCCAGGAAACCGCCGGCGACTGGCGCACGCAGGACGATTTTGCCGTCACCTTCCTCGACCGCCAGGGCAACGAGATCGGCCAGCGCGGCATCATCCAGCGCGACTCCGTGCCGGTCGACGAGATGCCCGACCATGTCATCAAGGCGGTGCTCGCCACCGAAGACCGGCGCTTCTTCGAGCATTACGGCATCGACTTCCTCGGCCTTGCGCGCGCCATGTCGGAAAACATGCGCGCCAACTCCGTCGTGCAGGGCGGCTCGAGCATCACCCAGCAGCTGGCCAAGAACCTGTTCCTGACCAATGAGCGCACCGTCGAGCGCAAGATCAAGGAAGCCTTCCTTGCTGTCTGGCTCGAGGCCAATCTGTCCAAGAAGGAAATCCTGCAGCTCTATCTCGACCGCGCCTATATGGGCGGCGGCACGTTCGGCATCGCGGCGGCCGCCGATTTCTATTTCGGCAAGGAGGTCAAGGACCTCAACCTTGCCGAAGCCGCCATGCTGGCCGGCCTGTTCAAGGCGCCGGCCAAATATGCGCCGCATGTCAACCTGCCGGCCGCGCGCGCCCGCGCCAATGTCGTGCTGACCAATCTGGTCGAAAGCGGCTTCATGACCGAGGGCCAGGTGCTGACCGCGCGCCTGCATCCGGCCGACGTCGTCGACCGCGGCGAGGCGAAGACGCCCGGATTACTATCCTCGACTGGGCCTTCGACGAGGCGAAGCGGCTCGCCGCCAAGACCAATCCAGCGCTCGATGGTCGCCCGCACCACCTTCGACACCAACATCCAGCGGGCAGCGGAGGAATCGCTCGAGTTCAACCTGCGCCAGCACGGCAAGGAATACCGCGTCACCGAGGGCGCCATCGTGGTGCTCGACACCGACGGCGCGGTGCAAGGCCATCGTCGGCGGCCGCGACTATGGCGAGAGCCAGTTCAACCGCGCCACCAAGGCGCTGCGCCAGACCGGCTCGTCGTTCAAGCCCTATGTCTATGCCACGGCGATGGAGCACGGCTTCACGCCGGAATCGGTCATTTCCGACGGGCCGATCAGCTGGGGCGGCTGGTCGCCGAAGAACTATGGCCGCAGCTATTCCGGCCGCGTGACGCTGGCGACCGCGCTGATCAAGTCGATCAACACCGTGCCGGTGCGGCTTGCCAAGGACCATCTTTCGCATCCCGCCGATCAAGGCGATGGCTGAAGCGATGGGCGTCGAATTCGCCGCTCAACGGCCACAAGACCATGGTGCTCGGCACGTCGGGCATGACGGTCATGGACCAGGCGACGGGCTACAGCGTCTTCGCCAATGGCGGCTTTGCCGGCACGCGCCACGGCATCACGCAGCTCGCCACGCATTCCGGCGAAGTCTTCTACGACTATCGAGCGAGACGCGCCCAAGCCGAAGCGCGTGCTGTCGGAGCAGGCGGTAAAGTCGATGAACTCGATGCTGGTGCAGATCCCGGAGATCGGCACGGCGCGGCGCGCCGCCCTGCCCGGCATCCGCTCCGCCGGCAAGACCGGCACCACGCAATCCTACCGCGACGCCTGGTATGTCGGCTTCACCGGCAACTACACCGCCGCCGTCTGGCTCGGCAACGACGACTTCTCGCCCAGCAACACATGACCGGCGGCTCGCTGCCGGCGATGGTCTGGCAGCGGCTGATGGCCTACGCGCACCAGGACATCGACCTCAAGCCGATCCCCGGCATCGAAAACCCGTTCGTCGATGCGGAAATCGCGGCCAAGGCCGGCGAAGCCGAGAAGAAGCGGCTGGCGGAGGCCGCAGTGCAGGAGGCCCAGCGTCCCGCCGAACTCTCCCGTGCCACCACGCGGCTCCTGCTGGACATGTCCGAGACGTTCCACGACGCCAGGCCGCTGGAGCAACCGCCGCCCAAGCCGGCCGCGCTGTCGGCCCTGTGACCTCCGCAATCTCGGCGGATAGCTGCTGTTCAAACCTGTTCCGCGAGAGCAGCGGCCGCGTCCTGCTTGATCCGCTTCACCATTGCGCGCAGGCCATTGGCGCGTTGCGGACTGAGATGTTCGTTGAGATCGAGCGAGCGCATCAGATCTTCTGCGTCGGTCGACATGATCTCGCTGGCGCGGCGGCCGGAATACAAGGCCAACATGATTGCCACGAGCCCGCGCACGATATGCGCATCGGAATCACCTTGGAACATAATCTCCGGATCGGCGCCTTCGCCACGCTCGGACACCAGCCATACCTGGCTCACGCAGCCCTGAACCTTATGCTCGGCGTCGCGCGCGCTTTCCGGAAACGGCGGCAGGGATTCGCCGAGCTCGATCACGTAGCGATACTTGTCCTCCCACTCGTCCAGGAAAGCAAAATCGTCGCGGATGGCATCAATGGTCGTCATACGCCGCATATAGGCGCGAACGACGCAAACGTCACGTGTGAATGAATTGCTTGGGCGTTCGGCGCGCAGGGCTGGGCAATTGTCAGCTCACCGGTACGGGTCTTGGCCGCTGCCATGCCCTCCAGTCGACGGGCGTCCATTTCATGGCATCGCCGGCGGTACCCAGCTGCTCGTAGCGGACGCCGGGGAAGATAATAACCATGGCCTGAGTGACCCTGCCGGAATTGCTGGTGGTCTTGGCTGATTTGCGCGGTCGGAAAGCCAGTATGATGCCCATATCTTGCCCTCTCGAATTGGGAGCAACGCTACGCCTCGGAGAACATCAGGCCACGACATGGTTAACAGGGCGTAAATTGGCCGCTCTTCGCGGCCAAGCCTGTTAATAAATCGATATCACCGTTGCGTGAGGTGAACCGAGGCCGACCGAGGCTCGCCATACATTATTTGGCGATCGATTCGCGCAGCCGCTGTTTGCTCATGAAACTCCCAACGGTTCGTTCGAGTCGGTGCACAATCGGACTATCGGTCTTCTAGGAAGCGCGTCCTGCTTGATGGCCACCGGTTCCGACAAAGTGAACTTCCCACATCGGTGGCGGTGTGGTGTGACGCAATGGACGCATGCGTAACCGGTCATGCTGTCGCATCCCAGAGAGGCAGAGTCACCCGTTGCCCGAGATCTCACTAAACCCATAGTATTCCAATCATTATTTCGCCCTGAGTGCTTTGCCTGGAGGAAACATAATTAACAGTGCGTTAGCACATAATCGCTAATTTTAACGGCGTCGGCAGCAGTTGTCCGGCGAGTGTCCGAGTATCGAGCGTAGCCCGGTGACCGAAGCCGATTTTCACAACATCGCGGCGAGGAACGATACCAGCAAAGCTGAGCGGCTTTTCCGGGCGTCGGTGTCGGCTTTCTGTACGCTGACCCGTCCATCGCGCCGCGAGGTCACACAGCTCGACGATCTCGCTCTCCCGCTCTATCCGCATGTCTCGTCGTCGGCGCGCCGCTTCGTTGCGGCAGCACTTTCAGAGTGTGAGATTGCGCCGCCACGGCTTGTCGATCTCCTGGTGAACGACCGCGTCGACATAGCAGCGCCACTTTTGATGCGTTCAGCGCTCCTTACCGATATAGACCTCATCGCACTGATTGGCAGACACGGCTTGCCGCACGCGCGCGCGATTGCACGGCGACCCGGATTGAACCTGACGATCCTGCACCTCATTCGTGCTCTCGAAGCTTCCGCTCGCACGAGGGCTCAAACTACACCCAGCCATAGCGAAGCGGCGGAGGCGCACGCTCGCTCCAGCAGCATTGCAACAGGCAGCCCCGCCCGCGAGCCGCCCAGAGCGGTGGAAAGGCCCCACGCCGCGTCGGTCCGGCCTGACCTTGCCAACCCGAAGCCGGCGTCGGAGACCAACACGATACAATCGACGGATTATTCCGCCAGGTCATTGCCGCTGGCGGAAATCGCTGCCCGTGGTGCCGGCGGCGGCGCGGCCGAGGCTGTTCGGCAGCAGTTGCGCGAGATGATGAGCAAGGAACCAACGCCCAGGGAGACCGATGTCGGACTGAAATCCGATGCCCATAATTTCGCAAGACTGCGTGATGCGGCATTTACCGGCGATGCCACCCTCTTTCACGCGGCTCTCGGCGACGCGCTCGGCATGACCGTCTCCTTGGCGCGCAAGATCACCGAAACGTCGAGCTACGCACCGCTTCTTGCGGCACTTCGCGCTCTGGATCTGGGCGAAGAGCAAGCTTTCATGCTCGCCGCTGCGGTTTTTCCGGGGCAGTTCGCCCATCCGGAATCGATCCGCCTATTTACGACCCGATACAAATCGCTCGGTCAGGAAACAGCTGCCGAACGCGTGCGTGGCTGGAAGTCGGAAGCGCTTGACAGCCAAGTCCAATGGGAAAAAGCCCGTAGAGATCGCGCATAACAACCCATCCTATCGCTTGGCCAGCGCCAGCAATTCTTCTACCGCCACGCTACCCGTTTCGATCTCGACGACCCAGATGTCGGGATCGAAGCGTTGCTCCTTCGCAAGCCGGGCGGTGATGACAGCATCCTCGCCTCGCAACAATTCTGCAAAAAGGCGTTCGTCAGGTCGAGCGTCGTCGTAACTGGTCTGCGAGGCGGGACCGTAAAGCGTCGTCTCGCCCAATCGATCGCGGCTGGTAATGAAGATCGCTCCGGCCTCGGTCGCGCCGCGCTTTACGACAGCGCCGTAGCCGCCGCCGGAAAATACGCGCCTCAGCAGGGCTGCGACGAGGAAATCGGATGTAACGCGCATTTTGCGCGTATGGCGCGGTCGGAAGAGTTTGGCAATGCGCTGAGCCCGCGTTCCTCCCATTTCAGGAGGCGAACCAGCTTACTCCACCAGCTTCCGCGCCCGCATCTTGGCCAGCAGCTTGTTGTCGGGCATGCCAGTAACGGGCAAGCCGACCTCAGCCTGATATTCCTCAATCGCCGCTTTGGTGCGAGCGCCCAGGATGCCGTCGATTTCCATATCGGCATATTTGTAGGCTTTCAGCCCAGCCTGGACCTTCTTGGTCAGCGCAATTGCCTCGGCGTCTGCCTGCGACGGCTGGGCCTCGCCGCGGGGCGCCGGCTCCGGATGAATACCGGAGGTGGTCGGCTCTATGCCAAGCTGCTCCAGAAGGCTCGCATCGATCGCCGCGGCGCCCTCCAATCCGACTGTCTTGCGATAGGTGTCGATTGCCTTGAAGGTGGCCGGACCGGAGAGGCCGTCGACGGTACCGTCATAGAAGCCAAGTTGCTTAAGCACGCCCTGTACCTCTGCCGTCATCGGATCCGCGACAGGGGCCGGCCTCGGCTTGGCCACGGGTTCTGGGCGTTCGATCACGAAAGTCGTTTCCGGCTCCTGCCGCCCTTCTTCCAGCGAGCGCACAAAATCGCGCGTAGCAAAGAACGCATCTCGATGCGCGTGCGGCTGATACCAGATGGCGTTGGCCGAGACGAATGAGAAGGCCACCAGGAATGCCGCCGAGCCGCCGGCCGCCAGCGGATTGCGTGCGACCAGACCTCCCGCCGAGGCAAGCCCGTCCGCCCAGACGGCGCGCGGGGGAGCGCGGCGCTTAGCTGGCTTTGCGGAGCGGGCCATCTTGTTCCTCTGCAAGGACATTCACCTGTCGCCTGCGGTCTCTCACCCTCGCGATCGGCGATGGATGGACCCGCCACAGGCAGGCTGATCGTCACTTTCGTACCTTTGCCGGGCGCACTATCAATCGACATCGAGCCTTCATGCAAGCTGACAAGTCCTTTCACAAGAGCCAAACCGAGACCCGTGCCTTCGAAATGCCGCGTGTAGTCGTTCTGAACCTGGGCGAAGGGCGTACCTAGGGCCGAAAGATCATGAGCGGCAATACCGATGCCGGTATCGCTGATCCAGAAGTGCAGCAGCGAGCCGAGGCGCTTGGCGCCAACATGGACCTCCCCGCCCTTTGGCGTGAACTTGATGGCATTGGACAACAGGTTGATCAGCATCTGCTGCACCGCGCGGCGGTCCGCCATGATTTCTCCAACCGCCGGCGGTACGTCGAGATTGAGCGAGACGCCCTTTTGTTCGGCTTGCGGGCCTACCATCGCCCCGCATAGCACCACCGCCTCGTGGAACCGGAACGGCTCTGGATTGGTCGCATAGGATCCTGCTTCGATTTTCGACACGTCAAGAATCGAATTGACTACAGCGAGGAGGTGATTTCCGGCTTCGCGCACGATCTCCACATGCTCGCGCTGGCGGTCGTTGGCGAGCGCACCATGGATTTCACACAGCAGCATGTCGGAAAAGCCGATGATGGAGTTCAACGGCGTGCGCAATTCGTGACTTACCGCTGCGAGAACACGGCTCTTGGCGTGCTCAAGGCCGACCTTGCTTTCGGTAACAGCCGCCAACGCGGCGCGAAGGTCGGCGACTTCCGAATTGTCGGTGAGGTTGCCCACAAATGAGACATCGCTGCCGGCAACCCGCGCAAGCTCGACCAACAGGGGGCGGTGAACAGCGGCATTTCCCTCGCCGCTCCCAGGCAGGCGTAAACGTAGGGCAACCTTGCGGTAATGCGCGCCATCTCGCAGCTCAGCCATGGCGCAGAGAAAGCCAACGCGATCAGCAACTTGCACGCGCTCGAAGAAACCTGATCCACACAGCAGGTCGGGATCGATTCCCAAGAGTGCGCCGGCCGATGGCGCAATGTCGAGCAGGTCGCCATTCGCGGCAAAGCTGACGGGAATGCGCCCTGTGTCGACATCGGCGATCGCCAAAGCCGGAGCGGTCGCGGGCGCGCGGACCATCCTCGGCAGCGCGAGCACGCCGTAAGCAAGCGGCAGCAGCCAATGCCAGGCCTCGGGCTTGGCCGCCGAGAACATCGGCACATGTGGCATGAGTTGAAAGCCAAGCGCGGCCACAAAAGCAATTAGGCCGAGGATCATGGCACGGCGCGTGCGGTAGGCAAGCCATGCCTCGGCCGGCAACGCCAGGGCGAGCGCTGCAAGCGGCGACGTCAACCCGCCGCCGGCAGCGATCAGCAGCGCGATCTGCGCGGTGGCCAGCACAAGTGAGGTAACCATGACCGGACCGATACAGCGGCCGGAGGTCATGGCAAGTGCCCCAAAGCCTGATACGAAAAAGGATGTAAAAATAAGCCCGAAGGTTGTCGTGACGCCAATACCGGAAGGCAGCAGTATCCATGCAGCAGCGGAGAGCAGAAACGGGCCCGCGATAAGCATGCCGATAAGCCGGCGCTGCTCGTCATGCACCGCACCCCGTGCAACGCCAGGCTGTACCAGCCGGTCGCAGCCGGCGGTAACGGCCCGCATCAACCCGACATATCTGGTCGCAATCAAATTCAACTCAACGCATCCGAAACTGTCCGCTTGGCGGATCGGTTTTTTCTAGGCCGTGACCTCACTCGACACTCGCATTGAGCCTTTAAGGAATGAATAAAAGTGATGGCCTGATTTCAGGTGCGCGAGCCCGAAAGCACCCTGTCGGAAGTCCCCAAGCCTCTCCACTTCCAGTCATGGTAAACGGAGCGTTCCCATAGTCGCACGCCACTTCCGCGAACGTGGCAGATTGATCGGCAGACGCGCACGACGGAATATGCGGTCGTTTCAGTACTTTGAATAGTTTATGAAATATTGATGCGAGTAAAATGCAACGCTTCTTCATCTTGCTCGCTTATGCAAATCCCAATTTTTCGTTTCGAGAAGATGAAAAGGCCGGGAACCTGCGCAAACGGATTCTTCGCAGCCTTGTGACATTCTGTGTCTATCGGTCTGCAAATTGCGGCTCCGCGTAGGGTATGTTTCGATGCGTTTCCTGTTCCGTTTGGCCTTCTGGTTTTCCCTCGTTCTGATGGTGATTCCGTTTGGCGGACCCGCCCCTCAAAAGGCCAGTGTTGCTGGCGTAACCAAGCCTGAACCTGTCGGCTCGGTCGAAACCTTCCTCGCGGCGCGCGAGGCGATCACCGATTTCGGCGGATTGTGCGAGCGCAAGCCGGAGGTCTGCCAGATTGGCAGGGCGGCGATGACCGCATTTGGTCTGCGCGCGCGCGAAGCCGCGCTGATCGCCTTTGAACTGCTCGACGAGAAGTTTGGAGGGCGCGACGAAACCTTGGTCACTGGCAGCGTGCCGCCGGAAGACATCGAAGCCGTGCCGCAGACCCCGGCCGGCAGCGTCCCCGTCCCCACGGCGTCCCCGAAACAATGAGCTGCCCCACGATCGGGTGAGCCGTGTGCTACGGCTGCGATTTGCAGCTGGCGTTTGCCAGAAACGCTTCGATGGTTGCCGTCCAGCTGCTGTCAGGAACGAAGACACGCACCAGGACGATGGCCTCGCGGAGCGGTAGCTCGATATGGATCGATTTTTCGAAATCGTCGCGTGGGTTCTTCCGAGTCTCGATCATCTGCTCCGGACGAAGGATGACGAGATCCAGCAGTCCGTCGGTGGCCGAGCGATCGGTCAGGCTGAAAAGGTTGGCGCCGTCCCGGCCATAGACAGAGGCGGACCAGAATGGCACTTTTCCCGGCGCTATCACGCGGACCGGGCCGTCGGTCAGTTCGAAGCGGCAGACCGCGGCAAGGAAGGACGGGTCGGCTGCACCCACGACCGGTCCACCGAGAGTTTCGGGGCCTACCCTGATGACATCGTACTCATCTGAAATCGGCGTAAGCCTGTTCCACGCGTCGCGCTTGGAAAAATTAGGAATGGCCAAAAGCACGACGCCGTGAACGATGCCTGCGCCCACCAAGCCGAGCAGGAAGGCGTAGAGGACGCCGCGCCATCTGTTGGGCATTGGCCGGGCAAAGTCGTCGGTTGCGGGCAAACTAGACATCGCAACCCATCGCCACGATGCGCGGCAGCGCGATATTGGCGGCAATGCTGCTTCCCGCGACCGGCGTGTCATAGAGCGTCAGCACAAAAGACATCGGCCCTGATCCGCTAACCGCCAGCCAGTTGCCTGGCTCGGGCTGCCTACTGACTGCCAGGAGCAGCGAATTGTCCGGTTCAAACAGTACACCTTGAGAATTGAGCGAATTTCCCATCCTTGTGCCTGACGGGATCGCGGCCGAATCCTTATCAATCGCGTGGAACGTCCAGATGCGCGCGGGTGGAAGATTCCCCGCCACATGATACCGGCACTCGCGTCGAAGCGGTTCGCCATCCGCATCAATTCGGGCGACGAAGGCAAGCCCTTCGGCGCGGCCGAGCGCGAGTTGTCCGTCAAAGGCGGCACGAGCTTTGGAATAGGGGTTGGCCTCCGGCGTCCCCATGTCCGGATACGTCGTCCAGCCCGCGATAGTGACGGAGCCTACGCCCTCCGGTGTGCGCAAGGCGTAGAGAACGCTCGCGGCCCCGCCACCGAGGGCGAGGACGATCGTCAGCAGTGTAAGCCGTATCGTGCGAAGCATCGCCTCGGCGTAGCGCGCGGGAACCATGAGGGCAAGCGTCGGAAGGTCACCGACCCTCTATATCTGCACGCCCGCGTCCATCGACTCCCGCCAGTACTAAAGCTGCCGCATCAATTGCTCTTCGGACGTCGCGCTCGCTGGTTCGCCAATTGACGACACTGACCCGCATTGCGCGCTGGCCGCGCCAGAGCGTCCCCGAAAAGAATGCCTCGCCGGTCGCATTAATGTTGCGGATAACTTCGTCGGTGAACGTATCGTTCTGCTCGGTCGTCGCGGCGGGCCGCGTGAACCTCAACAGCCCCTGATTGAGGATCGGCCTTGCAAGGATCTCGACTCCGGGATGCCTGCCTATTCCCTCCACGATATCGGCACAGTGCTTGCAGCAACGATCGACCAGATCCTCAACCCCGTCGCGGCCCAATTCCTTGAGCGCAGCATAAACCGGAATCCCCCGTGCCCGGCGCGAATATTCTGGATTCCAGTCGAATTGGTCGCGCGCCGCCGAGGTGGCGGCCACGTAGGACGCGCTGGAGCCCATGGCGGTTCGATGTGCGTTGCGGTCCCGCACGATGGCAATCCCGCAGTCATATGGAACATTCAACCACTTGTGGGCATCGGTTGCCCAGCTATCGGCAAGTTCAAGCCCTTCGACAAGATTGCAATATTTTCTGCTGGCTCGAGCAAACAGTCCGAAGGCTCCATCGACATGGACCCACGCACCCGCTGCGTGAGCCAACGGAATTAAAGTGGTGAAAGGATCACTCGCGCCGATGTTCAAATCGGCTGCGTTGAGAACCAGAATCGTCGGGCCGCCTGAAGCCGAAAGAGCTCGCTCGAGCATGTCCGGCTCGAGACGGCCATCCTTCCCGGCAGGCAACACTTCGAGAGCGCCTTGTCCAATACCAAGATGGCGCAAGGCACGATCGACCGTGACATGTTTCTGGTCGCTAGCGAGAACCCTGATTTTCGGGGCGCCGAACAGTCCATCGCTTTCCACATCCCAACTGGTCCGCGCCAATACCGCACCACGGGCTGCCGCCAGCGCCGTCATATGCGCCATCTGGCAGCCACTGGTGAACGCGAAGGAAGCATCGCGCGGCAAGTTGAGCAGATCCTTGATCCACTCCCCAGCAATTTCCTCAATCACCGAAGCGGCTGGAGAAGTTGCAAACACTCCCGCATTCTGATCCCAGGTAGCTATAAGCCAGTCCGCCGCGAGTGCAGATTGCAGCCCTCCGCCTACGACCCACGCGTAGAACCTGCCGCCGGCGGAGCCGTGCAGACCTGGAGCGGCATGCTCTGCCAGAGCCCGCACTACCTGCGTCGGTTCACAACCGCGTTCCGGCAGCGGCCCGTCAAAAAGTAGCCTGAGCTCCTGCAAAGTCGCGCTTGCCGCGACTGGGCGCTCGTCCAGACCCTCGATCCATTCATTTGCGGCACGATAGGCGAGATCAAGCGGTGTGTTCATCAGAGAGCTCCGCGGGTCGCGGTCCTGCTTCAGAGGGTGGCAGCATACACCGGCGCCATGCGATCTCTGCGTCGGGAAAATCGGGCCATTTGGAGGCGAGTGCGCCGGTAACCGGCTCCGGGCTCGATGGCCCAATGATGCCCATGTCGGGATACGAGTATCCGCCATATTGTCCGAGCCGCCATCCCACCTTGTGGGGCTGCGCGACCTCGTTCGCGCGACGCAGCGCCGAGCAATAATCGAAAGCGTTCAGAATTTTCACAGCATATGGTTTGGCGGCATTGGACGCTCGGGCAGCCACGCAATCGAGCGCTAGACTAGTTATAGTCCACTTTGGGATACCAGTTGGGATCGCGGCCTTCCGGGGTCGTGTCGAGCACATTCCACAGCGGAGTCAGGTCTGGCGCACCGCGCGGATCTTGGCCTGGGTCAGCCGTCACCCCGCCCATCTCACCGCCCCAGAAGTGGCGGATTGTACCGTCGCGCTTGGTGAACACGTTGTAGGCTGGATGGTCGCCGTCCTTCGTCCAAGCCCCGAAATCCCGGCCGAACTCCTCGGTCATATCGCTGTAAAGCGGCAGATGCCACCAGCCACGCTCGCGCTTGAAGTCCTGCAGCTTTTCGATCGGCGATCGTGCAACGACCGCAAGCGCTGCGCGCTGCTGAATGTCGATCGCGTTGCCGGCGATGCCCCCGAGAAGCGCGGTGCACATTGGACAAGGGCGCTGCCGTTCCGGACCGAACATGTAGTTGTAGACGATCAACGTACTGTGGTGGCCGAAAAGATCGGGAAAATGCACGGCGCCATTCTCGCCTTCGAAGACATAGTCCTTTTCGATCGGAGCACCCGGCGGAAGCGCCCGGCGCATGGCGGCGACCCGCTCGATATTGCGGCGAAGCTCGATCTCTTCGGCAAGGAGCGCAGTGCGGGCGCGGCGGTATTCAGGGCTTTCATTCGGAATCCGTGATGTGTCCCTCGCGGCCACTTCCCTTGCGGGGATAAGTCCGTTGGCTATGTCGGTCATTGGCGTCTCCTCTCCGTCAATAGAATGCAGTCCCTCTCCGAGCGTTCCCCCGAGATTAGCAGGCTCAACTCATTCTTCGCACACCGAACACTCGATCACAGCCGCAGTCCCGACACGATAAGCGCGTACATACCCGACTGATGCGGTTGCGTTTTGGTGCGCGAAACTCAACCCAATTCTGGCCGGAAGCCCTCGGCACCCCAATGCACCACACGAGGCCTGCCGGCTGACCTAGGGTCATAGTGGCGCGCGAGCACCCCCAGTGCTGCCTTAAGCATCATTTTTGCCGAGCGTGTCGGCCACAAGCGCTCGCGCTCCACCGTCTCAAGGCCTTTCAGGAAGCAGCAAACGTCGATCAGGACTCCCGAGAGTTCCGGACCGACTGCCTGCAAGGCCTTGTCGACGCGCTGTCGCGCGGCCAACATCGCGTCAGCCAGCTCGGCCAGTCCGCCTGGGTCTCCACGTTGGCGCCCTCCCCCGCTGTGTTCCCAGTCAACACCAAGCCTCGGCATCATCCCAGCTCGCGTGTAGTCGCTGCGCAAGCGTTCTCCAGCCTGAAACTCGAAGCCCGTGAGGAAGGCGCTGCCGTCCCTGCCCTTTCGCCGCATCAGTTGCGCCAGTGGCGATTCGGCCCGATTGATCTCCGCGATGATCGGCCCTTCACCGTCATCGAGAGCGATGCGTTCCACATCGCGGTGCTGACGTTGATACGGGCCGGTGCGCAGCGTTGCGCGTAGCTCAGCTTTCCGACCCGCGTCGGTTGCCACAACAAGATTCCCCCTGCGTACCACCGAACCGCTGCTAGCCATTTGTGTCAGGGTTGCAACGTGGACCGATACAGAGCCCTTTTCGTTCCGTAACAGAAGGCTTTCTGACGCCGCCGTATGCTCAACTGCAGCGGGGCCTGCTGAAAGCAGCCGTAATATCCGCATAGCGGACTTTTCGTATCCGAGTTCCAAGTCATACCCCCAGACGTGCGCTGAATGCCGCACGGGCGATGCGCTCGGCTGTGGTGACAGCTCGGTCGAATTCGGGATCCTCGCGCAGGTCTTCGACAGCCATGCATGCATGGCGGACAGTTCCCCGATCGCGCGCAAAGCCTCGCCCGACTTGATGCATGTTGAGGCCGAGCGTTATGTGCGTGACGTACATTGCAATCTGCCTGACGCGTGCGGCTTCCTGACCGGTTCGGCCGGTCTGGCGCATTTCCTTGCTCGAAACGTTGAAGAGCGCTGCACAGATGTCGATCATGCCCTCGCATACTTCCATCATCTGCTCGGCATGGTGTTTGCCCTGGGCGTATCGCACTTCAGTCTGGGGCGGCGAAACGCGGTCGGTTCGTTCAATCCCCGATAGGGCCGCGTCTTCTAGCCTAACTGCCAAAGCCGAATTTCTCTGCACTGCTGATCTCCCGAAAATAGGAATGTCTTCTTATATCAGGAAATGGCCGACCGGGAACAAATGATGAACTAACTTTCGGTCAGGAGCGCTTAAAGCATTGAGATATTTGCCTTATATTTTCGAGAAGGAGAATCTTCACCCGAGTTTATCCCCTCCCTGAGGCATCCTCTTACGCTCACGTTGATCAAACTCAACGAGCGTAAAATGACCGAGCTGAAGAACGAAATCCTCCTCTTCCTGGCGCAGCGGCAGACAGAACGGGCTACGGCGCGGCAGATGGCTGCGTTGCAGCTCGTCTGCGGCATCGACCTCGTCGCCCTGAAGACCGCCGATCCAACTCAACGGACTCTCGCCTTGGGACGCATCGATAGATTGATCGAACGAGAGCGACTCAAGGGTCTCGCCGGCCATTGGAGCTATGATCTCAATCGCCACATCGCGCTGAAGCAGGCAGTTCAAGAGCTGAGAGCGGTCGCGAACCCCGGCGCGCCCAAGCAGAGCCGAAAACGAAACGGCGCCCGAAGGCGCCGTCAAATAGTACCAACCAATGTGACCGGCGCTTAGCGGGCTTTGCGCTTGCGCCCAAGGCCCATCTTTTTGGCCAGCTGCGACCGGGCGGAGGCGTAGTTGGGCGCAACCATCGGATAGGACGGGTCGAGCGACCACTTTTCGCGGTACTGGTCAGGCGTAAGGTTGTAGTGTGTCATCAGATGCCGCTTCAAAGACTTGAACTTCTTGCCATCTTCGAGGCAGATAATGTAATCTTCATGCACTGAGCGCTTCGGATTTACCGCAGGCTTCTGCTTGTCTGCAACCGGCTGATCAGACGGAGCGCCGACACGGCCCAGCGCCGCATGAACGTCCGCAATCAGATTTGGCAATTCGCCGACCGGCACAGGATTGTTACTCACATAAGCTGCCACCACATCAGCGGTGAGCTCAATGAGCATTTCACTAGTCTTTCCACTCGTATCAATTACGTCCATTATTTTCGGGCCCCAAGTTAGTGTTTGCGCGCCCTATCTATGGTTAAAAAATGCAGGGCTGCGCCTGAATTTGACATCAACGCGTAAATTACGAGTCGTGTCGAGACGATTAAATGGGGCGCTTTGCAAGTTAAGTCAACATGAAAGTCATAAAATTTGCAAATCAATCCAGTTGTAAAAAAATAGTGATCTGAATTGTGCTGCGCAAAAAAACGAACTCCTTATTTAGGAGCTTCACCCGGAGATCGATAGACAAGTGATGACAGGCATTGCTTGCCATGCTGGCGTGACCGGACGCAGAGCACAAAAATTGCTACTTTGAGTAGTACGGATCCGTTTTCCCAGTGGCGTCGATGCAATTATATTGCATTTTCAAAGGCATCTGTGCTTGGAACACTGTGGCGCCGCTGTCAACAGGCGCGGCGGGATGTTCAATAAAACTAAAGTACAAGTGCCTATTCGACGATTCCCGAAAATCGATGAAGAAGTTGAGCAGATGCGCTTCGTTATTTGTCGTTACGATATGCCTCCCCCCGCGCTATTGTGGTCGGATATATCGTCCATACACCCATCCGGTGACAAAGTTGCCGTTGCGGGCAGGGTCGTGCCAGATTTCGCACCAATTGTAGCGCACGGCATCCTCCTGCTGCTTGCGGTCTCCACCGGCAATATCAAGCAGATTTACACCGCCGGTGCATTTTCCAGTCATCTGCAGAACTGTTCCATTCGGGTATCCCGCCTGCTTCTGCGATTGGCCGGACGGATATTTGCGCACGTTCAGAGTATCGCCGAATTTCAGGTTCGCGACTTCCCATGCGGCGAATACCGTCGCGGTCGCATGAGGAACGGCAAATGCCGACATCAATGAGGCCACCGCAACTGCGCCTATTGTGTTTGCACGGGTATTCGCCATAGATCTGCTCCGATATATCGATGTTTGCAGTTCGACTTTACACCCAACTCGATGAACGCAAGATCAACCGCAAAGTTCATGCGGCGTTCAGCAATGTCTTTCGTGAGATCATATGACGGAAATCATCTTTACCCCCGTTGCGCCCCCGACGACCGAGGAACGTCCGTTTCACGATACGCGTCACGACATCACCAGGACGGACGAATTCGCGTGGCTGCGGGCTGAAAACTGGCAGGAGGTGTTTCGCGATTCGTCTGTGCTCGATCCGGCCATCCGCGCGCACCTGGAAGCTGAAAACGCTTACCAGCAGATGCACATGGCGGACACCGAGGAACTTCGCAAGAATCTTTTCCAGGAAATGAAGGGCCGCATCAAGGAGGACGATTCCTCCGTGCCAATGAAAGACGGGCCTTACGCTTATGGGTCCTCCTTTAAGAAAGGTGGCGAGCAGCCGCGCTTCTTCCGCACGCCGCGCGAGGGCGGTTCCGAGGAAATCATTCTCGACGGCGACGCTGAAGCCGAGGGCAAGCCCTATTTCCACATTGGCGGCATCGACCATTCAGCCGATCACCGAAAGCTGATCTGGGGCTCCGACGACAAGGGGTCTGAATTCTTCACGCTGCGAATGCGCGATCTAACAAGCGGCGATGATCTGCCGGATGTCATCACCGATACGGCCGGTTCGGGCGTTTGGGATGCGGCGAACGAAGGGTTCTTCTATACCCATCTCGATCAAAACCATCGACCGTCGAAGGTCTTCTACCACAAGCTTGGCACGGATACCGCCAATGACCGGCTGGTCTACGAAGAGACCGATCCGGGTTTCTTCATGAATGCCGGCGGCACTCGCGACAATCGCTGGGTGATGATCGGCATCAACGACCACGAAACCTCCGAATATCGCATCCTCGATGCCGGCAAACCGGAAAGCTCGCCCACATTGGTCGCAGCGCGCGAGACCGGTCTGCAATACGATCTGGAAGAAGGCGGCGACATCTTCTTCGTGCTGACCAACGCCGATGGCGCCAAGGACTTCAAAATCATGACCGCGCCGGCGGACGATCCGCGGCGTGAAAACTGGTCCGAACTGGTGGCGCATGAGCCGGGCCGCCTGATCCTGTCGGTGATGGGCTTCAAGGACTTCATGATCCGTCTTGAGCGCAGGGACAGCCTGCCGCGCATCGTCATCCACGAGCGCGTCAGCGGCCAGGAGCACGTCATCGCTTTCGCCGAGGAAGCCTATTCGCTGGGCCTTTCCGGCTCGTATGAATACGATACCGATACGATGCGCTTTTCTTATTCGTCGATGACCACCCCGGCGCAAATGTTCGAATACAATATGCGCACCCGCGAGCGCACGCTGCTGAAGACGCAGGAAGTTCCGTCCGGCCATAATTCCGACGACTATGTCACACGCCGATTGATGGCGCCGTCCTACGATGGCGCGTTGGTGCCGATCTCGCTGATCCATCACCGCGACACGCCGGTCGACGGCAGCGCGCCCTGCTTGCTCTATGGCTATGGCGCCTACGGCATCGCCATTGCCGCCGGCTTCAACACGAACTGCCTGTCGCTGGCCGATCGCGGCTTCATCTACGCGATCGCGCATGTCCGCGGCGGCAAGGACAAGGGCTATAGCTGGTACGAAGACGGCAAGCGCGACAAGAAGCCCAACACTTTCCGCGATTTCATCGCCGCGGCGAAACACCTCGTGGCGGAGAACTATACCGCGCATGATCGGATCATCGCGCAGGGCGGCTCGGCCGGCGGCATGCTGATGGGCGCCATCACCAATATGGAGCCGGAGGCGTTTGGCGGCGTCATCGCCGAAGTGCCGTTTGTCGATGTGCTGAACACCATGCTTGACGATACGTTGCCGCTCACGCCGCCGGAATGGCCGGAATGGGGCAACCCTATCGCTTCCGTCGAGGACTATCGGACGATCGCCGGCTACTCGCCCTATGACAATGTCGGCGCAAAGGCCTATCCGCCGATTCTGGCGGTCGCGGGCCTTACCGATCCGCGCGTCACCTATTGGGAGCCGGCAAAATGGGTGGCGCGGCTGCGCAAGCTCAAGACCGACAACAATCCGGTCCTGTTCAAGATCAATATGGACGCCGGCCATGCCGGAGCATCCGGACGCTTTTCACGGCTGGAGGAAATCGCTTACAATTACGCTTTCGCGCTGAAGGTGGTCGGCAGGATGTAAGGCAGGAACGTCAGGACGTATCCGGCCGCGCCATCGCCCAGACAGCGAGGCCGTGGAGTTCGTTCAAGACCTCGTCCACTTTTTCGACCGGCCGGCTGCGCCAGCCGGGCGGGTGGCCGGGTCGCATCGGCGAGAAGCGCTGAAGACGGCCAGCGTCTTTGTTCCCGCTTGCCACGGCTGCGGCAGCGATGTGTTCCCTTTGCGCGGCTGCGCGTGCCTGCCAGCGCGCAAGGCGCTTCGCCTGCCGCGGCAGGTCGCCCAGCGCCAAGGCCATCGCGTCGAGACGGCGATGCAGACGGCCCGTATCGAGCGGATCGTCCGGGGACAGTGGCAGCGGATCCGGCGCGCGCGGAGATTGGAACAGCGGATTGAACGGCCGGCTGTCGAGGAAGGAGATGCGCGGCATGGCGCTCGGCTTCCCACACCTGTGGCGGACGCCGAACCGTTTAAGCGGGTCGAACAGCGGAAACGACAGGGTGCCCGAACGCTTCGGGGCCAGCGCTCGGGCCCATTCGGGCAACGGACCGGGCCGTATCACGATGCCAGTGCCGAATCCGTTGCGCCGCGTGAGGGCCGGCTTCGGTTTCGCCTTGCGCGGGCGCGCCGCAACAAGCTTGACCACCAGCCCGCGCGCGGCGACGATGATGAGGCGCCGCGTGGCAGCTTCTGCCGGGCGCAACAGCCGCAGCACAAGGCGGTGGACGTGGCGCGGCAGGGTATTGGGGCGGTCGGAAATGACAGCGTCGCCGCGGCCTCGCAAGACGGGAAGACCGGCCATGGAGACGAGCATGGCCAGGATGCGCCGCAACGCCTCCCGGTTCTTCTCGATCGCCAGATTCCAGTCCATCGCCGCTCCTAACCACAGGACCAACGCAGCCTAGAACAAACAAGGAACATAGCGCAAGCTTTTTTTGCGGTGCGGCTTAGCGGCAGTGCTCAGATTTCGGCGAAAATGGCTTCCTCAACCGTCACTTCGGGCACCATCTTCACCTGAACACCGATGCGCAGGTCCTTCAGCAGGTCGCGGAGTGCGTCGCCATCGATCAGATCGATTGCAGGCGCACCGTCGCGGGTGGCTTCCCTTCGTGCATCGGCGGTGAAGTTGCCAGTGGTCATGATCAGCCCTTTGTCGGCCCGTCCGACCATCGCGCCGCGAAAGTCGCGCACGACACCCGATCCAACCGAGCCTTTCCACCGCTTGCACTGAAACCGAACGTGGAAGGACAGAAGATTGACGCGCAGCACGCCGGTGCCATCTATGCCTTCATCGCCACTCTTGCCAGTCACTTCGACCTTGGTGAAGCCGGATTCGCGCAGGATGCGCTGGCAAAGCCGCTCAAACGCATCTGGCTTCATGCCGATGAGCGTTGTGAGCAGCCGCGCGCGCCAATCCACCTCAACGGTTTCAGGCACCTCTTCCACCTCGGCGTTCTGCGCCAGGCTGGCTTTGCTTCGGCGCAATTCCGCGTCGGCTTTGCGAACCCGACGAGCAATTTCCTAGTCGGGAAGCGCCAGCGCCTTTCGACCCTCGGATGTGAGCGCCCAAACACCGCGTTCGCTGTTCTCGACATATCCCGCGTTCTTCAACCAGCTTCTCGCCCAGGCACAGCGGTAGTCAAATCTGGTTCGCGGCCCGCCGACGTGCGGAATAGCGCGGACGGTTTCAGAGACGTTCAGAAGCTGTGCCGTACGGTCGTCTATCTCCTCGTTGGACGCGGAGCCGCCAAGCGCATCGAGCGCGCGCAACACCGGCACATGAAACTCGGAGAATGACGGCACGTTCTCAGACACTTCACATCACCTCGGCAGGAAGTAGCGCGTTTGGCCCTCGACCTCGTCGGTGCGGGCGACGGCGGTGGCTGCCTAGCCGGTCATTCCGCGCTGCGGAGCCTCACCAACTCGGCCGCAAACTCGGCCGCCAGAACAGCCCCCTCTTCCGGCCCCAAATGCGTGGCGAGATCTGGAAAGCGACGTTCCAGGCTCTGCGCCTCGCCCTTGCTCCATGGCATGAGCTCGGCGCGGCGCGCGACGTAGAGCAGCCGCTTGAGGTACTTGCGGATAATGTCCAGGTTCGGCGGCCGGCGTTCGGCGGGCTTCTTCCCGGAATCAAACAGTGAAAGCTGGCTCATCGATCTGGAATAGCGCGGAGGGCCGCCCGAACCTAGACCAAGGGGCGCCGCCCCCGGTCGTTTTCAACAAGAATGCGCTCGTCGTCCGAAAGGCCATAAAGACGATAGAGCAGTTCGTTCATCTCGCGTTCGCCGGCGTCGATCTCCGCCGTCGCGAGAGCCAGCGCCTTGACCCGCTCCACAAACTGGTCGGCGGCCGGCGAGATGACCTCTGCCGGCGGCTTGCGCAAGGCCTTGGCAAAAGCGTCTGCATCCTTCCAGTCGCGGGAAAGCAGCAGCCAGCGCCAGTACGCCTCCGCCAACCGCCCGGCGCCGTCCGACAGGAAGATGCCGCGCAGAACCGAGGCTCCACCTACGACGAGTTGCAACTCGCCTTTGGCGAAGCGCGCATCGCGCTCGCGGCTGCTAATCAGCGCCGCCCGCAGCGCCTCCACCTTGGCTGCTTCCAGTTCGTCGAGCCGATCGTCTGCCCATTTGCGGCGCTCGTCCTTGCCTTTCAGGGCTTTCGGCGCGCGGCCGATCATTTCCGGCAGGTCCGGCAGGTCGGTCCATAGCCAGCGCGCCGGTTGATTGGTGCGGGCCAAAACACCCAGCCGACGTTCCGCCTCGCACAGCAGATCGCGCCGGAGGGTCCAGCCTGCCTGCAGGGCCTTCGCGCGGCGCGCTACTTCCTTCCGGTGTTTTTCCGGGGCATCCGGGATTGGTAGAGGCGCGATGAATTGCTTGTTGGCGGATCGATAGTCGTGTTGAAATGGTCTTGAAATGGTCCGGAACACAAAGTCGGTCACCGGGCCGTTCAGCGCCGCCATCAAGTAAGCAAGATCCGTTTGCGGCGATGGCAGAACGCCGCCTACATCGACGTTGTCTAGCCAAACTTTTCCGGTGGAGTCTATGCTACATTTCAGATGTTGAACCAATCTGGGTAAAACCAACTTCGCGCGGTCTTGCTTGTCGAGGTTCTTCGGATAGTTGTAGGCCCACCAAGATGGACCATCCATCTTGGAATTCTCGCGCCTTCGAAGTTCTTTTTCCCAACTCCGCAGATAGGCCCAGCCTCTAGGGAACCTCTTCCCCATTTCCTCTGCTGAGATCAGCTTCATCTGCCCGCCGGGATCACGCTGGTATGGAAAGAAGAGGTAGGTCTCGGTTTCCGGTTCCTCATAGCGTTTCGCCTCCGAACCTGAAACCAATGGCTTCATCATGCCGTCTTCGATTTCGACTTCATACGACTTCGGCTTCTTTTTCTCTCCTCTCCTCTTCTTCGGGGAGCAAAGGTAGTGGTTCTTACCAAGCCGCTTGAGGTGGTAGATCGCATCAGCGCTGGTTTGAATGCCAACCGTTATTCCGCTCCTCAGCTTCTTGTCGTCCAGCCGCAGGCAATCCTTCGCGAGCCGCTCGATGAGCGCCCGCTCCGCGCCGGTCGCCATCAGCCATTCGCCGATCCTCCGGGAAGTCTCATAGGGCACCGCCAGTTCGGCATCCGTCCAGTCGATATCGCGCCATCGCCTCGCCGTTCGGCGCCGCGGCGATCCGCACGGCGTCACGCGGCTCCTTGGTGAAAAACTGCAGCGCCGTATAGGTGATCGACTCCTCGAATATCTGGTGCGACTTGAAATCGAGCCAGCGGTCGAGCTGGCCGCCGCGCCGCACGAGCCTTCGTAGGCCCTCGCCGTACTCGGTTAACCGCCCAGAGGTTTGGCGCGATGTAGGCCATGCGACCGCCCGGCGCGAGCAGCCGCAGACCCTTTTCGATGAAGGGCAGATAGAGATCGAAGTTGCCGGTCCGCGCGCTCAGATAGGTGTCGTCGTCCGCGCTTCGCCGTGCAGATACGCCAACGACGTCCGGATCGACCTTCATCAGGTTCTGCAGCTTCACATAGGGCGGATTGCCGAGCACGATATCGAAGCCGCCGGGCCGCGCCTTCCGGCCAGACCTCGGGAAAGGCTGGCGCGCCAGTCGAAGCTCTTGATCTCGTTCGTCGACCTCGGCAGTCCTGGTTCCGCCCCGCCCAGAAATCCTCGCCGACGAGGCTGTTGCCGATGCGGACGTATGTGCTCCAGCGAGGAGAGCGGCGATTCTGCGCGGGCCGAATGTAGCCACAGCGCCAGCTTGGCGATTTCGACCGACGCCGGGTTGATGTCGACACCATATATGTTGTGGCGTCAGGATATCGGCGATCAGCGGCGCCTCGCTGATGGCCGCCTGGATACGCCACCGTCGCCAGCTCGATGTCCACGTTCGCGCGCCGCCGTGATGCGCTCCTGCCAGTAGCCGTCGAAACGCCGAGATGAGAAATGCGCCCGAGCCGCAAGCCGGATCGACGACGCGGATCGTCTTGAGACTTTTCCATGATAGGCTTCGCCGCGGCCACGGCCGGGAGCGCCCTCTTCCGGAGGGGATAACCGCAAGCGTCCCTGGCGGCGCGAAACCACGGCCCAGCGTCTGCTCGACCAGCAGTTCACGACCGATTCGGGCGTGTAGATAGACACCGTCGCGCTTGCGCTTCGAGAGCTTGGCGACCGTTTCGCGGCCTTCAAGTTCACCCGTCGCGGTATTCCAGTTCGGTGATGGACTGCTCGAAGATGTGGCCGAGCGTGTAGAGGCTCAGGCTTTCCCTCGCGTCTGCCGCGCGCAGCGTAATTGTAGCGGGCGCAAAGATAGAAGAGCGTGTCCGGATCGCTTTCCAGCGACAGCCTCGCTCGCGCCCTGCCTGGGGGCGGCGAAGACGTGGTTCGGGATGACTTAAGCCATCGATCAGCGGATTTTCGGCTCGAACAGCCCGCCGTTGATCTGCGGCACCTTCAATGCGACTGAGCGTGCCGCCGATATTCATCGAGGCGAACAAGCGCTTGAAGAAATCCCAAAGCTCCGAGCCGTTCGCGTTCGTAGTATGGCTCCACGCTTCTCGCCCGCAGAATGATCCCGGATCATCTGCGGCGGGAACAGCATTCGCTCGCCCATATCCTCGCAGTAGAAGGCGAAGATGAAACGGTCGAGCAGCTTCTGTGTCAGCCGCAGGAGTTCGCGAGGGCGATGCCCGGAAATTTCGGATTGTTGAGGCGGATCACGTTGAACAAACGCTCGCGCACATCCTTGTAGCGGTCGTAGAACTCGCCTTCGAGCGCCTTCTGCCCGCATCCCATTGCCGCTCCACAGCCGCAGCAGCAGCGGCCGGCCCGCGGCCGACAGCAGCATAATCGCGCTGGAAAGAGTTTCCAGAATAGGATAACGGTCGAAGCTGCGCCTCCATCCGATTCACTCAAGCAGGTCGTGACTCGCCAGCGAACAGGTCTTCAGCCGGCGGATGACGAAGCGGATGTATTCGCGCCGGCGCGCGGTCCCACCAATAGAGGCGGAACTCGTTCATGTCGGTGACGATGCCCCACCACGGCTGCACCGGTTCGTTGCCGAACAACCCTCGCCGCGCGCCGCGGAGATAGTTGAGGCATTGCTCGACCGGCGACGAGTGCTGCCCTTGCGATTTTGCTTGGCGTCGAGTTTTGACCGTATATCCTTGAATTCGCACAGCACCTGCGGCATCTCGTCGGCTTTGCCCTTGAACCAGCCGAGCGCAAGGTCTGCTTCGCCCATGCCGCCGCCGGCGCCTTCACCGCCGATCTGTATTTCGGGATGATGGTGTGCATGTCCGCCTCGACGCGGCCAGCTTCGCCGTAGCCCCAGGTATCGACGAAGAAAGTCTGCGTGAATGCGCCTTCAGCCTGCGTTTCGCTAAGGCGCATTCGCTTGTCCCAGGCTTGCAGCCGCGCGAGCAGGGCATCGTCAACGCCATCGCCCACATAGGCTCGGAGCTCGAGGTCGAATTCTGCGCGGAGAAAGGCCCGCGATACAAAGGAACGGCTGTCATCGAACATGGCACAGGTCTAGCGAGGCGCCACGTTTTGCTCCAGTCCTGAACGAACGTCGCAAACAGTTAGCTTGCAAGACGACCTTAGCCCTTGATATCCCCAGCCGCCGTTGACAGCGCGCCGGCCGGATCGCCATTGTCACGGCCAAGCGGGGGAATCAATTCCTGATGCATCTGCTGCCAAATCTGCTCACCCGGTTCGTCAGGAATGGCCGCTTGACCGTCGTTTTCGAGGACGGTTTCAGGCAGTCCTTCGGCAGCGGGGAGAATGGTCCCGACGTCGCCATCCGGCTGACCGACAAGTCGGTCGAACGCGAGATCTTCTTCAATCCGGAACTGAAGGCGGCAGAGGCCTATATGGACGGTCGCCTGGTCGTGGAGAATGGCGGCAAGGTCTATGACCTGTTGCTGCTTTTTTCCGTCAATCGGACCGGGCTTGCCGCGCATCCGGTTCAGAAAGCGTTGCGGAAGGCCTGGAGGGCGCTGCGCCGGCGCCATCAGAACAACAAGCTCGGGCTCGCGGCAAAGAATGTCCAGCACCATTACGACATCCCGACGAAATTCTACGAACTGTGGCTCGACCAGAGCATGACCTATTCCTGCGCCTACTACACCGCGCCGGATAACAGCCTGCAGCAGGCGCAGGGCGACAAGCTTCGGCACATCGCCGCCAAGCTCAAGCTGGAGCCGGGCATGCATGTCGCCGAAATCGGCTCGGGCTGGGGCGCGCTCGCCATCTATCTCGCCAAACATTGCGGCGTGAAGGTTACGGCGATCAACGTCTCGACCGAGCAACTGGCGGCGTCACGTCTGCGGGCAGTCGAGGCCGGGGTCGCCGACCGGATCGATTTTCGCGAGATCGACTATCGCGAGCTCAAAGGTCAATTCGACCGAGTCGTCTCGATCGGCATGATGGAGCATGTCGGCATCGCGCATTTCGACGCCTATTTCGCGACCGTTCGCGGGCTCTTGAAGGAAGGCGGCTTTGGCTTGGTTCATGCCATCGGGCGCATGTCGCCGCCCGGGACGACGGCGCCGTTCATCCGGAAATATATCTTCCCGGGAGGTTATGTGCCGGCGCTGTCAGAAGTGTTTGCCTCGCTGGAGCGCACCGGCATCTGGTGTTCCGACTGCGAGAATCTGCGGTTGCATTACTACTGGACGCTCCGCGACTGGCGCCGCGGCTATGAGGCCAGACGCGAAGAAGCCGTCGCCATGATGGGCGAACGCTTCTGCAGGATGTGGGATTTCTACCTCGCCTCTGCCGAACTCGGCTTTCTGAATGGTTCGAACTTCGTCTTCCAGATCCTGGTGTCGGCGCGCCGCGACGATGTGCCGGTCATCCGCGACTACGTCGTCGATGAAGAGCGGCGGCTGATGGGAACCGGAGCCTAGGGTCCATCCTTCATTAACGGAGCTCGTTGACTAACGGCGCACGGGATATCCGTTTGCGTGCGCGGGGATCGCTTTGAGATAGGCGGAAATCGCCTCGCGATCCTGCGGCGTAAGCCGCGCCATGTTTCGCTGGACCTCCGTCATCGAACCGCCGACGGAGTCGAAATCAGGCGTGAACCCGCTTTCGAGGAAATAGGCGATGTCGCTCTCGGTCCAGTTGCCGATGCCGCCCTCGCCTGCCGTTATGTTGGGAACGTTGCCCTGCCCTTCTGCCGCGACAGCGCCCGCCAGCCACTGTTCCTTCTTGGCCCCGCCGGCGAAATCGCGTGGCGTATGGCATTCCCCGCAATGCCCCGGTCCCTCGACGAGATAGCGGCCCTGAAGCACCTTGTCTTCCGTGCCTTGCGGGAAGGCGACGACCGGCTCGCTGTTCAGATAGAGCAGCTTCCATAGTCCGACGCCACGCCGGATATTGAACGGGAAGCTCAGTTCGTGGCGGGGTGCCTTACCGGCCACTGCGGGCAAGGTTTTGAGATAGGCGTAAAGATCGCCGACATCGGACGGTTTCATGCGCGCGTAGGATGGGTAGGGAAACGCCGGATATAGGTGCGAGCCGCCTGGCGTCACGCCTTTCAGCATGGCGTTGGCGAAGTCGGCGGACGACCAGCCGCCAATGCCGTCATTCGGGTCCTGCGAGATGTTCGGGGCTACGAACGTTCCGAATGGTGTCTTCAGCTGGACGCCCCCGGCGAGTTCTTTTTGGGCGGGACCCTCCGATTTGGGCAGCGCGTGACAGGAAGCACAGCCGCCTGCCCAGAATATCCGCTCCCCGCGCACCGCATCGCCGCTCGAAGCCTCCGCAAGCGCAGAATCGTCGAGACGCTGTGGCTGCGTGAAAAACCAGAAAACGACACCACCGATGGCAGCCAACGCAACGGCCGCTACAACCAGTTTCGTCAGAATTCCCATCTCGGGCCGGTCTGCGCGCGACTAGTTCTTTTTAATGCGGAAATTCTGGTGACAGGTGCCGCAGTTTTCCCCGATGGAGCCCATCGCAGCCTGGAGCCCGGCGAGATCGGCCGGCGGCTTTGCGGCGGCGTCGGCCACATCCGCCTTGAACTTGTCGACCGCTTTGTGGAAGCCAGCCATATCTTCCCAGATCTTTGGCGACGCGGTCGATTCTGCATTGGTGCTGCCTTCGGGAAATAGCGCTGCAACATCAAGCTTCTGGGCGTTCTCGTTGAGGCTCGCGAGGGCCGCTTGAACAATGGCGGCATCGAAGGGCTTCTCACCCTTCGCGATCGGGGCCAGTTGGCCCATGATCTTTCCGTTGGCCTTCATCAACGCTTCGCGTTCCTCAATCGGATCGGCATGGACTGCGATGCTGGCGATTGCGAGGAACGAAGCGGCGAGGAGCAGACGTTTCATGGATCATCCTTTGGTTGCGATTGTGCTGCCTGAGGAAACAACGACAAACATGCACGACATCTTGCCGCGCGCATGATCACGCTTCAGTGAAGTCGCGAGAATGCAAAGAAAAAAGCCCCGGAAACCGGGGCTTCGGAGAGGTGCGAGGGCCGAGGCTTATTTTGCCTGCTCGTAGAGTTCCAGCACGTAGTCCCAATTGATCAGGCTATCGACGAACGCCTCCAGATATTTCGGACGGGCATTGCGATAGTCAATGTAATAGGAGTGTTCCCAAACATCGACGCCAAGGATCGGCGTCGCGCCGTGCACGAGCGGATTTTCGCCGTTCGGGGTCTTGGAGATGGCGAGCTTGCCGTCCTTGACCGAAACCCAGGCCCAGCCAGAACCAAATTGCGTCGTGCCGGCGGCGACAAAATCTGCCTTGAATTTTTCATATCCGCCAAGGTCACTGTCCACAGCCGCCTGCAAGGGCGCCAGGCAGTTTGTATCCTCCACCGCCTTTTTTCATCCACTTCCAGAAATGAACGTGGTTGTAATGCTGGGCGGCGTTGTTGAACAGGCCGGCGATTCTTGCCGAACGACTGCTTTACGACCTCTTCCAGCGAAAGGTTTTCCATGCCGGCTTCGGCAGCGAGCTTGTTGCCGTTATCGACATAGGCCTTGTGATGCTTGTCGTGGTGGAATTCGAGTGTTTCCTTCGACATGAAGGGCTGAAGCGCCTCATAATCATAAGGCAGGGCGGGCAGTTCAAAAGCCATGGAAATTCTCCCTCTTTGGCCAAAATCCGGCACGTCATCGGGCCGGTGAAGACCGGTGTCAATCCACAGCGAGCAACGCCGTGGAACTCTGTGGGTTCCCTCTTAACGGCTCACGCCGGGGAAGTCGAATGCGCCCAATCCCAATACAGTTCCCGCGCCTTACGCGCCACAGGACCCGGCTGCATTTCTCGGTCCTCGAAGCGGGTGACGGGTACGATCTTGGAATGATTGCCGGTCGAGAAGATCTCGTCGGCGAAGCGGAAATCGCGGATCGTCAGCGTCTTTTCGATCGTGCGGAAGCCATAATCGCCGAGCAGGCCGATCGTGCGGGAACGCGTGATCCCGGACAGGAAAGTGCCGTTCGGCGCAGGCGTGAAGACATGACCGTCCTTGACCATAAAGATGTTGGACGAGCCGGTTTCGGCGACATTGCCCAGCATGTCGAGCACCAACGCGTTGTCGAAGCCGCGCATGCGGGCCTCGACGATAGCGCGGCCGTTGTTGGGGTAGAGACAGCCGGCCTTGGCGTCGGTCGGCATCGTCTCGATCGTTGGGCGGCGAAATGGCGACACCGTCAGCGAGAATCCGGCAGGCGCAATCATGGGCGATTCGTAGAGGCAGAGGCAGAAACGTGTGGAATCCGGATCGGACGGCACCCCCATATAGCCGCCATGCTCGGCCCAGTACATCGGACGGATATAGACCGCGGTGCTGCCATCGAACTTCTTCAGGCCTTCCCAGGTAAGACCGGTGATTTCGCTCGCGGTCATGGTTGGTTTCATACCGAGACTGATTGCCGAAGCGTTGACGCGCGCCGAGTGCTTGTCGAGATCAGGTGCCACGCCCTCGAACCATCGGGCGCCATCGAATACGCTTGAGCCCAGCCAGAAGGCATGGGTGCGCGGACCGACGATTGCGACATTGCCCTCGTGCCAGTCACCATCCACATAGGTCCAGGTAGCGGTTTGGGCTGTCTCTGCAAGCGTCATGATACACCTTCAATCGGGGCGCAATCAAAAGCCGCATTGGCGACCCGCGTCAACCACAGCAAAGCCAAAAACATAATGCCAGAATGCGCGTTGCTCGGAACACCTGTATTTTCCACGCGTTATGAGCCTGCCGCACATTGCGCGACCACAATTTGACGATGCTGAGCGTGTTATTGTCGACCAAGAAATGATGATTGAAAGAACGAGCCATTGACCACTGCCTCCCGAACTATTTCCCGCAGGCAGATATTGCGTGCCGCCGGCGTCGGTGCAGCATCCATCGCTTTGGCATCCTGCGGTACTGCCCGGGGCTATTCGCGCTACGTCGACCCACCGCCGCAACCGCCTCCAGAACCGATCCAAACCAATGCGCAGATGTACGGCAGCGTAGTTGATGCAGGCTTTGAATTGCCGGCAATTCCGATCGACCAGATGGATCCGCAGTTCCTTCGGCAGCTGGTCCCGAACCCCACCGGCGAGCCTCCAGGAACGATCGTTATCGATACATCCGCGCATTTCCTCTATCTCGTCCGGGAGGGCGGCCAGGCGATGCGCTACGGCGTGGGCTTAGGCCGCGCGGGCTTCGAGTGGTCCGGACGGGGCGAGATCAACTGGAAGCAGCCGTGGCCGCGCTGGTTTCCTCCAGAAGAGATGATCGCGCGTCAGCCCGAATTGGAACAGTACCGCGCGCGCCAGATACCCGGTACCAATGATTGGGAGGGCGGTATGCCGGCCGGCCCGACGAACCCGCTCGGTGCTCGCGCGCTCTACATCTTCCAGGATGGCAAGGATACGCTGTTCCGCCTGCATGGCTCGCCGGAATGGAACTCGATCGGCAAATCGGTATCGTCCGGCTGCGTGCGGCTGATAAACCAGGACATCATCGATCTCTACGACCGCGTACCGGAGGGTACGCCCATCGTGGTGACAGGCGGCGTCGCGCAGCCTGTGGCGGCGTCCGATTCGGCAACCGGCTGTTGAAGGCAATGGGAAGCTGTTCGGCCAGCTTTAGGGGTTCCAACAGGTAGGCCAGATCTCAAGCTTGAGTGTTGGGACCATGAATTTTTTTGCGCCGCATTTTTCTGTGGGACGGTCGTATCTCTGTGGCTTTGTATAGTTGCGTTCTGTGCGCGTGCGTGATCTTTTCAGCAATCCTGATGGATTTCTCACCAGATTGCTGAAAAGATGGATTTTCAAGAGCTTAACGGGGATCAAAGTCGCGAGCTGATCAATTCGTCGCAACGCTTCGAGGCCTATCTCGATGCGTTGCAGCGCGAACGTGGATATCGCGGCTCAATGTCATTCGTTGAACGTAGTGGAACAGAATATCTGCTCCGCGACTACTACGATGAGAAGTCGGGGCTGCGGCGACAGAAGTCGCTTGGTCGTCGGGATGCTGCGACTGAGGCAACCTATCAGGATTTCACGGCTGGGAAGGCCGACTCCGCAGTACGACGACAGGGATTAATGGAATCATTGCAACGGCAGGCAGCGGTAAATCGTGCTCTCCGGTTGGGCCGTGTTCCGGAGATCAGCGCCAGGATCGTGCGCGCCCTCGATGGCGCAGGTCTGCTCGCTCACGGCATTAAGATCGTCGGCACAAATGCAGTTTTTGCTTATGAAGCAGCGGCTGGGGTTCATCTTCCTCCGGAGCTGACGACCACGGAAGACATCGACATGCTTTTCGATGCGCGGGCTCGAATTCGACTCGCCCTGGATGAAGACGTACCTGAACGGACGCTGCTTGGTCTGCTCAAGATTGTAGACAAATCCTTCGTTAGGACGCCTCGAAAGTTTCAAGCGGTCAACGCTAGTGGATTTCTCGTTGACCTCATCAAGCCGGAACGCAACCCTCCATGGAAAATTGAAGCAGCATCGGTTTCCAATCATTCGTCCGATCTTGAACCCTCTCCGATTGGCGGCCTCGCATGGCACGAAAGCGCGCCAGCTTTCGAAGCGATAGCAATCGACGCTCGTGGTTTTCCAGTCCGCATCGTCGCGCCTGATCCACGTGCATTTGCCGTGCACAAGTTCTGGCTCTCCGAGCAGCCCAACCGCAATCCGGCAAAGCGTAGGCGGGACCGGTTGCAGGCGCAGGCGGTGGCCGAGTTAACGGTCAAATACCTTCAGCATCTTCCATTTGAGATTGCCGCGCTAAAAAGCTTCCCCAAGTCTATCGTCGAAGGCGCTAAACACTTGTTCAACAGCATGTGACCAAAACCCACGGCTGACCACCTTCCAACTTTAACGACCTACGAAATTGCAGCGAGGCCCAGTCTCAGTTTCTTTCTTAGTCTTGGAAGCAATTGCCAAGATGATCATGGCCATGGACCGCCGTGGCGCGCATAAGCGCCGAAGAGCAAATCAACGCCTGGTACCAGTTAATCCTATCGCCTCGTCATGCTCCCCAATATGCCGCGAACAATAGCACGGCCGAGTGAGGAGCCCACCGAGCGCACGACCGATTTGACCGCAGCTTCGGTAACGGTTTGGCGACCGGACGAGCGGGGCACGGATTGCCGTTGGCGAGGTTGTGAGCGGCTCGGCGGTGCATTGCGGTAGGAATCCTCGCTGCTGCCGCCGCCGAAATCCGGCAGGGTCCAGCGCCCGCCACCGCCGCCAGCGCGGTCCTCTTCCGCTGGCTCCGTGTCGTTGGTCGACTGGGCGCGCTGGACCTTGTTCTGGAGCACTTCGAACGCAGATTCGCGGTCGACCGTCTCGTCATACTGGCCCGCAACCGGGCTCTCATTCATGATCGTCCGACGCTCTTCCGCTGTGATCGGGCCTAGCCGCGAGGCCGGCGGGCGCATGAGCGTACGCTGGACCATCGACGGCACGCCCTTGTCCTCGAGGGTCGAAACCAGCGCTTCGCCGACGCCAAGCTGGGTGATGGCTTTGGCGCAGTCGAAATCCGGGTTGGGGCGAAAAGTATCAGCTGCGGTGCGGACCGCCTTCTGCTCGCGCGGCGTGTAGGCGCGCAACGCGTGCTGTACGCGATTACCAAGCTGCGCCAGAACGGTTTCCGGCACATCGAGCGGGTTCTGGGTGATGAAATACACGCCAACACCCTTCGAGCGGATCAGGCGGACCACCTGTTCGACGCGGTCGATGAGGATTTTCGGCGCTTCGTCGAACAACAGGTGGGCCTCGTCGAAGAAGAACACCAGTTTCGGCTTATCCACATCGCCGACTTCAGGCAGCTGCTCGAACAGTTCGGACATCAGCCATAGCAGGAATGTCGCGTAGAGCCGCGGGTTCATCATCAGCTTGTCGGCGGCCAGCACGTTGATCGCGCCGCGTCCGTCGCGCGTCGTGCGCATGATGTCGGCTATGCGCAATGCCGGCTCTCCGAAGAAGTGGTTTGCGCCCTGCGTTTCGAGGACCAGCAGCGTTCGCTGGATGGCGCCTACAGACGGCTTCGTCACATTGCCGTAGCGTTTTGAAATCTCGTCGGCCCGCTCGGCAATGTTCGCAAGCAGCGCCTGCAGGTCCTTCA
The DNA here is from genome assembly GCA_963829135.1 of uncultured Alphaproteobacteria bacterium. Classification (GTDB taxonomy): domain Bacteria; phylum Pseudomonadota; class Alphaproteobacteria; order Rhizobiales; family Rhizobiaceae; genus Kumtagia. The sequence goes on along the minus strand of CAWHHO010000004.1, from coordinate 341,818 downwards.
TATCGAGAAGCAGGAGGCCTTCCTCGTCGGCGATGCGGAAGGCGATATTGATAATGCCTTCCTGCGCCTCGGTGAGATTCATCAGGCGGGACAGGAGCAGCGGCCCCATCTCCGAAACCGTCGCGCGGATCGGATGGCCCTGCTCCCCGAAAAGGTCCCAGAAGATCACCGGAAATTCCTGGAATTCGTACGGATCGAGCTTCACCTGCTCGGCGCGTTTGATCAGAAAATCCTTGACCTCGCCGAGCATTGCGACGCCGGAAAGGTCACCCTTTATATCGGCACAGAAAACCGGCACGCCTGCGTTCGAGAAGCCTTCCGCCATGACTTGGAGCGACACGGTCTTGCCGGTGCCGGTCGCGCCGGTCACCAGACCGTGGCGATTTCCATATTTCAGCAGCAATTGTTCGGCGCGCTGATAGGTTTCGTCGGGTTTGCGGCTGGCGCCAAGAAAGATGCTGGCTGGATCTGCCATGAAATATTGCCTCCGAAATCACCGTGTCGAACCCGTTCGGATTCCGCGAAATGGTATAGTGTCGAGCTTGCCGTGCTACAATGGTCGAAGGAACGAATTGCGCTCTGCGGACTTGCGCCAGCAGCCAGTGTTTGGCAATCGGTAATTGTGCCCCTGGGCAACGATGCTGTGTCATGATCGTAGCGCGGGACTGAGGAGAATGAGGATGGATATCGACCGCCTTATCAGCGAATCCGCCTTTCCCGCGGCGGACCGGAAACGCTGGCTGGCCCTCGTCGATAAGGCCCTTGGCGACCAAACATTCGATGACGCCCTGATTGCACGAACCGACGATGGCCTGCCAATCGATCCGCTTGCGGCAAGGCGCGCCAACGCCGTGCCGATCACCCGCCGCAACCCGTCCGCCCCGTGGCGGATCGTGCAGCGTTGCGACGACACTGATCCGGCGCGCGCCAACGTCCAGGCGCTCGACGATGTCGCCAACGGCGCCACCGGCCTCGCCCTGGTATTCGAAGGCGCGCCAAACGCTTTTGGATATGGCCTCCCGAATGACCCTGCCACGCTCGATAAGGCGCTGGACGGCGTGCCGCTCGACAAGATCCATTTGCGCGTCGATGCCCACCCCTCCAGCCGCGCCATGGCCGACCACCTTGTCGGTTTTCTGACCAGGCGGCGCGCCGATCCGGCGCGAACCGGAATCTCGCTTGGCATCGATACCGCTGCGATTTTCGCCGGAACCGGGCGGCTGCGCATGTCGATCGAGGCATTGCAAGCCTCGATGCCGCAATCGCTGGCGCATTTCTTCGCACTTGGGGTGCCGGGTGTTCTGCTGGAGGCCGATGGACGGGTCTTCCACAATGCCGGCGCAACCGAAGCGCAAGAGCTTGGCGCAATGGTAGCCGGCGCCGTCGCCCATCTCAGGCTTTTCGCGGAGGCGCGGCAGGCGCTCATCTACGCAGCTCCCTATGTCGGCTTCGCGATCAGCGTGGACCAGGATCAGTTTCTGTCGATCGCCAAGATCAGGGCGCTGCGGCTTCTCTGGCAGCGGGTGCAGGAGGCCGTTTCGATCAAGCCGGCCCGCGCTTCGATTCACGCCGAGACCTCCTACCGGATGATGACGACGCTGGACCCGGAAACCAACATCCTGCGCTCGACACTCGCCACCTTTGCGGCCGGCGTTGGCGGCGCCGACACGATCTCGGTCCTGCCGCACACGATCGCTCATGGCCTGCCGGAAGCGTTCGCGCGGCGCGTCGCGCGGAACACGCAGCTGGTACTCGCCGCCGAAAGCCACGCGGATTTCGTCGCGGATCCGGTTGCCGGGTCCGGTAGCATCGAGGCGCTGACCGAAACACTTTGCGAGGCCGGATGGGCTGAGTTCCAGCAGATCGAGAAGGAAGGCGGGCTGTTGCGCAGTCTGGCTACGGGCCATGTCCAGAACCGGGTGATTGATGCGCGCGACCGCCGTTCTGCCGAGTATCGGGCCGGCAAGCGCGCTATCATAGGCACCACCCTTTATCCGGCGAAATCCGAAGCCGGGGTCGAAACGCTGTCTGCCTCGCCCCGGCCGCTCCCGACCGATGGAACAGTATTCTGCCAGCGGCTGCAGTCTGCGCGCATCGACGAACTGATGAACGCATGAGCGCTTGTGACGGTGAAGGGGTGCTGAACACCTTGGGAAAAAACGTACTCATCTCATGATCCCCGACTTCACCAAGATCGATTGGCATCGCCCCACTCCCTTGGCGGCGAAAGATATTGGCCAATGGCAAACGCCGGAGGGCCTTGAGGTCAAGCGCGTTTACGGTGAAAGCGACGTCGCCGGCCTTCCGGTTCTCGACAGTTTTCCCGGCCTCCCGCCGTTCGTGCGGGGCCCCTATCCCACAATGTATCTCCAGCAGCCCTGGACGATCCGGCAATACGCCGGCTTTTCGACGGCAGAAGAATCCAACGCTTTCTATCGCCGCAATCTTGCCGGCGGACAGAAGGGACTCTCGGTCGCCTTCGACCTGGCCACCCACCGCGGCTATGACAGCGACCATCCGCGCGTCGCCGGCGATGTCGGAATGGCGGGCGTCGCAATCGATTCGATCCTCGATATGCGCCGACTTTTTGACGGCATCCCGCTTGGGGAGATGACCGTTTCGATGACAATGAACGGCGCCGTGCTGCCGATCATGGCGCTCTATGTCGTCGCGGCGGAAGAACAGGGCGTTGCGCAAAAAGACCTGGCAGGAACCATCCAGAACGACATCCTGAAGGAGTTCATGGTCCGCAACACGTATATCTACCCGCCGAAGCCATCTATGCGGATCGTGTCGGACATCTTCAGCTACACCTCGGCCAACATGCCGAAGTTCAATTCGATTTCGATCTCCGGCTATCACATGCAGGAGGCGGGTGCGACCGCAGACCTGGAACTTGCCTATACGATCGCCGACGGCATCGAATATGCGCGGGCCGGCGTGGCAGCCGGGCTCGACATCGACAAATTCGCGCCGCGCCTGTCGTTCTTCTGGGCGATCGGCATGAATTTCTTCATGGAAGTCGCCAAGATGCGGGCCGCGCGCCTGCTCTGGGCGGCGCTGATGCAGAAGAACTTTTCGCCAAAGGATCCGCGTTCGCTGTCGCTGCGCACGCATTGCCAGACTTCCGGCTGGTCGCTGACGGCACAGGACCCGTACAACAACATCATGCGCACCATGATCGAGGCGATGGCGGCCACGCAGGGCCACACGCAGTCGTTGCATACGAACTCATTCGACGAAGCGCTTGCGCTGCCGACCGACCATTCGGCGCGGATCGCGCGCAACACCCAGCTCATCCTGCAGAAGGAATCCGGCACGACGCGATTCATCGATCCCTGGGGAGGCTCGGCTTTTGTCGAGCGGTTGACGCACGACCTCGCTGCCAAGGCACTCGCTCATATCACAGAGGTGGATCAAATGGGCGGCATGGCAGCGGCGGTGGAAAAGGGCATTCCGAAGCTGCGCATCGAGGAAGCCGCGGCGCGCACGCAGGCGCGCATCGATTCCGGCACACAGCAGCTTATCGGCGTCAATGCCTACCGTCCCGACAGGGACATGGACGTCAATGTCCTCAAGATCGACAATGCTGAAGTAAGCGCCCGGCAGCTTTCCAAGCTGCAGCAGCTCAAAGGCACGCGCGATGTCTCAGCAGTCGAGACGGCCCTGGACGCGCTGACCAAGGCTGCGCAGGAAAGCGGCAATCTGCTGGAATTCGCCATCCGCGCCGCCCGAGCCAAGGCGACGGTCGGAGAGATCTCGCTGGCGCTGGAAAAGGTGTTTGGGCGGCATGTCGCCGAGGTTCGGACGATCTCCGGCGTCTATCGCGAGGCAATGGGCGACAATCCAGTTGTCGCTCGTGTCCAGTCGAAGGTCGCCGCGTTCGAAAAAGCCAAAGGCTCCAAGCCTCGCATACTCGTCGCCAAGATGGGACAGGACGGCCACGACCGCGGCCAGAAGGTCATAGCCACAGCCTTTGCCGATCTTGGCTTCGACGTGACCGTCGGCGCGATGTTTCAGACGCCGGAGGAAATCGCCAGGCTCGCCGACCAGCACGACGTGCATATCATCGGCGCATCGTCGCTCGCGGCGGGTCATCTGACGCTGATCCCGGAACTCAAGGCCGCGCTGAAAAAACTCGGCCGCGACGACATCCTGATCGTCGCCGGCGGCGTAATCCCATCCCAGGATTTCGAGGCTGTGCGGGCCGCGGGCGCCGCAGCGATCTTCCCGCCGGGCACGGTGATACCGGAAGCAGCGGAGAGGTTGTTGGAGAGGATTTCGCAACGACAGTCGCAACTCTAGTTGCAACTATCGTTGCAACATTCTGCTCCTGATGTTATACGAGAGTTATAACGTCAGGAGGCGAACATGAATGTCGTGCTGCGAAAAATCGGAAATTCGGAGGGCGTCATTCTTCCTAAGGATCTTCTCGATCGGCTTAACCTCAAGGCAGGTGATAGCCTGACGCTTGTCGAACAGGATGGAAGAATGCAACTTGTACCGACCAACGCCGATCTTGCGGAACAACTCGAAGCCGCCCGCAAGGGTATGGCTAAGTATCGCATGGCTCTTCGAGAATTGGCAAAGTGAACACTTGGAAGTGGCTAAGCCGCGAAGCAATTGAACTAATCCACAGCGAGCAATTACAAGAGCATGGCGGGCTTCCGGGACTGAAGGACGAAAACGCGCTTGAGGCCGCGCTCGCGCGGCCTCAACACAAAGCGGCCTATGGCGATCCTGACGTATTCCAACTTGCCGCAGCATATCTCTTCGGAGTGGCTCGAAATCATCCCTTTGCGACGGCAACAAACGAACTGCATTTCTTGCCGCCTATGCATTCCTGCAAATGCATAAGCAGGACTTCATCGCAGACCAAGCGCCCGTCATCGCGTTCGTCAGCCCGTGGCCCGAAGGTCATTGCCACCGCCGTGGTTTCGACGTAACCGTCGGGCGATGTTGCTGCCGGCTAGAAATCGCCAGCTTGCCGACCAGCATGACGTGCACTCATCGGAGCATCGTCGCTCGCCGCGGGTTACCTGATGCTGGTCTCGGAACTCATGGCCGTCTGAACAGCTCGCGACGACATCCTGATTGTCGCGGGCGGCTTACCACGAACTGTCTGCACCGTTACCACACCCGTTGCAACATCTGCTGCTTCGTGTTATACTCTTCGTTATAACATGGAGTCTTCCGTGAACACCGTCATTCGCAAGATCGTTAATTCCGAGGGCGTGATCCTGCCATGAAACTGTGAACAGCTGCATTTCTTCGCGGGACCACGTGCGGTTGTCCAGGAAAGTTCTGACCCTCGCTTGCGCCGGGTCGAGGATTCGGTCTCAGGAATGCGCTGGAAGATGGCATCGCGAGAAATGACCGAAGACGACAAGGTCGCCGAACAGATGCAACAAGCTGGCACGACGGCGCACCGCTGCCGAGAGGCACTGGCAGCGCTCGCGGGCGGTCCCGAGTTCCGCATCTGATGAATTGCGAGCGCGGTTGGAAGTCGCCCGCGAACGGATATGGAAGTATCAGGCTGTGTATCGCTCGTTGGCGAGGTAGGCGAACGTCGAATGCCGGCCGCTACACCTTTATCGCCGTGATCTCCCATTCCTTGCCGTTCAGGCTCACTTCGTCGCCGATCGCCTTGCCGAACATCGCCTTCGCCATGGGCGAGACGTGGCTGATTGTTCCATGGGCGGCGTCGGCCTCGTCCTCGCCGACAATTGACCATTTGGTATGGCTGCCATCTTCGGCCGCCAATGTGACGGTCATGCCAAAGCGCACCACCTTGGAGTCAGGCTCGGGCACGGAGAGTTCGGCTGTCTCCCGGCGTGCGGTCCAATAGCGCAGGTCGCGGGAGACGAGTGCGATCTGTTCGCGATCAGCGGAGCGTTCGGCCTCGCCGAGGTCCTCACGCAGGCGCGCCAGTTCGGCCTCGATCTGCGCCAATCCCTTCTCGGTCACCAAATTTCTGTTTTGGCTGACCGGACGTTCGCCGATGTCGGCCAGTGCCTCGTTATCGTCTTCGCGGGTGAAAGCTCTGCTCATCAACCGAACCTAGGCCTTGAAACCGCATCCGGCAAGCAAAGTCTGGGGCAATCGGATGTTTGGACGCGTCAAGCATCGGCCGACCGTTCCGGCCCCCGGCGATCTTGCCAGGAAGATCGGCGACGCGGAACCTGTAGATCGACTGCAACCATATCAGTGGACGTTAAGCCGGAGGAAGAACAGCAGGATCGTCCAGAGCTGCAGAAGATAGGCGCCGACCCAGACAATTGTTGATCGTAGCGCCGATTTATCGTCGATCAGGTCGGCAAGTCGGTTGCTCTTCTCCTGCGCGGCGGTGATTGCCTTGCCCGCATCCGCGATCATATTACTCTCGAACGCCTGGAGTTCGTCGACCGCCGCCTTGTCTTCGTAGTCCGCCTGGACAAGTTCTTCTTGCCGGCGCATGCGTGCATCCCAATCCGACGGATAAAGGGTCGCAACCACCCTTCGCATGGAACTCTGCGCGTTCAGTCGATAGAGCCTATCCATCACGTAGCGCAGGCGGGCTTCGCTGTTCTGACCGGTCAGAACAAGAAGCAGCGATGCACGGTCGAGCTGGTAGCGCTCGACTTCGCGCGTGAACAGGTCGAGCTGCCGCGAAAATTCGACAATCTGCTCGCGCTCGCGTGTCAAGCGCGCGATGTCGCCGTCCAGCCCCCGCGACATGAAGAAGGAGCCGGCTGCTGTCAGTATGGCCGGCGATACGAACATGATGGCAAGCAAGGTCTTGCGGTTCCAGAAGAATCGCCTGAACGCGTCATTCACAGTGTTCCGCCAGACCATCGCAGCCGCCCGTCCCCGCGCCCACGCTGCGATAATCCAGCGATGCCCGCAAGAGGTCTCCGGCGTCCACCGGTGGTAAACCCCTTGAGAGAGAGCCGCCCACTGAAGTGCGTAGCGGTCCCATTCGGAAGTGCGACATTCAGAATTCGTTTCAGCGCCTTATCGCGGCTGCCAATTGGTTGAACGACGCCTTAGGGGTGCGCTTCTGGGTTTCATAGTCGACGTAAACCATGCCGAAGCGCTTGGAATAGCCGAACGCCCATTCGTAATTGTCGAGCAGCGACCAGACGAAATAGCCGTTGACCGGTACGCCGTCGGCGATCGCCTGCCGCACCGAAGCGAAATGCCCATTGAGGAAGTCGATGCGCTGCGGGTCGTAGACAGCTCCGTTCTCGATGACGTCGCCATTGGCCATGCCGTTTTCCGTGATGAAGATCGGCGTGCCCTTGGTGTATTCGCGGTGCACCCTCGTCAACAGCTTATGCAGACCTTCGGGATAGATCTCCCAGCCCATGTCGGTCACCGGAAGCGTCGGAGCAGCGTCACGCTGATGCGGCCACTGCGCCTGCGCATCGTGAAGCAGGCGGCGGCGCGTGTAGTAGTTGATGCCGAGCCAGTCCACCGGCTTTGAGATCAGCGCCATGTCGTCTTGCCAGTGCAGCGGCAAGTGCGGTCCAAGACCATCCAGAACATCGGCCGGATAGCTGCCCTTGAACAGGCCATCGAGAAACCAGCGATTGTAGATGCCGTCATCCAGCCGCGCCGCCCTTTCGTGCTCCGCGCCCTCGTCCGCAGCCTGCGCGTATTGCAGGTTCAGCACGATGCCGAGTTTGTCGAAACCGTCGGCCTGCATCGCCTCGATTGCCGTGCCATGAGCCAGCAGCACGTGGTGCATGGCACGGGCGGCCGCGCGGATGTCGCGCATGCCAGGCGCGTGCACGCCGATGAAATGGCTCAGCCAGGAAACACACCATGGCTCGTTGATCGTCGCCGTGGTGGCAACGCGGTCGCCGATGCGCGCCATCACGATACGCGCGAAATCCGTGAACCACGACGCTACATCGCGATTGCGCCAGCCGCCGAGATCGGCCAGTGGCGACGGCAGATCCCAATGATAGAGCGTGAGATAAGGTTTGAGGCCGCGCGCCAGCGTCTCGTCGACCAGCCGATCGTAGAAATCCAGTCCATCGGCATTAACCTGCCCCCTGCCCTCCGGCAGAATGCGCGGCCACGAAGTCGAAAAGCGGTATGAATCGAAACCGTTGTCGCCCAGCAGGGCGAGGTCTTCGGCATAGCGGTGGTAGTGGTCGCAGGCGATCGAGCCGTCATCGCCGCCAACGACATTGCCGGGCGTCGCCGCGAACGTATCCCAGTGCGACGAGCCGCAGCCCCCGAACGATGTGCCCTCGATCTGGTAGGCAGCGGTCGCGGCGCCGAATTCGAAGTTGGCGGGAAAGTCGGAACGCTTGAAATCGATGCTCATGTAAATTGCTCTGGATATTCGGTTGAGGTTTAATCTACTGCGTTCTCCGCGCCTCCCGTTGGAGGAGGACAAACGAGGCACGGATGGTCAAGCGAGCGCCCCGGCCGGGCGGATCGTACCAACGGCGACACCCTTGCGGCTTGGGATCGCCGGGCGCGCCATTTTGGTCAGCGTTGCAGAGAGGTCGCGGTCATCCTTCAGCAGCCGCGCAAGGACCGTCGCAACCATCACCTCCGCCGCGCGCTCGGCGCCATCGCTGGTCTTCAATGCAATTCCGACGCCGAGCTCAGGCACGGCCGCGCAATAGACGCCTTCCGCACCGACCTTGACGAAGATGCGTCCGGGGGCAACCTGCATCAGCCGCGTATCGGCCTTGCCGGTACCCGAGGTGTAGTAAGGTTCAGCCATGCAAGCGGCCATGAGTCGCTTCGCCGCCTTCGCGCGCTGCGGTTCCATCCCCTCGCCGGTGACCATGCGCGCAAAGCCGAGCGCGAAGCTCTTCAGCGGCACCGCATAGGTTGGGATCGAGCAACCGTCGATGGCGCTATTCTCCTCGTCATGCACCGCGCCGGTCACGCTTTGCATCGCCTCGCGCACCAGTTCCTGCGAGCGGTGGCCGGCCGTGACATAGCCGCGATGATCATAGCCGAGATGCCGGCAGGTGCAGACGAAACCCGAATGCTTGCCCGAGCAATTGTTGTGAAGACTGTTTGGCACGCTGCCGGCGCGCGCCAGCGCCAGCGTCGAATCCTGATGGCTCGGCCAGTGCCAGCCGCATTCAAGCGCCGATGCGTCCAGTCCGGCGCTGGCCAGCATCGAGGCCGCAAGCTCGGTATGCGGCGGTTCGCCGCCATGGGAGGCACAGGAGAGGGCAAGTTCCTTCTCGCCGAATCCGTAAGCGTCCGCAGCGCCGCTTTCGACCAGCGGCAGGGCCTGGATCGCCTTGACCGCCGAGCGCGGGAACACTGGACGGTCCGTGTCGCCGACATCGAGAAGCGCTTTCCCGGCGGCGTCCACTACGGCGATCGCGCCACGATGCTCGCTTTCGACGATCTCTCCGCGAAGGACTTCCACGAGAACGGGATTAGTCACGAATTTCCACCCTGATTGCTTCGATGGCACCGCATCACGGCGCGGCGTTCCCTTTGCCCGAAACACCGCCGTTTTGCCAGTAAAGAGCTACCATCTTGCGGCGATATTCTCGCCGACATCAGACTTGCGCTCACTGATCAAACGCCCCGTTCAGCACCTCGCGCAGACCGACGACCGCGCTGCCATCGGGGGAGCCCTGATAGCGCACGTCGTTGATCATCAGCTTGCCGCCATCCATGGCCAGGATCAGCGTGTCGGTCCAGCTGGCGTCCGGGCTGCCTTTGAAACTGTACTTCACCGGCACTTCCGTCAGGCCAGCCTTTTCGACGGGCTCTCCCGGCTCGCAGGCATCCGGCAGGTCTGGAAAGCTCTGATAGGGGACGCCATCGCCAAGCGGCGGTTTCTCATCCGGGTTGCCCGCCGCAATGATGCCGTTACGCTGCTCGGCGTCCTGGATGACCGCCAGAAGCGATGGCGTCAGCATCGGCTTCACCGCCGCAGCATCCGACTTTGTCCGCGTTGCGCAAAAGGTTCTGGCGATGTCCTGGGCCTCGCCTGCGAGGACGGGCGAAACAGGAACCGTTGCAGTCAACAACAAACCTACGGTCAATGCATGCTTCATCTGATCCGATCCAGAATCGACACGTAGTTGGCAACGGCAGCGCCGCCCATATTGAAGATGCCGCCAAGCTTTGCGTCCTTCACCTGAATGCCCCCGGCTTCGCCGGTCAACTGCATTGCGCTCAACACGTGCATGGAAACGCCTGTGGCGCCGATAGGGTGTCCCTTCGACTTCAGCCCGCCGGAAGGATTGACCGGCAGACGGCCATCCTTTTCAGTCTGGCCCTCGGCGACGATGGCGGCGCCCTGCCCTGGCTTGGCCAGGCCCATCGCCTCGTATTCGATCAGTTCGGCGATGGTGAAGCAGTCATGGGTTTCGACAAACGAAAGATCGTCGAGCGTCACGCCAGCCGCTCGCAGGGCGCGCGCCCAGGCTTCCTCGCAGCCTTCGAACAGCAGGATGTCGCGCTTCGACATCGGCAGAAAATCCTGCACATGCTCATTGGCGCGGAAGGCCACCGCGCGGCGCATGGATAGTGCCGTCGTCGAGTCGGTGAGAACGAGCGCTGCCGCACCGTCCGACACCAGCGAGCAGTCGGTGCGTTTCAGGGGACCGGCAACGTAGGGGTTCTTCTCGCTCTCCTTCCGGCAGAACTCGAAGCCGAAATCCTTGCGCATCTGCGCATACGGGTTTTCAACGCCGTTGCGGTGGTTCTTGGCGGCAATCATGGCGAGCGCGTCCGACTGGTCGCCGTGGCGCTGGAAATAGGCGCTGGCGATCTTTCCGAACACGCCGGCGAACCCCGCCGGCGTGTCGCCATCTTCCGGCAGGTATGAGGCCCTGAGCAGGTTCCTGCCGATCTCCGGCCCCGGTGTGGTCGTCATCTGTTCGGCGCCGACGACCAGCACGAACTTCGACCCGGCGTCGACCGCGCGAATGCCATGACGCACCGCGGCCGAGCCGGTGGCGCAGGCGTTCTCGACGCGCGTCGCGGGCTTGAAGCGCAAGCGGTCATCAGTCTGCAATACGAGGCTTGCGGTGAAATCCTGCGGCGAGAAGCCGGCGTTGAAATGGCCGAGCACAATCTCGCCAACATCCTGCGGCCCGATGCCGGCATGATCCAGCGCCTCGGCGGCCACCTTGGTTATCAAGCCCTCCAGCGTTTCGCCTTCCAGCTTGCCGAAGCGAGAATGCGCCCAGCCAACGATACAAGCGGTCACGGAAGCCTCCATCGACGCTATTGTCACTGCCCTAGATATTCTTCTCCGGCAGGCGTGGGAATGGCGCACTGCATAGAATCAATGCTTTTTCGGACGAAGCCGGCACGTTGCGGCGCACGCGCGTTTCAACCGGCCGCGTGCCCATGCGCCGCCGCCGTGCCGGGTGGCCCGTCAAAAAACATGCTCGCTCAAATTCGAGGCCAACACCGTCAGGAGGTGTCGGGCCGCGCCATTGCCCAGACGGCCAAGCGGTGGAGTTCGTTCAAGACTTCGTAGACCTCGTGATCGTGGCGGCGGCTCCAGCCGGGCGGGCGGCCCGGCCGCATCGGTGACAAGCGCAGGGAGCGCGGTTTACCCGGCGCGGCTGGCAAAGCCTTATGCGGTTGGCCTATGTTTCCCACCGCGCGCTCTCTTTCCCGCGCGCTCGCAGCGTTGCGGGCAGCCCGCCAGCGCGCAAGCCGACGTGCCTGGCGCGGCAGGTCATCCAATGCCGCGGCCAAGGCTTCGAGGCGGCGGAACACGCGGCCCGCGTCGAGCGGATCGTCGGGGGTGAGCGCGGGCGGGTCCGGCTGGCGCGGTTGCTGGAAAATAGGAACGCGCGCATCGTCAAAGGATCGTATGTGCGGCATGGCGCCTGGCTTCACACACCGGCGGCGACGGCCAAACCGTTTGAGCGGATCGAACAGCGGCAGCGACAAGGCGCGGGACGGCCCAGGGGTCCGATGCGTCAAGGAGCCAACCCGCACGATGCCGGTCCCGACGCCGGCGCGCACGAAGATGGATTGCGGCTTGAACTTGCGCAGGCGCGGCGGGGAAAGCTCGACCACCAACCCACGCGCCGCAATGATGATCAGCCGCCGCGCCGCCGCTTCGGCCGGACGAAGCAGCCTGAGCACAAAGCGGTGCAGATGGCGCGGCAGGGTGGGTGCCGGGGTCAGTTTACTTTTTTCCGCCAGCGCCTTGTCCTGAGGCAGCGCGCCCTTCTGCGGAAACAAGGTAAACTGTCCCCGCGCACCACTCGTGGCTTCGATCATGGCGACGAGCATGGCCAGGATGCTTTTCAGCGCCTCCCGGTTCTTCTCGATCGCCAGCTGCCAGTCCATTTCCGCTCCAATGTTTTCCAGAACATAAGAAGAACGCTTGATGGCTGTCAAGACATATTGGCAACCCGACGGTCGTCCCGCCAGATTTCGAATGAAGCTTGCTCGCGCAAATCGGCGATAGTGCGAAAGAAAGCGCTTCGCTAAGCGCAATCGCCTCCGAATACTATGCCGAACCTTCCCCTGTCCTGCCGAACATCTTCTCCGCGAAGGCAGGGCGATCGCATTTGGCAGCACGGGCCATCGAGATTGATTCCTGGCACCTCCATTTCGTTAGCCTCTGTCGCCTCCGCGTCGTCATCCTCGGGCTTGTCCCGAGGATCCGCCGACGCATCAGAACCGTGGCAACGCGGTGTTTCCTACTGCACGCGCAGCAGATTCTCGGGACAAGCCCGAGAATGACGCGATGGTGTCGTCGTCTTGCCCATTCTGCAGTGTTGGTGACTATGACACCCCCAGCCGGATGGAGATCTATCCAAGGAAGGGACAATCGCCCATCGATTTTTATTGATTGGTCGGTCAATAAAAAATAAACATCGCTTCATGCCCAAGGTCGGAATGGAGCCGGTGCGCCGGCGCGCGCTCATCGACGCGACGATCTCCGCGATCGGTGATCGCGGCTCGCTCGACGTCACGATGTCGGACATCGCCGGCCGCGCCGGCGTGTCGTCGGGGCTCGCCCATCATTATTTCGGCGCGAAGGACGATTTGTTGCAGGCAAGCATGCGCTATATCCTCGCCGAGCTGGCCAGCGACCTGCGTTCCGCGCTGGCTGCCCTCCCAACCCCGCGTCAACGCGTATCGGCGGTGGTCGCAGTCAGCTTCTCCGAAAAGCAGTTCAGTCCTGAAATCATCGCTGCCTGGCTTGCCTTCTATGTCGAGGCACAATGTTCGTCGCCCTTGCGGCGTATCCTCAAGATCTATGCCCGGCGCCTGCATTCGAACCTGATGGCAGGACTGTTGCCGCTGCTGCCCCGTGCCGAGGCCGATCGCGTCTGCGAAGGGATCGCCGCCCTCATCGACGGGCTCTACATCCGCCGTGCGCTCAAGGATGGCATGCCGGATGCCGCGACCGCGATCGCGCTGGTCGAAGACTATCTCGAAACGAAACTCTCACAGCGGACTGCTTCATGATGGCCAAGCGGCCCAACATCCTGATCATCATGGCCGACCAGCTCAATGGAACGCTGTTTCCGGACGGTCCGGCTGAGTTCCTGCATGCTCCGCATCTCAAGGCGCTGGCTGCGCGCTCGGCGCGATTCCGGAATAACTACACCGCCTCGCCGCTCTGCGCGCCCGCTCGCGCCTCGTTCATGAGCGGACAGTTGCCATCACGCACCGGCGTCTATGACAATGCTGCCGAGTTTATCTCGTCCATCCCGACCTTCGCGCATCACCTTCGCGCCGCAGGCTATGCGACCTGCCTGTCAGGCAAGATGCATTTCGTCGGTCCGGACCAGCTGCACGGCTTCGAGGAGCGGCTGACCACGGACATCTACCCCGCCGATTTCGGTTGGACACCCGATTACCGCAAGCCCGGGGAGCGGATCGACTGGTGGTATCACAACCTCGGCTCTGTCACCGGCGCAGGCGTTGCCGAAACCACCAACCAGATGGAGTATGACGACGAGGTCGGCTTCCTTGCGGCCCAAAAGCTCTACGACTATTCGCGTACATCCGACGATTCGAACGGCCGGCCATGGTGCCTGACCGTGTCTTTCTCGCACCCGCACGATCCCTATGTGGCGCGGCGAAAATACTGGGACCTCTACGAGAACTGCCAGGCGCTGGACCCGGAGTCCGGTTATATCGACTACGACCACCAGGACGCGCACTCGCGCCGGCTTTACGACGCCTGCGACTACAAATCGTTCCCGGTGACGCGGGAACAAGTGCGCCGGTCACGCCGCGGCTATTTCGCCAACATTTCCTACATCGACGATAAGGTCGGCGAACTGGTCGATGTGCTCAAGCGGACGCGGATGCTTGAAGACACCGTTATCGTCTTCTGCTCCGACCATGGCGACATGCTCGGCGAACGCGGCCTGTGGTTCAAGATGTGCTTCTACGAAGGCGCGGTGCGCGTACCGCTGCTGATCGCCGGAAAAGGCGTCAAGCCGGGCCGCATCGATACGCCGGTGTCCAACCTCGACATCTGCCCGACGCTATGCGACATCGCCGGCATCGACATGGCTGGCATACAGCCCTGGACCAACGGTCAGTCGCTGCTGCCGCTGACCATGGGCATGCCGCGAAGCGAACCCATACTGATGGAATACGCTGCAGAGGGTTCGCAAGCGCCGCTGGTGGCGATTCGGGACGGCCGCTACAAGTTCATCCACTGCGAACTCGATCAGCCGCAGCTCTACGATCTGGAAACCGATCCGCTGGAGCGCACCAACCTCGCCGCCGACCCGTCGAAACATGCGCTGGTGGCGGAGTTCGTTAGCAAGGTCCGCGCCCGCTGGGACATGGCTGCCTTCGACGCCGCCGTGCGGGAAAGCCAGGCGCGCCGCTGGGTGGTTTATCCGGCATTGCGCAACGGTGCCTATTTTCCGTGGGATTTCCAGCCGCTGCAGAAAGCGTCGGAACGCTACATGCGCAACAACATGAACCTCGACAATCTCGAAGAGAGCAAGCGTTTCCCGAGGGGAGAATGAGATGATCACCGTCTGGGGCAGAGATACGTCTTCGAACGTGCAGATCGTTGTCTGGGCTCTGAATGAACTCGGCATCCAATACGAGCGGATCAATGCCGGCGGCAAATACGGGCGCTCGGATACGGAAGAATATCGCCGCATGAATCCCAACAGGCTTGTGCCGGTGCTTCAGGATGACGACCTCACCCTTTGGGAGAGCGCCGCCATCGTCCGCTACCTGGGCGCACGCTACGGCCATGAGCAGTTCTGGCCGGCGGATCCCGGCAAGCGAGCGCAAGTCGACAAATGGGCCGAGTGGATCAAGACGACTTTCGGTCCATCGTTCATCACCGGCATTTTCTGGCCGATGATCGGCACACCTTCGGAGCATCGCGACAGCGCCGCAATCGCGCGCGGCGTCGAGAAGATGAAGGGCGTCGCCCTCATTTTGGACGAGCGCCTTGCCGACGGACCCTATCTCGGCGGGGATGATGTCTGCTTCGCCGACATAGTCGTCGGAACGCTGCTCTACCGCTATTTCACGCTCGACTTCGATCGCGCTGATACGTCGAACCTGCGGGCCTACTACGACCGTCTCGTCGAGCGGCCGGCATATGCCCGGCACGTCATGATTTCCTACGAAAGCCTGAGGGCAAAATGATCCCCGACCTCGACCACCTCAAGCGCGCCTACGCGGTCACCTCGCGCACCACGCAGCTGACGCCGCTGCTCGAGTCCGCCGCACTCGCAAAGGAGACCGGCGCGGCGCGCGTGTTCGTCAAGCCGGAATCGCTGCAATGGGCAGGCTCGTTCAAGGTGCGCGGCGCCTATTGGCGGCTGAAGCAGCTTTCGGCCGACGAGGCCAGGCGCGGCGTCGTCGCCTACTCGTCCGGCAATTTCGCGCAAGGCCTTGCCGCTGCCGGCCAGGCGCTTGGCGTACCGGTCACCATCGTCATGCCGATCGACGCGCCTGCCGCCAAGCGCGAGGCGACCGCCGGCTATGGCGCGACGGTCGTCGTCACCGACCATGGCGATCGGGCGCGAGAGGAAGTCGCCTCCGAACGCGCCCGGCAGATTTCCGCCGAACAGGACCTTGTGCTGCTTCATCCGTTCGACGACCCGGAGATTATCGCCGGCCAAGCCGGCGCCGGCCTCGAAGCCCTGGACCAGCTGGCAGCCAAGGGCGCCAGGGCCGATGCCGTCTTCTGCCCGGTCGGCGGCGGCGGGCTGATCGGCGGCGTGGCGCTGGCGTTCCACTATCTCTCGCCGGATACGGTCGTCTATGCGGTCGAGCCGGAGGGCTTCAACGGCATGGGGACATCAATTCAGGGCGGCGATATCGTCACCATGCCGCTGGGGCCGAAGTCGATCTGCGATGGCCTGATGGCCCGCCGTCCGGGGGTGGCGCCGTTTGCCGCGATCGAAAAGCTTGGCGTACGCAGCATAGCCGTTGGCGACGCGGCAGTGCGCCGTGCGATGAAGGTCGCGGCCGAGAAGATGAAGCTGGTGCTTGAGCCTTCCGGCGCGGCGTCGCTTGCCGCGGTTCGCGAAGGCGGCGTCGACCTTGCCGGCAAGACCGTGGTGATCATCGCCAGCGGCGGCAACGTCTCGCTGGACGATTTCCTGAGACATATTGCCGATGCTTGAAGCCGATTATGTAATCGTCGGATCTGGTTCGGCCGGTTCCGCCATGGCCTATCGCTTGTCGGAGGACGGCAAACACTCCGTCATCGTCATCGAGTTCGGCGGCAGCGATATCGGTCCGTTCATCCAGATGCCGTCGGCGCTGTCGTTCCCGATGAATATGAGCCTCTACGACTGGGGATTTTCCAGCGAGCCGGAGCCGCATCTGGGCAACCGCATCCTCGCAACGCCACGCGGCAAGGTGCTCGGCGGGTCGTCCTCGATCAACGGCATGGTCTATGTGCGCGGCCATGCCCGCGACTTCGACCATTGGGCGGAACAGGGCGCGACGGGCTGGGGCTTTGCCGACGTCCTGCCCTATTTCAAGCGAATGGAAAACACCCACAGCGGCGAGGCCGACTGGCGCGGTGGCAAGGGTCCCCTCCATGTGCAGCGCGGCACCGGCTCCAACCCGCTGTATAAAGCCTTTGTGGCGGCAGGCGCGCAGGCCGGCTTCGAATTGACGCCGGACTACAACGGCTCAAAGCAGGAAGGCTTTGGTGCGATGGAGCAGACGATCCACCGCGGCCGCCGATGGTCTACCGCCAACGCCTATCTGCGGCCGGCGCTAAAGCGAAAAAATGTCAGTATCGTCAACGGCTTTGCCCGCAAGATTATCATCGAGAATCAACGCGCCATCGGTGTCGAGATCGAGGCTCGCAAAACAATTCAGGTGGTTCGTGCAAAACGCGAAGTCATCCTTGCCGCGTCATCGATCAATTCGCCGAAACTGCTGATGCTGTCGGGCATCGGCAGGGCTGCGCATCTGCAAGCAAACGGCATCGCGGTGGTCGCCGACCGGCCCGGCGTGGGTGCCAATCTGCAGGACCATCTGGAGCTCTACATCCAGCAGGAAGCGACGCAGCCGATCACGCTCTATTCGGTGCTCAACCCATTTTCAAAGGCGCTGATCGGCGCGCAATGGCTGTTCTTCAAGACGGGCCTCGGCGCCACAAACCATTTCGAAGCGGCGGCCTTCGTCCGCTCGGCTGCGGGGGTCGACTATCCGGACATACAGTTCCATTTCATTCCGGCGGCCGTGCGCTACGATGGCAAGGCGGCGGCGGCGTCGCATGGGTTTCAGGCACATGTCGGGCCGATGCGGTCGAAGTCGCGCGGGTCGATTACGCTGCGCTCACCCGATCCGAGAGACAAGCCGGTGATCCGCTTCAACTATATGTCTCATCCCGACGACTGGAGCGAGTTCCGGCACTGTATCCGCCTGACCCGCGAGATCTTCAGCCAGCAGGCGTTCGATGTTTATCGCGGCAAGGAGATTTCGCCAGGCGCGCCGGTTAGGAGCGACGACGAACTTGACACCTTCATCCGCGACCATGCCGAGAGCGCCTATCACCCGTGCGGCACCTGCAGGATGGGCAGGGCTTCGGACCCCCTTGCCGTGGTGGACCCCGAATGCCGCGTCATCGGTGTGGATGGCTTGCGGGTGGCGGATTCTTCGATCTTCCCGCGCGTCACCAACGGCAATCTCAACGCGCCGTCGATCATGACCGGGGAAAAGGCCGCCGACCACATTCTTGGCCGCACCCCGCTCGCGCCCTCCAATCAGGAACCGTGGATCAACCCACGCTGGCGCGAAAGCGATAGATGAGGCGACGGCCGTCGTTCGTCGGTCGTTATTCGCCAGTCGAGATACGCGACCTACGACCGACGCCCAACTAATCAAAATCAACGACCCCACGAATTACGAACAACGACCGACCCTTAGACGGAGCATCCATGAAAGCCCAGCCAAAGGCCTCGCACTATATCAACGGCCGCTATGTCGAGGACGAGCAGGGCCGCGAGCTGCCGGTGATATACCCGGCGACCGGCGAGATCATCGCGACGCTGCATGCCGCGACCCCAAACACGATCGAGCTTGCCATCGAGGCCGGCCGCGCCGCGCAGCCCGCGTGGGCGCGGCTGAAGCCGGTGGAGCGCGGACGCATCCTGCGGCGCGCCGCAGACCTCCTGCGCGAGCGCAATGCCGAACTGGCGCGGCTGGAGACGCTGGATACCGGCAAGGCCATCCAGGAAACGCTGGTGGCCGATGCAGCCTCTGCCGCCGACGCGCTTGAGTATTTCGGCTCGGTGGTCGCCGGTTTCGGCGGTGAGTATATCGATCTCGGCGGCCCGTTCGCCTATACCCGCCGCGAAGCTCTGGGTATCTGCGTCGGTATCGGCGCGTGGAACTATCCGATCCAGGTCGCCGGCTGGAAATCCGCACCGGCGCTCGCCATGGGCAACGCCATGGTGTTCAAGCCATCCGAAAACACGCCGCTGACTGCGCTGGCGCTGGCTGAGATTTACACCGAGGCCGGCCTGCCGGATGGGCTGTTCAACGTCGTCCAGGGCTTCGGCGATGTCGGCGGCGCACTTGCCGGCCACGAGGCGGTCGCCAAGATCTCGATGACAGGCTCGGTGCCAACCGGCCGCAAGGTGCTGTCGCTCGCCGGTTCGCTGATGAAGCACGCCACCATGGAGCTTGGCGGCAAGTCGCCGCTGATTGTCTTCGATGACGCCGATCTGGAAAACGCTATCGGCGGGGCGATGCTGGGCAACTTCTATTCGACCGGGCAGGTCTGTTCCAACGGAACGCGCGTCTTCGTTCAGAGGGGCTTGCACGACCGTTTTGTAGAGCGCCTCGTCGAGCGCACGAAAACCATCCGTATCGGCGATCCGCTTGATCCGGAAACGCAGATGGGACCACTCGTCAGCAAACTTCAGCACGAGAAGGTGACCGGGTACATCGCCACAGGCGTAACCGAAGGCGCAACACTGGCCACCGGCGGCAGCGTGCCATCGCTGCAGGGTTTCGAAGGCGGCTTCTTCGTCGAGCCGACCGTATTTACGAACGTCGCCGATACGATGCGCATCGCCCGCGAAGAGATATTCGGGCCGGTCATGACCGTGTTCTCCTTCGATGACGAGGTCGAGGTGGTCGCGCGCGCCAACGACACCGAATTCGGCCTCGCCGCCGGCGTCTTCACCCGTGACCTGCCCCGCGCTCACCGTGTTGTCGGGGAGTTGCAGGCGGGAACCTGTTGGATAAACGCCTATAATCTGACCCCTGTCGAGCTGCCCTTCGGGGGCTACAAACAATCCGGCATCGGCCGCGAAAACTCCCTGGATGCGCTGCGCCACTACTCGCAGGTCAAGTCGGTCTATGTTGAGACCGGAGACGTCGCCAGCCCATACTGATCAACGATTTCGCGGGCGTGGAATGAAAGCCAGATATGCAGAGCGGCCGCCCGCCTACCGGCATTCGGGTAGAGAAAGCAGATTGTCGTTCCACTCTCCATCGCGGTACGTGCGGACATACTTACCGTTGGGACCTTCGACGACGCCTATGTTGCCGCGATTACCCTGAACGAGGGTGAAGAATGTATTGGATTTGTCCTCGATCGAGGTGATCACCTGAGCGCGCGTCCACTTCCACCCCGCAACGGCATTTCCCAGATGGGTTATGCCTTCATGCGGATTATTTCTCGGAAGCTTGTTGATGCACTTCACTTCGATATCAGCCATTAGTGCCATCCTTAGTTGTACATCCTTATACAAACAACCATAGCATGCATCGACCGTCAACGTAACAAAAAGGCAACCAGCCGTTGCATCCGAGGTGGGGCGCGGTGGGCGTCAGCGAGAAAATATGCGTTTCAGATTGCGCTCCTCAAGCGGGGATGGTTCAATCATTGGGCAAGCATTGCCTTCGCTTACGCTTCCCCTATTGGACCTGACTTATTGTGTCGCCTGCGGCTGCCGCTGCCCAAACTATTTGTCGTCAAAATTTTGCTTTTGAGGAGGGACTGACATGAAAATTCGCTGTCTATCGCTGCCGCGACCCTTGTTGCATTGGCGGGCTGCCAAAGCTCGGGAGGATCGAGCACCTCATCACCCAGTCCTGCGCCGCAAGCGGCAGGTGGTGGGTCCATGCCCGATGTCTGCCGCGCGCAAGCATCACAGCAGCTAGGGCCCAGCCTGGAGAATGTGTCGACCAACGACCCGGTCACGACAGGCAGCGGCACGACAATCCGCGGTTCCTGGCAGGACCCCAATACGGGAGACAATGTCGGCACCTTCCTCTGCCAGTTTAACGCCGCCGGCGCGTTCGTGAGCGTGAAGCAGATCTAACGCCTGGTGGGGCGACCTGCTCGCCGCACTCCGGACCTCACAAAAAAGGGCGCTTTCCACGGTTAGTTCCGGGTAACGCGCTCCAGGTTATGGGCAATAGTGTCACCGCCGGCCTTGGATGCTGCCGGACGACCCTGCGCACCTGACGGATAGGTGGCCGGCGGTCGAGACGGAGCAGCGGCAATGCTGCGGGCAATGCCTGTGGCTTGGCTCGTCGATCTTTGCTTGGTGCGCATGCGCTCTCGTTTGGCTGGTGATCCCGCAGAGCCTTGCCAAACCGACCGCTGAACTACGACGTCGCGATTTCCAGAGGCTTCGGCGACCCGCTTGAGAGCGTGTCGCCGCTCAAGAGCAAACCGCTCGCACCGATGCCACGACTTATTTCGTCGGCAACGATCTCCGCCAAATCGCTGCTGTTGCTAATGCCCTGTACGAACGGGAATTGATACAGCAGAAAAGGCAAGCTGAGACAGAAGAGGTTGTTGCAGAGAGGGGCGGTGATGACCGGCCGGAATTTGGCATCCAGAGACAGTCCTTGGGTTTCGACCTTTTCCTCAATCTTATCGTCGGGGGGAAGATCGTTTGATGTCGCAACCTCAACGAGACCTCTTTGGCGAAGGCTCGGGAACGGCAGGTCAGGTGCGGACAACGAGTCCTGGCCAATTGCCTCGATGAACGCCGCAAAGGCGATCTTCCGGCCTTCATGGGAAAGCACCGCGCCGGGGGCTGGCCCATCGACATCGAGGGTGTAGTCACTTCCGAGCTTGAGAATATCCAATCTGCCCGCCAGCCTGAGGGCAAGGATACGCTCGATCGATGTGTGCGGGACGGTCGCATAGTCGTCCGCGAACACGTTCTTCAGCGATTTGTGGAAACGCTTAAGGTCAGTCGCCGAAAAATGCGGCACGAGCAGCGCGAAGACCTCATGCATGCGCAGGATCGCATAACGCCACGGAACAGTTTCCTCGGCCAACTGATTGGCCTTCGCTTCAGCCAAGTTCTTTGCCGCCCACGTGAAGGGATCATTGGCATCGCGCTCGGCAAAATAGGCATCGCCGAACGTCTCCGCCGTCAAGGATGGAAGATTGATTTTCGCCGCATAGTCCGGATCGCAACCAGCCAGTTCGAGGCTGAAAAGCGCGAATGCAGCGTCCAGCAAATCGATGCGCTTCGATTCGACCAGCAATTTTGCGGCTTCGGGCGTGCAGTTGATGAGTGGTAGATATGGGACGGGATGGTAGAAGTCAGCCTCCGGCAGAAGACCTTTGCGCGACATGAGAGTAACGTGAAAATCATCGGACGCGGCGCGCGGATGGTACCTTAGCGCGCCGGCTTCGTCGGCGAGAAACGAGCCATTTCTGGACGACACCGCAACGAGTGCATCAATGGCGCTCAGCGATGTACCGCGGATGCCTACGGAGCAGTTGACAATCTCATGCAGCGCCGATGCCGGCCAAGGCGAAGTAAAATAGCCGGGTTTCGGTTGCGTCTCATCCGGCCACCGGTGTCCAGTCGCCATTACGACATAGTCGAACGTGTAGTGTGCGAGTTCGGTGTCGGCTGCCCGCGCCTCTACACGAATATCATCCGCCTGCAGAGTAATATCCAGGACCCGCGTGTTGATGTGAACATCAACCGTATGTCCAGTGCGACGCGCGTTTTCCACCAGCCTGTTGAACTGATCGCGAAAGAACTCGCCAAGCACCAGCCTAGGGAAGAACGCTCTCTCGTTGATCTTGGAGCGGACGATTTCCATGCGGGCAAGCTCGGCATCGGACTGACGAAGCAACCAATGGACCAGTGTCTCGGTGATCACTGGAATTTCCAGGCTTGCTATATTTGACAGCATCGCCTTGTCGTTCAGCGCGGGCCGATACGGAGACCCGGTACCAGCTTCCGTCTGCGCCTCGAAAATTGTGATGTGGAGGGGGCGTTGAGAGGAAGTCAGATAAAGAAGCGTGTAAATCGCCGTCGGACCTGAACCGATAATCGCAATCTCTGGCAAATTACGCATGGACTGAGTGGCGTCTATGGGCTGACCAAGCGTTTTCGATGCGCCAAAGCATAAAGCTAAATCCGGTTCTGCGAGGAGGTGACAGCTAAACTGTTCTGGCGTCGCTATGTTCCCGGCCTCGCCAACATTCGGGAACGATTCGATCAGGTTTGGCCGCAAAGCCGGTATTATTCGACATGCCATCTCATTGAAGCGCTGGATCGAAGTCACATCAAACAAGCTGACCGTCGGTAGGAGGCGAGTTTGAGGCCGCATGAAGTTGCGGTTCTGGCTGTCGGGAACGAGCGGCTCATCCGCTCGATATACCTGGAACAGGACGGTCTGTGCGTACGCGAAGGAGGGGGTGGTCCAGGCAATCGCTTCCTGCGGACAGGCGTGCTTCTTTGCGTGTTTGTTTGATCCGCCCGATGGCTAGCGGGTGGTATAGCCGCCGTCGATCACCAGAACTTCGCCGGTGACATAGCTACCGGCCGGCGAGCATAGGAACAGGGCGGCCGTGGCGATCTCCTCGGGTTGCCCTACGCGGCCCATCGGGGTCATGTCCCGCCACACTGAAAAATATTCATCGTTCTCTATGCCGCCTCGCGTCATGTCAGTCTCGATGTAGCCTGGGGCGATTGCATTGACGCGTATGTTTTCGGCAGCCAGCTCGCTTGCGAGGCTTTTTGTCATCATATGCACCGCAGCCTTGGAACTGTTGTACGCAACCTGATGTTGAGGAATGTTGGAGATGATGCCCGATATCGACCCGATATTCAGGATGGCACCGTCCCCCTTCTTTCTCATCGGCGCGAGGGCTGCGCGGCAGGTCTGAAAGACTGCGTCGACATTGACGCTCATAACGTCTCGCCACCGTTCGTCGGTGAACTCCCCGCTGCCGCCATGGGCGGCAATGCCAGCACTGTTCACAAGGATATCCAGACCGCCAGTCTTGGCGACGGCGTGGCGCACCAGCGCATCGGCGGCACCGTCCTCGCGTAGATCGGCTTCGATAAATTCATAGGGGTAGCCGGCATCGTCCAATCCAATCTTCGCTTCCTCCAACAGCTTACGGCCAGACAGCACCAGCCTTGCACCCGCTTCCCCGAAGGCATGAGCTATTGCAAGGCCAATGCCCCTCGATCCACCTGTAATGAGAGCGACCTTGCCGTCCAATCGGAACCTGTGGAGGACTCGCATGCGATATTCTCCGTTGACTAGTTGCGCGTGATTGGCGGCGTACCCTAGTGAACTCCAGCAGCTTCAGGCAACGGCAATCAGCCATGCGGAGCCGCGTGTCGGCGGTTTCATCAAAGTTGGCCAAGAAGGCGTTGTCATGCAGCAGGAGGAGCGCCGACCGCCCTCGCCGTCAGCATGGGACTGCTTGCGCTCATTCGCATGCTTGTTCGGAACTATCAGCAAAGTTTGCCATTTTATCTATCGAGGTACGTTTCGGAGTTCAAATTATGAACACTACTGTCAATAATCCCTATAATTTACCTGTTTCCAGCTTATCGGCTGTAGACGTTGAACGGGACAACCGATTGGCCAGCAGAGCCGTGCCGACGAGAGCCTATGCGGTGGGTTTTCCAGCCACCGCGTTAAATACACCTATGTTTGAAGGTAAGGACTTGGCCGGTTTGATTGCGGGCATCGCGATTACCCTCGGACCGCTGGCAGCTTATTCTTTCGGATGGGGCGCGTAATAATCGCGCTCCGCCCTGCGTCTTAACGCTCTTGCGCCCGGCCGAAATGTCGGGCGCGCTGTTTTTGATTAGTTGGCTGCTTGGGTTGCGGAGGGTGTCACACGCCAGATCCTGTTTGCGACATCATCCGCAACCAGAAGACCACCCTTCGCATCGATAGCAACCCCAACGGGGCGTCCTTTTGCTTTGTCGTCAGACCCCAGGAAGCCAACAAGTATATCCTGGGGCGGCCCTGACGGCTTCCCGGAACTGAAGGGGACAAAGATTACTTTGTAGCCACTGCGCGGCTTGCGGTTCCATGAACCATGCTGGCTAACGAACGCACCGTTCTTGAATGCCGCGCCGAACAATTCGCCCTCATTGAAGGTCAATCCCAGAGAAGCGGTGTGCGGTCCCAACGCGTAGTCGGGAGGGATGGCCTTGGCAACGAGATCCGGCTTCTGCGGCTGGATCCGCTCGTCAATGTGGTTACCATAGTAACTGTAGGGCCAGCCATAGAATGCGCCCTCCTTCACGGAGGTCATGTAGTCCGGGACCAAATCACTGCCGATTTCGTCACGCTCGTTGACGACAACCCATAGCGCTCCGCTGTCGGGCTGCCAGGATAATCCATTTGGGTTGCGAAGTCCGGACGCGAACTGCCGCATCTTCCCGGTCGCGATGTCGATTTCGTGGACTGCAGCGCGATCAGTTTCGATGTCCATGCCGTTCTCACCGACATTGCTGTTCGAGCCAACGGTAACATAAAGCTTGCTGCCGTCTTTGGAGGCGATGACATCCTTGGTCCAGTGGTGATTGAGCCCCGCTGGCAAATCGACGATCTTTTCGGCCGGGGCCGTGATCTCGGTATCTCCGTCCTTGTAGGGAAAGGCCACGATCGCGTTCGCATTGGCGACGTACAGCTTGCCATTCAACAAGGTCATGCCGAAAGGCGAATAGAGACCCTTCAACAGAACCGTCTTCGTCTCGGCAACACCGTCGCCATCCTTGTCGCGCAACAGACTGATGCGATTTGCGCTGGGCACGTTGGCTCCAGCACGGTCCATCATGATACCCATCACCCAGCCTCGCAGGCTGAAACCTTCGTCCGGACTTGGGGGCTTGTTGCTCTCAGCCACCAGCACATCCCCATTGGGAAGAACATGAAGCCATCGCGGATGGTCGAGCCCCTTGGCATATTCGTTGACTGCGAACCCCTGTGTTGCACTGGGCAGTTCACCTTCTCCGAACGGGTTGGTTGCCGCAACGTTGACCGTCGGGAGAAGGGTAGGGTTCGGTTCCGGCAACGTCGGATTCGGCCCATAGCCCTCGGCGATCGGCACGGTCGCTTCTTCCTGGGATGAATAATAGACAAATCCGGCGCCGGCGGCCGCGACGGCCGCCAAACCTAAAAGCGCAACGAGCAGTTTTTTCATATCAAGGGGACCTGATGGTTTTGCAGAACGCTCTTGCCGCGCTATCGTTGCGTCAGCGCGTGGAGTACTCGCGTGGCCGGCTGAGGATGATCGGAAGCGTGAGAAATGCCGCTGCACTACGATCTGCCGGCACGGTGGAGGGCGCCAACCCCCTCCTCCGGTTCGCCGGCGTAGTGGATCAAATGCCTTTAGGTCGCCCTCTGCTACGGCAAGGTGCGGCACGTCTGAACGGGACGGATCAGACCTATGAAACCATCTTCGCGCAAGGGCTACTCTGCATTGCAGATCGCGCTTCATTGGACCGTCGTGCTTCTAGTTCTCTTCCAGTTCCTTGCTCACCAATCGATCGAAAATGCCTGGCAGGCCTACGCCGGAAATACGGCCCCGGACCCTGATGGTCGCGGCATGGCATACCTACATATTGTTTCTGGACTGATCATCTTTTGCCTCGCTCTATGGCGCCTGCAGCTTCGCTTCACCATCGGCGTACCGCCGCTTCCGGAGAATGAGCCAAGGCTCTTGCAGTTGCTTGCAAAGGCAACGCATTTTCTGATTTATGCGTTGATTATCGGCATGCCAATTTCAGGTTCCCTAGCCTGGTTTGCAGGTCTTACCCCGGCAGCCGCCGCGCATGTAATCGCCAAAAACGTCCTTCTGGCACTCGTCATTTTGCATGTCGCCGGGGCGCTCTTCCAGCAGTTCATCCTAAAATCGAACGTGCTGACACGCATGGTGATGACGCTGGACTAGAGAACGGCTGTCCACCTAACTCTGGTCGGGGCTAACGCCTGGATGGCAACTGCTTAGGAGTAAGTGCGGGGTAGAGCTGGCTGAAGGGCGGGAGGTGGCGCGCTCCCTGCAGGGCCAGGAAATCGTGAAACGCGGCCATGGCCGGCGTCATAGCTCGGTCGCTGCGTGCAACGGCATACCATTGCCTGCGAATCGGCATGCCGACTACATCCAGCAGCGCCAGCCGCGACGATTCCAACTCCGATGCCACAGTGTGCGCCGAGATAAAAGCGATGCCTAGCCCCGCCATCACTGACTGCTTGATGGTCTCGTTCGAATCCATTTCGATATTGGGCTTCTCAAGCCATCCCGACACCTCACGCATGAAGATTTCCATGGAGATGCGGGTACCGGATCCCGGCTCGCGCACCAGGAAGGACTCTAGCGCAACCTCTTCCTTGGCGATATCGCGCCGCACGACCAGCGGATGATCGGGAGCTGCTATGATGACCAACGGGTGATCGCCGAAAACCACTGCGCCGACCGGAACATTGGCCGGGGGCCTGCCCATCAGTGCGATGTCTATCTCATGGTCCTTGAGACGCGCGATTGTTTCTGCACGATTGCCAACGAAGAGACGCATTTCGATTTCCGGATAGTCGGCCATAAAGCTCGCCATCAGGCGGGGCGCGAAATATTTGGCCGTGGAGACGACCCCAAGGCGCAGACTACCGCGCCGCACGCCTTTGATGGCGTCGATCTCGTCGTCCAGGACGCGCAGGCGCTCCTCAATCGCCCGCGCTGCATCAAGCACGGCGAGACCGGCTGCCGTCGGCCGCATACCCGCATTCGTTCGATCAAAAAGCAGAAGTCTCGTCTCCTGCTCCAGCTGCTGCAGCTGGAGTGTGACCGCCGACGGCGTAATGCCCAGCTCAGCCGCAGCCGCGACGATCTTCTGGCGCCGGTTGATCGCTATGACCGATCGAAGCTGGCGAAGCGAGACATTACGCATCAGCCAACTTAAAATTTCTGAGTTTCTGAGTAAAGAAAATAAATTTTACTTAGTTAGTTCGTTCTGGTCCTGTCCGCTGGGTGGGAGGAGGAACACCACGATGATCGCTTCAACGCTGGATGCATTCCTGAACTCCTACGCGCTGTCGCGGAATGGGCTACGGCCATCGGTTGCAGATATCATTCGCGCAGTTGCTTCAGCCGCTTTGAAGGTGCGGGCGATCATAAGCAATGTCGGGCCGGGTGCGACCGACGCGATCCTGCCACGCAGCGACGACGATCCACGGCGCATACTGGAGACGCGCGCGGCAGCTGTATTTCTCGACACGTTGCGTCACGCACCTGTAGCGCACTATTTCGACGCCGATGCGGGAAAGCATGTCGTCCTGGACGCCGCCGCGCCGCTAGCGGTTGCCATCCATCCGCTTGACGGTGTCTCGAACATCGACATCAACGCCGCACTCGGCAGCATCTTCTCCGTGATGCCAGCCGTTGCTGACAACGCTGACGACACGTTCCGCCAGTCGGGACGCAGGCAGTTGGCAGCCGGCTTTGTGGTCTACGGCCCACAACTCGGTCTTGTTCTCACTCTGGGAAACGGCACGCATGTTTTCGTCTTTTCCGCGGCCCTCGGTGTATTCGTGCAGGCTTGGGAAAGCTGCATCATACCTCCCGACGCAAACGAATATGCCATCAATGCATCCAATTACAGGCACTGGCATGGCGCAGTCAGGCTATACATCGACGACTGCCTAAGCGGCCTGGACGGACCAAGACAGCGCGACTTCGACATGCGCTGGGGCGCGTCGCTTGTCGCACACATCTACCGGATACTGATGCGCGGCGGCGTCTATCTCGATCCGGCGGACAGCCGGATCGGCTGGCTGCAAGGCCGCCTCAGCCTGGTGCACCAAGCCAATCCGATTGCCATGCTGGTTGAACAGGCCGGTGGGCGGGCCACCGACGCCATCGCCGACATATTGGACATCGTGCCTGAAGCGCTCGACCAGCTGACTCCGCTGGTATGCGGCTCGGCAAGCGAAGTCACGCGCATCGCCCGCTACCACACTGAACCGAGCATGATTGCCGAGCGGGCGCCGCTGTTCGGCAATCGCGGCCTCTTCAGGGCTTGAGCAAAGCGATGTCGGCAAAGCATCCCATCATCTCGATCACCGGTTCGTCCGGGGCAGGAACGACGTCGGTGAAGCGCATCTTCGACCTGATCTTCCGTCGGGAGAAGATCGAAGCGGCATACATCGAGGGCGACGCGTTCCATGCGTTCGATCGCGTTGCAATGAAAGAGAAGATTTCCGCAGCGACGCTCCAAGGAAAGAACTTCACCCATTTTCACGAAGACGCCAACCTGCTGGAGAAGCTCGAGGAGGTTTTCGAAAGTTACGGACGCAATGGCAGTGGCGAGACCAGGCACTATGTTCACGACACGGAAGAATGCGTCATCTTTGGCGCCGAACCTGGGACGTTCACGGACTGGGAGCCTTTCAAGAAAGAAACGGATCTTCTGTTTTATGAGGGCCTGCATGGTTGCGCTAAAACCGACAAGGTGGACGTCGCGCGCCACGCCGATCTGAAGATAGGGGTCGTGCCGGTCATCAATCTTGAATGGATTCAGAAAATCCATCGGGACAAGGCTGCGCGCGGCTACTCGACCGAGGCAGTGACCGACACGATTCTGCGGCGGATGCCCGACTACGTGAACTACATAATTCCGCAATTCGCGCTGACCAACATCAACTTCCAGCGCGTGCCGATCGTCGACACTTCGAATCCGTTCATCGCCCGGTGGATACCGACCGCTGACGAATTGATGCTTGTCATCCGCTTCGCCAATCCGCGTGGAATCGATTTCCCGTATCTGCTGTCGATGATCCAAGACAGTTTCATGTCGCGCGCCAACACCATCGTGATGCCGGCCACCAAGCTCGACATTGCCATGCAGCTGATACTCACCCCTCTCATCCTCCAGTTGATCGAACGCAAGCGGAGGATGTGAGCAACGATGGATACCCGCTGACGCAGAAAGGAAAGTCGCATGAACGTGCAGTCGCAAACATTGGCAGAAGGCAAAGAGCGCTACAGATCTGGCGTCATCCCCTACAAGAAGATGGGCTATTGGGAGCCGGCCTATAAGCCCAAGGAAACTGACCTTATTGCCATGTTCAGGATCACGCCGCAGCCCGGCGTCGACCATGAGGAGGCAGCCGCGGCCGTCGCCGGCGAGAGCTCAACGGCGACGTGGACGGTGGTGTGGACCGATCGGCTGACCGCCTGCGAGCTTTACCGTGCGAAGGCTTTCAGGTCTGAACCCGTGCCCAATACCGGCCCCGGCACCAAGACCGAGCAGCAGTACTTCGCCTACATTGCCTACGACCTCGACCTGTTTGAACCGGGCTCGATCGCCAACCTTACTGCTTCGATCATCGGCAATGTCTTCGGCTTCAAAGCTGTGAAAGCGCTGCGGCTGGAGGACATGCGCATTCCTGTTGCGTACCTGAAGACGTTTCAGGGCCCCGCGACTGGCATCGTTGTCGAGCGGGAGCGGCTCGACAAGTTCGGCCGGCCGCTACTCGGCGCAACAACCAAGCCGAAGCTCGGCCTCTCCGGCCGCAACTACGGCCGCGTCGTCTACGAGGCGCTGAAGGGTGGACTGGATTTCGTCAAGGACGACGAGAACATCAACAGCCAGCCCTTCATGCATTGGCGCGACCGATACCTCTACTGCATGGAGGCTGTGAACAAGGCTTCCGCGGCCACGGGCGAGGTCAAGGGCCACTATCTCAACGTGACCGCAGGCACGATGGAAGACATGTACGAGCGCGCCGAATTCGCAAAGTCGCTCGGCTCGGTCATCATCATGATCGATCTCGTCATCGGCTACACCGCGATCCAGTCAATGGCGAAATGGGCAAGGCGCAACGACATGATCCTGCACCTGCACAGAGCAGGCAATTCGACCTATTCGCGCCAGAAGAACCACGGCATGAACTTCCGCGTCATATGCAAATGGATGCGCATGGCGGGGGTGGACCACATCCACGCCGGAACGGTGGTGGGAAAGCTCGAAGGCGATCCGCAAATGATCAAGGGCTTCTACGATACGCTGCGCGAGGAGCGCACGGCGCAAAACCTCGAGACGGGCCTGTTCTTCGACCAGGAATGGGCGTCGCTCAACAAGGTGATGCCTGTTGCCTCCGGCGGAATCCATGCCGGGCAGATGCACCAGCTGATCCACTATCTCGGCGAGGACGTCATATTACAATTCGGCGGCGGGACGATCGGTCATCCCGACGGCATCCAGGCCGGCGCTACTGCAAACCGCGTGGCGCTCGAAGCAATGATCCTCGCCCGGAATGAAGGCCGCGACTATATGCGCGAAGGCCCCGAAATCCTCGAACAGGCAGCGAAGTGGTGCACGCCGCTCAAAGCGGCGCTGGAAACCTGGAAGGATGTAACCTTCAACTACGAATCCACCGATACGGCAGACTTTGTTCCGACCGCGACCTTAAGCATCTAGGAGCCACCGCCATGATGACCAATCCTGTCAAGAAGGTTACCCAGGGACAGTTCTCGTTCCTGCCTGACCTGACGGATCCGCAGATTTCCGCTCAGATCAAATACGCCCTCAAGAACCATTGGGCGGTCAGTGTCGAATACACGGACGATCCGCATCCCAGGAATACTTACTGGGAGATGTATGGAAACCCGATGTTCGATCTCAAGGATCCCGCCGGCATCCTGATGGAAGTCAACGCCTGCAGGAAAGCGCTCCCGAATATGTACATCCGCGTTACCGCCTTCGATTCGACCAAGGGCTGGGAGGCGCCGCGCATGTCGTTCATCGTCAACCGTCCCCCGGATGAGCCCGGCTTCCGGCTGGTCCGGCAGGAGCGTGACGGCCGCTCCCAGGGATACTCGATAATCCCCTATGCGTGCGACAAACCCGAAGGCGAGCGGTCCTAGGTGACCACGATGCAGGATGCACAAAGCCCGAACTTCCTCGGCGAGTTGGATCTTGTCGACCTGCAGGCGGAGTTCGAGGCGTCCAACATGGACGAGGTAATGGGCAAGCTCGACCGGGAATTGGTCGGGCTCAAGCCCGTGAAGACCCGAATTCGCGAGATCGCCGCACTTCTGCTGGTTGACCGATTGCGGAAAAAATTCGGCATTTCCTCAGAAACGCCCACGCTGCACATGAATTTCACCGGGAATCCCGGAACCGGCAAAACCACCGTGGCGCTGCGGATGGCTGAAATCCTCAAAGGGCTGGGATATGTTCGCGAAGGACACCTCGTGTCGGTAACGCGCGACGATCTGGTCGGCCAATATGTCGGTCATACTGCGCCGAAGACCCGTGAAATCATCAAGCGTGCAATGGGCGGCGTTCTGTTCATCGACGAAGCCTACTACCTCTACAAGCCCGAGAACGAACGCGACTACGGTCAGGAGTTAATCGAGATCCTGTTGCAGTGCATGGAAAGTAATCGCGACGATCTGGTCGTGATCCTGGCCGGCTACAAGGACAAGATGGACCGATTCTTCATGAGCAACCCCGGAATGCGCTCGCGCATCGCCCACCACATCGATTTTCCAGACTATCGTCCTGACGAGCTGGCAATCGATCGCGGAAATAATGCTGGCCGGCCAAAACTATCGCCTCAGCGAGAGCGCCTCGGAGGCCTTGCGGGACTATATCCCGCTGCGCATGAGCCTGCCGCATTTCTCCAACGCCCGCTCTATCCGCAACGCGCTGGACCGCGCGCGGCTGCGCCAGGCCAATCGGCTTTTCGCCAAGCGCGACCGTCCGCTGAGCAAGCTTGACCTGATCACCATCGAGGAACCTGACATTCGCGGGAGCCGCATCTTCGTCGAAGGCCGGCTGGAAGGTGAACCTGAACAGCAGACCGCCTGAAGCCCACACGACCCAGGGACGCCGGGTCGCCAGAATGCAATCATCGTACCGTCCGTGTTATCAGCCGATTTCGCTCTGCACGCAGTGTGGAACGGTAGGGAATTCAAGGGCTCGCGCCGTCGAGGGAACGCACGAGACCCCAGCGCATTTCTGTCAAATAGATTTGACACAATTGAGAGGACTCCCATGATCCGCCGACCCCTTCTTGCCTTATTCCCGCTGGCGCTGCTTGTGTCGTCCCCTGCCCTTGCGCAAACCGCGACGGACAGGCTCACGCCGACGATCCCCGAGACCCAGATCGAGCCCGCCGCTCTGTCGTCGCCCTACGAGTTCCTGTCGGTAGCCACGTCGGCAAGCGACTTCGTGGTCGAGGCTGCGGCGCTGGCGAATAAGAATGCCGGCTCTGAGGAAGTTAAGGCCATGGCGGCGAAGCTGTCCGCCGCACATGCGGCGATCAAGAGCGAGATCACCGCCGCGGGGAAAGCAGACGGCGTCGAGGTCGCCAAACCGGCCATGGATGGAGAGCAGTCCGGCCTGATCGGCAAGATGGAGGCGCTGAAGGGCGCGGAGTTCGATAAGGCCTATGTCGCGTCGCAGATCTTCGGACATCAGCGCGCAATTGCCTACTATCGCGGCTATGCCAACAAGCCGAATGGTCTAGGCGCATTTGCCGCGAAGATGTTGCCCACCCTCGTTAAGGACTACATCGAGCTCAGCTCGATGGGCGATAAATTGGGCGCTGCGCAGCCGGCGGCACAATAGTAGCGCATTACCGCCACGAACTGCGGAGGCGGCTAGCCAGATCCGTGAGATGGGCGACCAGGGCAAGCCCGAGAAACCCCGCTACCGCAGCGCCCGACCCGACAAGCGCCGCACGCAGGGCCAATATCAGGAACAGGCCTGAGAATACATTGGCGACAAGATCTGTCGCAGGCCGCGCCCTTCGGGACACTGCAACGGCGACGACGATCGCCAGTTCGATCGCAAGCACGCCGAGCGCAAGGAGTGTGACCGTCCCGTCTGCTATAAAAGCTTCAAGCATAGCCATCTGATATACGCCCCCCTCGCCTACTGGAACGCCATGCGTACAAGGTGCCCGATATCCTTGAGAAACACGCGCAGATGCGCCAACGGGGCGGTACGGACAAACCGCTTGTTGAGATAGGATTCCCAGACGAGCCGCTGCACGTCACGATCCTTGCAGATCGAGACGAAACGTTCGCGCCGCTTATCGTTGCGATACCAGAAGCCCTGCATGAAACC
This sequence comes from uncultured Alphaproteobacteria bacterium, assembly GCA_963829135.1. GTDB lineage: Bacteria > Pseudomonadota > Alphaproteobacteria > Rhizobiales > Rhizobiaceae > Kumtagia. The sequence goes on along the minus strand of CAWHHO010000004.1, from coordinate 308,027 downwards.
GAGCACCATGAAAACGCGGCCGTGCAGGCGCATGAAACGTTGGCGAACACGCGCCAGCGCTTTCACATCGTTCGTCGCCAGGAATTCCCGGCCGGCTTCAGCCGCAAGGCGCCCGCAGAGCATCGCGTAATAGATGCCCTCGCCCGAGGATGGCGCGACGACGCCGGCTGCATCGCCGACCAGCACCGCGTTTCGGCCATTGTCCCAGCGTTTCATCGCCTTTAGCGGCAGCGGCGCGCCTTCTTCGCGGACGATTTCCTGGCCGGCAAGACCAGCCTGCTCCCGCAAAAGCCGTGTTGCCTCTCGAAGATCGAACCCCTTGACGGCGCTGCCGACACCAACGCTGGTCGTGCCGCCATGCGGAAACACCCAGCCATAGAAATCGGGTGAGACGTCGGAATGGTAGTAAACATCGCAGCGCTGGGGATCGAATGACGCATGCTGATCCGCCGCAGGTGACCGCACGATCTCATGATAGGCGAACACGTAGGGTGGCCGGGCTTGTCTGCCGAACAACTGACGCCTCACAGCGGAATTGGCACCGTCGGCGCCGACGATCATCCTGGTTCTGACAGTTCTTGGCGCCTCCGCCGCTCCTGCATGAGAAGCGCACTTCAAGCCGTCCATCCTCAATTTGGCTTGCTGTTTCAAACGTTGCGGCGACCAGAACAGCGCCGCTCGATTGGGCACGAGCGCGCAGCCAGGGATCGAAGATATTTCGGTCGACCATGCCGACGAAACCGTCTTCGATCCGCATGTCGACACTGACCTTCGACGGCGCAAAAATTCGGGCTGAGCGTATGCGTGCGGTCAGCAGATGGGGCGGAATGTCGAACTCGGTGATCGCCTTGGTGGGAATGGCCCCGCCGCAGGGCTTCGTGCGGCCGTCGCGGTCCAGCAACAAGACGCTTTGACCGGACGCAGCGAGGTCGGCGGCCGCGGTGGCGCCGGCTGGTCCGCCGCCAACCACGACGACATCGTAGCTGACTATCCGGCCCTCACTCATTCGGCGGCCTGCAGACCTGACGAATAGGCCGGATTTTTGCGCGGCCCCTGTTTGCGCCGACGCGACTTTCGCCGCGATGACGGCCGCAGCGAGGAAAATACAGCCTTCAAGCAGGAACACGCCGCCATAAGCGATCGGCACCGACACCCCGCCTGCACGCATCAGTTCTACGGCTACGGTGCCGGCAAAGCCGCCAACACCGAAGGCAATGCCTTGCGCCGCGCCCCAAAGGCCCATGCGCAGGCCGACGCGCGATTTGCCGGCCGCTCCCGCCAGCGCCATCATGGACGCAATCGCCGCAACCGCGAAAACGCCGTTGGCGAAACCGAGTGCGAAGACGTTTGCTGTCAACGGCCAGGCTGCGCCGATCGATGCAGAAACGGTCAGTGCGGCAAGCATGACACCCGACAGCAAACAGCCGCCAACGGTGAAGTATTTCAGGATGGCCGGGACACGGGGCGCCAACAGGCTGCCGGCTACTCCCACCAGCACCATGCCGAGAAACACGCCGCCGTTCTGTATGCCGGAGAGGCCGGTGGTTTCACCCGGCGTCATATTGAAAACGAGACCTGCGAAAGGTTCGAGGATCAAATCCTGCATGCTGTATGCGAGCATTGCCACAAAGACGAACACTGTGAACAGGCGGGCCTGCGGATCCGCCCACGCGTCGGCAAGGCTTGCACGGAAGGACATAGCGGGCGGCGCATTTGCGGGAGCGATTGCAGCGGGCCCGACCTTCTCGACGCCAGACACGGCCAGAACGGTCAGCACGAACGCTGCAAGGCTTGCGACCGCCGTGACCCCGATCAGCCGTTCCATCGAGAATGGATCCAGGAACTTCCCTGAGACAATTGCTGTCACGGCGATGCCGAAGATCATCATCAGCCACACCAGTGTTGCTGCAGCCGGACGGCGATCGGGGTTAACGCTTGATGCGAGAAGCGCCAGCAGCGACGTTCCGGCGGCGCCGATGCCGAAGCCGATCAGGACAAAGTCCAGGATTGCAAGTATCAGGCCGAACGCAAAATTCTCGGCCATTATCGCCGTCGCTATCGCCGCGCCGACACCGCCGAGCGCCAGCAGCGCGACCCCGCCGATGATCCATGGTGTACGCCGCCCGCCCCTGTCTGAGCCATGGCCCCACAGCGGACGCGCGATCTGAACACCGTAGTGCAGGCCCACCAGCGCCCCCGGAATGACCGTCGCCAACCCAAGTTCGACCACCATGATGCGGTTAAGTGTCGAGGTGGTCAGGACGACGATCGAGCCGAGCGCTGCTTGAACCAGGCCAAGCCTGACGATGCCGATCCAGCCGAGTATGTTCACGACTCTCATGGAATCACACCCCCTGCATTGCGCGCACAGCGAAGGCGCTTGCCAGCATCCCGAATACGTACATCGTCGTCCCGGTCGCATTGTACCAGGAGGCCAACCGCCGCGGGTCGGACAGCATGCGCACCATGCAGACCACCTGCCCGACGAGCAGAGCCCCGACGATCAGCGCGTGTGGAAGGAAGCCCCAGTAGAGAAGGAGGCCGACGACCGCCACCTGCGGCACGGCCATAACGGCGCAGGCGACGCGCGCGGCCCTGTCCACGCCGAGCACGGCGGGCAGGCTGGCGAGCCCGGTACGACGGTCTCCTTCCACCGATTTAAAGTCGTTGAGTGTCATTATTCCATGCGCGCCGGCGCTGTAGAGCAAAGCCAGCGCCAAAACTGGATAGCCGGGAAAGCCGCCGATTGCCGCCGCCGCGGCGGTAAACCAGGGCAGCCCCTCATAGCAGAGCCCAACGGCGCCCGGCCCGTACCAGCCACTCCGCTTCAGCCGAACCGGCGGCGCGCTGTAGGCCCATGCCAGCACCAACCCAACCACTGCGGCGCCGAACACCCATGCCCCAAGCCACCAGGCGACGATAAGCGAAACAATGGAGTTGGCGACGGCAACGCCCAAACCCCATCGACCCGGCATACGGCCCGAGGGGATAACGCGATGCGGCTCGTTGATGGCATCCACCTCGCGGTCATACCAGTCGTTGACCGCCTGGCTGGTGCCGCAAACGAGAGGGCCGGCAAGCAGGATTCCGCCGAGGACATAGGGCCAGCGATCATCGATAGCAACGCCGGAAGAAACAACCCCGCAGCCAAATGCCCACATCGGCGCGAACCAGGTAATCGGCTTCAGAAGCTCGATCGTAGCGCCTAAGGTTGGCACCGCACGGCGATTTCGGGCAACGAGGGGTTCAGCCATACTGAACAGTATCGTTTACATATCTGAGCGTCAATTATTATTGACACTCGCAAGCCGCACAATCCTCACTCGTCGGCCTCGTCTACGTCCGAGATGCCATACCGCTTTAGCTTGATATAGAGACTTTGGCGGCTTAGTCCCAGCATGTCGGCAGCCGACGCACGGTTGTTGTCAGTGAGGCGCAGGGCGGCTTCGATGCACAGCCGCTCGATGATGTCGGCCGTGTCGCGAACAAGATCCTTCAGCGGGACGCGCCCGACAAGATCGGTGAATGGTGTCGGCGAACCAGGCAAGCCAAGACCGCTGGGCGGAGCCGATTCTGCGCGTGACTGTTCTCGAATCGTGAAGCCGAACAATGGCCCATCCTGGCTTTCGATCTTGGCGGCCGAGACCTCCACCACCTCCGTACCGCCCAGCTCGTCCCGCACAATCGATGAGAATCGCCGAACGGTGCCGTGCTCACGCAGGTTCGCCATCAGCACATGGAGATCGACGCTGGAACCACCCAGCCAGTTGTCTAGCCCCTTGTCTTCGACCCGATCGACATTGACGACGCGGATCATGTCCAGGAAGGCCGGATTCGTCTGCACGATCTTTCCGTCGCCGTTGACCATTACGACGCCCTCCGGAAGATGGTCGATCATGGACAGCATGGTCGCATCCAGCGGCGACCCCGAATAGGCGAGCGTCGGCTCTTCCGTGGCGAAGCATACGAGCAAATTGGTACGGCCATATTCGCGGAACGGCGTGACGCGAATTTCCATATGACGATCGAGCGTGGCGGGTCTGGCCCGGAACACGTCAGCGCGCGCACGTGCGTCCAGGGCTGCCAAGGTTTCCGTCGCCATCGACTGGTCAGCTTTGGCGAACACCGATGAAACCGATGTCCCGATGAGCTTCTTCACCGGCTTGGCGAGCAGCCGCGCCGCGCCTTCGTTGGCGTCGATAATCTTCAAGGTCTGCGATTCGACAACGACCAGCGGTTCCACGGCAAGATGAAAAAGGATCCGGTAGCGGGACTCGATGTCCCTGAGCTTCCGATAGTCTTTCTCCATCTCAATCTGGGACCGGACAAGCCGCTGCTGCATTTCGGCCATCGGCCGCAGATCCGTACCCAGCGCCACCTTGTGCGGCCACCCAGACAGCGAAACCACGCGATAACCGACAGGCAGGTCACGGCCGCTCTTGCTGGGATGGTTCACTTGGCGAGAACGCGTCGGCGAGGACTTTGCTGCGTCGTGGAGCAGTTCCCCGATTTTGTCGCGGCTATCTGCCGTGACCGTATCTATCCAGGATTTGCCGATCCACTCCTCGATATCCCATGCCTTGAGGCCCTTATCGCGATAGGCAATATCGAGGACCTTGCTGTCATGCCCGAGAACAAGTGCGACGTCGGAATTTGCCGTCGCCAAAACGCCAAGCGCTTCAGCGCCCAGCCCAGAGAAAAGTTCATCGTTGGAACGGAACGAGCGGGACACCTCTCGGGAAACCTGCTTGTCCATGAAAAATCGTCAAGTCCTTTGCTACTCCGCGGCCACGCGGCGGCCAGCATTGGCCTTCAGTGAAGCCAACACGGTATCCGCCAACGCGACGGCCGACACAGAATCCACAGCGAGCAGGTCGAATCCGGCGTCGATTGCCCCTTGTGGATTCTGCATAACCATGCTGCCGCCCGCAAGCAAGACAATTGACTTGTTGCGTGAGTGCGCTCGCAACTTGCGGCTGATGCCCGCAAGCTCAGACAGCGAACGCTCCACGCTGACTGAAACACCCATGATCTGGTAATGGTTGGATGCGATGAGCCTAAACATCTCCGCTTCCTCGTTGCATCCGCAACAGTCGACCTCCCAACCAGCCCGACGGAAAGCATCGTCCACCACCGATAGACCGAAAGTGTGCTGTTCCCCTGGCGCGGGTGTCAACAAGGCGCACCGCGATAGGTCAGGTGTTGTGGTCGGCGGGTGCTCGGACGCCAGACGCCGAAACAAGCGCTGCATCCTCGACATCGCGATCGTCACCTTCAGGAAATCGCATTCGTCCGCGCACCAGTTCTCTCCGACAACGCGGGCGGCAGGTTCCAAAAGGACTTCGACGACCTTCTGAGGGTCTCCGCTTTCAGCGAGGATCTCATGCATCATTTCGTGACACCGGTCGGAATCCTCGTCGAAAAGCATCTCCACGAATTCTGCGATCCGTTCACGCTGGAGAGCGCTTATCTGGGCCAGGCGAGACCGTTTGCGCTCGATCGTCTGGACTATCCAGTCATCCGCGATTTCGGGCGCTACCTGATACAACCCCCTATCACCGGCGTCTCTATCACCCGGGAAAAGGTCGGTTCTGTCGAAACCGCCGAAAGTCTTATCCTGGCCTGGATTGAAAGTTTTGCTGCTGCGCGAACCGCGCGAAAAACTGATGCGTCCCTGAACCATTCCTGGCGATCCCACTCGTTCGCCAACGAAAAAAATACCACGGCCTTAGCACCGCGTTCCGCCTTGGACCATGCCCTCGCGAGCCAGTCGCAAGTCGCGCATTTTTCGCGCTGAGGTTTCTCTCCGATCAAAATCCTACGTTGCGGTCCGAACCATTTCCAGTCGCAAAAACTACCTATTTTTGCAAATTCTGTAAATATATTTTTACGTCACGTTTGATTGACACTTTTACCATCCGAGAGTTACATTCCGCTTGGCTGCCGGCGGGACGAACAGCAGGGAGGTCGGTGATAGGCGTGGCAAAGTCGGGACAACTGCGCACTCACGGAGCAACACGACAGCTCTATACGACAGAGCAGCGCCGCCGCCGTGACGAGTCGCCATGGACACTGGTCCAGGGCGTTTTGGCACCGGTGCAGTTCGTCGTTTTCCTGATCAGCGTGGGGCTCATTCTGCGCTACCTGTCGACCGGCGACGGCGTCATGGCAGCCAACATATCGATCGTCGCGAAGACGCTCGTTCTCTACACGATCATGGTGACCGGATCGATCTGGGAGAAGGAGGTATTCGGCCAATGGCTCTTTGCCGACGCGTTCTTCTGGGAAGACGTCGTTTCGATGCTCGTGCTGGCGCTCCACACCGCCTACCTGGTCGCGCTGCTGTTCGGCCTCCTGAGCGCCGGAGAACTGATGATCCTCGCATTGGCGGCCTACGCGTCCTACGCGATCAATGCGGCACAGTTCGTTCTCAAGCTGCGCGCGGCCCGCCTCGCCGGACGGCCTGTACGAGCGATCGAACTGGAGGCGGTCTGATGAACGCCCCATTTGCAGCCCAACTCCCGACCCTTGCCGACGCAATTCCTCACTGCGGACCGGCACAGCCGCTTCGCCAACGCGGCCAGCATGAAGTGTTCTGCGGTCTGACCTCGATCATCTGGCTGCACCGCAAAATGCAGGACGCCTTTTTTCTGATCGTGGGATCGCGCACCTGCGCCCACCTCATGCAGTCGGCAGCCGGCGTCATGATTTTCGCCGAGCCACGCTTTGCGACGGCGGTGATCGACGAGCGTGACCTCGCTGGAATGGCCGATGTTCATGATGAATTGGACAAGGTTGTTACACAGCTGCTCTCGCGCCGCCCCGAAATCCGCATGCTCGTACTGGTCGGGTCCTGTCCCTCCGAGGTGATAAAGCTCGATCTCTCGAAAGCTGCCGAAAGGCTGAACCGCCTGCACTACCCGGCAGTGCGGGTGATGAACTATTCGGGTAGCGGTATCGAGACGACCTTCACCCAGGGCGAGGATAATTTCCTGGCGGCTCTGGCAAGGGATCTCCCGGCCGAACCGGTCGATGCCAGGCCCTCGCTCATAGTGGCTGGAGCGCTCGCGGACGTGGTGGAGGACCAGTTCCGCCGCATTTTCGATGCGCTCGGCATTGGCCGCGGTGGCTTTCCTGCCGCCGCGAGATTCGACGGCTCTGCCGCATGTCGGGCCGAGAACGCGCATCCTGCTTGCGCAACCCTTCCTTGGGGAAACGGCGAAGGTTCTTGAAAGCCGCGGCGCGAAACAGCTTCCGGCGCCCTTTCCGCTCGGCGAGGAGGGCACCACGGCGTGGCTCAAGGCCGCGGCCGATGCGTTTGGGGTCGATCCCTCCCGCTTCGCGGCAACCACCAGCGCCGGCCGTGCGCGCGCCAGACTCGCGGTCGAGAAATTCCGGCCGACGCTTGCCGGTAAGCGCATCTTTTTCTTCCCCGACTCGCAGCTGGAGCCCTCGATGGCGCGCTTCCTGCATCGGGAAGCCGGTATGGAAATCGTCGAGATCGGCACGCCGTTTCTGCATCGGCATCACTTGGCGGGCGAATTCGAACTGCTGCCCGAACACGTCTTTGTCAGCGAGGGCCAGGACGTCGACAAGCAACTCGACCGCTGTCGTGCATCCAACCCGGACCTCGTTGTTTGCGGCATGGGGCTCGCCAATCCGCTCGAAGCCGAGGGCTTTGCCACCAAATGGTCGATTGAACTCGTCTTCACCCCTGTCCAGGGCTACGAGCAGGCCGGCGATCTCGCCGAGCTCTTTGTGCGCCCGTTCAACCGCCGCGCGCGACTGAAAGTGAGCGCCTGATGCAGCTCACCGTCTGGACATATGAAGGACCCCCGCATGTTGGCGCGATGCGCATCGCCGCCTCCATGAAGGGCGTCCACTACGTCCTGCATGCCCCGCAAGGCGACACCTATGCCGACCTTTTGTTCACGATGATCGAGCGTCGCGATACCCGCCCGCCGGTAACCTACACCACTTTCCAGGCGCGTGACCTCGGCTCCGATACCGCCGAGATATTCAAGACCGCCTGCCGTGACGCGGTAGAGCGTTTCAAGCCGGACGCGGTGCTTGTCGGCGCATCCTGTACGGCCGAACTCATTCAAGACAACCCGGGCGGTCTGGCCGCAGCGCTCAACCTCGATATTCCGGTCGTCGCGCTTGAGCTTCCGTCCTACCAGAAGAAGGAAAACTGGGGCGCGGCCGAAACCTTCTATCGGCTGGTGCGAACCTTCGCGCCAGCTCAGCCAGGATCCACGGCGGCGCGGGCGCCGGGCAAGACCTGCAACATCCTTGGACCAGCCTCGCTCGGCTTCCGTCACCGCGACGATATCGTCGAGGTCACCAAACTGGTTGAAGGCCTGGGTGTGTCGATCAACGTCGTCGCGCCGCTCGGCGCCACCGTCGCAGACCTCGCCCGCCTGCCTCAGGCCGATTTCAATATCGTCCTCTATCCGGAGATTGCCGGCGTCGCGGCGGATTGGCTGAAGCGCAATCATGGTCAGCCGTTCGTTGCGATCCAACCGATCGGCGCGCTCGCAACCGACGAATTCGTCGCGGCGGTAATCAAGGCAGCCGGTATCACTCCGGACGCGGTGCCGACGAGCGGTTCGCGCCTGCCATGGTATTCGCGATCGGTCGATTCGACCTACCTTACCGGCAAACGTGTTTTCATTTTCGGCGACGCCACCCATGCCGTCGCGGCGGCACACATCGCTGCGAAGGAGCTCGGTTTCACGGTCTGCGGTCTCGGCACCTATTCGCGCGAATTCGCCCGCGAAGTCCGTGCTGCGGCGGCCGAATATGGCATCGAGCCGCTTATCGTCGACGACCATCTCGCCGTAGAGGACGCCATCATCGCCGCCCAGCCGGAGCTGGTGCTCGGAACGCAGATGGAGCGGCACGTCGCCAAGCGGCTGCGCATCCCCTGCGCGGTTATTTCCGCGCCTGTGCATGTGCAGGACTTTCCCGCGCGCTATTCGCCCCAGATGGGAGCAGAGGGCGCCAACGTCATATTCGACTCCTGGGTCCATCCGCTGATGATGGGTCTCGAAGAGCACCTGCTCCACATGTTCCGCGACGATTTCGAGTTCAACGACTCCGCCCAGCCATCGCACCTCTCACCGGCGGCTCAGGTCGCGGGCGCCGAGTCGGGCAGCGAGAACGCGTCAGCCGTGAGTTTGCCAATCAAGATACCTGCCACCGCCGCATGGGCAGACGAGGCCGAGCGGGAACTCAAGAAGATCCCGTTCTTCGTGCGCGGCAAGGCCCGCCGCAACACCGAGAAGTTCGCCGCCGAAAGGGGTATCCGCATTATCACCATCGAGGCTCTTTACGATGCCAAGGCTCATTTCAGCCGCTGAAAGCTCGCCGGGCGGCGCGATCCCCGTTCGGGTCGTCATCGTGACGATGGACACCCATCTCGCGAGTGCAACGGATCGCGCACGGGCCGTGCTGAAGCGTGAAATGCAAGGCCTGTCGATCGTCCTCCACGCAGCGACCGAATTCTGTGGCGACGCGGAAAGTCTGTCGCGTTGCCGTGCTGATATCGCCAATGCCGACATTATCATCTGTGCGATGCTCTTCCTGGAGGCACACTTCAGCGAAATCCTGCCTGACCTCAAGGCGCGGGCAAACAACTGCGATGCGATTGTCAGCATCCTGTCCGACGCTGCCGTGATGAAGCTGACCCGCGTCGGCCGCTTCCGGATGGATTCGCCCCAGGGTGGCGCCTTGAGTTTCCTGAAGCGGCTGAAGGGCAGCGGCAAGGACCGGAACGCCAGCGCCGGCGCGAGTCAGATGAAGATGTTGAAGCGCATACCGCAGATTCTACGCTTCATTCCCGGCACAGCGCAGGACGTGCGCGCCTATTTCCTCACGCTGCAATATTGGCTCGCCGGTTCGGACGAAAACGTCGCCAACATGATCCGCGCGCTGATCGATAGATATTCCGATGGCAACCGTAGGCAACTTCGAGGCGCGCTGAAGGTCGGCGCTCCCGTTGCGTACCCGGATGTCGGCATCTACCACCCCCGCATCAAAGGCCGCATTTCTGAGAGCAGCGACGCCTTGCCAACCGAGGGCAAGCTCGGAAGAGTTGGTGTGCTCGGCTTGCGCTCCTACATGCTCGCCGGCAATGCAGATCACTATGACGGGGTAATCCGAGCGCTGGAGGCACGCGGGCTTGATGTCATCCCCGCTTTCGCGAGTGGACTGGATTCGCGGCCGGCGATCGAAAAGTTCTTCCTGCGCGACGGCCGGGCGACGATTGACGCGCTCGTTTCGCTGACAGGCTTCTCGCTGGTCGGCGGCCCGGCCTACAATGACGCCAAGGCGGCGGAAGATATGCTGGCACGGCTTGATGTGCCCTACATCGCCGGCCATCCGGCCGAATTGCAGACGCTGGAGCAATGGGGCGCATCGGACCGGGGCCTGCTGCCCGTCGAATTGACCATCATGGTGGCGATCCCCGAACTTGATGGGGCGACCGGGCCGATTGTCTTTGGCGGCCGTTCCGACCATGCCGGCAAGGCTTGCACAGGTTGCCATCGCGGCTGCACTTTCGCGCCTGGCACCGCCAATCGCGACATGCATTCCTGTGTCGAGCGCGCGGAGATGCTCGCTGCCCGCGTCGCCAAGCTGGTCGCGTTGCGCCGCACCGAACGCGCCAGCCGCAGGGTGGCAATCGTGCTGTTCAACTTCCCACCCAACGCCGGCAACACCGGCACGGCCGCCTATCTTTCGGTCTTTGCCTCCCTGCACGGTACGCTTTCCGCGCTGAAACGCGAAGGCTACGCGGTGGATGTCCCGGCGACCGTCGACGACCTGCGCACCCGTCTTATCGAAGGCAACCGCGAGCGTTTCGGCGCAAACGCCAATGTCCATGTGCGCATTTCAGCCGACACTCACATCAAGCGTGAGCGGTGGCTTCATGAGATCGAAAAGCAATGGGGCCCGGCGCCTGGGCGCCAGCAGAGTGACGGCTCGACGATTTTCGTGTTGGGGGCTCAGTTCGGCAACGTTTTTGTCGGCATCCAGCCGTCCTTTGGCTATGAGGGCGACCCGATGCGGCTGCTCTTCGAGAAGGGCTTCGCGCCGACGCATGCCTTTTCAGCCTTCTATCGCTGGATTCGCGAGGAGTTCGGTGCCCATGCTGTGCTGCACTTCGGCACACACGGCTCTCTCGAGTTCATGCCCGGCAAGCAATCCGGGCTGTCGGCGAAGGATTGGCCCGATCGGCTGATCGGCGAACTCCCCAACATCTACCTCTATGCTGCGAACAATCCGTCGGAAGGCGCAATCGCCAAGCGACGCTCCGCGGCGACATTGATCAGCTATCTGACGCCTCCGATCGCTACCGCCGGCCTGTACCGCGGGCTGCTCGACCTCAAGGCCTCCATTGAGCGGTGGCGAGGACTTGATCCCGTCGCCTCGTCGGAGCGTGCCGATCTGGCGGTACTGATCCAGGCGCAGGCTGCCGCGGTAGACCTTGCGCCGGCCGATCCTCAATGGAGCGCCGATGCCAGCAACCGGATCAATGCGCTCGGTCAGCAAATCCTGGAACTTGAATATACCCTCATTCCGCACGGTCTTCATGTTGTCGGCCGGAAGCCGTCCACGGCAGAGCGCGCGGATATGCTTCTCTCCGCCGCGGAGGCCGCGCATGGGCTGCGGCTCGACCGCAGCATAGCGGAGGCCATCGTCGGCGGTGCTCTGCCCGAGCAAGCCTTGGCCGCAGCCGGCGTGGCTCGGGACGAAATGGCGGTGGTGGCGCTGCGCGTGCTCGCCGCAACCGATAGGCTGCTGGCAGAGGATCACGAGGTCCCGGCGATCCTGCGCGCGCTTGATGGCCGCTTTATCCGCCCTGCCCCCGGCGGAGACCTGCTGCGGACGCCAGCGATCCTGCCCACCGGGCGTAATCTGCACGGCTTCGACCCATTCCGCATCCCCAGCGCCTTCGCTGTCGCAGATGGCGCGCGCCAGGCGCAGCGCATTCTCGACCGCCACCTCCAAGACGGTCTGCCGCTGCCCGAAACCGTAGCCATCGTTCTATGGGGAACCGACAACCTCAAGAACGAGGGCGGTCCAATTGCCCAAGCGCTGGCGATGATGGGCGCCCTGCCCCGTTTTGACAATTATGGGCGGCTTGCCGGCGCGACCTTGATGCCGCTCGCCGAACTCGGTCGACCGCGGATCGATGTCATCGCAACCCTGTCCGGCATTTTCCGCGACCTGCTGCCCCTTCAGATCAAGCTGCTCGCCGAGTCGGCCTTCATGGCCGCTTCGGCCGACGAGCCGATCGACATGAACTTCATCCGCAAGCATGCGCTGGCCCACCAATCAGCGACCGGCTGCGATCTCGAGACTGCTGCACTGCGTGTCTTCGGAAATGCCGAGGGGGCCTACGGCTCCAACGTCAATCACCTGGTCGAAAACGGCGCCTGGGACGATGAGGACGAACTGGCGGAGACATATGCAAGCCGCAAGGGCTTTGCCTATGGACGTACCGGAATCGCAGCGAAGCAAACGGCTTTGCTGAACAGCGTGCTTTCGGGCGTCGATCTCGCCTACCAGAACCTGGATTCTGTTGAGCTCGGCGTGACAACCGTCGATCACTACTTCGATACGCTCGGCGGAATCTCCCGCGCCGTTCGCCGCGCAAAAGGAACTGCAGCGCCGGTCTACATAGGCGACCAGACGCGTGGCGACGGCGTGGTTCGTTCGCTGAGCGAACAGGTCGCCATCGAGACGCGCACCCGAATGCTCAATCCGAAATGGTACGAGGGCATGCTCAGCCACGGATATGAGGGCGTGCGGCAGATCGAAGAGCACGTCCGCAACACGATGGGCTGGTCGGCGACGACCGGAGAGGTGCAGCCCTGGGTCTACCAGCAGCTGACGCAAACCTTCGTGCTAGACCCGGAAATGCGCGCGCGGCTCGCCAGCCTGAATCCGACTGCTTCGGCCAAGGTCGCGAACCGCCTGATCGAAGCGCATGAGCGCCACTACTGGACGCCTGATCCCGAAATGCTCGACGCCTTGCGTCAAGCCGGGGAGGAACTGGACGACCGTGTCGAGGGCATTGTGGAGGCCGCAGCATGAACGTGTTCACGCATCCGAGGGTCGCCCGCGATGAGGCGGTCAAGGCTGCCAAACTTGACGGAGAAGGCAGCGTGCAGGTCATGCTCGACCCGTCGGTTACAATCGAGACCGCGAAGGTCTTCGCCATTTATGGCAAGGGCGGCATTGGCAAATCGACGACCTCCTCGAACCTGTCGGTTGCCTTTTCCAAACTCGGCAAGCGCGTGTTGCAAATCGGTTGCGACCCGAAGCACGACTCGACTTTCACGCTGACAAAGTCGCTGATCCCGACGGTGATCGACATTCTGGAGAAGGTCGACTTTCACACCGAGGAGCTGCGCGCCGACGATTTCGTCTTCGAGGGGTATAACGGGGTCAAGTGCGTCGAGGCGGGCGGGCCGCCGGCAGGCACGGGATGTGGCGGCTATGTCGTCGGACAAACCGTAAAGCTGCTGAAAGAGCATCATCTGCTGGACGATACCGACGTCGTGATCTTCGATGTGCTGGGCGACGTCGTTTGCGGCGGATTCGCAGCGCCGCTGCAGCATGCCGAGCGCGCCCTGGTCGTTGCAGCCAACGATTTCGACTCGATCTTCGCCATGAACCGTATCATCGCGGCAATAAAGGCGAAGTCCAAGAACTACAACGTGCGGCTCGGCGGCGTCATCGCCAACCGCAGCCGGGAGACCGATCAGATCGATCGTTTCAACGCGGCAATCGGCCTCAAGCGCCTGGCGCATTTTGGCGATGTCGATGCCGTGCGTCGCTCTCGCCTCAAGAAGTCGACGCTGTTCGAGATGGAGGAGACCCCCGAAGTGCTGGCGGTTTGCGCTGAGTATATGCAGCTCGCGGAAATCCTTTGGGCAGGCACCGAGGAGCTGACCGCCGATCCGATGAAAGATCGGGAGATTTTCGATTTCCTGGGATTCGACTGATGTCCGACACCACGTACACACAGCGCCGCAGCGAGATCCAGACCTATTTCGACCGAACCGCGGTCGAGGCCTGGAAGCTGTTCGCTACACAGGCGCCGCTCGGACGCATCCGCGCGACAGTGCGCGAAGGCCGCGCCCATATGCGCGCGGCCATGCTTTCTTGCCTGCCCGATGATTTGTCCGGCTGGCGCGTCCTCGATGCCGGTTGCGGCACTGGCGCGATGTCGGTGGAGCTGGCGCGCAGGGGCGCGGATGTGTTGGGCATCGATCTCGCGCCTGAGATCATCCGCTTTGCGCAGCAGACAATGCCCGCAGACATCGGGACCGGGCGCATAAGTTTCGCCGCAGGCGACATGCTTTCCAGCGCGCATGGAGAATTCGACGCGGTCGTGGCGATGGATTCGCTTATCCACTACCGCATGACGGACAGCATCGCAGCTTTGGCAAGCCTGGCGGCGCGGACGCGACGCCGGATCGTATTTACCTTCGCGCCGCGTACACCTGCCCTCGCCGCCATGCACATGATGGGCCGGCTGTTTCCGCGGGCAGACCGCGCCCCGTCCATCGTTCCCGTTCGCCCGAACACCATCCGCTCCGGTCTCGACGCGCGGCTCACGTCGCTCGACTGGCGCACCGGCCGGACGGAGCGCGTTTCTCACGGTTTTTACAAGTCCCAGATGATGGAGCTTGTACGACCATGAACATCGGCGGCGCCAGACTGGCCAGGCAATGGGCACGGGTGGGAACCCGGTTCCTGCCCTTTGCCGACGCCGCAAGCGAAGGGTTGCCGCTGACGCGCCTCATTCGCCTGTCGTTGTTTCAGGTATCTGTCGGCATGGCGATGGTGCTTCTGACCGGGACGCTGAATCGAGTGATGATCCTCGAGCTCGGCGTTCCGGCATCGGTCGTCGCCATCATGGTGGCGCTGCCCATCGTGTTCGCTCCGGTGCGCGCGCTCATCGGCCATCGGTCGGATACCTATCGCTCCTTTCTCGGTTGGCGGCGTGTGCCGTTCATCTGGATGGGAACGATGCTGCAGTTCGGCGGCTTCGCGATCATGCCGTTCGCGCTGCTGGTTCTGACTGGACAGGGAGCTGCGGCAACGCCCTACGCCGGCGAGATCGGCGCTGCACTGGCATTCCTGCTGGTGGGTTCCGGCATGCACACCACCCAGACTGCCGGCCTGGCGCTTGCCTGCGACCTGGCGCCGGAAGATACGCGTCCGCGCGTCGTAGCGCTGCTCTATGTGATGCTGCTGGTCGGCATGCTGTTCGCCGCGTTGTTCTTCTCCGCTTTGCTCGCCAATTTCAGCCATATGCGGCTGATTCAGGTCGTCCAGGGCGCAGCCGTCATCACGGTCGCGTTGAACATCGTCGCGCTCTGGAAGCAGGAAGGCCGTAACCCCTCGAAGACCGATCCGGGCCGGGCACGGCCGGCCTTCGGCGAGGCCTGGGCGGTGTTTTCGAGTTCGTCGCGCGCAAAGCGGCTGCTGGTCACCGTGGCGCTCGGCACCGCTGCATTCTCAATGCAGGATGTGCTGCTGGAGCCGTACGGCGGACAGATCCTGCATCTCGGCGTAAGCGCGACCACCATGCTCACGGCGCTGCTCGCGGGCGGCACCATTGTCGGCTTGGCGCTTGCCGCGCGAAGCCTCTCAGCTGGTAGGGACCCCTGCCGGATCGCCGCACTCGGTGCGGTGGCGGGGCTGCCGGCCTTCGTGCTGATCATCATCTCGGCGCCGCTCGGTTCGGTCGCGATATTCCGCATCGGTACGGCGATGATCGGCTTCGGCGGTGGCCTGTTTGCCGTCGGCATGCTGACGGCAGCCATGGACCTCGCCCGTGACAGTGACAGCGGCATTGCACTCGGCGCCTGGGGCGCGGTTCAGGCGACGGCAATGGGGTTGGCGGTGGGCACTGGAGGCGCGGTGCGCGACATCGTCCAGGCAATGGCCGAGCGCGGCCTGCTCGGGCCGGCCTTCGCAGACAGCAACGCGGCATACGGTGTCGTCTATCATATTGAGATCGCTCTGCTATTTGCGACACTGGTCGCAGTCGGACCATTGGTCCGCTACGTGAGTGAACCTGAAACCAGACGGACGTTCGGGCTGGCCGAATTTCCCGGCTAACCAAAGGGAGAGCACTATGGGAAAGGGCGAAATCACAGGCTACATAGACGTGGCGCAGGTCATGCTGTACGTCTTCTGGGCTTTCTTCTTCGGGCTTGTATTCTGGCTCCGAAAGGAAGATCGCCGCGAGGGCTATCCGCTTGAATCCGATCCTACCGGCAAGGTCAAGGATCTCGGCGCAGGCCTGCTTTTCCCGCGCCCCAAGACCTTCCACGTGCGCACCGGCGAGACCTTCACAGCGCCGAACTTCCGCCGTGACGAACGTTCTGTCGCGGCGCGTCGGGTGGGCAACTGGCCGGGTGCTCCTCTGGTGCCGACCGGCAATCCGCTTGTAGACGGCGTAGGGCCCGCCGCCTGGGCTGAACGCGCCGATCGCCCTGACCTCACATGGGATGGAAAGAACAAGATCGTTCCCTCGCGCGTCGATCCTCACTATGGCGTCGCGAGCGGCGATCCCGATCCGCGAGGCATGACGGTGAGGGGTGCCGACGGCAATCGTCGCCGGCACGGTCACGGATATCTGGGTAGACCGGGCCGAGCACGTCGTGCGCTATCTTGAAGTCGACGCCGGACCTGGAACCGCCCCGCTGCTGGTTCCCATGAATCTTGCCAAGATCGTCGGTAACCGAACCAAGGGGCGGAGTGTCAAGGTGCGGTCAATCCTCGCTTCTCAGTTCGGTCAGGTGCCGCGCACCAAGGCGCCTGATTCCGTGACGTTCCTCGAGGAGGACCGCATCTGCGCCTATTTTGCCGGCGGCAATCTCTATGCAACACCGATGCGGGCGGAGCCGCTAATCTGATGGAAGACCATGACGACTTCGCCTTTGAACCCGTGCCCGGGCTTCCCGAGATGCTGCCACCGGGCGAGACGATGCTGTGGCAGGGCTCACCGGAGTGGCGACCACTCGCCGTTTCGGCGTTCCACATACGCAAGGTGGCGGTGTACTTCGCGCTCCTTCTTGTCCTGGCAGCTCTGGTTGGCCTGGCGCGACGGCGCTGGTCTCGCCGATACAGCCGCGCTTGCGGCCTGGGTCGCCGGCCTCGCAGCGGCCGCGATCGGCATCCTCTGCATGTTGGCCTATCTTTATTCACGAGGCACAATCTACACGCTGACCAGCAAGCGCATCGTGATACGCACAGGACTGGCCTTGCCAGTGACCCTGAACCTGCCTTTGGCGCTCATCGAAACAGCTTCGGTCCGGCACGAGTCGAGCGCAACGGGAAGCATCGCGCTGTCCGTGACCAAGCCCAACCGCATCGCATGGCTGGTTCTTTGGCCAAACGTACGGCCTTGGACCTTCACCAACCCGCAGCCGCTTCTCCGTTGCCTCTCCGATGTGGGCAGCGTGGCTCCGATACTGGCTCGCGCATTGGAAGCCGATGGCAGGGGCCAGCGGATGCAGCAGGATGTGCGCGGCGCATCCATCGAGCAGGTCGCGCAGCTGCCATCTGGCGCCACGTTGGCAGCGTAGGGAGTAAACGCTCATGACCACAACCGCCCAACCGTTCAGGGACCCGCAAAGGAAGCCGGCGCTGGCCGGCGCGGCGCTCATCGCAGTGACGATTACGCTTGTAGCGTTGGGACGCCACGACAAGGCACCTCCAGCGATCGATCCGCATGCCGTGGTTCGGTCGATGGAGGTGAAGTTCGTCGACCAGTCGGATGGCACCGTCATTGCCTACGAGGCCGGTACCGGCGATGAGCTTGAGCGCATCGCGCCTGGCGGGGGCGGCTTCATCCGCGTGACCATGCGCAGCTTCGCTGCGGAGCGGATAAATCGTGGCCTCGGCAGCGACGTACCGTTCACATTGCTTCGCATGGCCGACGGCGACCTGCTGCTTCAAGATCGCATGACCGGCCGCACAATGCTGCTCAATGCCTTCGGGCCGTCCAACGAAGGTGTTTTCGCGCAGCTTCTCGACCATGGGAGGACCACGCAATGATCGAAGCTCTGCGACTGGGACGTGAAAAGATCGATGTCCCCTGCACGATCGAGATCGAGCACACTTGGGAGAGCCTCCACGCCCACGTCGAACTGGAAGGGCTGACCGTGCGGCCCGGCGACGAGGTCCACGTCCAAGGCGGCGAGATTGTCGTGCCCTACGGTGAGCGCCGCGTGCTTCACCGTGTGGCGACGGTAACCCGCGCCAGCGCGCCGGAGCGCCTGTGGGTCAAGATGACAGGCGATTTCGAGTTCATGGAACTGCTGGAGTTCAGTTTCTCGTCGGGAGAAAAGCTATGACCATCGAGAAAATGTCGCTGCGCGCTTCGGATACCGATGGAATGGCGCGCGAATCGACCCTGCTGTCGCCACGCTTCTACACCACCGATTTCGACGCGCTCGACCGTATGGACGTGTCCGGCGTGCGCAGGGAGTGGGACGAGTTGCTGGCCGAGATGGAAAGCGATCCCAACAAGGGCCACTTCAAGCGCAACGAACAATGGGACCGCATGAACTTTGAGTCACTGCCCGAAGGGCTGCGGAACGAGTTTACCGACTTCATGGTGTCGTCGTTAACTGCTGAATTCTCCGGCTGCGTGCTCTACAAAGAAATGAAGAAACGGGGCAAGAATCCTGAGATCGTGCGCCTTTTCAGCTTTATGAGCCGCGACGAGGCGCGCCACGCCGGCTTCATCAACGATGCCCTCAAGGAACAGGGAATCGGCGTCAATCTCGGCTTCCTGACCAAGGCGAAGAAGTACACCTATTTCCGGCCGAAATTCATCTTCTACGCAACCTATCTCTCCGAGAAGATCGGCTACGCGCGCTACATCACCATATTCCGCCATCTCGAGCGGCACCCGGAGCGGCGCTTCCATCCGATCTTCAAATGGTTCGAGAATTGGTGCAACGACGAGTTTCGCCATGGCGAGGCTTTCGCGCTGCTGATGCGCGCCAACCCTGGCTATCTGCAGGGACTGAACAAGCTCTGGGTCCGATTCTTCCTGCTGGCGGTCTACGCCACGATGTATGTGCGCGATCACGCCAGACCGGAGTTCCACAAGGCACTTGGCATGGACCCCACCGATTATGACTACAGGGTCTTCAACCTGACGAACGAGATCACCCGGCAGGTATTCCCGCTGGTTCTCGACATCGACCATCCGCGTTTCCGCAAGGGCCTGGAGAAGCTGCGCTCGATCAATGATCGGGCAGCGGCGATTTCCAAGGAAACCGGGATGCTGGCGAAGGTCAAAAGGCTCTGGCTTGGCGCCTCCGCCGCGCGGGTGTTCGCCGGTCTCTACCTGCTCCCGGTGAAAGGCAATGAGTTGCCGGACACAAGCCGCATGCAACCGGTTTGGTAGGAGCGACGGACAGGTGACCTATATTCTGCCGATTCTGTTTGCGCTGTTCGTCTGGTGGTTTTCCACCGGAGCGATCATCTATTTGGACGGGTTGCCCGTCAGGACGTTCAAGTGGAGCATGATCGGCGCCACGGCGGCGTTCGCCATCGCGCTCTACGGGCTGTCGGTTTCGAGCGCGGACACCACGGTCCAGGGCGCCTACCTAGCCTTTGCTTCGGCACTGGTCGCCTGGGGATGGCACGAAATCAGCTTCTACATGGGCTATGTTACCGGTCCACGGCGTCACGCGTGCGCCGAGGGATGTTCCGGGTGGACGCATTTGGGGCACGCGCTGCAGGTGAGCCTGTGGCACGAGTTGGCAATCATCGTTTCCTTCGCGATCGTCGCCGCGCTGACCTGGGGCCAGGCAAATGAAATTGGACTCTGGACCTTCGTCATCCTTTGGTGGATGCACGAGAGTGCAAGGCTGAATGTCGTGCTTGGCGTGCGCAACGTAAACGCGCACTTCCTTCCGCCGCATCTCGGTTATCTCAAGAGCTTCCTCAACCAGAAACCGATGAACCTGCTCTTCCCTGTGTCAGTGACGGTATCCACTGTGATTTGTGCCGTTCTCGCAACGGAGGCGGCGTTGACGGCAGACCCGTTCAAGCAGGCGGGGTACACGTTCCTGGCGACCATGATGACGCTTGCCATCCTCGAACACTGGTTCCTTGTGCTGCCAGTGCCGGCAGAAGCGATGTGGAACTGGAGCATGAAATCACGGCAAGCGGCCCGCCAGCCAAGCGAGACCCGCCGCGACGCTGCGCACCGCCACGACGTCATGCATCTGCACGACCACAAGAACGTGCATTCACCTGCCCCAGCCGCAGCTTTGCGGTCGGCGCATTGAAGTAAACAGCGTTGAAGGCGCAGCAGGCCGGCAAGCCGGAAGACGGAGGAAGACCATGAACTTCGAAGCTTATTTCGCCACGAAGCTTGACGGCCTGCACAAGGAAGGCCGCTACCGGGTTTTCGCCGAGCTGGAGCGCCAGGCCGGCGCATTTCCCCGCGCGACCCGCCATATGGGCGGAGCCACAAGCGACGTTACCGTCTGGTGCTCGAACGACTATCTGGGGATGGGCCAGCATCCGAAGGTGATCGCCGCCATGCACGAAGCGCTCGAGCGCTGTGGCGCCGGCGCCGGCGGAACGCGCAACATTTCGGGCACCAACCACTATCATGTGCTTCTCGAAAGGGAACTGGCGGATCTGCATGGCAAGGACTCTGCACTGCTGTTCACGTCCGGATACGTCTCGAACTGGGCCGCTTTATCCACGCTCGGCGCCAACATACCCGGTTGCGTAATCTTTTCCGACGAAGGCAATCACGCTTCGATGATCGAGGGAATCCGTCACTCTCGCGCGGAAAAGCGTATCTGGAAACACAACGACCCTAAGGATCTCGACCGCATTCTGTCGGAGTATGCTGCTGATGTGCCGAAGATCGTTGCCTTCGAGAGCGTCTATTCGATGGATGGCGACATCGCCCCGATCAAGGCGATCGTCGAGGTCGCCGAAAAGCATGGCGCCATGACATATCTCGACGAAGTCCACGCAGTGGGCCTTTACGGCCCGCGCGGAGGCGGTATCGCGGAACGCGAGGGGGTCATGGATCGGCTGACGCTGATAGAGGGAACGCTGGGCAAGGCGTTCGGTGTCGTGGGCGGCTATATCGCCGGCTCGGCCGCTCTATGCGATTTCATCCGCAGCTTTGCTTCCGGCTTCATTTTCACGACCGCACTGCCGCCGGCGGTTGCCGCCGGTGCCAGGGCGTCGATCATGCACCTGAAGCAGAGCGGCTTCGAGCGAGCGCGCCACCAGGACCGCGTCAGGAAGGTTCGTGCGGGGTTGGATAGGTTCGGCATTCCCTATATGGCCAATCCGAGCCACATCGTGCCAGTACTGGTCGGGGACCCTGTGAAATGCAAATGGATCAGCGACTTGCTGCTCGACAACCGGGGCATCTATGTCCAGCCGATCAACTATCCGACAGTGCCACGGAAGACAGAACGCCTCCGCATCACGCCCTCGCCCCTTCACTCCGACGCGGACGTTGCACATTTGGTCGAGGCGCTCGGCGAGTTGTGGTCACACTGCGCGATCGCGCGCGCGGTAGCCTGAAAAGCGGAAGTAGATGACTGCAAAGTTCGCGGCAAGCGAGCCCATCGTCACAGGCGATCCCGCGATCCCGGCCATCGCGTCGGACGGCTCACTGTTTGCCATTGGCAAGCTGAATGCGCATCTGTCCGGCCAAAAGCATCTCGCCGTGTCGGTTTTCGTATTCGCAGGCGACAGGCTGCTAATCCAGCAGCGCGCTGAGGGAAAATACCACTCCGGTGGATTGTGGGCGAACACCTGTTGCACCCATCCACACTGGAATGAAAATGTCGCGGAATGCGCCAGGCGCCGGCTATTTCAGGAACTGGGCATGACGCTGCCCCTCCATTCGCGCGGCATCGTCGACTATCGAGCGGATGTCGGCAGCGGTCTGGTTGAGAATGAACGCGTCCACATCTTCCGCGGTGACCTGCCGGCCCCGATCGAGGTGGTCGATTTCAACCTCTCTGAGGTTCAGGCCGTGGCCTGGGTCGGCGAAAAGGAGCTGCGCCGCATGGTTGCCAGCAATCCCGGCCTGTATACCCCATGGCTAAGGATATATCTTGATCGCTGGAGCGAGCTGGCACTTCGTTAGGCGGCGCGAACAGGGCCTTCGCCGGTAGCCAGAATAACGCTCTTGCGAAAAAGAAAACCGGCTCTCAAACAAAAAACTGGTGGGTCATGAAGGGGCCGGAACGACCTGGAGGGAACCGGTCGTTCCGGCCCGCATCCGACGCCGCATCTGAATAAACGCGCGCCGGACTTGGGACCTGTCGCAATCACATCGGCGCCAGCCCGTGCTTCTGGCCCCATTCGAACCAGTTGTCCACGACCGTGCCGGTCAGCAGGATGCCGATGCCGCCTGTCAGCGGGCAAAGGATCGCAAACCACCACGCCCACCGATGAACGGATTCCATCGTGGCGTTGAAGCCCATCGTCCATCGCCAGAACAGCGCAGCGCGCTCCGCGGCGGTGCCCCGGTCGACGATCTGTTCGATCTCACGCTCGCCACCAAGCCGGCTGACGGCGAGTATAGTGGCACCATGCATGGCAAACAGGACTGCGGACCCATACAGGAAAGCAATCGAGAGCATGTGGAAAGGATTGTAGAAAAGGTTGCCATGATTGAGCGAGAAGTTGTTCGTCCAGTCAAGATGAGGGAAAATGCCAAACGGCACCGCTTCGCTCCACGAACCCATCATCAGCGGCCGGATGAACCCAAGCACCAGGTACAGCCATATGGCGGCAGCGAAGGCCCACGGCACATGCGTGCCCATGCCGAGCGCCCGCGCCCGCCGGTACATCCTCGCCCACCAAAGCAAAATGGCGGAGGTGAGGAAGAACCCGGCCATGAGCCACCAGCCGCCCTCTTTGAGCGGCGGCAGGATCTTCAGCCCATGCTCAGGCAGCGGAGGTGCCAATTGCAGCCAGAAGAACTGCTTGATGAACTCCTGCGGATCCCAGTTCACCGAGGCGAGCATGTTGAGCCCGATTATCTCGATGGCGACGAAGCCACACATAAGGGAGGCAAGGCCTAGCGTGCCAAGGTAGAGCGGACCAATCTGCGCGTCGCCAATTTTCCCCAGCCAGTAGGAAAAGCCGGGCTTGCCTTGCCGATCCCAGGCTCCAGCCTGAAAAGGTACCCCGTAGTCGGCGCCGCCCCGGATCTGCACGCGCGTGAAGATGTTTTGATACTCAGCCATCGAATTATCCTCGCCTAACTCCAGATCGGGATGCGCTGCCACCAGTCCCACCACTCAGGCCAGCCCTCTGCCCAGAGTGGTCCGGATATGACTATGCAAACGGCGCTCCAGAACGACGCCGATACAGCCAGGAACAGGCCCAGCCGGTGGATACCGAGTGTGCCGATCGAATAGCCTATCGTGTCGCGGAAATAGGTGTTCTCGTGCTCCGCGGTTTTCACCGCTTCGCCTTTCTTCGGGTTCGTTGCCGACAAGATCAGCGAACCGTGCAGTGCCAGCGCCAGGCAGTTGGTGAAGAAGAAAGTCACCGCGATCATATGGACCGGGTTGTAGTGAAAGTTCCCGTACTGGTAGCCGGTATTCGACACCCAATCGAGGTGGGTAATGATGCCGTACGGAAATCCATTGGCCCACGCCCCAAGCAGCACAGGTCGGATAACGACCAGCGTGAAATAGGCTAGAATAGCAAACCCGTATGCCCATGGAATGTGAAGTCCCATCCCAAGCTTGCGGGCGATCTCGGCCTGGCGCAGCGCCCACGAACAGAACGCGCCAAGCGCGCAGATCGTTATTACCTGCCAGAGGCCGCCCTGTTTCAGCGGAGCAAAGCCGAGGCCGTATTCCTCCGCCGGCGGGTTGATGCTGATCTGCCATATATTCCAGGTCGGCCCGAGTGCAGCGCCATAGGCGATCAGCGCAATGCCGAGCGAGGCAAAGAAGATCGTCGTCACTCCGAAAAAGCCGACATAAAACGGACCAACCCAAAAATCGAAGAGGTCGCCGCCGATAAGCGTGCCCCCCCGAACGCGATATTTCTTCTCAAAGCTAAGCATAGCCATGTCTCGACCTCCCCACGAAGGGCCTTCGGAGCGCGGCAACGCTCCTCTGCAAAGGGAGCGGGCGGTTGCATCTGCAGTCCGCCCGCGCCGTGCTTGTCGCAAGCAGCCGATCGAATCCGATCAGCCTGCTTTCGTTGGCTCGTCTATAGTCAGGGAAGCCGCAGGCGCTGCCGCCGGAGCTGGACCCTCGAGCCAATTGAACCGGTTCGTGCTGAGCAGGATGAAGTGAATCACCAGCGCGAGCACAAAGAGGAACGTGAACAATGCGATCAGCGTTCTGCGCGGATCGAAAAGAAGCCAAAGTCTCCACATCTTGCTTTCCTCCTATGTCAGCATGGACACGAGAGCGCCGACTTGGGCGATGCCGTCGTCGAGCGATGCATAGCCACCTGGGCCGGGGAGCCACGGACGCCACATCCAAGCGAGGATATGAGCGACAATCGCGACCACCACGAAGACCAGGAAGCTAGTCATGAAAACGGAGTGAAATTCTCTGGCTTCCGCTTCCGAAAGGCCCGATAGGGACCCATCATTCACTGCCATTTCTACCTCCTTCATTTGAGCCTTTCGGCCAATTGCCGCACGAGAAACGTGCGACCATTCCTGTCGCGGGCTTTCGGTCCGCGACATTTTCCGGCCGGCGAACCGTCCGGAAACCGGGGTTCACCGAAAGGCGAACGGGATGCACATCGACGCGGCAGTCATCGCTTCCCTGAAAACAGAATGCCGGCCGTCGAAGCCCACTATCAATTCGCGCCTCGACTTTGGAATCAGCCGCGCGACCGCAGCGACGACGAGGCAAAGAGGAAACGCGATGCCGAACATCAGCCGCGCATGACGCTGCTCGCAGCGGCGCCGCTCTTCCACCGAAGGAAGCTTGTCGCAGGCCGGGTTTGCCATTTTCATTTCCTCCAAATTTCCCCAAGCTGGCCGGCCTCATGCCGGGTGCAGCTCGGCCTCCAGAAGCTGTTTTGCGTGTACCGCGTCGACCCGCTCCCGGCCCATCATGCGGGCGCCTTGCTCGACCGGTCGCGCAACCGCTTTGCCGCGGAGATGCGCACCAGGACCGGATGCGTTTCGACCTCGCGGTCGAGCATCGCCAGAGCTTCTTCATCCCAAGGCAGTTCGTGATGCAGCCGCGACGGGGTCGCCTCGACCCTGTCGAGATCGGTCCCCAGGGGGATCATCCGGAAAAGCGCATCGAATAGCGCGTTGCAGATCTCCTGCACCAGATAGGTGGCGCCGGCGTAGCCCATGAACGGTGTTCCGGTATGGCGGCGTATGATCGCGCCTGGGAAAGACGCCGGAATATACGAAGAGCGGCCGCCGGCTTCAGCCGAATACATGCGCTCGTTGAACGAGCCGAACAGGATCAGGGGTGGCTTTTCATGGATCGCCTTGCGGACCTCGTCGTTGTGGGTCTTTTCGCCGGCGCGGCGGGCGAAGGCGAAGGCACAGGGGAAACCCATGTCGGTTTCCAGGAAGTTGCGAATTCCGCGCGCATAGGTTTCACTGGCGACGATGCCGAAACTGGCGGTCGCATAGAAATCCTGCGTAACGGAGCGCCACAGATCCCAAAGGGGCTTGATCGTCGTCATCTTCTCGCGGGCAATGAACGGTTCGGGATCCAGCCCGGTAAGTTCAGCAAGCTTGCGCAAGAAAGCGGTAGTCGAATGCAGGCCGATCGGTGCCTGTAAATAGGGCTTGTCCAGCGCTTCGCAGAGCTTGCGGCCGAACTCCCTGTAAAGGCAGATGTTGACGTCCGCTTCAGCGAGCCTGGGCACATCCGCGATGTCGGTGCCGAGCGGAAATACGAGATTTATCTCACAGCCGATCCCCTCCACCAGGCGCCTGATTTCGGCGAGATCAGATGGCATGTTGAAGGTGCCGTAGATGGGTCCGATGATGTTGACGCGCGGTCTCGCACCTTCCGGTCTCGGCTTCTCCTTGCGAACCTTCTTGGGTCCGAATTGCTTCCACAGCCAGGACAATGCGCGATCGGCGCTCTGCCATTGGTCTTCATCGATGGTGCGCGGCAGGAAGCGCATGATGCGCGTGCCTTCCGGCGTTACGCCGCCGCCGATCATCTCCGCGATTGACCCGGTGACGACGACGCTTGGCATGTCCGGATCGAGCGTGGCATGCGCCCGCTTCATTGCTGCTTCGGTACCCTTTTGGCCGAGTTCCTCCTCGGCGAGGCCGGTTACAACGATCGGCAGTTCATGCGGCGGCAGCGCGTCGGTGTAGTGCAGCACCGATGTCACGGGCAGGTTCTCGCAGCCGACAGGACCATCGATGATGACCTGCAAGCCCTTCAGGGCGGCAAACACATATACCGAGCCCCAGTATCCACCGGCACGATCGTGATCGAGAACCAGCATGTCAGAAGTCCTCCATCGTCACGGAGGATTTTGCGGCGACGAGAGGCTTTTGCGCCTTCGGCTTTTGAGGTAGCCGATTTTGGTCGTGCCAGACGCCTGCGGTGTGATCCTTGCCGACGCCTTCGAAGAATGCGCGTCATTGTGTCGAAGCGTGTCTTGTTGCCGGCTGCCGCATTGATGACCGCGGCGAGAGAACCTGCCCCCGCAGCCCCCATGAGCGGACGCGCCGAAATCAGATTGGTGAAATAGAGTGCGGGGATGCTTTTCTGCTTGGCGTGCTGAACGACGGGTGTTGTGCCGATGGCGAGATCAGGGTCGAAACTATCGACTGCAGCGATGTCCTTCTCGAGCGATGCGCGGAACTCCACATGCACACCCTGAGCCTCAAGCCAGGCCGCATCACCCTCGTTCCACTTGGTCTTGGGGCAGGCGGTTCCCACATAGCGCAGATCCGCGCCAGACTCCTTCAGCAGTCGACCGACGATCAGTTCCGATCCCTCGTAACCCGAAAGCGTTATCCGCGCCGTGATCGGTGAGCCTTCAAGCGCTGCTTTCGTCGCGGCAAGGACTGGCGCCTTGGCTGCATCGACGGTCCGCACCGGAATGCCGCAGGCAGCGCCGATTGAATCAAACCAATCCGCGGTTCCTTCAACGCCAACAGGGGCAGAGCCAACGACATCACGGCCAGCCGCCTGGAATTCGCGGATCGACGCCGTGTAGAAGGGATGGATGGCGGCGACGGCCGCACAATCGAGCGCCGCGTAGAGTTCGCGCCATTCACGTGTCGGCACCACAGGCCCGGCTGCGAGACCCAGCGGCTCCAGCATCCGGCCGATGGTAACAGGATCGACCGGGAACATCTCGCCAAGCAAGGTGATCGTCGGCCTGCCGGATTTGCCCGACGTTGGCGCAGGAACAGGGCCGGCGGCTGCTTCCAGACGCGCATAGTTCAGCATCGCGCCGGCAAGCACGTCCTTGGCTTCTGCATGCGTCGGCACGCCAAAGCCTGGAACGTCGATGCCAATGATGCGTACGCCGTTGATCTCCCTGGGTAATGCACGAAGGGGCACACCGGACGCTGTCGGCACGCACAGATTTGTGACGATGACAGTGTCGTAGAGCTCCGGATCGGCCAGCTTGTGGACCGCCTCGCGGATATCCTCGTAGAGCTTGCCGGTGACAAGCGTTTCAGAGTTGAACGGAACGTAGCCGACAGTGCGCTTCGCGCCGTAGAAGTGCGAAGTGAAGGTCAGGCCGTAGACGCAGCATGCGGAGCCCGAGAGCACGGTCGCCGTGCGGCGCATGCGCAGCCCCACGCGCAAGCTTCCGAATGCCGGGCACATCGATTGAGGCTGGTCGTGCGGCCCCTGCGGATAGTCGGTCCTCAGCCGCTGCATCAGTTCGCCATTGCCGGCAGCGGATGCGGCGCGCGACATCTCGGCCTTTCCGCCATGACAGCCGTCGCCGCTGGAAAGCTTCGATACCAGAGCCGGCGCTTCGTCGGCTTCGGCGATCGCCGGCCGCTCCGGATTGTCGATACGGGTTGTCGCGGCCGCGTCATACACCGTTTCGGTGGAAGCACCCGGGATGCCGGCGATGGTTGCGCGCTGGTTCATCTCATGCTGCGTCGTAGACGACTTCGAGGGAAGGTTTCTGGATGATGATCCCCCCGCGCATATCGGCTTGGCTGGCCGGCTCCAGGACGACGTTGCCGCCGGTCTGATCGCAGGAGAAAAGCGCCAGCAACTGATCCTGAGTTAGCGGTGTCGGCCGCTGCGGCCCCGAGTCGGAGACGTTCTGCGCCAGTTCCTCGAAGAGCGGGCCCCAGCGGCCCCCAGGCTCGCCAATGATCTGGTAGTTGGCGCTCTTCTTGCGGATGTCGTCGTGGGCCGGGATCGAGGCCAGGACCGGGATGCCGACCGCGGCTGCGAAAGCGGCGGCCTCGCCGGTGCCGTCATCCTTGTTTATGACCATGCCGGCGACGCCGACATTGCCGCCTAGCTTCCTGAAATAGTCGACGGCAGAACAGACATTGTTGGCCACATAGAGCGACTGCAGGTCGTTCGAGCCTACGACGATGACCTTCTGGCACATGTCACGGGCGATCGGCAGGCCGAAGCCGCCACAGACCACGTCACCCAGGAAATCGAGCAGCACATAGTCGAAGCCCCACTCGTGAAAGCCAAGCTTTTCGAGGAGTTCGAAGCCATGGATGATTCCCCGCCCACCGCAGCCGCGGCCGACCTCGGGGCCGCCGAGTTCCATGGCGAAGACGCCGCCCCGCTTGAAGCATACATCGCCGATCTCGACTTCCTCGCCAGCAGCCTTCTTCTTCGACGACGTCTCGATGATGGTTGGGCAGGCACGGCCCCCGAACAGCAGCGAAGTTGTGTCGCTCTTGGGATCGCAGCCGATGAGAAGGACGCGCTTGCCCTGCTGCGCCATCATGTGGCTGAGATTGGCCAGCGTGAAGGATTTGCCGATACCACCCTTGCCATATATTGCGATGATCTGCGTTTCCTTCTTTACCTCACCCACATGAACCGCATCCGGCTCCATCGCGGCTTCGGCGCGGACGCTCTCTACCAGCGCAAGCAATCCGCCTTCCGGGATCTTGGTTTGGGCATTCATGCTGCTTGCCTCCAATCGAGGACCATCTTCAGGCAGTTCGGGTCGGTGAATGCGGTGGTGTAGGCGTCGTCGAATTGCCTGGGCGCTCTGGTGTGTGTGATCAGCTCATCAAGTGACAGCGTGCCGCGGTCCACCATCTCGATAACTGCGCTGAGGTCGGTCCGTGACCATTCCGCGGAGACCCTGATCTGAGCTTCGCGCATGAACGCCGCGGGGAAAGCGAAGGACAGACGTTGGTCGTAGAAGCCGGCGAGATTGATTTCGCCGCCGCGACCCAAATGCGTGACCAGCCGGTCCAGAATGTCGCAGTCGCCACTGACGTCGCAGATGAGTTTATAGTCTCGGCGTCCATCTTCATCCGGATGAATGACCGAATAGCCCTCCGACCCGCGGCGACGCGACTCGTTTGTCTCCCAAACCGTCGGCGTACCGCCACTGGCGACGACGATACGCGCGATCAACCGACCCAGAACACCATTGCCGACGATAAGCTGCGGAAGTTCACGGGTATCGGGGCACACGGCATGGTAAGCCGTGGCGGCAAGTGCCAGAAGGATCGCGCGTTCGCCAAGGCTCTCGGCAACCGGTGCTACTTTTGCGCCGGAAACGACGACTCGGGAGGATGCGCCGCCGAAAAGCCCGCGGGCGCCGCTGTAGCAATTGGCGCCAGGAACAAAAACGCGCTCGCCAACCCGTCGGTTGGATTGCGCGCCCGCGTCAACCACGCGCCCGATGGATTCATAACCGGGAACAAGTGGGTAGCCCATTCCGGGAAACGGTGGCATGCGGCCCGACCAAAGCAGCTTTTCGGTCCCGGTGGAAATGCCGCTCCACTCGATGTCAACCACAACGTCTTCCGGAGCTGGGTCATTCAGCCCGAGTTCTCGAAGCGAAAGCTCTGTGGGTCTTTCGATGACGATCGCATCAGATTTCACCGAACCCTCCTCTGCTTGAGAGCGCTTCCTCAACTCGCATGTGTCACAATATCTTTACACATCGAATTGTCAATTAACTTATACATATTTATCGCGCTCGATTGACGAAAGGATTGCCTCAAGGCGCAGTTGGCCGCGCGGTGACAATCCGCACAATCAGCGGCGTGCTTGTGGAAATCTCCTTCGCATATCCAAATCCGGCTTCGGCAAGCAGCCGCTTGATCTCTTCGAGCGTTCTTGGGCGCCCCTGACCCATGGCAAGCAGATAAAAGCCGAAATAGGCGTCGCCGCTTGCTCTGGCGCCGCGTGTGCCGGCCATCGGCTCGGCGACCAGCAGCGTTCCCTGCAGGGACATGGCCCTGCGAATTGCCTGGAGAATGGATATCGCCGATGCATCGTCGTGATCGTGCAGGACGCGATTCAGGGTAACCAGATCGGCACCGCGCGGTAGTTCGTCCTGGAAGAAGCTGCCGGCAAAAACCTTCGCCCGACCCGCCAGCCCGGCGGCGAAAAGACGCTGGCGGGCAATTGCGGCAACCGGCGGGAGATCGAACAGCGCGAGTTCCATGCTGGCGGATGCCTGTCCCGCAGCGATCAGGAACGTGCCGTCGCCGCCACCCACGTCGAGCAGGCGCCTGTGCCGGCGAAATGGATAGGCGTCGAGGAGTTCCGCGGTGACGAAGGCCTGCGAGGCCGCCATTAGTCCCGTGTAGTCCTCATGCCGGTATGACTTGGCCAGGCTTTCCTGCGCACCGCCCGCGTATGCCCAATAGCGCCTCAGCTCGGATTTGCTTTGCCCGGCGAGAAGCGCCAACGGATCACACAGGTCGCGATACAGTATATCGTGATGGATGATCATCGCCTTTACGCCCGCATTGCCAACCAGCGCTGCGCCAAGGGACGCGAGCGCATAGCGATCGAGGCCGCGCGCCTCGATAAGGTCAAGCGCCGCAGCCGCTTTCAGCAGACGGTCGATGCCTTGTCGGGGCAAATCGGCGCGAGCGGCGATGGTGGCGGCATCCGCCGGCCCAGCGGCAAGCATCTCGAAAAGGTCTATCCGCACGCACGCGGACAGGACCTGCGAATAGACGAAGCCGGCAGTCAGGTCGAACAGGGCCTTGGCCTCGCGGCGTGCAGTCCCGCGGGTCAAGGGGAAACGACCGGCCCACCGCCGGAATGCCGGATCGGCCACTTTCCTGTTGCGGAAATCGCGTATGCGTTCGAGCCAGGCGGATAGCATATCCTTACCAAGCGGTTCGCCGAGAAGCTTGCTCAGGCCGCGTGTTGCGCGGCTTCCTTCGGCAGGAAACGGCTTGCCTGAGCGCGGATCTGCGCCTTAAGCGCCGTCGCGCCGATACAGTCCGGCACGGACTCTGCGGCTTCCTCCACCAACACCATCAGTTTACGCGCCGCGCCGCGCACGCCCAGCTCGTGAACAGCGTTAGGACGGCCGAGCGCCTCGTCCTGGCCGACCGGCTTGCCCAGGTCCGTCGCGGTGCACATCACGTCGCGAATGTCGTCGGCAACCTGAAACGCTTCCCCCAGCCGGTATCCGAGCGTGGCCCATGGTTCGGCCATATGGCCCGCCGCGGCAGCTCCCGCCATCGCGGCACCGGCAAACAGCGAACCTGTCTTGGCGCGTTGGTAAAGAACGAGATCGGCATCGGTTTCGCTTTCCCAGCCCTGCCCCGCCACGATTCCGTGCGGCATACCCACGGAGCGGGCAATGATCAGCGACAGGCTCGCGGAGCGCAGAGGATCTGCAACTGCCGCCAGCGCCACAAATTCGAATGCCAGAACAATCAGGCCGTCACCGGCGAGCAGCGCCAACGGCTCACCGAAGGCAGCATGTACCGATGGCTTGCCGCGCCGGGTGCCAGCATTGTCGAAACACGGCATGTCATCGTGCACGAGCGAGGCGCAGTGCAGGAGTTCGATTGCCGCGGCAGCCGCGTTTGACAGGATCGGCTGGTCGTCGCCGCATGCAAGCGCGACCGAGAGTGTGAGCCGGGGCCGTATGCGCTGTCCCGCGGGAAAAACGGAATGCGCAAAGGCAGCAGCCAGCCGGGGCGGAGCGGAAGGCCCTGTCGCCCGGCTCAAACTCCGCTGTAGCGCATCCTCGATCCTGTAGAGAATATCCTCGCCCGACATTGCCGGCACCTCCACCTTTGGTCCGCCGCGCCGCGCCCGGCCTGTATGCACAGATCCTTCGACGGCCTTGTCTCCACGCTTCCCTTCTTGCTGTGACCAATCCCGGTCATACAGAGAAGCGCCTGTGGACGAGAATGCATGTAAATGATAATTGACACAAGCATATGTTTACAAAAGTTGACATCGAGGCCACATCGCCGCCCCGATCCCAGCGCCGGGTGGTCGTCGTCGGCGCCGGTATGGGCGGGCTCGTCTCGGCCCTGCTGCTGGCCGTGCGCGGGTATTCCGTCCGGCTGGTCGAGAAGAATGCTGTGTCAGGCGGCAAGTTGCGCGAAGTGGAAATCGGCGGACACGGTGTCGATTCCGGTCCAACCGTTTTCACGATGCGGTGGGTGTTCGAGGCGATCTTCGCATCGGCGGGTGTCCGTCTCGACGACACCCTGCAGCTCACTCGCGCCGACATTCTTGCGCGGCACGCCTGGACTGACGGCTCCACCTTCGACCTTCACGCCGATCGGATGACATCGGCCGATGCCGTTGGCAGACTGGCCGGCGCGAAGGAGGCGAAGGGCTATCTCGCGTTCTGCCAGCGCACGGAAGAAGTGTTTCAGTCGTTGAATGCTTCCTTTATCGAAAACCCTTCACCCAGCCCGATCGGCCTTGCGCGCGACGCCGGGCTGAGCGGTTTGGTCGCGTTGGCGCGGATCAAGCCGTTCACGGCGCTCTCGAAAGTCATCGAGGGCTATTTCCGCGATCCTCGCCTGCGCCAGCTCTTCGGGCGATATGCTACTTATTGCGGCTCATCGCCGTTCGAAGCGCCCGGCCCGCTGATGCTGATCGCGCATGTCGAGCAGACTGGCGTATGGCTTGTACATGGAGGCATGATACGCATCGCCGAGGCGCTGGAGCGGCTGGCAAGGGATCGTGGTGTCACATTCTCGCACGGCAGCGATGTCGCGGAGATATTGGTCAAAGATGGTGCCGCGACCGGTGTGCGGCTGGGATCTGGCGAGATCATCGAGGCCGATGCGGTGGTTTTCAACGGGGATCCTGCAGCGCTGTTTACGGGACTGCTCGGCGACGAGGTGCGTCCGGCAGCACCTCCCTGGACGCCGAAGCAGCGATCATTGTCAGCGCTGACCTGGTCATTGAAAGGCAGAGTCGACGGCTTTCAGCTGTCGCGGCATACGGTTTTCTTCTCCCAGGACTACCGGCGCGAGTTCGCTGATATTTTGGATCGAGGCCGCCTCCCCGACGATCCGACGATCTATGTGTGCGCGCAGGACCGCAACGCGTCAGCCGGAGGCGATGCGCCGAGCGGCGAGGAGCGGCTTCTGTTGCTGGTCAACGCGCCGGCACTGGAAAAACCTTTGAGCGAGACGGAGGTCGCATCATGCGAAAAACGGGTGATGGAGCGCCTGGCCCGCGCCGGACTGAACCTTTCGGTGCCGAAGGGGCAGCGCGTGGTGACCACGCCCACGGGCTTCGCAACGTTGTTTCCTGGATCGGGCGGAGCCCTTTACGGGAGGGCGTCGCACGGCTGGGCAGCGTCGTTTCAGAGGCCGGGCGCACGCACACCGATTCGCGGCCTCTATCTGGCGGGCGGCGCGGTCCATCCGGGACCTGGGATCCCAATGGCAGCACTTTCGGGCAGCCATGCGGCGCAGGCAGTGGCGATGGATTTTGCTTCGACCGCATCATTCCACACGACGGCTATGCCTGGTGGTACGTCGACGCGATCAGCGAAGACGGGCACAATGCACTGACTGTCATTGCGTTTATCGGCAGCGTGTTCTCTCCCTATTACGCTCGTGCACGGCGCCGCGGACCGGCCAACCCGCTCGATCACGTCAGCATAAACGCCATACTCTACACTCCCAAAGGCAAACACTGGGCAATGACAGAGCGCGGCATTGCATCGGTCGACCGGACGCCCACTCATATTGTCATCGGGCCCAGCCGTGTTGCCCTGGAGGGCGAACGGCTGATGATCGAAATCAACGAGTGGACCGCGCCGTTGCCACGGCGACTGACGGGCACAATCACGATCGATCTCGGTCCGGTTTTTCACGCAAGCCATCGGCTCGACCTGCAGGGCCGGCATCATTGGCAGCCGATCGCGCCGCTGGCTGAGGCGAGTGTGAGTTTCGACCGGCCGGAGCTCCACTGGAAGGGACGCGCTTATGTCGATATGAACACCGGGTCCGAACCGCTGGAGGCTGGGTTCCAGAGCTGGACCTGGTCACGACAGACAAACGGCGCGTCGATGCGTATCCTCTACGATGTCGAGCTGCGCGACGGGATACAGCGCGGGCTTGCGCTCGAGTATCGCAAGGATGGGTCGATTCTTCCGCTTGACCCCGAGCCTGTCCAGCGCCTTCCCGGGACCGGATGGCGAGTGGCACGCAGCACGCGCGCTCCAGCCTGGGCCCCGGCGCGCATCGTGCAGACGCTTGAAGATACGCCATTCTACAGCCGGTCGTTGCTCGGGTTTGACGGCGGCGGGAGTGAGGCAAAGGCGGTGAACGAAAGCGTCGATCTCGATCGTTTCGCTTCTCGCTGGGTCCAGATGCTCCTGCCCTTCAAAATGCCTCGGCGAGGCTGAAACTAGCGAACGACACTGGCATTCCCTCAACAAGGCTCTTTTGACGAACGTTCCGCTTCGACTTTGGCCCTGGCGGCGCGCTCGCGATCAAATTTGCGCAGGTTGCGCAGTTCGCGAACCCCGAACACCAGCGCCAGGCCTAGCACCAGCGCTACCTCGAACAAGATTATGAAACCTGAGCTCACGGTTCCGATCCAGAATAGGACCTTGACCGCGCAAAGAGGTGGACCGGCACATTGCCAGCTTCATAAGCCCCGTTGCGGGCGGAAAACCCATTCAACAGATCAATCATTCGCACGGATCGCGCCTTGATATCCCACCATGCGGGTATGGGATCGTTCTGCCTTGGCGCTGGCGAATGCTCAACCGCGTCGATCAGAAAGTCAGCCTGGGGTATGCACCGATCGAGAAGATGGGAATCATCCGTCATCCGCGTCGCGAAAGCTTCGGCAAAGAGGCGCAGCTTCTGCTGCTTTGACGTGACTGCGCGCGTGGTAACGGGGTCGACGCCACGCAGGATTTCCTGACCGATCTCTCGGTAAAAGAGTCGAGCTGCATTCATGCCGAGGCGGCATTGAGACGGGAGCGCCGCGATGCCCGACAGCGAACGCGCATACAGCGCTTCCGCTTCAGCAAGCAGCTGTTCGGCGATCAGCCGCATTTGAGCTGAACAGCGCTTTGCGCCGAGCCAGTCTTCTATCCCGATGCCGGCATCCTCAAGCAAATTGAGGGGCATGTATATTCGGCCGTTCGCCGCATCCTCGCCGATGTCGCGAGCAATATTGGTTAATTGCATCGCCACACCGAGATCGCAGGCGCGCGCCAGGACATGCGGCTCGCGGCGGCCCATGACCAGCGTCATCATGAAGCCGACCGTGCCGGCAACGCGGACGGCATAGGTCGTGAGTTCGTCAAGTGTCCGGTAGCGCCTGCCGGCTGCGTCCCATGCCAGGCCTTCGATCAGCGCTTCGGGAATTGCCCGCGGTATGCCGAAGCGAACAACGACATCCGCAAAGCCCCGCTCGACAAAGCTCTGGCCTGGCCGGCGAGAGTATATGCGATCGAGCATTTGGCCGAGCTCGGCGATCGCATCGGCACCGCCTTGCTCGCGATCGATCAGGTCATCCGCAGTGCGGCAGAATGCATAAACCGCATATGCCGGTTCACGGACCTCCACCGGAAGCAGCAACGAGGCGAGATAGAACGACTGCGACCCCTGGCGGATCGAGCGCCGGCAGGCCGCGCAACTGGCTGGCGTGGAAAATTCTTCAGGCTGCGAAGGCTGATGCATGAGGCACGATCCTGTCGAGTAGTTTCGCAGATGAAAGCACGCCGGGAAGGCCGGCTCCCGGATGGGTACCCGCGCCCACGAGATAGAGGCCTTCAATGGACTCACTGCGGTTGTGCGGCCGGAACCAGGCACTTTGCGTAAGCACCGGCTCGAAGCCGAAGCCTGCGCCCTTTTCGGATTGCAGGGCATCGCGGAAATGCATGGGCGTCACGAAGGATGAGGTCACAACCTCCCGCTCCAGGCCGGGCATGATCGTATCGGAAAGCCGCTGCATCACCGCATGCCGGCGATGCTCGCCCTCGGTGGCCCAGTCCGTGTCTCCATCGAGATTGGGCACCGGACAAAGCGCATAGTACGCATCGCAACCGGGCGGCGCGACGCTTGGATCGCTAGCCGAAGGCCGGTGCAGATAGATCGAGAAGTCCTGGCTGAGCCTCTTTCTCTCAAAAATATCCTTCAAAAGTTCTCGGTAGCGCGGGCCAAGCAGAATCGTGTGGTGACCGACGGAGTCGTAGCGCTTCCTGGTGCCGAAGTACCAGACGAACAGGCCCATGGAATAGCGCGCTCGCTTGATTCTCCCAGGGTTCCAGCGGGTCCTCTCGGTACGGTCAACCAGCTTTCCATAGGTGCAAGCGACATCGGCGTTTGAGACGACGATGTCGCTTGGAATCAGTTCCCCGCTTGCCAATACGACGCCGCGAGCGCGACCCTCGTCGGTGACGATGCGCTCGACATCGGCGTTGTAGCGCACGCTGCCGCCTTGTCCCTCGACGAGCTGAACCAGCCCTTCCACCAGCTTGCCCACTCCGCCCATCGGGTAATGTACGCCCCAGCGGCGCTCCAGATCCGGAATTAGACAGTAGATCGCCGGCGCGCGGAACGGATTACCGCCGATGAGCAGCGGATGGAAACTCAGCATGACGCGCAGTTTCGGGTTCTTGACGAAGCGCGATACCAGCCCGTGAACGCTGCGATAGCCCTCGAGCCGCAGCAGATCCGGCGCGATCTTCAGCATATCCATCAACGAATTGAAGGGCTGGTCAGCGAGCTGCTCGAAGCCGATCCGGCAGATCTCCCGGGCCTTGGCAAGAAAACGCTCGTATCCTTGGAGATCGTTCGGCGAAATCCGGATCACCTCGCGCCGCATGGCCGCATCGTCGCCTGAACAGGCGATCTCATCGCCATCGTCGAACCTGAGGCGATAGAACGGGTCCATAGCCTTGAGATCGACCTGGTCCGCACGCCGCTTTCCGCAGAGCGCCCACAGCTCGTCGAAAAGAAAGGGTGCCGTAACAATGGTAGGACCCCGATCGAAGGTGAAACCATCCTGCCGGAGCACGCCCGCGCGGCCGCCGGGATAGTTCAGTCGCTCCAACACTGTGACGCGATATCCCCGCGCGCCCAACCGGATCGCCGCCGCCAGGCCACCAAATCCGCTGCCGATCACGACCGCATGCGGATTTTCCTGAAGCTTATGACCATGCCCTGACTTGAGAACCGTCAACATGGCGTTACAGTAATTCAGTAAATTAGGTTTTACAAACGATCTCTTTTTCCCTTTGTGTCGGGCCAGATTGGGCGAGGGATGAGATAAGACTCGCGATGCGCGCCGGCTGCTCCTCGTGAACGAGATGACCGCCACTGCCGAGCCGTACGATCCGCACCGTTCTCGCCCGCGCTCCAATAATTTCCGCATCTCTCGGAGAGACCGCGGTGTCATTTGCCGAAGACACCAGGATGAGGGGCACTGACAGTCCGGCAATCCTGTACTGCAAGTCGGCAACGCCCCAGTTGGCCATCATGCCGAGCGTGCCTGCAATGTGTCCCGGCTTCCGAAACAGCCTTTGGTAGAGTTCGATGCCGATAGGATCGATGTTGGACCCTGTGCTTTCAAGCAGCAGACGCGTTGCCTCGTTGCTACGCGCCCTCCAGGCCAGTAGCCTCGGCGCAAGCGGATTGAGAAAAAGCAGCTTCGCCAGCGGCGAGAAAAGCGATGCGCCGCGGATCGGCAGCAGAGCGCCGTTGATTGCGATGATGACCCGTGGGCGAATCAGGCCCGACAGCGCCATTTCAATGAGGATCGCGGCCCCTGCCGAATGGCCCACCGCGATTTCTGGATCGAACCCGGCCTGCTTCAGCAAAGCGCCGAACTGCCGTGCCATGCCGCCGAGCGAAAGGTCGCTGCTTGATGGCATACTCGTGAAGCCATGCCCTGGCAGATCAGGGGCCAGCAGGTGGAAATCCGTCGCGAGTTTTGGCGCGAGGTCACGAAAGGAATGTGTCGCAGCGCCGGTGCCATGCAGCAATATGAGCTTGGGACCTGCCCCCATCTCCTGCAGGTGCCATGCTATGCCCGAGGCCGACAGGAAGCGGCTATGCTGGCGGTTGGGCCAGTCCCGGCCGTCGACCGACCACGATGGCCTGTCCGCATCGAAGACCATTGCAGCTCAGCCCTCCATGCGGCTGCCGATTTCACGTGCAACCGCTCGCGATCCGCCGTGTGGCAGAGCCAGATATTCCGCGCCGAGTTCGCGCGCCAGCGCTTCGGCCCGCACCTGCGGGCGTCGCGCTGTGTCGATGACAATCGCTTTGATGCCGGAGCCGCGAAAGCTGCGAGCCGCTTTCTCGGTATCCGCCATAACCTGTGCTTTCGCCGTCACCTCACCCAGCCCTACGTTGGCGCGTCCGTCGGTCAGGAACACGGCAACGACGGTCTGACCCTTTTGCGCGGAAGTGATCGCCATGGCGAGGGTCGCCAGGATGCCGCTGGCAAGCGGGGTGCCGCCTCCTCCCGGCAAGGCTGACAGGCTGCGCTTGGCCCGAACCAAAGATCGCGTCGGCTCCAAAAGCGTTTCCGCGCCCTTGCCGCGAAAAGCGATCAGTGCGACCTGATCGCGGCGCACATAGCATTCGGCCAGCAAAAGTTCGATTGCACCCTTGGTCTCGGAAAGCCGCTCAACGGCCGCCGACCCAGATGCATCGACGGCGAATATCGCCGTCGTCCCGGTCTTCTGGCGGTAGCGGGGATACCGAAAATCGGTCTTGCGTATGTGCAGCGCGCGCCCCCGATCATCGGGCAGCGCCCCGCGCGCGAGGGCGCGAATGCGCTGCCAGGGAGCAGCTTGGCGAAGTGTCGCAAGGATGTCGAGCCGCGCGCCCTGCGTCGGCGGCTTGGCGCTGGTGCCGATCGCACGACCGCGGCGGGCCTGGTTGCGCAGCGCACCTGCCTTGCCGGACCTGGCCGGCAGCCGGCTTCTTGGTGCCACCGATTCGAGCCCGGCGAGAAGATGCGCAGGAAGCGTTGCCGCAGCGGCCTCCACGACCGTGTCACGCAAGGCGTCGGCGGTATGTGTCTGGTCGTCGTTCCGCTCTTCCGGCCTGTCGGGCGGCATATCCTGTGATTCGCAATTCTCTGCCTCGCGGGGCAGGCTTGGCGGCAGGCCCAATACGAGGCGCATCGCCGTTTTAACATCCTCGACTTCGACGATCGCGCTGCCGCGCATGGCGGCCACCGCGCGCGCCGCGCGCACCAATTGCAAAGATATCCGCATTGAACGGATGCCAAACGACATGCTGATTTCGCAGAGCGTTTCAATCAGTTCGTCGGAAATCACGACCGATGGCAGAAGCGACCGTGCTTTGCCGAGATCACCACCATCAGACGAGAAAGTGATCTCGCCAAGCGCGATCGGATTCAGGTCTAAAAAGATGCCGAGGCGGTCGGCCAGCGGCGCGGCGAGGCCCTCGTCATCAATGCCTTCGTCAAGTGCGATGAGCGCAAAGCGCGCCTTTAGGCACGTCGATATTCCGTCGCGCTCGATCCTCACCGAACGGCTGTCAAGCGCCATTCCGATTATCGCGGCGGCCGAGGGTTCCAATCGTTCGGCCATTGCCAAGATCACGAGCCCGCCATCGGCACATGCCAGAATACCTCGGTCTACCACGGGCCGCCCGCTTTCAAGTGTGAGCCCAATGTCGAGACCGCCTGTCAGCCGGTTGTCCTGAATACCCGCAGCTATCCGCCGGATCGGCACATCCCTTCCCATCAGGTTGGAAATCGTCTGAAGCCAGCGGTCGCGCACAGCTCCGGACCGGGATCGCACATGGATGCCGGTGAGCCCCTCGGGATCCACCGCAACAAGAGCGGCCGCGAGCAGAGCGTCGTCCCAGCGTGTTGGCGGCGTGGCTGCCGGTTCACTCATGCCGCGATCATTTCTGCAAGCGCCCGCTCTACTCGTGTGCCCGCGTCGGACTCGTCGAGGGGATCGCGACGCAGCCGATGGCGCAGTGCCGACACGGCAATGGCGCGAACGTGCCGGATCGTCACATCCGGACTGCCCTCCAGCGAAGCCAGAGCGCGGGCAGTCCGTATTATGGTGAGCTCGCCGCGCAGTCCGTCCACTCCGAGTGCAAGGCAGAGCGTCGAGGTGAATTCCAGGACCTCCTCCGGCGTCCTGATGGAGGTCAGCCCGGCTCGCGCCCTGCTGATCCGAGACCTGAGGTCTGAATCCTTCCGCTTCCATTTCGCTGCGAATGCCTCGGGATCGCGATCGAAAGCATCACGGCGTTTCACAACTTCGACGCGTGTGGGAACATCCGTCGGTGAGGCGACTTCGACAGACAGTCCGAAGCGATCGAGCAGCTGCGGCCGCAATTCGCCTTCCTCCGGATTTCCGCTTCCGATCAGCACGAAGCGCGCAGGATGCTTTACGCTAAGGCCCTCGCGCTCAACGATGTTTATGCCGGACGCGGCGACATCGAGCAGCAGGTCAACCAGATGATCTTCAAGCAGGTTGACTTCATCTATGTAGAGGAACCCGCGATTTGCACTGGCGAGGAGACCCGGCTCAAACGCCTTTTCACCCGACACCAGAGCCTTTTCCAGGTCCAGTGCGCCTGCGACACGATCCTCCGTAGCGCCAAGCGGCAGGTCGATCACTGGAACCGCGACCATCCGGTGCTTGATCGTGCCTGACTGCAGTTGATGCAGGCATCGGCTACAGTAGTTGCTTTGGTCGCAGGGTTCGCAGTTGTAGCGGCAGTCACCCGCAACTTTCATGGACGGCAACAACCCTGCCAGTCCTCTCACGGCGGTCGATTTTCCCGTGCCGCGATCGCCGAACACCAGAATGCCTCCGATCGACGCGTCGACCGCCGCAAGCATCAATGCCTGCTTCATCTCATGCTGCCCGACGATTGCCGAAAATGGATAGTTCCTGACCATGACCGTATCTGTAACTTGACACTGTTTTATGTCAATGCGGATTGCATGATGGGAGTCGCGGCTCTCACGTAGACCTGACCCCTCGACTAAAGATCAACCCGATTCAGACCGCGCCTGTCTATTTCAGTTTACACTATTTGCCTTGACAGCCGCGCGCTCGGAACTACCTTCCGGTAGGAAGTTCGCAGGGTACCTGGAGGAGCTAACATGTTTCGTTTACTAGGATTTCTGACATTGTCTGGCATTGTTGCCGCATTGACTACACCCGTAATGGCAATAGAGGGTAATGTAGATGCGGGCAAAAAGGTGTTTGCAAAGTGCGCCGTTTGCCATGGCATCGGCGACGCTAAGAAGCCTATTGGTCCTACGCTGAACGGCGTCGTCGGCCGCACTGCCGGCACGCAGCCGGACTTTCTCGCGAAAAAGGGTGCAGGCTATTCAAAGGCGATGATTGCGGCGGGCGAAGGAGGGCTGGTGTGGACTGAGGCAGAGATTGCAAGCTGGGTCGCGGATCCAAAGAAAAAGATCCCTGGCACTAAGATGGCGTTTCCCGGTTTGAAAAAGGAACAGGAGATCGCTGACGTCGTGGCTTACGTGAAAACCTTCTCAAGCCCGTAACTG
The DNA here is from genome assembly GCA_963829135.1 of uncultured Alphaproteobacteria bacterium. GTDB lineage: Bacteria > Pseudomonadota > Alphaproteobacteria > Rhizobiales > Rhizobiaceae > Kumtagia. The sequence goes on along the minus strand of CAWHHO010000004.1, from coordinate 266,061 downwards.
TTCGCTTTCCGGGTCGCTATAGCTCAAACGCGATCGGGGATAGCAGGAAACGATTCTGCCCACGGACTGCAGTCTATTCTCGCCGTGCGGTCCGGCGCGGCTGTTTCTCTAGCTCCGATCTGATAAACTCGGCAGGCATGGCCGTTTCCTTCCCGAATATCGGGAAGTCAGGCCTGTTTGGCGCTGAACGATGCTTAGTCGGGTAGCGCCAAGCCTTAATGAGCGCGGTCGCCTCATTCCCGTCTGCTGCAAAAAAAATCAATCGACATTGACATATTGATGTGTAAATCTCTGTTTACACAATTGGCCCTGACGGCGGCTTGTCCGTTGCCATGGCTCGATTGATCAGGGTTCGGCGGCGTGATCCGCGAGGCGCGTCCCGCTGACCCCCCGCGGGGGAGAGGCAGCGTCATGAGACCAAAAGACTCAAGCATCATCGACAGTATCGGCTGCCCTGCCGACATGAAGGGTCTGACCACCGGCGAATTGATACAATTGGCTGACGAACTGCGGCAAGAAACCATTTCCGCAGTGTCGGTGACAGGCGGTCATCTTGGTGCCAGCCTAGGCGTCGTCGAATTGACGGTCGCGGTTCACGCAACATTCGACACACCGCGTGACAAGCTGATCTTCGACGTCGGTCACCAGTGCTACCCTCACAAGATTCTGACAGGACGACGGGACCGTATCCGCACCTTGCGCCAGGGCGGCGGCCTGTCCGGGTTTACGAAGCGATCCGAGAGCGAATACGATCCGTTCGGGGCAGCGCATTCCTCGACCGCGATGTCGGCCGGCCTTGGCTTCGCTGTGGCGCGGGATCTGAATTGCGAAAGTGGTCATGTGGTGTGTGTTGTCGGCGACGGCGCGCTGTCCGCCGGCATGGCGTACGAAGCCATGAACAATGCAGGGCACCTTGGTCAGCGCTTGATCGTGATATTGAATGACAACGACATGTCGATATCGCCGCCGGTTGGCGCGATGTCCAAGCATCTGATCAAATTATTGTACTCCGAACGTCAAAATCCCGACTCTGAAACGTTTGCGCGGCGCGCAGTATCGATGCTGCCGGCCCAATCCCGTGAGGGCGCATGCCGGGTTCACGGCCTCGTCAAAAACCTGTTGGCCGAAGGATCGCTATTTGAAGATCTTGGCTTCTCCTACGTCGGCCCCATAGACGGACACGACATCAATGAACTGATGCATGTGTTGCGAGCGGTACGCGATAACGCTGACGGACCCGTGCTGATCCACACGCTGACCGAAAAGGGGAAGGGATACCCGCCGGCAGAGGATGCGGCGGACAAGTATCATGGGGTCGCCCGTTTCGATATCCTCACCGGCCAACAACAAAAAACGCCAGCGAAATCGCCAACTTATTCGAGTATTTTTTCCGAGAGCCTGATCCGCGAAGCGTCAACCGACAAGCGTATCGTCGCGATAACGGCTGCAATGGTTTCCGGCACCGGGCTCGAAAAGTTCCAGAAGTGCTACCCCGACAGATTGTTCGACGTCGGGATCGCGGAACAGCACGCCGTCACCTTCGCTGCGGGTCTCGCCGCTGCCGGCATGCGGCCCTTTTGCGCGATCTACTCGACCTTCCTGCAGCGTGGCTATGACCAAATCGTCCACGATGTCGCCCTGCAGAAACTGCCGGTCCGCTTCGCCATTGACCGTGCCGGGCTGGTTGGCGACGATGGCGCGACCCACGCAGGAGCGTTTGACGTCTCCTATCTGACCAACCTGCCGGGCTTCGTTGTCATGGCGGCCGCGGATGAGGCAGAACTGGTCCACATGGTTGCCACCGCAACCGCCATCGATGACCGGCCCTGCGCTTTCCGCTATCCGCGTGGGGAAGGGCTGGGGGTCGAATTGCCCGAGCGCGGCACCGTGTTGGAAATTGGCAAAGGCAGGATTCTGCGAGAAGGGTCCAAGATTGCGCTGTTATCGTTTGGCGGCCGGCTCGGTGAATGTCTTAAGGCAGCATCCATGCTGGAAGCCAAGGGCCTATCAACGACCGTGGCCGACGCCCGCTTCTCGAAGCCACTCGACAGCGGGCTTATCCTGCAGATCGCGCGTCATCATCAGGTTGTCATAACAATTGAGGAAGGCGCGGCGGGCGGTTTCGGGGCGCATGTCCTGCAGTTTCTCGCCGCTGCCGGAACACTCGATAGTGGCCTGCGTATCCGCACAATGACGCTGCCGGACCAGTTCCTCGACCAGGACACGCCGCGCGCGATGTACGAAAAGGCCGGGCTCAACGCGGCGCATATCACGGCGACCGCATTGGCGGCCCTGGGGATCGAAACAGAGAGCCCGCAGGCACGCGCAAGATCATTTGCGGCGACTGCCTGAGACTGGCAACAATCCGGACGTCCAGGAAATCGGGATGAACGTTTTCAGGATCGGAACGCGCGGCAGTCCCCTGGCTCTGGCGCAGGCATATGAGACGCGCGCCAGGCTGATGGCGACGCATGGATTGCCGGAAGAAAATTTTGCCATCGACATCATTTCGGTTATGGGCGACCGCATTCAGGACCGGCCACTCTCGGAAGTTGGCGGCAAGAGCCTGTTCACCAAGGAGATCGAGGAAGCTTTGCTTTCAGGCAGGATCGACATGGCCGTTCATTCCTCCAAAGACATGCCTACAACGCTGCCGCCAGGACTCGAGCTTTCGGCGTTTCTCCCGCGGGAAGACCCCCGCGATGCCTTTGTGAGCAGTGCCGGCCGCAGGCTCGCCGCGTTGCCGGGTGGCGCCACGATAGGCTCCTCGTCGCTCCGCCGTCAGGCATTGATCCGTCGCATGCGGCCCGATCTGGTGGTCGTACCATTGCGCGGTAACGTGCAGACCCGCTTACGAAAGATCGATGAGGGCGTCGCCGATGGCACGATGCTGGCGATGTCAGGGCTGAAACGTGTTTCACTGGAGCACGTCGTCACCGAAATACTGCCGCTTGACCAGTTTCCTCCTGCGCCCGGTCAGGGGGCAATCTGCATTGAAAGCCGTTCCAGAGACCATCGTGTAGCGACATTGGTGGCGGCGATCCATCATAGCGCGACCGGATATGCACTGGCTTGTGAACGCGCTTTCCTTCGGGCATTGGACGGCTCCTGCCGCACACCCATTGCAGGATATGCGCGGATTGAGACTGGCACGCTTTATTTCAACGGTATGATCCTCACGCCGGACGGCGAGCAATCCTATGAGATAGAGGCATCCGGGCCTGTTGCAGATGCGCCGCTTCTTGGCCGCACGGCGGGTGAAGAGGTCAGGGAAAAGGCCTGCCCGGCCTTATTCGACAACTGGAACCAGCAAAACGGCTTCCTGAACCGCTTAGAGCGGACCGGATGACTTCAGACAGTCGCGGCGTTCATCCGCCAGACAGTCCAGTTTAGCGCTCCAGCGATGGTCACCCAGATGAGATAGGGCACGAACAGCAGCGCCGCCGTTGTTGAGACGGGCAATGCCGCGACAATAAAGGCTGCCACCAGCATCCACAAAAGCGCAATATCGTAGAAAGCAAGATCCATCCGGCGCATTCCGAAGAACACACCTGACCATGAAGCGTTCGTAACAAGCTGCAAGGCCCATATCCAGATCGCCACGCTGGAAGGGTCCGCCCGCCAAACGAGCCACCCCGCCACCGCCATCATAAGATAAAGCACTGACCAAACGGGTCCAAAAAGCCAGTTGGGCGGCGTCCAGCCAGGTTTGCGGAGGCGGCGATACCATTCGCCAGGCCTAAAGAAAACCCCGCTCGACGCAGCGGCGACGACCAGGGCAACGAACACCAAGAGCGGAAAATAGACCGACATTCCTATGCGGTTCCTCTTGAACAACTCGCCTGACGCAACCCGTCCTGCGCTATACATAGGCCATCTCATCACATTGTCACGATCCCAGGACAGGGAACGTTACAGCGATCGCCCATGCAAAGAGTATGGCGTTTGTTACCGCCCCGACCAGAGGATGCCATGCTCGCCGGTAGACCCAGGAACTGACCAGTCCGAAAACAGTGAAGAAGACCAGGATGACTGGCACGACAAGAATCAGAAAGAACAGCTTCTCAAAATTCAACGCAACGGCGAGTGCGAGCGAAAACAGAAAACAGGTCTTCGTAAAGAGGTATGCCCCGCGGGGCGCGTGCACCCCGCGCGTCAACCACTCATCCGCGATAAAGTAGGGCAGCAGTCCGATCAGCATGGCGACGACCAACGGCAGGCGAGACATGTTGGGAACGAACGAGGTGACGAAAAGGTCGAGCGGACCGTATATGGCAGCAAGGCAAAACAGCGTCGCGGCTGCGATGTCCACTATCGCCCTGCCTACAAGCAACCGTGAGTCCGCGCTGCCGGCTGGTTTGTATATCCAAACAATGTAAGCGGCGGTCAGCAGGCCATATACCAGGAAATGAACGGCGAGATAGCCGCCTACCGGAACCGGCAGGAACTCGGTCGGCGCCTTCCAGAGCAATAGCGGTGTGATCAGCGCCGGGGCGAGGCCTAACGGGATCAGCGTCCGCCAACCTGGTCCGAACCCGACCCTGCCACCGGCAGCGCGCGGCAGCAGTGTACTGGCAAAGCGGGCGAGCACCACGACCCCTGAGAAAAATAGAAGCAGAGACAGCCCACGCTCTTCGACGGGGCCTGAACGGGTGCGTCCAAATACGAGATTGAGCCAGTCGCGCGCCTCGGCGAGGCTCGTGCCGCTGTAGAGCACGCCGATATGCTCGACATGTTCGGCAACCGCGACCCGACGTGCTGTACCATTCGCCGTGTTGCCGTGAAGTCTCGTTTTCACGCGCTTCGCCCCCGGCCGACAGAACCAGCGCCCGCATCGCCTCAGCTCGAAGTCCTGCCTCCAGCGCGCCGACAATAACGAGCAGATTTTGAGGCGTTGTCGCCGTCACGGCCGGTGAGAACATCGACACCGCCACCGTTGCTGCCACCTCCCTGTGCGCGGTTGCGTAGCGGACGATAATGTCGGTAGCCATCGAATGGCCAAGCAATGCAATTCGCCCGTCGCATCCAGGCAACGCCCGCGCAAAATTCGCGACGCGATCGAGTTCGGCGATCAAGTTCGCGGTCGCGCCTTCCACCTTGGTTACGTCGCCGGTCAGTGCAATCGGGTTACGGCCATGTCCAAGCAGATCATATGTGACGACAAGGTAACCGCTCCTCGCCAAGGTGATGGCGAAAGGCTGCATAAACTGCTGCGATCCGGCAAAGCCGTGGGCAATGACGACGGCAGGCGCTCTCTGCCCTCCATTGCTAAAAATGGTGACTGGGGTGCCCCGAATATCGGTATGCAACACCTCCAAGCCGGTCGTGGCAGTGGCCAGCCGGTAAAGCCCGACGGACGCTGCCAGGCACGCAGCGCACAAGATAATCCCGGACAGGATCCTCCTTCTTACACCGCGAGCCCTCATGTTCCGGCATCCGAAGTTGGAGTGCGATAGCTACGTGCATCGACATGGGAGGGAGAGCAATGGCTACCGGCACGAACGTCTGATTATTCGGTGTCAGCGATCCCGAATCGATTCATCTTGAGATAGAGCGCCTGTCTGCTCAGCCCCAACACCCGGGCGGCAGACGCGCGGTTGTCACCGGTAAGCTTCAGCGCTGCCTCGATGCACATGCGTTCGATCACGTCGGTCGTATCGCGTACGAGTTCCTTCAACGGAACCCGACCTATCATTTCGACGAGGTTTTCAGCTGTACGGGTCAGGTCGCTGTTGCCACGACTGTGTCGCGCACCTTCCAGCGAAAGCGCACGCATGACGAAACCGATACCTGTCGTCGTGCCATTCGGCATGGCGACGGCAGATAGATCGACATCGGTAGTCCGGCCGCTGGCGCCGCGAACCGTGCCGGAAACCTGCGGGACTCGTCCATGGCGCCGCACATTCTGAAACAGGACGTCGCGCTCAACGCTGCTCCACTGCAAGAAGTCGCTGAGTGGCCGTCCCAGCACATGTGACACGAGCGGGATGTCGGCGAGAGACAGGAACGATTCATTGGCCCAAATGACGTTGCCCTCGTCATCAGTCAGCAAAACCGCCTCGGCAGCGTTGCGGACAAGGCTCTCGATGCCACTCTCGGTGTTTCCGCCATCGGTCGCTTCAGCATTCGCGAGGCGCACCATGATCAGGGTGAGACTTCCTGCCCGGAAAAGTTCCGCTCCTAACGCGAGGACGCCGCCCTTTGCCTGAGCGGCCCGGAGTGTGGCCGACGTGCCGGACGACGCCACGCCGGCGAGCATTGATTGCACTTCCGCCTGTACGGGCTTCTCGAAAATCCCGGCAAAGCGTTTTCCATTCAAGACCGAGCTCCCGACGCCCAGCAGGGTAGCGGCTCGGAAGTTGATTTCCCTTATTCTACCAACCTTCGCATCCAGAATGACAATCGCATCGGTGGTGGTCTCGAACAGGTGCCGGTAGTGGGCTTCGGCCTGCTTTTGATTTCTCGCGTTTTGATCCAGCGAGTGCCTGTTCGCGAGAAGCTTCTGCTGCAATTCCGCGACGGGTCGCAGATCACGCCCGACGAGCATGATATGGCCGTCGCCGCCTATGCGCAGCGCGGAATACTGAACCGGCAGGTCGCGTCCGCGTTCCATAAGGTGGTTTACGTCGAAACGTTTGGTAAGCTTGCCATCGCGCGCCAGACCCAGGGCATTCCTTAATGCCGGACGGCTGCCGCCGCTCACGACGTCTTCGATCGACAATCCCCGCCAAGTGGGAATCCCGGCGACTGAGACCGGATCGAGATTGTGCGACAAGTCCTTGATAACATCGTCGCCGTCAACGACGAGCGTCAGATCGGCAGCAGCCGACACCAATGCGGCGATTTCCCGGGTATCGATCTGCGCGAAATGCAACTCGGGATGCTTGAATTCCATGGTCATGAGATTAGGTCCGAGACAAGCCAACGCGGGTAATTTTCGGTTTGGCTCACGATGACAACACGCTGCGAAAGCGGCGGCCACGCGTATGCAGCCGAAGTCGCCGCGGCAGGTTTGTCCTTTCGCGGCGTATTTGTCCAGTGGCGCGTTGCTGCGAGCGTCACAATGGCGTTACACTGGAGTTGTCGCACCAGCATGTCACCGAGTGGCCAAACGGAACACATTTATCTTAAGGGAGAGACTGTTGAGAGCTGGTACCGGCGCGGAAGCTGTTCGTTTCGTTCTACGCCGCGAGACCCGGGCCGCACATGAGGCCTTGGACGGTCACCCGGCGCTAGCCGCGCTCATGAACGGGACGATGGATATCGAAGGGTATCGCAGATTGATGCTCCTCTTTCATGGTTTCTACGCAAGCCATGACCGGATGATAGAGCGGGCGTGCCAGGTTTACTCGCTTAGTCGGTTCGGCTTCGTCTACGCTCGACGCACGGAAATTCTTGCCTCCGACCTTGCCGCTCTCGGCGTTCGACCACTGTCGATCCTCACGGATACCAACTCGGCTATGCTGCCGCCCATCGGCTCTGCAGCCACTCTCGGCGGAATATTGTACGTACTTGAAGGCTCGATGCTTGGCGGCGCCGTCTTATGCCGCGCGGCAGAGAATTTGCTGGGCATGGATGGTGGGTTGGGCATTGGCTATTGGCAATGGTGCCGCGCCGCCGGTGGCAAGCGATGGGCCATGACTTGCGATCTGCTGGAAAATCTCGCCACGGACAGTGGGACAGAGGAGGAGATGCTCAAGGGGGCTGGCACCGCTTTCGCAACCTTCGCAGCATGGGTTGCCGATTGGCAGTCGAATCCGCAGGAAACCGATGAAATTCGGGAGCATTGACCGGTGCTCAACGGTTCAGTCGATCTGAATTCATGTGACACGGAACCCATTCACCAGATCGGTGCGATTCAGCCGATTGGCGTCCTGATCGCTGTCGACCGAGCGACTATGATCATCGAATTCGCAAGCAGCAACACGGATGCCATGCTGGGGCGCCCTTGTGCCACGCTGATTGGCAAGCCGCTGGCCTGGCTTATCGGCGAAACCAGTTGCGCAGAGCTTCTGGCCCGAGATCTGAAGCCGACGATGCCGGACATTTTGCGGCCATGGTTCCTGAATGTTCAGCATCCTGGCGGCACCGCGATCAAGTTAGAATGCTATCCTCACAGCCATGATCGCAACCTCATCCTTGAATTCGTCGAGCTACACGCTGAACCGGCCATTGTTTGGGAAGAGGATCTGGTCCGCCAGAGGATCATGTCGGAGTTGATCCGGCCCGATACACTCACCGACCTTGCTCAGGTCGGTGCCCAGATTATCAGGGAGGTGACCGGCTTCGACCGCGTTATGATTTATCGCTTTGCGGAAGACAAACACGGTGAGGTTATCGCAGAAAACACAGTGCGCGACGACAGCTTCCTCGGCCTGCACTATCCCGCTTCCGATATACCGGACCCCGCGCGGCGTCACTTCGTGCTCAACGTTATCCGTGTCATACCCGATATCAACGCCCCGCCCGTTCCGATCATGTCGCGATCTGGCGGGGTGGCTGACGCGGCATCCGCCAACCCGCTGGACCTGACCTATTCCAAGCTGCGGGCGGTCGCGCCGGTTCATATCGAGTATCTCAACAATATGGGCGTTGGCGCGAGCATGTCGATCTCGCTGATATCGAATCAACAATTGTGGGGACTGGTTGCGTGCCACCATTATGGGCCGCTGCATCTGCCATGGAGCAAGCTCCGATTCTGCGAGCTTCTCGTCGGTACCATCTCGGCGCTGCTGCAAAGCCTCGAAAACACGATCAAGCTTCGCCATAGCATTCGTGCCGAAAGAACAGCCTTCGACATGGAGCACGATGCTCGCCTGGGCAAGCCGTTGCGCGATATTATCCGCGACAAGGCCGAAGTCATGATGGACCTGTGCAGTGCGCAGGGAATTACGATAAAACTCAGCGACCATATGTTTCAAACGGGCAAGGCGCCGACGAAGCTGCTGGACTACTCCCCCTTGAAGGCGGCGCTCAGGGAGGGGATCGGCACGTCCGACAACCTCAGCGACAGCTTGGGAGTTCACGTGCCGCAGGACTTTGCCGGGGCAGCGATGATGGAGCTGTCCGAAGACGGACTCGATTGGCTCATCCTGTTCCGCGAGGGGTTTGAGCAAACAATCCGCTGGGCAGGCAAGCCGGACAAGATAGAAACTGCGCTAGAAGATGGTTCGATCCGCTTGTCTCCGCGGGGATCGTTTGCCTTGTGGAAAGAGGAGCGGCGCGGTCGCAGCAAACCGTTCACAGAAACCGACCGTGAAATTCTGCGAATAATTCGGCGGGCGCTTTTCGCAATAAACAGTCTCGATCGAGAGCGCGCTGCGGTTGCGGCTCGGTTCGAGGCTGAGGCGGAGGAGGCCCGGCTGCATTTGATTCTTCTCGACGCCGCTCGCAATCGCTCTATGGGCGAACTCGCTTCCGCTCTTGCGCACGAGTTGAATCAGCCGTTGGCGGCGGTTACGAACTACGTCAACGCTTGCCGGCAAGAGCTCAAAAACTACGGTCTGGATGTTCCCCCGCATATCGATAGGCTGATAGACAGCGCAGTCGCCGAGTCATCGCGCGCAGCCGACCTTGTGCGCAGACTGCGTAACTTTATCGGGCAAGGCGAAATCACGCTCGAAAGGGTGGATCTGCATGCTGTTATTCGTCAAGGCGTTGACCTGGCTCTGGCCGCAACCGGCGAGATTGACTGTGACATCGTGTTACATTTCGAACATGGCCTTGTCTCCATCATTGCCGACCCGGTGCAGGTCGGCCAGGTTATCCTCAACCTCGTCCGCAACAGCCTGACAGCAATGCAGAAGGCGAAGCGCCGGGTATTGACGATTTCGACACATTCAGCCGGCGCCATGGTGGAAATCTCGGTCAGGGACACAGGCGTGGGAATTGCCAAGGACATGGAAGACACGCTGTTCGAGCCTTTCCACAGTTCCACCACCAGTGGGATGGGAATTGGGTTGTCGCTCTGTCGTTCAATCGTTGAAGCCCACGGTGGAAAGATCTGGGTTCAGCGGTGCTCTGACGAAACCGAATTCACCTTTACCCTGAAGGCAAATGGTCACCGAGATGTCTGATCCGTCCGACAACCGGCGTGTTTATATCGTTGATGACGATAGATCGGTCCGCAATTCACTTTGCGCGCTGTTGTCCGCGCACAAGTTTGACGCCATCGCTTTTTCCTCAGCGGAAGAGTTTCTCGAAGGCGCAGAGCCAGACCTCGCTCTTTGCGCCTTCGTCGATCTGCGAATGGCGGGAATCAACGGAATCGAGCTACAGAAGGAACTTGCGGCCCGGGGGTTGACGGTTCCGATCATCATTCTGACGGCTTATGGCGATGTGCCTCGGGCGGTCGAGGCTATGAAGGCTGGGGCAATCGACTTCATCGAGAAGCCAGCCTCCGAAGAGCAGCTTCTGGGGGCGCTGGAGGTTGCCAGCAACCGTCTCGCCAACCGCGCTCCAATGGGCATCCCTCATGGAGTGGTAGCAGAAAGACTAGCGCGGCTCACAGGTAGAGAGCGGGAAGTCCTAAATCACTTGATACTCGGCATGACCAACAAACACATTGCCGACGAACTTGGGATAAGTCAGCGCACCATAGAGATCCACCGGGCCCGGATCAGGGAAAAAATGGAAGCGCGCGGGCTGGCGGATCTGATTCGCATGATGAAATAGAAGCGCTGCCAGCACCGCCGGCGCAACTTTCCCGATATACGGAGTTTCTACGTAGCGGATTATCCGAAATAGCCCTGTTTCACTTTTTGCCGATACCGTACGAATGAGGAAACAGAGCAAGACAAGGACAACCAAAGGTCCGCTTGCGCTAGAAAAGGGAGCTCCGCCGTGGAATTTGGCGAACTACCCGACGACGCTACCAAGGGAATAACTGACGATCACCAAAAGAGACGTCGATACAACGTCGTTGTAGCGCTGAATGGCGAACAGATGGCTGCCGCCGAGGGGTGGAGAGCGGCACATGGAATCGCAGATCAAGCCGAGGCGCTTGGTGAATTGATAAAGCTAGGTCTTCTTAGCGAGATCGCAAAGATCTACAGGCTCGTTACCGAGGGCCGCATGCCACCCACCGACGTACGAACCGAAGCCGATGGGCCCGTACAGTACAAATATTGAGCTATCTTGGACTTTCGCGAGTTGTTGGACCGTCAGGGTATGCGTTAGCCCAAAGCTGCGTACTCGGCCGCTTTTGTCCTCACAGGCGTTCCTGTGAGATGATCCAAACTCAATAACCCGTCATCATTTGCTGAGTTGCGGGCCTAGGGTCAGGACCTGTTCTGGCGTCAAAGTGCAGGGAACTTCCTGATTTCGCGCCGGCTTTGAAAATCGTAAGATCGTGCTCGCAGGAGGTCGACGATGAGCACACGCTCGAGTAGCGGCGAGGCGGTCGCGGTGGCGCGAAGGGTGACACCGCCCGACGCTCCGAACATCGAGCATCGGCTCCACGATACAGTCGACCTTGCAAGCGGTAAAATGCACACGGCTGTGGTCGCTATCCCGCTGACGGCTGCTTCACGCGCAAAGCGACTAGCCGATCTCGGCTTTACAGCGGCCCCTTCCCTCATTAGCAGCCCGACGTTCCAACTAACCCCTCAAACGCCCTACCAGTCGGCCCCGGAAGCGTGGCTGGATGCGTTCGACGGCACGTATAGCGCCGGGCCAGGCGTGAATCAGATCTGGTGGCGACTGCCTCCGAGCTTCCCCACGGAGTTCACCGCCGGCTGTAATTTTTCGCTGCGCCAGTTGCCTGCTGGGCCGGCCATTATGAGCCTCGTTTTCGAGGCTTGGCCCCATCAAGGCACAACCGGGGTAGTCGTCATCGATATCGATGCCCTGCGAACTGAGATTGAAATCAGTGAGCCCGTTGCGCGGACCGTGGATATTGGCTTCACGCACGACGGCGCCGATCCTCTGACGGTGATGGTATTCTTCCGAGCAGGGATCTTAGACTTCGTGTTTCGTTCAATGTCGCTAGGGAGTACGAACATGGCCGGTAACATCAGTCCGTGGCCCGTGGTCACGAGCAGTTCCCTTGAGCATCCCGTCAAGACACTGCAATATCTGCTTCGAGCGCGCGGCCAGAATGTTGTCGTCGACGGCGTATTCGGCCCGAGCACGGAAGCCGCGGTGAAAGCGTTTCAGACCAGCCGTGGTTTGGTGGCCGACGGGGTCGTCGGACCCATCACGTGGGCAGCTCTCGTCGTGCAGGTCAAGAAGGGAAGCCAAGGCGACGCGGTCAAAGGTGTGCAGGAGGAATTCCAGTTCCGCAACCTCTCGGGCGACCCTAGCAATGGGCCGCAGGTCGATGGGATATTCGGACCAGTGACAGACTCTTCAGTGCGCGGTTTTCAGCAGGCGCTGTCGCTCGATATTCCTTCCGTCGCAGTTGACGGGATCGTTGGTCCGGTCACCTGGCAGGCCTTGGTCAGCGGTATGCTGTCTTTCTAGAACTGACGCGACTGTCGGTCTATCCAGTCGCGAGGTGCGAGGCTTTCGGCCGACTTACCGGTCAGAGGACTAAACCTGAAAGGCTCTCGAGCGTCGCCCCCGCGGCGCCGGCGGGTGCCATCCAGGTCCGCTCATCCATGATGCCGGTCACCGCGAGCCCGGAATCGGCTTGATACTGACGCACCACAGCTTCGGTAGCTGGACCGAATATCCCGTCGATCGCACCGGTGTAACCGAAGCCGATCTTGAGCACGCCTTGGAGTTTAGCCACCACTGGTCCGAGCGATCCGGCCTCGAGCTGAGGTGATGCTTCACGGTATGGGTTCACGTGACTCCATGTGATGGGACCCACAACGCCGTCCACCACGAGCCCATTCGACTGTTGGAAGTCCCTGACGACAAGGTCGGTCTGGGTTCCAAAAACGCCGTCAACATTTTCAGGCGCAAGGATCTTCATCCGGGCGAATACGCGTTGAAGTCGCTTTACGTCTTCGCCAGTTTCGCCCAGCCTTATGGTCTTTGGCATATCGATGCTACCCTCGCTCTTGCTCGAAGGCCTCGCAATGTCATTCCTAGAAATGACCCGCGTCTGAAATCTACAATGAACGAGACGCGCGCAAAGTCTTGATCCGAAAGGAAACGCCCTGTCAGAAATCCTGCTCGATGAGCTTTCGCCACGTCAGCGGGCCGACGACACCGTCCACTGCAAGGTGTGCAGCCGTCTGGAAGCTCAGCGCCGCCTGCTTGGTGGCCGCGCCCCCTATCCCGTCCAAGGTCAGTGGCAGGGTCGGGGTTCCGTCGTCGCCAACGTCACCGGCTGTCAGGAAGATATTGAGCAATGCCTGCAGTGTTTTAACATCCTCGCCCTCGACCGGCTGCAACTCGGCCTTCCGAAGATCAACAGTTTTCAAGCTTACTGTGAACTGCGCCATGACTGCAGCTCCTCCTGGCAATCCGCTTGGCCGCCTTGACACAGCAAAGCTGCATCAAGCAGGTGCATCGCGATGCAGACTAGCAAGCTTACAGCGGACGACAAGCTTAATGTTGAGGTTCATCGAAATCGGAGCGCAACTGGGCACCGAACGGTCTGCGCTTTCGCGTGGTTGCAACGCTGATTTTCAACAGCTGAGAAGCTAAAGCAATACGCGCGAAGCCACTCACTATTTGATATTTCTGGTCGGAGTGGCAGGATTTGAACCTGCGACCCCGTCGTCCCGAACGACGTGCGCTACCAGACTGCGCTACACTCCGTGACCAGACCGCGGGCTTATAGCCGCCGCATCACAAAGCCGCAAGCGGCAAAGCAGCGCTTCCCTGCCGGACTGACAAACATCCGCTATGTGAGTTCCAGACCGGTTCGAAGGTCTGCATCTCCCAGACGATGCCGCTTTTTTGTGCACGAATTTGCACTGCACAAAATTCAATGCTGCTATGCAGCAAAAGCCCTAGCTCCCATCCCCGATTGCAGTATGTTGCCGATCGCGGAGGAGTTACATACGGGGCATACGGACATGAACCTTCGCCAGAAATATCGTCAGTGGACGACCTACTTCCAGACCGTCAGCGAACTCAGCCGCTGCACCGACCGCAACCTGGAAGACCTCGGCATCAAGCGTGAGAATATCCGCACCCTTGCGCGTCAGAAATCCGCGCTGATCGGATAAGTCTACCGACTCGGCAATGGGCATAAACCAAACCGCCCGCGCTTTGAGCGCGGGCGGTTTAGACGTTCTGCGAAGACTATCAGCAAGGCGCTTGGTATTTGCGGTGCGGATAGCGGCGTTCCCGATAGACGCAATAGCCAGGCTCGGTCGCGTTGCCGATCAATGCGCCGGCCGTGGCGCCCGCAATACCGCCTATGATTGCACCGCCGGCATCACCGGAAACCGCGGCGCCGATGGCAGCGCCGCCGGCACCGCCAACAACAGCGCCCTTTTCAGTATTGGTGCAGCCAGTGACACCTGCCACATACGGCCAGGAGGATCAACATCTTTCTCATACGTTACAAATCCCTCTCTAGGTTTATGCATTTGTCCTAACGTCCAGTACAACTTAACGTTCCGTCCCCACGTCGCAACAACAGGGCTTCCGGTCAGACAGCGCGGTCGAAACCTGGTTACAATTTAATGGTGCGCGGCACGGTGCCGTTACATGCCCTTTGTAGTGTCGAGGCTCCAGATGGATATGCCTTCGAGACCCGGCGAAATGCCCCATGCCGGGTCTCAATTTTCTTAAGCGCTATGCAGCGCGAAAGCGCGTATCGTCGACGGCGGCTGCCATCAGGGTTTTCGTGTACTCTTCGCGCGGATGATCGAAGATATCTGCAGTCTCGCCTTGTTCAACGATTTTGCCCTGACGCATGACGATGATGTAGTCGGCCATTGCCCGCACCACCGACAGATCATGGCTGATGAACAGATAGGAGAGCTGGTGCGCCCTCTGCAGGTCGCGCAGAAGTTCGACGATCTGCTTCTGTACCGAGCGGTCCAGCGCGGATGTCGGTTCGTCGAGCACCACCACCTTGGGTTTCAGGATGATCGCCCGGGCAATTGCGATGCGCTGGCGCTGGCCGCCGGAAAATTCGTGCGGATAGCGGTTGCGCGTTCCAGGATCGAGACCCACCTCAAGCAACGCTTCGATCGCCCGCTTGTCGCGTCCGGCCTTCGAAAGCGACGGCTCGTGCACGAGAAGGCCCTCGGTAACGATCTGGCCGACCGTCATGCGCGGCGACAGCGATCCGAACGGGTCCTGGAACACCAGTTGCAGTTCGCGCCGCAGCGGACGCATCTCTTCGCGGTCCGCCGTCGCAATATCGCGCGCGCCAAAGCGGATTGCCCCCTCGCTTGGCAGCAGCCGCAAGAGCGCGCGCCCGAGCGTCGACTTGCCCGAGCCGGATTCGCCGACGATACCGATCGTCTGCTGCTGTTTCAGCGCCACGCTCACCCGATCGACCGCGCGCAGCATCATCGGATTGCCGCCGAAGAAGCCGCCGCCGACTTTGAACGTCACCTCGACGTTTCGGCCCTCAAGCATGACCGGCGCGCCGGCCGGCGGTGGCTCCTTATGGCCCGTCGGCTCGGCGGCGAGCAGCATCTTGGTGTAGTCGTGCCGTGGTGTCGCGAAAATCGCCTCCGTCTCGCCGGTTTCCATCACTTCGCCAGCGCGCATCACATACACGCGGTCGGCTATGCGCCGGACGATGCCGAGATCGTGGGTGATGAAGACGATCGCCATGCCCAGCTTCTCCTGCAGCTCGGCAAGCAGGGTCAGGATCTGCGCCTGCACGGTGACATCAAGTGCCGTCGTCGGCTCGTCGGCGATCAGGATATCGGGATTGTTGGCGAGCGCCATGGCGATCATGACGCGCTGTCGCTGGCCGCCTGACATCTCATACGGATAGGATTTAAACCGCCGCTCCGGATCGGGGATGTGCACCAGGTTCAGCAGCCGCAGCGCCTCGGTCTTGGCCTGCGCCCCACTTAGGCCGCGATGCCGCCGAATCGGCTCCATGATCTGGCTGCCGATTGAATAGAGCGGGTCGAGGGAGGTCATGGGCTCCTGGAAGATCATGCTGATCTTCGAGCCGCGCACCTGGTTCAGTTCATGCTTGGTCAGGCCGAGCAGATTGCGGCCCCGATAATCCACCACGCCGGTGGCCGAACCATTGGAAGCCAGCAGGTTCATCGCGGCCATCATCGTCTGGCTCTTGCCGGAGCCGGATTCCCCGACAATGGCCACCGTCTCGCCGGCATCGACGTGAACATTGATGCCCTTCACGGCTTCCACGACACCATCCAGCGTGGTGAACCGGACATGCAGGTCTCTTACGTCGAGGATGGGATCGCCCTCAGCCATCGTCAGCGATCCTTTGGATCGAGCGCATCGCGCAAACCGTCGCCGACAAAATTCAGCGCGAACAAGGTCGATACGAGGAACAGTGCGGGGAACATCAGCAGCCAGTTGGCGGACCCGATGTTTTTCGCGCCCGCCGAAATCAAGACGCCCCAGCTCGTCATCGGCTCCTGTACGCCGAGGCCGAGAAACGAAAGGAAGCTCTCCAGGATGATGACCTGCGGAACCAGCAGTGTCATGTAGATGACCACGACGCCGAGCAGGTTGGGAACGATATGGCGCTTCAGAATGCCTGTCCGGCCGACGCCCAGCGCTTCCGCCGCCTGCACATATTCCTGCCGGCGGATCGACAGCGCCTGGCCGCGAACGATACGGGCCATGTCGAGCCATAGAACGGCGCCGACGGCGAGGAACATCAGCACGAAATTGCGGCCGAAGAACACGACCAGCATGATGACGAAGAAGATGAAGGGCAGCGAATAGAGTACATCGACGATGCGCATCATGATCTCGTCGGTGCGGCCGCCGAGGAACCCTGCGGCAGCGCCGTAAAGCACGCCAATCACCACCGCCACAACGCCGGCAAGCAGCCCGATCGCCAACGATATGCGCCCGCCCATCAGCGTGCGAGACAGGAGATCGCGGCCCGTGTTGTCAGTGCCAAACAGGAAGTATTGCTGCTTGACGGATGCGCTCATCGTCATCGACTTGCCGTCGGGCGCCTTGTCCTCGACCTTTGTGTCATCAAACGTGTCGGAGCGATCGATATATCGCGTGTTTCGGTCGTCGATCTCGCGCGAACTGGTCACGGTCACGTAAACGCGCTCGCCCTCCTGCCGCCATTCCTTCAGATCGACGCGCATGCGCTTCAAGGCATCGCCCATCGCGGTCTCGATCATCTGCGCCTGTGGATAGGGCGAGAGGCTGGGCGGCGTTCGGACATAGTCCGGATAGATGGTCGTGTACTGATGCGGCACGAACCACGGTCCGGCAATGCAGACGATCGCTATCAGCACGAGATAGATAAGGCTGACCATTGCGGCGCGATTGGCCTTCAAACGCGCCCACGCATCGCCCCAGAACGAGCGTCCCACAACCGTATGCGCGACAACCGCCTCAGTCATAGCGCACCCGAGGGTCTACAACGGCGTAGAGGATATCGACGATGAGGTTGAAGACGATGGTGAAGATCGCGACGACCACGACCGTACCCATCACCAGCGTGTAGTCGCGATTGAGTGCAGCATCGACGAAATACCGTCCGACACCGGGAATCGAGAATATGGTTTCGACGATGATCGACCCGGTCAGCAACGCTGCCGCGGCCGGACCCGCGTAAGAGACGATGGGCAAGACAGCGCCGCGCAAGGCGTGGCGCACGACAACCGACCATTCTGACAGACCCAACGCCCTCGCGGTGCGAATGTGATGCGATCGCAAGGACTCGATCATCGCCCCACGCATAAGCCGCGCCACGATTGCAATCTGCGGCAGCGACAACGTGATGACCGGACCGATCTTGTTGACCAGGGCGCCGTCGCCCCAACCGCCGATCGGCAGCAGCATCCAAGTCAATCCGAACAGCAGCTGGATGATCGGCGCGACAACGAAGGTCGGGATTGTGCTGCCTGCGGTCGCTGTGGCGATCACTGCGTAGTCCGCAACCTTGTTCTGGTTGAGTGCGGCGATGATGCCCAGCGCGGTCCCGACGATCAGCGCCAAAGTCAACGCAGCCGCGCCGAGTTGAATTGAGACCGGAAGCCCGTTGGCGAATAATTCGGTAACGGTGAAATCCGGCAAATTGTAGCTCGGACCGAAATTGCCGTGCAGCAGATTCTTCAGATAGTTCAGATATTGCAGCCAGAGCGGGTCATTCAGGCCAAACTGCTTTTCCAGATTGGCTCTGATCGCCGGCAGAAGACCTCGCTCCTGGTTGAACGGGCCGCCGGGCGCCAGTCGAACAAGGAAGAAGGACAGGGTGACGATGACGAACAGCGTCGGAATGGCGGTTAAGAGACGCCTCATCACATAAACAAGCATATCTGCTCCTTCAGCGAGGGTCCGCCGCCGCCGTCAAGGGCAGCGGCGCCTCAGGAGAGGTCTATTCCTTGCTGACAAAGCGCGACGGATGGGCGTCCATCACATTGTCCTCGAAGCCCTTGAGCTTCGACGACACGATATTGTGGAAGCTGTAGTAAAGCAGCGGAATGATCGCAACGTCATCGACAACCTGCCGTTCTGCCTCACCCAGAAGCTTGAGGCGCTCTTCCGGATTGCCGCCGGCTGCAGCGGCCTTGTTCATCAACTCCTCGAACTTTGCGCTGTCATATCTCGAGTAGTTGTTCCCACTCGCCTTGCGAAGCGTGCCGAGGAAAGTCTCAGCATCCTTGTAGTCGGCGATCCAGCCAATGCGGGCGACGTCGTAATTGCCCTTCTGCTCGAGAAATGCGTAGTGGGTCTTGGTATCGGTGTTGATTAGCGACACCTCTATGCCGAGGGGCTTAAGCTGTTCCTGGATCGCAACGGCCGTGTTCTTGTGGTTCTCGGAAGTGTTGTAGCGAATCTCCATCTTGAGCGGCTTTTCCGGCGTGTATCCCAGCTTCTCGAGGATGGCCTTGGCTTCGTCTTCACGGTCGATCTGCGATTTGTCCGCGTATTTGGCAGTCGCAGCGGTGTAACCTTCGATGCCCGGCGGCACCATCGAGTAGCCGGGGATCATCGAATTGTTCCAGACCTTCTCGGCCAGGAAATCACGGTCGATGGCTTCCGAGATGGCATTGCGTAGCTCGGCATTGTCCCACGGCGCCTTGTCCATCTTGATGGCGTAGTAGTAGCTGCCGAGATAGGGAGCGACGCGAATCTGATCCCCGAACTTTGCCTTCAGGTCGGGAAGCTGCTCGGTCGGAAGATCGTCGTAGCTGTCGAGTTCGCCGGCCTCAAAGCGCTTCATGGCGGATGAACGATCTTCGGTCGGAATGAAGTTGATGACGTCGATCTTCACATTCGTCGCATCATAGAATTTCGGATTTTTCACCATCTTCATATGATCGTTCGGCACCCATTCGGCCAACGTGAACGCACCGTTTGATACAAGATTGCCTGGCTTGATCCAATCCGCGCCCAGCTTGTCGATGGACGCCTTGTTGACTGGGTAGGTCGCCTGGTGGGTCAGCATTTCGAGGAAATATGGGGTTGCCGCCTTCAGCGTGACTTCGAACGTATTGGCGTCAATCGCCTTGACGCCCATCTCCTCAAGCTTGGCCTTGCCCGTATTGATCTCCTCTGCGTTGACGACCGGATAAAGCATCGATGCATATTCAGCGGCGGTCGCCGGGTCTTCCAGACGGCGGAAGGAATAGACGAAATCCTCGGCTGTAACCGGGCTGCCATCGGACCATACGGCTCCTGATCGCAGCTTGAACGTATAGACCTTGCCGTCGTCCGACACAGTCCAGCTTTCGGCGGCGCCCGGGATGAGTTCGGCCTTGGCATCCTGCATCACCAGGCCCATGAACAGGTCACGCATCACATGCGCTTCATAGGTGGTCGAAGTTTTATGCGGATCGACCGTTTCGAGTTCGGCGGCGCTGCCGCGGTTATACACAATTTCGGCCACTGCCGGCGCGAGGAGTGCGCCGCTGAGCGCCGTCAGGCTGGCGGTGAACACCGTCGCCCTCAGCAGGTTTCTCATGGACATGTTTTGGTTCTCCCAGTTTCTGCCGCCGCCCCTCAGCGTCGACAGCGCTTCTTATGCGGGGCAATCTGCCTCTCGCGACGAATGCGGTCAGGATCGTTTCGACCGCTCCCAATGAAGCCGACAGTAGCATCAGTGGTTGCCAATTCAACCATGCTGACGGTCACGTAAAGGAAGCCGAGTGGCGGTACTTCATGCTTGAAGGCGGTATGCGAAACGCATGCCGTTAACAGGGGAAACAGGACGCCCAAAATGTCTAATGTCGAAAAGATGACCATCAGCGCTGACACCCGAAATGGCCGGTTTTGTGCGTCGTGCCGTGAGTGCGGGAAAGTATGCCTCGACCAGCGAAGCAATCCGCGAGGCCGTACGCGAATGGAAAGAGCGGCGCGATCTGCTCGGCTATACCGTCGAGGAGCTGCGAGAACTGGTTCAGCAGGGTATCGATAGCTGGCCGAGCCAACTGGCGTCGATGGAAAAAGTAAAGGCCGAAGCGCGGCGGCGGTTCGAAGCGTCGAGACGCAAGGGTTGAGTTTTGCTGGGAATGGTTCGTATTAAAGAAGCGGATGAAGATTTATTCGGGATCTGGCGTTATATCGCATTCGATAGTCCTTCCGCGGCCGATCGCGTGGTTGATTCAATAGAAAAGCTGTGGCAGGCACTAGCATTTCACGCCCACATGGGGCGATGAACATCGGTCTAGGTATCCGGCATTTAGTCGCTGGCAACTATCTAATATCGTATCAAGTTTTTTCGGAGGAGCGCGCCGAGATCATAAGCGTCCTGCACGGCCGACAAAAGATCGGTCCAGACGTTATCTAGACTTGCGTCAGCCGACGCGTCCCACAAACACCCCCAGCGGCGGCAGGTTCAGCAGTCCCGTAGCCACCGAACCGCTTGCGCCCGGAAAGGCGATCGGGACCACGCTCGCAAGCCCGGCGCGCAAGGGGACGGCGGCTGACCCATCCGCAAAATTAAACGCGCAGAGCAGCGTCTCGTTATCCGCTCCACGCGTAAACATCAGTACGTCGCCGGGCGCGTCGACCAGTTCGATCGTGCCCCTTAGCAGCGCCTGCTCGCCGCGCCTGAACGCAAGGATGTCGCGATAGCAGGCGAGCACCGAGTCCGCCGCCCCCTCCTGGCGATCCGCCGCAATGGCGCGATGCGCGTCGGGCACCGGCAGCCATGGCTTGCCGGTCGTGAAGCCGGCGGCGGGCGCGTCGGCGTTCCAGGGCATCGGCGTACGGCAGCCGTCGCGCCCCTTGTAGCCCGGCCAGAAGCGGATGCCGTAGGGGTCGCGCAAGTCTTCGAAGGCAAGCTCGGCTTCCTGCAGGCCCAGTTCCTCGCCCTGATAGATGCAGATCGAGCCGCGCAGGCAGGCAAGCAGCGCGATCGCGAATTTCGCGACTGCTTCGGGCGAGCCTCCCGGCTTGGTCCAACGGGTAATATGGCGGATCACGTCGTGATTTGAGAACGCCCAGCAGATCCAGCCATCGGTCACAGAGGTCTCGAAGGCGGTTATGCATTTGCGCAGATGCGCGGCGGAAAACTCCGGGCCGAGCATGTCGAACGTGTAGCACATGTCGAGCTTGTCGCCGCCCGACGTGTACGCCGCGACCGTCTTCAAAGAGCGGGCACCGTCGCCGACTTCCCCAACCGACGCGCGGTCATCATACTCGATTCAAAAGCAGGCGGAAGCGTCTGAGAAAATTGAGGTTTTCCGGCTGCGTCTTGTCGTGAAGGTGGTTCTGAAATTCGTACGGATTGGTCTGTGCCGCCTTCGCACTCTTGGTCATGCGCAACGGCGGATTGTCGCGCAGCTTCTTGTCGTGGAAATAATAGTTCACCGTGTCGAGGCGAAAACCATCGACGCCGCGATCCAGCCAGAACTTGACCGTTGCCAGCAGAGCGTCCTGCACCTCCGGATTGTGGAAATTAAGGTCTGGCTGCGAGGTGAGGAAGTTGTGCAGGTAATATTGCTTGCGCACAGAATCCCATTCCCAGGAGGGACCGCCAAACACAGAAAGCCAGTTCGTGGGTGCCGAACCATCCGGCCTGGCATCGGCCCAGACATACCAATCCGCCTTAGGGTTGCTTCGGCTGGCGCGACTTTCGACAAACCAAGGATGCTTGTCGGAAGTATGGGAAATCACCTGGTCGATAATGATCCTCAACCCCAGACGGTGCGCCTCGACGACAAGCGCATCGAAGTCCTCGATCGTACCGAACATCGGATCCACGGCGCAGTAGTCGGAAACGTCATAGCCCATATCGGCCATCGGCGACTTGAAGAAGGGTGACAGCCAGACGGCATCGACGCCCAGAGACGCGATATGGCCGAGGCGCCGGAAAATGCCTTTGAGATCGCCGCTGCCGTCCCCGGTGGTGTCCTGGTAGGACCGCGGGTAGACCTGATAGATCGCGCCGCCGCGCCACCAGCCGGTCGATCTGCTCATATCCGCGTCTCCACAAAGCAGAGGCAGGTGCGGCCAGCGAGCGGCGCGCCTGCGCCATCCGAATTGCCCGCACCGGGCATCAGGTTTTCCCATGAGAACCCTGGGCGGACCGGCAGGGCCGCAGTCGTCGCGCGTCGATCACCATTGATCACCACGGCAACGCGCAGGCCATCCTTGCCGGCCAACACCATGGTCAGCCGCTGCCGGCCGGGATCGCTCCAGTCGCCCTCGGTCATCGGTAGCGCGTCCTCGGTCAGCCATTCGACATCGGGCAAGCCGTTCTCGCCGGCTTGACCGGTCAGGAACGTGCAATCGGTCAGCACTGCAAGCTGCTTGCGAATTGCCGCAAGCTCGAAGGCAAAATCCTCGATCGCCCGGTCGCGTCCGGTCCAATCGAGCCAAGAAATCGCATTATCCTGCGCATAGGCGTTGTTGTTGCCCTGCTGGGTGCGGCCGAACTCGTCGCCGGCGGTCAGCATGATGGTGCCGCGCGAGAAAAACAGGGTCGCCAGCAAGGCTTTGAGATCACGCTGGCGCTCTCCGGCGATCATTGGTTCGCTGCT
This sequence comes from uncultured Alphaproteobacteria bacterium, assembly GCA_963829135.1. Classification (GTDB taxonomy): domain Bacteria; phylum Pseudomonadota; class Alphaproteobacteria; order Rhizobiales; family Rhizobiaceae; genus Kumtagia. The sequence continues at coordinate 243,034 of CAWHHO010000004.1, read as the reverse complement.
GTCGCCCTCGACACCATTGTTCCACGAGAAATTCTCGTTATGGCCATCATGGTTCATTTCGCCATTGGCCTCGTTGTGCTTGCGCTCGTAGCGCACGAGGTCGGCCAGCGAGAAACCGTCATGTGCAGCGATGAAGTTGACGCTGCGGGTGGCCGTGCCATGGAATGCGTCCGATGAGCCGGATAAGCGCGTCGCCAGCGTTCCGATCATGCCGCGATCGCTGCGCCAAAAGCGGCGTATATCATCGCGATAGCGGTCGTTCCACTCCAGGAACTGCGGCGAAAAATTACCGAGCTGATAACCGCCCTGCCCGATGTCCCATGGTTCGGCGATCAGCACGCGATCCTTTAGAACCGGATCTTCGGTGATCGCTTTGAGTAAGGGGGCATTCGGATCAAAGCCGTTCTCGTCACGTCCGAGAATGGGCGCAAGGTCGAAGCGAAAGCCATCCACGCCTGCATGACGGACGAAATGGCGAAGCGAGTCCACCACCAGTTGTCCGACGACGGGATTGTGGCAAGCGATGGTGTTGCCGGTGCCGGTATCGTTGACCAGCCGTCCCGGCCGATTGCGCCATGCTGCGATAGTAGGTGCCATTGTCGAGCCCGCGCAGCGACAGCGTCGGGCCGCGCTCGTCGCTTTCGCCCGTATGGTTGAACACCAGGTCGAGGATCACGCCGATGCCCGCCTTGCGCAGTGCCGCCACCGTATTTCGCAGCTCCTCGACGCCACCAGGCGCGAGCCGCGGGTCGAGCGCCATGAACGACACCGGATTATAGCCCCATGCATTGGTCAGGCCGAGAGGACCGAGATGCCGTTCGTCGATCCAGGCGGTCACAGGCATCAACTCAACAGCCGAGACGTTCAGTTTTCGCAAATGTTCGATAACCGCCGGATGCGCCAGCGCCGCCACGGTGCCGCGAAGTTTGTCCGGAATGTCGGGATGCAGCTTGGTGAGGCCGCGAACCTGGACCTCGTAGATCAATCCGCCGGCCGTGAACAGACGCGGCGCCTTTACCGGCTTGGGCAAGGCCACAACGACAGCCTTCGGCATCAGCAGCGCGGTATCGATACCCTCGCGGCGTTTGGCCGTCAGCCGTGTGTCGTAGACGTAAGCCCGATCGATCTGGATCGCATACGGATCCATCAAAAGCTTGTCGGGATCGAACCAGAGACCCTTCGTGGGATCGTATGGCCCATCCGCGCGAAAGCCGTAGCGGGCGCCTGCGCCCAGCCCCTCGACATGGGTAGCGAACACGCCGCCATCACCCCGCGTCATTTCCACACGGCTGAGTTCGCCATCGCCCGCCTGCCCGAACAGGCACAGCCAGATCCGCTCCGCCGTACTGGAATACACGGCGAAATCAACGCCTGTCGGAGTGATTGTCGCGCCGAGGCTAGAATCGGGAAAAGTCATTGCATCGCTTTGGCGCGAAAACCGCGGCGCTGTCAAAGTGCCGGACCTGCTTCCGAAATTCCGTTTAAGCAAATTCTGCGGATTCTACGCGTGTTGACGCGTAACCGGGATACGCGTATTTCTGACGCGGAGAATGGACGATGTCTGCAAGAAAGCGGGTGGAGAGATATAGGAGCATCGGAGGTGCCTCCGATCTCGTTCGCGTGGAAGTTCTTGTTCCTGCATCGAAACGCGCTGACATCTTAGCGAAGGCCTCTGAATTTCGCACCGAGCACCGCGCGACCAAGCAACGTCTTCACGCGATGTGCGTGGAAGCGGTGGAACGCTACACCGCGTGCGTTCTCGACAAGGTTGATCTATCCCGGCTCGCCGATCCGCAGCAGAAGGCACGGGTAATTGCCGGCGTGTTGATGGAGAGCGGGGATGCGCGCGCTTTCGCGATGGGCCAGCGAATATTGGCGGAACTGGAGCCCTTATGACGGCACTGACGAAACTTCAGGCCGACATCGTCAAACCGCTTGCCGGCTATCGCTCGGAAACCAGCTATGCAGTGGCAAGCAATAGCCGAAATCGACACCTCACGTGATCACTGTGGGCTTGTCCCGGCCGGTATGCTTGACGATACCGGCGATGTCGTCGGCTGCGCGGATCAGATTGGCGAGGGCTGTCTGTGTCTCGATATCCTGTTTGTCCGCATCCGGTTCATAGCGCTCGAAATAAACGCGTAGCGTCGCGCCCGACGTGCCTGTGCCGGAGAGACGAAAGACCACGCGCGAGCCGCCTTCGAACATCACGCGGATGCCCTGGTTCTTCGACACCGAGCCGTCGACCGGATCGTGATAGGCGAAGTCGTCGGCGGAAGCGACCTTGAGGCCCTGCACCGTCTTGCCCGGCAGAGTAGCGAGGCTGACCCGCAGCGCGTCGACCAGAGCATTGGCTTTCTCCGTTTCGACCTCTTCATAGTCGTGGCGCGAATAGTAGTTGCGGCCGTACTCCTTCCAGTGCTTTTCGACGATCTGCTTCACGCTCTCCTTGCGAGCGGCGATGATGTTCAGCCAGAACAGCACGGCCCACAATCCGTCCTTCTCGCGCACATGGTCGGAGCCCGTGCCGAAACTTTCCTCGCCGCAGACGGTAGCCTTGCCGGCATCGAGCAGATTGCCGAAGAACTTCCAGCCGGTCGGCGTCTCATACATGCCGATACCGAGCTTTTCGGCAACGCGGTCGGCGGCCGCACTGGTCGGCATGGAGCGCGCAATGCCGGCAAGCCCCCTGGCATAGCCCGGCGCGCAGGTGGCATTGGCCGCGATGATCGCCAGACTATCGGAAGGTGTTACGAACATGCCCTTGCCGACGACCATGTTGCGGTCACCATCGCCATCGGAAGCCGCACCAAAATCCGGCCCCTCTTCGCTCATCACGTCGTCATAGAGTTCCTTGGCGTGAACGAGGTTGGGATCCGGGTGATGGCCGCCGAAATCCTCCAAAGGCACCGCATTGCGCGCGGTACCTTTTGGCGCGCCAAGCCGGTTTTCCAGTATCTCCGTCGCATACGGACCCGTGACCGCGCTCATCGAATCCATAGCCATGCTGAAGCCGCCCTTGAACATTGCGCGGATGGCTGCGAAGTCGAACAGCGTCTCCATCAGTTCGGCATAATCCTTCACCGGATCAATGATTTCGACGGCCATGCCGCCGGCTTCGAAACTGCCGATCTTGTCGAGATCGACGGCGCCGATGTCGGCGATCTTGTAGGCGCTGATTGTCTTGGTGTTGGCGAAGATCGCGTCGGTAATCTTCTCCGGCGCCGGGCCGCCATTGCCGATATTGTACTTGATGCCGAAATCCTCGTGCGGACCTCCAGGATTGTGGCTGGCCGACAGGACGAGCCCGCCGAAGGCCTTGTATTTGCGGATGATGTGGGATGCGGCCGGTGTCGAGAGGATGCCGCCCTGACCGACGATCACCTTGCCGAAGCCATTGGCGGCGGCCATGGAGATGGCTGTCTGGATCACTTCACGGTTGAGGTAGCGGCCATCGCCGCCGATCACCAGCGTCTTGCCTGCAAACCCTTCCAGCGAGTTGAAGACCGACTGGATGAAATTCTCGGCATAGTTCTTTTGCTGGAAGATCGGGACCTTTTTGCGCAGGCCCGAGGTTCCGGGCTTCTGGTCGCTGTAGGGCGTGGTTTCGACCGTTCTAATCATTCCTCAAACTGCCTTCCTTGTGAGCAGATTCTTGTAGAGGTCGGCATATTTCGCGGCACTCCCATGCCAGGAAACATCCGACTTCATGCCTTGCGCCTGGATCGACCTCCAGACCGGCTTGTTGGCGTGGAGTTCAACCAGCCGGCGCACCGCATGCAGCAGCGCCGCGCCGCTTTCCGGCGCAAACAGCAGGCCGGTCGCGACCCCCGCGGTGACCGCCGCTTCATTGGCATCGATGATGGTGTCGGCCAGCCCACCGGTGCGCGCGACCAGGGGCACGCAGCCATACCGCAAACCGTAGAGTTGGGTGAGGCCGCAGGGTTCGAAGCGCGACGGGATGGCGATCGAGTCGCAGCCGCCCTGCATGATATGCGACAGTGCCTCGTCATAGCCCACGACCACTCCGACCCTGCCGGGATGTCGCGCGGCTGCGGCATGCAGCGCCCCCTCAAGCCCGGAATCGCCTGAACCCAGTACGGCGATGCGCGCCCCTGCCGCCACGATGCCGTCGACGACACCGGCGAAGATGTCCATACCCTTCTGCCAAGTCAGGCGGCTAACCACGCAGATGATCGGACTGTCGTCATGGTCGAGGCCGAAACGCGTCTCGACCACGACCTTGTTCGCATTGCGGCCTTCCAGATCTGCCGTGGAATATTGTTTCACCAGATGCACGTCCGTGGCCGGGTCCCACACCTCGACGTCGATGCCGTTGACGATGCCGTGCAGATCGACCGCACGGCTGTTGATGAGGCCATCGAGCCCCATCCCGAACTGCGGCGTGGTGATCTCCTGCGCATAGGTCGGGCTGACCGTTGTAATCGCCCAGGCAGATTGGAGGCCGCCTTTTAGAAAGCCGACACCGCCATAATACTCGACGCCGTCGAGCGCCATCGCCCGTATCGGCAAGCCGAGCTGTGGAAAGATCGATGCACCGAATTGGCCCTGAAAGGCCAGATTGTGCACGGTTAATGCGGAAGGAACGCCAACCGCGCTGCCATAGCGCATATAAGCCAGCGTCATCGCCGCCTGCCAATCATGGACGTGAACCACATCAGGCGCGTAGTCCGCAATCGCGCCGGCGGCGATGTCGGCGCCGGCCTGGCAAAGCGCCGCAAACCGCCGCCAGTTGTCGGACCAGTCGCGACCGCCCGGATCCGAATACGGCCCGCCTGGACGGTCGAAGAGATGAGCGGCTTCCAGCACGAACAGATCGAGTTCGCCGATGCGCACCGCATGCACGGCAGCTTTGCTGCCCTGCAGATCAAGGTATTGATGCGCAGCCTTCTTTTTCTTGAAGGCATCCATCACCACCGGATAACCAGGGATCAAAGTTCGCGTCGTCACCCCATGCTTGGCAAGTGCGATCGGCAAGGCGCCGGTAACATCCGCGAGGCCACCGGTCTTGATCAGCGGAAAGATTTCCGGTGTGACGGCGAGTACCTGCATCAACTTCCCTTACATGGAACGATGTTGACTGTTGTGAAGGCCGCTGCGCCCCAACTAGCCCAACCGGTCGATCATTGGCTGAGTAATGAGGGCGATGCCCTTTTCCGATACCCGAAAACGCTTGGCATCGAGTACGGGATCCTCACCGACGACCAGCCCCTCGGGGATCACCACGCCGTGGTCGAGCACGGCGCGCTTCAGCCGCGTCTTTCGGCCGATCACGCAGTCCGGAAGCACGACGACTTCGTCGAGCTTCGAGTAGGAATTGATGCGCGCGCCTGTGAAGACCAGGCTGCGCTTCAGCGAGGCGCCCGAGATGATGCAATCGCCTGACACCAGGGAGGACACGGCCATGCCGCGGCGGCCATCCTCGTCATGTACGAATTTTGCCGGGGGCTTCAACTCCGCATACGTCCAGATCGGCCATTCCTTGTCATACAGATCGAGTTCCGGAGTGATGTCGGTTAGGTCGATATTGGCTTCCCAATACGCGTCGATCGTTCCGACATCGCGCCAATAAGCCTCGTTTTCCATCGACGAACGAACGCACGACTTGGCGAAGCGGTGGGCCACGGCTTTGCCGTGATCGACGATATAGGGAATGATGTCCTTGCCGAAATCGCGGCTGGACGCGGAATCGGCTGCGTCCCGACGCAACTGATCCATGAGGAACTTCGTGCGGAAAACGTAGATGCCCATTGACGCAAGCGCGAAATCCGGCTTGTCCGGAATACCGGGCGGGTCGGCAGGCTTTTCGATGAACGAGATAATGCTGTCCTTACCATCGACATGCATGACGCCGAAGCCGGTTGCTTCCATGCGCGGCACTTCGAGGCAGCCGACTGTGACATCGGCCTTCGAGTTCGACGTGCTGGCGCAGCATCAACTCATAATCCATCTTGTAGATGTGATCACCGGCCAGGATGATCATGAACTCAGGGTCGTAGCTCTCGATGATATCGATGTTCTGATACACGGCGTCCGCGGTACCCTCGTACCACTGCGTTTCGGATACGCGCTGGCTCGCGGGAAGTATGTCGAAGCTCTCGTTTCGTTCGGGCCGCAGAAAATTCCAGCCGCGTTGCAAATGGCGGATCAGCGAGTGCGCCTTGTATTGCGTGGCGACCGCGAGGCGGCGGATACCGGAATTGAGCGCATTGGAAAGCGCGAAATCTATGATGCGCGTCTTGCCGCCGAAATAGACCGCCGGCTTCGCGCGGCGATCCGTGAGTTCCTTGAGGCGGCTGCCGCGGCCACCGGCCAGCACATACGCCATCGCGTCACGTGCCAACGGCTGATTTCTCTTGAGTTCCACCATTTACTCCCTCCCAGTTTCGGAGCGAACCCTGCTCCATATTATCTACGCGCCGGCATATTCCAGCATGATCGTCGACAGCGGGGGCAGCAACAGCGTCGCCTTGACCGCGCCGCCCTCCTCCCTTGCCTCCACAAGACCGCCATTGCCCTTGCCGGAGCCACCATAGTCCAGTGCGTCGGTGTTGATGATCTCGCGCCATTTTCCTGCCTTGGGCATCGGCACTCGGTAGTCGCCGCGCGGTATCGGTGTGAAGTTGGAGATCACCACGACCGGATCGTGGCCCGGCGCCTTGCGCTCCCAGGCGAAGACCGAATTGGCGCGGTCATCGACCACCAGCCAGCCGAAGCCGTCGCCTTCGCAGTCGCGGGCGTGCAGCGCAGGCATCGTGCGGTAGAGCTTGTTGAGGTCGCGCACGACGGAAAGCACTCCATTGTGCGGCGCATATTGCAGAAGCTCCCAGTCAAGTGCCCGCGCCTCGCTCCATTCGCGGCGCTGTGCGAACTCCTGGCCCATGAACAGCAGCTTCTTGCCGGGATAGCCCCACATGAAAGCGTAATAAGCGCGCAATGTCGCAAACTTCTGCCAGTCGTCGCCGGCCATCTTACCAAGCAGCGTGCCTTTGCCATGCACCACCTCGTCATGCGACAGCGGCAGTACGAAATTTTCGCTGAAGGCATAGATCAGTCCGAAGGTAATCTCGTCATGATGGTGCTTGCGATGGATTGGCTCTTTGGAGAAATACTCCAGCGTATCGTGCATGAAGCCCATGTTCCACTTGAAGCCGAAGCCCAGCCCGCCTTCATAAACCGGCTGCGATACCTTCGGCCACGAGGTGCTTTCCTCGGCAATGGTGATAACGCCCGGATGGTTGCCATAAACGGCGGCATTCATCTTCTGCAGGAAGCTGACCGCCTCGAGATTTTCGCGTCCGCCCTTCTCGTTCGGGATCCACTCACCCTGCTTGCGCGAGTAGTCGAGGTAGAGCATCGACGCGACCGCATCGACGCGTAGTCCGTCAAGATGATACTTTTCCGCCCAGTAGAGCGCATTGTTGACGAGGTAGGAGATCACCTCGCGGCGACCGAAATTGTAGATCGCTGTGTTCCAGTCCGGATGAAAGCCCTTCCGCGGGTCAGCGTGCTCATATAGCGCCGTGCCGTCGAACCAGATCAGCCCGTGTTCGTCGACCGGGAAATGAGCCGGAACCCAGTCGAGTATGATGCCGACCCCGGCACGGTGCGCGCCGTCGACAAAGCGGGCAAAGCCTTCAGGATCGCCAAAGCGCGAAGTTGGCGCGTAAAGTCCGGTCGTCTGATATCCCCACGAGGGATCGTACGGGTGCTCGGTGATCGGCATGAACTCGATGTGGGTGAAGCCGGTATCCACCACATAGGGGATCAGCCGGTCGGCGAGTTCGTCCCATGACAGAAACGTGCCGTCGTCGCGAAGCTGCCAGGAGCCCGCATGAACTTCATAGATCGAGATGGCCTCGCGCCGGGCGTCGGCCTTCTGCCAATAGGCCTTGTGGTCTTGATCACCCCACTTGTGCGCTAGCGCCTCGGTGGTGATGGAGGCCGTGGCGGGCCGCACTTCCGAATGGAAGGCGAAGGGGTCGGCTTTCAGCGGCAGCCTGACGCCCGTCGGCCCGATAATCTCGTATTTGTACGACCGCCCTGCCCCGATATTCGGGAGGAAGATTTCCCAGATGCCCGTATCCTGGCGAAGGCGCATGGGGCTCCGGCGGCCATCCCAGTCGTTGAAATCGCCTACCACCGAGACGCGCTTGGCGTTCGGCGCCCAGACGGCGAAATGCACACCCGTCGCACCTTCGTGATCCATCAGATGCGAGCCAAGCTTGTCGAAAAGGCGAAGGTGCGAGCCTTCGGCCATGTAGTAGTCGTCCATCGGCCCGAGTACCGGACCGAAGGAATAGGGATCGGTGATCCACCAGTCGCCGCCGGAATTGCGCGCATGGTATCTGATCGGCTGGCGCTTGCGCACAGACACCTTGCCTTCGAAGAAGCCGACGCCTTCGCGGCGTTCGAGATCGCCGACCTTCTTGCCGTCCAGGGTGTAGGCGCTCACATAGTCCGCGTGCGGAATGAAGCAACGGGCAGCGAAGCCACCTCCGATTTCCTGCAGGCCCAGCACCGAAAACGCGTTGCCATGCGTCCCCGAGATAATGGCGTCGATGTCCGCTTGCGCGGCCGAGGCCGTCGTTTTCGGGGTCGCGGCCGGCTTTCTGGCCTGCTTCATCGTCCGACTTCCTCCCTGGCGGGAAGCGGCTCTTCCGACCGCTTTCCCTCGTATGCGAATTCTAACAGCCTAGAGCCGAACTTAAAGCGGCACGCCCCAAATTTCCTTGGCGTACTGACGAATTGTGCGATCGGACGAGAACCACCCCATGCGCGCGACGTTGTGGATCGCCTTGCGATTCCAGGTCGGGCTGTCGCTCCACACCTTGTCGATCTCGCGCTGCATGTCGGTATAGGCGTCGAAATCGGCGGCGACCATGAACCAGTCGCTGTTGTAGATGCCGTCGATGAGTTCACGGTAACGGGTTGGCTCATCCGGCGAAAACACTCCCGACGTAATCGAAGACAGCGCTTGCGCCAGCTCCGGAGACTTGTCGATGACTTCGCGCGGCACGTAGCCATTGGCGCGGCGCTTGGCCACTTCGTTTGCCTTCAGGCCGAAGATGAAGATGTTGTCGTCGCCGACATGTTCCTTCATCTCAACATTGGCGCCGTCCAGTGTGCCGATGGTCAGCGCGCCATTCAGGCCGAACTTCATGTTGCCGGTGCCGGATGCCTCCATGCCCGCGGTCGAAATCTGCTCCGACAGATCGGCGGCCGGCATCATCACCTCGGCGAGGCTGACATTGTAGTTTGGCATGAACACGATCTTGAGCAGGCCGCGCACCGCCGGATCGCGGTTGATCACCTTCGCCACGTCATTGGCGAGCTTTATGATCAGCTTGGCGTTATGGTAGCTGGGCGCCGCCTTGCCGCCGAAGAACTTCACGCGCGGCATCCAATCCCGCTCGGGATGGGAGCGAATTTGGTCGTAGAGCGCCACCGCCTCGACGATGTTGAGCAGCTGGCGCTTATATTCGTGGATACGCTTGATCTGGATGTCGAACAATGCCGATGGATCGACGCGGATGCCGAGCCTCTCGGCCGTTACCGCAGCCAGCCGTTGTTTGTTGGCCCTTTTTACCGCCGCGAATTTCTCGCGGAAAGCGGCATCGCCTGCGAACTTGTCGAGTTCGGTCAGCGCCTCGATGTCGTCGAGGAACTTGTCGCCGATCGCCTCGCGAACGAGCGAGCTAAGGCCCTGATTGCTCTGGAACATCCATCGGCGCTGGGTGATGCCGTTGGTCTTGTTGTTGATGCGGTCGGGATAGAGCTTGTGAAGGTCGGCAAACACCGTCTCCTTCATCAACTCGGTATGAAGAGCCGACACGCCATTCACTGAGTGCGAGCCGACGAAAGCAAGGTTGCCCATGCGAACGCGGCGGTCGCCATCTTCCTGGATCAGCGAAATGCGGCGGATCTGCTCGTCATTGAACTTGCCAGTGGCTCGTGCCTCGAGCAGAACCTGCGCATTGATCGCGTAGATGATCTGCATGTGGCGAGGCAGCAGCAAGTCGAACAGCGGTATCGGCCAGCTCTCCAGCGCTTCAGGCAGCAGAGTGTGGTTGGTATAGCCGAACGTGCCCTTGGTGATCGTCCAGGCCTTGTCGAAATCGATGCCGTGAACATCCATCAACAGGCGCATCAGTTCGGCGACGGCGATGGCCGGGTGTGTATCGTTGAGATGCACCGCGGATTTGTCAGCCAGCGTTGCCAAATCGCCATACACGCTGATGTGGCGCTGCAGGATGTCCTGCAACGAGGCGGCGGAGAAGAAGTACTCCTGCCGCAGGCGCAGCTCCTGCCCAGCCTTGTGCGAATCCGCCGGATAGAGAACGCGCGACAGGGCGTCGGCCTTGTTGCTCTCTGCCAAGGCGCCGATGTGGTCGCCGGCATTGAACTTGTCGAGCAGGATCGGGTCGATCGGGAAGCCCGACCAGAGGCGCAGCGTATTGACGCGCGTGCCGCGCCAGCCGACGACCGGTGTATCGTAGGCGACCGCCAGAACGCGGTTCTGCGGCTTCCACACATGGCGCTCAAGACGCCCCGCCTTGTCGGTGATTGATTCGACGGAGCCGCCAAAGCCCACTTCGAAAGACCGCTCTCGCCGTTCGAATTCCCACGGATTTCCGTGATCCAGCCAGTTCTCCGGCAACTCCACCTGCCAGCCGTCGTGAATCTCCTGGCGAAACATGCCGTTGGCATAGCGAATTCCGTAGCCATGCGAGGGCACATCTACGGTCGCCATCGATTCCATGAAGCACGCGGCCAGCCGGCCAAGGCCGCCATTGCCGAGTGCCGCATCCGGCTCGAGTTGCGCGATGATATCGATGTCGACGCCCAGCGACGACAGCGCCGTGCGCATCTCGTCCATCATCCCGATATTGGAGAATGCATCACGCATCAGCCGGCCGATGAGAAACTCCAGCGACAGATAATAGACGCGCTTCCTGCCATGCTCGTAGGCTTCCTTGGTCGAGGACACCCACTGGTCGATAATGCGGTCGCGCACCACCTTTATCGCGGCGGTCAGCCAATCGTACTGCGTCGCTACTGACGGATCTTTGCCGACCCGGTAGCGCAGGACACTCAGGATTTCTCCCGCGAGCGCGTTTGGTCCGGATTCTGGTTTGGTTGTGGAGATTTTCGATGCCATCGCGTTTCAATACTATTCCCATAGGTCAGCGCCCGCTGATGCGCGGACACCCGTCGATTGGCAACCTCCCGCCTTCCATGCTACAGGAAACGGTACGATGTACAATCGATTAGATCATCTTAAATACACGCTTTGAAAACCGCCGCAACAGCGCGCGCTGCAACCCTGCCCGCTCATTTGCGCCTTGGCAAAAGCCCAAGGCGCGGGGAAACGCCCACCCTCACGCGGCCAACGCCTGCTCCGGCGGAGCCTTCGCGCCGGTCATGAACGCGACCGCGTCGGACATCGTATATTCCTTGGGATCTATGACGGTGAGCCGTTTACCGAGCCGGTGGATGTGAATGCGGTCTGCAACTTCGAAGACATGCGGCATGTTATGCGAAATCAGCACGATCGGCAGACCGCGTCGCTTCACATCAAGGATAAGCTCAAGCACGCGCCGCGACTCTTTGACGCCGAGCGCAGCGGTGGGTTCGTCCATGATGACCATCTTCGATCCGAAGGCTGCGGCGCGCGCGACCGCCACACCCTGACGCTGGCCACCCGACAGTGTTTCCACTGCCTGGTTGATGTTCTGGATGGTCATCAGGCCAAGCTCGGTCAACTTGTCTCGCGCCCGCTTCTCCATCGCCGGACGGTCGAGCATGCGGAACCACTGGCCGAGCGGACCCGGTTTGCGGATTTCGCGGCCGAGGAACATGTTGTCGGCAATGGACAGCGCCGGCGACAGGGCAAGGTTCTGGTAAACAGTCTCGATGCCTGCATCCCTCGCCTCCATGGGCGACTTGAAGTGGACGGGCTTGCCTTCGATCCGGATCTCACCCTCATCGGGATGAATAGCGCCGGAGATCGCCTTGATCAGCGACGATTTGCCGGCGCCGTTATCGCCGATGACTGCGAGAATTTCGCCGGGATAAAGATCGAAGTCGGCATTATCGAGCGCGGTGACGCGGCCATAGCGCTTTACCAGGCCGCGGGCCGTGAGAAGAGGTTCCATCAGCCCGCTACCTTCCTGATCCACTGATCAATCGCCACGGCGGAAATAATGAGCACGCCGGTCAACAGCACTTTCCATTGCGGATCCGCGCCGAGCATGTTGAGGCCCATCGAAACGACGCCCACGATCAACGCGCCGAACATTGTGCCGAGGATCGAGCCTCGTCCGCCAAACAGCGAAATACCGCCGATGACTGCTGCGGTGATGGCCTGAAGGTTGTAGTCGGTAACCGCCCATGAGGGGGAGATCGAGCCATTGCGGCCGATCGAAACCCAGGCCGCCAGCGCCGCGATCGCACCAGCCAGCGCATAGGTTCCAAGCAAGACGCGGCTCACGCGGATACCGGAGAGCTTTGCGGCTTCCGGGTCATCGCCGACCGCATAAAGGTGCCGGCCCCAGGCCGTGTGGTTGAGCGCGTACCAGAGCACAACGACGAGGATCACCATGGCGATGACGCCCAGGGTGAAGACCGCCGACCCGATTCTGAAACTTATCCCGAACAATCCGAGCAGCGGCGCCGCAGTCTCGATGTCCGCACGGCGGATAGTCTCATTGGCGGAATAGATGAAGTTGATCGCCATGATGATGTTCCAGGTGCCGAGCGTCACGATAAACGGCGGCAGCTTGACCCGGGACACCAGGAAACCGTTCAACAATCCGCACAGCGCGCCGACAGCCAAGCCGATCGGTATGGCGATTACCGAAGGCAAACCATAGGTGACCGCGCAATTGCCCATGACCACGGCAGAAAGCACCATGATGACGCCAATCGAGAGATCGATGCCGGCGGTCAGGATCACCAGCGTTTGCGCAGCACCCAGTATGCCGACAACCGCTATCTGCTGGAGAATGAGAGTCAGCGTGTTCGCGGAGAAGAACTTATCGCCCTTCAATATGCCGAACACGATGATTGAAAGGATAAGTACGATTGCCGGAACCGCTGCCGGCGTCGAGTGCAGAAAGTGCTGAATTCGTCGAAGGGGCGAATGATCCTCGAAACTGGCCACCGAAGTGTCGCTCTTGTCGAGTACCTTCTCGAATTCCTGGATGCTGGCCATGGCTGCCCCCTCCCGAAGGGCCCGGCTTTAACGCCGGCATGCGTCACAGGTTTGAAAGGGGCGGCCGGGCCGCCCCTCCATCAGAGTGTGAACCCGAAGGGCCGGCTTATCAACCCCAGCACTTGTCCGTGCCGGTTTTGACGTCGATCGACTCGACACCCGTTGCAGGCTTGTCGGTGACCAGCGCCACGCCTGTATCGAAGAAGTCCTTGCCTTCAGTCGGCTTCGGCTTGGTGCCGTCCTTGGCATATTGAGCGATAGCCTCGATGCCGAGGGCGGCCATCAGCAGCGGATACTGCTGCGATGTCGCGCCGATGACGCCTTCAGCCACAGACTTGACGCCCGGGCAACCGCCATCGACCGACACGATCAGAACCTGGCCTTCCTTGCCGACGGCCTTCAGCGCTTCGTAAGCGCCGACCGCAGCGGGCTCGTTGATGGTGTGGATGACGTTTATGTCGGGATCCTTTTGGAGAAGGTTCTCCATCGCCTTGCGGCCGCCTTCTTCGTTGCCGTTGGTCACGTCGTGACCGACGATACGCGGATCATCCTCGTCGCCGATCTTATTGGCGTCCTTGGGGTCGATGCCGAAGCCCATCATGAAGCCCTGGTCGCGCAGAACGTCGACTGTCGGCTGCGACGGCGTCAGGTCGAGGAAGCCGATCTTTGCGTCCTTGGCCTTGTCGCCCATGGTCGCGGCAGCCCATGCGCCGATCAGCTTGCCGGCCTGCAGATTGTCGGTCGCGAAGGTCGCGTCCGCTGCGGTCGCCGGATCGAGCGGCGTGTCGAGCGCTATCACCAGAAGGCCGGCGTCCTGTGCCTTTTTCACCTGGTCGACGATTGCCTTGGTATCGGAAGCTGCAATCAGAATGCCCTTTGCGCCGTCGGCGATGCAGGATTCGATTGCGGCAACCTGGCTGTCATGATCGCCATCGACCTTGCCGGCATAAGCCTTCAAATCGACGCCGAGTTCCTTTGCCTTGGCTTCGGCACCTTCCTTCATCTTGACGAAGAAGGGGTTTGTGTCGGTCTTGGTGATCAGGCAAGCGCCAACGCTTTGCGCTGAAGCCGGTGCGGCGAGGGCGGCCACGCCAATCGCGGCGGCAGCAAATACACTTGTTCTCAGAAGCGACTTTTTCACGGATATCCTCCCAGTGAATAAACTCAACAGCCCCTTTTGTGGGGTGACGAAGGAATAACGAGGCACCTCCCGCCCTGCATTCCGGCCTCAAGGGAACAAGATCGGTGCGGGCTTGTCAATAAATAAATTAGTCTGAATTATTATTGACAGGGGGGGTCGGGCCCGCCATTCTCCCACAAAAGACTACCAATTCACGGGAGGACACAAGTGGAGACCGGCACCAAGCTCGGCTCCCAGGAGCTTGGTGAAAGCCGGTTCCAGTTGGGCACCAACCAGAGCGGAATGCGCGCTCACAATGAGCGCCTCGTGCTTTCCTTGGTCCGCCAGCACGGCAGTCTCGCCAAGTCGGATATCGCCCGCGTTACCAAGCTTTCAGCGCAAACAGTCTCGGTCATAATGCGAGAACTGGAGCGGGAGGGCCTGCTGTTGCGCCAGGCGCCGGTGCGCGGCAAGGTCGGCCAGCCATCGATACCAATGTCGCTCGATCCGGCGGGGGCATTCTTCCTCGGCCTGAAGATCGGGCGGCGCAGCGCCGAACTCGTGCTGATCGATTTCGTCGGAACCGTCCGGGAGATGACGCAATGCTCCTACCTCTACCCTGCGCCGGATGAGACGGTGGCTTTCGTACGCGGCGGCATCACATCGCTGCGCGCAGGTCTCTCTCCGGACGAGGATCGTCGGATCGCCGGGCTTGGTGTCGCGATGCCGTTCGAGCTGTGGAACTGGGCCGATACGGTCGGCGCGCCGCGCGCGATCATGGACCAGTGGCGCCGGCTGGACATTCGCGAGGAGATCCAGCGCGAAGTCGATTTTCCGGTGTATCTGCAAAACGATGCGACCTCGGCCTGCGGCGCCGAACTGGTTTTTGGACGCACCGGCAATCTCCGCGATTTCGTCTACTTCTACATCGGCGCCTTTGCTGGCGGCGGCGTGGTGCTGAACGGCAAGCTCTATGGCGGGCCCAGCGGCAATGCCGGTGCTCTCGGCTCCATGCCTGTGCCTGGACCTGGCGGGCAGCCCGTCCAGTTGATCGATGTCGCATCGGTTGAAAACCTGGAGCGTGCGTTGAAAGCCCGTGGACGCGATGCCTCGTTTCTGTGGACGTCGCCGGAAGACTGGGGTGAGATCGGTCCCGAACTCGACCTTTGGCTTGAGCGCGCCGGTGCAGCGCTCGCCTACGCGACGGTCTCCGCCGCCGCTGTAATCGACTTCGAGGCGGCGGTGGTCGACGGATGGATGCCGATTACGGTGCGTGCGCGTTTGGTAGAATCCGTCCGTACAGCGCTTGGCCGTGTCGACGTGGAAGGCCTGCAGACACCGCAGGTCTTGGAAGGCACCGTCGGAATACATGCCAGGGCGCTTGGCGGCGCCAGCCTGCCGCTCTCGGAACGCTTCCTTCTCGGAGGCTCAACACCCTCGAGAGAAGCGTAGGTCGGTCATGCTGATCGGAGTCCCGTCGATCCTCGGCCCCGAATTGCTGTTCACATTGCGAGCCATGGGACATGGCGACGAGATCGCACTTGTTGACGGCAACTATCCGGCACAGGAGCATGCGCGACGGCTGATCCGCGCCGATGGGCATGGGCTGATCCCGCTGCTTGATGCGATCCTGCAGGTCCTACCCGTCGATCGCTTCGTGCCGCGCGCGCTGTTTCGGGCGACCGTCGGCGGCAACCCGGCGCTGCTTGATCCGGTCCACGAAGAAGTCGTTGCCACCTGCGCGCGCCGTGCGCCTGAATTCGAGGTAACCGCGCTCGTAGGCGATGAATTCTACGAGCGTGTCAAGGCCGCCCACACCATTGTTGCGACAAGCGAACCTCGGCTGTATGGCAACGTTATCATCCGCAAGGGTGTCATCTATCCTGAGGGGAAGACATGATTGTTTGTTGCGGCGAAGCGCTGATCGACATGTTGCCGCGCGAGAGTGCAGCGGGCGAGCCTTCGTTCGCGCCGTATGTCGGCGGCGCGGTTTTCAATACGTCGATTGCGCTCGGGCGGTTGGACATTCCGGTCGGCTTCTTCACTGGCATCTCGACGGACTATTTCGGCGGCCTGCTGCGCGACGCGTTGACGGCGAGCAAGGTCGGGCTGGACTTCATCAAGTTCTCCGATCTTCCGACAACGCTTGCCTTTGTACGGCTTGTCGATGGCCACGCCACCTATCTTTTCTATGACGAAAACACCGCCGGCAGGATGCTGTTCGAGGACGACATGCCTGCCATAGGCGACGATGTTGAGGCCATGCATTTCTCCTGCATCAGCCTCATTCCCGAACCTTGCGGCTCGACCTATGAGGCGCTGATGCGCCGCGAGCAGGGCAAGCGGGTGATGATGTTCGACCCGAACATCCGCAAGAACTTCATCAAGGACAAGCCGTCTCACCTTGCGCGCATGAAGCGGATGCTGGCCTACGCCGACATCGTCAAGCTTTCCGATGAAGATCTCGACTGGTTCGACGAGAGCGGCAG
The DNA here is from genome assembly GCA_963829135.1 of uncultured Alphaproteobacteria bacterium. Lineage (GTDB taxonomy): Bacteria > Pseudomonadota > Alphaproteobacteria > Rhizobiales > Rhizobiaceae > Kumtagia. Next base: position 226,188 of record CAWHHO010000004.1, on the reverse strand, counting down.
TATGGACGAAGTCGCCGCGCGCTGGCTCGGTCTCGGCCCCAAGCTGATGGTGGTGACGCGCGGCGGCGACGGGCTGATCGCCTTCTCCCGGCACCACAAGGTCTCCACGCCTGCCGTCAAGGTGACCGTGGTCGATACGGTCGGCGCCGGCGACACAGTTAACGCCGGCATTCTCACGTCGCTGCGCGACCAGGGACTTCTAACCAGGCACAGCATCGCATCGCTGACCGAGGAGCAGATTCGGACGGTGCTGACCTTCAGCGGAGAGGCGGCGGCGATCACCGTCTCGCGCGCTGGCGCCAATCCTCCATCGCGGCGGGAGTTTGTAGCGCGCCCCTCCCCTTCCCCTTGAAAAAGGGAGCGGCCTCAGATCCCCCCGCCGTCGTCGAACTGCGTCGCGGCTTCATCCGTTCGTTCCAGCCAGCGTTCGATATCCGCAACCAGATCCTCCGGCGCGCGGCCTGTCGTCCTCAGATGAATCTCAGCGCGTTCGGGCGTCTCGTAAGGCGATGAGATGCCGGTGAAATTCTTGATCTCCCCCGCGGCAGCCCGCGCGTAAAGCCCCTTCGGATCGCGGCGCGCGCATTCGTCGATCGGCGTGTCGACGAAGACCTCCGCGAACTCGCCCTTGTCAAACAGGCCGCGGGCCATGTCGCGTTCGGCGCGGAACGGGGAAATGAACGACACGATCACCACCAGGCCGGCATCGACCATCAGCTTGGCCATTTCGGCGACGCGACGGATGTTTTCGACACGGTCGGCATCGGTGAAACCGAGGTCGCGATTCATACCATGGCGCACATTGTCGCCGTCGAGGATATAGGTGTGGCGGCCGGCGGCGTGCAGTTTCTTTTCCAGAAGATTGGCGATCGTCGATTTGCCCGAACCCGACAGGCCCGTGAACCATAGCGCCATCGGTTTCTGGTTCTTCGCTGCGGCGCGCGCCTTCTTGGTCACGTCGAGCGACTGCCAATGAATATTGTCGGCGCGGCGCAGCGGATGCAGGATCATGCCGGCGCCTGCGGTCGCATTGGTGATGCGGTCGATCAGGATGAAGGCCCCGGTGGCGCGATTTTCACCGAATGCGTCGAAGGCTATCGGCGTCTGCAACGCGATCTTGACCTCGCCGACCTCGTTCATCGCCAGCGACTTAGCCGGCTGATGCGCGAGGCTGTTGATGTCAAGACGGTGCTTCAGATCCGTGATCGTACCACTCGCCTGATCGGTGGCCGTGCGCACGATGTAAGATCGGCCCGGCAACAGCGCCTGCTCGTCGAACCACACAAGCGTCGCCGCGAATTGGTCTCCGACATCGGGACGCGCCGTGGGCGCGACCAGCATATTGCCGCGAGACACCTCGACCTCGTCCTCCAACAGCAGTGTCACCGCCTGGCCTTCGATGGCGCGCTGCAGATCGCCGCTTGCCGTGACGATGCGGCGAACGCGCGACTTCTGGCCGGACTTGGCGACGACGACCTCGTCGCCCGCGGCCACCGCACCCGATGCGATGGTGCCGGCGAAGCCGCGGAAATCCAGATTTGGGCGATTCACATATTGCACCGGAAACCGGAAGGGCCGCTCCTCGGGCGTGCCGTCCACATCCACCGTTTCCAGATGCTCCAGCAATGTCGGCCCTAAATACCAGGGCGTATTGTCGGAACGGACCGTAACATTGTCGCCATAGCGTGCCGACAGCGGCACCGCGGTCACCGACGCGAAGCCGAGGCTCTTCGCGAAGAGCGAGTAATCGGCGACGATGCGCTCGAATATGCCGGCGTCGAAGCCGACGAGGTCGATCTTGTTGATCGCCAGCACGATGTGACGGATGCCCAAGAGCGAGGCGATAATTGAATGGCGGCGGGTCTGCTTCAACACGCCCTGGCGCGCATCGACCAGCACGATTGCGAGGTCGGATGTCGAAGCACCGGTCGCCATGTTGCGGGTATATTGCTCATGACCGGGTGTATCGGCCACGATGAACTTGCGGCGCGGGGTCGAGAAGAAGCGGTAGGCGACATCGATGGTGATGCCCTGCTCGCGCTCGGCTTCCAGGCCGTCCACCAACAGCGCGAAATCCACTTCCTCGCCAGTCGTGCCATGGCGCTTGGAATCACGCTCGAGCGCTGCAAACTGGTCCTCGAAGATCTGCCGCGTATCGGACAGCAGCCGGCCGATCAGCGTCGACTTGCCATCGTCGACCGAACCGCAAGTGAGGAAGCGCAGCAGCGACTTTTGCGTAGTGGCCGCAGGCTCGGGTTCGACGGCGGTGCCGACAAGGGACTCCGCTTGGAGGTGGCGCATCGTCAAAAGTACCCTTCGCGCTTCTTCTTTTCCATCGAACCGGCTTCGTCCCGGTCGATGGCGCGCCCCTGCCGCTCGGAGGTCGCCGCGGCCAGCGTTTCCTTCACAATTGCATCAAGATCGGCGGCGTGCGACTCGATCGCGCCGGTGAGCGGGTAGCAGCCGAGCGTCCGGAACCGCACGACGCGGTTCTCGACGGTCTCCCCTGGACGCAGTTCCATGCGGTCGTCATCCTTCAGGATCAGCATTCCGTCACGCTCGACCACCGGCCGCTCCTTCGCGAAATACAGCGGAACGATCGGAATGTCCTCGCGCTGGATGTATTGCCAGATGTCGGCCTCCGTCCAATTGGACAGCGGGAACACGCGGATCGATTCCCCGGGCGCGACGCGGGTGTTGTAGATGTTCCACATTTCCGGGCGCTGATGCTTCGGATCCCAGACATGGCTGGCGTTGCGGAAGGAAAAGATGCGCTCCTTTGCGCGCGACTTCTCCTCGTCGCGCCGCGCCCCGCCAAAAGCAGCGTCAAAGCCGTATTTGTCGAGTGCCTGGCGTAGCGCCACCGTCTTCATGATGTGTGTGTGGGTGTTCGAACCGTGGGTGAACGGGCCGATACCGTCCCTCACGCCATCTTTGTTGATATGGACAAGCAGGTCGAAGCCGAACTTTTGAGCCATCTGATCGCGAAACTCGATCATCTCACGAAATTTCCACGTCGTATCCACATGCAGGAACGGGAAAGGCGGCTTGGCTGGATAAAACGCCTTCATCGCCAGATGCATCAGGACGGACGAATCCTTGCCCACCGAGTAGAGCATCACCGGCTTGTCGAAGGTGGCGGCGACTTCACGGAAAATGTAGATCGATTCGGCCTCAAGCCGATCGAGATGGGAAAGCTTGGCCAGCATGATTGTCCAACTACGAGAAGGACAGGTTGGCATTAAGCCTACCCGTCCGAGAACTCCGGATTTTCGCGCAGTCTCGCAGAATGCGAAATTGCCTCAAGGATGACTCTGCCAAAATGCCGGCGAAGGCGGGGCGATCGTTTCTCAGGACTGATGGCCAGTGGAATTTTGTTCTATGGCTTTGATACAACTACCCAAGATGCGGGAATGGCTTTGCGCTGAGCTCCTTGCACTCCCCCTTGTGGGGAGGGTCGGCTGCAATCGGAACGAAGTGGAGATCGCGAGACGGGGTGGGCGTGAAATCCGGAGCGTGGCGTTGGTTACCCCCACCCCGCGTCTCAATCCGCGCGTTCCGCGCTCCTTGTTCCGCGACCCTCCCCACAAGGGGGAGGGTAACCCTCAACCCTTCTGCGGCAGAAGCGACCACACAGCCGGTGCGATTGCCGCCGCGAGCGCAACCTTGATCAGGTCCGGCACGATGAACGGAACGACGCCGAACTGCCACGCTTTTTCGGCGCCTATCAGGTGGGCCAACCAGCCATAGCCCATCGCCATCATAATGGCTTCCGCAACAAGAAGCGCCGCAAACAGCTTGAACGGGTTGCGATCCCAGCCGCGATCCGCAGCCCAGCCGACGATCGCGGCCATGACGACGAAACCGGCCAGGTAGCCGCCGGTGGGACCCATCATATAGGCGAGGCCGATGCCCTTCTCCGGCGTGCTTTGAAACACCGGCAGGCCGGCAGCACCTTGGGCCATGTAAAGCAAAAGGGTAGCCACTGCGAGGCGACCGCCGAAGGCGATTGCGATCAGGAAGACCGCCAGCGTCTGCAACGACATATCGACGGGGCCGAGCACCACCTTGGCTTTGGCAGAGATCGTCAGGATGATCGTGCCGGCGATTGCCAGTAGGATCTGCGCTGCAAGCCGCATCGCGCGGTTCTCCGGCAGTGCCAGCGAAACAAGTGGTCGAGCAGTGATTGCGGTTGCCATTGACTATCCCCTAGATGAACCGTGACGAACCTGAATCCGCCATTGGCTTCCGGTATATTGGCTTCCGTGCTAAGCGGCAAACCGTTTTTCGCTGCGGGCCGATGACTTGAAATTCAACACAAATTTTGTTCCGCACCATGGCGAGGCGGTCGAGGTCGCGGCCGGCGTGCTGCGCGTCACCGCACCGAACCCCAGCCCTTTCACCTTCCATGGCACCAACAGCTACATCGTCGGGACGAAATCGCTGGCCGTCATCGATCCCGGTCCAGCCGACGATTCGCACCTGCAAACGCTGCTTCGCGCCATAAATGGCCGCCCGGTCAGCCACATTCTGGTCAGCCATACGCATCGCGACCATTCGCCGTTGACGCGACCACTTGCCGAGGCGACCGGCGCGGCCGTGCTTGCCGAGGGGCCGCATCGCCCGGCCCGTGCGATCCGCCTCGGCGAGGGCCAGTTGCTCGACGCCAGCGCCGATTTCGATTTTCAGCCCGACCGCGCGCTCGTGGATCAAGAGGTGATCGACGGTGACGGGTGGGCGCTGCGCGCCGTCTCCACGCCCGGCCATGCCGCCAATCATATGGCTTACGCCCTGGAGGGCACGGGCATGCTGTTTTCCGGCGACCACGTGATGGGCTGGGCGACGACCATCGTTGCGCCACCGGATGGTTCCATGCGCGACTATATGGCGTCTCTGGACCGGCTGCTGGACCGCCACGACACGCTCTATTTTCCAGGGCATGGGGGGCCGATCAGAAAGCCCGCCGCCTTCGTGCGCGGTCTCAGGGCACACCGCAGGATGCGCGAGCGCGCCATTCTCGAACGTGTTGCAAAAGGGGACCGCACCATCCCCGCGATAGTCGCGGCGATCTATCGCGACACGGATCCAAGACTGTTCGGCGCCGCCGGCCTGTCAGTCTTCGCGCATCTCGAAGACCTTGTCGCGCGCGGCGCCGTAACAACCGAAGGGGCGCCGGCCCTGGAAGGCGTGTATCTTGCAGGTTAAGGCCGTCAGGCGCTCGTTATATTGCGGGAGCCGACGCCCGCCTTTTTCGTTGTGTTCAGGGTCACCGCTGCGCGAATAAGGGTTTGAAAGGCGCTCTCGTCAATCTCCTCGCCTTCATGGATATCGATGGCGCGCCGCGTGTTTCCTTCCAGGCTGGAATTGAAGAGCTTGGAGGGGTCGTCCAACGCAGCGCCCTTGGCGAAGGTCAATTTGACGGCAGTCTTGTAGGTTTCGCCGGTGCAGATGATTCCGTCGTGCTCCCACACCGGAACGCCTCGCCACTTCCAAGTCTCGACCACCGCCGGGTCAGCCTGCTTGATAAGCTTCCGAACCCGCGCAAGCATCTTGCCGCGCCAATCGTCCAGTTCCCTGATCCTCGCATCGATCTGTTGGGAAGGAGAAGTTTCTGGTTTTGACTGCTGCGCATCGGTCATGCCTTTCTCCGTGGCCGTCATCGCATTCTCCATGGCAACTCACATCTTTTCGCCGGGCAGTTCGCTTGCCTGCTTCACCCAGTCGGCGAACTGAGCTTCGTCCAGTAGTTCCTCCTCATGGATGTCGAGGTAACGCACCTCCGCCTGCTTGGATTTGCCGGGGGGAACCGGTTTCAGCAAAGCGCCGCGGAAGAACGCCACTTTGACATATCGTGTGAAGACATGGATGCCGAGGAACCAGCCCCGTCCATCGATGCCATACAGCGGCGAGTTCCACTTGACCGCCTTGCTCACCCCCGGGACGGTGCGCTCGACAAGTGCGTCAATCCGGCGGCCGACCTCGCTTTTCCAGCCTGGCATAGCGGCTATGTAGGCTTGCACGGGCGCGTTCGCCATAGCCCTTGGCGATCTGCGGATTGCCGCCGGAAAGGAGCGCCGGCCGGCTGTCGCCGGCGGCTGCGTGGGCGGCGGACGACTTGGCCGGCTTGACCTTTTTTCCGGACGTCTTCCTGCCCACGGCGGGGCTCGGCGTGGCTTTGCCCATTCGTCCAAACCATCTCCCTGTCGCCAACCGAATTAGGGCAGACGCGGCTTTGAGTCCACCACGCCGGGGGCGATTCCAGCCGTGCGCCGCGCCACTTCGACATCGAGATCGGCCAGGAAGGCTTCGATCCGCGCCGCGTTGTCGCCGAGATCATGCGGCCCGTAACGCGACGCCGAGCGCATATCGACCTCCGAGCCGTTGTCGGCGTCGACGATGCGGATGGCGACGTCGGCGGGAAACCGCAGGATGGGCGAGCCGGCGCCGCACTCGAATGTGAATTCGTTGCTCGACTCGTTCTGCGCGCTTGCAGAACTCAGTACCCATCCCCTGTCGACCGCGAGCATTTCAATCACCTCGATCACCTGGTCCGAAGGCAAATCATAGTGATGTCCGGTAACCGCGGGGTAGTCGCGCAATTGCAGGGCCGCACTCTCGGGCGAGATCGGCACTATAGGGTTCATGCCGGCTAGACGATGCACCATTGCATCGGCCAGTGCGGGCGGGTCCTTCACATCGGTAGAGATGTCGGTGAGTTCCGGATCGGTGACGTAGCGATAGCCGGAAATCGCGAACGGCGTCAGGGTCAGCAGGGCCATGACGATGCCGACGGTCAGATCGCCCGAGCCGAGATCGTCATGGACCCAGTATCTTCGAAACGCAAAGACACCGCACACCAGCGCCAGCAGCGACAGTCCCGCCACCAGCGTCAGCACCCACAGGAACGCCGGCGTTTCGAGATACTGGTAGCGGTGTGAAAGCCCGGCCGTGACGAACAGCACGAACGAAAAAGCGCCAAGTCGCCGCGACCAGCCGGCTGCGCGCGTGACGCGCCGCTCGATTACTGCCGCCATACGGCGCCCTCAAGCATCGGTCGGCAAACGGTAGTCCTTGAACTGCTCACGCAGGGTCCTCTTCTGGATCTTGCCCGTCGCTGTGTGCGGAATTTCGGCGACGAAGGCGATATCGTCCGGCATCCACCATTTTGCGACCTTGTCTTTCATGAACGATAGAATTTCGCCCTTCTCCGGCTCCTTTCCCGGCTTAGGCACGACGACGAGCAACGGGCGCTCCGCCCATTTCCGGTGACTGATGCCGATTACTGCCGCCTCGGCGATATCGGGGTGGCCGACGGCGATGTTTTCGAGTTCGATTGTCGAGATCCACTCGCCGCCCGACTTGATCACATCCTTGGCCCGATCGGTGATCTGCATGTAGCCGTGCGGATCGATGTGCGCGACATCGCCCGTATCGAACCAGCCCTGCTCGTCGAACTGTTCCTTGCCCACACCGCCGAAATAGGCACCGGCAACGGCAGGGCCACGCACCTTGAGATTGCCGAAGGTCGCGCCATCCCATGGTAGATCGCAGTTGTCGTCGCCGGTCACTTTCATCTCGACGCCAAACGGCGCATAGCCCTGCTTCTGCTGAATATCGAGGCGCTCCTCGCCTTCCAAGTCATCATAATCCGGCTTCATCGTGCACAGAGAACCGCATGGCGACATTTCGGTCATGCCCCAGGCATGAATGACCTCCACATCGTAATCCGCCTGGAATTTCTGGGTGATAACGCGCGGGCAGGCCGCGCCGCCGATCAATACCTTCCTGAGATAAGGTAACTTCTTGCCGTGCTCTTCCAGGTGTTGGAGCAGCATCAGCCATATGGTCGGCACGGCAGCGGTGAAGGTCACTCTCTCTGTGTCGAGCAGTTCATAAATCGAGGCGCCATCGAGCTTGCCGCCGGGCATTACAAGCTTTGTGCCAGACATAGGCCCGCTATGGGCGATACCCCAGGCATTGGCGTGGAACATCGGAACGACCGGAAGGACGATCTCGCGGCAGGATAGCCCCCAGGCGTTTGGCACACACGAGATCATTGCATGCAAGACATTCGAACGATGGCTGTAGACGACTCCCTTCGGATTGCCCGTCGTCCCGGATGTGTAACACATGCTGGCGGCGGTGTTTTCGTCAAAGCTTTTCCAGGTGAAATCGCCGTCCACTTCGTCCAGCCAGTCCTCGTAAGCGGCCACATTCGGCAGGGACGTCTGAGGCATGTGTTCGCGGTCCGTCAGTACCACCACCTGACGCATCGATTTCACCTGCGACGCTATCTTCTCGACGAGCGGCACGAAAGTCAGGTCGACAAAGAGCAGTTTGTCTTCCGCATTGTTCATGATCCAGGCGATCTGGTCGGGAAACAGGCGGGGATTGAGCGTGTGATAGATCGCGCCGATACCATTGATACCGTACCAACATTCGAAGTGCCGCGCGGTGTTCCAGGCGAGTGTGGCGATGCGGTCGCCCAGCCCGTAGCCGTCGCGTTCAAGACGCTGCGCGACTTTCAGAGCGCGAGCACGGACTTCGATATAGTTGGTGCGGACAATCGGCCCTTCGACGGAGCGCGAGACGATCTCGCGGTTGCCGTGTTGTGCCGCTGCATAGTCGAGGACCTTGTGGCACAACAGCGGCCACTGCTGCATCAGTCCGAGCATCGCGCGTTCCTCCCTGGCGATTTTTTCTGGAGTTTGCGTTGGCAAGTAGCCCCGTGTCCAGCGTCACGCGCCACAATCCGGCCAATGTGTGCGTAGAGCGTTAGGATGGGCGTGAGTTTGGTGTAAGTGCCTGGCACGAGGTGTGCGTTTCGGTCAGGCGCTTTGGATGCGTTGCTTTCAGGCGGGGGCTGGGCCTGGAACGGGCGCATCGCGTAGCGAGGTGCAGTATGGATGCTCAACGGCTCGTCGAGAAAGCCAGCGCGCTTGCAGGGCAGGATCCCGACCCCGAAGTGACGAGGGCGTCCGCGTCGATCGCGTCCGCGGAGCCCGTAAGCGAAGAGCGTTTCGAAGAGATCGTGCTTGCCGCGTTGGACTGCGTGGGGGGTACGATGCTTTTCAAGATGATCACGGGTGCCGGGGACGACGCGAGACACGTCGCTGCAGGCGCCGTGTATGAAGGCGAAGGTCGGCACTACCTCATTCTGTCCATGCCGATATCAGGCGGACGGCTTCAGGTAGAACAGGCTGCAAATAGCAAAAGCCCAATCGCGGCCATCGCTGCATCCTATGCCTCGCTCGCAGACATTTTCGGCGCCGCTAAAAACGCGGAATAGATGTACTCGCCTGCGTCTATCAATTGGCGCACGTCGTTCCTAAATGACCAGGCATTTTGGGTGACATGCGCTTTCGGTGCTTGTGCGGGGCGCGAAACGCCCCACATGGGTCCAGCGGCGATTGCGCCACGCTTCTTCGAGGAACCGAAAGGGCCAGCCATGACAGGATCGAACCCGGCGCCGGGCTTTGTCGAAAATCCTTCCAAGGTCATCACCATCGAGCCTTATCAAGGCCGCGTCGTCGTCACTGCCGGCGGCGTGGAGATTGCAAACTCGACCAACGCCAAGGTGCTCGCAGAGACGCCATACCCTCCGGCATTCTACATTCCCTTCTCCGATATCCATTTCGACAGGCTCGCAAAGACGGATCATTCGAGCCGCTGCCCCTACAAAGGCAATGCCAGCTACTGGAGCGTGCCGGCGCTCGGTGAAGCCGGCGCCAATGTCATGTGGGCCTATGAAGCACCCTACGACGAAACTGTCGCCATCAAGAACCACGGCGCGTTCTATCAAAATAAGGTGACGATCAGGGCGGATTGAGGCGCGCTGCGTTCTCTTATCTGTTGTGAGAAATATACGGAGGGAGGTATGGTCTGCGCTCAGTCGAAGGCCATATCGCCCTGATAAACAAGCCCCGGCATCTTGCAGATATACACGGGATGCGGGACCGGCATCACCGGTGAACCCTTTCTCCATATCTTGAACTTCTGCGCGCCTTGGTAGGTGTCGTTCGGCGATACGCGCAGGGTGACGTCGACATTGGTCTGCGGCCCTTTAGCCTCGTTGGACGAGGAACTCTGACATACATCGACCATCAGTTCGCCCTTTTCCTCATCGTAGTCGCCGACATAATCGATGATGCCGATGTGATAATTGTTCCAGATCACCAGGCATAGACGCTCTACTTCCTTCAGCGACTTCACCGGCTTGAACTCGCGGCGATAATCGGCGGGATAGTAGGTCTTGTACTCTTGCCAGACGCCCGCATAGACAAGGTATTGCGAGACGAAACCGATGCAGTCCATGCCGAAGACTTTCTTCTCGACCATTCTGTTGAGCACAGCCTCGACGTCGAGATTGGGATCGCGAAAATAGTCCTTGTTCTTGAGCTCCGGCGCGGCGCGCATCTTGTCGATATTGTCCGTCATGTGCTCCATCAGAAGGATGAAGTCGTCCGGATAGCCTTGGCCCGTGGTAAGCCGGCCAATGTTGCGGGTCTTGGAACTGATTTTCTTCTTCGTCAGGTCATCGATCGGTATTTTCTGGTTGGCATGGCCGATGACCTGCGCGGCTTCGGCGTTACCGCCGAAATTCGGGTCGGAACAGACATACTGCTTCAGCGGAATATGCATGTCGTAGACGGGCAGGCCTGGATCGGTGAGGTAGTTTACGAAATCCGAAGGCGTCTCGGTGACGATTGTGGGCATGCTGAACCCTTTCGGCAGATTGGATCTCGGCGAGGCGGCATAGATCGCGCGCCTCGTGACGGTACCCAACTTCCTGCAACTCAGGCGGCGATGCCAGTCTCGCTCTGCCTGACGAATTTGAGGGATAAGGCGAATACCTTAGCGAGGCGGCGTTCGCGGCGATCACTTCGATTTGCTCGCATCATGTCGTTGTATGGCGGGGCGCAGCAGCCGGAACCCCGCGAGCGCGCCCATCCCCTTTGCGATTTGCTCGCTAGTTCGCCGATGGCACGTTCGTCGGCAACCTACGCGGCAGCCGCGACTGCCGGCTCCTGCGTCTTGGGGAACGGCCGGAAGGTCATTGCAATCAGGAATGCCCCGAGCCCGATGGCCCATGAGCCGATATACAGCCAGCTATAGCTGGCGAAACTCTCATAGATGAACCCGCCGGTTAGCGGCCCGGTGGCCATGCCGAGGCTGCCGGCCATGGCGGTTCCGCCAATGACGGTACCCATCATGCGCTGCGGGAAATTGTCGCGCGCGATCACCGCGTACAGCGGCATGACGCCGGCGTAGATGAAGCCGACAAGCACCGCCACCGCATAGAATCCGCTGAGGTGGCTGACGAAGACGTAGCCGAGCACGCCGAATGCCTGAGCCAGCAACCCGACAACCAGCACGTTCTTGGCGCCGAAACGGTCGCCGAGCAGACCGAAGGCGATGCGCCCGCCCATGCCGGCCAACCCCTCGATGCTGTAGATCGAAACCGCCAGCACCATCGGGATGCCGCAAGTGACTGCATAGCTCACCGTATGGAAGATCGGGCCGGAATGGGTGGCGCAGCAGAAGAAGTTGGTCAAAAGCAGGATGATGAACTGCGGCGACTTGATCGCCTGCGCGACCGACATGTCGGACGGCACCTGGCCATCGACAGAAGCCGCAGCGCTTGCCGTCTCCGGCACCGGCGGGCGGCGCACCAGCAGCGAAACCGGGATCATCACGGCCGCCGCGAAGGCGGCAATGATAAGCAGCGTCGTGCGCCAATCGTGGATGGTAATCAGCCAAGCGGCGAGTGGCGCCATTGTCATCGGCGCCATGCCCATGCCGGCGGAGACGAGCGAGACGGCGAGGCTGCGCTGCGTTTCGAACCAGCCGGTCACGCAGGCCATCATCGGCGCGAAGATCGCCGCCGTGGCGCCGCCGACGAGCAGCCCGAACACGAGTTGGAACTGGAACAGCGACGTGACCTGGCTGGCCAGCGCGAGGCTGGCGCAAAGGATCACCGACCCGGCCAGCAGCACCAGGCGCGGCCCGAACCGGTCCGACAGCGAGCCCCAGATCATGCTGGCAAGCGCCAACGCGAGGAAGCCTATGGTCATCGCGCTGGAGACGCCGGTGACCGACCATCCGGTGTCCTTGGAAATCGGCAGCAGCAGGACCGGCAGCGAAAACATCGCGCCGATGGCGACGCAGCCGAGCACGCCGCCGGCAGCGACGATGACCCAGCGATAGGGGCTTTGCGACTGGACTTGAGACATCGAAATACCTCGTGCAGGATTGCCGGCGCCTGACGCAGCGCTCCTTTAAGACGCAACCGTCGCGCGCGATGCGACAAGCCGTGTGAAAAATATATCGCCGCGGTTTGGCGGCGCAATTGGCCAGTCGTGAAGGCTACTTGCATCACATGCGTCGAACTCGCAGGCTGCGGGACTGCGAGGAAAGGCGGCCTCTACCTCTTCCCCACTGCGGCCTGCGCCGCCGCCAGCCTAGCAATCGGCACGCGGTAGGGGGAGCATGACACATAGTCCAGCCCGACCTTTTCGCAGAAGTGGATCGAGGCGGGGTCGCCGCCATGCTCTCCGCAGATGCCCAGCTTGATATCAGGGCGGGTCGTACGGCCCTTTTCAGCCGCAAGGCTCACCAGCTCGCCGACGCCGTCGACATCGATCGACACGAACGGGTCCTGGTCGATGATGCCCTTCTGGCGGTAGGTCTCAAGGAAGGGCGCTGCGTCGTCGCGGCTGATGCCGAACGTCGTCTGTGTGAGGTCGTTGGTGCCGAAGGAGAAGAACTCGGCGCTCTCTGCGATCACATGGGCGCGGAGAGCGGCGCGCGGCAGTTCGATCATCGTGCCGATCAGATAGTCCACGGTTACGCCGCTCTCGGCCATCACCGCCTTCGCCACCGCGTCGATGCGCGCCTTCACATAGTCCAGCTCCTTCTTCAGCGAGACCAGCGGCACCATGATTTCCGGTACCACCGGGCTGCCGGTGGTCTTGGCCGCCAGGATAGCCGCCTCGAAAATGGCGCGCGTCTGCATTTCGGCGATCTCCGGATAGGACACCGCCAGCCGGCAGCCGCGATGCCCGAGCATCGGGTTGAATTCGTGCAGCGCCTCGCTGCGCTGGCGTAGCCGGTCGGCCGAGACATTCAGCACCGCCGCTACCTCCCCGAATTCCTTCTCGGTCTTCGGCAGGAACTCATGCAGCGGCGGGTCGAGCAGCCGGATCGTCACGGGCAGACCGGCCATGATCTCGAACAGCTCGACGAAATCCGAGCGCTGCATCGGCAACAGCTTGTCGAGCGCGGCGCGGCGGCCCTTCTCGTTCTCAGCCAAAATCATCTCGCGCATGGCAATGATGCGGTCGCCGTCGAAGAACATGTGCTCGGTGCGGCACAGCCCTATGCCTTCGGCGCCGAAGGACCGCGCCATGCGGGCGTCGGCCGGCGTCTCGGCGTTGGTGCGCACCTTCATGCGGCGCGCCTTGTCGGCCCATTCCATGATCGAGGCGAAATCGCCCGACAACTCCGGCTGCAGCATCGCCACAGCGCCTTTCAGCACCTGCCCGGTACCGCCATCTATCGTGATCACGTCGCCGGCCTTCAGCGTGTGCCCCATGGCGATCACCGTGCCGGCGCGGTAGTCGACCCGCAGCGTGCCGGCGCCCGAAACGCAGGGCTTGCCCATGCCGCGCGCAACTACGGCGGCGTGGCTGGTCATCCCGCCGCGCGTGGTCAGGATGCCTTCCGCCGCATGCATGCCGTGGATGTCCTCGGGGCTGGTCTCGACGCGTACCAGGATCACCTTCCGGCCGATCTTGCGCGCGTCCTCGGCGTCCTGCGAGTTGAATACAATTTCGCCTGTGGCCGCACCGGGAGAGGCCGGCAGGCCGGAGCCCACGATGTTGCGCTCGGCGCTCGGGTCGATGGTAGGGTGCAGCAGCTGGTCGAGCGAGGACGGATCGATGCGGGCGACCGCCTCTTGCGGCGAGATCAACCCTTCGCGCGCCATGTCCACCGCAATCTTGAGGGCCGCCTTCGCGGTACGCTTGCCGGAGCGCGTCTGCAGCATCCACAATTTGCCGCGTTCGATCGTGAACTCGATGTCCTGCATGTCGCAGTAGTGCTTTTCCAGCCGCCCGCAGATGTCGGTGAAGGCCGCGTACGCCTCGGGCATCAGCTTCTGCAGAGACGGCTTGTCAGAGCCGGCATTGATGCGAGCCTTTTCGGTAATGTTCTGCGGTGTGCGGATACCGGCCACCACGTCCTCGCCCTGCGCGTTGACGAGGAACTCGCCATACAGCGCCTTCTCGCCGGTCGACGGGTTGCGGGTGAAGGCAACGCCCGTCGCCGACGTGTCGCCCATATTGCCAAAGACCATCGCTTGAACGTTGACAGCCGTACCCCACGACTCGGGAATATTCTGCAACCTGCGGTAGGTGATAGCGCGGGTATTCATCCACGAAGAAAACACCGCACCGATCGCGCCCCACAGCTGTTCCTGCGGATCCTGCGGAAACGGTCGCTCCAGTTCCTCTTCAACCTTGGATTTGTAGAGCGCGATGACACTTTGCCAGTCGGCGGCAGTGAATTCGGTGTCGAGATCGTAGCCGCGATTCGCTTTTTCGTCCTCGAGAATCTCCTCGAACACCTCGTGGTCGAGGCCGAGCACAACGTCGGAATACATCTGGATGAAGCGGCGATAGCTGTCATAGGCGAAGCGCGCATCATGCGCGTCATGCGCCAGCGCCTGCACGGTCTCGTCGTTCAGGCCGAGATTCAAGACCGTATCCATCATGCCGGGCATGGATGCACGGGCTCCGGAACGCACCGAGACCAGCAGGAGATTGGCCGGGTCGCCGAACCGCCGGCCAGCGATGCGCCCGACCTCGGCCAGCGCGGCGTCGACCTGCGCTGCAAGTTCGGCCGGATGCGACTTGCCGTTGGCATAATAGTGGTTGCACGCGTCCGCCGTGATGGTGAAGCCGGGCGGTACCGGTAGGCCGAGGCTGCACATTTCGGCAAGATTGGCTCCCTTGCCGCCGAGCAAGTTCTTGTCGGTGGCGCGCCCCTCCGCCGCGCCGTCCCCGAAGCTGTAGACCCACTTGGCCATGTCCGTCCCCGACAATGCGATGCTCGTGCACCTAGCGATAGGATGCTGCAGTGCGAAAGGCAAGGCGTGCGGCTCGGCGTTAACTCCTACAATCGATTAGAAAATTTGTTGTTCGCAGCCTCTTGCCGCCGGGTCCGCTCAGCCTTAGAACATAACACGAACAGGAGGATCCGATGAAACAGACCGGCAAGCTCGATTATCTTGAAATGCCCGCTTCGGGCGGCACGCTGGACAGCGTCAAGGCCTTTTACAGCGCGGCGTTCTCGTGGACCTTTACCGATTACGGTCCGACCTATGCAGCCTATAGCGAAGGGCTCGACGGCGGTTTCGACGCCGAGCGCGAGGCTTTGGGCAAGCCGCTTCCGGTGCTCTATTCGGAAGACCTGGAAGAAACGCTCGCCGCGGTCGAAAGCGCCGGCGGCCGCATCGTCAAGCCGATCTTCTCTTTTCCGGGCGGCCGGCGGTTTCATTTTGCCGATCCGGCAGGAAACGAACTGGCGGTCTGGGGCGAGTAGGAGCGAAGTTTATCTTCCCGTTGCGCGGAGGTGCCCTGCCGCGATGCCGTGGGCAATTGGCACCACATCGACCGCCACAGATCATGTCATGTCCCGATTGCACTCCCGGCGCACTCTGCCTATAAGGCGGCGTTTCCGACTCTCCGTCGGCCTGTTGGGGCGTAGCCAAGTGGTAAGGCAGCGGTTTTTGGTACCGCCATCCCCTGGTTCGAATCCAGGCGCCCCAGCCAGTCCCGCGCAATTACAATCCTGACAACCGCTCTCCACTCGCAAATATCGACATCGGCCCCAACGGAAGTCATTCTGCGCCCAGGAATTCGTTGCGGGACGCTCGATGAGAACCCTTGCCGACAGACTGATCGCGGTTCTGGCGCTCGCCGCCGGTGTCTTCGCTTTGTGGAGCTTCGTGCGGACCTTCGGCCTCGGCGTGAAGATTTTGGCCGATGACATGCCTACAAACGACGGTATGAGATTGGCGGCGCTGCTTGCAGGCGGCGCGATCTGTCTCGCCGTGGCATGGCGGCTGTTCGCTGCTTCCGATGATGGAACCGGCGCGCAACAAGCTCCGGCAACGCTGTTCGGCCGAAATGCCAGAATTCGGCCCGCTTCCAGCTCGTTTTCGATGCGTCCGCTTCTCTACGCGATCCCGTTGATCGCCATCGCTGCGTTGATCGCGGATCATTTTGGCACCCTGCAGCCGGCAAGCCCTGATACCCAGACGGCGGTGACCGGCGATGGCACTGATTCCGCGCCCTTCGAGGAACCGCAGCCGGAGCCGACCCGTGACGCTCGGGAGATTCTCAGCCAGCCGCCGGTTTTCGAACCACAGCCAGCCGCAAACTCCGAGGCGAGCGAACCTCAATCGCCCACTCCAGAGCAAAAATCCGATACCAGCTGGGTTCGCGAAGCGATCGAGGCCGCAAGGCCAGGGTTGCAACCCCCGCGCGGCAACGATGAAGATCCGCAGACGGCCATGGCGCCGGATACCCAGCCGCCCATGGCGGAATCCCAGATCGAGCCGCAGACGACCACGGCCCCCCTTCCCAAGCCGGAGAAGCTTCCGACGCAGGCAGGCGGCCACCATGACGCCGTCGTCTGGCTGGCACTTTCGCCTGACGGGCGCTCGCTCATGAGCGCAAGCACGGACCGCACCATAAAGCTCTGGGACCTGGAGACAAAGCAGCTGATCCGCGACGTCGGCATCCACAAGGACATGGCGCGCACGGCGCTGTTCCTGCCCGACGGCAAGCACGCGCTGACGGCGGGAGACGAGGGCGAGATCGTCCTCCGGAATGTTGCCGATGGCGCTATCCTGCATGTCTTTTCAGCAACGCAGCATGGCGGCGCGAACAAGATTGCGCTGACCAGCGATGGCAAACGGGCCGTGAGTGTTCATGAGGCAGGCACGGTCATCGTGTGGGACATTGAAAGCCGCTCGCTGCTCCATGTCATGTCCGGGCATGACTGGTCGATCTCCTCTGTCGCCATCTCGCCCGACGGTAGCAAGGCGATTAGCGGCAGCATCGACGGCGAACTGAAGCTTTGGGATATCGATGCCGGCCGGCTGATCCGCAGCTGGCGGGGCCACGAGCGCGGCACCTATGGAGCCGCCTTTGCCCCGGACGGCCACGAGGTCATCACCGGCAGCGGCGACAATTCAATCAAGGTCTGGGACGTCGAAACCGGCCGCCTGGTTCGCGAACTGGACGGCCATTCCGGTACGGTCTATGCGGTGCAGATATCTTCTGATGGCAAGCGGCTCGTCACCTGTTCGCTGGACGGCACCGCCCGGTTGTGGGACATCGCAAGCGGCGATGAGATCGAGCAGTACAATCCGACGACCGGACCGCTCTATTCGGTAGTGTTCGCGCCCGACGGATCGGTATTCACGGGCGGCATCGACCGCGCAATCCGCAAATGGCCGGGTGGCGAGATCGTGTTCGCCGGCGCGCCGGATTGAGGTCGGCGACCGACGATCAAGTGCGGCGCACAAGCGCGTCGCCTCCGGCGAATTGCGATGCCACATGGGCGAGATGATGTCCAGTTCCGCGCGGGCCATATCGATCCGGGCTTGTTGAGTATCTTCATTTTTTATGGCTTAGCTCCGCATCGATCTGTTTGATGTCTTCTTTCCGCGCTGAAACGAAATTTATCTATAGCTTCCGCATTACTTATAGCTTCCGGCCCAGCGGTTAGGTAAGCAAGGCCCTCGAGCGCGTGTCGGAAGGCCCAGGTAAGAAATGACGAAATTTCGTACGGCAGCGCTCATAGTCAGTTTGATTTGTTTGGCCATTTTCCCAGCAGCTGGAGTTGTTTGGGTCGATGAAAAGCGGGACGATCTGGTCTCGTTGATCGATCGTTCAATGTTCCAATATGGAATAACGATCAACTCTGTGTCCACTAGACAAGCCCGGAGCCACGTCGATGTGCGCCCTTCAAAGATTGTCGTCGATTCGGACACCGCCCTCGAGTTTGTCGAACAAGTCAAGCTTTTCTATCAGTTCATCACGCAAATTACGGGCATCGAGACGCAGGTCAGCGTCGCACCGCTTGTGCCGACACTCGAGGTAAACAAATACTTCTATGCCGGATACTCAGCGCGCGCGGCTGATAACTTCGAAGGCTATAAAAGCGAATTTGTCGCGAGGCTCAGATCATGGATAAAATCCTTCTTCAAGAACGATACAGACGACATTCTCTGGCGTAGGCTCGACGACAACCGCACAGTATTCGAGGGCCAACCGCTGTTCTTCAATTATGAGTACGAGTATGTGGACTATGGCAAGCTGATTGGGGCGCGCCAGCCGTTCATCTTGCAATCGACCGCGATCAGCCGCAGCGCCATCTTCGTGTCCGCAGCCCCAATTGAGGGTCTGTCAGCCGACGACCTGCGGTCGTATGTCAAGTCCTTCATCGTCCAGGAAGCCTTTCAGGAGTTCAACCTGATGTCGGATGTCAGTGATCGGCGGTTCCAGCTGAGGTCGATCCTTTATGATCATGATTTTAAGCTGGGCGATCTGACCGGCGCGGCCAGGGTGCGCGAGCGTGTCAAAAATGCATCCACAGGCCTTTGCCCGCTCGATGTCGCTGCAACTATCTACCTTGCCGATTTCTATGGAACGCCGATTAACGAGAGCAGCGCCCGCGTCGGCCTCCTCAATTTCATCCGCTGCTATGCGCTCAGCTACTGGCATTATTACACCTCCGAGGCCGATCTGTTTGATTCGAGATGCTGGTGAAACGGGATTTGTCCCGCTTCGCCATGACAAACTTTCCCAGCTAATCCCATTTCCCGACGCCTGCATGACACCATTGAGGCTGACAAAGGTGGGGCGACAACTTTCTCATGATCGTTCTCCCTGTTTGCGCGAAGATCGCATTGGCCAGAGGACGGTTCTGCCGGCCTGCATCCGACAGGTGGCAATCGGCTGACGCGATAAGTCTATCTGCGGAGTGATTCATCCGACCCGACTATACTATCGTCATTGTTTGGTTTTTCCGTCGGTAGACAACTTCAGTCGCGATCAGCTCGCTTCGCGCAGCTGTTCGGCAGCCTGGAGATCGACTGAGACCAGCTGGCTGACGCCCTGTTCGGCCATGGTGACGCCGAACAGCCGGTTCATGCGCGCCATCGTGATCGGATTGTGGGTAATGATGACGAAGCGCGTTTCGGTGGTGCGCGCCATCTCGTCCATCAGATTGCAGAAGCGCTCGACGTTGTGGTCGTCGAGCGGCGCGTCGACCTCGTCGAGGACGCAGATCGGCGCGGGATTGGTGAGGAACACCGCAAAGATCAGCGCCATCGCCGTCAGCGCCTGTTCGCCGCCGGATAACAGCGTCATCGTCTGCGGCTTCTTGCCGGGCGGGCGGGCCAGGATTTCCAGTCCGGCTTCCAGCGGATCATCCGACTCGATCAGCTGAAGCTCGGCCGTGCCGCCGCCGAACAGGTGCGTGAACAGCCGCTTGAACTGCTCATTGACAACATCGAATGCGGCGAGCAGACGCTCGCGGCCCTCGCGGTTGAGGTTCTGGATGGCCTGGCGCAGCTTGCGGATTGCCTCGACGACATCTTCCCGTTCGGTAACGATGGTCTCCAGCCGTTCTGATAGCTCGCGCTGTTCTTCCTCGGCCCGCAAATTAACTGCGCCCAGCCGCTCGCGCTCGATCTTCAACCTCTCGAGCTGGCGCTCGATGTCGGCGACGTCCGGCGCCTTCGCTTCAGGGTTCAGCCCCGCCAGCTTGATCACGAGATGCGGTTCGGTGTTCAGCGTATCGCGAATGCGCGTCTCGACTTCGCGGCGGCGCTCATCGGCGGCGGTCAGTCGCTCCTCGGCGCGTCCGCGTTCTTCACGGGCGGAAGCCAGCGTCTGGATCGCCTCTGTCGCGCCCTTGTCCAGTGCGACCTGCCGGTTCTCCGCGGTTTGGAGCATGTCGGACGCCTGCTTGCGCGCCTCGTCCGCTTTGGAAAGCTCTGACAGCAATGCACGGCGACGGGCGTCGATCTCGTCGGGCGTGTCAGCAAGCGCCTGCCGCTCGGCTTCCGCCTCTGCGCGCCGTCCCATGAGCGACACGATCTGCGCCTCGGCATTTTCGGCGCGGGTCGTCCAGCCGGCACGCTCCGACACGATGATCGCGAGGCGGCGGCCCCGTGCTTCGGCCTCGCGCTTCAACCCGTCGTGAGCAGCGCGCGCATCAGCGAGCGCGGAGCGATCACGCGAAACCAGGCCCGACGCCCGCTCAAGACGCGCCTGCAACGCCGACACATCCGGCGCGGCGGCGCGGTGGTTCTGCGCCTCCACCAATGCGGCTTCGGCCTCTGCCAGATCGGCGCCGATGCGCGCCTGCGCTTCATCCAGCGCGGCACGGCGCGTCGAAAGCTCGCCCGCCGCGTGCTCAGCCCGCGCCAATGCGTCGCGCGCCTCCCCGACCGCCCGCTGGGCGATCCGCCAACCCTCGCGTGATTGCCGTTCCGCCTCGGTCTTGGTCCTCACCGCCGCTTCCGCAGCCAGCAATGCCTGCTCGGCCGATTTCACACCCTCGACGCATTCGCGCGCTTCGATTTGCAGCTCCGTCAGCCGGTTTTTCTGCGCCAGCCTTTGCGCCGCGGCAGTCGGTGCGTCGGCGCTGGCGACGAAGCCATCCCAGCGCCACAAGGCGCCCTTGCGGCTCACAAGCCTTTGGCCGGGCTTTAGCAGCTTCTGCAACCGCGCGCCGTCCGCGTCCGCAACAATGCCGATCTGTGCCAGCCGGCGGGCGAGTTGCGGCGGCGCGCGTACAACCGTTGCGAGGCTTGGCAGGCTTTCCGGCAGCGCAGGATCGCTCGCGCCCACCGTACTTTCACCCCAGTGTGCGGGCGCGCTGGCATCGATCGGCGCTTCGAGATCGTCGCCGAGGGCGGCGCCAAGCGCCGTCTCGTAGCCGCGATCTACCGCGATGCGCTCCAGCACCGCCGGGAACAGCCCTCCCCCACCCGATTGCAGGATTTTCGCCAGCGTGCGCGCCTCAGTCTCGATGCGGGCAAGGGCGGCGCGTGCCTCCTGCACCGGCGGACGCGCGGCAGTCTCAGCAGCGCGGGCCTGTGCAATCGCCGTCTCGGCGACGGTCGCTATCTGCTCCGCGGCGTCGGCGGCGGCAATCGCCTGCTCGACCAGAACGCCGCTTTTCGGCGGGGTCGGCCAGCGTTGCGATTTTCGCGCCAATATCCGCCGCCTCGCGGGCCACCTCGGCCATTTGCCTTGCCAGGCGGTCTCGCCGCTCGGTAATTTCGCGCAACTGACGATCCAACTGGCCTATCGCGGCGGCGGCCTCGGCGCGCTCGGCAGTCAGGCCGGTCAAGCTCGCCTCGCTCAGCGCAAGGGCAGCAGCGGCCGCTTCGAACAGCGCCAGCTTTTCGGCCTCGCTCTCGGCCGCGCCTGTCTCCTCCGCCACAAGAGATATTTCCTCATCGCTCAGGCGCGCCAGCACATCGGCATTGTCGCGGATCATCCGCTCTTCGCGGGCGATGTCGGCGGCAAACTGTTCAAGCCGACGGTCGAGTTCGGCCTGACGGGCGCGGACACGGTCGGCTTCCTCCTCAAGCTGGCCGCGCGCGATCGAGAGGCGCTGATAAACCGCGCCGGCCGCGGCTGATTTGTCGCGCAAGCCAGGCAGATGATGCGCACCGACCGCCTGCGCCTTCGCTGCCTCGATCTGGGCCGTGGCGCGCTCGGCCACAAGCGACGTGGCGGCGGCAAGTGCCGACTGTGCATCGCCGGTCTGGGTCTTTGCCAGCGTCCAGCGCAGATGCAGCAGCGTCGCTTCGGCTTTGCGGATATCGGCTGAGAGATTCTTGAACCGCGACGCCTGGCGCGCCTGACGCCGCAAGCTTTCGATTTGGGCCTCGAGTTCGCTGACGACATCGTCGAGGCGCTCAAGATTCTGTTCGGCTGCGCGAAGTCGCAGTTCCGCCTCGTGGCGGCGGCTGTGCAGCCCCGAAATGCCAGCTGCCTCTTCCAGCAGCGCGCGGCGCGCTTGCGGCTTCGCCTGGATCAGTTCGCCAATGCGTCCTTGCCCAACCATGGAAGGCGAGCGCGCGCCCGTCGACTGGTCGGCGAAAAGCAGTTGGACGTCCCGCGCGCGCGCTTCCCTGCCGTTGATGCGATAAACGGAACCAGCCTCGCGCTCGATGCGGCGAGACACCTGCAACTCGTCGGCGTCGTTGAACGGCGCCGGCGCGGTGTGATCGCTATTGTCGAGGAACAGCGTGACTTCGGCGGTGTTTCTGGCCGGCCGCGTGCCCGAGCCCGAGAAGATCACGTCGTCCATGCCGGAGGCGCGCATGTTCTTGTACGAGCTTTCGCCCATGACCCAACGCAGCGCCTCGACAAGGTTGGACTTGCCGCAACCATTCGGCCCGACAATGCCGGTCAGGCCACGCTCGATGACGAATTCGCCGGACTCCACGAAGGACTTGAAGCCGAGAAGGCGGAGGCGATTGAACTTCATGCGCCTGGCCTGCTGTTTTTATGCAAGTCGTTTCCCAAAACCGCGATTTTTTGGGCGGCATGCATTGGGCGCGCGGAAGCGATGCGTCCGGCGACTGCCGGGCGATTGAGGCTAGTTGATGCCGTCGATGATCGCCGACATTTGCTCAATCGACATGGCCCCCTTATATCTCTTGCCATTGATGAAGAACGTCGGAGTCGAGTCCACCTCGAATTCATCCGATCCGCGTTTCTGTACCGATCTGACTTCGTCCAGAAGTTTCTGGTCGGTCAAGCAAGCCTCGAAGCTCTCCTGTGTAAAACCGGCCAGTTTCGACAATTGCAGCAGCGCTTCCTTGGCGTTGGCCTCCGGTGCGGCCCAGGTTCCCTGCTGCTTGAACAGAACGTCGACCATCGGGAAGTAGTTATCCTTCGAGCAGCGTGCCAGCATGAAACCGGCCTCGGCACGCGGATCGAACGGGAATTCGCGGAAGATCAGCCGCGCTTTGCCGGTGTCGATGTATTTGGTCTTCAGCGACGGCAGAGTCGTCTCGTGGAAGTGCGCGCAATGCGGGCACGTCATCGACGCGTATTCAACGATGGTGACCGGAGCGTCGGCCTTGCCAAGGACCATGTCCGGCAGCGCGCCAGGCTGCAGCAGCTTGGCCATGTCGACCGTTCCAGCGGCTTCCGGCAGTTCCGCCGGAGCTGCGGGCTTTGCGGGTTCGGCAGGCTTAGCCGGATCAGCCGGCTTTCCGGCGTCCGCCGGTGCGGGGGTTTCGGCCTTCTTTTCCTCGCTGTCGCCGCAAGCGGCGAGCATCGCGCTGGCGCCGATCGCCACGAGCGAGGAGAGTACGGTTCTGCGAGACAAGGACCGAAGCATACGAATCACCTGAACTGAGATTGGATGATGGAGCCGGACGGGACCAAAAAGCGAGAGTTGGCGCGAATTAAGGCATTGCAGCGCGCAATCC
Organism: uncultured Alphaproteobacteria bacterium; assembly: GCA_963829135.1. Lineage (GTDB taxonomy): Bacteria > Pseudomonadota > Alphaproteobacteria > Rhizobiales > Rhizobiaceae > Kumtagia. The sequence continues at coordinate 202,649 of CAWHHO010000004.1, read as the reverse complement.
AAGCCGCTTGATGCACAAAACTTCACGAAAATGCGAGATAAACGGATCAGCGCCGGCGCGAGCCGTGCACGGAAGCGCCCAGCCGCTCCAGCGCGGCGCGCAGCCCTTCGTCCTCGATCGGCTCGACCTGCGCAGCAATCACCGCTTTTTCAGAAGCCGTCAAAACCCTCGGCGCCGGCCTTGGCGGCTTCGCAAACGGCGTCACCGGCTTCTGCACGATCCTGATGCGGTTGACCGCCTCGAAGCCCAGAAACGCGTTGATCCTGCCGATCACCTCACCGGTCTCGTGCTGCAGATGCAGCGCTGCGATCCCTTCGCAAGCGACGACCAGGACGGCCGAACGGAACGGCTCGTCATCATGGACGCGACGCGGCCATTGCAGCTTTTCGGGGCGTGATTTCGCGGCAATGCGTGGTCCGACGATTTCCTCCCACGATTGGACGAGACCGATCGACAGGCCAGCGCGTTTGCGCAAGACCGGATCGAGCACGGCAGCAGCGAGGTCGCTGACCGGGACCGGATTGCCGAACTGCCTTTTCCCTGCCATGTCCGTCCTTATGTTGGTCGAGGGGTCGTCGTTCGTTGTTCGCAGTTTGCTATTACGGCTGAAATTCGAGATTCAGGTCCGCATATGACGACCCACAACCTACGAATAACGACCGACGAAAATACGCTCGCCGCACGCCTGCTCGCCTGGTACGACGACCACCACCGGGACCTGCCCTGGCGGGTTTCGCCCGCCGACCTGGCGCGTGGCGTTCGTCCGCAGCCTTATCACGTCTGGCTGTCGGAGGTCATGCTCCAGCAAACGACCGTCGAGGCCGTTAAACCCTATTTCCGCGATTTTCTGGCGAAGTGGCCGGACGTCAGGGCGTTGGCCGATGCGCCGGTCGAGGATGTCATGCGCGCCTGGGCCGGGCTTGGCTATTATTCGCGGGCGCGCAATCTCAAAGCCTGCGCCAATGAAGTGGCGGCGCTGCCGGACGGCTTTCCGGATACGGAGGACGGCCTGCGCGCTCTGCCCGGCATCGGCGCCTATACCGCGGCCGCAATCGCGGCGATTGCCTTCGACAGGCCTGCGGCGGTGGTCGACGGCAATGTCGAGCGCGTCACCGCGCGCCTGTTCGACATCCGCACGCCCCTGCCTGACGCCAAGACGGAAATACGCTCCGAGGTCGAGAAGCTTGTACCCGACCGGCGCCCGGGAGATTTTGCGCAGGCGATGATGGACCTTGGCGCCACCATCTGCACGCCGAGGAGGCCGCGCTGCATGCTCTGTCCCCTGCGGGCCGATTGCCGCGCGCTTCGCTCCGGCGATCCGGAGCTTCTGCCGCTGCGCGCGCCCAAAAGCGAGAAGCCTAAGCGGATTGGCAAGGCGTATGTGGCCATCCGGAGCGACGGTGCGATCCTAATGCGCACGCGGCCGGACAAGGGCCTGCTTGGCGGCATGACTGAAGTTCCGAGCGTCGGCTGGAGCGAAGGGCGCGGAGGTCTCGGGGGCAACGCCAATCCGCCTCTGGCGGTAAATTGGCAGCGCGCCGGCACTATCAACCATGTCTTCACGCATTTCTCGCTCGATCTCGATGTCTATCGCGCGGAAGTCGGCGAGGTGCCGGCACCGCATGGACATCGCTGGGTTGGCGCAAAGGACATCTCGGGCGAGGCTCTGCCGACCGTCATGAAAAAAGTTATCGAACTCGCCATTCCCGGCGCGACCAAAAGACGACAGACGCAGGAGAGTTGAGCAGGCATGACTGAAATCCGTCACATCGTCTTCGACATCGGCCGGGTGCTGATCCATTACGATCCGGATCTGCCGTTCAGCCGGCTGATACCGGACCAGGCGGAGCGACGCTGGTTCTTCGAGAATGTCTGCACGCATGAGTGGAACGTCGAGCAGGATCGGGGCCGGACATGGGAGGAAGCGGAGGCCGACGTCGATCGCCGCCTATCCGGCGCACGCGGAGAACATCCGCAATTTTCGGCGCTGTTGGCACGAGATGGTGCCACATGCCTACGAGGATACCGTTTCGATCATGGAAGGTCTGATCGACAAGGGCCACGATGTGACCATGCTGACCAATTTCGCTGCTGACACGTTTGTCGAAGCGCGCCAGCGCTGGGGATTCCTCAACAAGCCGCGCGGGGTCACGGTGTCGGGCGAGATCGGCATGATCAAGCCGGAAAAGGGCATCTATGACCATCACGCAGCCAGTTTCGGCCTGGACCCCGCGGCGACGATCTTCATCGACGACAGCCAGAAGAATGTCGATGGCGCGATAGCAGCCGGATGGCATTCCGTGCTGTTCACCGATGCGCCGGCGCTCAAGAATGATCTGCTCGCATACGGAGTTCAGCTGTGACCCATGACCCGGTGGATATTCTCCGGCGCTTCCACGACGCAACCAACGCGCAGGACTTCGCGACCATCGAAGAGTTTTTCACGGAGGACGCGGTCTATGGATCGGTGAAGGTTGGGGCCTTACGCGGCAAGGCCGCAATCATGAACGCGTTTCGCGACTACTTCGCCGAGTATCCAGACCAGGTCGCGCATGACGATGCGTTCGAAAAAATTGGACCGGATGCAGCCCGCTCACGCTGGCATTTGACGGCGACCAGCACGAAGACCGGCAAGAAGCTTATCCGCAGCGGCGCGGAAACGATCTATCTCAACGCTGAAGGCAAGGTCGAGCGGGTGGTGGTAGAGGACGAGTAGAAGACTGCGCCGACTTCAGCAGGTCAAGCCTCTTCGCAGCTCGCACGAGGCATGAGGCCCTCACGCGCCCGCCCGCTCCATTCCCAGCCGCGCGATACGGCGAAGCTCGTCGATGGCCGTGAGCCCGCCATTGCGCTCGTAGTGCCAGAAGGTCCAGCCATTGCAAGCGTCGAGGCCCTGCACCTGAGCGCCTATACGATGGATCGAGCCGACGCGGTCGCCGGCAGCGATCGTGCCATCTGCGCGCACCTTGGCTACCCAGCGCTTGCGGGAATCGTAGAGGAACATGCCTGGCCGAACGATGCCTGCATCGATAAGGCTGACGAACGCCACGCGCGGTTCGGCTCGCTTGCCGGTCAGTGCCGAAAGATCCATGCTGGGCAGCGGCTCGACGCCTTGGATACGCTCACGCGCGGCGTCGATGTAGTCCTGCTCCCGCTCGATGCCGACAAAGCTGCGCCCGAGGCGCTTGGCGACCGCGCCGGTCGTGCCCGAACCGAAGAACGGATCGAGGATGACATCGCCCGGCTTGGTCGACGCCAGCATGACGCGCGCCAGCAGCGCCTCCGGCTTCTGCGTCGGATGAAGCTTGTCGCCCTTGTCATCCTTCAGCCGCTCGGCGCCCGTGCAGATCGGGAACAGCCAGTCCGAACGCATCTGGACGTCGTCATTGGCGGCCTTCAGCGCATCGTAATTGAAGGTGTAGCCCTTGGAGCTGGCGTCGCGCGACGCCCAAATCATGGTTTCGTGGGCGTTCTGGAAGCGGCGGCCGCGGAAGTTCGGCATTGGATTGGTCTTGCGCCAGACGATGTCGTTGAGGATCCAGAAGCCCAGATCCTGCATCGTGGCGCCGACGCGAAAGATGTTGTGATAGGAGCCGATCACCCAGATCGAGCCGGTCGGCTTCAGCACGCGGCGGGCGGCCAGCAGCCAGGCACGGGTGAATGCGTCATAGGCAGCGAAGCTGTCGAATTGGTCCCAGTGGTCGTCGACGGCGTCGACTTTCGACTGGTCAGGACGATGCAGGTCGCCATTGAGCTGAAGATTGTAGGGTGGATCGGCGAAAATCGCGTCCACCGATTTCTCGGGTAGCCGCTCCATCGCGGCAACGCAGTCGCCCTTGATGATCGTATTGTGCCAGTTCGGTTCGGTGGCGTCCGAATAGGATACGGCAAAGGACTGCGACGCTTGCATTTTGGTACCCGACAACGCGTTACTGGTTACTCGTTGTTATGGTTACCGTTTTGAGTAAATTATTAGTGAAGCCGATCAAGGATTTGAGCGTGCGGTATCTTCCAGACTTTCCCGAAGATCAACCAGCGTAACCAGGAGCGTCATCGGGTCGAGCGGCGACAGTTCGAAACCAACCGCTTCGTAGAAGGCTTTTGCTTCGTCTGACAGGGCGTGCACAATCATTCCCCGGACGCCAATCAAGTCCGCCGCCTGGATCAACCGAAGGCCTGCATCCAGCACCAAAGCTCGGCCAAGCCCCCGACCCTGACATGAGCAGTCCACCGCCAGCCGCCCGAGCAGCACAACCGGTATAGGGTCGGGCATGTTTCGTCGAAACCGCCCAGGCGCTGCATCCGAGACCACTGCACTGGAAGCCAACGCATAGTATGCAAGGACTCTGCCTCCCTCACACGCGGCAAATGTTCGCGAAGCGCCGGTCGTCTCCTTCTTGAGCGCGCGCTTCTTCAGCCAGAGGTCGAGGCCTTCCGAGCCCGATGAGAATGCGTCGACCTGATGATGCGCCGATAGGGGTTGCGGCGCGGAGAGCTTCACTCATCGCTCCAGGGCGCGGGTGTTCTCATTGTCTTTTTCAGCCGTTCGTTTGGCTTCGGCGGCATCGACAAGCGATCGAGAAACGCGGCGTATCTTTCAGGGCTTACTGATATCACCAGCTGATCAAGCAAAGCTTCCTCCGCAGCCGACCGTGCAGCATCGAGAATGAAGTCCGTACGGTTCTTGCCCTTTGCTCGCGCGGCGCGGTCTATCAGGCCCCGTTCTTCGGGCTTTATGCGGATGTTAAGCGTTTCGCGTTTTGGCGATGCATTCAGGCTCGGCATGGGGCTCTCCTTTGCAACAGAGCGTATCACAATGCACTGACAGTGTCATTACGACATTCGTGGTCGGTCAGCCGTGATTTGCCGTTCGGCCGCGTGTGATGTATGCGGCGGCAAACAAGGCGCGCTCCGCGCCATCCTCCCTGACAGCCGGACTTATGACCCAGCCAGAGCTCGTTATCTTCGATTTTGATGGAACGCTTGTCGATTCCGAAATCATAGCCGCGCGAATCGAGGCCGAGTTGCTTACCAAGGCCGGCTTTCCCATCACCGGCGAGGAGCTGAGTGAGCGCTATGCGGGCCTGACCTTCAAGGACATCATGCTCAGGATCGAGGCCGAGTCGAACGTGCCTTTTCAGGCCACGCTGATCGATGAGGCGGAGGTTCTGGTCGATCGCCGGCTGCGAACCGATGTCCGCTTGATTGACGGCGCAAAGAGCGCTGTTGCCTCGGTCAAGCCGCCGCGTTGCATCTGCTCCAATTCGCGCACCGAGCGCATACGCTTCATGCTGGAAACGACTGGCCTCAACCGCCTGTTCGGCATGGACGATGTGTTCTCATCACTCGACACGCCGAGCGGAAAGCCCAAGCCGTCGCCCGACGTATTCCTGTTTGCTGCCAAGCACTACGCTGCCAATCCGGCCAATACCTTCGTCATCGAGGATTCGGTTCACGGCATTCATGGCGCGAAATCTGCGGGCATGCGCGTCATCGGGTTCACCGGCGCGGCGCACAGCTATCCGGGCCATGCCGATGCCCTGACCGATGCCGGTGCCGAAACAGTTATCCACCGCTGGGTGGATTTGCCGGGCGTCGTCGCCGCGCTGTCGGAGTGGTCGGACGCATGAGGGATGTGGACTCCCACATCATTCATCCCAGTACCAAACCCGTTAGGTCTGATCGAGACCGCTAGGCTTCCCGCGAAGACATGTAAGAATTTAGTTTTTTGCGCGAGGGACCATACCGCTTGATGATGGTCTTCGCCTCGCTCGGTGGAATGCCATATTTCTTCGCAAAAGCCGCCGCTTCATACGGCTGCTCGGCGGAGACCAGCTTGCGATCATCGGCGGTTTTCTTCTTGTCATCGGCCATTCTGGAACTCCTCGGACGAAATCATTGGGTATCACTCATCTCAGAGCGCGGCTCCTAGAACACGGCGAGGTATTTGAGCAGTGCAATGATACCGATGATTATGACGATGATCTGCACAATCTGCCGCATCCTGGCCTCGATCGGAAGGCGCTGAACCAAGTAAAGTACCAGGATAATGACGAGAAACGTTATGAGAATGCCGATTAGAACGGACGATGCCATGGTCGTGATCCCTCAAAAGCGCGGTTGCGCGTACTAAGTCGCAAAAGCTTAATGCGATGAGGACGTAACGGTTCCAGCAGTCCGCCGCGCGATGCGACACTACAGCAGCGAACCCTGAACCGGGGTTTGCCTTTCCTCGACTTTCTTCGGCGTGCCGGTATCCGGCTCCATCGTCGGTGGCGGCGCGACCACCTTCAATTGCCCGTCCGGCAAGGGCCGCTGCAGCGCCTTCGCCTCGTCCCATGGCGCGGACATCCAAGCCTCAACCTCGTCCGTCGTCGTAAGGATGACCGGCATCGCCTTCTCGTGCACCGGCGCGACAACGCCGTTCGGTTCAGTCGTGAGAAATGCAAAGAGGTCGAGCGTAACCAGACCTTCCTTGATCTTGCGCACGCTCTCCCATTGCGCCACCCAGATGCCAGCGAAGAACGCGAGCGGCTTGTTGTCATTGACGGCAAACCAGGTGTTCGGAACCGGCCCGCCACCGGCCTTTCTGGCGGGGTCGGGCTCGGCGAAGCTTGTAAGGGGAACGACACAGCGATTTGCAGGCCCAAGCCAGGGTGTCCAGTGCCTGCTCCTGGTGTTGCGGATGTTCGTTGTGCCGCGGTCCGGCTCCATCTTCAGCAGCAGATCGAAATCGACCGGCTCGCCCTTTGCGCGCAGCCGATCCGCTCGCTTTTTGGTGGCCTCGAACTGCGCCTGCGACGAGCTGGGCATGCCCCATCTCACCCGCACCAGCTCGCGCACACCATCAACGCCGTTGCGCACAATTGGCGCCGGCAGGTCGGGAAAGATGTCCAGCTCCGGTTCCAGATTGCCCGTTAGGTCGCGCAGCGCCCGGCTGAACTCGATGATCGCCCGCTGGTTGGTCGTGAGGTTGTAGAGATTGCACATTTGGCGAACACACTTTGTCGGAGCTGCAATTCCAGTGCAACCCCGCCAATTGGCTAACCAGCCCGGATAACGCCAGGCTCGGAACCGTCTGTGTCGTCATGACCGCGGGCCAGATCGCCGAAGCTCACGGTCCCAACCAGATACCCGGCCTCGTCGTATATATTGGTTGCAAGAACCGTCGGGTCACGTCGCTCGATCGCTTTGTCCATCACCGTCTCGGCTAACGCTTTCCCGGCTTCTTCCTTGGCAGCGTCGACATCCGCCAGGTCGACATAAACCGGATTGACGTCGGGCTCTCCGACAAACTCGAATCGATACATGGGCATGGCTCACCTCCGGCAGACGAACACGGTGGATGCGCGTTTGGTTCCTGAAGTCCTCTGCGGGACACATCGCTCGACCATTGACAGTTGCAATGAAACGGCATCACCGTGGATTTGATAATTTTATGACTAATCCCGGACGGAGCTTGCCATGAACATTTCCAGCCCCTCGCGAGCGGAACCTGACGTGAGCATGGATATCGCAACCCTGTTCGCCGATGGTGTTGTCGCAAAGAAAGGGGCGTTCTCGCGGGCCTTCGCCGAGGCGATGAAGGAAGATATGATGACCGCCTTCTGGAAGGCGATCCAGCGTCCGGGGGGAGCGGTCGGGCGAGGCCCCCGCCGCTGGTACGTCGAGATTCACCCGGAAGAGTTCAGCGGGTTCGTGGAGTTATCCACGCATCCGTGGGTGAGAGCGATGTGCGAAGGTGCCCTGGGCCCGGACTACCAGATCGTTGAGCTTGGCTTTGATACGCCGTTTCAAGGGGCAAAGAACCAGCCCTGGCACCGAGACTTTCCTTCACCGCCGGACACGTATCAAGACCGCAGGATTACATCACTTGCCTTCAACCTCACGGGCGTTGACGTAACTGAAGACATGGGGCCATTCGAGGTGGCCCCGGGAACGCAGTTCTTGGATGGGCGAGATTGGAAACATGAGATGTTCCCGCCTACCGAGATCTGGGAGCAGTTTGCGTCGCGTGGCGTAAAAAAGTACCCATCGATGGGGGACGTGTCCTGCCGTTCCGCCCTCACCATTCACCGCGGAACCATGCATCCGTCTCCTATCGCGCGCCCGGTCCTTGTGCTGGGCGTCGATGCCCCCGGCGCCGGACATGATCAGCTTCACGATATGATGGCTACCGAACAGTACTATCAGGCCCTGCCGGCCGAGCTTCGGAGCCACCTGAAATGCCGTGTCGTCGAGCAACTCGTGCCGGTTACGCAGAAGCATGACATCGAGGGCCTGGTAATGGGCGTCGAATGACCGGCGAAGCCTTCGCCAGGGTGGCGGTCCGAAGGCATAGCTGCAGTTCGCTTTAGCTGGGGCGCAACGTGCGCTCCGGCATGCGAGGCTGATCGATCGTCGCGGAGCTGACCGCGGTGGTGCCCAGTACCTGGATTCTATCAATTGTCAGGTGGTCGGTCGGGCTTGTTCAAGTCACAAGTGGAGCCCACCATTGCACAGTTCTCGGGAGATGCGGGGATGGTGGTGGATCCTGATTGACAGCCCGCTGCAGACGCAACGCTGACAATCAGGAAGATAGTTCTAAGCAGTCGTGACATCAAAGTCTCCTCGGCAAGATAGCCGTGCGCGCTAGGGCGAATATCATCTGTTGGAAAGCTCGAACCCGAAGGGTCCTCACGTCCAGGAAGGCGCCCTGAGCGCTCTGCATGCCGACAGGGAAAATCCGCTGCCGGGCTATCGCGGATATGGCGCTAGCAGGGGATCGACGCGCACCGGCCGGTCGGAGTCGGCCAGTTCATCTTCCGAAACATACTCGTCATTGAAGCCGCACCAGCCGCCTTCCTCATACTCTCTTCGGCGAGCGGCCGTGTCGATGCGGCTGTGGTCATCCAGAATGGTTTTGGCGACATCGACTTCGGAGTCCTCGACGCGGGCGGTTACCAGAGTACCGCCCCGCTTGATGCCCTCGGCGTAGACATGCGCATCACTCTCTTCGACCCCTGCATCCACGAGCGTTGCAATCAAGCCGCCCGCGATGCTTCCGGCCGTGGCACCGACAATCGTGGCAACCAACCAACCGGCGCCGATAACCGGGCCAATGCCTGGGATGGCGATTGCACCAAGCCCGGCCAACAGTCCGCCGGCCCCGCCGACAGCCGCGCCGATACCTGCGCCAGTCGCTACCCCTTCGGCGCTTGATTCTCCACCCTTGGGAGAAATGAGGCTGATATCGCTGCTGGGAATGCCTGCTTGCTCCAGCGCCGCTACCGCGGTGCGAGCCTCGTGATGGGTGCTGAAGAGCCCTGTAATGGTTCTCATGGAAGGAATCCCCGGTGTTGACTGTGAGCACCCAACCGCTCGTGCCCCTTAAAGTTCCAGCCGTCGGAGTCATTGGTAAACCAGTGCGCCAGGTGTGGAACCTTTGACCAGTGCCGGACTTCTGCTGCAAACAAGGGAGATAGTGAATGGCAAACCTAGGAAGACTTGCGGTCGCCGTGCTCGGTATCCTGGCTTATCAAAATCGCGACAAGCTGGCTGGGATGATAAGAGGCACTGGCACGGACCCGAACAACCCCCAGTCCACTCCGGCCGGCGGAGGCCTTATGGATCAGTTGGCCAAGGGTGTCGAAGGCACGCCTCTCGGTGAGATTCTGGACCGCTTTCGCAATGCCGGCGCCGGAAGCAAGGTGGATTCATGGGTGAAGAAAGGTCCGAATGAGCCGCTTGAGACCCCCGAGGTCGAGGCCGCGATCGATGACGAGACGTTGACATCGCTGTCGGAACAGACGGGACTTTCCAGGGAAGAACTCATCGAGCGCATCACCAGGGCATTGCCCGAAGCGGTCGATAAGCTCACGCCCGACGGCCAGTTGCCTCCTCGGAAAACACAATCCGGCGACAACCTTCTCGACGACGTTCCCGGTAGCCCATAGCTTGAACTAATCTTCGCACGACTGCATCACCGCGGAAGCGTACGGCGGCCGCTCACCCTCAGCCCTGGCTTTCCCCGAAGCTGGCCTCAAAGGTAGGTGAATGCCGTCTTAGTGGGGCTACGAGCGACCCGTCGCACGGCCCCAGATCGAGGCCATGCCCTCGCTATTCCTCGTCCGCCGGCTTTTTCTTCTTCGGCGGGCCTTCGTCGAAACCAGCGAAAAGTTGGATGTCCTTCTTGCCGGTTTCGGTCAGAGACAGGTTCGGATCGTTGAAGACGAACTGCGTCGCGGAGGACATGTCGCCCATCGTCACCGGATGCTTGTGAAGCTGGGTGTAGGCGACACCTTCTCCCTGAACGGCAACGATACGAATCGGCAGTGTAATCGTGGTCGGCGAACCGGCCGGCCCAGGTACTATCTTGCCTGCGACCGCCACAGTGATGTTCAGCATGCCATTATCGTGGGTACAACTGCGCGTGACGTCCGTTATCGCCGCCTGATACAGGAGCTTGTTCGGATCATCCTGGCCGCCCTTGGCATACATATTCACGTACGCCGTGCCATCGCGAAGGGTCACGCGCGGACAGTAACCCTGCAGATCGCTTTCCTTGACCTTGCCTTCTGCGGCCGGCGCAGCTGGACCGCCACTGGCGGTTTGGTTGGCACTATTGCCGCTAGACTGACAGCCAGCGACGGTGAGCAGAAAGCCGGACAAAAGCAAACCCGGCAAGGAACGTCGGTATGTCAAACGAAACTCCATAGGCACTCTTCCCAGCAGCAAAGCAGTTGCTCTATAGCAACCGCGCGACCGAAATGCGACCGGCTGCGCGGCGATATGCACAAACCGGAAGCCGCCACCGCAGGGAGCCTGTGACGATGAAGTATGTCAGCACGCGCGGAAACGCGCCCGAGCTGGATTTCTCCGATACCGTTCTTGCTGGACTGGCGCGCGACGGCGGCCTCTATGTGCCGAGCGAATGGCCTGCTCTTTCAACCGCAGAGATCCGTTCGTTCCGCGGTCTTTCCTATGCCGAACTCGCAGTCCGGCTGCTGACGCCGTTCGTCGGTGATGACATCGATGCATCGACATTCGCGAAAATCGTCCACGAGGCCTATGGCACGTTCCGTCACGAGGCCGTCTGCCCGATCGTGCAGACGGGCCAGAATATGTTCGTGCTGGAACTGTTCCACGGTCCGACGCTGGCCTTCAAGGATGTGGCAATGCAGTTGCTGGCGCGGCTGATGGACCACATTCTCGCCGAGCGCGGCGAACGCGCGACGATCGTCGCCGCGACATCCGGCGACACCGGCGGTGCCGCGATCGACGCGTTCGGCGGGCAGCAGCGCACCGACATGTTCGTGCTCTTCCCCTATGGCCGCGTTTCGCCCGTCCAGCAGCGGCAGATGACCACGTCGAAAGCCAAGAATGTCCATGCCTTGTCGATCGACGGCAATTTCGACGACTGCCAGGCGCTGGTGAAGGACATGTTCAACGACCATCGCTTCCGCGATCGCGTTTGCCTGTCCGGCGTCAATTCGATCAACTGGGCGCGCATCATGGCTCAGATCGTCTACTATTTCTCGTCGGCGCTCTCTCTCGGAGCCCCGGACCGGCCCATCTCCTTCACCGTGCCGACCGGTAATTTCGGCGACATTTTCGCAGGCTATGTCGCCAAGCGCATGGGTCTGCCGATCGACCGCCTTGTGATCGCCACCAACGAAAACGACATTCTGGCGCGCACTCTTGCGTCCGGCGAATACCGCATGCGCGGGGTTGTGGCCACCAGCTCGCCGTCCATGGACATCCAGGTGTCGTCCAACTTCGAGCGCATCCTTTACGAGGCCTCGGGCCGCGACAGCGCCGAGGTCAGCCGCTACATGAACGGCCTGAAGCAGTCCGGCGGCTTTGCCATCGACGCCGTGACACTTGACGCTATCCGCAACGCGTTCGACGCCGGGCGCGCCTCCACGGAAGAGACGGCCGAGACCATCGGCCAGACGCTGATGCGCAGCGGATACCTTCTCGATCCGCACACGGCGACCGCCGTTCGGGTCGCCGCCGGCCATGGCGGGGACAGCCCCATGATTGTGCTCGGCACCGCTCACCCGGCGAAATTCCCCGACGCCGTTCATGCCGCCTCCGGGGTACTTCCGGCGCTGCCGGTTTGGCTCGCCGGATTGATGGACGCAGCGGAAAGCTACACGGTACTTCCCTCAGACCTGAAAATGGTGGAAGATCATATTAGCCGTCATACACGAGCGGCGCGTTCAGGGAGTTTGATCTAAATGGGCGTAGAGGTAAGCCGTCTGTCGAACGGCCTGACAGTCGCGACCGAAACTATTCCCAGTATCGAAACAGCTGCTCTCGGCATGTGGGTGAGATCTGGTGCCCGCAATGAGCGGGCAGAAGAGCACGGCATGGCGCATTTGCTGGAGCATATGGCGTTCAAGGGAACCGGCAGCCGTACCGCCTTTGAAATTGCTTCCGAGATCGAGAACGTGGGCGGCGAGATAAACGCTGCCACCAGTGTGGAAACCACTTCCTTCTATGCCCGGCTTCTCGGCGACGACATGCCGCTGGCGGTGGATATTCTCGCAGACATCCTGCAGGACTCGACGTTCGATCCCGATGAGCTCGAACGCGAGCAGAACGTCATTCTCCAGGAAATCGGCGCGGCGCATGATACGCCGGACGATGTGGTTTTCGACCGGTTCACAGAAACCGCATACACCGGACAGACGATCGGACGTTCGATCCTCGGCACGCCCGAGACCGTACAATCATTCACCTCGCGCCAGCTTCATGCCTTCATGGAACGCCAGTATGGCGCCGAGGATATGGTGGTGGTTGGCGCGGGCGACATAAAGCACGACGCCTTTGTCCGTGAAGTGGAGAAGAAGCTCGGCAGCTTTCGCAGCAAATCGCAAAGTGTCATGCCCGACCCCGCCCACTATGTCGGCGGGGACTATCGCGAGGACCGCGATCTGATGGATGCTCAGGTCGTGCTGGGTTTCGAGGGCCGCGCCTATCATGTGCGCGACTTTTATGCCTCGCAGGTGCTTTCGATGATTCTCGGAGGCGGCATGTCGTCGCGTCTCTTCCAGGAAGTGCGCGAGAAGCGCGGCCTTTGCTATTCCGTCTATGCCTTTCACTGGGGATTCTCCGATACCGGGATCTTCGGCGTTCATGCCGCAACGGGTCTTAGCGATATCGGCAAGCTGGTGCCCGTCATCATCGAGGAACTGCAGAAGGCAGGCGAGCAGATCAACCAGTCGGAACTCGATCGGGCGCGCGCCCAGTATCGGGCCGGGCTGGTGATGTCGGGCGAGAGCGCATCGAGCCGCGCTTCGCAGATCGCGCGCCAGCTCCTGCTGTTTGGCCGGCCGATCACCCGGGAAGAGCTGATGACCCGCCTCTCCGCGCTGACAATCGAGCGGCTTACGGACTTGTCGGCTCGTATGTTCTCGACGCTGCCGACGGTTACGGGCGTTGGCCCGATTGGCACGCTTCCATCCTACGACAACATCCGGAATTCTCTCGCGGATCCCGCACCTGTCTTGCAAAAGCTTGCCGTCTAAGCTCCGATGAGGGCGCGGGCTGAGGCGGTGACCGGCGGAAAGCCCGGCGTATGATCGCGCTGCCGTTCTTCCGTCGCGACCAACCCTCGCTGAGGGGTGAGCGCGTGGCGCTGCGTATGCCAGTCGCGGGCGACTATCGCGAATGGGCGACGTTGCGTTCCGAAAGTCGCCATTTCCTTGAGCCCTGGGAGCCAAAATGGGCGTCCGACGAGCTCGACTGGCCGGCGTGGCGTCAACGCCTCAATCGCTACCGGGAGGATTTCGCGCAAGGCACCGGCGCCGCTTTCTTCATCTTCGACACAAACACAGAGCGTCTAATGGGCGGCATCACACTCGGAAATGTCCGTCATGGCGTTTCTCAGAGTGGACAGATCGGCTACTGGATCGGCCAGCGCTATGCGGGCCAGGGCTTCATGCCCGAGGCGTTGAGACTGGTCGCGGCGCATGCGTTCGACACGCTGAAGCTGCACCGGGTCGAGGCGGCATGCATTCCCGATAACACGAGATCCGTTCGTGTGCTTGAAAAAGCCGGATTCAAACGCGAGGGACTGCTACGATCCTATCTCAGAATCAACGGGGTCTGGCACGATCACTATCTCTACGCCCGGATCGCGGATGATCCGGGACTCGCTGGCGCGAAGGACTGACTTTGCATTCTTCAATACGTAACCTGATAGGCTTCGTTGCCGTGATCCTGCTGACATTGGCAACAGCGGCACCGTGCCTTGCGATCGAGCCCATCAAAATCTCCGGCGGCGACGTCGCCCTCGACCTCTCCCGCGCAGTGGAAATCTACCGCAACCAGGGTCAGAATTTCCAGGTTTCGACCGCGCCTGGGCCGGACGGAATCGTCCGCCGCATCGAAGTCGAGGCGAATGAAGCGCGTCCCACCAGCGACTGGGGGGTGTTCGCGCTTGCCAATACCACCGACCAACAAATCGACCGCCTGATCGTCGCGCCGCATTTCAGACTGGCGAATTCCGGCCTATTCTGGCCTGATCTTGGCTCGAGCCGGCTGGCCGCCATCACGCCCAGCGAGGGATTTGCGCTCGACCGGCAGGTCAGCCCGGACGCCGACGTTTTCCGCGTAACGCTGAACCCCGGCGCGGTGGTAACCTTCATTGCGGAACTGGCGTCACCCAGGCTGCCCCAAGTCTATCTGTGGGAGCCCGAGGCATATAAGGATTCGGTCAACTCCTACACGCTCTACCGCGGCATCGTCATTGGAATTGCAGGCCTTCTGGCTCTCTTCCTGACCATCCTTTTCGTCGTCAAGGGAACGTCGATGTTTCCGGCGACGGCGGCGCTTTCCTGGGCGGTTCTCGCCTACATCTGCGTCGATTTCGGCTTTGTGAACGAGGTGATCGACATTGCGCCAGGCAGCCAGCAGATCTGGCGGGCGGGCGCCGAGGTAGCGCTTGCCGCGACCTTCGTCGTGTTCCTGTTCGCCTATCTAAATCTCAACCGCTGGCACAATCGTTTCAGCTACTTAGCCTTGCTTTGGATAGCCGGACTAGCAATGATCGCCGGGGTTGCCGTCATCGATCCGTCCGTTGCCGCCGGCATTGCCCGCATCTCCTTTGCGGCCACCGCCGTCGTCGGCCTGGGACTGATCGTCATGCTCGGCTTCCGCGGCTATGACCGCGCCATCATGCTGGTGCCGAGTTGGGTCATGGTTCTCGCCTGGCTGACCGCCTCCTGGATGGCGATCACCGGCGTGCTCAACAACGACATCATCCAGCCTGCGCTGGGTGGCGGCTTGATCCTGATCATTCTGCTCATCGGCTTCACCGTTATTCAGCACGCCTTCGCCGGCGGCGCGCTGCATCAGGGCCTGTTCAGCGATCTTGAGCGCCAGGCGCTCGCTGTGGCCGGTTCGGGCGACATCGTCTGGGACTGGGATGTGCTGCGTGACCGCGTAACGACCCGCCCGGACGTCAGCGTTCAACTCGGCCTGCCCCCTAACAGCCTTGGAGGACCGGCACGCAACTGGCTTCCAGTCCTGCATAGTGACGACCGCGACAGTTTTCGCACGACGCTCGACGTTGTGCTCGAACACCGCCGCGGGCGGGTGATGCAGAGCTTCCGTCTGCGGGGTGCCGACGGTCACTATCACTGGTTTTCGCTGCGCGCTCGACCGGTCGTCGGCTCGGATGGCGAAGTCATCCGCTGCGTCGGCACGCTGGTCGATGTGACGGAGCAGAAGAAGTCCGAGGAGCGGCTTCTGCACGACGCGGTGCACGACAATCTCACCGGCCTGCCAAACCGCGAGCTGTTCCTGACCCGACTGGATGCGATCATCTCGGTGGCGAAGACCGAGGAGGCGGTTCGGCCCACTGTGCTGGTTGTCGATATCGACCGCTTCAAGCAAGTCAACGACGGCCTTGGTATTTCCGCCGGTGACACAATCCTGCTGACCATAGCACGGCGTCTTCACCGGCTGCTGAAGCCGTCGGACGCGCTGTCGCGTTTCTCCGGCGATCAATTCGCGTTCCTGTTGCTGTCGGAGAACAGTCCCGCGCGCATTGCCGCCTTTGCCGAAGCAATCAAGCAGGCGATCCGGGCGCCGGTCAATTTCGCCAAGCGCGAGATCGTCCTGACCTGCTCCATCGGTCTCGTCACCTGGACCGCCGCGCAAGGCGCTGCGGCGGACATGGTCAAGGACGCCGAACTGGCGATGCAGCAGGCGAAACGCTTCGGCGGCGACCGGATCGAACCATTCCGTCCCGCCTTCCGTTCCGTTGGGACGGACCGGGTGCAGATCGAATCCGATTTGCAACGCGCCATCGAACGCAACGAACTCCGCCTGGTCTATCAGCCGATCGTCCGGTTGGAAGACCGCAGCATTGCGGGCTTCGAGGCTTTGCTGCGCTGGGAGCACCCGCGACGCGGCGGCATTCCGCCTTCGGACTTCATTCCGGTTGCCGAGACCACCGGTCTCATCGTTCAGCTTGGCCTGTTTGCGATGCAGCGTGCTGCAGACGATCTCGCCAGCTGGCAAAAGCAGATCGGCGACAACCCGCTGTTCGTATCCGTCAACCTTTCAAGCCGTCAGTTGTTGCGGCGCGACCTCGTCACCGATGTGCGCTCGGTCGTGGCGCGCGCCAATATCAAACCGATCTGCTTCCGGCTGGAGCTGACGGAATCGCTGGTGATGGACAATCCAGAACAGAGTGCGCATGTACTCAAAAGACTGAAAAAGCTGGGCATCGGCCTGTCGATTGACGACTTCGGCACCGGCTACTCTTCACTCTCCTATCTTACGCGCTTCCCGTTCGACACGATCAAGATCGACAAAAGCTTCCTCGAGGACCCATCGCCCAAGCGCCCCGTGCTGTTGAAGTCGATGGTCAGCATGGCGCACGACCTTGGCATGTCTGTCGTCGCGGAAGGCATTTCGGACGAGCGCGACGCGTTGGAGCTGCGCCAGATGGGTTGCGAATATGTTCAGAGCTTTATGTACGGCGCGCCCGTTCAAAGCGACGGGGTGGTAAGGTTGCTCAAGGAACAATTCCGCGTCACTCAGGCGTGAGTGGCTCGGCATCGTCAGGAGGGGTTCGCAAGGAATGATCGCCCTCGGACACCCGACCGTCGTCGAGCAATCCTGAGGGGGAAGGATCGGGTGCCGAGCATCCTCAATATCGTCATCCCGGCCGCGACTGAGCGAAGCGAAGGAGAGACTCGGGACCCAGCGATCGAGTCTTTATTTCATGATCAGCAGCATCTGCGCTAGTACGACGTTGTCAGCAACATACTAGGCTGAATTCCCGCATCACCTCCCTCATTCCTGTCCGGCAGCACGTTGGAAAAGCCATCCGATCGGTTCCAAGTCAGAATACCGCTTGTCTCTTGGTCGCCGAGGGCGCTCTTTTCGCGCTAGTGCGCGATTAGGCAGAAGATTACTACGCATGGGCATCCACGGGTCTTCCTTCGCTTCGCTCGGTCGCCCGGGATGACGACGTGGGGACAGCCGCTCCCCCATCGGCCCCGACTTAGCTGACGAGTTAGTCCGTCAGCATTTGAAAACGATCAACCTCGGCACGCTTCGATACGCCACTCTGCCTATCGACCTCAAGCGTGTCCAGCTACCGTGCTCAGGCGTGTAAGATCGACGCCGATCGAAGCGACCACGCGGTCATATTTCCGTTCCATATCGGCATCGAACAGCAGGTCTGGAAGGGCCGGACAGGTAAGCCAGCCGTTTTCCTGGATTTCCCTCTCGAGCTGGCCGGCGCCCCAGCTCGCATAGCCAAGCGCCATCAGTGCCTTTTGCGGGCCCCTGCCCTTGGAGATGGCTCGCAGGATGTCGATGGTGGCCGTCAGGCAGATGTCACTCGAAACCGGCAGCGACGACTCGACGCGATAGTCTCCACTATGCAGCACGAAGCCCCGGCTGCGATCCACGGGGCCGCCATTGCGAACCACGAATTCGCGCGCTGAATCCGGAAGGCGGATGGCTTCCTTCTCATCCAGTATGCCAAGCTGGACCAAAAGGTCGGGAAACGGCATCTGCTGGATCTGGTTGATGATCAGACCCATTGCGCCTTCTTCGCTGTGGGCGCACAAATAGACGACCGTTCGCGCGAAGCGGTCATCCTTCATGCCAGGCATGGCGATGAGGAAATATCCGTCGAGGAATCCCCGCTTCTTCGCAGCCGCCTTGTGTTTCAAGATATCCATGGGGCAAGGCTAACCCTTTTTTGCCTTTCTTGAAAGACAGGTTTGCACCGGCTGCCAACGTCGTGAACTCATGAACGCGATCGAAATGGCGCGTGAAACGACACCGGGACGCAAGAAAAAGCGTGAAGGTGCGGGTTCTACCCTAGCAGGTGGTTCGGCGTAGGTCGCAGCGGCATCGGCCTCTTGCGGATATGATATCCGCAAATGAAGGCTTCAAACCTGATGCAATGACGGAACACTCACGCAGAAATGACCTCTTTCGCGGACGCAGTACATTGAAATTAAAGCTTCTGCCGGTCAAATCGCCGGCATGACAAAGTCGCCGCTATCCTTCGTTTCCGCAGCCATTCTCACATCGCTTTCCTGCAACGCTTTCGCATCCTCCAGTCCGTGGGTCGAAGTGCAAGGTGGACGCGTGCGGCTGGTGACGACGGGTATCCCCGATGCCGCCGGCGACCTGCATGGCGCGTTGGAGATCGAGCTGAAGCGGCGGTGGAAGACCTATTGGCGCGATCCCGGCGATGCCGGCGTGCCGCCGACTATCGATATCTCGGCGAGCAGCAACGTCAATGGCGTTGAACTCGCCTTCCCCGTGCCCGAACGCCACCAGGAAGGCGATCTCTCCTGGGCAGGCTACGCGCAATCTGTCGCCTTTCCCGTTGCCTTCAGCACCGCCGATCCGACGCTGCCCTCCACCATCAGCGCCGCCGTCTTCCTCGGCATTTGCGAGACGATCTGCGTGCCGGTGAGTGCGCAGTTCACTATCGATCCGCAAAGCGATCCCGACAATCCGGCCGACGCGGCCATCGTCTCCAATGCAGCTGCCGCGCTGCCTGCGCCCGCGACGGCGGATTTCGGCCTGCGCACCGTTGAAGCGGGCAAGGAGACGACTGACCGTCGAGGCTATTCTGCCGGCGGGCGCCAGGGCATCGGACGTCTTCATCGCTGCCGACCAGGGATACTATTTCCAGGCACCGCAGATGTCGGAGAAGGAGGGAAAGACCTACTTCACTCTGGCCGTCACCAAGCCGGATCAACGCCCCTTATCGGGCGGCCTCCACTACACTCTGGTGACCGACCATGGCGCGGTGAGCGGCATCCTGCCGTTTTTCTGATGGCATCACCCACCGCCGATTGCGCGATCGCGCACGAGCGCCTATTTCCCCTGCATCTTCCAGCCAGCAGACGACGAGGACAGCATGACGATTTCCGTGGGCGACAAGCTCCCAGAGGGCCATTTCAAGATAATGACCGCCGATGGCGCGACCACGTTGACAACCGGCGATGTATTTTCCGGCAAGAAGGTCGTTCTGTTTGCGGTTCCAGGCGCATTCACGCCGACCTGCAGTAACAACCACCTGCCGGGCTATCTCGAAAACCGCGATGCAATCCTGTCGCGCGGCGTCGACACGATTGCGGTCCTGGCCGTGAACGACGTCCATGTCATGACCGCCTGGGCGCGCTTCACCGGCGGCGAGGATAAGATCCTGTTTCTGGCCGACGGCAGCGGCGACTTCGTGAAAGCGCTGGGACTTTCCATTGATCTCAGCGCCAACGGCATGGGCCTGCGCTCAAGGCGGTTTTCGATGATCGTCAATGACGGCAAGGTCGAGGCGCTGAACATGGAGCAGGCAGCCGGTCAGGCGATCGACTCCGGCGCGGCGCGTATCCTCGAGCAGCTATGAGCTGCATCCATAGTCGGCCCTCACCCGGCCTCCGCTTCGCTCGGCACCCTCTCCCCGATGGGGCGAGGAGACTTGCCAGCCTGCGGCAAATCGCTCGTGAGATGGCTCGTGCGTGGACAACCTCCTCTCCCCAGCGGGGAGAGGGTGGCCGAGGCTGAGCTTGTCGAAGCCGGAGGCCGGGTGAGGGGGAACAGTCAGTAAGACGGCCCAAGTGTTGTGCAACCCGCTGTCTTTCAAACAGCCGGCTTATACGCCGCAAGCTTCAACCCGAACCCGATGAACACGGCGCCTGTGACGCCCTTCAGCCAGCGCTGAAACCGCCCATTGCGCGCGACGAACTTCAGTCTCGAAAACAGCAGGACCATCGAACCGAACCACACAACGTTGATCATCGAATGCAGGAAGACGAGCAGGAAGGCATACGCCACCGCATGCTCGCTCACCGGAATGAAGTTCGGAAACACCGCGAGATAGAACATAGACACTTTTGGGTTCAGCCCATTGGTCAGAAACCCTTCCGCAAACGATTTCAGCAGGCTTCCGGGCCTTCGCGCAGGCGCACCGTCCGCGATTGCGGCGACGCCCTTGCAGGCGGCAATCAAGGCCTTGATGCCGATCCAGCACAGATAGGCGGCGCCAAGATATTTGACGATCGCAAAGGCCAGTGCCGATTTCAGCAAGATGATCGAGAGACCGACGATTGAAAGCGCACCATGCACGTAAAACGCAAGGAAGAAGCCGGCAATCGTGGCGAGCCCGGCCTCGCGACCGGAACTCGGCACAGTCTTGGCAATCAGCACGCCATTAGGTCCTGGCGAGACGACCAGAAGCGTCGTCGCCAGCATGAATGCGAGAATTTGGGACCATGTCATTCTAGTAACTCTGCGTCGAACGGCGGGGCTTCCTTGGCGCCGGCTTCCCGCTCGTCGCGACGCTCGGTGCGGACCTGACCGGCGGCGTGGCGGCGGAAGCCGGCCTGGACGGCTTGAACGGCGCCATTCCCATGCGCGCGAGTTCGTCGGCGCGCTCGTTTTCAGGGTGGCCGGCGTGACCCTTCACCCAATGCCAGGTGACCTTGTGGCGGCGCGTTGCCTCGTCCAGCGCCTGCCACAGTTCGGCGTTCTTCACCGGCTTCTTGTCGGCCGTCTTCCAGCCATTGCGCTTCCAGCCGTGGATCCAGCTGGAAATGCCGTCGCGGACATAATTGCTGTCCGTGTAGAGATCGACGACACACGGTTCCTTCAGGGCGTTCAGGCCTTCGATCGCCGCCATCAGCTCCATGCGGTTGTTGGTCGTCTCGGCCTCGCCGCCGTTCAATTCCTTGATCGTTCCGTTGTACCGCAGGATCGCGCCCCAGCCGCCTGGCCCCGGATTGCCCGAGCATGCGCCGTCGGTAAACATGTCGATCTGCTTCACAGGCCGTACTCCGCAGCGGACTTGATCTGCCGGTGAAAGCGCAGGCGGCGCACGAACTCCAGCGGGTCGCGCTTCTGCACCAGCGCGCCGTCAGGAATCGTCAGCCAGTCATAGAGCCGCGTCAGCATGAAGCGCAGCGCCGAGCCGCGCGCCAGTAGCGGCAGCACAGCGATCTCCGCCTGTTCAAGAGGGCGCACCGCGCGGTAACCGCCGAGCAATGCCGTGCTCTTGGTCAGATTATACGAATGATCCTTCTCGAAGCACCAGGCATTGAGGCAGGTGGCCAAATCATAGGCGTAGAAATCATTGCAGGCGAAATAGAAATCGATCAGCCCCGAAAGCCTGTCGCCGAGGAAGAAGACGTTGTCCGGAAAGAGATCGGCATGGATAACGCCGGAGGGAAGGCCCTTCGGCCATTCGCGCGCCAGCTCGGCGAAGTCGCGATCGACTTCAGCCACCAGCCCCTGCTCGACCTCGTCGGCGCGGGGGCGGGCGCCGTCCCACAATTTCCGCCAGCCATCGATCTGCAATGCGTTCGGCCGCGACAGCGGGAAATCCGCCCCGGCTAGATGCATGGAGGCAAGCGCCTTGCCAACCTCCCGGCACTGCGCGGCGGTCGGGCGGCGCATCCACATGCCTTCCAGAAACGTGATCAGCGCCGCGGCGCGTCCGGCGAGCTCGCCGATGATCTCGCCGTCCTTGCGGTGAACCGGCAGCGGACAGACGACACCTTTCCTGGCCAGGTGATCCATAAGGCCGAGAAAAAACGGCAGGTCGGCCCTCTCCACCCGCCGCTCATAGAGCGTCAAGATGTAGGATCCCGTCGAGGTATGGAGCAGATAGTTGGAATTTTCCGAGCCCTCGGCAATACCCTTGTAGGAGAGGAGGTCGCCTACCGCATAGTTCTTCAGAAACGCCTCCAGCTCTCCTTCCGGAACGTCCGTATAAACTGCCATTGCCTAGCGATTTCCGTTTACGAAAGCCATGTCGGCGGCGGTAAGCTCGACGTCGCGCAGCACGCGCATCACCGGGAAATTCTCCAGCTCCGTCGCCGTGATCGCCAGATCGAGCGTCACGTCGAAGCGCTCGCGAAACCCGTCTATGATCTCGTCGACGATGATTTCCGGCGCCGAAGCACCCGCCGACAGTCCGAGCGTGGTGATGCTGCCGACTTCCGCCCAAGGTATTTCCGAGGCGCGCTGCACCAGCATCGACAGTTTCGCGCCGGCGCGCTCGGCCACCTCGACAAGGCGCTTGGAGTTGGACGAATTGGGTGCGCCGACCACCAAAAACAGATCGGCGCCGGGAGCTGCTTCCTTTACCGCCTCCTGGCGATTTGTGGTCGCATAGCAGATTGATTCCGCCGCCGGTGCCTGCAGCAGCGGAAACTTCTCCTCCAGCGCGCGGATCAGCCAAGCGGTATCTTCGACGGAAAGCGTCGTCTGGGTCACGAAGCCCAAAGCTGCAGGATCCAGCGGCTCGAAATTGCGGACGTCGGCTTCCGTTTCGATCAACGTGACCGCGCCGGGAGGCAGCTGGCCCATCGTGCCGATCACCTCCGGATGCCCGCCATGGCCGATCAGCAGCACATGGCGGCCGAGCCGCTGATGGCGCATTGCCTGCTTGTGCACCTTGGAGACCAACGGACAGGTCGCGTCGAGGTAGAATAGATTGCGTGCCACGGCATCTTCGGGCACCGATTTCGGCACGCCATGCGCGGAAAACACCACCGGTGCTTCGCGGTGCTCGGCGGGTATCTCGCTCAGTTCCTCGATAAACACGGCGCCAAGGCTTTGCAGACCCTCGACCACATAGCGGTTGTGCACGATTTCATGCCGGACATAGACCGGCGCGCCATACTTCTTCAGCGCCAGCACGACGATCTGGATCGCCCTGTCGACGCCCGCGCAGAACCCGCGCGGCTGGCAGAGCCGGATCGTCAGAGGCGGTTTGATGGCTGAATGGTGCATGATTTTGTCCGCGCCGACTTGAAGGACCGCGCCCTCCCCTGTCAAGACGTCACATTGGCCGCTTGCGCCGCCCGTGCAGCCAAAGGACGACCACAACGGCCAATGCAGCGGCCAAACCATACCAGGTCACTGCATATTGAAGATGATTGTTCGGCAGGTCGATGATGGTCACGCCGCCGATCGGCAAGCCGCCGGCATTGGGGGTCGCATCGGCATCGATGAAGAACGGCATGACCATTGCGCGCACCGGCAAGTTTGCCGTAGCCGCCATCGTATCGAGATCCTTCCAATAGAAGATATTCTTCCAGGGCTCGTTGTCCGGAACCATCGATGACGGCTTTTCGCTGAGCGGATTGCGCGCGAGGCCCCTGATGGTGACCTCGCCTTCCACCTGCGTCTGCTGACGCCGCTTCGGATCCTTCAGGTCGTACGGGACGAAGCCTCGATTGATGAAGACAAAGCGGCCGTACGGCATGCGCAGCGGCGTGTAGACATAGAAACCCGAACGGCCGTCATAGGTGGCGAAGAAATGCCGCTCACCCGCATGGTAGAATGTTCCTTTTACCTCGACCGGCCAATAATCGACATCGCCACTGCGGTTGTAGCGCGCAGAGATCGACTCGCAGCGTGACCGGGGGCGAAGTGGTGCGCTCATGAATGGTAGCGATCAGCCCATTTTTCCACTGCAGCCGCTCCATCTGCCAGGTGCCGAGAGCCAGCAGACCTGAAAATGCCACCGCTGCGAGCGTCACCAATAGCCAGGGGAATGGGCGTCTTCTGAGCTCGCCAGCCATCGCTGTCATTCCGGCCGGTCGAGCCGGCCTTCAGCCGCCCTGTTCCGGTACTGCAGGGTGATCAGCACGCCTTTCAGCAGCCGCAGCGACAGCAGGCAGAGCACCAGGATCAGCGGAATCCACATCATGAAGTGCAGCCACAGCGGCGGGTTGAACGTAACCTCCATCCACAGGGCCAAGCCCACGACGATGAAACCTATGATGAGGATGACGAATACGGCAGGTCCGTCACCGGCGTCGGCAAAGGAATTGTCGAGCCCGCAAGTGCCGCAACGCGGCGCCACCGTCAGAAAGCCGGAAAACAGCCGGCCCTCGCCGCAGCGCGGACAGCGCCCCTTCAACCCGGCGCCGATCGGATCGACCGGAGGCCAATTCGCCCTGTCTTCTGTCATTAAATTTCAATCACGGGCTAGTCTCTATCAGCATGCCGACGGGAGCCATTTCTCCCATGTTTGCCATGGCTTTGTTGTCGACGGCAATGCCGCAATTTGTCCAGTCAAACATCTGAAATAGCCGACCTGCCAGCCATGACCGATCGGCTGGTCGAGTATCATGAATATGCCGCCGTGACGCGCCTGGATTGATGGCGGCTTCATCTCCCGCGTCGGGGTAAGAGATATGGATGGAACGGCAGTAGCCGCCTTCTGGACTACATCCGTCGCGCAGATCGCCTCTCCGGCGATCGGTCCCATTTGGCGATGGCACTCTCGCGCTGACGAGTGTGATCGCCGGGCGAAGCATCCCGCCAAAACAGCGGAGGCGGCCGCAATTTTCGCGCAGCCGCCTTGCAACAAGGTGCTGCCGGCTCGGTCAGTGACCGTGGGCGATCGTCGCGCCGGAAGACGCCCAGACGTAAATGCAGGCGAAGAGGAACAGCCACACCACGTCGACGAAGTGCCAGTACCAGGCCGCTGCCTCGAAGCCGAAATGCTGCTTCGGCGTAAAATCGCCGCCCATCGCTCGCAACAGGCATACGGCCAGGAAGATCGTGCCAATGATGACGTGGAAGCCGTGGAAGCCGGTCGCCATGAAGAAGGTCGCACCGTAGATCGAGTCCTTGAACCCGAACGGAGCGTGGATGTACTCGTAGGCCTGGACGAACGAGAACAACACGCCGAGCCCGACTGTCAGCGTCAGTCCCCAGACCAGGCCCTTGCGGTCGTTGTGCAGCAGCGCATGGTGCGCCCAGGTCACCGTCGTGCCGGACAGGAGCAGAATGATCGTATTGTAGAGTGGCAGATGGAATGGATCGAGGACCTCGATGCCCTTCGGTGGCCAGACGCCGCCGGTGAACTCGGTGCGGGCGACCTGGTGGATTTCGTTGGGATACAGGCTGGCGTCGAAGAAGGCCCAGAACCAGGCGACGAAGAACATCACTTCGGAGGCGATGAACATGATCATGCCGTAGCGCAGGTGCAGCGACACCACGCGGGTGTGGTGACCCTCGTGCGCTTCTTTGATCGTATCCGACCACCACGCGTACATGGTGTAGAGAATGACCAGCATGCCGATGGCGAAGATGAAATAGTGAGCGGCCGAGAGGTCCAGGCCAAAGAGACGCAGGCTGCCGCCCTTCATATACTGCATCCAGGCGACGCCGCCGATGGCCGTTATGAAGGCGCCGATCGAACCCACGAACGGCCACGGACTCGGGTCGATGATGTGATAGTCGTGATTCGGTTTCGCGTGTGCATCTGCCATGTCAGCCCCCGAGATTTTCGTCGGCAGTTTCGGTGTTGGTCCCGGCGCCCTCCAACGTGGCGGCCACCGGCTTCTCCCCGTCGATCGGGAAGAAGGTGTAGGAAAGCGTGATCGACTTCATGTTCTTCAGTTCCGGCACGTCGTCAATGGCCGGGTCGATGTAGAAGACCACCGGCATGTCGATCGTCTCGCCGCCCTTCAGCGTCGTGTCGGTGAAGCAGAAGCATTCCACCTTGTTGAAATACGAGCCAGCCAGTTCAGGCGTGACGTTGAAGGTCGCGCGACCGGCGGACGGCTGGTTGAACAGGTTCGTCGCCTTGTATGCGATCTGCGCTGTCTCGCCGATCTTCATCGTGACATCGCGCTGCGCCGGCTGGAAATTCCATGGCACGCCGCCCGACACGTTGGCGTCGAAACGGACCGTGACCTCGCGGTCGAGAATGCGATCGGAATATTGCGTGACACGCTGCGTCGTTCCGCCATAGCCCGTCAGCTGGCAGAACATCCTGTAAAGCGGCACCGAAGCGTAAGCCGCGCCGACCATGCCCGCGACAAACGCGATGCAAACCGCCGCAACCATGAGGTTGGAACGCTGCGGATTGCGTGTTGCGGTGCTCGCGGCTTCAGCCATGCGTCAGAAGCTCCGCTCGAAAATGGCCGGGCCCATGCGCACAACACTGGCGACGTAGACGACGATGACGAACGCGCCAAGCGCCAGGCCAATCGCCAGCGATCGGCTGCGGCGGGCCTTTAGTTGCGCCTCCGTCGGCTTGATGGTCTCAAGTTCCATGGTGCTACATCCCCGGCATCGACAAAGCGCGCTCAATGACCTTGTCGGCGAGATAGGCCGAGAAAATCGCGAAGAGATAGAGCAGCGAATAGGCAAACAGCATTTTCGCGGGACGCATGACGCGGTCGGCGTCGTCCATGCGCAGCACCTGCCAGGCATACCAGACGAAGCAGGCGCCCAGCATCGCAGCGGCGGCGCCGTAGGCAACGCCGACATAGCCCAGCATCCAGGGCAGAACGCCGACGATTGCGAGGATGACCGAATAGGCGAAGATCTGGCGGCGCGTCGAGACCTGGCCGGCCACATTCGGCATCATCGGTATGCCGGCGCGGCCATATTCGTCGGCCTTGAACAGCGCCAGCGCCCAGAAATGCGGCGGCGTCCACAAGAAGATGATGAGGAACAGGACAACGCTTTCGAAACCGACCGTGCCGGTCGCGGCAGCCCAGCCGATTACCGGCGGGAATGCGCCGGCAGCACCGCCGATGACGATGTTCTGCGGTGTCCAGCGCTTCAGCCACATCGTGTAGACGACCACGTAGAAGAAAATCGTGAAGGCGAGCAACGACGCGGCCAGCCAGTCGACGAGCACGCCGAGAGTCATCACCGACAGCACGGACAGCACCAGGCCGAAGGCCAGCGCCTCACCCGGCTTGATGCGTCCGCTCGGCACCGGACGGCTGGCCGTGCGCATCATCAACCGATCGATGTCGGCGTCGTACCACATATTCAGCGCGCCCGACGCACCGGCGCCGATGGCAATCGCCAGGATAGCGGTGACGGCGATGAACGGATTGACCGCCACCGGGGCGGAGACCAGCCCGACAAAGGCGGTGAAGACCACGAGCGACATGACGCGCGGCTTCAACAACGCGAAGAAGTCGCCGGCGGTGGCTTCCGACATGCCGGCGGCATCTTCTGCATCAATGATCTTGTTGACGAGAGCCATGCGTTAAGAAGTTCACTTTGCGTTGGCTAAAACCGCCGGCTTGCGACCGGCGGTCGATGGTCCACAGTCTTACTTGATCCTCGGGAGTTCTTCCCACTGATGGTAGGGCGGCGGCGAGGGCAACTGCCATTCCAGCGTCGTCGCACCCTCGCCCCACGGATTGGCACCGGCAACGCGCTTCTTGGAGAAGGCTTCGAACACACCGTAGAGGAAGATCAGCACGCCGATCGCGGAAATGTAGGAACCGTAGGACGAAACCAGATTCCAGCCCGCAAAGGCGTCCGGATAGTCGATATAGCGGCGCGGCATGCCGGCGAGGCCGAGGAAATGCTGCGGGAAGAACACCAGGTTGACGCCGACGAACGTCACCCAGAAATGGGTGCGGGCAATCAGCGGCGAGTACATGTAGCCGGTCATTTTCGGGAACCAGTAGTACCAGCCGGCGAAGATGGCGAACACGGCGCCGAGCGACAGCACATAGTGGAAGTGCGCGACGACATAGTAGGTGTCATGCATGGAACGATCGAGGCCGGCATTGGCCAGCTGAACGCCGGTGACGCCGCCCACGGTGAACAGGAAGATGAAGCCGATCGCCCACAGCATCGGCGTCCGCATCGAAATCGAGCCGCCCCACATGGTGGCGATCCAGGAGAATATCTTCACGCCCGTCGGCACTGCGATGACCATCGTCGCGAAGACGAAGTAGCGCTGCGCGTCGAGCGAGATGCCAGTGGTATACATGTGGTGCGCCCAAACGACGAAGCCCACAGCGCCGATCGCCACCATGGCGTAGGCCATGCCGAGATAGCCGAAGATCGGCTTGCGCGAAAAAGTCGAGACGATGTGGCTGACGATGCCGAACCCCGGCAGGATAAGGATGTACACTTCCGGGTGACCGAAGAACCAGAACAAATGCTGGAACAGGATCGGATCGCCGCCGCCCGCCGGATCGAAGAACGTCGTTCCGAAATTGCGGTCGGTGAGCAGCATGGTGATTCCGCCCGCCAGAACCGGAAGCGACAGGAGCAGCAGGAAGGCTGTAATCAGCACCGACCAGGCGAACAGCGGCATCTTGTGCAGCGTCATGCCCGGCGCGCGCATGTTGAAGATGGTGGTGATGAAGTTGATCGCCCCGAGGATCGAAGACGCGCCGGCGATGTGCAGCGACAGGATCGCCAGATCCATCGCCGGCCCTGGCTGGCCGGAGGTGGATAGCGGCGGGTAGATCGTCCAGCCGCCACCGACACCGTAAGCACCGGCCGAGCTCGGCACGAAGGCCGACAGCAGCAGCAGGGTAAATGCCGGAGGAAGCAGCCAGAACGAGATGTTGTTCATGCGCGGGAACGCCATGTCCGGCGCGCCGATCATGATCGGCACCATCCAGTTGGCAAAGCCGCCGATCAGCGCCGGCATGACCATGAAGAAGATCATGATCAGCGCGTGGGCGGTGGTGAAGGCGTTATACATGCTCTTTCCGCCGTCGATGGCGGCATCACCGTCAAGCCCGTAGACCATCGATGCAAGGCCGGTGAAAATCTGAATGCCCGGTTCCGCCAGTTCCCAGCGCATCATCACCGACAGAAAGCCGCCGATGCAGCCCGCTATGATCGCGAAGATCAGGTACAGCGTGCCGATATCCTTGTGGTTGGTCGAATAGACCCAGCGCGTCCAGCCGTAAGGCTTGTGGTCGTGATGGTCGTCGTGGGCTGCAGCGCCTGCCATGTTCCGCTCCGTTCCCTAATCCTGGTACTTGCCGCGCGTCAGTTGCCGGCAACCGCGACCGGCGATGCGCCGTCGACGGCTGCCATCAATGCCTTGTTGGCGCCTGGAAGATCGCTCCTGGCCGCCGTCAGCCAACTGCCGTACTGCGCGTCCGAAACAACCCGGATCGCAATCGGCATGAATGCATGGTCCTTGCCGCAGAGCTCGGAGCATTGGCCGTAGTACAGGCCCTCCTTCTCGGCATTGAACCAGATTTCGTTGATGCGGCCCGGAACGGCATCCGTCTTCACGCCGAAGGCCGGCATGGCGAAGGCGTGGATGACGTCGGCTGCGGTGACCAGCACGCGCACCGTGGTATTGACCGGCACCACAAGCTCGTTGTCGACGGCGAGCAGGCGCGGATACTTCGCCCTGTCTTCCTTGCCGGCCGCGGCGCGATCCGCATCCTCCAGGATCGCCGAGTTGAAGGAGAGCGGATCTTCGATCTGGTACTCGTAGTCCCAGTTCCACTGGTTGCCGGTCGCCTTGAGCGTGAGCTTCGGCTCTTCCGGCGGGTTGTACTGCGCGGTCAGCAACTGGAATGAAGGCACGGCGATAAACAGCAGGATAACAACCGGCCCGACGGTCCATATGACTTCGATCAGCGTGTTGTGGCTTGTCTTCGACGGGGTGGGGTGCACGCTGGCGCGGAACCTCCAGATGCAATAGCTCAACAGGCCGAGAACCAGCAGCGTGATCGGAATGATGAACCACAGCGTATAGGCCTCAAACCACTCGATCTGGCGCATGATCGGCGTTGCTGCTTCCTGAAAGCGCCACTGCCACGGATGCGGCTGATCTGCCGAAGCGGATGCCACCGAGGCAAGAAACAACGCCGAAGCGCCGACGCCCGTCAGTATTCTCTTCATCACCCTTTTCACTCCCTGTTTCGACGCCCGTCATGCATCGACATGGTGCAAGCGCCGGGACGGAATCCCGGTCGTTCGTTTTGCAGGTTCAAACCATACTCTGTTTCGGACCGCAAGGAAGGAGGACCGGGTGGTCTGCGGCATTTTTGCGCGCGACGCACACAAGTGGCTGCAAGCAACCGACAAAGCGCTGCGAAACGCAGGCGCACCCTGCCTTAGGTCGTGCGGATATGCCTTATCCAGCAGCATTTTGATTTCCGGCGCGCGGGAGCCAGCATTGCCGCGCGGTCATCCACGGGCTTGTCCCGAGGACCTGCCGGCGGGGCCACATTACCCGAAGGCGCCCAAACGGCTGGCCGTTCCAGGCGCCATTTCGACAATATTAACAGGTCCTGACCCTAGCTCTGAAAGGCACTTGTCCTATAGTTGCCATGTTTGCGGCGGAAAGCGCCATGATTCGCAATGGAGCCTCCATGAGACCCGGCCTTTCTAAAGCATTTGCCAGCTTTCTCGGTATCGCTGCCCTGTCGCTCGCCCTCCCCGCCGCGGCCGCTCCGCCCAGCGGCAAGGTCAAGGAAACTCACGGCGCCTGGTCGATCATTTGCGATACGCCGGCAGGCGCGGCCGCGGAGCAATGCGTGATGATGCAGAATGTCGTCGCCGATGATCGCCCTGAAATGGGCCTGTCGGTCGTCGTGCTGCGCACCGCCGACAACAAGGCCGAGATCTTGCGTGTCCTCGCGCCGCTCGGAGTGCTTCTGCCCAACGGCCTTGGGCTGAATGTCGATGGAAAGGATATCGGCCGCGCCTATTTCGTGCGCTGCTTCGGCGATGGATGCTACGCCGAGGTCATCCTCGAAAAGCCGCTGATCGAAACGCTGAAGACCGGCAAGGCGGCAACCTTCATCGTCTTCCAGACACCCGAGGAAGGCATCGGCATTCCGGTCGACCTCAAGGGCTTTGGCGAAGGGTTCGCCGCGCTGGGAAAGTAAGCCGAAGCCTACTATACGGCAATCCATGCAAGGCGCCTATTCGCCGTCACCGCCGCCGTGCTGCTTCGTAAATTTCGCCGCGTTCGCGCTTTCCGACAGCAACGACCGTTACGATCATAACCTGATCTTCGACGCGGTAGACCAGCCGATACCCGGATGCGCGCAGCTTGGTCTTCTAGTGATCCGCCAGTCCGCGGAGAGCTGCCGCCGGAACGCGCGCAAGGTCAAGGTGCTCGCGCAATTTCTTCACGAGATGGGCACGATCGTTGCGCCCAGTTTATCCCATTCCTTCCTGGAGACCGGAAGGAACTCGAGCCGAAGGGGCATCCTCAGAGGTCGTCAATGTTGACAGGCACACCCTTTTCACCAAGCCGGGCCTCCGCGATTTTGACGAGAGTTCAAGTCGTCGAGGCGATCGAGCATCGCCTCATAGGTCTCCGCCGGCACCATGTAGGCCATAACGCGATTGTGGTTCAAAATCGCAACTGGCACTCCTTTCGCGGCATCGATGACCAAAGACGGACTCTTCCTCAAATCGGAAATCGAGGCGCTAAAGTCGCTTCTACGCGTTGCATGGAAATCCCCGTTTTTATGTACGAAAAAATATACGGTTTTTTGCGCAAAAATTCGATGGTGATTACGGTGTTGCCGGCTTTGATCTCTGGCTTGACACTTCTGGTTTGTTCCTATTATGTTCCGTTTCATCGGCGAGCCTCGGGAAATGGGCGCTGCTGGCAGCGGGCATGATAATGGACTGGACATTGGCAATCGAGAAAAACCGGGAGGCGCTGAGGCGCGTCCTGGCGATGCTTGTCGCCATGGTCACGGCTGCGAATGGCGGAAGCGCAGGGGGACAGTTTACTTTCTTTCCCCTGGTAGACGCGCCCCCTCAGAACCCGCTGGCGGAAAAAAGTATGCCGTCGCCGACACCAACTCTCCCGCGCCATCTCCACCGCTTCGTGCTGCAGGCTGCTGCGTCCCGCCGAAGCCGCCACACGGCGGCTGATCATCGTGGCGGCGCGCGGGCTGGTGGTGGAGTTATCGCCGCTGCGCCTACGTGCCGCCAAGCCGAAGCCGGTCCTCAACCGAAGCAACGGTTTCGGAACCGGTGTGCTGATCCGGCCCGGTCCGCTGCCGGAATGGGCGCGGGCGCTGGCCCCGAAGCGCTCGTCCAGCCTGTCGCTTCCACTGTTCGACCCGCTCAAACGGTTCGGTGGCCGCCGGCGGTCAGTGAAGCCGAGCGCCATGCCGCGTATCAGGTCCTTCGACGATCCGCGTATCGGTTTC
This sequence comes from uncultured Alphaproteobacteria bacterium, assembly GCA_963829135.1. Taxonomy (GTDB): domain Bacteria; phylum Pseudomonadota; class Alphaproteobacteria; order Rhizobiales; family Rhizobiaceae; genus Kumtagia. The sequence continues at coordinate 170,241 of CAWHHO010000004.1, read as the reverse complement.
TTCCAACAGCCGCGCGCGCCGGATCCGCTGCCGCCATCTCCGGACGATCTGCTCGATGCGGGCCGTATCTACCGCCGTCTCGAAGCGATGGCCTCGGCACTGGACGACCTGCCGTGTCAGGCGAAACGCCTTGCGCGATGGCAGGCACGCCGCGATGCAAGACTGGCAGGGGAAGGCGGCAAGACGGGGCAATCGGATGCAAACGCGCGGGTGGGGGTCAGTGCGGGGAATGGCCGGTTCCAGCGCCTCTCCCCGATGCGGCCCGGCCGCCCGCCCGGATGGCGCCGCCGGCCCGCCCATGCGGTGGATGAGGCCTTGAACGAGTTGCACGGACTGGCCCTGTGGGTGCGGGAGCGTGCGGACAGTTCCTGAGGGCTACGACTCACCCACAAGCCGACTGTTTTTGACGGGCCGGTAGGCGCGGCGTCGGCGCATGTCCGCAGAATGATAAATCGAATGCAGGCCACTCGTCACCAACCCGATCATTGCCCCATTTGCCAACGGCCGTGCCTGTGCCTACATGCGGTCGACAGAAATTGAGGTCTTCCACAATGAACACCCTTCTCGACCGTTTCGATATCTCCGAAGGCGCGGTGCGCGAGATCGTCACCGAGGCCATCCAGGGTGCGGACGATGGTGAGCTGTTCGTCGAATACAGTGAGAGCGAAGCCCTGATGTTCGACAATGGCCGGCTGAAAACGGCCAATTTCAATACCGAACAAGGCTTTGGCCTGCGCGCGGTGGCCGGAGAGGCGACAGGCTACGCCCATGCCAGCGAACTTTCGCGATCCGCGCTGCTGCGTGCAGCCGGCGCGGTTTCGGCCGTCAAGACCGGCTATTCCGGGACGCTTGCGGAAGCCCCGCCGCGCACCAACCGACATCTCTACGGCGAAGAAAATCCTACCGGCACGCCGACCTTCGAAGGCAAGGCAAAGCTGCTGCAGGAGATCGACGGCTGGCTGCGCAACGAAGATCCGCGCGTTCGCCAGGTGACCGCCTCGCTGGTGTCGTCGTGGCAGCATGTGGAGATCGTGCGCGCCGACGGCCAGATCGTGCGTGACGTGCGCCCGCTCGTGCGCATGAATATAGCCGTGGTCGCCGGCGACGGCGACCGCCAGGAATCCGGCTCCTACGGCATGGGCGGCCGCAAGGGTTTTGGCGAGTTCCTGATCGAGGACAGCTGGAAGCACGCTGCCAAGGAGGCGCTTCGCCAGGCGCTGGTCAATCTCGACGCCATCGCGGCGCCGGCCGGGACATTCGACATCGTGCTTTCGTCCGGCTGGCCCGGCGTCATGCTGCACGAGGCGGTCGGGCATGGGTTGGAAGGCGATTTCAATCGCAAGAAAACCTCCGCCTTCGCCGGTCTGATGGGGACCCAGGTTGCCGCCAAGGGCGTCACCGTCGTCGATGACGGCACGATTTCGGAGCGGCGCGGTTCACTGACCGTCGACGACGAGGGATCACCGACCAACCGCACGGTGCTGATCGAGGACGGCAAGCTGGTCGGCTACATGCAGGATCGCCAGAACGCCCGCCTGATGGGCATGGCGGCGACCGGCAATGGCCGGCGCGAAAGCTACGCGCACCAGCCGATGCCGCGCATGACCAACACCTACATGACCGCTGGCGACCACGAGCCGGATGAAATTATCGCATCCGTCAAGAATGGCGTCTACGCCGTCTCGTTCGGCGGCGGCCAAGTCGACATCACCAGCGGAAAGTTCGTGTTCGGCTGCACCGAAGCCTACATGATCGAGGACGGAAAGGTGACCCGGCCGATCAAGGGCGCCATGCTGATCGGCAATGGCCCGGACGCCATGCACCGCGTCAGCATGGTCGGCAACGACATGAAGCTCGACACCGGCATCGGCATGTGCGGCAAGGCCGGCCAGGGCGTGCCGGTCGGCGTCGGCCAGCCGCATTTGCGCATGAACCAGATGACGCTTGGCGGAACGCGGGTTTGATTTCAAATCCACGAGGCGGGGGTTTTGGACTTATTTCATGGGATCGATCAGGCCACTCGAAACGATGGAGCCTTACCGCCGCCGCTTTGGCTTTTCCAGCAGAGCAACCGCTTCAACGTGCGGCGACCAGAGGAACTGATCTACCGGCGTTACGCTGTTCAGGGTGTAGCCGCCGTCGATCAGGATGCGCAGATCGCGGGCGAGTGTCGTCGGATTGCAGGAGACCGCGACGACATATGGCACATCGGATCGGGCAAGCTGCTTCGACTGATCCTCGGCGCCTGCGCGCGGCGGGTCGAACAGGACGCCGTCAAAGCCATTGAGCTCCTTGAAGGTCAGCGGGCGGCGGAACAGGTCGCGCTTTTCGCAGGTCACACGCTTGAGCCCGGAGCCCATTCGAAAGCCCCGATCGAGCGCAGCGAGCGCCGCCTCATCGTCCTCCACCGCATGGACTTCCGCGCCTTTCGCCAGCCGCAGGGCGAAAGCTCCTGCGCCGGCGAAAAGGTCGGCGATCTTCTTCGCGCGCTTCAGATGGGCTAGCGCCAGCCCGGCCATCGCCGCTTCCGCCCCGGCAACGGCCTGCAGAAAGCCGCCAATGGGTGGGATCACCGAGGTCGTTCCAAAAGAGATGCTCGGCTTAACCGGTTCGATGACGATGTCGCCATCGAAGGACAATCGAGCAAGCTTTTCACGGATCGCGGCCTCGACCGCAATGCGGCGGGCCTTGTCGCCCAATACGCCTGCGCCAGACGCCGCGATATCGAGACCGGACTCGGTCAGCGTCACCGTCATATGAAATGCGTCGCGCGTATTGCCGAGCACCGAGGCAAGCGAACGCAGCATCGGGATGGACGCCTCGATCTCCGGCCGCACGATGGGGCACTCGGCAATGTCGATAATGGTATGAGAGGCCGCCTTGTTGTAGCCGAAGACAGCTCCGCCGCCTTCCGACTTTCGGGCGGAGAAGGTTGCCCTTCGCCGCGATCGCGGTTGGCAGGGGAGAATTTCGGGAACGGTTCCGCTAATGCCGCGCATCGCCAGAGACTGCACGACCTTGTCGCGCTTCCAGGCGCGATACGGCTCATCCGCGAGATGCTGGATCACGCAGCCGCCACATTCGCCGAAATGCCGGCATGCGGGTGCTACCCGCTGTGGCGAGATCTCCAGTACCGACAGCAGCGTCCCTTTGCCGCCTTCGATGAGGGCGTTCACGCGCTCGCCGGGCAAAGTGAAGGGCACGTAGACCTGGCCGGAAGCCGCTTGCGCCACACCGTCGCCCTGCGCGCCGAGCGCATCGATCGCAAGCATCGTCATCCGCGATCCTTGATGGCGCCGAGCAGAAACTCGCGATTGCCGTCACCGCCTTCAATCGGTGATGGGTGCCAACCGAGAACGCGCCAGCCGGGTGTGGCATCAACCCACTCCGCCATATCCTGCGCGATGCGCGGTCCATCCCCGGGTTAATTAGGATGCCGCCCTTGCCGATCGCCTCACGGCCCGCTTCGAATTGCGGCTTCACAAGGAACACGCCCAATGCGCCGGGTGCGGCAAGCCGAAGTGCCGGAGGCAAAGCCACCTTCAGCGAGATGAAACTGACATCGCAAACGACGAAATCGGGGACCTCGCCGTCGATGTCTGCAGTTTTTAGAGCGCGTGCGTTCAATCCCTCGCGGATCAGAACGCGAGAGTCGCCGCGCAACGACGGATCGATCTGCCCATGGCCGACATCGATGGCGAGGACCCGGCTCGCGCCGCGCGCGAGCAAAACCTGCGTGAAGCCGCCGGTAGAGGCTCCGATGTCAAGTGCCACACGGCCAACAGGATCAAGGCCAAAATGGTCCAGCCCCGCGACAAGCTTGAGCGCCGCGCGCGAGACGTACAGACGGGCCGGGTCGTCCACGTCAAGTTGCACAGCCTCGGATACCAGCGCGCCTGGCTTGCGCACCACAACACCCGCTACGGTAACGGTCGCCCGTTCCACTGCATCACGGGCCCGCGAGCGGCTTTGGAAGAAGCCGCGCCGCACCAGCAATTCGTCAAGCCGCAGGTGCGGCCCGGGTTCCAGTTTCGCCATGGTGTGTTCCTTGGCCAATGCTTCGCCGGAACGCAAGCGTTCAGGTGAATACCGCGACCATACCGCCCTCATGACACCTCGCCGGGCTGCGACGTGGAAGCCGTCAAGGGACGGCGCGCGAACCATCTCTGCCGTTTTTAGTGCAAGCTGGATTTTACTGATGAGAGTATTACGCGCTTGCCGAGCGCACCGATCTGCCGAGAGCCTGGAAAACAGTGCTGACGATACCCGCACTGTCCAAACCGGCATCGGCATACATTTTTTCCGGCTTGGCATGATCCGTGAAGACGTCCGGGAGAACCAGCGGCCGGACTTTCAACCCGCTTTCCAGCAAGCCCTGATGCGCAAGGAAATGCAGCACCTGGCTGGCAAAGCCGCCGATGGCGCCCTCCTCCACCGTCACCAGTATTTCGTGAGATCGTGCGAGGCGCCGCACCAAATCTTCGTCGAGCGGCTTGGCAAATCGCGCATCGGCAACCGTCGTCGACAATCCGGCGGCGCTGAGCTCCTCGGCCGCGAGCAGGCAGTCCGCCAACCGCGTTCCAAAGGACAGGAGCGCGACCTTGGTGCCCTCGCGCAGAATGCGGCCCTTGCCGATTTCGAGGACAGACCCGCGTTCCGGCAGATCGACACCGACGCCATTGCCGCGCGGGTAGCGGAAGGAAATCGGGCCATCGTCATACGCCGCCGCGGTGCGAACCATGTGGCGCAGTTCGGCCTCGTCGGCCGCCGCCATGACGACGAAGCCCGGCAGGCTCGCCAGATAGGTCGTATCGAACGCGCCGCAATGCGTCGCGCCATCGGCGCCGACAAAACCGGCCCGGTCGATAGGGAAGCGTACCGCCAGCTTCTGGATCGCGACATCATGGACGACCTGGTCGTAGGCGCGCTGGAGAAAGGTCGAATAGATGGCAACGAACGGTTTCAGACCCTCGGTAGCAAGACCAGCGCCGAACGTCACGGCGTGCTGCTCGGCGATGCCGACGTCAAAGGTGCGCTGCGGGAAGGCCTCGCCGAAAAGATCCAGTCCCGTGCCGGACGGCATCGCTGCGGTGATGGCGACGATCTTGTCGTCCTCGCGCGCCTCCTGAACCAGGCTTTCTCCGAAAACTCTGGTGTAGCTTGGCGCGTTGGCCGGCGCATTGGCCTGCGCGCCGGTGATTACGTCGAACTTGCTGACGCCGTGATATTTGTCGCTGGCCGCTTCGGCGGGTGCATAGCCCTTACCCTTCTGGGTCACCACATGGATCAGAACAGGTCCGTCGCCATTGTCACGGACATTGCGCAAGACCGGGATCAGATGATCGAGATTGTGTCCGTCGATCGGCCCTATATGATAGAAGCCGAGTTCCTCGAACATCGTGCCGCCGGTGACGTAGCCACGGGCATGCTCCACGGCGCGTGTAACGGCGCGATCGGCTCGTTTGCCGAGGTAGGCGGTCAGCTTCTTACCCAAGTCGCGCAAGCCGAAATAGGTCTTGCCGACGGCAAGCCTCGCCAGATAGGCGCTCATCGCGCCGGATGGCGGCGCAATCGACATGTCGTTGTCGTTGAGGATGACGATCAGCCGGGCGTCGAGCGCACCGGCATTGTTCAGCGCTTCAAAGGCCATGCCCGCCGACATGGCGCCGTCGCCGATGACCGAGATGACATTGTGGCGTTTGCCTTGCAGGTCGCGTGCCACCGCCATTCCGAGGCCGGCGGAAATCGACGTGGACGAATGCGCCGCGCCGAACGGATCATATTCGCTTTCCGTTCGCCTGGTGAAACCCGACAGTCCACCCTCCATGCGCAGCGTTCGAATGCGGTCGCGGCGTCCCGTAAGGATCTTGTGGGGATACGCCTGGTGGCCAACGTCCCAGATCAGCCGGTCATCGGGGGTTTTGAATACATAGTGCAGCGCCACCGTCAGCTCGACCACGCCAAGGCCGGCGCCCAGATGACCGCCTGTGCGCGATACAGCGTCGATCAACTCGGCGCGCAATTCCTCCGCGAGCTGGGGCAGATCGCCTTCGGGCAATGCGCGCAAATCAGCGGGTATTCGCACCTTGTCAAGCAGGGGTGTGTTTAGAGGCTGGTTCAATTTTTGTCTTTCACCTGCGCGCAGGGACCAAGCCTATCGGAAATAGGGATAATCCGATGTCTTGTAAATGCAGAACGTCAGCAGTTGTTACCGATCCGGCAGCGGAATGAACTCCGCCTCGTCGCCGGGCACGATGTCGAACCGGCCCGTCCGCCACTCCTCCTTTGCCTGTTCGATGCGTTCCCTGGAAGAGGATACGAAATTCCACCAGATGTGGCGGTTGGAGCCCAGCGACGCGCCTCCAAACAACATGAAATGGGCGCCGCGCTCAGATGACACGACAATCTCGTCGCCCGGGCGAAACACCAGGAGGCGATCCGAGGGAAACAGGTCGCCGGAAATGTCGACAAAGCCGTCGAGCACATAGATGGCGCGTTCCTCGGCGTCGGCCGGGATCGCAACCTTTGATCCGGCTGCCAGCCTGACGTCGGCGTAGAGCGTATCGCTCGCGGTTTGCACCGGCGAGCGCAGGCCGGAGAAGCTGCCGATGACCACCCGGCCGGAAATGCCCTCAGTGTCGAAGGCGGGCAGCGCGGCATGGCCGGTGTTTTCGAATGATGGGGCAACCTCCTCCTGGTCTTCCGGCAGCGCGATCCAGGTTTGCAGGCCGGAAATAGACATGGGCGACCCGCGCAATTCTTCCGGCGTGCGCTCGGAGTGCACGATGCCGCGCCCCGCAGTCATCAGGTTCACATCGCCCGGCTCGATTACCATTTCAGTGCCCAGCGAGTCGCGGTGCCTTATCTTGCCGTCGAAAAGATAGGTCACGGTTGCCAGACCGATATGCGGATGAGGGCGCACATCCATCGCCTGATCGGCACGCAGGATCGCCGGGCCCATCCGGTCAAAGAAGATAAATGGGCCTACCAAACGGCGCTTTGCAGTCGGCAGCGCGCGGCGAACCTGGAAGCCTCCCAGATCCTTGGCGTTGGGGATGACCATCAGCTCGATGCCGTCGCAAGCCAAGGCATCGCCGGGCAGTGGATCATTTCCGGGAAAGAAGCTCATTCGAACACAATGGCCGGCTGCTTAGGGAACCTCAACGCTGATCGGGCACGCGCCTTGATAGACTCCTCCTCCCGATCCTTGGGCGGCTGGTTCGTTTCCAGCGTATCGAGCAATTCGCGCGCAACTGCCGCAATGTTGGATACGGCGCGATCGAACGCCTTTTCATTGCGCTGGGACGGCGCAGTGAAGCCGGACAGCTTGCGCACAAACTGTAGCGCGGCGTCGCGAACCTCAGCGTCAGTCGCCGGTGGATCGAAATTGAACAGTGGCTTAATGTTGCGACACATGGCTTGGTCCTCTCAGAGCCAAGCCTAACGTAATCAACCGAGCAACGATTTCAAGTTGACCGGAGCAGCCCGCCGATTACCAGGTTATGAACGTATCACTATATGCTGCGACATGCCGATCTGCTGTCACAAGTCGCATCGGTTCAGTGAGCGCCTGAGCAACCAAAAGGCGGTCGAACGGATCGCCGTGCAAAGGCGGCAGGTCATCAACAGCGGCAGCATGTGCAGCCGCAACCGGAAGTACCCGGCAGCCTATCAGCTCAAGCAGCCTTAGTGCTTCACGACCGGAAAATGGCGGCGAGTTCCATCGGCCCAGTTTATGCTTCAGGGAAATCTCCCAGACCGATACGGGAGAGATATGAACCAGATTGCGGGCATCCGTCAGAAGCTGTCTGATCTTGGGCGGCAACCGGTCTGAGTTGATCAGTGCCCAGATCCCCACATGGGTATCAATTAGAAGGTTCAATTTCGGAAGGCTCGAAAAGCGCGGCAATCTCTGCGTCCGTCGAGTTGAACTCCTCAAGCGTCATCGAGGGATGCTTGCCATCGAACAATCCAAGCCGAACTCCACCGTTGCTGCCGGATTCCAGCGGCACCAACTTGGCCGCCGGCTTGCCATTGCGAGCAATAAGGATCTCTTTTTCCTCGCCACGCTCGATTTGGCCGACAAGGCGCGAAAGAGATGTCTTTGCATCCAGCATGTTCACGATGGACATTCTCGCGGCCCTTAGCTAATCCTGACTAAGGTATGTCGTTTTCCACAAAATTTCAACCGCTAGTCGCCATCGAGCGGCTCCACCCCGATAGGCTTGCCTTCGCGAGAAAGACGAATCTTTTCAACCTTATCCTCGGCCGCCTTTAACAAGCGGTCGCAGTGCGACTTCAACGCCTCGCCGCGTTCGTAAATCCGGATCGACTGGTCGAGCGGCACGTCACCGCGCTCCAGATCGTCGACGATCCGCTCCAGCGCGTCGAGCGCCTGTTCAAAAGACATCGCCCTGATATCGGCGTTCGGTTCCTCGGCCATGCCTACCCTCTCATCATGCGACGGACATGGGCGCCAACGGATTGCGACAGACCCTCAAGGTCGTAGCCACCCTCCAGCAGGCTCACCAGCCGGTTGCCGGCACTCTTGGCCGCCCTGTCCATAAGCTGACCGGTCGCCCAGTCGAAGTCTTCCTCGGTCAAATAAATCTCGGCAAGCGGATCACGATGATGTGCATCGAACCCGGCGGAAATAATAATCAGATCCGGCCCAAAATCGGTGATTGCCGGCAGAACACGCGAGCGGAACGCCTCCCGAAACAGATCGCTGCCAGTGCGGGGCGAAAGCGGCGCGTTCACAATGTTGCCGACGCCGGTCTCATCCTTAGCGCCGGTTCCAGGATAGAGCGGCATCTGGTGGGTCGAGCAATAGAGCACGCTCGGATCGTCCCAAAAGATGTCCTGTGTGCCGTTGCCATGGTGAACGTCCCAATCAACGATTGCCACACGCTCGGCGCCGAATTTCTTCTGCGCATGACGGGCGGCAATCGCCGCGTTGTTGAACAGGCAAAAGCCCATCGCAGTCGCCTTCTCGGCGTGGTGGCCAGGTGGCCGGGCGGCGACAAAGACATTGTCGGCCTTGCCGGTAAAGACATCATCGACCGCTGCATTGGCTGCGCCGACTGCGCGAATCGCAGCTTCCCAGCTCTTTGGGCTTACCGAGGTGTCGGCGTCGATCGACCGGATGCCTTCATCCGGTATCGCGGCGCGAATCGCCTCGACATGTTTTTCCGGATGCACGTAAATGATCGTGGCTTCGTCGGCTTCCGGGGCCTCTACGCGATCGAGGTCGGAAAAGGCATCATCTTCGAGAACCCGCGCAATGGCGCGCAGGCGGTCCGGACGTTCCGGGTGACCGGGAGGCGTCAAGTGCTCCAGAAACACGGGATGCGAATAGAGTTTTGTGGCCATCTCCCCGATATAGGCGCGAGAGAACGGCTTGGCTATGAACGAGCGCATTGCCCGCCGTCACCATCAACAGTTTGCAGCCCTGGCCAGCGCAGATAACCTGAGCGCATGGAATCAGGTCGAACAATCGATATATCGCGCCTCGCTGGAATTGTGGAATTCCTTCAGGCGGCTGAACAGCTCAAGGACACTCTGAGAAGCGGGGTCACGGCAAAAGGACGCTCCGAGAGCACCGCCGAGCACAGTTGGCGGCTTTGCCTGATGGTGCTGCTATTCGACCGTGAACTCGACGCCTATGACCGCCACAAGCTGCTGAAACTCTGCATCATTCATGATCTCGGTGAAGCCATTTCCGGAGATGTCCCGGCAATTCACCAAAGCGGCGACACCGGCAGGGCGGAGCGTGAACGCGCCGATCTCAAGACGCTATGCGATCCGCTACCCGCCGACCTGAGAGATGAGGTCCTCGGTCTTTGGGACGAGTACAACGCTGCCCAGTCGCCCGAGGCGCAGTTGGCGAAGGGCTTCGACAAGCTGGAAACGATGCTCCAGCACAATATCGGAAAGAACGCGCCGGGCTTCGACTATGAGTTCAACTTAAGTTACGGAACGCGCCATACCGCAACGCATCCACTGCTCAAGCGGATACGGGAGCTCGTGGACGAGGCAACCAAGAAGCGAATTGAGGAACAGCGATCGCGGTAGACCCTGGTTCTAATCAAGACGCGCCGGGAAGCCGGGAGCACGAAGGTCCGTACCGAGCGCATCCTCGAGAAGCCTCACGACGCCCGTCGACTGCGCGCTGCCGCCATAGGCGGTACGGGCACGGTCGAAAGTTTCAAGCGTGAGCCCGGCGAGATCGAGGGGCACGCCGAACTCGCGACCAAAATCCATCGCGAATCCAAGATCCTTCAATGCGAGATCCATAGTGAAGGCAATGTCGTAGCTGCCATTCAGGATCAGCTGTCCTTCCGTTTCGTGGACGAAGCTGTTGCCCGAACTTGCCCGAATTGCGGCCCATGCCTGCGCCAGGTCCAGGCCGCCGCGCTTTGCCAGCATCAGCGCTTCGCCATCGGCAACGAGGTGAATAAAGGCGAGCATGTTGGTGATAACCTTGATCACTGCTGCCGACCCGACTGGCCCCATGTGAAATAGCTTTCCGCCGAGCGCCTCGAGCGCCGGCCGATGCGTATCGAGCAGTTCGGCGTCTCCGCCAGCCAGAAGCGTTATCTCTCCACGCGCGGCCAGATGCACACCGCCGGTCACCGGCAATTCAAGCGTGGCCACACCTTGGCCTTTTGCCATCGCCGCGAAATGCAGAATCTGGTCGCGACCAAGTGTCGACATCTCGATCCATGTCGACCCGGGAGTCATCGCCGGGAGTATTTCCGTCAGGACGCGCTCCGAGACGGCAGGCGATGGCAGGCAGGTGATCAGCGCGTCGCAGCGGCCGGCGAGTTGCCCAGGCAATTCCGCCCACGCCGCACCGTGCGAGAGATGGTCGCGCGCGTTCTCCGGATTGGCGTCGTGGACAGTGAGGTCGAAGCCGGCGTTCAACAGGTTGAGCGCGAGGGGCGAGCCCAAATTGCCGAGCCCTATAAAGCCGTATCGCATTCGGTCGCCGCGCACGCCCAGCGTCTTGCCGATATCGGGGTCGCCCATCAGCTGAATCTCCGGATAAAGCCGCGCTTCAAGGTTGCAGGACAGCGATGCCGGAACAAGACCTGCGGTCCTTGCATCCGCAAAGTTTTAGATAATCGTCGTCTTGGAGATCCTGATGCCGAACCCTTCGAGACCGACATAATGGCGCTCGCGCGAGGCCATGAGGTCTATCGACTGCACGCCGAGATCCTTTAGGATTTGCGCACCCAACCCGATCTCCCGCCATTCCGCTTCGCGACGGCGCGCTTCCTCGTGTGTCTCGCGCTCATCGCTGACCGGACGGTTGCGCCCGCTGTGAGCTACGCCGACAGAGCCTTCACGCAGATAGATAACCACACCGCGCTGGCGTTCACCGAACGACGCCAGCAGATCTTTCAATGTCGGCTGGATACCGAAGACATCGTTCACCACGTCCTCCGAATGCAGCCGCACCGGTACGTCCTCGCCGTCGCGGATATCGCCGAACACGACAGCCACATGATGCATCACGTCCCACGGCACGGAATAGGTGAAGACCTGTGCCTTGCCGCCGGGCGTCTCGACGTCCGAGCAGGCGAGCCGCTGGACGAGCGTCTCCTTGCGCTGGCGGTAGGCTATGAGGTCGGCAACGGAGACCTGCTTCAGCTCATGTTTCTCAGCGAACGTGGCCACCTGCGGACCGCGCATGACTGTGCCGTCGTCATTCACCAGCTCGGAAATTACCCCCACCGGCGGTAGATTTGCCAGTTTGCACAGGTCGACGGCGGCCTCGGTATGACCGGAACGCATCAGCACGCCGCCTTCGCGCGCAATCAGCGGGAAGATATGGCCAGGGCGCACGAAATCGGATGCCCCCGCGTTGCCGTTGGCCAGATTGCGGGCTGTAACCGTGCGGTCGTCGGCGGAAATTCCGGTTGTCGTTCCATGCTTGAAATCGACGCTGACCGTGAAGGCGGTGGTATGGGCCGAATCATTGTCGGCAACCATCGGCGCAAGGTTGAGGCGGCGCGCATCCTCGCGCGTCATCGGCGTGCAGACGATGCCTGATGTGTGACGCACGATGAATGCCATCTTCTCCGGGGTGCAATGAACGGCGGCAACGATCAAATCGCCCTCGTTCTCGCGGTTGTCGTCATCCGTGACCACAACTATTTCGCCCCGCTCGAATGCGCGGATCGCTTCGACGACTTTTTTCTGATCGTAGGCCATTGCGTTGCTCGTTGTTCGTAGGTCGCTATTTGTCGGTCGAGGCGCGCGCGGCCGATCCGTGAGATCGTCGCCGTCGCATCATCACGACCAACGAGGGACGGTCCACAACCGACTCACCGTCCGGTCTGGCCACGGTGACGCAGATAGTGATCGGCAATCGCGCAGGCAACCATCGCCTCGCCGATAGGCACCGCGCGGATACCGACGCATGGATCGTGGCGGCCCTTCGTCTTCACCTCGACGTCGTTCCCGTCGATGTCGATGGAGCGCCGAGGCGTGAGGATCGACGAGGTCGGCTTTACGGCGAACCGAGCCACGACAGGCTGGCCGGTCGAGATGCCGCCAAGAATGCCGCCGGCGTGGTTCGACAGGAAGATCGGCTGGCCATCATTGCCCATGCGCATTTCATCGGCGTTCTGCTCGCCGGTCAGGCGAGCGGCGTTGAATCCTTCCCCGATCTCCACGCCCTTCACCGCATTGATCGACATCAGATTGCCGGCAATGTCCTGGTCAAGCTTGGCGTAGATGGGCGCGCCCAGACCCGCCGGCACGCCCTCGGCAACGACCTCGATTACAGCACCAACCGAAGAACCGGCCTTGCGGATGCCGTCAAGATAGTCTGCAAACTTTGCAACCGAGGCCGGATCGGGGGTGAAGAATGGATTTTCGGCATCATGCACGAATTCCCAGTTCCAGTTGTCTCGCTCGATCTCATGGTCGCCCATGGCGACCAGTGCGCCGCGCACCACCATGCCCGGGACGACTTTGCGCGCCAGCGCGCCCGCGGCAACCCGCGCGGCGGTTTCGCGGGCCGAGGAACGGCCGCCGCCGCGGAAATCGCGCAATCCGTATTTGACATCGTAAGTGTAGTCGGCATGCCCGGGACGATACTGCCGGGCGATCTCACCGTAATCCTTTGAACGCTGGTCGACATTTTCGATGGACATCGAAATCGGCGTACCGGTCGTCACCATCGTCTCGCCATCGTCGTCGATGAGCACGCCGGAAAGGATTTTCACCTCATCCGGCTCGCGACGCTGAGTCACGAAACGCGACTGGCCCGGACGGCGCCGGTCGAGATCGGCCTGGATTTCGGCCAGCGTGAAACGAATACCGGGCGGGCAGCCGTCGACCACGCATCCGAGTGCCGGCCCGTGGCTTTCACCCCAGGTGGTAACACGGAAAAGATGGCCAAATGTGTTGTGCGACATTTCGTGTCTCTGAACAGGCCTGATCGGCGTTCCGCCTTCTATGGGCGTTTTTTCATGGGGTCAAACGGCACTGAAGCCAGAAATAGTTTTGACACATTCCCGGAGTTACGGTCTTCTCCAGGGTCGGGGGAAACATCCGCCAAAGGCGGATAAATAGCAAAAAGAGGTTCGAGATGCGCAACCTGATCAGCGCCGTTTGCGTAGCATTTCTGATGACAAGCGCCGCGTTCGCCGCTGAAGCGGAAGGCAAGATCAAGTCGATTGACACCGACAATCTGACGATCACGCTGGAAGACGGCAAGGCATACAAGCTCCCCGGCGAATTCGATATGGAGTCCATCAAGGAGGGCATGGAAGTCCTGCTCGCCTACGACACGATTGAAGGCCAGAACCTGATCACCGACATGCAGTTATCGGAATAGACGTCCGCGAACCCTCAAAGCCACTCCAGCCGGTCATTCTGCAAGCGCAGGATGCGGTCCTGGAAGATCTCCAGCGCTGCGGCTTCCTTCGGCTGTGTCGAGACGATCATCCGGAAAATGGTGCGCATCACGCCGCCATGCGTAACGCAGACCGTCGGCCTGTTGACTTCGTCCAGCCAGGGCCGCACGCGCTCCATCAGCATCTGATAGCTTTCAGCGTCCTTGCCCGGCGGCACGAAGTCCCATTTGTTACGCTTGCGCGCCTTGGTGATGCCGGCTTCTGCTGCCTCGAGTTCGGCGAATGTAAAGCCTTGCCAGTCGCCAAAGCTGACTTCGACCAGGCGGTCATCGGTGCGATAGGCGTTCGGATCGAGGCCCATCGCGGTGCGCACGCGCTCCATCGTCTCCCGGGTCCGGCGCATCGGGCTCGCCACAAAATCGAAAGCGTGGGGATCGGGGATCAGCCCGCGCAGGCGCTCACCGTTGCGGTCGGCCTGCTGGCGGCCCTTGTCGTTGATGTCGTTTTCGGCTTGGCCCTGGAGGCGTCCCTCGGCGTTCCACTGCGTCTCGCCGTGGCGCACGAAATAGATCAGCGGCCGCATCGTACCGGCGTACAAACGCTTACCGCCGCCTATTCCTTGACAACGCTGATATCCGGCGCGTCCACGGCCTTCATCCCGACGACATGATAGCCCGAGTCGACGTGATGAACCTCGCCGGTAACGGCGCGCGAAAGATCCGAGAGGAAGTAGACGCCGGAAGCGCCGACTTCCTCGGGGGTAACCGTGCGTTTGAGCGGAGCATTGTACTCGTTCCAGCGCAGGATGTAGCGGAAGTCGCCAATGCCCGAAGCAGCCAGTGTCTTGATCGGCCCGGCAGAGATCGCGTTGACGCGGATGTTCTTGCCGCCGAGATCGACCGCGAGATAGCGCACACTTGCCTCCAGCGCTGCCTTGGCCACGCCCATGACGTTGTAGTGAGGCATCACCTTCTCAGCCCCATAATAGGTCAGTGTCAGCAACGAACCGCCGTCGGGCATCAGGACTTCGGCGCGCTTGGCAACGTCGGTGAAGGAGAAAACAGAAATATCCATGGTCTTGGAGAAATTGGCGCGGGTCGTATCGACATAGCGGCCGTCAAGCTCTTCCTTGTCGGAGAAGGCGATGGCGTGGACGACGAAATCGATCTTGCCCCACAACTTGGCGACTTCGGCAAAGACGGCGTCGAGTGTCGCAGCGTCGGTGACGTCGCAATGACCGACGACATGCGCGCCGAGTTCCTGCGCAAGCGGTTCGACGCGCTTCTTGAAGGCTTCGCCCTGATAGGTCAGCGCGATCTCCGCACCCTGATCGGCGCAGGCCTTGGCAATGCCATAGGCGATCGACCGGTTGTTTGCGACACCCATGATAAGGCCCCGCTTGCCGGCCATAAGGCCCTGTCCACCCGCCATCGACACCACTCCCATAAAGGTTTGCGACCGCCCTATCGCATAGGCGGTATGAGCCTTCAAGTCTGGTCGTCAGTGGTGGGTCGTTGATCGTGGGTTGTCGGTGGTTCGGGTCGGTGGCGGGAGAGGAGTTTGCGAACAGTCACAAACCAACGTCGTGATTCGACGATGCACGACTTACGACCGCTGCTCCCGCCGCTTGCGGGCCAGCGCTTCCAGTTCGGGGTCCGGCGTCTCCGGAAGCATAACGCGCAGGTGCACATAGAGGTCGGCGTGACCCCCGGTTTTGACCGGCAGTCCCCTCCCCTTAAGGCGAAGCACCTTGTCGGAACTCGACCATGCCGGCACGGTTATCGCCAGCTTGCCGGTCGGCGTCTCGATAGGGACCTTTTCTCCGAGGATCGCGTCTTCCAGCGGTACTGGCTGATCGACATGCAGGTCGCGGCCTTCGACGCGATAGCGCGAATGCTTACGGATGAGGATCTTCACCAATGCATCGCCCGCGCCGCCCGGACCTTGTCCGCCCTGGCCTTTCAGCCGGATCGTCTGGCCTTCCTCGACAAAGGCCGGCAGCTTCACCGCGAGCTTGCGTCCATCCGGAAAAATGGCGCTCACTTTGGCGGCGGTTGCAACTTCCTCGACGCTGACGTCAAGCGTCGCGTTCATATCCTCGCCGACGGGCGGGCGGCGGCCTCCGCCCATGCCACCCATTCCGCTGGGCCCCCGGGCGCCTCCAGGAAAGGCCTGACCGAATATTTCGCTGAAGATGTCGCCTGCGTCACCGCCGCCAGCGCGGAATTCGTAGCGCGAACCTGGCCCACCCTGGCCGCGAAAACCGGCGAACGGATCGCCACCGCCCGCTTCAAAACCCTGGAACTTCGGCTTGCCTTCACCATCGATTTCACCGCGATCATAGGCGGCACGGTTCTTCTCATCGCCGACAATATCGTAGGCTTGGGTGGCGGCGTTGAATCGCTCCTTTGCCTTCGGATCGTCAGGATTCTGGTCCGGATGATACTTCTTCGCCTGCTTCCGGTAAGCCGACTTGATGTCCTTGGGCGTCGCGGTTTTCGCAACGCCCAGCACCTCGTAGGGATCGCGCATATGTGACTGCCTGCCGCAAATGAAATTAGGGTCGCTCCCTATATGCGGTGGATTAGGAACAAATTCCAGAGGCGTTGGCGCATGATCGGAGCAAAGTTAAACGCTCGTTCCGCTCCGCCGCATTCACGCGCCTGATCGTTGCCACGAAACATTTCAGGACCTGGCTATTGTGGGCGGCCGCGCATTTTAATTCGCCTTGTGAGGTGAAGTTCATAGACGCTGCGCCGTGCGCCGCCGTCCGACTTCCTTATGCCAAGCCTCGGTGAAATGCCCACAGGAAGCGACAGAGCGCTTTCGGTTCTTCATCGTTAGTGAATGCGCCTCGGCTTTATGAATTGCAAACGCGCCCCGGACCGCTTCTCCGAATTCCACCCGCTACGTTCCTGCCGGATTGAACTCCTGCATCTGCCACGTGCCGGGTGCGACCATGCAGGCCTGACCTGTGTAGACTGCAACACCGTCGAAGCTTTCGCGAGACGTGGTGAAGCGGCGGCAGAGCCTATCGTTGCGCTTTTCCTCGACCAGACTGTCAATGGCGCCGCGCGAGCCGGTATCGGCATTCGCCCAGGGCAACGGCACTCCGGTCTTTAACAACTCTATGTCGGCCGAGGACACCGCATTGCGGATCGTAGCCTCATCGGAGCGCTGCTCGGGGTTGGCAGGGGCGGTGTTGTTGACGGCACCAGTGGTGATGCTTGGATCAATTTCCGCCTTGCTCAGGCCGAAGCCGCCCGCCGCGCAACCGCCAAGAATAGCGACGATCACCACGGGAATCAGCATGCTGGCGAAGCGCGGCGCTCGCGGACTTATGTCTCGAGAGGCTTGCGCACGTCGCAACAATCGGCAATCTCCCAACCAGAACTGTCCCAACGGATCAGGACCATGAGTCAAATTGAGTTAAGAAATAATGACTTTACCGAAAGCAATGAGCCCTACCGGCTCTTCGGCGAATGGCTCGACGACGCGACGAAGAATGAAGTCAACGATCCGAACGGCGTCGCTCTGGCGACCGTGGATCCGGATGGGCTGCCGAATGTGCGCATGGTGCTGCTGAAGGGGTTCGATGAGCGCGGCTTCGTTTTCTACACGAATTTCGAAAGCGCCAAGGGCCGCGAAATCCTGGCTAGCCGAAAGGCGGCAATGTGTTTCCACTGGAAATCGCTGCGCCGCCAGGTTCGGGTGCGCGGTCCGGTTGAGATCGTTTCTAATGCGGAGGCAGACGAATATTACGCGACGCGGCCGCGCGGCAGCCGCATCGGAGCCTGGGCGTCAAAACAGTCGCGCCCGCTCGAAAGCAGGTTCGCCCTGGAGAAGGCGGTAGCGGAATACACTGCGAAATATCCGATCGGCGAGATACCGCGCCCGGCGTACTGGTCGGGCTTTCGCATCATGCCATCGCATTTCGAGTTCTGGCACGACCGGCCATTCCGCCTGCATGACCGGATGGTCTTCACGCGCGAACCCCAAGGCTGGGCCAAGACACGGCTTTATCCCTAAGCCCTGCAGATCCCGTTCACGCCGCAATTGCGTATTTTTTTGGCAGCTCACTTCGTTCTACGCACGGCGCATCAGCCAGCGCGCCCCGGCGACCAAGGCAATCACCATAAGCGGCCACACCGCCCAGAATTGGCCGCTCCAGCTAAACAGGTTGATGGCGACCAGACCAAGGCCGACCACCGCCAGGGACGCGAAAGAACGGTTGAAGCGGTTGGTTTGCCGCGCCCAGTCAAGGCCGGCAATCATCGCCAGGACGAGCAACGGCCACCTCGCCCAGAAAGTATCGGGCGAGGCGGCGAGGTTGATCGCTACGAAACCTGCGGCCAGCAGTCCCAGAATCGCAACCTTGCGGCGCATCCGGAAGCCGCCGACGCTGACCTCGCCGCTCGCCTCGGGACGCAGTTCCTGTCGCCCGTCTGAGGCTGATGCGCGCTGGGTTGCGGCCGGTGTGTCGCCGATGCGAACCGAATAGCTCGGCACACTCTCGTCCAAATTCTTGACCGCGAGATTGCCGAGGAATTCGAAGCCGACGGCAAGCTTGTTGCGAACCTGATCGTAGACGGTGTTGGAAATCAGAATGCCGCCCGGTTCGGCGGCGGCCTGAAGCCGGGCGGCTATGTTGACGCCATCACCATAAATGTCCTCGCCGTCGACAATTACGTCGCCAAGATTGATGCCGATGCGGAACCGCATGCAGGACTCGTCGGGCTTGCCCGCATTGTGACCGGCAAGCTCGTTCTGCACGTCGACCGCGGCTCGCACTGCCGCCACGACGCTGGGAAATTCGGCTATCACACCGTCGCCCCACGTGTTGACGACGCGGCCGCCATGCGACGCGATCAGTCTACCCATTGCATCGCGATAGATCTTAAGCGTCGCGAATGTGCCTTCCTCGTCGGCTTCCATCAGACGGGAGTAGCCATGAACATCGGCGGAGAAGACTGTGGTCAGCTTGCGGTTGGCAGTCGACAACATTTTCCCCTCCGTACCGACATGGATAAATGCGCCACCAATGAGAAGGTAAGCGCGCGCAGGGCTGCGTTCAACCGGGTTTCTTGCGCGCCAGGAAAGCGGCGAACGCGGAACGCGCTTCGTCAGATTTGAGACGCGCACGGAAATGCTCGCCTTCCTCACGGATGCGGGCAATGATTTGATCGCGCGGGCCGCGCATCAGGGCGCGGGAGATCGTCATAGCTTCGGGCGGCTTTGCGGCAATGCGCTCGGCAGCGGCCAGCGTTTCCGCTTCCAGACGATCCTCGGGGGCGATCGCATAGATCAGTCCTGCGGCAAGTGCGCGTTCCGCCGTCAGCGGTTCACCCAGCCCGAGCAGCGCAAAGGCCCGCTGATGGCCCAGCAGCGCCGGAGCAAGCAGGCTAGATGCCGCCTCCGGCACGAGGCCGAGTTCAACAAAGGGTGTATGGAAGGCAGTGCGCGGCGTAGCGATCGTCAGGTCGCAATGCAGGTTCATCGTTGCGCCTATGCCGACAGCGATGCCGTCGACACCGGAAACAAGCGGTTTCTCCGCGCCGGCCAGCGCCAGCAGGAAGTCCCAGACCTCCGCGCCAGTGTCGCCGCCCGTCGCCACAGCCATGAAGTCGGCAAGGTCGTTTCCCGCCGAAAACGCGCCGGGAACGCCGAGGAAAACATGCACGCGCACTGCGGAATCGGCATCGCCATCAGCCAACGCCTTTGCCATCGACGCATACATGGCGCGTGTGATGGCGTTTTTCTTGTCGGGCCGGTTCATGCGGATGAGCTGAATCGCGCCGCGCCGGTCGATAAGGATATGGTCCGTCATTGCAGATGTCTCGGTTCAGGTGAACAGCGCCTGGGCGGCGGCTTCAAGGCTTTCGCCACCTTCGAGGACCGTGGCGCGCAGCGACGCGGTTTCGCCCGCGAGATTCTCCGCAAAGAAGCGGCACAGCGCGATTCGCTCCACAGCACCTTCTGCAGCGGCTGCCCGCGCCAACAAGGCGCCGCCGGAAGCCAATGCGAACAGCCGCAGATAAGGCGTAGCACCGGCTAGAACGGCCTGCATCTTGCCATCGCGGAACAAGGTGATCAGTTCCTCGGTCGTCGCCTCGAGATCGTCGATTGCCGCGTCGAGTTTGCGCGCCGAATGGCCCAGTCCATCAAGGTTTGAGGTGCGCAACGCGTCGACGGCTTCCCGTAGTTCCGAGATGTAGCTGCGCACATGATCGCCTCCGGATTGCGGCAGCTTGCGCGTCACCAGATCGATCGCCTGGATGCCATTGGTACCTTCGTAGATCGGCGCGATGCGCGCGTCGCGCAACAGTGCCGCGGCTCCGGTCTCCTCGATATAACCCATACCCCCATGCACTTGCACGCCGAGCGAGGCGACATCGACTCCGGTATCGGTCGAGAATGCTTTGGCGACCGGTGTCAGCAGATTTGCGCGCTCCTGCCAGAAGCCGGCTCCGTCTCCACCTGCTCGCGCCATATCGGTCGCATGAGCGCAGCAATAGCTGATCGAGCGGGCGATTGCCGTCAGCGCCTTCATCGTCAACAGGGTGCGCTGGACGTCCGGGTGATGAACGATCGGCGACATGCCATCGCCGGAATAGCTTGCGGCCCGGCCCTGGCGGCGTTCGTTGGCAAAGGCCAGCGCCTTCTGGAACGCTGCCTCGGCGACCGCCACGCCCTGCATACCGACGGCCAGCCGAGCATTGTTCATCATCGTGAACATGCACGCGAGGCCCTTGTGCTCCTCGCCGATCAGCCAGCCGATTGCGCCCGGCGAGCCGTCCTCGGCGAAACCGTCGCCAAAGATCATCGTGCAGGTCGGCGAGCCGTGAATGCCGAGTTTGTGTTCGATGGAGGCGCAGAAGACGTCGTTGCGGGCGCCGAGGCTTCCATCATCGTTCACCAGGAATTTCGGCACGAGGAACAACGATATGCCCTTGGTGCCGGCGGGCGCATCCGGCAGCCGCGCGAGCACCAGATGCACGATGTTGTCGGTGAGGTCGTGCTCGCCATAGGTGATAAAGATCTTCTGGCCGAAGAGGCGATAGGTGCCGTCGCCCGCACGTTCGGCGCGAGCTCTAAGCGCGGCGAGATCGGAGCCGGCCTGGGGCTCGGTGAGGTTCATCGTCCCCATCCACTCGCCGGAAACCAGCTTTTCGAGATAGGTCGCCTTCAGTTCCTCCGAGGCGTGCTTTTCCAGCGCCTCGATCGCACCCATCGTCAGTGTCGGACCGATGCCAAACGCCATCGAGCCGGAATTCCACATCTCGAGCGCCGCAACGCCGAGCATCGTCGGAAGTCCCTGCCCGCCGAATGCGACCGGCGCCGACAGGCCGTTCCAGCCGCCCGCTATCCAGCGACGATAAAGGTCTTTCCAGCCGTCGGGCATACGCACCGATGCGCCTTCCAGCACCGCTCCCTGCCGGTCACCAACCGTGCGCAGCGGCGCGACTTCATCGGTGGCGAAGCGGCCGGCCTCTTCAAGAATGGCGTCGGCAAGGTCTTCGGTAAGATCGCCGAGTACTCCGGCATCGATCGCCGTCCTCATGCCGGCAACGTGCTTCAGCGTG
Source organism: uncultured Alphaproteobacteria bacterium (assembly GCA_963829135.1). GTDB lineage: Bacteria > Pseudomonadota > Alphaproteobacteria > Rhizobiales > Rhizobiaceae > Kumtagia. The sequence continues at coordinate 148,787 of CAWHHO010000004.1, read as the reverse complement.
AAGGCGATTTCCCCGACTGGCGCCCGATACATCTTGGCTCCTCCATACGGCCCGGTGTTCTCGCAACGATGCGCCGCTGTCGCGGTTTTGGATAGGTATTTCTGACGTAAGCGTCAATTGACTGGCGGGATTTCGGTGCGCTATTTCTGTTTTGGTTCAAAGCCGAGGACCGAGCCCATGCTTGCCAGACCGGAAACCAAGCGCTGCATCGAGTGCGGCTTGCCTTACGGTATGCCGGGTTTCAACTATCACCAGGGCAATTCCGAGAACGGCCCAGCCTATTGGGTGGATCGCGGCATCTTGTGCTCGCCCGCCTGTTCCCTATCGCATTTCAAGCGCCGCGCGGCCGAGGGTTCGCTGCCTGCGTCGCCGTCGCCTAATCCGTTCGACTATAGCCGTTGAGCGCCCCAGGTTGGGATCAGCGCCCCTTCTCCCGCTCGACCGCCCGGAAGCCGATGTCGCGACGGCAGAAGCCGTCCGGCCAATCGATGCTGTCGACGCCGGCATAGGCGCGTAGCTGCGCCTCGGTAACTGTCTTGCCGACGGCGGTGACACTAAGCACGCGGCCGCCATTGGCGACGATCTTGCCATCCTTGGCCGCAGTACCCGCGTGAAAAACCTCGACTCCGTCGGGCACATTCCTGAGTCCGTCGATGACGCCGCCGCGCGCCGGCGTACCCGGATAACCCTTCGCAGCCATGACCACCGTCAGCGCAGCATCGTCGCGCCAGCGGGCGGAGATGTGGGCGAGTTGACCATCGACGGCGGCGTTAAGCAGGACAAGCAGATCGTCCTTCAGCCGCATCATCAGCACCTGGCACTCGGGATCGCCGAACCGGACGTTGTATTCGATCAGCTTCGGCCCGGTCTCGGTGATCATCAGGCCGGCGAACAGCACGCCCGAAAAGGGGGCGCCGAGCTCCCTCATGCCGCGCATGGTCGGCTCGACGATCTCACGCATCGTCCGCTCGACGATCTCGGGCGTCATCACCGGGGCAGGCGAATAAGCGCCCATGCCGCCAGTATTCGGGCCTGTGTCGCCTTCGCCGACGCGCTTGTGATCCTGCGCCGTGCCGAAGGGCAACGCCGTCGTGCCATCGCACAGGCAGAAAAAACTCGCCTCTTCGCCTGTCATGAATTCCTCGATGACGACTTCAGCGCCGCCGCCGCCAAAGGCACCGTCGAAGCAGGCAGCAATCGCTTCCAATGCCTCATCCACCGTCATTGCCACCGTGACGCCCTTGCCCGCCGCGAGGCCGTCGGCCTTGACGACAATCGGCACGCCCTGCCGGCGAACATAATCGGCGGCAGCCGCCGGGTCTGCAAAACGGCCGTAGGCAGCCGTCGGGATGGCGAAGCGAGCACACAGATCCTTGGTGAAGCCCTTTGAGCCCTCAAGCCGCGCTGCTGCCTGCGAGGGGCCGAAAACGCGAATGCCGGCACTTCGCAGGTCATCGGAAAGTCCGTCAACCAGCGGCGCCTCAGGCCCGATGACGACGAGGCCTATTACCTTGTCCCGGCAAAAAGCGGCAACGGCCGCATGATCTGCCACATCCAGCGCGACGATCTCGGCCAGCCCGGCGATGCCGGGATTGCCGGGGGTGGCGTAGAGCTTGGTGAGCATCGGCGAAGCAGCGAGCTTCCAGGCCAGTGCATGCTCGCGGCCGCCGGAGCCGATCAGGAGGACGTTCATCAAGCGAATCCCCGGTGGGCAATTGGACGCTTCCGCTAAAGGCTCGGCGCGCGGCTGGTCAAGCAGCTATTTGTCGAAAAGGAAGCGGCAAGCGGCAATCTCCACGGGCTGTTCATCACTAGAACCCATGATTCGGTAAACCGGACGATGCTCCTGGTAATGCGGCGAGAGCCCTTGAAATTGCCACCAGAGGTTCCGGCTTGCCATCCCCTAAAGGGAGAACGCGTGGTCTCATTGATCCGTTGATTTACCCGCTTGAGCAACCTCATCCGCTTCTTGCCAAAACAGATAGTCGCTCCATGCGCGCTCCGAAAAGATGAGCTTCACTTCTCGCTCGGCTCGCGCTCAATGCCCTTCCCGAATTCAACTGCGTGATGGACTCGCGCAAATGTTCCGCACTGGCCGGGGTGCTCAAATGATGCAGGGTTTCGAGCATACCCTCCCATTCGGCGAGCGGCAGGACAACTACCGCCGCCCTGCTCTGGCGGGTCACCACAAGCTCCGTACGATCCACCTCCACCTTATCGAGATGGGTCGCTTCGATGTCCATAATCCTGTACACACTTTTTCCAAGAATGCCCTGCTGCTTGACCTGCCAGCGACCGCCTGCCACTCCACCAGAATGGAACCCATTCAAAGCCGGGATTACCAGGGGCGAGTCGCCGACGCGCCGAGCGGCCATTGGGTCTATCGCGCGCTGCCGCGGTGGCTATGGCCCTATGCGCAGCTGGCGCGTTGGGACAGGGCGATCGGCTGGCAGTTGCTGCTTTGGCCCTGCTGGTGGTCGGCGGCGCTGGCTTCCAGCGCATTTGCCCGCCCCGGCGATGCGCTGTCTGGCCTGTTTCCCGAGCCTATGACGCTTTTCCTGTTCTTCGCAGGTGCGGTCGCCATGCGCGGTGCCGGCTGCACCTACAACGACATTGTCGACCGCAAGATTGACGCCGAAGTGGAACGGACGCGCTCACGGCCCCTGCCATCCGGCAAGGTCAGCACCCAGAGCGCTTGGCTTTTCCTCGTACTGCAAGCGCTCATCGGGTTCGCGGTGCTTCTGCAATTCAACAGCTTTGCTATCGCTCTCGGCCTATGTTCGCTGGTGGTGGTTGCCGCATATCCATTCATGAAGCGATTCACCAACTGGCCGCAACTCGTGCTGGGACTTGCGTTTTCCTGGGGCGCGCTGATGGGCTGGGCAGTCGAGTTCGGCGATCTCGACGGCCCGGCGGTCATGCTCTATATCGGCTCGGTCCTGTGGGTGATCGGCTACGATACGATCTACGCGCATCAGGACAAGGAAGATGATGCACTTGTCGGTGTCCGCTCGACCGCGCGGCTGTTCGGCGAAAACACGAAGATGTGGCTGGTCGGCCTCTATGCCGGCGCGCTGACCTGCTTTGCGGTTGCGTTCGCCTCGGCGCAAGTGCCGATGCCCGCCTTGGCCGGCCTGGTGGCCGCCGGCGCGCACATGATCCGTCAAGTCCGGGTTCTCGATATCGACAACCCGGATCAATGCCTCGCTCTGTTCAAGTCGAACAACTTTGTCGGCCTTGTCATCTTCCTCGGGTTGATCGGCGGCGCGGTATGGATAGCGCTGAAGCCCATAACCCCGATCTGATCATTCGGACTGCCAATCCCCCTCGAGGGGCGCGATGATCTCGTGTCCCTGAACCACCAGCCGTAACCCGAGATTGCCGGTCTTGCGGCGCATGAGGAAACGCGGGCGTCTGGAATGCGTCGCCTTGCCCTGGCGGCGATCCCGCGGTGGCAGCGACTTGATCCCGACTCCGACCGACTCTTCCAGCGTGCGGGCGATGCCATCCGCCTCGATTAGCAGCATAGGCAGGCGATAGGCTTCCGCCCAGGCGCGCCAGTCGGCGGAAATGTCGTCGAAATCGTCAGAAACCAGCAGCGGGACGCTGAGCATAGGGTCGTGATGCAAAAGCTCCAACGTCACCGTAACATTGCCGTGTTCATCCTCGATGGCTCGCGCCGCAACGCCCTGAAAGGTAGAAGCCGGCAAGGCGACCGTAATCGGCAGTCCGCTCATTGCGAGAATTCGGCGCAGCACTGCGCCGCGACGATCAATGGTGAAGGTGATATCGCCGAAGTCGTCGCGCGCTGCGAAGCTGACGACTTGCGGCAAGCGGAATGGGTCGAGGCGCATGTTGCTCCCCGCCCAGACTGGTTTCAGCCCGGTGTTCATGTGTTTTGACTGCCTGTCCTGTTGCTCTCGAGAGCCGGTATTCCGGTCTCCCTGTCCCGGGTGGTCCCAGGTTCTTTTATGAGAACGACTATAGGCCGGCAGCTGTACCTGCCCGCTTAAGAAAGTCGGTTAAATTTTTCTGTTCTCACCGATGGTTAGCGGAATCCGACCGGCTGTAGGACTTCCGCAACGCTGTTGAACAGCAGGTTAATCTTGCTGGAGTCCAATTCGAGAGGAGAATGCAATGCGGCACCCAGGAACGCTGGCGGCAGAACACGACGCCGTTACCCTACCTCTCGGCTGGTGAGGCGATGATGCTTGCCTGAGCGAGCGCGGAACAACTGAAAGGCATAGACGTTCCGCTGCGAAGGACAACCGCCATGATTTCCACACCGCCCCGGCCGTGGCCAGATCCCGCGCCGGACCCTACGCCACCACATCCGCCGCAAAACCCTATTCCGGTGCCGCCAGTTCGCACGTGAAGCGGATCGCCAGCAGTGTCGGTTGTTTACCCGGCCGCTCGCTCGTTTTACGGCATAGAGACGAGGTAAAAGCTGCCTCGCGCCTTTCTTCGGTCAGCGTGGGTAGCGCCGCCGTGCGTTAGAGCGGCGGACGCTCAAATTGAAATCGTTCTGGATTCCCTTGATGGATGGTTTGTGATTCCCTCGTTGTAGGAGGTGATTTGCGATGCCGAAAGCTTATTCACTCGATCTTCGTAAGCGTGTTGTGGGGTTTGTTGACGGTGGTCATTCACGCCATGCGGCTGCCTCGCATTTTGGGGTGTCGGTGTCTTTCGTGGTCAATCTGATGAGGGCCTGGCGCGCGACCGGAAGCCTCTCACCAAAGCCTGTGGGTGGACGTCGACACGGCAAGCTGGATGAGCACAGCGCCTTTCTGCTGGAGCGCGTTGCAGCGAAAGAAGACATCACCATGCCGGAGTTGGCGGCCGAGCTATTGGCAGCCAGTGGGCTGAGCGCCGCGCCGGCCTCGCTGTCGCGCTGGCTGATACGCAGAGGCTATCGCTTCAAAAAAAACACTGCTGGCCTCAGAGCAAGATCGGCCCGACGTGGCCGAGAAGCGCCGCGAATGGGTGAACAAACGCCAACCCGCGATGCGGCTCGAAGCGCACCGGCTTGTCTTCCTGGATGAGACGGGAACCAATACCAAGATGACGCGCCAGCGCGGGCGTTGCCTCAAGGGCCAACGTCTCAAGGCCAAGGCCCCGTTCGGACACTGGAAGACGCAGACCTTCATCGCCGGACTGCGCGCCGACGCGCTCACCGCTCCCTTCGTCATCGACGGGCCGATGAACCGGCGCATCTTCGATACCTATGTCGAGACCCAACTCGCCCCAACTCTGTCAAACGGTGATGTCGTCATCCTCGACAACCTGCCGGCCCACAAGAGCGCCGCTGCCGAAAAGGCGATCAGGGCTCGCGGTGCGTGGATGTTGTTCCTGCCGCCCTACAGTCCCGATCTCAATCCTATCGAAATGGCCTTCGCAAAGCTCAAAGCGCATCTGCGAAAGCTAGCCGTACGGTCAATCGGCGCTCTTTGGAGAGCTATCGGCAACATCTGCGATCTCTACTCCGAAACCGAATGCCAAAACTATCTCGAAGCAGCCGGATACGGATTCAAATGAACGTCCGATGCTCTAGATAACCTTGCCGGGGTTCATGATGCCGGCCGGGTCAAACGCTGCCTTGATCCGCCGCATCAGATCGAGCGCCACCGGAGGCGCCGTAACCGCGAGTTCGGCGCGCTTCATCTGGCCGATGCCGTGCTCCGCCGAGATCGAGCCGTTGAGAGCGCGGACGACATCGTGAACGGCCTTGTTCATCGGCTCGTACAGATCGAGGAAGGCATTGGGATCGCTGCCGGCAGGTTGGGAAACATTATAGTGCAGATTGCCGTCGCCCATATGACCGAAACAGACCACGCGCGCGTCAGCGCTGACTGAGGCGACGGCCTTGGCTGCGCGCTCGATGAAAATCGGGATCGACGCCACCGGCACCGAAATATCGTGCTTGATTGAAGCGCCTTCCGGCTTTTGAGCATCGGAGATATCCTCGCGAAGCTTCCAGAATGCGGCGGCCTGCGCAAGGCTTTCAGCGATCACGGCATCACCGATCAGGCTTGCTTCCAGCCCCTCGCCTAGAAATTCCTCGATAAGCGAGCGCGCCTCCTCAGCGGAACGGCCCGAGGAAATCTCCATCAGCACATACCAGGGCCAGTCGCCCGCAAGCGGACGGACAGCACCGGGAAGATGGCGGAGCGCGAATGAGATCGGCCTATCGCCGATCAACTCGAAGGCGGTAAGGCTGTTGCCGGCGCGGTCGAGTGCGCGGTTGAGCAAATCCAGCGCTGCTTGCGGGCTCGCCAGTCCGGCAATCGCCACTTCCTTTCCCCGCGGCCTCGGGAACAGTTTCAGCACGGCGGCCGTAATGACGCCGAGCGTGCCTTCCGCTCCGACGAACAGGTTCTTGAGATCGTAGCCGGTGTTGTCCTTTTTCAGCTTGCGCAGATCGTCCAGCACCTCGCCCGTCGGCAGCACCACCTCGACACCCAGGCAAAGCTCGCGGGTGTTGCCGTAGGCCAGCACCGCGGTGCCGCCGGCATTGGTCGACAGATTCCCGCCGATCTCGCACGAACCTTGCGAGGCGAGAGTCAGCGGGAACAGCCGGCCGGCGTTCTCGGCGGCGTCGTGCAGTGACTGCAAAATGACGCCGGCTTCGGCAGTGATCGTGTTCGAGAGCGTGTCGATCTCGCGGATGCGGTTCAGCCGCGATACGGACAGAACGATCTGGCGGCCGCTGCGATCCGGCACGCCGCCGCCGACCAGCCCCGTATTGCCTGCCTGCGGCACCACCGCGACGCCGGTTTCCGTAGCAAGCTTGAGGATGCGGCTTACCTCGTCGACACTGCCCGGCTTCAGCACCAGAGGCGAACGGCCGGCAAACAAGCCGCGCCGTTCGGTGACGAAAGGCTCGATGTCGGATTCGGCACGCAAGGCATGGCGCTCGCCCACGATTCCCGCCAAGCGATCAAGCACTGCGGTAAATGTTGAGTCGTTCATGGCCGGATCAGTCATTTATCCTCCTCCACGGGGAGCTGCCGCGCGGGCGAGCCGATCGTTGATCGCCTCGCCCAGCCCCACATTCGGGACGGGCTCCACCGCAATGGATCTGGTATTCCCCCGATCCAGTTCCTTCATGAACTGGAAGAGGTTGGCTGCGGCTTCGCGAAGATCGCCGGTCGCGGACAGGTTGCGCCGCTCGATGGCATTGTCGGAACCCGCTGCGCGGCGCGGGCCAAAGGCAAGCAGAGCCTCGTCCGGCTCGACATGCACGACATTTAAGCGGACAGCAGCGCCTGGCGCATAGTGAGAGGTCATCATCCCGGGCGCTTCGATGCCGGCGGCACCTCCCCGAAGCACCTTGCCGGCGACCGATTCGAGTTCATCAAGGGTCACTCCGCCAGGACGCAACAGGCGAACAGCACCGCTCTCGACCTTCACAATCGTCGACTCGACACCCACCTGGGTCGGACCGCCATCGACCACCAGGCGGATGCGGTCGCCGAGATCGTCGGCGACAGCCTGTGCGGTAGTGGCGCTGATGCGCCCGGAGCGGTTGGCGCTCGGCGCGGCCAGCGGACGGCCGAGGCGCGCGATCAATCCGGCCGCAAAGCCGCGCGGCATACGCAACGCCACCGTGTCGAGCCCGGCAAGCGCCAGGGGATGGATCGCCGCATCCGGCCGCAAGGGAAGGACCAGCGTCAGCGGGCCGGGCCAGAAGCTTTTTGCCAGCCGCAGCGACAACGGATCGAACACCGCTAAGCGCTCAGCCATGGCGATCGACGCCACATGTGCAATCAGCGGGTTGAAACTTGGCCGGCCCTTGGCCTCGAAGATCCGCGCCACGGCTCTGCCGTTGGTCGCGTCGCCGGCGAGGCCATAGACCGTTTCGGTCGGCACAGCGACGACTTCACCGGCCTTGAGCAAGGCCAGTGCTGTTTCCATCGCGTTCGGCGTGTCCAGGATTTCGGCCACCGAGTGTTAACCCTTCCGCCAGATTGCAAGACGATGCCCCGGCTTTACTCGTATTATGAGCCCTTCTTCAATCACTTGCAGTCACCTGATTGCGGGAACGGTGCATCAGATTTGAGTTGGCCTTCGCCGCGACACAACAGCCGCAGGAAAACGTCAAGAGCAAGGTATCCGCGGACGGCGATCCGGCGGTTGCCTCCAACAGCGGCCCCCGGAGTCATGTGACGGCGAGAGAGCCGCGCGTGGCGATGCGCCGCCTCAGCCGACCGCCTGCCAGCCCGGAGCAGCTGCAAGCCGCGGCGCGCCAGATGACACGCGCAAGACGTTTGCGCCGCAGTAGAGCGCCCGCCTTGTGCTTTCTTGTGTGCCTAGCCTGCGATTTTCGAGAAATCCGCGACGGCGCCGGTCGCCGCTCGGATACGCGCAAGAAGTGCAAGGCGGTTGGCACGTACGGCCAGATCCTCATCGTTCACGAGAACTTTCTCGAAGAATGAATCAACCGGTTCACGCAGCGCACTAAGCGCCCGCATGGCCCCCGAAAAGTCTTCATTCTGAATCGCTTCGCCGGCTTTGCTTTCAGCCTGATTTACCGCCGCGAACAGCGCCGTTTCGGCCGGTTCGCGCAAGAGCGCTTCGTCTACGGCATCGGCGACCGCGGTGCCCTTCTTTTCTTCCGCCGCCAGAATGTTGGCCGCGCGCTTGGTGCCGGCCAGAAGGTTCCTGCCGTCCTCCGTGTCCAGGAACGAGCCGAGCGCCTCGACGCGGCGGACGACTAAGTAAAGGTTTTTGACATTTTCCATCCCTTGCATCGGCGGTGAGCCGCGGATGCCTTTTTCTATGACTGCGTCGACCAGATCGTGTCGCGCACGCTGGTCGCGGAGTTGTACCTTTAGTCTATCAGCCAAGAAATCGCACAGTTCAAAAGCAACCCCCAAAGCGTCGACATTTGGCCAGAGCTTTGCATGCTGGTAAATTGGACACAACAGGTCAAAATTGAGCCTATTTGCTCTAATCAAAGCCACCACCCCAAGCGCTGCCCTGCGCAGCGCGTACGGGTCCTTGCTGCCCGTTGGCTTCTCATCGATCGCCCAGAAGCCGACCAGCGTATCGAGCTTGTCGGCGAGCGCCACCGCGATCGACACCGGATCGGTCGGTACGCGGTCGGACGGGCCTTGCGGCTTGTAGTGCTCCTCGATCGCCGCCGCGACCGACGGATGTTCCCCCTGCAGCAGCGCATATTTTCGACCCATCGCCCCTTGCAGTTCGGGGAACTCGCCGACCACTTCAGTTTGCAAATCGGCCTTGGCAAGCACGGCGGCACGCTGGACGCGCTTGCGGAACGCCTGCTGCTCGCGCGTCAGATCGTCAGGCGACAAAAGCTCGCCGTGGAAGAAATTCGGCTGCTTCGACAAATGGTCGGCGATCTCGCCGGCCAGCCGCCCAATGCGCTCGACGCGCTCGCCCTGCGTCCCCAGCTTTGCGTGGAAGGTCACCCCGAGATGGTCGAGGCGGGCCATTCGCTGATCGAGCGGCTTCCGTAAATCCAGACCGAACTTTTCCGCCGACGGTTTCAACAGATCGAGGTCCGGCAGGTCTGCCTGATCCGTCTTCCAGAAATACAGCGCATCGGATAGACGGGCGCGCACCACCTTGCCGTTGCCATGCGCGATCTCAGCGCCGCCATCCTTCGCCTCGATGTTGGCGGTGAGGATGAAACGGTTGGAGAGGGGCGCGACCCCCTCCCCCTTGAGGGGAGGGTCGATCCGCGAAGCGGATCGGGGTGGGGTCGTTGCGGAAGTGCCCGGCATATTGGCGGTGCCTCCTGAGGCAACCCCCTCTGTCGGCTCCGCCGACATCTCCCCCTCAAGGGGGGAGAATCCCCTCGTCACAAAACACTTCTGGTTGGCGCGGATCGTCAGCCTGATGACCTCCGCGGGGATTTCGAGAAACGCTTCCTCGAATTCGCCCATCAGCACGACCGGCCATTCGACCAGTCCCGAAACCTCCTCCAGCAGGCCCTCGTCCTCAACCAGATCGAGGCCGTTGGCGAAGGCCAGGTTCTTGGCGTCCGATAGGATGATCTCCTTGCGACGGTTGGCATCGAGAATGACTTTTGCAGCCTCCAGCTTCCCCGCATAGTCCTCGAAGCGGCGCACGGTGATCGCTCCCGGCGCATGGAAACGATGGCCGTAGGTGACGTTGCCGGAGCGGATGCCCGCAACCTCGAAATCGATCACAACCGGCTCTTCGGTCTCGGGCCCAAAGGTGCAGACGATGGATTGCAGCGGCCGTACCCAGCGAAGCGTGTCGCCGCCGCGGCCTTCGAGGCCACCATAACGCTGTCCCTTCGGGCCCGACGCTGCGCCCCAGCGCATGGATTTCGGCCAGGGAAAGGTGCGAATGATTTCGGGTATCAGTGCAGCGATGATTTCCTCCGCGGCCCTTCCCGGCTTTACGGCATGCGCGACGTAAAAGTCGCCCTTCTTGGGGTCGCTGTGAACCTGGGCCTGGCTGACGTCTGTCAAGCCAGCGGAGCGCAGAAATCCCTGGATCGCCTGCTCAGGCGCCTTGGTGCTCGGCCCCTTGCGCTCCTCGCGAACGTCCTTCGAGCGGGCGGTAAGCCCGCGAACATCGAGCGTAAGCCGGCGCGGCGTCCAGTATTCACGGGCCGCCTCATAGGTCAGGCCAGCCTCGACCAGACCGTCGGTGACCAGCCTGCGCAGATCGCCCGCCGCCTTGCGCTGCATGCGCGCCGGAATTTCTTCGGAGCGAAGTTCGAGGAGAAGGTCAGGCATTGAAGGCTCCTTACCCTCCCCTCGATGGGGAGGGTCGGCGCGATAGCGCCGGGGTGGGGTGTTCATCGCTTTCATCGCCAAGCGCCAGCTTCTGGCTGTCTATCGCCAAACCGATCGCACCCAGCACGGAATTAATATCTGTTGTCACTCCACGGTTGGAAAAGCGAAGAACGCGGTATCCTTCATTCTCCAACCAGATCGTTCTGTTCCTGTCTTCCCGCCTCCGGGCAGGTTCGTTGTGTATCTCGCCGTCGACTTCGATCAGCAGCTTCAATCGGAGCGACCCGAAATCTGCACGGTAGGGACCGATTTCGACCTGCCGCCGGAAATGCGAGCCTTCAAGCGGAATGCGATAGAGGTTCTCCCACAGCGCCTGCTCCGCGTCCGTATCCGTTCGCCGGCGAGCGAGGCTCATTTTCTTGAAGCGGTCGAGCTTCGACATTGCCTTACGCGCCGACACCCCCACCCGCCGCTTCGCGGCGACCTCCCCCTCTAGAGGGAGGTACGAGGCGCCGCCGGCATCGGTCAGCAAAAAGGCCTCGCCGCAGGCCTTCGCGAGGTTGCGAACGCGCAGGATGTAGCTCTGGCGCTCGGTGACCGAGATCACGCCGCGTGCGTCGAGCAGGTTGAAGACGTGGCTTGCCTTGATTGCCTGGTCGTAGGCCGGGAAGACCATCCTGTGCATATGCTGATTGTCTTCGCTTCGCGGCGCTCCTGCCCTGAGAAGCGCCTGGCATTCCGCCTCGGCATCCTCAAAATGCTTCAGCAGCATTGCAGTGTTGGCGTATTCGAAATTGTGACGGGAATATTCCTGCTCGGCTTGCAGGAAGACGTCGCCATAGGTGACTTTCTCGTCGCCCTCACGGCCATTGAAATTCAGGTCGTAGACGTTGTCGACGCCCTGAACGTACATGGCCAGGCGTTCGAGGCCGTAGGTTAATTCACCGGAAACCGGCGCGCATTCGATGCCGCAGACCTGCTGAAAATAGGTGAATTGCGACACTTCCATACCGTCGCACCAGCATTCCCAGCCCAGCCCCCACGCGCCCAGCGTCGGGCTTTCCCAATCATCCTCGACAAACCGGATGTCGTGCAGCAGCGGATCGACGCCGATCGCCGCCAGCGAACCGAGATAGAGTTCCTGCAGGTTGGGCGGGTTGGGCTTCAGGATAACCTGATACTGGTAATAGTGCTGCAGCCGGTTGGGGTTTTCGCCATAGCGGCCATCCTTCGGGCGGCGTGACGGCTGGACGTAAGCGGCGTTCCAGCGTTTCGGCCCGAGCGCACGCAGCGTGGTCGCCGGGTGAAACGTGCCAGCGCCGACTTCCATATCGTAGGGCTGCAGCACGACGCAGCCATAGGCCGCCCAGTAGTTGTGCAGCGTCAGGATCAGCCCCTGGAATGAACGGCTGGGGTGCATGTGAGCGGGCAGGCTGGCGGACACGGGAAAGGCCTCGTCGGCGGGATTTTGGTCGGCCCGTCCTAGTGGCCACCGCCGAAGGCGTCAAGTTGCGGGCGAAGGCAGATCGCAAAGCCCCTATGGTTCGACAGGCTCACCATTTCGACAGGCTCACCATTTCGACAGGCGCACCATGAGGGCCGCGCGCGTTCGCACGCCGGTCGCAGATCGCGGCACGGCCTTTTACTATCCTCAAAGCGAGCTTGTCGAACCAAAGCGGCGCTTGGGCAACGGCACCGAAAGCCGCTGCACTTAACCCTTCTTGTCGGGATCCTGCTTGGGCTCCGGCGCGGTGGGCGCTTCCAGCGCGGTTTTGCCTTCCAGCGGGGGAAGACCATCCTTCAGCTTCCTTTGCACCGAAAGCAGCACATCGGGATCCGGCTTCAGGTCGCGCGCATGCGCCCACTGGAAAGTCGCCTCCAGCTTGCGTCCCGCGCGCCAATAGGCGTCGCCAAGGTGATCGTTGAGAACCGGATCGTCCGGCTTGAGCGATACGGCACGCTCGAGTTCCACGACCGATTCATCGAACCGGTTGAGGCGGAAATAGGCCCAGCCGAGCGAGTCGACGATATAGCCGTCGCTGGGGCGCAGGTCGACCGCCTTCCGAATCAAGTCCAGCGCCTCCTCGAGGTTCAGGTTCATGTCGACCCAGGAATAGCCGAGATAGTTCATGACCTGCGGCTGGTCGGGATAAAGCTCAAGTGCCTTGCGAAAGTTCGGCTCGGCTTTCGGCCACTGCTTCAGGCGCTCATAGGCGATGCCGCGCTGATAGAAAATGTTCCAGTTCGTGCTGGTCGGGTTCTTGAGATTCTCGACCGCCTGGTCGTAGGTCGCCGCAGCAGACTTGTAGTCCTCCTTCGAGGCATAGACGCCGCCCAACGACAGATAGGCGCGCATGTCGGTCGGATCCGCCTCGAGAAGTTTCTTGAGATGCGGGATCGCCTCGTCATATCGCTTCAAATCGGCAAGGTTCAGGCCAAGCTGCATCTCGGCGGCGCGCTTGAGTGGCGAGGCATCCGGGATCTTCTTGTAGAGCGCAATGGCGCCGTCGGAATCGTCCTGCTGCTCGGCCACTGAGGCGAGCTGCAGTAGAACGGCGTCGCTGTCCGGCTTCAAAGCAAGCGCCAGCTGCAGATAAAGCTTCACATAGGGCTCGCCACCGCCACGGTTGAGTGCACCGCCGAGGTCGAGCAGCACTTCGCTTGCACCGTCGGCGGGCGTGACGACAAGCGGCGGAATTTTTTCGCCCTTCTCGATCTTTTCGCGCAACGACATCAACGGCAGGCGGCCCGCAGCGATCTCGTCGGCCTTGACGATCACTGCCAGCGCTTCGGCCTTGTCGCCCTTGCGCGCAAGGAAGCCGGCAAAGGCCTCGGCCGAACGCAGCCAGGTCTCCGGCGCTGCGCTGCCCGAGGCAGCGTTGTCCAGCGTCGCCTGATAGGCAGCCGCGGCCTCGTCCGGCATGCCGGATGCTTCAGCGATCAAACCCCGGTGATAATTGACAAAAAGTTCGAACCAATCCGGTCCCTGCAGCGCGTTCAAAGCGGCAAGCGCCTCGGAGCCCTGGTTCTGGCCCACTTTCGTCCAGGCGCTCATCAAGCCGGTAATCAGCCGGTCAAGATCGGACTCCAGCGCAAGCTTCAGCCAATCGCCGGCGTCGCGATAGTCCTTCTTACGGATCGCATCGACGGCCAGCGTAACGCGGGAGAAGCGCTCGACATCGGCGACCGATTTCAACTTTTCGGCAAGCGGCAATGCCTCGTCGAGCCGACCGGTCGAGATCAGCGCCGCCATCAGGCTCTGCTGAAGCTCCTGGTTGTCCGGATCGAAATCGAGGGCGCGGCGATAGTATTCGATCGCGCTGTTCATATCGTTGTCGTCTTCGGCGATACGCGCCGCCAGATACGCGCCTGTAAACGAACCGATTTCGGGCGCGGGCGTTGCGGCGCGCTTGGCGAAAGCCGGGGGGCCGACAAGGAACGTTGCGGCGAGCACCGAGACACTGGCCAACCAAAGAAGACGATTCCGCATCACTGTCCTTTCAAGCGACCAGGATGAATCAATACATCCTGAACCGCAGAAGCATGGCCTTTTTACGGTCCCGGTTCAATCGCACTGCTGTAATTCCTGATCCATCGGTCAGCCAGACTTGGTCGTTGACACTTGAATATGATCGAGACAGCGCCTGAAACAGCAGACAGATGTACGGACAAGCGCAGAGATCGGCGTCTATGCCCGCCCGAGCCTCTCATACCATTTCGACCCGATTGATGAGTTCACGGCCTAAACAACGCGGCTGATGCAAAAATCGATGACGTCGAGCAAAGCTGCCTTTTGAGGGTTCGATGGCAGCGGCGCCAGCGCATCGCGGGCGATCTCGCCGAAATGACGGGCGCGGCCGATCGTATCGGCGATGGCTCCGTGTCGGGTCATCAGCGACATCGCCTTCTGCAGAGCGGCATCATCGTGGGCGCTGTCCTCGATCGATTGCTTCCAGAAAGCGCGCTCCGGCGCCGAACCGCGCCGGTAGCAGAGGATGACCGGCAGCGTCACCTTGCCCTCGCGGAAATCGTCACCCACGTTCTTGCCGAGCTTCTTGGAGTCGCCGCCATAGTCGAGTGCGTCGTCGATAAGCTGGAAGGCAAGGCCGAGATTCATGCCATAGGAGCGCAGGGCCGTACGGTCGGTTTTACCTGCGCCGGCGACCACCGGCCCGACTTCGGCGGCAGCGGAAAACAGTGCGGCGGTTTTGGCCTTGATGACCGAAAAATATTCATCCTCGGTGGTTTCGAGGTTTTTCGCCGCGGCAAGCTGCATCACTTCACCCTCGGCGATGATCGAAGCGGCGGTAGACAAAATGTCGAGCGCGTCGAGTGATCCAACATCGACCATCATGCGGAACGCCTGGCCGAGCAGGAAGTCGCCGACCAGCACGCTTGCCTGGTTGCCCCAGATCATGCGCGCGGTCTTCTTGCCGCGCCGCAAATCGCTCTCGTCGACGACATCGTCGTGAAGCAGCGTCGCGGTGTGCATGAATTCGACGCTGGTGGCCAGCTTCACGTGCGCCGTGCCGACGTAGCCGAACATCTGGGCGGCAGCCAGTGTCAGCATCGGGCGAAGCCGCTTGCCGCCGGAAGAGATCAGGTGATTGGCGACTTCGGGGATCATCTCCACGTCGGAGCCGGCCTTGGACAGGATGAGCTTGTTCACCTCGCCCATATCGGCAGCGGTCAGATCGATCAGGTCCTGAATCGAAGCTTCACGCTTCCCGCCTTCGATATTGAGTACCACACCCACAATAATGCACTCCCGTCACGCGCATCTTTCCCAAGAACGCGACGGCTGTTGCGCGTTCTTGTCTGGAACGACACTCCAGACTTCTCCCAGGGGCTGATTTACGGCCTACCGCATGGTGAACTCAAGTGGCGAATTGGCGCGGCCACAGCCAACATTTACTTCGCGGGCGCAACCTGCGATTTTACGACCATGATCGAAATCATCCGGACCAATGACGCCGTCGTCTTGTCCTTCGCACAATCGCTTCTGCGCGATGCCGGTATCGAATGCCTGGTGGCGGACCAGAACATGAGCGTGCTGGACGGTTCGATCGGCATCCTGCCGCGGCGCATCCTGGTTGCGGAGGCGGACGAGCCGGCAGCGCGACGCCTGTTTGCTGATGCCGGCATCGGCAACGAAATGCGCGACAGCTGACCTTCCCTCCAGTGCAGGTCTCCGCCAACCATACGATCGATGCGTTCCATCGCGGGCGATTTTATCTGGCGCAGCCGGCAAAGGGCGCGCATCGCGCCGGCATGGATGCGCTGGTGCTTGCTGCTGCGCTTCCGTCTGGCTTTGCCGGGGTCGCGATGGATTTTGGGGCGGGCGCCGGTGCCGCAGGGCTCGCCTTGCTGTCGCGGTGTCCTGCTGCCAGGGTCGTGCTGGTTGAAAAATCGCCGATAATGGCGAGCTTTGCCGCTCAGACGCTGGCGCTGAACGAGAACCGGCATATTTCGGAGCGAGCCACACTGATTTCCGCCGATGTAACGCTGACTGGAAGAGCTCGGCAGTCGGTATCGCTGATCGACCGCTCGGCGGATTTTGTGATGATGAATCCGCCTTTCAACGACGAACGAGACCGCGCGACCCCGAACGCTCTAAAAAGGCAGGCGCATGTGGCCGATGGTACGCTGTTCGAAAGCTGGCTCCGCAGCGCCGCCGCCGTACTGAAGCCTCGCGGGAAGATGGCGCTGATTGCCCGTCCCACGTCTCTGGCGGAAATCCTCGACGCGGCGAAAGGCCGGTTCGGCGGGCTGGAGATGGTGCCGATCCACCCGACGAGCGACCGCGCGGCCATCCGCTTCGTCTTGCGCGGCCTGCGCGGCTCGCGGGCTGGATTGTCCGTACTTCCGCCACTCATACTCCACGAAGGGCCGGACAACCGGCCAACGGACCGCGCCGATGCCATCATCAACGGACAAGTATCGCTTTTCGGCGATTAGCCGGTGCATAGCTTGCGTCCGGCGTGGCGATCCCTACATGCATTTCAAACAAAGGAGCATTTTCAGTGAAATCCCTTCTGCGACGCCTATTGCCGAAATCGATGCGGCAGGAACGGGTCACAATTCCCGTCGTGCGCCTGCATGGGACGATCATGTCCGGCGGCGGCCAGTTCCGGAAAAACCTCTCGCTTGCCTCGGCCACCGGCGTGCTCGAAAAGGCTTTCGGCGAAAAGGAAGCGCCAGCGGTCGCCATTTCGATCAATTCCCCGGGTGGTTCTCCTGTGCAGTCGCGGCTGATTTTTCAACGTATACGCGACCTTGCGGAAGAGAAGAACAAGAAGGTGCTGGTGTTTGTCGAGGATGTCGCTGCGTCCGGCGGATATATGATCGCCGTTGCCGGCGACGAGATCATCGCCGATCCGTCGTCCATCGTCGGCTCGATCGGCGTGGTTTCCGCATCGTTCGGCTTCCCCGAATTGCTGAAGAAGATCGGCATAGAGCGGCGCGTTCACACCGCAGGCAAGAACAAGGCGGTACTCGATCCCTTCCGGCCGGAGCGCGAGGAAGATATTGAAAAGCTCAAGGCGCTGCAGCTCGAAGTCCACGAGACGTTCATCGATCTCGTCAAGGAGCGGCGTGGCGACCGGCTGTCGCAAGAACCCGAGCTTTTCACCGGCCAGTTCTGGACCGGCAAGCGCGGCCTCTCGCTCGGGTTGGTCGACGCGCTTGGCGACATGCGCGGCTTCCTGAAGAGTCGCTACGGATCGAAGACGCAGCTGAAGCTGATCACTGAACCCCGCGGTTTGTTTGGCCGCAGGCTTGGGCTGTTCGGATCGCGGCTCGACGCAACGGATATTGCGGGCGCCGCCGTCGGCGGTATTGTTGATGCTGCGGAAGACCGCGCACTATGGAGCCGCTTCGGACTTTGATGAATGGGCGAATTGGCGCTATGATGATCTAGCGACACGCCCAGGCAGGAGGGAAATACATGCCGCAGCTCATTTTCCTGGCAGTGATAGGCGTCGCGGCCTATCTCGGTTATCGGCATTTCGTGCGCGAGGCCGAACGTGTCACCGCCAAGATCCGGCGCCACGAACAACAGGCGAAAAATCACGCCAACGGCACTCTGGTGCTGGATCCCAAGACCGGCGAGTACCGCCTCGTCAAGGATTGATCCCTTTCGTGCCGGATGCCGCAGGCGTGGTTGCTGAAACGGCGCCGGCGAAAATCAATCTTGCACTGCATGTGACCGGTCGCAGAACCGACGGCTATCACCTGATAGAAAGCCTGGTGGTATTCACCGCCTTTGGGGACCGGGTAACGGTCGCGCCTGCCCCGCATGACGTCGTGGAGATCAGCGGGCCGTATGCGCAAGGGCTTCCGATTGACGGCGGCAATCTCGTGGTGCGGGCACGGGATGCGGTGAGGGCACACCTTGCCGGTACGCAATTTCCAGTGCCGCACTGTACGTTGCCCCCCTCTGTCCTGCCGGACATCTCCCCCTCAAGGGGGGAGATTACAGCTTCACACTCTCGCGCCCTATTGCAACGTTGGCGACTGGCGAAACCCGCACGGACGGCATGACCTCCCCCCTGAGGGGGAGATGTCCGGCAGGACAGAGGGGGGCAACGTAGAGTGCGAGTTCCCAGATAGCGCGGCCTCGAAGGCACTCCCACTCTCCATCCACCTTGAAAAGAACTTGCCCATCGCATCCGGCATCGGCGGCGGGTCGAGCGATGCCGCCGCGACATTGCTGGCGCTCAACCGCTGCTGGAGCGCCGGGCTCACCGGCGCCGAACTCGCGACGATCGGCCTGCCGCTCGGTGCGGATGTACCCATGTGCCTTACGCGCCGGCCGCTGATTGCCCGCGGCATCGGCGAAGTCATAGAGCCCGTCACGACGTTTCCCGCCTTGCCGCTCGTGCTGGTCAATCCCGGCGTCGGTGTTTCCACGCCGCGAATTTTCGCTGCGCTCGAAAGCCGCGAAAGCCCGCCGCTGCCGCCCCTGCCCTCGGCGCTCGGCTGCGCCGCGCTGCTGGGCTGGCTCGGCCGGACGCGCAACGACCTGATGGCGCCAGCGCTACTTTTGGAGGCAGGGATCGGCGAAGCAATCGACGCGCTGACCGCGCAGGGTGCAGCGTTCGCCCGCATGTCCGGCTCCGGAGCGACGTGCTTCGGTCTGTTCGACGACATCGCCATGGCGCACCGCGCTGCTCGGACAATCTTACGCGCGCGGCCCAATTGGTTTGTGGTGGCGACCGAAACGACGAAAGCCTAGCCGATGGCGAGCGATGAACGACAATTCATTCCGGTGCGCATCGCCGTGCTGACGGTTTCCGACACAAGGACGTTGGCGGACGACAAGTCCGGCGAGACGCTTGTCGACCGCATTGACCGAGGCCGGGCACATCCTTGCCGGACGCGCGATCGTTACCGACGACGCCTCCAGGATCCGGGCAACCGTGCTCGACTGGTCGCTCAGCGAAGGCGTCGACGTGGTAATCACCACGGGCGGAACCGGGTTCACCGGCCGAGACGTGACGCCGGACGCGCTGGAGCCGATCTTCGAAAAGCGGATGGACGGCTTTTCCGAGGTTTTCCACCGAATCAGCTACGACAAGATCGGCACCTCGACCATTCAGAGCCGGGCGACAGGTGGCGTGGTCAACGCCACCTTCGTCTTTGTGCTGCCGGGCTCGCCCGGCGCTTGCCGCGACGCCTGGGATGGCATTCTCAAGCCGCAGCTCGACTATCGTCACAAGCCCTGCAACTTTGTGGAGATCATGCCGCGGCTGGACGAGCATTTGCGGAGAGGCTCAGCACCGGCGTGATTGGCCAAACTGCGTCGCGGGTATTCGGCCTCCCGATGCCTGTCGCACTTCGCTCTATCGTGAGCTTGAAGGACAGAGGGGATGCGAAGGTCCGCGCTAACGTCGTTCCTCGGCCGGCCTTATCTCGGCCTCCAGCCTTTTCGACGCCACGCCCCGCGCCACCGCCTCGGCATTCGCTGCCGACTTCGCCAGCGCCACTGCCTGCCCCTTGCGGATGACCAGCCCCTCGGCGAGGGCGCTGGGAGGCGAGAAAACTCGCGAAAACAACGGCTTGCGGTCACCCCTATAGCGTGTGAACCGCGCAGGGATCGTGTTCCTGGCGATATGACGGTTGACTTCCTCGATCCAGCCCTCGACCAGCCGAGCACCAGGCTCGAGCATCAGCAGCCACTCGCCCTTGGCCTGCCGCACGGCAGTGGCAATGCCGCCCTCATCGACATAACGACAGCCGGCGTGTTCGGCGACGCGGTGCGTCTGGTCGGTCGAACCGCGGTCGCAGACGATGACGTCACGCACGATGCCGTCCACCGCCGCACCGATCAGCGTAGCCAGCGTCCGCGCCAGCGCTTCCTCGTCATTCTTCGTTTCGATCAGCACGGTCAACATGGTTAGCCGAATAGCGGAATTGGCAGGCAAGCGCCAGTTGAGTGATCCTTCGAAAACTTGGTTCTTGCTTTGTTCCATTTTCGGAACTAGGAATAGTTTCATGAACACGATGATTCGAGCTGACCACAGCAAGCCTTGGGAACGCGCGAAGATGGAACACATCCTCGGCGCCGACATTGCAGCTTTCGGACCCGGAAGGGCTGAGATGGCAAATGCAATGATCGAAGAAAGTGGCGTGCGCGTCGGCGAGGACCGTCGCCGCGGCCGCGCGGCCGGGGTCAATCCGTCCGGCCGATTTGAACCAGTGAGCCGGCATGTCTTCGACGATGGCTGGAACTCGCTGGAGGAACTACCACCCTTCAAGACCGAGGTGCAGGTCGAGAAGCCGCGCACTATTATCACCCGCAACGAGTCGCCGGATATCTCCTTTGATCGATCGATCAACCCGTATCGCGGCTGCGAGCATGGCTGCGTTTATTGTTTCGCCCGGCCAACGCACAGTTTCATGGGGTTGTCCCCAGGCTTGGACTTTGAGTTCGAAGCTGTTTGCCAAGCCGGATGCGGCGCGGCTGCTCGACAAGGAACTGTCGAAGGAGGGCTACCAGCCGCGTACCATCGCTATCGGCACCAACACTGATCCGTACCAGCCCATCGAGAAGAAGTATCGCATCATGCGCGAAGTTCTTGAAGTGTTGGAGGCGCGCGGGCATCCGGTCGGCATCGTCACCAAGTCGGCGCTGGTGACGCGCGACATCGACATCCTGTCGCGCATGGCGGAGCGCGGGCTTGCCAAGGTGGCGTTGTCGGTGACATCGCTGGACCGGATGCTTGCGCGCACGATGGAGCCGCGCGCCTCGACGCCGACGAAGCGGCTGGAGGCAATCAGGGCATTGAGCGAAGCGGGTATTCCGGCTTCTGTTATGGTGGCGCCGATCATACCGGGCCTCAATGACCACGAGATCGAGCGCATCCTCAATTCGGCGGCGAATGCGGGCGCGCGCGAAGCGGGGTACGTCATCCTGCGCCTGCCGCTGGAGGTGAGCCCGATTTTCAAGGATTGGCTGCTGCGGCACTATCCTGATCGCTACCGGCACGTCATGTCGCTGATCCGGTCGATGCGCGACGGCAAGGATTATGATTCCGAATGGGGCAAGCGGATGAAGGGTTCCGGCCCCTATGCCTGGCAGATCGGCCGGCGGTTCGAGATCGCCGCAAAGAAGCACGGCCTGAACCAGGAGCGCACGCGGCTTCGGACCGATCTGTTCCAGGGCGTGGAGAAGCGGACGGAGCAGTTGGTGCTGTTGTGATCGGCAGTTGGTCGTTGGTCGTTGGTCGTTGGTCGTTGGTCGTTGGGCAGTAGGGCAGTTGGGCGAGAACCATTCGGATAGCTCAGCTGGCGAGTATCAGTCTCATACCCATAGCACGACCACTACTGGCCACTAGCCCACTGCCCACTACCCCTACTACCCACTACCCACTACCCACTACCCACTACCCACTACCCACTACCCACTACCCACTACCCTTCCGTCAGGTCTCCCCGCCCTGACGGAGCCTTCCCGCCCGCGCCCCTCTTTGGCTGGGAAGGCCTTGCGGAGAATCGGAACGGATGCGAGTCTCGCCAGACTATGGCTCGCCCGTCTTCCGATTCTCCGCCCCTCTTCGATCTCACGATCAAGCCTGACTTTTCGTTCGAGAGGAAGGCGATGAAGCGCGGACTCTGGCCCTTGGCGGGGCTGGACGAAGCTGGGCGCGGGCCCCTGGCTGGGCCGGTGGTCGCAGCGGCGGTGGTGCTCGACCCAAAACGAATACCGGAAGGGCTGGACGATTCCAAGCGCCTCAGCGCTGAAGCGAGAGAGGGATTGTTCGCAAAGATCCTTGGTTCGGCGATCGGCGTTTCGGTTGCCTCTGTGAGCGCAACCGGTATCGACCGCATCAATATCCTGCGTGCCAGCCTCGAGGCGATGCGGCGCGCTTGCTGCGGTCTTTCTGTCAAGCCGCTGCATGCGCTCATCGACGGGCGCGACGTGCCACCGGGGCTGACCTGCGGCGCTGAGGCGCTCATCAAAGGCGACCAGCGCTCGCAATCCATCGCCGCCGCATCGATCGTTGCGAAGGTCATGCGGGACCGGATGATGGAAAATTGCGGCCGGGTGCACAGCCACTATGGTTTCGAAAGGCACATGGGCTACGCAACCGTGCGCCACCGCGATGCGATCGGCGAGCATGGCGCGATTTCACGCCTCCACCGCGTCAGCTTCGCGCCATTCCGCATCGAGCTGGAGGTTACGGCTGAGTTGCTGATAGAGGCTTAGTGAGCAATGGCTGCAGCAATAGCTTTGCCGTGGTCGCCTGAAACTGCTGCTGCCTGTTCACGGAATTAGTCGACCGGATCTGCTCCCCCTAACCCGGCCTCCGCTCGCTCGGCCACCCTCTCCGCGCTGGGGAGAGGAGATTCGAGTTACTGCGCTCAGTTCATATCGTTCAAAACGAGGCGGGGATGTTTGACATCTCATCTCCCCTTGTGCCGGGGAGAGGGTGGCCGAGCGAAGCGGAGGCCGGGCGAGGGGCTTGGCACCAGATGGATATGGGGCCCTTCCGCTATCAATGGCTGTCAAGTATACGAGGTCTTGACTCGTCCATTGCCGACGCTCAGGTACCTGCACGAAGATAACCGCCGGCGGTGGCCAGCGGTTCCTAAATGTCGGACTTGAAGCGCGGCCCTAGTTCAGGCGCGCCTTGAGGTCCGCCAGCGACGACTTGAACAGATCGCTGCCGACCTTCGCATCGACCTTTTCGCCAATTACCTGCCGGGCAGCCTCGATCGCGATGTCGACCGCTTTGGCGCGGACTTCGTTGACGGCGTCACGCTCGGCAAGGCCGATCTTCTGCTCGGCCAGCGCAGTACGGCGCGTTACATATTCTTCGGACTTCTGCTTCGCCTCTGTCACCAGCAGCGCCGCTTCGCGCTTGGCGTGTTCGACGATTTCGGCCGCTTCCTTTTCGGCGTCCTTGCGCTTGCGCTGATACTCGGAAAGCAGTTGCTGCGCTTCTTCGCGAAGGCGGCGGGCCTCATCGAGTTCCGCACGGATCTTCTCGGCACGGGCGTCCAGCGACTTGCCGATCATACCCGGTACTTTGATGTAAACCGCGATGGCGAGGAAGATGATCAGGCCAATCGTGGCCCAGAATGTGGCATCCATGATCGCCCCCTATGCCTTCACCGACTTGACCGCGGCCGCTACCGAACCCTTGTCGACAGTGCCGCCGATCAGTTCGCGGACAATCGTCGCAGCCGTGTCCTCGGCAATGGTGCCGACCTCATTCATGGCCTTGGCCTTTATCGAAGCGATGTTGGCCTCCGCCTTGTCCAGCTTGGCCTGTAATTCGGCTTCGACGCGCTTGCGCTCAACGTCAGCGTCCGCGCGTGCCTTGTCGCGGGCCTTTTGGCCGATTGTGTTGGCGTTGGCCTTGGCCTCGGCCAGTTCCTGCTCATAGGCAGCAACGGCGGCGTCGGCCTCCTCCTTCATGCGTGCAGCCTGATCGAGGTCCTTCGCGATGCGATCGCGGCGAACTTCGAGGATGCCGCCGATGCGCGGAAGCACGACCTTCTGGAGAAACAGATAGAAAAGCCCGAAGGTAATCGCCAGCCACAGGATCTGCGACGGGAAATACTCCGGATTGAACGGCGGAAAAGCCCCGTGGCTTTCGCCGGGAACCTCGGTATGAGCGTCGCCGCCTGCTGCCGCGTCATGCGTGCCGGCGGGCGCATCGGTATGGCCTTCGCCTTCCGGATGCGGTTCGCCTTCCGCAGGCGCGGTTTCCTGAGCGTACGCAGATGTCACAAACATGATCGTCCCCTCAGCGGAACCAGCCGCAAAGACAGCCAGAGCCGGTTGCCGGCTCCGGCCAGACTCTTCGCGACGTATCAGCCGAACAGTGCCAACAGGGCCACGAGCAGCGAGAAGATGCCCAGAGCTTCCGTCACCGCGAAGCCGAAGATCAGGCGGCCGAACTGGCCGTCAGCCGCCGACGGGTTGCGCAGAGCGCCCGCGAGGTAGTTTCCGAAAATGGTGCCCAGGCCGATGCCTGCGCCACCCATCCCAAGGCACGCGATGCCGGCGCCGATGTACTTTGCTGCTTCAGCTTCCATTTCTCTAACTCCTTCGTGAATCTGGAAAGTCGTCGATGGGTGACGGATACCGTCGATTGAAAATGTCTCAGTGTCCGGGGTGCAGGGCGTCGTTGAGATACATGCAGGTCAATACCGCGAAGACGTAGGCCTGCAGGAATGCAACCAGGAATTCGAGAGCGGTCAGCGCCACGGTCATCGCCAGCGGCAGGACCGAACCAGCCACACCGACAACACCCATGGCGCTCAGCGAGGTAACGAAACCCGCGAAAACCTTCAACGTGATATGGCCAGCCAGCATGTTGGCAAAAAGACGAACGGAGAGACTGATTGGCCGCGACAGGAAAGAGATCACTTCGATCAGCACGACCAGCGGCACAAGCAGACCGGGAATGCCGTGCGGGACGAAAAGTTTGAGAAAGCCGAAGCCATGCTTCATGAAGCCGTAGACAATCACGGTTCCGATCACCAGCAGGGCAAGCGCAAAGGTGACGATGATGTGGCTGGTAATGGTGAAGAAGTAAGGGAACATTCCGAACAGATTCGCGACCAGCACGAACATGAACAACGAAAACACCATCGGGAAGAATTTCATGCCATGCGATCCGGCGGCATCGCGCAGCATGTTGGCGATGAATTCGTAGGACATTTCCGAGATGGACTGCAGGCGCGCCGGCACCAGGCTGCGGCTCGTCGTTGTCAGATACAGGAACGCACCTGCGCCGACAGCGGTCGCCACCATGAAAAGCGAAGAGTTGGTGAACGACAGATCCAGGCCGCCGATCTCGATCGGAATGATCTTCGCGATCTGGAACTGGTGGATCGGATCGTTGGCCATTCGGCCCCCCTCGGCTTCGGGCGCGACGCGCCTCTCGATTTCAGTCTTCGCGGCTGTCGTCCGGGCGCGGTTCGGCCCGTATTCCAGCCCCGGCGACCATGCCCGCCGAACGCATGACGTTCAGCACACCGGCGCCAAAACCCAGTAGCAGGAAGACAATCAACCCCCAGGGCGATGTTCCCGCCAGTCGGTCGATGATCCAGCCTATGCTGGCACCAACCACAACTCCGGCGATGAATTCGCTCGACAGTCTGAGCGCCTGGCCGTAACCGGCAGTTCCCGACGATCTGGCTCCATCCGTTCGGCTGTCCTCGCTGCGTTTTCTCGCCGCGAGCGATGCTTCGAGACCTTGCCTGCGCCGTTCCAGCTCTCGCTCGGAAAGGCCGGCAGGACCTCCATCTCCCGGTCCGGTTTTTCCGGTTTCTCCCGGCTTTTCGCCGCCAGCCACCGCAACCCCCTCACCCGGATAGGAACGTCTTTCCATCCGCTTTCAAGTCGCGGGCAACATAGTTAGCACGCCTGCCCCCGTCAAGCCACGGAGCGGTTTGGGGGCATATGTATTTATTTCTGCAATATCAATATGTTAGCCAAGTGCGACATCCTGACCCGCGATTTGACGCGGGCAACTGCGCGGATTGGCGCGACGAGCACAAGAAAAGAAGCTCAGCTCCAGCCGCCGCCATAGGTACGATAGAAGATATGCAAGCCGATCTTGGTCATCTTCTTCATGCTGCGTGCCCATCCCGGGCTGACATATTGCGCGTAGTAGTGTGTCGACGAGCCGACCTCCGGAATGAACACCTTGCCGGCCGTCACCGCCATCGCGATTTCCTGGGCGCGCTCATAGTGCCACGGACTGAGAATGCGGTCCTTCACACCATCGCAGGCGAATGAGAACTGGCAGCGGTTCCTCCAATTGTCGTTCTGGTAGACGACACCGCATATCGACTTGGGATAGGTGGGGTTGCGGACGCGGTTAAGCACGACCTGAGCGACGGCAGCCTGCCCGCGGGTCGATTTGCCCCGGGCCTCGAAATAGATGGCGTTGGCGAGACATGCCTGCTCACCCGTCGAAAAGACCGACGCCGGCAGCGGATTGCCTAGCCAGGCATGATCGCCCCTGCCCATCGGTGGAATGAACCGGCCTTCCTCGGGTTCGCCCTTCAGCAGCGCTTCGAACGGCGATGAGGACGCATAGTCCGGCTTCGGCGGCGCATAGGCTGTTGCGAGCGAGTCTGCCCTTTCGTTGGTCACAAGGGCGGCGAGATAGGCAGGCACTTCCGGGTCCGCCGTCTTATCCTGCTTTGTGTAGAAGACCTGGGCGATCTCGATTTCCTTGCCTTTGATGTCCGGCTTGACGAAGGCCATCCTCAATTCGGGATCGACCGTGGATTGCAGGATGAACGAGGTGCGTTCCAGGATGGAGCCGGCGTTGAAGAATTTCGGCGGCGCGAAGGGCACGACGTTGACGATGCGGCCTCTCTTGTCGCCACGGTTGATGCGGACCTCATCCGGTGTTTCGGCTTCGGACCTGCCCTTGCCGCGAAACGCGACCGCACCGATTCCCGTTGTCGTGATGCCCGAGCCTGCAATCGAGCCGGTGGTTATGTCGCCATCGACGAAGGGCATCTCGGCCGCATGCACCGAACCGGCAACGGATTTTTCGACATAGCCATTCCAGCGGGATGAGGACGCCTCGCTGCCGGACACCATGCTCGCCATGTCCTGATAGGCGGCAACGGTCGGAAACCCGATCCAGATGCCAAGACCTATCACCAAAGGCGGTAAGAAGGAGGCTTTCGCGGAAACAGCAACGGCTAGCCGCCGCGACACAAGACGTCGAAACACGGATGACTCTCCAGGACGCAACGGAACCCAACCGAGGAGAACAATCGTGCATTAACCTTGATGGAGGGTTAATTTTCGAAGGTCACCAATTGGAACGCCGGTCTCACTATGCAGCGGTCTGCGGCACGTCAGAAACGGCACTGAGAGAGCGGCAGGCGAAATCAACACTTGTGTTGACTTCCACACTTATGTGGATCATGCTATATGTATGAACGGTAAAGAACTCAAGAAATGGCTCGCAGCTCAGGGCTGCACGTTCGAAACCAAAAGGGGTGGGTCGGGTCATTTGATTGTGCGGCGAGGCGACCGTAAATCGGAACTGCCGATGCACGGTGCGGGTAAAGAGCTAGGCACCGGCTTAGTGAATGCGATCAAGAAGCAATTAGGACTGAAGTGATGCTTGGATACAAAATCGAACTCACTCCCGACGACAACGACACCTTCCTTGTGACGTGCCCACAACTCCCAATCGTGGTCTCGTTCGGCGAAACCAAGGACGATGCACGCCATCACGCGGTCGATGCGATCGAAACCACGCTCGCCAGCATGATCGACGACGGCGAAGACATCCCGGTTCCGGACGAGATGGACGGCGAGATTGTTTATCTGCCGACGTTAACGGCCTTGAAGGTCAATCTTTATTGGGCTCTTCGAGCCTCCGGGATTACCCGAGCCGAACTTTCACGCCGCCTTGGATGGAACCGCAATTCGGTGGATCGGCTGTTCCGCTTGGACCATCAGTCCAGACTGGCGCAGCTAGAGATGGCCTTTGCAGCGCTCAACCGCACCATTGACGTTGAAATACGCGTTGCTGCGTGAGGATCGACCGCTAGCTGCTGCCATACATCAGGAGGGGCGATGAATATAGAGGAAATTCAACAACAACTAGCTGAGATCAGAGGCGAGGCGACGGCCGGTCGCGTTCTAGGTGCGACTGGTATCTATCTCATGCTGAAGACCCGCCCAAAGGACGAGTGGCCCACTATCCTCGATGCGCTGGCTTCTAGGGTGGACGTTGACCTGAACGCGATGACATTCGTCAACGGCGACACGGTACTGAACGAAAAAGTGCGCGAAATAGCCAGGCTTCGAGCGCAACAAGATATCGATAGTCTTCGTGTTTTTCACCAGCCCAAAGGCAAGTAAAGCAAACCCTCACCGCTTCCTTGCCTTGCCGGCATACGGATTGTCCGAGGCGCGGATCGCAATTCGGATCGGCACACCGTCCAGGCCGAAGGATTCGCGCAGGCTGTTCGTCAAATAGCGCACATAGGATTGCGGCACCGAGTCGGGCCGCGAGCACGAGACGACAAATCCCGGCGGGCGGGCCTTGACTTGGGTCATATACTTGATTTTCAGGCGGCGGCCGGCGACAGCAGGTGGCGGATGATGCGCCAGGATCCCTTCCAGCCAGCGGTTCAACCTGCCAGTTGAAACCCGGATGTTCCAGATGCGGTGGGTCTCGATCACAGCCGCCATCAGCTTGTCGAGACCGCGGCCGGTTTCGGCCGAGACCGGAACGGCACGCAAGCCGCGCGCCTGCGGCAAAAGCCGTTCGGTCTTCTCGCGCAGTTCGGCAAGGGTCTGCTGGGGCGTGTCGATCATATCCCATTTGTTGAAGGCAATGACCGGCGCCCTGCCCTCCCGGATGATCAGATCGGCGATCTGCAAATCCTGCTTCTCGAACGGAATGGTGGCGTCGAAGACAATGACCACCACCTCCGCAAACTTGATCGCCCGCAGCCCATCGGCCACCGAAAGCTTCTCAAGCTTCTCCTGCACCCTGGCCTTGCGGCGCATGCCGGCGGTGTCGAACAGCTTTATGCGCCGCCCGCCCCAATCCCAATCGACGGAAATGGAATCGCGGGTGATGCCGGCTTCCGGCCCGGTCAGCAGCCGCTCCTCGCCGATGAGCGCGTTGATCAGCGTCGACTTGCCGGCATTCGGGCGGCCGACGACAGCGATACGCATCGGCTTGGTTTCATCGTAGGCGGGTTCGCTGTCTGCATCCGATTCGGCGATGTCCTCGCCGATCAGCACGTCGCTTTCGGCCGGAAAATCGTCGTCGGCGTCTTCCTCAGTCCTCGGGGAAACAGCGCGCCTCGCCAAGCGCTTCGACAATGGCATCGCGCAAGTCGGGCATGCCCTGGCCGTGCTCGGCCGAAATCGCGATCGGCTCGCCAAGACCAGCCTCCCACGCTTCGAGCAGGCCCGATTCCGAGGCGCGCGATTCGGATTTGTTGGCGGCCAGCACCACCGGCTTGCCGGCCTTGCGCACAATGTCGGCAAACGCCCGGTCGTCCGGCAGCAACCCGGCGCGCGCATCCACAAGGAAAATCACCAGATCCGCCTCGCGAATGGCGATGTCGGTCTGCTGGCGCATACGCCCCTGCAGCGTCTCGGGTGCGGCCGTCTCGAAGCCCGCCGTATCGATGACGTCGAAATTCAAATCGTAGAGTTTTGCCGGATGGACGCGGCGGTCGCGGGTGACGCCCGGCGTGTCGTCAACGAGTGCCAGCTTCTTTCCCGCAAGACGGTTGAACAGCGTCGACTTGCCGACATTCGGCCGGCCGAGGATGGCAACCTTGAACGTCATCAGGACGCGCCGCCGGAGCCGGTTATCAGCTCCGACATCAGGCCGGCACGCTCGCGGATGTTGGTCGGCGCCGCTTCATCGGCCACGATCTGGTCGAAGAACACCAGCGCATCCTTGGCTTTGCCTGCCTTCCAGGCGGCGAGGCCGAGCGCTTCGCGGGCCGAATGCCGGAGCGCATTGGTTTCGTCGGCAAGCACCTCCACGCGCTTCGAAACATCGTCATAGGAGCCGTTGTCGACAAGGATATAACCGGCACGGAGCCTTGCAGTGTCGCGGATGGCCTGCGGTATGGAGCCGTCGGCGGCAACCTCGTCAAACTGGGTTACCGCCCCGGCGAAGTCGCCCTTGTCGGCCAGCACCGTGGCAGCACGCATGCGGGCGAGCAGCGGGTAAGCGCCGTAACCACTTGTCTCAAGATCGCTCAGCGCCTTCAGCGCATCGTCCTGCTTGCCGTCCTTGGCAAGGGTGAGCGCCTGCGCGAATGCGTCGCCGGACGCATCAGCCCTGCTATCCACCCACCATTCATAGGTCACGAATGCCGCGGTTGCGAGAACGACGACCACCGCAGCGACGATCGCAATCGGCCCAAAGCGATCCCACAGGGCCTTCGCCTTGTCCTGGCGGAGCTCCTGGTTCACTTCGCGAATAAAGCTGTCGTCCGACATCGTTCCAACCATATTTCTCGTGCGGCACGCCTCGTGCGCCCGCCTTGTAGCGGAATTTTACCGTCATGGAAGGGGTTTTGGGGACATTCGGAAGCCATGCGTTCAAGCAGGCGTGTTCCCAAGTCGGCCACAATCGTAGCATAGCGCTCGCCGGCTCCATCCACGAAGGGTAGTTGATGTCCGTGTTGTTGCGATGCTCGGTTGCGCTTGCCTGCCTCACATCATCGTCAGCCGGTGCCGGACCGCTCACTGAGCGGCCGCGACAGGTCGTCATCATTTCCTTCGACGGCGCCAACGATATTTCGCAATGGCAGCGCAGCCGCACGTTGGCGGCAAGCACCGGTGCGGACTTCACTTATTTTTTGTCCTGCGTGTTCCTGTTGTCGCCCGAAGCGCGCAAGATCTATCAGGGTCCGCATCACAAGGCCGGGCGCTCGAATGTCGGCTTCGCAAGGTCGAAGGACGACGTGGCGGCACGGCTCGGTCAGATTTGGCTGGCGCAGTTCGGAGGGCCACGACATAGCCAGCCATGGCTGCGGCCATTTCGATGGCGCCAACTGGAGTGCGGCAGATTGGCGGCGCGAGCTTTCATCCTTCGCCACCATCCTGCGCGATGCCTGGCGCATCAACGATATCGCCGGCGAGCCCTCCGGCTGGATGGATTTCGCGCGGACCGGGATCAAGGGTTTTCGTGCACCTTATCTCTCGGCCGGGGACCATCTTGACGAGGCCCTGGCAACAACCGGCTACGCTTACAATGCAAGCGGCGTTTCGCGTGACGTCGCCGAACCCAAGACGAGAAGCGGCGTTGTCGACTTCGCGCTGCCGCAGATCGCCGAGGGGCCATCCGGGCGCAAGGTCATCGCCATGGACTACAACCTGTTCGTTCGGCACTCCGGCGGCTTCGAGCGCTCGGATGCGGCCGGCAAGTTCGAGGAGCGGGCATTGGCGGCATTCCAAAGTGCGTTTGATCGGCAATACACCGGCGGCCGTACGCCTCTGCAATACGGCTTTCACTTCACGCTGATGAATGGCGGAGCCTATTGGCGGGCGCTCGAACGCTTCGCGCACAACGTCTGCACCAAGCCGGATGTCGACTGTATCAGCTATGCCGATTTCATCGCGCGGCGCGGCGCAGGCCACCGCGCGGTGACCAGCGACGTCGGCGGGTAACCAACTGCCTTGCGCAGGTTCTACGCTTGGTGGCGCGACCCTAATCCAACGACACCGGCGACGACGAGGACGCCCGCCGCAGCGATCGAGGCAAGCACAAAGTCGCCGGTCCATTCGGCAAGATAGCCAGCGGCAAGCGGCCCCAGAATCTGCCCGACGCCAAAGGCGGCGGTCATGACCGCCAGCACGCGGCGCGGTGATTGCGGCGCCAGCGCGCGGCCTGCAGCAAGGCCGAGAGCGGTAATGGCGAGAAAGGTTCCGCCAAGCAATATCCCACCCATCAGAGGCCCGGCGTGGCCCCCGAGCAACACGCTTGAGGCAACGCCAAACGCCTCGACGAAGAGACCGAGCGAAAAGGCCACAACCACGCCCGTGCGCCGCACGACCATGTTCCATAGAAAGACTGAGGGAATGCCGGCGAGCCCTGTTGCAAGCCACACGGATGTCTCGAATAGGCGCCCCGAACCGCCAGAGCGGACGATGGCAATGAGGAACGTCGCGGTGACGATGTAGCCGACGCCGAACAGCGCGTATGCCAGCGCCATGAGAACAAGCGGGCGCGAGCGCGGCAGTGGCGGTTCTCGTACCGCTCGGCCGGTGTTCGCCGCCGCCGGGCTACGGTCGATCAGCACCGCGGCGACGGCAAAACCCAGCGCCGACAGGCCCGCCGCGCCGAACCAGCCGGCACGCCAGCCCGCACCGGTTTCGATAAGCAGCGCCATCATCGCCGAGGATGCCGCTATGCCGAGCCCGACTCCGCCGAAATGCAGTGCTTGCAGATCGTTGCGCCCGGCGGCGGCAAGGTGGCCGAAGACGATGCTGCCCAGGAAAACCATGACGAAAGCACTGGCGACGCCGGCCAAAAAGCGCACGATCATAAAAACGGTGAGGCTTTCGGAGAGGCCCATGACGCCGGCAAGCAGCGTGCCGCCGGCTAGCGCGGCGAACATTCCGGCGCGCACGTGCCCGCGTGCCCAATCGCCGCCGGCGACCATCGCGCCCGCCAGATAGCCTAGATAATTTGCGGAGGCGATCAGGCCGGCGCTCGACGCCGAAAGGCCGAGCTCGGACATCATGCCGGGCAGGATCGGCGTATAGACGAAGCGTCCGATCCCCATGGCCGCGGCCATCGCCGCCATGCCGGCAAAGGCGATGCGAAGCGGCGACACAGGCTGGGAAAGCGGCATGGCCGCAGCTTAGATTTGCTGCGGCGCAACACAATATGCTTGCGTTGGTCCAGTCTCACCAGTCGACATTGCAAGGGTCAGTGGCAGCGCACGCCGGCATCCGGTAGGCGCATGGTGCGGGTGAAGGGCAGGTCGGCGAGGTCGCGCAGGCCCATCCCAGCGATATCGGGGTGGCTCAGCGGATCACGTTGCCAGGATTCGATCTCCAACGCGTCGTCGGCAGGCTGGAACAAAAGCTTGCCCAGATCGCCGATCATTGAGAAAATCTTCATCTCTGTAGCCTCTGCCGCTTTCAATAGTCCCCATTTTGAATCGAGAATGCAGTCTATTCAATCCAGAAATCGAAAATCCCAATTTAGATAATCTAAAGTCATGAAGCTCAATTCGGTTCACCTGAACGGCCTGAGGGCAGTGGAAGCAGCGGCGCGCGCGGGTTCGTTGCAGAAGGCCGCGGACGAACTCGGCGTGTCGGCAAGCGCCGTCAGCCAGCAGATCGGCCGCGCAGAGGCGCAGCTCGGACAGGCAGTGTTCGAGCGAACCTCTTCCGGCCTGAAGACGACCACCTTCGGCAGCGAGTTCACAGCGCGGCTTATCGGCGGGCTTTCGAGAGCTGGAAGGTGCGGTCGCGCTGGCCGAAAGGGCGAATACCTGTGTGCTCGCAGTCTCGATCGCGCCGGCATTCGCGTCAAAATGGTTGCTGCCGCGGCTGACCCGGCACTTTGCCCGCCATCCCGAGGTGATCCTGCGCATCGACGCATCGAAGGACCTCGTCGATCTCGACCACTCGCGACATCGATGTCGCGATCCGCCTGGGCAACGGCCAGTGGCCGAATGTCCATGCCGAGCTACTGATCCCGCAGGAGATCTTCCCGGTTTGCGCGCCGGCGATAGCCGAAAAGCTCAAGCAGCCGGCCGACCTCGCCGAAACCTGGGCGATCACCGACGAGAGCGCGATGTTCCGCTGGGAGCATTGGTTCAAGGCGGCGGGTCTCGAGCCGCTTGAAAATGCTTCCCGGCGCGCGCTTCAACGACCCGATGCTGTCATTGGACTCGGCGATCGCCGGCCATGGCGTCATGCTTGCGTGGCAGTTGCTCGCCGCCGATGCGCTCGCCGATGGCCGGCTCGTCGCACCCTTCGGCCTGCGCGCCACCAGCGGCATCGGCTATTGGCTGGTAACGTCGCAATCGCGACGGGAACCGCGCAAGGTCACGCAGTTCAAGACCTGGCTCCGAGAAGAGATCGACGCGACGGCGCGCACTCGGCGGGGCGCGTCAAATAATCGCGGATTGCGGGTGGAAGCAGGCGCATTGCCGTTCTATGTTGCCGGTCATCCCTCCTCTAAGGCCTTCTCAAATGACCCCTCACCCTGGCGTTTTTTCCGCTTCGATCGATCCCGTACACCTCGACCGCCTGGCCGAAGTCGCTGTCAAGGTCGGCCTGCAACTGCAGGAGGGCCAGGATCTTGTGATCACCGCGCCGGTTGCGGCCTTGCCGCTGGTGCGGCGGATTGCCGACCACGCCTACAAGTCCGGCGCCGGGCTGGTCACGCCCTTCTTCGCAGATGAGGAGATCACGCTTTCGCGCTATCGGTATGGGCGGGATGCCGGGTTCGACCGCGCCGCCGGCTGGCTCTATGAGGGCATGGCCAAGGCGTATGCCGGTAACGCCGCGCGGCTGGCCATCGTCGGCGAAAACCCGATGCTGCTTTCCGGCGAGGAACCGGGAAAGGTGGCGCGAGCCAACAAGGCCAATTCGATGGCCTACAAGCCGGCGTTGGAAAAAATCGCCGGCTTCGACATCAACTGGAACATCATCGCCTATCCGAGCGCATCCTGGGCAAAGCTGGTGTTTCCCAATGACGCGGAAGACATCGCGGTGGCGAAGCTGGCCAATGCGATCTTCGCGGCGTCGCGTGTCGATCTCGATGATCCGGTCTCAGCGTGGCGCGATCACAATGCGGCCCTTGGCAAACGCACCAGATGGTTGAACGGCGAGCGCTTCAGCGCGTTGCGTTTCACCGGCCCCGGCACCGACCTTACTGTCGGGCTGGCGGACGGACACGAATGGCACGGCGGCGCGTCTACAGCCAAGAACGGCATCACCTGCAACCCGAACATACCGACAGAGGAGGTCTTCACGACGCCGCATGCGCGGCGCGTCGAGGGCTTCGTTACCAGCACGAAGCCGCTTTCGCATCAGGGGACGCTCATCGAGAACATCGAGGTGCGGTTTGCGCAAGGGCGGATCGTCGAGGCCAAGGCCACGCGCGGCGAGCAGGTTCTGAAGAAAGTGCTTGATACCGACGACGGCGCGCGCCGACTGGGTGAAGTCGCGCTGGTGCCGCATTCCTCGCCGATTTCGGCCAGCGGACTGTTGTTCTACAACACGCTGTTCGACGAGAACGCGGCGTGCCACATCGCGCTCGGCCAGTGCTATTCGAAGTGCTTCCTCGGCGGCGACACGATATCACCGGAAGCGGTCGCAGCGCAGGGCGGCAACAAAAGCCTCATCCATATCGACTGGATGATCGGCTCGAGCCGGATCGACATCGACGGCGTCCGCGCTGATGGGTCGACGGTGCCGGTGATGCGCCAGGGCGAGTGGGCGTAGACGCTCAACTTTGTCATCAAGTCTGAGCGGCGTGGTGTAATCCGCCTCCAATATTCCAAACCTGAACTTCCTCAACCGCAGCAGGTTCAATTTCCTGTTTGACACAGGTCATTCGTTCCTCTTATGTTCCGATTGTCGGCGGGGACGAAATGGACTGGAATCTGGCAATCGAGAAAAACCGGGATGCGCTGAAGCGCACCCTTGCCATGCTCGTCGCCATGGCTGGTTTTTCCGTTTTGCCTACTGGCACCGGCGCTGGCGCCTCCGGTGTCCGGCACACTACTCTCCCGCGCCATCTGCACCGCTTCGTGCTCGGCTGCTTGCGTCCGGCAGAAGCGGCGGCGCGGCGGCTGATCATCATCGCAGCGCGCGGGCTGGTGGTCGAGCTTCCCCCGCCGCGCATGCCAAGCCAAAGCCGAAGTCCGGTCCTGAACCGCAGCAACGGTTTCGGCACTGGCGTGGTGATCCGGCCCGGTCCGCTGCCGGAATGGGCCCGTGCCGCTGGCGCCGAAGCGTTCAGTCGCACCCTCTCGCTTCCGCTGCTCGACCCTCTGAAACGCTATGGCGTCCGCCGGGGTGTGAAACACGCTTCGTGCCACGCATCAGCTTCCTTGACGACCAGCCACTCAATCCGCTGTTTCACCGGCCTCGCGCGCCGGCTCCGCTGCCGCGCTCGCCTGACGATCCGCTCGATGCGGGCCGTCTGCATCGCCGGCTCGAAGCGATAGGCCGCGCGCTGGATGACCTGCCGCATCAGGCGCAGCGTCTCGCGCGTTGGCGGGCGCGTCTCGAACGCGCAAAAATACAAAGCAGGAACAATGATGCGGCCGGGCGCGCAAGGCGGAAACACCGGCCGCATGCGCGCCTCTCACCGATGCGGCCGGGCCATCCGCCCGGATGGCGCCGCAGGCCCAGTCATGCGGTGGATGAGGTTTTGAACGAACTCCATGGCCTGGCCGTCTGGGCGCGGGAAAGTCCCGACACGTCCTGACCTGCACGCTTCGGTCTACATCCTGAGCTTGTCGAAGGATCAACGAGCTGCCCTGGCCCGGCGGCGATGCGCGCCTGCAAGGTGGATCAAG
The DNA here is from genome assembly GCA_963829135.1 of uncultured Alphaproteobacteria bacterium. Taxonomy (GTDB): domain Bacteria; phylum Pseudomonadota; class Alphaproteobacteria; order Rhizobiales; family Rhizobiaceae; genus Kumtagia. Next base: position 112,524 of record CAWHHO010000004.1, on the reverse strand, counting down.
CGAAATGCAAACCGGTCTAGTTGTCCAGTGTCGCCGCATAAGTCTCCGGCTTGAAGCCGACGGTCAGCTTGCCGTCCGCATCGAGAACCGGCCGCTTGATCATCGTCGGGTGGCGGAGCATCAGTGCGATCGCCCTGCCCTCGTCCAGTCCAGCCTTGTCGGCATCCGGCAGCTCGCGAAAAGTCGTGCTGCCCTTGTTGAGCAGTTTTTCCCAGCCAATCTTTTTCACCCAGCCACGCAGCATCTTGGCGTCCAGGCCCTCGGCGCGGTAGTCATGAAAGCGATAGGCGTGGCCGTGGCTGTCGAGCCATGTCCAGGCCTTCTTCATCGTATCGCAGGTCTTGATCCCGTAAATCGTAATCGCCATCGTTTGCTCGCCCACGCGCCGCACATATGAAAGTTGGATAACAGGCCGAACGGAGTATTTGAAGGCGGCAGGAGTAGGGTCTGCTTGCACGCCCACCGCGCCCAATTACCTTTGAAATTCTATGACCGCCTACTGGACCGCGACGTGGTTCGGTTGCAATGTGTCGGCCGACTGTCATATCGAACAGTTGTTCCAGGGAGGAAGATCAGTGAAGCAGTTTATCTTGGCAACCATACTGGCCGGCGCGGTAGCCGTGCCCGCACTGGCCGCCGACTACAAGATCATGGCGCCCGCGGCGCCCGGCGGCGGCTGGGATCAGACCGCGCGCTCAATGCAGTCGGCCCTGCAGGACGACAAGATTTCCGAAAACGTGCAGGTCACCAATGTGCCGGGCGCTGGCGGCACGATCGGCCTCGCCCAGTTCGTCAGCGAGGCCAGCGGCGACCCCACCCAGCTGATCGTTGGCGGCTACGTCATGGTCGGAGCGATTCTGACCAACGCATCGCCGGTCACGCTGGACCAGGTCACGCCTATCGCCCGTCTGACCGGCGAATATGAGGCGCTCGTCGTTCCGGCTGCCTCGGACATCAAGACCATGGCAGACCTTGTCGCCAAGCTGAAGGCCGATCCGGCGTCGGTGTCGTGGGCCGGCGGTTCCGCCGGCGGCACGGACCACATCACTGCCGGCCTGATCACCAAGGCCGTGGGTTCCGATCCGACCAAGGTGAACTACGTGCCCTATTCCGGCGGCGGCGAGGCCTTGGCAGCGTTGTTGAGCGGCCAGGTTACGGTCGGAATTTCCGGCTATGGCGAGTTTGCCGAGCAGATAAAGGCCGGTGCGTTGCGCATTATCGGCATATCGTCGGATGCGAAGGTCGACGGCATCGACGCCCCGACCTTCAAGGATAGCGGTGTCGATGTGTCAATTCAGAACTGGCGCATGGTCGCGGCGGCTCCCGACATCACTGCGGAACAGAAGGCTGCCATACTCGCCGATATCGAGAAAATGAACGCTTCGCCGGCGTGGCAGAAGACACTTGCCGACAAGGGCTGGGCCAACACCTTCCTGGCTGGCGACGCGTTCAAGACGCAGCTCGACACCGAAATCGCCAGCACCGCGGCGATCCTCAAGGATATCGGTCTCGTTAAATGACCGAGAGCAATAGCGAGCAGAAGGAGCGCCGCCCGGATCGGGCGGCGTTCATTATCGGCATCGTGCTTGGCGTTATCGGCATTGCGATGATCACCAACACCTATCGGGCCGTGGAGACGATCAGCCAGGATCCGATCGGGCCGAAGGGCTATCCGTACATGGTCGGTGCGGCGCTGATAGGCCTCGCCATATGGACCATGATCGAAGCATGGCGCGGCGACTTTCCCGAGCGCGAGCCGCAGAACCTTTCGCCCATCTTCTGGATCATTGGCGGCCTGGCGGCCCAACTGCTGTTGCTTCATGTTGTCGGCTTTTCGATCGCAACCGCTCTGTTGTTCGCGGCGACGGGCTACGCTTTCGGCCAGCGCCGGCTTTACATGACGATCCCCATCGGCATCGTTTTCGGTTTGATTGTCTGGGTGGCATTTGCGCAGGGTCTTGGGCTGGGCCTGCCAGCCGGGCCGCTCGAACGCCTGTTCTTTTAGGTCATTCCGCAAATGGATACTTTTTCTCTTCTGCTGACGGGCCTGCAGGTTGCGATGCAGCCCACCAACCTGCTCTACGCCATCATCGGCGTGACGCTGGGGACCGCCGTCGGCGTTCTGCCCGGTATCGGGCCAGCACTCACGGTAGCGCTGCTGCTGCCTGTGACCTACAAACTGGGCGATCCCGCCGGCGCCCTGATCATGTTTGCCGGCATCTACTACGGCGGCATGTATGGCGGGTCGACGACGTCGATCCTGCTCAACACGCCCGGGCGAAAGCGCTTCGATCGTCACGGCGCTGGAGGGCAACAAGATGGCACGCAGGGGCCGCGGCGGGCCGGCCCTGGCCACCGCGGCCATCGGCTCGTTCGTCGCCGGCTTTCATCGCGACCATGGGGCTGGCGCTGATTGCGCCGGCGGTCGTCAGCTTCGCGCTGTCCTTCCAGTCGCGCGAATATTTTGCGCTGATGGTGCTCGCCTTCGTTACCGTTTCCGCCGCCTTCGGCGACTCGACGCTGCGCGGTTTGACCTCGCTGTTCATCGGGCTGGCTTTGTCGGCGGTCGGCACGAGCCTGATGGGTGGGGCGCCGCGCCTGACCTTCGGCGTAATCCAGCTGGCGCAGGGCATCGAGGTGACGACCCTGGCTGTGGCGCTCTTCGCCATCGGCGAGACGCTCAGCAATGCCGGCGCGATTGGATCGCTCGAAGAAAAAATCGAGTCGGTCAAGGGCTCGGTGATGATGACCCGCGAGGATTGGAAACGGTCGTGGAAGCCCTGGCTTAGAGGAACCGCGATCGGCTTCCCGATCGGAGCGATGCCGGCCGGTGGCGCCGATATTTCGAGCTTCCTCTCCTATTCGGCCGAGCGCCAGTTCGCCAAGTATCCGGAGGAATTCGGCAAGGGCGCGATCGAAGGCGTTGCCGGCCCCGAGGCAGCGAACAACGCCTCGGCGGCGGGTACGCTGGTGCCGCTGTTGACGCTGGGCCTGCCGACCACCGCCACGGCGGCAATCATGCTGGCGGCGTTCCAACAATTCGGCTTGCAACCCGGCCCGCAGCTCTTCACCAACAACCCCGACCTTGTCTGGGGTCTGATCTCCAGCCTTCTCGTCGCCAACTTCATGCTGCTGGTGCTTAACCTCCCCCTGATCGGCCTGTGGGTGCGGCTGCTCAGCATTCCAAAGCCCTGGCTGTATGGCGGGATTCTGGTTTTCGCTACGCTGGGCACCATCGGCGCCAACGCCGCGACCTACCGGGTGTTCGGCCACCCGCTTTCGGTCCAGCTGGCTTTGCTGATGATCTTCGGCCTCCTCGGCTATATGCTGCGCCGCTTCCACTATCCGATCGCGCCGGTGGTCGTCGGTCTGATCCTCGGGCCGATGGCCGAAGCGCATCTGCGTCGCGCGCTGCAGACCAGCCAGGGCGACTGGTTCGTGCTGTGGGATTCTTGGATCGCCGGCATATTGTGGATCGCGGCGCTCGCCGCCTTGCTGGTGCCGATGTATCTGCGCTGGCGCGGCAGCAAGGTGATGGAACAGATCGGCGGTGGCGATACGGATTGATGGCTGGCAGTCTATGGGGCCCGGAAGCAGCTTTTTCTGTGCAGGCAGCGGTGCCAAACGGCTCATGGTGGCGCTTGGAAAGACCGGATATCAACCCAGGCTCAGTATTACTGTTCGATAGGGCCCGAGCATCAGATGTGTGCCCTCGGCGGATGATTCCGGTGAGCCTATCAACTCAACTGCCTTTGGAACCGACGGAAGTTCAATCTCGACCGCCTTCGATGCCAGATTGGCGAGCAGCACGCGCGTCCTCCCCGAGTTCTCAAACGCCAGCGCCGCAAGGCCCGGGTGCCCTGTCGTCACCTTGTAGGCCTGCGCGCCGGCGGCGGAGGCGAGTTCGGCATGGACGGTAAGAATCGGCCGCGGCTTGCCGTCCGGCCCCAGCAGACCGAAGTCGCCGGCAGGCGAAGCAAGCGTCAGCTGATCCACACCAAGCGCTACCGCATGGGCGGCGACGCCGACCGCGTAGGCTGCGCCGAACAGCGCACCCTGGCGCGGGTCGTTGCGGGCCATCGGCTTGCGCCCCCCTGCCGGATTGTCCGCAACCGATGCGCCATAGGGGTTGTGCGGCAGGCCGATTGTGCACGGCCCGAGCCACACCGGCTTGCCCGGACAGAGCTTGCGCGCGCTCTCGACAATTGCCGGATGCACGCTCAACGTTTCCATCACCGAAACATCGTCGGCGGAGTGCACGGTTGCGGCGACGCCGAAGAAGACGAAGTCGCCGGCCTGGCCGGGCGGATTGCGGTTGAACTCGGTGAAGAACGACGATGTCCCCGCCCCGATCGGCACGCGGATGCCTTCGCTGCGCAACGCCGTGACGACGCTGTCGATCGGCTGTTCGCCTTGAGGAACGGTCGCCGACGAACGCGTCTTGAAATCGCGCCGAGCCGAGACAAGCACCGCAACCGGCGCAATGCCCGCGCTGCCGATCGCGTCAGCAAGGAGACGCGCCTCGGCCTGGGGATTCCGGCAATCGAAGATCGCCTCGACAACGAGTGCGGCGCCTATCGATCTGGCAAAGCGCTCCGCCGGCTGCAGCGCCTGAGCCGCATCCGGCTCGGCAACATCGCAACGGACCATGACCGTCTGCGACGAGATTGCCTCGGGAATTGCCGCCGTCGGCCTGAAGCCCTCCTCCAGGAACAGGCCGATTTTCGGCATCTTGCCTATCGGGTCGCCGATCGTCACCTTCGCGCCGACGGCACTCGACGACGACGATTTCGGGCCGCTGCGCGACAAGGTGATCGCGATGCGCTGGCTGTCCCTTGTGCCTTTCGCCATCGTGTAGGGCCGCGGCTTGGACAATGGCCGCACATAGGTCTTATAGGAGGCGTCCGACCAGTTGCGCTGGTCTTCCGTTTCGAACGCATCGCCTTCCATCTCGACCATGCAGGACAGGCCCGGCGCGGGCATGTGAGTCATTGCCGCAATGTCGAATGCCGGCTGGTCGGGGCTGATCGCTTGCGGGAAGGTGCCTTGTTCAACCGTGCCGTCGGTGTGCCGGATTTCCAGCTTGCCGCCGGCGGCCTCCGCCGGATGCAGCACCACGAAGCCGGTGCGGTTGGTGAGGAAATCCGTCGTCGCGACGCCTTCGGCGGACATCACCAGCCGGCCCGATGCCTCACCCGCTATGTGCATCTTATAGGAAAAGCTACCCTCCGGCCCGGCGCACGATCCGCTATAGGAGACCTCGAACGCATCGTCGGCTTCCAGGACGCGCATGTCGGTCAAATTCGGCGCGTAGGTACCCCACGCGCCGTCGCGCGCGAGATAGTTCACGGCACGTACAGCCTCGACGCCATCGTAGGATATCGCACGCAGATTGCCGTCCTCAAGAATCGCCGTCAGCGGCCCGGCCCTCAGCAACCGGCGCTCAGCAATCGGCTCATCAGTACCGAACAGGCTCCGTGCATCGATCGTCATTCACACCCCCTGCTGCTTGGCGTTTTCGTCGACACGATAGGCCCATACCGTCTTCCGGCGCACCAGGTTGCGTGTCCTTTGGTCGAAGCTCTTATAGTGGTCGGAAGCCAAATGGACATCGAAAGCCGCCCGGTCTGCGTAGATTTCGTAGAGGAATATCTGTGGCGAGGCGCCCTCCTCGAACGCAGTCAGCACATCGAAGCGCAGGCATCCGGGCTCCCGCTCGACGGAGAGCGACGCATTCTCGCTAACCTGCCGGTGAAACTCCGCGAGTGCCCCGTCCACCAGATCGAAGGCGACGGTGATCGCATATCCGCCTCCGCATTTCTTCGGCGATGTACCCCCCGCAGATGCCACGGAACCCTCCACCCGATGACTTTTCGCTTATCCACGCCACGCCGCCGGCACGACCGCGCGATGTTCGTCCGCCGCGCGATAGGCCGCATCGACCAGCGCATAGCTTTTCAAATTGTCGGGCCCGGCGGTCTCCGCCGCTACGCCCCGCTTCACGCAGTCGAGAAAATGCTCGCAGGCGTTGTAGGCACCCTCCTGGCTGACGTGCCACGGCTCGGAGGTCCACGACCGCAGCGGCGAGCCGATATGCTCCTCGCGCATCCTGCCGCTGGCTGTCACCTGCATGCGGCAGCCCGTGTCGACGACGATGCTGCCGAGATCACCCTCGATTTCGAGCAGGGTTTCGGGAAACGGATCGGGCAGCCGGCGTGCCGCGTAGGTGCATTCGACGATGCTGGTCGCGCCGCTGGTGTGGCGCAGCATCATGGTCGCGGTATCCTCGGCGCGTACCTTGGGGTTGCGCCGCTGCGTCTCGCAGGAAATGCGCTCGACCTCGCCCAAGAAGTAGCGCGACAGGTCGAGCACATGGATGCCGACATCGGCGATCGCCAGGCGCTCCTCGTCATAGAAATAGGGCTGCGTCTTGTAGACGTCGAAGCCGGTGCGGAAGCTGACCCGCGCCCAGCTCGGCGTGCCGATCTCGCCGCTATCGATGACGGCGCGCACCTTGCGCATCGGCGTCTGGAAGCGGAAATTCTCGTGCACCGCAAGCCACACGCCGGCCTTCTTCGCCGCCTCGACGATGGCAATGCAATCCTCCCAGGTCGGGGCGAACGGCTTTTGCACGATCGTCGCCACGCCTCTTGCCGATGGTCAGTTCGGCAAGCGGGCGATGCGTTTCGTGGCGGGTGACGATGTCGACCAGCGCGAGGTTCTCGGCGTCGAGCATCGCGGCTGCGTCCGTGTAGAACGGCACGCCGAAGGTCTTGCCCGCGACTTGCGCCTTGGCAGCGGTCGGTATCGCAGACGGCGGCAAGGATGAGCGCCCTTGGCAGCGAGATCGCGCCACGAATTCAGATGGTTCTGGGCGTAGAAGCCGCAGCCGATCAGCCCAACCCGGACCGTGCCTGTCATGACGCTCACCCCGCCACGATCGGCGTTCTGAGGATGCCGATGCCGGCAGCCTCGATCTCGACGACGTCGCCCGGCTTCATGAATACCTGCGGCTTCTGGAAAACGCCGACCCCGGCCGGCGTACCGGTGGTTACGATGTCGCCGGGCTCCAGCGGCACGTAATGCGACAGGAACGAGATCAATTGGGGCAGGCTGAACAGCCAGTCGGAGGTGCTGCCATCCTGCAGGGTGCGGCCGTTGAGCCGCGTCTTCAGCGCGACCTTGTCGGGCTGCGTCAGCTCGTCGGCCGTGACGATGCACGGGCCGATCGGCGCATAGCCGGCGAAATTCTTGCCGATGGTGATCTGGTTGTCCTTGAACTGAACGTCGCGCGCCGAAATGTCGTTGAGCAGCGTATAGCCGAAAATCGCCGGCATCACATGCGCCTCATCCGCCTTGTGCAGCGTGCCTGCCGATTACCGCCGCGAACTCGACCTCATAGTCCATCTGTTCGGTGCGCGGCGATTTCGCCACCGGCACGTCCGGGCCGACGACCGAGCTTGGCAGCTTGGCGAAGAAGAACGGCTCCGTCGGCATCTTGGCGTTGGGGTTCTCCTCGGCATGACCCTTGTAGTTGATGCCGGAGCACAGAACCTTGCCGGGGCGGATCGGCGCTTCCAGCTGCACGTCGGCCAGCGCGTAGCGCGGCGCCGCGTCGAGTCCCGGCGCGAAGCTTTTCGAGCGCGCCGGCTCCCGCCTGCAATGATCTCCAATACGCTGTTGGCGAGACCGGCTTCCGTCAGGCACGCGACTTGATCGCCATCGAGCACGCCGGCATGGTTGCCGCGGCCGCCCTTGCGGTGGGAAAATGTTACGAGCTTCATGCGGTCTCCGAAACGAATACGGCCTTGTGCAGGGCCATGGGGTTGTCGGCGAGCTTGGCGAAGACGGCCGGCGCATCGGTCGAGCGCGAAGGAGCTTGCGATCTTGGGGTAGCGGATCTTCCCGACGCCAGCAGCGACAGCGCCTCCGGGAAAGCAATCGACCGAAGCGCGCGACCCGAGGATCGTCACTTCCTTGCGGGTGAAGTCGAGACCCGGGAAAGGTAACCCCCTGCCCTTTCTTCACCAGCCCGAGGATGACGATGCGGCCGCCGGCAGCAACGAGATCGATGGTCTGCTCCATTGCCGATGCCGCTCCGGTCGCCTCCATCACCACCGGCATGCCCTCGCCGTCGGTGATTTCGAGCACCCGCTCGACCAGCCCCGCGCCGCCGGCAATCGGCATCGCGCCCAGTTCGGCGGCGATCGCCAGCCGTTCCGGCGACAGGTCGGTCGCATAGACCTTCGCGCCGTGCGCCCGCGCCACCTCGACGATCGCCAAGCCGATCGGTCCGGCGCCGAGCACCAGCACCGTGTCGTCCGCCGTCACCATGCCGCGCCGGCAGCCTTGCACGCCGATGGCGACCGGCTCGGCGAAGGCCGCTTCGAAGTCCGTCAGCTTGTCCGGCACGGGAACCAGGTTCGACGCCGGTGCGCAGACAAAGTCGGCGAAGCCACCCTCGCGGTGGACGCCGACGATCGTCAGATTGGCGCAGCAGTTTCGCTTGCCGACCCGGCAGGGATAGCATTTGCCGCAGCCGATGAACGGATCGACGACCACGCGCGAACCGATCGCCGGGCCGCTGGTTGCCAGGTCCGAGCGCTTCGACCACGCCGGCGATCTCGTGGCAGCCGATACGCGGGTAGGTCACGTAGGGATTCTTGCCGGTGTAGATGTAGAGGTCGCCCGCGCACAGCCCCGCCGCCTTTACGCGAACCAAGGCGTCGCCCGCGCTGCGGCGCCGGCTTCGGCGCATCCGCCATGCGGATCTTGAATGGTTCGTCGAAGATCGCGGCGCGCATTGTCTATGCTGCCTTTGCCGGCTGGAGCACATTGCCGGCGGCATCGAACTCGATCCATTCGCCCGAGCGCAGCAGATAGGGGTCGGCGATGCTCTCGCCTCGCGCCTTGGCGGCGGCATGGTGCTTCATGTAGTCGGCGACATCCTTGTCGCCATCGAGCGTGATGTAGTGGCAGGGCAGCACCGTCTCGAGGCCGAGCCATTGCGTGGCGAGGACACCCTCGTATGGGCTCATCTCGCCGGTCAGCATTTCGCCCGGCATCGGATTGAGGTGCAGGATCTCCTGCGGATTGGCGATGCCGATGCAGCCGACATTCGGCTTGTAGAGTTCGGCCTGCAGTTTCAGGTCCGAGAAGATGGCGGTATCGCCGTAGTGGTAGAAGCGCAGGCCGTCGGCATAGACGATGAAGGCCATCGGCACGCCGGAAATGAAGCTGTTGTCCTTCAGCCTTATCTGCGACCAGTGATGGCATTCGAGCGGCTGGATTTCGATGCCGGCGACCTTGACGCGGATGCCCCAGGTTGTGGCGCGGATCTGCGTGGCGGGAATGCCGCGGTCCATCAGCCAGGCCTTGACCTCGCCGCCGCAGACCACCGGGCAGCCATATTTGGCGGCGATCTTGTCGGTGTCGCCGAGATGGTCGAACGCCGCATGGCTGACGATCACCAGATCGACCTTGTCGAAGTCGCCCGATTTCGTCAGCGCGCCCGGGTTCTGGTCGAGAAACGGATCGCACAGAATGCGCAGGCCATCGCTGGTGATAATCTCGTAGGCGGCAACGCCGTGGAAGCGGATGCGGGTGGTAGCGGTCATGACGGTTCTCCAGAGATTCCCTCCCCGTAAGTTAAGGGAGGTGGCGAGCGAGCGAGCCGGGCGGGATCGTTACAGCCAATCGCGAACGCTCCTTGTGCCAAGCGCTGCCTGACCAACCCCACCCCCGGCCTACGGGCCGGACCCTCCCCACTTAGACGTAAGGGGAGGGAGCGCCTTCTTCACTTCACGCCAAGCGCGCCAAGCACCTTGTCGACATTGTCCTTGGTGACGAGCAGCACGCCAGTGTCGACCGTGTCAGGGATCGGGCGGCCGCCGTCGGTAGCTGCGAGGCCGGCCGACTTCAGCGTGTTGGTATTGAAGTCGTGCAGAAGCTTCACCGCGTAGTAGATGAACAGTTCGCGGTTCTGCACGACGATGCCGTCAACCCAGCCCTCCTTGGCCGTCTTGAAGAAGTCCGGGGTCTGCTCCATCGCGGTGACCTTGATGTCGCCCGGGTTCTTGCCGGCTTCGCGCAGCGCGGTAACGATGCCCGCGCCGGATTCGGAGTCGAAGCCGGCGATGCCGGCGATGTCGGGATTGGCGGCGAGCACCGCCGCTGTCACGCGCGCTGCTTCCTGCGCGTCGCCCTTGTCGTCTTCATTGGAGACGATCTGGTATTTGCCGCCGCCATTGGCTTCGATGTAGGCGGTGAAGCCGGCGACTGCCTCACGCATGTTGCCGGCGTTGATGATCGACATCATAGCGAGCTTGCCGCCATTCGGCAGCATCTCCATCATCTTCTTCGCCTGTGACACGCCCACCTGTGTCCAGTTGGTCCCGATGTAGGCGAGACGTCCGGAATCCGGCAGATCGCCGTCGTCGACGACGGTCGGCACGCCCTGCTCGATGCACTTCTTCACCGATTCCGTCAGCGAAGGATCCCAGCCGCCGACCACCGAGACGCCGCTCGGCTTCTGGGCGCAGACCTGATCGACCGCGGCGATGAAGCCGGGCACGTCGAAGTCGGTCGGACCCGCGACGACGACACGCACGCCGAGCTCCTCGGCGATCCGCTTCATGCCGACATAGTCGTACTGCACGAACAGCGGCAGGTTGGCCTTGTTGGAAATCCAGTAATAGGTGTACTTCGCGTCGGCCGGCCCGAAGGACGATTCCTGCGCATCGGCGATGCCGGCATAGCCAAGCGCGGAAGCGACGATTGCCGCTCCTGCCACAATGCGTCTCAAAGCTGCTTTCATGGTCGTCTCCTCCTGATAATGTCCGTTCTTATGTGCACTACCCTCCGGGCATCCGGATTGCTTGAAAGCTGCGCCTGTCAGGCGCGGCCCACAGTCTTGAAGCGGTCGAGCGAAACAGCGAACAGCAGCACCAGGCCGACCACCAGCCCCTGCCAGAACACGCCGACGGCGTTGATGATCATGGCGTTCTCGATCAGCGCGATGAACAGAACGCCGAGAATACCGCCGAGAATGGTGCCCTCGCCGCCCTTGAGGCTGGCGCCCCCGAGCACGGTGGCGGTTATTACCTTGAGCTCGACGCCGACACCTGCATTGACCACCGCGCTGTTCAACCGGGCAGCGCCCAGAACCCCGGCAAGACCAGCGAGCGCCCCCATGATAATGAAGCCGATCATGATCAGCCGGTCGACGCGGATGCCGGAAAGTTGCGCGGCGCGCGAATTGCCGCCGACGAAATAGTACTGCCGGAAGAAGCGCGTGCTTCCGATGAGCCAGGCGCCGATGATCACGATCACCAGCATTCCCCAGAACGGCGATTGAATGCGCAGCCACGGATCGGCAGCACGGCCATAGGCAGCGAAGTTGTCGCCGATCGGCGTGACGCCGGTGCCCGCCGTGATGTAGGTCAGGCTGCGGTAAATGGTCATCGTGCCAAGCGTTGCAATCAGCGCATTGATGCCGATGCGCGTGACGATGATGCCGTTGACGACACCGGCCAGCTGCACCGACGAGAATGCCGCCGACCAGCGCCACTTCGGCCGGCCAGCCCCACCAGCCGGCGATGACGCCGGCCCAGACGCCGGACAGCGCGAGCGTCGAGCCAACCGACAGGTCGAAGGTGCCGCCGATCATCAGCAGCATCATGCCGCACACCATGATGCCGACCGGCGCAAGGTTGAGCAGCACCGCGCGGATATTCGACATTGTGGGGAAGTTGTTGGGGTAGACCGCCGACATGATGACGGCCAGCGCGATGACGAGGATCAGCAGCGTCAGCTCACGCGAGTCGGCCAGTCCGCGCAACATGCGGACGGGCAGCGCATCGGCCTGCACCGGCTTCGGCTCGGAGACGGCCTGCGTCGTCGGCGCCATCGTCAAGCTCCTTCCACCAGTTCGCCTTTGCGCAGTTCCGCCACCGACTCGGTGTAGCGGGTGGCAAGGCGCAAAACCTGTTCCTCCGTTGCGCCCTCGCCCGGCAGTTCGCCCACAGTGCGTCCCTCGGCCATCACGACGATGCGGTCGGCCAGCGCCAGCACCTCCGGCAGATCCGAAGATACGACCAGCAGCGCCACGCCGCGATCGGCCAGCGCACGCAGCAGCCGGTAGATTTCGGAGCGCGCTCCGACATCGACACCGCGCGTCGGTTCGTCGACGATGAGGACTTTTGGCTCCATCGCAAGCCATTTGGCCAGAAGGACTTTTTGCTGGTTGCCGCCCGAAAGGTTGCCGACGATCTGATGCACGCTGGGCGTGGCGATGCGCAGCGCATCGACATAGGTCTTCGCAAGCGTCTCAGCCTTCCGGTTGGAGAATCGCAGGCCGGACGAAACCTTGTCCATCACCGTTGCGGAAAGGTTGTTGACGATGTCCATGGTCAGGAACAGGCCGGACGCCTTACGGTCCTCCGGCACCATGCCGATGCCGGCGCGCTTGCCGTCCCAAGGGCCGGTCGCCTCGACGGCCTTGCCGTTCGTTTTCACCGTGCCGCCTGTCCTGCGACGTGCGCCAAATATCGCCTCGCAGAATTCACTGCGGCCGGAGCCGATCAGCCCCGCCAGACAGACGATCTCGCCCGCGCGCACGGTGATCGAGGCCGAGCGCACCAAGGGCGGCGCGCTGACATCGTATGCCTCAAGCACGACTTTACCTACCTCGCGGGTGCTGTTGGACCGCGCCAGATACACGTCGCGCCCGACCATCATGCGGATGAGCTCCTCGGTCGTTGTCCCAGCAACCTGGCGGGTGCCTGCAAGCTTGCCATCCTTGAGCACGGTGACAGAGTGACAGAGCGCGAAAATCTCCGCCAGCCGGTGCGATACGTAGATGACCGAGACACCGTCCGCCGCGAGCCGCCTCACGATATCGAACAGTTTTTCTGTCTCGGTGAGGGTCAGCGCGGCGGTGGGTTCATCGAGAATCAGCACTTTGAGATCGCGCGACAGCGCCTTGGCAATTTCGACGATCTGCGCCTGTGCCGGCGAAAGGGAAGCAACCTTGGCCGCCGGATCGATGACGACGCCAAGTTGGGCGATCAGCGCGCGCGCCTTGTTGCGCATCTGGCGGACATCGACCTGGCCGAGCCATTTTGTCGGCTGCCGTCCGGCGAAAATGTTTTCCGCGACGGTCAATTGCGGTACCAGCGACCCTTCCTGATGGACGATGCCGATGCCGAGCGCTCCCGCGGCCTTCTCATCGACGACGCCGATCTCATTGCCATCGAGCAGCACCGCTCCGCTGTCACGGCCATAAACGCCGGCAACGATCTTGCCGAGGGTCGATTTACCGGCACCGTTCTCACCGAGCAGTGCGCGGATTTCACTCGGCTCCACAACCATCGAGACAGTGTCGAGCGCCCGCACTCCGGGGAAAGTCTTGGTTAGGTTTTCGACCTGGATGCGGGGCGCCACAATGTGCCTCGTTCAAGCCTGGGGCTGCAGGTATTTCGCCTGCGCGGCCTGGATCATCCAGACCAGGGTCTCATTGTGCGGCGTTGGCACCCCCGTGCGCTTGCCTGCAGCGACGATCGCGCCATTGATCACCTCGATTTCGGTCTGACGCTTTGCTTCAAAGTCTTGCAGCATCGACGCCTTGCCGCCGATCGCCTTCTCGAGCAAGCCGGTGATCGCTGCCCAACGCTCGTCGTAGTCCATCGCAATGCCTTGCGCATGCGCAACGGCAACGACCTCCTTTAGCACCGCGGCCATCAGGCTTTTTGCGCTGTCGAAGGCAACGAGTTCATGCGAGAAAAAATGCATCAGACTGGAAGTGGGCAACGTGCAGGCGTTGAGAGCCAGCTTCTTCCACACCTCATTGAGAATGCTCGGTGATACCGTCGTCTCCAGCCCGGCGCCGCGAAGGGTCTCCGCCAGTTTTTCGAGGCGCGGCGTTTGCTGGCCGGATAACTCGCCGACATAGGTCATGCCCGATCCGGGGTGTTTGACGCGGCCGGGCGCGAGCAGCGTACCCGAATGATAGGTAAGGCCGACCAGAACCTTGTCCTCGCCGACAATCGAGGCGATGCGCGGCGCATTGCCCCAGCCGTTCTGCAGGCTCAGCACTGCCGTTTCGCCATTCATCATCGGCGCCGCAGCCCGCACGGCCGCCTCGGTGTGATAGCATTTGACGAAATTGATGATCAGATCAACCGGGCCGACCCTTGCTGGATCGGTCGAAGCAGGCACTTCGATCACCGGATGCGAACCGTCCTTTTCCTCGATGGTCAGCCCAGCGTCATTGATGGTATCGACCGCCGCCCTCGACACATCGATCAATGTAACGTCGTTGCCGGCGCGCGCGAGGTAGCCCCCGAACAGCCCGCCCATAGCTCCGCCGCCGCCGAGAATTGCAATCCGCATGCAGTCATCCTCCCGCGCCCAGCCGGCTCATGATCGACGCACCATGGCTTGGAACCACGCCGATGCTGGCGAGGCGGCAGTCAAGCGAGGCTGTGGAACGACCCCGCAGGGTCTTTCGCGTCGGCTGTGTTCGTGTCATATCCTCGCAAGCTGTTGCATGGTTGTCAAGTATGATGGTATGAAAGGTCTATGGTGGAGCCTGTCGTTATCGAGCGTCGAAAACTGTTCGAGCATGTCGCCGCGCATCTCGAGGCGCAGATACTAGCCGGCAAGATGCGGCCGGGCGACCAGTTGCCGCCGGAGCGCGATTTGCAGGCTGCTTTCGGCGTCGGCCGGCCGGCTATTCGCGAGGCGTTGATCGCCCTGCAGAAGGCCGGGCTCGTCGAATTGACCAACGGGGCGCGGGCACGCGTGCTGATGCCGACCGCGAGCCATATCTTCTCCGGCATGGCGCCCGCGGTGCGCCAGATGCTTTCGACCAAGGAAGGACATCGCTATTTTCAGGGTGCGCGGCTGTTCTTCGAAGTCGGGCTGGCGCGCGAAGCGGCGCGCCATGCGACCGAGGACGATCTCATGGCGCTGAAAGCGGCTCTGGCCGCCAACAAGGCGGCAATCGGCGACAAGGATAAATTCACCCGGACCGACATTGCTTTCCACTTCGAACTGGCCAAGATCGCGCGCAATCCTGTCTTCATCGCCTTGCACGACCAGATTTCCGACTGGCTCACCGAGCAGCGCGTCGTGACCCTGACCGCCAGCGGCCAGGAGAAGACGGCCTACGCCGCGCACAAGGCGATCTATGATGGCATTGTCGCCCGCGATGCCGACCGCGCAGAAGCCGCCATGCGCGCGCATCTCGAGCAGTTGGCGGACACATTTTGGCGTCAACGGACAGAAGCGGAAGACCGATGATTATCCCGGGAGCTGCGAAGACCATTCACGCTACCGCACCTTCCGCCGCTCGATGAAACCCGATGCGGCGGCAACGATTTCCGCCACGGACTGGCGCGCGTCGAGCGTGATCGCGCCTTCGTCGCTGCCGGGCGGCTCAAGATCTGCGAACTGACTGGCGACGAGGCTTGCCGGCATGAAGTGGCCCTTGCGCGCAGCCACGCGGTCATGCGCGGTCTCGGGATCGATCTCGAGGAAAACGAAGATCAGGTCTGGGTTGCGTGCGCGTAGCCGATCCCGATAGGTGCGTTTCAGTGCCGAGCAGCCAGCGACGACCCTCTGTCCGGCTGCGATCGTTTTGGCCAACTCCGCGCCAATCAAGTCCAGCCAGCCGGCACGGTTTTCATCGGTCAGCGGCGTGCCGCGCGACATCAGCCCGATGTTTTCCGGCGGATGAAAGCGGTCGCCTTCGATGAAATTGGCATGCAGCCGACCGGCTAGCGCGCCACCGATAACCGACTTGCCGCAACCGGTCACGCCCATGACAACGATAGCAGGAAGGTCCGCCCGCTCGGTGACATGTACGTCCATGCCGTCTACCTGACCGCCGGCGCGCGGCCATAAAGCAACAGCATCGCCACGATCACCACGCCGTAGATGATCTGCCGTCCGGCCTCCGGCATCTGCATGACCGACAGGATCGATTGCAGTAGCGTGATCAGGATCACGCCGGCAACAGTGCCGAGATAAGAGCCCTTGCCGCCGAGGATCGAGGTGCCGCCCAGCACCACGGCGGCAATTGCCGGCAGCAGATAGGCGTCGCCCATGGATTGGGCCGCCTTGGACGCGTAGCCGGCAAGCAGGACGCCGCCGAAAGCGCTTAGTGCGCCGGAGATGATGAAGGCCATCATGACGACGCGCCGCGTGTTGACTCCGGAAAGGTAGGCGGCGCGCTCGCGGTTGCCGATTCCGTAAACCGAGCGGCCGAACGTCGTCCGGTTGAGCAGGAAGACTGCCGCAGCACCGATGATCGCCCAGATGACGACGGCGTTCGGCACACCCGGTACGAGAAAGCCGGTGGCAATGTACCGCATTGCCGCCGTCGCCGAATCCTGTGGCGAGAAGCCGCCCGTATAGACGACCATCAAGCC
The DNA here is from genome assembly GCA_963829135.1 of uncultured Alphaproteobacteria bacterium. Taxonomy (GTDB): domain Bacteria; phylum Pseudomonadota; class Alphaproteobacteria; order Rhizobiales; family Rhizobiaceae; genus Kumtagia. The sequence continues at coordinate 96,091 of CAWHHO010000004.1, read as the reverse complement.
CTGCGCGACCGCGTTTGTGGCGAGCGTTATGATCATCGACGGAATGCGCAGATAGGCAACGCCCAAGCCGTTGACCAGCCCGATCGCCATACCGCAGAGAACCCCGAACGGAATGGCGATGACTTCACCGGAGGGACCATATGCGGCCGCCGCCGACGCCATCATGCCGCCGACTGCCACCGACCACGGAACGGAGAGGTCGATTTGCCCAAGAAGGATGACAAGCATCATGCCGGTAGCAATAACGCCGAGGAACGACGCGACCTTAAGTTGCTGCAGCAGATATTCCGGTGACAGGAAACTGGTCGAATAAAAGCTGCCGAAGACCAGCAGCAGGATGATGCAGGCAAACGACGTCGCCACCGCCGGGTCGACCTTGCCAAGAAACTTTTTCTGGAGACGCATGGGCCTGCCTCCGGTCGTCTCGCTCATCCGAACCACTCCAGGCGGTTGCGCACGCGGAACAATCCGAACGCTCCGAGGCTGACGGCGACGAGCAGAACCACGCCCTGAAACAGCGGCTGCCACAAGGGGTCGAAGTCGAAGACGAACAACAGATCGCCGATGGTGCGGAAGGCGAAGGCGCCGAAGATCGCGCCGACAGCGCTGCCCTTGCCGCCGAACAGCGAGACGCCGCCCAAGACCACAGCCGCGATCGAAAACAGCGTATAGGAGTTGCCACTCGCGAAGGCCGCTTCGCCCGTATAGGTGAAGAAAGTCAGAAAGAGGCCGCCGATTGCCGCAAGCAGGCCCGATAGCGCATAAGCGACGAACTTGGCCCAACGGATCGGGACGCCGGACATATAGGCGGCTATTTCAGATGACCCGGATGCATAGGCGGCGCGGCCTGTCACCGAGCGGCTGAACGGCACCCAAACGAAAAGAACGACCGCGAGAAGAACGACGAGACTTGAAGGCACAACCCCGAACAATCGACCCGTGAGGGCGTCGGCAAGGTCTTCATTCACCGAACCGCCCGGGAACGGTCGCAGCAGGAGCGCCACGCCGAAGAAAACGGCGCCGGTCGCGATGGTCGCGACGATCGGCTGCAATCGCCCGACAATGACGATCAGGCCGTTCAGCGCACCGCAGGCGAGGCCTGTGCCGAGCACCGCGATCAGGCCGAACGTCGTTTCCAGCGCGGTGCCGACGACCAGCCATGAAGCAAGGCAATTGGTGAGGATGAAGATCATGCCGACGGAGAGGTCGATGCCGGCAGTGATCACCACAAGTGTCTGCGCCATGGCAACGAAGGCCAGCAGCACGCCCTTGTTGGCCGCTGTTTGTACCACATTCGCGGTCAGGCCGGCCGGATGGTTCGAGACATAGATCAGGAACATCAGGGCAAAGATGCCCACCGCCATCAGCGTCCCGCGCTGCTCGGCGACCCAGTAGCGCCATTCTTTCATGCCCAAGGCTCCACGATTGATTTGCGCATATCACCTGCTCCAGAGGGCAGAGCTGTGATCATGCGGCAGCCCCTTCCCGGTGCGGCTCTTCCACATTGAGCGCGCTGGCGATCAGCGCATGTTCGGTGATTTCGCTGCCTTCGAGCTCGCGGATGATGCGGCCATCATAAAGCACCAGAACGCGGTCGCAGCAGCCGATGAGCTCGTCATAGTCGGTCGAATAGAACAGGATCGCCGCGCCTGCATCCGCCAGCCGGCGCAGCAGCTGATAGATCTCCTGCTTCGTGCCGACATCGATACCGCGCGTCGGATCGTTGAGGAGGATGATCCGCGGCTTGCGCATCAACCATTTGGCAATCACGACCTTTTGCTGGTTGCCCCCCGACAGTGCGCCGACCGGGATGTCGAGGCCCGCCGTCTTGATCGCAAGCAGGCGCACCATCTCGTCAATCAGCTGCTCTTCCTTGTTGCGGTCGATAATCCCGCCACTCGAGACATGGTCGAGCGCTGCGAAAGACAGGTTCTCGCGCACGGTCATTGGCAGCATGAGACCTTCCGTCTTCCGGTCCTCGGGGATCAGCGCCATGCCGATGCCCGCTTCGCGCGCAGCCGCCGGACTGGCTATCGTTGTCGACCTGCCATTGACCAGCACGGAGCCGGTGGTGCCGCGCAGGACGCCGAACAGCGCCAGCAGAAGATCGCGCTGCCCCTGCCCGTCCAGGCCGCCCAGGCCGACCACCTCGCCGGCGCCGACAGACAGGCTGATATCACGCAGGCGGTCGGTCCAACCGAGTTGCCTGCATTCGAGCAACGGCGATGTGGCGGCGGCAGTGCGTACCGGCTTCGAGGGAAAGACGTTGCTGTATTCCCGGCCGATCATCATCTCGACGACCTCGCTATCGGAGCGGGTGCCGGCCTTGTAGCTTGCGACGTTGCGGCCGTTGCGGAACACGGTGCATTCGTCCGCCAGTTCGGCGATCTCATGCATGCGGTGCGAAATGTAGAGCAGCGCCAAACCCTCGGAGCGCAGCCGCTTCAAAACCGAGAACACCTTTGCGACATCGGCGGCCGTGAGGGCTGAGGTCGCCTCGTCAAGGATGAGGATACGCGGTTTCCAGGCCAGCGCCTTGGCGATCTCCACCATCTGGCGGCGCGATAGCGGCAGGTCCTTCACCAAGGCGCGCGGATGAACATCTTCCGCGCCTGCTCGTGCCAGCGCTTCCTCTGCCATAAGGCGCTGGGCGCGACGATCGATCACGCCGAAGCGGCGCGGCGGCCGCGAGATGCCGATGTTGTCCGATACGCTGAGATCGGGGATCAGCGATAATTCCTGGAAGACGGATGAAACGCCTGCTGCTGCGGCTTCCGCCGGCGAAAGAAAACTGATGTCCTTTCCATCCATGACCATTCGCCCTTCGTCGGGCGCAACGACACCGGCCATGATTTTGATTAGTGTCGACTTACCGGCGCCGTTTTCGCCGAGAATGGCGTGTATGCGGCCGGCCTCGACGGCAAGTTGCGCATTTTCGAGCGCGCGTACGCCGCCATAGCGTTTTGACACGCCTTCCATCCGGAAGATGTGAGAATTTCCTTCCGCAGCGTTCATCACAGTCCCAGCGTAGAGTGATGGAGATTATCGACGCGCCAAGAACCAAAGCCCGTGGCGCGCCGTCAACACAGCGCCGAAAGACGAAGGACTATTGGTTTTCCTTCGACTGCCCCATAATTTCCTGCGCCGTGAAGTTGATCCCGCAGGTCGGGAAGGAATTGCCGACGAAGAAGTTGTCCGACTGATCCGGGAAGAAATCCTCGCCTTCCTTAAAATTCGGATCTTCCACGATCGCCAGCGGCAGCTTGACCGACTGTGGGACCACCTCGCCCTCAAGTGCGGTAATCGCCGTCTTGATGGCGACCGCGACCTGAGCCGGACCGGTGCCGGCCGACGAGCACTTCAGCCCCTCTCCCGCAAACTTCGAGCAGAACTTGCGGAAACCGTTTTCCGTCTCGCCGCCAAATGGCACGAAGGGATGCTTCGCATCGATCATCGCCTGGACGACGCCGGTGTCGCCGCCCTGTGCGGTGATGCCGTCGAACTTCTTGTGCACTGCGATGGCATCGGCAGTCGCCTTCTGCGCGGTCGGGTCGTCCCACTTTCCGAGTACTTCGACAACTTCCCATTTCTTGCCGGTTGCATCCAGGGTCTCATGGATACCATTGTGACGGTCGGTGTCGACCGACGTTCCGGCAACGCCGCGAACTTCCAGCACCTTGCCACCATCCGGCAGATGCGACGCCAGCCAGTTGGCCCACAAAACGCCGAGGCCCTTCTGGTCGACATTGACGTTTATGGCGTCCTCGGTGTCCAGAATGTTGTCGAAGGCTACGAGGATAACGCCGGCTTCCTTGGCGCGCTTGATGACGGGTGCAAACGCTGTCGGGTTCTGGGCGTTGACCACGATGGCATCATAGCCGCTGTCGATAAAGTTGTTGATGGCCGAGATCTGCGCCGGCACATCCTCGCCGGTAGAGACGACCTTGAACTCCTTCAGCTTCGCCGCAACATCCGGCTGCGCCGCATAGGCCTTCGCCGTCTGGATCATCTGGATGCGCCAGGTGTTGGCGATGTAGCCATTCGCAAGCGCGATGCGATACGGCCCTTCCTTCTTTGGAAACTTGAAGAACTTGGTTTCAGGCGTCCATGGCTCAAAGCATTTTGCGTCGGCTGATGGTCCGGAGACGACTTCCGGCTCGGCGATCGCTGCCGAAGTCAAAAGCAAAAAGGTGCCAGCCGCGATCAGGCCGCCCTTGATCGATTTTTTCATGCCATTCCTCCCAATTAGAACAAATGGACTTGTCCGGCGCGAACGTGCCTACGCAGAGACTGTCCGTCTCACGCGGTAGCGCTGCCAATGCATGTTGCATGACGTTTTCCCGAACGCGATCCGCTCAGTTCTCCTCCCGAGGAGACCGCTAGCGAGACGGTAGCGCTACCATTCGGAATTGTAAAGTCGGCTGTCGACAGGGTTTTTCAGCAGTGAAGATATTATGCGCGGCGCGCCGTGCTCTCGCGAACCTGAAGCTCGAAACCGACGTCGATCACACGCTTTTCCGGCCTGGCTCCTGCGATGGCGGCGCGCACCATAGAGATTGCCTGGCGGCCGATGTCATAGCGGTGGGTGCGGACGCTTGTTAGCGAAGGATAGGCAACATCCATCATTTCGAGGTCGTTGAAGCCGGCGATGCCGATCCGTTGCGGCACCGCGATCGCCGATCGGTTGCATTCGAACAGCACACCGAGCGCAAGGTCGTCGTTGTTGCAGAACACCGCATCAAGGTCAGCCACCCTGGCGAGCGCGTCACGCAACAACTCGCGCCCGAGCGAAACGCTGGACGGTGTCGGCGTGGTGGTGATTAGCCGGAGATCGAACAATCCAGCCTCCTCCAGCGCCGCGCGGTACCCGGCCATGCGGCGCTGCGAGCGCGGGTCCATGCGCGCGCCGACGAAGCCGATGCGGCGGTAGCCCGATGCGATGAGGTGACGCGCCACCGTGCGGCCGCCTTCAAAATGGGAAAAACCGATCATCATGTCGATCGGATCCGGGCCGATTTCCATGATCTGGACAACAGGGCAATCCGCGCCTTCCAGCATTGCTCGCGCGGCCTCCGTCTGGTCGATGCCGGACACGATGACGGCCGACGGACGCTGGCTGAGAAAGACCTGGAGGAGACGCTCTTCTTCCATGCCGGAGTAGTGCGTATTGCCGAGATGCAGCTGCAGATGGCTGTCGCCAAGGCCATCATAAAGCCCGCGCACAACATCGGCGAAGACGTTGTTGGTCAGTGAGGGAACCAGTACAGCGACGATATCACCGCGCGCCGACGCCAGCGCGCGGGCATTGCGGTCGGGCACGTAGCCGAGCTCCTTGATCGCCTTGGTGATCTGGACGTGCAGTTCCCCGGAGACGCGATCAGGCTCGCGCAAGGCGCGGGATACCGTAATCGCACCGACCCCGGCGCGCTGGGCAACATCGGCGATTGTCGGCCGCCCGCCGCCGCGCCTCGACCGGGTTTTCATGGAACCCGCCGCGCGCCGCGCAGAGGGACAGCATTTGGATGCGTTCGCCGTCCAATCAAATCAGTGATCCTCCCCGCTCATTTCGTTCGCGAGTGGAGCGCGGAGTCAAGAACGATCGAGCGTGCACACGCGGCGGCGCAAAAGCATGCTACCGCTTCTACCTCAGCAGTTCGCTGGCCCGCTTGTAAGCACTGTCGAAGCCCTTCAGCGAAGCTGAAAAGACGATTGTCTTCTGGGCATCCGCGGCTGCGGCCGGCCTGGCGCTGAATTTCAGTTGCGCCGCTCGGGACAGGCTCTTCAGCATTTCAGGGCCGAAACCGATCGGCATGAGGCAGCCCGCCGGCAAACATGTGCTGAACGGAAGCGCCACTCCGGGCTCGCCGTCGTCGATCTGCAATTTCACGCCGTCGCCGAGCGCCAGACCGAACGGCAGAATCGCCATGCCCTCCGCCTGCTTGCCCTTGGGCTGCAACTCAACGCGCAGAATACGCTGGCGCGTCTTGGTGTCCTGCTGCTCCTGCGAGATAGCACAAAGCTTGGCCGGTTTGCCGCCGACATCGCGAATGGCGCAGGAAACCGTCCAGTCGCCATGCGTCTCAGTCAACGACCCTGCTCCACCAGGCAAGGTCGGCGCATTCTGTGCAATGACAGCGTGCGTGCCGATACCAAAAGCGACGGACAGCAAAAGAACGCGAGGCAAAACAGGGCGATTCAATGTCATACTGGATCGTATGACGACGTTCTCCCATTTCGGCAAGATCCAATCTAAGCAACGTTCGAAGTATTTCTTCGCCTAAGGGGAGCATCCAGTTGCATAAGGCATTCTCGCGGCCTTTCGCGCTGTTGCCATTTTTATGCTTTCGTCGAAGTGCAAGATGTTGATCTCGCTAATCCATTTCCCTCAATGCAACTATCGTCAGAAATATCGTCATCACTAGGCTTGAACGCAATCTGCGACAATAGGGCGCCGCATGCTTCTAGCGGTGTCTCGCCGGATCCCGAAGCGCGCAAATCGGAATCTACGCGATCTGCAGGGTGGAGTAGCGCTTCCGTTCGGTGAGACTGATCGCAGCGATTCGGCCTTCTCTGCGTTTACCGCTGGCAGGGGCAATTCGATGACTATGCACGCCGTTAAGCGCGAACAAACTGGATCAGATGAGCGTCGTGAAAGGCGGCGGCTGCGCAGGGAGAAACAGCGGACAGAAAACATTGGACGCGCCGAAAAAATGCACGACGCTCGGATAAGCGGGGCGATCAATGAGCACGCGTACCCCTCACGTTTAGACGCGCCTGCCTATGTCGGCTGCTCGGGATGGTTTTACTGGAAATGGCGTGGGCTCTTCTATCCGGAAGAGTTGCCTACCGGCGAATGGTTCAATCACTACGCGGAGCAGTTAGATACCGTCGAAATCAACGCATCCTTCTATTCGTGGCCAACCGTCGCCAATGTCAAAAGCTGGCTTCGTCAAGCTGGCGGGCGCAAGTTCGTCTATACGGTCAAAGTTTGTGAGCTGATTACTCACATCAAGCGGTTTGAGGATACCAAAACCCTGGTGAGGGATTTTGGAATGATCGCCGATATTCTCGGTGAGCGGATGGGGTGCTTCCTGTTCCAGCTTCCGCCGAGTTACCGGTTCTCGGAGGCGAGGCTAAGCCAGATCCTGGGCCAGCTCGATACAACGCGGCGCAATGTGGTAGAGTTTCGTCACGCCAGCTGGTGGACTGAGGCCGTGTACTCCGCCTTTCGCAAGACCGGTACGATCTTTTGCTCATGCAGCGGCCCCCGTCTTCCGAATGACTTGGTACGTACAGCCGACGAGGTGTACCTTCGACTTCACGGGCCAGAAAGATGGTATCGGCACGATTATTCCCAGGAAGAGCTGATCGCATGGGCTGAGAAAATCAGGGCGAGCGGAGCGAAGAGGGCGTGGATTTATTTCAACAATGACTATGAAGCATTTGCCCCAAGAAATGCCCTGGCAATGCGTCGCCTGCTAGAAGACGCTCGACCACCTTTCGCCGCTGACCATGGCGGCAAAGCGCCAGGTGCATAGATTTGTATCAAGCCGCCCGATTAATCGATTTCGCCAGTCGCTTGATCGCCGCCTCCAACGGTCGATGACCGCCGTCATAATCGCTCCAGGCCGCGCTTTTTGCCAACAATCCCGGCACTGTGCGGATGGTAAACCGGTTGGGATCAAGATCGGCCTTTGCTTGACTCCAAGTGATAGGCATCGAGACCGTTGCGCCCGGTCGAGCACGAGGCGACAGCGGCGCCACGGCTGTCGCCATGCGATCATTGCGCAGATAGTCGAGAAAGATGCGGCCCTGGCGCTGGTTCTTCGCCATCTTGGTCAGGTAGAGGCGAGGATTGTCGCGCGCCATCTGCAGGCAAACATCGTGGGCGAAGCCTTTGGCCTCCGCCCAGCTGAGCTTCCTGCCCCTGGGAACGGAAAGCGGGGTTACTACATGCAGGCCCTTACCCCCGGTCGTCTTGCAGAAGCTGACGAGTCCAAGAGCATCCAGGCGCTCGCGCATCTCCCGCGCCGCTTCCACCACCGTTGAGAAGGGAACATCTGGACCTGGATCGAGATCGAAGACGAGCCGGCCCGGCACCTCCGGCTGCTGTGGCGCACAATTCCACGGATGCAGCTCCAGGGCACCGATCTGTGCCACCGCCGCCAGACCTTCGACACGGTCGATCTGGAGATATGGTTTTTTGTCGCCGAATACCGTCACCAGTTCCAACAAATTGGAAGTTCCGGGCATGGCATGACGCTGGAAGAACTGCTCGCCGCCCATGCCATCCGGGGCTCGGATGATCGAGCAGGGACGGCCACGGATATGCTCGATCAGCCACGAGCCGACCGCCTCGTAGTAGAGCGCCAGATCCTCCTTGGTGACGGCCTTGCCGTCATTGGCGTCCGGCCAGAGCGACTTATCCGGATTCGAGATCAATACGCCCATGATAGCGACCTTACCCCCGCGTCGGGAAAGCTTCGGTGATGTCGGCGGGGCCGGCTGCGGCACCTCCGTCTTTGTCGGCGAGGCCGGCTTTTCGACCTCCACCTCCGCAGCCGGCTTGTCCTCGCGCAAACCCTTGAAAGCGGCCTGGCGAACGAGACCGTCGGAAGTCCAGCCAGCGAATTCGATCTCTGCAACCAATTCCGGCTTGAGCCAGACAACATCGGCATCCCTTTTCGGCGCGCCGATGCCTGTGAACGGTGACTTCGCCGTCTCAACTGCCTTCAGCTTTGGAAGCAAGGCCTCGACCTTGGCGGCGCTGTATCCCGTTCCAACACGCCCGACATAGACAAAGCTGTCGCCGCGATTGACCCCAACCAGCAGCGACCGGAATTTGCCATTCGTTGTAGCATAGGCACCGATGACGACCTCGTGCCCGGCACGACATTTGGACTTCGCCCATGTTTCGGCTCGGCCCGAGACGTAGGGCGCGTCAGCACGCTTCGACACGATGCCTTCGAGCGACAGCCGGCAGGCCGAGCGCAGGACCGCCTCGCCGCCCGTCTCGAAATGCTGGACGAAACGAATGCGGGCATCATCGCCGGCAGCCGCGAGAAATTGCTGCAACCGCGCCTTGCGTTCCCTGAGATTCAGTGCCCGCAGATCTTCTCCGCCCTCGAACAATAAGTCGAAGGCGAAATAGACGAGTTCGTTCGTCTTGCCTGCGGAGAGGGCGGCCTGGAGCGCAGCGAAGTCGGGCGCACCGTTTTCGTCGAGCGCGCATATCTCGCCGTCGATGATCGCGTCCGGCAGCTTGGCGGCAGCTTCGGCGATGGCCGGATACCTGGGTGTCCAGTCGAGGCCCTTGCGGGTCTTCAAAGTCACTTTACCGCCGAGCACGCGCATCTGAATGCGGTAACCGTCGAACTTTATCTCGTGAAGCCATCCGGTTTGCGACGGAGGGCGCGCTAGAGTCACACAAAGCTGCGGAGCGATGAAATCGGGAAGATCGTTGGGCGCCAAGGCAGCAGGCTTCTTCTTGCCTCGAGCCTCTTTGCGCTTATTGGCCGCCAGTCCGGTGCGGCTGTCCCATACGGCATCCGCTTCTATCTTGCCGCCTTGCAACATGAAGGGCTTCGGCTTGCGACCTTTCCCGGACGCAATAGCCTCCATGGTTCGACCGGATGCGACGGATGTATCATTCGTCTCCAGGATCAAGGCGCCATTCGCCTCGACGGCATGTTCATCGCGATGCTTGATCAGCAGCCAGTTCGTACGCTTGCCCCGATCTCGGTCGTTGGCCATCCTGACGAGTACGAAGCTGCCGTGCAGTCGTGCGCCTTCCAGCTTAAACTTGAAATCACCCTTTGCCAGCGCCTCCTCGGGGCTCTTCTTTCCTTCCGGCTCCCAATAGCCTCGGTCCCACAGCATGACCGTGCCACCACCATACTCGCCCTTCGGGATCGTCCCTTCAAAGTCACCATAGTCGAGTGGATGATCTTCCACCTCGACCGCAAGGCGTTTGTCATGCGGATCCAATGAGGGACCGCGCGTTACAGCCCAGGATTTGAAGACGCCTTCAAGTTCAAGCCGAAGATCGTAGTGCAGGCGCGTGGCGTCGTGCTTCTGGATGACGAAGCGCCGACGGTTTGACGACTTGACCGACTCCTCGCCGCTCGGCTCGTTCGTCTGCCGAAAATCGCGCTTAGCCCTGTAGGTGGTGAGCTTGTCGTTCGCCATATGTATTCTCGGTTGGAAACAAATCGCCCTGCACCAAGAATGTCAGAAGCAACAAGACGTTCCACCCGCGCTCGATGGGATCGGTGTGAATGGCGTGGCGAACGCCGGCTGCGTCCTAGCCTCAGGTCTTTGATTGCGGCCTTGCTGGGAGGCAATGGCGTAGCAAAACGTCATCGACTCCGACCGAGTGAGCAAATCGGAACCTTCACCTAGTCAACGAGTTGCTGGCAGGTCCGCGCGTCCAATCGTGCGTTCCATCCTGATTTGAGAAAAGAACGCTTAGGACACGACAATGCTTATCGACCCAAAGGAAGCTGAACTTATCGACCGACTCGCGCACGAGCATGGCGTTTCGGAGGGAGGTGTGAGGGCCGTCCTTGAGGCCTTGCGCCGAAGTGGCGGAACCATGGCGCAGTTCAGCCATGCCGACTTCGGAGGAATGTCGCAGTGGTCGTCGGGCATGACGATGGTCGGGGACATGTTCAACAACAGTCTCAAGGCAAAGCTTGACGCCGTCGCAGGAGAGCTGTCGTCCTATTTGCGCAAGCACCCAGGAGAAGCACCGCGCCGCGACGATACGCTTGTCAGCTATCGTTCCGCTGGCAAGCAGGGGGCCGGCTCCTGGTGGCCGGAAGAGTTCGGAAATCCCTCTTCTGTCGGATCTCAGAACGATATGCGCTATGCGGTGTTTCCTGAAAAACGCCGTCTGGTTATCGACGATCATGGAAGTATGAAGGTGTACGATACCGGCGACCACCGCATCTCCGGGGTCTCTCAGGGTCAGAGTAGCGATTCCACGCTCACCTTTGTCAGCCAGCATGGCGTAGTCCGCGTTTCAGACTTGTCGAGCGCGGACACCAACTGAATCGAGCTCCGCGACTACCGGCTCCCGCACCAGAAGATTTCTTTGCGAAGCAGCCGAGACGGTGAACGAAAGGACGGGGTGCTAGTTCGGCCAGATGGAAACAGTCATGATCATCGGTTACCTCGCAACTCTATGCTCGATGACCAGCTTTACGCCGCAAGCCTGGAAGATCATCAAGACACGCGACACCAGCAGCCTCTCCGCGCCCATGTATGCGATTACGGTGCTCGGCTTCGCCTTGTGGCTGAGTTTCGGCATCATGAAGACTGAATGGCCCATCATCATAACCAACGGTGTTTGCCTCTTGCTCTCTGCGTTCATTCTTGTGATGACGATCCTGCCCCGCTCAAAGAAGGATGCGGTCGCTGATGCCCTGAACCCGGCCGGGGACACCGACCGGACGAATTCCAAGGCCTGACATGCCGAGCCCTGCGTTATTGTGATTGAAAGAACTCCGCGGCCAACGACCACATCGGCCGGTCTCCCGTTAGGGCCAGGAATTCACTCTCTTATAAGGATAGACCTTCCGTGACCGTGCGCTATAAACTGGGCTGTAACCTATCCTACGAGGTCAAGACCCCGACAGTATTTATCTTCAATCTGGAAGTGGCCCGGCTGCTGCGCCATCATGATTTGACAGAGCAGCTCACGGTCTCGCCGGACCTTTCGCTGCGTACACACACTGTGCCCGACATCCAGAATCGCTATTTCAGCGTTTCGGCCCGGCCCGGCCCGCTGACGGTTCTCTACGAAGCTGAAGTGACCCTCGACGTGTTCCGCGCCGATCCGGCCTCGATTGATGAGACGCCGCTTGGCGAAATTCCTCTCGACATCATGCCTTTTCTACTGCCGTCACGGTTCGTGCCGTCGGACCGGCTTTCTGCGTTCGCCTGCCGCGAGTTTGCCGACTTGCCGAAAGGCCATGGCAGGGTCACCGCGATCTGCAACTGGCTTTACGACAATATCGATTACCGGCGGGGCTCGTCGAACGAACAAACGACGGCGGACGAAAGCCTGCTTATGCGTGCTGGCGTTTGCCGGGACTTCGCCCATCTCGGCATCGCCTTCTGCCGCGCCCTGAACATCCCGGCGCGTTTCGTGAGCTGCTATGCCTACGGGCTGGAGCCTCGCGATTTCCATGCGGTGTTCGAGGCCTATCTTGGCGGGCGCTGGTGGCTGTTCGATGGGACACGGCAAGCCAATCTCGACGGGCTGGTGCGGATCGGCGTGGGTCGCGATGCGGCCGAAATCGCGTTCGCGTCTCCCTTTGGCGAGATGGAAGCAGGCCCGGTGAAGATCACGATCGAGCATGCAGACGGATCGCCGGAGGTGCCCGGTCGAACAACAGATGCGATTTCGACCGAGGAGCCCGCTCCCAACGCGGGAGCGAACTGAGTTCATCGGCGAATGATAGGCGAGCAGCCATCACCACGAATGGCCGAGCAGCCATCATCATCCTCGCTCCAAATAAGTGCTGGCGGGGTGGTCGGGCTGTTCTGCGGTCCTCGTCTCGCAATAAGAACGTTCGCTTGCTGCTGGCCGCCTTTGCAGCAGTCGAGGACCTCACTCAAGCTCGCAGTGCATCAGCCTCCAGGCCGCAGAACAACCTTGATGACGCCATCCTCCTTGTCTCGGAACTTCTTGTACAATTCGGGTGCGTCCTCCAGAGTCGGCCGGATGCGTGACCACAAAGCTCGGGTCGATCTCGCCCGCCTCGATCTTTTCGAGCAGCGGCTTCGTGTACGCTTGGACGTGCGTCTGACCCATCTTGATGGTTAGACCCTTGTTCATTGCAGCTCCGAGGGGAACCTTATCCGCCATGCCGACATAGACGCCCGGGATAGACACCGTGCCCGCCTTCCGGCAGGACATGATCGCTTCGCGGATGACATGCACGCGGTCCGTGGCCAGGTAAGTGGCGGCCTTAACCTTGTCGACGACAGCATCGATTGCGCCATGTCCGGCCGCCTCGCAGCCAACGGCGTCGATGCAGCTGTCCGGTCCGCGGTTACCGGTGCGGGCCATGAGTTCGTCATACACATCGGCTTTGGAGAAATCGATTGTCTCGGCGCCGCCGGCCTCGGCCATCAGGAGACGCTCGGGCACCTCGTCGATCGCAATGACGCGCCCGGCGCCCAGCATCAGGGCAGACCGGATCGCGAACTGGCCCACAGGGCCGCAACCCCATATCGCCACGGTGTCGCCGCCCTTTATGTTGGCGTTCTCGGCTGCCATGTAGCCCGTAGGGAAGATATCCGACAGAAAAAGCGCCTGCTCGTCGGTGAGGCTGTCAGGCACCTTGATCGGCCCGACATCGGCCATCGGCACACGCAGATACTCGGCCTGGCCGCCGCTGTATCCGCCAAGCATGTGACTGAACCCAAACAGGCCGGCTGGCGAATGACCCATTGCCTTGATCGCCATCTCGGCATTCGGATTAGTCGTGTCGCAGCAGGAGAATAGACCCTGCTTGCAGAACCAGCAATCACCGCAGCTGATCGTGAACGGCACAACCACGCGATCGCCGATCTGGAGGTTTTTCACTTCCGATCCCAGCTCGATCACCTCGCCCATATTCTCATGGCCGAGGATGTCGCCACTTTTCATCGACGGCTGGTAGCCATCAAAAAGATGGAGATCCGACCCGCAGATGGCGCATGCGGTTATCTTTATGATCGCATCTCGCGGATGTTGAATTTTGGGGTCCGGAACGGTGTCAACACGCACATCGCCCTTTCCATGCCAGCACAATGCGCGCATCTTGTTCGCTCCTGTTTGATCCGCCCCAACTTGGCGCCAGGGGATCTGTTCCAGAAAAACACGAACGTTCTTGTGAATACGCGACGCTGCGACTCTGCAGCGCGTACCAGATGGCGCAGTCGCGGCATCCATGATGTCGTAAAAAAAAGCAAGGCACGATCAATGCCGAGCGGCAGTTGGACCCCTCTCGAAGTGGTCGCAGCTTATCGCGCCCGCAATATTTGAGGATCAGCGGGCGGAACGAAGAGGAGCGGCGCCCCGTTGTTCATGGATCGCCACACTGTCGTGTGCGACATCCACTGAAGGGACGGCCACAATGGCAAAGGAAAAGACGCTGGAAGATCTCTTCCACGACACGCTCAAGGACATTTACTACGCCGAGAAGAAAATCCTGAAGACGTTGCCCAAGATGGCACGCGCAGCGCAGTCGCCGGAGCTCAAGGCCGCATTCGAAAAGCACAAGGGTGAAACCGAGGGTCAAGTCGAGCGCCTGCAGCAGGTATTCGAATTGATGGGGAAACGCGCCCAAGGAAAAACCTGCGACGCGATCGAAGGCATTATTTCTGAGGGCGAAGAGATTATCGACGAATTCAAGGATACGGCTGCACTGGATGCGGGCCTGATCTCTTCCGCGCAGGCTGTCGAACACTACGAAATCACTCGTTATGGCACGCTGAAGCGCTGGGCGACTGAACTCGGTATGAACGACGCTGCGAAACTGCTGGATCAGACCCTGCAGGAAGAATCGAAGACCGACAGCGATTTGACGAAATTGGCGGACGCCTCCGCAAACAAGCGGGCAAAAGCAGCCTGATAATCAAAGGGCCCGGGAAATAATCTCGGGCCTTTTGCTTGATCCGAACGCCGATTCAGCCAGCCAAAAGGAGCCAGCCATGGCCAAGAGCACAAAAATGTCCGGATCCCGGCCGGTCGAGAATATCGCCACCATCCACGACCAAAAGCTGATGCGGGGCAATGGCGGCGAACTGCACCAGACGGCCGAAGGCGACGTGCCGGTGCTGACGACGGCGCAGGGCGGGCCGGTTTCGGATGACCAGAACACGCTGAAGATCGGCGCCAGGGGGCCTTCGCTAATCGAAGACTTCCATTTCCGTGAGAAGATATTTCACTTCGACCACGAGCGCATTCCTGAGCGCGTTGTCCACGCGCGGGGCTACGGCGCGCATGGCTTTTTTGAGACCTATGAATCCCTCGCCAAATACACCCGCGCCGACATCTTTCAGCGCGCAGGGGAGAGAACACCCGCTTTCGTGCGCTTTTCAACAGTGGCCGGATCCAAGGGATCGTCCGACCTTGCCCGCGACGTGCGCGGCTTCGCCGTCAAGCTGTACACACAGGAAGGCAACTGGGACATTGTCGGCAACAACATCCCGGTCTTCTTTATCCAGGACGCAATCAAATTTCCCGACATCATCCACTCTGTAAAGCCGGAACCTGATCGCGCATTTCCGCAGGCGGCATCAGCCCACGACAATTTCTGGGATTTCATTTCGCTGACGCCGGAATCGATGCACATGATTATGTGGGTCATGTCCGACCGGGCCATCCCCCGGTCCTTCCGCTTCATGGAAGGGTTCGGCGTCCACACCTTCCGCTTCCTCAACGCCGAGGACGAATCCACCTTCGTCAAATTCCACTGGAAGCCGAAGCTTGGCCTGCAATCGGTGGTCTGGAACGAGGCGGTCAAGATCAACGGCGCGGATCCGGACTTCCATCGCCGCGACCTCTGGGACGCGATCCAGTCCGGCAACTTCCCGGAATGGGAGTTGCGCGTGCAACTCTTCGATCAGGAGTTCGCCGACGGTTTCGACTTCGATGTGCTCGACCCGACCAAGCTTATACCGGAAGAGATCCTCGAGCCGATCCCGGTCGGCAGGCTTGTACTCGACCGTATGCCCGACAACTTCTTCGCCGAAACCGAGCAAGTTGCATTCATGACCCAGAACGTGCCGCCGGGTATCGATTTCTCCAATGACCCGTTGCTGCAAGGCCGCAACTTCTCTTACCTCGATACCCAGATCAAACGGCTTGGCTCCACCAACTTCACCCATATTCCGATCAACGCGCCCAAGTGCCCCTTCCATCATTTCCAGCAGGATGGGCACATGGCGATGCGCAATCCGGTCGGCCGGGTGAACTATCAGCCGAACTCTTTCGGGGAAGGCCCTCGGGAATTGCCGCAGCGCGGCTTTCGCTCGTTTGCCGACGCGGAGGAAGGCCAGAAGGTAAGGCTGCGCCCGGAAAGCTTCGCCGACCACTACAGCCAGGCCCGTCAGTTCTTCAACAGCCAGACCGTTCACGAGCAGAAGCACATTGCGATGGCGCTGACCTTCGAGCTTTCCAAAGTTGAGACGCCCGTGATCCGCGAGCGCATGGTCGCTCATCTCCTCAACATCGACGAGGGGCTGGCAGAGACCGTCGCGGAAAAACTCGGCATGAAGGATCTGCCGGGCCGCGCCGACGCGGCGGTTACGCCGCGCGACGATCTTCCTGCGTCGAAGGCGCTCAGCATCATCGAGAATGGACCCAACAGCTTCGAGGGGCGCAAGGTCGGCGTGCTCGTCAGCGAGGGCGCCGATGCCGCGCTGCTGAAGAAGCTGGAGGCGGCGTTGAAAAAGGAAGGCGCGACCTTGGAAGTGATCGCGCCAAAAATCGGCGGTGTCGAAGCAGCCGACGGTAGCTGGATCGCGGCGAAGCACATGATCGATGGCGGGCCGTCGGTACTGTTCGATGCGGTCGTGCTGCTGGTGTCGGATGATGGCGCGGCAAAGCTAGCCAAGGAAGCCGCAGCGCGCGACTTTGTGGCGGACGCCTTCGCCCACTGCAAGTTCATCGGCTACGTCGCGGCGGCAACGGCATTGTTCGAAAAGGCGAGCATACCTCTCGACGATGAGGACGAAGGCCTGATCCGGCTCGACAATGCAGATGCGATCCCGGGCTTCATCGAATCCTGTCGGAAGCTTCGTCTCTGGGCTCGCGAGACGAAGGTCAAGCTTTAGAGAATGGCGACGGCAAGTCCACATATCGCACAATGATGTCCACGAAGGCGAGAAGCTTGTTGTTTACGCGACAAGCATCGCCAGCAAACAGTTCATGACTCGATTGGCTGCCTAGCCGCTATCAAGCACTGAGGAAAGCGTCCGAAAATCGGGAAGCACTATGATGGCTGACAGAAAGACAGAGACCGAAGACCAAAAGGCACTGCGCCTCGCTGAGACGACCGACGTATCGCCTAAGCAGGCGAAGGATCTTATGCGCAAGCACGGCAAGGACAGCGAGAAGGTCGACAGAGAAGCCAAGAACTTTAAGGCTGAGGGCTAGGGTCAGCAACTGCGCCACAACCGGCGCCTCGCTTGAACCGGCGGGACGCGCGCGAACGTTTCGGATCGCATTGCGCGCAATGTGTGCCGTAGGTCAGAAACGCTTCAGCTTTATGCCTACACAAAAAAATTCGCTGGTTTCTTGTAAGCCATCCGTTGGACATCCATATACCATCCAGCAGGATGGGAAAACAGCGATGGCCGCCGAAATAGCAAAGCTCCGCGACAAGGGCGGGGAAACGGAAAAGATCACGATCAATCTCGGCTACGTCGATCTCGGACGTGTGGACCTTCTCGTGCAGGAAGGTTTCTACTCCAACCGCACCGATTTTATCCGCACTGCAATCCGCAATCAGCTTGCCACGCATGCAGAGGCAGTCACGCAGTCGATTGTTCGGCACACGCTCGAACTGGGACTGCGCGACTATAGCAGGGCCGATCTGGAAGCTTTGAAAACGGCCGGCGAAAGGCTTCACATCAAGGTGGTTGGACTTGCTCGCATCGCATCCGACGTCACACCCGAACTCGCTTTGGCGACAATCGAATCCATCACCGTGCTCGGCGCTCTTCAGGCCGGCTCGGAACTGAAGTCGGCACTCGCCGACCGTATCCGATAGGCTGCGGCCTCATAAACAAGGACAAGATCATGAACGAAGACTTTGCCGCGGCCATGCGCCAGGCGGCGCTCTCTACACGCGCCTCAAATCTCACCGAGGCGACGCGTGTGATCCAGGATGCGCTTTGCGGGCGGACAGCGTCCAGGCGTTCGACGGATGCAGACATTACGCCCCCTCCCGTGAGGTCTCGTCCTACGCCATTCACAATCGATCCGGGTGCCGAGATTGTGGAGCCCTCGACGAAAGCGGTGACCTCATCCGCCCGATCGGATGGTACCGAGCCCCCGCAAAGATTGCGAAAGCCTTTGGCAGAGACGTTGCGCGTCCTACGGGAGGGGCGCTTGGCGGCCGGCGCGTTCCCATCACTGCCGGGCATGAGCCTGCCCGGCATGGCGAAACACAGCCAGCCGATCGTACCTGAGGGGGCGCAGTTCCTGACGCGATCCTTCACCTGCGCGGCGGGAACGCGTAGCTACAAACTCTACGTTCCTGCTTCCGCGCCGGACCGGCCGCGCGGTCTCGTCGTCATGCTGCATGGATGCAAGCAGAACCCCGAGGACTTCGCCGCAGGCACCGGCATGAACGCCGTTGCCGAGGCGCACGGCCTGATGGTCGCCTATCCGGCCCAGACAGGAAAGGACAACGCCTCGTCCTGCTGGAACTGGTTCCGGCCGGGAGACCAGATGCGAGGCGCAGGAGAGCCATCCATTATCGCAGGCATCACGGAAGAAATCACGGCGGAATTCGGGCTCGACCGCACCAGGGTCTTCATTGCCGGCCTTTCGGCGGGGGGCGCGATGGCAGCGGTGATGGGCGAGGCCTATCCCGATCTATACGCAGCCGTCGGTGTCCATTCGGGACTTGCCTGTGGGTCGGCCAATGACGTCATGTCCGCATTTTCGGTTATGCGCGGCGATGCCGGCCTCCCCGACCGCGATCGGCCCCGCGCTGCGGCAGGTGCAACATTTCGCGTTCGCACGATCGTCTTTCAGGGAAGTGCGGACCGGACGGTTCACCCCTCCAACGCCGAACGAATCGTCGCGGTCGCTGCTCCGGCCGGCGCGGCGGCTACCCTTCGCCA
Source organism: uncultured Alphaproteobacteria bacterium (assembly GCA_963829135.1). GTDB lineage: Bacteria > Pseudomonadota > Alphaproteobacteria > Rhizobiales > Rhizobiaceae > Kumtagia. The sequence continues at coordinate 77,239 of CAWHHO010000004.1, read as the reverse complement.
CGAGGCCGCCAATACAGCCGGCGGGCGAACCTCCAAACGAAGGATCCTTGCGGACCCCGATGGAACCCCCGTCGTAGAGTACTGGCTGGTGGACGGTGCCGGGCACGCCTGGTCAGGCGGTCAAGCCGGCGGCTCATACACGGATCCGAACGGTCCTGACGCATCGAGGGAAATGGTGCGCTTCTTTCTCAACCGTCCGGACTGAACCCGACGCTGAGCATTCGCTTCAAGCCGACCCCAAGCACGGTAAGCCGCGATTGGGCTTGCCCGCGGGCACGCGACCGGGCGGAAGGACCTCGTCACTGGACCTTTTACGGTCAAAGTCCTGAATTCGAACCGATCACACGCCGACTTGCGACGCAGGACGAAAGTGGGAGATTGCGGCGATGTAGAGCTGCTCCCGACCCTCTACACCGCCCTTGAAGAGTCCCAGCAGTTTGCCAGCGAGGAGAAGCTGTTGCGGGGCGCTCAGGCTCTCCGAGACAACGATGTCGTCGTATACGCTTTTTAGAAAGGCGAGGTCGTCTGGATCGTAGACGCCGAAATCGCCTGCGAGACGGTTCAAGGCCATGACATGAACGCTCCTCATCGTTTCGGGTCGAGCGTGTTCCTCTCTCAGTCGCCTTCCCGAGGGTCTGTCGCGATAGGTAAAGATGGCATCAAAGTCTGCGTGCCCGATTCACATGGATTAGAGGGCAGCAAAAAAACTCCCGGGCGGCAGGGCGGCAGCCGGCTCGCTACGCTGCCGGCCGAAGGCGCCGATGGAGGTAATTCTCATCGAAGCCCGCAATCTGCACCAGCTTGCTCGCGTCCTGGATGGTCAGACTGCCCCGCTGAAGGCTCATGGCGCCACTCAGCCGCAATTCCTTGAGGATTCGGTTCAGATGGACAGGGGTCATGCCGAGCGAATCCGCCAGCAGCAGTTGTGACAAAGGCAAGGTGAGCGGATTACAATCCAGTCCTATGTTGCGCGCCCTGAGATACAATTCACACATCAGGTGAGCTACCCGTTCGATGCTGGCGCGACGCCCCATGCTGGTGATCCAGGCGCGCATGGTGCCTTCGTCAACCATCTGAGCAATGTACATCGCTTTGGCGATACCCCTGTGCTGGTCCAGGATCGAGTCCATTTCAGGGCGTTCGATCGTTGCGACAAGGGCGGGCGCGATGGTCTGGATGCTGTGATCCATCTCTGCAAGCAGACCAATGTGAAGGTCGCAGGAGTCGCCCGGCATCAGGTAGGCCAGCACTTGTCGTGAGCCGCTCGGCAGAATCTTGTAGCGGCACGCCCAGCCTTCAAGCATCACAAAGACTGGACCAGGCCGGTCACCCTCCCGTATCAGGTCGCGCCCAGCCGCCATCCTGTGTGGGTTGGATGTCGCCGCGCGAAGGAGATTGACCTCTTCCGGAGTCAGTGGGCCGAAACCCGCCAGTTTCTTAATAAAGGAGCTTTCCACAAACTAATATCTCACGGCAGGACGTTTTTTCATATAATCGAAAGTTAATGTCGAAAGTTAATCTGAATGATTGTTACGCGGCCGAATTGCGGTATATCAGATTAATCGTCGGCCTCTCTGATCGGCTCCGGCGGCTGGGAGACACAGCGCTCTCGCCTAACCGGAGTTGCAGCTATGAGCGCCGAAACGTTCAACGATAACAATGCTGATGGCGTTGAATTCCGCGGTCCCGACTCACATGGACAGGCCGCAATGCTGTTGGTGGAAAGCCTTATCCACGGCCTGATTGCGAAATCTGTAATTAGCACCGAGGAGGCCGTCGACATTGTGAACACCGCAGCAGAGGTGAAAGAAGAGGTTGCCGTTTCTCTCGGCGACTCGGCGGCTACAATGAAAAAGTCGCTTGCTCTGCTGGAAGCAATATCCGCGAGCCTGAAGAACGACCTGGACTAAGACGCAGTTGGACGGGCTCAGCTCGATCGGACTTTCTTACGGCTTTGGACGGCTATTATCTTTCCATTGCCAAGCGGCTGTGGGTTTTACGATTTGGCGTTGCGTACGTCTGCAAGATCTCGCTAACATGGATCAAGTCGCCCGGAACAAGCGTCGCGGCGCATTGTTTAGCAAGTACGCCGACGGCTCTCCATAATTTCGGCGTGGCAGACGATCTGTCGCGGGTGTGGATCACCCCTCCCTCTCGCCCGCGGCAGATCCTGCGTGGGTCGAATTTTGACTCACCCGGGCGTACGGGTCGGATGCTGCCGGTTGTTCATACGCGCAGGATGTTGCTGGCTGCGTCCGTAATGGAACCGTCCCGGCACAAACTCGTTTGGCACTCGTAGTAACCTAAAATTGCATTTCCGCTCTAGACCTCTCATCACCTTGAAAGCAGGGATTTCTCAAATGGAAAACGACGCCACTGTAGGCTGGATCGCCGCGATAATAATTGGGGGCCTCGCAGGGTGGCTTGCCGAGCAGTTTATGAAGAGCAACATGGGCATGATCATGAATATCGTGCTCGGCGTTGTGGGCGCGGTTGTGGCCAACGCATTGCTGGGTTTCTTCGGTATCGTGTTGGGCGGATGGATTGGGTACCTCATCGCCGGCTTTATCGGCGCGTGCATCTTGATTGCGATCGCCCGGATGTTCAGCCGCGGAACGCGTACTACGTAGCACCATATCGCCAACGGTGCGAAGCAACGTTGGCGATATGCGCTGATTGGGAAACGCGTCACCGTCGGCGCCTCAGCACCATGTCTTGCGTCGGCATATCCTTCTGTTGGACGGCGCCGATCTTGACATCAACATGATCCCTACGAAGAAGTGATACGGGCGCTGGTGCGCGTCGGATACTTAACCCGGCTAGATGATTGATCTAGCCGGGTTTTATTCGCATGGATCCGCCGCGCCTCTTAGACATCCTAACCATCAAAAGCGAACGTCTTCGCAAATTCTTCCGCGTCGTTAATGAATTGATACTCTAGTGAGACCGCTCATCAAGAGGTCTTGCGTGCCCCAGCATCTCGATTATGTCCATACTCGGTCGGCCTGGAGCCGGAATGAACAACCGGGCAAAAGCAGCAATCCTCACCGGGCAATTGCAGTATCGTCGTCATCGCCGGTATCGTCGCAGGGTGACGACTATTCTGGCGCGATAATCTATCATCAACGGTTCGGCGACTACCAAACTGGGAAACTTCGCAAGTCAGGAGAACTGCGTTGATGTCGAAAATGCTTGGTGCCTATCTGCCGGGAAACTCAACGGTGGAGTTGCGCGAAATCGCGCGGCCGACACCGGGCATCGGGCAGGTATTGCTGAAGATGAAGGCTTCCGGCATCTGCGGCAGCGACATCCACTACATCTATCACAAACATCTCGGCGACGATCCGCGCACCTCTTATCAAGGTGTCGTTGCCGGCCACGAACCAGCCGGACAGGTGGTCGAACTCGGTGCGGGCTGCCGCCATTTCAAGCCTGGTCAGCGCGTAGCGGTATATCACATTTCAGGCTGTGGTTTTTGCCGCAATTGCCGGAAGGGGTTCCAGATCTCCTGCACCGATCCGCAACGAGCCGCCTATGGTTGGCAGCGCGACGGCGGCCATGCGGAGTATATGGTCGCCGATGAACGCGACCTCGTGCACCTGCCGGATTCGCTGAGTTATCGAGACGGCTGCTTCATCTCCTGCGGTGTCGGTACCGCCTATGAAGCGGTGTTGCGCGGCAATGTGTCGGGTGGAGACGCGATTGTCGTGGTCGGTTTAGGTCCGGTGGGCATGGCGGCGCTGATGCTGGCAAAGGGGCGCGGCGCGCGGCTGCTGATCGGCGTCGACACCCAGCCGGACCGCGTGGAGACAGCGCGCACACTCGGGCTGGTGGATCATGGCCTGATTTCCGACGTCGATACGCTTGGTCAGATCGAAGCGCTGACCCGGGGCGGGGCGAGCGTGACCATCGACTGCTCAGGCAATCCGCGTGGCCGCCTGCTGGCCCTCCAGGCAACCCGCACATGGGGCCGCTGCGTCTACATAGGAGAAACTGGACCCGTCCAGTTCGATGTCAGCGACGATCTCCTTCACCGGCAGCGTACGATCTATGGCTCGTGGGTAACGAGCGTGCACAATATGGACCAATGTTGCGAAGATCTTGACGCCTGGGGAGTGCATCCGCACGACATTATCACAGATGCATTTCCGTTGGAAAAGGTGCCGGAGGCCTATGCGCTGATGGCGTGCGGAAAATCCGGCAAGGTCATCGTGGAATTTCCGGAATAAACCCTCATCGAGGCGAAAAGGATGGGCAAGCTGACTTACAAGTTTGCAGGCATCCAAATGATCGGCTAGCTTCCAGTGTGCTGGGAGACCGTCGTTGGAAAATCTCGATCAGATAACACCGCTCGTCCGTAGCCCGGCGGCTGCCGAACGGGTCGCGAACCAGCTGCTGGAATTGGTACGGTCTGGCAATCTGAAAGCGGGCGATGTCCTGCCGTCAGAGAATGATCTGGCCGGCGCATTGCAGGTCAGCCGGCCTGTGGTACGCGAAGCCTTGCGTGGCCTGGCCATCATGGGCGTGGTCGAAAGCCGCCAAGGCGGGCGCTGCTATGTGACTGACCTCGAAGTATCCCGATTGCTGGCGCCGCTGCAATTCGTCATCTCGCTCGATGAGAGCAACGTTAACGCACTCTACCAATCGCGTCTGGTGATCGAGGTTGGGTTGATCAAGCTCGGTGCGCCGCTGGTTGACGATGCAACGCTGGCGCATCTCAAGGAGATGGTGACGGCAGGCTATGCCCTGACAAAGGATCCGGTCGGCTTCCGCGTCATGGACCAAGAATTCCATCAATCGATCATGAAGATTGCCAACAACCCTTTCATGGAAGTCGTGGCCCGCAGTCTTTACGAACTGGGCATGGAATACCGGCGCGTGGCGTCGGAGACCGCGGGTGTGCTTGACCGCAGCGCCGCCGAGCATGACGCAATAGTCAAAGCACTGGAGGTACGTGATGCCGAGGCTGCCGGCGACGCCATGAAGGCGCATCTGAGTTCCATCAATCGCACAACCTTCGAGGCGATGAAGCAGTTGGGAGCCGGCAGGACAGATAAGGTCCTGCCATTCGCCAAAAGCCGCACGCGCAAATCCACGTAAACTTAGCTTACAAGATTACTAGTTGACAAACACTTAGAACGGACTGATTGTCAGGGTCGTGTTGTTGCCTGGAGAAGCCAGCCCGGGATCCGGGACCAGCGCAGCACGCATTCGAGGAGGAACTGACGTGCTGAAGACATTGACATCCGTTGCAGCGCTTGCCGTTGCCCTTACAACTGGCGGAACCGCGCTTGCGCAAGACAACAATGAATTGACCATCGGTGCAATCTATCTGGACGCGCAGGGTTTTTACGCCGGTGTCCGCAAGGGCGTTCAGGTCGGCGGCGCTGATCTCGGAAAGAACCTGTCGATCATCGAGACGAATGCCGGGGGCGACGTCGGCAAGGAAGCGTCTTTCATCGACCGCCTTGTGTCGGCAGGCGTGCAGGCTATCGTGCTTTCGGCCGTTTCGCCGGACGGATCGGTGCGCGCCATCAAGCGGGCGCACGAAGCCGGTATCCCGGTGGTCTGCTACAACACCTGCATCAACGAAGCAGACATGAAGCAGTACGTCTATGCCTATGCGGTCGGTGATCCCTTCACCTTCGGATACAAGATCGGTGAAGTCGCCGCCGCCGATTTCGTCAAGGCCGGTAAGACGGAACCCAAGATCGGAGTGCTGAATTGCGAATTCGTCGATGTCTGCGTGCAGCGCCGTCTCGGCTTCGAAAAGGCCCTGAGTGAAAAAGTTCCCGGTTTCAAGATCGTCGCCAACCAGGAAGCGACCATCCTCGACAAGGCCATCGCAACCGGCGAGAAGATCATCACCGCCAATCCCGAAATAGACGCGCTGTGGGGTGAGTCCGGCGGCGCCGCTTTGGGCGCAGCAAAGGCGATCCGCAATTCCGGCAAGACCGGCAAGATCTTTGCCTACGGGTCGGACATGACGACGGAAATCGCCCAGGAAATCGTCGCCGGCGACGTGATGCGCGGCACCGTGGACGTTTCGGGCCAGGCGCTTGGCAAGCTTGCGCTCACGCAGGCGGTCAATGCCATCGAGGGCAAGAAGATCGATGTGCAAATCGTGCCGAATCCGATCGATCTCTACACCAACGCCGATCAAGCCAAGGCCTGGATGGAAGCTCACGCCGACGGTTTGCCGTGAGGAATGGCCGCGCCGCCCAACTCCGACAGGACAAGGGTGGCGCAACAATTTCGCCGGGTTTGGTTGGGTTTGCTGGCGGGCAGCAATTGACCACGCAGATCATCCGCACCCAAAGGCGCCTTTCATTAGCTTGACCTGTTCCGTGTCCTCGTAGGCAAGAGTGATGGCCCCGATTTCCGCCAGAGCCGTGCAAGCTGCTCCGCCTATCGCCAACCTGGCTGGCGCTGTGAAGCGATATGCCGGTGTGTTGGCACTCGACAACGTCGACTTTTCATTGCGCCCTGGCGAGGTGCGGGCATTGCTGGGCAAGAACGGCGCTGGCAAGTCCACTCTGATCCGCCTTCTGACCGGCGCCGCTACACCCGACGAAGGATCGGTCGAACTTTCCGGCCAAAGCCTGGACGCCATTGGCGAAAATCGCACGCGGCAGGCAGCTGCGCTTGGTGTGCGCGCGGTCTACCAGGAACTCAGCCTGGTGCAGGATATGAGTATCGCCGAGAACATGTTTCTAGGCGTGTGGCCGCGCCGCCTCGGCATCCTCGATCACCGTATGATGGCAACGCGCACCAACGAAGCGCTCGCCAATCTGGGCCTAGACATCGATCCCACGACGCTCATCGCCTCGCTCAGTCCGGCGGAGCGTCAACTGGTCGAGATCGCGCGAGCCATGATGGGCGAGCCGCGCCTTGTCATTCTGGATGAGCCGACAAGCTCGCTGGCGGCCGCCGAAGTTGAACTGGTGTTCGCTGCCGTGCGGCGCATGAAACAGCGCGGCGTCGCCGTGATCTATGTCAGCCACCGCATGAAGGAGATTCGCGAGATCGCCGACAGCGCAACGGTAATGCGCGACGGGCGCGCAGTCTCGACGCTCGACATTGGCGGTGCTGATACCCGCGACATCGTTCGTATGATGCTTGGCCACGACGAGAAGAAGGATGAACTTGTCGAGCCACGGGAACTCGGCGGCGTCGTGCTCTCGGTCCGCAATATAGTTAGCGCGCCCAAGCTTCAGGACATCAGTTTCGATCTTCATCAGGGCGAAGTGCTCGGTATCGCAGGTCTTCTCGGCTCAGGCCGTACCGAATTGCTGCGCATCATCGCCCGGCTCGATGCCGCTGACGCTGGTTCTATCATGCTCGACGGCAAGGATACCGCCGGCGAGAGTTGGAATGGCATGCTTCGGCTGGGTCTTGGCATGACGCCCGAAAGCCGCAAGGATGATGGTATCGTGCCGCTGCTCGGCATCGACGAGAACACCATCATCACCGACCCCGCATCTGTGTCGGCACTGGGCGTACTGTCTGCTTCACGGATAGCGGCTGTAACACGCGACATCATCAGCCGCATGAGCGTCAAAGCGAGCATGACGACAACGCCGATCGGCACCCTCTCCGGCGGCAACCAGCAGAAGATCGTTATCGGCCGGTGGGTTTATGCCGGCTCCCGTCTGCTGTTGCTAGATGAGCCGACGCGCGGTGTCGATGTAGAGGCCAAGAGCCAGATCTACGCGATCATCCGCAAGCTGGCCGCTGAGGGCAAGAGCATCATCTTCGTGTCCAGCGAGATCGAGGAACTGCCGAAAGTGTGTGACCGCGTGCTGGTGCTGCGTGAAGGCCATATCGCGCAGATATTCAACGCCCCGCATATCGACGTCGACGAACTCATGACAGCCAGCATCAGCGGTCATCCACCGGAATTGGAGCCAGCGTGACACAGGCTACCGCGTCTGCCAAAGCCGTACGGCGCCTGGATTTCCAGCGCATGAACGAAATCGGCCTGCTGATTGTCATCCTGGCGCTCTACGCAGCGTTCACGCTCTACGCCAGCAACTTCCTGACCTTCCGCAACCAGGTATCCATATTGCGCGACGCGGCAGCTTTCGGCATTGCAGCGTGGGGCGCCACACTGATCATCATCGCGGGCGAAATCGACATCAGCGTTGGACCGATGGTGGCCTTCCTCTCGGTCGTCTTCGCGTTCCTGCTGAAATCCGGCGAGATGCCGATTGTCGTGGCCCTGCTGCTGACGGCGCTCGCCGGCGGCGCCCTGGGATCGATCGCCGGCATTTTGCGCGCATGGTTCGATGTACCTTCTTTCATCGGGACGCTCGGATTATGGAGCGCGCTAGGCGGCCTCGCCCTCTATTTGACCGACTCCGTGCCGGTCAGCATTCCGCCAAGCGACTTCCTCGATTGGCTGGGCGGCGAACTCTCCGGTATCCCCATCTCGGCCATCGTTATGTTCATCCTGTTTGCAGTGTTCGTGTTCATCAGCCGCAAGACCGCGTTCGGCCGATCTGTCTTCGCCATCGGCGGCAATGCGACGGCAGCGCACCTTTCCGGCATCAAGGTGGGCAACATCCGCGTAGCGCTCTTCGTCATTGCTGGTGTACTTGCGGCAATCACCGCCATCCTTCTGACGGCGCGCAACGGGGTCGGCGACGCCAGTGTATCGCGCAGCGGCCTGGAGTTCAGCGTCATCTCCGCCGTCGTGGTTGGCGGCACTGCCCTGACCGGCGGACGTGGCTCGATCCTAGGCACGCTGCTTGGCATTTTCGTCATCTCGCTGATCGGCAACGGCCTCGTGCTGATGGGGGTGAACTCATACCTGCAGCCAGTCGTCAGCGGCGCCATTATCGTCGCCGCCGTACTGCTCAATTTTATGGGCTCTCGCTACGGCGCAAAGCGCCAATTGAAGGGCGGCTGAGCGGCTATGGGAACCTGTTTGGAGACGAGCCATGGCTGACGCGCCAAAGCCAATCGACTGCGATGTGCTTGTCATCGGTTCGGGGCCGTCTGGCGCCGTGTTCGCCAAGCGGGCGGCCGAAGCCGGTATGAGCGTCGTCTGCCTGGAGCAGGGAGATTGGGTCGACTATTCCAAGGCGATCTCTGACAAGCCCGGCTTTGAACTGACAGCCTCGCGTGATTGGCAGTACGTCCCGACGAAGCGCGAGAATTCCGGAGACTATCCGATCTCGGTCGACGATTCCGACATTATCCCACTCTTCTGGAATGGCGTCGGCGGTTCGTCGATCTCCTGGGCCGCCAACTGGATGCGCAATCTGCCCAGCGATTTCCGGGTTCGCACCCTGGATGGCGTAGCCGACGACTGGCCGATCACCTATCGGGATCTGATGCCGCACTACGCACGCACCGAGCGTGAGTTTGTCGTCTCCGGGGTTGCCGGCGACCCGATGTATCCCGGACAGGATGAGTTGCTGCCGCCGGTGGATTTGACCCAGGCGGGCAAACTGGTTGCCGCCGCCCAGAACAGGCTAGGCTGGCACTGGTGGCCGGGCACCAATGCGATCGCCACGGTGCCACGCAACGGCATGGAACCCTGCCAACAGCGCACTGCCTGCATGTGGGGCTGCGTCGAGAAGGCCAAGGCCTCGACCGACCGCACGCACTGGCCGGAATTGATCAAGGCGGGCGTGCGCCTCGCAGTCAACGCTCGGGCCATACGCATCGAGTTGGACAAGCAGGGCCTGGCGCGCGGAGCTGTCTATGTCGATCGCACGACCGGCAAGGAGCATCTGGCCAAGGCCGCGATCACCGTCCTCGCCGCCAATGGCGTAGGGACACCGCGGCTGCTTCTGTCCAGCCGAGTGCCGGGCAAGGAACAGGGTATCGCCAACAGCTCGGGGCTGGTTGGCAAGCGACTGATGCTGCACCCGACGGCTGCGGTGGTCGGCCTGTTCGATGCTCCGCTGGAAAGCTATCGCGGCGCTTGGGGTCAGGTCGCCTATACGCTGAATTTCTACGAGACACACAGGGACCGCGATTTCGTGCGTGGTTCGAAATGGAGCCTGCAGCCAACCGGCAGCCCGGCGCAGATCGCACGCCGCTGGCCATGGGGTGACGAAAACCAATTGTGGGGAGCGTCCTTCCATGACGAGTTTGCGCGGCGCTTCGGCCGATCGGTCTCGTGGGGCATAATCTGCGAGGATCTCCCGGACACGGAAAATCGCGTCGAACTGGCCGACGAAACGCCGGATGACAGCGGTATGCCGGGGGTGAAGATTCATTACAAAACGGGCGAGAATTCGAAGCGCATGCTGCGCTTCATGGCCGAGCGCGCCAAGGAATCCCTGATGGAGGCCGGCGCGTACCGCACCGTTGTCGCGCCGCAGAGCCGCGAATCCGGCTGGCACATTCTGGGCACCACCAAGATGGGCGACGACCCGCGTGACAGCGTCGTCGACCGCTATGGCCGCGCGCATGACGTCGCAAATCTGTTGATTGTCGATGGCAGCGTCTGGCCGACCTCCGCCGGCGTCAATCCCACGGCGACAATCGCAGCTTTCGCCTCCTGGAGCGCCGCGCATGTCGTCGCCAACCGGGCCGAGCAAAGGATGGCATCATGATCGAGGAACCACTGACATCGGCCGAGCGCGCTATCCTCGAAAAGCTCGCCGACACCTTGATCCCGCCCGCACCGGGCGCGATTTCCGCCAGTCAGGCGGGCGTCGCTGATAATCTCCTCACGCAGGCAGGGTATTTCGCCCCCAGCCTCCCAGCCCTGCTGCGTGGGGTCATAGGCAATGTCGGCGGGAGGCCCCCCCACGACGCGCTGCTGTCGCTCAAGCAAAGCGATGCGGCGGCCTATGACTCCTTTTGTGAAACCATAGCGGCGATCTACTTCATGTCGCCGGAGGTCCGCACTTCCATCGGCTTCCCCGGGCGCGAGCCGAAGCCTGCCCGTGTCGACATCGCTGAGCTCGAAGAGCTGCTGATGCCCGTGATCGAGGCGGGTTTCGCCCCGCGAGCCGTGTGAATTCGGAGACGACGCATGCAACGCATCTGCTTTCTGCTCAAGGTCAAGCGGCATCTCCTGGAAGAGTACAAAGAGACGCATCGCAACGTCTGGCCAGAGATGCAGTCCGCATTGCGGGCTGCCGGTTGGGGCAACTATTCGCTGTTCCTGCGCGAGGACGGGTTACTCATCGGTTATCTCGAGACCGATGATTTTGCCGTTGCCCGCGAGAAGCTGGCGGCGAGTGAGGTCAACGCCCGCTGGCAAGCCGAGATGGCGCCGTACTTCGAACAGCTGGATGGCCAACGCCCCGACGAGGGGCTGACGGTGCTGCCAAGCATTTTCTATCTCGCCTAGAGCGTTTCAACCGAAGGATATGCCCATGCTGCTCGAAGGCAAGAGAGCCATCGTCACCGGTGGATCGCGCGGGATCGGGCGCGCCATTGTCGCCGAGTTTGCCCGCCAGGGCTGCGACGTGGTGCTGGGCTATTTCGGCGAGAACGACAAGGGATATGGCCGGTCGTCGGCGGTCGACGAGGTGGTGGCCGAGGTCGAAGCGCTCGGCAAAAGATGCATCCCGGTCGAAGGCAATATAGGGGAGCCCGCGACGGCCGCGGCTTTGGTTTCCGCGTCCGTGACCCATTTCGGAGGCGTCGACGTGCTGTCGTCAAATGCCGGGATTTGTCCGTTTCATGCCTTTCTGGACATGCCCTCAGAAATGCTCACACGAACGGTTTCGATCAATCTGGAAGGTGCATTCTTCATTTGCCAGGCAGCGGCGAACCAGATGAGGAACCAAGGCACGGGTGGCGCTATCGTGGCGACGAGTTCGATCTCGGCGCTGGTCGGCGGCGGCATGCAGACGCATTACACGCCGACGAAAGCCGGCGTGCATTCGCTGATGCAGTCGATCGCCATTGCGCTGGGGCCACACGGCATTCGCTGCAATTCGGTTATGCCCGGCGCAATTCTAACCGACCTCAATCGCGACGACCTCCAGGACGAGGAGAAGCTCGCCTATTTCAACAAGCGCATTCCGCTGGGCCGTATCGGCCAGCCGAAGGACGTAGCGAGTTGCGTCGCCTTTCTCGCTTCCGACATGGCCGCTTACGTTACCGGTGCATCGCTGCTGGTCGACGGCGGCATGTTCGTCAATTTGCAGTAGCGACGGCATTCTCCAAGCGCCGGACAATAGGAGTTTTCATAAGTGACCCCCAACACCAAGATCGCAGCGGTTCGAACCTACCTTGTCGAAAGCGTGGGCGACGGGGGCGACTATCATCGCCAGAAGGATGGTCATTGGCTGATCGACACGCTGATCAGCAATCCGATGTCGGCTTACCCTGAATACAAGGCCAGCCGCACCAGCTGGGGTATTGGCGTGCTGGGGTCCATCGTTGTCGAGATCGAGACCGAGTCCGGCGCCACCGGCGTCGCCACTGGTTTTGGTGGACCGCCAGCCCTGTGGCTGATCAAGCATCACTTTTCGCGCTTCCTGGTCGGCCAGGACGCGCGCAACATCAACCGCATTTGGGACCAGCTCTTCCGCGCTTCAATGTTTTACGGCCGCAAGGGCCTGCCCATCGCGGCGATCAGCGTAGTCGACCTGGCGCTATGGGACCTGATCGGCAAGGTTCGCGGCGAGCCGGTCTACAATCTGATCGGGGGCCTGAGCCGGGACGAGATCAGCTACTACTGCACCGGTCCGGCGCCTGACGCGGTGAAGGCCATGGGTTTCTGGGGTGGAAAGGTGCCCCTGCCGCATGGCCCGTCGGATGGCGAAATAGGCCTGCGTGCCAATGTCGACTTCTTATCGGCGCACCGTGACAAGGTCGGCGCCGGCTATCCCTTGATGGTGGACTGCTACATGTCGCTCGACGTGCCCTATGCCATTCGCCTGGCAGAGGCCTGCAAGCCTCTCGACATCTACTGGTGGGAAGAAGCTCTCCACCCCGATGACACCGATGGCTATCGCTTGCTAAAGCAGGCGCATCCGACCATTCGCTGGACGACCGGCGAGCACGAATATTCCCGCTACGGCTTCCGCAAGCTGATCGAGGACCGCACGATCGACGTGCTGCAGCCTGATGTCATGTGGGTGGGCGGCCTGACGGAGCTGCTGCGCATCTCCGCCCATGCCAGCGCTTATGACCTGCCGGTAATTCCGCATGGCAGCGGGCCATACTCCTATCATTTCATCGCGTCGCAACCGCACTCGCCATACTGCGAATATGTTGCCGCCAGTCCGGACGGACGTTCCGTCCTGCCGGTCTTCGGCAAGCTGTTCACGGGCGAGCCGATGCCAAAAAACGGCAAGCTGGTGATTGGCGATGCGCCGGGCTTCGGTATGGAAATCGCCGATCGCGCCATGCTGACGGTGTTCGAATAGCTGTACTTCATGAAGGACAAGTGCATTGAACAAGATCGATCTCGACGGCCAGGCGGCTATCGTCACCGGCGGAGCGCAAGGACTTGGTTTCGCCGTCGCCAGGCGCATTGTGGCGTCCGGCGCCAAAGTCAGCCTTTGGGACATGGACAACGGACGGCTGGCCGCGGCGGTGGCGGAACTCGGCTCGGCTGCGTCATCCGTCGCTGTCGACATCGCAGATTTCGAAGCGGTCGAGGCTGCTGTTGCGGAAAGCGAGCTGGTTGCGGGGCCGATCTCCATCATGGTCAATTCCGCCGGCGTCGCCGGTCCGAACCATCCGCTCGATGTCTACCCGCTTGCAGCGTGGCATCAAACTATCGGTATCAATTTAAACGGCGCGTTCTATGTGAACCGCGCCATCGTGCCTGGTATGAAGGCGCGTGGCTATGGCCGCATCGTCAACATCGCGTCAGTGGCGGGCAAGGAAGGCAACCCCAACGCGTCGGCCTATTCGGCGTCCAAGGCTGCCGTCATCGGCATGACCAAGTCACTGGGCAAGGAGCTGGCCGGCTTCGACATCGCGGTCAATTGCGTCACCCCGGCAGCCGCCCGAACCCGCATCTTCGATCAGATGAAGCAGGAGCATATCGACTATATGCTGTCGAAAATTCCGCGCGCCCGTTTCCTCGAGGTGGATGAGGCAGCCAACATGATTGCCTGGCTCGTCTCCAAGGAAAACAGCTTTACAACGGCGTCGGTGTTCGATCTTTCCGGCGGCCGCGCCACTTACTAAATATCCATAAATTCGCACGCTATGACCCCGGCTGGCTCGAGAAGCCGGGCTGCTCCGACCGACGGCGAGATCCGCGATCTCTCCGGCCATGTCAGCGACCTTTCAGGTTTCGGCGCTTGCGCCGGCGCAGTTGGAGAAGCTGGCCAAGCTCGACCCGGACTCTACTGCCGTGAGCGGCAATCCCCGCCTTGGCCCGTGTGTTGCCGGCACAGGCAAATTTATCTGCATCGGCCTGAACTATGCCGATCATGCCGCCGCATCCGGCCTGACGGTGCCGCGGAGCCCGTCATTCATGAAGGCGACCTCGGCCATCGTCGGCCCGAACGACGATGTCCTGATCCCGCGCGGTTCGAAGACGGCCGACTGGGAAGTCGAGTTGGGTATCGTTATCGGAAGCCAGATACGTCTCGGAAGACGAAACGCTGAACTATGTCGCTGGTTGGTGTGTCGTCCACGACTTGTCGGAGCGCCTTCCAGACCGAGCGTTTCGGCCAATGGACCAAGGGCAGGAGCTGCGACACGTTCGGCCTGACTGGTCTGTTGCTGGTGACCAAAGATGATGTCAAGGACATCCACAATCTGAAGATCTGGCTAGCGGTAAACGGCGAGAAAGGCCAGGATGGTCCGACTGCGACGATGATCGACAAGCCCGTGTTCCTGGTGTCGTATCTCAGCCAATTCATGAGCCTGCATCTGGGCGACATCACCTCGACCGGCACGCTAGCCTGGCGGTACTGTTCGTCGGCGAGGTCATAGGTCCCGCTTTGCCGTGGCAATCATGCGTTGCGACCCTTCCAGGCGAGCAGTCGCATAGCATTGCCGGTCACCAGAACGGTGGCGCCGGTATCGGCTAGGATGGCGGGCCATAGGCCGGTGATCCCCAACACGGTGGTAACCAGAAACACCACTTTGAGTCCCAGGGCGATAGCGATGTTCTGGCGGATGTTCGACATGGTCGCGCGCGACAACAACACCATGCCGGCAATATCACCGACGCGGCCGTGCAGAACTGCCGCGTCTGCGGTTTCCAGAGCCACATCCGTGCCGCCGCCCATGGCAATGCCGACGTCGGCGGCCGCCAGGGCCGGTGCGTCATTGATCCCGTCGCCGACCTTGGCGACCTTGAAGCCTTGCTGTTTCAGTTCACCGATGATGCGCTGCTTGTCCTCGGGCAGCAGGCCTGCACGCACCTCGATGCCGAGCTGAGCACCGATCGCCTTGGCTGTGCGGGCATTGTCGCCGGTCAGCATCACAATTTTCATGCCAGCCTGGGTGAGAGCTTTGAGGCCCTCGGCTGCATCCGGACGCGGCTCGTCGCGCATCGCGATGGCTCCGGCAACTTGATTGCCGACGAGCAGCACCGAAACCGTCTTGCCGGCATCGTTGAGGTCGGCGATGTCGTTATCTTGATCTGCGGTGAGTGCGGTCCGCGCGTGCGCGGCTGCAGGCGACCCCAGAAAGACCTCTGCCCCGTCGATCGTCGCCTCGATGCCCTTGCCGCCGATTGCGCGGGCCTGCGTTCCGGCGGGCACGTGAACGCCATCTGTGATCGCTTTTGCCAGGATGGCCAACGCAAGCGGATGGCTCGAACCCGTCTCCAAGCCAGCGGCAAGGCGCAGCACGTCCGCGTCTGTCCTGCCGTAAGCGCGGATATCAGTCACAGCGGGTTTGCCGGCCGTGAGCGTACCGGTCTTGTCCAGCGCTACCGCAGTGATATGGCCCAACTGCTCGAGCACGGCGCCGCCCTTCATCAACAGACCACGGCGGGCCCCGGCCGACAGCGCTGCCGCAATCGCCGCAGGCACTGAAATCACCAGGGCGCACGGGCAACCGATCAGTAGCAGCGCAAGACCCTTGTAGATCCACTCATTCCAATCACCGCCCCAAGCCAATGGCGGGACTACCGCGACCAAGGCCGCGACCAGCACTACCCCCGGCGTGTACCAGCGCGAGAACCGGTCAATGAACCGCTCGGTCGGCGCTTTGCTTTCTTGCGCTTCCTCAACGAGTTTCACCACGCGCGCGATTGTGTTGTCGGCCGCAGTTGCCGACACGCGGATACGCAGCACGCCGTCACCGTTGATGGTGCCGGCAAGCGCCCGATCGCCCGTTTCCTTGCGCACCGGCACGCTTTCGCCCGTCACGGGAGATTCATCGATCGAGCTGCTGCCTTCGATGATCTCGCCGTCCGCCGGAATCCGGTCGCCGGGACGGACAATGATAACGGCGCCGATCGCCAGGCTCGCAGCTGGCACCTCGCGGGTTTGTCCGTTCTCCTCCAGCTGTGCCGTTTTCGGCATGAGTTTGGTCAGCGCCTGGATGCTGGCCCGGGCCCGACCTGTGGCAACCCCCTCCAGTAATTCGCCGATGAGGAATAAAAACACCACTGTTGCGGCTTCTTCCGCCGCGCCGATGATCACCGCGCCGACGGCGGCGATGGTCATCAGCATCTCAATGGAGAACGGCGTTCCGTATCGCACCGCAACTAAGGCGCGCCATGCTATGGGCAACAGGCCGACCAGCATGGCCACCGTGAACGTATAGGGCTCAACCGCTGGGATCATGTGCCCTGCAACCCATGCCACTGCGAGGGCGATGCCGCTGGCGATCGTCAGCTTGCCTTTGCCAGACGTCCACCAGGGCCCCGTCGTCGGACCATGGTCTTGCCCGTGAAGGCCTGCGGCCGCCTCTTTGGACACGGCTTTCGCTGCGTCGTGGTCGTGACCTCGGTCGTCATGGTCATGATCATGATGGTCGTGGTCGTCCCCGTCCTCATGCGCATGATCAGGGTCATGTTCATGGGTAGAATGATCGTTGACCGGTTGCGCGCGCGCATCGGCGGGCGCCGCCCGATAGCCCATGCTCGTCACGCGCTGTACAACGCTTGTAAGATCGGCGTCAGCCTCATGCTTCACCACCATTGTGCCCGCGGTCACAGACACAGAGACTTCGGCCACGCCGGCCACACCCTCCGCTGCCTTGGTGACCTTGGCCGCGCACGCAGCGCAGTCCATCCCTTCGACCCTGAACCGGGTGGTCTGTGTGTCGGCCATCGCAAAACCTTTCATCATTCGTGGCGACGTGATAATTCCTCTAGCGACTAGAGGAGCAAGCACAAAAATGAAGAATATTGCGATCGGCGAGGCGGCCCGCAGAAGCGGGGTCAAGGTGCCGACCATCCGATATTATGAGCAGATAGGTTTGCTGCCACCGCCCGGACGAACGGAAGGCAAACGGCGGCTATACGGTGATGTAGATCTCCGACGCCTCAGCTTTATTCGCCATGCCCGTGAGCTAGGGTTTGAGGTTGATGCCATCCGCACATTGCTCGACATGCAGGACAACCCGCAGGCGTCCTGTGCAGCGGCGGATGCAGCAGCTCGTGAGCGGCTTTCCGAAGTAGACCGACGCATTGCCAGTCTAAACGCGTTGCGCGGCGAGCTTGTCCGAATGATCGATGGCTGCTCCGATGGAAGTGTCGCCGATTGTCGCGTAATCGAAACCTTGGCCGACCGCAGCCATCATCATGGCCGCCTCGATTCTTGATGGTCGCGCCTTACTCAATCATCACCTCGATGACGACACGAAGGTGATTGCTCACTACCAGACTAGGGGAAGCCGACTGATCGATTGCCGACTTGCATGAGTTCGCCAGAGGATACTACAGAAGCTAGCGATGCGGCACAGATGGTGCCTCGTGGGAGCCTAGCTGATGTATCAGTGTGAAAGCAGGACTGGCATCAACAGGCTGCTCAATACACCTTCCGTGGCACCGCCCAGCACGAAGTCGCGGAGGCGCGAGTGACCATACCCGCCCATCACAAGCAACTGACAACCCTTTCCGATTGCCGTTCGTTGAAGAGTCTCCGCGACTGGGCAATCCTCCGAAGCAACCGGGACCGCTTCGGCATTCATGCCGCGCGCTCGAAGCGCTTCGGCAAGCCGCTTGGCCGCGTGCCCGTCCTCCAAAAGCTTCTCATCGACAACGGTAATGACTGACACATGAGAGGCGCGTTCCAAAAACGGTTTTGCGTCGGCGACGGCACGCGCCGCGACGCGGCTCCCATCCCAGGCGACGGCAATGTGATCGAGGGCAGCTATGTGGGATGCATCCGGCAACAGGATCGTCGGACGCCCCGAACCGAAGACGATAGCTTCGGCGGCCATCCGCGACGTCGTGTTTCCCGGTTCCCACCCGACGAAGCTTAGATCGAAGTAGCGGGCACGCAATGCTGCGGCATCACCCAGCGCGGCGATAGGTGCCGTGATGGTCGAAGTCGCGATCTCGACGTGGGCTTCCTCTGCCTTTTGGCGCAACAGCGCCAGCAAATGTTCACCCCGTTGTCGACTCTCCGCCTTGGCGTTCTCAATCAGCCCAGCCACGTCGAGTAGCAGCTTGGAAAGCATGTTAGAAACGTCTGGGATATCGGCGTTGATCGCCATGGCATGAAGTTTGGCGTCAAGCCAGGCTGCGACAGACACCGCATTCGAAGCAATTCCATCGGCATTCGCTTCAGGATAGGTCACGACGGGGACAAACATCTGAGACTGCACGATTATTCTCCTTCGCATCAACATGGTCCGATACCGGCCATCCTTGTGCGTTCATAAGAGCGGGCTCGGCACGTCGTTGCTTTGATCTTCGTCAAAAAACTTGTCGTAATTCCTTCTCCTTAGTGAGCCAGAAACAGGGGAACCGGAGGCTGATCGAGCAGCGATTGCGTAACGCCTCCCAGGATGTCCTGCCGGAGCCTGAATGCACGAACGCCCCCATCACCACCATCTCCATGTCTTCCTCAGCCACAAACAGCCGCAGGCGTTCGGCAACATCTCGCGCCTGGGCTGCGAGTGTCGCGAGCTTGCAATCAATCCCGTGCCGGGCAAGATCGGCTCCTGGCGCCATACCGTCTACGCAGCTGTCGCAGCTACCATGTCCTCAACTGCATGCCTTGCTTCATCGCGTGGGGACTTGGCTATTTCCGAGGCCAGCCTGGAACCAATGGAGGCGAACTTTGAGACCTCCGCCGTATAATCCGTAGAAGCGTTCTGGACAAAATTGCTCACTACGTCGAAAGCGTCGTTGAACTCGTTGCTGTCGGAAAGGTCGTCCATCAGCTTGGCGTCCGCCTCCAAACGGCGCCTCATAAAGGACAGAGCCTCGATCTGATAGCGCATCACCGCCTTGTACGCGTGGGCTTGAAGCCGCGCTCCGGTTTGGAACATCTTGTGGTTTGCCGCTGCGGAAGGAAACGGCAATGTCGTCAACAACGATTGGGAAGTCGGCTTCATTGGCATGTCGATCTCCTTAAACGAGCGGAACGGCGTAACTTGTTGGCGAGTTCTTGCTGATTGCAGCGCAAGACGCATTGATCTGCGTCAAAGGAGCTGGCCGAGCCGCCGGCACAACACTCGACTCGTTTGATCCGCATCAACGTAAGGCCGGGCAATTTGGCACGAAGGTTGCTCGATGCAACCGGAGGCACCGCAATAATATAAATTACAATCATGGTTCAGCTCGATATTGATGCACCGGCCACTCCCCGGCTGACTTTCGCGTGGGATCTCGCCAGACGCTTCCAAGCTCAACTGATCGCATTCTCCGCGGCCGAACCGCACCTCCCGATACCTGGCGACGTAGATGGCAGTGCTGCAGCAGAAGCGGTGGAGCGGGAGGTTGCAGATATCGAAGAGCGGCTAGTCGCGCTCAAGTCGCCCGGTCCAGCCCTTAGGTGACCGCAGCACGATTATCGAGATCGGCCGCTCGGCCTTGCCGCCGTTGCGGGCCTTCTGCTGGACGGCGCGGATCGAGGCAAAGGCAGAATTGAGGGCCGCCGCCATCTTCTGATGCATCGCCTGCGGCTCTTTGCCTTCGACGAAGATCGGCGCATAACCGTAGCCGCGGAACAGGGCGTCGATCTTCATGCGAAATGCGGGCGAGCACGGTTGGGTTGGCGATCTTGTAGCCGTGAGATGCAGGATCAGCAGCACTGCGCCGTCGCTCGCTACCGGCCGCGTGAGCGGTTCTGGTTTGCGCTATATAGCGGTTCCGACCAACGGCAATCAAAGCTCATCGCCCGAAGAGGCCGATTGCGTCCGGGACCTCGTGAACGAGATCTTTGCTTCCGGCACGACCTGGGTCGACAAGCATGGCGTAGAACACCCCATATCGCTTCAGGACATACTAATTATCGCGCCCTACAGTTTCAACAAAGCGTTTGAATTTTCCCCTGCATTTCCGCTCTCGGGCGGCAGACAGCTTATCTTAACGTCCGAGATGAAGGCGCAAAGCGGACTGGTAGCGGCTCGGGGGCTGTCTGCCAGGTTCCGCTCGCTCTGCGTCAAGTCTTTTGTAATCACCTTCGGCTTTGCACTGAGCTATGTTGGCGCTCCACTCGACCTAAGCTTGCTTAACCTTTCCCATGAAGCCCATCTTTCTAACCGCTCTCGCTTTACGTGCGGTGCCGGCAACTGGTGGCGCTGTCCTGAAACTGACGGCCGCAGTCATTCGCAGTCGCAGAAATGGTAGGTTGGGTCGCGAGCGCAATCGGTCCTGAGGGTGCGAGGGCCCTCAGTGAAAGCGCGGCGGGTTGTGCGATGGAGACTGCATTGTGCGCGAGCGGCGTTCACTGTCATCGGCCTGCCGGATCACTCAATCAGCGCCCGCAACGCGGCCGGTGCACCCTCCAAGGCATAGGGATTGAGAAACTGACGCCGCCAGAACAGCTTCTTGTCTACCGGAGAGAGGCGGGCTTCCTTGCACGTGGCATCCCATTGATCGCGGATGATGGCGATCTGCCGGGCGGCAACAGCCTCAGCGTCCCCAGCTGACAGCAGAAAGACCGGGGCGGCTTCAATACAAAGGGCGATCTGGCTCAGGCGCCTTTCACCTACGATAAGCATTGCCTGCGTTGCCTCGCTGCCGTTGCGGGCTTGCGGGCAGATATCGTAGGCCGGCGTCAGCGAGAGGCTTTTGCCATTCCAGAAAGCCGCGTGGTTCCGGGCGTGGTCATCCGTGTTCCCGCACAGGATATTAAAGACCAGCCGGGCGAAAAGTTCACGCAGGGTCTCTTTGGGAGCGTCGAACCGGTGACGGATGATGGAGGCCAGATCTTCATAACTGGCGTAACGGGCCATCATTTCATCAAGGCTCTGCAGGGTCAGCGCAGAAACCATCGCGCTACGATGCCATCCGCCGGTCACCTTGACGCGGTCGAACCGGCGGATCAGGAGGACATCCTTGCTCCCGGCCTTTTCGAGGCGAACCGGCGCCGCGTCGATACCGGCTGCGGCGGCAAGACGCATGGCAATGAATTCAGCCTTCACCACGCTATAAACGTCGCTTTGCGAGGAGAATTTCGCGACATATTTGGCGTCGCCCTCCTCGATCATGGCCTTGGGACGCGCGCCGCCAATGGAACTGCCATGCAGCAGCGCTGCGTCCAGGTCGGGGGGAAGTGGTACACCCTCCTCGACGTGGCGTGCCGCATCGGCAAGAAGCGCGAGCGACGCCGTTGCGGCCTGCCGCGGAACATACTTGGTCGCTGACTTCTGGAAATCGAGTGCGCCGATACGATCTGAGGCCGACTCCAGAAGGTACGTCAATTCATCAAGATCGGCCGGATCGATCTCGTTGCCCTTTTTACCCAGCTGGCGGTTGACAATGACGCGGCGGCCCCACGAATCAGGCGCGGCATCGCGTAGCGAACTCGGCATCGAGAGCCCGGCAAGTAGGGGCAGCGCGCCAGGCTGCAGCGGCAGCTCTGGCTCGTATAGGGAGATTGCGTCCTTGCGCGCCAGATAGCTGCGGCCATAGTTGAATAGCAGTTGAGCGCCGTTGCGCTCCAGACGGCCGGCAACGACCGGCTCTGTGCTTGCTGGTAGCCATACCCAGACGAACGCCTCGTTGGCGTCAGAAGTCATCTTTCACCTGTGACGAGGAAGGGCGAACGGCCTTTGGGAGTAGCGCAATCGTCGCGTTGTTTGCGGATATGGTGGACGCGAGGGTTGCCTGATTGGCATTGAAAAGGCGCACGCCCACAATGGCAGCCACCTCGAAGACGGCTCCGATCGCGCAGGCCGGATCACCCTTCTCGATCCTCTGCAAAAGGCCACGCGATATACCGGCACGGTCAGCCAGCTCCTGGGCAGTGAACCGGCGCTCAATCCGGGCACGCTTGATCAGCTGACTGAAGACCAGCAAGGCATCTCGGCTGTAATGTGAGTAAGCGCGTGATACGGGCTTGGCCATCGGTCACCTGATCCATTAAAAGCCCCCGAAGTAACTTCGAGGTCTATTTATGGACCATACTAGCCCGGAAACAACAAAATGTCAAACTTATGATCCATAATGATCCATAGACGGACCATGAGATCACTTAATGGTCGTTTTATGGATCAAAAGAGCTAAGCTTGATTCCAACCGCATCGTGGTGGCCTGGGTAATGGCACAACACCCCGGAGGAGACTGAGAGGCGCTCCGCGGCTTAGTTTGTGCTCCGACGCTGGAGCATAAACTGCAGAAGTGCAATCGTCGGAGGTGATTTAGGATGGCTCAATTACCAGGTAGGGTACGAACTGTATGACTCGTCCCTATATAGCTCGAGCAGATGAGAGGACGTCAACATGGGCGGAAAAACCTACTTCACAATTGGCCGGGACAGCAAAACCGGCTTTCACCGATAGGAGGTCGTCGCCCGACGCGAACACCCGGGTCATGAGCACCAAGGTGTTTGAGAAGGCTGTCAGGCAAGCGAACGGGAAGTTCCGCGAGGTTACTGAGCACCCTCAGAGGGGGGAAAATACACACTATGTCAGGAGGCAGAAGTAGCGTGTACAATCCCCGCGAGGGCGAGCGAGCGCATGACGGGAGCGTGGAGGCAGAGGGGGCGCATTGTGCTTCCACCAACGAAGGCGCAGGGCACGTCATGTACTGGCAGCTTATCGCTGAAGCCCAGCATATGTACGGAACTAGCGAGGCGATGCTGAACTACCGGCTGTGGAAGAGCGGTGCCTACACCCGATATCAACGCGCCGGCATCCACTAATCCGTTCTCGTCAAAGCCTGACCGAACGACGCCGCGGTTATCTCAGTGGGACATCGATCTGGCGGTGTAGGTGGGAGAGCTAACTCCGTCCATGTCAGGGGCGGTGAGGCGGAACTCAGGTTTGCATAACAAACTTGCAATGACACAACGCTATTGACTTGTGGTGGTTCGGCATCATATACTTGTAATTACTCAACCTTAAAAACTTGTAATGTGACGCAGATGGCCGCACCCCATGAAAAACTCGCCGATGCCCTGGACGCGCTGAAGGCGCTTCAGAAGGACGGTCGCCATGTGTTTCAGTCAGCCGAGCTGGGGCGTACCTACCGGGAGCGCCTCGTTCAAAATGGCTTCCTTCAGGAAGTGATTAAGGGCTGGCTCTTATCGAGCAGCCCAAAGGCAAATGAGGGCGACAACACGCCATGGTACGCCTCGTTCTGGGAGTTCTGCGGGCGTTATTGCCGCGAGCGGTTCGGCGACGCGTGGCATTTGTCGCCGGAGCAATCGCTACTGATGCGCGCTGAAGCCACGACGATCCCGGCCCAAGTCATTGTCTATAGCCCCAAGGGAACAAACAACAACCTGCAGCTCCTATTTGGCACGTCGCTCTATGACCTCAAACAGAAGCAGATGCCCTCACAAGAGGACCTCGCGGAGGAAGGAGGCCTGCGGTTGTACACACCCGAAGCGGCGCTCATCAAAGTGCCAGAGGGTTTTTTCCAGCGCTTCCCGATTGAAGCGCAGGTGGCTCTGGCAGGTATCAAGGACCCGTCATCGCTTCTGTCGCGCTTGCTTGACGGTGGTCATTCAGCTGTTGCCGGCCGTCTTGCCGGCGCCTTGCGGCGCGCCGGTCGCGCATCGTTTGCCGATGAAATCATCCGGACAATGAAAGGGGCCAGCTATGACGTGCGCGAAAGCGATCCGTTTGCAGAAAAACAAAACGTCCCGGCAATCGTGCCGGGAGCGGCGGCTATCGTTGGCCGTCTGCATGCCATCTGGGAAACACAAAGACAGGCCGTTCTCGACAACTTCCCTGCGGCGCCGGGACTTCCGCGCGATCAGAAGGCCTATCTTCGGTTCGTCGACGACATCTATCAGAATGACGCCTATCACTCGCTGTCTATCGAGGGCTACAGCGTCACGCCCAACCTCATCGATCGCGTGCGGCAGGGCAGTTGGAATCCGCAGGAAAATGAAGACGACCGCAAGAACCGTGATGCCCTGGCGGCGCGCGGATACTGGCAGGCCTTCCAGGAAGTCAAGAAATCGGTCGCGCCGGTCATCGACGGCGCATCACCGGGCGCTGTTGTGAGGGAAACTCATCGTGTCTGGTACCGGGAAATGTTTCAGCCCTCAGTCGCCGCTGGCCTCCTGCGTGCGGGGGTTCTCGCCGGCTACCGCAACAGTCCAGTATACATTCGCGGATCGCGCCATGTGCCACCCCGTACGGAAAGCGTACCCGATGGCATGTCGGCCCTGTTCGATCTGCTGGAAACGGAGTCAGAGCCCAGCGTGCGCGCTGTTCTGGGGCACTGGCTTGTCGGCTACGTGCACCCGTATCCCGACGGGAACGGCCGCATGGCGCGCTTTCTCATGAACGCCATGCTCGCGTCGGGCGGTTATCCGTGGACCGTTATCCGCGTCGAAGACCGGGCGGCCTACATGGCGGCGCTGGAGACCGCAAGCGTCGATATGAATGCAGTGCCTTTTGCATCATTCATCGCCCAGCGGGTGCGCTGGTCCATGGATCGGTCGGCGGTGTAGCGATGGCGGAGGAAAGGGAAACGCAGGCTGTCGATTACGACCTTACGTGCTGGTACATCAACCGGCGCCGTCTCCTTGAGCTGCTAGATAGCGCCGTCGTTTTGCCGCTGCTTGAGCAAACAGCGCGCCTGCCCGGAGGGTAGCTGCAGAGCAATGCTCAACTGGGCATCCTCAAGCAGCAGATCACTTCGTGGTTGCGTACACACAATCCCCCTACGCTTGGTAATTTGCTCCTTCGGGCGCGCTTCGCGAGAACAGCATATTCACGCACTACATTCTCTGGGAGAGGTAATCGTCATGGCAATCCTGGACGAACTCCGACACGTCTATGACATCTATCGCTCCGCCTATCGTCGCCGGGACGCAGCGGGCTGCGCAGCGGTATTTACGCTCGACACAGCGCTCTACTCGCCGTTCGCACCTCCGGCACTTGGCCGGAAAGCCCTGGAGTCACCTCACAAGGTTTGGGTTGAACTGGAGGGGAGTGCAGAAAAGCAGCTCGATGTGTTCGACGCCGGCGTTTCCGGCGATGCGAGCTGGTGTTTGACGCGGTACTCGGACAGTCACGAGAAAGGAACGTCGCTGAACGTGTTCGAGCGGCAACCGGACGGCTCGTGGCTGATCCGCGTGTGCAGTTTGAATGAGGGATGAGAGAGTATGTGCAGATCTCCGCGATCGCACCACAAACGAGCCAGCTAGGAGTGCCGCGATGCTCGAACCACCATCAGCAGGTGCACTTGACATCCTCAAGGACTATGCGGGCGTAATCGCACTTTGCATCTCGATGGCATCCTTACTGACGACCCTGTATCTGACGCGACTGACTCAGCGCATCAGCGTCAGGCCCGCTTTGATTTTCTCTTACAGCTTCGAAGCCGGCTGGCAGATCGCCAATATCGGCAGCGGTCCCGCCATGAACATCGTCATTCTTTTTCGCGACTACAGCGTCGGCGTCGAGGTTCCGCCGGTGTGGATCAAGCCGGTTCGCATACCTCCGTTGAAGAAAGATGGTGTCTATCCTTTGCACTGGAGCCGGGATGAAAACAGGTACGGCTTGGGCGCAATATACGAGGACTTGTGGGAGCGTCCATACTCGACCACGTGCAGCAACGATCTGAACGTCACGAAACCAGGCAATCAGATACGCGTCGCGGAGGAGCAGGAGATCGAATTAGACTGGCGCCTCATGCCTGGTTACGCTGATGCTCAAAGCAAGGGCGTTCGATGAACGCCACCGGTCGCACCCAGTGAAACCGACCGAGCGGTTACATCTATTGACTCGGTTCAAGATTTAGCCAAGAATAGTGTATATAATTGATGATGCCGAAAAAAGTAGGCGTCATCTTTGGCTGCTGATTTGTTTTTACCCAACTTGATCGCCACTGTCTACGGCAATCCCAGCGGTTCCTGATACAACAACAGGGAATTAGCCTCGAAGTTGAGACATCCAAGCAGTCGTTCTAGACAGCGGCGGTAGTGCTTCTTTGTACAGTGCCAGACCTCCTGCCTGATGAGGGGTACCTATGGGACAACTGGACAGGATTCGGGAAGCTCAGCGGGAGGTGCGCTATGCCGCAATGCAGCGGTGGAGAGCGCGCGCCGGCGAGCGATCAGAAAACCAGCGGCAACTTCAGGAAGGCGGACCAGGTGCCGCGGATTCGCCGATGCGGAATGCGAGGTATGCCGCACGTGAAGCCGCGTTTTCACGCGCCCGCGAACTTCGAAGCGTCGGCCGACTGCCGATCGGAATAGAGCGGAAACTGGGACCCACGCTGGACTTTGTTCCATTCGCCCCGAGCGATGGTGCGCGGTTGGCTGGGCGCCCAGTCGCACGCGTCGTAACGCTTGGCGGTGAGGGAACGCAGCCGGAGGGCTTTGCAACGTCCTTCATGGTGTCGAACAATCTGCTTCTAACCAACCATCACGTATTCCCATCCCGGCTGGACGCGGTCGGCGTCGGCGCGAATTTTCTTTACGAGCGTACGGACAGAGGTCTTGAAAGCGGGACGATCTTCGAGCTCGAGCCTGACAAATTTTTTCTGAACGACGAGAAGCTCGACTTTGCGCTGGTAGCCGTGAGCGCCCGGTCGCTTAACGGTGCCGCATTGACGGACTTTGGATACGCTCCGCTTGTCGAGGCCACGCCGAAGATCCTGATCGGCCAGCCTGTCAATATAATTCAGCATCCCGAAGGCGGAGAAAAGCAATACGCGATCGCTCAGAACCGTCTGATCGATCTACTCGATTCTGGATTCCTTCACTACGAGACCGACACTCTCGAAGGTTCATCCGGGTCGCCTGTGTTCAGCAAAGACTGGCAGTTGATTGGCCTTCACCATGCGTCCATCCCAGAAATGGACGGCGAACATGTCGTGGCGGTAGGCGGGGGATATTGGGAAGAAGGTATGCCCGACGAGCGAGTGCATTGGATCGCGAACGAGGGCATCCGGGTGAGCACGCTGGTGAAATTCCTGGGGGCAGTGAAGATGGACAATCCTAAGCAGCAAGCGATGCTCAACGCCCTGATGAGCACAACAACCGATCCGGCAGATGATCTCGTCAATGAGATGAGGACGCCCATTTCTCCGCCGATCCCCATCACCGACGGTCGAATTCCGCCGAGTATGACAGGGAACAACACGTTCAATTTTACCGGGCCGGTGACGATCCACGTATACGCGCCCACGGACACGCTACAGGTCGCCCAGACTGTCAACCCTCGTTCGACTGCAGTTCTAAGCGCGGAAAAGGTTATTCGCTTCGATCCTGACTACGCGGGGAGAGATGGTTACGACCCCAGATTTCTCGATCCGGAAGACGACGAACTGGAGGTTGAGGCGCCGAGAGTCGCACCCGACCGAGCGGGAGAGCTCTATCGCGACGGTGATAAGCCGCTCTTGCTGAAGTATCACCACTTCTCGATCGTGATGAACAAGGGCCGTCGTCTGCAGATGTGGTCAGCCGCGAATGTCGACTATGATCCAGAGCTTAAGTCAACACGCGACCGAAAGGAGTTTGGGACTGACAAGTGGATCCCGGATCCACGCCTTCCTGGAGAATTCCAGCTTATCGATGCGGAGTTCTACAAGCCAGCCGGAAACATAGATCGCGGGCATATCGTCCGTCGAGAAGATAACGCATGGGGCTTTAACGAGGAGGAAATAGAGTTCGCGAACGCAGACACGTTTCACTGGACCAATTGCACACCGCAGCATGAGGCCTTCAACCAGTCTGCGCCCGGTCGCAACGACGGCACCTATGTCGGCATGACCGGACTCTGGGGCGATTTCGAGAACTACGTGCAGGGCAGCCTGAAGGGCGAGGATACGAAAGCGTGCATTCTTGCCGGGCCCGTGCTCGACGATAGGGACCCGTCCCGGGATTCCGGTTTTGGCGAAGTAAAATATCCTCTGCAATTCTGGAAAATAATTGCGGTGCCCCAGACCATCGAAGGCGTGCGCAAGCTAAAGGTGTTCGGGTTCACTCTCAGCCAGGCGGACGTGGTCAGAAGGTTCGGCATAGAGGTATTTCGGCCCGGCCGCTTCAAGATGTATCAGGTGT
Source organism: uncultured Alphaproteobacteria bacterium (assembly GCA_963829135.1). Lineage (GTDB taxonomy): Bacteria > Pseudomonadota > Alphaproteobacteria > Rhizobiales > Rhizobiaceae > Kumtagia. The sequence goes on along the minus strand of CAWHHO010000004.1, from coordinate 48,749 downwards.
CACTCGCGGAAAATCACCGAACTGACCGGCGTGCTTTTCTCGGATAAATTGCACGAGGCGGATGTGATGGCGGGCTCGGCGGATGTCGCGGTGCTGGATGGCTCCGAGATACGCGTTCGAAGAGCCGACGAAGCGCAGGACCGAGGCGGCAAGCCTCAACCCACCCGCGGGGTTTTAACCGGTCGAAAGAGCAAGCCACGCACATAAGGGAGGAAGCGGCGCGTCGGTGGGCGGCCAATCCTCTGGACATAAGCAGAAATGGATTGCTGGAACCCGGATTTCCTCCATCGACGAGGCGGCGGGCTCCCTTCCCCGCGGCACGGCCGGCCTCGAACTCTGGGTTCGCAATCAGAGCGACATCGCGGGATACCGAGGCTGTTAGACAAGCATGGCGAAAAGGTAAGCACTGGCCATCACTCAAAAAGTGGCTAACTTTATCCCGTCTTGATATATGAATTAGATCATGGACGCTCTTACCCTCGATCAGATCAAGGTTTTTCTGTCGGTCGTTGACGAGGGCAGCTTCCCGAAAGCGGCAAAATCGCTGCAACGGGCTCAGTCGGCAGTTACGTACGCGATCCGAAAACTGGAGACTGAAATCGGCGTCCCGCTGTTCGATCGATCGGCCTACCGCTCGATACTAACCCCGGCCGGCCGCGCACTATTAACCCGGGCGCGTCGTATTGCTGAAGAAGCGGGAGCGTTCCGCGAGCAGGCACGCGGGCTCGCCAGCGGCCTGGAAGCCGAGCTATGCATGGTGCTGGACGCGTTTTATCCGATGCCTCAGATATTTGATGCGCTTCGGGCTTTCACCAAACAATTTCCGACAGTCCCGCCGCGCCTCTACGTCGCGTCATTGGGTGCCGCCGCTAAGCTGGTGACCGACGGGACATGCGCCATCGGATTGCTGCCGAGCAACGTAGCTGAACTCGCCGCGCTCAAACTTACTCCGATCACTACCGTTGATATGTGCCCAGTTGTCTCTCCATCCCATCCCCTCGCGTCCGTGCAGGGTATTATCGAGCCGCACGTGCTTCGCCAGCATGTCCAACTTGTCTTGACAGACGCGACGACTTTGACGGCTGCCGTGGATTGGGGTGTGCTTTCCAGTAGATCCTGGCGGTTGGCTGATCTTGGCGCCAAAAAATCGATGCTGCTCGCAGGGCTCGGCTGGGGAAATATGCCGGCGCATATGGTAGAGGACGAAATCAAAGACGGGAGGTTGACCGTCATTCAACCGGTCGGCTTCGACTCCCTCACAAAGATGGTGCTTGGCGCTGCTTACGTTTCGGAGCACGGCCTCAGACCGGCTGGACGGTGGATGCTCAATTACCTGACCTCCGTAGCGAGCGTTGCCAGGGAAGGCTAGGAATGAAGCATTGCGGCTCGGTTCGATCTCGCCTGATGCTCCCCGTCGGCCCCGTACACGGTTGTGTGCGTCAAGTTCTGCAAAAGTGGCGGCCATAGTGCTGGTCATGCGGCTTGGCGTAGTGCGAGTTTCTTGTGCTCGCGCAGATCGTCCATGTTGATGTAGCGATTTGCCTCCATCCAGTTTTCGTTGGTCTCGACAGCCAGGGCCCTGACGAGGCGCAGACAGCTTTCGGCGTTGGGGAAGATGCGTACGACATAGGTGCGCCGGCGAATTTCCTCGTTGAGCCGTTCGAGCATGTTGGTGGACTTGAGATGCTTGTGGTGCTGTCTCGGCAGCCTGAAGAAGGTCAGGGTCTGTTCGATGGCATCCTCGGCCCAGCTAGTCAGGCGCGGATAGCGAGGCGACCATTTGGTGAGCCAGGCGGCGAGATCGGCCTTGGCCTCAGCGAGATCGCGCCGGTCGTAGAGCCAGCGCAACTCCTGCAGACAGTCGTCGCCGTGCTTGCGCGGCAGATGATCGAGCGCATTCCTGAGGAAGTGCACATGGCAGCGCTGCCAGGCGGCTTCCGGGATCACCTCGCCGATCGCTGCGACCAGGCCGGCGTGATCGTCGGACACGACCAGTTCGACACCCTTTAGGCCGCGTGTCTTCAGCGAGACAAGAAAGTCTTTCCAGGCCGAACGGCTCTCGCGATTGGCCATCTCCACAGCCAGGATCTGGCGCCGGCCGTCCCAGTCGATGCCGACAGCGATCAGCACCGCCTGGCTCATGACCACGCCGCCTTCACGAACCTTCTCATAGCGCGCGTCGAGGATCAGGTAAGGAAACGGCTCTTGAAGGGGGCGCCTGGCAAAGGCAGCGAGGCTCTCGTCCAGCCGCTTGTTGATGGCCGAGATCGACGAGGCCGAGAAAGCATGGCCGCATAGTTCCTCGGTGATCGCCTTGACCTTGCGCGTCGACACGCCCTGCACATACATCTCCGACAGCGTCGCCACCAAGGCCCGTTCCGAACGCTGGTAGCGCTCGAACAACTCAGCGGAGAAACGCCCCGAACGGTCTTGCGGAACCCGCAGCTCAAGCTTGCCGACGCGTGTCACAAGGGTACGGCCATAGTAACCAGAGCGGTAGCCAAGTCGCTCCGGCGTCCGCTCGCCCTTCGAAGCACCCAGTGCCTCCTCCATCTCCGCCTCAAGCACCTCCTGCATCACCGCACGGATCACTTCGTGAAGTCCCTCAGGGTTCGAAAGCAGAATGTCTTTGACCGCAGCGCTGGCAGTCTTACTTTCAAGCTTGGTCATGGTGGCGTTCCTTCGCGGGAATCGGTGACGTGAACAATCACCAGACTGCCATGACCGCCATCGCTCAGCGAATTTGCAGAACGCTCAGCACACTACCCCGTACACCCGAGAACCTCAAAATCGACCTGTCAAGCCTGTCACGTTCAAGCCAGGACCTGTTGCTTCGCCGTCCAATACAACGCCTTTTCTTGATTAGACGGGCGTAGGCCGCCCCCCGCCTGTCAGGCGAAGCCTCGCGGTAAGGACGCTTCGCATACGCCCTGCCCCGGGCGAGACAAACACTTTATCTAATTTGTAGACCAAGAAAGTCTAAATTTCATTAGTTTTTTTTGCTTCATCGAATGTATCATCCGCCGATACTGCTCCCTCTGGCACTTCATCGCCCCAGCGTAACTCGCCAAAGCAAACAATCCGGCGGCCGGAACTTCGCAAAATTGTTCCTCTGGCTGACACCACGATCTACGAGATGGAGCAGCGGGGCGAGTTTCCTCGACGATTCCATCTGACTTCGCGCTGCGTGGTCTGGGATTTGGCGGAGGTTGAAGCCTGGATCGAGGAACGACGCCGAGCCTCGGATGCGGCGATAATCAAACGTGCTCCGTCGCCCGACGTGCGCAAGCGGAAAACGAGACCGTTAGACATTAGCGGTCACGTCGGGACCGGTAGGCGCTGGCGAGCGATCGTCGGGGACATTGGCAACGTCAGCGCCGTTTCTGGCTATGCTTTCGCCGTAACGCCGGCTCCGATCCTAGCGGGTACTTTCGCTCGCTAGATCCTGGCTTCCGGTGCGATGAGCTGCATGGTCGGAGGATAGAGTGTCGGCTGATGCGTTCGGCCGTCCACCCATGCGTCGACAATGTCGGCCCATTCCTGGAGCATGTGACGCCGCTGCTGCTCATACTCGGCCTTGTTGTAGACGCCACGAGAGGATTTGCCCTCTTCGTGCGCCAGGCATTTCTCGATCCAGTCCCGATTGAAACCCAATTCGTTGAGCAGTGTCGATCCGGTTCTGCGCAGATCGTGCACGGTGAACGGCTCCAGCAGCAGACCCTGCTCTTTGGCACGCACGACCACAGCGGTGGTGATGCGGTTAAACGTTGCGCGAGACATGGGCGCGTCGGCGTCGTAGCGCGACGGCAGAAGATAGCGCAAGTTTCCCGCGCAGGTTTTGAGCGCAATCAAGATGTCGAGCGATTGACGCGACAGGTAGACATTGTGAGCCTTGGAACGCTTCATGCGCTCCTTAGGAATGCTCCACACCGCATTCTCGAAATCGACTTCATCCCAAACCGCATTCTGCAGTTCGCTCTTTCGAACCATTGTCAGCAGGATCATCCGCAGGCCCAAGCGGATCGTGGGCAGCGTCGGGACGTGCTCAAGTTGCTTCAGCATGATCCGGATCTCGGTCGGCGAGAGGGTACGATCTTTCGGCACGAACGTCGCAATTGAGGCCGGACCGACATCCTCGGCCGGGTTTGGCACTTTCTGGCCGTGCAGAATCGCGAATGCGTAGATCTGTTTGACGATGTCGCGGACATGGATAGCGGTCGCTGGGGCTCCTCGGTCCTTCACCTTCTTGCAGAGCGCCCGAAGGTCATCTGGTGCGATCTCTTTGGGGAGTCGGTTTCTCCAAGTCGGCACAATGTCGCGGTCAAAAATCGCTCGGCGCATGGCGCGTGTGCTATCGGCCATCCGGGCTTCCTTGAACCAGCGTTCCCCGAACTCGCCGAAGCTCTTCGCTTCCTTCAGGCGGCGTTTTTGTCGCTGCTTTTCCTGAGCCGGCGAGATTCTCGCCCCCACCATACGGCGCGCATCGAGACACAATTCTCTAGCTCGGCCGAGTGTTATACCGTCCGGCCCGTATTGGCCGAGCGTCACTGTCTCGCGCCGGCCGTTCATCCGGTAGTCGTATCGGAAGGTCAATGCCCCCGAGCTCTTGACCAGGACATACATACCGTCACGGTCCGCAACCTTGTAATCTTTTTCCTTAGATTTCAAATGCCTAAGCGCTGTGTCCGTCAGCAATCTGACCTCCATTTCTGGTGGAAATCGACCGGTTGACGGCCCAAAAGACCGTCAGGCAAAATCCGGCCTGCTAGAACGCCTCTTTTCCTACCGAATTCAGAGCGTTAGCTTCCAAAAAAAGACCGTCATCAGCCGAATTGGCCTGACGGTATTGCGATTTTGGCGCTCGGACAAGAAAACGGATACTCAAAAAGACCGTCAGAACGGTCCTTTTGCCTGCGATAGTCGGCGATAGATGGTGAAGATTTCTGCTTTTGAAATCAGTGACTTATACGAGATTTCCGATAGTCCGCGATAGCTCGCGAAGAACCCGAAATCATTCCCACTCGATTGTGCCGGGGGGTTTCGACGTCACGTCATAGACGACACGGTTGATGCCGCGCACTTCGTTGATGAGGCGGGTAGCGGTAGCGCCGAGGAAGCTCATATCGTAGTGGTAGAAGTCGGCTGTCATGCCGTCCACCGACGTTACCGCACGCAATGCGCAGACAAACTCGTATGTACGCCCATCGCCCATGACGCCGACGGTTTGGACCGGCAGCAATACGGCGAAGGCCTGCCAGATAGCGTCGTACAGCCCCGCCTTTCGTATCTCGTCGAGATAGATAGCGTCTGCTTGGCGCAGGATGTCGAGCTTCTCGCGCGTCACACCGCCTGGGCAGCGTATGGCCAGGCCAGGGCCGGGGAACGGATGACGGCCGATGAAGTGCTCCGGCAGGCCGAGTTCCTTACCCAGCGCCCTCACCTCGTCCTTGAAGAGCTCCCGCAACGGCTCGACCAGCTTCATATTCATTCGGTCGGGCAGACCGCCGACATTGTGGTGCGACTTGATCGTAACCGACGGTCCGCCAGTGAAAGACACGCTCTCGATAACGTCCGGATAGAGCGTGCCCTGCGCCAGGAAGTCGGCGCCTCCCAGCTTCTTCGCCTCTTCCTCGAACACTTCGATGAACAGGCGGCCGATCGTCTTGCGCTTTTTCTCCGGGTCGCTCTCTCCCTCCAGCGCGCCGATGAAACGGTCGGCGGCATCGACCAGGATCAGTGGCAGATTGTAGTGCTCACGGAACATCTCGACGACGCCTTTTGCCTCGTCCTTCCGCATCAATCCGTGATCGACCAGGATGCAGGTCAGTTGGTCGCCGACGGCCTCGTGGATCAGAAGCGCCGCCACGGATGAATCGACGCCGCCCGACAGCGCGCAGATCACCTTGCCGTTGCCGACCTGTTCGCGGATAGCATCGACTGCACGCTGGCGATAGGCCGACATGGTCCAGTCGCTTTTGATGCCAGCAATGCCTCCCACGAAGTTGCGCAGCAGCTTTGCACCGTCCGGCGTATGCACCACCTCCGGGTGAAACTGGACCGCATAGAATTTCCGCGCCTCATCGGCGATCGCCGCGAAGGGGGCGTTAGTCGACGTACCGACGATGCGGAATCCGGCCGGGATCGCCATCACACGGTCACCGTGGCTCATCCACACCTGGTGGCGGGTGCCCTTGGCCCAAATGCCATCGAAGAGCGCGCAATCGTCCTGAATGTCGAGGAAGGCGCGGCCGAATTCACGATGGTGCCCGGCTTCGACCTTGCCGCCAAGCTGCGCGCACATGGTCTGCTCGCCATAGCAGATACCAAGCACCGGGATGCCCGCCTCGAACACACGCTTCGGTGCCCGGGGGCTGCCGATATCGACCGTCGAATGCGGGCTGCCTGAGAGGATGACGGCCTTCGGGCCGATGCGTTCGAAGGCCGCTTCGGCGGACTGGAACGGCACGATCTCGGAGTGGACGCCAGCCTCGCGCACGCGCCTGGCGATCAACTGAGTGACCTGGCTGCCGAAATCGATGATGAGGACGGTGTCTTGAGGGGCGTGCTTCATGGCGGGCGTTTAATGAAAGAAATGAGTCTACGCAATGGGTTGTCGCAGCCCGCGCAGGGTTCGATTCAACTGGCTGTCATACTGGTTGAATCTAAGCGCCCGATGCCAACAGCGGCGCTCAAATAGCCAGCCGGCCGTCGGCAATTGCATTTTCCATTAGGCCGACCGCAACAGCCAGCTTCTCGTCGATAACGTGCAGATATTCCGTCCAATCGCCGACGTGACGCAATTCGGCCTTGCCGTCGGAGACGCCGCGGAGCGCGACCAGCGGCACACTGAATTTCTGGCAGGCGCGCAACACGGCAAAAGTCTCCATATCCACCATGTCTTCGGGAATATCGTCATAGGCATTTCCCGAGACGATTCGTGCGCCCGTGGACAAGGTTGCTTCCCTGATACCGGGAATACGCAACGGTAGCGGCAACGTTGCCGGAAGATCGAGGAAAGGCGTGATGCCTTTCGGGAAGCCAAGCGGCGAACAGTCCATGTCGCGATAGCATACTGAAACTGCCTGATAGATTTCCGTTTGTTCGAGGGCGCGGCTTCCAGCCGAGCCGAGCGAAACAACGAGGTCGGGGCGGTTACCCGCACTATCGAGTTTGGCGAGTTCGGCGCCTATGGCAATGCCACTCTCTATCGGCCCGATGCCGGTCATCAGCGGCGTGAACAGGCGCTGGAGATGCGGGCCATACTCCGCATCCGCCGCCATTACGAATAGCAGTTTCTTGCCGGCCAATTGTTGAAGCATCGCATCCTCAAGAGCGGACTGATCGCGCTCTTTGTCGAGGCTCGGCAAGCAAAAAGCAACCGGGGAAGACCCTAACCCAAGGTCAAGGCATGAGCCGCTATCCGACGACGCCTTCCCGCCCGGTTACTGTCATCATCGTGCCGGTCATCGTGGCGATCAGCCTCGCTTCGCCATCTGCGGCATAGGCATAGGCTTGTCCATCCGCGACGACGATGGTGCGGCCAGGCTTGGTCACAGAGCCGCGAAACAGAAACCGCTCTCCCTTTCCGGGCGCCAGCAGATTGACCTTGAACTCGATGGTAAGGACCGGACGCATTCTCCGGCAAAAGCGAAAAGGCTGCATAGCCGCATGCCGAGTCCAGGGCAGCGGATATTATACCGGCGTGCAGGAAGCCGTGCTGCTGGGTAAGCGCCTCAGAATACGGCATTTCGATCTCGACGATGCCAGGCGTCACGCTGGTGAGCTCCGCCTGCAGTGTCGTCATCACCTGCTGGCGCGAAAAAGACGCGCGGACGCGCTCCTCGAAGTCTGGATTTGGAATAATCTTTGCCGACATCGCTTAGCGACCTCCGATACCTCCTTATCGCAGAGCGAAGGCCGGCAAGCAATGAAATTTGCTGCAGTGCAGCATAAACGGTTCAGTTGAGTGCAAAAAACGCGGCGTTCAGCAACGTGGCAAAACCGACCCAGGCGAGATAAGGCATGAAAAGCCAGGCGGCAATCCGGTCGCGGTTCCATGCCAGCGCCACAAACATGGCGATGAGCGCGAGCAGGCCGACAATAACGGCAAGCGCCAGACCTATCTGGTGCGCCGTGAAGAACACGACCGGCCAGAGAAAATTCAGAATGAGCTGCGCGACCCAAAGCTTCATAAGCGGGCCCGTGCTTTCCAGTTGCCACACGCGCCAACCGGCTATAGCGATCAACACATAAAGCGTGCTCCAGACGGGAGCGAATATCCAGTTCGGCGGATTAAAAGCCGGCTTGGTCAGCGCCTCGAACCAGGGTCCAGGCATGCTGATCAGGCCGATCAGCGTGCCGCCTCCCAGCACCAGTACAATGAATAAAAAGAGCGCACCGCGATTTGACATTCCTGCCTCCCAACTGCTGCAACGCGCAGCCCGTGGCTAAGTGGGACGGACCGGGCCTGCGTCAAGGCAGGCTTGCGAACCCTACGCTTTTGTCAGAGCCGCGAAAAAGAACCCATCCGTGCCGCTTCTCAGCGGCGAAAGCATGATGCCGCGATCCTTGTCGATGCGCGCGACAGATGATTTTCCAGGGAAATGCTGGTCAAACAAAGCGTCGTGGTCGAGCGGCACGAACTGCGGGTTTGATGTCAGGAACCGATCGATCTGATCGTGATTCTCTTCCCGGAATACGGAGCAAGTGATGTAAGCCAGGCGCCCGCCTGGCTTCACGAACACCTTCGCATCGTCGAGGATTTTCGCCTGCTCGGCGCGGCGCACATCGAGCTGGCGCGCGGTCAGGCGCCATTTTGCATCCGGGCGCCGGCGCCATGTGCCGCTGCCGGTGCAGGGGGCATCGATCAGCACCAGATCCATCTGCCCTTCGAGCTTGGCCAACTCGGGGAGCTTGGAAAGAACCTGTATGTTGCGCGCTTCTGCGCGGCGGATGCGGTCGAAAATCGGGGCCAGCCGTTGTTTCTCAGCATCATATGCGTAGATCTGCCCCTTGTTCTCCATCGAAGCGGCCAGCGCTAGCGTCTTGCCACCGGCGCCCGCACAGAAATCCAGCACCTGCATGCCGGGCTTCGCCCCGGCGAGTTCTGCGGCAACCTGCGAACCCTCGTCCTGAATCTCGAACCAGCCTTTCTGGAAAGCTGGTTCTGCCTGAACGTTCGGGTGGCGCCCGTCCGCTTCAATCGGAGGAATCCGCAGGCCAAAATGGGCCAGGGACATTGCAGCCGCGCCAGTTGAATCGAGCTCAGCCAGCACTTTGTCGCGCCGCGATATCAGCGTGTTGACCCTAAGGTCCAGTGGTGGCCGGCCAGCGAGCGAGCGAGCCTCATCCGGCCAGCTCTCACCAAATGTGCGTTCCAGCAGAGGCCCGCACCAATCCGGGGCATCGGCACGGACAATTGGGGGAGCGGCGGCAAGTTGTCTGGACGCGATTGCCCGAACCTCTGCTTCATCGAGGGGCGCGGGCGCAAAGCGGTCGCCATCGAGCGCGCGGTTGACGGATTCCGGCGTCTGGTTCCATTCCAGGAACAGCGCTCCCAAGGCCAGCGCTCGCGAGGTATCCGCATCGAGCAACCAGGCAGCGGACCGTTTGCGGCGAAGCGCGTCATAGACGATGTTGCCGATCGCAGCGCGGTCACCCGCCCCGGCAAAACGATGTGAAAGCCCCCAGTCCTTGAGTGCGTCCGCGGTCGGCCGATGCCGCCTTTCGATATCGTCCAGCACCTCGATGGCTGCAGCCAGCCGACCGCCCAGTCGCATAATGTTTCCCGCTTCGGTTACCCGTTCGCCGCCTAGCTACATGGCGGGTGGCAATTGGGCAACGGGTTTGATCGCCGGCAACGCTCCCGATATCGGCAAGCTCACGTCCTGAACGGTAATAATGATGTATTTAGCTTGAGTTTAGATGTAAATTAACGCTATAATGCCACACTAAGCTGGACCCAGGAGACGTTGATGATTACGGCTGCGCAAATGCGGGCGGCACGTGCGCTCGTTGGAATGGACCAGGCAGGGCTGGCGGAACTTTCCGGCGTGTCGCTTGCCACTATCCAGAGGATGGAGGCGAGCGAGGGGAACGTGCGTGGGGTCGTCGATACACTCACCAAGGTGGTGGGGGCGCTGTCAGCCGCCGGTGTCGAGCTGATCGGCGACAACCAGCGCAGCGATGACGGCGGCCGTGGAGTGCGGCTTCGCACCCGACCGGGGACGGGCTGACGCTTCAACCGAGGGCGTGCAGACATCTGCGTTCAGGATTCTTGAAAGAGCTAAAATGGTGCACATCTCCCTTCACGCCAAGCAGGAGCAGAGACCCGGCTTTCGGGAGATGTTCACCCCCAAACTGGTCACAGTGCTCGGCGAAGGCTACGGCCGCGCGCGCTTTCGAGGCGATCTGGTCGCCGGTTTGACAGTGGCGATCGTAGCGTTGCCGCTATCGATGGCGATCGCCATCGCTTCCGGAGTTTCGCCGGATCGCGGGCTCTTCACGGCGATCGTCGGCGGCTTCATCGTGTCGCTGCTTGGCGGCAGCCGGTTCCAGATTGGCGGACCCGCCGGCGCTTTCATCGTGCTGGTGGCATCAACGGTGGAGGTACACGGTGTCGACGGACTGATCCTCGCAACCCTGATGTCCGGGGTGATGCTGGCGGCGATCGGATTTGCGCGGCTAGGAACGTTCATCAAGTTCATACCTTACCCGGTTACCGTCGGCTTCACTGCGGGAATTGCTGTCATCATCTTCGCCAGCCAGCTGGGCGAACTGTTCGGGCTCACATTGCAGGGTCGGGAGCCGGGTGAGATCATCCCGAAGCTGATGGCGTTGGCGCACGCTGCCCCAACGTTGAACGCCGCCACCGTCCTGATCTCACTGCTGACCATCACGACAATCGTTGGGCTCAAAAGGATGCGCCCGGCATGGCCCGGTATGTTGATTGCAGTTCTCCTCGCATCGCTCATCGCAGCCGTCCTGGGGCTGCCGGTGGAAACAATCGGCAGCAAATTCGGCGGCATTCCGCGAATGCTGCCCGCGCCGGCGCTGCCGACGTTCTCGCTGGACGAGATGATCGCGGTGCTGCCGTCTGCAATATCCTTCACGCTTCTGGGTGCAATTGAATCGCTGTTGTCTGCCGTGGTGGCCGACGGCATGACCGGTCGCCGCCATCGCTCCAATTGCGAATTGGTGGCTCAGGGCTTTGCCAACATAGGATCGGCGTTGTTTGGCGGCATTTGCGTGACAGGCACGATCGCGCGGACGGCAACCAATGTTCGCTCTGGCGCGGAGAGCCCAGTGTCGGGCATGCTGCACTCGGTGTTCCTGCTGTTGTTCATGCTGCTTGCCGCGCCGCTGGCCGCCCACATACCGCTCGCAGCCCTGGCTGGCGTGCTCGCGGTGGTGGCTTTCAATATGGTTGAGCGTGACGCATTCGTAGCGCTGCTGCGATCCTCCCGGGGCGACGCTGTCGTGCTGCTGGTGACCTTCGCGGTGGTCGTGTTTCGCGACCTGACCGAAGGTATTGTCGTCGGCTTCGCGCTTGGGGCGCTGCTGTTCATCGACCGCATGTCGAAAACTGTCGCTCTGGAAGCGCTGCCGCCGCTTGCTGTCCAGGATGTCGCCGACAGCGAAAATGGCGAGCGACGCCCTTACCATGCCGAAACCGGAAGTGATCCGGAGCTTGTTACCTACCGGCTATCGGGCGCGTTCTTCTTCGGCGCAGCCGCAAGTATTGGTGCGACCCTGGACCGGATCGCCGACCGCCACAGCGGCTTCATTCTCGATTTCTCCGCGGTGCCGTTCCTGGACTCCACTGCCGCCAACATCATCGAGCAATCGGTGCGCAAGGCCGAACGGCGCGGCATCCGCTTCTTCATCACGGGTGCCTCACCCGCCGTGCGCCGCATGCTGCTGACACACGGCGTAAGAGAGCCGCATGTCCACTACGCGGCGACCATCGAGGATGCGAGGGCCGAATTGCACCAGGCGCCCGCAGACAATCAAGCATAGTCCGTGAGAAAAGGCCGGTACTACGACCGGCCTTCGCAAATCTACATCTGACGCGGAAGGACTACACCAGATCGAAGCGGTCAGCGTTCATGACCTTGGTCCAAGCCGAAACGAAGTCCCCCACAAACTTCTCTTGGGAGTCCGAGCTGGCATAGACTTCCGCCAGCGCTCTGAGCTGTGAATGCGAGCCGAAGATGAGGTCGACCCGCGTGGCGGTCCACTTGACCTCGTTGGTCTTGCGGTCACGCCCTTCAAACACGTCCGACGATCCGGAGGATGGCCGCCACTGCGTGCTCATGTCGAGCAGGTTGACGAAAAAGTCGTTCGTCAGCACTTCGGGCCGATTGGTGAGTACGCCGTGTGCCGGCTGCCCGGTGTTCAACACCCGCAGTCCGCCAACAAGCACCGTCATCTCCGGCGCGGTCAGCGTCAGCAACTGTGCCCGGTCCACCAGGGCTTCCTCCGCCTTCATGAACTGCCTCTTGCCGCCGATATAGTTGCGAAAAGCATCCGCGCGTGGTTCCAGCGCCGCAAAGGAAGTGACATCCGTCTGCTCCTGCGCAGCGTCCATGCGCCCCGGCGTAAACGGCACAGCCACTTCCACTCCGGCATCCTTCGCTGCCTTCTCCACCCCCGCTGCGCCGCCAAGTACGATAAGGTCGGCGAGTGAGATCTTTTTGTCCCCTAGTTGGGAGGCATTGAATTCGGCCTGGATGGTCTCAAGGGTCGAGAGGACCTTCGCCAGTTGGGTCGGCTGGTTGACCTCCCAGTCCTTCTGCGGGCTAAGGCGAATGCGCGCACCATTGGCACCGCCGCGCTTGTCGGAACCGCGATACGTCGATGCTGACGCCCAGGCCGCCGAAACCAGTTCGGAGACCGACAGCCCCGATGCGAGTATCCTGGCCTTCAGGGAAGCGATGTCCTGCTCCCCGACAAGTTCATGATCGACCGCCGGGACCGGATCTTGCCAGAGCAGTTGCTCCTTCGGAACGAGCGGGCCCAGGTAGCGCTCGATCGGCCCCATATCGCGGTGGGTCAGCTTGTACCAGGCGCGGGCAAACGCGTCGGCGAACTGGTCCGGATTTTCGTGGAAGCGGCGCGAGATCTTTTCATAGATCGGGTCGAAGCGCAGCGCGAGATCCGATGTCAGCATAGTCGGAACGTGCGTCTTCGACTTGTCATGCGCATCCGGAATGTCGGCAATGGCGCCCTTCGCAGACCATTGCTGTGCGCCGGCAGGGCTCTTCGTGAGTTCCCATTCATGCTTGAACAGGTTGTCGAAGAAGTGGTTGCTCCACTTCGTCGGCGTCTGGGACCACGTGACTTCCAACCCGGCGGTGATCGTATCGCCGCCAAAGCCGGTGCCGTGGCCGCTCTTCCAGCCAAGGCCCTGATCCTCGAGCGCGGCACCCTCCGGCTCGGGACCGATCAGCGATGGATCGCCCGCGCCATGGGTTTTGCCGAAGGTGTGACCGCCGGCGATCAGGGCCACGGTCTCTTCGTCGTTCATCGCCATGCGGAAGAACGTTTCGCGAATATCCCGCGCCGATGCGAGCGGATCGGGATTGCCGTTCGGGCCTTCCGGATTGACGTAGATCAGGCCCATCTGCACTGCACCGAGCGGCTCGGCGAGCTCGCGTTCACCGCTGTAGCGTTCGTCGCCCAGCCACGAGCCTTCGGGTCCCCAGAAGAGCTCTTCCGGCTCCCACACATCGGCGCGCCCGCCGGCAAAGCCGAACGTCTTGAAGCCCATGGATTCCAGCGCAACGTTTCCGGTCAGGACGAACAGGTCTGCCCAGGAGATCTTGCGTCCGTATTTCTGTTTGATCGGCCAAAGCAGGCGGCGAGCCTTATCGAGATTGGCGTTGTCCGGCCAGCTGTTGAGCGGCGCGAATCGCTGCTGGCCGGCTCCGGCGCCACCTCTGCCGTCGGTGATGCGATAGGTGCCCGCGCTGTGCCACGCCATGCGAATGAACAAGCCGCCGTAGTGGCCAAAGTCCGCCGGCCACCACTCCTGCGAATCCGTCATGAGAGCATGCAAATCCTGGATCAGCGCGTCGAGGTCGAGGCTCTTGAACTCCTCGGCATAGTCGAAATCCCGGCCCATCGGATCGGACATCGGCGAGTGCTGCTGGAGGGACTGAAGGCTCAGCTGGTTCGGCCACCAGTCGCGGTTGCCTCTTACCGCCGGCGTATGCGCGACCGGGCATTTGCCTGCGCCTGCTTCAGTCTTCGTGTCCATGTTCGTCTCCAATTTTATCCTGAATTTTGTTGAGGCGTTCTCAAGCGGCGAACGCGACGCCGCGCAAATCGCGCGCGTTGCGCCCATCACCCCCCGAAGTGCTAGCTGAATCCGCCTGCCAGGGCGCCAGCGCGTGTGAGTGTCGAATTGACCATGGCGTTGCCTCCCTTGTCGGTGGGTTGTTGCCGGACAGAGGGCGAGCCAAACGGCTCGGCGCTCTGGAATCTTTGCAGATTACAGCTCCATGCCGATAATGACAAATTGCCTTTTGTAATTTTTGCGATAACTTTGCCTTATGGCGAACCTCACCGTCCGGCAGATGCACTATTTCGAGGCGCTAGCCCAAACGCTGCATTTCGGGCGTGCCGCCGAAATCGCCGGGGTGACGCAACCGGCGCTGTCATCGCAGATTGCCGAGATGGAGGTGCGGCTGGAATGCCGGCTGTTCGAACGCGGTGGAGTCGCCGTGCGGATGACGGAAGAGGCGAGGGCATTGTTGCCGCGCATCGAAGCCATCCTTGCGCAGATCCGCGAGGTGGAGGCCCTGGCGAGACGCGGGCGCACTACGATGCAGGGCCGCTTCAGGCTTGGCATGATTCCGACCGTTGCCCCCTACCTGCTGCCGGAAATGCTCCCCGAGTTGCGCGACCGCTTTCCCGAGTTGCAACTCGAACTGCGCGAATCGATCACCGCATCGCTTGTCTCCGAGACGGCTGCCGGCCGCATCGATGGATTTGTCGCCGCATTGCCGCTTGACCATGCGGGGCTGGTCACCGAGACGCTGTTCGAGGACCGCTTCTTTCTCGCCGTCCCAGCGCAGGACACGGCTTTCGCCGCCCCGCCCGTGCCGCCGGAAAGTCCGGCACTGGAACGACTGATGCTGCTGGAGGAAGGCCATTGCCTGCGCGACCAGGCGCTGAAACTGTGCGGCAGCGTCAGGCCCACGGCACTCTCCAACTACGGCGCGACCAGCCTGACCACCCTGCTGCAGATGGTCGGCCATGGCCTTGGCGTAACGCTGATCCCGGAGATGGCTGCCGGCCCGAGCCACGCGATCCGGGACCTGAGGATCGTGCCGTTTGCCGAGCCCATGCCGTCGCGCGAAATTGCGCTCGCCTGGCGAAAGAACAGCCCGCGTCAGGAGGAATGCCGCGAACTGGCCGGGATCATCCGGGGATTGCGCGCAAAACTGCTGTCGTGATTTCCTCTAATGTTGCCTGATCTGCGCCGTTCCTCTCCCGCCCCGACGCAACAAGGCAGGCTTGCGAGCGCAGGATGACGCCGTCGGAAAGGATCTTCAGGTGATTGGCGCGCAGCGTCGAGCCGGTGGTGGTGATATCGACGATGACGTCCGCTGACCCGGCGGCCGGCGCGCCTTCGGTTGCACCGAGGCTTTCGACGATGCGATAGACCTGGATACCGTGCATTTGCGAAAAAAACTGCTGCGTCAGCCGCCAGTACTTCGTCGCAATGCGCATACGGCGGCCATGGCGCTGGCGGAAATCGGCCGCGACATCGTCAAGATCGGCCATCGTATCGACGTCCAGCCAGACCTCCGGCACCGCGACCACGACCGATGCATGGCCAAAGCCAAGGCGGGCGGCGATCCCGGTGCGCGCGTCCCAGTCGGCGCGGCTCTCGCAGAGCAGATCCTCGCCGGTGATGCCGAGATCGACATTGCCAAGTCCAAGCTCGCCGGCGATTTCCGATGCGGACAGGAACGCAATCTCGACATTGTCGCGGCCCTCGATACGGGCACGATATTTGCGCTCGTCTCCGGGCAGGCTCACCGCCAGACCGGCGGCAGCCAGCACCTCCAGCGCCTGCTCACGCAGGCGCCCCTTTGACGGAATGGCGAGAGTGAGTGTCATGCCTCGCCTTCCCGCAACGCTTCGATGCGGTCCAGCCAGACGGAAAAGCCGACGCCGGGGATCGGCTTCGATGCACCGAGCAAGGTCAGCAACCGGTCGTAGCGTCCGCCGCCGGCGAGCGGCCTTTCCGCGCCGCGCCCGGCAATCTCGAACACGAGGCCTGTGTAGTAATCCAGTGGCCGGCCAAAGGCGGCGTCGTAGCGGATTGCCCCTACGGGCAGGCCCTCCGTCTCGATGGCACCGGCGCGCGCGGCGAAATCGTCCAGCGCCGCTCCCAGCACCAGGCCGACATCATCGGCGAACGCCTGCAGCGTCTCGGCGGCGTCCTCCAGCGGAACGTGAATGTCGAGAAACGCCTTCAGCGCATCCAGCGCATGAGCCGGCAGGCGGATGCTTTGCAACTCGGTCTTCTCGATCAGCCGGCGGGCGATCTCATCGGGCGTACGGCCGGCGGACGGCGAAATACCGGCCTTTTCCATCTCCGCGCTGATATGTTCGGTCAGCGCCGCCAGTTCGGCACCGGCAATTTCGGGCAGCGACTGGTCGACATTCTCGTTGGCCGGAATGCGAGACAGGTCGGCAAGGGCGCCAGCCAGCAGGTCTGGCGCGCCGAACGCCCGCACGAGGCGCTTTTGCCAGCCGCGAGGCAGGCCGAGCGCGGCCAGCACCGCCTCGAATACTGTCTGGTCGCCGAGCGTCACTACAAGCTCGGTCTCAGGCAGTGCAAGGCTGAGCAGCGCATGTGCGTCGGCAATCAGGCGGGCGTCGGCGGCGGCGATGTTGGTGTCGCCCAGATCCTCGATGCCGGCTTGAAAAAACTCGGCCTGCCCCTCGCGGCGCTGCCGGAAGACCTCGCCGAGATAGGCGTAGCGGCGCGGCGTGCCGGATTGGGTGCGGATGTGGTCGAGGCAGACGGGAATGGTGAATTCGGGCCGCAAGCAAAGCTGCGCGCCGGTCTCGCTCTCGGTGAGAAAAATGCGGCGACGCAGATCCTCACCGGCCATATCGAGGAACGGATCGGCCGGCTGCAGCACGGCGACCTCGACCATCTCCGCGCCGCGCGCGGCGAACAGGTTCTGGATGACGGGAGCGATGGCGGGGTAACGGGTCATGGCAACTTGCTTTGCGAAGCACCCCCCTCTGGCCAGAGGGGGGTGCTCATGCGCGGTTCCGCTCCGCCGCCTGCGCGTCCAGCACCCTGCGCACCGCCTCGACGAGCTCGGTTTCCGGCACTGAGAACTGCGCCGGACGGCCTTCGCGCCAGGCGGCGTTGTCGGTGATGTCCTTGGCCAGTTGCTCGCCGAGCGCCATGTCCTTGATCTGCACCTCGCCTTTGGCACGCTCATCGCCGCCCTGGATCACGACGCAAGGGCTGCCGCGCCGGTCGGCATATTTCATCTGCGGCTTCATGCCGGAGCCGCCGAGATACATTTCGGCGCGAATGCCCGACTGCCGAAGCTGCGCAACCATCTTCTGATAGCGGCCGAGGCTGTCGGTATCGCGGTCCATGACCATGACGACGACCGGGCCGATCACATTCGATGTATCGAGCTTGCCGAGGTTCTTCAGCGCCGTCATCAGCCGCGAAACGCCGATGGAAAAGCCGGTCGCGGGCACCGGCTCGCCACGAAAGCGCGAGACGAGACCGTCATAGCGCCCGCCGCCCCCGACCGAACCGAAGCGCACGATCTGGCCATCCTCATTGGGGATTTCAGCGAGCAATTCGGCTTCGTAGACCGGGCCTGTGTAGTATTCGAGGCCACGAACGACGGAGGGATCGATCGTGATGCGCGTCCCGCTCATATCCATGCGCCGCGAGCCCAAATCGCTGTCCGCGACGATCAGCGATGCAATCTTCGATCTAACTGCGTCGAGCCCGTCTTGGTATTTCGCATCCTCAAGCATATGCGTTCGGCAAAATTGTAACTGTCTCTGCTGCGGATCCATTCGAAGTGATCTGTCCGCCGATGAGCTCTGAGGTCTGGAAGTTATGTGGCGTGCGCTAGATAGGCAATTACCTTGCTCGATCTGATGTCGTCGAGGAAGTCCAGCGCCCTTGGTGAAATCGCCTTCACCTTCCTTGCCACCATCCCAGCGACCCGCTCCAAGCAGGTCCCGCACCCCGTCCGGCCCAAACTTATCGAGCTTGTCGATCGCCCTGAGCACCGTCAGCCTGCGCCCGGCATTCTCGTCCCCGCCCAGGCCGATCGCTTCGAGCACGCCATCCAGCACCTTGCGATTGTTCACCCGGATCACATAGTCGCCGCGCTTGATGCCAAGCGCTTCCATCACATCGGCCATCATCATGCACATCTCGGCGTCCGCCGCGACGCCCGGCGTGCCGATCGTGTCGGCGTCGAACTGCATGAACTGGCGGAAGCGGCCGGGGCCTGGCTTCTCGTTGCGGAACACCCAGCCGGATCGATAGCTGCGGTACGGCTTCGGCAGGCGCTCGAAATTCTCGGCGACAAACCGCGCGGTCGGCGCGGTCAGGTCATAGCGCAGCGACAGCCACTGCTCGTCTTCGTCCTGGAACGAGAACACGCCCTCGTTCGGCCGGTCCTGGTCGGGCAGGAACTTCCCGAGCGCGTCGGTATATTCGATCAGCGGCTGGTCGGCGGGCTCGAAGCCATACAGCTCATAGACCGCACGGATCTTGGCCATCATCTGGTCGACGGCGCGGATGTCGTCCGCGGAGCGGTCGGCAAACCCGCGCGGCAGGCGCGCCTTCGTCTTTTCCTTGTCGGCCATGGCAGTTCGCTTCGCTATTTCTTGGGAGGCGGGCGTGTCCTAGCGGATGCAGTTCGGCGCGGCAAGGCTTGCCTCTTTCGCGAAGGAAAATGCCAATCGTTAACGCGCGTTAACTATAAAGGCACGCTTGCCGCGATGAACTCGCGCCTCCGCCACAAACCAGCCCTGATTTCGCGCCGAACGCGAAGCTAAAGCGTTACACAGCCGCAGATCGCGCGACACTTAGCCGATACCAATTTCTGCGAAAAGCCGGCGCAATCGGGCAAACCGTGGGCAAAATCATGTATGACGTCGCCAAGATACGATCGGAAGTACCGCAGAGCAGCGCGACCCCGCTTGGGCGTTCGCTGCCCGAGAAGCGCACACACGGCGGCTTCGGCTTCGCCAAGGACGTGGATGACAATTCGCGCGATCAGTTCGGCCGGGCAATGCTCACCGTCTTGCTTGTGCTTTATCCTGCCGCTGCATCCGTTGCCGTAGTGATCACGGCCTTCATGCTCTCGGGTAACGGTGGCGTGGTTTGAGGCGGAGAGCTGCCCCCTGCGTGATTGACGCCACGGCATAAGGCCCGCTCGTCTCCCGCAGTCAGTTCTGCAGCAAAGTATCCAATCAAACCGGCCGCTTGAATGTCTTGCGGAATGTCTCAATCTCGGCGCGGCAGTGGCAGCCTTCGATGTGATCATTGACCAGCCCCATCGCCTGCATGAAGGCATAAACCGTGGTCGGCCCGACAAAGCTCCAGCCGCGTTTCTTCAACTCCTTTGAGATAAGCGTCGACACTTCGGTCTTCGGCATGGCGACCAGCGTCGCATGATCGACCGTTTTCGGGCGGTTGTCTGAGCCGGGTTCGAACCGCCAGAACCAGGCGGCGAGCGAGCCGGCTTCCTTTATCAACTCCTGGGCACGACGTGCATTGTTGATGGTCGATACGATTTTGCCGCGATGACGCACGATGCCGGCGTCCTGCAGAAGTCGCTCCACATCGGCCTCGCCAAACTCGGCCACCTTGTCGATGTCGAAGCCTGCGAAGGCTGCGCGGAAATTCTCGCGCTTGCGCAATATCGTCAGCCAAGAAAGGCCGGACTGAAAGCCTTCGAGACAGATCTTTTCGAACAGCCGGCGATCGTCGACGACCGGGCGGCCCCATTCCCTGTCGTGGTAATTCTGGTAGTCGGCAAGGTCGCCCGCCCACGCGCATCGAGTGATGCCGTCGGAACCCTCAGCCAAACCGGACATAGCCACTTCTCCCACCAGAAGTCATTTGCCAACAAGGTATTCGTGAAACTGACCGCGCTTTTACCAAGTCGGGCAAGGACGCGTTAACACACCAAAAGGTTTATGGAATTCGGGGCAATTTATGCAACCCGATTCACTTTCGGTTTCGCGTTTGCCGCCAAGTTCCTGACACCTCGCGTCGCGTCGCACTTCGCCGGGTCAGATTTGTTGAAAAAGCAAGATCGTTCTCCTCCGTACCGCCGCCGTGGTGCATGCGCATTGTATCTCGGCTCGACGCTCTACCGCATCCACGGCACCAACGCGCCATGGACGAGCGGCATCAACGTCTCGTCGGACTGCATACGCCTGCTCAACGAGGATGTGACCGACCTCTATGAGCACATCGACGTCCGGACCATGGTGGTCGCTATGTAACCCAATCCTTAGAGGGGGACGGGCCGCGTGAGCAGCGGTCCGCCAAGGGGCGGCGCGAGGGGTTTGCGCCGCCACTTTTCCATATACCTTGATGCTTGTTGAAGCATATGCTATGTCCTACATATGCGTGCAATCCTGATCCGCGACAGCAAATTCGTGCTTGCGAGCGGATCGATCATTCAAATCAGGATCTGGCGGCTACCTGAACCAACCCGTGAAAGGACGCACGGGCTGAAATATTCGCTTTTCTTTGGCCGTTCAGGTGAACGGATCATTGGATATGACAATGAATCAGGCAAAGGCGATCACCGGCACTACGGATTGCTGGAGGAGCCCTATAACTTCACCACTTTGGAAGCGCTGATCAGCGACTTCGAAGCGGATGTCCGAAAGGAGATCGACAATGAATGAAGTTCGTTTGCATGTGCACAGCTTGGACGCTTATTTCGCCGATGCGCATCGAATGGCGACCCGTATCGACGGCGGCGATCGCTCTCCGGAACCGTCGGTTATCGCGTTCGAGACCATGGAAGTCTTGCTCAAGTTGCTGACACCGAATCGTTGGAGCCTGCTTCGGTCGCTCCGCGGTCGTGGCGCGACATCGATCCGGGCCTTGTCAAAGGCGCTCGGTCGCGACTATCGGGGGGTCCACGCCGATGTGATAGCTCTGCTCGATGCGGGGCTTATCGAGCGCGCGGAAGACGGTCGAATTAGCGTACCCTGGGATCGCATCACTGCGGAGATGGCGATCGATATTGCAGCGTAGGCGCTACAACAAGGCCACAGGCTTCTCCCCGCCATATGCCCAATCCAGCAACGCCACTGTATGCACCACCGGCAGCTTCGCTGCGCTAGCGATCTGGGTGATACAGCCGATATTGCCGGTGGCGACGATCGCTGCGCCCGTCGCCTCGATGTTCTTGACCTTGCGGTCGCGCAGTTTGGCGGAAATCTCCGGCTGCATGATGTTGTAGGTGCCGGCCGACCCGCAGCACAGATGCCCTTCGCGCGGCTCCTTGACCACGAAGCCGGCGCGCACCAAAAGCTCCTTCGGCTGGCGCGTTATCTTCTGGCCATGCTGCATCGAGCAAGCTGAATGGTAAGCGACCGTCATGCCGGAAACGAAACTCGGCTCCGGCAGATCGAGCGTCGCCAGATATTCGGTGACGTCCTTGGCCAGTTCCGTGACGCGCGCCGCCTTTTCCGAATAGGCGGGGTCGAGCCGCAGCATGAAGCCGTAGTCCTTGATCGTTGTGCCGCAGCCGGACGCAGTGATGACGATCGCGTCGAGCGGCGCCCGCGCGATCTCGCGCGTCCACGCATCTACATTTTTGCGAGCGGCGGCGAGCGCGGCATCCTCCTTGCCCATGTGGTGGACCAGCGCGCCGCAGCAGGCTTCTCCCTCCGGCACCACCACCTCGATGCCGAACCGCGTCAGCAGGCGAACGGTCGCTTCGTTGATGCCCGGTTCCAGCACCTGCTGCGCACATCCGGTGAGCAGCGCGACCCTGCCGCGCGTAGGGCCTAGCGGTGCATGGCGGCCTGGCTGCGAAACCGGCGACGCTGCTGGCACGGCGACCGGCGCCAGCTTGAGCATAGCCGCCAGCGGCTTCAACGCGGGAACGCGCACAATGACCGGGTTGGCAAGGCCGCGGAACAGCCCGGCCAGCCGCAAGGCGGACCGAAAGCGCTTCGGATAGGGCAGCGTCAGCGCAAGCAGTGCGCGGATGGCCCGGTCGGCGATCGGGCGGCGATACGTCCTCTCGATATGGGCGCGGGCGTGATCCACCAGGTGCATGTAGTTCACGCCGGACGGGCAGGTCGTCATGCAGGCCAGGCAGGACAGGCAGCGATCGATATGGGTGACGATCTCTCTATCGGCGGGGCGGCCGTTCTCCAGCATGTCCTTGATCAGGTAGATGCGCCCACGGGGGGAATCGAGTTCGTTGCCGAGCGTTACATATGTGGGACAGGTGGCAGTACAGAAACCGCAATGCACGCATTTGCGCAGGATCTTTTCCGATTCCGCGATATGCGGATCAGTGAGTTGCGCTGGGGAGAACGTGGTTTGCATTGGGCTGTCAGGTCCCCAGCAGCCAGCTTTGCGGATTCTTGATCGGCTCGTTGCGGCCCAGCGCCTGCAAACCAATAATACAGCGGGCTATGAACCAAATGGCCGTTGCCAGTCCGGTGACGAAGCCAACGATCAGCAGGGCCAACGCCGCCGAAATGAGGCCGAACAACAATCCGATCCAGAAGGTGCGTATCGCGAAGGTGTAATGCGTCTCGAGCCAGGGCTGAGATTTGCCCCGATTGATGTAAGCGATGATGATGCCGATGATCATCGTAAAGCCGATGGCGAGGCTGACGATATACAGGATGTAAATCACCTGGACATTGGTGGCGCCGGGTTGCAGCCAGCGGTCGGTCTGGCGCGGTGCGGATGGGTCGGTGGTGCTCATCGGTTTTCTCCCGCTTCTGTCACGCAACAACCTTAGCAGACGTTCGCGCACCCGCCATACGGCCGGGGTTGAGAATACCGTTGGGATCAAACTGGTCTTTCAGCCGCGCCGACAGGCTGGCAAGCGCGGGCGCCTGCGGCTCGAATACCGGGATGGCGGCGCGATAAGCGGGACTGGCACGAACCAGCGTCGCGTGCCCACCGCCGAGTTTGGGCATGAATCCACGCAACAGTTCCGCCTCCGGATCGCTTTCCATGCGCAGCCACACCAATCCGCCGGCCCAGTCGTAAAAGGCATCGACGGCCGTCTGCATGCGCAGCGCCATCACCAACTTATGCGTCTCGCTCGGCGCCATCGATATGCGCCACACCGGCCTTTCGGTGCCATCGGCAAACGGAATACAATCGCGGACGGCGCTCCAGATCGCTTTGGACGGGGAGCCAACGATCGTATCGATGCTCCCCGCCGCACCGAACAACCTCTTCAGGTGATCGACGCGGTACTCGACCGACGGACCAAATCCCTCGATACGCAGCAAGGTTGCCGAGCCTCCGGCCAGCGCCTCGTCGATCCGCGCGGATACGCTTTCCGGCAGATGCGACGCGCCGGAAACTTCGGCCGGCGACCCCATCGCGACGGCCATGGCGGCCACCGCGGCATCGTCGAACAACCCGCGCAGAACCAGCGTCGTTTCGGTTTCCGCCGCTGGCAGGACCTTGAAGGTCACGTCGGTAAGCACGGCAAGCGTGCCCCACGAGCCAGCCATCAGCTTCGACATATCGTAGCCGGTGACATTCTTTACCACCCGCCCGCCGGACTTGAACGCCTCGCCCCGGCCCGAAACGGCGTTGATTCCGAGGATGTGATCGCGCGCTGCCCCGGCCTTGATACGCCTTGGCCCGGAAAGATTGGCGCCAAGCGCCCCGCCGATCGTGCCGCCATTCGTCTTCCCACCGAGCAGCGGCCCGTAATCCATCGGCTCAAAGGCCAGTTCCTGACCGCGATCGGCAAGCAGCGCCTCGATCTCGGCAAGCGGGGTACCCGCCCTGGCGGAAAGCACAAGTTCCTCGGGTTCATACAGCGTCACGCCGGAGAGCTTCGACAAGTCGAGCGCATGTTCGGTCTGCAAGGGGCGACCGATGCCGCGCTTCGAGCCGTGGCCGAGGATTTCGAGAGGTGTGTTCTCACCCGCCGCCCAGTGGACGGTGGACAGGACCGCGGCAGCGGTGTCAGGTCGGAAGATGGTCATGGGAGCAGCACTTGGGTTCCTCGCCCGCGCAAGGCGGGGGAGAGGTGCCGAGCGAAGCGAGGCTGAGAGGGCGAAAAGCTCATCGCTCTGCCCCGTTGTCGGATGTAAACAGGAGCCTTAGATCGGTTGCCACCATGTCGGCATTTAGCCGACCGTCCAACGCCGCAAGAATGGTTTCGCAGGCGCTGCGAAGAACTAGCGCCCCCCTCTCCGTCTCGGGCTTCGCCCGAGCCCTCTCTCCCCCGCTTTGCAGGCGCGAGGAACCATGATCCTGCGAGGTCCATCGCTCTCAAAACCTCGGAATGTCCGGGAAAGGCAGTTTGCCGCCGGAAATATGCATGCGGCCGAGTTCGGCGCAGCGGCGCAGTTGCGGGAACACTTTCCCGGGGTTGAGCAGATGGTTGGGGTCGAAGGCGCATTTGACCCGCATCTGATGGTCGAGATCGGTATCGTTGAACATCTCCGGCATCAGGTCGCGCTTTTCGACGCCGACGCCATGTTCGCCGGTCAGCACGCCGCCGACCTTCACGCAGAGCCGCAAAATGTCGGAGCCGAAGGCTTCGGCCCGCTCAAGTTCACCTGGCTTGTTCGCGTCGTAGAGGATGAGCGGGTGCAGATTGCCGTCGCCGGCGTGAAATACATTGGCGACCCGCAGCCCATAGTGCTGCGACAGGTCGCGCATGCCGGCCAGCACCCTCGGCAGTTCCTTGCGCGGGATCGTGCCGTCCATGCAGTAGTAGTCCGGCGAGATGCGGCCCACTGCCGGAAACGCCGCCTTGCGGCCAGCCCAGAAGGACAGGCGCTCCTGATCGGAGGTGGAGATCCGGCAGGTTGTCGCGCCGTTGCGATTGGCTATCGCCTCGACCTGCTCGATCAGATGATCGACCTCGACCGCCGGACCATCGAGTTCGACGATCAGCAGCGCCTCGCATTCGAGTGGGTAGCCGGCATGGACGAAATCCTCGGCGGCGCGGATCGCCGGACGGTCCATCATCTCCATGCCGCCCGGAATTATTCCCGCGCCGATGATGTCGGCGACGCATTGGCCACCCTGCTCGCTGGTCGGAAAGCCGATCAGCAGAGCGCGCGCCGTCTCCGGCTTGCGCAGGATGCGGACGGTCACTTCCGTGACGACGCCGAGCAAGCCTTCCGAGCCGGTCATGATACCCATCAGGTCATAGCCCTCGGCGTCGAGATGCTTGCCGCCGAGGCGGATCACCTCGCCATTCATCAGCACCATTTCGATGCCGAGAACGTTGTTCGCCGTCAGCCCGTATTTCAGGCAATGCACGCCGCCAGAGTTTTCCGCGACATTGCCGCCGATCGAACATGCAATCTGCGAGGAAGGGTCGGGCGCGTAGTAGAAGCCGTCAGCCTCGACGGCATTGGTGATGCCGAGATTGGTGACGCCCGGCTGTGCCACAACCACCCGGTTCATCAGATCGATCTCGAGAATCGAATTGAAGCGGCTCATGACGAGCAGCACCGCATCCTCAAGCGGCAGCGCGCCGCCGGAGAGCGATGTCCCGGATCCGCGCGGTACCACGCGAATACCATGCTCATCGCAATATTCGAGGATCTTCGAGACTTGACGCGTGGTTTCGGGAAGCACAACCACCAATGGCAGTTGGCGATACGCCGTCAGACCATCGCTCTCGAAGGCCCGCATCTCGTTGATTGCGTCGGCAACGCCCTCGCCCGGCACGATTCTGCGCAAATCGGCGACGATCTCGGCGCGGCGGCCAAGGGTCCTGGCATCGGGTTTCGGGAGGACAAGTCCGGACATCGCAGCCTTACAAGCAATCGGCGAATTTCGCCTATCTGTATGGCGGGATCGCAGCAAATCAAGCAAAGAGTGAATTATGAACAAGACCGACGGCATTCACTTTGATGATGCACGGGGGCCGGATGATATCCGCATCTACGCCATCGGCGATGTGCATGGGCGGCTCGACCTTCTGGAAAAGATGCACGCGCACATCCTGGGCGAGATCGCTCGCGACAAGCCGGCGGACTGGCGAATGATCCATCTTGGCGACTATGTCGATCGCGGGCCGGATTCACGCGGCGTGATCGAGTTGTTGATGGACGCATGCAAGCGTGACAGCCGGATCGTCGCGCTCATTGGCAACCACGACCTCGGCTTCATGGAATTTCTTGCGCGGCCGGAGATGGATTCGCTTTTCATGCAATATGGCGGGGTCGAGACGGCGGCATCATACGGAGTGACATTCGGGCCGCCGCTTCATCGCGATCTCAACCGCTTTCATGCGGAACTCAAGCGTGTCGTGCCGGCGGAGCACGTGCGGTTCATCATGTCGCGCCCGCTAAGTGCCGCGTTCGGTGATTTCTTTTTCTGCCATGCAGGCATCAGGCCGCGCGTCCCGCTCGACCGTCAGCAACTCGATGACCTGATCTGGATCCGCAACGAATTCCTGCGATTTTCCGGGCTTCACCCGAAGGTAATCGTCCACGGGCACACGATAACCCGCCAGCCTGACCTGCTGGCCAACCGCGTCAATATCGACACCGGCGCATTTCAATCGGGGCGACTGACGGCAATCGCCATTGACGGCGCCCAGAAGCGACTCGTTTCCGTTGAGATGGAACGAAACAAGTAAGCCGTTAGACGGGAAGTGCTAGCGAATGCTGGCACTTACGCCGTAGCCGTCGACAACGGCCTCGTCGCTCGCGTCCGACGAATAAACGCCAAAGCCGCAGAAAACGATGGCAACAAACATTGCGAAAGACAAAAGGGCGGCGCGCAAGGGGGTACTCTCGGTTGCTTGAATTGCTAAACTCTTACGGGAATTCAGTTACCAGTGTGTTAGTTCCATCCCCGTCGGCCGGCGCCTTCTATGCGGCCTTGCGCAGAAACACCACCGCAATAACCCTTTGATGGAAAGTGTTCTTCCGACGTGGCCTTTTTGCAACGAAATGGCCTCAGATCAGACCTGCCCAAGCTCGCGCGATAGAAATTCCCACTAGATCGGCGGCTTGCCCGTATTGCGCAGCTTCGGCCTCGAAATTTGCCGCCCACTTTGGTTGATGCTGAGCGAGATGGTCGGCAAATTCGAGGTTCCACTCGCGCACAAGCCGTTGATCCGCTTCAAAGTGAAACTGGATTCCATACACGGCGCGCCCGACGCGAAACGCCTGGTTCGCCGCGACACCGCTCGATGCGAGATGTGCGGCGTCGGGTGGCAGCGAAAAAGTATCGTCGTGCCACTGAAATATACTGAAGTCGCGGGGCACACCCTTCAGCACAGGATCGGCAATGCCCTCATCGCTCAAGCTTACCGGGCACCAGCCGAATTCCGTGGCGCCTCCGATCTGGTTCACACCGCCAAACGCACGCGCAAGCAACTGACTGCCAAGGCAGATGCCGAGAACCGCCTTGTCTTTTGCCTCGAAGTCGCGAGCAAGATCGAGCAAGGCTGGAATATAGGGAAACGCTTCATCGGCGAGCGCATTCTGGCCGCCGCCAAGGATAATCGCCGCGTGGTGGCCGTCGGCGGTTGGTGGCAAAGGATCGCCGTGGTGGACTTTGCGGAGGTCGATTTCAGCGCCAACCTCGTCAAGCGCGGTGGCCACCTGACCAAGCCCTGTCCCGTCGAAATTCTGAACCACGAGAACGCGCATGGGTCGCCCTGTTTCGGAATGCACTTGCCTTGAGCCGCGATTATCATGCGGTCCAGAGAGAATGAAGAGGTGGGTTGCTGGTGCCCCTACGAAACCGAGTCGATCCTTTTGGCGAGATCCACGCAGTCGATGCGCGGGGCATGTTTACAGGCAATCGAGGCGTCATCCACGATCCCGACACACGGACGTTGCTGACGCGCCGCTGGACGACCGCAGCCTGGATTATCTGCGAATGCGAATTCAAGGGCCATAGGCGCGCGGTGATGGGCCGCAATACTCGCTCGGGCAACGCCGGCTGGACCGAGTTGTTCTTCCTCGACGAAGTCACGGCGCTCGCCGCCGGGCATCGGCCATGCTTTTACTGCCGGCGCGAGAAGGCGAAGGAATATGCCGAGTGCTTCGGCAAGGCCTTCGCGATCGCCAGGCCGACGGTCGCGCAGATCGATCGACGATTGCATGGGGAGCGATTGGCGAGTGGCGGGCATCCGGTAAGCGTAACGGACAGCGACTTCGTGGCGCTGCCGGACGGCGCCATGGTGCTGCAAGGCAAGCGCGCTTTTGCCAACAAGGGTGAGGGAATGCGCGAATGGTCTTTCTCGGGCTACCGTGGCTATTGCGAATACAAAAGTCTCCACGGGAGCGACGTCCGGCTCTGTACTCCGGCTACAACCCTTCTGGTGTTGAAGGCAGGGTATCAGCCGGTTTGGCATTCAAGCGCGGAGCCTGGGCCAGCATTCTTGACCTGAACGTCGTCCTTCGGCATTCCTCGCCCATGCGCGCGAATTACAAAATGCAAAGGCTCTACCTCACCGCCGATCTTGCCAGCGGTGCAGCAATCGATGCTGGGGCGGAACACAGCCACTATCTCCTCAATGTGCTGCGCATGACCGATGGTGGCGAGGTGCTGGTATTCAACGGCCGCGACGGCGAGTGGCGGGCCAGTGTCGAAGCCAAGTCAAAAAGGGCCGTTCGACTGACCCTGGTCGAGCTGACGCGCCCGCAGCCGGCAAAGCCCGATCTGGTCTATTGCTTTGCCCCGCTGAAACAGGGCCGCCTCGATTACATTGTGCAGAAGGCGGTCGAGATGGGTGCCGGCGTTCTGCAGCCGGTGATCACCCAGCACACCCAGGTGGCAAGGGCAGGCATCGAGCGACTGCAAGCCAATGCCATCGAGGCCGCCGAGCAATGCGGTATCCTTGCCGTGCCGCACGTTGGCGAGGCGTTAAAGCTCGATCGATTGCTCGCTGGCTGGGACAGACAGCGACGCCTGATCTTCTGCGACGAGGACGCCTCCACCAACAATCCCCTGTCCGCGCTGCAAGCCATCGCCGAGACCAAGCTCGGGCTGCTGATTGGTCCGGAGGGCGGCTTCTCCGACGACGAGCGGCGGCAGTTGCGGGGCCTGCCCTTCGTCACGGCGATCCCGCTCGGACCGCGCATACTGCGCGCCGATACGGCCGCCGTCGCCGCAATGGCATTGATCCAGGCGACGATCGGCGATTGGTAGCGCCACCCTTCGCCGACAAGCAAACTGCTCTACTGCAGCGTCACGCCCGTCAGATACTGAACCGTGTCGCTGCCGTCATAAATCACAAACAACCCATCCGGTCTCGCGGGGTCGGCAGCAATGGCCTCCAGCTTGGCCACGATCGGCTTTTTCTTAAAGTCTTTCTCTTTTACCGGCTCGAACGTCATCAGCGGTTCTGTAGCGAAAGCATCCGACTCTTTGGATTTCAACAAGCGCAGTTGGAACGGGCGGTCCGGGTGCTCCTTATTAAGGTTGCTGTCACACGTGCGCGGGGGGTCGCTCGGCTTCTTCTTCGGGAGATCATTGACACCGGCGTCACCCGTGACGACAAGCACTGCATCGCCAACAGTCTCCATCGCCCGGATGCCGATGAATGGTTCCGTGGTCGGCACAACATGCAGCTTGGCGTCATCGAACTTTTCGGACAGAAGGTCACCAAGAGGGACAGAGATAAAATAGGCAGCCGGCGCGCCACCGCCCTCCAGACGGGTCGGAGAGCGCAAACCAATCAGCAGGTCGGCGCCGGCGATCGTAGCCCCTTCCACATTGATGCCACCGCACTGCAATTCCTTTCCGAGTGCATTGGGAAACATATCGTTGCGCTTGAACAGCCCATCCAGGCTCACCCATTTGGCCGGTACGGCGGAGTTCGAACGGAGATCCGAGAGGCCGGCGATGGCGACAAGATGCGAGCCAGCGTTGTATTTGCCGCTTTTTCGCTTGTTGGCGTGCGAGCCTATGAAGTAGGCCATATTGCCGTCGCTCGCGATCGCCTCGAGATCGAGTTCATCCAAACCGGTCAAGCCGTGGCTCGCCTGAAAGGCCTCCGAAGGTTCTCCGAGGTCAATCGCAGCGTCGTAACGCACATTCGGTAAATTGTCCGCGTTCCGTTCGACCTTGAGACGGTGTACTCCCCGCAGTTCGTCCGACACCAGCAGGCACCAGTCCGCAGCCGGACATAAGAGACCGCTCATATTATGGCTCTGGTCGAATCTGTCCTCCTCGTCGCCATACGCCTCCTCGGCGACCTTAATCGTACCGACATCCTTATGCAGTTCAGCAGCGTAGGCAAAGCTAGATGAAGCTGCCAGTAACGCAACCGAGAACAACCACAACTTGTCCATTTCTTTTGCCCTCCTCTTTGATTTCCAGTATACATTGTTTTTTATACAGTGCGATTTATTCCGGCGCGGCGCCGTCATGAGCCGATCGTCAATCTCTTGAAACTGGATCAGGATTTTTCGCTTGATCGCGGATGGCCATTTCGGCATCAAGCGCCACGGCTTTTCCAAGCCGGGGAGCAGGACGAGCATGGCGCGCGACACATCTGATTTTCGGCCGATCGAGGGCAAGGACGAACTTGTCGCGTACCTCGCCGAGGGCAACAAGCCGCGCGACAAATGGCGCATCGGCACGGAGCATGAAAAGTTCCCGTTCTATGTCGACGGCAACGCGCCGGTTCCCTATGGCGGCGATCGCGGGATCCGCGCGCTTTTGGAAGGCATGCAACGCACGCTCGGCTGGGATCCCATACTTGACGACGGTCGGGTCATCGGCCTGGTCGAACCGACCGGACAGGGCGCGATCTCGCTGGAGCCGGGCGGGCAGTTCGAGCTTTCGGGCGCCCCAGTGGAAACCATCCACCAGACCTGCCGCGAGGGCAACGCGCATCTGGCGCAATTGCGCGAGATAGCAGAGCCGCTGGGTATCCGCTTTCTCGGGCTTGGCGGCAGCCCGAAATGGCGGCTAACCGAGACGCCGAAAATGCCGAAGTCCCGCTACGAGATCATGACCCGTTACATGCCGAAGGTCGGCACCCTGGGTCTCGACATGATGTACCGCACCTGCACGATCCAGGTAAATCTCGACTTCGAGAGCGAAACCGACATGCGCCGCAAAATGCAGGTGTCGCTCAAGCTGCAGCCGCTTTCGACAGCACTTTTCGCCAATTCGCCGTTCACCGACAGCCGGCCGAACGGTCTGAAATCCTGGCGCGGCGAAATCTGGACCGACACCGACAACCAGCGCTCAGGCCTGCTGCCGTTCTGCTTCTCGCCGCAATTCGGCTTTGCAGACTACGTCGAATGGGCGCTCGACGTGCCGATGTATTTCGTCATCCGCGACGGTCGCTATCACGACATGACACACATAACTTTTCGCCAGTTCATGGCGGGCGCTGCACACAACGAGATTGCCGACGGCATGCCGACCATCGGCGACTGGGCGAACCATCTCTCGACGCTGTTTCCGGATGTGCGCCTGAAACGGTTTCTCGAGATGCGCGGCGCCGACGGCGGACCGTGGCGGCGCATCTGCGCGCTGCCGGCTTTCTGGGTCGGGCTGCTTTATGACGAAGAGGCGCTCGATGCCGCGGAAGCCATGACCGCCGACTGGACATACGAGGAGGTGCGGGAAATGCGCACCGCGGTTCCGGCGCAAGGCATCGCCGCCGAGTTCCGCGGCAGGCAACTTCGCGAGATTGCGCGAGAGGTGCTGGCGATTTCCCGCATCGGGCTCGAAAACCGCGCTCGCAAGAATCGCGATGGATTCGACGAAACGTCGTTCCTGTCGACACTGGACGAGGTGGTGGCGCGAGGCACAACCAGCGCCGAGGAAATGCTCAATGCCTACCAGACGCGCTGGGGCGGATCGATCGAGCCGGTGTTCCTGGAATACGCCTACTGAGGCAGCTCGCACCGGTTTTCATCCGCTCGCTACAGGCAGCGCGCAAACAAGCCGGTAGCCCGCTCGCCGGCTTTCCGCTAGCAATGGGTCAGTGAGCATTTTCAGGAGGAGTTGCGTCAATGCTTCCGCTTTTCGACATGATGGCCAATGCGCAGAACGGCCAGGGTATGGACCTGCTGGCACGGCAGTTCGGTCTTTCGCAGCAGCAGACGCAGTTGGCCGTCGAGGCGCTGATGCCCGCCTTCAGCCAGGGCCTCAAGCGCAATGCGGCGGATCCTTATGGTATCGCGAACTTCATGACAGCGCTTGCCAGCGGCCAACAGGGAAAATATTTCGACGACACCCAGGCGGCCTTCTCGCCGCAAGGGGTGGCCGAGGGCAACGGCATCCTCGGCCAACTGTTCGGCTCGAAGGAGCTGTCGCGCGCGATCACGGCGCAAGCTGCACAGGCGACCGGCATCGGCCAGAGCGTTCTCAACCAGATGTTGCCCGTGCTTGCCTCGATGGTGATGGGCGGATTGTTCAAACAGTCGACAAACCAGATGCAGGGGGCGCAGGCTGGCGGCTTCGGAGGCACCAACAATCCGCTCGGGCAGATCATCGAGCAGATGATGAAGCAGGGTGGCGGCGGTATGTTTGGTGGCCAGCCGCAACAGCAACAGGCTCCATCCAACCCGATGGACAATCCGTTGGGCAAGATCCTTGAGGGGATGTTTGGCGGTGGCGCCGCACAGCAGCCGCGAGGCACCCCTCCGCAGTCACCGTCCAGCCCTATGGACAACCCGTTCGGCAAGATGATCGAAGACATGCTTGGCGGCGGCTCGCAACAGAAGCCGGAAGCACAGCCGCAACAAGCGCCTGACAGTCCGATGGCCGACAATCCATGGGGGAAAATATTCGAAGAGATGATGCGGGGTGGCCAGGGACAGACGCAGGCGGAGCCGATTGACGAGCCGGCGGCAGCACCGCACGCGCCGAGCGGTCGTCCAGCCAATCCTTACGACGACCTTTTCGGCAAGATGTTCGAGAGCGGCAGCAAGACCCGCGACGACTACCAGAAGGGCGTCGAGTTGATCTTCGACCAGTTCACCCGGGGCATGGATCGGAACCGTTAGAAGCCAAGGCGAAAAAAACGCCCGGTCCACAATGGACCGGGCAATCAGCAGGCGTCCGGCAGGGTGACCGGTGGGGGAGTTCGCCTGCGTGAACTGGTTGGCCGCTAGTCAAGGCGCGAAACCACGATAGCTCTTAGCTGTGCGGTCGGATCAACACCAAGTGGCTCAGCATTGGCGACGAAGAGGTCGGAGCGCGTCAGGCCGATGTCCTTAAGTTCCGCATCGGTCAGCTCGCCAAGCCGGTGCAACTCGCGGCGGTTTCGCCAGGCGCGAAGGAGTTTCGATACGGCGTTCAGCCCTTGCACCAGAAACGAGGGACGCTGCGCGATACGCGTGGCACCGGTGGTGAAATCGAGGGTGGTCATGACAGTCTCCTTCCGCGAATTATCCGGGCGTGCATGATCGATCGGGCGGGATCGCTCCCGCCGCTATGAATTCGCTCAACTTCCCTGGACGTCCCCACAATCTCACGCGGGAATTGATTTATCCAACGAATGTTTCTAATATATCCAATCAACATTGGTGATGGATGCACGATGAAAGCGCCCCTTGATCTCGACCAGCTTCAAACCTTCATCATGATTGCCGACACCGGCAGCTTCACCAAGGCCGCCGACGAGGTTCATCGCACGCAATCGGCGGTTTCGATGCAGATGAGACGGCTGGAAGAACGCATCAGCAAGCCGCTGTTTGAGAAGGACGGCCGGGCCAACAGGCTGACGGAAGATGGTGAGAAACTGCTCGCCTATGCGCGGCGGCTGATCCGGCTCAATCGCGAGACGCAGGCGGCCTTCGACGATGCCAGCCTGGAGGGGCATATCCGCATCGGCGTGCCCGACGACTACGCCGAGCGGTTCTTGCCGGAGATCATGGCGCGCTTTTCGCGGTCCAATCCGCGCGTAGAACTATCCGTCGTCTGCGAAGATACAGGAAGGCTGCGCGACTACATTCGGCGTGGCAATCTCGACATTGCGTTGGTAACTCACAACGAGGAGGTTGCACCATCGGAAGTTGTGCGGCGCGAACCCCTGCTCTGGGTCACCTCAGCCAATCACAACGTGCATGAACTGACGCCTTTGCCGGTGGCATTCGGTCGTCCAACCTGCATCTGGCGCCGCGCCGGAACGGAGGTTCTGGAACGGATGGGGCGCGATCATCGTGTGCTCGTCAGCAGCTTTTCAGCCACCGTCATCACGGCGGCCGTACTGTCCGGACTGGCCGTTTCGGTACTGGCGGAATGCTCGTTGCGACCCGGAATGCGGGTGCTGACGGAGGCAGACGGATTTGGCGATCTGCCGGAAACCAAGATCGGCATTATGCGTGGCCATTCCGAGCATCCGGCGCTGGTCGACGCGCTGGCGCGCCACATCGCCGAGAGCCTCGACAACATATCGGTATCGACGATCGAGGACAGCGGTTCCTTCGACTTTGCGGCAATGGCGTTTTCGCGGATGAAGCGTAGCAAGCCTAACCAGATGCCAGGTTGGTGAGCGCCGGCCAGCAGGCGACCGGCGCTCTCCCCCGGCTCATGAAACCCGCATCAAGGCAGGAAGCTTCGGATCACCACGAAAACCTTCTGGTTCGCGTTGACGCTGTTGACCAATGAGCCGCCGCTCCAGATGAACTTCTTTGTCGAGACCTGCCGCGGAGCCGCACCGACATTTCCGCCGATCGTGGAGACGCCGGTGCCGTCGACGCCGACTACGATGTCCGCGTGGCTCTTGTAGTCCGAATGATGGGAAGCCCAGTCGTAGTCGATCTGGCTGCTTGCCGCCCTGTTCATACCGATGATATCGCCCGGCTGGATGGTGATTTCGCCGACCCGGTATCCCCGGAACGACGTCTTCTTGTTGATGATCAGGTCATTGATGATGCGGTAGAAATAGACCGAGTGCTGCGCGCTGTACGGAAACGCGGTGCCTGCGCCGGCCAGATGCACCATGTAGGAGATGAAGGCGGCCGACCAGGGAACATCATCCGCCCCGTCGAGATCCGGCCTGTTCAGAAAGTTCCAATACTTGCCGATGCGTTCTTTCAGGGGAGAAACGTTTTCGAACTCACCCTTGTAAACATGGAATTCCGCCTGCGCCTTCTCGACCAGCTTCGCCGCGAAAGTGCCCGAGGCGGCCGGCAGCGCGGCTTCGCTGACTGTAGCGGACTGATCGCCCGGGCCACCGGGACCGAACCCGTCGGCGATCCATGAGTAGGGACTGATCCTAACGCCGGCAGAATTCGCGGTGGCGAAGCCGGCGAGTGCGTCCGTGCCATAGTCCGCCTGGCGCAGCGCTTCTTCAATCAAAACCGCGATCCTTGCGACCGTATCCGCCTTGTCCGTGCCATTTATGATGCGGCGCGCTTCCTTGTACTCGCGCAGGTCCTCGCTTTTCGGTTCGTCGATGTCGTCGATGTAATCGTCGAGTGCCTTGCCGGTGAACCAACCTTCCGCCATGCCCTCGAACAGGATCGGAACCGCGTATTGAGGTTCCATCACCCTGTCCGGCTCCTTGACGAAGTCGACGCCGAACTTCTTTGAAGCCTTCTCGTAGTTCGTCTTCCAAGTCAGTTGGACGAAGCCGCGTCCGTAGTATGGATGGTAGTGCAGGTTCTTGCGGCGCCATGCCTCGGCTTTCTCAAAATCGTTGGGTGCGACGAAGAACGCCTCGCGCACCGGCTGCATGGTTTTCGCGGTTTCCCACCAGGCGGTCGCCAGCATGTAGGCCAGATGGTTCGTTTCGGTTTTCCGTGCGCCCGCCTCCCTCAGGATCAGTTCAAATCCTCCCTGTGCCGCCTTCGAGATCGATCCCAATTTGGCGCGACAAACCTTGTAGAATACGTCAACTTTCATTTTGCCCTCCCAAAAACAAAGCAATCAACAGTAGCATATCGTTCATGTTTTGTTCCATAAATCCGCAAAAACTTCTATTCCTGATTGTATTCCGGTTGCATGGAGATGAGCGCGGGCTATGCCCGCCCGGTAAGGACGAAGATTTCCATCGGGCCCTTGCCCTTGATATCGACCATCCCCCGCGGCTCGAAATCGAACGATGGCCCGATGGCCCGCATTGCTTCGGCCGATACCTGTATCCGGCCAGCCTCCCCGTGCGACTCCATGCGGGCAGCGACGTTCACGGTATCGCCCCATACGTCATAGAACTGCTTGCGTTCGCCGATGACCCCCGCTACCGCAGGGCCGGTGTGGATACCGATGCGCACGGCGATGTCTTCGCCTGCCTGCTCGGAGAGGTTTCGCATCACGTCGAGCATATCGAGCGCCATCGCGGCGACAGCGGCTGCGTGATCCGGCCTGGGCTCCGGCATGCCGCCCGCCACCATATACGCGTCGCCGATTGTCTTGATCTTCTCCAGCCCGTGAGCATCAGCCAACCGGTCGAACTCAAGAAACACGCGGTTGAGGAAGCCGACGAGGTGCTGCGCCGGCAGGGTGGCGGCGCGGACGGTGAAGCCGACAATGTCGGCAAAAAGGATGGTCACGGCAGGCAAATCATCCGCGATAACCTCGCCCGGCTCGTGCTTGAGGCGCTGGGCGACAGAAGCGGGCATCAGATTAAGCAGCAACCGCTCGGAACGCTCGTGCTCTGCCTCAAAGGCGTCTTCATATTCCTCCGCCCGGCGGAAGGTGTAGAGCGCCGCAATAAGGTTGAACACCGCGGACATGCATACCGACAGCAGGAACGCCGCCGTCGTCATTTCCGGCGACAGGCTCAGCACCGTGGACTTCGCCGGAAAAGTCAGCTCGATGACGGCAAATACAATAAGCAGTGCGGCGAAGTAGAAGGCGACCAGTCTCAGCCGCCGCGAGCCGAGCACCATCACCAGCGTCGCCGGGCCGGCGAGCAGGAAATACTGGAAACCGGCATCCGTGCCGGCGATCCACGCATAGGCAGCATCTCCCGCCATCGCCGTCGCCCACAGATAGGTGCCGGCGGCGAGATGACCGAAGCGATGCATCAGCGGCGTTGCCAGCCAGACCAGCGAGAAGAACACGAGCGCGGCGACGAACGGCCAGAAATTGCGGAAATCGATGATCGAAAAAAGCACCGCAAAGCCGGTATTCGAGACGACGGTCGCAAGGCTGACGAAGTTGACGATCTCGTGGCCGCGTCGCTGCCTGGCGGTTGCATCTGCGGTGCTCGTCCGAACGTAGCGCATCACCAGATTGCGCAAGCGCGCACCAGTGCCCTGACCGGCCGTTGCCTGCCCTTGCTTCAGTGAATTGAGTGTCGCCATCGTCCCGCCCTTTCTAACATGATGGAATATGGGGAGCCATCATCGCAGTTCAAGGATTTTTTTCCTATCATTTCTCTCAACGACACCCGGCTCTTGACCAGGCGGGGCAAAGGCGGATCAATCATCCGATGGATGATCTTTTGACCGAATCGAAAAGCAACGCCGCCGAATTCACGGTGAGCGAGATATCGAACGCGCTGCGCCGTACGGTCGAGGATGCGTTCGGCTACGTGCGCGTACGCGGCGAGATTTCCGGATACCGCGGACCGCATTCCTCCGGCCATGCTTATTTCTGCCTAAAGGACGACCGTGCCCGGCTGGATGCGGTGATCTGGAGGACGGCGATGAGCCGCATCAAGTTTCGTCCCGAGGAAGGGATGGAAGTAATCGCCACCGGCAAGCTCACCACCTTCCCCGGCAAGTCCAACTATCAGATCGTCATCGACAATCTTGAACCTGCCGGCGCCGGCGCGCTGATGGCATTGCTGGAGGAGCGCAAGCGCCGCCTCGCCGCCGAAGGCCTGTTCGAGCCGGCGCGCAAGCAGCTTCTGCCTTATATGCCGCGGGTCATCGGCGTCGTCACGTCGCCGACCGGGGCGGTCATCCGTGACATCGTCCACCGCATTAAGGACCGCTTTCCGCTGCATGTCATCGTGTGGCCCGTACGCGTGCAGGGGGAGACGTGCGCGACCGAGGTCGCCAACGCAGTGCTGGGTTTCAACGCCTTGTCCGAGGGCGGCCCGATCCCGCGCCCGGATGTGATCATCGTGGCGCGCGGTGGCGGCAGTCTCGAAGATCTTTGGGGCTTCAACGACGAGGCGTTGGCCCGCATCGTAGCGGATTCGCACGTACCGATCATTTCGGCAGTGGGTCACGAGACTGACTGGACGCTGATCGACCTCGTGGCGGACGTGCGTGCTCCGACACCGACCGGCGCGGCCGAAATCGCCGTTCCGGTGCGCGATGAGATAGCGGCGCGGCTGGCCAATCTCGGCGCGCGGCTGCGGGCCTGCGTCTCGCGGTCGACTGACCGCAAGCGCTCGACCTTGCGCGCCGCCGCGAGAGCCCTACCCTCCCCGGATCAGTTGCTGGCGCTGCCGCGCCGGCATTTCGACGAGGCGAGCAGTCGCCTCGGCCGTGCGCTGGACGTCGGCGTCGACCGCAAGCGGGCGCGGTTCGCCGCCATCCGCCTGACCCCGGCGACGCTTTCGCGGCGCATCGCCGATACACGAAAGCACGCCGAGCGCGACTTCACCCGCGCGACCGGCGCGATACGCAATGCGTTGAGGCAACGGCGCGAGTTGTTGCTGCGGGGTTCGTCGAGGCTGACGACTGCGCCGATCGAACGCCGCAACAAGCTCGCGGGTGACCGGTTGGTGGCCATGCTGCGCCGGAGCGAGACGGCGATGACGGCGCGCCTCGAGCGCGCACGGGCGCGCCTCACGCAAGCCGACCGGCTGCTCGCGACGCTGAAACTCTCCGACCAGGCGATACTCGACCGCGGCTACGCGCTGGTGCTCGACACGCAAGGAGGGGTGCTCAGGCGGGCGTCGGAAGTTTCGCCGGGCGTGCCGCTTTCGCTGCGTTTCGCCGATGGCGACGTCCAGGCTCTGGCGACCTCGGGCCAGGCGCCGCGGCCTCGCTTGCGCCAAAGGGCGCAGGAGAAGAAGCAGGAATCCGGCCGGCAGGGATCTTTGTTCTAGACCGCCGCTGCGCGGCATCCGAATCGCGCTGCGCCGGTAGCGCGTCAGCACCTCGCATCGCGAATAACAACTATCCGCTACTTCCTTGCGTGATCGTCGCTGCGCAGGCATGATCCTAGGAAGATGGCAGTAGAGCGCATATGCCCGAGATCATTATCGAAGAGATCGTCAACGTCTTGAAGGAGTACGGACGGGTCGCCGGTTACTTCGTCCTGATGGCGGTCGCCCTGCTTATCGGTGCAGTTGCCAGTGACAGCCTCACGCTGGGGTCGGCCATTGGAACCTTCGTCTGGCCGTTCCTGCTCTTCACCGCTATTTTCCTGCTCTATGTCGCCGAGCGGGTCTATCGCCGGCTACGCAATCGATAAGACGGCGATCGGCGCGCCACCCCCCCCTTGCGCGCCATGGCAGCAGTCACCATTCGACGCCGAGCCCTGATCAGCTACCGGTCTTGACGCGGCCGCGATCACCGCCGGTGCGGCGAACACCCGTGGCCGCGCCCCCCGCTTGCGGTTAGCACTTCATGGCAGAGTCCGTTCGCCCCAACGAAATTGCGCGGATGATCACGGTTGTTGCGGTTGAACAGCTGCACACCTCCATCGGAACCCGCGTATCCTGCTCGCTCAATCAGCATGCTAGCATTCATTGAAAATGCAGCGGCGCGGAGGATCCTCGATGGAAGGCGGAGTTCGGGTCCGCGCGACAGCGGTCGCTCTGAGCATCCCTGCTTAGTTGCTGAATGGTACAGTTGGGTGGGCTCGAACCACCGACCTCCGGATCCACAATCCGTCTTCAACCTTTGATTTTATTACGTTTTATTACATTATGTCGCATTCATGTCACATCAAGCTAGAAGAGCCGCTTCAGCTGCCGCGAGTTCTGCAGCGTCATCGCCCCTCGCGAACAAGTGCGCGTAAACGTCCATCGTTACGGCGATTGTCGAGTGACCCATGCGCTCTTGAACCACCTTCGCCGGCAAGCCAAGCCCGCCGTCCTCTTTGCGGTTGATCAGCCAGCTTGCGTAAAAATGCCGAAGCGCGTGAATACCTTTATATTTGGCAGCAACGATAGCTTTGCCGTT
The DNA here is from genome assembly GCA_963829135.1 of uncultured Alphaproteobacteria bacterium. Classification (GTDB taxonomy): domain Bacteria; phylum Pseudomonadota; class Alphaproteobacteria; order Rhizobiales; family Rhizobiaceae; genus Kumtagia. The sequence goes on along the minus strand of CAWHHO010000004.1, from coordinate 8,504 downwards.
TTCATCGACCTCTGCGGTCTCAACCGTCACGCCAGCCTTCACCTGGGCAGGCTGTAGGCCGCGCCGAACGATATTGTTCAGCTGCTCAACTCGTCCAAGCCCATTCGGAAATACGAGGTCGAGCACCATCAGCGGTTTGCCGTCAACATCCACTTTCCCGGTGTCCCGTTTCGGACATAGAAGTTGCCATTCTCGCAGAGAATTTATGACGAGTGGCGGAGCAGGAACTGTGCGCTCACCTGCAATCGACTTCGGCTTTCCTATTGTATTGAACCTGTCGGCCCGCTGATGAACCCGGATTTCTCGCTGATCGAGATCTACGTCGATCCAACGAAGTCCTCGCAACTCAGAAGCTCGCAAGCCTGTGAAGATGGCGGCGAGGAGCAACGGCCGCCAGCGTCCTTGCAGGGCTCCAATAATTGCCTTCACTTCGTCTCTGGTTGGAATATCGATACCAACCTTCAACCGACCCTTGTGCCGCCTCTCTTGTCGCCTCTCGCCGCCTTTGCGACGTCCGCGGATATCGCGCACAGCATTACGGGCCGTTAGTCCCCTCTCCTGAGCATCTGCGAGCAAAGAACCAAGGCTGACTATCACCTTCCGGATCATCGCTGGAGAGCGCCCATTGCGGCGTAAATCATCCTCGAATGAACGCAACACCGGGATGTTGAGGGTTGTGAGTTTCAAATCGCCGATAAACGGCACAATGTGGAGGTCGACATGCGATCGATAGCTGTCAATTGTAGTTCGTTCTAATCCGGATGCTTCGCCGCTGACTAACCAAAACGCAGTGGCCTGCTTCACGGTGGCGCTGTCGCTATCGGCGACGTGAACTCCCTCCCTTACCTCGACCGAGGCAGTAGCAGAAAATGCGTCAGCCTGCTTTTTCAGCTTGAACGTCTTCAGCCGACGCACACCTTTTGCGTCGGCATAGTCGACCACCCATGCTGTCTTCTGTTCACCCTTGCCGGTGGCCCATGTACGCTTCCGAACTGACATTCTAAACCTTTTGAGATGTTAGGAGTTCAAGGGCCCGCTTGATGTATTCAAGCGCCTCAGCGTTTGCTCCGTGCCGATGCTCTCGAGCCTGCAGCCGCAACCCATCTGCCTTCCGTATCAGGAAGGAATCCTCGAGCCTTTCGACGATTTCAGCATTCATGGAGCGACCAGCTGCTTCGGCACTCTGCTTAATCCGATCGCGCATACCATCGGGCAACCGGAGCGGAAACTGATCGGACCCTCGACCGGCTTTGGCCATTCGCCACCATCCATCATACATTAATAACATTACCGTAATTTGTTTGCGCTTGACATGCAATCATATCACGGTAATGTAAATCACCGTGATATTTAACTCTTGGAGACATGCAATGACATCGCCTATTAGCTACGCGGACCTCGATGCTCCCGTCTGGGGGATTGGAAACTTCGCGAAAGATCATCAATCAGATCCCAGAGAGCGACCTATCACCTGGTCGCCAACGGTAGGTTGCCGGCAAATAAGGTGGGTGAGCGTTACGTCAGTACCCGGCGGAAACTCTAGCAGCCCTGCTTGGGGAAGCGGTTAACTTGTAGCCTTAGGCGACACAGGAGGGCGGCGGCCGCACTACGGCGCCTCAAGGGTATCAAGAGGGGCTGAAGCAGCAGTACTCTAACAGAAATGCTTCCCCAACGTCGCTCTCGGCCTGCGTAGACTATGGCCGTGTGAGCCATTATCCGCTGCTTCTAGACAGCTGAAGCGGACGCCTGTGGGCCAGTGCCATCGACCTGGCTCTCCGCCGATCCCATTATCCCGATAATCGAATGAGATAATCCGAACCGGATTATCATCGATAATAGCTGTGCCGGAATCCTCAAAGGCGCAGAGCAGCATCCTGTTCCAGAGGAGCTGAAGCGGACGCCTGTGGAAGAGGGCCAGTGCCATGGACCTGGCTCTCCGCCGATCCCATTATCCCGATAATCGAATGAGATAATCCCAACCGGATTATCATCGATAATAGTTGTGCTGGAGGCCCAAAGGCTCCGCCCGTCTTGCACGCACCGGTGCCATCAACTTGATCCAGAGCAGCTGAAGTGGACGCCTGTGGAGCAAGGGCAAGTGCCATCGACGTGGCCTCCGATGCCATTATCCCGATAATCGAATGAGACAATCCGAACCGGATTATCATCGATAATAGCTGTGCCGGAATCCTCAAAGGCGCAGAGCAGCATCCTGTTCCAGAGGAGCTGAAGCGGACGCCTGTGGAGCAGGGGCAAGTGCCATCGACGTGGCTCTCGATGCCATTATCCCGATAATCGAATGAGATAATCCGAACCGGATTATCATCGATAATAGTTGTGCTGGAGGCCCAAAGGCACCGGTGCCATCAATTCCGATCCAGAGGCAGCTGAAGTGGACGCCTGTGGAGCAGGCCAAGTGCCATCGACCTGGCGCTCGCCGATCCCATTATCCCGATAATCGAATGAGATAATCCGAACCGGATTATCATCGATAATAGCTGTGCCTGAATCCTCAAAGGCGCAGAGCCGCATCCCGATCCAGAGGAGCTGAAGCGGACGCCTGTGGAAGAGGCCAGTGCCATGGACCTGGCTCTCCGCCGATCCCATTATCCCGATAATCGAATGAGATAATCCGAACCGGATTATCATCGATAATAGCTGTGCTGGAATCCTCAAAGGCGCAGAGCCGCATCCCGTTCCAGAGGAGCTGAAGCGGACGCCTGTGGAAGAGGCAAGTGTCATCGACCTGGCTCTCCGCCGATCCCATTATCCCGATAATCGAATGAGATAATCCGAACCGGATTATCATCGATAATAGCTGTGCCGGAATCCTCAAAGGCGCAGAGCCGCATCCCGTTCCAGAGGAGCTGAAGCGGACGCCTGTGGAAGGGCCAGTGTCATGGACCTGGCTCTCCGCCGATCCCATTATCCCGATAATCGAATGAGATAATCCGAACCGGATTATCATCGATAATAGCTGTGCCGGAATCCTCAAAGGCGCAGAGCCGCATCCCGTTCCAGAGGAGCTGAAGCGGACGCCTGTGGCAAGGGCAAGTGCCATGGACCTGGCTCTCCGCCGATCCCATTATCCCGATAATCGAATGAGATAATCCGAACCGGATTATCATCGATAATAGCTGTGCCGGAATCCTCAAAGGCGCAGAGCCGCATCCCGTTCCAGAGGAGCTGAAGCGGACGCCTGTGGGCCAGTGTCATGGACCTGGCTCTCCGCCGATCCCATTATCCCGATAATCGAATGAGATAATCCGAACCGGATTATCATCGATAATAGCTGTGCCGGAATCCTCAAAGGCGCAGAGCCGCATCCCGTTCCAGAGGAGCTGAAGCGGACGCCTGTAGAAGAGGCCAAGTGTCATGGACCTGGCTCTCCGCCGATCCCATTATCCCGATAATCGAATGAGATAATCCGAACCGGATTATCATCGATAATAGCTGTGCCGGAATCCTCAAAGGCGCAGAGCCGCATCCCGTTCCAGAGGAGCTGAAGCGGACGCCTGTGGAAGAGGCAAGTGCCATGGACCTGGCTCTCCGCCGATCCCATTATCCCGATAATCGAATGAGATAATCCGAACCGGATTATCATCGATAATAGCTGTGCTGGAATCCTCAAAGGCGCAGAGCCGCATCCCGTTCCAGAGGAGCTGAAGCGGACGCCTGTAGAAGAGGCCAGTGTCATGGACCTGGCTCTCGCCGATCCCATTATCCCGATAATCGAATGAGATAATCCGAACCGGATTATCATCGATAATAGTTGTGCTGGAGGCCCAAAGGCTTCAGCCCGTCTTGCACGCACCGGCGCCATCAACTTGATCCAGAGCAGCTGAAGCGGGGGCCTGCGGTGCAGCAGATTATTGGAAATTACCTCGAAACTGTATTTTGTAATCAAATCCCTGCGTCTTTTCCACGTTTCCCGGAACCAAGGTGTGCTATTTCCAGGTGAATCCTTGGGACATTTGAGTAGAGCCCCAAGCCCACACTGTCGACAATTGGTTTGGTGACAGAGGGACGGCGTAGTCCCTTCCACATCACACGCAGGGACGGGAGCCTGGAAACAGATGTTCACGCCAGTGGTTGCTGATCAAACGGTTGCAACACACGGAAAACCCGCCCACCTCTCGATGAATAAAAGAAATTAGAGAAAGGGTATTTACAGATCCGTGTGGGTGAGTTAATGCTGGTGACAGCATTAACAAGTGGTGCTCAAAGGAGTTTAGGATCATTCTCAATATTCAAAATAATAACGTATGATTATCTTGATAATGGTGTATACGGTAATGATCCATATTAACTTGAAATTATAACGAAATCTATCGTGCATTATATGCTGGATTATTAGAGATAATATTATATTTATTTTTGGGTACTTGGCTCAATCACATCTCTGTGCTCGCCAGATCGTACGCCTCGTAGCATCTCACTCACTCACTCACTCGTCGGCTTCGCGTTCCTCGCTCGTGCGCTCCGTTACTGGGGGGTCTCTGGGTAGCACTGGCTCGGGCCCGGGTGACAAGACCGGGAGGAGGAGGAAGAAGGATCACATTCCTGGTTCCCCTTATCGACTTCGGTCGTTCGCTTAGCGCAGTCACTCGTCGGCTTCGCCCCATGGTTCCTGGTTCACTTCCTGGTCAATTGGTGGGCTTTATTAGTTCTGGTTCCAGGGACGGATAGCCAAGGTTCCCTCTGGTTCCCCGAACTGAAAGACTTTGGCCGATTTGAATAGGCTCACCAGTTCGGAACCTCTAGCATTCCCTACGGCTGCTCTCTTACTCGGGTCAGTCGGTCGCTTCGCTCTCTCCTTCGCTCGTGCGGTGCGTCTTGTTTCATTACGTTCGCCAGTAGAGCCTTTAGCATCCCCCTCGCTCGGCGCTGTCTTGGCGAAGCGATACCCGGGAGAACAGCCACATCGCATCAACCATGGAAGGAATCGCTAAAGGAAAGTTCGAGAGAACTGATTACCTTTTTCATCAAAGCGGCTGTCGCCAGAATTCTCTCCTCGTTCCCAGCATGCTGATGATCGAGCCAGATGGATCGGGGATGACTGTTCATCTTATTCAGCGGCACTTCAACACTGTTCTGGACGGCTATGGCGATAGAGCGTCATCGGGCATCGATCCGATCTGCGGGCAGTGGAATGCCTTTGGAGCACCTAGCCATGAAAAGAACGCCATCGACCCCGGCTTTTGCTGAATGCTTCATCGTCTATTCCACCGATCCAGGTTGTCGGTCCGTCGTTCTGCTTCCCATAGGAAGCGGCTCTCGCCGCTAAGTTCCGAGCTAAATCGAACCAGATAAATGTTTGATGATGAGTATACCACCTGCCTCACTCATAGGGATTATCCCTCCTTAGCTCATAAACGACCGTGGAGCGTGATCGAGGCTTTCGGAGCTCCCCAACAGCCTAAACGAACGTACGCTCACCAGCGGGGCTGCCAGGGGCCTTTGTGGCGATGGAGCTGTTCTTGCTTTCAAAACGAGAATAAGGGGAACGATCCTAAAGTCGTTGCCGGACCTTTTCACTCACTCGCTCGGGATGCTTCGGTCCCGCTGGCTCGAATGGATGTGATCCGCCGCGGCCTCGTGTCGCTTTGCCTAACTTCCTCTGCCCCACGGGTTTGTGAATGAGCTCCGCGAGGATGAACAACGAACCAGGGGAAATGATGGAGGCCGGCAACGTGATCATCTCCATGGAGGACGGCACCCAGCTTCGAGCCAGGATGCTCCTCGACAAGGATGGCAACGAGACATCGATCCTCTACGACTGTGTGACGATCCTGGCCAAGCATCCCGACGGGAACTGGTACGAGGTCGACATCAAGGAAGGTTCTTGGGAGCTACCCACCATCCACTGATTTATTTTCAGCGGGGGGTTTACGAATCAGCCCCTCGCGCGATATACGCGCCCGCGCACTCGACGCGCGCGCCTTGCGTGTGCCTGCCCGCGCCCTAAAAGAGGGAAAACAAACCAGAAGGCCGGCCGTAGGCCGTAGCCTCCGGGAGCACAGCCGCAGCGAAGCGGCGCAGCCGCGAGAGTGGAGGCGAGCACCGGAAGGAAGGCGTAGGCCGTAGGCCGGCATAGAGAATACAAGAATCTTTATTAACGCGCGAGGGATTATCTTTAATAATCATGTTTCAATATGGATTAATAATATCAATTTGATTATCAAATTAATCATAATCGGTATTATCTCTGGTTCCATTATATGGATTATGTTGGGGATTAATGGAGATAATATTATTATTTATTATCTCTGGTTCGAGCTTCCCTATAGGCTTCGCCAAGTCGCCGCCCTCTAGCATTACCCTTCCGCTCCTCACGCACACGCTACGCTTCGCTCTCGCTTCGGCCGGCTGCGCCGTCCTCGCTTCGCTCGTTCGTTCCGGTGCTCGGGTATGCTTCGGGGTCTCTGGCTCGCCTGATTCCTTTCCTGGTTCGGCGGTGTAGGACTTTCCCGTCCCTCAAAGACGGGATAGTTCGGTAGGTCTCAGGGTAGGATAGTCAAGGGCTTCTCTGGTTCCAGAACCAGAAGGCTTTGGCCCACCCATTATCTAGATAATCATTATCAGGATATTTAGATAATATTATATAGAAAATATTATATATATTATTTAGGAATGGGGGAAGTTCATATGTATGTCCGCTGCTGTTCTTCACACCAGTGACTACCCCTCTTCCAAAACCTACCCCCCCGGTAAGGTCACACCTCACACCTGCACCCACCCCCACCTTCATCTCACTGGTTCAGCGTATTCTCGCCCGATGGATCCGCTTTCGACCTCGATTTGGGACGCTCGTTACTCGACGGCAGGAACGCCAAGGAGCAAGAGGGGCGCGAGAAATGAAGGACAGACCAGTCAGACAGCTCAGTTGCGATATTGGTGAGAGACAAAGGTGCATAGCTTACAACACGGGGTAGTCTTTTTCTGGTTCGCGCCCTCCGAGCTTTGCCCGCCTGGAATCGAGTGAAATCGTAACGGAGGTTTCGGACGTCGCCGATCTTGGTGATTGCTCGAGCGGCCATCCGTTTGCCTGTAGCAGTCGGAGGCGCACCACTCATTCTGATTCACCCCAATCCAGCTCCCACGCTGTAGCGGGATTTAAACGAATTACCTTGCCGATCCCTGCGAGTTGAGCCCGCCAAACTCAGCAATGAGCAGGACAACCTGCGACGCAGAACTATGCTAGCCAACGGCTAGCCCTCCGCGTGGAAGTTCTGGCACCATGCCGGCAATCCACGCGTCGAGAGGCTCCGAAAACAGAGCCAATTGTCATCCAGGCTCTCTGATCCCTAAACTGATTTTGCAGCAGCAAAAGACTGGGAATCCATCGACCCACCGGGATGGTGGGATGCCGAAGCCCGGACACTCGCCAGACCACAGGCGGTGTTTTTTTCGGGTCGTGAACATGAGCTCACACCCTCAAATCGGCAACTCAAAACCAGTCAGCGAGAGCGAAATGCATAATCGTATTCAAAGATCCGCACAGTGGGCAGATTTCATGCAGGAAGAGGCTTCCCGAGGTTTGACCTACGGTCGGGTCTCGGGAACCAAGCGCAGCGGCCACGACATCGTATTGAAGTACAGAATAAGCCGGTGGGAAAGCCTTTCAGACGGAAATGGAGAGGTGAAGCTGCGGGAGCTTTTTTGTTGGATCCACTTAGACGGCAAACCGGTCGGTGCCCTGGAGATGAATGAAATCGACGCATCGGACGTGGATTCAGAAGACCTTGTGTTCGTGATGGATCAGATCGATCACTACGCCTACGAGTTTGCCACGGTCATTCGTCGGGGTTGGCCGGAGCTAATGGACATCACCAGCTACGGGACCATTCTGGATTTCAAGCGAGTTTGGATAGAGCCAGCACACTCTCGCAGCGGCCTTTGGGTAGAGGCAGCAAAGTTACTTATTAACTCCGAATTTCGCCGACATGCAGTGATGATTATGAAGGCGTTCCCTCTTGAGTATGAGGGCAAGGGTAGTCCCGATTACGCAGCCGCACTGGCAAGTAGGCAGCGGGCGATGGTGCGCCACTACGGCGCCTTGTTCGGAGTGAGGCCATTCCCGGCCAAGGACGGACGCAATGGTTGGCTTTGGAGATTCCATCGAAGGATTGCAAAGGATGCCATTGTCGAGCCAGCTCCGCTGAGCTCCTCGGAATAGCCTTCGACGAGGATAGGGCTTGGTAGTTACATCTCAGCCCAGACGGTCTCGAGACCAATTTTTTAATCAGAGGGGGAGAGCCAGCAAAAGCTCCACCCTCGACATGAGTAGGTCAGGCACACTAATCAGCCTCACAATAAGCTATCTCACAAATGCCCCAACCTAAAGACCAACTGCAGTTCCCGAGAGTCGGGGACGACCTAAAAGGTAAGCGACACTCGCCGAACATGGGCGAATAAGGATCGAGTTCAGCACTCACTCCACTTCGCGTCATAAGTGAAACTCTCCGGCTGAGCGTGAAGCCCAAGAGCATTGGCTGCAAGTT
>CAWHHO010000003.1:0-579440 GCA_963829135.1 uncultured Alphaproteobacteria bacterium | reverse complement strand
ACAGTTGGGTGGGCTCGAACCACCGACCTCCGGATCCACAATCCGGCGCTCTAACCAACTGAGCTACAACTGCACATGCGCCATCGGCGCCTCGTCATGCCTGCATCGCGCTATGGTATAGCGTCGCTTGCGGGGGAGTGCATAAGAGGAAACGTGCGCCATTTCAAGGCAAAAGAAAAGGCCGGCGGGAGGAGGTGCCGGCCTTTTCCTATGACTCGCCAGCGGGAGGAGGATGCTGGCGGCATGCCCGCGGAACAGAGGGAGGAGGAACTATTCCGCGGGTAACAGCAAGTCGCGGGAAATCAGGCGACCTTGACGTCCTTGACGGCCTTCTCGAAGACGTCCTTGAGCGGCTTGGAGACTTCCTCGGCGGCCTTGCTGCCGGCTGCCTGCAGGTCCTTTACCTGGGCAATGGCGATCTCAACGCTCTTGCGAACGAATGCGGTCTGCAGTTCGATGAATTCGGCGACCGACTTGACGCCGACCAGCGCCTCAAGATGAGCGAAGCTGGCCTCGGCATTGGCGCGAGCAGCAGCAATCGTCTTCAACGAAAGATCCGAACCAACGGCCTTGGCGGTCTCAAGAGTCGTTTCAACAGCCTTCTGGGTGGTTTCAGCGCCTGACTTGAGCTTGGAATAGACTTCCTTCGACTGCTCTACGCCCTTCTCGGCGAAGGAGCGAAGCTGGTCGGTAGCCTTCGAAGCGTCAAAAGTCGGGAATTCCACGTTCTCAATGAATTCGTTCTTTGCAGCGGTCTTGGACATTTTTTCCATCCTTCTATTGACGGGCTGAAGCGCCGTCTTGTTCGTACCTGACTGTCATATAGCGCATTCGTTGTTGCATTGCAATATTTTTGTTGCAGTGCACCATTTTTGCCTGCCGGTTAACCAAAGTGTTAGGAAATTCAGTGCGTTTCGCGCCTTGCCATGGACGTGAGCGCTTCCAACTTTTATTAATGAAACATTAATCCTTGGGGACTCCGCACCGCGGAAAGGTTTAAGCTCAAGCATGCCATCGGCAACCTACTCTTTTCTCGATGTCGCCGTGCTGGATGCAGTGCGGGGACGCCTGGCATCCGGCGACGCCGTCGTCGTGCTCTCCGCCGACCTTGCCGAATTCATCTGGGCGAACGGGCCGGGCGCGGCGCTGTTCGGCTATCCGGATATCGAATCGATCGTTGGCGCGGAAAGCGGGCTGCCCTTCGCTGCGCGGCGCCAGATCATGTCGACACGCGGCTATCCGCGCATTGCTCGCGATAGCGCGATCATCATGCGGCTGACCCAAGGTTTTGGCGGCACCCCGTTTCTGGCGACCGCGATCTCGCTGCCCGACGGCGAGGATGCGCTGATGCTGGTTTTGCCCGCACAGGATAGTGAAACGGCGTCGCAGGCAGACATCGCCGCCCGCGCGATCGGTGGCTTTTCGACGCCAGGACATGCTGTCGCGATGCTGGACAGCAGCGGGGCCATCGAGGCGGCGTCGCGGGATTTTGCCGCGCTGGGAGTTGCGCCGAACACGTTGTCCGATCTGGTTGCGGAGGTCTCCGGCGAACGCGATCGCGTGGTGAAGAGGATCATCGAAGCCGGTACGTCGCGTCTTCCTGCAGGCATCGCGCGGCTCAGCGACAATCCGGCGCGGCATCTGCTCGTGGTGATCGACGAAGACCAGTTGGCTGATGAGGATCCCGTTCGCCAGCAGGATTCTTCCGAGGACGAAGTAGGCTTTGCGGACGTCGATGCAGACCGGGCGGGCGAGTCGCCCGTCTCTTCGGAGGCGCCGGAAGATCAGGCTTCGTACCACGACTGGCCGTTTATGGAAGATCAACCGGCAGCCCCGCCGCTCGACGAATCCGTGTCGTCCGAAACCGGCGTCGCGGTCGAAGTTAATGAACAGGAGGAACTAGCGGCCGTCCGCCATGGCCAGGTTGATCCCATCGCAACAGGAAGCGACGACGAGGCGGAAACGCTCCAAGTATCTCCTACTGATATTGCAGAATCCACGGATGACGTAGCCGAAGTGCCGACATTCTCAGGCGAGGACGCGCAGAATGCAGAGGAAGTCGACAATTCGTCCAAGATTTCCGAAGCCGCGCCTCCCGAGATCGCTGAACATTCCCTTGATGCCGCCGAAGAAACGAAGCCGATCGAGAGCGAACCCGTCGCCAATACAGCGGATCATCCGGACCGTGGCGAGATCGATCGCAACGCCGCACCGATCCGGTTCGTTTGGAAGACAGACGCCGCAGGTCGCTTGAGCGACATTTCCCCGGATTTCGTTGCGTCAGTCGGGATGTCCGCAAGCGAGTTGCTTGGGCGGCCTTTCGGCCAGATTTCAGAGCTTTTGCAACTCGATCCCTCGCAAGAAATCGCTGGCTTGCTGGAACGCCGTGACACCTGGTCGGGACGTTTCGTATTCTGGCCAATCGCTGGAACCGACCGCAAGGTGCCGGTGGACCTGGCCGCGCTGCCGATCTATTCGCGCGACCGCAGCTTCGAGGGCTTTCGGGGGTTCGGCGTGGCGCGCCTTGCCGACATCGTTGTCGATCCGGAGGTGGCCGCTCTCTCGCTGTATGCCAACCCCGAAACTCCAGAACCACAGCAAGCAGCGCCTGACGGCGCCATCGCAGTTGACGATGCGCTTAGCAACGGACGGTGACGCGATCCATCGGCTCAAAGACCCTTCCGGCGGCGAGGTTCCGTCATTGGAGGTCCGTGCGCAGCCCAGCCGGAGTGATGCCGACAAGGTAATCCGCCTGTCCGAGCACAGGCCGACACCGCCCGAGAAGAGCCTGTCTAGTGTCGAGCGCAGCGCGTTCCGCGAAATCGGCGAGCGGCTGAAGAAAGCGAGCGATATCGAGGACGCCGGACGGGCCGTGATCGCCGATCAACCTGAAGATAAGCCGAAGCTCGGTGCCGACGAGACAGTTGCCGCCGCCGACAAGCCAGAGTTTCCGTTCGTCGAGCCTTTGGCATCCGATGCGCCTGATGGACTCTCGGTGGCCGTCGATAGGAATGGTTCGGTGGAAAGCGATTCCATCGACCAGCACGGCCGCGAGATTTCTTCTTCAAGTGAATCGCCCGATGCAGTCGGTGCGTCGCTCGATGAAACTGCGGATCAGCCTGCCGAAGACGCTTCCGTTACGCCCGCTGCCGGAGTGCACGCGGCAATCGCCCAGTTGAAGACCGGCGGGTTCCTGCCATCCGCCTTCTCCCCCGCGGCGGATACTGAAAACACGATCCAGGACACGCCAATCCTGGCGCGCCTTCCCGTGCCGATCCTCATTCACGCCGGCGATGTCCTGCACTATGCCAATGACGAGTTTCTGAGCCTCACCGGCTACGCATCTGTGGAGCAGCTTGCGACGGCCGGCGGCTTGGACGCGCTGTTCGCCGACCCCTACAACAACGCCAGCGAAGACGCCGATCACTCGCTGCGGCTGCGTACCGTTCAAGGCGACGAGTTCGCCATTCAGGCGCTGCTGCGCTCAGTACCGTGGAACGCCGGTCATGCGCTGATGCTGGTGGTGCGGCGAACCGACGAGATGGATGCGCGCCCGGACACGCCGCGGCCGAGCGACCATCTGGAGGTAGAAGCCTTGAGGGCGCGCGTCGCCGAGATGCGCACCATCATCGACACGGCCACAGACGGCGTCATCCTGATCGCCCCCGACGGCATACGATCCGCTCGATCAGCCGTCCGGCGGAAGCGCTTGTTCGGTTTCGAATCAGCGACGAACTGACGGGCAAGCCATTTGTCTCGCTGTTTGCCATGGAGAGCCAGCGCGCAGCGCGCGACTATCTCAACGGACTATCGGACAATGGCGTCGCCAGCGTGCTCAACGATGGCCGCGAAGTGATCGGACGTGAGGCGCAAGGGCCGCTTCATTCCGCTGTTCATGACGATCGGCAAGCTGCCAAGCGATGGCGGCTTCTGCGCCGTAGTGCGCGACATCACGCATGGAAGCGCGCCGAAGAGGAACTGACGCAGGCCCGATCGCTGGCCGAGCGTGCCTCGTCGCAGAAGATCCGATTTCCTCGCGCGCATCAGCCACGAGATCCGCACGCCGCTCAACGCCATCATCGGCTTCTCCGAACTGATGATCGACGAACGTTTCGGCGCTGATCGGCAACGACCGCTACCGCGACTATCTGCAGCGACATCAACCGCTCCGGCAACCACGTGCTCGAACTGGTCAACGACCTGCTCGACATCTCCAAGATCGAGGCCGGCGAGCAGGAGATGGCGCTATGAGGCGGTGTCGCTCAACGAGACGCTCGCCCAGACGGTGGCGATGATGCAGCCGCAGGCCAATCGCGAGCGCGTGATCATCCGCTCGAGCTTCGCCTCGCGACTGCCGGATGTGGTCGCCGATCCTGCGCAGCATCCGCCAGATCGCGCTCAACCTCCTGTCGAATGCGGTGCGCTATACGCAGGCCGGCGGCCAGGTGATCGTTTCGACCGCCTACGAGCCGTCGGGCGACGTGGTGATGCGGGTGCGCGACACCGGCATCGGCATGACCGCAGGCCGAGATCGAGCAGGCGCTGAAGCCGTTCAAGCAGATCAATTCGCTGAAGCGCGCCGCGCGGCGACGGCACCGGCCTCGGCCTGCCGCTGACCAAGGCGATGGTCGAAGCCAACCGCGCGCGTTTCACCATCAATTCGACGCCCGGCGAAGGCACGCTGGTGGAGGTGGCGTTCCCGTCGACACGCGTGCTGGCGAATTAACAATCCACTCGCCCGTTGAGACGCTTAAATTCTCTGTGAAGCGACGGCGGGGAACGTCGCTTCAACCCGGACTATTACTATCAACTTATTGAAAAGCTGCACTAATCCGTCCAGTTTAGAATTCTTCTAAACTATTGAATTTGTTAGCATTTGTCTTGACTGTCTGCCCTGATTGCCGATAAACAGCCCTGTTGGCAAGTATGCCGTCCACGGGGCCTTGAAGCCCTCGCTGACCAGGAGAAAGATCATGACCAAGGGAGACATGCGGTCGACAGCGGTGGCGCTCGCCACTGCCGCCTTTGCCACACTGTTTGCGGGATCGGCGCTGGCCGACGGAACGGTCAACATCTACTCCTACCGCCAGCCCGATCTCATCAAGCCGGTGCTCGACGCCTTCACGGCCGAGACCGGCATCAAGACGGAGGTGCTTTTCCTCGACAAGGGGCTTGAGGACCGCATCCTCGCCGAAGGCACCAATTCGCCCGCCGACGTCATCCTGACCGTCGACATCGCGCGGCTGACCAACGCCAAGGCCAAGGGCGTCACGCAGCCGCTCGACGACGCGACGGTCAACGCCAACCTCCCCGCCGAATATCGCGATCCGGAAGGCCACTGGTTCGGCCTGACCAAGCGCGCCCGCGTCGTCTATGCCTCCAAGGACCGCGTGAAGGATACGGCGATCACCTATGCCGAGCTCGCCGATCCGAAGTGGAAGGGCAAGATCTGCATCCGCTCCGGCCAGCACGACTACAATCTGGCGCTGTTCTCGGCCGCGATCGATCATTGGGGAGCGGAGAAGACCGAAGAATGGATGAAGGGGCTCAAGGCCAATCTCGCCCACAAGCCCGACGGCGGCGACCGTCCGCAGGCCAAGGCGATCTTCGCCGGCGAATGCGACATCGCGCTCGGCAACACCTACTATGTCGGCCTGATGCGGACCAACGAGAAGGACCCGGAAGAGAAGGAGTGGGGCAACGCCGTCAACGTCATCTTCCCGACCTTCGAGAATGGCGGCACGCATGTGAACATTTCGGGCGCCGCGCTCGCCAAGAACGCGCCGAACCGCGACAATGGCGTAAAGCTGATCCAGTTCCTGTCGAGCCACAAGGCGCAGCAGATCTATGCCGAACAGACGTTCGAGTATCCGGTCGAGCCCGGCCTCGAACCGTCCGCAGATTGTGAAGTCGTTCGGCGCGCTTAAGGCCGACACGCTGTCGCTGGACGAGATCGCCAAGAACCGCAAGGAGGCCTCCGAAATGGTCGACCGCGTCGGTCTCGACGATGGTCCGAGCAGCTGATCGTACTGCATTCCAGGGCTTTGGGCCGGGTTGCGAAGCAGCCCGGCTTTTCGGCGTTTGGGTGACTTTGTCCTCTTGCTGAAACCAAACAACCCCCTTCGAACATGGAAATAACAGCCCCCACTCTCTTGGTCGAGAGCGCGCGGCTGCGGCCGGTCCGCCGTGCCAAGCATCCGCTGCTGCTCGCCACCGCGATTGTCGATCTCCGCGGTCGTGCTGACTGCCGATCCTCACGCTGGCCCTGATCGCGCTTTCAGGCACCGGCGAGGATTGGCCGCATCTGGCGGCGAATGTGCTGCCGAGCGCCGCGGCGACAACAGCTGCACTGATCGCCATGGTTTCCGCAGGCACGGCCATCATCGGCGTCGCGACGGCATGGCTGGTCGTCGGCTTCGATTTCCCGCTGCGCCGGCAATTCTCCTGGATGCTGGTCCTGCCGCTGGCGGTGCCGCCCTATCTGGCGGCCTACGCCTTCGGCGAGTTCTTCCTCTTCACCGGGCCGGTGCAGATCGGCGTTGCGCTGGACCTTCGGCTTCCAATCGCCGCAGGACTACTGGTTTCCTGATCTGCGCTCGACGCCGGGTGCGGCGTTCACGCTTACCTGCGTGCTCTACCCTTACGTCTATCTGACCACGCCGCGTCGTCTTCCTGATGCAGGGCCGCAATATCGGCGACGTGGCGCGCACGCTCGGCGCCGGCCCCGCACGGGTGTTCTTCCGCGTGCTGCTGCCGGTGGCGCGGCCGGCGATCGCCGCGGGCGTCGTGCTGGTGCTGATGGAAACGATCAACGACATCGGCGTCGCCGAATATCTCGGCGTGCGCACGATGACCTCGGCGATCTACACGACCTGGATCAACCGCAGCAGCCTCGAAGGCGCCGCGCAGCTCGCAATGCTGATGCTGCTGCTGGTGCTGCTGCTGCTTGCCTGCGAGCAGTTCGCGCGGCGCCTGCAGCGCTTCCACAATATGCGGGGCACGCAGATCAAAGCGCACCCGCCGCGCGTACGGCTGCGCGGACTGAGCGCGGCGGCCGCCTTGTTGGCGGTGACAGCGCCCGTGCTGCTCGGCTTCGGCGTGCCGCTTTGGGTGTTCGGGCGATATGCATCGCGCCGCCTCGATTACTTGATCAACGTCGATCTCGGAAAAGCCTTCTTGAACACGATGCTTACCGCCAGTGCCGCGGCCCTGCTGACGGTTGCCGTTGCGCTGTTGCTGATCTATGCGGCGCGCATATCGCGCTCACGCCTGATGCGCTTGCTCGGGCGGGTGGCCTCGGTCGGCTACGCCCTGCCCGGTACGATCCTCGGCCTCGGCCTGCTCTATACGCTGGCGCGGATCGACAACGGCGTCGACGCCTTCATGCGCGCCAATCTCGGCATCTCGACCGGCCTGCTGATGACCGGGTCGGCGGGCGCGGTGGTGCTTGCCTGCACGATCCGGTTCCTGGCGCTTGCGGAGGGCGCGGTCCGTTCCGGTCTGGACAAGCTGCCGCCCAGCCTCGACGAGGCCGCCCGCAGCCTCGGCAAGCCACCTCTGCGCAGCGCGACCCTCATCCTCGCGCCGCTTTTGAGGCCGGCGATCCTGACGGCGTTGGTGCTGGTGTTCGTCGATACGGTCAAGGAGCTTTCCGCTACGATCCTGCTGCGACCGTTCGGCTTCAATACGCTGGCGACGTTGGTCTACGAGAACGCTTCGCGCGCCGTTGTGGAGGATGGAGCCGTCGCGGCGATACTGATCATTGCGACGGCAACCGTCCCGGTCATCCTGTTGTCGCGCGCCCTCGCCAGGGACCAGGAAGCATATCTGTAGGATGTCAAAGAAAAATGCGCCCGGGTAGCGCACCTGAAATATTCAGTTTCTGTTTACAACGGGCGCTTGTCAACGAATAGTTCTCAAAGAGGACGATAATCGGTCAGTCAAGTTGGCATCATATTGGCGCTTGTGCGTTATTGACAGAAAATTATCAGGTTCGATTCATTATTTGCGCGGCATTTTACTCTTGATATTCAGGTAAATAGCACTTTCGGAATTTGTTTATTTTCCCGTGGCGCGTGTTCAGATGCTCAACTGCGGCAAGTCGCGATAAAGCTCCAGCGCCTCGGGATTGGCCAGAGCTTCCTTGTTCTTCACCTGTCGCCCGTGCACGACCTCTCGCACCGCAAGCTCCGTTATCTTGCCGGATTTGGTGCGCGGAATATCCGTCACCGCGACGATGCGCGCGGGCACGTGGCGCGGACTGGCGCCGGTGCGGATTTTGGTGCGGATGCGCTTTTCAAGATCGGCGTCGAGCGTGACGCCGGGCGCCAGCCGAACGAACAGGACGACGCGCACGTCGCTGTCGAAATCCTGGCCGATGCACAGCGCCTCGACGATCTCCGGCATCTGCTCGACCTGGTTGTAGATCTCAGCCGTACCGATGCGTACGCCGCCCGGATTGAGCGTCGCGTCCGAGCGCCCGTAGATGACCATGCCGCCATGCTCTGTCCATTCGGCGAAGTCGCCATGACACCAGATATTGTCGAAGCGGTCGAAATAGGCGGCATGGTACTTCCTGCCGTCCGGATCGTTCCAGAACCCGACCGGCATGGAGGGAAACGCCTCGGTGCAGACGAGCTCGCCTTTTTCGCGGCGTACAGGCTGGCCGTCATCGTCCCAGACGTCCACCGCCATGGCCAGGCCTGCCCCTTGGATCTCGCCGAGCCAAACAGGCTCGGTTGGCACGCCGAGCACGAAGCAGCCCATAATGTCCGTACCGCCCGAGATCGATGCGAGGTGGATGTCGCGCTTGATGCCGTCATAGACGAACTCGAACCCTTCCGGCGACAGCGGCGAGCCGGTTGAGGACATTGTCCGCACCGTCGACAAATCATGTGTCTCGATCGGCCGAAGGCCGGCCTTACGCACGGAATCGATGAATTTCGCCGACGTGCCGAAATAGGTCATCTTCTCGGCATCGGCGAAGTCGAACATCACATTGCCGTCGGGATGGAACGGCGAGCCGTCATAGAGCAGCAGCGTTGCTCCCGACGCGAGACCCGAGGCCAGCCAGTTCCACATCATCCAGCCGCAAGTGCTGAAATAGAACAGCCTGTCGCCGTCACCGACGCCGCCATGCAGTTGCTGCTCCTTGATGTGCTGCAGCAGCGTGCCGCCAGCCGAATGAACGATGCATTTCGGGATGCCAGTCGTGCCGGACGAATAAAGGATATAGAGCGGATGGGCGAACGGCAGGTGCTCGAACGTCACCGGCCGGGGTTCGATGCCGGCAATTTCCGCGGCCAGGGCGGATGCGCCCGGAATGGCCGATGCAGCCGTTTCGGCCTCGCCGAGATAATCCACGACCAGCGTCTTGCTGACCGTCGGCAGCCTGGCGGCAACCGCCGCAACCTTGGCGCTCACGTCGATACGCTTGCCGTGCATACCAGTATCCGTCTGGCGCAAAGAACACCTTCGGCTCGATCTGGCCGAAGCGGTCGAGGACGCCTTGCTCGCCGAAATCCGGGGAGCAAGAGGAAAAGACGGCGCCGATCGAAGCGGTCGCAAGCATCGCTGCAATCGCCTCCGGCATGTTCGGCATCATCGCCGCAACCCGGTCGCCGGCCTTTACGCCGATCGAACGCAGAAGCTGCTGCAGCTTCGACACGAGCGCGTGCAGTTCATCCCACGACATTCGCCGCGCAACCTTGTCTTCGCCCCGGAAGACCAACGCATCGCCACTGCCGCGCTTGCGCAGAAGGTTTTCAGCGTAGTTCAGCCGGGCATCCGGGAAGAAGGAAGCGCCGGGCATCTTGTCGCCGTCGATGAGAATGCGCGCCCCCCTGTCGCCGACGACGCCACCAAAATCCCACAGCAGATTCCAGAATGCGGCACGGTCCTCGATCGACCAGCGGTGCAGATCGGAATAGTGGGAGAAGCGCCGGCCGGAGACTTTTTCGGCCCGCTGGGTGAAGTTGGTCAGCGGCGCGCTGGCGATGCGGGTGGCGCCCGGCGCCCATAGCGGTTTCAAGCTGGCCATCGCGAATGTCCTCCCAACCATATGAAGGGCATAAAGCGGGGCAGCAGGATAGTCTTCACAGAAAGCGCCAGGAAGACAGTCTGGACGCGACGGGCACGGGTTCTCAAAGGGCTTCGTCGCATATCTCTCCCCCTTGCCAAGGTCAATTGCCATGCCGTCTTCCCGGTCGCAGGACGCGGGAGCGCGCCACCCCTAAAGCGCATGGAGACAGGTGTGAACGGAATCCTTCTGCAATTTCGAGGCAGAAGCCGTTATGACGTATCGGCACGCCCCAGTGCCCAGACGGCCAGGCCGTGGAGTTCGTTCAAAACCTCATCCACCGCATGGGCGGGCCGGCGCCGCCACCCGGGAGGGCGGCCGGGCCGCATCGGCGAGAGGCGTTCAAAGCTGTGCTTGTTGGCGCGGCTGGCAGTTGCATCGCGCCGAACTCCTTCGCACCCCCCTCTGTCCTGCCGGACATCTCCCCCGCAAGGGGGGAGATTAGCAGCTTGACCCACTCGTGCCGTCTGCCTCCCAATCCATCGCCGCATCACGCCGGGCCTGCCAACGAGCAAGACGCTTCGCTTGGCGCGGCAGGTCGGCCAGTGCCGAAGTAATCGCTTCGAGGCGGCGATGCAGACGGCCCGCATCGAGCGGATCGTCGGGGGATGATGGCTGCGGAACAGGATCAGGCAGGTGCGGCCGGGCGAAGAGCGGGTTGAATGGGCGGTCGCCGAGCAAGCTGATGCGCGGCATGGCGCTTGGTTTCACTGACTTGCGGCGGACGCCGAACCGTTTGAGCGGGTCGAACAGCGGAAGCGAGACGGTGGACGAGCGCTTCGGGGCCAGCGCACTGGGCCCATTCCGGCAGCGGACCGGGCCGGATCACCACACCGGTTCCGAAACCGTTGCTTCGGTTGAGGACCGGCTTCGGCTTGGCTGCACGCAGGCGCGGAGGGGCAAGCTCGACCACCAGCCCGCGCGCGGCGATGATGATCAGCCGCCGGGTGGCAGCTTCGGCCGGCCGCAGCAGCCTGAGCACAAGGCGGTGGAGATGGCGTGGGAGAGTTGGGGACAGTTTACTTTTTTCCGCCAGCGCCGGGTTCTGAGAAGGCGCTCCTACCTGCGGAAAGAAAGTAAACTGTCCCCCTGCGCTAGACACTCCCCCTGCGCTTCCGTCGTTCGCCGCCACCATGGCGACAAGCATCGCCAGGATGCGCTTGAGCGCCGCCCGGTTCTTCTCGATTGCCAATTGCCAGTCCATCCGCATTCCCTCTCGCTGCTGGTATCGCACATGTTCTTTGTTTGTTCCAGAGATGGGAAAGAGATTTTTTTGGCTGCTGTAGACGCATGAGATTAGCCGCAGACGTCACAACCTCGTCATCCCGGCCAACGGAGCGGAGCGAGGGCAGAGCCGGGACCCAGCGCAGGAATGCCGCAGCTCTTTGCTCGCGCATATGCGCGATAAGGCCATAAGGGTCTTTCGCTGGGTCCCGGGTCTTCCTTCGCTTCGCTCAGTCGCCCGGGATGACGAGGCTGCGATGTCCGGAAACAGCCTCCACTGCCACAGCGACTGAAACGCTACCCGTTGAGCGTCGCGTATAGATCTTCCCACTCCGGGTTCATCAACTCGATCAACTGCAGCTTCCATTCACGGAGCCATCGCTTGATCCGCTTCTCGTCCGCGATGGCATCGCCAATCTCAACGTATTCCCGATACCAGACAAGGCGCTTGACACCATACCTCTTGGAGAATCCGCCTGTCAGGCCCTCGCGATGTTCCCAGACCCTGTGCTCCAGGTCGCCGGTTACCCCTGTGTATAGTGTGCCGTTCTTTTGGGACGCGAGAATGTACGACGCATCCACTCATGCGAAAATCCAGTCGGACGCAGCTTGTGCCCTACCCTCGCTGAGCGGCCTGCTCGTCGCGTTGGCGCTGTACCTCGCGGCGCTTGTTGGCGATCGATGCGGCGATTACGCCGATGGCGACAACGGCGATCATCAGCGTGCAGGCGGCGTTGATCTCCGGCGTCACGCCAAGGCGCACCTGGCTGTAGATCTTCATCGGCAGCGTGGTGGCGCCCGGTCCGGAGGTGAAGCTGGCAATCACCAGATCGTCGAGCGACAGCGTGAAGGCGAGCATCCATCCGGAGACTATCGCCGGCATGATTACCGGCAGCGTAACCTGGAAGAACGTTTTGACGGGGGGCGCGCCAAGATCCATCGCCGCCTCCTCGATCGATCGGTCGAAGGTCATCAGGCGCGACTGCACCACTACGGCGACAAAGCACATGGTGAATGTGATATGGGCGAGCGTCACCGTGAAGAATCCGCGATCCAGGCCGATGGCAACGAAAAGCAGAAGCAGCGACAGGCCGGTGATGACTTCCGGCATGACCAGCGGCGCGAACACCATTCCCGAAAACAGCAGGCGTCCGCGAAAACGCGTGTAACGCGTCAGCGCCAGCGCGCCGAGTGTGCCCAGAACCGTCGCGACCGTCGCGGAGATCACGCCAACACGCAGCGTCACCCAGGCTGCATCCATCAGGCCCTGATTGTGGAACAGGGAGAAGTACCATTTCGTCGAGAAGCCGCCCCACACGGTGACGAGTTTCGAACTCGTTGAAGGAGAAGACGATCAGCAGCACGATCGGCAGGTAGAGAAAGGCAAAACCCAGCACGATCGAGCTGATATTGAAACGGCTCCAGCTTCCGCTCATGGCTCAAGCCTCCTTTCCCGGCATGACCTTCTCCAGAAAGTCCGCAAGTTTTTTGTCACCATGCTAGCGCCCCTGTTCTTGCGCGCGGGCCTGTGCGCTCTGGAAGATCATGATCGGGACGATGAGGATCAGCAGCAGGATCACCGCCACAGCCGACGAGACCGGCCAGTCGCGATTGGCGTTGAACTCGTTCCACAGAGTCTTGCCGATCATCAGCGTTTCGGAACCACCGAGAAGATCGGGGATGACGAACTCGCCGACGGCAGGGATGAACACCAGCATGCAGCCGGCAACCACGCCCGGCAGGGAAAGCCGGAAAGTGATTTTCCAGAAGGCGTTGATGGGCGGGCAACCGAGATCCTGCGCAGCCTCGATCAACGAGTAATCCATCTTCTCCAGAGAGGAATAGAGCGGCAGGATCATGAACGGCAGGTAGGAATAGACGATGCCGATGAAGATCGCGGTATGCGTGTTGAGGATGATCAGCGGCTCGCTGATGACGCCGACCGACAGCAGGAACTGATTGAGCAGGCCTTCCGGCTTCAATATGCCGATCCAGGCGTAGACACGGATCAGGAAGCTGGTCCAGAACGGCAGGATGACCAGCATCAACAATGTCGGGCGTATGGAAAGCGGCGCGCGCGCCATGCCGTAGGCGATCGGATAGGCGATCAACAGCGTCAGGAAGGTCGAGATCGCTGCAATGACCACGCTGGAGACATAGGCGTTGAAATAAAGCGCGTCCTCGGTCAGCCAGACATAGTTGTCAAAGTTCAGCTGTTGGACCGCCTCCCAGAAGCTGTCGACGCCGAACACCGGCGTGTAAGGCGGCATGGCGATCGCCGTCTGCGACAGCGAAATCTTGAAGACGATGGCGAACGGGATCAGGAAAAAGATCAGCAGCCACACATATGGCACGATGATCACAAGGCGGTCGGAGATAGCCTTTAAAAACGATGGGGCCGCCGGCACTGCCGCGGCAACGGCGGTCGGGGCGGAAACGGCGGCGTTTGCCATGACAGCCCCCTATCGCGTCAGCACGACGCCGGCGTCCGGCCGGAAGGATATCCAGGCGCGGTCGTTCCAGGTCAGCGGGTCCTCGGTCAGGCGGGCACTGTTGAGAGCACTGGCTTTCACCACCTGCCCGTCGTCCAGCTTCACGTGATACACGGTCATGTCGCCGAGATAGGCAAGATCGAACACCTCACCCTCCATGGCGTTGGCCGCTCCCTCTGGTCGCTGCGACGACACCTTGATTTTCTCCGGCCGGATGGCGAAGGCAACCGTCTTGCCCGCCGTGGCATCGCCTGCGTTCTCGACAGTGATTTCGGCACCGCTCGCGCCCTTGATGCGCGCAGAATTCGCCTCGCGTGCCTCTACGGTTCCCTCGAACATGTTTATGTTTCCGACGAAGCCGGCAACGAACTTCGAGGCAGGCGCTTCATAAACTTCAGCGGGAGTCGCCACCTGCATGACCTCGCCCTTGTCGAGAATGGCAATGCGGTCGGCCATCGTCATCGCCTCCTCCTGATCATGGGTAACGACGACAAACGTCAAGCCAAGATTCTGCTGCAGGTCCATCAGCTCGAACTGTGTTTCCTCGCGCAGCTTCTTGTCCAGCGCGCCAAGCGGCTCATCGAGGAGCAGCACCTTCGGGCGTTTGGCCACCGACCGCGCCAGCGCGACGCGCTGGCGTTGGCCGCCGGAGAGCTGATGCGGCTTGCGCTTCGCGAACTGCGTCAGCTTGACCAGCCGCAGCATTTCGGCGACACGGGTTTCGATCTCCGGCTTTGGCATGCCCTCCTGCTTGAGGCCGAAGGCGATGTTCTGCTCGACCGTCATATGGGGGAACAACGCGTAGGACTGAAACATCATGTTGACCGGACGGCGGTAGGGCGGGATGCCCCGCAGGTCCTGGCCATCAAGCAGGATGCGCCCGGAGGTCGGCTCGTCGAAACCAGCGAGCATGCGCAGAAGCGTCGACTTTCCACAGCCGGACGCCCCAAGCAGGGCAAAGAACTCGCGCTCGAAAATAGACAGCGACAGGTTGTTGACCGCGGTGAAGTCGCCAAATCGCTTGGTGACGTTTTCGAAGGTGATGTAGGGCTTGGCACCCGGATCGGTCCATGGCGCAAAAGATCTGCGGATGCTGCCGAGTGATTCCATGATGTCTGTCCCCTGATCCCTAAAACGGAAATCCCGGCGCGCGTTGCGGCCGGGATTTTGGTCTCGTCACTGGCCGGTTACGATCTTGGTCCAGGCCCGCGTGACAATGCGCTGAGACTTCGGGTCGTATGGCTTTACCGTGAACAATTTTGCCATCGTCGCATCATCCGGATAGATGCCCGGATCCTCAAGTATGTCCTTCTCGATAAACTGCTGCGACGCCTTGTTTCCATTTGCGTAGAAGACATAGTTCGAAGCCTTGGCCGCGACCTCGGGCTTCATCATGTAGTTCAGGAACTCATAGGCTTCGGCCACATGCGGAGCATCCGCCGGCATGGCCATCTGATCGAACCACATCTCCGCGCCTTCCTTCGGCACCGTATAGGCAATCTCCACGCCTTGGGCGGCTTCCTCGGCGCGATCGCGCGCTTGCAGCAGGTCGCCCGAGTAGCCTATGGCCATGCAGATATCACCGTTCGCCAACGCATTGATGAATTCGGAGGAGTGGAATTTGCGAATGTGCGGACGGATGCTCAGCATCAGGTCTTGCGCCTTGGCGATGTCGTCGGGTGACGTCGACGTCGGCTCGAGGCCAAGATAGTTCAACGCGGTCGGCAGGATATCGGTGGGAGAGTCGAGAACGTAGACGCCGCAAGTGGCCAGTTTCTCCATATTCTCCGGCTTGAAGAAGACATCCCAGCTGTCGATCTTATCGAGGCCGAGCACCTCCTTGATCTTCTTGGTGTTGTAGCCGATGCCGGTTGTCCCCCACATGTAGTTGACGGAGTACTCGTTGCCAGGGTCCATCTCGGCGACGCGCTGGGCAACGGTATCCCACATATTCGCGATATTCGGCAGCTTCGACTTGTCGAGCTTCTGGTAGACGCCGGCTTGAATCTGGCGGGCGAGGAACGGCGACGCCGTCGGCACCACGATGTCATAGCCGGAGCCCCCGGCGAGCAGTTTGGTTTCGAGGATTTCGTTGGAATCATAGACGTCGTAAACGACCTTGATCCCGGTCTCCTTGGTGAAATCGTCGATGATCGACTGATCGATATAGTCCGACCAGTTGTAGACGTTCACCACCTTCTCCTGTGCCGAAGCACCAAAAGCGAAGGTCGCAAGGACGGCCGCGGTGGCCGACATCCAAAGCGCCTTACGGATCATACTGTTCTCCTTTTCCATGTTCCCAATGAGCGACCGTAACGAAGCGGCCGCCGCGTGTTTGTCGAGAGACTATTGGCGTTGTTGCACTGCGGCAAGCAGGATTCCAAGCGTGATCACCCGGCGGTCGCCGACCGCAAGGTACAAACGAATTGGGTTCCGGTTTGTTGCTGGCGCTGCGCCGCCGATCATATGCGTTCGGCCGGCCCGGCAATTTCGGCCGAGGCAGATCGATGAAACATTCGCGGCCCTCAAGCCGGCCGCATGCGGATGATGGCAAGATATGCCTGTCTGTTTGATGCCAGTTGGCGGGCACGTTGCGCTCTCGGCAGCGAGGCTGTCAATGGGGCGCGGGGATCGCCTTCACGACGGGCTGAGGTGGCTTGCGCAGTTGCAGGCAGATATGGACGAGCAACGCGGTGAACACCACAGCGCCCCCGAAGATCGTTCGCCCCGAAGGCAGTTCGGCATGCACCAGCCACACCCAGATCGGGCCGAGAATGGTTTCGAAGCAGCCGAGTAGCGCCGCGAAAGCCGCGGGAATAAGCCGCGCACCGGTCGCGAAAAGCGCGAGGCCAAGGCCGAGATTGATCGCACCGAATGCAAAGAGAAAACCCATGTCGTGTGCGGACACTGCGAGCGTCGACGCCTGCGTGGTTGCCAGGGTTCCGGCGATCACCGTGCCAAGGCATGTCGCGGGCGTCATGCGGACATGGGAGAAGCGCCGGGTGATGACCGTGGCTGTGGAGAACACGACGGCAATCAGCAGGGCCAGGCCGTCGCCGATCGGCGATACGTCGCCGGTGAAGGATTCCGAGACCATTATCGCGACACCGGCAATCACCGCCGCAATCGCCGCCCAGGTGGCCGGGGCAACCTGCTCGCGAAACAGCACCCACGCAAACAGTGCCGCAAGCAGGGGAACGCCAGCCTGCATCAGCAGGATGTTGGCCACTGTCGTATAGGCAAGCGCGACGACGAAGGACGATGAAGCTGTGGCAAAGCAAATCGCGACCGCAAGGCCGGGAAGCCCCATGCCGCGAAATAACTGCAGGGTTCCGCGGCCGCCATCGCGCCACAACATGAAGCCAAGGAGGAAGGCCGCCGCCCAGAATGACCGCCAGAACACCACTGTCCAGCTGTCGGTGGCGTCGATGAAGCGGGCGATCGCACCGCCGAAACTCCAAAACAACGCTGACAGGAACACGAGAAGAAAGCCGATGCGCTCATCGCGGCCGGGTGGCGATGGGGCGGGTTGACCGGTGGGAGCGTCTGTCATTGGCGACGTCGGTAAAGGGAGAACATCCGCGCCGGCAACATTACCAGCCACACTCCCCGCGTAACCGATCAGCCAGTGGCTGGCGTGGTCCAGCCCGGCCAGGCGGTTGTGGCAATCGCTGCTGTCAGGTTCTCCGTTCGCAGAGCGGGCAGGCAGCACCAGGGAATCATGGTCGGCGGGGTGGGGCCATTTGAATCGCACCTCCGATTCATGCTAGCCTCGCAAGTATCCGGAGTGACCCTTGAACCAGACCCTGAAAAACGCTGTTCGCGAAGTAGAACAACTACCCGAGGCCGAGCAGGAAGAACTCGCAGAAGCCCTGCTGAAGATGGCTGCGCGCAAGCGGATTGATGCGAAGCTCGCCGAGGCTGAGGCACGAGGCGGAGCGATCCCGCAGAGTGAAGTCTTTGCCCAGTTGAGGGCAAAGCATTTTGGCTAGCATTGTTTGGTCTGAGCAAGCCTACGACGATCTCGATGACCTCTTGAAATACCTCGGCCAGCGAGATTTTCGCGCCGCCGAGGAATATTGTCGAGAGATCGAGACGTCTTGCCGCAAGTTGGCTCAGTTTCCCGATTTCGGTCGCCGATACGACTGTACGTATCGCGTGCTCGTTGTTCGCAATCATCTTGTTTTCTACCGGCATGATCAAGTGGACATGTCAGTCACCGTGACGAGAATACCCGACGGCCGGCGCGATCTCGAGACGCTGTTTTCCAAGGACGCTTGAGCGCATATCGCATCGGAACCGATCTGCAACTACTGAAAGTCGAAGGCGCTGAGACCGGTTACCATTTCGTCCAGGCCCAGGGGCCGGGTGACCGGCGGTTCGGCACGCGCAAGACACCCGGTACGTTCGCACAGCCGACATGCGGGCCCGACCGGTATCGCGACGACCGTCGCCAGCTTTGATCCAGGGGCGGCGGGGGCGTAAGGCAACGCCGCGCCATAAACAAGATCATCGCGCATACCGATGTCGCAGCCAAGCAGCAACGCGGTCCGGCGCGGGCGATCGCTATATCCTGCCTGGGGGCCGTCCAGCGTGCGGGCAATCGTCAGAAACCCCGCGCCATCCGGCATCTCGACCGCTTCCACCAGGGTTTGACCCGGTTGAGCGAAGGCGGCATGAACGGCAAGCTTGGGACAACCGCCGCCGAAGCGCGCCTGGGGAAATCCTTGCGCGCCTATCCGTCTCAGCCGATTGCCCGCGTGGTCAACCTCCAGCAGAAAGAACGGCACACCCGTTGCGCCAAAGCGCTGCAACGTGGTCAGGCGGGTCGCCGCTTGTTCGAACGAAACACCAAACCGCGCCCGCAAAACGTCTATGTCATAGCGCGTCCGGATCGCCGCAGCGTGAAAGGCCGATACGGCATCATCAGCGCATGGGCGGTGTAGCGGCCGAGCT
Organism: uncultured Alphaproteobacteria bacterium; assembly: GCA_963829135.1. Taxonomy (GTDB): domain Bacteria; phylum Pseudomonadota; class Alphaproteobacteria; order Rhizobiales; family Rhizobiaceae; genus Kumtagia. Next base: position 560,690 of record CAWHHO010000003.1, on the reverse strand, counting down.
CGAACCGGGCGAGACGTCGCGCCTCGTTTGATGACAGCTTCAACGCCTGGACTTCCGCCGCGACGGCGACGGACATGCGCAGCAGGCAGGCCTCGGTGGCTATCTCCCGCAGTTGATCGGGCGGCGACAGCCGCTCTGAGATGAAAAGCCGCTGCGAGTGTCTGTCATATCGACGCCGCCAGTTCGGCATCGTTACCGCCGGCAGCACGCGTACGACAATGCCATGCTCCCCCTTCAGCCAAGCCTTCAAGGCGCCCGGCAGATCGTCGCCGGGGCTTAGCAGCGACACAAAGGCTTCCGCTTCGCCTTCAAGATCAGGAAAATAGCTGGAACGACGCTCGAACACGTCGCGCACCTCGTCGATCGGCAGTCGTGCACCGGAAAGCGCAGCGACCTTTCCGTCGCGCACCAGCATCTCGTTGAGGTCAGAGAGCCGCGCGGCCTGTTCGCGATAAGCGCGGTAGAGCTTTATAATGCCTGCCGTCGTATTGGGTGCAGCTTCCGCCATCTCGATCAGTTCCTGTTCGCCGGGCAATTCGGCGACAAGCAATGGATCGGCGAAAACCTCGCGCAGGCCGGCAACCGATCCCCGCGCCTCGCCCTGTAACTCCTCTGCATCGACCTTGTAGATGGACACCAGCTTCAGGATCAGCTGCACCGTGAGGGGACGCTGGTTGCGCTCGATCAGGTTTAGATATGATGGGGAGATACCGAGCCCATCCGCCATCGCTGTCTGAGTGAGGCCCTTGGCATTCCGGATGCGGCGGATGCGCGGTCCGGCGAAGATTTTCTGTTCAGCCACGATCTGAACTCCGCAATGGTAATCGGCGCGAAATCATAATCTTTACCGATTGTGACATCTATACAGTGTGAAGCTACAATGCCGCTTTTACACTGTTTACAAATTTACAAAACAGCTTGGTCAAAAACAGCACCGATTTTCCTCAATTTTCTCTGAAAAATGATGATCACCATCGATTATTGCGCACCGCAATGTCAAACATGTCACACCGAGCAGCGATGGCTTTGTCTTGCTGATCTCGTTGAATAACAAACGGAGCCTGTGCGTGACTGATTTTTACAAACTCGTCCCTTCTGCGCCGAAAGGCCGCTTCGATGGCATTGAGCGGCCTTATTCACCGGAAGACGTTATACGGCTGCGCGGGTCCATCGATATTCGCTATTCTCTGGCCGAGATGGGCGCCAACCGGCTCTGGAAGCTCATCCATGAGGAAGATTTCGTTAACGCGCTGGGCGCCATGTCGGGCAACCAGGCAATGCAGCAGGTGCGCGCCGGTCTCAAGGCAATTTACCTTTCAGGATGGCAGGTGGCAGCGGACGCGAACACCGCCTCGGCGATGTATCCGGACCAGTCGCTTTATCCGGCCAACGCAGCGCCGGAACTGGCGCGACGCATAAACCGGACGCTTCAACGCGCCGATCAGATCGAGACCTCCGAAGGCAATGGCCTGTCGGTCGACACGTGGTTCGCGCCGATCGTGGCGGATGCGGAAGCCGGTTTTGGCGGGCCGCTCAACGCCTTCGAGATCATGAAGGCATTCATCGAGGCCGGCGCAGCCGGTGTCCACTACGAAGACCAGCTCGCTTCGGAGAAAAAGTGCGGCCATCTCGGCGGCAAGGTGTTGATCCCGACTGCGGCCCACATCAGGAACCTGAATGCGGCGCGGCTTGCCGCGGACGTATTGGGTGTGGCGACGCTGGTCATCGCCCGCACCGACGCGGAAGCAGCCAAGCTGCTGACCTCGGACATCGACGAGCGCGACCTGCCCTTCGTCGACTATGAAGCCGGGCGTACCCCTGAGGGCTTCTACCAGGTGAAGAACGGCATCGACCCGTGCATCGCGCGGGCGATTTCCTATGCGCCGCACTGCGATCTGATCTGGATGGAAACGTCGAAGCCCGACCTCGCGCAGGCGCGCCGCTTCGCCGAGGCGGTGCATAAAGTGCACCCGGGCAAGAAGCTTGCCTACAATTGCTCGCCGTCATTCAACTGGAAGAAGAATCTTGACGATGCCACCATCGCCATGTTCCAGCGCGAACTCGGCGCCATGGGCTACAAGTTCCAATTCATCACGTTAGCCGGCTTCCACCAGCTCAATTTCGGCATGTTCGAACTGGCGCGCGGCTACAAGGACCGGCAGATGGCGGCCTACTCCGAGTTGCAGGAGGCTGAGTTCGCCGCGGAGGTAAATGGCTACACCGCGACGAAGCATCAACGCGAAGTCGGCACCGGCTATTTCGACGCTGTGTCGATGGCTATCAGCGGCGGCAGATCTTCGACCACCGCCATGCATGAATCGACCGAACATTCGCAATTCCGCTCAGCGGCAGAATAACTCGACACTCCGAAGAGGAACTTACCATGCTCGACACGATTGAAAACAAGCCCAGAACGCGCGTCAAGGAACGCGCCGAGGAACAGGCATCCGCAATGACCGCCGACCAGCAGACGGCGATCCGCATGCTGGCCAATGATCTGCACCGCCTCAATCATTCCGTGATGAAGGCCGTCGAGGCCGGCGTATCGGTCGAACTGGTGCGCTCCGCGCGTCACCATGGCGGAGAGGGAAACTGGGGCGATCTTCTGATCCCGGTCGTTGTCACCCAACAACGCGGTTGAAATCTCGACCCTTTCGAAGGCCGCCTGCGAGCTTAGCGGGCGGCTTTCCTTGTGTTTCCGTCAAGGTGATCGACGCCGGCGTTCAACCTGCTCGTGGACCGTTGCCGCGCATCGCGATGCGGCGATCGAAGAGCTCGCGCAAGCGACAGCTGGCGCCCCCTTCCCTTTCGCAAACCGGCACGGCTATACTTCACCAACTTCAACCCACCATGGTGAATGATGCCGCCTGCAAAAAAGGAAGCCCGCCCCTCAGGCCGTGCGGGCCGAACCCGCGTACCCGGATATGTCAAGAATCTTCGAGGCGTGAAGTCCTGGAAGGAAGTCAGCGAATGGCTGGAATGGCGTGGCATCGAAGACATCGAGTGCATCACACCTGATCAGGCGGGCATTGCCCGCGGCAAAATGATGCCGTCGAAGAAATTCACATCCAACACGTCGCTTGCGCTGCCTTCCGCCGTTTTCATGGCGACGATTTCCGGCGGCTATCCGGAAGACGGCAACAACTTCCACTATCCCGAAGGCGATGGCGATCTGAAACTGATGCCGGACCTGTCGACCCTGACGGTCGTGCCGTGGGAAGAAGATCCGACCGCCGCGGTGATCTGCGATCTTGTCCACCAGGACGGCCGCCTGGTGGAGTTCACGCCCCGTAACGTGTTGCGCAGGGTTGTGGCCGCCTACGACAAGCAGGGCTTGCGGCCGGTCGTAGCGCCCGAGATCGAGTTCTACCTTGTCCGCAAGAACCCCGATCCGGATTATCCGCTCACCCCCCCGGTTGGCCGCTCGGGCCGTCCGATCGGAGGCGGCGCCGGCTATTCGATCGCCGGGGTTAATGAGTTCGACGAGCTGATCGACGACATCTACCATTTCTCCGAGAGCCAGGGCCTCGAGATCGACACGCTCATTCACGAAGAGGGCGCGGGGCAGCTTGAGATCAACCTGCGCCATGGCGATCCGGTCGAGCTCGCCGACCAGGTGTTCATGTTCAAGCGCACCATTCGCGAAGCTGCGCTCAAGCACGACACCTACGCCACCTTCATGGCAAAGCCGATCCAGGGCCAGCCTGGTTCTGCCATGCATATTCACCAGTCGATCATCGACAAGAAGACCGGCAGGAACATTTTTTCAGCCGAGGACGGGTCGGAAACCGAAGCGTTCTTCCACTTCATCGGCGGCATGCAGAAGCATGTGCCGAATGCACTGGTGACGTTTGCTCCGTACGTGAATTCTTACCGAAGGCTGACGCAGGCCGCGTCGGCGCCCGTCAACAACAAATGGGGTTACGACAACCGCACGACCGCCTTTCGCGTGCCGCGCTCCGATCCGGCGGCGCGCCGCGTCGAAAACCGCGTTCCCTCCTCCGATTCAAACCCTTACCTGGCGCTTGCCGCCTCACTCGCCTGTGGGCTGATCGGCCTCACCAACAAACTGCAGGCCGAGCCGGCTGTGCTGACCACCGCGAATGCCGACGAAATCGACTTGCCACGTGGCCTGCTCGAAGCCGTCGACTTGTTCGAAGGCGATGAAGAACTGGGCACGCTGCTCGGCAAATCCTTCGCCGCGACCTATGCGGCGATCAAGCGCGCCGAGTTCGAAACGTTCATGGAAGTCATCAGCCCGTGGGAACGGGAGTATTTGTTGCTGAACGTTTAGGTCGTTGGTCGTTTTTTGTGGGTCGTCGGTCGAGGCTGCAGCCGTTCTTCAATGCAACGAGTAAACCAAACGCTTTTCTCTCAACCCTCCACCGACGACCAACGAACAGCGACCCACCGATATCATGACTTACCAATCCCCCATCTCCCCCGGCTATTCCTGGTATGAGGACACGGTCGGCGCGCGCCCCGCCTATCCGCCCCTGGACGGCGACAGCAACTGCGATGTCGTCATTGTCGGCGGCGGCTTCACCGGCCTGTCGGCTGCAGTGCATCTGGCAAAGGCGGGCACCCATGTCGTGCTGATCGAGGCTTGCCGGTTTGGCGATGGCGCGTCCGGCCGCAATGGGGGGCAGCTCGGCACCGGCCAGCGCGCCGGTGCTGAGGAGCTGGAAGCCGAATACGGCTTCGATCGCGCCAAGGCGCTTTTCGATCTGGCCGAAGAAGCCAAGGCGCATCTGCTGGAGTTTGCCGATGTCAACAAGATCGAGATCGACTTCAGGCCCGGACATCTCAACGTTTCGCACCGCAAGCGCGACCTGCCCGAATATCTCGAACATGCGGAGGCCATGCAGACGCGGTTCAACTATCCGCACATCGCCTACATGGACTTCGCCGAGACATCGGAACGGCTCGGTTCTACTCACTATTTCGGAGGGGTTCGCGACACCGGAACCGGCCACATCCATCCCTTGAAGCTGGTGGTCGGAACGGCACGCGTGGCGGCGCAGGCCGGCGCGAAGCTCCATGAAAACACGCGAGCGACAGGCGTCGACACGGTCGGCGGCAAGGTGCGCGTCACGACGTCCTCCGGTACAATCACGGCCGGCAAATGCCTGCTGGCGATCGACGCATATGCCGGCGACCTGGAAAAGGATACCGCCTCGCACATCATGCCGATAGGGTCGTTCATCGGCGCAACGGTCGATCTGGGTGCCGACAGTCCGGTATTGCCCGGCGGTGAGTCCGTTTCAGACTCGCGCTTCGTCGTCCGCTATTTCCGCCGGGTGAAAAGCGGCGAGCTGCTGTTTGGCGGGCGCGAAATCTACGGGGTAAAGGATCCCAACGACATCCACATCCATATCCGGCGTCAGATCAGCGAGATCTACCCGGCCCTGAAGGATATCGAAATCACGCACGGCTGGGGCGGCTATGTCGGCATCACGCTGCCGCGCAAACCTTTCGTGCGCGAAGTGATGCCGAACGTCATCTCCGCTGGCGGCTATTCCGGCCACGGGGTCATGCTGTCGAACTTCGTCGGAAAACTGTATGCCGAGACCATCTCGGGAAACCGCAACCGGTTGAAACTTTTCGAAGAACTGAAGATCCCCGCATTCCCCGGCGGGAGCCGTTTCCGCGCGCCCCTGCTTTTCCTGGCGCTCAACTGGTACGCGTTGCGCGACCGGATCTAAAGTCAGGACTCGCGCCGCCGCGCCCGGTCGAAGGGCAGTCTTTCTCCTCCGCCACATCACACACTATTTCAGCCTATTTCACGTGGCGGTTGCGCGGCAACCCGTTGGCGGGTTATGTATGCGCGCAACAACGCCCGATGCGCGATGCCGGAAAGTTGAATTTGGGCGCAGAGATGCCACAATTGGCATCCAATCTGGTAAGGCCAGTTGAGCGCGGGGGTTATGCAAGGTTGGTGTCCTTATTGGCCGGTTTGGTCCGTATGTGAGTTGCAAGGCGCGGGAAGCGGACAGAGATCCGGATGGCGCGGAGAGGTATACGTTGAAAGCGTGGATAGGCGAGGGCAAGTCAAAGCCCCGGCGAGTATCGCTGGACTTGCACTACAATTCCCGGACGTCGATCTGGAGTGAGATCGCGGCCCGGTCACATCTTGTGGTCGCCGCGGTTGGAACCGTTGCGCTGCTGGGCACTGCTGGCAGCGCGATCTGGATGGTGCTGCCATCCGGCGACAGGGACGACATCGTCGCCTTCGCTGAAGCGGCCCCTGCAAAGCTGGCGCCGGTCGTACAAGCCGAACCTCAACCCGCTGCGGCTCAAGGGCAAGCAGAGCCCTCATCCACCACACCGGCCACGACTGAAGCCGCGCAGCCTCAACCTGCCGCAGATGATCTCGGAGCGCCGCGCGGCCTTTCACCGATCCCTGTGAAGACCATCAAAGTGGCCGCGCAAGCCAACGTCGAGCCACTCGACCCGACGGATCCACGTTGGGTAGAAGCGGCGGGCAAGCAGGCGGCCGCGATGGTCGCGGCAATCGCCGAAGACGAACAAGCCGCAAAAGATGCGAAGTCGGTCGAAGCCGTGAATGCGTTCGCCGACGACGGCGACAGAACTGCGGACACAGCATCGACCTCCTCTATCCCGTTTGCAAAGATGGATGCGAAGCCGGCCGAAGATGGCGATGCGGCTCAACAGCTCGCCAGTGCCGCGAGGGCAAGCAGCGCTGTTCGTGCCGTTACCATGCGCACCAAGCCCAGCAGTCGAGGCGGCGCGATCGGCACCGTACCCGCCAAGGCCAGCGTAGAGGTCGTTTCCTGCGCAAAGTGGTGCGAAATCGTCTACAAGGGCAAGCGTGGCTTCGTATATCGCAGCTTCCTGCTGAATAACGGGCGGTAGCTACCGCCACCGTTGCGCTTCGCCGGTTGCCGCACGAATCAAGGCCCTCTCCGATTGGCTGTTTGCGTCGGGAGACGCGAGAATCAGCTGAATTTACCGTCGTCGACGATTCGCTGATGCAGCGCGTCCGCATTTCTGCAGAGACATGGGAGACGGGCTCGCCCCTTGGCAGCGTGGGCGAGCGCCGCCGAAGCAGTGTGAGGGTATCTCGTGCGGGCGAAGGTCTCTGCTGCGGTGCGATACGACAACCACGCCTCAGATGCATCGTCCGCCATCCACCTCCAGCGCGACGCCGGTTATGAATTCGGCGTCGTCCGACGCCAGCCAAAGCGCCGCGTTGGCGATGTCGAGAGGTGTGGAGAAGCGGCCAAGCGGAATCACTGCCTTGAATTGTGCGCGGCGCTCCGGCGTGTCCTCGCCCATGAACTGCGACAGCATGCCAGTTTCCCCGGCGACCGGGCACAGGCAATTGACGCGAATATTCTTCGGCGCAAGCTCCACAGCCATCGACTTGGTCGCGGTGATGGCCCAACCCTTCGAGGCGTTGTACCAGGTGAGGCCCGGACGTGGGCGCAAGCCCGCCGTCGAGGCAGTCGTGAGGATGGAGCCGCCGCCCTGCCGCTCCATGATCGGCACGACAGCCAGCGCCGAATAGTAGATCGCCTTCATATTGATGCCGGTGATCAGGTCGAAAGTCTGCTCGTCGACCTGCAGCATGTCGCCATTGCGGTGCGTGTAACCGGCATTGTTGATCATGATGTCGATGCGCCCGAAGGCACTCTTGGCGGCGTAGACCATCTCTTCGATTTCCGAGCGCTGCGACACATCGGTCTGCGTCCAGATCGCCGCCTTGCCGATCTCGTTGGCAACGCGCTCGGCGCCCTTGACGTTGAGGTCAGCGACCACGACCTTTGCCCCCTCCTCTGCGAAGCGCTTGGCCATGCCTTCGCCAAAGCCCGAGGCTGCACCGGTAATAATTGCGACTTTGTCTTTAAGACGCATTGGGTTCCTCCAGTGTTTCCTCCGGCTTCCTGCAAAAACTATCCGTGATTGAAAACGACGGTCTTTGTCGCACTCATATCGTACAGCGCCTCAAACCCCTTCTCTCTGCCGTGGCCGGATTTGCGAAACCCGCCGAAGGGCAATTCAATGCCGCCACCGGCGCCATAACCATTGACATAAACCTGCCCCGCGCGGACCCGCTTCGCTACCCGATGCTGGCGTGCGCCGTCACGGGTCCAGATGCCGGCGACGAGACCGTACTGCGTGCCATTGGCGAGCCGCAGCGCCTCCGCCTCATCGTCGAACGGGAAGAGCGTCAGCACCGGTCCGAACACTTCCTCCTGGGCGATCACCGAAGCCGGGTCGGTCTCCCCGAACAGGACCGGTGCAAAGTAAAATCCCTCGTTCGGTGCGTCATGACTTACTGATCCGCGTGCCAAAACCGGCGCTCCGGCCTTTTCGGCCTCGGCGACCATCGCGGCGACGCGCTGCCGTTGTCGGGCATTGATCAGCGAGCCGAGATCCAGGTCGCGCGTCATGCGGTCCGGCTGTCAGCGCCGCAAACCGCGCAGCCAGCGCCTCCGCAACCCTGTCGAAAACCGGCCGCTCGATCAGCACGCGACTGCCTGCGGAGCAGGTCTGGCCGCCATTCTGGATGACGGCATTGACCAACACCGGCAAAGCCGCTTCGATATCGGCATCGGCAAAGACGATCTGCGGAGACTTGCCGCCGAGTTCCATGGTGACGCCGCGATTGTTCTGCGCAGCGGCCTTCTGGATGGCCGCGCCCGTCGGTGGCGAGCCGGTGAAGGTAACGTAATCCACCATTGGATGGGCTGAAAGCGCGGCGCCTGCCTCGTGGCCATAGCCGGTGATGACGTTGAACACTCCTTCCGGAAAACCGGCCTCCAGCGCCAGTTCGGCCATGCGCAGCGTGGTAAGCGAAGCGTCCTCCGCAGGCTTCACGACCAGCGTATTGCCCATGGCGAGGGCGGCCCCCAGAACGCGGGCGAGAATTTGCAGCGGGTAGTTCCAGGGAATGATGCCGGCTACGACGCCATGCGGCTCGCGCAACGTCAGCGCCGTATATCCGTCGAGAAAGGGAATGGTATCGCCATGGATCTTGTCGGCGGCACCGCCATAAAACTCGTAGTAGCGCATCGTGGCTGCAACATCCGCTCTGCCCTGCCGCACCGGCTTGCCGGTGTCGCGCGATTCCATCGCGGCGAGTTCGTCGCCGTGGGTTTCCACGAGATGGAAGAGTTTCGTCAGCAGGCGCCCGCGTTCGACCGCCGGAAAACGGCTCCACGACCCCTGCTCGAAGGCCTGGCGGGCGGCTCGCACAGCGAGATCGACATCCGCCGCGCCTGACGCAGGGAATCGAGGCGAACACCTTGCCGTCGGAGGGGCAGACGACGTCGATGCGCTCACCGGAAAGAGAGTCGACCGCGCGACCGCCAATCGATTGCATAAACGCCCGCCCTTCGGCGACCGATCGAGACAGAGGCTTGTTCATCTCCGTGATCCTCCCAATGCAGGGCCATGCAGGTGCCTATTCCCTGAATAGATCCGAATGGCTTCCCGTCCGAGCAAGCTGCAGTTCGTCTCCCTCAATTCGGTAGAGCAGCAGCCAATCCGGCTCGATGTGCAAGTCACGAAATCCGTGCCAATCCCCCCGTAGCGGATGGTCGCCATGGTCGGCAGGCAGTGGTCGCTGCTCGATCAGCAACAGGAGAACGGAGCGCAGCTTAGCCATAGCCTTGCCTCGCTTCGTCATCCGCTTTACGTCTTTCTTGAATTTGGTGGACTGAACAGGCACCAGCGACACGATACTTCCAACCAGTCCGCTAGATTTCAAGATCGTCAAACAGCGCATCGGCACTGTCGAGGCGTTTGCCTTTGCCCTGAGCCAATTCCTTCATCGCTTTTGCCGTCTCGGCGGTGGGAACACGTACATCGAATGGCAGGCGCTGTTCATCCGCTATCCGCAACATCAGCAGGCGGATGGCGTCGGAAACGGATAGACCCATAGCTTCCAATGCGGCAGTTGCCCGCTCCTTGGTTGCCGTGTCTATTCTGGCACGCACGACGGTATCGGTATTCATCTGCCTCACCTTGCAAAGCGTAGCCCCAATGTAGCTACAAATTCAAAGTGTCGCAAGCCAGCCACACACAACCAAGTTCTCGCTGCGTCAACGTCATCGAACTGTCGAGTCTTTGCCGTAAAGGCGACGCTCTGCTAAGGGACAATTCAAATCAAGAGGGCGCAACTTCCTGTGGCCGCGCATGTGACACCTTGACGCTAGCGGGCTTAAATCGATTAGATTAAGTTACTTGGACCGTCGTTTGACGACGCAGTGGAATCAAAATGACCAGCCAGATCATTCCCGTGGACCCGTTCGACTTCGTCATCTTCGGCGGTACGGGCGACCTGTCGGAGCGCAAGCTGCTGCCGGCACTCTACTACCGGCAATGCGACCACCAATTTTCGGAGCCGACACGAATCATCGGCGCGTCGCGCGCCAAGATGACCGACGAGCAGTTTCAGGAATTCGCCAAGAAAGCGATCCTCGAGCATGTCAAAAAAGAGGATATAAACCAGGACGAGCTCAAGACCTTTCTCAAGCGGCTGTCCTATGTTTCCGTCGACGCGATTTCCGGCGATGGCTTTATCAAGCTGAAGAAGGCGTTGGGCAACAGCAACGTCATCCGCGCTTACTATCTGGCAGTTGGCCCTGCGCTTTTCGGAGAGATATCGCACAAGATCAAGGAGCACGGCCTAGTCACTGCGAATAGCCGCATCGTCGTCGAGAAGCCGATCGGCCGCGACCTTTCTTCCGCCAACTCGCTCAATGACCAGATCGGCTCGGATTTCGGCGAACACCAGATCTTCCGCATCGACCACTATCTCGGCAAGGAGACGGTGCAGAACCTGATGGCGCTGCGCTTTGCCAATGCGCTTTACGAGCCGCTATGGAACTCTGCCCATATCGACCATGTGCAGATCACCGTCGCCGAAACCGTCGGTCTCGAAGACCGCGTCACCTACTATGACAAAGCGGGCGCGCTGCGCGATATGGTGCAGAACCATATCCTGCAGCTGCTTTGCCTGGTCGCCATGGAGCCACCATCGTCGATGGACGCCAATGCGGTGCGCGACGAGAAGCTGAAGGTGCTGCGCTCGCTGAAGCGCATAAACGGCAGTGAAGCGCCCAAGCAGACGGTGCGCGGCCAGTACAAGGCCGGTGCGTCGTCCGGCGGCCCGGTCAAGGGCTATGTCGAGGAACTCGGTGCGGAGAGCACCACGGAGACGTTCGTCGCCATCAAGGCCGAGATCGCCAACTGGCGCTGGGCCGGCGTGCCGTTCTATCTGCGCACCGGCAAGCGGCTGGCCTCCCGCGTTTCGGAAATCTGCATCGAATTCAAAAAGATACCCCACTCAATCTATGACGAGTCCGCTGGTAACGTTTACAACAACCAGCTCGTTATCCGGCTGCAACCGGATGAAGGCGTGAAGCAGTTCATCATGATCAAGGACCCGGGTCCAGGCGGGGTTAGACTGCGCCAGATTCCGCTCGATATGACCTTCGCGCAGTCCTTCGTCGGCCGCGCGCCGGACGCCTATGAGCGGCTGATCATGGATGTCATCCGCGGCCATCAGACGCTGTTCATGCGCCGCGACGAAGTCGAAGCCGCGTGGACATGGGCCGACCCCATCCTCAAGGCCTGGGCCGGAAACCGCCAGGAGGCGCAAGCCTATACTGCGGGAACATGGGGACCCTCGGCATCGATCGCGCTGATCGAACGCGATGGCCGCACCTGGCACGAGAGCGATTGAGCCGATGAACACGGAAGCGGTGACCTTGCACGAGTTCCCGTCGCGGGAAGCATTGGCCGAGAGCCTTGCAGGCAAGGTCGCCTCGGTCCTTACGCAAGCGATCGAGACACGGGGAAAGGCGCTGATTGCGGTTTCCGGAGGTACCACACCGGCATTATTTTTCCGCACGCTCTCGGATGCCAAAATCGACTGGAGCCACGTAACCGTGACGCTGGTCGACGAGCGTTTCGTACCCGAAAGCTCGCCGCGTTCCAATGCGGGGCTGGCCAAGGCGAACCTGCTCCAGAATAGGGCAGGAAAGGCCAATTTTGTCGGTCTCTACCGCGATGTGCCGACCGTCGAGGCTGCGGCGAGATTGGCCAGCGAGGAACTTGAGAAATTCGGACTGCCGATCGACGTCGTTGTGCTGGGCATGGGCGAAGATGGCCACACCGCTTCCTTCTTTCCCGATGCGGAGACATTGCGCTCGCTGCTTTCCGCCGAGAACGACGCGCTTGTGGCGCCTGTGCATGCGGCCAGCGGTATCGAGCCGCGGCTTACGCTGACCATGCCACCCATCGCGAATGCCGGCTTCCTCGCCCTGCATATCGAGGGCGAAGGGAAGCGAAAAGTTCTCGCGGCCGTTCTCGACGGAGAGAAGCTGCCGATCGGCGCGGTGATTGAACACGCGCAAAAGCCCATCGAGGTTTTCTGGGCGCCCTGATTACAATATTCCGGTCGCATTCGCCTCCCACGATACGGCCGGAAGCGAAAAGGAACGACCGTTATGACCGCCAGGAAAGAGATCCAAGCCATCACGGAGCGCATTCGCCACCGGTCGCTGTGGACGCGCCAAGCCTATCTAGACCGCATCGCCTCTGCTTCGAGGCGGAGCGCCAACCGCGCAGTGCTCGGCTGTGGCAATCTCGCCCATGGCTTTGCCGTGTGCAGCCCGAGCGAGAAGATCGCACTCGGCGAGGATAAGGTGCCGAACCTCGGCATCATCACCTCCTACAATGACATGCTGTCGGCCCATCAGCCGTTCGAGACCTATCCGGCACTGATCAAGCAGGCGGCAAAGGAAGCAGGTGGCATCGCACAGGTGGCGGGCGGCGTGCCCGCCATGTGCGACGGCGTCACGCAGGGCCAGCCCGGCATGGAGCTGTCGCTGTTTTCGCGCGATGTCATCGCCATGTCGGCGGCCATCGGACTGTCCCACAATATGTTCGACGCAGCGGTCTATCTGGGCGTGTGCGACAAGATCGTGCCCGGTCTGGTGATCGCCGCCCTATCCTTCGGCCATCTGCCCGCGGTGTTCATCCCCGCCGGTCCGATGACTTCAGGCATCCCCAATGACCAGAAGGCAAAGATCCGCCAGTTGTTCGCCGAGGGCAAGGTTGGCCGCGCCGAGCTGCTTGAGGCGGAGTCGAAATCCTATCACGGTCCTGGTACCTGCACCTTCTACGGCACCGCCAATTCCAACCAGATGCTGATGGAAATCATGGGTCTGCACACGCCAGGCGCCTCCTTCATCAATCCGGGCACGCCACTGCGCGAAGCGCTGACCCGCGAAGCAACGAAGCGGGCGCTGGCCATCACCGCGCTCGGCAACGCCTACACACCCGTGGGGCGGATGATCGATGAGCGGTCGATCGTCAACGGTGTGGTCGGTTTGCATTCCACCGGCGGCTCGACCAACCACACCATCCACCTTATCGCCATGGCTGCAGCAGCAGGCATCCAACTGACCTGGCAGGACATATCAGACCTGTCGGAGGCCGTGCCGCTGCTGGCGCGCGTCTATCCGAACGGACTGGCCGACGTGAACCACTTCAACGCCGCCGGCGGTATGGGCTTTCTTATCCGGGAACTGCTTGACGCAGGCTTCCTGCATGACGACGTGCAGACCGTGTGGGGCGAAGGCCTGCGCGCCTATACGGTCGAGGCGAAACTCGGCGCTCGATGGCAGCGTGGTGCGCGAAGCCGCGCCGGCGACCAGCGGCGATGAAAAGGTACTGGCGCCCTATGCCAAGGCGTTCCAGCCGACCGGCGGATTGCAGGTGCTGGCGGGAAATCTCGGCCACGCAATCATCAAGACATCCGCCGTCAAGCCGGAGAAGCGCGTCGTCGAAGCGCCGGCGATCGTCTTCCATAGCCAGCAGGAACTCAACGACGCCTTCAAGGCAGGCAGCCTCGACCGCGACTTCATCGCCGTCGTGCGCTTCCAGGGGCCGAGAGCCAACGGCATGCCGGAACTGCACAAGCTGACAACCGTGCTCGGCATCCTGCAGGACCGTGGCCGCCATGTCGCGTTGGTAACCGACGGCCGCATGTCCGGCGCGTCGGGCAAGGTTCCGGCAGCGATCCACGTGACACCCGAAGCGGTCGACGGCGGGCCTATCGGCAAGGTGCACAGCGGCGACATCGTGCGCCTCGACGCCGACGCCGGCACACTTGAGGTGCTGGTCCCGGCCGACGAGTTTACCGGTCGCGATCCGGCGACCGCCAACCTCGAAGACAACGAATATGGCATGGGCCGCGAGCTGTTTGCCGGGTTTCGCCGGATGGTCGGCCGCGCGGATCAGGGGGCGAGTGCGTTCGCGGCTTGAGCGGTGGCCCATCATTCAATTTGCTGACATCTCCTCGAAGAAATCTTCCGGTCCGTCCACCTCGACCAGCTTGCGCTTGTCGATCAGCCAGAAGCGGTTGCCGGCGGCGCGCACGAAGCTGCGGTCATGCGAGACCAGCAGGCAGCTGGCTTCATTTGCCATGAGTTCGGCCTCCAACGCTTCCTGCCCTTCGATGTCGAGATGGTTCGTAGGCTCGTCCAGCAGGTAGAAATTGGGATTGCTCATTCGCAGGACAAGCATCGCCAGCCGCGCCTTTTGACCGCCGGACAGGCGGCCGATCGGGTTCGCCTGCATTTCCATGGTCAAACCCACCCCCGCAAGCAACGCCCGCGCGCGTTGTTCGCCAACTTCGAAACGCCGGCAAATCACGGAAAGCGGCGCATCCGATTCGGCGAGGTCGGACAGGCCCTGGTCGCCATAGCCAAGCACGACGGAAGGCGTGACCTTGATCGCCTCGCCTGCGCCAGCCGGATCGCAGATCGCGGCCTTGATCTGGCCGACCAGGCGCGTCTTGCCCGTGCCGTTACTCCCAAGCAGGACGATGCGGTCGCCCTGGCAAATCCAACGCTTGCCCGTCCTGAACAGGAGCGTGCCGTCGGGCGTCGTCACCGCCGCGTCGTCGAGCGTAATCAGAACCTTGGCGTGCGTGCCCCTGTTGGCAAGCCTGATGGCTCCCGCCGATCGCTCCTGATACGCGGGCCGAACTGCATTTTCGATCCGGTCTGCCCGCTGGCGAAGCTGCTTGGTCTTCACCGTCAGGAGATCGCTGCCCGAGTTGATGCCGATATTGTTGAGTTTGGACGCCTGCCTGCGCAATTGCTGTGCGGTCTTGATGTCGCGCTGATGCCGACGCTCCTGCGAGGCGTCGAACTCGTCGAGTGCCGCTCGTGCCCTGCTATAGGGCAGCGAGAAGACCTGCGACATCTCCGGCCGCAGGAATAGCGTCCGGTTGGTGGTGGCGTCGAGAAAGGCGCGGTCATGGCTGCAAATGATGGCCGGGACATCGCCGGAAAGCGCGTTGAGCCACCTTTCCAATTGGCTGATACGGGCAAGATCGAGATGATTGGTCGGCTCGTCGAGGATCAGCACGTCCGGTTCGGCCACCCAGACGCGGGCCAGCATCGCCAGCCGCTGCCAGCCGCCACTCAGCTGCGACACCGGGCGCTGCCGCAGGGTCTCGGGAACCTCCAGCGAGTCGAGCACGACATCGGCGCGCCAGCTTTCGGCTTCAAGATGGTCGGCCGGCAACGCGGCTCGGACCACTTCGTGGAAAACCATTTCGCCAAAGTGGGCAGGAACGTCTTGCTCGACATACCCGATGCGCAAACCGCGGGCGCGGGTTATGTCGCCCTCGGTCGGCTCAAAGCTGCCCGCCACGCAGCGCAACAGCGTGGTTTTGCCCCGACCGTTGGCAGCGACGATGCCCAGGCGGTCGCCCGCGATGATGGTGAGATTGAGGTTCGAAAAGAGCGGCACACCGAGGGTGATGCCGAGAGCTCGGAGAGTGATCATTGCCGGACCGTTTCCTGGTCTGACCGAACCCGTCACCTCGGATGTGGAGGGCTACGCCCACAGGCGCCAAAAATTGGATTCGGTGGATTGTCCAAGACGCACCGCTGGCATCGTAAACTCAGCTAAGCGCCGCCACGAAGGGCAGACCGGAAACATTGCGCGTTGCGCCTTGTCTGGTCAGCCCTGCAAACTCGTTTGCAGGGCATGGACGGGGCCATGCTGACGGTGATGATTGAATCTATACACGCAGCCCCTCCTTTCTATGACGGGTTTTCAACCTTCATACCGGACGCAGTGGCCGCGGGCAATCCTCATGGCAACGTGACTTCAGTCCGCCTGCCGCCTTCACCAAGAATTCACGATGTGTCCAAATCCTGGCGGAAAGCGACCACGCCACAGGTGCGGCCACGACAGTCAATGTCGCAGGTTCCACTACTGTAATGGATGTTCATTAAGCTGAAGATGCTCGCGACCATCTTCAACTGCGTCGACAGCCAATCGATTATCCAGCGTTGCGAGCTTGCCCCCGTGCCTCTTTGCCAAAGCGAGAAGGTAGGTGTCGGTGACATGCGTAACCGACAAAAGCCTGTGGAGGAGCACGGATGAATCCGATATCAGAATCAGGTCGTCGGGCCAGAATATATGTCCCTGTACGGCTTTTGCTTCTGACAGGAGCTTCGCTGCCACTGAATATCGCATCAAACATCACGCATTCAACATAACGCATCATGTTGGGAATCAATACGCCGTCCGCCGCTCCTCGCTCGGGGGACGCCCGAATTGCAGGCGGTAGCTCTGGGCGAAATAGGAGTGCGACGTAAAGCCGGTGGCGATCGCCACGTCAAGGATTGGCATGTTGGTCTGGCGAAGCAGTTCTCGCGCCCGCTCCAGCCTCAGCCGCATGTAATAACGCCCCGGCGTGACCGTGAGGTGGCGCAGAAACAGCCTCTCGACCTGGCGAACGGAAAGCCCCGCCGATTTGGCAAGCTGCACGGCCGAAAACGGCTCGTCGAGGTTGTCTGCCATCAGCTCGACGATTTTCTTCAGCTTCTCCGACTTGCCGGTCAGGTCGCGTTCCGGTCCAACGCGCTGGCGGTCGCCCGCGGATCGGATGCGCTCATGCTGAAACTGGTTGGCGACACCGTTGGCGATGTTGACGCCATGGTCGCGGCGAACGATCTCCAGCATCAGATCGATCGAGGTCGTTCCGCCGGCGCAGGTATAGCGCTTGCGGTCGATCTCGAAGACATTGCCGGTGCAGTCGATCTCCGGGAACTTCTCCATGAAGCCGGCGCGATTCTCCCAGTGAATGGTGCAGCGATGACCCTCAAGCTGCCCGGCTTCGGCGAGAATGTATGAGCCGACCGACAGTGCACCGAGGGCGGCGCCGCGCCGGCCAAGACTGCGCAGCGCGCCCAGCACCTTGCTCTTGCCCGGAAATTCGGTTGTCAGGCCCACGCAGACGAACAGGATATCGACCGGCGGCAGATCGGCCACGCTGTAATCGACCTTCAGCGGCAGGCCGTTGGAGGCCATCACCGCATCGCCATCTGCCGACACGGTCGTCCAGCCATAGAAATCATGGCCGAGGAGACGGTTTGCCGAGCGGAAGGCGTCGATCGCCGCCGCAAGCGAGAACATCGAGAATTTATCCACCAGCAGGAAGCCGAGCTGGCGGCCGCTATGCGCTTCTTCCGTCATGCGCGCGCTTGTATACGAACGGCATTGCGCGGCAAGAGAGGGTGAATGAGTGAGTAGTGAGATAGTGAGTAGTGAGTAGTGGGTAGTGGGTAGTGGGTGGGTGGTGGAGATAGTCGGAAGGAATCGTACTTGGGCCTGGGAGTGGTCGGAAGCCGGCATCAGGAAGCGAGCTATCCAAGCTCACTACTCACTACTCCCTCTCAAAATTTCGGCCGCGCCAATCCCGCTCGCAGATAGGCCGACACCAAGGTGTTGGCCATCAGTAGCGCAATCGTCATAGGCCCGACACCGCCGGGTACAGGGGTGATCGCGCCTGCATTCTGCGAAGCGCCAATGAAGTCGACATCGCCGACAAGCCGTGTCTTGCCTTCGCCCTTTTCGGGCGAGGGAACGCGGTTGATGCCGACATCGATGACAGTCGCGCCAGGCTTGACCCAGTCGCCCTTGACCATTTCCGGACGGCCGACCGCGGCGACTAGAATGTCTGCGGTGCGAGCGAGTGCGGGCAGGTCCTGGGTGCGGCTATGGGCGATCGTAACCGTGCAGTTTGCCGCGAGCAGCAGGTTTGCCATGGGCTTGCCGACGATGTTCGAACGGCCCACGACGACAGCATTGAGGCCAGAGAGGTCCGTTCCACGCACGCGCTCGATCAGGATCATCGAACCGGCAGGCGTGCAGGGCACGAAGGCCGTTTCGAGTTCACCTGTGCCGAGCTTGCCGACGTTGACGAAGTGGAAGCCGTCGACGTCCTTGTCGGGCGATATGGTCTGGATGATGCGGCCGGAATCGATGTGGCCGGGCAACGGCAGTTGCACCAGAATTCCGTGAATGGCAGCATCCTTGTTCAAGCTATCGATCAGCGTCAGCAGGTCAGCCTGGCTGGTGCCGGCCGAAAGCGTGTGCTGCACCGAATGGAAGCCACACTCCTTCGCCTTCTTGCCCTTCGATGACACATAGACCTGGCTGGCAGGGTCTTCACCGACGATCACGACGGCCAGGCCAGGCACGACGCCCTTGGTGGTTTTCAGATCCGCGGCGAGGCCCTTGACCTTCGCCACAACCTCGTCGGCTACCGCCCTGCCATCGATGATTTGCGCCATGACTTGCTCCCGGCATCGCTGTTCCGGTCGCGCATAGTCATCAAAAAACGTGCCTGCAATCCTGTCAAAGCGGCGCAGGCTGCCGCAAACCCGTCACCGCAACGAATTTCACGGCAGTCCAAATTGCGTCAGCCTGACCGGCTTCGGCGAGATTCAGCTAGCTTCCCGGCTTGCAGCTGGCCGCGAATAGACGGATCGATATTCGGGGTCAGTCCGCCATTGCCGGACTCAGAGCCCGCGCGTTTGGTTCGGCGTTCGAATCTTCGCGCCTGGCATCCAATCAATCGCTGTTTTCAACGCCGCCGCAGCGCAGTATGCAGCGTGGACATCTGGAGGGTACGATCGTGAGCGTTAAGGCTATTCTGGTTGGTTGCGGCAATATGGGCTTCGCCATGCTGGCCGGCTGGCTGAAATCCGGCAATGTATCGGCAAGCGAGGTCTTTGTGGTCGAGCCGAACGACGATCTTCGTGACCGCGCGTCCGGGCTGGGCGTTATGACGGGCGCCGGCGCTTCCGACCTGCCCGCCGATGCGACCCCCCGCCTGATCGTCCTGGCGGTAAAGCCGCAGGTCATTCGCGACGTGACCGCAGAATATCGGCGCTTCGGCGGCGGCAAGCCGGTGTTTCTGTCGGTCGCGGCTGGAACGCCTGTCGCCACATTCTCCGAAATTCTTGGCGCCATTACGCCGATCGTTCGCGTCATGCCCAACACGCCGGCGGCGATCGGTAAGGGCATGATGGTGATGTTCGCCAACAGCCATGTAGCGACAGGCGAACTCGCCTTTCTCCATGAATTGTTGGCGACCAGCGGCGCCGTCGCGTCCATCGACGACGAAGCGCTGATGGACGCGGTTACCGCTGTGTCCGGGTCTGGTCCGGCCTACGTCTTCCACTTCATCGAATGCCTAACGGCAGCGGGCGAAGCTGCGGGCCTGCCGCCGGCGACCGCCAAGTTGCTGGCCATGCAGACGGTGTTCGGCGCTGCCAGCCTTGCAGCCGAAAGCGGCGAGGAACCGGCAGTGCTGCGCCAGCAGGTCACCAGTCCGAACGGCACCACCGCAGCCGCGCTCGGCGTTCTAATGGGCGGCGACCGGCTGAAAACTCTGGTCACCGAGGCGGTCGAGGCAGCTAGGGTGAGGTCAGTCGAATTGGGGAAGTAGTTTCCACCAGACGGGCGAAAACGTCGAGCCCACCGCTTCCGTTGGTTCCAAGCTCAGTCGGCCTCGGGCCATTCCTCCGGATAGTTTTGACCGGCGTAAAGAAGTCGGAGAATTAGAACAGTCGCATCGTCCAGTCGATAAGCCACGGCAACGCGGCCTTCGAACGACAGCATCCTGATTCCGGCGCCCAGGTCGCTACATTGCGCGCCACGCTCCGGCATGTTTGCCAAGCCTTCGCAACGTGCCTTCAGGCGCCTTGTGTATCGAATTGCGGCAGCAGGATTATCGGCTGCTATGAATTCGTAGATGTTGTTCAGATCACGTTCCGCCAGTCGGTGAAAAACGATCCTGCTTTTCAAGAGCCAGCCTTCGATGCCTGTGTATGCTTGCGCTCGAGCCGCTCGAAGACTTCGTCAATCGGTGCGCCAGGATGAGGGTCGTGCAACGCTTCCTGTACCTTCGCCTTGTATATCGCGTTGAGAGCGTCTTCCTCGCGATCCAGCGCTCGCAGTGCCGCACGCACTATCTCACTTGCTGACGAATAATCGCCACGTGCAAGACGTAGATCGACGCTCGTCTGCTGCTTCCCCAAAGTGACCGTGATTGGTTTGCTTGTGCGCATAGGGTCCTTCCACTAGACATCCTATTACACTGTCACATCCGGCCCCGTAAAGGCATTTCGTCCAGACGTTCCGCGCCTGTGACCCTATGCAAGCAACGGCATCGATGATGGCGCTGCTATCTCTGGTTCCATCGCCGAACGACCGGCTCGTTCAGGTCGTGCTCGTAGCCCAGAACACTTATGCTCGCGGTGTCGAGAACAAAGCAGGCAGCGTCTTCCGGTGGCAGGCCGAGCCACCGTGCTGCAAGAACGCGCAGGAAATGCGCGCTCGAAAAGACCAGCACATCTGCCTCGACCGTGCGCAGCAGTGAAACGATCCGGTCGGCCCTCGCCCCCACGTCAGAAGCCCGCTCGCCGCCTGGGCACCCGTCGCGAAAGAGACGCCAATCGGGGGTTTGCGACAGGATCTGCCGGGTGGTCATTCCCTCGTACGCGCCATAATCCCACTCCGCCAGGTCCTCGTTCTTCACCGCGACCGAGCCAAAGCCAGCGAGAAGGCAAGTGTTGAAGGCTCGCTGCGACGGGCTCGACCAAACAGCCGCAAACGACAGACCTTGCAGCCGGGCGGCAAGCTGGCGTGCGGCCTCCTCGCCGGCGGCCGTCAGCGGAATATCGGTCCGGCCGGTGTGCTTGCCGGTTGCACTCCATTCGGTCTCGCCATGCCTGACCAGGTATATTTCGGGAAATGATCCGGCCAGGCGGTTCATCAGATCGTGCTGCCCGTCGCGCCATAGAGCATTTCGTCCTGAAGCTTCCGCAGTGCATAGAGCCGCGTCGCCCGGTCGGGGGCAGCGTTTTCGGACGTCAGCAATTCGCCCCTGGAGATCGGCCGCAGCACCTTGCCGCCTTCCAGGAGACCAACCGGGACTGCCTTGGCAGCACGCGCTTCGCCGATTGTCATGGTCCACGAGCGGTAGCAGGTTTCACCGATGGCATCGAGGTTTTCGCCCGCCGCAAGATTTCGTTTTGCAACGGCGCAGACCTCTGCCACGGGGCGCGGCAGCGGCACCATATCCGGCTTGCCATGCAGTACGATGCGCGCTGCCGTCAGCGGTACCTCCAGCGAAGTCAGGTGATACGGGCGGAAGAAGCTATAGTAAGGCCCTTTCCCCAAATGCAGGTCGTCCATACGTTCGATGATGCGCGGATGCGTCGCCTCGACGATGACGAACACGCCCGGCGCTACACCCTTGCCGACCGTGTAGTCGACGACACCCTTGCGGGTCAGGATACCGCCGTCAGCGCGCGGGATCAGTACGCGCGCCAAGTCGTCACGGTCGGCTTTCGGACCATGCATGCCCGGCACGTCCGGTATCAGGCCCGTGGCGTTGGCGATTGCAGCCATCTCCACCATGGTCTTGGACCCGTCTACGAATTCGACCAGCATGCGCGGGTTCATGTTGCGGCGCTCGGCTTCGTCGCGATAATCGTCAGGCACGGCATCGTGGTTGAGTGGATTGTTCTTGCCCTTGCCCGCCGAGACGATGGTGTAGCCCAGCGCCGACGCAAACTCGATGAGCTCCATGCAGGACGAGGGCTCGTCGCCAGCGCCAACCGAATAAATAACACCCAGCCGGTCGGCCTGCTGCTTGAGGTAAGGACCGATGGTGACGTCTGCCTCGACGTTCATCATCACCAAATGCTTGCCGTGCTCCATCGCCATCAGGTCGAAATCGGCAGCGACGCCAGGCTTGCCGGTGGCGTCGATGACGACGTCGATCAGCGGATTCTTGACCAGCATTTCGTTGGAGGTGATGGCGATCTTGCCGGCCTCGATCGCCGCCGTCACCTTTGATGGCGCATCGGCCTCGGCCGCTTTCGCTTCGTCTCCATAAGCGATGCGGATCGCGTCGCGAGCGGTATGCGGACGCCGGGTGGAGATCGCGCAAACCTCGACACCCTTCATCAGCATGCCCTGGGTCACCAGGTCGGTGCCCATTTCGCCCGAGCCGATGACGCCGATGCGCACCGGCCGGCCCTGCGCGGCGCGTTCAGCCAATTCTCGCGCGAGGCCAGTCAGGACAACGTTGGTCATGAAATGGGTCCGGTGGTCTTCATGCTTACGCCGGCGGCTCCTGTTTTGAGCCCACACCGGCACTCTTTCTGCTGCCCGAGGCTTCGAACTGCGGAACCTACATAATGCTTGGCGCCACCGAAAGCATGGAATTCCGCGTCACATGGCTGCACGTGTCGCAGCGTACTGGCGGATCGCCGATCCATTGCTTTAGCCTCACAACGTGGCTTCGAGGCCGATTGTAACCAGACTATGCCGGCAAGGGCATAGTGAATGTGAAACGCGTGTTCTCGCTATCGGATTTCGCCTCCAGTTGCCCACCGTGCACACGGGCGATTTCATGGGCTATGAAAAGGCCAAGTCCAAGGCCATGCTGACTTCGACGAACCTCACCGCGGAAAAACGGGCGGAAAAGCGCAGACATGGCTTTTGCCGGGATCGGCTCTCCGATGTTCTCCACCCAAAGCGTGAATTGCCCATCCTTCGTGTCCGCACCGACCTTGACGAGCGTGCCAGGCGACCCGTGCGTCAGGGCATTTCCGAGGAGATTCGAAAGCATTTGAGCTATTCGTCCATGGTCACAAGGCACGGCGCGGTCCAGTTGAAAGTCCGCCGCGATATCGCGGCTTTCATCCACGGTGCGCAGCTCATCCACCACCTGCGCCAGTATGGGTTCCAATGGCGTCTGCGGATCGATATCCAGGTCCAGGCTGTCGCCAAGCCGGGCGCGGGCAAAATCAAGGATGTTGTCCACCAGCGCTTTCATCCGCAAGACGCTGCCCTGCATGAGGACGACGACCTTGCGGCTGGCGTCATCGAGCGGTGTACGCAACAGAATTCGAGCACCCGCAGTCAGCGAACCGAGGGGGTTGCGCAAATCGTGCCCCAGCACGGCGATAAATTGCTCCCGCAGCTGCGACATTTCGCGCTCATCGTTCAACGCCGACCGGGTCGACGACAATTCTTCCGCTGCATCCAGGTGCGCCGCGATAAGTTCAGCGAAGAGCTTGAACATGCCGATGGTCTCTGGATTCTCAAGCTTGCTCGGCAGCGGATCAATGGCGCAAAGAGTGCCAAAGAACGACCCATCCTTGCGGATGATCGGCATTGATATGTAGCTCTGAAAGCCGTACTGGGCCGGAGTTGGATGACCGCAATAAGCGGCGCTTTCAGCAACTTCATTGATAATGACGGGCTCTCCACTCTGCCGTATTTCGTGGCAGATCGTGGTTTCGACCTTCAGTTCGTCGCCCGGCTTCAATCCGAAATTAATGGTGTCCAGCGAACTGCAGGTAATCCAGCGGTTCTCTGTTACGCGGGCAACGGCGGCGAAGCGCATGCCGGTAGAGCGGCAAATGACATCGAGAATGGTCGGGACCGCCGTAATTCGGTTGATAGCGTCGATATCGGACTGAAAGTCGTGCGGCATCAACAGGGTCCAAGGGAGCGACGAGATCGCCAAAACGGCTGAAGAGCATGCGCAAAGCTCTTCGATGAGCGTTATCCGGAAGGCTGCTAAGGATCAATACCAGCGCGGCGCTCCAATATCATAGGAATTTGACACTCGCACGTGTGGAATGAAAGACCTGCGCCGCGAGTCCGCGATTTGCAAATGAGATCGGTAGTTTGCTGGTGCTGCGAGAGAGGATTGAACTCTCGACCTCTCCCTTACCAAGGGAGTGCTCTACCACTGAGCTACCGCAGCTGGCCGAATGCCGGGCCTTCTGCCACAGCATGTCCGCAAGTGCAAGGCGTCTGTGGAATAGTTCGTTTTCTTTCGCAAACGCCTTGCGGTGGCCGCATTTCGGCGGTTTCTGGCCAGCATTCGAAGCAGACTGGAAGTCGGGGATCGGCCGAATGGCAGGTAAGGGGCCAATCGGAAAATCGCAGGGCAAACCGGATCGGGCCGCAAGGCTCGCCGACGAGTTGCGCGCCAATCTTGCCCGCCGCAAGGCTCAGGCACGGTCGCGCAAGGCGGACGACAAACCGGCACAGACTGCGGGAAAGGATATACCGTCCGAGGAGCGATCCTCGAACAAATGAAAGCAGCAGGCTGCGTGATTTTCGCGCAACGTTGCACCCCTGCCTGCTCTCGCAACGCGCATTTCTTGAACCGAGCAAGGCTATCGTCTACAGCCTGCGACTTGACCATAATTTGGCCGGATGATTCTCCGGGAAAGTGATCTTCATGGACCGCATCAGACTGGTTGGCGGCAACGAGCTCAACGGAAGCATTCCGATCTCGGGCGCCAAGAACGCGGCCCTGCCGCTCATGATCGCTTCGTTGCTGACGGACGATACATTGACGCTCGAAAACGTGCCGCATCTGGCGGATGTCGAGCAGCTCATCCGCATCCTCGGCAATCACGGCGTCGACTATTCGGTCAACGGCCGCCGCGAGCGCCAGCAGGAAGGGTATTCGCGCACCATCAATTTCACCGCGCGCAACATCGTCGACACCACGGCGCCGTATGAGCTGGTTTCGAAGATGCGGGCGAGCTTCTGGGTCGTCGGTCCCCTGCTCGCGCGCATGGGCGAAGCGAAGGTTTCGCTGCCGGGCGGGTGTGCGATCGGCACGCGTCCGGTCGATCTGTTCATCGAGGGCCTGCAGGCGCTCGGCGCGGATATCGACGTCGAGCGCGGCTACGTGATCACGAAGGCGAAGAACCGCCTGCGCGGCAACCGCTACGTCTTCCCGAAGGTGTCCGTCGGCGCCACGCATGTGCTGATGATGGCCGCGTCGCTCGCCCGCGGCGAGACCGTGTTGGAAAACGCCGCGCGAGAACCGGAAGTGGTCAACCTCGCGGATTGCCTCAACGCCATGGGCGCCAAGGTCTACGGCGCCGGCACATCGACCATCACAATCGACGGCGTCGATATGCTGTCGGGCGCGCGTCACAAGGTTATACCGGATCGCATCGAAACCGGCACCTACGCGATGGCGGTGGCGATGGCTGGCGGCGACGTCATGCTGGAAGGCGCGCGCGCTGACCTGTTGCAGACAGCGCTGGATGTGATTGCCCAGACCGGCGCCGAGATCACGCCCACCAATTCAGGCATCCGGGTGAGGCGCAATGGTCATGGAATTTCGCCGGTGGATATCACCACCGAGCCATTCCCGGGCTTTCCGACCGATCTTCAGGCGCAGTTCATGGGCCTCATGACCATGGCGAAAGGTCGCTCGCACATCACCGAGACGATTTTCGAGAACCGCTTCATGCATGTGCAGGAGCTTGCCCGCCTCGGCGCCCACATCTCGCTTTCGGGCCAGACTGCGACGGTTGACGGCGTCGACACACTGAAGGGCGCGCCAGTCATGGCCACCGACCTTCGTGCATCCGTGTCGCTGGTGATTGCCGGACTCGCGGCCGAAGGTGAAACGGTTGTCAATCGCGTTTATCACCTTGATCGCGGCTTCGAGCGCCTGGAAGAGAAACTTTCGGGCTGCGGCGCAGTCATCGAGCGGCTTTCTTCCTGACGCCGCGGCCCTCAAAGGCGCTCAGTGGTTGCGCGCGTGTTTAAGAGCGCCTAGTTAGGCCGACGCTCATTGGAAACCCGCGCCGGACATGGATCAACTCAAACTTGTCGCTCTCGACGAACAGGATCTGACCGTCATCTCGGCGCATGTCCAGGACGCCATCCTCAAGGTCGGCGACTTGAAATTCATGCGGCGCGAGAAACGCTTCCTTCTGCCCATGAATCGCTTTGCATGGGAAACGCAGAAAAGCCTTCTCCCGGCTAAGCCGCAGCGGCGCAACAGCGTGCTGCACTTCGATCGCGTCAATGCCGCACAAGCCACAGGCAATGTTCTGGGCAAGGCCGCGGACGTGCTCGAATTGCTGACTGTTCGGTTCGTTCCCGGCGAAGCACCGGGCGGCACGGTCGAACTTGTGTTTGCCGGCGGCGGCGCGATCCGGCTCGATGTCGAATGCGTCGAGGCGCGGCTTGCCGATCTCGGCGGGGCGTGGGAAGCATCGTCGCGCCCAAGGCACAGTGTCTGAGTGTGATGCCATGGCGATCACCCTCGGCACATCCGACGCTGATTTTGAGGAACGGTTTCGCAGGCCCTGCTCGGCGCAAGCGCGAGGTTTCGCCCGATGTCGACGCCGTGGTTCGCGAGATCATTGCCGATGTGCGCAGGCGCGGCGATGCGGCACTGCACGAATTAACGCTGAAATTCGACCGCGCCGACCTGACCAAGATCGGCTTGGCAGTAACGCGCGCGGACATCGACGCCGCCTATGCGGATGCTGATGCGGCCACAATCGAGGCGCTGAAATTCGCGCGCGACCGCATCTTGTCGCATCACAGACGGCAGAAGCCGAAGGACGAGCGCTATACGGATGCCGCTCGGCGTCGAACTCGGCTCGAGATGGACGGCGATCGAAGCGGTTGGGCTCTATGTGCCGGGCGGGCTGGCCAGCTATCCGAGTTCGGTGCTGATGAACGCCGTTCCTGCGTGGTCGCCGGCGTGAAGCGGATTGTGATGGTCGGTGCCGCCATCGGGCGGCGAGATCAACCCGCTGGTGCTGGTCGCCGCCGACCTTGCCGGCGTCACACGAAATCTACCGGGTCGGCGGGGCGCAGGCTGTTGCGGCCCTGGCCTACGGCACCGAGACGATCCAGCCGGTCACCAAGATCTTCGGCCCGGGCAATGCCTACGTAGCCGCCGCCAAGCGCCAGGTTTTTGGGGTGGTTGGGATCGAATTCCATCGCCGGCCCGTCCGAGGTCCTGATCGTCGCCGACAAGGACAATGATCCGGAATGGCTCGCTTCCGACCTTCTCGCCCAAGCCGAGCACGGCATGGGCAATCAATGTATCCTGATTACCAACGATCCCGATTTCGGCTGTGAAGGTCGAGCGCGCCGTGGAACGCCAGTTAATCACGCTCACAAGCCGCAGTAACGCCGCCGAAAGCTGGCGCGATCTCGGTGGCATCATCATTGTGGCCAGATTGGACGATGCCCTGCCGCTGGTCGACCGCATCGCGGCAGAACATGTCGAGCTCGCTTTCGACGACGCCGAAGCTTTTTTCGCTAAGATGCGCAATGCGGGGGCCGTGTTCATCGGCCGGCATACGCCCGAAGTTATCGGCGACTATGTCGGCGGCTCGAACCATGTGCTGCCGACTGCCCGATCTGCACGCTTTTCGTCGGGGCTGTCAGTGCTCGACTTCGTCAAGCGCACCTCGATACTGAAGCTCGGACCCGAGCAATTGAGAGCGCTGGCTCCCGCAGCCATCACGCTGGCGGAAGCTGAAGGTCTGCCGGGCCATGCCCGCTCCGTCGCCATCCGTCTCAATGAATGACCATGCGGGAGCGCGGGACCCATACGTCAAAGCTGATCGACGTCGAGCTGGACGAGTCGATCGGCCGCTCCACGCCCGATGTCGAGCACGAGCGCGCCGTCGCGATTTTCGACCTTATCGAGGAGAATAGTTTTCAACCCGTCAATGACGAGGGGACAGGCCCGTACAAGCTGAAGCTGTCATTGGCGGAATCGCGCCTGGTTCTCGCAGTCTCGCGCGAAGACGGCTCGCCGGTGGTCACGCATATCCTGTCGCTGACGCCGTTCCGGCGCATCGTCAAAGACTACTACATGATCTGCGAAAGCTATTTCGATGCCATCCGATCCTCGACGCCAAGTCAGATCGAGGCGATCGACATGGGCAGGCGCGGTCTGCACAATGATGGCTCGCAGACGCTCCTTGACCGCCTCGCCGGCAAGATCGACATCGATTTCGACACAGCGCGTCGCGTCTTCACGCTTATCTGCGTACTGCACTGGCGGGGTTGAGGAACATGCCGCGGAACACCCTGTCCGTCGGAGCCTATGAAATCTATCTGTTCTTCGACGGGATCTATTCAGCGCCGATAGCCGATCTCGTCCACGCCGACGGGGATCTGGCGCGTGACCGCGCCATTGCACATTGGGGCAAGCCGTATTTTTCGGTGGACGTGAATTGCTTCGGGCTGCACGGACCCGATGGGCTGATCCTCATCGATGCGGGAGCAGGCGAACATTGGGGGCCGGAATACGGCAAGGCAGAGGCCGCGCTGCGGCTGGCAGGGTTTACCCCCGAACAGGTGAACACGGTCCTGCTCACCCATATTCATGGCGACCACGCACTCGGCCTGCTCGCCGGCGACGCGGCGCGGTATCCGAATGCGGATGTGCGCCTGCCCCGCGGCGATTTCGACCACTACGGTGACAGCAGCCGTTTCGATACATCGCCGGGGAGCGCCCGTACGCTTGAAAGGCTGCAGCGCGCATACGGCGTGCAGTTGTCCGCAATCGATATCGGGCCGGTGCTGCCGGGCATCGACGCCATAGCACTACCCGGGCACACGCCCGGCCACACCGGCTACATAGTGCACGACGATCGCAAGAGCCTGCTTGTTTGGGGCGATGTCGTGCATCTCGATGCCCTGCAACTCGCAGATCCCGCCGTCGGGATGGACTACGATATCGACTGGCAGGCCGCGCTGCACAGCCGTCGGATCGCCTTGGAAACTGCTACCCGGGAAGGCTGGTATATCGCCGGTGGACACGTGACGGGAATGCGCCAGGTGGAACGGCGCGGCGCCGGATTCGCATTCCGGGAAGAATGACGCCGGGCATGTTCACAAACCGAAGCTAATCATATAGGTTCCGCGCAAATTTGGCGGGCCAGATGGCCCCTGACACCATCCAAGCAAAGGTAACGAATGCCGAAGGAAGAAGTCCTCGAGTTTCCGGGCGTGGTCACGGAATTGCTGCCCAATGCAATGTTCCGCGTGAAGCTCGAAAACGAACACGAAATCATCGCCCACACAGCCGGTCGCATGCGCAAGAACCGAATCCGCGTCCTTACGGGTGACAAGGTTCTCGTCGAAATGACGCCCTACGATCTGACGAAGGGCCGCATTACCTACCGTTTCAAGTGATCTTGTCGACCGGATCCGTACAGCCATGAGCACGCAAAGGCTCATTCTGGCGTCGGGCTCGCCGCGCAGAATCGAGCTTCTGCAGCAAGCGGGCATCGAGCCTGACCGCATATTTCCCGCCGATGTCGACGAGACGCCGCTGCGTGCAGAGCATCCGCGCTCGCTCGCCAAGCGCCTTTCGCGCGCCAAGGCGGAGAAGGCCTGGCAGGCCCTGAAAGCCGATCCGGAAGCTGGCGGCGCTTTTGTTCTGGCCGCAGATACGGTGGTCGCGGTCGGCCGGCGCATTCTGCCCAAGGCGGAATTGAGCGAGCAAGCCTCGAACTGCCTTGGCCTGCTGTCGGGACGGGCGCACCGCGTGTACTCCGGAATCTGCCTGATAACGCCCGCCGGGAAGATTCGTCAGCGACTTGTCGAAACCCGCGTTCGCTTCAAGCGCTTGTCGCGCGAAGAGATGCAGAGCTACCTCGCCTCCGGCGAATGGCGCGGAAAAGCTGGCGCCTATGCCGTGCAAGGCATTGCTGGCAGCTTTGTGGTCAAGCTGGTCGGTTCCTACACCAATGTCGTCGGACTGCCGCTCTATGAGACTTGCAGCCTGCTCGCCGGCGACGGGTACAAGATACACGCGAACTGGTCTGCAGGACGGGTCTGATCGTGGACAGAAGCGGAAATGTCGCGCCGCTGCGGCCAAAGCGGCCCTGCCCCGAATGCGGTCGGCCATCGGCGCGCGAAACCTATCCCTTCTGCTCGACACGCTGCAAGAATGTCGACCTCAACCGCTGGCTCTCGGGCGCCTACGTCATCCCCGGTCGGGCCGAACAGGACGATGATGGTGAAGAAGGAAACCAGTCCGGCTAGGTGTATAGAAGGAGCGTTTGCTGGATCGGCCGGCCATTTCGTCGCACCATCCCTGGCGACGTGGCGCTTTCCATCGCTGATGCCTGTTAGTGCCATGATCCGACGCAGTAACTCCTGGGCTGCCTGGCCCTGTTTCTCTCTTTTTCTTGTTTGGGTTCTAACGGCTTGCTTAGCTGAAGAATGATGCTTGAAGCGCTGGACAGGCAAAAATCCCATGCTATAACCCACGCGCTTTCGTCGGTATCGCCGACGATCGAGGATTGGTGTTGAAACCGATCCAATACGCCCAGGTAGCTCAGTTGGTAGAGCAGCGGACTGAAAATCCGCGTGTCGGTGGTTCAATTCCGCCCCTGGGCACCACGCTTTTCCGGAAAATAGTTGCAATGCACGCGACGTCTCTATGCGGGCGACCGTTTGCGGGCCAAGCGCGTGGGATCGCAATGCGAATGCAGCCAATGAGGCTGCTCACTACACGTCGGCTGCGAGATAAAAACCGAAGACGAGTTTGCGATTTCCACCATTAGGAATGTCTGCCTCGCAAAACGTGGAACAGTGCGCAATTCTAAGTCTGCATGGTTGGCGGAATTTCGATCCGGACTATCGCCCGGCATGAGACTCCGGCCGTTTTCGTCTTAACAACCTTGACCCTCGGCCTCACCCTGGGCGACCTTGCGGGTGGTTGCGCCGGCATTAACAGTTGGAAGATGCAACTCGAAAACCAATGGAAGATGCAAAATTTGAAACCGCCGGCCATCTTCATCGATTATCTAAACGGCCTTGACATCGAATCGCTGGCAATGAGCGATGCCGAAATATTGTCGGCTGTCGAAGGCGGCCTGATCGCACAGGGCATGGGACAGACGGTGATTGAGCCGCGCGTCCATCTTGAGCCAAATCCGGATTTTCGCGGCCATTTCAATGTGTTGCGCGGCTACGTCGCGCCCTTGGACACGGCGGGTGTGAAGATCGTCGGCGACTATGTCGACAACTATCTTCTCGGCCTGCCATCCGAATTCGGCATCCTCAACCTGTTTGATCCGCGCACCGGGATGCCGCGCGCCATCCTCGACGCAACCTTGATAACCGACATGCGCACCGGCGCGGTAACCGCAATCGGTGCCAAACACCTTGCCCGCAAGCAGTCGAAGGTCCTCTGCCATATCGGGGCGCGCGGCACAGCCTATTGGAACGTGCGGCTGCTTGACCATCTTTTCGACTTCGACGAGATCCGCGTGCATTCGAGGCGGCCTGAAAGCCGCAACGGCTTTGCCGCCAAACTTTCCGCAGACCTCGGCAAACCGGTCGTGGCCGTCGCAGATTGGCGCTCTTGCATAGAGGGTGCGGATATTGTTGTCGAAGCCTCGCGCCTGGAGAAACCAGAACCGTTGCTAAAAACCGAATGGATAAAACCCGGCGCGCTTGTCGTACCCTACGGGACGATGAGTGCTGTCGAACTGTCGTTAACTGACATAATGTCGAAAATCGTCGTGGACGATTGGGGCCAATGCAAAGGAGGGAAGTTTGGCTCGCTGCGCGCTCACGTCGAGACTGGGCGGCTGAGCGAAACGACTCTGCATGCCGAACTCGGTCAGATCGCCGCTGGGTCTAAGCCGGGGCGGGAGCGCGAGGATGAGACCATCCTGTTTTGGCATCGTGGCCTGTCGCTCAGCGACATCGCGCTCGGAACCGCAATGCTGATCAAGGCGCAGGCCAACGGGATTGGCCAAAAACTGCGCTTCGCATGAGCCCGATCACCATCACCGGTAAAGGGATCGGCATCGAGCAAGTCGCGGCGGTCGCGCGGCGCCGCGCCAGGATCAGGATTGCGCCGCAAACCCTGGAGACGGTGCGCAGCGCGCGGAAGGTTCTGGATCGTGTTGCCGCTTCCGGCCAGAAGATCTATGGGCTGAACACCGGTCTCGGCGCCAATTTGCGCACCCCGGTCGCCGGCGATCACAGCCTATTCCAGCAGCAGCTTCTTGCCGGCCGCAGCGGGGCGGTTGGCGATCCGCTTCCCGTCGAAATCGTCCGCGCCGTAATGTTTGCGCGGCTGGCAATGCTGTGTGCCGGCGGTTCGGGCATCTCCGAGCCGGTTCTCACGGCGCTCGCTGCGGCATTGAACGCCGGCGTGCATCCGGTCATGCCGTCTCTGGGATCGATCGGGGCCGGCGATCTGGTGCTGATGACGGCGCTTGCGAGGCTGCTGATCGGCGAAGGCGAGGCAGAGTTTGAGGGCCACTATCTGCCCGCGGCTGAGGCGCTTGCAGCAGCCGGGCTCAAGCCGGCGGAACTGGCGCCGAAGGACGGGCTGTCTCTGATCAACGCCGCCGCCGTCTCCGCCGGTCACGGCGCGCTGGTGGCGCATGACGCTTTGATCGCATATGCGCAGGCCCAGCAGGCTGCTGCCTTGACCATGGTGGGGTTTGGCGCAAACCGCACTGTTCTAGACGCTCGGGTGCAGGCCGCACGCCCGGCATTCGGCCAGGAAGCCGCGGCAGAAGGTCTTCGCGCCCTGCTCGGCGATGCGCAGCCCTTGTCGACCGCCTTGCAGGATCCGCTCTCGATCCGCTGCCTGCCCTCCATCCACGGTGCGCTCCACGACGCCTCGCATCATGCACGCATAGCGGTCGAGATCGAACTTGTCAGCGCCGGGGACAATCCGTTGGTGCTGGCCGGCGATGGCGCGGTGATGTCGACAGGCAATTTCCACACCGCAGCACTATCGCTTACCTTTGAAACGCTCGGTCTTGCTATCGCGCAGTCCGCGGCGGCATGCGCCGCGCGTTTCATCCAGCTCACCGGATCAGCTCGCAACAGCCTGCCGAAATATCTTTCGCCCATTGGCGGCACGTCAGCCGGCTTCGTGCCGCTGCAAAAGACGGTGACCACGATCCTTGCCGCGATTCGCCATGAGGCAAATCCCGCCATGCTGGACTTCCTGGCAGTGTCGGAGGGGGTCGAGGACCATGCCGCGCAAACACCGCTTGTCGTTGCCAAATGTGCCCGCATAATCGAGCTCTGGCGCCGGCTGATCGCCTTCGAGCTGATGGCAGCGGCGCAGGCGGTGGATCTGCGGGATGGCCTCAAACTATCCGCGGGCACAGCACAAATCCATTCCGCGGTTCGCTCGGTCGTGGCAGGTCTGCAGGAGGACCGTCCGCTCGGCACGGATGCGGAGGCGCTCTACGCGGCGCTTTCCAGCGGAAAGTGGCAGGCATAGCGGCGGCCGCCTTCTGCTTCGGTCAACAGGGGTTCATCGACGCGGCAGCGCTCCTGCACTCTCGGGCAGCGCGTATGGAACCGACACCCGGCGGGCGGGCGCGATGGACTGGGGATCTCGCCGGCGAGCACCAGCTTGGTCCGCTTGTGTTCGGGGTCAATCACCGGGTTCGCAGACAGCAGGGCTTGCGTATACGGATGTCGCGGCAAACGGAAGACGGCACGCGTCGGCCCTTCCTCCACCACCTTGCCGAGATACATGATGGCGACGCGGTCGGTGATCCGTCCCACCACGTTGAGGTTGTGGCTGACCATCAGGATGCCCAGCGAAAAACTTTTCTGCAGATCAGCCAGCAGGTTCAGCAATTCGCCCTGTACAGATACGTCCAGCCCCGCAGTCGGCTCGTCGGCGATCAGGAAGGATGGCTCGACCACCAGGGCCCTGGCGATCGCGACACGCCGCGCCTGGCCGCCGCTGATCTGATGCGGATATTTTCCAAGCTGCGCTTCGGAGAGGCCAAGCCGCGCCATGAGCTCGAGGACCTTCGGCCAGGTCTTCGCCCGGTCGAGCCCGTGGATGGCAATCGGTTCGGCGAGTAGTTGCCTGACCGTGAAACGCGGCGACAGCGACGACAGCGGATCCTGGAACATCATCTGCACCCTGCGGCGCAGCCATAGGCGATCGGTGCGCGTCAGCGCAGTCAGGTCGCGGCCTTCAACCCGCACCCGACCGGACGTCGGGTGGTGCAAGCCGACGAGCGCCTTGGCGAGCGTCGTCTTGCCGCTCCCGCTCTCGCCTACCAGACCGAGCGTCTCGCCGATGCGCAGCGACAGGCTGATACCCGCTACGGCCTGTACACCACCGGCGAAGGTGACGCGGACATCGTCGATTTCGGCGAGCCCGCTCATGCCGGCACCAGCCAGCAGGCCGCTTCATGGCCGGACGCAACGGAGCGCGGCGGCGGCTCCTGCGCGCATTTTTCAAAGCGCGATGGACAGCGAGCGGCGAAGATGCATCCCGGCGGAACATTGACCAGGTCGGGCAGGCCGCCCTTGATCGTCACCAGCCTCTCGCCCGGCTCGTCCTGGGGGTCGATCTCGCAGGCGAGCAGCGCCAGCGTATAGGGATGGGCCGGGGTCGCGAACATGCTGATGGTCGGCCCGCTCTCGACGATCTTGCCTGCATACATAACCGCGACCTCGTCGCAGATCTCCGAGATCAATCCGAGGCTGTGCGAGACGAAGACGATCGACCCCTCGAATTCCGCATGCAGGTCCTTGAGCAACCGTACGATCTGCGCCTCGATGGTGACATCAAGCGCGGTCGTCGGTTCGTCGGCGATCAGGATGCTGGGTTCGCACAACAGCGCCATGGCAATCATGACACGCTGGCGCATGCCACCGCTGAGTTGATGCGGATAGGCCGAGAGGCGCGAGCGGGGATCGGAAATGCCGACGCGCGCCAGCATCGCCTCGGCCCGGTCGAGCAACTGCCTGCGGCTGAGGTCCGGATGACGGTTGCGCTGCGCATCCACCAACTGCGTGCCGAGCGTGAAGACCGGATTGAGCGCCGTCATCGGATCCTGGAAGATCATTGCGACGCGGCTGCCGCGCAGGTGCCGCAGCGTGTCACGCGGCATTGCCAACAAGTCTTCTCCGTCAAGGGCGATGCGGCCCGCAACGTCGCCCGTGTTGGCCGGCAGCAGGCCGAGAAGCGCCAAAGCAAGCGTCGACTTCCCGCTGCCGCTTTCGCCGACAAGGCCGACGATGCGCCGTTTGCCGATCGTCAGGCTGACATCGCGCAGCACATGCAGCGGGCCATTCGCGGTGGAAAAATTCACCGAAAGGTTTTGTATTTCGACGAGTGGGCCGGAACTCATGGTTCGCGCCTCAATTTTGGATCGATCGCGTCGCGCAGCGCTTCACCGAAGAGAGTGAAACCGAGCGTCGCCACGGTTAGCATGCCGGCCGGCACAAGCACGGGCCAGATCGATTGCTCGATATGCGTGAAGCCGTCGAACAGCATCGAGCCCCAGCTTGCAAGCGGTGGCCGTATGCCAACTCCGAGGAAGCTCAGTCCGGCCTCCAGCGTGATGACGACGGGAATCTGCATGCTGGCCAGTACGACGATCGGGCCGACAATGTTGGGCAGCACATGAAACAGCATGATGCGCGGCCCCGACGCGCCAAGCGCGCGCTCAGCCTCCAGGAAGGGCCGCTCCTTGATGGTCATCGTCTGCGCGCGCGCGACACGCCCGAACTGCGGCACGAACACGATGGTGACCAGGATGATGATGTTGATGAGCCCTGGCCCCAGCACCGCCACCAGGGCCAGCGCCAGGATCAGGCTCGGATAGGAGCTGATGATGTCGAACGCGGCGAGGATCAAGCTCTCGATCGGCCGAGGCGCGTAGGCGGCCGCGACGCCAAGGAAGATTCCGAGGACCAGGGCTGTTGCCGTTACCGCGAGCGCCACACCGACAGCCACCCGCGTGCCGTAAAGCCCGCGCGAATAGAGGTCGCGGCCAAGATGGTCGGCGCCTAGCCAATGGCTGGAGGAAGGCGGCGTCAGCCGCGCCGGCACGTCGATCTGGTTCGGTAAATGCGTCGCGATCACCGGCGCCAGCAGTCCGCCGAAAACGACGAGCAGCGTGGCAACCAGTCCGACTCTGCCGCTTGGGCTGCGCCAAACGCGTTGCAGAATGTCTAGCATCAGGCGCCGCCCCCGCGCCGGGGCCTGCCCATGCTCTCGCGAATGCGTGGGTCGAGCCACGCATAGCCGAAATCGACCAGCACGTTGACCAGCACGAACAGCGCCACGACCACGAGCACGCCACCTTGAACGATCGGATAATTGCGGTTCTTGATCGCATCGAAGATCAACGAGCCGAGACCCGGCCGATTGAAGATGACCTCGGCGAAGACCGCCTGCCCCATCAGCTCGCCAAGCCCGACGCCAAGGACGGCTACAGTCGGGATACAGGCGAGTTTCAGGGCATACTTCATCACCACCCGCCACTCCGGCTGGCCATAGGCGCGCGCAGTGCGGATATAGGGCTCGCTCAGCACTTCCAGCAGCGATGAGCGCACCAACCGAGCGATGTAGCCGATCCAACCAACGGCGAGCGCCACTGTGGGCAATACGAGGTGATGCAATTGATCGAGAGGGTCGCCAGGTTCTCCGGCGCCGAGAACCGGAAACCAGCCGAGCCGGACCGAGAAAAAATACAAGAGCAAGATCGCCACGACATAGCTCGGTGTGGCGACCAGACCGACACTGACGACAGCGAGCGCCTGATCGAGCCAACTGCCGGGGCGCACCGCAGCGTAGCAGCCGATCGGAATGCCGATCAGTACAGCGAGACCGATTGCTGAGAAAGCCAACAGGATCGTGTTGGGCAAGGCGGCCATGACCATCTCAGCGACCGGCCGGTTTGACAGCACATCGACGCCGAGGTCGCCGCGCAGAGCGTTCGTGAAGAACAGGAAGACGCGTTCGTAGAGCGGCAGCGTAAGTCCCATCTTCTCACGGAAAATGGCGACCGCCTCCGGCGTGGCGCGCGGCCCAAGCAGGATGGTTGCCGGGTCGCCGGGCACAATCAGCGTCAACGAACAAAGAAGCGCGATACTGCCGATGAGCACCAGGACAGCAGTTGCGAAACGTGTGGCGGCGTAACGCGCTAGACCGCCACCAAGAATGTTCATGCCGCTATCCCTGCCCTACCGGCCACAAGCGCCCGGATCACCGCCGGGCGCCTGCAATTTCACTTCGTTGCCAGCGCTCAAGCCTGCTTTGAACGATGCGTATTGCCACTGGTTGCCATTGGGCAAGATTCCGGGGGCAAGTGTGTCCTTGAAGGCAAATGTGTAGGCGTTGTGGGTGATCCACCAGAACGCGGCGGAATCGTCCATGAGCTTTTGCGCGTCGATATAGATTTGCTCGCGCTTCTTCACGTCGGTTTCAATGCCGCCCTTCTTGTGAAGGTCGTCGAACTCCTTCGAGTTCCAGCGCTGCCAGTTCCACGTCCCGATCTGGTCGGCGGTGAACCATTGCGTCTGGAACCCCGGATCGAACTTGCCTCGATACTCCACCAGCACGAGTTCCAGATCCTTGCTGGCATCCTTCTCGCCATAGGCCCAGTACGCCCCTTCATCCAGTGCGTCGATAACCACATCGATGCCTATCTCTGCAAGATTGGCCTGGACGATTGCGGCCGTGGCCTGCGCTACCGCGCTATTGAGCACGGTGAGCTTGGTCTGGAAGCCACTACCCTGCCCTGCCTCGTCAAGCAGCTTCTTGGCTCCCTCAACGTCGCGGTCCCGTTTCGGCGCATCCACCCAATGCCCGAGAATGCCGGGCGCTTCCAGCGCATAGGCAGGCTCGACCGAGCCGTTATAGGCCGCCGCGATAATTGCCGGAACGTCGATTGCCAGGCGGATCGCCTGACGCACGCGGACATCGTCGAACGGCTTCTTCTCGATGTTCGGGCCGATCCAGACATAATCGATCGCCGACAATTTCTCGACCTTCAGGCCAGCTGAAGCAACCTCCTTGGCCACAGCCGGATCGATGCGGCTGAAATCGATCTCGCCTGCCTGAAGCGCCAACTGCGCCGTCTTGTCGTCGGCAATCGGCTTGCCTGTGATCTCCGTGAAGATGGGCTTTTCGCCAACGTAATCCGGATTGGCGACGAGTGTGAAATGATCGCGCGGCACCCATTCCTTTAAAATGTAAGGGCCGGAACCAATAATCGAAGTCTTGAACTTATCGCCCAATGCCTCAAAGGCCTTCCTGGAAATGATTGCCCCGGAACCATCGGCCAGTGCAATGAGCCACACCGCGGGGGACGGATTTTTCAGATGGATCTTGCCGGTCAGCGGACCCGTTACCTCGACATTGTCGAGTGCTGCCCAATCATCCGCGTAATCTACTTTCTTGCCGCTGGCATCCGGTTTGATAAAGCGCTCGAATGAAAATTTCACGTCCTCGGCAGTCAGATCGCCATAGCCGCCGGAAAACTTAAGTCCCTTTTTCAGCGTGAACTCGATTAGCGTGTCGCTGACCTGCTTGATCTCCTCGGCAGCATCATTTTCCCATTCGGTCGACCCTGGCTTGAACTTCACCAGGCCCTGGTTCACAGCCAGGATGACGTTGACGTCCACCGGACCGGTTCGGTAGGCCGGATCGAGGATTTTGAGGTCCTGATCGGTACGAACGATCACGCGTCCATCGGCTGCATGGACGACATTCGACCAAGGCTGCCCTAAAACGGTAACGCCTGCGGCCGCTGTTCCCGCCAGAAACCCCCTTCGTGTCAATTCGTAGCCCATATTGCGTCCTTTCAAGATTCATTGCCCATCGAGGCGATTCAAACGCCTGTTAAGGGCACAGCCTAGGAACAGCCCATTCCGTTCACAAGAGACGAATAAGGACAAGCGGCACGAGGCCGAAGCAAGAAATTGTGACAAATCGGCAGATGGAGGCATGACATTTCAATTCCAGCGCGATTTCGCTTGTCCCACGGAAGCAACTTGTCGTCGCCTTGCATTCGACGCCAGTTTAATGAAGCTGCGACTCGCTTCAGGGAGCACCAGCATTACCAATGCCAATCGAAGTCCGAACGGAATTTCCGCGACGCGTGCGTACCATCCCGACTGCGTGGATCACTTTGTCAGACGGCACTCGCCTTGCGGCGACGATCTGGCTACCGGAAGACGCCGAGGCCGATCGCGTCCCAGCGATCCTTGAATATCTGCCCTATCGCCGCCGCGATGGCACGGTTCTGCGTGACCGCCAGATGCATGCGTATTTCGCTGGCCACGGCTATGCTGCAGTGCGGGTCGACATGCGGGGCACCGGCGATTCCGACGGCATCCTGCACGATGAGTATCTCCCCCAGGAACAGGCCGACGCCATCGAGGTGATCGCGTGGCTCGCCGCTCAGCCCTGGTGCAGCGGAACGGTCGGGATGATCGGAATTTCGTGGGGTGGCTTCAACGCGCTGCAGGTCGCGAGCCACCGGCCTCCAGCGCTCAAGGCGATCGTCACCACCTGCTCGACTGACGACCGCTACGCCGACGATTGCCATTTCATGGGCGGCTGTTTGCTCAACAATTCGATCGCCTGGGCTTCGACGATGTTCGCGTTTGGGGCGCAGCCGCCTGATCCCGAGGTGGTTGGCGAACGATGGCGCGATATGTGGCTGCAACGGCTTGAAAACAACCCGCTGATGGCAGCGACGTGGATCGAACATCAGCACCGGGACGGCTATTGGAAACAGGGCTCGGTGTGCGAGGACTATTCCAGCATCACGGCTGCCGTCTACGCGGTCGGCGGCTGGGCCGACGGCTATTCCAATGCCATTCCGCGCCTGGTGGCGAATTTGCCCGGACCCAGGAAGGGACTGATCGGACCATGGGCGCATGCCTATCCAAACGCGGCGCAACCCGGTCCGCAGATCGGTTTCCTTCAGGAAGTCATCCGCTGGTGGGATCATTGGCTGAAAGGCATCGACACGGGCATCATGGAGGAGCCAACCCTGCGCGCCTGGATGCAGGAAAGCGTCAGGCCAGCGACAACATACCCGGAGCGGCCGGGCCGCTGGATCGCGGAGACCGCTTGGCCGCCGAAGACGCGACAGACTGCGACACTCCATCTATCCGGCCGGTCCCTGTCTCGGCAGGCCAGCGCGCCGGAAACACTGATCATCGCATCCAGCCTGGCAACCGGAATAACTTTTGGCGAGTGGTGCCCGTATGGCCTCGCCGGCGAGCTGCCCGCCGATCAACGACCCGATGATGGGCGCTCGATCTGCTTCGATACGGAACCTTTGACGGAACGCGTCGAGATTTTCGGCGCGCCGGTCGTCACGCTCGACATAGCGTCGGACAAACCGTCCGCCATGGTCGCCGCAAGACTCGAAGATGTCGCGCCGGACGGTTCGTCAACGTTGGTGACATATGGCTTGCTCAATCTCACCCACCGGGATGGTCACGAACATCCGCATATCCTTGAACCGGGGAAATCCTACCGGATACGCATAGTGCTCAACGATATCGCGCAGGCGTTTCCAGTTGGCCACCGCATCCGGCTTGCGCTGGCGACCGCACATTGGCCGATCGCCTGGCCCTCGCCGGAGTTGACGAGCCTCACCCTCTTGACGGCGGCCAGCACGCTCGATCTCCCGGTGCGCGCACCCTCGCCGCTTGACGAGGCCGTCGCACCCTTCGAGGCTCCGGAAGAGGCAGATACCGAACCGTATACGGTCAACAAGCTAGCAGGCCGCAACCGCACCATCAGCGAGGACCCAACGACCGGCGAAGTGACAGTAACGGTTCATCGCGAGCGGGCCTCCTATCATTTGCCTGCCATCGACCTCGCCTTTGAGGCCGATGGCGGTTGAACATTATCGCATCCGCGAAGGCGACCCTTCGGCGACATCCGCCGATACGCAGGCTGTGTGGCGGCTGACGCGCGGAGAATGGCGTATCCGCACGCAGACCGCAACGCAGGTAACCTGCACGCCGACGACTTTCGAGATTTCCGCTTCGATGGAGGCATTCGAGGGCGAGGACCGCGTTACGAAGCGCGTCTGGAACCGGACCATCCCGCGGCTATTGGTCTGAGTTCACAAGCAGCGGACGGTCCGCTTTGCTCGCTTCATTGTGTGCTTTTGAAACACCGTAGCGAGCGGTCGCGACGTAGCTCTGCCAAGGCTGGAGCGCGTTCCTACCCAACTGCGCAGATGCGCTGGAACGACTTCACGTCGTTGATCGGATTCTTCGACCTGTCTCCTGCAAAAGCTTGAACGCGGTAAACCTGTTGGCGTGCCATTTGCGCGGGCCGTCGCTGGGCAAGTATTGGCTGCCGATCGACGACATGCGCTGCATTGCGGTCTGTATGTCCGGGTGTGCGCCACTGGCTACCGCCCCTAGAATGGCTGAGCCGAGCAGCACGGGTTCTTCCGAGGTTGAAGCAGCTACAGTTATTCCGGTGGTGTCAGCCAACATCTGCCTGACGAGCGCACTTTGACCAGCGCCGCCGCTGATGATGATCATATCGGTTACGATGCCGGCACTGCGCTGAGCATCGATGATTTGCCGCACTCCGTATCCTAATCCGCACAAACCGGCGAGATAGAGACCGACCAGGCTCTCCAAACTGCTGTCCAGAGCGACGCCTGCTATCAGCGCCTTGGCATCGGGATCCGCAAACGGTGCACGATTGCCAAGGAATTCCGGTACTACGTGCAGATCGCCCACAAGACGCTCCACCGCGGCAGCGCCGCCAAGCGCGTTCGCCCGTTCGACCAACCACGCTCCAAGACTTAGGGCCTGCTCGCCCGCCAGCCTCGAAGCTTCTGGCGCCGCCGGGTGCATCCGTACCAACTGGTCCATAGCTGCGCCAGCGGCGGACTGGCCTCCCTCGTTGAGCCACAGTCCCGGGACCATTGCCGAGAAGTATGGCCCCCAGACGCCTGGGACGAATGCCGGTTTCGCGGTTGTCGTCATCGAGCAGGCGGATGTCCCGAACACATACGCCATGCGGTTCAGCACAGTCCCGGGTCCGCCGCGCGCACCAACCGTGCCAATGCCTCCGGCATGCGCATCGATCATGCCGGCCCCGACCGGCGTTCCCTGCTGCAGCCCAAGCTCTGTTGCGGCCGCAGCGGTCAGGCCAGTTGCAAGTGCCGTTCCGCCCGGGACGATCTGCGTCCCGATGCGCTCGAAGCCTTCGTCGGCCAGAGAACCGAGGCCGATGGTACGGAAATAAGCGTCATCCCAGCGCTGCTCATGCGCAAGGTAGGTCCATTTGCAGGTTACGGTACATGTGGAGCGCGCGAGGCTGCCGGTGCATCGCCAGGTCAGGAAATCGGTCAGATCGAAAAACTGCCACGCAGATTCGAAGGCTCTCGGCAGGTTTTCGGCCAGCCAAAGCAGCTTCGGCGTCTCCATCTCGGGCGAAATGGTGCCGCCGACATAGCGCAACACCGACGCGCCGGTGGCATTGATGCGCTTGGCCTGGTCCGTGGCGCGGTGATCCATCCACACAATGACATTGCGTTCTTCATCTCCAGAATGTCCGATGGCAATCGGCGCGCCGTTCTTGCCGACCACCACCAATGAGCAGGTCGCGTCAAAGCCGATTCCTGCCACCGATTTCGCCGGAATGTTGGCCGCTGCAACCGCGCTGCGGACGCAGCTGCAAACCGATCGCCAAATTTCGTTGCTGGATTGCTCGGCAATGTCGCCTGTTTCGCGCCAGAGGCTGATGTCGGCTTTCGCCGAGCCAAGCATCTCGCCTGACTCGTCAAATACGCCCGCCCGCGCGCTACCTGTTCCTACATCGATGCCTACAAAATAGCTGGGCATGCCGCGCTCACAGATCGACGCTATTGGGAAGGATCACGAGGTCTCGAACGACGACGTTGCGTGGGCGCGTGAGCATGAAAAGCACACACTCGGCCACCTCCTTCGGCTGCATCAGGCTGCCATTGGCCAGCGCCTCATCCATC
Source organism: uncultured Alphaproteobacteria bacterium (assembly GCA_963829135.1). Classification (GTDB taxonomy): domain Bacteria; phylum Pseudomonadota; class Alphaproteobacteria; order Rhizobiales; family Rhizobiaceae; genus Kumtagia. Next base: position 517,740 of record CAWHHO010000003.1, on the reverse strand, counting down.
TTGGCCTTTGGCCAATCGTCGAGAAGCGCCGTCACGACCGGCCCCGGAAGCACGGCACCCACGCGGACGCCGTGTTGGGCCACCTGGCGCCGGGTCGAATGTACAAACGCCTGCACGGCGAATTTCGAGGCGGTGTAGATTGGCTCCCAGACAACAGGCACCACACCCGCAATCGAACTGGTGAAGACGATGTCGCCCGACTTCTGCGCAATCATATACGGCAAGACGGCGTGGGCGCAGCGAAACGCCGCATTCACATTCAGGTTGAGGACTTTGTCCCACACGTCTGGATTGCCATCAGCGACGGCCCCTCCCACGTAGGCGCCGGCGTTTGCGTGAAAAATGTCAAGGCCTCCCGCGATCTCGGTGATGCGTGGCAGCATTCCTGAGACCTGCGCGCCGTCAAGCAGATCAACCACCAGCGGAAAGGCTCTATTGCCCAGTTCCCGGCATAACTCGTGGAGCCGGTCCTCAGCGCGATCGATCAGCACCACCTTCGCTCCTGCGGCCAGCAGGTGCCGAGCGCATTCAAGGCCAATTCCGGACGCCGCGCCCGTGACGGCAGCGACTTTACCTTCGATGGTCTCAGACATTCCGGATACTCCTAGGCAAGTGGGTTAAGCGCGGCCGTGGCTGACGCGGGAACGACGGGCCAGCGAATCGACGATCACGGCGATGGCGAGCACGCCGCCGGTGATCATGTAGCGAAGCGATGACGACAGGTTGAGCAAGGTCAAACCATTGGAGATCGCCTGAATGACGATTATGCCCAGAAGCGCCGAATAGGCACTGCCGCGTCCGCCGAACAGGCTGGTTCCGCCGATAACAGCCGCCGCGATAGCGTTCAGGTTAACGTCGCCGGTGCCAGCCTGTTGGCTGGATGTTGCAAGCCTTGATGCCGATAGGACGCCGCCGATCGCTGCAAGCGTCGAGCAAAGCACGAAAGCCGACGTGTAGATGAGCCTGACATTGATGCCCGACCGACGCGCGGCCTCGCGGTTTCCGCCCACGGCAAACATTGACCGGCCCCATTGGGTCCTTGTGAGAGCGTAGTTGAGGACCAACACAAGAAGCACGAAAAAGCCGAACATCCACGGCACGCCGCGTCCAAGATTGAGGTAATACACGCCAACCTCCAAAAGCGCAGTCAAGGACAGGGCCTTGATCACCAGGAAGGTCATCGGCGCGGCGGTCAGACCTGCGGCACGGCGACGGCGCATGATCGAAACGCCGGATATTATCAGGACAAGTCCCGGCAATAAGGCCAGCGCATGCGATAACCACGCTGGCATGACGAAAATCTGGCCGAACGAGACCAGTGGCGAAGCATAAGGCAGGTTGATCGAACCCGTCGGTCCCAGGATATAGAGCTGCATGCCCAGGATCGCGAGCAGCCCGGAAAGCGAGACAATAAAGCTTGGCATGCCCAGCCGATTGTAGAGGAAGGCGTAGATGGCGCCGACCGCCATGCCGGCTGCAATCGCAACAAGAATGGCGCCAGCCACCGGCCAGCCGCTGTTAACCCACAGCACGCCAACCAGCGCCGACGCGAAGCCGCTCATTGAGCCCACGGAAAGATCTATCTCGCCAAGCATCAGAACGCAGACAATGCCCAACGATATGACACCGACTGTCGCACAATCGAAAAGCAGATTGACCAGATTGTTCGGTGCCAGAAAGATTGGATTGAGGCTTGAAAATACAATCGAAATGAGGACCAGCCCGACCACCACAGGAAGCATGCCCAGATCGCCGGAACGCACCCGCTCCACGAAACTCCAGAAGGCATCCACCATTCCCTCCTGGTGGCGCATGCGCGCGTCGCCGCGATCGAGAGCCGGGGGACCTGCATCCTCTGTCTTGCTCATGGACGTTGCTCCAGGACCTGATCTTGCTCGGATTTTCGGATCTGCCGTCGCGAAACGGAATTTTCGGTCGCGCCGGTTATGGCTGCGACCAGGTCATGGTTTGAAGTGTTCGGGGTGAAGATGCCGTTGTTGCGGCCGAGGCGCAGGACAACAATGCGGTCGGCGACCGCGCGCACGTCTTCCATGTTGTGACTGATGACGATGACGCCAAGGCCACGCTCTCGAACGCGCTCGATGAGGTTGAGCACTTCCGCGGTTTGAGCCACGCCGAGCGCTGCTGTCGGCTCGTCCAGCATGATGATCTTCGGGCTCAGCAGTAGCGACCGTGCAATCGCCACGGTCTGCCTTTGCCCGCCTGAAAGCGAAGCTATCGGCTCGCGAACCGACGGAACGCGCGCTGCAAGCTCTTTGAGAAGCGTCCAGGCGCGAACCTCCATCTGAACCTCGTCCAACCTGTAGGGGGACAGTTCGTGACCGAGGAACAAATTGGCGACGACATCAAGGTTCTCGCAAAGCGCCAGATCCTGAAAAACCGTTGCGATTCCCATACCCAACGCCACGCCGGGACTGCTCAACGCAACTTCGCGGCCATCGAACTCAATCGTTCCAGATGTCGGCTGATGAACGCCGGCAAGGATCTTGACGAGTGTTGACTTGCCGGCGCCATTATCGCCAACGAGCGCCACGACTTCTCCCGCATGAATATCCAGATCGATGTCCGTCAGGGCCGACACCGCACCGAACTTCTTTGTGATGTTGCGCAGGCTGAGGATTGGCTCTCTCTCCGGGCGCGTATTTCCATTGCGTTCGGTCATCCCGTTCGTCCTGTTTTTTGCTGCTTCAAGCGCCCGGCCGGAGCGTGCCTGCCGGGCGACTTGGCAGGTCAAGGATGAGTTATTGAACTATGCCGAGCTTCTTGCAGCCCTCGGCATATTCACCCGTGCAGATTTCCTCGGGCTTCTGGATATTCTTATCGAAAATCTCCGCCTTTATGTTTTCCGATGTGACGACCGCCGGGACGAACAGTTCGGACGGCGTATTGTAGAGCTCCGTTTTCGCCTCCGGCGTCTCACCCTTCAGGAACTTGGCCGCAACATTGGCGGCAGCGGCTGCTACGATCTCCGAAGGTTTTGAGATCGTGTTGTACTGATCGCCCGAGATGATCAACTGCAGGGCTGCGATTGTTGCGTCGTTGCCGGTTACGGGTGGTACCGGGTTAACGCCGGCCGCCTTGAACGCAGCGATTGCGCCTCCGCCCGTTCCGTCGTTTGCCGCAACCACGCCCTTGATGTCAGCGCCGAAGCGCGTGATCTGGCCCGCCGCCCATTCCTGTGCTTTCGGCGGTGCCCAGTCCGGTGTGTCGAACTCGGCCAATGTCTTGTAGCCGGAGTTTTCCAGACCTTTGTGGATGCCGTCTCGGATCAGGCCGGCTGCGGCATCAGTCGGCGAACCATTTATCTGCAGCACGCCTGAGCCATCTGGCACGCCGGCGCTCTTCATATGCTGCACCAGCGATTCCGCGATGGCCTTGCCGATACCTTCATTGTCGAAGGAGACGTAGTAGTCGGCCGGTTTGTCCGGGATCGGGCGATCATAGGCGATGACCTTGATTCCCTGCGACTGGGCCAATTGGACGAGGCCAGCTGCGGCTGCGGAATCCACTGGATCGAGCACGATTACCTTGGCGCCCTGGGCGATCACCGAATTGAACTGCTGCTGTTGCAGCGCCACGTCGGCGTTGGCGTTCTGGTACACCACCGTGCATTTGGGGCATAGCTTTTCCATCTCTGCCTTGAAGCCCGGATAGTCGTGTTGTTCGTATCGGGTGGAGGCCTGATCTGGCATCAGGAACGCCACGGTCGCGTCCTCCTGAGCCCAGGCCGCGCCACTCATCAGTGCAAGTGAAAATGCGCCGATAGCAGCAAGGGATTTTCTCGAAGTCTTCATGCTTGTTCCTCCGATTGACTTGTATTTTCCCAGGCCGGTCCTGAAGGCCGGCCTGTCTGTCCACTTTGCCCAGTCGACGACTGATTGCAGACAAAGCGATTCTTTCTCCGGCGCTAAAGCCCCCTTCCGAGGTCTATTCGGAACCATGCCTAGGCGGCTTGCGCGGCCCTACTGTTGTCCATTCGCAGCAACCGGAACCGCGATGGGCTCATGCCCTTTTCGGCCCGGAACTGCCTGTTGAAATTCGAGAGATTGTTGAACCCGACTTCGAAGCAGATGTCGGTTATGGGCGCTTGCTCATCGCTGGTCAGAATCTGGCAGGCGAGATTTATTCGCAGCCGTTTCACATATTGTACCAGCGGCATGCCGGTATGCTTGCGGAAAGTACGGGAGAACGCGCTGGTCGACTGCCCCGCAATCACGGAAAGTTCTGATTCAGTGAACGGCTGCGTGAGGTTCTCCCGGATAAAAGCAAGTGCCTTATTGATGCCGGCCGACATGTAGCCGGAGGGGTCCGGCAGATAGCTCGCACTGGCAAGCGCCTTTGCATCCCGGCCCCGGGTGAGCAGACCGATGATGAAAAGAAACAATTCGATGCGGCGCACCCCGAAGGCCCCCATCAGTTCCTGCATAAGCGGCGCAACCTGGCGGCTGGTTTCGCTGGAAAAAAGGACACCTCGCCGCGACTTCTCAAGCAATGGCTGTAACGCGGCGAGTTCGGGCAGTGCAGACTGCATGCCGCCGATGAATTGCTCAGTGAACTGGACGATGCGGCAGCGCAATGGCACTGTCGTATCTTTCGGGATGTCACTCACCCAGTTATGAGGCAGGTTTGGGCCTGCCAGCACCAGATTGCCCGGCTCGAAGTCGCCAATGTAATCGCCGACAAAATACCGGCCGCGCGTGGCGACCACGAGATGAAGCTCGTACTCCGGATGAAAGTGCCATCGCACCGTCCTAAACGGATATCCGTGCGACCAGGCCGCGAAAGACTCGCCGGGTCTAATCTGGACGACTTCCAGATCGGGTTCCACTCTGTTTCCTCCCGTGAGTGCCAGGGCAGCTCACTTATTCCGTCGCCGTATCTTCGCCGGCTTTGTTGCGCTGAACGTTACCTATTCAAGAAACGCTGCGCCACCACATTACGCTGTCTTCGCTGGTACTTTTTTGACCGATTGGCGGTGCCAATTCAGCATAGTTGTGCACTGCAACGTAGAATGACGTGTGATCGTAAGCCGCCGCGTCCGACCGTCGGCATGCAGGCAGGCCGCGAGCCGTGGACCGCGAACGGCCTTTCGCTCGTAGCCAGTCTGCGCAGAACGCTGGTGACTGCTGGTCAGCGAATTCGCATACTATTGTGAAATCTGGGAGGCTGCCGACATCAATTCCTGGGGGTTCGGCGCGCCGAACATATACCGTCCACCTTCCGGAACTTCGGTGAAACTCCAGCGGACGATCCCTTGCCGGTCCAGCAGAAAGCGAATTCGCGTACTATTGTGAAACCTGGGAGGCTGCCGACATCAATTCCTGGGGGTTCGGCGCGCCGAACATATACCGTCCACCTTCCGGAACTTCGGTGAAACTCCAGCGGACGATCCCTTGCCGGTCCAGCAGAAATTGACCGACGAGCTGGCCGTGCCCCACCGCCAGCATCTTCTGGTCGGATTCGGTTATCTCGTACCCGTCCCTCTTGTTCAGCACATCGGTCGCCTCAAGCGGATCCAGCGGTCGCGGAAGCTCCCCCGGAATGTCCACACGCATGCTCAAAACCGCTTCTGACGAAACCTTATACGGCCATTCGGTCTCGGTTTCGGTGAATACAAGATTGGGAAGCCCGAACGCTCGATGCGAGGTGCGTTCGGGGTCGGCTGCAGCGAGCAGATTGGGCATTGGATGAAAGCGGAAATAAAGGCGGGCGCGGTCAATCGGCGTGTTGACGACCGTAAGGCTGTCCACGCCCATTTCGCGCAATGTCGGGTCGAGGAGCGCCTGGGCGGCGATATGGCGCCTGCAGAAAGCGCAATGCAGACCTCGGAACAAGCCGACCAGAACGGGCTTCTGCCCGCGAAAATCGTCGATGGCGATCTTCCCGTCGCGCGTGATCGCGTCCAGCACAACATTCGGCGCCCGATCGCCCGGTTGAAGGGGCTGCAAGCGTATACTCTCGGTCATCGTAAACTCCTCCCGTCAGTCGAGAAACGGCAGCACCACGAGCGCCTCCGGGTCGAGCCCGTGCTGAGCACAGACATCACGCGCCATGGAGAAGTACCGTTCAGCCTCGGCCAGATCGTCCAGGTCGAGGTTGACGGTTGCGATGCCATCATAACACGGAAACAGCAATTGCGGCTCGTTCGTTTCGCTCGCCACTTCGAGCGCTTCGCGGTACAGGCGAACGGCCAACTCTGGCTGGCCGTGGCACTGATGGATTTGACCGAGCACGATCAACGGCACGGGCAGATGCTCGCGCTGACCCAGCGCACGGTCAATCTCGATCGCTTGTTCAGCAGCCGGCACGCCTTCGGTCTCGCAGCGGTCAGTGAACGTGCAGCAGGCAACAGCGAGATTGGTAAGGAGGCGAGCCTGAAACCCCAGGTCACCGATACGCCGGGACACATCCAGGCCACGCCGACACACGTCCATCGCCTGGGCGGGATTGAGGGTCGTGTAGAGTACACCGAGGTTGGTGTATCCCCGGCAGGCGGCGCCAGGCAGGCCGGCCGCTTCGGCCACCTCGATGCTTCGCTCGACCTCGCGCACCGCCTCGCGGCTTTGCCCGAGCCGCGCCAGCGCAACGCCCTTGGTGTTCAGGGCTTCAGCGATCGCCAGGGCCGCGTCGCGCGCAACATCGGGTGAATGCTCCCCCGTCAGGGCGCGCGCGCAGTCGAGCGCCTTGTCGGCCCATTCCGCAGCGCGAGCGTGATCGCCGGTGCGGAACGCGAGGCGACCGCGCTCCTGCCAAAGGTGCGCCTGCTCTATGGGTGCATCCGCTCCATCAAGCAGCATTGCCGCTTCAGCGTAGCGAGATTCGGCGTTGTCGCGCTTTCCTGCGTCCCAGAAAAGCCGGCCCATCTTACGAAGGATACGGGCCGAGGCGATGTTGTCGCCCTTTTCGCGGTATGCCTGCAGACCGTTTCGTAGTTTTCCTGAGCGACCTCGCGGCGACCGGTAGGGCCACACAGATCGGCTATCCGCTCACCGAGTTCCAGTCTGAGCGGCGTCCGGTCGGACAAGGCCAAGGCTGCCAGCGCCTGCTCGTAGAAGCGAACGGCGTCATCGTTCGCATAGATCATCCGGGCGCGATCCCCCGCCTCGCGAAGGTAGCGCGCACCCTTGTCGCGCAACGCGCTGAGACCGAAATGATGGCCGAGCACGGTCAGATCCTCAAGCCGTTCCGGGTTGTCGCCACAGAGACGCTCGAAGGCGACGGCGATTTTACCGTGCATGTCACTGCGCCTTTGCAGAAGCTGATTCTGATAGATCACGTCTTGCAGCAGTGTCTGGGTAAAGCGGTAGCACCTCGACGAGATAGAGCCGGCTCCGGCAACCTCCTCGATGATTTCCGCATCGCAAAGCAGTTCGAGACCCGCTTCAAGTCTGACGGGGTCGGCCGTTACCGCCTTGAGCAAGGCCGCGTCAAAGCGAGGCCCTATGACTGCGGCTTCCTGGGCAAGCCGGCGCATGTCTGGCGGCAAACGGTCAACGCGGGTCAGCAACATTGCTTGAATGGTTGCGGGTATACCGGCCGTCGCATGGCCCGTCACGACCTGCCATTTTTGGCCCTCCTGCTTAACCACGCCGAGTTCGATCAGGCCGCGCACGATTTCCTCAATGAACAGGGGGTTGCCGCCGGCCCGGTCGAGGATCTGGTCGCGAAGCGCTTCTGCGAAGTTGGCCCAGCCCTCGCCGAACAGCGCCGTGAGCAGGCTGCCGCCGTCGGCTCTGCCGAGCGGTGACAGTCTGAGCGAAGTGTGGCTGACCCGGCTCGAATCCAACTGGTCGTTTTCCATCGCAGGGCGATGCGTGATCACCAGCATCAGCCGCATGCGTTCCAGCCTGTCCATCACGAAGCGGAGCGCTTCCACCGACACGGCATCGGCCCAATGGAGGTCTTCGACGATAATCAGCAGCGGTGACAAAGTCAGGCGGCGTTCGATGATTGTTCGGACCGCATGAAGGATTTGCCGCCGCAGTTGCTCAGGCTCGACATGCCGCAATGTGGCATGGGGATCGCCCAGACCGAGCACATGGTAGAGAAGCGGAACTAACTGCTCCGCCTCCTCGTCCTGCAAGCGCAGTTCGGTGAGCAAGGCGGCGAGCTTGGCCCGCATTTCGACAGGAGGGTCGTTCAGCATCATCCCGGCGGCGCTGCGCACGACTGCACCGATGGCGCCATAGGACTGCTCTCCAAGAGGCGAGCAGACTGCCTGCCTCACCGCGACGTTCTGAAAGCGCTCCTCGGAACCGACGCGGGCGATAAACTCGTTGATCAGCCGGGATTTACCGATTCCGGCTTCGCCGATGAGACGGACAAGCTGCGCGGAGCCGGTGCACGCCAGGTCCAGGCTTCCAAGCATGCTCTGCAGTTCGGTGTCGCGGCCGATCAGCGGTGTGCTAAGGCCGAGCGCCTCGAGCCCACGCGCCGGGCGCGGTGAGGCGAGCGGCTCGCCCAGCCGATGCACCAGAACGCTACCGGCCTTTCCGCGAAGCGCGACGTCACCTAGGGACTCGTAAGAAAAGGCATGCCGCGTGAGCCTGTAGGTGAGCGGACCGACCAGAATCTCGCCCGGTGCGGCCAGTGATTGCAGCCGTTGCGCAATATTCACCGTGTCTCCGGTCACCGAGTAGGATTTTGCATTCCCCACACCCAATCCGCCGGTAACCACCGTCCCCGTGTTGATCCCAACGTGCAGCACCAACGGCGAGCCGCTCTCGAACGCGTTTTCGCCGAGCCGCGCGGTGCGCGCGACCATGTCGACAGCGGCACGCAACGCGCGTTCAGGATCGTCCTCATTGCGCAACCGGAGCACCGAACAGCGCGAGCAGAGCGTCGCCGATGAACTTATCGACGAAGCCGCCGAAGCTCTGGACGGCCGCGGTCAACTCCGCGAACAATTCGTTTTGCAGTGACTGCATGACTTCGGGGTCAAGCCGCTCGCTGAGCGCAGTGAAACCGCTGAGATCGGCGAACAGTACCGTCACCGTCCTTCGATCCGCGTCCGTGCCCGGATTTCCCGGCGGCGACATTCCAGAAGCCCGCGGGGTAGCCGGGCTAGGCGGCGGCGCAGCGACGGGCGTCGCGGCGCCTATGCTTGCACCGCATTTCGGGCAGAAGGCAAAATCCGGCGCGCACGCAAAGCCGCAGGCGGTGCATTCTACAGGCTGGCGAACACCGCATTTCGGGCAGAAAGCGAAGCCGCTTTCGATCTTAAAGCCACAGCCTGCGCAGTCCATCGACCAAGACCTCGTGGGCGGCAGAAGCATGATGTCGAACCACCCCTTCTAGCGGGCCACCGCAAGGGTGAACCAATAATAGCCAACCCGCAAGCGACGGCGCGCTGACAATTTGGGCCGGAAATTCCCTGCAGAAGCGTCGAAGTCGGCAGCGTTGCTCATCTTGCTCTTGCAGACTGAAGATGATGCGTTCTACGGCAGGCCTGCTGACAACCTCCTGGCCGATGGGGCAGCCAGGTGCCCACTCTCAACGACGCAAACTTGCCATCTCCTTTTCCAGGTCAACGAGTTCGCGTCCACCGGCCATCAGATTAAGGAGTTCATCCCGATCGATCGCGCCCTTCGCGAAGGTGCCGGTACTTTTCCCGCGCTTGAGCAAGGTGAAGCGATCTCCGACCGCGTAGGCATGGTGCACATTGTGGGATATGAAGATCACTCCGATGCCTCGCGCTTTGCATTGGACCATCAGCTTCAGCACGACCGAGGCCTGGTGCACACCGAGCGCCGATGTCGGCTCGTCGAGGATGAGGACCTTGGCGCCGAAATAGATCGCCCGCGCAATCGCTACACATTGCCGCTCGCCACCCGAAAGCGTGCCTACGGGCTGTTCGGCATCCCGCAGCTGAATCCCCATTGCAGAGAGTTCTTCATGGGCCACGCGGTTGCAGCGCTCTATGTCCAGCTGCTTGATGGGTCCAAAGCGCTTCAGCGGCTCGCGGCCCAGGAAGAAGTTGCGCGCCACGCTCATCAACGGCACCAGCGCCAGGTCCTGGTACACCGTCGCGATGCCGCTGTCGCGCGTGGCGGCGGGCGATGAGAACCGTGTGGGCTTGCCGTCGACCAGGATCTCTCCTTCGTCCGGCAGGTGCACACCTGACAACACCTTGATCAAGGTCGACTTTCCGGCGCCATTGTCGCCCAGCAGGCAATGCACCTCTCCGGGTTCAACGTCGAAAGACACGTCCTTCAGCGCGATGACCGAACCAAAATACTTGCTGACGGTCTTCAGCTCGATATAGGGCGCCATCAGTGGCTCCTCATGGCGCGGTTGCGCACATAGCTGTTGAACAGCACGGCCAGCACCATCATGGCTCCCATGAAGAGCTTGAACCAGTCGGTGTCGATGCCGGTATAGAAGATGCCCATCTGCACCAGGCCGAAGATCAGCGCCCCGAACATTGCGCCGATCGCCGAGCCATAGCCGCCGGTGAGCAGCGTACCGCCGATCACAACCGCGATGATCGCCTCGAACTCCTTCTGGGTGCCGCGCAGCGTGTCGGCGGAGCCGGTGACCAGCACCTGGATCGCCGCGAAGAGGGCGGCGGCGAGCGCCGTCATGACGAACAGCGTGATCTTGGTGCGCGCCACCGGCACGCCCAGATTGCGAGCGGCATTCGCATCGCCGCCAGCCGCGAAGATCCAGTTGCCGAACCGGGTGCGCGTCAGCAGCCAAGTACAGAAGAGGGTAAGCACGATCCACCAGACGATTGAAACAGGAACTCCCGAGATTGACGGCAGGCCATCCGCCCGCTTCCCAATGATGCCGAGATCGGAAAGCCACGCTATCTGGCGGGTGAACACCTGCCCGGAGAATAGGCTGGTCATCGGATCGGACTGCGCCAACTCGCGCACGCCCGACACCTGCGTCCGCCCGGAGATTCCGCGCGTTACGCCGAGGGTGAGGCCGCGCAGCATAAACAGGCTTCCGAGGGTGACTATGAAGGATGGCAGCCCGGTCTTCACCACCGCGAGCCCATTCAATGCGCCAATGCCGCCGCAAACGACGAATGTGAAGATCAGCGACAGCCAGATCGGCCAACCCCAGAAGACGGCTGGGATCGCGATCAGAATGCCGGCAAAGCCGATCATCGACCCGACCGACAGGTCGAATTCCCCGGCGATCATCAGAAGCGCCACCGGCGCCGCGAGAATGCCGAGCTGCGCCGAGACTTCGAGGAAATTGATGACGCCCTTGGCGCTGAACAGGCCCGTGCTGCCCGCCGTGACGGCGAAGAAGGCAAGAACCAGGATGGCGCCGGCCGCGCTGCCGAGTTCCGGCCTGCCCAGCAGCCGGCTCACAAGTGAGATCGAGCGGACGCGTTCATCGCGGGTTTCTGCGGTCATCGGTACGGACCCTCGTGCAAGCGGCGGCAGGGACCTGGGACCCCAGCCGCCAGAATGGTCAGCGCTTGCCCTGCTTTGCAAGTTCGATGACGGAGGCCGCCGTGTCCTTGGTGACGAAACCGGGGCCCGTCGGGTAGTCGGCGATCGGCGCGATCTTGTACTTCTTCCACAGGTCGAACATTGCGACCGGTATATAGCCCATCGCATATTGCTGGGCATCGATGCCCCACTCCATCTTGCCGTCGACAATGGCCTGCAGCACGTTCGGAGAGAGATCGAAGGTGCCGGTTTTTATTTTGCCTTCGAGGCCCATTTCCTGCAGCGCAGTGAGCATCGGTTCAGCGCCGGTGGCGCCGACGGCGAGGATGAACTGCGTATCCGGATTGGCGGTCATGTAGGCGATGACGCGGTTCTTCATTTCGGTCGGGTCCATCACGCCGTTGATAACCGGCACGTCGACGCCCAAGCCTTTCTGGAAGCCGTTGCAGCGGTCATCGAGGCTGGAGTTGCCGACTTCGTGATTGGAGCAAACCGCCTTGGTTACGCCCAAGGCCTTTATGCGCTCGCCGGCCATAACGCCGGCCTGGAATTCGTCCTGGCCCATGAAAACGAGGCCTCCAAGGTCGTGGGTGAGCTTGGAGCCGCCCGAGTCGATGACGATGACCGGGATGCCCTCGGCAATCGCGTTCTTTACCGGTTCGGACAGGGCGGAGGCATCGGGGATGGAGACGACGAGACCATCCGGCTTGGACGCAGCCGTAGCATCGATCATCTGCGCCATCTTGGCCATGTCAAACGTTTCCGGCGCCAGATACTCCGCCTTGACGCCGAGCGCCTTGGCGGCGTCATCCACGCCGTTCTTGACGACCGACCAATAGGGGTCGCCGCTCTGGCCGTGGGTGACAAACACCACACGTGTTTCGTCCGCAGATGCCAAACCGGCGGTCGCAGCCAGCAGGGCAGCGCCCGTCAGCAGGCCGAGTGCAGGCCTTTTCCACTTCGCAAGCGAGAACATAGAACCTCCTGTTGTGCTTGAGCGCCGACGGCCTCCCGTCGGCGCTTCTGTTGCCCCATTTTCCAGTGCTATTGACCGGCACCGGTTTGTTGGAAGCCGTTTTGCGGCCTCGATTATTCAACCACGATGAAGCCTGCCTCCTGCGCCAGTCGCGCCAAATTCCTGAAGCCCATGGTCGCATAGGTTAGCGGATGCGCCTTCTTCGGATCCTGCTCCGCCTCTACGACGAGCCAGCCGTTGTATCCTGAATCGGCGAGCACCTTAAGGATCGATGCGTAGTCGATGAAGCCATCGCCCGGCACCGTGAAGATACCCGCCATTACCGCGTCCATGAAGCTCATGTCTTCGGCGCGCGCCTTTTCGAGCACGGATGGGCGTGCGTCCTTGCAATGCACGTGAACGATGCGTTTGACGTGGGTCCTGGCCAGCGTCAGCGGATCGCCGCCGGAAAAGATCGAGTGGCCGGTGTCGTAAAGCAGGCCGACAGCCTCGCCGGTGTGCTTCATGAGCAGGCCGACCTCCTCGTCGGTCTCGACGATCGTGCCCATGTGGTGATGGAACGCCAGGCGCACGCCAAAGTCCGCCATGCGCTCCGCAAGCTTGGTCAGCTTGCGGCCATAGCCTGGCCATTCGTCGGCGGCCAAAGAAGGACGCTTCGAGATCGGATCCCAGATCGCGCCATGGCGGCCACGCGAGGTATCGGCATAGACCACATGCGTCGCGCCCATGTCCTTGAGGAGCTGAAGGTGTGGCGTGATCGCCTCCATCTCCGCCTCGACGTTGTTTTCGTCGCAGCGTCCGTCATACCATCCGGAAACCACCACAAGGCCGTATCGGTCCATGATCGGCTTCAGCTCGGAGGACTGGCGCGGGAACTTGCCCCCTAGTTCGGTTCCCGCATAGCCGGCCTGTTTGGTCTCGGCCAGGCAGACCTCGAGCGGCGTGTCGCCGCCGAGTTCCGGCACGTCGTCATTCGTCCAAGTTATCGGGTTGATCCCAATGCGAACGTTCACGCGTTTCCTCCAGCGGTGACAGAATGCTTCTTGTGGGTGAGGTAGTGAGAGGCCAGGCCGGCGAGCAACGCCATATCGCGGCGCGCTGCCTCCGCGGTGTTGCGCACGTCCGTGCCCTCAACGATGGCCGACCAGAACCCTTTCAGCTCCTCGACGAATGCCTCTTCGAACCCGCTGCGGATTTCCTGCACGGATAGAGTGTGGCCTTCACTCTTGCGCAACGTCAGCCGGGTCGGCTGGTGATTGAGGTAAGGCGATGGGAATTCGAGCTCAAGCGATGCGTCGTCGAAGTAGAGCGTGATGCGTTCGCGGTAGTCGGCGAGCCCCGGCACAGCGAGATGAACCATGCTCCAGAGCGCTCGACCGCCGAGTAGCCGGACTGCGCCCTGCCCGCCTTCGCCACCCGCGAACAGCTGGGCGCCGACGATCTCGCCATCCGGAATTCCCATCGCATCAAGCAGGCCATGGACGGCGTTGACGTCGTGGACGATGGATGAGCAGTAAGCGCCGGTAAAGCCCTTGTAATCGACCGCATTATCCAGCCCGGCGACGGCCCGCTGGACCTGTTCCCCTTGTTTCGCTGTTGTGGCGGCGATCAGCTCCGCGGCGACGTCGTCGCTGCGGCAGGTCGCGTAGTGACGGACGAAAGGCCACGCATCAGGGTCGTTGACCTCGACCGAAACGTAGCGAAGCGTCTGCGCCGTCCCCGGCAGAAGCCTCAGCGCCGCCTCGTAGCTGGGGTCGAAGCGCTTCATGTAGCCGACCTGGAGCACCTTGGCGGCGCGGTCGCGTGCGGCGATTAGCTCGTCGATGTCAGTGGCGGCATAGCAGAGCGGTTTCTCGCAGAAGACATGCAGGTCCTTCGCCAGAGCGGCAAGGATATGCTCCTTGTGCAGCGCGTCCGGCGAGGCGATCAGCACGGCGTTGAGCGGCTGTGCAAGCAGGCTATCGAGGCTGTCGAAGGTCGCGACACCGTGCTCCGCTTCGACGAAGCTGCGCACCCGTGCGGACGGATCGAAGACACCCACGACCTCAAAGCGGCTCTTGAGCTTGAGCAGATTTGGAATGTGCTCGACCTGGGCAACGCCTCCAGCCCCGATCACACCGATCTTTACGCGCTGCATGAAGCTTCCCCGACCGGAGCATGGCGACTGTCCGGGCTCTCATTTTTCTTGAGCGTATCTCGGCTTTGGTTCCATGATGAGAACCAGTTTCGAACAATTTTTGGGAACCACGATGCGAACAAGTTTCCCCGTCGACGGTATTGTGCTCGATCGCGAAGGGCTGGAGAACTTGCCGCGGCAGCTCTACACGCAGCTTCGCGGGTTGATCGAACAGCGTGTGCTGCCGAGCGGCCAGACCCTGCCGTCAACGCGCGATATGGCGCGCGAGCTGAAGGTCGGACGCAACACGGTGATTGCCGCGTGCGATCAGCTGGCTCTTGAAGGGTACCTGATGCTCAGGCCACGCACGCCGCCGGTCGTGATGAACCTACCGAGCCCCGCCGCACCCCTTGGGCAGGCGGCGCAAGCGGATGGCAACCATCTCTCGGCGCGCGGCGAGGTCATGCTCGCCCAGCCCTACCACCATGGCAAGCCTGGCATGCTGGCCTTTCATCCCGGAATGCCCGACCCGGTAAATTTTCCCTTCAATACATGGTCGAAGCTGCTGGCGCGGCGTGCCAAGCTGGCACAGCACGACCTGTTCGGCACCTATCATGTCAAAGGCTATCCGCCGCTTTGCGAGGCGATTGCACGCTACCTGAAGGCGTCGCGCGGGGTGCGGTGCGACGCCGAACAGGTCGTGGTGACCAACGGCGCGCAGTCGGCCTTCGACCTGTTGGCGCGATTGCTGATCGACGAGGGCGACACGGCATGGGTCGAGGAGCCCGGCTATTATGGCGCATGTTCGGCGTTCGTGGCGGCTGGCGCGCAGCTCGCACCGCTTGGTGTCGGCGGAGCAGGTTGGGATCTGCAGCCGCCGGCAATTGCGCCCCGGCTGATCTTCGTCACGCCGTCCTGTCACCATCCTCTCGGCGTTACCATGCCGATGGAACAGCGGCTAAATCTCATCCATATGGCCGAGGCCTGGAACAGTTGGATCATCGAAGACGACTTCGATGGCGAATATCGCTTTCAGGGTCAACCGATCCCGGCGCTGCAGGGCATCAGCGCGTCGAACCGCGTCGTCTATGTCGGGACCTTCGCCAAAATCCTGTTTCCCGCGATGCGGCTCGGCTTCATGGTCGTGCCCGAGCCGATCCGCGACTCGATCGTCTCGGGGCTCAGCGTCACGGGCCAGTTTGCCCCTCTGCTCACCCAGGCCGCGCTTGCCGATTTCATGAATGAGGGCCATTTCACGCGCCATCTTCGCAGCATGCGGAGGCTCTATGCGGAGCGTCGGCTGACCTTCCTCGATCTCGCCGACCGCTATCTGGGCAAGTGGATGCGATTTCGCAGCAGTGATTCCGGCATCCAGGTCGTCGGCGCTTTCGACGACGCCGTCGACGACAGGGCCGTCGCGAAAATGCTATTCCAACAGGGCATCAACGCGTCCGCCCTATCCATCCAATACCGCCACGGCAATCCGCGATCCGGTCTGGTTATGGGCTTCGCGGCGGTCGATCGGGAGATGACGGAAAAGGCGATGCGAAAAGCTCGAGGCGTGTTGGACGCGTATTTCGGGCAGTGAGATAACAGCGCCCCGCAGGCCGATTGTAGCTGCCATTCTGCTCTGCGAAGAGGTTCGCGCGCCGGTAGGCCTCCGAAAGTACGCGAGAACACGAACGATGATTGCTTGGGGTATCGATCGCCTCGTTACTGCCTGACGGTGCCGTTGCTTACGCGGCGGAGCGTGCCTTCAATCGGCGGCAAGTTCGGCCTGAGCGTTCGGCTAGACAAATCTTTAGTTTTCCTAAGCAATTCGTACAAGATTCTAAATTGCACTAAAGTGAACGGCGCGATATCTATTCTTCAGAAGGTCGGCGGGAGGAAACCAGCCGACTACCGGCAGAGTGCCGGCCCTGAGGAACACCCAAAGCGTATCGCCTGAGCATGCAACTGCATGCCGAGCAAATTCAGTCAGCCCCAATGTACCCCGCCGGCACGTCGAGCCGGTGAAGCGGGCCGAGCGGCCCATTGTCGAAATCAATTGCGAAGGATGTCGCCATGAACCTCTATACCTTGCTCGCAGCGCGTTCTGATGCGGGGCACCCCGTCCGTGTGGGCCTGATCGGCGCCGGCAAGTTCGGCTCCATGGTGCTGTCGCAGGCGCAGCGCATTGCCGGCTACCACATGGTCGCCGTGGCCGACCTGAACGTCGGCAAGGCCCGCGAATCGCTGGATCGCGTCGGCTGGCCGGCGGAGCGTTATGCCGCCAAGTCGGCTGGTGAAGCCGTCAAGACGGGCACCACCTTCGTCACCGACGATGTCGCAGCGCTGCTTGCCTGCGAGGAGATCGAATGCGTGATCGAGGCGACGGGCCATCCGATCGCCGGCACGCGCCATGCGCTTGCCGCCATCGAGGCCGGCAAGCACGTCGTCATGGTCAATGTCGAGGCCGACGTTATGGTCGGGCCGATCCTGGCCGAGAAGGCGCGGCAGAAGGGCCTGATCTACTCCATGGCCTATGGCGACCAGCCGGCGCTGATCTGCGAACTGGTCGACTGGGCGCGCGCCACCGGCTTCGAGGTGACCGCAGCCGGCAAGGGCATGAATTTCGAGCCGCGCTACCGCTATTCGACGCCGGATACGGTCTGGAGCTTCTTCGGCTGGACCGACGAGGAAGTCGCAAAGGGCGACTTCAACCCCAAAATGTACAACTCCTTCACCGACGGCACCAAGGCGGCGATCGAGATGGCGGCGGTCGCCAACGGCACCGGGCTCGACTGCCCGGATGACGGCCTGGCCTTCCCGCCGGCCGGGCTGCACGACCTGGCCAAGGTTTTCCGCCCGGCCGCCGACGGCGGCCGCATGGCCCGCATCCGGCCTGGTCGACATCGCCGCCAGCCAGGAGCCGGACGGCCGCGAGGTGTTCAACAACATCCGCTACGGCGTCTTCGTCACCTTCAAGGCGCACAACGAATATTCGCGCGCCTGCTTCAAGCAGTACGGCCTGCTGACCGACCCGTCGGGCTGGTATGGCTCGATGTGGCGGCCGTTCCACATCATCGGCCTGGAGACCTCGGTCAGCGTGCTCTCGGCGGTGCTGCGCAACGAGGCGACCGGCTGCTCGAAGGAGTTCCGCGGCGACGCCGTCGCCACCGCCAAGAAGGACATGCAGCCGGGCGAGATGCTCGACGGCGAAGGCGGCTTGCGGTCTGGGCAAATGCCATCCCGGCGACGCGCAGCCTTGAGCTCGGCGCGCTGCCGATCGGCCTTGCCCACAATGTCAAGCTGAAGCGCCCGATCAAGAAGGACCAGATCGTCAGCTTCGACGATGTCGAGCTGGTCAACGATCTCGACGTCGTCGCGGTCCGCCGCGAGATGGAAGACCGGTTCCGGCCGGCAGCGGAGGCGGCGGCTTAGCCGCTCCGAGCGCTTTCGAGCGTCCAGTTCCGCTGGTTGGCGTCACGCAATTGGCGTGCGCCTCGCGGCAGTGAGCAGGGTCCACATCATTCGCGCTGGAGGAGGCGTCGGAATGAAAACCGAAGTGCCAAGACAGATCGGCTTCGTCGGAACCGGCATCATGGGCGGGCACATGGCCCGCCGCCTGGCCGAAGCCGGTTTTGCCGTCACCGCCTGGAACCGCACGGCGGACAAGGCCGACGATTTGGCCGAGTTTGGCGTCACTGTGGCGGCAACGGCAGCCGATGCGGCGCGCGGCGCGAGCGTTGTGATCTGCATGCTGAGTTCCGGCCCGGTCTGCGACGAGGTGCTGTTCGGAGGCCCGGATCGGGCGGGCGCCGCGCGAGCCATGGCACCCGGCGCGATCCTTGTGGTGATGAGCTCGATCCCCGTCGAGACAGCGACATCAGGCCCAGCAGGCCGGTGAATACGGCTTTCACTATGTCGATGCACCGGTATCAGGCGGCGAAAAAGGCGCCCGCGAAGGCACGCTTGCAATCATGGCCGGTGGCGAAGCAGAGGTTGTCCAGTCGCTGGCGACAATCTTCGCCGTGCTCGGCCGGGTCACCCATGTCGGCCCGGTCGGCTCGGGCTCCCTTGCGAAGCTCGCGAACCAACTGATCGTCGCGTCCAACATCTGCGCCGTGGCCGAAGCGCTGCTGCTGGCGGAACGCGGCGGCGCCGATCCCGCAAAATTGCGCGACGCCCTGCTCGGCGGCTTTGCCGACTCAACCGTCTTTCGTCAGCACGGTAAGCGAATGGTCGAAGGCGATTTCGTGCCGGGCGGACCGGCCAAATATCAGATCAAGGATACCGGCACCGCGCTGGCGCTCGCCGCTTCGCTCGGTCTCACCCTGCCGGTTGCCACAGAGGTCGACCGTCTTTTCCGTGGCCTCGTCGAACATGGCGGCGGCGACCTGGACCACAGCGCCGCAATTGTCGAACTGAGACGCATGAACCCGGCCCAGCTGCCGGGATGACCCCGGCGCAGGCCAAGAAAACCGGATTTCCGGAAAACAGCGATGGAGGAAAATCATGAAAATCACATTGATCAGCAGCTTGCTTGGCGCCGCGCTGCCCTGGCTGCGGCGCCTAGCCAATGCGGAAACGCTGACCCTTTCCACGCCCGATGCCGATACATCGGAGATCACCCTCGCGGCCAACCACTTTGCCGAGGTCGTTAAGCAGAAGACCAACGGCGAACTCGAACTCCGGGTCTTCCCGAACGGAACCCTCTATGGCGGCGACCCGTCGGCGGCGTGAAGCAGCTGGCCGGCGGATCGCTCGACATGCTGCTCAACTCGACCTCGCTTTACGCGACCTTCAATCCGAAGTTCACCGCCATCGCGATCCCCTATCTCTTCGACGATGTCGACACAGCTGCGCGCCTATCTCGATGGCGAGCCCGGCAAGGAACTTACGGCCGATCTCGACAAGATCGGCATCAAGGGACTCGACCTCTGGTCGCGTCCGTTCCGCCAGATCACCAATTCCAAGCTGCCGATCACCAAGCCGGAAGACCTCAAGGGCCTGAAGCTGCGCGTGCCGAACAATCCGCTCTGGGTGGAATTCTTCGGCGCGATGGGCGCGGCCCCGACGCCGATGGCCTTCGCCGAAGTCTACAACGCGCTTCAGCTCAGGTCGTCGACGGGCAGGAGAATCCGGTCAACGTACCGGTCAGCGCTCGCCTCTTCGAGGTGCAGAAGTACCTGACGATGAGCAATCACATCGCCGACGCCTGGGTCCTGGGCATCAACCCGGCGAGGTACGAGGCGCTGACCGACGCCCACAAGACAGCGCTGCAGGAAGCGGCCGTAGAGACCGAAGCCTGGAAGGCCGAGAACGACGCCGCCGATATCGCGGCATCCATAGAAACACTGAAGAAGAACGGCATGGAAGTGAACGAACTGACCGCCGAAGCAGCGCAAGCCTTTCGTCGACGTGCTCAAAAGCTCTACCCGACCTTCGCCGGTCTCGTGAAGGACCAAGCGTTCTTCGATCGGACGTCGCCTTCGTCGGCAAGAAATAACTCTAGCCGCGCCCCGACGTTGCTTTGATAGGGGCGCCGCCCACCGGCTGACATCGCAATCGGGCAGGACCAAGGCAGGTTGGCGCCATGCTGCAAACTCTATCATTCGGCCGCGTCGTCGAAGTTGATAGCTGACGTGGCAGCGGGCGCCGCCTGCGGCGGTATCCTCGTCGATCGTGCTCTTGCAGGTCACTGGCCGGCTTGCTCGGCCGTCCCCTGCCCTGGACGGAGGAGGCTGTGCGCTTCCTGTTCGTGTGGATGGTCTTTCTCGGCCTCGCCGCCGGCTTCCGCACCGTCGAAGTCGGCCCGCGTCGTCGTGTTCATGACCATGGCGCGCCGGTTCTTCCACCATCTGGCCGTGCCGATCTACGTCGGTGTCTTCGGTCCTCTTCTTCGCCATCATGGGCTGGACTGGCGTCACCCTGGTTCGCCAGCAAATCATGATGAACGAGATGGCCGCGACGCTTGCCTTTGCCGATGTGGGTCATCGGCCTTGTTATGCCGGTGTCCTCGGTCATCGCAATGCTTGCCATCATCGAATCCCTGCGAACCCGCCGCGATCTGATCGCCCTGCCTGAGCCGGGCTTGCCGCCGGGCGAGATCGCCCATGCCGACATCAACATGACCGGAGGACATTCGTCATGAGCATGAGCCTTTTCTCCTCCTCATCTTCTTTGCGATGAGCATGCTGGGCGTGCCGTTGGCGGTCGCGCTCGGTCTGGCCGGGGTCGCCACGCTGCTCATCTTCACCCCGATGCCGCTCGATCTTCTGACGCAGACCATGTTCTCGTCGATGAACTCGTTCCTGCTGGTTGCAGTACCGCTTTTCATTCTGGTCGGGGCGGTCATGGAAAAAGGCCGCGTTGCCGAGCGGATCTTCGACTTCGCCGAGGCCCTCGTCGGCTGGCTGCCGGGAGGCCTCGGCCATGTCAATGTCATCTCGTCGGTGATCTTCTCAGGTGTGTCAGGATCGTCTGTCGCCGATATCGCCTCGGTCGGAGCCATCGAAATCAAAGCGATGGAACGACATGGCTTTCCAAAGGGCTACGCTGTCGGCATGACGCTTTGCACGGCTACGCTGTCCTCGATCATCCCGCCATCAATTCTAGTCGTCATCGCAGGTTCGATCGCCAATGTGTCGATCGGGACGCTGCTGGTCGCGGGCCTCGTCCCAGGGCTCTTCATCGCCTTTGCCTTTATGGTCTTCAACCACTTCTACTCGGTGCATTACGGATACAATCCGCCGTCGCCTTTCGTATTTCGTACCGTGGTTGTCACTGGCCTTGCGGGCAATCCTGCCGATGCTGACGCCGATCATCCTGGTTGCCGGCATCGCCAGCGGCGTTTTCACGCCGACGGAAGCGGCAGCCGTCGCAGTTGTCTATGTGCTGGTCCTCTCGGTGCTCATCTACCGGACGATACCCATCTCCGAAATCCCGGAGATCCTGATCTCGACGGCGCGCATCTCCGGCACGATCTTGTTCATCGCGGCAACCTCGCAGTTGGCCGCCTGGATCTTCGCCTTCGAGGGCCTGCCGGATAAGGTCGCTGTATTGCTCGATGCGGTCAGTGCCGGCCCGACGACGGGACTGCTCGTCATCTTCGTCTTCCTGCTCATCATCGGCATCTTCATGGAAGCGATCCCGGCGATGTTCATCCTGATTCCCGTGCTGCTGCCCCCGGCACTAACATTGGGAATTGATCCGATGCACTTCCTGGTGGTCACGGTCCTGACTCTCACTCTCGGCCTGGTGACGCCTCCCGTCGGCGTGTGCCTTTTTGCGGCGGCACAGGTGGCGAATATGCGGGTCGAGGATGTCATCCGAGGATCGCTTGCGCCAATGACGGTTCTGAC
This sequence comes from uncultured Alphaproteobacteria bacterium, assembly GCA_963829135.1. Classification (GTDB taxonomy): domain Bacteria; phylum Pseudomonadota; class Alphaproteobacteria; order Rhizobiales; family Rhizobiaceae; genus Kumtagia. Next base: position 495,873 of record CAWHHO010000003.1, on the reverse strand, counting down.
AATCGCGATTTTCCTGCTGGTGCTTTTTCCGATCCTGACAATCGGCCCGATCCGGCTGCTGGGACTTTATTAGGAGCACCGCCATGGACACGCAGCCCGCAATCACGGGCATCCCGTCCTTCATAATAGTCATGGGCATTGCGGGTTGCGGCAAGACCGAAGTTGCCGCCCGCCTGGCGAAGTATGTTGGAGGCGCATTCATTGAAGCTGACCTGCTGCACAGCTCTGAAAATGTCGAGAAGATGCGCCAGGGAACTGGCCTCACCGACGACGACCGGTGGCCTTGGCTAGCAGCTTTGGCCGACGCTGCCCGCCTGAAGCAGGAGCGGCCGGTCGTCATCGCCTGCTCGGCTTTGAAACGCCGCTACCGTGACTTTCTTCGGGAGCGACTCGGGCAGGTGCGATATGTGTTTCTACACGGTCCCGCGGACACTATCGCGGAACGTCTCTCATCGCGCCTTGGCCACTTCGCGAGCTCCTCGCTGCTGGAAAGCCAGCTTGCAACTTTGGAGCCGCCAGCTCCAGATGAGGATGCGGTGTATCTGGACATCAGATTGTCGCTCGATCAACTCACAGAGAGCGCTGCCCGAATGGTCAGAACAGTTGAGTGAGGCAACACTCTCAAGCAGCGGCGTTGCCCGCATTGGCGAGCCCCGCCTCGCGCTCCATTCGGAGCCATTCCAGGAACTGTCGAACCTTCTTGTGACGAAGGTGATCGCGTGGGCAAACGATCCATTGCGTTACGATCCGGACCGCGGGCGGATTCGACACGGGGCAAATGAGTTTTCCTGCGAACAGCTCGCGCTCCATCATCATCGTGCTTTCGAGCGCTATCCCCATGCCGTTCACGGCGGCATCGATTGCCATATGGCTGCGGTCGAATAGGACGCGCCGCCATCGTTCCTTCGGCGTGACTTCCGCCAGCGTAAACCAGCGGCTCCACTGCGCTTGCGATTTCACCGAATGAATGAGACGAAAGCGCGAAAGCTCGAGCGGGTTCGAGAGTACCCGGCGCCGCATAGTCTGGCGTACAGACCGGAATGAACTCTTCCTCACCCATAGGTTCGACGAAAAGCCCCGGCCAGCGGCCATCGCCGTGGCGGATCTCGACGTCGACAAGCTCGCGGCTGAAATCCGTCGGCTCGTTTGTCCCGTCGAGGCGGATCTCAAGCTGCGGATGCTGGTCTAAGAACGATGAAAGACGCGGCAGCAGCCATTTGTTGGAAAGGGTTGGCGTTGCGCGTACCGTCAGCGCGGTGACCGACCGGTATCCGCGGATTTCGGAGGTCGCTTCGGTGATACGTCCTATTTCGTCCGTGATCGTCGCGAAATAGCGCTCGCCCGCCTCCGTCAACACGATACGTCGACCCACCTTGTGCATAAGGGACAGGCCGAGTTGTGTTTCCAATACCTGAATTTGCTGAGTGACGGCCGATGGAGTCACGCCAAGTTCTTCGGCTGCGCGCGAAATGCTGCCTGCCTTTGCGGCTGCATGAAACGCCCAGATAGCTCTGGTCGGAAGCTGCATTTTTGCTCTCCCAAACGGCTACGACAGAGTGTGCATGCCGCGGCGGGAAAGCAAGTGTGACCTGCAAAATTGTGTCTTCTGCAAATGCTCTGGCAGGAATAGGTTCAACCAAATCCCTGGAGTTTCAAAGACATGCGCTCAGAGCATCGTGCAAAATCGCATTCCCTCTCTCGTCGTTTCTGGGAGACGATCGTTTTTGTTAGAAAGCGTGAGGTGGCGCAGATGCTATCGCGCGACATTCGGTAGTTTGAGCAGACCTATTTCTTGAGGTTGATCAGCAGCACGCGCTGAGTAGCGCAGCGTTGCCATGGGCCTCCATATCGTTGACCGCCCTCCGTGTATTGGCGGTCGCCCAGACCCCTCGGCATCGAGCGGTCACTACCCCAACGACAGAAACTCCACGATCATGCGATCGCAGTCGGCATTGGTTCGCCCAAACGCGACTGCGCTGAGGTCAGGTGGAATTGGCACGCCGCCCCGTCTGTTAGCTGTTGGAAGCGATGAACGCCTGGGACGCCTCGTCACTCACGCTTAAGCGTCCATCGTTTGTTGAAAGCCACGCCGTGCTTCTCAACAGGGCACTTACTTAAAACTCAGCGGACTGTGCAGCTTAGAGGTTCGCACTCTGCGCGAACGCTCCGCGCCCGTGTTCGCTACGATTGAGGAGAAATGTCACCGTCGCGCCATTGTGCCGGAGATGAGGGGTTACCGAATGGCGCGACGGGATCAGGTGACACCAGGAAGCCACCGCACCATGACGATACTCCTACTGCGGCGGGCAATTATAATCTGGATCAAGATCGTAGAAAAATATTGGACTCAGCGCGCGCTGTTGTATGACACTAGCGAAATCAATGTGTTAGTTATCTTGTCAGTCCACGGCCCAGCGAGCGGGACCGGAAGTCTCGATTGAATTGCTAAGCAATCAGGCGCGGTATCTCACCATCTCGGAAACATCGTCATTAGCAGAGTCACGCATCTCTTCGAGGCTGCGATTGTCCAAGACCTCGGCTATCGCGTGCCGAACCTCAAGCATCATGTGACGCACCTGACAGGTCGTCTCGTCACAATCCTCGCAGGACTGGTATTGCGTGCGGCTGGCGCAAGGAATGGGCGCAAGCGGCCCGTCCAACACGCGGATAACATGGCCGACTTTGATGTCGGCGGCGGGACGCGCCAGACGGTAGCCGCCGTCCTTGCCCTTACGGCTCTGAACGAAGCCGGCATTGCGCAGTTCGCCGAGGATCGCGTCGAGGAATTTCTTCGGGATATTGTTCGCGACCGCAACGTCATTGACGAAAGCGAGTTGTCCGGTCGGCAGCTGTGACAGGTGCACCAGTGCTTTTAGACCGTATTTGCCTTTTTTTGTGAGCATTGCACGCGCGCCACGAGGCTTTTGAGAGAAGTCGTAAGAAGGCAGATTCGCCGCTAAGGGAGGGTCGAGCGTCGAATCCTTCTATCAGCGTTAAAATCTATCGAAATCATATACAACCGCAAAAACGTTGATTCTTTGTTCGTTTTTGCGCGCATGCCGCGGATATGCTGTCAGGTAATTCATAGGGCTGCATAAGGAGGCAGTTACGAGCTCAACATGGTTGGGAACCGCAGCCCTGAAATGTTGCCACCCCAGAGTCCACAAAGCGGGCGGCGGCCTAGCGTCTGACAGAAAATTTCATGCGCCGCGATCAAGAGCTCACGGAAAGCTCAGACACCTTTGGCAACGCTGTCAAACGCCATAAGGCGCTCGAGAAGCGCCGGCATCTTGTCCAACGGCACCATATTCGGTCCATCCGATGGCGCATTGTCGGGGTCCTCATGGGTCTCGATGAACACGCCTGCTACACCCACCGCCACGGCAGCGCGTGCCAGCGTTTCGACGAAGCGTCGGTCGCCACCGCTGGAACCGCCCTGCCCGCCTGGCTGCTGCACCGAATGAGTGGCGTCGAAAATCACCGGCGCCCCAATTTCGGCCATCAATGGCAATGCACGCATGTCGGAAACCAGCGTGTTGTATCCGAAGGAAACGCCCCGCTCCGTCACCATCACATTCGGGTTGCCCGAGGCTGTTATCTTTGCAACGACATTTTTCATGTCCCAGGGCGCGAGGAACTGGCCCTTCTTTACATTCACGACCTTGCCTGTCTTGGCGGCAGCGATCAGCAGGTCCGTCTGGCGCGAGAGGAACGCCGGTATCTGCAAGATATCCACATGCGGCGCGACGAGAGCGCATTGTTCCTCATTGTGGATGTCCGTGAGAACCGGCAGACCGAGCTTTTCGCGCAGCTCATCGAATATAGGCATCGCAGCATCAAGACCGGCGCCGCGCTTACCTCCAAGCGAAGTGCGGTTCGCCTTGTCGAAGCTCGACTTGTACACGAGGCCGATGCCGAGCCCGGAGCAGATCTCCTTCAGCCGCCCGGCGATATCCAGTGCATGCTGCCGCGACTCAAGCTGGCAGGGCCCCGCGATCAGCGCTAGCGGCGCGGCATTGTCAAAGGAGACGTTGCCGACTGTGACGATCGGGTTCGGGTTGTTCATGATACCTCGGCTATTTCGTCCTGCTATCCGGCTCTGCGTCCCGGTGTTGGGCCGGAGCGAGCCTCGCCATGCCGCAAAAACAATGATGCCGCAAGAGCCTTTGGCTCTACGGCGGCATCGCTGAGCTGTCGGGATGGTCCAACTCTTACCGGCTAAAGCGTCGGTAACTATCTCAGGCGCTATAGACCGCCTCGCAAGCAGTCATGGATATGGATGAGACCGGCGACTTGTTTGTTCTCATCGGTCACCAGAAGACATGTCACCATCTTCTCGCGCATCAGCAGGATGGCGGCTTCAACCAACTCGTTCTGACCAATGCAAAGCGGGTGATAATTCGCCACCTGCCCGGCCGTGCTGTTCCACAGGCTGGGACCCATACGGCGAAGATCGCCGTCGGTTATCACGCCCGAGAGAACACCATCTTCGTTTCTGACAATCGCGGAGCCAAATCCCTTGCGCGACATCACGACGATCGCGTCATGCATCGGACTTGCAGCCTCGACGATCGGCAATTGATCGTCAACGTGCATGAGTTCGCTCACCTTGCGGAGCTTCAGCCCCAAGGTTCCGCCCGGATGATGCCGGCCAAAGTGCTCTTCGGTCGTCCCCAGCAGATGGGTGAGCACGACGGCGATCGCATCCCCGATCGCCATCATGACGATCGTCGATGTCGTCGGTGCGCGGCCGATAGCGCAGACTTCCTTGACGCGCGGGTAGACCAGGCTCAGCGTCGCATTGCGTGCAAGAGAACTCTGAGCGTTCCCTGTAATCGCGATCAGCGGGATGTTCCACTGGCTGCAGAAGGCGACGAAATCGGATAGCTCCGAGGTCTCCCCTGAATTCGACAAGGCAACCACGATGTCGTTGGTGGTAAGCGCGCCCAGGTCGCCATGGCTCGCTTCACTCGCATGCACGAAATGCGACGGTTTGCCTATCGACGAGAACGTGGCCGCCATCTTGCGGGCAATATGTCCCGATTTGCCAATGCCGGTCACCACAACGCGCCCGTTGATCGAGTGAAGCAGGCGCGCAGCTCGTTCGATGTCGCCGGAAATCTGATTTGCAACAAGCGAGATGGCCTCCGCTTCCCCGATCAGAGCCGTGCGCGCAACCAGGCGCAAATCGACTACCTCGGGGTAAAAAGCGACTTTTGCATCCATGAAAGATGTCCCACCAGTACTGTACAATTTTGGGCGCTGAGCGCCGCGAAGCCTGAAAGGATAGGTCCCAAAACCTGACTTTACAAGGACAATTCGGCCACACCTCGCCGCCAACTACCCATGCATTGGCCCCCTTAGACGGCAATTTTTGGGCAGGAATTGACTGTAAACCGCCGGTGGGATCAATTTCCGAAGCGACGAGCGCGACCAGAACTCGTGCCGGCCGACGTCATTGCCACGTCAATACGCATCAATACAGATTGTATTTCCTGCGCAGTTCTTCCACCTGCGCGGGCGTCAGCGAACGCATCGGCATCGACTTAAGCATCAGGAACAGCTTTGCCGTCTCCTCCAGTTCTTCGGTCGCATACTGCGCGTTGGCGAGGGTCGTCCCAGCAACCACCGGCCCGTGATTGGCAAGCAGCACGGCGTGATGTCTGCCAGCCAGCTTCTCGACCGCCCTGGCGAGGGTCTCGTCTCCAGGTGGGAAATAGGGAACCAGCGGCAGGCGTCCGACGCGCATGACAAAGTATGCGGTCAGCGGCGGGAGGACGTCGTTGGGGTCGATGTCCGCGAGGATGCTGACGGCAACGGAATGCGACGAATGAAGATGGACGACCGCGCCGGCATCCTCGCGCTGGCCATACATGCAGAAATGCAGAAAGGCCTCCTTGGTCGGCGGATCGCCGGAAAGAAGTTTCCCATTCGCTGCAAAGCGGGAAAGCGTCGCGGGATCCAAGGCTCCCATCGAAGCATTAGTGGGCGTCATCAGCCATCCGCCGTCGGGCAAGCGAACACTGATGTTTCCGGTCGAACCGAAGGTCAAACCGCGCTCGAAAAGCGAGGCGCCGACGCGGCAGATTTCCTCACGCGATTTGGTCTCGCCACTCATCTCCTAGCCCCATCCAGCATCGCCCAGGCCTTCAGGAAGAAATCGGGCGCTCCGAAATTGCCCGATTTCAGCGCAAGCGCTACGTCAGGTTTGCCGATCGACCGCGTCCAGGGGACACCCGGATCGATTTCCGGCCCTATGCGTAGAGCACGGACCCCCAGCGCGTTGACCACGGCACCCGAGGTTTCACCCCCGGCAACGAGAAAGCGACTGTAGCCCTTCGCCAGCAGTGCCCGCCCGACCCTCCCCAGCAGCTGCTCCACCAGCGCGCCGGCCTGTTCGAGGCCGAGGCGTTCCTGCGCAGCGGCGACCGCTTCCGGGTCGGCGCTGGAATAGGCAAGCGCCGGCCGGTCGGCGGTGTTCTCGGCAATCCAGGCTACAACCCGTTCTGGCGTCAGCGCTCCTGACGCAATTTCCAGCGGATCAAGGCGAAAAGCCGGGACACCTGCCTCGATCGCCGTCCTGACTTGCACTCGGGTGGCTGCCGAGCAGGAACCCGACGAGTATGACGGGCTTTCCGTCCGGCGCACCCAACGCTGTAGGTTCGCTACGGTCCGCGAGTTTGCCGGCGGCGCGAAAATTATCGGGCAAACCCATCGCCACGCCGGATCCTCCGGTTATCAGCTTCATGTCGGCGCAAGCCGCACCGATGGAGCGCAAGTCGGTATCACGGATCGCGTCGACGATCATAATCCGGTCGCCGCTTTCGCGCGCCCTTTGCAATGCCTCCCGGATAAGCTCGGGTCCGGCTTCCACCGTCGAAAAAGGCACGAGTCCTATGGGCGTGCTCGTCTGACGCTGCAGGACGCGAACAAGGTTGGCGTCGCGCATCGGCGTCAGCGGATGGTCCTTCATCGGGCTTTCGGAAAGCAGCTTGCCGCCGACAAAGAGATGCCCCTGATAGACCGTGCGTCCATTTGCCGGAAACGCGGGACAGGCAATGGTGAGACGGCAGCCAAGCAGTGTCATCAGGGCCTCTGTCACCGGTCCAATATTGCCGCGATCTGTGGAATTGAAGGTGGAGCAATATTTGAAGAATATCTGCTGTGCCCCCGCAGCCCCCAGCGCCTTGGCCGCCGCCAGGGACATCGCAACCGCTTCTTCTGGAGCGATTGTTCGCGACTTCAGGGCAACCACCACAGCTTCCGCGCCGCCGAAATCTTCGACGGGCGACGGTATCCCGATAACCTGAACCGTATTCATACGTTCGCGCGCGATCATCAGCGCCAGATCGGTCGCCCCGGTCAAATCGTCGGCAATGCAACCCAGCAGCATGATGATCTCGGGTTTTCGCGGTGTCGGGCACTATGCGACGTTATTTCATCCGCCTCGCCGCCCTGGCAAGGGCACCGCTGATATAGCCCGTGAAAAGCCAAAGCGCTCGAGGGCTGCAGTCTGGCCACGCCGATGGAGGGCCGGTATAGAGGCCAAAAAGGATTCGCCTGACAATGCACCCTCAGACATCCGTTACACTCTCTGAGGACGCGCTCGCCGTCGCCAGCGGGCTTTCCGCGCCGCGTCTGGGAGTCGCTTCAAGCCGTATGAGGCGGCTGCACGGTCTAGCCGCCCTGCTCGGCAGCCATCCTGTCCTCGCGCGGCGATGGAATGCAAGCGAATACGATGTCGTCCTGGGATGGGGCCGAAAACCCAAGTCGCGCACCGCCCGCGCTTTGGCCTCGCGGATTGGCAAGCCGTTCATTACCGTTGAAGACGGATTTCTCAGATCCTTGGGTCGCGGCGATCAAGACCCTCCACTCTCCATCGCCCTAGACGAGGTCGGCATTTACTACGATGCGAACGCGCCTTCTCGCCTCGAGAGTTCTGATTGGCTCAAAGTTGTCCTTGAGCGAAGCCGAGCGTGCACGCGACCTTGTTTCGGCATGGTGCAACTCCCGTGTGTCAAAGTACAATCATGCTCGTGAATACGAGGGCGATTTGCCGCAGCATTTCGTGCTCGTCGTGGATCAGACCTTCAATGATGACTCGATCCGATACGGTCTCGCCGACGCATCCAGTTTTCAAAAGATGATCGAGCGCGGCACAGCTGGATTATCCGGATTGTACGATCCTGGTGAAAACCCATCCGGATGTTTGGGCGGGACGAAAGAAGGGCTATTTTGATCTTCGAGAGATCACCCGGTCGGGTAGGATCGAGGTCTTGGGCGCCGACTGCCACCCAGTGCGCCTGCTGCGGGAAGCAGAAGCGGTTTATGTCGTAACATCGCAGCTCGGCTTTGAAGGTCTTCTCTGGGGCAAACCAGTCAGGTGCTTCGGCATGCCGTTCTATGCAGGGTGGGGCCTGACGGAGGATGAGATCGCGGCCCCGTCGCGCCGAGAGCGGGCGACGCTCGAGCAACTCGTGCACGCCGCCTTGGTGACTTATCCCCGTTACGTCAATCCAACCGGCAACGAACGATGCGAGGTAGAAGTCATTCTGGAACATCTTAAGCTTCAGCGGCAGATGCGAAGCCGATTTCCCGAGAAACTGCATGCTCTTGGCTTTTCGCGGTGGAAGCGCCAAGCCATCAGGGATTTTTTCAGCGGATCGCAGGTGCGTTTCGGCGAGAAACTGCATTCTCCGAGGCAGGGCGAGACGGTTGCTATCTGGGGGAATGTGCCCAAACAGCCGCTCCCAGAAAACGTGCCGATCATACGGGTCGAGGATGGGTTCTTGCGCTCGATCGGGCTGGGGGCCGAACTTCGGCGGCCACTTTCACTCGCGATGGATCCTGTCGGCATCTACTACGATTCGGGCAGACCCTCGGCATTGGAAAATATCCTGGCATCTTACGATTTCGACGACGAACTCCTGGCCCGAGCGAAGCGATTGCGCGATCGGCTTACTGCGGCGCGGCTGACGAAATACAACCTTATCGCCGCCTCATGGGAGCGCCCGTCAGTGTCCACGAGGATCATCCTGGTTCCTGGGCAGGTCGAAAGCGACGCGTCCATCAAATTTGGCGCGCCCGGCATCAAGACGAATATTGCCCTCCTGCCGTGAGGTCCGCGAAAGGAACCCAAAAGACTACATCATCTACAAGCCCCATCCGGACGTGGTTGCGGGCTTGCGCGCGCAAGGACAGGACGAAGACGACGCTTCCGCCCTATGCGACGAAATCGTAACAAATGCCTCGATCGCCGATATGATTGCCGAGGTAGATGAGATCCATACCTTGACATCGCTAACCGGCTTCGAAGCTTTGATCCGGGGCAAGGCGGTAACCTGCTATGGGCAGCCGTTTTATTCCGGATGGGGTCTTACGACCGATATCGTTCCGATAGCGCGCCGGACGAGACGGCTCAACCTCGACCAGCTTGTTGCGGGAAGCCTGATCCTTTATCCGACCTATGTCAGCGCCAGAACTGGACGCTTTGCGTCGCCCGAACAGATCGTGGAGGAACTCGTCGCCTCGCGGGATGCAGGCGATGACGGAGACCTGCCGGAAAAGGGATGGCGGCTGGGCCAGAAAATCGAGCGGGCGATGATGTTCGCGGTCTCAAGACTACGGGCGCGGTGAAGACGCGCCGCCAGCATTCAACCCGGTGAGCCCTCGGGGACGCCCTGCAGCTTCTCGTAGTGCTTGATTGCACCATCGATACTTGGAAAGTCGATTAAGACGCCTTGGTCGAGAACGATGCCGTGCTGGCAGAATTCCTTCATGATGGAACTGCTGTGCGAGATCATGATGACCGTGGAGTCCTTCAGGCGCTCTCCCAGTACTATCTTGCACTTGCGTTTGAACGCCGGGTCGCCCACGGCAATGACCTCGTCGATCAGATAGTAGTCAAACTTGATGCCCATCGAGACGCCGAACGACAGCCGCGCCCTCATGCCGCTGGAATAGGTCTTCACCGGCTGGTGAATAAACTTCCCGATTTCGGCAAAATCCTCGACGAAATCCAACAGCTCGGCGTAGTTCTGATCGTAGACGCGAGCGATAAACGCAAGGTTCTCCTTGCCCGTCAGCGATCCATGCAGCCCGCCCGCAAAGCCCAGCGGCCATGAGACGGACGAGGTCCGAATGATCTTGCCCGCATCCGGAAGTTCCGCGCCGGAAATCAGCCGCATCAGCGTGGATTTTCCCGCACCATTGCCTCCCATGATCGCGGTATTCTTGCCGGCAGGGAAATTGAAGCTCACGCCCTTCAAGACGGTGTGACGCCCCGGGTTTGCCGGATAGGACTTGGTAACATTGTGAAGGCGGATCATGAGCTTGCCGTATTAGTGGCACGAGCCATGCGACCCGCGCCAACCGAGGTCAGACGGAATGGTCACGGATCGATTGAACTAACAAGATACCCCAGCAGCCAGATCACAAAGAAACTGACGAAAGCCACAAATGTATTGGCGATGCTGTGAGGGTACATCGCAATCTCCGGGATTGCTCGGCTCGACGACGATCGCAAAATATCGCTCCTGCCGCCGGGCCTCCGCCTGCGAGGTTTCGAGCGCCGCCAGCGAAGTGGTGTAGGCCTTTTCGGCGAACTCCTTCTCGACCATCAGCGCATTGAATTCGGAAAGCTGGCGGGACAGTGGCTTGGATTCGCCAGGCAGTTCGCCGCTCAAGCCGATTTCCTGGCGCTTTGCTTTCAACTGTTCGGCGATCGACGCTATCTGCCGATCGAGAACCCGGATTGACGGCGAGTTCTCGTCGACCGACCCCATCAGAAAAGTCCGCCGCGCATTGAGTTCGATCAGTTGCTTCTCGATGCCAGAGGCCAACTCCTGGTTCGACTGGGCCACAAGCGAGGGATCCGCAGTCAACTCAGTCGACTGAAAGTTTGCTATCGCCTGACGCGCCTCGACCAAGCGTTGTTCCGTTCGGGCAACCTCACTTTGAGCGGTCGAGATCAGCTGTGTTCGCGCCTTCGCCGAGAGCTCGTTTACGAGTTCGTCGGAAGCTTTAAGAACCGCGGCGGCTATTGCACGCGCGTCCTCAGCTGAAAACGCCGTTATCTCGAATGTCGTGATCGACGTGGTTGAGTTAAAGCTCGCATCGATCATCCATCGCCAGTATGAGATAAACTTCTCAAGCGGCATTTTCGGATCGATCTGGTACGCAAAATCGATGCCAGGCTCCGAAAAATACTTCCGGATGTCTATCCCCGTTTTTTTCTGGATATCGACAAGCACCTGCTTGGAGTGCACATAATCAATCACAATGTAGGCGTCACTCGCAGAGCTTGACGCACCGGGAAGGACGCTCAGTCCAAGGTTCTCCAGCGGAGATCGCTCTGTACCGCGCACTGCGAACCGCATCTCGGAGCGATACTGATCGGAGGCGATAAGAAGGTAGTACAAACCGACCAGCGCGGTCGGCAGGAGAACCGCAAGCAAGAATGACAGCTTGAAGGCAGTCAGTTTCTTGCGCCGGGCTTTGGGCTTTGCGGCACCCTCAGCCTTGGCAGGTCTTGTGTCGGGAAAACTGGGGGCCTTTGCGACTGCCGGCTTTGCGACTGCCGGCTTCGCCACGGCAGGCGGGTTCAAGCTGACGCCCGCGGCCGTCAGTGCACCTTCCGCCCGTTTGCGCGCGGCGTCTACATTCGCCTCGCGCTCCTTGCTCCAAGTCGACGGCGCGTTGTCCGCGGTCTTGGCCGACGCGATCATCTGCGTTTCGACAATGGCGGCCTTCCAGGCAATCTCGGCCTTCCTCAAAGCGACTGCTGCGGCGTCCTTTGCGGCGGGAGTCCCGGCCTTGGCGGCGCTGGCTTTGGCCAAGTCTGCCTTGGTCGCTTCCCCCTCCGCCTCCTTCCACAAAATCTCCGCTTTTTCGAGCAGCGTTTCGACGGAATTCGTTGGCACCTCAGAACCGCCGGAAGCGGGTTTTGACGTCGCCGCCTTTGACGCCGCATTCAGGGCTGCGGTCGCAGGGCCTTCCGGCTTCGCAACTGCGTTCACCGGCGGGCTCGGCGGCGGCGCCTTCGCTTCTTCGGCCGCAGTCGTCGAAGCTGTAAGGGCGGTCTCAGTCATTGACTTCACTTCGGGCTTGTTCGGCGCAACCGCCGGTTTCGGGGAGTGCAAGGAAACTGCAGGTGCAGCGCCTACGGCCGGTGCAGCTTTGAGCGCCTCGGTATTGGCTTCTGCCTTTACTGGCCCTCCATCGCCCACAGTGGTTGGCGTCGCAGACGAAATCGATGCTGGTTGAGTTGTTTGAGGGCGAAACTGTGCCAGCGGATCGACGGGCGGAGGGCTCGCACGCGGCTGCTCCGGCTGTTTCGGCGGCACCAGCTCAAGGTGCAGCCTCTGCGTCGGCGCGACAGGCGCTTGCATACCGGCCGGCCTGTGGATGACTGTTGGCGACGGCCGAGCGGGATTGGGAGACGTCAGCGTGGGCTGCGCGGCAATTGCAGTGCGCGGCTGCTCGCTGGAGCCGGGAGGATTGATGCCCTTGGAATCACCGACCGCCTTTTGTGGTGGAGCCAGCGGCGCCGGAGCAACACCCAGAGCAGCGGCGATTGCTGCGTCAAAGCCCGCATCATCGCCTGCGGCTCGCGACTGGGCGAGCACGTTAGCGAAATCCGGGTCTGATCGCAGGGCATCCGCGATGGCGTCAATCGTGTCTTTTTCGTTCACTCGTTAGCCATCCAAATATCCGGAGAACTGGCTCCAGCCATTCTCCCGCAATTCTCACTGATCGCGGATCGTGTCAAAATCTCGGCATCTTAAGCACATTTCGCAGCACGCTTCCACTCCGGCCCATCGCAATGCAGCAATTCCAGCCCGTTTAGCAACTTTTCCGTCCACACACTCATAAATCCGGTGCCCGCATTCGCGACTATCGATTCTTACGATGTGACATTTCGGTCATTATCGCAGAAAAAGCCACATTCGTTGATTGACAGCTGGCATATCAATGACTGAAGGTGGCGGTGATGACTGTTCGATATGATTTGAAACCGCAGCATCAAGAGCGTTGGATGATCCGTGCAAGGACTGGCAATAAGGCTGGTATTCTTCGCGACCATCTCAAGCTACGACACGCGGCTTCATCATTTGGAACTGTCCGCTGGGGTGCCGGGCTTCGGCGTTCGGTATCGCATTGTCTTTCCGCGGGGGCGGATACCGGGCCGTAAAATGCCCGGTGAACGGGAGCTCGTCGGCGCAATCCGGGAAGTGATTCTCGAGATCTGCGCCGACGAGATTTTTCAAAGTGGGTTTCTCTCGGCCTCTGATCTGCATGAATACCGAAAATCTGCCTCGATCTGACGACCCGCCGCCTGGCACCCTTCGGTGGCTCTCGCGCTAGGTTCTGATAAATCCTTACAAAAACAAAATGCTGTACGGGACGAAATGCCTATAGACTTAACTGCCCATGCCCAGATCGTCGTGATCGGCGGCGGGATTGTCGGTTGCTCCACGGCCTATCATCTGGCCCGCGACCATAAGGCCGATGTGGTGCTGCTGGAACAGGGCAAGCTGACATCCGGATCGACGTGGCATGCAGCCGGTCTTGTTGGCCAGCTTCGTTCGTCGGCATCGATCACGCGCCTGCTGAGATACTCGGTCGACCTGTATAAGGGGCTCGAGGAAGAGACGGGCCTCGCCACCGGCTGGAAGATGACGGGCTGCTTGCGGCTCGCAACGAATCAGGATCGCTGGACCGAGTTTCGCCGGCTGGCCACCACCGCAAAAAGTTTCGGAATGGACATGCACTTGCTCTCGCCCGCCGAGGTCAAGGCAATGTGGCCGTTAATGGAAACGAGGGATCTGGTCGGCGCGTCCTGGCTGCATTCCGACGGTCAGGCGAGCCCCTCGGACATCACGCAATCGCTCGCGAAGGGCGCGCGCACGCATGGCGCCAAGCTGTTCGAGGATGTTTGTGTGACCGGCTTCGAGATGAAAGAGGACCGCATTATTGCGGTGAAGACCACCCAGGGCGACATCGCTTGCGAAAAAGTGGTCAACTGCGCAGGGCAATGGGCGCGGCAGATCGGCGCGATGGCCGGGATCAACGTGCCGCTGCAGCCGGTGAAACATCAGTACATAATCACTGAAAAAATCGCGGGCCTTGCCAGCGATGCGCCGACAGTCCGCGATCCCGACCGCCGCACCTATTTCAAAGAGGAGGTCGGCGGCCTCGTCATGGGCGGCTACGAGCCGAATCCGCAAGCGTGGACGATCGGCGACGTGCCAAACGATTGGCAATTCCGCCTGTTCGATGATGATTTCGACCATTTCGGTCAGCACTTGGTGCAGGCGATGGCCCGAATTCCTGCTTTGGAAACGGTTGGCGTCAAGCAAATGATAAACGGCCCCGAAAGCTTCACACCCGATGGCAATTTCATTCTAGGGGCCGCGCGCGAGTGCAAGAATATGTTCGTCGGCGCCGGTTTCAACGCCTTCGGGATCGCTGCCGGCGGCGGCGCCGGATGGGTGCTGGCGCAGTGGACGGTTGCCGGCGAAGCACCGCTAGACCTTTGGGTTGTCGATATACGCCGCTTCTCGGGCTTGCATCGCGACCGGCAGTGGGTTTGTGACCGGACGCTGGAAGCCTACGGCAAGCACTACGCGATCGGCTTTCCGCACGAGGAGTATCTGTCGGGACGGCCCCATATCGTCTCGCCGCTTTATGAGCGGCTCAAGGCGTACAATGCGGTCTTCGGCTCGAAGCTGGGCTGGGAGCGGCCCAACTGGTTCGCGCCCGACGGAGCGGAAGCGCGCGATGTCTATTCGATGGGCCGGCAAAACTGGTTCGCGCCCGTAGGCGACGAGCATCGCCATGTCCGCGAGGCGGTCGGCATCTTCGATCAGTCGTCCTTCGCCAAATACGAACTGAGCGGCCCCGATGCGCTGCGGGCGCTCGACTGGATCTGCGCCAATGATGTCAGCCGGCCGGCAGGACGGCTGACCTACACCCAGCTTCTCAACACGCGCGGCGGCATCGAGGCCGATTTGACCGTTGCCCGGCTCGACGAGGAAAAATTCTACGTCGTTACCGGTACCGGCTTCCGTACGCATGACCTCGCATGGATCACCGATCACATTGCCGACAAGCTTGACGTGTGTGTGAAAGACGTCACCGAGGATTTCGGCACGCTTTCGCTCATGGGGCCAAAAGCGCGCAAAGTGCTGGAGGCGGTCACAAGCGCCGATGTGTCCAATGCCGGCTTCCCCTTTGGCCATGTGCGCGAAATCGACATTGCCGGCCATGAGGTGCGGGCGTTGCGGGTTACCTATGTCGGTGAGCTCGGCTGGGAGCTGCATATTCCGATTCAGGCAACGGGCGATGTATTTGACGCGCTTGATGGTGGCCGGCAAGCCGCACCACATCCGTCCCGTTGGATACCGCGCTCTGGAATCGCTGCGTCTGGAAAAGGGATATCGGGCCTGGGGCTCCGACATCACGCCCAACGACACGCCGTTCGAAGCCGGCCTTGGCTGGGCGGTAAAGCTGCGCAAGAACACCGATTTTGTCGGCCGTCGCGCTCTGGAAACAATCAACGGCGCCGCGCTCACCAAACGTTTCGCCGGCTTTACGGTTGACGACCCCGAAATCGTTCTGGTTGGCCGCGAGACCATTTTACGCAACGGCCAGCCGGTCGGCTACCTGACATCGGCCGGGTATGGCTATACGCTCGGCAAGAATATCGGCTACGGCTATGTGCGCAATGCCGACGGCATCGACGACATGTTCCTGAGTTCAGGTGATTACGAACTTGTGGTGGCGATGGACAAGACGCCCGCGCGGATCCACCTTGGGCCGCTCTACGATCCGAAGGGCGAAAGGCCGAGGGGGTAGCTTCGGCTCGCCATCGGAATATAGTGCGCGGTTTCCTCGGCCAAGTGAGCACGGCCGCATCCTCCCAATAAGGCGATGTGAGGCCCATTGTAGGACGCATGCGGCCTGACCCATGTCGGCGAAAGGCAACCCGGCCGATGACTGTCGCGCCAAGCGGATAGCCGTCGCACGTTGCAGGAACTAATGGGCCAGCCCACTTCCACCGGCATATCAGCGTGGTTTGGGGTTGGACGGTTTACATTCCTGCCTCGGACGGGCAGATGCGGGTTCTGGCCGGCGCTGCCAAAAGAAGCATAATGCCGGTACGACAACATTTGTACGTTTATCTCGGCGGGTCCGCCGCAAAGAAGGATATCTCATGGCAGTTCTGGTGACTGGCGGTGCCGGCTATATCGGCAGCCACATGGTGTGGAGGCTGCTCGACGCGGGCGAGGAGGTCGTGGTGCTCGATAGGCTATCGACCGGTTTCGACTGGGCAGTGCCGGCGGAAGCCGAACTTGTGATTGGCGACATAGCCGACCAGGACCTGGTCGAGGCGACACTGAAGCGCCGCAAGGTCGATGCCATAATACACTTCGCGGGATCGGTAGTCGTTCCAGAATCCGTTTCTGACCCGCTCGGCTACTATCTCAACAACACGGTGAGATCGCGCGCGCTGATCGAGAGCGCGGTGCGCGCCGGTGTGCCGCATTTCATCTTCTCGTCCACTGCTGCCGTGTATGGCGGACAGCATAGCAACGCCGTTACCGAGGATGCGGCAACGCAGCCGGAATCGCCTTACGGCACATCCAAGCTGATGACGGAACTGATGCTGCGCGACGCCGCCGCCGCCCATCCATTCAACTACACTGCGCTACGATATTTCAACGTTGCAGGCGCCGACCCTATGGGACGCACAGGGCAATCGACGCGTGGCGCGACGCACCTGATCAAGGTCGCTTGCGAAACCGCAACAGCGAAGCGGCCGCATATGGAGGTCTTCGGCACCGACTATGCGACTGCCGACGGCACCTGCGTGCGCGACTATATTCATGTGTGGGATCTGGCGGATGCACACCTGCGCGCGCTGAAGAGGCTACGTGCGGGTGGGTCGAGCCTGATAGCCAATTGCGGCTACGGCAAGGGCTATTCCGTGCTGCAGGTGATCGACGCGGTGAAACGCGTCGTCGGCCACGACTTCGATGTCCGCATCAGCGGCCGGCGGCCGGGCGATCCTGCGTCAATCGTCGCCAATGCCGAGCGCGCCAGGGCGGAATTCGGCTGGCAGCCGCAACTCGACGACATTGATGCCATCGTCACCCACGCGCTCGCCTGGGAAGAGGCGCTGAAGCGGCGGAATACGTAGCTGCAGACTGGTCGCGAGCGAAGCGGGGGCCGGGTGAGGGGCGATACCGTCTCCTCGCGAAGACTATATCTCTCCGATCCACTTCGCCAGACGGTGCGCCGCCTCCTCCACCTTGTCGACGCGGCGGTGGAAGCAGAGTCGCAGGAACCCCTGCCCGCTGTCGCCGAACGCCGTGCCTGGCGCCAAGCCAACATTTGCGTTGTTGATGATGTCGAGCGCCGCTTGCATGGAGTCCTTCAGGCCATCAACGGAGAAGAACAGGTAGAAGGCACCCGGCGGCACCGCGAAATGGACCCGCCCGGTCGCGCCCAGAATGCTGCACACGGTATCGCGTGACCGCTCCGCCTGTGCGACCTGCTCGTGAAGGAAATCATCGCCTTGATCGAGCGCGGCAATGCCAGCGCGCTGCATGAACTGCGCGACTCCTGAAGTCGAATATTGCACGAGGTTCTCGAAGGTTCGCGCAAGCGATGGATGCGACCTGATCCAGCCCATTCGCCAGCCTGTCATCGCCCAGTTTTTCGAGAATGTATTGACGAAGAGGATACGGTCGTCCTCATTCATGATGTCGAGAAAGGAGGCGGCGCGCTTGCCGCCGAAATGGAACAGCGCGTAAATTTCGTCGGCGATGATCCAGAGGTTCTTGCGCCGCGCCAGAGCGAGGATGGCGCGCAGCGTTTCGGTGTCGGCGGTCCAGCCAGTCGGGTTTGATGGTGAATTGACGAAAATCACCTTGGTGCGGTCGGTCACCGCAGCCTCGATGCGGTCGACATCGCAGGACCAGCCATTCACCGAAAAATCCAGCGGCACGCCGACCTGCTTCGCGCCGATCACGCCGGCCGCGGCGGCGAAATTGGGCCAGGCCGGCGTCAGGTAGATCGCTTCGTCTCCGGCACCGGCGGTACAGGCGATCGCCATCTGGATGGCGTGCATGCCGCCACCGGTGACGATGAATTCCGCCGGGTCGAACGATCGTCCGAAATGGCGCTCATAGTACCGTGCGAGCGCCTGGCGAAGCTCCGGAATACCGCCCTGCAAGGTGTAGAAAGTCTCTCCGCCGTGCAACCCGGCGACCGCAGCCGACGCGATGAAATCGGGGGTCGCCAGATCACTTTCGCCCGACCACAGGGGAATCAGGCCCGGCCGGCCCCAGCCATAGGTAGCAACAGCTTCGATGCCGCTCACAGGAGCGTTTCGCGCCTCCGCTCGCAAAGCGCTGATAATATTGGCACTCACCCGCAGCCCCCAAAATCGCCGTCAAAGAGACAGCCCCGGCGCGACACCGGGGCTGCTCCAGCGGCTGTAGCAGAAAATGTTATTTCTTGGCGAGAAGGTCGCGGATTTCCGTCAGCAGGGCAACATCGGCGGGGGGAGGTGCTGCGGGTGCTGCCGGCTTCTCGCGCTCGATCTTCCTGCGCATGGTGTTCACTGCCTTGACCATCAGGAATATGATCCAGGCAAGGATAAGAAAATTGATGAGGACCGTGAAGAAACTGCCATAGCCAAGAACCGCGCCCTGCTTCTTGGCTTCGACCAGCGAGGTCGCCGTGACGGTTGGGGAAAGCGCGAAGAAGTAGTTGTTGAAATCGAGACCACCGAAGATGGCCCCGACAATCGGCATGATGACATCGTCCACGAGCGAAGCGACGATCTTGCCGAACGCAGCGCCGATGATCACCCCGACGGCGAGATCCATAACGTTGCCCTTGGAGATAAATTCCTGAAATTCTTTCAGCATGGCAGGCTCCCTCGGATAGGCCGGCTCATCCCGAATCTTACCCGCCGGCAACGCGACCATAGCAAATATCGCGCGCGACTAAATCGCGATTCAACCGACACCGCGCCTCACCTGCACCAAAGCCTTGGTTGATTTTTGTCCGCGAATGGGTGATCCAAAGGCCATCGGGAGGTTTGTAGCGTGCAGGGCTGGTTCGTCGTCCTCGTCGCCGTCGCCTATGTGACGCTCCTGTTCGTGGTGGCCAGCCTCGGCGACCGATGGGCGAAGTCGATCGGCTCCAGCCGCGTACGGCCCTATATCTACGCACTCAGCCTCGCCATCTATTGCACATCGTGGACGTTCTTCGGCTCGGTCGGGCTGGCGACGGAGCGTGGCCTGGAGTTCCTGGCGATCTATATCGGGCCGGTCCTGGTTTTCATGTTCGGCTTTCCGCTGTTGAAGCGCATCGTCAAACTGGCCAAGGCCGAGAAAATCACGTCGATCGCCGACTTTCTCGGTGCACGCTACGGCAAGAGCTTCGCCGTGGCATCCATCGCGACGCTGATCGCAACGGTCGGCGCGATTCCCTATATTGCACTGCAGTTGAAAGCGATTTCCGGCTCCGTCAGCCTGATGATCGAGCACTATACAGGCGCTCCACCATCCTTCGATCCGTTCCTCAGCGACATTTCGCTGGTTGTTGCATTGTTGCTGGCGCTATTCGCCGTGCTGTTCGGCACACGACATGCCGACGCGACCGAACATCAGGATGGCTTGATCCTCGCAGTCGCGGTGGAATCGGTGGTGAAGCTTGCCGCCTTCCTCGCGATCGGCCTGCTCGTGGCGCTGTTCCTGTTCGACGGACCTGGCCACCTGGTCTCCAAGCTCTCCGCCAATGCGTCGGTCGCCAACGCGCTGGCGTACCCAACCTCGCTCGGCACATGGCTGGTTATGACAGTGATCAGCGGCTTCGCCATCGTGATGCTGCCCCGCCAGTTTTATGTGATGATCGTGGAAAACCGTAGTGAGACGGAACTCCGGCGGGCAACCTGGGTCTTCCCGCTCTACCTCGTCGCCATCAATTTTTTCGTGCTGCCCATAGCCTTTGCGGGTCTCGTCACCGTCGGCCCCGCGACAAGCAGCGACCTATACGTTCTGTCCCTGCCACTGCTTTCCGGCCACGATACCCTGGCACTGATCGCTTTTGTCGGGGGGCTTTCGGCGGCAACCGCCATGGTGATCGTCGAGAGTGTCGCGCTGTCGATCATGGTGTCGAACGACCTGATCATCCCGATGTTCGTTCGCCGACTGCTCAAGACTGAAACCAGCGAGAGCGGCGACTGGTCGACGCTGATCCTGAACATCCGACGCGCATCGATCTTCGCTATCCTGCTGATCGCTTTCCTCTACTACCGCGAAAGCACCGGGAATACGCGGCTGGCTTCCATTGGCCTGATGTCGTTCGCGGCGATCGCTCAGTTCGCACCGGCGTTTATCGGCGGACTGGTGTGGCGCCGGGCCAATGCGCGGGGTGCCGCGCTTGGTATGTGCGCAGGTCTGTCGATCTGGTTCTATACGCTTCTTTTCCCGTCGCTGGCCTCGCCAGCCAATGCCATACTGACCAACGGCCTGTTCGGTCTCGATGCGCTGCGCCCGCAAGCCCTGTTCGGCACCGTGGCCGAACCTCTCAATCACGGCGTCCTGTGGAGCCTGTCGGTCAACCTGCTTTTCTACGTGTTCGGATCGCTTTCGCGCGCGTCCATTCCGCTTGAGCGCATCCAGGCGGCGATCTTCGTACCCCGCGATACCAGTCCGATGCCGAGCCTGCGGCGCTTCCGTACCGCGATCACGGTCAACGATCTTAAAGATACCATCGCCAAATATCTTGGCGTGGAGCGCACCGAGCGCTCATTCCAGACCTTCGAAGCCAGCGGCGGCGCAAAACTCGACGGCAATGAGCAGGCGAGCATGGCGGTGGTGCGCTTTTCCGAGCAGTTGCTCGCCAGCGCCGTGGGGTCGTCATCGGCGCGGCTGATCCTGTCCCTGCTGTTCCAGCGCCATGACAGTTCGTCGCGCGACGCCTTCCGCCTGCTCGATGACGCGACTGAGGCACTTCAGCACAATCGCGACCTGTTGCAGATCGCGCTCGACCAGATGGAGCAAGGGATTACCGTCTTCGATCAGGATTTCCGGCTCACCTGCTGGAACCGGCAATACCGCACTCTGTTCGACCTGCCGGACGATATGGGACGCGTCGGCGTGTCGCTGGACGAGGTATTGCGAACGCTCGCAGCCCGTGGCGAAATCAACGCCGACACCCGCTTATCATTGCTCAACCGCCTCATCAGCTTCGGCAATCCTTGGCAGCTCGAGCTGAAAAAAAGCGGGCGCATCATCGAACTTCGGTCCAATCCGATGCCGGATGGTGGCATCGTCGCCACCTATGCCGACATTACCGCACGCGTCGGCGCCGACATCGCCTTGAAGCGCGCCAATGAATCGCTCGAACAGCGCGTGCGAGACCGCACGGTCGAACTGACGCTGGTCAATGAGGAGCTTGCCCAGGCCCAGATACTGGCGGAAGAAGCCAATCTCGGCAAAACGCGCTTCCTCGCCGCAGCCGGACACGACATCCTGCAGCCGCTAAACGCGGCGCGCCTTTACACCGCCTCGCTGATGGAGCGCGCCGGCAAAGGCGCGAATGGCGAGGTGGCCCGCAACATCGAGTCGCTCTTTGGAATTGGTCGAGACCATTCTGGGAGCGGTGCTCGATATATCGCGGCTTGACGCTGGCGCAATGAAGCCGGTCGAAACCGTGTTTCGGCTGGATGGATTGCTTCGCCAGATTGCCACCGACTTCCAGCCTATGGCCCGCGAGAAGCGCCTGGAACTGGTCATCGTACCGTCATCGCTCGCCGTCGAAACCGACCGCAATCTGCTGCGCCGGCTGATCCAGAATCTCGTCTCCAACGCGATAAAGTATACGCGGGAGGGCCGCGTTCTCGTCGGCGTAAGGCGGCGTGGAAGCCTCGTTGAGATCCAGGTTTTCGACACCGGCATCGGCATTCCGGTCGATAAGCTCAACACCGTGTTCCGCGAATTCACGCGCCTGGACGACGGTATCCGTGAGGCGGAAGGTCTAGGGCTCGGCCTTTCGATCGTCGATCGCATCGCGCGCGTGCTGCGGCTGGAACTGCACATCGATTCAGGCCGGGGCAGAGGCACCCGCTTCTCCGTGATACTACCGAAATCCAATGCTGCGGAACTGACGCTCATGTCCGAGGCCAAGCCGCGCCTGATTTCTTCCTCGGCGCTTGGCGGATTGTCGGTACTATGCATCGACAATGACCCTCGCATCCTGGAAGGAATGAAGCTGCTTCTCGAAGGCTGGGGTTGCCATGTGGATACCGCCACCGGCTCCGAGCACATCGACATTTTGAGGGATCCGCCGGACCTCATTCTCGCCGACTACCACCTGAATGGCGAGACCGGCCTTTCCGTGATCCGCACGCTGCGCAGTCGGTGGAGCGAACGCGTGCCGGCAATCCTCATCACCGCCGACCGCTCCAACGAGGTCCGCGTCAGTGCGGAGGAACTTGAGGTGCCGATCGTCAACAAGCCGCTCAAGCCGGCCGTGCTGCGCGCTCTGATGACAAGGGTGCGGCGCATGGCGGCCGCGGCGGAGTAGGTGGCGCATTGGCTCGTGCCGGTCCGGAGGACGGGCAGGCGCGTGGCTCTTCTCCGGCAATCAGCGAATAAACAGAAAAAGTAGTGTTCGCGGGACGAGTCGAGTTGGGCGTCTCTTCGCCCCTCGGCGCGAGTTGCCCATCGATCTTTCCCACAAACCAAGGATAGACCAGCGTTCTACCCCGCCGGCAAGGGGTCGGAGCCGATCTTCGATAGCAGGATGACAGCCTGGGTGCGGTTGTCCACGCCCAACTTCTGCAGGATCGCCGAGACATGCGCCTTGATGGTGGCTTCGGACACGCTGAGTTCATAGGCGATCTGCTTGTTGAGTAACCCATCGGCGAGCATCCCGAGCACGCGCGTCTGCTGCGGCGTCAACGAATGCAGCTTCTTGATCAGGTCCGAGATTTCCGGATCGTGCTCGGTGCCCAGGTCTACGCCCGCTGGCGCGGCAATATCCGCCGGCCAGAACTGTCGTGACCGCAGCCCGGATTTGCTCCATGCTGGCGGATTTGGAGATGAAGCCGGATGCGCCGAGTTCCAAGGAGCGGCGAATGGTCTCGGCATCGTCATGCGCCGACACGACGATCACCGGAACATCGGCGTGAATCCCGCGTAACGACACCAGGCCGGACAGTCCCGAGGCACCGGGCATGGAAAGATCGAGCAGCAGCAGATCGAGATCGCTCTTGTCGGTGACCAACGCCTTGGCAGTCTCGAAATCCCCGGCCTCGAATATTTCAGCGACATCGTCGAGGCCGGACAGAGCCTGCTTCAGCGCACCACGAAACAGCGGGTGATCGTCGGCTATGACGAACCTGTACCCTGCCGGCAAAGCGTCCTCCCGAAGCCGCCCTTCTGACCGGGGCGAAGCCGGTCGATTATGGAGCTATGGCCGCGCTTTTCAAGCATGAAACGACCGCGTCGTGTGCTCGTCATGCAACGGATTTCACGTTTTCTGCGGGTGGCGCGGGGGTAGCTCGATTTGCTCGTCCTTGTCGAGATCCTTGGTGAGATCCATGAAACTGCGCATGAAGCGCTCCATGTAGCTCAAGGTCTTGTTGAACTCTTCCTCGGTCGGCAGGCTCGACTCCAGCTTGTTGGTCAGCGAGTTCTCGAGCTTCACGACGCGCTGGTCGAGTGTGTCGAGCGACCGTTGCAGCCGGTCGATCTCGTCCTGATAGGCGGTGCGCTCGTCGGCCGCCAGCTTGCAGACCAGCGCATTGCCATCAACCGTACAGTTGGACATCTCGCCGGTCTGGCGGTCCATGCGGACAAAACCATCGCCGGATTTCTCAAGCACATAGCGGTCGTCCTCAGCAGCAGAAGCTGAGGCCATGGCAAGAAGCATCGGCATGGCCAGGAACAAGGTGGAGCGCATATCGACCTCCAATAGGCAGTGGAAAACTTGCCACAGCTTTATGCCGGAAATGCGAAGCATCGGCATTTTGCTTTTCGTGCCGTGAAGTTCATCCTATAGGCCGATGATGCACAAGACCATCTACAAGATTTGCCCGAAAGCGCTTTGGCGTGAGGCCGAAACCAGGGGTGTATTCACCGGCGCGCTGATCGATGTGACGGATGGATTCATTCATTTCTCCACCGCGAGCCAGGCCGTGGAGACCGCGCGGCGGCATTTTGCCGGGCAGGCCGATCTGCTGCTGGTGGCCATCGACGCGAACCGCCTAGGCGCGGCGCTGCGATACGAAGCCTCGCGCGGGGGCGATCTCTTCCCACACCTCTACGCGCCGCTCGAGCTTTCCGCGGTGCGGTGGGTGAAGCCGCTGCCACTGGGTGCGGATGGCCACGTCTTTCCGGACCTCGACGCGTGACCGGCCTGCTGGGGCGAGCCGAGCCGGCGTCTGCTGTTCGGCTTCGATCCGGAAACCGCCCATGGTTTGTCGATCAAGGCACTGAAATGCGGCCTGCTGCCGGTTTCGGGGCTACGCGATCCCCGCCTCCGCGTGAAAGTCGCAGGGCTTGACTTTCCCAATCCGCTGGGCATGGCCGCCGGCTACGACAAGAATGGCGAGGTGCCGGACGCGTTGCTCGGCCTTGGCTTTGGTTTCGCCGAGATCGGGTCGATTACACCGCTGCCGCAGCCTGGCAACCCGAAACCGCGGGTCTTCCGGCTTACCAGCGACGATGCCGTCATCAATCGGCTCGGCTTCAACAATGAAGGACATGAGCGCTGTGCGGCGAGGCTGTCGGCGCGGAGCGGACGGCGGGGCATCGTCGGCGTCAACATCGGCGCCAACAAGGACAGCGCCGACCGCATCGGCGACTACGAACTGGGTGTGAAGCGCTTCGCGCCGCTCGCCTCCTATCTCACCGTCAACATCTCTTCGCCCAACACCCCGGGCCTGCGCAACATGCAGGCGGGAAAGGAACTTGCAGAGCTGCTGTCGCGGGTCGTCGCTGCCCGGGCTTGCCTCGCCGACGACAAATCCAAGCCGATCTTTCTCAAGATCGCGCCCGACCTTACCGGCAAGGAGCTCGAGGACATCGCCGCCGCGGTGCTGGCGCATTCAATCGATGGGGTGATCGTTTCGAACACCACCCTTTCGCGGGCCGGCCTGAAAGACGCCTCTCTCGCTGAGGAGACGGGCGGTCTTTCTGGCAAGCCGCTATTCGAGCGGTCAACGATCGTGCTCGCAAAAATGCGCCGGTTGCTCGGGCCGAAGGTGACCATCGTCGGCGTCGGCGGCGTCAGTTCCGCGGAGACCGCGCTGGAAAAGATCCGCGCCGGCGCCGATCTCGTACAGCTCTATACCGGCCTGATTTATGGCGGGCCGGCGCTGCCCTCCGAAATCCTGCGCGGGATGCTCAAGGCGCTGGAGTATGAGCGTGTTCACTCGGTTTCCGCCTTGCGCGACACGAAACTCGATCAGTGGGCAAACCGCGCCCTTGCATAGCTTGTCGTCTGCTCACGAGCGCCCAGTGGCATGAACCTGCACATCGTCAGCCACCCCGACTACGACGCACATTTCCCGGCGGACCACCGCTTTCCGATGGGAAAGTACCGTGCGCTGGCGGAGCATCTGGCGGCAACCGGCCTGCTTGGCCGTTCCGTCCATGTCGAGCCGGACTACGCTTCGGAAGCGTCGCTGAAGCGAGCGCACGACGCAGACTATGTTGATCAGGTGATCGCCTGCCGCGTGCCGCAGAAGATCGAGCGCGAGATCGGATTTCCGATCACGGCGCTGGTATCGCGCCGCGCCCGCCGTGCCGCCGGCGGCACGCTGCTGGCTTCGCGGCTGGCGCTGACACATGGCATCGCGTGCAACGCCGCCGGCGGCAGTCACCACGCCCGGCGCACGCATGGCGCAGGCTTCTGTACGCTCAACGATGTTGCCGTCGCCGCGTTGGATTTGCTCGCGCGAACGTCCGCAGGCGCGCATTCTGATCGTCGATCTCGACGTGCATCAAGGCGACGGCACGGCGGAGATCCTGGCGCGACGAACCGCGCGTCTTCACCTTCTCGATGCATGCGGAAAAGAACTATCCGGTCCGCAAGGTCGCCTCGAGCCTCGATATCGCCTTGCCGGACGGGACCGGCGACGTGGAATACCTTCGAGCATCTGGCCGGCGCCCTGCCCCGTCTTTCCGATCGATGGGACATGGTTTTCTACAATGCCGGCGTCGATCCACACGCCGACGATCGTCTCGGCCGCCTGGCGCTGACCGACGACGGGCTGCGCCGGCGCGACCGTATGGTGATCGGCCATTTTCGCGGCCTGGGCGCGCCTGTATGCGGTGTCATCGGTGGCGGCTATTCGCGCGACATCGAGACGCTGGCGGCGCGCCACGCCATCCTGTTCGAGGTGGCCTCGGAGTTCGCCTGAAACTACTTGCGGTAACTCAACAGGCGCAAGATCAGGAAGACGGGAATGACAATCGCCGCACCCAGCGCCAGATAGCCGATGAAACGGTCTATCGTCGCGAAGCCCATGTTCCAGATGCGTATGGCGGTATCCTGCACCCATTGGAGCACGTCGAAGGGCGACCAGCCGAAGGCACTCATCACGATGCCGACCAGGAACGACACGATCAGCAGCTTGAGGAACACGCGCAACGGCGTGTCGCCGAGAAATCTGTTGACGTTGGGCACGATTCGCCTCCGCGGTTGATGCCGAATAGGCGTTCGCGCCGTCGTCATCAAGAGGCTCATTGCGCGGGAAGCCGCGTTTCCGCGATTGCCGAAGCTTGCCGCATCGTGTTATCGAAGCCACGACGCGGGTATGATGTAATGGTAGCTTGTCAGCTTCCCAAGCTGATCGCGCGGGTTCGATTCCCGCTACCCGCTCCAGCTTTTCTGGTCTCCGAACGGTCCGTTTCCCGTCTTCGAACTGTCCGGCTCAAGCCTTGAAATGCTTGGAGAGCTTCAGGCCCTGAGCCTGATAGTTCGAGCCGAGGTCGGTGCCGTAGAGCGCGCGCGGGTCGGCCAGCATGTGTTCGTAAACGAGCCGCCCGACGACCTGGCCATGTTCCAGGATGAACGGCACCTCATGGCTCCGCACTTCAAGCACGGCGCGACTGCCGGTGCCGCCCGCCGCCGAATGGCCAAAGCCGGGATCGAAGAAGCCGGCATAGTGGACGCGGAATTCGCCGACCAGCGGGTCGAATGGCGTCATCTCGGCTGCATAGGACGGCGGCACATGCACTGCCTCCCTGCTGACCAGAATGTAGAACTCATCCGGATCAAGAACCAGTTCGCCGGTTATGCCGCGACGATAAAGCGGCTCCCAGAAATCATAGCGATCATGCGCGTCACGCTTGTCGACATCGATGATGCCGGTGTGATGCTTGCCACGGTAGCCAACCAGTCCTTCCGCGTCGCCCATCAGGTCGATCGACAAGGCGATGCCGCTGCCGGAAATGTTGGGCTCCTCGGCCGCAACCAGCGTCTCGGTGTCATGCAGCGCCTGCAGCGCAAATTCGCCGATCACCCCGTTGCCGATGCGGAAGCGTATCTGCGACAGGCGCGAACCGGTGCGTACGACCACCGGGAAGGTGCGCGGGCTGACTTCAAGATAGAGCGGGCCGGTATAGCCCGGCGCAATCTTGTCGAACTCCTGCCCATGGTCGGTCATGACGCGGGTGAAGATATCA
This sequence comes from uncultured Alphaproteobacteria bacterium, assembly GCA_963829135.1. GTDB lineage: Bacteria > Pseudomonadota > Alphaproteobacteria > Rhizobiales > Rhizobiaceae > Kumtagia. Next base: position 468,154 of record CAWHHO010000003.1, on the reverse strand, counting down.
AGACGTCCGGTCGAGCTTTTCGGATTCGCAGAGGCCGCGACTTCCGGCGGCAGTTTCAGGCTTTCCAGAAGCGGGACGATATAGACGCAGCCGGTTTCCAGCACCGCCCCCCCCGTGAGATCGATCTCGTGCAGTTTCAGCCGGTCGAGCTTTGTCGAAACCAGATGTCCCCTTCCGGGCAGGAAGGAGGCACGCACGCGATACGCTTTCGCGCCGAGGCGAAGGTCGAGACTTGCGGGCTGGATCTGATCCTTGTCGAAAGGCCGGGCAGTGATCAGCCCACCGGACCTGAACAGGCTGTCGATCTGGTGATCGGCTAGAATTCCCTCTTCGCGCACGTCGCGGCTCCGGTTGAACACTCTTTTGCTTTAGACAACCTCATTATTGACGCAAGACCACGACCGGTCTATGGAAAGCTTATCCCGTGGTGATTTGGCCGGTCGGCTTGCAGCCACGTTAAATAAGTCGCTAAAGGACCGTAGGCTAACAAAGCCATATGGACCGGTTGCGACTTCGCGGCCGGTTTTTTTGTTTTCTGAAGGGGGCGCCCGTGACGAACGATACTCAGTGGAAATCGGCAACACAACTTGTCCACGGCGGCACGCTGCGCTCCGAGCATGGCGAGACGTCGGAAGCGATTTTTCTGACGCAAGGCTACGTTTATGAGACTGCGGAGGCCGCCGAGGCGCGCTTCAAGGGCGAGACGCAAGGCTTCATCTATTCGCGGTATGCCAACCCCACCGTCGATATGTTCGAGAAGCGCATGTGTGCCCTGGAAGGCGCCGAGGACGCCCGCGCCACATCTTCCGGCATGGCCGCGGTTACTGCCTCAATCCTCTGTGGCCTGCGCGCCGGCGACCATATCGTTGCAGCGCGCGCCCTGTTCGGATCGTGCCGCTGGGTAGTGGAAACGCTCGCGCCGCGATACGGCATAGACACGACGCTGGTCGACGGCACCGAGATCGAGAATTGGGAGAGGGCGATCCGACCGAACACCAAGCTGTTCTTCCTCGAAAGCCCGACCAATCCGACGCTGGAGGTGATCGACATCGCGGCAGTCGCCAAGCTTGCCAATGATGTCGGCGCGCGGCTGGTGGTGGACAATGTGTTCGCTACGCCGCTGCAGCAAAAGCCGCTGCAGCTCGGAGCGCATGTCGTGGTCTATTCGGCGACCAAACACATCGACGGGCAAGGCCGCTGCCTCGGCGGCGTCATCCTCTCCGACAAGAAGTGGATCGACGAGAACCTGCACGACTACTTCCGGCACACCGGTCCCAGCCTGTCGCCCTTCAACGCCTGGACTCTCCTGAAAGGGCTGGAAACGCTGCCGCTTCGCGTGCGCCATCAAACCGAAAGCGCCGGCACGATCGCCGACTTCCTTGCCGAGCACAGCCAGGTGGCACGGCTCATATATCCCGGCCGGGCGGACCACCCGCAGGCGGACCTCGTCGCCAAGCAGATGAGCGGCGGCTCGACCCTGATCTGCCTCGATCTTAAAGGCGGCAAGAGGGCAGCCTTTGCATTCGAGAATGCGTTGAAGATAATTCTCATCTCCAACAATCTCGGCGACGCCAAGAGCCTGATTACCCATCCGGCAACGACGACGCACAAGAACCTGACCGACGAGGCGCGCGCCGAACTGGGCATCGGCCCTGGAACGCTGCGGCTGTCGGTAGGCCTTGAGGATACCAGCGATCTGATGAGGGATATCGAACAAGCTCTGAGCACGGTCGGCTGATCGCTATTCCATGCGGCGCTCTAGAAACCCCTTGCGGGTGGCGGGCGAAATCCGTAACGACCGCAGGGCAAGCACGCCGCAGGCTGCAATGGGTTTGCGCCACGCTCTGGCGCGTCTCATTTGCCGACGCGTTGTGCGCCCAGGCACATGCCTAACGATCGCCAGCCGAAGCGCCGGCTGCGATGAATAGATCGAGGCTGGTATGTACAAAGCCGTCACGCGCAATATCGAGGTAAGCGTCGAGCCCTACTACCTTCCGGAGCAATCGTCGCCGCAACAATCGCGATATGTATGGGCCTATCGGATCACGATCGTAAATCAATCGAGCCAGCGCGTGATGCTGCTTTCGCGGTATTGGCACATCACGGACGCAGAAGGCCATGTCGAGGAGGTCCGCGGTCCGGGGGTCGTCGGAGAGCAACCGAAACTCAATCCCGGCGACAGTTTTCAATATTCTTCCGGCTGCCCTCTCAGGACACCATCGGGTGTCATGCTCGGACACTACACGATGCAATACGACAGCGGCGAAACCTTTGAGATTGAAATCCCGGCTTTCTCGCTGGATATGCCGGGTGGCAGACGCTCCATGAACTAAGATCTCCGAGCAGATAGCTCAAAGCAATATGTAGACAAAGCTCAGGATTGACGAAGCGACGCTGAGCGCCGCATCGTCAATTATTGTGTAGAGAATTCCGACGGCGCGAACTCATAGGCCTTCGAGCAGAACTCGCAATTGACGCGGATCACGCCATTCTCGGTCGAATCCTTGATTTCCTCGGCGGAGAAGCCGCCAAGGATGCCGCGAATGCGTTCTTCAGAACAGGAGCACCGGTCTTCGACCGATGTCTTCTCGAAAACGCGGACGCCGTGTTCGTTGAATAGCCTATATAGCAAGCGCTCCGGCCCGACCTTCGGATCGAGAAGTTCCTCGTGCTCGACGGTCGCGACCAGCGCAAGAAGTTCCTGCCAGGCGGCGTCCGCTGTTTCCTGCGGCAAAGCGATCGTATCGCCATCGCCGCCGGGCAAATCGGGCATGCGCATCCGTTCCGGCGCCTTTGGCAGAAACTGCGCAAGCAGTCCGCCGGCTCGCCAGTGCTCATGGATGCCGCCGTTACCCGGCAGCACGATTTTGCCCACCGACAGCTTTACGTCCGTCGGAATTTGCTCGGACTGCCGGAAATAAGCCTTCGCCGCCTCTTCAAGGCTGATACCGTCGAGCGGCACGATGCCCTGGTAGCGTTGCGTGTGATCGCCCTGATCAATCGTCAGCGCCAAAGCGCCGTCGCCGAGCAGTGTGCCGGGTTCATCCTCGCCGGCGGCGATCGTCGCCGCAAGACGATCCGCATCGAAGCGCGCATAGGCGCGCAGCGAATGCGGTGTGGCGAAATCGGCAACGATCATGTCGACAGGGCCGTTCGTCCGCGTCTGCAGGATAAACTTTCCCTCGAACTTCAGCGACGTGCCGAGCAGCACCGTGACGAGACACGCCTCGGCAACCAACCGGGCGACGGGCTCTGGATAGGCGTGGCGGCTCAAAATCTGATCGAGCATCGATCCGAGCTGGACGACGCGGCCACGTACGTCGAGAGCGGCAACCTCAAAGGGCACCACATCGTCGTCTCCGGCAAAGCCGATTTCGCCAAGCTTGCGGGCAGTCTCGCTCATCGCACCAATCCTTGCGGCCCTGCGAAGCAACCGAATCATCGGCCGCCGCATCCATTCAATCACGCTTTTCGGGTGATGGCGCACAGATAGGCGCGCCTGCCGCACGGTTCAAGCTCGCAGGCACCAGGCAAGAACGGCCTTTTGGGCGTGCAGCCGATTTTCCGCTTCGTCGAACACGACGGAGTTCGGACCGTCGATCACCTCGTCGGTGACCTCCTCACCGCGATGCGCCGGAAGGCAATGCATGAACAAAGCGTCGGGGTTGGCCTTCTGCATGAGACGCTGGTTGACCTGATAAGGCAGGAACACGTTGTGACCGCGCGCCCGATGCTCCTGGCCCATCGAGACCCAGCAATCGGTCACGATGCAATCCGCGCCCTCTACGGCTTCCTCCGCCGTCCTGGTAAAGCGCACCCCGCCACCATTCGAACGCGACCACTCTACATAGCGGTCCATCGGCTCGCTGCCATCGGGCACGCCGATGTTGACGTTGAACGAGAAACGCGCGGAAGCCTCCAGCATGGAATGAAGCACATTGTTGCCATCGCCGACCCAGGCGAAGGTCTTGCCGGCAACCGGTCCACGATGCTCCTCGAATGTCATGATATCAGCCATCAGCTGACATGGGTGCGTGTCGTCCGTAAGTCCGTTGATCACCGGAACGGTCGCGTGCTCGGTCAGTTCGAGCAGGCGCTTATGCGATGTGGTGCGGATCATGATCGCGTCGACGTAGCGGGAGAGCACCTTTGCCGTGTCGGCAATCGTCTCGCTGCGGCCAAGCTGCATTTCCGCGCCGGTCAACATGATGGTTTCTCCACCAAGCTGGCGCATGCCGACATCGAACGACACGCGCGTGCGCGTCGACGGCTTGTCGAAGATCATAGCCAGCACCTTGCCCCCAAGCGGACGCGAGCGCTGGCCAGCCTTGACTTCGGCCTTGCGCGCGCCGGCATCGACGAGCATGCCGCGAAGATCAGACGAAGAAACGGTGGAGAGGTCGGTAAAATGCCTGATGCCGTTTTGCATGTCGAACCTATTGCGCGGCTGCCGCAGGGGCGGACAGCTTGCTTGCCGCGGCGCGGATGCAGTCGAGCGCGTCGCGGATTTCCACATCGCTGACGATCAGCGGTGGCAGAAGGCGCACGACATTGTCTCCGGCCGTTACCGACAGCATTCTCTCGTCTCGAAGAGCGGCCTGGAGTTTGGTGTTGGCGATGCGGCACTTGATGCCGAGCAGAAGACCGGACCCCCGTATGCCTTCGATCACGTCGGGAAACTCGTCGGCAACCGCCGCGAGTCCCTGCTTGAAGAGCAGCGCCTTGCGCGAAACTTCGCCGAGAAAACCTTCCTCTAGCACTACGTCCAGGACCGCGTTGCCGACCGCCATTGCGAGGGGGTTCCCGCCAAAGGTGGTACCATGGACGCCCGACGTCATACCGATCGCAGCCTGATCGGTCGCCAGGCAGGCCCCGACCGGAAAGCCGCCGCCGATGCCCTTGGCGATCGCCATGAGATCCGGCGCAACACCGGACCATTCATAAGCGAAAAGCCTGCCTGTGCGGCCAATGCCACACTGCACTTCGTCGAAAATCAGCAGCAGACCGTGCTTGTCGCACAGCTCGCGCAGACGCTTCAGCGTCGACGCTGGAACCTCGCGGATGCCGCCCTCACCTTGAATGGGTTCGATCAAGATCGCAGCGGTCTCGCTGGTGATTGCCCTTTCGACGGCGTCGATATCGCAAAACGGCACCTGATCGAAGCCATCGACCTTTGGCCCGAAACCCTCAAGGTACTTCGCCTGCCCACCGGCAGCGATCGTCGCCAGCGTGCGGCCATGGAAGGCGCCTTCGAACGTGATCGTGCGGAAACGCTCCGGATGGCCGGATACGTATTGATAGCGCCGCGCGGTCTTGATGGCACATTCCAGCGCTTCGGCGCCGGAATTGGTGAAGAATACCTTGTCCGCGAAGGTATTCGCAACCAGCCGTTCCGCCAGTCGCGTTTGGCCCGGGATGTGATAGAGATTGGAAACGTGCCAGAGCTTGCCGGCCTGCTCCGTCAGCGCGGACACCAGTACAGGATGGCTGTGGCCCAGCGAATTGACCGCGATGCCTCCGGCAAAATCGAGGTATCGCTGGCCGCTCTCTTCAATTAGCCAACATCCCTCGCCGCGCTCGAAGGACAATGGCGCGCGCGCAAAGGTTTCATAAAGCGCCGATCCGCTCATTGGTCGTCCTGCCACCCGGAAAAATCAAAAAAGCCGCCGAAGCGGCGACTTTCACGGGCATATTGGAGTTTTCCGCGGCGAAGTCAACGAAAACGTCGCCGTAGGAACGGCGCAAGGGTACCGCTTCGTAGCTGGGTTCAGGCAAGTTGGGGAAAACCCAACTTTCCGATTCGTGTTGCCCTGCGGACTCTGTCACGGAGTCAACCAATACGGTAGGTAGGGCGCACGAGATAACTAGATTTCGTGCGACGGCGATATCAACACCTGCATATAGTGGTGTCCCACTCGGTTATTGACCGGGAGGTGTATGGATTCCGGCGCCGCAGTCGACGGAGCAAACAAATGATCTGGACAGACGAGCGCGTTGAGATGTTGCGCAAGCTTTGGGCGGACGGACTGAGCGCCAGCCAGATTGCCGCACAGCTGGGCGGGGTGAGCCGCAATGCGGTCATCGGCAAGGTGCATCGCCTCAAGCTGTCTGGCCGCGGGCGGACGACCAACACACCTGCCCGCCAGAAGAAGCCTTCTCAGCCGGCCACGGCGAAGGTTCCTGCCCGTCAGATGACATCGAGCCGTTCCGCGCCTTCGTCCATCGGTGCGACGGCGCTGCAAACCCAGATCGATGCGGAGCCAAACATACGCACGATCAGTCGCTCCGACGATTCCGTGGTCGTACCGATCTCGCGCAACCTGCAACTCATCCAGCTCAATGAGCGGACTTGCAAATGGCCGATCGGTGACCCGCTCGCCGAGAACTTCCACTTCTGCGGTAACGACTGTGCGGAAGCCGGGCCATATTGCCGCTATCACGCGCGCATCGCATTCCAGCCGGCTTCGGAACGGCGCCGCGTCCGCTAAGCAGGCCCGGCAGCTGCATTCGACGGACCTAGCAGCCCTTAGCCCGCTATTCTGCGGACCATCTTTCAGGCGGCGTCAGGGTGACGCCATGGCTCTTGTCTTCCTTGGGCCGCCCGGCAGGCAGCTGTTCCCCGGTGACGATATAGTAGATCGCCTCGGCGATGTTGGTAGCATGGTCGCCGATGCGCTCGATGTTTTTTGCGCAGAACAGCAGATGGGTGCACGGCGATATGTTGCGCGGATCTTCCATCATATAAGTCAGCAGTTCGCGAAAGAGCGACGTATACATCGCGTCGATCTGTTCATCGCGATCGCGCATGAGAGCAAGGCGATCAACCGTGCGCGACGCATAGACATCCAGCACGTCCTTGAGCTGGGTCAGGGCCAGATCGGCCAATGCCTGCAAGCCGCGGAACGGACTTGTCGGATCAAGATTGCTGCCAACCGCAACCGCACGCTTGGCAACATTCTTGCCGAGATCGCCGACGCGCTCCAGGTCTGCCGCGATGCGGATGGCACCGATGATTTCACGCAGATCGCCGGCCAGTGGCTGGCGTCGCGCAATCATGGAAATCGTCTTGTCGTCGATCTCGCGTTGCGCCTCGTCGAGGATGGCGTCATCGGCGATGACCTTGCGAGCAAGGGCCAAATCGGAGTGGACGAGAGCCGACACCGCCAAGTCGACCGTGCGTTCGGCGTGTCCACCCATCGCAGCAATCTTGCGCGTCAGAAATTTGAGCTCATCGTCATACGAGCTTACGATGTGATGCGAAGGCATGATTGTCATAGTTCGATGACTCGTCCACGCATTTCAAGGGGATCGGATGGCACGTTCCACGCGAATCAATAAACCAGCCATGTAACAGATTGAAGAATGGCGCCTAAGCGATGGGCAAATGGACTGTAAACGCTGCACCCTCTCCCACTCGCGAAGATATTGTCAGACGCCCTCGATGACGGGTCACGATGTGTTTGACGATCGACAGGCCCAAGCCTGTTCCCTTCTGAGACCGGCTGCTTTCGACATCCACACGATAGAAGCGCTCGGTGATGCGTGGAAGGTGCTCTTCCGAAATACCAAGGCCGAAATCACGCACCTGAATGCTGATCTCATCGGCGGAGCGAGAAAGCGACAGTTCCACCTTGCCACCCGAATGGCCGTATTTGCAGGCATTTTCCACGAGGTTCTCGAAAACCTGAAACAGCTCATCCCTGTCCCCCAAGACCTCTGCTTTCGTTGCGTCGATCTTGTTCTCGATGGTCACCCCGATATCCGCGGCGAGCGGCCGCAGCGTCTCAACTACTCCCGCGATGACGCCGACCAGGTCCACTGTTGCGCTCCCGATGCTCAACGCCTTCATTTCCAGGCGCGATAGCGACAGCAGGTCGTCGATCAGCCGGGCCATGCGTGCCGTCTGGTTCTGCATGATCTGCAGGAATTGCTCGCGCGCCGCCTCGTCGTTGCGGGCAGGGCCACGCAGCGTTTCAACGAAGCCGGCAATCGACGCCAGGGGCGTACGCAATTCATGGCTGGCGTTGGCGATGAAATCCGCGCGCATCCGATCAATGCGGCGGGCTTCGCTGCGGTCCTCGAAGACCACGACAAAAAGGCCGGAGCCGTTGCCTATGGGCGTCGCGGTTACCTTGAACACCCTCTCGAACGGCACGCGCTCGGTGTATTCGGTTGTTTCCGAGACCGAGTGGCCGGACAGCACCCGCTCCAGCGCCTGTTGAATTTCGGGCGCACGAAACTTCAGCGGCAAGGAGATGCCGATAGTCATGTCGCCAAATGCGGAAGCGGCCGCTCTATTGGCAAGCACGACGGCGCCGCGCGTATCGAACACAATCAGCGGATCAGCAACCGCCGCTGCCAGACTCTCGGCAGAAAGGTCCGACGAAGGCCGTGGCCATGTGGGTGTCACTGCTTCTACTGCGGCGTTTCTCTTTAGCTGCCGCGGCGCAATCGCGGCTACCGCAAAAAGCGCTGCGATGATGCCGACGGCAAGTAGCAATGAACCACCGCCCGCAGCATGGACAAGCATGACCCCAGCCACAGCCGCAACGAGCAGCCAGCGTGCGTGCCGCAGGCGACCCGACGCAAGCCGAGCCAACCTTCTCGCGTTTGTCGCCTCGGAGGTATCCGTCATCGGCTGTTCACGACCCGAGCGTTCAGACATTGCTTCCGGCGCAAGGCCATGCCACCCAATAGCACGAGTTCCAACCGGCGGAAGCGCATAGTCATGAAAAACGACGAGACCACGGACACCCCTGCCACGGGAGCCATCAAGATCGATGTTGGCGGCACCAAGCGGGTGTTTGATATCGAAAACCCTGAACTGCCGGATTGGGTCGACAAGAAGAAGCTGACATGTGGCGGCTTCCCATACGATAAGAAGATGGATGCGGACGAGTACGCACAAACCATCGAGCGCCTGCAGGCAGAATTGGTAAAGCTGCTTGCGTGGATGCAGACCACCGGCGAGCGCGTATTGGCGGTGTTCGAGGGCCGCGATGCAGCGGGCAAGGGCGGCACGATCGAGACATTGCGCGAGTACATGAACCCCCGCACCGCACGGAATGTCGCGCTGACGAAGCCGACCGAGACCGAGCGCGGACAATGGTACTATCAGCGCTATATCGCGCACTTCCCGACCGCCGGGGAATTCGTGACGTTCGACCGCTCCTGGTACAATCGCGGCGGGGTCGAGCCGGTCATGGGCTTCTGCACGCCGGAACAACATGCGCGATTCCTGGACGAGACACCGCATTTTGAGCTGGCGATCGTACGAGAGGGCATCCGCTTCTTTAAGTTCTGGCTGGATATCGGCCAGGAGATGCAGCTGAAGCGGTTCCATGACCGGTTCCACAGCCCCCTGACCAACTGGAAATTCTCCGACATGGATCGCGCCGGCCTGACGAAATGGTCGGAATATGGCGCCGAGCGCGACAAAATGATCGAGGCGACCCACAGCGATCATGCGCCCTGGACGATCGTTCGCTCCAACGACAAGCGGCGGGCACGTATCGAGGTGATAAGGCGGATCCTGAAGTCTGTTCCTTACACCAAGAAAGACGAGGACGTGATAGGCAAGCTGGACAAGAAAATCATCGGGTCGGGACCGGGTTTCATTCGGGATTGACGCTCCGCGTCCTGTGGCCAGATCCCCTCGAGCGGAAATGAGGCGTTTTCTCCCAATGGTGCGGGTGGCGCCAGAGGTGCAGAACCGCGCGCCAGGCCGCCGCCGACATCATCAGCCAATAGGCTGGGGTGAACAACACGATCCGCCAGAATGAACGGCGATCCCGACGGCGCCGGCTGTACATGCCAAGAAGCAGAAACGAAAAATAGCCGCAGAAGACATTGATGCAGTCCACCGACAGCAGCATCACCTTCCAGCCGGTCGCTGGTTCGGCCGCGAATATCTGGAAGATCAAAGCGACTGTCGCGAAAATCAGCAGTGGGTGAATGAGCGCGGAAATCACAAGCCCGGCAAAGAGTATCTGGGCGAGACAGAACGACCAGACGCCTACATCGTGCAAGAGAGCCTTCGGGCTGCGCATATGAACCAACCAGCTCTGAAGCCAGCCTTTGAACCACCTGGTGCGCTGCGGAAGCCAGATTGACAGCTCTTCCGGGGCGTCCTCCCAGGTGGGAAGGCTGATCGTACCGGTTCGATAGCCAAAACGCGCGAGGCGCAGGCCAATATCAGCGTCCTCGGTAACGTTGTAGGGGTCCCAGCCTCCGATTTCCTCAAGTGCGCTTTTCCGAAAATGGTTCGAGGTGCCGCCGAGCGGCAGCAGGGCGCGATGGCCGGACAGCCACGGCAACAAACCGCGAAAAAGCGCGGAATATTCGAAAGCGAACATTAGTGGAATGATACCGCGCGCGCCATTGCTGATCTGAAGCGGCGCCTGAACACAGGCCAGCCACTCGTCATCGGATTGAAATCTCCGCCAGGCTTCAAGCAATTGCAGGGGATGAGGGCGATCCTCGGCATCGTAGAGCACGACGTAGTCGCCCCTGATCAGCTGCAATGCATAGTTGAGCGCCTTTGGTTTCGTTCGGGGCTGACCCGGCGGCACTTCGACAACCTCGAAATGGTGCGGCAGTTTAACCTGGGCGATGGCGCTCAATGTTTCGCGGTCGTCGGCCTCGCATACAAGCTTTATCTCGAGTTTACTGCACGGCCACCGGAGCTTGACCAAGGCTTCTATGAGTTGCGGGACAACTTCAGCCTCGTGGTGCAAAGCAACAAGTACGGAATAGAAAGGCAGCGATCCCATCGGCGTCGCTTCGAGATCAACGGGAACCGGCGCGGAGGTCGACCTGACTGCAGCGAACCTCAGCGCCACGCAACCCAGAAAAAACACGGAGAAAAAGACATGGGCGGCCATCAAGGTTGCCGATGCCGCGAAAACGAACGCCAAACTCATGATCACCAAGCCGGCACCCAGAAAAACGCCTTGCCAGGCGCTTATCACATGTCTCGCCGAGAGGATCGGATACCGTTCGAAGAGGCCGTTGCGGGCTTCCAACGCCAGGCGTTTTTGAACCTTTGCAAGCGCCGCGCGCCGAAGTTCCTGAGGCGATGTCATGCAGATGATCCGCCTGAAATCCTTGTTGCGCTCCATGACGCGCCGCAGGTCGGCCAGCGGCAGACCCCGCGGCACGAAAATAGAGCGGGCGCGGCCATCCTTTCCGAACACGCTGGCGCGCAGATATTTGCCCTGTGAGCGCAAAAGCTCCGAGCACTGATCGTCACTGATCGTCAGTTTGTGCGGATCGATTTGTTCGATAAAATCAATCTGGAACTCACGTGCGATCTCCCGAAAGAGATCCTGCTCACCAACGAGATTTGACGCCAACAATTCCGATTGGAAGTCAGTACTGTTTGCATCCGCGGTTGCTTCCAACCGCATAACATCCAACAGCGACAAGCCGAGGCGATGAACGATCGGCAGCCAGACCGCGACCTTTGGTGAGAACAGGCTGGCCAGGATGCGTGCATCGGCTTGATCATCACGCCGGGCAGATGGCGCGAGTTGAACGTTGTCGGTATCGGGCGGTGACTGCTGGAGCAAAGCTTTGCTGACACTCATCAGCGCCATACAGCCGGCTCCGCATCGAAACGGCGCAATATTAACTCCCGCTTCGAACGGTATCCGACGATTAAGTTCGCAACTATATGAACAACATGGTAGAAAATATGCAGATTTTCTCTACAAAAATCAAAATCAAACTCAGAGAACATCATAGCAACATCCCCAAGTTGCCTGACCCATATTTCAACAGACTACACGTATAACACCTGTTGCCAAGAAGATTTGGCGCAGACATCGATTTTCCTCGATGCTCCAGGATCGACGTCGCCTAAGGAACGACTGCACATTGGGACGAAGACCGAAATCGCCGCGCACTGGCCACGATCGAACTGCCTTGTTACAACGGCCGAGCTGCGTCGACTAACACGCTGAAGGGAGAGCAATGACACGGCAAATAGCAGCAGCAGTTCTGGCTAGCCTTGCCACAATCGCCAGCATCGGCAGCGCAATGGCACAGCAGCCGGGGATTCCGGCGCTGTGGGACGCAAAGGAACGGCTTGCGAAGCCCGATCTGTCGGCGCTGCCTCGGCTGCGATTTTTGACGACAACCGACTTTCCTCCGTTCAACTATCTAGATCCCGCGGGGCGGCTTTCGGGATTTCATGTTGATCTCGCAAGGGCGATTTGTGCCGAGCTGGCAATCACCGACCGATGCCAGATCCAGGCACTGCCATGGGATGAGCTTGAAGCGGCACTGCTTCTCGGCCAAGGAGAAGCCGTGCTTGCCGGGCTGGCCGTGACGTCTGAAAACAGGACCAAGTTTTCGTTCTCGCGGCCGTATCTCCGTTTTCCGGCTCGTTTCGTCGTGGGAAAATCCTCCACAATCATCGAAGCCTCGGCCGCTGCGCTGCGCGGCAAGCGCGTCGGTGTCGTCGGCAGCTCGGCGCATGCGCAGTTGCTGCGCGACGGTTTCGCCGGCATCGACATTGCTGCATACCCACAGCAGGATGCATTGCTGACCGATCTCAAGGCCGGAAAAATCGAGGCAGCCTTCGGCGACGGCATGCAGCTTTCGCTATGGCTCAAGCGTGGAGACGCGGCCGACTGTTGCAGGTTCGCAGGCGGTCCATACCTTGCACCCGACTACCTCGGCTTGGGATTGGCGATTGCAACGATGCCGGACAAGCGACCAATTGATTGCGGCGCTCGACGCCGCGCTCCAGCAGCTTTCGGCGAAAGGTACGTTCGCCGAACTTTATCTGCGTTATTTTCCGATCGGCTTTTATTGATCGCGTATCACGTCAGCGTGCGATGCCGCGCCTTTGTGGCCCGCTCGATTGCTGAAACCGTGCTGTCATCGATCTGCAGATAACGCCGGATGAGTTGCAGTACGCGGCGTTCTTCCATCCGCATCTCAAGGTCCACCGTCGCGACTTCAAACGCAGCGGCATAAGCAGTGTCGTGAAGATGCGTGGGTATCGCCGATCTCGCCAGTGACAGTACCCCGTCAAGCCCCAGCTTGTCCTGCAGCAGCCGCTGGCAGGCCTGCGCGGTCGCGATCAGATCGTCCTCGTTGAAATCCTCGAAGATCGGCCACGAACGGGTGACAACGCCGATGCGCCCCAACTCGACATTGGTCATTTCGCGATCGGAGGCAGAGGTGATCACCATCAGATAGATCAACGCTTCATGCGTGCTTGGCAGTGGCATCTCGTCCCCTCGTATGCAAAGCGCAAGGTATTCATCGCGCTACCCGCCCACAAGCGGAATCGTCGCGGACAAGTTGACGCCTTCGCCCCTGCCGAATAGAGCAGACGGCGCGGCACTTTTTGCCCACCTCCAACACCGTCAGGAACGGCTAAATGTCGGGATCCAATAGCATCGATCTCAGCCCCGAAGTGCTTGCAGCGGCAATGGACAGCAAGGCTTGGCCGTTCGAGGAAGCGCGCAAGATCGTCGCTCGCTACCGGGGAAAGGACTTCCCGGAAACGGTTCTGTTTGAGACCGGCTATGGCCCGTCCGGCCTGCCGCATATCGGCACGTTTGGCGAGGTGGCGCGCACTACCATGGTGCGCCACGCCTTCCGCGTCCTCACCGGTGACAAGGTCAAAACCAAGCTGCTCTGCTTCTCAGACGACATGGACGGTATGCGCAAGATTCCTGACAACGTGCCTGACCGCACGTTTCTCGAGCCTTATCTGCATATGCCGCTGACATCCGTACCCAACCCATTTGGTGGCGGCTACGCCAGCTTCGGCGATCACAACAATGCGATGCTGTGCCGGTTTCTCGATACATTCCGCTTCGACTACGAGTTCGCCAGCGCAACGCAATACTATAAGTCGGGCCGCTTCGACGAAGTCCTGATGCGCGCGGCAGAACGCTACGATCAGATCATGGCCGTGATGCTGCCGACGCTCGGCGAGGAGCGGCAGGCGACCTACAGCCCGTTCCTGCCGATCTCGCCGAAGAGCGGCCGGGTGCTCTACGTTCCGATGAAGCATGTCGATGCCAGCGCAGGAACCATCACTTTCAATGACGAGGATGGCAGCGAAACCACCTTGCCGGTAACGGGCGGCAGCGTGAAGCTTCAGTGGAAGCCGGATTTCGGCATGCGCTGGGCGGCCCTTGGCGTCGATTTCGAGATGTTCGGCAAGGATCATCAGACCAACGCGGTGATCTATGACCGCATCTGCAACATCCTCGGCGGACGCGCACCGGAGCATTTCGTCTATGAGCTGTTCCTGGATGAAAACGGCCAGAAGATTTCCAAGTCGAAGGGCAACGGCCTCACCATCGACGAGTGGCTGACCTACGCCCCGACCGAAAGCCTTGGCCTCTACATGTTTCAGCGTCCGCGACAGGCCAAGAAACTCTACTTCGATGTCATCCCGAAGGCGGTGGAAGAGTACTACGCATTTCTGTCGGCCTATCCGCGCCAAGAGTGGAAGGAGCGGCTCGGCAACCCGGTGTGGCACATGCACAGTGGCAATCCGCCGGCGATCGACCTGCCGGTGTCATTCGCGCTGCTGCTGAATCTCGTCAGCGCGTCGAATGCACATGACCGAAACGTGCTGTGGGGTTTCATCTCCCGCTACGCGCCGAATGTCACGCCGCAAACGCATCCCGAGCTCGACCGCCTCGCCGGATATGCGATCCGCTACTTCGACGACTTCGTGAAGCCGACGAAGGTGTATCGCGCCCCGGACGAGACCGAGCGCGATGCGCTGTCCAAACTGTCTGACGCGCTCGGCGCCCTGCCGGCGCACGCCGACGGCGAGGCGATCCAGAACGCCGCGCTCAACGCGGCGCGCCGGATCGAGCGTTATCAGGATCATTCCAGGCAGAGCCCCGAGGGCGGACCGGGCGTCTCGGTCGCCTTCTTCCAGATGATCTATCAAGTGCTGATCGGGCAGGAGCGGGGCCCGCGCTTCGGCTCGTTCGCTGCACTCTACGGTATTGCCGAAACGCGTGCGCTTATTGAGCAGGCGCTGTCGGGGCGGCTGGCGGCTTAGGGAACTCGCCGAGCGGCCCATCCTGAGTCGGAACGAACACCGGCTGCTCGGGCGGCGGTTCGGTCAGCGGCCCGGACAAGATTGCCGTGCCGTCGCGGGCCGGCGCCGGAAGGCTGCTGCCGGTTAGCGTCGACAACCTGACGGCGGTCGTTGCAGGCGGCGGGCCATATATGCCCTTGCCCGCCTCCAAGGCCGCGTCTGCAAGCTCGGCATAGGAACTGTCGGCAGCAGCACGCGCCCAACCGCTTTCCACCAGCCATGCAGAAGCGTCCGACTTCCCGACCTTGCAAGGCACGACGATGGTTTCCCGATCGGGCTGCGGCGGTACCTCGCAGATGATGGACCGGCCCCTTAGCCATGCGCGGAAAGCGGCGCGCGCACGCACGCCGCACGGCCACGATTTTCCACCGGCGTTGCATTCTTCGTCCGGCATCACCGGCTCTATTCCCGCCAATGCGATCTTGTAACCCTTTGCCTCAAGCATGCCGGCGGCGGTTGCGACCGGGTTGAACAGTGTCGTGCCCTTCCACTCGTCCGGCATTTTCGGTCTTGGCGGCAGCGCCTGACCGAGTTCGCTGAGCGCGGCTCGCGGTTCAACGCGCTCGAGGCCTGCGCTCTGAATCGCAGGAGGCGGCGCCTTTGTCGGTAGAACATTGGTCGTGGCAGAAGCTGGTTTAGGCGTTGCCACTATCTTCTCCGCTGACGAGTATCGCTGCAAAGCTTTATCGGAACTGACGGACGCGGCTTCAGAGACGGCGGCGGGCGCCGGCAGTGGTTGCATTTTGTGCCGCGGTACATTGCCGCCGCCGACAAAGATTGCCGCAATGCCACCGAACAGAAGAACTGCGGCGGTGAGCGCGGCAACGGGGCGCATCGCTATTGGCTTGCCCAGACTATGCGGGCAATCCATTCGATTTCCGCAGTAGGAACCTGGCGCAAGGGATGCGCGGGGTTAACCGACAGAAGTTCGATCTCGCGCGAATTGCGCTTCTGCAGGATCTTCGCCATGACCTCGCCGCCTGTCGTCTTCACCACCACACGGTCGCCCTTGTGAACCGTGGCCCCCGGCTCCACGATCAGCACATCGCGGTCGCGGTAAACGGGCATCATCGAGTCGCCCTGGACTTGCAGGGCATAGACGTTGTCGCCGGCCCTGACTGGAAGCTCAATCAGTTCCCAGCCCTCGCCAGCCGGATAACCCGCATCATCGAAGAAACCGCCAGCGCCAGCCTGCGCAAAGCCCAGCAGAGGAACGGTAAACCTCTTGCCGGCGCGCGCCGCGCCATTCGATCCAGCAACCAGCGCCATGAACTCTTCCAGCGAAGAACTGGTCGCCTCGATGACCTTGGCGATCGACTCGGTGGAGGGCCAGCGGTGACGGCCATCGTTCGAAACCCGCTTGGATTTGTTGAAAGCC
The DNA here is from genome assembly GCA_963829135.1 of uncultured Alphaproteobacteria bacterium. Classification (GTDB taxonomy): domain Bacteria; phylum Pseudomonadota; class Alphaproteobacteria; order Rhizobiales; family Rhizobiaceae; genus Kumtagia. Next base: position 451,691 of record CAWHHO010000003.1, on the reverse strand, counting down.
GTGGAATTCGAGGCCGGCACGCTTCGCCAGGCCGGATGTCGAAAGGGAGTTCCGCGCTGCCAATTCGTCGATTGCCGCCCAGACCCGATCATGCGAGAGCATCATGTCGCTCCGGTGAAAAGGAAAAAATACCTCACCGTTCTAGCGCGGAAAGTTCACTCTGTCTATCGGTTGTCGTTTATTTTCAGCTCGCTTTTCGTCGCGCCGCTGAGGCGAATGAGGCGTACGCGCAGCATTGACGGGCTACGCTGCCTGCTTCGTCCCGCTCTTCGCGTACGGATCGAAGCGCTGATAGAAAGTCTCTCCTTTGTCGGCCATGTCGATTAGAAGCTTCGGCGCCTTGAACTGATCGCCAAACTTCTTGCGCAGCCCCTTCGCCAGAGCCACAAACTTCTTGGCACCCATGCCATCGATGTAGGAGAGCGCTCCGCCAGTGAAAGGCGCGAAACCGAATGCGAGGATCGAGCCCACATCGGCCTCGCGTGGGTCGATGACAATCCCCTCCTCCATAATGCGGGCCGCCTCAAGCGCGATCGTGACGAGAAAGCGCTGCTGCAGTTCCTCGACATCGATATTCTCTGGAGACTTCTGCTGATAGAGGTCCTTCAGACCCGGCCAGAGTTTCTTCTTGGCCGGCTTCGCCGGGTAATCGTAGAAGCCTTTGCCGTTCTTGCGTCCACGTCGATCATTTCCGTCGACCAGCGTGTCGATCAGCTTCATCTGCGCGGGATCGACGGCCTTTTCGCCAAGATCCTTTTTCGTCTGGCGCATGATCTTCTGCGCGAGATCGACCGCCGTCTCGTCGGTTAGCGCCAGCGGGCCTACCGGCATGCCGGCCATCTTGGCGGCGTTCTCGATCATCGGCGCCGGGACGCCTTCGATCAGCATACGATAGGATTCCGACATATAGCGCAGCACGCAGCGGTTCACGTAGAACCCCCGCGTGTCGTTGACGACGATCGGCGTCTTGCCGATCGCGCGAACATAGTCCATCGCCACGGCCAGCGCCTTGTGGCCCGTCTTCTTGCCGAGAATGATCTCGACCAGCATCATCCGGTCGACCGGCGAGAAGAAGTGGATGCCGACGAAACCCTTCGGGCGCCCGGAATTCCTGGCGAGGTCGGTGATCGGGATCGTCGAGGTGTTCGAGGCAAACACCGCCGAGGGCTTTAGAACAGCCTCGGCCTTCTCCGTTGCCGCCTTCTTCACCTCTGAATCCTCGAACACCGCCTCGACCACAAGGTCGCAGTCGTCGAGCATCGAATAGTTGTCGCTTGGCGTGATCAGCGACAACAGCTTTTCCCTATCCTCCGGTTTGGCGCGACCTTTCGACACCGCTTCGGTGATCAGGCCATCGGAATGCGCCTTGCCCTTCTCCGCCGAAGGCATGTCGCGGTCGAGCAAAACCACCGGGATGCCGGCCTTCGCGGTTACATAAGCGATGCCCGCGCCCATGAAGCCTGCGCCGATGACCCCAATCTTCTTGAACTTGGTGGGAGCGATATCCTGGGGGCGCCGCGCGCCCTTGTTGAGTTCCTGCAGCGACACGAACAACGAGCGGATCATCATCGCCGCTTCGGTGGTCTGCAAAATTTCGGTGAAATAGCGCTGCTCGATCCTCAAGCCGGTTTCGAACGGCACCAACAGTCCTTCATAGACGCATTTCACAATAGCGGTGGCAGCCGGATAGTTGCCGTAAGTCTCCCGGCGCAGGATGGCGATTGCCGGCGGCCAGAGATTGGCGCCCGCGGCTGAATAGACCGGCCCGCCAGGGATCTTGAACCCCTTCTCGTCCCAAGGCTGGATCGCCTTCAGGCCATTTCTGATCATTGCCTTGGCGGTGTCGATCAATTTTGCCGGCTCCGCGATCTCATGGATCAAGCCCATTGCCTTGGCGCGCTTCGGCGTCAGCGTCTGACCGGTGGTCAGCATCTGCAGCGCTTCCTGCGTGTTCGCCAGCCTTGGCACGCGCTGCGTCCCGCCTGCACCAGGAAAGATGCCGACCTTCACTTCCGGCAGCGCCATCTTCACCTTGTCGCTATCGGCGGCGACACGGCCGTGGCAAGCCAGCGACAGCTCGAACGCGCCGCCCATGCAGGTGCCGTTGATCGCCGACACCCACGGCTTGCCGCTGGTCTCCAGCTTGCGCCACAACCAACCCATGCGGCCGGCGCCGTCGAACAGCATCTTGATCGCCTTGTCCGGATCCTTCGTCTTCTCGGCATGAAAGATCCCCAACATGCGCTTCAGCATGTTCAAATCGGCGCCTCCGGAGAAGCTGTCCTTGCCGGACGTGATCACCGCGCCCTTGACCGCCACATCGCCGGCGACCTCGTCGATGATTTTTTCAAGCTCATTCATCGCCTCCTCGGTGAAGACGTTCATAGAGCGGTCGGGCATGTCCCAGGTCACCAGCGCAATGCCATCGGCGTCGGTTTCGACCGTGAAGTTTGTGTAAGTCATTGGAGATGTTCTCCTTCGAATTCAGTTTCGTCAGCGAACGGGCGCGACGGTGGCGATTGGCTTACCCTCCCCTTGTGGGGAGGGTCGTTGAACAATCCGAGCAAAGCGAGGATGGTGAAACGGGGTGAGGGTATTTTTCCTGGACCCCCACCCCGACGCTTCGCGTCGACCCTCCCCAAAAGGGGGAGGGTAAGAGGTGCTACACCCGCTCGATAATCGTCGCGGTGCCCATGCCGGCGCCGATGCAGAGCGTCACCAAGGCGGTGTTCAAATCGCGGCGCTCGAGTTCGTCCAGCACCGTGCCGAAGATCATCGCGCCGGTAGCACCGAGCGGATGACCCATGGCGATGGCGCCTCCATTGACGTTGATCTTGTCCTTGTCGATATCGAACGCCTGTATGTAGCGCAGTACGACCGCGGCGAAGGCTTCGTTCAGCTCGAACAGATCGATGTCCGACAGCTTCATCTTTGCGCGCTTCAAAAGCTTCTCGGTGACGTCGACGGGGCCGGTCAGCATGATCGCCGGTTCGGAGCCTATATTGGCGAAAGCCATGATGCGGGCGCGTGGCTTCAGGCCCATCGCCTTGCCGGCCTTCTTCGAGCCGAGCAACACCGCCGCCGCGCCATCGACGATGCCGGAGGAGTTTCCGGCATGGTGGACGTGGTTGACCTCTTCCAACTCAGGATAGCGCTGTACCGCAACGGCATCGAAGCCGCCCATTTCGCCGGGCATGACGAAGGACGGATTGAGCGCGGCCAATGACTGCATGTCGGTCGTCGGACGCATATGCTCGTCGTGGTCGAGGATGGTGAGGCCGTTCTGATCCTTGACGGGGATCACCGAGTTCTTGAAATATCCGCCCTTCCACGCCTTCGCGGCACGCTTCTGGCTCTCCACCGCATAGGCGTCGACGTCGTCACGCGAGAAGCCGTATTTGGTAGCGATAAGGTCGGCGGAGACACCCTGCGGCATGAACCAGCCCGGCAGGCCAACCGACGGGTCCATGAACCAGGCGCCGCCTGACATGCCCATACCGACGCGCGACATGGATTCCACGCCGCCGGCGATCACGATCTCGTCTGAGCCTTGCGCGATCTTCGCCGCACCGAGGTTGATCGCGTCAAGGCCCGACGCGCAGAAACGCGAGATCTGCATGCCCGGTGCGGACGTGGCGTAGCCCGCCTCGAAAGCCGCCGAGCGTGGAATGACCGACCCCGCCTCGCCGACCGGATCGACGCAGCCGAAGATGATGTCGTCGACCTGGCCGGTGTCCAGCCCGTTGTCGGTCCCGGATCGCCTCGAGCGTACGGGCCGCCAGCCGCACGGCTGGGACCTCGTGCAGCGAGCCGTCCTTCTTGCCGCGGCCACGCGGCGTGCGCACCGCGTCATAGACATATGCGTCGGCCATTTCTCGTCTCCTCGCGATTTCGTCGGTCGTCGTTCGTGGGTCGTAGTTCGTCGGTCGTCAGTCGCAACAGTTTCAAGATTCCGTCGAATGTACGACCGACGAACTACGACCGACTCCACTTACAAAGCTCCTCGAAATCAGAACCTTCATGATCTCGTTGGTGCCGCCATAGATGCGCTGGACGCGGGCGTCGCGGTACATGCGGGCGATCGGGTATTCATTCATATAGCCATAACCGCCGAAGAGTTGCAGGCATTCGTCAACGACTTTGCCCTGAAGATCGGTCAGCCAATATTTGGCCATTGAGGCGGTAACCGGATCGAGGCCGCCGGCAATGTGGCGCGAAACGCAATCGTTGTAGAAAACCCGGCCAATGGTGATTTCGGTCTTCAGTTCCGCCAGCTTGAACTGGGTGTTCTGGAAATCGATGATCGCCTTGCCGAAGGCCTGACGCTCCTTCACATAGTCGATGGTAAGCGCCAGCGCCCGCTCAGCCATGGCGATCGCCGATGTGCCGATCTGCAGGCGCTCTTGCGGCAGTTGCTGCATGAGATGGACGAAGCCCTGCCCTTCTTCATGGCCAAGCAGGTTCGATGTCGGGACGCGCACATCGTTGAAGAACAGTTCGGAGGTGTCGTTGGCCTTCAGGCCGATTTTGTCGAGGTTGCGGCCACGCTGGAATCCTTCGACTTCATCCGTCTCGACGATGATGAGCGAAGTGCCCTTGGCACCTCGCGAGGGATCCGTCTTGGTGACGACGATGATAAAATTGGCGAGCTGGCCATTGGTGATGAAGGTCTTCGAACCATTGATCTGGTATTGGTTGCCGTTCTTCTCCGCACGCGTCTTAACCCCCTGCAGATCAGAACCGGCGCCCGGTTCGGTCATGGCGATAGCGCCGATCAGTTCGCCGGTTGCAAGCTTCGGCAGCCATTTCTTTTTCTGCTCTTCCGAGCCGTAGTGCAGGATGTAAGGCGCGACGATCGAATTGTGCAGGCCGATGCCGAAGCCATCGACGCCGGCGTGGCTGATTGCTTCGATGATCACGCTCTCATGCGCGAACGTTCCGCCGGACCCGCCATACTCTTCCGGCATCGATGCGCAAAGCAGCCCTGCCGCGCCGGCCTTTTCCCAGCATTTGCGGTCGACCATCCCATTCTTCTCGAATGCGTCATAGAGCGGCGCGACCTCGTCCGACATGAAGCGAAACGCCATCTCATACAGCATGCCGACGTCTTCAGTGACCCAGGAGGGTTTGGGCAGGCCGAGGATATTTGCGGGGTCAGCGCTCATGGCGACATCCTTCCTCCCCCTTGGAGCGCCCATCAAAACGCCTCAGCCGGCAGCGCCATCATCGTATCGGCACCGGTTGAGATGCGCGCAAGATGTGCTCCGGTTTCGGGCATGACGCGCTCCATGAAATACCGCCCTGTGACAATCTTGTTTTCGTAGAACGAAACGGAGCCGCCAGCGCCGTCGCTGAGTCTCATTTGAGCGGCCTTCGCCATCTGGCCCCACATATAGCCCAGCGCGACCAGCCCGAACAAATGCATGTAGTCGTTGGATGCGGCGCCCGCATTGTCCGGCTTCGCCATCGCATTCTGCATCAGCCATAAGGTCGCTGCCTGCAGGTCGTTCAGACCCTTCTTCAGCGCTTTGGTAAAGGGCGCCATCGTCACGTCGGCGCGGTTTACCTCGCAGAACTCGCCGACCTCCTTGAAGAAAGCCTGAATGGCGCGGCCTTCGTTCAGAGCCAACTTGCGGCCGACGAGGTCGAGCGCTTGGATACCGTTGGCGCCTTCATAGATCATGGCGATGCGGGCATCGCGCACGAACTGGCTCATTCCATGCTCTTCGATGTAACCATGGCCGCCGAATACTTGCTGCGCCATCACCGCGTGCTCGAAGCCCTTGTCCGTCAGGACACCCTTGACGATCGGCGTCATCAGGCCAAGCGCGTCGTCAGCCGCCTGCTGATCCGCCTCGTCGCCTGAGCGGTGGGCGACATCCGAACGGATTGCCGTCCACAGGGTGAGCGCCCGCCCTGCCTCGTTGAAAGCTTTCATCGTCATCAGGCTGCGGCGCACATCCGGATGCACAATGATTGGATCGGCCGGCTTGTTTGGCACCTGAGGGCCGGACAGCGCCCTGCCCTGCAGCCGCTCCTTCGCATAGGCTACCGCGCTCTGGTACGCCGCCTCGCCGATCGCCAGGCCTTGCAGCCCCACGCCGAGACGTGCCTCGTTCATCATGGTGAACATCGCTTTCAAGCCGGCATTTTCCCCACCAATCAGCCATCCGGTCGCTTCGTCATAGTTCATCACGCAGGTCGCGTTGCCGTGGATACCCATCTTCTCTTCGATGGAACCGCACGACACCGTATTGCGTGCGCGCGGTACGCCAGTCGCATCCGGAATGAATTTCGGCACGATGAACAGCGAAATGCCCTTGACGCCCTTAGGCGCGCCCTCGATGCGGGCAAGCACCATGTGTACGATGTTTTCCGCCAGGTCGTGCTCTCCGGCGGAAATGAAAATCTTCTGGCCGGAGATCTTGTGGGAGCCGTCGCCTTGCGGAACTGCCTTGGTGCGCAGCAACCCTAGATCGGTGCCGCAATGCGGCTCGGTAAGGTTCATGGTGCCGGTCCAGGCGCCTTCGACCATTTTCGGCAGATACGCTTGCTTCTGTTGTTCGGTGCCATGGACCAGGATCGCCGCGATGGCGCCCTGCGTCAGGCCCGGATACATCATCAAGGCCATGTTGGCGGCTACCATATACTCGCCAACCGCCGTATGCACGCAATATGGCAGCCCCTGACCGCCAAATTCCGCGGGAACGGCAAGCCCCATCCACCCGCCCGCACGATACTGCTGAAACGCCTCCTTGAAGCCTGTGGGCGTTGTCACGGATCCATCATCGTGGCGCACGCAGCCCTGCATATCACCAATCCGGTTGAGCGGGTGAATGACGTTCTCTGCGAGCTTGGCGCCTTCTTCGAGGATAGCTTCCAGCACGTCCGGCGGCGCGTCCGAAAAGCCCGGCAGGTTGCTGAAACGCTCGTAGCCGAGCACTTCATTGAGGACGAACAGCGTATCGCGAACGGGGGCTTTGTAAGTCGGCATGCAACCTCCTCAAACTGCAATATCAGCCTAATGCGCTCGATGCGGCAAGACGGCTAACAGCCAGACATCTAATTGACGTTTGCGTAAGCGTCAATTTTCTTTGGGAGGTTTTGAAGGATCCTGTGCACCCCGAATGTCGGTTTACGGCGATCCAAAACGATGCAGGCGGCAGACCTATCGATCTGCCGCCTGTGTCCAATCTGCCCTAGGAGAAGGGTAGCGCCAAAGCGCTAGTCAGGCAACGTTGGCCGCTACGGTTCGCTGGCTCAGCGTCTGGCGGACGACCGTCATCAATTGGCTTAACTCATTGATCGCATCGTCGATTGCCGCGCGCTGCTTCTGCAGGCGTCCGAGTTGCTTCTCGGACTTATCGAGCGTGAGGCGCATTTGCTTGGCGTTTGAACCGGATGGATCGTAGAGATCCAGCATCTGTTTCACGTCGCGCAACGAGAATCCGACCTTGCGGCCGAGGAGGATCAGCTTCAAGCGAACACGGTCGCGCCGAGTGTAAAGGCGATTGCTACCTTCACGCTTCGGGTTGAGTAGACCTTTGTCCTCGTAGAATCGCAATGTCCGAAGCGTTACGCCGTAGATCTTTGCCATTTCGCCGATCTTGAGGAGGGTGTTTTCATCGTTCTCGGCTTCCGAATGCATACCGGAGCCCATTCCGGCTTCATCGCCGGACATCATTGGTTTTATCATTTTTTCAAGCTGCCCGTTTCGACATGCGGCCATTGCGGCATGTGTTGATGGATACCGTTCGGGGTTTTCGGCTCCATAAGGTTGCACCAAAACGCAAGCGGCGTGGAACACGTCCCCTTACGTTAACGTAATTGAGCGGCGTATACCCGGGCGAGACAGGAAGTTCAATCTCCCACTGGTTAAATCCACGCGCATCACCTCGAAGTTAAGGTTGGTTAACGCCTTATTTACCACGTTGGGCCAAATGTCGCGTAGCGGGCTGTCCTGACTACTCTCGAACTGTTCACGAGGATCGGAAGCGTGCGCATCGCGGGAAATCGTCGTCCTTGCCGGGATTGCGCTTCTCCGGGGTCAAGAAGCAGATAGACGCGGGATGAACGGATCTATGAACGAACGGTCATATCTCGACACGTTGAATGCCGAAAGGGAGCGCAAGCCGAGCACCACGCTCGAGCAGATTACCCAGTCGCTTCAAAATCTGGAAAGCCGCCTCGGCCGCTCGCGCGACGTGCTGGACGAGATCGGTCGGGATCGCCAACCACAATGGCAGCAACCGCCGTATGACGCCGCACCCCGCCGCGAACGCGAAGTGCCCCGCTCCTTCGCACCGAAGCTGCCCTCGCGCACGTCAGACACGAAATCCCCCTATCAATCGCTGGCACGCGACTATGACCGTGTGCTCGGCCAGGAGGAGGGAATCGCCTCCGCCAGCCGCATCGCCTCCGAACTCACGTGTATGCGGGAGGAACTACGTCAGCAGATGGCATCAGACATCAACCGTGAATTCGAAGTCCTGCGCGCCGAACTGAGCCGAATGCTTGCGTCATCCAATTCCGCGCCTTTGAACTCGGGACTTACAGCAGAGATCGATCGAATCTCGAGCGCTATTCACAACCTTTCCGAGCGCACCGACGACAGAAGCCTGAACGCGCTGCGGGAGGAGATCGAACAGGTCAAGGGTACGCTCGACTCGCTTGCCCGCGAGGAAACCGTTCGCTCTTCCGGCCGCAGCTGGGACGATTTCGATCGGCGCTGGAGCGCTTTCGAGCACCGCGTCGATGCACGGCAGAACGTGCTGGATTCGGAAATCGCGATCTTGTCAGAGCGTTTGCAGTCGATCAGCGAAGCGCTCCGTAAACTTCCGGAATCACTGTCGCTTCGCTCCATCGAGGAGAATCTCCGTACACTTGCATCAGCCATTGAACACCTGGTCCTCCATCAGGAGCATCAGGCTCCGGAAACCTTCCGCCTGATCGATCAGCGCCTTGACGAGATTTCGCGTGCCATCGTCGCGTCCAGCGTGTCAAACGCACCCATTCTGGATCCGGAACCGTTCCAGCGAATCGAAGCGCGGATTTCGTCATTGGCGCGTCAGATCGATGAGCTGGTCGAGGATCGCCCGACCGCCCAGGTAATCGACCATATCGTCGCGCTGACACATCGGGTCGAGGAGCTGGCCGCCCAGGGGGGCCTGCCCGAGGAGGCAATCGAGCGCCTCTCGCGTCAAGTTCATTCCATTGCCGAGAAGATCGAACAAACACCGTTTGATTCGGAACGCGATGCGATCGTCCGGGACATGAACCACCGTTTTGACGTTCTCTCAGCGATGATTGAACTCAGCCAGGGCAATGCGCTCGAACTTGGCAACACGACGTTCCGCGACCTGGAACGCCGGCTCGACGGTGTGGCCAGCCGCATTGACCAGCGCGCAAGCGCTCTCGACGCACAGCGTCTGATCGACGTGATCGATGCGCGATTTGCAGATCTCACCGAACATATCTCCAGCGCGTCGCCAGACACTGGCAGCAATGCTATGCGCCAACTTGAAGACCGCCTCGAAAGCATCTCGATGCGTATAGACGCCTCCGCGTTGAATTTCGCCGGAATGGATTCGGGACTTATTCGCAGCCTTGAATCCCAGGTCGCCGCACTATCGGAGCACTTGAGCCGCCCAGTTGCTCCTCTCCCGGAGCTGGAAGATATCGGTCCCCGCCTGAATGATCTTGAACGCGCGATCTCCGGCAGCCGGGACGCCATAGTTCAGGCAGCCAGGCAAGCTGCGGAAGAGGCAGTCCGATCTCTCGACGGTGCAAAGTCCGACCCGGCAGCCATAACCGACCTCACGCAAGACCTGAAGGCTCTTGAGGAGCTGACTCGTCGCTCAGGTGAACGCAACAACAAAACCTTCGAGGCGATCCACGATACGCTTATCAAAATCGTCGACAGACTGGGTTCGATGGATCCTGCCAATACACTCCCGGCTTTGCCCAAGGCTGCTGGTACGCCGCCCGTAGCGCGCGTGATGGAACCCGAGGATACGCCTCCGCTGCAGGGGGACGCCGATGACTTCCATTTCCCGCCCGCCGCCAATGCCTCCCCGCGACAGTCAACATCGGCAGTGACAGCGCAACGGATGCCGGCCGACACAGCATTGGCCGCAATGGGTTCGGATGTTGTCGAACAACGCACGGCCGCGGCAAAGACAACATCCTTCCTGGGAGGTGTGAGTCGTGCGCTGGGCCTCAACCAGCCGGTTGCGGAGAACGATCCGTCCTCGCCAACCTTTGGTCCAGTCCTTGCTGGTAACGCGACACCCGAGCCTTCGCTTGACGAGCCGCTCGATCCGAAACTTGCCAATCGGCCGCCGGAGATTGGATCCGGCGCTCCGGACCTGAACGCGATCATGAGGCGTGTGCGGGAAGAGCGGAACCAAACCGCAAGCGCCGCACCGACGGATGCAGCGAGGCAGGACTTCCTCGCGGCGGCGCGCCGCCACGCGCAAGCGGCGGCGGCTGAAGCGGCAATCGCCAACAGGCCGGCCGAGAAAACAAAGCCAGCGCTCGAGACAGGATTTGGCAGCATCCTCAAACGGTATCGCAAACGAATGCTGATGGCCGTCACCGGCCTCGTGGTCGTGCTGGCCGGTTTGAAGATCGGCCAGATGTCCCTAAGCGGCGACGATCAGGTCGCGAATACGACACAGCCGCTGTTTGCTTCGAAAGTTGGCGACGGTGCCGCTACGGAGTCGCAGGCGCGCCCCGCCGAGCAGGTCCCTATGGTTGCCACCGGTGCGATGTTGGATTCGGACTTCCAGAGAACCGATCCCCTTGTGCGCTATTGACTCACATGGATGCCAGGCCGGCCCCAGCTCCAATTAAATAGGCCATGGCGCGAACGAGGACGCCGCGGCGGTTTCCTCCAAGCCCGAGCAAGCGGTGGAGGATCCGACGACGGCATCGATGCCGCAAATGTCAACGTCGGCAGCCGAAACGCAACAGGCCGAAGTCGACCTATGGAGGGCAAAGCCTGTCGACCCGGAAACCAATTCTGTCGAACTTCCGAAGTCCTGGGTTGATGTTCCCGCTACCACTAGAGCAATCCAGGCCTACCCAACCAAAATGGCTATGATGCCGGCGGTCCGGACGGCGTTCTTGGCCAGCAGACCAAGGATGCGGTCAAGCGGTTTCAGACGGACAACAAGCTGCAGGCGACCGGCGAGATCGACGAAAAGCTGGTGCGCGCGCTGTTGGATCGCAAATAGGATTGGCGGCTTCGCATTGGAAAGGCCGCGGCTGCTCGCGATAATTTAACTCCTTGAGATAATATTTGTTTTCCGCACGGCGGCGAAGTTTGACTTCGTCGCAATGCGGGCGCAAGAGCTTCCTAAACAGCGGAGTGTGTTTCGGCACATTTCGCTATTTTCGCTTCGACAATCGGGGCTTCCGGGTGGGCATCTATCTCCCGATCGCAGAAATGTCCGTCAACGTCTTCGTGCTGCTCGCCATGGGTGCGGCGGTCGGATTTCTGTCGGGCATGTTCGGCGTCGGCGGCGGCTTCCTCATCACGCCGCTGCTGATCTTCTACAACATTCCGCCCGCCATCGCCGTCGCTACCGGCGCCAATCAGGTTATCGCTTCATCCTTCTCGGGCGCGCTCGCGCATTTGCGCAAGGGCACGCTCGATTTCAAACTCGGGACCGTGCTGCTTGTCGGAGGCATTTTTGGGTCGACACTCGGCATCCTGATCTTCTCGCTGCTGCGCAGCCTCGGCCAACTCGATCTCATCATTTCGCTGATGTACGTCATCTTCCTCGGCACGGTCGGCGGGCTGATGCTGGTCGAAAGTGTCAACGCGATACGCCGCACGCGCGGCGGCGTTCAACCGTCGCTGAAGCGGCCCGGACAGCACAACTGGATTCATCGCCTGCCGCTGAAGATGCGGTTTCGCGCATCGAAGCTTTTCGTCAGCGTCATTCCCGTCCTTGGACTTGGCGCAGGCATCGGCATTCTGTCGTCGGTGATGGGCGTGGGCGGCGGCTTCATAATGGTTCCCGCCCTGATTTATCTTTTGAAAGTGCCCACCAACGTTGTCGTCGGCACATCGCTCTTCCAGATCATCTTCGTCGCAGCCTACACAACGATCGTCCAGGCACAGACGAACCTGACCGTCGACATGGTGCTGGCTTTCGTACTGATGGTCGGCGGCGTCGCCGGAGCGCAATACGGCGCCAAGGCCGGGCAAAAGCTGCGCGGCGAGCAGTTGCGCGCGTTGCTGGCGCTGCTCGTCCTCGCAGTCGCGGTGCGGCTGGCTTTCGATCTGTTCCTGCCGCCCAAAAACATCTACTCCATCGCGCCAGGCATCTGACGCGATGGGCCGCCACCATACGATCGCGCTGGCAATCGCCGCACTTATCTGGGCGGGGCAGGCAGCCGCACAGGGTCAGATGCCGAATGCACGGGCCCCGGTTGCTCTCCCCGAGGGAATCCAGATCGGACTTTCGACCGATGAAATCCGTATCACTGCGGACTTCTCGGGCGCTGATCTGACGATTTTCGGCTCGGTTGAGAACCCGGACCCGTATGTAAGCCGGCAGGGCCGCTACGACGTCATCGTCGTGCTGGAAGGGCCATCTCGTCCGGTTACGATCCGCCGCAAGGACCGCGTACTCGGGATCTGGATGAACACCCAGTCGGAATCGTTCGTCAATGTGCCCGAGTCCTACTCGATCTCAACCACACGCATGCCACAGGACATCGCTGGGCCGGTCAGTTACAAGCAATTGGCGCTTGGCACCTCCAACATTCACATGCAGCCCGAGGATCCGGGTCAGAACCCTGTCACTCTGAATGAGTTCCGGGCGGCGCTGCGTGATCGCAAGAAGGCAGTAGGCCTCTACAACGAGCGGGTCGGCGGCGTTCAGTTCCTGTCGGCCAGCCTGTTCCGCGCAACGGTCGTACTTGCCCCGAACGTGCCGGTCGGCACGCACAAGGCGCGCGCGTTCCTCTTCCGCAATGGCCTCTTCATCAAGGAAACCTCCGCACAACTCGCAATCGTCAAGTCGGGCTTCGAACAGATGCTGTTTCGCCTCTCCCGCAACCACAGCTTCTTTTACGGCATTTGCGCCGTCGGCCTCGCCATTGTCACCGGTTGGCTTGGGCGCATCATCTTCCGCCGCGATTGAGCTTAAGCAACTCTGGCATTTGTAATTCAACTGCATTACATAGGGCGGAGGAGGCTTTCTATATGACCGTCAACTCTCTCATCCAGACGCGCATCGACCCTGACATCAAGCAGAGGGCAACCGCCGTTCTCGGTAATATGGGGTTAACGGTGTCCGATGCGGTCCGCATATTGCTGACGAGGGTCGCCAACGAAGGGGCGCTCCCCGCCGGACTTGCAGTCGATGACAAAGCGCACGACGCCTGGTTTCGGTCCAAGGTGCGGGAGGCCCTTGAAGACACGAGTCCGGCCATCCCGCAGAAGGACGTCGAAGCACATTTCGCTAGGCGCCGAAACGCCGCACGTCAAAAACCGGAATAGGATAGTGCTTGAAGCTTGAATGGTCGTCTTACGCCATTGCTGATCGCGATGAAATTTTTGCATTTATCGAGGATAACAGCCCAAAGGCTGCGATTGCCGTAGATGAACGGATTGCTGAAGCTACGGAACGACTAAAGTCGTTTCCTGAATTGGGACGAGCAGGCAGGGTCTTTGGCACACGCGAACTGATAGTGCCACGAACCTCCTACCTCGTCGCCTACAGGATTGGCGACCGAACCGTTCGGATTCTCCGAATTCTTCACGGTGCTCTCAAGTGGCCCGATAAATTGCTCGACTAAGCGCCATCCCTTGGCGAAGACTCAACCTGGCCTCAGCATTGCGCAGGAGATCGGATAGGTGCGCTCGGCGCCGAGCATATGCGCTATCAGGCCATCATTGCGGAACAGGCCCGCAAAGGCGCGGTCCAGAACGTTGAGCGAACCCGTATAAGCGCCGAAGGCCGGCATGATCATGCGGCTGCTATCTGTTGCAAAGCAGCGGCGGCGCACCGAGCGTCCGCGTTGGACGATGCGCGCACACGGATGCAGATGTCCGGCGATTTCGCCCTCTGAGGCGTTCGCGGATGGTTCGTGGCGGAACAACAGGGAGTTCAGCGATATCTCCTGCACGCTTTCCCCACCAATACCTTGTGGCGGGTCCGGATCATGATTACCGCTAACCCAGAACCAGCTGCGTCCCACCATTAGCGACGACAGGGCTTTGCGGAAGATTTCCGGCAGACGCGACGAGCCGCCTCCATCATGAAAGCTGTCGCCAAGGCTAATGACGGTCTTCGGCATGAAGTCTTCGACCACGGCTTGCAGGCAGGCCAGAGTCGCGGCGGTGTCGTAGGGGGGCAGCAATGAGCCGCGCCTGGCGGCTGACGACCCTTTTTCAAGATGCAGATCGGACACAACGAGCAGACCGAGCTCCGGGAAATACAGCGCCCCGCGCCGGTCGCAGATAGCACGCTCGCCGGCGACTTCGACAAAGCCACGTTCGCTGTTCTTGAGGACGCGAATCGCGCTCATCCGGTGCCCAGTGCCTCTTCGATCATCGATGCTTCTTCCAGCAGCGATTCGTTCGCCTCGCCCGCTACGCGTTCCCTGCCGATCTGCAACATGATCGGAAGGGCAAGCGGCGAGATTTGCTCAAGATTCTTATGCATGATTCGCCCGCGAATGCGCGAGAGCATATCCGCCAGTCTCCTGACATCCAGCAGTCCGGTCGCGGCATCGGCGCGCGTTGCCTGCAGCAACAGGTGATCGGGCTCATGCGTGCGCAGCACATCGTAGATCAGGTCTGCCGAGACTGTTACTTGGCGCCCGCTCTTTTCCTGGCCGGGATGCCGCTTCTCGATCAGTCCTGAAATCAGCGCGCAATTGCGGAAGGTGCGCTTAAGCAGCCAGCTCTCCGCCAGCCAGTCCTCTAAGTCGTCGCCCAGCATATCCTCGTCAAACAGCGCCGAGAGACGCAGCTTCCCGCTCTTGAAGAGTGCACCCATGTCGTCCAGGCCCCAGACCGCGAGGGAATAGTCTGTCGCGACGAAGCCAAGCGGGCGCGCGCCCGCGCGATCGAGCCGGCGTGTCAGCAGCATTCCCAGCGTCTGGTGCGCCAACCGTCCTTCGAATGGATAGATTGCCATGTAATGCCTGCTGCCGCGCGGAAACGTCTCGACGAGCAAATCGCCGCGGCCAGGCAGTACCGATTTTTCCGACTGCAGCCGCAGCCAGTCCGCCACCTGCTCAGGCAACGCCTTCCAACGAGCAGGATCGGCGAGCATGCCGCGCACCTGGTCCGCGAGGTAGGTCGATAGCGGGAACTTCCCGCCGGCATACACCGGTATGCGCGGATCGTTGCCGACGGCATTCGATACGTAAGCCTCGGTCTCGCGAATCCCCTCCAGCCGCAGGACTTTTCCAGCGAATAGGAAGGTATCACCGGGCGAAATGGATTCCAGAAAACCTTCCTCGATCTTGCCGAGAACCGGCCCACCCCTCGATGCGGCGCCCTTGCCCGAGCGCGCGTAGCGCAGCGTCAGGTAAGGCGCTTCGACGATGGTGCCGACATTCAACCGGTATTGCTGCGCAAAGCGCGGGTGCGAAATGCGCCACTTGCCTTCCTTGGTCAGGCGTATCTTGGCGTAGCGCTCATAAGTCCTCAGCGCGTAGCCGCCGGTCGCGACAAAATCGACGGCTCGATCGAACGTCTCGCGCGCCAGGCTCGCGTAGGGTGCAGCCCCCCTCACCTCCTCGAAAAGCTCGGTAGCGTCGAACGCTTCCGCGCAGGCCATGCCAAGAATGTGCTGGGCGAGCACATCCAGCGACCCCTCCACCAGCGGTGGCGTGTCCTGCGCGCCGATGTAGTTGGCCTCGACCGCAGCGCGGCATTCCAGCACTTCGAAGCGGTTTGCCGGGACGAGCAGCGCCTTGCTTGGTTCGTCGAGGCGATGGTTGGCGCGGCCGATGCGCTGGGCGAGCCGGCTGGCGCCTTTCGGCGCGCCGACATGCACGACAAGATCGACGTCACCCCAGTCGATGCCAAGGTCAAGCGTGGACGTGGCAACGATGGCGCGCAGGCTGCCCGTTTCCATCGCCCTTTCGACCTTGCGGCGCTGGCCGACATCGAGCGAGCCATGATGCAACGCGATCGGCAGTGTGTCTTCATTGACCCGCCACAGCTCCTGAAACAACGCCTCCGCCTGGCTGCGGGTGTTGACGAACAGCAGCGTCGTCTTGTGCTGCTTGATCGCTGCGTAGATCTCGGGGATGGCGTAGCGCGATGCATGCCCGGCCCATGGCACGCGTTCTTCCGAATCCAGCACGGTGATCTCAGGCGCCGCCCCGCCCGTCACAGTAATCAGGTCGGCGAGGGGCACTGCCTTACCCTCCCCCTTGTGGGGAGAGTTGGCGCGCAGCGCCGGGGTGAGGGTCAAGTCCACCGATTTTGGATGCGAATCACCGTCACCCGTTCCGGCTTCGCCGTCCGACCCTCTCCACAAAGGGAAGGGTAAGGCGTCGATGCCGTTCTGCCCCACCAGCCAGCGCCGCAGCTCGTCCGGCTCGGCCACCGTCGCTGACAGGCCGATGGTTTGAACGCCGGGCACATAGCGGCGCAGTCGCGCAAGGCCGAGGGACAGCAAATGGCCGCGCTTCGACGTGACCAGCGAGTGCAACTCATCGAGCACGACGTAGCGCAGGCCGGCAAAGAAGCGCTTTGCGTCGGCCGACGCGATCAACAAAGCCAGTTGCTCCGGCGTCGTCAGCAGGATTTCCGGAGGCACGAGTTTCTGGCGCTGACGCTTATGGGCCGGCGTGTCGCCGGTGCGGGTCTCCATGGTGATCGAGATGCCGATTTCGGCCACCGGCTTGCCCAGATTGCGTTCGATATCGACCGCAAGCGCCTTCAGCGGCGAAATGTAGAGCGTGTGCACGCCGCGATGCGCTTCGCCCGGCTTGCGCTGTGGCCGCCTCGCCAGATCGACGAGCGCCGGAAGAAAGCCCGCCAGCGTCTTGCCTGCACCGGTCGGTGCGATCAGCAGCACCGACTTGCCTTCCTGCGCGCGGGCGAGGAGATCGATCTGATGCGCGCGCGGCGACCAGCCCCGCCTCGCAAACCAGTTGAGGAACGGCTCCGGCAGCAAGGCGGCGGCGTTTTCAGGCTGAACGCGGCTCTGGTCGGTCACTCCCTAGAGGTACAGTGGGCAACGGCGATCGCCAAGTGGAAAAACGGAACAAAAAGGGATCGGCAAGCCTTCTATTCGGCAACCAGCGCGCGCAGGACGGCTTCCGGCTCACGTTCCATCACCCGCAATAAGGTCTTCGCGGCGCCGCTGGGCTGCCTTTGACCTTGTTCCCATTTGCGGTAGCCAGACGCGCTCGTTCCCAAAAAATGTGCCATCTGACCCTGGGTTAAATGCAAGCGTTGGCGAATGGACTTGGCGTCCACGCTCGCGGCATCTATGGAATGCAGTTGAATACCCGGGACGTTTCTACCTTCAGCGTGAGCAAGCGCTTCCGACAATGCAGCGATGAGGTCCGTGCCGAACTGCGTTTTCCTAGTCATTGCCGTTTTCCCTTGACCGTATCCTTTATCCGCCGGGCGAAATCCGCAACAGCCTTGCTTTCATCAGGTGACAGATCCGTCTTCTGCCTTTGCCGTAAGTCAGCAGCGCGTACAGCGGAGCGGTTTCATCGTAAAAATAATAGATGACTCGCGCCCGCCGCTCTTGCCTTTTCCCCTTGCGGCGATCCGCACCTTGCGAACGCCACCTGTCCCCGGAATTTCGTCGCCGGCCAGCGGGTTTGAGGCTAAGAAATTGATGAGATCGACCTTCTCGTCCGAGGTAAAAAGTGCATTCGCTTGCCTCGTGAATATGGATGTCTCGGCAATCGTCTGCAGCATTGTCGTATAACCCAATGGGTTATAATTTGCAAGAAACCACAATCAGTCCGCCGACCGGCATGGCACGATCCATGCGGATCGTATCGGCCCCCATCGAGACGATCTGCATCCCAGCGTCCGCGACCAGCCGCCGCACATACGTTTCCGAATGCGCGTAGCGGCGGCTTTCGCGCAGGACATAGTCCTCCGGTCCATCGTGGCGCTCCACTGTGAAGGCGAACAAGCCTCCGCTTTTCAGAGCTGATGCCGTCCCAGCGGCGATGCGTTCCAGCGCACCGACATACATGAACACGTCGGCGGCGGTGATCAGGTCGGCGCTTTGCGCCGGCAAGACCAGGGTCTGAAGATCGGATTTCACGAGCCGGTCATAGACTTTGCGCGCCTCGGCCCTCTTCAGCATCGCAGCCGAGATATCATGGCCCTCGAGGTCCTCGACAAATGTGCGCAAACGCGCGCCCATCAGGCCGGTACCGCAGCCGAGATCGATCGCATGAGCAAATCTGCGGCCAGGCGCCGCGCCTCCGATCGCAGCCTCCAGCAGTTCCGGCACGCGATAGCCGAGCGTATTGACCAGCGCATGGTCGAACTTGTCGGCATATTGGTCGAACAGGGTTTCGACAAAGGCGCTGGGTGGCGCCTCGGCGGGCGCGACTGCGCCTATCAGTTGCAGCTTGAGCGCCGCGCCTGGGCGATCCGCCGGCTCCAGCTTGAGCGACATGCGCCACGCCTCCTCCGCTTCCCTGACAGCGCCCGCCGCCTCCTGGAACTCGCCCAGCCTGTACCACCCCATGGCCCATTGCGGCGCGAGTTCGAGCGCGCCCAGCATCAGTTCCGCCGCTGCCGCATGGTCACCATTGGCGAACAGCATCTCGGCATAGTCGGCGCGGCGGTCGGCGATCAGGTCGCCGGAAGAGGCGGGCAAGGGTGTCATGGAATGGTGAATGGTGAATGGTGAATGGTGAATGGTGAATGGTGAATGGTGAATGGTGAATGGTGAATGGGTAGGTGGACGGGGCGCCTATGCGCCGTCAAGCCGCCATTTACTCGAAGGGCTCCTAACCATTCACCACTCACCATCTGCCTTTCCGATCCGACGCAAACGCCTATGTTGATGATATGCGATCCCGCGACCTGCTCCATCCCCGGCCGGAAGGCCTCTACTGCCCGCCCGGCGATTTCTTCATCGATCCGGTGCGCCCCGTCGAACGCGCGCTGATCACCCACGGCCATTCCGATCACGCCCGCGCCGGACATCGCTACGTGATGGCGACGCAGGAGACGCTCGACATTATGGGCCTGCGCTATGGCGACGATTTTGCCGGCGCGACCCAGGCAGCCAGATTGGGAGAGACTGTTACGGTCGGCGGCGTCTCTGTCGCCTTCCATCCTGCCGGCCATGTGCTCGGCTCGGCGCAGATCGCGGTAGAGCACGGGGGCATGCGGATCGTTGCGTCCGGCGACTACAAGCGGCGCCGCGATTCCACCTGCGCGCCGTTTGAACCGGTGGCCTGCGATGTCTTCATCACCGAGGCGACATTCGGCCTGCCGGTCTTCCGTCATCCACCCGACAGTGAAGAGATCGCCCGGCTGCTAAAGTCCGTCGGGCAGTTTCCAGAAAGCGCGCATCTGATTGGCGCCTATGCGCTCGGCAAAGCGCAGCGGGTGATGCGGCTGCTCCGCGAGGGCGGCTTCGAGCGGCCGATCCATATTCACGGCGCGCTGGCCAAGCTCAGCGGATATTATCAGAGCCGCGGCATCGACCTCGGCGAATTGCGTCCGGCGACGCTCGCGCCCGGCGCGAAGGCCGACTTCGCCGGTGCGGTCGTCATAGGCCCGCCCTCGGCATTCGCCGATCGCTGGTCGCGGCGGTTTCCCGATCCGATCTCCTGCTACGCGTCGGGTTGGATGCGCATCCGCCAGCGCGCCAAACAACTCGGCGTCGAGCTGCCGTTGATTATTTCGGACCACTCCGATTGGGACGAGTTGACCGCCACCATCCTGGAAACCGGCGCTTCGGAAGTGTGGGTGACGCATGGCCGCGAGGAGGCATTGGTGCGCTGGTGCGAGCTAGCGGGCATCGCCGCGCGGCCATTGCATCTCGTCGGCTACGAGGACGAGGGCGACTGATGCTCTTCGCAACAACGCACCCACCCTTATCTGCTCACCACGACAAGGGGGAACGGGACCCCTGCTCAGCGGCAGACTTCACTGGGTTCGCCGGCTCTGGCACTGACGGGCATCCCTTTCGGGCTTCTCGTAGGGAGGGGCTGGTGCTGAAGATATTGCGTGGATATGGGCCGGCAAATTATCCATATCCTATTGCCCGCAATGTCGATGGTCGAACGTCACGCGGGTGCCCATAGCAGTGGAAACCTTCGCCGAACTCCTCGACCGTCTGGTGCTGACGCCGTCGCGCAACGGCAAGCTGAAGCTGCTCGTTGATTATTTCTCGTCCACGCCCGATCCCGACCGGGGGCTGGCGCTGGCGGCGATCACCGGCGACCTGTCGATCGCCGCGGTGAAACCGGCAATGCTGCGCATGCTGGTGACCGAACGCATGGATCCGGTGCTGTTCGGCTATTCCTATGACTATGTCGGGGACCTCGCCGAGACGGTCTCGCTGGTGTGGCCCGAACCACCGGCTGACAGGGCCACCAACCATCAGCCATCGCTTGCCGATGTGGTCGGCGCGCTGCAATCGGCCAGCCGCTCGGATGGCCCCGCCGTGCTGACGCAGTTGCTGGACGCAGCCGGCATTTCCGCGCGCTATGCCATCATCAAATTGGTCACGGGTGGCTTGCGCATCGGCGTCTCGGCGCGCCTCGCCAAACAAGCGCTGGCTGAACTGGGCAAGGTGGACGTAGCCGAAATCGAGGAGGTCTGGCACGGCCTGACCCAACCCTATTTATCGCTTTTCGCATGGCTGGAAGGCAATGCGTCGCGGCCAGAAAAAGCTGCCGCGGCCCTTTTCCGTTCCGTGATGCTGTCGCATCCCGTCGAAAACAGTGATCTCGCACGTCTCGACCCAACGGACTACGCTGCTGAATGGAAGTGGGATGGCATCCGCGTTCAGGCGGTCTGCGAGAGCGGCCTGCGGCGGCTTTACTCGCGCACCGGCGACGAGATTTCCGGCGCTTTTCCTGACCTCATCGAGGCGATGACCTTCGATGGTGCGCTGGACGGCGAACTTCTGGTGGGACAGCCGCCAGCTCACACCGGCACGTTTTCCGACCTTCAGCAGCGGCTGAACCGAAAGAGCGTGGCACCGAAGATGCGCGAGCGCTTTCCGGTGTTCGTGCGTTGCTACGATTTGTTGCAGGACGGCGAGGAGGATCTGCGGCCCCTGCCCCTCACCGAACGCCGCTTGCGGCTCGAAGCCTTCGTTGCCAAGCTTGATCCTGCCCGCTTCGACCTTTCGCCCATAACTTTTTTCGCCGACTGGGTCGTGCTCGACGATATGCGCCGGCATCCGCCGCATCCGGTGATCGAGGGCGTGATGATCAAGCAGAAAACGTCGCAATACATTGCCGGCCGGCCAAAAGGTCCGTGGTTCAAGTGGAAGCGCGATCCCTACACGGTTGATGCGGTGCTGATGTATGCCCAGCGCGGACATGGCAAGCGCTCAAGCTTCTATTCCGACTACACGTTTGGCGTCTGGACAGGAGCAGAAGGTGCTGAAGAGCTCGTGCCGGTCGGCAAAGCCTATTTCGGCTTCACCGACGAAGAACTGCGGCAGATCGACAAATATGTGCGCGACAACACGATAGAGCGCTTCGGACCGGTACGCTCGGTGCGTGCAGACAAGAGGAACGGGCTTGTGCTGGAAATCGCGTTCGAAGGGCTCAACCGCTCTACACGGCACAAATCCGGAGTTGCCATGCGCTTCCCGCGCATTTCGCGGCTGCGCTGGGACAAACCCGCAGCGGAAGCCGACCGGATCGAGACACTGCAGGCGCTGCTCGATTAGATTTACAGCGATCTAGGCGTCGGTCGTTAGTCGTAGGTCCTGAGAAACGTCCGAGAGCTATTGACCGACCGACGAATAACAAACCGACGGAAAGGTCACGGCGCGACCGAAACCTTGATCTCGTAGATATCGACCGATTTGCCGCTGTTGGCGAAGTCGGAAACGATAGCGATCGACCCGCCCGCACCGGGCTGTGCCGCCGGCATGTCGAGTTCGAACAGGAAATCGGCGCGCTCATATCCAAGGGCGTAACGCTTTCGCCCGCAATCGCCCAATTCGCCAAAGTCGCAATCAACTGCCATTTCCGTATCCTCGCCATCGGCAGCGCGCGCGTTGATATCAAACGTGGCTTTCTTGCCTGCGATCCTTTCGAGGACGTCCTGCCCGACATCGAACACGACCGCCGCACCCGAATCGCCCGAGCGGATGCGGATGAAGCTTCCGGACTCGTCCTGCTTGGCCTCCGCCGTAGTGCCGGTAGGGGCGGAAACCGACGAGGCGGCATCCGGCGCAAAGATGCTGATCCAGTCGCGTTGCGCCTCCGGTTCGCTCGAAAGCACCGGCGGCTCCTCGTTCTCGGGAATGAAATCCTCGCTCTCGCCATTGCCCGGCGGGTTGGGAACCGATGTATCGCGCTCGCTCGGCGAGAGAAACAGCCCGGTCTGATAGGCAAACAGCAGCCCCATGCCGAGAAGCGCAAGCAGCGTAGCGACAATGAAAAAGATCGCGAATGGCCGGCGCCGACGACGGGACCGGGCTGCATCGGGGTCGGGCTGCACTTCCGAAGCCGTATCGAGCGGACCGGTGAAAATGGGCGCCGTCGGGCGATCGGCGGCTACATCGAGGCCACCGAGATCGCCAGGCAATCCCGGCTGGCGGCTCGGCGCTTGTTCATCGACGCGCACCTCCGGCGCGATGGGTGCGGCCGCGCCAGGCTCCATGCGCACTTCAAACGCTCCGGCAAGCGGATCTGTGGCCGCCGGCACGGGCCGTCCGGCAGCCGGAACGAATTCGGTGCGGCTCGGCGCCTGGGCATCGACGCGCACCTCCGGCGCGATGGGAGAGGCCGTACCAGGCTCCTGGCGCGCTTCAAACGCCGGTACAGGCCGTGCGGCAGCCGGAACGAATTCCGTCTCGATCTCAACGATCTTGGCTTGCAGCACCTTGCGGCGTGATATCGCCGCTTCGACGGTCAGATTCGGATTTGCCTGCAGAGCGCGATCGAGCGCGGCGAATGCCTTGCGATAGATGCTTTCGCGAAATGCCTTGTCCTCAGCGTTGCCTTTTTCGAAGGCGCTTCGGATCGCTTTTTCGATCGGGTCCAAAGCGTTCTCCTACGAACCGACCACCCTCAGAGCGATAACGCGCGCGGCGGCTTCAATCAACGGCGGACATCAAAGCAAATGACGTTCGCTCTCGCGAAGACAAAGTCATGAACAGATTTCGCGCAACTACGCTACCCACGCCCGCACCGCAAGCAGCCATCGCCAGATAAGCGCCGCACGGACAAACTTCGCACAAGTCCCGCCGGCGCAGACTGGCGAAGCAATTCGCCGGAGGGTGTCTTGAATTTGCCGGGCATTGCGGTTATCAGGCCGTGTCGTTCGGGACGTGATCGCAATACGGCGCCGCTTTAGCTCAGTTGGTAGAGCACATCATTCGTAATTGGCGGGTCCGCCAGAGAATGGCGTTCGAAGACAACGGGTTGGGCGGGGAGTGAAGAAAATAGTAGGGCGATAGTAGGTCGCTCTGCATCTGGTAGGCCGCTTTAGCTCAGTTGGTAGAGCACGTCATTCGTAATGATGGGGTCAGGTGTTCGAGTTCACCTAAGCGGCACCAAAATCTAAGTCATTCCCGTAGAAATCTTTCTTACATTAGTTCTCAAAGCGGAAAGCGGGCTTCAGCCGTAAGTCACAATATCTTCGATGTGAATATCTTATGCTATCCTGTTAAAAACCCTGAGGGCATTATGTCTGACTGGATCTATGTTGATAACTCTAATGTTTTCATCGAGGGCCAGCGTGTCAGTGCGGTACGACAGGGGATGGCGCTGGATATCTACGATGCGATGAGCAATCGCATCCTTGATTTCAACTACCGTGTCAGCTTCGGCAAGCTTTATCAGTTCGTGGCGGGAACCGACCGAACGAAGACTTCACGAGCTATGCTATTTGGGTCGCGCCCTCCTGCAAACGACGCTATCTGGAATATTGCGAAGCAGGCTGGCTTCGAGGTGATAACGCACGACCGTAATGTTGCAAACAAAGAGAAAAAGATTGATACCGGCATAGTCGCCGCGATGACGCGGGATGCCTATCGGAACGCCAAGACAGGGGACATCTTCACACTCGTCTCAGGAGACAGTGACTATGTGCCTGCGGTAGAGCAACTTATCGCTGACGGTTTTAAGGTCGACTTGGTCTTTTGGGATCATGCCGCACGCGAGCTTCGGGAGACTTGCTCGAATTTTATCTCGCTCAATCCGCAACTGGATTTCCTTCGTCCCTAATGTTCGCCGTCTCAGCGGCCCTCCAGCCGTCGCCTGACGGCCTTCCGTACCCGATGCCAGTAGACTTGCTCCGCACCCTCGCTGCGGTACCATGAACGCTCGTGCCGGGCGAAAGCCTCTTTCTCCGGGTCGGCATAGCTGGCGATGATTTGCTCGGCTTCCTCCTCGATCTTCCTCAACGGAATCAGTCGAGGGTAAATGCTGTCGATCCAGACGACGTAGATCATCAGTCCGGTGAAGATTGCCAAATTGCCGCCCAAGAAGGCAATCGCCACCCAACAAATAAACTGAATCAACGCATCACACATCGCGCTTGCCCGCTCATCGCGTATGTAGACTATAGTCAACACATCTTCGTCGAAAGCGGAAAATGAGACTCATTGTCCGTGGGCTTATCGTCTGCGTCACTGGTCAATCGGGCACATGGAAGATGTGCGCAAGATACTGGCCGGGAATATCAAGGCGGCAAGGATCAGGCTGAACCTCTCGCAGGAGGAGTTGGCCGACCTCGCCGGTATCGACCGCACCTATGTCTCTGGTATTGAGCGGCGGGTCAGGAACCCGACAATTACCGTGGTCGCGAAATTCGCCAAGGCGCTTGCAACGACGACCGCCGATCTTCTCGACGGTCGGCAACGCGACTGAACATGGCGAAGGCGGCCGCGCCGCCGATAGGGGCGGCAGCGGTGCCGGAGGTGGGGTGGGTTGGGTTATGCCCCTAGCCCGCGCCAGTGAGGCTCTGAGCGCCTTCTGAAGGCCGCCTGCGGCCTTTGCCGGGCCGCCAGCCTGCGCCAGCGGGCGGGGCTGTGCGCGCTGCTTGCATCCGGGCGCGGGCGAGCCTTTCGGATGTTTGCAGGACTGCAAACAGCAATATGGGTGATATGGGCAGTATGGGCAAAAACAGGCATTTGAGGGCCGCGACGGCAAAGGCCGGCAAGTTGCAAACCGGCCATATTGCCCATATTGCCCATATTGGCCGCGCCGGTTCAAAACGGCTCGTCCGCCTTAGTCCGCCCGTCCTCGCCGCCGTCCGGCCAGTCTTCGAGATCATTCGACCACGGAACACTCTGCCCGACATACGCCTCGAAGTTTCGGCGGCACTGAGACAGCGGCGGGAAGGTGTATCGCGTCGACCGCGAGCGCGCGGCATTCGTCCCGTGCCCTTCGATGAACCAGCCACTTTGAACGTCCTTGATGCCTGGGAACAGCGTTTTCAGGCGTTTCGAGAAATCGCCCTTGTGGACATATTGAGCGCCGGGCTGCGTTGCCCGCATCTCCATGAACATCGCCTGCACAGTCGAGACGCCGGGACCATTGCCGGGCGCGTTGGGTTGCGGCAGCAGGCCGTCATCGAGGATCTGGAATATGTATCGGAACTCCGGCCCCTGAGCGCGAAGAATTTGCTCGAACAGACCCGCCGTCTTGATCGTGCGGCGCGGGTCCGGCCCGGCGGCAACGTCGCGATTGAGCAGATCGTAGAGCATGCCTTCCCTGCCCCCAGCGTCGAACTGCTGCGCCAGCGCCGCGAAGTAATCGCGGTCGCCGCGCCGTCGGTCGCTCACTTCGAACATCTGCCAGCGGCGGTCCGCCAGATCGGCGGGAACGATGGACGCCGCGTTCGAGGCGACCATGTAGATGGTGCGATTCCTGATCCTGATCGGGTCGATACCCTTGGCTTCCAGCATGATGAACGGTTCGGTGATCCGCGTCTTGATCGTGCCGGCATCCTGTCGGTTGCCGCCCCATATGCCCTCGTCGATGAAGATGAAGCGCCGTCCGAACAGATGTGCGTTGAACCGCCCACTGACATGCGATTCCTGGGTAATGGTGGTATAATGCCGCCCCCACAAGCTTCCATAGCTGTGCGCCACAATGCCTTTGCCGACGCCGGGTAGGCCGGCGAGAACCGGCGCTGTTCCAAGCACGTCTCCCGGCCGCTGGACGCCAAGGGCCAGCCAGTTCAGCAGCCATTCGTTCAGCTCCGCGTCTCCATTGCAGATATTCTCGGCAATATGCTCCCTTAGGATACTCCAGTCGCCCGGCGACGGGCTGACGGCGAAGCCGGTCCAGATATTGTAGGTATTGCCGTTGCCGCCCGGAGGCAGCGAAGGATCGAAGTCGACGCGCTTGAAGTGGTCCGCCTTGCGGCTTTCCAGCCAATGATCGACCAATGGCCGCTGAACCGGCACGTCGCCGCCACTCGGAAGCAGCACCTTCTTCCAGCGGTATCGGTCGCGAAGCACTTCCTTGGTTGTGTATACGAAAGGGTTGTCTTCCTCGGCATCAATTTGCTTCTCGACAATGATGGTTTTCGCGCCATGCGTGACGATGCCGTACTTGGCGTTCATTTCACGGATTTCCGGGTCGCTCGGCCCGTTCCAGCCGCCTTGCTGCGCCATATAGAACAGACTGCCGATGCCGGCTGAGCCGTCCGGCTCCAGGCCGTCCCAGACCTTGCGGCACTCTTCCGTGCCGCGATATTTTTGCGAGCTTTTTGACCAACTGTCCCAGAGCGGGAAGCCTGTCTCATTGAATGCATACTTCAGGATGAAGCCGACCCGTATCCAAACATCGTAGTCGTCGGCGGATACGTGCCGAATCGCTGCGCTCACTTCCGCCTCGTCGCCCTTCTGGACGCCGCTCGGGATCGCAGTTTGCGGGCGAGGCCGCTCGTCGGGTGGCAAGTCGTCAACCGGCAACGAGGCAAGCGGCGAGGCGTACAGGCTTTCGATAAGCGGCGGCGAATAGCCTTTCAATGCCATCGGCATCAGCGCCACGTCGAGCGGTGCCGATTTGCGCGAGAAAGGCAACGCAAGAGGATTGCCGAACTTGTCAGCGGCAATCTTGTCCTGTTTGGGATAGACCTCGATCTCGCCTTTGACGATGCCGCCCGTGCCCGGCTTGAATCCATGCTTGCGCAATATCCGCGCCAGCAGGCGGCGAGCATTCCGGCAGCTTTGCGGTTCGCGCCAGACAAGCCAGATGTGGATTCCCGCGCCGCCGCCCGACCGAACGACGAACGGCGACAGACCGCGCTTACGCAAGTCTTCAACCAGCGGCAAGGTTCGCTTGGCGACTTCCTGCCATGTCAATTCCTTGCCGTGATTATCGATGTCCAGCGCGGCAAGCCGTGTCGCCTCTCCGTTGAACAGATAAATCGCTATGGGTTGTTCGCCGGTCAGGTGAGCGGCGACGGCGTCTCGCGTCAGCGGCCCGTCTGACAAAAGATAGCCTTTGCCGGTGCGGACGTTGAACTCGCTGTAATGATCAGCACGGCCATGCCCGGCGAGCGTGTGGAGGAAGGAGAGTGTCACGTCACCCATGACGCGCCTCCTCCGGGTTATGCTGATGCGAGGCCAGCCAGACCTCGACATCTTCCGGGCCGGTAGAGAACCTTGCCGGCACGCCGGCCCGACTTGATGCGGATAAATTGCGGCCCGTATCCGTAGATGCGGCCCTTCTCGAAAAAGCTTTGGCTCAGCCCGGTAATGGCGGGAAGCTGCTTGGTAGTCAGCAGCTTGGTTGGAGGCGGTGTCATTTGGAAGCTCCTTGGTTGCGGGAGCCTCCCAATATTCACACGCGCCGCATTCCCGCGACGAGTTTAATTCGCCGATTTAACGTCCCGCAGCACGTCGGCCGGCGCTGCGACCCTGATGCCCAACGGCTCCAGAAGCTCGCCAAGTTCGCGCACCTTTAGCTGGAACACGCTCTCGGCGATGCCGGCATGACCGTTTGCCATGCTCTGCCACTCGCCGATATTGCGGCAGAACTTCTTCTGCAGGTTGCGGACCTTCTCTTCGTCATTATGCGCCCGATAGGTTGGGTCTGCGGCCTGCCGTGCCCGCATCGCCGCCCGCGCCAACGTGGTTGGCGGCGTGTAGAGCGCACCATGCTCGTCGGACCATTCAAGCTTGAAGTTTTGGCCATAAGTCGCGTCGCCGCGTTCGCGAATATAGGCCTCGGCCATGTGGATCAGTTCGGGCAGATCGTCATGTGTTGCCGCGCCTCTCGGACCGTCGACCCCGAACAGTGACTTCTTGGCAGCGTTGAGCCGCTTGTAGTCTGTCCACTCGTCGCCGCCGCGTGGATAGACGGGCCATACCCTTCCTGAGCGATTAAGCTCGCAACAGTGATTTCATCACTCGCTTGAGAGAATACCACTCGGCCGAGCCGTGCACTGCGAGGAAGATCAACGAGTTGTTCCCTAAATTGGACCTCAGCAGTTGGGAAGCGACCGGCCATCTTCCGCGCCACGCCGCCGCCCCACGTGACAGCTTTGTCGTTGACCAGTTGGCAGATGATTTTTTGCCCACCATTTCGAGGTTCACGTGTATTGCCGTGCAAGATCCTTATTGGCTTCAGGTCTACTTGCGCTCGGTCAAACCTGACTAGCCCGGCCACACGTGGATAGACACTGCCGGGGTACGCGGGAATTCCAACGCATTCAATTTGCGTGGGTGCCCCAACAACCCAGCTCTCCACCGAACGGTCAGTGTATCCAATAGCCGTACAGCTACTGACGATACTATCGGCTGGAATATCCAGCCCGGATATCTGAGCCTTCGGGGCAGTGGGAGAACCAACAAAATAGTTAACCGTATAACGGCGTACTGCCTCCCTTAGCTGGTGCGGTGACGCGAAGAACACGCCGATCGGCTGGGTGGCGACCTTTGCAAGACGAATGAGAAATGCTTCCGCCGAAACGTCGTATTCGCGACGCTGGCGCATCAGGTCTTCAATCGGGAGGACCGTGGATGCCGATGACAAGCTACCGATAGGCAAGACGAACTCGGACGCCGCCAGATTGCAGAGCATTTCGAGCTGCCAGTCGTCCGCCACCTCCTTCTGCCCGCCGCGATTCCGAATTTGGTCGTGCCAATCTGGAAACAGCATGTGCGCTACTTCATGAGCGATCGAAAATCGGACACGCTCGCGTGGTTGTTGAGGATTGAATTCGATCTTCGGTCCGCTCTCGGTTGCGATTAAGCGAGCGTCGGCAACGCCGGAGTTCGCCTCAATTTGCACATCCAACATTTCGGCAATGCGGAGCGGATTGAAGGGAGGTCCTTCCCACCCCCTCTCCCTCGCCTTAAGTACCAGCGCACGAGCGGCCTGTTCAATTGCTTCAAGCGGGTCTGCGTTCTTCGCGAACGCCTTCACTGATTTATTTGTCCAGTTGATTGCCGGAGCGTTCTGCATAAGTCCTCAAACGACACAAATCAAAAAGTAACTATAGAACCGATCAATGGGCACAACCAGCCACCCTTCTGTCCATGGGATGCGGCACGGCGTTTGCGAGTTGGTGACGCTCGCTTCTCACGTGCCTTGCAAAGGCACAGTCGGTCCCTCGAATCTCATAGGGCCTGAGACAGTCGAGACGGCCAGTGCGCTCCCCCCGCCCAACCGTGAGAACCCGTTGATAGGGGGAGGTCCGGGGTCGGGGTCGATTAGTAGGGCAGATTCTGGCTTGTAGGGTTTTAGTAGGGGAGCGGGGTGAGAAGGCTGGCAACAGGGTGATACACCGTGCTATCGGTCCCCTCCGGAAAGCGCAGTCTGGCCAAGGTGTTAGCCAACGCCATCTAACGCCAACTAAAGCAGGCTAACTCTCTGAAATCATTGCGAAAACTAATTCGTAATGATGGGGTCAGGTGTTCGAGTCACCTGAGCGGCACCACCAAGTCTCTGAAATCACTAACTAAATTCAGAATAGCTAGTAGGATAGGCAGGCGCAACTCCGTCCTACTAAATCCTACTAGGGCTTGGCGGCATCGAGCGCGTCAACGACCCGGTCAAACAGGGCCGACGGTCTCGCTCCCATAGCCTTGGCCAGCGCGATGAACTCGACCACATCCAGCCGCCGCTCACCGCCTTCCACCTTGGCTATATATGACTGAGGCTTGCCGACTTTTTCAGCCACATCCTGCTGAGTAAGGCCATTTTCCTTCCGCGCCGCGATAAGAACGCGAATAAGCGCGGCGTAGTCGGGTGTGTGAAGACTTCGAGTTATAGCTCCCACCTTGGAAGCTTGACCGGTAATCCCAGTTTCGGATTATCCCATTTTGGGTTATCGAGGGTTTCTACCGAGCAGGAACAGAATGCCGTGGAACCCTATAACTTCTGGCAAGATTTCTTCGACACCTACCAGTCGCTAGCGGACTGGCTGAAGACGCTTTGGCTGATTGTTCCGCCGGCCTCTCTCCTTGCCATGATCTGGCTTTGGAGGCGGCCCCGGACGACGCCGGATACAACAGCGCTCAGCGACGAAGGCAGGTTGCTTTATTCGGTGTACCGCGACGGCGACAATCGCACCCACATCGTCAGCTATGTCGCCGAGTCCCCTCGACCGCGCTGATATCCTTCTGCTCGCGAAGCCAGAGATAGACCGCTCCGTCAGCAAAGACACGCTGGCGCTTGTGGAAAGGCATACGGATAGTTCGGAAGGCCGTTAAACGTGTGGGGCTGCACCGCAAGGCCAGATCTGCCGCGCGGCATACGAGGGCGCTCCGAGCGCAATTTGGACAAGCAGCGGATGCTGCATTGGGTTACCAAGACGGTCGGGTCGGATGAAGGGCGCTCGCACAGTCCACCTCTTCCCGTCAGTGCCGTTCGATGAACTGACCTTGAGAACGCATAGTCTCGCAGAGAAGCGTGCCCGGAACCGGCTCAGGGCAGATTCTCCCGGACAATGATTTCGCTGCGGGGGCGTTCGATGCCATAAAGCGCAGGGCGGCCCCCACGCAGATTGGCGAAAATGGCGATGCAGTCGGCGAGTGTCGCCTGTGGGTTTTGAGTGATCACCGCATCGATCGCTTCTTCAATGAGCAGTGCCCGCGTCTCAGGCGTCAATCCGTGGCCGATGAAGGCAACCTCTTTCTGTCGTCCGACTTCTTTCAGGGCGCGCGCAATGCCTTCGGGACCGCCGCCAATATTGTAGATGCCGGCGAGCTCAGGATACCTTGCGAGCAAGGTCTTGGTCTGACGATAATTCTTGGCTTCGTCGTCGTGCCCCTCGCGCAGGCCCACGACCTCGATCGCCGGATAGAGTTCCTGGAAGAGATGCAGGAAGCCCATCTCGCGCTCCTCGTGGGCGCGATAACTCAGGCTACCTGCGATCATGGCCACCTTGGCCGCGCGCGGCCCGATGAAACGCGCGATCAGATAGGCTGCGGTGCGGCCCGCCGAGCGGTTGTCGAGGCCGACATAGGCTGAGCGCGCGGCGTTGGCGATGTCAGAGATCAGCGTCACAGTCGGTACGCCGCGTTCGGCGAGCGCGTTTACCGCCTCGCGCACCGTTGGATGTTCCAGCGCCATGAAGGCGATGCCATCGACCTCGCGACCGATGCGCTTCAACTCCTGCGCCAGCAACTCGGGGCGGAAGCGCTCGATCCGCTCTACCCGTGCCCGCATGTTGAAGGCGGCAGATTGCTCCTGCGACCGGTTGATGAAGCGGCTGAGCAGGCCGACGAAACTATTGTCGCCGGACGGTAGCAGAAAGGCCAGTCGGAGCGGCTTCTCAACGGCCCGTTCGGTCACATTGGTGACGTAACCGAGCTCGCTCGCAGCCTGGAGAACGCGCCGAAGGGTCGTGGGCCTTATGCCGGGGCGACCATTGAGTGCGCGATCGGTCGTTGCCGTAGACACGCCGGCGCGCGACGCGACATCAGCCAGAGTGGGTAGATTGCGACCAGTGGAAGGTCTTACAGATGGCATAGGTGCATCAAATAGCATCAAAGAAATGTTTTGACCATGACCTGGAGTAACTCTAGGATTTTTCAAAGCGCAAAAAGACGCAGGTTAATAAAATACTAAGGGAGGACGAAACATCTCCGACTATGCGCTAGTCTTCCACCTGTCTAAGGCCTTATAGCCGGGACGAGCGTATTACCGTCGGCGAATGTCGAAAGCATCGAATAACATAATAATACATCATAACCTGAGAGACGGCTCTCCCATTGAGCCGGGAGAGCTTTGTGTCAGGCCACCGCTTAAAAGGCAAAACGGCGATCGTTTTTGGGGCAGGCTCCATCGGCGATGGTTGGGGCAACGGCAAGGCGGCGGCAGCAGCCTATGCGAGAGCCGGCGCCCAGGTCGTGGCCGTTGATTTAAACGGAGCCGCAGCGGACGCGACCCGCGACATCATCCTGTCGGAAGGCAACGAAGCCATCGCCGTCGCCGCGGACACGACCCAGTTCGAGGATCTGAAACGGGCTGTGGAGGCCGCGCTCGCGGCCTTCGGTCGGATCGATAGGCGAGCCGGCAGGCTCGATTGCGACGGCGTCGAATAATCGGTGCCGATTTTTCAAAAGGTTGCCAAAGGCAACGTAGACCAAAAGGGGAAACGACCATGTCACATTCCACACGCCGCCGATTCCTTCAGACGCTGTCGCTGGCATCGGCGGCGGCCGCCGGTCTTGCGATCGCCCTGCCCGGGCGGGCACGCGCTGCAGAGATATCCCTGAAGTTCGGCAACAACCTGCCGCTCAGCCATCCGTTGAACGTTCGTGCGGCTGAGGCCGCCGAACGCGTCGCACGGGAAAGCAACGGCCGCGTCGAGGTGACTATATTCCCAAACAATCAGTTGGGCGGCGACACGGATATGCTGTCCCAGGTCCGCAGCGGCGGCATCGACATGTTCAACGCCGGCACGATGGTCATCGCAACCCTCGCCCCGATCAGCGCGATCACAGCCGTTGGTTTCGCATTCAGCAATTACGACCAGGTCTGGAAGGCGGTCGACGGGGACCTCGGCAATCTGATCCGGGCCGACTTCGCCAAGGTCGGTCTGCACACTTTCGAGAACATGTGGGACAATGGCTTCCGGCAAATCACGACGAGCACGCACGCCGTAGCTTCAGCGGAGGATCTCGTCGGCCTGAAGATCCGTGTGCCGGTCAGCCCGATGGGGATTGCCCTCTTCAAGTCGCTGGGCGCCAATCCCGCGAGCTTGCAATTCAGCGAGGTCTATTCGGCGCTGCAGACAAAGGTGGTGGACGCGCAGGAGAACCCGCTGGCCATCGTGCAAACCGCCAAGCTGTACGAAGTGCAGAAATTCTGCTCCCGCACCAACCATAGCTGGGACGGATACCACATCGTTTTCAACGGTCGCTCCTGGGGAAGCCTGCCAGACGACGTCAAGACCATCGTTTCCCGCGCCTTCAACGAGGCCGGACTTCAGCAGCGCGAAGACGTGCGCAAGCTGAACGAAAGCCTCCAGGCAGAACTGTCGTCCAAGGGTCTCGCTTTCAACGACGCCAAGTCCGACAGCTTCCAGGCCAAGCTGCGTGGGAGCGGGTTCTACAGGGAATGGCAGGATCGGTTCGGCGCCGACGCCTGGGCTATTCTCGAAGGCGTCGTCGGAAAACTGGGCTAGCGCCCAGTTCGCCCGCATTGCAGTCTGGAGGAGACATCGCCATGGCCGGCCACACCCATTCCCTACCCCTGAACAGTCTCGACCCGCAAACCAGCCTCGGCCGCATCGCAACGGCAATTGATCGAGCCCTCGGCGGCGCGGTCGAGGTCAGTGGCGGGGGCTCTGGTCTTTGTCGAGATCGTCCTCCTGGGCGCGGGCGTCACGGCGCGCTACGTCTTCCATCAACCTCTCGTCTGGTCGGACGAACTCGCATCGATCCTCTTTCTCTGGCTGTCGATGCTTGGCTCCGTCGTCGCGCTCCGGCGCGGCGAGCACATGCGCATGACCGGCCTCGTGGCCCGGGTCTCGCCTGAAACGCGGGTGTTGCTCGAGGCGCTCGCGATCACCGCCGCCGTCGCGTTCCTTCTTCTGATCTGGCCGCACGCGCTTGAATATGCGGAGGAAGAGCAATTCATCGTCACGCCAGCCCTGGAAATCTCCAATGCCTGGCGTGCGGCCGCGATTCCGATCGGCATGGGCCTCATGCTGGCGGCTGGCCTCTTGCGTCTCCTGCGTTTCGGCGCCTTGAAGCCTGTCCTCCTGGCGATCGGCATCACGGCTACCCTGGTGCTGGCCCTCTCGCTGCTCGGCGAGACTCTGAAACCGCTCGGCAAGTTCAACCTCGTTGTATTCTTCATCGGCGTAGTTGGGCTCAATGTGCTTTCGGGCGTCCCGATCGCCTTTTCCTTCGCTCTGGCGACCTTCGGTTATCTCTCTCTGACCACCTCGACGCCGCTTCTCGTCATGGTCGGAAGGATTGATGAGGGCATGAGCCATCTCATCCTGCTCGCGGTCCCGCTCTTCATTTTTCTCGGCGCGCTTATCGAGATGACCGGCATGGCGAAGGCGATGATCCAATTCCTCGCTTCGCTCCTCGGCCATGTCCGGGGCGGCCTCTCCTATGTGCTTATCGGCGCGATGTATCTCGTTTCGGGCATCTCGGGGTCCAAGGTCGCCGACATGGCAGCGATCGCGCCCGTGCTCTTTCCGGAAATGCAGAAGCGTGGCGCAAAGCCCGGCGACCTTGTCGCCCTTCTCGCCGCCACCGGCGCGCAGACCGAGACGATCCCGCCTTCAATCGTCCTGATAACGATCGGCTCGGTTACCGGCGTTTCGATTGCAGCGCTGTTCACCGGCGGCATGCTGCCCGCGCTTGTGCTCGGGATAGCGCTCACTTTCGTGGTCTGGTGGCGCAACCGTGGCGAGGATCTAAGCCATATCAAGCGTCATTCGAAGCGTGATATCCTCAAGCTCGCCCTCGTCGCTATTCCGGCAATTGCGCTTCCTTTCGTTATCCGTGCCGCAGTCGTTGAGGGCGTCGCGACCGCGACCGAGGTTTCGACCATTGGCATCGCCTATTCAGTGTTGACAGGACTTCTGCTTTACCGCCAGTTCGATTGGCGCCGTGTGCCGCGCATGCTCGTCGACACTGCCTCGCTTACCGGTGCGATCATCTTCATCATCGGCTGCGCCACTGCCATGGCCTGGGGCCTGACCCAGTCGGGCTTTTCGCAGGATCTCGCGCGCATCATGGCGGCCGTGCCGGGAGGTACATTGGGCTTCCTGGCCATCTCGATCGTTGCGTTCATTATTCTTGGCAGCGTGCTGGAGGGTATCCCGGCGATTGTGCTCTTTGGTCCGCTGCTCTTCCCGATCGCCCAGCAAGCCGGTGTTCATGAAGTGCATTACGCGATGGTTGTCATTTTCGCCATGGGAATCGGGCTTTTCGCGCCGCCCTTCGGCGTCGGCTACTATGGTGCTTGCGCGATCAGCAAAATCAATCCCGACGAAGGCTTGAAATATATCGGGGGCTATATTCTCGCCCTCCTGATCGGGCTCATCGTGGTCGCGGCGGTGCCGTGGATTTCGATCGGCTTCCTTGATTTCTAACCATCATCATCTCCTACGTGCACGAGGCATCTTATGAGCCGCTTCTTCGGCGATATACGCCAGACTGGATATGTCGTCCCCGATATCGAGGCCGCGATGGACTATTGGAGCCGCGTGCTCGGGGTCGGGCCGTTTTTCTATAACCCGAAGGTTCCGATCCGGAACTATCGGTACAAGGGCGAGGCTTATGAACCGCACAATTCGGTGGCTCTGGCGAATTCCGGCCCGCTCCAGGTCGAGCTGATTCAGTGCCGCAAAGACGTTCCATCAATGTATCGCGATTTCACGGAAGCAGGTCATTCTGGCCTCCAGCACGTCGCCTACTGGACGGATAGCTACGACGCTGATCTGGAGCGCCTGACCGCACAGGGTTTCAAGGTGGTGATGAGCGGCGAGGTCGGCGAGCGCGGACGCTTCGTTTATTTCGATACGCACTACCACCCCGGTACCGTGATCGAATTGTCGGAGGTCACAGGCCCCAAGGGCGAGATGTTCCGGATAATCCGCGAAGCGGCCGCAGTATGGGACGGTATGGACCCGGTGCGCCCCTTTCCGAGTCTTTTGGAGCTCTGAGGGTGGTGATGGCGAGCGGACGCTTTGAGGCTACCTATCTGATCGAGACGCCACTCGACCCGAACAAGGTTGCGGAGGTCATGGCAGGAGAGCAATCCTGCGGCACCTTCGCGCGCGTTTACGGCGAGACGGATGCGCTGCGCGAGCGGGCGCGCGCCGAGGTGCTCTCGGTTCAGGAATTGGATAGCGTTGCGACAGGCAGCCTGCCGAATGCTTGGCTTGACCGCAAAGGTGTGCAGGGACCGTACCGGCGTGCCAGGATTTCACTCTCCTTTCCCGTCGACAATGTCGGAAAGAACCTCGCAGCGCTTGCGACCACCGTTGCGGGCAACCTCTACGATCTCGGCGAGGTCACGGGGTTGCGAACTCGACACGATCACGCTGCCTGCCGCCTACCGCCAGCGCTATGAGATGCCGCGTCACGGCGCTGCCGGCACGCGCCGCCTGACAGGGGTCACGCAAGGTCCGATGATCGGCTCGATCATCAAGCCGAATGTCGGGCTTTCCTCGAATGAAACCGCGGCGCTCGTTGCAGCGCTCTGCGAAGCGGGCCTCGACTTCATAAAGGACGACGAGATCACCGCTGATCCTGTCCACGCCCCGATTGCGACCCGCGTTCCGGCGGTCATGGAGGCGGTTCGTCGACGACCCTTCCTACGCGGAGGGAGTCACACGCGAAGCGATCGACCTATTGCGCTTGGACCGGCACGTTCTGATCGTGACCGATCCGCCCCGCGGCGATCACCGCCCGCCGGGCGTGACAGCACGTGCAACAGCGTCACTCGTCGAGACTGTCCTGAAGCACGTCAAAATCCGTCGCGTGGCCGTTGCCGGCGGCGACACGTCGAGCTTCGCTGCACGCTCGCTCGGCCTCTGGGGGCTCACCTATGAGACGTCACTGTCGCCCGGCGTCCCTCTGTGCCGTGGCCACAGCGACCAGCACGATCTCGACGGAATCGAACTCGTACTCAAGGGTGGGCAAATGGGCCGTCCGGACCTGTTCGAGACGCTCATCAAAGGCAGCTGAACGAGACCCAAATTCCGCTGGTTGCAATCAAGTGCCGCGATAGAGAGGAGTGGTTGCTTGAGTACCGCCTCACAGCATGATCTCACGGCATCATCGCCGCCGCTCACGCTGGCGCTTCGCTTCCGAAAACCTCGTGAAGCTGTGCGGCCAGCATATCCGTAGCGGGCTGCCGTGGCTCCGCGCCGTCAGCATGAGGTACCGGCACTGCGGCAGTTCCAGCAGCCCCTCCTCCGGTCCCACTCTTCTCACCCCCCGCCGGCAACTGGTCTCGGCGAGGGTGTTGGTCACCGTAAGGCCAGCCTGCGTCGCAGCAACCTGGGCCTGCGTCGGTAACGCCTCTGTGGGATCAGGTCTTCTTGCGCTCCAGGCTGGTCAGGCTATCTTGATGCTGCCGTTGCTCGCCCTCCCACCTTTCATTCTCAATTCTGAGCTCCTCATCGAGCTTTGATCGCCGCTGCTCAAGCGCGGTAACGGCCTTCCTGTGTCGCGCCTCAGCTCTCTCAAAGGCGGCGTTGGCCGCCGCAATTATCCTCTCGCTTTTCCTTTCAACTCTCCGTTGCTCCGCCTCCGCTTTGCGGCTCTCAAGATCTCGCTGCCGTTTCTCAATCTCAAGCTCTTCATCAATCTGCCTGTTATCTCTAGACTTCGCGGATGCCGGCTTAGACTTGCGCTGGTTGGAACGATCATCAGGGCGGTCGCTTGGTGGAATTTCGGGCAGCCGCGCATTCTCAGTGAATTTTCCATTCGAACCTGCCGATCGCCGCAGCACGCTTCCCGGCGACGCCATAGCCGCTTCGACAATCGCAGGGTCATCGGTTTGCCGCGCGAAGCCGAGCCGAAAGATGTCCGGATCCGCGCCCCAAGCCTCGATGGCCGCTTTCATCGATGGTGCCGCCACCGCGAGTTCATAAAATCCCAGCGACGTCTGATAAGTCTTCAACTTGCGCGCCATATGGTCCGGTCCTCAACTTTGCCTCACTGTCCGGCCGCGTCCAGGCGTGTGCAACTGTTATTGCGTTTGTGCAATTTTCCGATCGTTGGAACCGCCAGACTGCTGGGAGGTTGCAGAATATCTGCTAGCGACTGAAGAGGGAGGGTTGGATGGTTACGATCAGCGGACTGTTTGACAAGCGTGGCCAAGCGCGAAACGCGATCGCCGCGTTGGAAGAGGCCGGCATACCGCGCGAAAACGTCAGCGTAATCTCCTCCGCGGCCCCGAGCGGAAGAAGAACACGACGCGAACGGTGCAATCGTCGGCGCTTTGGTTGGAGGCGCAGGAGGCCTGCTGGCGGGGCTTGCAAGCATCGCAATTCTCGGAGTGGGCCCGGCCGTGGGGGCCGGTTGGCTGGTCACATCGCTTGCAAGCGCCGCTATCGGCAGCGCCACGGGCGGGTTGATTGCATCGATGGTGGATGCCGGCATCGATAAGGATGACGCTCACATCTTCGTAGAAGGGCTGAAGCGAGGGGGCACGCTGCTGTCAGCAAGGGTGACGGAAAGGGAGCTTGCGTCGGTCAAGGCGATACTCGCCGAAAACAACTCGGTCGATATCACGTTGCGACGAAAAGAGTACAAGCTCAGCGGTTGGGAGGGGTTTAACGACGAGCGCCATTCAAATGCCGACTTGGCAGGTGAGCTAACAGGCGATGCCAGACAGCCGGCGCCACATTAGCAACGCCAACATCGGTGAGCGCGACTTTCCTCGAAGGCAGCGTTCGCAAGCTCGGGTCAGGCAGCACCAGCGCCCCTCCTTTTCCTTCGGCATCTTCCCGCAGGCTATTGATGCCGTCCGCCCGACAAGGGCCGGGTCGTCAGCCGCCGCGTTTGTCCTTGCATGGGTGGCGGGTTTCTGCGAGCAATTTGGCGCAACTGTTTGGTGTCTGCTCCATAGTCGCGAGGGGTCGCGAGAACCGGGAACACATTGCGCTTTTCGGCAAGAGTCTATTTGCTGGCGTTGATCGCTGCCGCAGTGGTGCCGGTCTGGCTGTTCGCGGCCTACGTGCTGTTTTCCTTCGCTTTCGCTCAACAGCAGGCCTATCGCAGTCAGGCTGAACTCCTTGCCCGGCAGATATCCGCGCCCATCGAGACCGAATTGAGCGGAATGGCGCTGCGTCTCGACGGGCTTGCCCGCTCATCGGCACTGTCCCAGGAAGATTTTCCTCATCTGCAGGCAGACGCGAAGCGGCTGGTGGCGAACACCGCCCGCATTGTTTCCTTGCGCGAATTGGGTGGCAGAGAGATCTTCAACACCAGCGATCAGCAAGGCGGCTTTCTTCCATCAAAACTTTCAGCGGATCAGGAGGCAGAGCTGCTGAGCGGAAGGATTGTGATTTCCAATGTGTACTCCAGCGCGGCCGGCGAGTTGTACGTTGCGGTTGCGCGGCCGGTCATACAGCCGAACGGGAAAATACTCGTGCTGGCGATATCCGTGCCGACGACCGCACTCAACAAAACGCTCGTCGCCTCTGTCCCAACCGGTTGGATCGTCGGCATCGCCGATCGCAGCGGCGTCTACGTGACACGTTCCTCGCGCCATTCCGACGTCGCCGGGAAACCCGGGCTTCCCGCTTATCTTGCTCAGGCCGTAGGTGCATCCGGAAGCTTCGAATCGAAGAACCAGTTCGGCGAGACACTTCTCGCTGGATATTTCCGTTCCGATTTCTCCGGATGGCTTTACGCCGCAAATGTACCTCTGTCGCGCGTCGCAGCGCCGCTGTGGCGGTCGCTCTATGGTGTCCTGGGTATCGGGGCGTTTGCACTCGCGATTTCGCTCGCTCTGGCTTTTATGGTCGGCAAGCGATTGACCAAGGAGACGCAACAGCTGGCCTCCAGGGCAAGCGCCGTCGGCGCGCTCGGACCAGCGCTGCCCTACCGGACGAGCCTTTCGGAATTTGCCATCATAAATCAGGCGCTGGTTGCCGCCGGGGCTCAATTGCATGAGCGGGAGCGCGAGCTGAAGGCTGTCGTCGACACAGTGCCCGCGGGTGTGTGGTTTACCTATGACCCCAGCGCAAGACGCGTGATCCGCAACCGGTTTGCCGCGGAAATGATGGGAATTTCAACCGACGAGACCCATGGCTTCGGTGTCCCCGACATGGTCATCGATACTGTCGCTCTCAAGGACGGCAAAACCATTACCCGCGAGGATCGACCTCTCACACGAGCGATGCGCGGCGAGCATACTGACAATGAAGAGTTTTCCTATCTGCTGCCTGACGGGCGGCAAAGGTATTTGCTGAGCAGCGCGCGCCCTATCCTCGGTGATACTGGGGCCATTATCGGCGCGGTGCAAATCAGTCTTGACATCAGCGACCGCAAGAAAGTCGAGCAGCAGCGGGATCTGCTTACTGGCGAACTGAACCACAGGGTGAAGAATAGTCTCGCGATGGTTCAGGCATTGGCCAATCAGACGCTGCGCAATGCCACGGATTTGTCGACAGCCTCGGTTGCGCTAAATGCGCGATTGTCTGCCTTGGGTCGAGCGCACGATCTCCTGACGAAGAAATTCTGGACAGAGGGTGCGATTCGGGAGGTGCTGGAAACAACAGTGCTCGTTGCCGCGCCAACAAACCGGATCCTCATGGAAGGACCGGATGTGGCCTTGAAGCCGAAGCTGGTTATGGCACTCACGCTTGCCATGCACGAATTGACCACCAACGCCATAAAATACGGCGCTCTGTCCGAGCGATCAGGCGAAGTAAGCATTCGGTGGAAGGTTATCACCGGCAGACACCTGAAACTGCGATGGATCGAGTCGGGCGGACCGCCGGTGACTGTCCCCGAACGCAAGGGCTTTGGCTCTCGCCTTCTGGAGGGTATCATTGCCGGAGAGGGTGGATCGATTCAAATCCGGTTCGCCGAAAAAGGCCTGCAGTGCGATATTCGCTTCCCCCTGGACCCGGAGGTGGAGGGAGCTGAGCTCCCTCCCACCAGGTGATCAGGCCAATGGCCGCGACGATGCCAGCCGATATTCGTCGTCGTCGCGCTGCTTCCCACCCAACAACGCCGCGGCGCTGGCAATGAAGGCTCCGATAATCAGCGACAGAGCCGTCACCAGTGCAAACGTTGCTCCGGCTTTGCGGGCGCTATCGGCGGCTTCCTGCGCCTGAACCTTTGCGTCTTCTATTCGCTTCAACACCTCATCCACGCGTGCCTTCGCATCCGGCTCCGACAAACCGGCACGTGCCGCGACCAACTGCGACAGATAGGTACGATCCGGTTCACTCATTTCCCCGGCAGCAGCAGCCTGAACCACGATACGCGATGCCTGAGCGACCGCATCGTCGGTGCCCGGTGCCCCGGGCTGGGCCAACCGCGCCGGATCCGACGGCCGGAACAGTGCGTCGACAAAATAGGACGACGCGCCAGAAGTACCGCCGTCCGCGCTGGCGGTTGCGCCCAACGCTGCGCCCGACGCCACCGTAGAGGCCGCCTGAACGCCGCCGCCGACGATGCTGGACACCGTCGAGCCAAGAACACCGATAACGATAATTGTCGCTACAGCCCAAGCCATGAAGCCATGGGCGGTGTCACGAAAATACACCTCGTCGGAGTGAAGATTGACCCATTTGGTGCGCATGCGACCAGCGAGGTAGCCGCCCGCCGCGGAAGATAGCCACTGCACCACGATGAGCCAGATAGCTGTCGATGCCGCCACGGTCGTTATGCTCGCCCCCTGGCCCGACCAAGGCGACACCATACTAAGTCCAAGGCCGGAGCCTACAAGCACCAGGATTACCGTGATAGTCGATGCCGCAAAGGCGCCGGCCAGAATGGGTCCCCACCGCAGAGCCGACGAACTCGATTCGACGGGTGCAGCAACCCGCTCTTCTGCAAAACTCGACATGGGAACTCCTAACGCATGAACAAGACGAGGAGGATAATGATGGGGATGGGCACCCCAAGCAGCCAAAGCAAAATTCCGCGTCCCATGAGGGCCTCCCGTGTGTGTTCGTTGCTGACACTCAAATGTCTCTGCGACCATTCCGTTCCGCCGGGAAGAAACATCGGAAGCCTCCGTCCAGGCGGCTGAGCACGACTCGGCTGCCGGCGCTGCTCGGTCAGTCCCGGGCTGCGTCCTCCCCACATATCCAGCGCGAATTTTCCATCCGACCTGTCCAAACTGTCGGAGAGGCGTGCTAGGACTACGCTGGCAACCCCGAAATACCCGGAGCAAAATCGTGACGACAGCTTCCGTCAAAGCCGCGCTCGACGTATTGCGCGATCACCGCACAAAGTCCCCCCATGATATGAGAAAAGCCTTCGCCGACGATGCAGGCCGCTTCACCGCCTTCTCTTTGACCGATGGCGACCTCTTGCTCGACTGGTCAAAATGCGCGGTCGATGCCCGGGCTATGCAACTGCTGGCCGCGCTCGCCGAAGCTGCCAACCTTGAAGGCCGCCGCAAGGCGATGTTCTCCGGCGAGAAAATCAACATCACGGAGAATCGCGCGGTGCTGCATACGGCGTTGCGCAATCCGCCGGGAGCCTCGGTGATGCTGGACGGCGAGGACATCATGCCGGAAGTCCACGCCGTGCTCGATGCGATGGCACGCTTTTCAAACGCCGTACGCAACGGCATCGCAACCGGCGCTACCGGCAAGAATATCACCGACATCGTCAACATCGGTATCGGCGGCTCCGACCTCGGCCCAGCTATGGCGACGCTGGCGCTGGCGCCCTACCACGACGGCCCGCGCGCGCATTTCGTGTCCAACATCGACGGCGCGCACATGCATGACACGCTGAAGGACCTGAATCCGGAGACCACGCTGTTCATCGTAGCCTCCAAGACCTTCACCACGGTCGAGACGATCACCAACGCCGAAACCGCCCGGAAATGGCTCGTCGCCGCACTCGGCGCCGATGCGGTCGGCAACCATTTTGCCGCGGTGTCCACCGCGCTCGACAAGGTCGCCGCCTTCGGCATAGCACCGGATCGCGTCTTCGGGTTCTGGGACTGGGTGGGCGGTCGCTATTCCCTGTGGGGAGCAATCGGTCTGCCGATCATGATGGCGATAGGATCTGACAATTTCCGCGCCTTCCTTGCGGGTGCGCATGAGATGGACCGGCATTTCGCCACTGCACCTATGCTGCAGAATCTTCCGGTCGTGATGGGACTTGTCGGTTATTGGCATCGCGTCGTTTGCGGCTATCCGGCGCGCGCGGTCATTCCATACGATCAGCACCTGTCTCGGCTGCCAGCCTATCTGCAGCAACTCGATATGGAATCGAACGGCAAGAGCGTGATGATCGATGGCAGTGCCGCAACCACCCCGACCGGCCCATTGGTGTGGGGCGAGCCTGGCACCAATGGCCAGCACGCCTTTTTCCAACTGCTGCACCAAGGCACCGATTTGATCCCCGTCGAGTTCCTGGCGGCAGCCGAGGGCCACGAGCCGGAGCTCAAGCACCACCACGATCTTCTGCTGTCGAATTGCGTGGCGCAGTCCGAGGCGCTGATGAAGGGCCGGACGCTCGCCGAGGCAAAGAGCCAGATGCTCGCCAAGGGCATGAAGGCGGAGGACGTCGAACGGATAGCGCCGCACCGCGTCTTCTCCGGCAACCGGCCATCGCTGACGATCCTGTATCGCAAGCTCGATCCGCGCACGCTGGGGCGGCTGATCGCGCTCTACGAGCACCGTGTGTTCGTCGAGGCGCAGCTCTTCGGCATTAATGCGTTCGATCAGTGGGGCGTCGAACTGGGGAAGGAACTGGCTACCGATCTGCTGCCGGTCATCGAGGGCAAGGCGGATGCATCGGGCAATGATTCCTCCACTGCGGGCCTGGTGGCTCACATCCATGCATTGAGGGCGGCGGGGTGAGACATCTTGCATGACATTCGGGGAATCCTGTTCGACAAGGACGGGACGCTGGTCGACTTCCAGGCAACATGGTTCGCGATCGGCGATATGCTGGCGATGAAAGCGGCGGGCGGCAATCGCAAAACGGCCGACGCGCTGTTGGAAGTCGCTGGCTACGACTTTACAAATCATTGTTTCAAGGCCGATTCGGTTTTTGCCGCCGGCACCAATGCCGACATCGTCGCGCTGTGGTATCCGGAACTGCCCGCCAGTGAGCGCGCGGCATTGACGACAGGCTTCGACCGCTTCACGGCCGAAGAAGGCGCGGCTCAGTCTGTCGCCCTTCCTGGTAGCCGCGATGCCATCGAGACCTTGCACCGGGCTGGTTTCCGGCTTGGCGTCGCCACCAATGATTCCACCGGCGGCGCAGAAAAGACGCT
Organism: uncultured Alphaproteobacteria bacterium; assembly: GCA_963829135.1. Lineage (GTDB taxonomy): Bacteria > Pseudomonadota > Alphaproteobacteria > Rhizobiales > Rhizobiaceae > Kumtagia. Next base: position 407,153 of record CAWHHO010000003.1, on the reverse strand, counting down.
GCTGGCGCTTGGCGTCGCGCAGATGTTCGATGCAGCCTACGGCTATGACGGCGTTGCCAATCCAAAGCCGGCGCCCGACGCAATCTACGCCTTCTGCGATCTGACCGGCTTGAAGCCTTCGCAGATCGCCATGGTCGGGGACAACCGCCACGACCTCGAAATGGCACGAGCAGGCGGGGCGGGCCTGGCCGTCGGCGTTCTCTCGGGTACGGGCACACGCGAAACCCTGGCGCCGCTTGCCGATGTCATGCTTGGCTCGATCGCCGACCTGCCCGCCTATCTCGAAGCCAGCCGTGCCTGAGCAAGCGTCGCCACTGTTGATTCGAGAACGTCGTGACTCATAGCGAGCATCGCAAAAGTGGCTATGGCAAGGCGGGGCTCGACGCCGCCGTCGCCTCCGCCTGGGAACACGGCTGTAACAAGGTCATGCTGTTGACCGGTTCGACGAAACCCGAGACACTGGGGTTCTATCGTGCCGCCGGGTTCCAAAATACCAAGCCAAAATACCAAGACCGGCTTCGAGAAGCGGCGTCTGCCGCGCCAAGAGTCCTGAACACGGAACCGACCCCGGCGACATCGCGGTCAACCGGCCAGCGGCCGGGTATCAGCTTGCTGCGCACTCCCGTTTCTGGCGGAGGTCTCGGGAATGCCGTTCAATGGCAAGCGCGCCTCGAACTGCGTCCCATTGTCGAACTGATACTTCCACGTACCGTTGAGCTGAATGACCATAGCTCGGATCAGGCGCTGTCCAAGTCCCGTAGACGGGACCTCTGTGTCAAAACCCTGCCCATTGTCGGTAATGCGCAGCACGACGGCATCGGCACCATCGCGTTTCAACGAAACGCCGATGCGCCCGGCCTGTCCATCGGGATAGGCGTGCTTTAGCGCGTTGGTGACGATCTCATTGACCAGCAGGGCGATCGGCGTCGCATGATCGCGATCCAACACCAGCGGTTCGACATCGTAGTCAACGATGGCCGAGTGATCGAAACTCTGGCGCAAAGGTTCGATGATCCCGGGAATAAGCGTCGCGGCGCTGACCTCGGAAAACTGGTCGAGACGGTACAGGTGCTCGTGGACAGCCGACATCGCGGATATCCGCGTCTGGAGGTCGGTTTTGATATCATCCGGAAGGCTGTGCATGCGCACCAGCGAGATGATCGACTGAAGATTGTTCTTCACCCGGTGATGCGTGTCCTTGACCAGCATGCGGTTGAGTTCCAGCGTCTCCTGCATCTCCGAGCGGCGACCCTGATCCTTGCGCAGCAGCCGGAAAATCCAGACGATCGCAACGGCCAGCGCCACCGCCGTCGGCAAGGCGAATGCGAGCGTAACGATCGTGTTGCGGCGAAAGACAGCGAAGGCATTGTCGGTGCTGATAGATGCCAGGGCGACGAAGCGCGTTCCCGGCACCTTGCGATAGCCGACGATGCGGGTGATGCCGTCTGCCGGCGAATGCGCCGGGTAGGTCCCGACATCGCTGTTCTTCAGGTGTTTTGTGAAGAGATCATAGCCCTTCAGGTCCAACGGCCCGCTCGCCAGCGGATAGCGCGCCACCAGTTGCCCGTCGTCTCGAATCAGGCTGACGGTGGAAATGTCGTCAAGCTCCAGCGACTCCCAGATTTCCTTGAGCAGAATGACGTCGAACGAAATGATCGCCGCGCCAACGAATTCGTTGTTGCGCTCCAGACGCTTGCTGAAGACGAATATCTGGTTGCCGTCCAGTCGGCTGACCAGAAGGCTCGACGTGTACCAATAGGCGCCATTGGCCAGCGCGGCAAAATATTCGCGGTCGCGCACGTCGATCGGCTTCACGTTCGGATCCGTCGAAAACAGGGTCCGTCCGTCCGCCGCCACCACATAGGCCTTCACATTGCCCGGCAGGTTTGCGATTGCATCGCTTATCAGAGCCGCGGTCGCAGCCGCATTGGGTTCGATTTCCGGACCGAGCGCCTCGTCGATCCTGCCCAGCGCCTGGCGCGACAATTCGGAAATCCAGCGAGCATTTGTCGCGACCACCTGAGAGGCTGCGAGCGCGCGGTCTTCGGCGCGCCTTTGCGCATCGTTCTGCTCGCGCAGAATGGAAACCAACAGCACGATCAGGAAGAGTGCGAACATCACAACACTGAGCGCCGTCGCCGCCCTCAGTGTGAATGTCCCTTCTTTCGCGCTCTGGATTGCTGACACTACGCTCGCCCGTGAGTCGAAACCAATGATAGGGCGCGCCAAGCCGCGCCGCCAGTGCACCTCGGGTTAGATTTAGGGGGCAGCTCTCAGCCCGGCAATGGCGGTTTGGCCTGGTCCCTCAGTGCCCGCCTCAGGATCTTGCCAACGGGCGTCTTCGGAAGTTCGGTCCGGAACTCGATATAGCGCGGCCGCTTGTAGCCGGTAAGGTTCTGCTTGCAGAACTCCCTTACGGCATCCTCGGTGAGCCCTTGGTCCTTCCTGACGATGAATAGCTTCGGCACCTCGCCTGAATGCTCGTCCGGTACACCAATAGCCGCGACTTCGAGCACGCCGGGCAGTGCGGCGACTACCTCTTCCAATTCGTTCGGATAAACATTGAAGCCGGAAACAAGGATCATATCCTTCTTGCGGTCGACGATCTTGGTGAAACCTTCGTCATCCATGAAGCCCATATCGCCCGACTTGAAGAAACCGTCGATGGTCATCACCTTTGCCGTCTCTTCGGGACGGTTCCAGTAGCCAGCCATCACCTGCGGCCCGCGGATGCAAATTTCACCGACCACGCCGGACGGAACGTCATTTTCGTCATCATCGCGGATAGCAATGTCGGTCGATGGGATGGGCAAGCCGATCGTGCCGGTAAAGGCCCCGCCAACGCGGTTGGCCGTTGCTACCGGCGATGTTTCAGACAGGCCGTAACCTTCTGTGATGCCGACCTTGGTCACTTCCTGCCAACGTTCGGCGACCACCTTCTGAACGGCCATGCCGCCGGCCATGGTGAGCAACAACGCGCTGAAGTCGAGTTTGCGGAATTCCTCATTGTTGAGCAGAGCGTTGAACAGCGTGTTCAGCCCGGGAAAGAAATGGATCGGCTGCCGCCGCCATTGCCTGACGAAGCCAGGTATGTCGCGCGGATTTGGGATCAGAACGTTGAGCGCGCCTTGCTGCATTCCCATCAGCGCGTTCACCGTCAGGGCAAAAATATGATAGAGCGGCAGGGCGCATACGAAGGTCAGATCGTCAGGTTTCGGCCTCAGCCTGTAGGCCTGATCCAGCCACAGACGGGACTGTTCCATATTGGCAAGGATATTGCGGTGAAGCAGGACGGCGCCCTTCGCAACGCCGGTGGTGCCGCCCGTATACTGCAAGAACGCGACGTCGCCCTGCCCGACATCTGCCGGCTTAAGGGCGCTTGCAGGCGTTTTCAGCGTCGCATTGAACGGTGTGTGCCCCGGCAGCGACCAGGCTGGCACCATCTTCTTTACTCGCCGCACGACGAGATTGACCAGCAGCCCCTTGAGGCCGAGCAGATCGCCCATAGTCGCAATGACGACGTGCTTGACCGCTGTCTTGCCGATCGCCGACTGTAACGTGGCGGCGAAGTTTTCGAGGATGAGTATGGCCTCCGCGCCCGAATCCCTCAGCTGATGCTCAAGTTCGCGCGGCGTATACAGCGGGTTGACGTTTACTACAGTGTAACCTGCCCTCAGGATGCCCATCATCGCAACCGGATACTGCAGCACATTCGGCATCATGATGGCGACCCGCGCGCCCTTGGCGAGGCCGCGCGATTGCAGCCACGCACCGAAGGATGCGGACATCGCATCGAGCGTGTCGTAGCTCATCGACTTCCCCATGCAGGCAAATGCGGGGCGCCCGCTATACCGGCGGCAGGTAGCGACCAGAAACTCGCCGATGGACTTGTCGGCTAAAGGGCCGATCTCGGCGGGTACGCCTTGCGGATAGCTCTTCAACCACGGCTTGACGGCACCGCCAGCCCAATCGATCGCTGCACTTGCCACGCTAGCCTCCCGAGAGCGGTGTCACCTTGTCAGACCCTTACCCGTGAGGCAACTCGCACAATTTGCATGGCGCCAGCCGGCTCCGCAACAACCCTCATTTCAGTCTGAGGGTTACGTCCTGACCAATGCTGCTGCGGGATGCCAGGAGTATTAGCGGACCATCGTCGGCGGCGCCCAGCAGCGCTCGTCGTGCCCCCAAGGCAACGCCGCACCGTCCCCCGTAAACCTCTTTGGTCGGGTGCGAACGGATGCGACGGACGAGTGTCGACTGTTCTGGGATTGCCCAATCGATTGAATGCCTTTGCTTCCGAAAGGGAAATCGGCCGGGGTGTTCCAAAGCCACAAGATCGGTGCTTATATGCCGCCTTCGCGAGCCGAGAGGGGCTTGGACGAAAAAGATAACAGGGAGTAACCAATGATAAGGAAACTGACCTTCGCGGCAGCACTTCTGGCCGCGACCGCATTGACGGGCGTGGCCAACGCCAAAACGCTGGTCTACTGCTCGGAAGCTTCGCCGGCAGGCTTCGATCCGTCGCCATGGAGCGGCGGCAACGATTTCGACGCATCTTCCCGCACCATCTATTCGCGCCTTGTCGAATTCGATCACGGCAAGACGACTATCTCCCCCGGTCTGGCGGAAAGCTGGACGGTTTCGGACGACGGCCTGGAATACACATTCAAGCTCAAGCCCGGCGTCAAGTTCCAGACGACCGACTACTTTACCCCGACCCGCGACCTCAACGCCGACGACGTCATCTTCTCGTTCGAGCGCCAGTGGAAAAAGGAAAACCCGTGGTTCGAATATCTGCCCGGCACCGGCTGGGAATACTTCACCGGAATGGGCTTCCCCGACCTGCTCAAGGAAATCACGAAGGTTGACGACCTGACCGTCAAGTTCGTGCTTAACAAGCCGGAAGTCGCCTTCCTGCCCGACCTTGGCATGGACTTCGCCTCGATCGTTTCCAAGGAATACGCGGATTCGCTCGAGAAGGCCGGCACCAAGGACCAGTTCACCCAGAAGCCGATCGGCACTGGCCCGTTCCAGTTCGTCGACTATCAGGTCGACGCGGTTATCCGCTATGCGGCCTGGGACGGCTATTTCGGCGGCCGCCAGAAGATCGACGACCTGATCTTCGCGATCACGCCGGACCCGGCTGTGCGCGCACAGAAGCTCAAGGCCGGCGAATGCGATATCATGTCGTACCCCGCGCCGGCTGACATTGCCGGCCTTCAGAAAGAAGCCAACCTCAAGGTAGACGAGCAGGAGGGCCTGAACATCGGCTACCTGGCTTACAACACCACGCAGCCGCCGTTCGACAAGGTCGAGGTGCGCAAGGCCCTCAACATGGCGGTCAACAAGCAAGCGATCATCGACGCGGTCTATCAGGGAGCGGGCCAGCCGGCCATAAACCCGATACCGCCGACGATGTGGTCCTACAACACCGCGATCAAGGACGATCCGTACGACCCGGCGGCAGCCAAGGCTGCCCTGGAAGCGGCGGGCGTCAAGGACCTGTCCATGAAGATCTGGGCAATGCCGGTCAGCCGTCCGTACAACCCGAACGCGAAGCGCGTGGCCGAACTGATCCAGGCCGACTATGCAGCGGTCGGCGTGAAGGCGGAGATCGTCAGCTACGAGTGGACCGAATATCGCGAACGCGGCAAGGCGAAGGATCGTGACGGCGCCTTCCAGCTCGGCTGGACGGGCGACAATGGCGACCCGGACAACTTCCTGTTCCTGCTCGGCTGCGACGCCATCGGTCAGTCCAACTACGCCATCTGGTGCAATCAGGAGTTCCAGGACCTGCTGTTGAAGGGCAAGGCGACGACTGACACTGCCGAACGCACCAAGATCTATGAAAAGGCCCAGGAAGTGTTCAAGCGCGAAGCTCCATGGCTGACGCTCGCCCACTCGAAGGTGTTCATGCCGATGAACAAGAAAGTCACCGGCTTTGTCGATGGATCCGCTGGGCATCCATCGCTTCGACGGCGTCGATGTTACTGAATAAGCACTGATCCCGTGGGGGCGGCGCCTGCTTTCGCCGCCGCCCCCACGATCAAGCCATGCTCCGCTACCTGCTACACAAAATTGCCCTGCTGGTGCCGACTGTCTTCGGCATCTCGCTGGCTGCTTTTGCCTTTGTCCGGCTGCTGCCGGGCGACCCCATTCTGGCGCTTGCCGGGGAGCGCGGCGTCAGCCCCGAGCGCTACGCCGAACTGATCGAGCGCTTCGGCTACAATCGGCCCTATGTGCTCCAGTATCTCGACTATATCGGCAATGTACTGACCGGCGATTTCGGCATCTCCATCGCGACGAAGCGACCGGTATGGGGCGAGTTCGCGGCGCTTTTCCCAGCGACGCTGGAACTTGCGACCGTTGCGATGATCATCGCCATCGTGATCGGCATCCCTGCCGGCATCTTCGCCGCGGTCAAGCGCGGCTCGTGGTTCGACCAGACAACGATGGGCGTCGCCTTGACCGGCTATTCCATGCCGATCTTCTGGTGGGGGCTGCTGCTGATTATCTTCTTTTCCGGTTATCTCCACTGGACACCGGTCTCGGGCCGCATCGGCATCCAGCACTTCTTCAAGCCGATCACCGGCTTCATGCTGATCGACAGCCTGATTTCGGGCAGATCCGGTGCGTTCCGATCCGCCGTCAGTCACCTGATCCTTCCGTCAATCGTGCTCGCGACGATTCCGATGGCAGTCATCGCCCGGCAAACCCGCTCGGCGATGCTCGAAGTTCTCGGCGAGGACTACGTCCGCACCGCGAAGGCCAAAGGCCTCGAACCCCGGCGTGTCATCGGCCTGCATGCTTTCCGTAACGCGCTCATCCCTGTGGTGACCACCATCGGCCTGCAGGTCGGCACGCTGATGGCCGGCGCGATCCTGACGGAAACGATCTTCTCATGGCCGGGTATCGGCAAATGGATGATCGATGCCATCGGCAAGCGCGACTACGTTGTGGTGCAGAGCGGGCTGCTGCTGATCGCGCTGATCGTCATGGCGGTCAATCTGATCGTCGACCTGCTCTACGCCGTCATCAACCCGCGCATCCGGATGCAGTGACATGAGCGACGAGCAAGCCGGAACGGAGATCGCCGCGGAAGTCCCGACCGGCGCTCGTCCGCGCGCAGCTTCCGAGTTCTGGCACTATTTCTCGATGAACACCGGCGCAGTGATCGGCCTCGCCGTGTTCGTCGCGCTCATCTTCATCGCCATCTTTGCACCGCTGATTGCGCCGCTATTCATATGATCAGCAGTTTCGCGATTTCATGCTGAATCCGCCGATGTGGCAGGAGGGCGGCACCTCGATGTTTGTGCTTGGCACGGACGATGTCGGGCGCGATATCCTCTCGCGATTGATCTACGGTGCCCGCTACTCGCTGTTCATCGGTTTCGTCGTGGTCATCTTCTCGCTGGTGAGTGGCGTCATTCTCGGTCTGCTTGCCGGGTATTTCCGCGGCTGGGTCGATGCGCTGATCATGCGCATAATGGATATTATTCTCGCGTTTCCATCGCTGCTGCTCGCGCTGGTGCTGGTAGCCATCCTCGGCCCCGGCCTGTTCAACGCCATGCTGGCCATCGCGCTTGTGCTGCAGCCGCATTTCGCGCGGCTGACGCGCGCGGCCGTTATGGCGGAGAAGAACCGGGAATATGTGGTGTCCGCCAAAGTCGCCGGCGCGGGCCATTTGCGGCTGATGTTGAAGACGATCCTGCCGAACTGCGTCGCGCCGCTGATCGTGCAGGCGACGCTCTCCTTCTCCAATGCGATCCTCGAGGCGGCGGCGCTCGGTTTTCTCGGTCAGGGTGCGCAACCGCCGACGCCGGAATGGGGCACCATGCTCGCCAACGCGCGCGAGTTCGTCACCGCCGCACCATGGATCGTTACCTTTCCGGGGCTCGCCATCCTGATCACTGTGCTCGCCATCAACCTTGTCGGTGACGGCCTTCGCGATGCGCTCGACCCGAAGCTGAAGCGGAGCTGAGCGCAGGTAAATGGACATACCGCCAATCAGTGACGGCTTGGCGACCGTCACGGTGGCGTTTATGGCCGCGATGGCCGCGGCATTGAGTTGGCTGGGCAAATCGGCTGTCTCTGCGCTGATCTGGTATTACAACCGCCGGACCAAGGAGATCGAACTCGTCGTGGCGCTGGGAGCCGAGATCAGTACGGCGGTTGAAACGCTTGCCGGCTATACCGACACCGAAAGTGCCGCGAAGATCGTCGAGGGCCTCCAGGCGGATCCCGGGTACAAGATTTTCATCCCGCTGGACCGAGACTATTTCATTTTCGATCGCGTCAAGGCGGACATATCGCTGCTACCCGAGGCAGTGATCCTTCCGGTCGTGCGGTTCTATGACGAGATCGGCGGATTTGACGTATTGGTTGCGGAATTCCAGGCGGCTCGGTTTGAATCGTTCCCGCCCGAGCGGCGTAAGGTTTATGTGGAGTACATGCCCGCAGCGGCCACCTCTGTTGTCGCGGCTGGAAAAGCGGCGATATCGGCGTTGAGAGGAGAACGGCGCGACGTACAGCGACGTCGTACGAGAGCGGCAGTGGCAATAGCAGTTCTGGTCGCGTTTATCGCCTTGGCCATCGGCGGCGCCCTGGTCTTGGCAGGGGCCATATACGCTTATTGAAACGGAGGCCCGTCAGGCACCGACCAGCGGCGGGATGATAGGACGAGTCATGGCTCTCTCCAGAATTACAGCTACCAATCATATAGTGGAACATGCAGGATTTCTCAAGAAACCGATCCGTGCAAGGATGACATATGAAATGCCTTCTCACGGACCTGTTCGAGGTTTGATCGTGCCGCTTCTCGACATCAAGAATCTCGTCGTCTCCTTCGACACCTCCAGCGGTCCATTCCTGGCGGTTAAGGGCATCGACATCTCCGTCGAGAAGCGCGAAGTGCTGGCGATCGTGGGCGAGAGCGGTTCGGGCAAGTCGGTGTCGATGCTGGCCGTCATGGGCCTGCTGCCGGACAGCGCCACTGTAACTGCCGACAGGATGGTCTTCGACGGGATCGATCTGTTGAAGCTCAAACCAGCCGAACGACGGAAAATCATCGGCAAGGACATCGCCATGATCTTTCAGGAGCCTATGGCCAGCCTCAACCCCTGCTTTACCGTCGGCTTCCAGATCGAGGAAGTGTTGCGCTTCCACATGGGCATGGACAAGGCACAGCGCCGGACGCGGGCGATCGAACTGTTGACGCTTGTCGGCATTCCAGAACCGGCGGAACGGCTGGGTTCGTTTCCGCACCAGATGTCGGGCGGTCAATGCCAGCGCGCAATGATTGCCATGGCGATCGCCTGCAATCCGAAGCTGCTCATCGCCGACGAGCCCACGACGGCACTCGACGTGACCATCCAGAAGCAGATCCTAGACCTGCTGGTCGGGCTGCAGGCGAAATATGGCATGGGGCTGATCATGATCACCCACAATATGGGCGTCGTCGCCGAAACCGCCGACCGCGTGGTGGTTCAATACAAAGGCATCAAGATGGAGGAAGCCGATGTGCTTTCGCTGTTCGAATCGCCGAAGAGCAACTACACCCGCGCGCTGCTTTCGGCTCTGCCGGAGAACGCCATTGGCGACCGTCTGCCGACCGTTTCAGACATGATGTTCGAGCCCGCAGCTTCGGGAGCCGCGTCATGAGCGTCACCGTTCTGGAAGCCAGAAACCTCGTTCGTGACTACCACATCGGCGGCGGGATTTTCCGTAGCAACCGAACGGTGCATGCCGTCAAGGGCGTCAGCTTTTCGGTTCAGCAGGGCAAGACGCTGGCGATCGTCGGCGAAAGCGGATGCGGAAAATCGACGCTCGCCCGCATTATCACGCTGATCGATGCGGCGACGGCAGGCGAGCTTTTCATCGACGGCAGCAGGATCGACATCGCCAAGCACGGCCTGACAAAGGAGATGCGCCGAAAGGTGCAGATCGTGTTTCAGAATCCCTACGGCTCTCTCAATCCACGCCAGAAGATCGGCGACGTGCTCGGGGAGCCTCTGTTGATAAACACCTCGATGCCAGCCTCGGAGCGACGCGACCGCGCCATGGCGATGCTGAAGAAGGTCGGCTTGGCGCCGGAGCACTTCAACCGCTATCCGCATATGTTTTCCGGTGGCCAGCGGCAACGCATCGCGATTGCCCGCGCGCTGATGCTCAATCCAAGCCTGTTGGTTCTGGACGAGCCGGTGTCTGCGCTCGATCTGTCGGTGCAGGCGCAGGTGCTGAACCTGCTCGCCGACCTGCAAGACGAATTCAAGCTTACCTACGTGTTCATCAGCCACGACTTGTCCGTGGTGCGCTACATTGCCGATGATGTGATGGTGATGTACTTCGGTGAGGCGGTCGAATATGGCAGCCGCGACGACGTCTTCGCCGATCCGCAGCACAGCTACACGAAATCGCTATTCGCCGCGACGCCACGCGCCGATGTCGAGAGTATCCGCGCCAGACTTGCGCGCAAACAGGCGGCATAGGTTCGTTCGCGGCCGCCTCTCTCCGTCAAATTTCCGGGTGCGCCACAGAAGTGGCCGCCGGGTGGCTTGTGTTTTTTGGCTGGTAGCCGACCAGCCTACAGGATTGCGAACGGAGCGGTCGTGTCCGCCCATGCTGTGGTCCCACTTGGAGAATAGGAACACCAACCATCACTGGTACAAATCATAAAGATCAGAAATATTCATTGGCGCAAGGCGTTGGACCAGGATTACCCTCCACTGGTCCAGAAGTACCAAGAACACTGCTTCGAGGAAATCGCCCAATGCCCCAGAGAAACGACACGGCCATCTGGTCCGGCCTGTTCCGCATTTCTGCGGAATCCGGCCAAACATTGCAGGCTCAGATCAGACAGGCGATTGTCGCCGCCATCCTCGACCGACAGATCGCGGCGTCCATGCCGTTGCCTTCATGCCGTATTCTGGCGGAGAAACTTGGAGTGGCGCGAGGCACCGTCGTACTTGCCTTCCAACAACTCGTGGACCAAGGCTTCCTGGTGGCGCGCGAACGGCGTGGCCATTTCGTCAATCCGGAAGTGCTGGCAACTCCCGCCAAGCCGCATCTCAAGCAGGCCGAAACAACGAGCGATGTCGACTGGAAGGCGCTCCGCCAGTTCGCCGCGAGCGAAATGCCGCGCCCCGCAAAGCAGGAGAACTGGATCAAGTCGTCTTACCCGTTTGTTTACGGACAGTTCGATCCGGGGCTGTTTCCGACGGCCGAGTGGCGCGAATGTAACCGCATGGCACTTGCGGTATTGGAAATCCGCAACTGGGCGGCCGATATGGTGGATCGCGACGACCCGCTGCTGATCGAGCAGATCCAGGCACGTCTGTTGCCGCGCCGCGGAATCTTCGCCAACCCCGATGAGATCATCGTCACGCTGGGTGCGCAAAATGCACTGTACATGCTGTCGACGTTGCTGATGGCAAAAGGCACCAAGGTCGCGATGGAAGATCCGGGCTATCCGGACGCGCGCAGCATCTTCCGGCTGGCCGGCGCCGATATCCAGCCGGTGCCGGTTGACCAGCACGGACTGGTGACATCCGCTATCGACGACGATGCGAGTTTCGTCTTCACCACGCCAAGTCATCATTGCCCGACCATGGTGCCGATGAGCGTCGAGCGCCGCCAGGATCTATTGGCGCGGGCGAGCCGCAACAACCAGATCATTATCGAGGATGGCTATGACAGCCAACTCATCGATGATGCGCCGCAGCAGGCTCTCAAGAGCTTCGATCGATCCGGGCGAGTGATTTACGTGGGCTCGATGTCGAAGACGCTCGCGCCTGGCTTGCGCATGGGCTACATCGTTGCGCCTGCCGAACTGGTCGCCGAGTTGCGGGCGCTGCGCCGCTTCATGCTGCGGCATCCGCCTTCGAATAACCAGCGAGCGGTCGCCCTGTTCCTCTCGCTCGGCCATCACGAAGCGTTGGTCCGTCGTCTGTCGGCAGCCTTTGAAGAACGCCGCAAGCGGCTTTCGCAAGCGATCGAGGCCTTCCTGCCCGAATGGCGCTCGACTGACTCGGCGGGCGGCACTTCGCTCTGGCTGGAAGGACCGCGGGGTACCGACTCGCGTGGTTTGGCGGAAGCGGCCGCGGCGCGCAGCGTTATCATCGAACCCGGCGACCGCTTCTTCGATAGCGGGCTAAAGCCGACGCGGTTCATGCGGCTCGGCATATCGTCGATCGCCCTGCAGCATATAGAGCCGGGAATACGCGAACTGGCGACTGCTGCCGGCCGCAGACCGGCGGCAGCGTAGACGTTCGAGCAAACTTGTTCCCGATTGAGATCGCCCCGGCGGCAGTGTCCGGGTTGAATATGCCGCTGCTGCGCCCGCTATCCTCCACGTGATAGGGAAGTGTCACGCGGCTTCCAAAAGTAGGGTTGGATGGAGGTTCCTGGCGGGGCGCGGTACACCGTGGAAACCGGCTGCGCGTAAGGCGGCCAGGCGAGCACCTCCCGCCGCCCTTTGCGAACGCACACACCGTTCACCAGCAACCTATCTGGACTATCCGCAGGAAACCGCTGGTCCATCCGGATGGGTAAACGACGCTGCATATTAGCGCGACGACCATGAGGGAAACGATCCGGTATGCGCTGCATTTCGGTCGCGCCCTCCCAAGCACGAGAGACATCCGCAATGTCCGCAACCGCCGAAATTCAAAGCCCTGCAGAGGAATCGGCGGCGGAGGCGCGATCGCGGCGATCGGGTGGGCGAGAGGCACGGCGGGCGCTCCGGGCCGCCCCTCTGGCAGACGATGTGCGCCCAATCCGCCCCGGTTTGGAGGGCGGCAGGTACAAGCCATTGGGCCAGAACGATCTCGAGCGGATTCACGAGGCGGTCCTAACTCTGCTTGAAAGCGTTGGTTTCGCAAACGCTATTCCGAGTTGTATCGAGGCATGCACCAGGGCCGGTGCGATCATGAGCGCCGATGGCCGCCTGCGGTTTCCACGCGGGCTGGTCGACGCCACGATAAAGAAGGCGGCGCGCAATTTTACGCTGCACGGCCAGGACCCCAGGCACGACATGCTCATCAAGGGCACGCGTGTCCACTACGGTACGGCCGGCGCCGCGGTGCATCTTGTCGATGTGGAGAAGCGCGAATACCGCGAGTTGCTGCTGCAGGACATTTACGACGCCGCGCGTCTGGTCGAAGGTCTGGACAATATCCATTTCTTCCAGCGCCCGATGGTGCCACGCGATGTTCCAGACCCATTGGAGATGGATTTCAACACGCTCTACGCCTGCGTGATGGGAACATCAAAGCATGTCGGCACATCGTTCACCGTGCGCGAGAACGTCGCGCCGGCGCTGGAGATGCTTTATGCGATCGCTGGCGGCGAGGATAATTTCCGCGCGCGGCCGTTCGTGTCGAATTCGAACTGCTTCGTCGTGCCGCCGATGAAATTCGCCGAGGACGCCTGCGGTGTACTGGAGGCATGCGTCGAGGGCGGCATCCCGATCCTGCTGCTGTCGGCCGGGCAAGCCGGCGCAACCGCACCCGCGGCGATCGCCGGCGCTGTCGTGCAAGCCGTCGCCGAGGTGCTCGTCGGGCTCATCTACGTCAACGCCATCAAGCCGGGCCATCCGGCGATCTTCGGCACATGGCCGTTCGTCTCGGACCTGCGCACCGGCGCCATGTCAGGCGGATCGGCCGAACAGGCGGTGCTGACGGCAGCCTGCGCACAGATGGCGCAGTTCTACGACCTGCCCGGCGGCTCGGCTGCCGGCATGACCGATTCGAAAATGCCGGATATCCAATCCGGCTATGAGAAAGGCATCACGGACGTGATGGCGGGGCTTTCCGGCCTCAATCTCGTCTACGAATCCGCCGGCATGCATGCCTCGCTGCTCGGCTTCTGCCTTGAAAGCCTCATCATCGACAACGACATGCTCGGACATTGCCAGCGCTGTGTGCGCGGCATCGAGGTAACCGATGCCGCACTGTCGATCGACACGATCACGGAAGTCTGCTTGAACGGTCCAGGCCACTATCTCGGCAATGAACAGACGCTGCGGCTGATGCAGACCGAATATTTCTACCCTGCTGTCGGCGACCGCTTCTCGCCCAAGGAATGGAACGAGAAGGGCAAGCCCGACATCCTCGGTCGCGCTATCGCCGAGAAGAAGCGCGTTCTGGCCGAGCGCTTTCCGCGCCACGTGGCAAAGACACTTGACGACAGGCTGAGAAGCCGCTTCGGCGAACTGATCAAGCTGCCTCGAGCCGGCATGGGTTGCTAGGCAGCGTCGGCTCTGCAGCAACGGGCGGCAGAGCTACACCGGTGCGGAAACGACCACGGTTCCGCTTGCAGTGCTTGTTTGCAGGCGCTCTGCTACAGGGGTCCATGGCCTGGTGTGATGGACAGCATCCTCGTGGTCGGTTACGCCTTATGGCCGCACCGGGATGGAGGATTTCATGGCTCTGGTTATAGAAGGCGAGGAGACAATCGAAGCGCCGATCGCAAAGGTCTGGGCAGGGCTGAACGACCCTGAAATTCTCAAAGTTTGCATCCCGGGGTGCCAGAGCCTCGAAAAGACCTCCGACACCGACATGGCGGCGACGGTGGTGCTCAAGATCGGACCGATCAAAGCAACCTTCAACGGCGAAGTGACGCTGAAAAACCTCCAGCCGCCTCACTCCTACACGATCGCCGGAGAGGGCAAGGGCGGTATCGCCGGCTTCGCGAAGGGCGGCGCAGATGTAAAGCTGACCGAGACCGGACCGAACCAAACTGTCCTGAACTACTCGGCCAAGGCCGATGTAGGTGGCAAGATCGCCCAGCTCGGCAGCCGGCTGATCAGTTCCACCTCGAAGAAGCTTGCAGGCGAATTCTTCTCGGCATTCGGTAAGAAGCTCGGCGGATCAAATTGAAAAGCCTGCTCACAGCATTTGCTGCTTGCGTCCTGGCTTCGCCCGTAGCTGCGCAGGAGCTCGATCAAGTCGTCGCTGATTCCCTGCTTGAGCAATTGTCCTGCAAGGCCGATCCCGACCCGACTGCGATTCTGCTCTATTTGAACAAAACAAAACGTATAGCGCTCGACGGCGGCGACAAGGTCGACAGTGAGACGTGCTGGCCGATCCGCCCTCAGTTGCGGATTGCGAAGATTAACTTCACGCATATCTGCGCGTCGGCGGAGGAACCTCTGCTGCTATATCTGTTCCCGAGACTCTATTGGCGTGGGCCGGGCACGTCCGCCGGAACCGGCCTACGCCTGATAACCGAGACGAGCATCGAGGATCTCAAGCTTTGGGCGGCCAGCGCGCTGGGCAATGGCCCGTACCAGATCGACGAGGCGGCTTCTCAGTCCGGCAAGTCGGAAATTTCATGCAACAACCTGTGGCGGAACTAGACTAGGGTCGAGCTTACTCGAACACGATCGCAGGAACGGCCTGGGCAGAACGCCCTTGTTCTTCGCGCAGCCGCTCCAAAACCTTGGCGGCAATTCCCCGATAAATCTTCGCGGAAGCACTATCCGGCTCCGAAACCACGACCGGCGCGCCGGCGTCGGATGTCTCGCGGATGGTCATTTCCAGCGGCACTTCGCCGAGGAACGTGACATCCAGGCGCTCGGCCTCACGCCTGGCGCCGCCATGACCGAAAATATCGTAGCGGTTGCCGGTGTCGGGGGCGAGGAAGTAGCTCATATTCTCGACAATGCCGAGCAGCGGTACGTCGACCTTCTTGAACATATTCAGACCCTTGCGGGCATCGATCAAGGCGAGATCCTGCGGCGTCGAGACGATGACCGCGCCAGCCAGTGGCACCTGCTGGGCCATCGTGAGCTGTGCATCGCCGGTGCCGGGCGGCATATCGACCACAAGAACATCAAGCGGCCCCCATTCGACTTCACGCAGCATCTGGGTGAGAGCGGACATGACCATTGGCCCGCGCCAGATCATCGGCGTCTCCTCATCGACGAGGAAGCCCATGGACATCACCTTGAGGCCGTAATTCTCCATCGGCTTGAGGATCTTGCCGTCCACCGTCTGCGGCCGGCCGTGGATGTTGAGGAGCCGCGGGATCGACGGACCGTAGATATCGGCGTCGAGCAGTCCAACCCTGAGGCCCAGCGCGGCGAGGCCGAGGGCGATGTTGACGGCAGTCGTGGATTTGCCAACGCCGCCCTTGCCGGAGGCAACGGCGATGATTGCGTCGATGCCGGGCACACCGCGGCGGCCCTGGGTATGCGATGCCGGTGCTGGCGCTGCGCGTGGGGCGGCCGGCGCCTGCCGCGGCGATGGCGCTGTTGGCTGAGGCGGCGGCGTTGGACGCTTGACCGGAGCTTCCATGCCCCCGCCCTTCTTTTCGGCAGTCAGCGCAACGACCGCGCCGGCAACGCCGGGCATCGACTTTACAGCTCGTTCGGCGGCAGCCCGCAGTGGCTCAAGTTCCTGCGCGCGGGCGGAGGGAACCGTTATCGAGAAAAAGACCTTGGAATTGGCAATGAAAATTTCCGAGACGAGGCCGAGCGAGACGATATCGCCCTCAAAATCCGGACCCTTGATGGTCCTCAGCTTCTCAATGACGGCTTCGCGAGTAACGGACGACATGGCTCTAGCGCTTCTGCTGGTCTGGCTGCGCTCCAGATAGTGCAGATTGCGCCGAACACCAAGCAGCGATGTGCCGGCTGAATGCTGGCGTGCCTTTCGCCCGGTGTATCGATCTCAGACGTTCTTTCCAGTCTGCGACGATCCGGCAGCGCGTTGCGAGCTCAAGAGTTTTTTGTCGAATGTTGCCTGAAATGCTAATGCTACCTCCTAAAGGCGGTCCAAATCGTCGCCATTAGGGAGTGCAAACAGGACAACCGGACCTAGCCCAGTCGACAGCCCTACCGATCGCATATGCCCTACGCCCCCACGCACGACACAAGCCAACGGCTTCCCACATTTTCCGCTGTCGTTCACGCCTCTCAACTCTGAACGGAAACTCACGTCGCTTCCGCCCGTTGCCGAATACGACTATCCGACAACATTGAAACTTCGCGTAAATCCGCAGTAAAAATCGGACCAGCGAGAAAGACGAAGATTGGGTTGCAATACAGTTAAGGGGTCCGGCGCGGACTCCCATGAGCCTTGGTCCAATGATGCGCACCGTTGCGGTTCGCATTCAATTTTTAGTTTGCGTGATGATCGACAAGCTGGAATTCTTTATTGCGTTGGCAAAAGCCCAGCATTTCGGTCACGCCGCACAGGAAATCGGTGTGACGCAACCAACGCTTTCAGCCGCGATCAAGCAGCTCGAAGAACAACTTGGGGTCATGCTGGTCAAGCGCGGCTCCCGCTTCCAAGGTTTAACCCAGGAAGGTGAGCAGGTTCTGGTGTGGGCGAGGCGCATCGTTGGCGATACCCACACGATGCGAGCGGAGATGCGCGCCGCGCGGTTCGGTTTGTCCGGCCGCGTTCGCATCGCCGCCATACCTACCGCGCTGGCAATGGTGCCCCGGCTGACGACCCCGTTCCGCGAAAAGCACCCGGGCGTTACCTTTTCGATCTTGTCTCGGACGTCGAGCGAGGTTCTGTCATTGCTCGGCAACTACGAGATCGATGCAGGGATTACCTACCTCGACAACGAGCCGCTCGGAAATGTCATCAGCGTGCCGTTGTATTCGGAGCGGTATCAACTGATTACGGCTACCGGCACGCCATTCGCTGACCGTCATAAAATAAGCTGGGCGGAGGTAGCCGAACTACCGCTCTGCTTGCTCACGCCCGACATGCAGAACCGGCGCATCATCGACCAGCATCTGGCGAAAGCCGGTTCGATGGCGCGGCCGACG
This sequence comes from uncultured Alphaproteobacteria bacterium, assembly GCA_963829135.1. Taxonomy (GTDB): domain Bacteria; phylum Pseudomonadota; class Alphaproteobacteria; order Rhizobiales; family Rhizobiaceae; genus Kumtagia. The sequence continues at coordinate 389,371 of CAWHHO010000003.1, read as the reverse complement.
CTGGAATCCAATTCGATGATCGTGCTGTTTTCTCACATTCGCACGGGCAAGTGGTCATCGATCATGCCCCTCAATCTTGCCGAGACTTTTGGCTTTGCCGAGCCGATCCGCGCGATCCCGATTGTCGACCCCGATGCCAGCCATATTGTCGGCCTTGTTGCTGCACGACGAGAGCCACACACCCCGCTGGTCTCGGCGCTGCTGAGCGAGGCGATGACGCTGGCAAGCGATTTCGCTGAAACCTTCTAGGCTAAATAAAGCTGGATCGAACGCTTGATAGATTTCGTCTATCAAGCAACGAAACTGCTTTATTGATTTCCGCTGTTTTGTCTGTTTTCTAGAGGGCTTAGCGTCACCTTGACGCAATTTGCCGATCAGGGAGGGCGCTGCGCTATGCAGCTCGCAAGTACCCAGGCGCCGGATAACGTCGTTCAGCGGACGGTCGCAGTCATTGCCGATCATGAAGCGCTGGAAGGGCCTCTGCTGCCGATTCTCCACGGGCTTCAGGAAGAGTTCGGCTTTGTGCCAACGGAATCCCTGCCTGTGATCGCCGAGGCTCTCAACATTTCCAAGGCCGAAGTCCACGGCGTGGTCACATTCTATCACGATTACCGTCGCGCACCCGCTGGGCGGCACGTGCTGAAGATATGCCGCGCCGAAGCGTGCCAGTCGATGGGCTCCGACGCCATCGCGATGCGTGTGCAGCAACTTCTCGGCCTGGGCTTCCATGAGACGGCAAAGGACGGCTCGGTGACGCTGGAGCCGGTCTACTGCCTCGGTCTGTGCGCATGCGCGCCGGCGGCGATGCTTGATGGCCAGGTTATTGGCCGAACTCGATCCCGACAAGGTTGACCAGATCATCGCGGAGGTGCGTTGGTGATCCCCGTCATCTACATCCCAGGCGATTCCGGCGCACTTGCTCTCGGCGCCGACAAGGTCGCTCATGCGATAGAAGCGGAACTCAAAGCACGCGGCGCGGAAGCGCGTATCGTGCGCAACGGCTCGCGCGGTGCCTATTTCCTCGAGCCGATGGTGGAAATCCAGACCGACAACGGCCGTGTCGCCTACGGACCGGTGAAACCCTTGGACATCAAGTCGATGTTTGATGCTGGTTTCCTCAAGGGTGGGCATCATAAGCGCTGGCTGGGCGTGCCCGACAAGATCCCGTTCTTCGCCAGGCAGACGCGGCTTACCTTCGCCCGCTGCGGCGTCAGCGACCCGCTGTCCCTGGATGCCTATCGCCGGCTAGGCGGTCTTGCGGGATTGGCGAAGGCTGTCGCGATGGCGCCGGTCGACATCGTCAAAACTGTTACCGAGTCCGGCCTGCGCGGCCGTGGCGGCGCGGGCTTCCCGACCGGCATCAAGTGGAACACGGTGCTGAATGCGACGGCGGACCGCAAATATATCGTCTGCAACGCGGATGAGGGAGACAGCGCCACCTTCGCCGATCGCATGATCATGGAGGGCGATCCCTTCGTCCTTATCGAAGGCATGGCGATTGCCGGCATCGCGACGGGCGCGACCAAGGGCTTCGTCTATATCCGCTCGGAATATCCGCACGCCGTCGCCAAGATGCGGGCGGCGGTGGAGATCGCCCGCATGGGCGGCGTGCTCGGCCTCAATGTGCTGGGCTCGCCGAACGCCTTCGATATGGAAATCCGCGTCGGCGCCGGCGCCTATGTGTGTGGCGAAGAAACGTCGCTGCTGAACAGCCTGGAGGGCAAGCGCGGCATTGTGCGCGCCAAGCCGCCGCTGCCGGCGATTCAGGGTCTGTTCGGCAAGCCGACGGTCATCAACAACGTCATTTCGCTTGCATCTGTACCGATTATTCTCGACAGGGGTGCGGCCTTCTACAAGGATTTTGGCATGGGCCGCTCGCGCGGCACGATCCCGATCCAGATCGCCGGCAATGTGAAGAATGGCGGTCTCTTCGAGGCGGCGTTTGGCCTTTCCCTTGGCGAGATCGTCGACGAGATCGGCGGCGGCACTGCGACCGGGCGTCCAGTCAAGGCGGTGCAGGTCGGTGGCCCGCTTGGCGCTTATTTCCCGCGCGCCCTGTTCGATACGCCGTTTGACTACGAAGCCTTCGCCGCCAGGGACGGCCTGATAGGCCATGCGGGCATCACGGTGTTCGATGAAACTGCCGACATGTTGAAGCAGGCGCGTTTCGCCATGGAGTTCTGCGCGATCGAGAGCTGCGGCAAGTGCACGCCGTGCCGTATTGGCTCGACGCGCGGTGTCGAGACGATCGACCGCATCGGCGCCGGCATCGAGCCGGAGAAGAACCTCGAACTGGTCACCGATCTCTGCAACACGATGAAGTTCGGCTCGCTTTGCGCGCTCGGCGGCTTCACGCCCTATCCGGTGATGAGTGCAATCAATCATTTCCCTGAGGATTTCAAGCTGCGCAAAGTGGCGGAGGCGGCGGAGTAGGCGATGCTTGCGCTCGACCCCCACTCCGGCCCTTCGGGGCACCTCTTCCCGATCGACGGGGGAGACAAAACGCTGCCGCTTCGGCGGTGCCAGTCATTCACCTTGGCTTCCTCTCCCGTCGATCGGGAAAGAGGTGCCAAGCGAAGCGATGCGGCGTGGGGGTCGAAAGATTACCTGATCCGTCCTATGTTACTGGTTAGGAGCCTCTGATGGGTCTCGTCCACGAAATCGACTACGGCACACCTCCCTCGAAGTCCGAGAAAGAGGTGACGCTGACCGTTGACGGCTTCACGGTCACCGTGCCGGAGGGCACGTCGATCATGCGCGCTTCCATGGAAGCCGGCATTGCCATTCCGAAGCTATGCGCCACCGACATGGTGGACGCCTTCGGCTCGTGCCGTCTCTGCCTGGTCGAGGTCGACGGCCGCAACGGAACGCCGTCCTCCTGCACTACGCCGGTGATGCCGGGCATGGTGGTCCATACCCAGACCGAGCGCCTGAAGAAAATCCGCCGCGGCGTTATGGAGCTTTACATCTCCGACCATCCGCTCGACTGCCTGACCTGCGCGGCAAATGGCGATTGCGAGTTGCAGACGCAGGCCGGCGTCGTCGGCCTGCGCGATGTGCGCTACGGCTACGAGGGCGACAACCACGTTTTTAAGAAGAAGGATGGCGCGGACAACTTTCGCTGGATGGCGAAGGACGAGTTGAACCCGTATTTCACCTACGATCCATCGAAGTGCATCGTCTGCTCGCGGTGCGTGCGCGCCTGCGAGGAAGTGCAAGGCACCTTCGCGCTGACCATCGAAGGCCGCGGATTTGAAAGCCGCGTATCGCCCGGCATGCACCAGAACTTCCTGGAATCGGAATGCGTCTCGTGTGGCGCTTGCGTACAGGCCTGTCCGACCGCGACACTGACTGAAAAGTCAGTCATCCAGATCGGCCAGCCGGAGCATTCGGTGGTCACCACCTGCGCTTATTGCGGCGTCGGCTGCTCGTTCAAGGCCGAAATGCGCGGCGACGAACTGGTGCGCATGGTGCCCTGGAAGGACGGCAAGGCAAATCGCGGCCACTCCTGCGTCAAGGGCCGTTTCGCCTACGGCTATGCCACGCATAAGGAGCGCATCCTCAACCCGATGATCCGTGAGAAAATTTCGGATCCATGGCGCGAAGTCAGCTGGGAAGAAGCGCTGGCCTATACGGCAAGTGAGTTCCGCCGCATTCAATACCAGTATGGCCGCAGCTCGATCGGCGGGATCACCTCGTCGCGCTGCACCAACGAGGAAACCTACCTCGTCCAGAAACTTATCCGCCAGGGCTTCGGCAACAACAATGTCGATACGTGTGCGCGCGTCTGCCATTCGCCGACCGGCTATGGCCTCGGCCAGACCTATGGCACTTCGGCCGGCACGCAGGATTTCGACTCGGTGGAAGAGACTGACGTCATTATGATCATCGGCGCAAATCCGGCACAGGCGCATCCGGTCTTCGCTTCGCGGATGAAGAAGCGCCTGCGGCAGGGCGCGAAGCTGATCGTCCTTGATCCGCGCCGCACCGAGATGGTCAAGTCGGCGCACGTCGAAGCGGCGCACCATTTGCCGCTGCGGCCAGGCACCAACGTCGCCGTTGTGACGTCGCTCGCTCACGTTATCGTCACCGAGGGGCTGTTCGACGAGGCCTTCATCCGTGAGCGCTGTGACTGGTCGGAATTCGAAGACTACGCCGAATTCGTCTCCGATGCGCGCCACAGCCCGGAGGAGGTTGAAAAGCTTTCGGGCGTTCCCGCCGAGGAAATCCGCGGCGCGGCGCGGCTTTACGCCACCGGCGGCAACGGCGCGATCTACTATGGCCTCGGTGTGACCGAACACAGCCAGGGCTCAACCACGGTGATTGCAATCGCCAACCTCGCAATGCTGACCGGCAATATCGGGCGGCGCGGCGTCGGCGTGAATCCTTTGCGCGGACAGAACAACGTTCAGGGCGCCTGCGACATGGGCTCGTTTCCGCACGAGTTGCCGGGCTATCGCCACATCTCCGGCGACGCGGTGCGCGACACTTTCGAGAAACTCTGGGGCGTGAAGCTCGACAACGAGCCAGGCCTGCGCATTCCCAACATGCTGGATGCCGCGGTGGAGGGCACGTTCAAGGGCATTTACATCCAAGGAGAAGACATCCTGCAGTCCGACCCCGACACCAAGCACGTGTCCGCGGGTCTCGCTGCCATGGAATGCGTCGTCGTCCACGACCTCTTCCTCAACGAAACAGCCAACTACGCGCATGTGTTCTTGCCGGGATCGACCTTCCTTGAGAAGGACGGCACTTTCACCAATGCAGAGCGCCGGATCAATCGCGTACGCAAGGTGATGGCGCCCAAGAATGGCTTGGCGGATTGGGAGGTCACGCAGAGGATCGCTCAAGCGATGGGCTTGAACTGGAACTACGCCCACCCGTCCGAGATCATGGACGAGATAGCCATGTCGACGCCAAGCTTCGCCCTGGTAAGCTATGACTATCTTGACAAGATGGGCTCGGTTCAGTGGCCATGCAACGAGAAGGCGCCGGAAGGCACGCCGATCATGCATATTAATGGCTTCGTGCGCGGCAAGGGCAAGTTCATCCGCACGGAATATGTGGCGACGGACGAACGCACCGGACCGCGCTTCCCGTTGCTGCTCACCACCGGACGTGTGCTGTCGCAGTACAATGTCGGCGCGCAGACACGGCGAACCGACAATGTCATCTGGCATGCGGAGGATCGGCTGGAAATCCATCCGCACGACGCGGAAAATCGCGGGCTGCGCGATGGCGACTGGGTGCGGCTGCAAAGCCGCTCTGGCGAGACCACGCTTCGTGCGGAGATCACCGAGCGCGTCTCGCCGGGTGTCGTCTACACGACCTTCCACCATCCGGATACGCAGGCCAACGTCATCACAACCGACTTCTCCGACTGGGCGACCAACTGCCCGGAGTACAAGGTGACCGCCGTGCAGGTGAATCCGTCCAACGGACCGACGGGGTGGCAGGAGGAATACGAGGAACTGTCCCGCCGCTCGCGCCGGATCGAGGGCAGGCTGGAAGCGGCGGAGTGATGAGGGCGCCGACCTCCCCCTCCCCCTTGAGGGGAGGGTTGCGCATATGACCCGTCCTCCCGTCACCTCCACCAATCGCCTCGCCCGCCGCGCGTCCGGCACAGCCTCTGCTGCGCGTATGGTGCCTGAAGAAACGCCGATCGCGCTTTCCTATGCGGGCACGACCCATGCCGTAATGATGGGAACGCCCGCCGATCTGGACGACTTCGCGCTGGGGTTTTCGCTGACCGAAGGCATCATCTCATCCAAGGATGAGATCGAGGCGATCGAAGTCGAGGACCTTGGTGAGGGCATCGACATCCAGATCCGGCTGAAGGACCAAGCCAATACGCGTTTCCAGGCGCGGCGGCGACGGCTTGCTGGGCCGGTCGGCTGTGGACTGTGCGGCATCGAGTCGATCGACGAGGCGATGCGCTCAGTCGCGGATGTTAATAAGTCATTGCTTACGCTTGGCGTCGACGATATCGCCCAGTCGGTAAGGTTGCTGTCAAAACAACAGCCGCTGCATGCCGAGACCGGCGCAGTTCACGCCGCCGGATTCTACGTCCCGGGAAAAGGCATCATAGCCGCGCGCGAGGATGTCGGGCGCCACAATGCACTCGACAAGCTGGCAGGTGCATTGGCGAAAGCGGGTTTCGACGGCGCCACGGGGGCGGTCGTCGTCACCAGCCGCGTCTCGGTCGAGATGGTACAGAAGACCGCAGCGATCGGGTCTGCCGTCATCATCGCCGTTTCCGCGCCGACCGCGCTCGCCATCCGTACGGCGGACGAAGCGGGCATGACACTGGTCGCGCTGGTGCGCGGCGATGAGTTCGATGTCTTCACCCACGGCGCACGCATCCTGCGAAGCGCCGACCCATCCTCCAACCAGGGAGCCAGGCAGAATGTCGCTTGACCACGATGAGCATGACCCCGCCGCAAGCGGCATCGCCAAGATCGTCCGCATGGCGAATCAAATTGGCACCTTCTTCATGTCGAAGCCGCATGAGATGGGAGTCGAAGGCGTGGCCGAGCATATCAACAAATTCTGGGAGCCACGGATGCGCGGGCATTTCTTCGAAGTTTTCGACGCGGGTGGCGAGGGCATGCTCCCGATCGTGAAGGAGGCTGCCCCCAAGATCCGGCGTCCCGGCGCTCCGGTTACCCCTACCCAGGCAGAACAGGCGAATGCGGGAGTGCCCGGCGACAAGGGCGAGGATTTTGGCGAAACAAAATCGCGCATTGCGGCAAGTCAGGGTTAGCGGAAGGCGGGCAACCGACTTTCAATCAATAGACAGTCTTCTCATTGTCTGCTGTCAATCGCAGGGGCGCAAGTGGAGGGGACTGTGGGCGAGACCGCGAAGGATTGGGCTATTTCCGTGGAGAAGCGGGAAAGCAAGGGGCGAGGATTTCAGCTCCAGTTTGACTTATTTATCTTCCGAAGTCCTGGCTTAAACCGCCAATTCTATGCCAATTTCATGGGCGTTGGCGTTAGCGGCTCGCTCACTCCTGGCGAGAAGGCAACATCTGTTGTCGTTGATGAGGCAGAAGACCTTTATCGGGATCACATGTCATCGGCGGCCAAGCCGCGAAGGTTCTGGCCGCTGAACTGCCTGCGTGAATTCGGGCCGCGCGAACTCTTTATGGCTTGGGGAACCTTCGCCACGCGTACCGCCGGCCTGGCGGCAATGAGTTTCCTTTCGAAAACCGCCGATACCGTGCAGAGCTTCAATGCCAGCAAGGATGACAAGATGCTGTTTACGACGAAGGGCGGCGGCATACCGACCACCGAGTACAACCTGCAAATCGGCGCATCCATCGTCCGCGGGGTATGGATGCCTACCAAGAAACCTAAGCAATAACGGCAGGCAGTTACCCGACACGCATCGGCTTGACCGCCTCTGCCCAGCGGTGCAATTCGTCCAGCATTGTTTTGGCGCTGGACGTCATCTGCTCGCTTGGCGAGAAGACGCCGTCGTCCCCGATATACTGATTGACCATTTGCACCTGGACGGCTTCGGGGATCGGCATAATCCTGAGGCTGGTAAGTAGCAGCTTCTCCGACTGCGCGGCCCGCAAACCGCCAGAAATGCCGCCGTAGCTGACGAGGCCAGCAGGCTTGTACGCCCATTCTTTGGACAGGTAGGTCAACGCGTTTATCAGTGCGGGTGGCGCGAAGTAATTGTACTCGGGCGTCACGAAGACGAAGGCATCGGCCGATGCCACGCTCTCGCTCCATCGTTTCGTATGCGCGTGCTCATATTGCTGAAGACGTGGATGTTTTGGTTCGTCGTAGACCGGCAGTTCGAAGTCGGCGAGATCGACCAGCACTGCGTCGAACTTTGCGTGCCCTTTGGCAAGGCCATGAAACCACTTGGCGACTTTCGGCCCGACGCGGCCCGGCCGCGTGCTGCCAATGACAATGTTGAGCCTGAGGGCCAAGGGGCGTTTCCTTCATTGATGATGGCACCGCAGTTAGCGATGCAGGCTACACAGCGCAAGATCCCGCGCCGCGGTGCGGTTACGAGCATTCATCTAGTTCGTGACCGTGTGGCAGCGCCAAGGCCCGCTTAAGTTCCTCGTCCCATGAATTGGGGGACAAGTTCTCGCTATTTCTTTGCCCTCTTCCAATGGTCCCGGATGTGCTTGTAGCCGTCCTTGTAGACCGCCTCCGGGGTTTCGGCGAAGTCGCGCCAGACTTTCGTCGCGGCGGCCAAATCCTTCAGGCCGCGCCCGAATGATTCGATGGTCAGCCAATCGTCGTAGCCGCTCTCACGGATCGCCGCAAAAGTCTTTTTCCACGGAATGTTGCCACGCCCCGGCACGCCACGATCATTCTCGGAAATATGGATGTGGACGATGTTCTTGGCGTGCTTCGAATAGGCGGCGATCGGGTCCTGTTCCTCGATGTTGCAGTGGAAGGTATCGTACATCGCCTTGATGTTCGGATGGTCGACCTCGTCGATATGCGCAGAGAGATCGTGCATGGTATTGAACAGATAGCATTCGAAACGGTTCAGCGCCTCGAGGCCGATGGTGACGTTCTTTGTTGCGCAATAGTCGCCGATGGCGCGCTGCGAAGACACCGAGCGCCGTTTCTCCGTGGCCGTCGGGCCAACGCCGCTGAAATGTCCAAGCGTCGAATGCATCGGACCGGAGAGCTTGTCGGCGCCCAGCGCGTTGGCACAGTCGACCGCTCTTTTCATGTAGGCGATACCGGCCTTGCGCGCTGCCGTGTCGCCAATCAAATTGAGCGCCGGGTCGCCCATCGCCGTGACGGAGGTGCGCTCCAGGCCGATCCTGTCCAGCAGGTCGCCGAGCCGCTTATAATGATCGGGGTCGCCCGCGAAGATCGGAATCTCGACACCGTCATAGCCTGTCGCCTTGATGTCCTTCAGCAGCCTTTGATGCTTTTCCGTGACGTGCGACGTCCACAGGAACATGCAGAACCCGATTTTCATGCACACCTCCCAAGCTCGTTGGGCGGGACCCTAGCGTGAAAGATCTGGTCCGACCAGATGTGCGCAGCTTATTTGCCGTGGGGACATTCGCTTAGTGTGGCTCCTGGCGCGGTGCTACTGTCCATGCGCCACCATGACGTGACGCACCGCGGTGTAGTCCTCAAGCGCATAGAGCGACATGTCCTTGCCGTAGCCGGACTGCTTCAGACCGCCATGCGGCATTTCGTTTGTCAGCATGAAGTGGGTGTTGATCCAAGTGCAGCCATATTGCAGCCGCGCCGCTGTGGCCATGGCGCGCGAAACATCCTTCGTCCAAACCGACGAGGCGAGGCCGTAGTCGGAATCGTTTGCCCAGCCGACCGCCTCATCGACATCGAAAAAGCGTGTGACGGAAACCACCGGACCGAACACTTCACGCCGTACGATTTCATCGGACTGCAAGGCCCCGGCCACGACGGTCGGCTGATAGAAGAATCCGCCGCCCTCGCCCGGCTTGCCACCTGTCGTGATTTCGATGTGATTCAACTCCGACGCGCGCTCCACAAACGAAGCGACGCGGTCGCGCTGGCGGCGCGAAATCAATGGCCCGATCTCGTTCTCGGTATCATCGGACTGATTGAACTTGATCGTGGAAACGGCCGACGACAGGTCGGCGACGAGCTTGTCGTAGATCTTCTTGCCGGCATAGATGCGGCAGGCCGCGGTGCAGTCCTGGCCGGCATTGTAGTAGCCAAAGGCGCGCAAGCCGGCAACGACTGCGTCCAGGTCGGCGTCGTCGAAGACGATGACCGGCGCCTTTCCGCCAAGTTCCAGATGCGTGCGCTTCACCGATTTGGCAGCCGCCTGCAGAACCTTCTTGCCGGTGGCGACATCGCCCGTGATCGAGATCATCGAGATTTTCGGATGATTGATCAGCGCGTTTCCAACACTTTCGCCGCGCCCCAGCACGACGTTGACGACACCTTCCGGCAACACGTCGGCGAGGATCCCGGCGAGCTTCAGCGCCGTCAGCGGCGTCTGTTCCGAAGGTTTGAAGACAACCGTGTTTCCGCCGGCAATCGCCGGCGCCAGTTTCCAGGCCATCATCATCAACGGATAATTCCAGGGGGCGATGGAACCAACGATGCCGATCGCGTCGCGGCGAACCATCGAGGTGAAGCCCGGCAGATATTCGCCGGCGACGACGCCCGGCATTGTACGCACCGCACCCGCGAAGAAGCGGTAGCAATCAACGATTGCCGGGATCTCGTCATTGAGCACGGCGTTGATCGGCTTGCCGCAGTTCAACGCTTCCAGCCTCGCAAACGCCTCCGCATCCGCCTCGATACGATCCGCAATTTTGAGCAGGTAGCCTGAACGCTGCGCCGGTGTCGTCCGCGACCAGGTCGCAAATGCCTTCTCGGCTGCGGCAACCGCCGCATCGATTTGTGCCTGACTGGCCTCGGGCAGGTTCAACACCGTCTCGCCGGTCTTCGGGTTGAGGATGGGTTCCTCGGTCTCAGTGCCTTTCTCGAAGCGCGCGCCGATCAACATCTCGGTCTGCATTGGTGGTTCTCCCTTATTTGGTGGGCAGTAGGCAATAGGCAGCAGGCAGTAGGGGCGGCGCGCTCGGCCGGTTCACAGTCCTATTGCCTACTGCCTATTGCCTCTGCCTCATCTTTCATTTCCCCGCACCGGCGATCTGGTCGCCCTCGCGGGTTAGGTAATAGGCGAGCAGAATCGGCAGCAATGTCACCAGGACAACGACCATAGCGACGACATTGGTCACCGGCCGCTGACGCGGGCGTACGAGTTCTTCCAGCATCCAGATCGGCAAAGTCTGCTGCTGTCCGGCGGTGAACGTCGTTACGATGACCTCATCGAAGGACAGCGCGAAGGCCAGCATGCCCCCGGCAAGCAGCGCCGTGCCGATGTTGGGCAGCACGACGTGCCAGAAGGTCTGGAAGCCGTCAGCGCCCAGGTCCATCGACGCTTCGATCATCGAGCCCGAAGTGCGGCGGAAGCGGGCAACCGCGTTGTTGTAGACCACCACCACGCAGAAGGTGGCGTGCCCGAGCACGATGGTCCAGGTGGAAAACGGGATCTCCATCAGGCTGAAGGCCGAGCGCAGCGAGATGCCGGTTATGATGCCGGGCAGCGCGATCGGCAGAATGACCAGCAGCGAGATCGCCTCGCGACCGAAGAACTTCGTGCGGCTGACGGCTGCCGCGCAAAGCGTCCCGAGAACGATGGCGATCAAAGTCGAGATCGACGCGACCTTTACCGACAGCGTCAGCGCTTCCCATACATCCGGGCGGTTCCATGTGACGGCGAACCACTCCGTTGTCAGTCCCGGCGGCGGCCACTGGTAGCTCTTCTCCTCGGTCGTAAAGGCGTAGACGAAGATCAACAGCAGCGGCAGATGCAGGAAGAGCAGGCCCGCGGCCGCAGCGATCTTCAGCGCCAGCGGCGCGCTGTTCCCCTTTTCAGAGCGCATGGAAAGCTCTGTCGGCTTGTCGGTCGTTGTTCGTCGGTCGACGGTCGTGCATCCTCAAAGACGCATCCCAAACACAGTTGGGCAGCCCGCGACCTACGACCCACGAACAACAACCGACCCGTTCAGAGCGCATCGAACGCCCCCATGCGCTTTGCACCCCAAAGGTAGAGCGCCATAATGAAGACGGGTACAACGGTGAAGGCGGCCGCAAGCGGGATGTTGCCGGCAGTGCCTTGGTGAGCGTAGACGGCTTGGCCGATGAACAGCCTCGATGTGCCGATGATCTGCGGAATGATGTAATCGCCGAGCGTGAGCGAGAAGGTGAAGATCGATCCCGCGACGATGCCGGGCAGCGCCAGCGGGAAGGTCACATTCCGAAACGTCTGCCCGGGCGAGGCGCCAAGGTCGGCCGAGGCCTCGATGAGGTTGACCGGCACGCGCTCCAGCGCAGCCTGAACGGGCAGGATCATGAATGGCAGCCAGACATATACAAAGACGATGAAGGTACCGGTGGGGCTCACCGATAGGGAGTTGCCTCCGACCAGTTCGATCGACAGCCAGGCGTCGATGAGCCAGGTCAAATGCAGCTTGCCGAAAAGCCAGGTCAGGATGCCTTCCTTTGCAAGGATCAGCTTCCAGGCATAGACTTTGACCAGATAGCTCGACCACAGCGGCAGCATGACACCGAGATAAAACAGCGCCTTCCATTTGCCACGTGCATAGCGCGCCGCGAAGTAGGCGATCGGGAAGGCAATGGCGGCCGACGCCAGCGTCACCAGTGCCGCCATCGTCACCGTCCGGACGATGATGTCGATGTTTGCAGGTTGCAGCAGATCGCCATAGGTTTTCAGCGTGAGCTCGCGATTGATCAAGCCGGAGAACTCGTCAATCGAAAAGAAACTTTGCACCAGCAACGCGAAAAGCGAGCCGAGATAAACAACACCGAGCCACAGCAGAGGCGGTCCAAGCATCATAAACAGGAGGATGCGTGGGTTGCGCCAGAGCGTGTCAGACCAAGCACCGAGCATGCCGCCCTTGCGCGGCAGGATTGCGTTGCCTGTGGGGGCAGCATAAGCTTCCGCCACGTCAAGCACTCCCAAGGCAAGTGGAACCGATCGCGGCTCTGCGGCTCGTTGCTCTTGGAGCGTGTGTGGCAATGTCTCGCCGCCGTTCGAACGACCTTCCAGTCCAGACGCAGAAACCCCGACCGGCGCGCAGCATCGCGCCGCTCACGACAGAAGCGAGGTAATCATGGGCATTGCATTGCGACAGGCGGACCCGGCCTTCGGCATCGTCGACAGCTACTATGCCGCGGCGCGGCGAGAGATAACCAGGCGCGGGGATCTGGAGGTAGCGCGCACCGACGTATTCAAAAGCAACTTCCTCGACCTCGTCAGGACGCTTGCCGCCAAACAGCAGTCGCACGTGGTGATTGTCGCGCACGGCACGGAAGCCGGCTTCTATATGAATGTCACCGAAACCTCGACCGACCATGCAGACAACGCGGTGTTGAGCGATCTGGTGACCCTGGTGGACAGCTACCCGAGCCTCGATGCGGCGAAGATCACGGCCTTTGCGACTGGCTATACGACCAGCGAAGACGACGTCAAAGAGCTGGTCAAGGTCTGTCACAAGGTGCGGAATCACGACACGAATTGCGTCGCCATTCACATTCGTGGCTGCAAGCTCGGCAAGAACGTCGAGAACCTGGACACAATCCGCAAACTGTTCGGCTCGATCGTCGTATCTGCGCCCAAGTGTCCGATGCTCTATGCACCTTGCACGCCGGAATGGTCGCGGCCGGCAAACAAAGACGTGGAAGCCTGGAAGCGCACGAACTCGCCCGATACGCGAAGACGTGAATTCGCTGGCGATGGACGCAGTCGCCTTGTCCTCGACGTCAATTATGCCGGAACGACGTCCTCCACCCAAGGTGTGATCGAGCATGCCAACGATCTTCCGAAATGGGCCAATGTCATCTACGGCAACACGACGCACGGAACCCAGTTTTCCATGCCGATTGCAGCGATGTGGCCGGACGATGGATATTTTCTGCCGCACGAATCTGGCTATCTCGACCAGATAAACGCCTCGCGGGTAACCTGACGCGCCAGCTCGCGGCCGCTTGGAGGAATAGCCGATCCGCGCTCATATCGGCTCATCCATCAGATGCAACTGGTCGCGGTTGAAAGTTAGGGTTACCTCATCGCCCACGCCAGGAAGCGTCGTGCCAGCCGGCGATGTCGCGTGCAGGCGTAGCCCGTCCGCTTCGAGCGCGACCCGCGTCGCCGAGCCGAGATAATTCATTCCAACAACCCGCGCCCGCACGCCGTCACCATTGGTGTCGCGCGAAACGCGGATTTGTTCCGGACGCAGGCTGCCCCAGCGTTTTTGCCCCGAATAGCGCTGGACGAAGTCCGGCGGCAGCACGTTGGACGACCCGACGAAATCCGCGACGAAACGCGTGCGCGGCCTTTGGTAGATCTCCTGCGGCGAGCCGATCTGCATGATCCTGCCGTCGTTGAACACGGCAACGCGGTCAGCCATCGACAGCGCTTCACCCTGGTCATGGGTGACAAAGATGAAGGTGATGCCCAGCGCTTTCTGGAGGGACTTCAACTCTTCCTGCATATTTTCACGCAGCTTTAGATCGAGCGCGCCCAGCGGCTCGTCGAGCAACAGCACCTTGGGCCTGTTCACCAGGGCACGGGCAAGCGCCACGCGCTGGCGCTGGCCACCGGAAAGTTGACCCGGCTTGCGCGCCCCGTAGCCAGGCAGGCGCACCAGCGACAGCGCTTCGTCGGCTGCCTTGTGCCGTTCGGCCTTGCCGACCCCCTTGACCATCAGGCCGTAGGCGACGTTGTCCTGCACGTTCAGATGCGGAAACAGCGCATAGTCCTGAAACACGGTATTGACGTTGCGCCGATAAGGCGGAACGCCATCGGCGCGCTCGCCAAAAATCTTGATGACTCCGCTGGTCGGTTGCTCGAACCCGGCGATCAGCCGAAGGCAGGTCGTCTTGCCCGAGCCCGAGGGACCAAGCATGGCAAAGAACTCGCCCGGCACGATGTCCAGATCGGTTGCGTCAACCGCGCGTACCGTGCCGAAATGGCGCGAGACTTTTTCGAAAGATACGGCTGGGGTCATCGCTCTGTTCGCTGTTGGACGCCGTTGAAAGCCCCGACACCCGACCTTGCTCGCTCGGCCAACCTCTCCAAGAGCGGAGAAGTGGAGCGCGCCGCCACGCCCGCAATCGCCTCAATCGAGACCGGGGCAAGGCTTATGGCAGAGGCTCGGTACGGTGAGGAGAGACGCGGCGGAGCTGACCCGTCGCGCCGTTCCCAAGTTACCGCCCGCCGATTACGCCGATATAGTCGGAGACCCAGCGATAGTACGGAACGCAGGCATCGCCCTGGGTCGCGCATTTCGTAGTGGGCGTGCGCCAAAACTTGATCTGCTCGAAATTTTCGTAGCCGTTGGCCTTGCAGCCTTCGTCAGTCAGGAGCGCGTTGCCCTTGCACGCCGCGGGCACCGACGGAACAGTACCAAACCAGGCCGATACGTCGCCCTGCACCTTCGGCGACAGCGAGTGCTCCATCCACATATAGGCGCAGTTTGGATTCGGGCTGTCGACATGCAGCATGGTCGTATCTGCCCAGCCGGTGATGCCCTCCTCCGGGAAGGTCGAGCCGACCTTGGCTTTTTCACCCTTCAGCACGTTGACCATGAAGGGCCACGATCCCGATGCTGCGATGCCCTCGTTCTTGAAGTCGTCCATCTGTATGAAGGCGTCATGCCAATAGCGGCCCACAAGTTTGCGCTGGCCACGCAGGAGTTCGAGCGCGGCCTTATACTGGTCTTCCGACAGTTCGTAGGGATCCTTGATGCCGAGCTCCGGCTTGTGCTTCATCAAATAGAGCGCCGCATCTGCGATATAGATGGCACCGTCATACGCCTGAACCCGGCCGGCATTGGGTTTTCCGTCGGGCAAGTCCATCGCCTCGAACACCACGTTCCAGCTTTTCGGCGCTTCCTTGAACACGTCGGTGTTGTACATCAACACATTGGCGCCCCAAACATAGGGCGTTCCGTAGTGAACGCCGTCGACAGTATGCCACGGGGCATTTTGGATGCGCTCGTCGATGGTCGACCAGCTTGGGATCAGCGCCGTGTTGATCGGCTGCACGCGTTTGCCGGCAATGAGCCGCAGCGACGCGTCGCCGGAAGCCGTCACAAGATCGAATCCGCCTTCGTTCATCAAGGCGACCATTTCGTCGGACGTGGCTGCCGTCTTGACGTTGACCTTGCATGAGGTCTTCTTCTCGAACTCCGTTACCCAGTCGTAGTTCTTGTCGGTCTCGCCGCGCTCGATGTAACCCGCCCAGGCGATAATGTTGACCTGGCCCTCGCCGGCGCCGACTTCCTTGAGCTGCGCCAAAGCCGGGGCCGACATGGAAAGCGCCACGGCCATCGCGGTACAGCATTTGAGCACTGATTTCATGGTCGAGTCTCCCATTCGAGGGCGTCGCTCATGAGCGGCGACTTGAGGCCCTGCAAACAAGGTGAGACGATTTTAGAGGTTTCGCAAATTCATTTAACAGAAAGCCGGAATTGGTTTTTCCGATAGGTCTGGCGTTCATGGGTATGCAAACGAATAGGCGTTGCGAATTTCTCGGTGCTAGCGCTGGCGCTGAGATCTCTGCCCTTGAGCTATGCCGATAAAATCCCGCGCCGATTGTGCAAGGCCGGAACCGCGCCGCCATACCATACCCACCTGCACCACGGGCAGTGCCCCGGAGATGTCGCGCGATTCGATGCGATCGCCTTCGAGTGACCATGGCCTGTAAACCAGATCCGGCAGCAACGCGATGCCTGCGCCGGTGGCGACAAGGCTGCGCACAGCCTCCACCGACCTTGTGCGGAAGGCGACGTGCGGACGAGCCCCGAGAGCGGCGAGCAGCTTGCCGGTGTTCTCCTCGATCTCGTCGACAGTCAACATGATGAGCGGCTCGGTGACGATGTCGTTGATGTGAATGATCTCGGCCTGGCCCAATGGATGGCCAATCGGCAGCCACAGCCGGTAGGGCGAGACTTCAAGGATTTCCGCCTGCAGCGCCATCCGGTCGCGCAGGTTGGAGATGACCATGACGGCCACATCCAGTTCGCCGCCAACCAGCAGGTGTTCCAGGTAGTCGCCATTGTCCTCGATTGCGCCGACTTCGACCCCCGGAAAGGCGCGCCGATAGCGCGCCAATAGGTCGGAGAGCACATAGCCGGCCACCAGCGACGTCACTCCCAGCTGCAGCGTGCCGCTCGTGCGCTCCTGCTCGCCCGAGAAGGTGCGGCGCGCATCGGAAACGTCGGCCAGTATCTTGGTGGCATGGCGCAGGAACTGATGGCCCTTGTGGGTGATCGTCAGCCCGCGCGGATGGCGCTCGAACAGATTCACGCCGAGGTCGCCTTCAAGCTCCTTCACGGCCTCGGTGACCGACGACTGAGAGATCGAGAGGTTTTGTGCGGCCCGCGAGACCGAGCCCTGCTCCGCGACGGCGACGAAATATTGCAGTTGCCTGATGGTGAATGCCATGCGCGAAATAGATACCGGCGCAGCCATATTGGGAAGGGCTTCGCGCCCCTCCCACTGGAGACTTGAACCCATTCTTACGCTGTGAGACTGTCTTCCATGCCGACACCAGAAGAAACAGAAACGCTAATCGATACCTACTGTGCCGCCTGGAACCACTCCGACGCGGCACAACGGCGAGAAATTCTTGCCAAGGTCTGGAACGACGACGCTACATATACCGACCCGAGCGTCCACGCCGCCGGTATCGATGCCTTGCTGGCGCATATCGCCACCGTCGTTGCCGACCGTCCGGGCGTGCAAGTTCTCAGGACCAGTTCGATCGACAGGCATCATCAGGTGGTCCGCTTCGCCTGGACCGCAATTCAGGCGGACGGCGCGGTGCTGCTGGAGGGCCTGGATTTCGCCGAGCTTTCAGACGGCGGAAAGATCAGGCGCATCGTCGGCTTCTTCGGCTCGCTGACAAGCCGCGCCACGCAATAGCGGCAGGTGTTATTCGTCGGCAACCGTCAGCTTGGCGCCAGCCTTGTCCAAAGCGTCGACAACGCCCTGCGGCGGCGCGCGGTCGGTGAACAATTCGCCGATGCCATCGAAGCCACAGACCTGCACCAGGCCCTGCCGTCCGAATTTCGAGTGATCGGTGACGACGACGCGCCGCGCACCGCGCGTCAGGACCATGCGGGCAAATTCCGCTTCCTCCAGATTATAGTCCATGACGCCCATCACCGCGTCGACGGCTCCCGTGCTGATAACGGCATGGTTGACGCTGAAGCGACTGACGAATTCCACCGCCGATCCGCCGAATGCGGCCCCTGAGTCGCTGCGCAACTCGCCCCCTGCCATATACACCTTATTGCCGTTGACGGTCGCAAGCGCCCGGGCGATGTCGGACGAATTGGTGATGACCGTCAGTCGACGATGGCTCTGGAGTTCGCGCGCCAGGAAACTGGTGGTCGTGCCGGTATCGAGCATGATCGACTCGCCATCCTGAATGGTGGCGGCAACCGCCCTGGCGATGGCGCGCTTGGCATCGGCATGTTCCCGCATGCGCCGCTCGAACGGCGCTTCCCCCGCCAGCGCAGGCAAGCCGATAGCACCATGCATTTTCAGGATCGATCCGTCATTGGTCAGAGGCTTCACATCACGGCGCACCGTCTCAAGCGACACGCTGAGCTTTTCGGCCAGCTCGGCGATCGTGATCGTGCCAGCCTCCTGGACAAGGCGGAGGATTTCGCCATGGCGCTTCGAATGATTCATTGTGAGGATTCTCGCCGTCCCGAACGCTTCCTGACTGATCCCTAGGCGAAAACTTGCCCGATTACAAACCCCGCCGCAGCGCTGCGGGCAGGAACGCAGAAATAGCCACATCGTCGATTGACAGCGCAAATTCGGCAAAAGACAGTGCCGGGCAAATAACCCGAGGGCTTGCATGACCACCGTCGAAGACCGTATCCGCGCACTGCCGGTCTGGAAGGGTCCCATCAGCATCCGCCTCCTCAAGGGAGGCCTCAGCAATGAGAGCTTCGTTGTCGTCGAACCTGGCGGGCAGCATGTCGTGCGGTTCGGCCGCGATTTTCCCTTTCATCATGTCTACCGAGAGCGCGAGATCATGGTGGCGCGCGCCGCTCATGCGGCCGGGTTCGGCCCGCAAGTGCGGTTTGCCGAACCGGGTGTAATGGTGACGGAGTTTCTTGGTGCGCAGACCTATGCCGCGGCGGATGTGCGCGCCAACGCGACGCGTATCGCACCGCTGGTCAGGCGATTTCACCAGGAGATGCCGCATCAGGTCTCGGGTGCAGGCTTCATGTTCTGGGTTTTTCATGTGATCCGCGACTATGCGCGTACGCTCGCCTCCTCCAATAGCCGGATGAAAGTCGAACTGCCGCGATTTCTGGCGCTTGCAGACGAACTTGAATCTGCGCAAAGGCCCCTGCCGATCATTTTCGGTCACAACGATCTCCTCCCGGCAAATTTCCTCGATGACGGCACGCGTTTGTGGCTGATCGACTTCGAATATGCCGGGTTCAACACGGCAATGTTCGATCTGGCCGGCATCGCCTCCAACGCCGGAATGAGCGAGCAGGAATCGGACGCGTTGCTGAGCGACTATTTCGGCTCCGAGCCGGATGTTGGATTGAGGCGGGCGCATGCAGCCACGCAATGCGCTTCGCTGCTGCGCGAGGCGATGTGGAGCATGGTGTCGGAACTCTATCTCGACGCCCCCGGCGTGGACTATGTTGCCTACACGAATGAAAACCTGGACCGGCTAGCTATGGCCATGGAACGATATCGTTCAGCCTTCGATTGAACATTGCGGCACCGCCGCCTGTGACAGGCCATGGCGAGCAGATATGGCCCCGTTTTACGTGAAGCGAGACGATCCACGATCGGATTGCGGTTCGTCCTGTGACCGCTGGGCAGATAAACCGCCGCGAGCTGTTCACTTGCGCGGGCGCGGCGATCATTGTGCCGCTTGCCGGCTGCCAGAGCGCGATCGACACGGGTGAAGGCTCCGGCGCGTCGGGGTCAGGCGCGAGCTATCTGGCAAGGATCCGCTCCACCAACAATCTGCCGGCGCTTTCGGCCGATCCAACGCTCGAGCGCGCAGCTCTTCAACAGGCCGGCTATATGGCCAAGAGCGGACGCATGACGCACTCGACCGGATGGGGCAGGGATTTCGCTGCACGCATGAAGGACAACGGCATCGGCGGTGCGGCCGCCGAAAACATCGCTTATGGCGATATCGATCCGGAGGAATTGTTTTCCCGCTGGATGAACTCTGCAGGCCATCGGCGAAACATGCTGGATCCGCGCTTCACGCGCTACGGGATGGCCTATGTGCGTGAAGCCAACAGTTCGAGGCGGTATTGGGCGCTGGTACTGGCAAGTTAGGCCCTTCCAAGCGATCCAAGCTAGGTTGATCAGGAAGAGAAAATCGTCGCTCCACAGCGGCAGGCCGACCCGGTAGGGAAAGCGATGTCGCGCGTTTCTCCCGCCGCGCCACAACTTTCCCTCGTGAAACGACGAGCAAGCGATCAGCGCGCAGGCGCAAGGCTTCGATTGGGTTACCTGCATCGAGCACCACGAGGCTGGCTCGCTTGCCAACCGCGAGGCCGAGGTGATCCAGTCCCATGATCGCGGCATTTATAGTGGTGACCATATCGAAGCAGCGGGCCATATCGGCCGGGCTCGACATTTGCGCGACATGAAGCCCCATGAAGGCAACGTCAAGCATATCGGCGGTTCCGAGCGAATACCACGGGTCGAGCACGCAATCCTGGCCCCAGCCGACACGGATGCCAAGCGCCTGCATTTCCTTGACTCGGGTCAGGCCGCGCCGCTTGGGAAATGTGTCGTGCCGCCCTTGCAGCATGATGTTGATCAATGGGTTTGGAATGGCCGAGACCTGCGCCTCCGCAATGAGTGGAAGCAGTTTCGAGACGTAATAGTTATCCATCGAATGCATCGAGGTCAGGTGCGAACCGGCCACCCTTCCATGCAGGCCAAGCCGCTGCGTTTCAAAGGCGAGTTGCTCGATATGACGTGACAGCGGATCGTCCGTCTCGTCGCAGTGCATGTCCACAGGCAAACCCCGCTCTGCCGCGATCTCGCAGAGTTCGGTAACAGAGCGACGGCCATCCTCCATGGTGCGCTCGAAATGCGGAATGCCGCCAACCACATCGACGCCCATGTCGAGAGCGCGGATCGTGTTTTCCCTGGCGCCCGGCGCCCGGAAATAGCCGTCCTGCGGGAACGCCACCAGCTGCAGATCGATATAGGGCGCCACCTGCTTCTTGACGTCGAGCAGAGCTTCAACAGCGAGCAGCCGGTCGTCGCAGATGTCGACATGGGTGCGGATGGCAAGCAGGCCCATCGAAACCGCCCAGTCGCAATAGGCGAGTGCGCGACGTGTCACCGCCTCATGCGTGAGCAGCGGCTTGAGTTCGCCCCATAGGGCGATACCTTCCAACAAGGTACCAGAGGCGTTGAGGCGCGGCAGGCCGTAGGAGAGCGTGGCATCCATGTGGAAATGCGGATCGACAAACGGTGGCGCCACGAGATTCCCGCTTGCGTCGATCACGCGGGCGGCGTCCACATCGAGCCTTGGTGCGATTGCCGCGATCGTCTCTCCACGAATACCAATATCGGCGACGCGCCCATCGGGGAGGGTGCCACCCTTGACGATCAGATCAAAACTCATGTTTCATCTCGCTCGCTTGCATACAAACGCTTAGTGCAAATCTCGCATGCTTTGAAATAGGAATCCCCAATCCGGAGTGTTTCGACGCTATCGCGCGGTCGCGTGCCTTGCCGAGCTCAAGCGACGATCTTAAGTGAAGCCAACTCCGCCGTAGACCGGTCGCGGCGGTCCGTATAGGGTGCCCGGCGTTTGAGAGCGAAGCGCCGCCAAGGCGAAACGAAAGCCAACTGGGCGAAACTAGGGTGACAGCGGCATGACGCGGCGCTTCGAACATGCTCGGGTTCTTATGTACAGCCACGACACATTTGGTCTTGGCCATCTGAGGCGGTGCCGGACTATCGCGCATTCGCTGGTCGAGGATTTTCGCGGACTGCATGTGCTGATCATTTCCGGCGCGCAGATTGCGGGCGCCTTCGACTACCGCGCGCGTGTTGATTTCATGAAGATCCCGAGCGTGATCAAGCTCCGCAACGGCGAGTACACGTCCCTCGAGCAGCATTTCGACATGCATGAGACGATGAAGATGCGGCAGTCGATCATCCGGCACACCGCTGAGACCTTCCAGCCAGATATCTTCATTGTCGACAAGGAACCGATGGGTCTGAAGAACGAGGTCGAGGATACGCTTGCCTATCTGAAGACCCGCGGCACGACGCTGGTGCTCGGCTTGCGTGACGTACTCGATGCGCCGCATCTGCTCGACGAGGAGTGGTCCCGCCGCGATACGATGCGCAAGATCGGACTGTTCTATGACAAGATCTGGGTCTACGGCCCGCCCGATTTCTATGATCCGCTAACCGGCCTCAACGTTCCCCCAGCGGTGCGTGCAAAAATGAACTTCGTGGGCTTTCTACAGCGGAGCCTGTCGCATGAGCCGGTGCCCGATCATCGTCCCAAGGGCGACTACATCCTTGTCACCACCGGCGGGGGCGGCGACGGCGCGGACCTCGTTCACAACGTCATCGACGCCTACCGCGAAGACCCCGGCCTTACGCACAAGGCCTTGATCATGCTCGGTCCCTACATGCCGGCAAAGCAGCGGGAGAAGCTGCTGACCAAGGGCGCAAAGGTCCCCTACATCGAAATTCGCGAGTTCGACAACCGCATGGAAGAGCTGATCGCCGGCTCCAGGGCAGTGGTTTCGATGGGAGGCTACAACACCTATTGCGAGATCATGTCCTTCGACAAGCCAGCGCTGATCGTGCCACGCACCGTGCCGCGCGAAGAACAGCTGATCCGCGCTCAGCGCGCCTCCGAACTTGGTCTGATCCAAATGATTCTGCCGGAAGAAGCCGACGACCCGAAGCGTTTCGCGGCCGCCTTGAAGGCCCTGCCCGATCACGCTCCGCCGTCAAAAGCCAGCCCTGACCTTCGGCTGGAAGGGCTTGTGCATATTTCAGAGATTGTCGGCGATTGGCTGGATGAGCGGCCGGCGCCGCATCTTTCGGTCGTCGAGCGCTGAACACCACTTCAATGCGCCGAAAAACCGTCGTCCTGCTGAAGGGCTATCCCCGCCTTTCCGAAACCTTCATTGCCCAGGAATTGCTTGGACTGGAGCGTGCCGGACTGGATCTCGTTCTGGTGTCGATGCGGCGGCCGACCGACAAGAAGCGGCACCCGGTGCACGACGAAATCCAGGCGCCGGTTGTCTATCTGCCGGAATATCTGCACGAGGAACCGTGGCGCGTCGCGAAAGCTGTTCTCGCGGCGCTTGCACGTCCTGGGTTCTGGCGCGCGTTCTGCAAATTCCTCCCTGATCTGGCGCATGACTTCACACGCAATCGCTTTCGCCGATTTGGACAAGCGCTGGTGTTGGCCAAAGAGTGGCCGCACGGAGCGGAATGGCTGCACGCCCATTTCATCCATACGCCGGCCTCTGTCGCGGCCTATGCCAGCCTGATAACCGGCGTACCGTGGACCTGCTCGGCGCACGCCAAGGACATCTGGACTTCGCCGGACTGGGAGCTTCGAGGCAAGCTTGCGCAGGTGCGATGGGCAGTGACCTGCACTCATTCCGGGTACGAACACCTGCAATCGCTGGCCGTCGATCCTTCGCGTGTGCATCTAAGCTATCATGGCCTCGACCTCGACAGATTCGGGACGTTCCACGGCCAGCGGTCACAGGCCGACGGCTCGGACCCGGCGAACCCCGCGGTGATTCTCAGCATCGGGCGCGCCGTCGAGAAAAAGGGCTACGACACGCTGCTGAAGGCGCTGGCGCTATTGCCCAGCGATCTCGCATGGCGTTTCGAGCACATCGGTGGCGGCGACAAGCTTCCGGAACTCGAAGCGTTGGCAAACGATCTCGGTATCGCCGGGCGGATCATCTGGAAGGGCGCGTTGGCGCAGCGAGAGGTGCTTGAGCATTACCGCCGCGCCGATCTATTCGCCCTCGCTTGCCGCATTGCCGATGACGGCGACCGCGACGGACTGCCCAATGTGCTGGTCGAGGCCTCGAGCCAAGGCCTGCCTTGCATTTCAACGAATATCTCCGGCATCCCCGAGCTGATTGTCAGCGGTACGAATGGCTTGCTGGTCGAGCAGGATCAGCCGGAGGCGTTCGCCAGGGCGCTGGAAACCGTCGATACGCGATCCCGAACTCCGGCGCCGTCTCGGCGCTGCGGCGGAACAATTCGTGCGCGCGAATTTCGATCATCACTCCAGCATCACTCAGCTCGTCGGCCTGTTCGAGCATGAATGGAGAAAGGGCTGATGGCTGCGGCGAAAGTTCTGTTTTACGTTCAGCATCTGCTCGGGATCGGCCATCTCGCACGCGCCAGCCGCGTCGCTTCGGCGCTGGCGCAGGACGGCTTTGCCGTCACGATGGTGACTGGCGGCATGCCTGTGCGTGGTTTTCCGGGACCGGGCATGGATCATGTTGCACTGCCGGCAATCAGCTCGGCGTCGGAAGCGTTTTCCGGTTTGGTCGACGCCGAGGGCACCCCGATCGACGACACATTCAAGACGCAGCGGCGCGATCTGCTGCTGGCCGCACTGCGGAACGCAAAGCCGGATATCGTGGTGCTCGAGGCGTTTCCCTTCGGACGCAGGCAGGTGCGGTTCGAACTGCATGCCGCTCTTGGAGGCGATTGCGGCGATGACGCCACGCCCCAGGCTGGTCACCTCGATTCGCGATCTATTGCAGGAGCGGGTAAAGCCCGGCCGCAACGAAGAGACGCGTCGAACTGCTCAATCGGCATTTCGATCTCGTCATGGTCCATGGCGATCCGACCTTTGCGCGACTGGAGGATACGTTCGAACTCGCGTCATCGATCAAACCGAGGATCGGCTATACGGGTCTTGTCGCCGCGCCTCCTCCACCTTTGCCACGCCAACGATTTCACGTTTTGATTTCGGCAGGCGGCGGCGCGGCCGGTGCAGGGCTGGTCAAGGCCGCCGTGCGAGGCGGCGCGCATCTTGCCGGGTGCGACCGACTGGGCGCTGATCACCGGCCCTAACCTGCCACAGGCAGACTATCGAGGAGGCAGCCAAGCTCGCCGCCCGATGGGCTTGCGCTGTTTCGTTTCCGCGAGGACTTTCCGAGCCTGTTGGCCGGCGCGGAATTGTCCGTCTCCCAGGCTGGCTACAATACGGTCTGCGATGTGCTGCGGGCGGGCTGCCGATCGCTGCTGGTGCCCTTCAGCGCCGGCGGCGAGACCGAGCAGACGGCACGGCCTTTGCGACTGGAGCAGTTGGGACTCGCCACGGCTTTGCCGGAAGAGGGTCTGACCGGAGAAATGCTGGCCGAGCGCGATTGCCAAGGCGCTGGCATCGCCAAAGCCGCCAGCGGCCAGCCCTCGACCTCGATGGCGCGCGCGGTTCGGCGCGGCTGCTGCGGACGATGTTGTAGCCACACCGTCAGCGTCAATCGTGGTGGTAATCTTGCCTACCAGGCTGACTCGACTATATTGTCTGGTGACATCGCTTCACTATTGGAGGTCGGAGCACTCATGTCCAATGTCGAAAAGATCAGTGTCGCGGTGACGCCGGAAATGGCCGCGATGATGCGCCAGGTCGTGGAGACCGGCGAGTATGCCTCGGCAAGCGAGGTCATGCGCGAGGCGCTGCGCGACTGGAAACAACGTCGGCTGGAGCGCGAGCGTGCGATCGAGGAGATCGGGCGGCTTGTGGGATATCGGCATCGCCAGTGGGCCGTCGCGGATGGGCCGGAGGCTATTGGAGCGTATAAACCGCAAACTCGAGGCCGAAGATAATCTGAGTCGCGAGGGCAGATGAGCTTTCGCCTTTCGCCGGAGGCGGAAGCCGACATCGAACAGATTGTCCTCTATATCGCCGATGACAATCCAATTGCCGCGAGACGGTGGTCAGTCGAGATCTACCGGCGCCTTGAGCGCCTTGGCCAGATGCCGAGGATAGGTGTTGTCTCGACCGGAATTCAGACCGGATTTCAGAACCTTGCCATTTGGCAACTATCTGATTCTCTACCGTGAGATTGATGACGGAGTCGAGATCGTTCGCGTCATTCATGGAGCACGGCAATGGCAGGATCTGCTTTAGAAGCCTTCTAAACCCGCCCGATCAGCATGAAGCGCGTGTATTTCTTCATCGGCAATTCGCCGGCGAAATCGACGGCTCGACAGTCCGGCCAGGTCTTCAAACGCCTTCAGCGTCGGCACGCAGGCTATATGGGTCGGCTCGCTGAAATAGTTGTTGGACTGCAGCAATACGCGCTTGGCCCTTCGGCATCAGCTGCAAGCCATTCGCGCAGGTCGGGAATGTGCTCGCAGCTGGTGTTTACGACCAGATCGGCGCGAGCGCGCATGATAGTCCAGCGCGTACATGTCAGCGGTGACTGCGCTCGAACCGCGCTTGCATGAGCGTGATTGAGTGTCTCGGCAATCGCGCCGACGCCAGGATCGATGTCGCTGTTCTCGATTCGCCCGATCTGGAAGCGCGGATCCTCGAGCAGCATGGCCGCGAACACGCCGTACCAGCCGCCGACGATCCATATTTCACCGAAAACGCCACCGACACTTTCAAACAGCTTGTCGCGTGCCCACATCTTGCACGCGACCTGCTTGTGATTGAAGGCGTTGCCGATATCGGCGTCCGGGTGTTTCGCAATGACCTTCGCGATCCCTTTGACCAGCGGACTGCCGGCGATAGACTGCCATACCGCGGGCCAGGTCGAAAGCATGTTCACGCCAATCTTCCTCGGCGCCGGGCTGGGTAGCATCCATCATTGGGCTGTTGTAGGCTGGCGGCCAAGGGGAAGCAATCTCGGCACCAATTCCAGACGGAATTCTCATGACCTTGATTTGACGCCGCTGCAGGCGGCATCGCTGATGCCAGCTGCTTGCTTTTGCTCCAGACTTTCGGACGCGGAGCGCGCTGACCCGTCATGGAGCAAAGCCTAGCCCGCTATATCTGGAATCATACCTGGCGGCAGCAGTTATGGATCGTCTTCGTCGTCGCTGTGTCGATGATCCCGTATTTCATGTCCTTCGATCTGCCCAAGCAGATCGTCAACGGACCTATCCAAGGCGAGGGATTCGAAACGCCGGGTGCAACCCAGCCCTTCCTGACGATCGATATCGACATTCCTTTCTACGGCACGGTTCACCTCTTCGACGGTTTCGACTTCAACCGCACACAGACGCTCGTCGGCCTGAGTCTGGTTTTCCTGGCGCTGGTCGTCATCAACGGTCTCTTCAAGCTCTATATCAACACCTACAAGGGCCGGCTTGGCGAGCGCATGCTGCGCCGCATCCGCTTCGAGCTGGTCGATCAGGTCCTGCGCTTCCCGCCCGGGCATTTCAAGCGCGTCAAGGCGGCGGAAGTCGCGACGATGGTCAAGGATGAGGTGGAGCCGCTCGGCGGCTTCATCGGCGATGCCTTCGTGCAGCCGGCGCTGCTCGGCGGGCAGGCGCTGACAGCGCTGGTCTTCATCATTCTGCAGAGCTTCTGGCTTGGTCTGATTGCGGCCGGCATCGTTGCCGTGCAACTCGTCATCATTCCGCAGATGCGCAAGCGGCTGATCCGTCTCGGCCGGGAGCGGCAACTGACCGCCCGCGCGCTATCCGGACGGGTCGGCGAGATCGTCGATGGCATCGGCGTCGATCCACATCAACGACACGTCGAACTTCGAACGTGCCGACATCGCCGACCGCCTCGGCACGATCTTCAAGATTCGCTACGACCTCTACCAGTGGAAGTTCATGGTGAAGTTCATCAACAACTTCCTGGCGCAGGTTACGCCATTCCTGTTCTACCTGGTCGGCGGCTGGTTCGCCCTGCAGGGCCGGCTCGACATCGGCCAGCTTGTGGCGGTCATCAATGCCTACAAGGATCTGCCCGGTCCTCTGAAGGAGCTGATCGACTGGGACCAGAACCGCCAGGACGTCCAGGTAAAATACGCTCAGGTGGTCGAACAATTCACCGTTGACACAATTCTCCACCCGAAGCTTCAGGCGCTGACGGTCGAGCACGGGGAAACGCTTGGCGACGGGCTTTCGCTGGTCAATCTCTCGCTTATCGACGACAGCGGCGCGCGCTTGCTTGACCGTGTGTCGGTGCAAATCCATCCCGGTGAGAAGGTCGCGGTGGTTGGAAGCGCCGCCGGCGGCGCGGAAGCCTTCGCCGAGGCTCTCAGCCGCCTTGTCTGGCCGGAATCCGGACGCATCACCGCTGGCAGCACCGACCTTCTCGATCTGCCGGAATCGGTCACCGGCCGGCGCATGGCTTACGCGTCGTCGGACTCCTACCTGTTCCAGGGAACGCTGCGCGACAATCTGCTCTACGGGTTGAAGCACGCGCCGCTGGCGAAAGTGACCTACGACGGCGCTCAAGCGTTGCACCGCCAATGGAATGTTGACGAGGCGCGCAAGGCCGGCAACCCGGACTATGACATCAACAGCGACTGGATCGACTATCATTCGGCGGGCGCGACCGGCCCGGACGATCTCTATCACGCGGTTCGGCCGGTGCTCGACGCGGTCATCCTCTCGCAGGACATTCTTGACCTCGGCCTGCGGTCGCGCGTCGATCCGGCGCGTCCATCCGGAAATTACCGGCCGCATCGTGGAAGTGCGGGAGGCCCTGCGCCAGTCGCCTGACCGACGACGGGCTGGACGGCCTCGTCGCCTCTTTCGAGCCCGGAGCCTACAACGCGCAGGCGACGATCGGTGAAAACCTGCTGTTCGGCACCGCCACCGGATCGGAGCTGACCGGACAGAACCTGGCCGGCAATGCCTATTTCCGCTCGGTGCTGACGGAGGACGGCCTGGCGGAGACGCTGTACAATATGGGTTTGCAGATCGCAGACAATGCGATCGAGCTGTTCGCCGACCTGCCCGCCGATCATCCGTTCTTCCAGCAGCTTGCCTTCATGACGGCGGAAGACATTCCGGAGTACCAGCAATTGCTGCAGCGCCTGCGCGGCAAGTCTTTTGCAAATGCATCCGATGAGGATCGCGCCAAGATCATCAAGCTCAGCTTCGCCTATATCGAGCCTCGGCATCGCTTCGGCCTGCTGACGCCCGAGCTGATGGACAAGATCGTCGCCGCGCGCCAGCGCTTCTATGCGTCGCTGCCGACTGAACTGCAGGGCGCAATCGAGCGTTACGATCCGGAAAAATACACGACCGCCGCAACGCTCATGGACAATGTGCTGTTTGGGCGTATTGCGCATAATCAGCCCGACGGGCCGGAGCGCATCCGCGCGCTCGTGCGCGAACTGCTCGACACGCTCGGCCTCTACGACGATGTGCTGGACATCGGTCTCGATTTCAATGTCGGCGTCGGCGGACGTCGCCTTACCGCTGCGCAGCGGCAAAAGCTGGATGTGGCGCGAGCCTTGATAAAACGTGCCGACTTTATCATCTTTAATAGACCGCTCGCCGCGCTTGACCAGCGCTCTCAGGATCTGGTCATGAAGAACGTTCTTGAAGAGCTGAAGCGCGACGGTCGCGATCCTGCGATATTATGGGTTTTGCCGAATCCGAATCTCGCGAACCTTTTTGAGCGCACAATCGTTTTCCATGGCGGGGAGCTTGTGCAGGATGGAACACACGAGACTCTATCGAAGGAAAACGGTATCTTTACGCGGTTGTTGGCATAACGGGCCAGGCTGTGCGATGATCATTCGAGGTTGAACGGTCATGCTTTTGAACGACGAAGTTGGGATGCTGCGGAAAGTTCCGCTGTTTTCCCGCGTTGCGCCGGCCAAGCTAAAGCTGCTAGCCTTTACGTCGGATCGCGTGTCCTACAAGGAAGGTCAGACGTTGTTCCATCAAGGCGATGAAGGCGATGCGGCCTATGTGGTGCTTTCCGGGAAAGCCGACATCATCGTCGATTCCGCTTCCGGACAGATGAAAGTTGCCGAAGTCGAGCCGAACGAGATCGTCGGCGAAATCGCTATTCTGTGCGATGTGTCGCGCACCGCGACGGTGCGTGCGACAGCGCCTCTGGAGGCGCTGAGGATACGCAAGGATCACTTTCTCCGGTTGCTGACCGAATTTCCCGAAATGACCGTAGAGATCGTCAAAGTGCTGGCAGACCGCCTCAGCCATACGACGGCTGAGCTGACGGCCGCCCGCAGCAAGGCGAGGCAAGCAAATTCGTAACGTGATCGCCAAGGAGCGTCCTGCGATGGACACCAGATCGACCGAGGATCGGCGGAAGGCAGATTTGGTCGCTCATACGTCGAGCCTTGACGGGCCCAGCCTGCACAAATTGAAGGCCAAGGCGGTTGCCGATCTGGCGGCGATATTGCAGGCAAAGGCGCCCGCCGAGCAATTCAAGGACGATGGCAGCGCAGACCATCTCTTTCGGGTGAAGCTTTGGGGCGTGCGAGGCAGCATCCCCGTAGACGGGCCAGACTTTCGCCGCTATGGCGGAAACACGCCCTGCATTGAAATGCGCTGTGGCAACCGCACACTGATCTTCGACGCCGGCAGTGGCATCCGTCCCGCCGGGCTTTCTCTGCTGCAGTCGGCGGTGAAGGACGTCCAGCTGTTCTTCACGCACTTCCACTATGACCACGTACTTGGTCTGCCCTTCTTCGCGCCGATATGGCATCCGGCCATCAATGTCGAAATCTGGTCGGGCCATATGTATGGCAAGATGTCGACCGAGGAAATGCTGCGGGAATTGATGCGCGCGCCGTGGTTTCCGGTTGAGATCAGCTACTGCCAAGCGGCGTTGAACGCTCGCGACTTCCAGTCGGGCGATGTGATCAAGCCATCCCCGGACATCACGATTCGCACCGCAGACCTCAACCATCCGGGCGGTTGCATCGGCTACCGCGTCGAATTCGATGGCCACGCCGTAGCGCTGATCTGTGATACCGAGCACGTCGAGGGTGAACTGGACCCGAATGTGCTTGGTCTGATCGACAAGGCCGATCTCGTTATCTACGACGCGATGTATACGGAAGCGGAACTGGTCCGGAAGCGCGGCTTCGGCCATTCGACGTGGCAGCAAGGCATCAAGCTATGCAAGGCCGCCGGCGCCAAGAAACTGGCGCTCTTCCATCATGATCCATTCCGCACCGATGCCGACCTTGCGAAGATCGAGGTCGAGGCAAAGAAGGCTTTCAGCGGAGCGTTTGCAGCGCGGGATGGCCAGTCGCTGACAATCTCGGCCAAGCGCAAAGCAAAGCAGGCTTAGATCGTCAGCTCACGCTGCGAGCAATTCGCGCGTTGATCGCCAGCGGCAGATATCTGCCGTCGCCGTCACATCGAAGAGCGTCTCCAGAAACGTCCAGGCCGCTTCGTCATGCACCAGATGGTGGGTGAGGATGCCGACAGGGGGATGGCTTTCGTCGGCCAAACCCGGCATCGAGTTCACCGACAATTTCGGCAATGAGAGCCGCGGGTTCGCGGCAGCCGCGCGTACCGTGCCAGTCGATGATGTCGACGGTGGGATTGATCATGCGGATCGGCGCGGGCTTGGGTAGACCGAAGGTAGAAAGCGCGTCAAAGCCGATTGCCTTCAGATGCGGGATCAGTGTGGCGTCGATGCGGTTCCATGGCGGCACGAGGACCGGCGCCATGCGTTCACCAAACAAGGCAGCGATGGACTGTAAACCACGCGCCAGTTCTGCAAGTACAGCCTCAGCCGGCCGATGCAGACCAAGTTCCTGTTTCTTCTGGCCGGCGTTGGCGTGGTTCTGGTGCGACCAGCCGTGCACAACCGGTGTTGTCGTGGGTCGCTCGGCAATCGCGCCTGCCAGTTCACCAACCGCGTGAGCGGGAATGACTGCGAGCATTAGCGGAACCTCGAACTGCTCCGTTAATCCGAGCAGCCTTTCGAGCGCGGGCGTTGGCGCGACCGCATCATCATCGCGCAGCCAGAAATCCGCCCGGCGTCCGGCGGCCCGCCAGCGCTCGAGCGTGTTTTTCAACGGCAGCCAGGTCCGCTCCTACGGTCATGCCTCGAACCTCGACAGCAGTGATTTCAGCGTGGCAGCAGCGCCGTGCAATGACCTCTCGCTCAAGACAAAACGTCGAGCCTGCGCACCCATGGTTTCGCGCAAGGGGCCATCGACGAGCAAGTGCCTGATGGCATCGGCATAGGCCGGCACGTCGCCTGGCTCAGTCAGAAGGCCTGTCTCGCCGTTTCGCACGACTTCAGGAACGCCGGCCACAGCTTGCGCGACCACAGGCAAGCCGGACGCCTGCGCCTCAAGATAGGCCAAGCCATACGCTTCGCCAAAGCCTGGCCAGACGTAGAGATCGCCCTGCGACAGAATGGCGGGCACCTTCTCGGGCGGGAGTTCGCCTAGCCAGTCGATCTGCTCATGCGGCAAGACTGCGAACAGGGACTCCACCTCCGGCCGGCACGGTCCATCGCCGACAACAGTCAGCGTCCAAGGCAGGTCCCGGCACAATTTCAGCGCTGCCGCAAGCATTCGATAGCTTTCAAACTTGTCGCCCGGCCGCATCATCGCGATCGCCACCAATCTGGGCGGGGTCGATCCGCGGGACAGCAAGAATGGCGCAGCATCCAAAAAAGCCGGAAGCATCGCCAATCTGTCGGCTGCGACGACTTTCTCCAGACCTTCGCGATCTCGACCGGTGATGCAGATGTTCACGCTGGCGCGGCTCAGACCTTCAACCACGATCGCCTGCGATGCCGCCCACGCGCCTGCAGCGCGCCGCCGGGAAAAGGAACTTTCCGCCGTTACGTAAGGAATGGCGAACTCTCTGGAGAGAACTGGTCCAAGGAAGTCGGGCGACTTGTAGTAGGGATGATAGCAAAAGAAGACATCCGGCGGACCTGTCCTACGCCATTCCGCAGCAATCCGTATTGCCTCCGCCCGTCCCGCGGCCTCCCGCGCCTCAAAATCATCAGCCACCGGCGAATAACTGCGAAACCGCGAGGCCAGTTCCAACGTGTATCCTGCATGCCGCATTGCTTCCATCAAAAGCCGCGCCATAAGCCGGTCGCCGGACGGAACCGGGTGATCCGGAGATTTGAGTGGGGCATAGAACGCGATACGCATCGCAGTGAGCCTATGCCGCCGGCTCGCCGCCAAGTCAATTTTGCCGGAGACTCCCCACATTCACCACGGGGGCCAAGAAATGTGCTAGGAATCTCTTATGAAGCCGATTGCCATTGACGATCCTTTCATTGCGTCGATTCCCGCCTTCTCCCGGTTTGAAGGCGTCGTTGACCCCAGCAACTATAAGCCCTTGCCGGACAATTGGGTGTTGGCGGCGACCGATATCGTCGGCTCGACGAAGGCTATCGAGGCGGGGCGCTACAAGGCAGTCAACATGGCCGGGGCGAGCGCCATTTCGGCATTGCTGAATACGCTCGGGCGGCGCGACCTGCCCTTTGTCTTCGGCGGTGACGGCGCACTCATTGCCTTTCCCGACATCGTGAGCGAGGCGGCCAGAACCGCGCTGGCGGCGACGCAAGCCTGGGTCGCGGACGAGCTGGAACTGACGCTGCGAGCCGCGCTGATTCCGATGACCGAGGTGCGTAAGCGCAGCTATGATGTGCGCGTCGCATTGTTCAAGGCCAGCGACCAGGTTTCCTATGCCATGTTCACCGGCGGCGGGACGAGCTGGGCCGAGGCGGAAATGAAGGCTGGCCGATTCAGCGTTCCGGCTGCGCCGAGCGGCACGCGCCCCGATCTCACCGGGCTTTCCTGCCGCTGGAACCCGATCGAGGCTCGGCATGGTGAAATCGTCTCTGTGATCGCAGTGCCCGCCGAGCGCAAGCGCAGCAAGGCGTTCGAGGCACTGGTAGAGGATATTGTCGCGATCGCCGGCCAACAGGAGCGCGGTGGCCATCCGGTGCCGCTTGACGGTCTGAGCGTGAGCCTGATACCGCCCGGCCTTGAGAATGAAGCCAGAGCGATGGCGCCGAAAGGCCACCGCCTTCGTCCGAAGCTGCGCATCCTCGGCGAGGTGGCGCTGAGCAAGTTCCTGCTGGCAGTGAACGGCAGCGTCGGGCGGTTCAATGCCCGCCAATATGCCAGCGACGTGTCCCACAACTCGGATTTCCGGAAATTCGACGACGGGCTGAAGATGACCATCGATCTCGACGCGGAAAGAATTCGCAAGCTGGAAGACCTGCTGAAGCAGGCCGAAGCGGCGGGCGTCTGCCGTTTCGGCCTGCACCGCCAGGATTCAGCACTGATGACCTGCATCGTCGCCACCGCGCTGGAACGCGATCACATCCATTTCATCGACGGCGCCGCAGGCGGCTACGCCGTGGCCGCAGCAAGTCTCAAGGCCAAGGCGGCCGCACCGGCATGATGCTGCTATGAACGGCTGCGCCATGCCGATCGGAGATTTCAGAACAGTCGATATTCGCGTCGGCGGGCGGGCTATCACGCTTGCCGACTTGCCCGAGTATCGCAAATTCTATGCAAAGCTGGACGCCGGTCGGTGGGAACCACACACATTCGACACGCTGTCGCGCTTTCTCGATCGCGAGACGGTGCTGATCGACATTGGCGCATGGATCGGAGTTACTCCCTTCTTTGGGGCAGAGATGGCGAAATCGGTGGTGGCGGTCGATCCCGATCCGAAATGCGTCGCGATCCTGAGGCGGCTGGCGACATTTCGCGATAACGTCACCGTGCTCGAGGGCGCCCTCTCCAACGCACCATCCGTCTCGATCCATGCCGTGGACGGATTTGGCAGCTCGGAGACCAGCGTTCTCGAAATCGGCGACGGAGAATGCGTCGATGCGCCGGGACTGCGGCTGCAGGAGATTTTAGAGGGCGCGCACGGCGCACCGGTCTTCGTCAAGATCGACATCGAAGGTTACGAGTTTCTTATCCCCGCGGAACTTGAACAGCTGGCGAAATTTCGGGTCAAGGCCGTGCAAATGGCGATTCATCCGCAGCTTCTCGAGAAAAGCCTTTCCGGCAATCCGGTTTCACGACGGCTCAAGGTTGCACTGGCGACGTGGGGTCTCGCGCGGCTGCTCCGCAAGCATTTTTCCGGCCCCAGGCTGGTTATATACCCCGGTCTCGTCACCTATATACTCTTTGGAATCGTCTTCCGCACCAAACCTAGAGGTGCGGATTTCCTTTTCGAACAGAGAGTTAAATAACCGGAGAAGCCGGATGACGACTGCCGTGTCGACCGATGTTTCCACAATCCTGATGGACCGCGT
This sequence comes from uncultured Alphaproteobacteria bacterium, assembly GCA_963829135.1. Lineage (GTDB taxonomy): Bacteria > Pseudomonadota > Alphaproteobacteria > Rhizobiales > Rhizobiaceae > Kumtagia. The sequence continues at coordinate 354,549 of CAWHHO010000003.1, read as the reverse complement.
TGCCGATTGGCTCACCCAGTCCTCGCTGGCCGGAGACGATCTAGAAACAATGGTCCGCGGGTTCTGTGAGCGGCTCGCCGCCGCGGGAATGCCGATTGCCCGCGTGCATCTGTCATTCTCGATGCTGCACCCGCTCTACGACGCACTCGGCTTTACCTGGGAGCGCGGTTCCGGCATGCGCGTCGAAGGGTTTCGCCACAAGCCCGGCGAGCGCGCCGACCGTTTTCTGCGCAGCCCGTACTTCCATCTCCTCAACAATAAGCTCGACTATTTGCGCAGGCGCATCGATCATTCCGGACCGTCCGAATTTCCGATCTTCGACGATCTCAAGCTCCTCGGCGTCACTGACTATATGGCGTTCCGGCATCTATTCGACGCCACCAAGGATCAGGGCATGATGGGCTCGTGGTCTACCGATGCCCCTACCGGTTTCACAGAAAGCATGATTGCCGCCTTGTTGCGCATCCAGAACCATTTGGCTGTTGCATCCAAGATGGCGGTGCTGAACCGCCTTGCCGACAATATGCTGACAACCTATCTCGGGAATGACGCGGGCAAGCGCGTTCTCAACGGCAATATCCGACGCGGTCAGGGCGACACCATCCGCGCGGCCTTGGTTATGGCCGATATGCGCGGTTCGACGATGCTCGCCGAACAGGAGGGCCGCGAGGCCTATATCGAGTCGCTGAATGACTTCTTCGACGCGATCGCTGCGCCGTTCAATCGTCGCGGCGGACAGATTCTCAGCTTCATGGGTGACGGTTTTATTGCGGTGTATCCCTGCGATCGGCACCGGGAGCCGTCGGAAATCGCCTGCCGAACGGCGCTGGCAGCTTCCTTCAAGGCCACAGCGCGCATGAGTGCGCTCAACGAGATGCGCCGGCGCAATGGACGTTCCGAAATCGGCTACGGAATAGGGCTTCACGTCGGCAATGTGATGTTCGGCAATGTCGGCCTGAACGATCGCCTGACATTCTCCGCTTTCGGCTCGGCAGTCAATGAGGTGCAGCGCCTGCAGGTGCTGACGAAGAAGTATCCGCATAATGTCATCGCCAGCGAAGAGTTCGCGACCTATTGCGGTGGCGGCTGGAACACCATCGGCAAGGAAAAGCTGCGCGGCGTGAAGGAGCGGTTGACCGTGCTCCACCCCGACGCAACCGACATCGCCGAGTATGAGGAAGACGGCGCTCTTGAGATCAGCTATGACGGCGTTTCTGATGCAGAGCAATTGATGCTGCTTCTGCGCGAAGGCACCCAGACGGTCAAGGACGGTGCCGCGAAGAGTGTTCAATGACGATGATGAGATCGATCCGGATGACAGCGTTGGCGGCAACCCTTTTGGCAGCGGTTCCGGCCACCTCTGCCGATCCCGGATCAACAGTTCTCTCGGACACTCTGGATGGGCCGCATTTCTCCGAAAGCGGCGGTCTCTACTACAAGGAAAATTTTGAGCAGACCGCCGGAACGATCGAGTTTCAAAGGGAAGTGAAGCGCAGCGGTGACGGGGCGCTGAAACTGAGCATCAAGCCGATCTGCGGTTCCAGCATGGACGGTTGCAGCGAGCGGGCCGAAATCTGGGAACAGACAAAGCTGCGCGTACCATACAATGAAGGCGTCTGGTACGGCTTTGCCGTCAAGTTTGGGGACCCCATTCCACAGGATGACCACCGCTATCTGATCGCGCAGTGGAAGCGCGAGATCGATCCGGGCGCGGAAGGCGATTTCAGCCCATTCCTCGCGCTAAGGCTGCGCAATGGCAAGTTGTTTGCGACCGTTGAAACCAACTATATCGCCTCGACGCAATCCGTTGCGGCCGGCGCAGGCCAAGGCTGCAACGCGGGCGCGACGCCGGTTTGGTTTCGGCCCGACACCAACCAGATGCGTGCTCTGATAGCCACGGAGGCGTCATGGACCCCGCAGGATGGTGCGCTCTACGCCAGTTGCACCGACGCCATCCAGGTCGCCAGCCACGGCAACGCGCTTCCCTCGCCCGCGTCCGGCTGGATCGATTTTGCCATCTACACAAAGCCCGGACCCGATGGCTCGGGCCATATCGAGATTTTCGCGAACGGCAAGCCGATTGTCACGGTGAGAGGTCATATCGGCCATGCAGACAAGGGCCTGGGAACGAACCAGTATTTCAAATTCGGACCCTACCGGGCATCACATACGACCGATTGGACGCTCTACTACGATGATTTCCGCCGCTCACCGAACTGTGCGGACGTCCTTCGCGATGGGGCGTGCCCCGGCCAATAATGCAACAAGCATACGATCGCCGCGTCAGCGTTGAGCCGAAGGATAACCCTTCGGCAAGGCCCCTAATACGACCGTCCTAAAGCTTCGCTACCGCACTAGGCATGTCCCCCTCTCTCGGCTAGTGTCCCTGAAATGCCGGGTGGGGAAAGCTGCGGGGCACATGGACGTGGCGTCAAAGTCAATGAGTGGTGATCTGCTCCGGATCGAGAATCTGGGCATATCGTTCGCAATCGTCGGCGGGCCCGTTCACGCCGTTCGCAATGCGAGCTTCCGCATCCTTCCCGGAAAGGTGACGGCACTTGTCGGCGAATCCGGTTCGGGCAAATCGGTGATCAGCCAGGCGGTGATGGGCATTCTGCCCAACACTGCGAAGGTTCGCGGCTCGATCATCTTCAACGACCCCAAGACCGGCAAATCCAATGAAATCCTGGAAATGCCGCGCGACGGCGAAGAGATCAGGTCGCTGCGCGGCAGCCGTATCGGCAAGATTTTCCAGGAGCCTATGACTTCGCTGTCGCCGCTCCACACGATCGGCAACCAGATCGACGAATCGCTTCAAATCCATTCCGACCTCGGCAGCGATGAGATCAAGGAACGGACGATCGAGATGCTCGGTCTCGTCGGTTTTCCAGACCCGGATCGCGCCTATGGCATGTATCCGTTCGAACTGTCGGGCGGGTTGCGGCAACGCGCGATGATCGCCATGGCGCTGATTTGCCGCCCAGCCCTTTTGATTGCCGACGAACCGACCACCGCGCTCGACGTAACGATCCAGGCACAGATCATTCACCTGCTGCGCGAATTGCAGGAAAAGCTGAATATGGCGATGCTGCTGATCACACACGATCTCGGCGTCGTGGCCAATGTCGCCGACGAGGTCGTGGTCATCTATCACGGCGAGATCATGGAGGCCGGCACTGTTCAGGATATCTTCCGGCGGCCGACCCATCCTTATCTCAAGGGGCTGATGGCGGCGGTGCCGCATTTCGACATGAAGCCGGGGGAGCGGCTGAAGGCGCTGCGCGAAGTTCCTGTCAACGTGACAAACCTTCTGGGCAACGCCGACAACATCACATCCGAGGGAAAGCCGGAGACGCTGCTATCCGCGCGCGATCTGGTGAAATCCTTTACCACGCGCAGTTCCGGGTGGTTCGGCAAGGGCAAGGAGCAGCCGGTTCGCGCTGTCGATGGCGTCAGCTTCGACATAAAGCGCGGTGAATGCCTCGGACTTGTTGGCGAAAGCGGCTGCGGCAAGACGACAGTGAGCAAGATTCTGATGCGCGCCGTGACACCGGACTCCGGCGGCGTCCTGTTCAACAGCGCTGAAGGCCCTATCGACTTGCTGGCGGCGGAGGGGGATGCCTTGCGCGCCGTCCGCACCAAGATCCAGATGGTGTTCCAGGACCCGGTCTCATCCTTGTCCCCGCGCATGACCGTCCAGAACATCATTGCCGAGCCGCTCGAAATCCACGATCGCGGCGACACCGACTCCCGGCAGCAAAAGGTCATCGCACTGCTAAAGGCGATCGGGCTGGACGAACGGGCGCTCAACCGCTACCCGCACTCCTTCTCTGGCGGTCAGCGGCAGCGCATTGGTATAGCGCGCGCGCTCGCTCTCAGCCCCGAACTGTTGATCTGCGACGAACCGGTATCGGCTCTCGACGTTTCGGTGCAGGCGCAAATCCTGAACCTTCTCAAGGACCTGCAGAAAGAGCTCGGCCTCACCTACCTGTTCATCTCCCACAATCTCGCGGTGGTCGACTACATGGCTGACCGTATCGCCGTGATGTGCAAGGGCCGCATCGTCGAGATCGCGCCCTGCGAAACGCTGATGGAACAGCCTGTCCATCCCTATACGCGTTCCCTTCTTGCGGCCGTGCCGTTCCCCGATCTGGATCGGCCCCTCGACATAAAGACGCTACAGGCCGCGGGCGCGTCCGATCAGAGCGCCTGGGGCGCGCAATTCAGGAGTGATGGAGACGCGGACGCGCTTGTGCCAGCCGACCTCGGCGGCGGGCATTTCGTACTTGCGCGGCGCTCGGTCGATGTAAAGGAGCTGGCATGATGATTACGCGCCGCACTGCATTGGGACTGATGGCAACGGCTCTCGTGCCCGGCACATTGCGCGCCGCCGACCTCGAGCCTGAGTTTTTGCGCGCCGACGTCGAAGCGGGCAAGCTGCCCAAGGTAGCCGACCGCCTGCCGAAAGTCCCGCGCGTTATTAATGTCGTCGAGCTGGGCGGCGTGCCCGGGCGGCATGGCGGTACAATCCGCACCATCATCGGCAGCCAGAAAGACATCCGGCTGATGACCATTTACGGCTACTCGCGGCTTATCGGCTACAACACCGATCTCGAGTTCGAGGCCGACATTCTCGAAAGCTATGATATCGCCGAAGAGCGCATCTTTACCTTCAGGCTGCGCGAGGGTCACAAATGGTCCGACGGCACACCGCTTTCGACGGAGGATTTCCGCTATGCCTGGGAAGACGTCATCAACAATGAGGACCTGACACCCGGTGGCGTACCAGTCAACATGCGCGTCAATGGCAAGGGCCCGGTCTTCGAAATCGTCGATCCGTTGACGGTACGCTATACGTGGCCGGCGCCGAACCCCGACTTCCTGCCGAGCCTCGCTGCGTCGCAATATCAGGCTCTGGCCCTGCCCGCGCACTACCTCAAGCAGTTCCATGAAAAGTACCAGAGCGAGGACAAGCTCAAGGAACTGATGAAGCAGTACAAGAAAAAGAAGTGGTCGGGCCTGCATATTGCCATGTCGCGCCAGTATCGCCCGGAAAATCCGGAGCTGCCGACGCTAGACCCGTGGCAGAACCGTACCGAACCGCCGGCCGATCAATTCGTGTTTGAACGCAATCCGTACTTCCACCGCGTCGACGAAAACGGCCTGCAACTTCCCTATATCGACAAGTTCGTGCTCAACGTCAGCTCGTCGGCGATCGTGCCTGCCAAGACAGGTGCGGGCGAGAGCGATCTTCAGGCCAACAGCATCGATTTCTCCGACTACACCTTCCTGAAAGACGCGGAGAAGCGTTATCCGGTTAAGGTCACGCTGTGGAAAAAGACCCAGGGCGCGCGCTTCGCCATTCTGCCCAATCTGAATTACGGCGACGAGGTATGGCGCACCGTCATCCGCGACGTACGGTTTCGGAGAGCGCTGTCGCTGGCAATCGACCGCCGCGAGATCAACATGGCCGTATTCTTCGGCCTCGGGGTGCCAAGCGCCGACACGGTGCTGCCGGAGAGCCCGCTCTACAAGCCGGAACTCGCCGCGGCCTGGAGTTCGTTCGATCCGGAACAGGCGAACGCGCTGCTGGACGAGATGGGTCTGGACAAGCGCGACGATGACGGCATCCGTATCCTGCCGGACGGCCGATCCGCGCAGCTGATCGTCGAGACCGCCGGCGAAAGCACGCTGGAAACCGACGTGCTGGAACTCATTACCGATCATTGGCGGAAGGTCGGGTTGGCGTTATTCATCCGCACTTCGCAGCGCGACATTTTCCGAAGCCGGGCGCTCGGTGGACAAATCATGCTGTCGCTCTGGTCGGGCATCGACAATGGCGTGCCGACCGCCGACATGAGCCCAGACCAGCTGGCCCCTACCGCCGAAGACGAGCTGCAGTGGCCGCTCTGGGGCGTCTACTACGTCACCAGCGGCGAACAAGGCACCGCGCCCGATATGCCCGAGGCTGCGGAGCTGGTGCGTCTGCTCGGCGAATGGAAGTCGTCCGCCACGATGCAGGAACGTACCGACGTCTGGAACAAGATGCTCGCCATCTACACCGACAATGTCTTCTCCATCGGCATCGTCAACCAGACTCTTCAGCCTATCCTGTACTCGTCAAGGCTGCGCAACCTTCCTGAAAAAGGTCTCTACGGCTTCGACCCCACCGCCTATCTCGGCGTCTACAAACCCGACACCTTCTGGCTAGAGGCCTAATCGTGCTCAGATATATCCTCTGGCGCATAGCCGTCATGGTGCCGACGCTGCTGATCATCTCGGCGTTGGTCTTTACGATCATCGAGCTGCCCCCCGGCGACTATTTCGAGAGCTATGCCGCCGAACTGCGCGCGCAGGGGGAAGGCGTCGACATGGACAAACTGAATGCGCTTCGCGCCGAGTACGGCTTCGACCAGCCGCCAATCATCCGCTATTTCTATTGGGTCGGCGGCATGCTGCGTGGCGATTTCGGCTACTCGTTCGAATACGAGCTGCCGGTAGCGGACGTTGTCGGCGACCGATTGTGGCTGACGGTGCTGGTCTCGTTCTGCACCATCATCTTCACCTGGCTGCTGGCCTTCCCGATCGGCATGTACTCCGCGACCCACCAGTACAGCTGGGGCGACTATGGCCTGACCTTTCTCGGCCTGCTCGGCATCGCAATCCCCAATTTCATGCTCGCACTGATCCTCATGTATTTCGCCAACATCTGGTTCGGCACATCGATCGGCCACCTGATGGACCAGCAATATCTCGGCGAGTCCATGAGTTGGGCGAAGGCCAAGTCCATACTCGAGCATCTGTGGATCCCGGTCATCATCGTCGGTACCGCCGGTACGGCGGGTATGATCCGGCGCCTGCGCGCCAACCTGCTTGACGAGCTGCAGAAGCAGTATGTGATGACCGCCCGCGCCAAGGGCCTGCATCCGTTCAAGACGCTGGTCAAATATCCGCTGCGCATGTCGCTCAACTTCTTCATCTCCGATATCGGCTCTATCCTGCCGGCAATCATTTCGGGCGCGGAAATCACCGCGATCGTGTTGTCGCTGGAGACCACAGGCCCCATGCTGATCAAGGCTCTGCAGAGCCAGGACATGTACCTCGCAGGATCTTTTCTGATGTTCCTCGCCTTCCTCACGGTGATCGGCGTGCTGATATCCGATCTGGCGCTCGCGCTGCTTGACCCGCGTATCCGGCTTGCAGGCGGGAGCACGAAATGACGTCATCGCCATTGCCGGCGCCCGGCGCGCGCCTGGAACATTTCGTCTCGACGGCCGCCTTCGATCCGCAATCGGTCGAGGCGATGACCGCCGAGCAGGCCCAGGTCTATCAGGCCTCGCAGCTGCGGTTGATGTGGTGGAAATTCAAGCGCCACCGCGTGGCATTGTGGTCGGCGATCTTTCTCGCCGCCCTCTACTTCACCATCCTCATTTGCGAAATCGTAGCGCCGTACAACCTGCACACGCGGAATGTCGATTTCATCTATACGCCGCCGCAGCGGGTGCGCCTCTTCCACGAAGGCAGCTTCGTCGGGCCGTTCGTATACGGGCGCACTATGACGCTCGACATGGACACGCTGAAGCGCAACTACGCGGACGACCATTCCGACGTTCAAAAGCTGCGCTTCTTCTGTTCGGGCGACAAATACAATTTCTGGGGTGTTTTCCCGGCCAGCTTCCATCTGGTCTGCCCCGCCGAAAATGGGCAGTTCTATTTGCTCGGGACCGATCGGCTGGGCCGCGATGTGCTGTCGCGTATCATCTATGGCGCGCGCATATCGCTTACCATCGGACTGCTCGGTGTGGCTTTTTCGTTCATCCTCGGCATCGTGATCGGAGGGCTGGCCGGCTATCACGGCGGCTGGTTCGACATGGTCGTCCAGCGCGTGATCGAGGTGCTGCAGTCGATCCCCAGTATTCCGCTTTGGATGGCGCTCGCGGCGATCATGCCGGTCACATGGAGCCCGATCTTCATCTATTTCGGCATCACGCTCATCCTCGGCCTGCTCGACTGGACCGGGCTGGCGCGCGCCGTGCGCTCCAAGCTGCTTTCCCTTCGCGAGGAAGACTATGTGCTTGCCGCGCAGCTGATGGGCGCAAAGCCTGCCCGCATTATCGGCCGGCATCTCGTTCCTGGATTCATGTCGCACCTGATCGCTTCGGCAACGATCGCCATCCCGGGCATGATCCTCGGCGAAACTGCGCTTTCGTTCCTCGGACTGGGCCTGCGGCCTCCGATCACCAGCTGGGGCATCCTGCTCACCGAGGCGCGCAGCGTCAGCGTTATCGCGTTCTATCCGTGGCTGCTTTACCCGATGATCCCGGTCATTCTCGTCATCCTGGCCTTCAATTTCATGGGCGATGGATTGCGGGATGCGGCCGATCCGTATCGGTGAGCGGGGACGCGTCCCCGTGCTGGAATTGCCGCGATTATGACTGGCATTGGGGCTGCATCATTCTACCCCGACCTCGTCGATTCTTCGCCTCCGCCAGGAAGCTCCGAAGCGCGGAGACGAGCCCGGGGTCACGCCTTCCCATCCGACCTCACGAGGGGGTCTGGGCGCCTACATCCCCCAGCGCAAGGCGGCGGTGCGGACCGGCGCGTCCCATAGCCGGGCGGTTTCGTCGTCGAGCATCGACAGGGTGATCGAGCAGCCGGCCATGTCCAGGGACGTGACGTAGGAGCCGACAAGCGAGCGCACGACGGTAACGCCATGCTTTTCGAACAGGCGCCGAGCGCTGTTGTACATCAGGTAGAGCTCCATCGACGGCGTACCGCCGAAGCCATTGACGAAAAGCAGGGCGTTGCCCTTTACCGCAGCGCCGAAGTCGCCGGCGATCGCCGCGCAGATTTCTTCGGCGATTTCGTCGGCGGATTTCAAGGTATCGCGGCGGCGGCCCGGCTCGCCATGAATGCCCACGCCAAACTCCATCTCGCCGTCGCCGATCTCGAAAGTCGGCCTGCCAGCGGCAGGCACGGTGCATGAGGTCAGGGCGACGCCCATGGAGCGCGTCGCCCGATTGACGCGATCGCCCAGCGTTTTCAAATCGGCGAGACCCTGGCCATCTTCGGCGGCCGCGCCGACGATCTTTTCGACGACAAGCGTGCCGGCAACGCCGCGGCGGCCCGTGGTGTAGGTCGAGTCCTCCACCGCAACGTCATCATTGGTCACCACCTGCATTACGCCTTCCGACATTTCGGCAGCCATGTCGAAATTCATCACATCGCCCTCGTAGTTCTTGACGATGAACAGAGAGCCGGCGCCTGTGTCGACCTCGGCGGCCGCCTCGATCATCTGGTCGGGAGTGGGCGAGGTGAAGACCTGGCCGGGACAGGCGGCGTCGAGCATGCCATGGCCGACCAGGCCGCCATGCAGCGGTTCGTGACCCGAGCCGCCGCCCGAGATCAGTGCCACTTTGCCGGGCTTGAGTGTCTTGCGACGAATGAATTTGTGACCGCCGCCCAGTGCCAGAATATCTGCATGGGCCGCAGCAAAGCCGTCAAGGCTCTCGGCGAGGACGGTGTCGACGGCATTGATGAATTTCTTCATGAGCAAGTTCCCCAAAATGATTCAAGCATCCCTGCCAAGCAGCCCGGCGACCCGCTGCACGAATTCCACGATGGCGCGGTCCAGCGCAGCATTCTGCTTGTCGTCGCCCAGATCCGGCACGGCGATCGACAGATGCCGGGTCCGGCGAAAGCCATCCGGCAACGGCGCCTTGCCAGGATGCGCGCGTTCATAGGCGCCGAGAAAGCGGTCGCGCTCCGCTGGAGCAAAATGGCAGACCGTCATTATCGCCGGCAGATGCTTCGCAGGTATCGGGATCGAATAGGCCGGGCTGGTGATCTGCGTGACAAAACTACGGTTCTTGCCCAACTCGTCGGCCAGGCGTTGGCGGGTGCCCGACGGGCGCTTGTCGATCACCGCGCCAAGGATCGCCTTGTAGGCGCGGATCGCGTCGTCTACCTCGCCTGCCGGTGCTGCAATGTCCTGGTCGCTCATCACACAGCCTTACAAAGAAACGCCGGCGATTGCGGCCTTGGCAACGGCAAGCTGTGCTGGAACGACCGAAAGATCGCGCAAACCTGCGGCGAGCAAGGCCGGGATTGAAGCCGGATCGCCGCCGGCATCGCCGCACAGGCTGACCGGAATCCCCTGGCCGCGTCCGAACGACACGACCGAGCCAATCAACTTCAGTACGGCCGGATTCGTCACCGCATTGAGCGCCGCCACCCGGCCGTTGTCGCGCGCTGCGGCCATTGTATATTGGGTCAGGTCGTTGGAGCCTATGGAGAAAAAGGCAACTCCGGCAAACTGTTCCGGAGCGATCGCGGCCGACGGCACCTCGACCATGATGCCGAGCGGAGGCACGGCATGCGCCACGCCTTCGCGCGCCAGCGACCCGGCTTCCTGAGCGAACAACACGGCGGCTTGCGCATACTCTTCCGGAATAGCAATCATCGGGAACATCACCTTCAAATTTCCATGCGGTGCGGCGCGCAGCAGCGCCCTGATCTGCACCCGGAAAATCTCGGAACGCGCCAATGACAGGCGGATGCCGCGAAGGCCAAGGAAAGGGTTTGTCTCCTCGACGGTCAGGCCTGCGACAGGCTTGTCGCCGCCGGCATCGACAGTGCGGATTGTCACCGGTTTTCCGCGAGCCCATTCGAGTACCTTGCGATACGCCGCATATTGCGTCTCCTCGTCGGGAAGTCCGCTTTCCTTGCCGAACAGAAATTCCGTTCGCATCAGCCCAACCCCGTCACAGTGGCTGATGTCGATCAAATCGACGTCGGAGGGATCAGCGATATTCACCAGCACGCGAATGGCCGTTCCGTCCTGCGTAGCTGCCGGGCGAGCGAGATAAGTTCGGGCCATCTCCCGCCCAGCGCCAAATGCATTTGCCGCTAGGCGGAACTGCGCGGCAGCATGCGCGTCCGCGTTGGTTGTCAACGTGCCGTTCTCGGCATCGAGTAGGGCTACCCCTTCGCAGCCATCAAGGCCGTCGCCGAGGCCGACCACCATTGGTATGCCGCGCGCCCGTGCCAGCATGGCGACGTGACTGGCGGTGCTGCCCGCCGCCAATGCTATACCGCCGCCGGCGCTCCAATCGGCCTGAAGAAACAGCGTTGGAGTGATGTCGTCGCCAGTCAGTATCGCGCCCGCCGGGGCCAAGGTGGTCGCCTCCCCGGAAAGCGCACGCAACACCTGGTCGCGGATGTCACGCAGATCGGCGGCGCGGGCGCGGAAATAGTCTTCCTCGGATGCCTCGTAACCGGCGATTTCGGCCGCGAGCGCTTCGCTCCAGGCGGCACTCGCGAGCGCTCCATCGGCGATCGCAGCGAAAGCCGGCCCGGTCAGCGCGTCATCCGACAGCATGGCGATCTGAAATTCAAGCATGTCTGCCGCATCGCCCGAAGCATCGGAGGCAAGCGCCACAAGCAATTCGATCGCCTCGGCGATGGCGCTCTCGAGAGCAGCGTTCTCCCCGGCGGAAGAACCCTTGGGCGCGTAATTCGTCTGCCACCTGTCGATGCGATGGATCGGGCCTTCTACGTAACCGGGCGAGGCGCTGATGCCTGACAGGCTGAGCGGCGGTTTTATCCTATCATGCACGCCCGGCTCCTCCTTCGCGTCCGGCGTGTTGTCAGCGCCCCCTCACCCGGCCTCCGCTTCGCTCGGCCACCCTCTCCCCGCCGGGGAGAGGAGACCGTCGAAGTTCTCGCCGAACCTGGTGGAGAAGGTTGGCGACGCGGCTTGCAAACCTCCTCTCCCCAGCGGGGAGAGGGTGGCCGAGCAAAGCGGAGGCCGGGTGAGGGGGTCAATTGCAGTTTCACTCCCAATAATTGGAAGGCCAGAGGACCTCGAAATGTCTGCCCCATGCAGTTTCTGATCTGCGAAACCTCAACTCACGCCGTCTGTGCATGAGCCTCGCCTTCGTCGAAATCGCGCTCGACCAGCGCGGCCAGGGCCTCGATGGCTTCGTCGGCAGCATCGCCGCGCGCGCGCAGATAGAGCCTTGTCCCTCTCGGCGCCTTGGCCGCCATCACCTTGACGATACTTTTCGCGTCGAACCAGGGACCATCGGCGGACAGGGCAACCTCGACGTCTGCGGCGAATGTCTTGGCAAGCTTGGTGAACTTCACCGACGGGCGGGCATGGAGGCCAACCTCATGCGTGATCAGGACCGTGGCTTCGGCTGTGTTCGACATAACGCTTCCTGTACTCAGGCCGGAGACAATTCATGCGCGGTCGCTACGACATCTTTCAATGGCGCGCCGCCCGAGGCTTCAGTCGCCGCCATCACTGCGCCTTCGACGATCGGCGCATTGCAGATCACGATCTTCTCCGAGCGTGGCTCACCGATCATCTCGACGGCCATCTCGCTATTGGTCTCTGCGCCGCCCAGGTCGACCAGGATGGCGACGCCGGCTTCCGACCAGGCCTTGTCGATCGCCTCCATGATGGCCCCGACCGATGTGCCCAGGCCGCCCTCGCCATTGCCGCCGCACCAGGCAAGGGGAACCTCGTCGCCGACCATCTGACGAACCATGTCGGCCGTGCCTTCCGCCACCAGCGGCGAATGCGACACGATGACGATCCCGACATTGCTCATGTCAAAGTTCTCCAAGTGTTTCGGCAATGGCGCGGACCAGCAGCGCCGACGAGCGAGCGCCTGCGTCCATGTGGCCGATGGATCGATCGCCGAGAAACGACGCGCGGCCACGGATCGCCTTGAGCGGAACTGTCGCCTCGGCGGCACGATCCGCGATCGAGACGATCTCGCTCGCAGCCTTGCCCTCGGCCAACGCGGCGCGCACCGGATAGAGCACATCCAGCATCGTCTTCTGTCCCGGTTGCGACTTGCCCCGCGCCGCGACGGCGTCGATGGCGTTTTTCAGCGCCTCGGCCAAGGTGGCGCGCGACAGGTCCGCCGGCCATTCCTTGCCGAGTGTCATGAACAGCGTGCCGTATAGCGGACCCGACGCGCCGCCGACCGTCATCACAAGCTTGGTTCCGATTGCCTTCAAGGCTTCAGCCAGCGGCTTGGCGGCGATGGCGTCGGCCTCGGCGCGGACCGCTTCGAACCCGCGCTTCATATTGAGCCCGTGGTCACCGTCGCCTATCGCCTGATCGAGCGCAGTGAGTTCTTCCACATGCGCGACGATGGTATCGGCCATGGCAACGACGAGACGAGCAAACCTATCCATGGAGATACCTCGGCTGCCTGCGCTCAAACACCCCCTTGTATCTGCACTTGAGTAATTTTGTGCGATTGAAGCGACTGAACCGCGAACCGGATGGCCATCCGGTTCGCGGTTTGGTGAAGTCGCCCGTTACCCCTTCGGCTACAACCGTGGGTGAGCTTGGGATCTTCGCCTTTGTCACGCACGACCGAATAGTCGCTTGGCTCCAATCGTACGCACAAGGCAGGTTACCGTGAACAGAATCGTTTGTGGAGTTGATGTTTCGAAGGACTGGCTGGACGGCCACGTCTGGCCGGGCGGGATGACGGGGCGCTTCGGCAACGACGCGGCCGGTATCGCCGAACTGGTCGCCTGGTGCGGCCACCATGCGGTCGAGTTGGTGGCGATGGAAGCCTCCGGCGGCTACGAGCGACTGGCTTACCTGCTCCTGTCGGAGCTCGGCCAGCCCTGCGCGGCGCCACTCAATGCGCGCAATGTGCGGCATTTCGCCGAGGCGATGGGTTTTCTGGAGAAGACCGATCGGATCGACGCCGGCGTGATCGCCTATTACGCCGTGGTCAGGAAGGTCCCGCCGGCGCCGCCGCCGAGCCCCGCTCAGCAGCGGCTCAAGGCGCTGGTTTCCCGACTTTCTCAGGTGACCGGCGACCTTGCCGCCAACAAACAGCGCAGGGCCGCGGCCAGCAGCGCGGAGATACTGGACAGTATCGATGAGGTTATCGCCCTGCTTAAGCGCCAGGAGCGCCGGCTGTCCGGCGAGATCGCCTCGCTGATCGACGACGATCCGCTGTGGGCGCGCCTCGACGCCGCCTTTCGTACCGTCAAAGGCGTCGCCAGCCGCACCGTCGCCGTGCTGATGGCGCAGGTGCCGGAGATCGGCCTGATCTCCAACAAGGCCGTCACCAAAGTCATCGGGCTTGCCCCCATCGCCAACGACAGCGGCAACCGCCAGGGCCATCGCCCGGTGCGCGGCGGCCGCGCCGGGCCGCGCTCCATCCTCTTCCTCATAGCCCGTATCGCTGCACGCTACGACCCCCATCTCGCCGCCTTCCACGACAGGTTGCACAAGGCCGGAAAACCCAAAATGGTCATCCGCATCGCGCTCGCCAGAAAACTCCTTGTCATCCTCAATGCTAAAGCACGCGACGCGCGAAATGAGTTTGCTAATGCAACTTGACACCAAGCATAGTCGCTCACCCGGCCTCCGCTTCGCTCGGCCACCCTCTCCCCGCTGGGGAGAGGAGCTTCGTCCGCGCACGAGCTGTCTCGAAGAGTGATTGGCCTCGGAGGTGGCAAGTCTCCTCTCCCCGCCGGGGAGAGGGTGGCCGAGCAAAGCGGAGGCCGGGTGAGGGGGCGCAACAAGGGAGCTGGTGAGCACATTCATATTGCAATCCTGTTGCCGGCGCCGTCAAAGAACAGCGGCGCACGATAGCGTACCGACACCTTGTCGCCCTTCTGCAGCGACGTATCCGGATCGGTCAGGGTGACCAGCTTGCGGTCCTTGACGATCAGATGCAGATGGTTCTGGTCACCCAGATGCTCGATCCAGTCGACACTGCCGTCGGCCTGGCCATTGGATGCCTTCTCGATGGTGAGATGCTCGGTGCGGGCGCCGACGCTGGCCGTACCGACCGGAGCATCGCCGTCGGGCAGCAGACCGCGCGGCAGGATGTTGATCGCCGGTTGGCCAAGCCGGGCGGCAACATGGAGGTTGGCCGGCTCAGTGTAGATCGTTCGCGGCGTGCCGATCTGAACGAGCACGCCGTCCGCCAGAATGCCGATGCGGTCGGCCATCGTCATCGCCTCGATCTGGTCGTGGGTCACGTAGAGCACCGTCGCGCCGAGCTCGGTCTGGATACGCTTCAGCTCCAGCCGCAGGTCGGCGCGCAGCTTGGCGTCGAGAGACGACAGCGGCTCGTCCATCAGGAAGATCGACGGCTTGCGGACAAGTGCCCGGCCGATCGCAACCCGCTGCATCTCGCCGCCGGAGAGTTTCGTCGAACGGTTCTCCAGCTTGTGGTCGATACGCACCAGCCTGGCCACCTCGTGGACGCGCCGGCGCACTTCGTCGTCGCTCATCTTTCGGGAGGGCGAGCGCAGCGGAAAGGCAAGGTTGTCGTAGACCGAGAGATGCGGATAGAGCGAATATTGCTGGAAGACAAACGCGACATCGCGCGCCGCCGGCTCCATCCGGGTGACATCCCTTCCGCCGATGTGGATCGTTCCGGTGTCAGGCCGGTCCAGCCCGGCGACAAGGCGCAACGTCGTTGTCTTGCCCGCTCCCGTCGGGCCGAGCAGGACGACGAACTCACCGTCGGCTATGCGAAGATCGAGGTGGCTCACGGCTTCCTTGTCGCCATAAGCCTTGACCACGCCTTTCATCCAGACATCAGCCATGCCGCGCTCCATCGTGAAGCACCGTGCGGATGGCGCGGCCCGACGATTTCTCGAAAAGCGACAGGCGCGCGGCGTTAAGCGCCAGACCGATAGGCTCCCCGACGGTCAATCGAATGTCGGCGGGTACGCGAGCCTTGATCATACCCTGCGCGGTTTCGATGGCGACGATCTGAGTTGTGCCGAGATATTCGGCGCCATAGACAGCACCGCGCAGCTTCGAACTGTCGTCGAACCGGATGTGTTCGGGCCGAATACCCACAGCCATATTTGCCGGAGCAACATCCTCGCGGACTTCCGGAACGCCCACTGTCGCTCCCTGGACGACGATCTCCCTGGCGCCTTTGTGGAGGCCACCCTCGAAGCTCAGGAAGTTCATCGGCGGCGACCCTATGAAGTCGGCCACATACATGGTTGCCGGACGATCATAAATCTCCCGCGGCGATCCAAACTGCTCGATCACCCCATGGTTCATCACCGCGATCTTGTCGGCCATCGACATGGCCTCCATCTGGTCGTGGGTGACATAGACCGTGGTGGCGTGGATGCGGTTGTGCAGCTCACGCAGTTCATGGACCATGAGGTCGCGGAACTCGGTGTCGAGCGTTCCAAGCGGCTCGTCCATCAGGAAGCATTTCGGCCGCCGCACGATGGCGCGGCCCAGCGCCACGCGCTGGCGGTCGCCACCGGCCAGCCCTGAAATGGATGTGTCGAGCAGATGGTCGATGCGCAGCAGCTTCGCAACTTCTTCCACACGGGTGCGGATCTCCGACTTCGGCATGCCCTGCGCCAGCAGCGGAAAGCCGATATTCTTGCGCACATTCATGTGCGGATAGAGCGCGAACAGCTGGAAGACGAACGCAATGTCGCGTTCACGGGCGCGCAGCTGCGAAACGTCCTCGCCACCCAGCAGGATCCTGCCGCTGGTGGGCAGTTCGAGGCCGGCGATCATGCGCAGCGTCGTCGTCTTGCCGCAGCCCGAGGGTCCGAGCATGACAAAGAACTCGCCGTCGCCCACCACGAAGCTCGAGTTCTGAACCGCCGTGAACGATCCGAATTCCTTCCTGAGATTTTCCACCCTAATCTCGGCCATCGCCCTACTCCGGAAACTTCGAGACGACGATGAACATGATCGTGCCGACGAGCATGGTGACGAACGACCATGTGTAGAGCATCAGCACGAACGGCTGGAACAGCATCAGGAAGCCGACCGCGATGATCGCCGTGGCGATGTTTTCCAGAAGGCCGCGCCGCAGCCAGATCGGCCAGGCGGAGCGTTTGGCTATCCGAGTCGGCATATGACCCCCAAACCCATCGTTTGCCCCCTCGCTCATTTGCGCACCGCCCCAAATGTAATGCCACGCAGCAGGTGCTTGCGAAGCAGGATCGTGAAGACCAGGATCGGGACAACGAAGACCGTGGTTCCCGCGGCGACCGCAGGCCAATCCTGCCCGCCCTCGCCGATGATCGTCGGGATGAAGGGAGGCGCCGTTTGCGCCGTACCGGAGGTCAGCAGCGAAACGAATGCGTATTCGTTCCAGGCGAAGATCAAGCAGAAGATGGCGGTGGCTGCGATGCCGGTGGTTGCCTGTGGCAGCACGACCTTGCGGAAGGCCTGAAGCCGCGTGTACCCATCGATCATCGCCGCTTCCTCATATTCGCGCGGGATTTCGTCGATGAAACCCTTGAGCAGCCAGACTGCCAGGGACACATTCACCGCCGTGTAGAGCAGGATCATGCCGAGCGCGGTATCTGACAGGCCAAGCTCGCGGTACATCAGGTAGATCGGGATGGCGACGGCAATGGGCGGCATCATGCGCGTCGACAGGATGAAGAACAGTAGGTCGTCGGCCAGGGGCACCTTGAAGCGCGAGAAGCCATAGGCCGCGAGCGTTCCAAGAAACACCGCACAGAACGTCGAGCCGAAAGCGATGATCAGCGAGTTGATGAAGCGCGGCAGGAAATTGGACGGTCCGGCGATGACCATGTTGCGCTTGCGTGTTGTCTCGTCGCAGAAGCTGGTGGCCGGTGGCAGTGAGTTTATATACTCCGGCGTCTGCCGTGTGCGCGTCGTGAACAGGTTGCAATAACCCTCGATGCTCGGCTGGAACAGGATCTTGGGCGGATAGGCGATCGAGTCGGGCGGCGTCTTGAAGCTGGTCGCGATGATCCAGAACAGCGGGATCATCGAGATGATCGCGTAGACGATGACGATACCGCCGGCGACGCTCTTCGACGCCGGGCTTGGCTCGATGACGGAGTGGGCGGTAGAGCTATTCACACTCATCGGCTCTTCACCCGGTTCAGCACCTTCACATAGATGTTGGCGAGGCCGAACACCGCGACGAACAGGATGATGGCGAAGGCCGACGAGAAGCCGGTGCGCCAGCTTTCGAAAGCCTGCCGCTTCAGCGTGATCGAGGCGACCTCCGTGGTCGAGCCCGGACCGCCTCCCGTCAGGAGGTTGACCATGTCGAACATCTTGAAATTCTCGATGCCCCGGAACAGCACGGCGAGCATGATGAACGGCAGCGCCATCGGCAGCGTGATCGACCAGAACTGCCGCCAGTTCGATGCGCGATCGACCTCCGCCGCCTCATAGATGTAGTCGGGGATCGAGCGCAATCCGGCAAGGCAGATCAGCATAACGTAAGGCGTCCACATCCACGTATCGACGATGATGATCGCCCATGGAGCCAGCGATACGTTGGAAAGCATGACGATCTCGCCGGGCGGCGTGCCGGATATGAACCCGATTATGTAGGTGAACAGGCCTATCTGCGGCTCGTAGAGAAAGCGCCAGAAATTGCCGACGACGGCCGGAGACAGCATCATCGGGATGAGGATGATGGTGGTCCAGAAAGCATGCCCGCGAAACTTCCGGTCGATAAGATAGGCAAGGGCAAAGCCGATCAGCGTCTGCAGCAGGATCGTCCAGAAGACGAAATGGGCGGTCGCCTGCATGGCGATCCAAATGTCCTCATTGGCGAGAATCCGCTCGTAATTCTGCAAGCCGACATTCTTGATCACCTCGTTCGGGCGGTTGGCGCGATAGTTGGTGAAGGACAGCCGGATCGCCCAAATCAGCGGGAAAATGTTGATCGCCAGGAGCAGCAGCATCGTCGGTGCAATGAACATCCACGCGACCATCCGGTCCGAGAGGCCGCGCACGGTTTTGGCCAGTGGCTCGGGGGTGGCCCGGGCCGCCATTTCGGCCGCACGGTCCAGGATGGATGCGTTGGTGTCGGTCACGAGGGGCTTTCCGATAGGCCGTGGGCTCTGCGGGTCTTGCATTGCGAGGTCTCCGTCCCGCGCCAATCTAACACGGCGCGGGACGGGCTTGGGAGGAAGCCTTTACATCTTGCCGTCGTCTTCGAAGACCTCGGTCCAGTCCTTGACGAGCCCGTCGAGGGCTTCCTTGGCGGTGCCGTTGCCGGCAACGACGTAGTCATGGAAGCGCTTCTGCGACGCCTGCAGGAGCTGGGCGTAGCTCGGTTCGGCCCAGAAGTCCTTCACGATGGCCATCGAAGCCAGGAAGGTCGAGGCATAGGGCTGGCTGGATGCAAATGCCGGATCTTCGACAACAGCCTTCAAGCAAGAGAAGCCGCCGAGCGACCACCACTTGGCTTGAACGTCCTTGTCTGCGAACCACTTGATGTACTGGAACGCTGCATCCTTGTGTTCGGAATAGGCGACGACCGAGATGCCCTGTCCGCCAAGTTGTGCGAATTGCTCGCCGTCCGGGCCCGCGGGGTTGGCGAAGAAGCCGACCTTTTCACCGCCGACCGCCTCATCCTTCTGCAGGCCGGGCCATGTGAAGGCAAAGTTCATGTGCATCGCCACCTGACCAGATTTGAAGGCATCGACGCCCTCGCCCATGTAGCTGTTCGATGCGCCGGGAGGCGTGCAGCAATCATAAAGCGCCTTATAGAACTCCAGGCCCTTGACGGATTTCTCGGAGTTGACGAAGCCGTCCATCTCGTAGGGCTTGTCAGGGTTCTCGTATTTGAAACCGAAACTGTAGAGCACGTCCATCACGCCCATAGTGACGCCTTCCGAACCGCGCTCCGTATAGATCGAGGCGCCGTAGACGGTCTTGCCGTCGATCTCGCGCTTCTGGAAGAACTCGGCGACCTGCTTCAACTGTTCGAAGGTCTTGGGGGCGGCGAGGTCCCAGCCGTACTTTTCCTTGAATTCCTTCTGGAGCTCGGGCCTCTCGAACCAGTCCTTGCGGTATGTCCAGCCAACGACGTCGCCCATTGCCGGCAGCGCCCAATAGTTCGGCGTGTTCTTGGGCCACTGCGAATAGCCGACAACCGTCGCATCGACGAAGTCGGTCATCTTGATCCCTTCCTTGTCGAAGAAATCGTTGAGCTTGATGTAGTGGCCATTCTCGGCCGAGCCGCCGATCCATTGGCTGTCGCCAATGATCAGGTCGCAGAGCTTGCCCTTGGAATTCAGCTCGTTGAGGAAGCGGTCCGCATAGTTGGTCCACGGCACGAACTCGAACTTCATGCCGATGCCTGTCTTCGCGGTAAAATCCTTGCTCAATTCGACCAGCGCATTCGCGGGATCCCATGCAGCCCAGCACAGCGTTATGTCTTCCGCCTGCGCGGTCGAGGAAATCGCAGTTGATGCAGTCAAGGCGCCGGCTAGCGCCAGCGTCACTTTCAGTGCCGATTTCATACCTACCTCCCATTTGCGAAACCGCCAGAATGACGGTTTCAAAGACCGGAACTCGCAGTGCTGGGGACCTGTTGTCGCGGCTTCTCCCGGCGCCGTCGATGTTCAGTAATTTGTTTAGTGATGCAGGATTTACTAAACATCGCAAGCAAAATCGATGCTGCATTGCAGCAAGAAAATTCCAACCCGGCGCCGATTTTGGTCAGCAATCGTGACATTTCGCGCGAGAAACGCTTATTCTTGAAAGAAGTTTGCAAATGCCCAACGCCTCCGACCTTGACAGCCACTCCGGTCAACTAAACAATTTAGTCGCGAGCGGCTCTTGATTCGCACTGCCGCTGCGGAATTCCCGCTCCTCGGGGTAAGCGCTGGCGAAGCAGCTAAGCCTGAAAAATTCTTCGACGTGACTAGAACAAAGAAAGAACGTATGGTAATCGGTTCCATTGAGGGGTGGCGATGGACTGGTCTCTGGCGATCGAGAAAAACCGCGTGGCGCTGAAGGGCATCCTCGCCCTGCTCATCGCCATGGTCGAGGTTGCGGGCGTTGGTTCGCCCGCCGGTGCGCCCGCCACCCTGCCACGCCATCTCCACCGCTCCGTGCTTAGGCTGCTGCGTCCGGCGGAAGCCGCGGCACGGCGGCTGATCATCATCGCAGCACGCGGGCTGGTGGTAAGACTTTCCCCGCCGCGAATGCGTGCCGCCAAGCCGAAGCCGGCGCTCACACGACGCAACGGTTTTGGCACCGGCATCGTGCTTCGTCCCGGTCCGCTGCCGGAATGGGCCCGTGCGCTGGCCCCGAAGCGTTCATCCGCCTTGTCATTTCCGCTGTTCGACCCGCTCAAACGATGGGGCGTCCGGCGCTCCTACGTGAAACCAAGCGCCCTGCCCCGCGTCAGGTTCTTAGACGACCCGCGCATCGGCCTCTTCCACCAGACGCGCCAGCCGGAGCCGCTGCCGCCGACCCCGGACGATCCGCTTGATTCGAGGAGCCTGCATCGCCGTCTCGGAGCGATAGCCGCAGCACTGGATGACCTGCCGCGTCAGGCGAAGCGACTTGCGCGCTGGCAGGCACGCCGCGATGCGGCACAAAACGGAAGCAGCGATGGTGCTGCGGGCGCGCACGAAAGGGAAAGCCGCGCGCCAAGGGAGGGCCGTGTTCAGCGCTTCTCGCCAATGCGGCCCGGCCGACCGCCCGGATGGCGGCGCCGCTCCACCCATAAGGTCTACGAGGTTCTGAACGAACTTCATGGCCTCGCCGCCTGGGCGCAGGATCGACGCGACACGTCCTGACGGCCCGCGCGTTGTCAGATCGACACAGCTTTTAAACGTGCCCCGCGGCGCGGCGTCGGCGCATGCGCTAGCATCCGGCGCAATCAGCTCTTCTTGTTCGCCTCGTCATACGCCTCGGCGAAATAGGCGAAGAAGACGTCCAGCATGCCGTTGTCATGCGGGCCGGATTTCGCTTCCCAGCGCTCCACGAAGAGCTCCCAGGACCGGCTTTTCCTCGACGAGAAGGCCGAAGCGCCAACCTTGGCGGTTATTGTTTCGGGCGACAATTCGTCGAGCAGGCGAGCCAGCGCCTTCTGCATCGCCGTGTAAGTGGCCAGCTCGTGCCGCTTGAGATCGGCAAAGCCCGATTCCAGGCTGCCCTTGGCGCCGAGAAACCCGGGACGGCGACGCGAGAACATCACATCGATGGCCTCGGCAGCAGTCGGGATGAATTTGAGCGGGTTGTTGTCCGTCGCGCCGATCATGGTGCGGCTGGAACTCTTGGTCATTGCTTTCGCCGCTGCCCGCGCCCGCAGCAACTGCGCGAGTTGCTCGACCGAGACCCGCAAATATTCCCCGATCTCGAACCCGACCTCCCCGGGATCGCGATTGCCGAAAACCTCCGGTGCCACGCCAGCGCCGGATGCAAGCCCTTGAACGAACCGCGCCAAGGCCTGCTGGTCCGCCGCCGAGGGTGCCGCATACGGCGCCGGTTGCGCCGGCGCGGGCACCGGCTCAGCGGCAAATTGCGGAGCGGGCATACTGGACTGGGCGGGGACTGACCGAGCCGAACGACTCGCCACCGACCGGCATCGGCCGAGGTCGCGGCGTGGGCGGAGGGGGCGCGACCGGTTCTTCCTGGAAAACAGGGCGTGATTGTATTGCCGCCGGGTTCGGCGCGGGCGCCGGACGCGGCACAGGCGCTACGTAGGGTTCATCGAATGGATTGCGGTCAGCCGCCGACGGTGAATAGGGAGTCGGCGTGGGATCAGGAGCAGCGGACGGCCGCAGGTCCGGAAACTCCACGAACTCCTGAGAGAAATCTGCATCACGACGGCGGCTTGCGGGCTGAGGCGTCAACTCACGCCGGTCGATTGGCGGAGGAGCCTGTTCGCCGGTGCTCCACAGATCGTCGACCGGAGTGGAATAGGCCGGATTGGCCGCGAAGGATGCCTCACCGTCGTCTTGCGCAGCCATCGCCGGAGCGCCCCCATCCTCGACCTGGATGCGTACAATGTAATGGCCGATCGTCAGTCGATCCCCGGACACAAGGCGGTAAGGGCTCTTCATCCGCGCGGTCGAACCGTTCAGAAACGTCCCGTTGCTGGAGACATCGTAGAGCCAGTATCCGCCCTTCTCGAAGCGGACATCGCAATGCAGGCCCGAGATGAAGCGGCTCGGATCCGGAAGTGTCCAATCGAGATGCTGCTGGCGGCCAATCTCAAAGCTGCGGTTTCGCGCCTGAAATTGGATCGGTCCGCCATCCGGCAGGGAGTCCACACTGTCGATCGTGAGCGTGATCGTCATTGAGCCGCTTCGTATGCCTCCGTTGCGAGTCGCAAAACCAGAACAAGCAGTGCTCTAGGGTCCGCGACAATACCCGCGCAACACGGTAGCGCGAGACCGAAACAGCAATATTAATGCAGGCGTGGCGGTAGGTGGAGGGGCAGTGCTCACTTTTCTGTCATCTGGATGCCCATGGACACGCACGCCTCCAGCACCATTGCGCGTTGCTTGATGGGTACGCGGGCAAGTGCGCTTAGTATCCCGGCATTAACGGCGCGGGCCGTCAGGTAGGGCGGCGGCACCACGGGAGCCATTCCGGACGGCGCCATCGAGCCGCCGCTCCAGCCCGCCGCCAGGGCGATCCATGCGCCAGGTGTCTTTACCGATGCCGACATGCCCGCATCGAGCGCTGCGTACCGGCGATCCTCTTCCGGTTCCCGAACCCATTCCTCCGCTGTTGCAAGCAAGCTCTCGTCCTGGTCGGTAATCCCTTCCGGGAGATTGCGAAGGCATTGATGGCCCCACCATACAGCGACCCGGCGCGGCAAAAGATAAGAACAGAACGTCACGGCATCCTCCGGCGTCGCGGTCGACAGGAGGCTGCGCAGGAAATCGAGCGAAGGCTGCTCCGAACCCACCGCCGTCATGTCCTCGGCCGCCGTCGGAAACGTCTCAAAAAGTTCCTTGGCCGTGTTGAACCGAAGTCGGTTATTCATCTTGCTTACGGCTTTCGTTTCGTCGCTTTGCCGATTGTATAGAGCCTGCCGCTAAGTGCTGACCTAGTTGATTTTCACGATGGTGCCGTTGATGTTCATCAACGCCCCCGCCTTGTGCTCGGACAGCAGCTTGGACTCCGACTTGAATTGCAAGCTTGTCGAAATCTCCACGTTTGGAGACTCGATCTTGATCGACATCATGTCCATGGTGATCTTACTCGCGCCGACCATCAACGTGATTTTTTGACCAGCCTTGATCATGATCTCGTTGGTAACGTCCAGCGTGTCATTGTTGTGGATCGTGGTTTTCCGATCGTTCTCGATCAAACGGCGCTCATCGTTCTCGATGGTGGAATCGAGATCGTACTGGGCATGCATGCGCACCAGTTCCTTGCCCTTCGAGTCATCCATGACAAACTCGTTGTAGCCACCGCCACCCGTGGTCGAGTTGGTCTTCCATCCCGAGATATTCTTCGAACCCGGCAGTCCGAACGGCGGCATGTTCTCGCCATTGTAGACGCAACCCGTGATGATCGGCTGGTCGGGATCGCCTTCGAGGAAATCAACCATGACCTCCATGCCGATGCGCGGTGTGAAGATCGCCCCCCAGGATTTTCCAGCCGCCACCTGTGCGACGCGGACGCGGCGTGACTGATCGCTTTTTCGGTCCCAGTGGAAACGCACAAGGATGCGACCGTACTTGTCGCAGTCGATCTCGCCGTCGCCAACGACCTCGGCGGTTTGGGGGCCTCGAATATAGGGCTTCGGCGTACTTGCACTCGGGGCAAACTGCTTATCGGCGCGCATCAGCTCATATTTGCCGGTGTAAGAGGCCGCATCGCCGGTGCCGGAGCGATAGCTCTCGCCCTGGAATTCGTGACTCGACTCCCAGAACGAGGTATTGTTCGTTCTGATTGCCGTCGGGATGATCGGAAAGCGTAAAAAGCGCTCCGGGGAAGAAGCTGGCACAGTCGCCCTCAGCGTAGTAACGCTGGTCCTCTGCCCGGTGACGGTCGAGATGCACCTGGGCGTAGTCCTGTCCGAACGAAGGATCGACATAGCGCCCGGGATATATGTAGCTTTCGAGCTTGCCGTTTTCGTATGACGCGTTGCCAGTCTTGTCGACCTTCATGTTGGCGGAGGGCTTCTTGAAGTCGTAGTCGGTCATCGCGACCTTGCCGGTCGTGAACTTTCGCTCCGGACGCCACAGTGCCAGATGCTCGCTGTCGCGGCGGTGCCTCGCATCGATCGCGATGAAGGGCCGCGACGAGCGCGGCACAGTCGCATAGGCCGAAGTGCCGTCGCCCATAACGAGCGTATGCTTACCCTTTGCGTGACGAAAATGATAGCTTATCCCGTGCTCTTCCATAAGCCGGCAGACGAAATCCATGTCGCTTTCACGGTACTGGGCGACATACTCGAGCGTCGGATAGCTCTTCGACAATGACTGGCGAAAATCGGCGAGACCGCCGTGCTCCTGAAATATCTTTTCGATTATCTGTGGTGCAGTCTTGTCGTGGAAGATCAGCGAGTTGACCCGCTTCGACAACACCCAGAGCCACGGCCGCAGCACCAGTTCGTAGATGTGGCCTTCGCGGCGCGTTCCGATCCAACTCGCCTCTGCAAGGATTCCGTCGATGATACGCTCGCCGCCGCCGATGGTTTTCAGCGTGATCGTGCAATGCTTGCCCACGGCATCGTCGAACACCAGGATCGCCTTATCCTGACTGACGGCTTCCACCCTGTATTCAAAGACATCGCTCATTGCTTCCCTGCCATCGAAGGCGAGCAGAGCCAGCTTGTCCTTGCCTAGCGGGGTCTCAAGTTTGCCGATCCGCTTGTCCTGCGTATAGGAACTAGCCATCGCAGCGAAATCTCCCTGATGCCCGGACGCCGGCCAACTGCACTACCCTTGCCCGGCGGCAGCCAACGCACTTTTGCGGAAGTATCGACAATCACGCCAGTTGTTGTCCAGCCGAAGCTCCGCCGCCGCCGGTTTGTATCCGCAGTGTATCTATTCTGTATCCGCGGACGGCATGCGGCGCGATGGGAAAAACCCTACGCCCGCGCCGCGAAAGTCGCCATCTTCCGTCAAGATACGGCCCGCGTTTCGTTGACACAATGCGCCTTGAATTCTATTCTGTTTTCAATACCACCGTCATTTGCGACAAGGGAGTATCGGTGCAATGCGCAATGCTGTTTTCGCGTCGTGCCTTCTGGTTGCAGGTATGGTTGGCATCGAGCCGTCGCTGGCCGATCCGAACATGACATCCGAGCAGATCATCGACAGTCTAGCCCGCTCGGTCGACCTTGGTGGTCCACGTGGCATCTGCGTGGGAACCACGGAGGAGTGCAACAAGGACCAGCCCGCCCCGACGGGGCTCGACATGCTGATCAACTTCAACCTGAACTCGGCCGACCTCACCCCGCAGGCCCGCCAGAACCTCAACGAGTTTGCCAAGGCGCTGAAGAGCGACCGGCTGAAGGCGGCCACCTTCGTTGTCGAGGGTTACACGGATGCTTCCGGCGACGAGCGCTACAATGAGAGCCTCTCGGCGCGGCGCGCGGAGTCGGTCACCGCGTTCCTGCTGGCCAACGGCGTCAGCCGTGAGAAAGTCGAGGCGGTTGGTAAGGGCGAACAGAATCCGCGCGTGCCCGATGCGTACGATCCGCAGAACCGGCGCGTCGAGATGAAAGTGAAAATTCAGTAGCTGAGACAAACTCGGGTGGCGGCGACACGAAGCTGATACCCAGCGCGGAATAAGGTTCGGGCGTCCGGTTTGACGGGCGCCTTTTTTACGGCTCACCTCAGCGATGCGTTTCGAAACACTAACAAATCCCGTCTCTGAAGACGCGCCTTGCGGCCCGGACCTCGACGAAATCGGGGACGACAAATATCTTAACTACATGCTTGGCGCGGACAATCGGATGCCGCAGCGCTATCTGGACGCCGAGACCGGAACCCCTTTCGATCGGGCCAGCATCGACCTCAAGACCGAAACCAAGGCAATCGACGAGTTCCTTGAGCAATCGCGCGATCTCAGGTTGCTGACGCTCGATGCCCGCTTCCAGGCTCTTGCTGGACAGATGGGCGGCTTCTGCGACGGCTTGAAGGCAACGGCGGGCCTGCTCGGTGAGTTCTGGAACGATATCCATCCGAAGGGCTATGAAGGCGACTTCACGCTGCGGCAGAACACGATCAGCGTGCTGGAGGATCGCACGACGGTCGTGCTGCCCCTGCAATACGCGCCCCTTCTTCGCGATCAGCGAGCTGGTCCCATAAGCCTGCGCGACTACTTGATTTCGATCGGCAAGGCTCAGCCCCGCGAGGAAGAGCGAACTATCGATGTCAACCAGATCATCGAGACGTTCCGCAGCGAAACGCATCGCACCGAGGTGGATGCGTTGCACGGCGCGATCAACGAAGGCCTGTCGTCGCTTACGAAAATCAAATCCGCCTTCGACGAAGGCACCAATTATGAGTACTCGCCCAGCTTCGATCTGCTGCGTGGAGTGCTATCGGATGCCGTAAAATTTGTCGAGACTGCCCGCCCGGATCTCGGCGGGGGAGCGACCGGCGACGTCGAGGCGGCACTCGCCGATGTGGAGCCAGCCGCGGACGGTACGGTGCCCGCCGCCGCCGTCGCGGGCCAGCCCAAGGCGGAGAAGGTCGGAATCCCGAGCCACGCCGCCGCATCCGCCGCGCTGCTGGCCGCCGAACAATATTTCGGCCGCATGGAGCCGTCGTCGCCGGCGCTGCTGCTCGTGCACGAAGCGCGGCAGCTCATCGGCAAGCCGCTGGTTGCCGCCCTTGAGGCGCTGATGCCGGACAACGCCGAATATGCATCGATCGTCGTGGACTCCGCGGTCGGCTTCGAGTTCAACATGACAAAGATGCGCGCCATCATCGAGGACTATTCGGCTACCGCCGAGGCGGCCACTTCCGAGGACGAAATTCCGGAGTTTACGGCAGGCACGCGTGCCGAGGCCGTCGCTCTGATAACAAGTGTCGCTGCGTTTTTTCGCACCGTCGAACCATCCAGTCCGATACCGATGGTTCTCGGCCGCGCCGAACGCTTCGTAAGTCAGAATTTTCAGACGATCATTACAGACCTTATGCCAAAAAAGAGTGCCGAGTAATGCCGAAAACTCCGGCTGTTCAAACCGTTTGACAAGCCGTAGCGTGTTCGTGTTCCATGTGAAGCTAAGAGGAGTGAGCGATGTCCGACAGCGGTCAAAAGTTCATAAAGCGTAACCGCCCGCCTCGTGTTCAAATATCCTACGAGGATCCCTACAACGCCGAGAAACAGGTCGAACTTCCGTTCGTTATGGGCATTTTGTCCGACCTTTCCGGCAACGCTTCGAAAGTTGCCAAGGCGCCAATGGCGGAACGCAAGTTCGCCAATGTCGACATGGACAATTTCGAGGACTACATGGCGAGCGTCGCGCCCGCTGTGACTTTCCGCGCCAAGAACAAGTTGAGCGGCGAAGGCAACGAACAGCTTGGCGTAAACCTTACCTTCAAGAAGATGGACGACTTCACGCCCGGTGCTATCGCCAGGCAGGTCCCGGCCCTCCGCGCCCTTCTTGAAGCCCGGGAGCAACTCGCAAATCTCCAGCGCTACATGGACGGCAAGGTCGCCGCTGAAGACCAGCTGAAGAAGCTTCTATCCGACCCGGAATTGATGAAGACGTTGAAGGAACGCCGCGATGCCGCCATCGCCGCGAACCCGTCTGAACCAACCGATGAGACCGAGTAACAGCGTCGCAACGCGAGCAAAGAACTGAGGTAAGAGAAGTGGCAACCGAACTTACTCCGGATAAAGTCTCGAGCGGCACGACGCTTCAAGAAGGCGATGACTTTTCACAGCTGCTGAAGCAGAGCTTCAAGCCGCGCAGTGAACGTGCAGCAACCGAGGTGGAAAACGCCGTCAACACGCTTGTCCAGCAGGCGTTGGCGGATTCGAGCCTGATCAAGGACGACGTGCTCGACACGATCGACGAAATGATCGCACGGCTTGATGCGAAGCTCTCCGAGCAGGTCAATGAGATCCTGCACAACGAGACCTTCCAGCAGATCGAGAGCGCCTGGCGCGGTCTCCACTATATCGTGTTCAATTCCGAGACCGATGCGTCGCTGAAGCTGCGCGTCATGAACGTGTCGAAGCAGGAGCTCTACCGCGACCTGCGCCTGTATCCCGACGCCAAGTGGGACCAGAGCCCGCTGTTCAAGGCGATCTACGAGCAGGAGTTCGGCACGCTCGGCGGCAATCCGTTCGGCGCGTTGATCGGCGACTATCATTTCGATCACTCGGCCGTCGATATTCGCCTGCTGCGTGATCTCGGCAAGATCGCCGCCGCCGCACATGCGCCGATGATCTCGGGTGCCGCCCCGACACTGATGGGCATGGACTCCTGGACCGAACTGATGAATCCGCGTGATCTCAGCAAGGTCTTCGATACGCCCGACTATGCGGCGTGGAAGTCTCTGCGAGACTCCGAAAACTCGCGTTATGTCGGCCTGTGCATGCCACGTGTTCTGGCACGCGAGCCGTATGGCGCGAAATCGCGGCCGGTCGAAGAGTTCGCCTTCGAGGAAGAGACCGATGGTCACAAGGGCGAGAAGTACGGCTGGATGAACGCCGCCTATGCGATGGCGGCCAACATCAACCGTGCCTACAAGGAATATGGATGGACGGTTCGTATCCGCGGCGTTCAATCCGGCGGCGAGGTCATCAACCTGCCGACGCATACCTTCCCGACCGACGACGGCGGCGTCGACCTGAAATGCCCGACGGAGATTTCGATCACCGATCGGCGCGAGAACGAACTCTCGCGGTCGGGCCTGCTACCGCTCATTCATCGGAAGAATACCGACAAGGCTGCATTTATCGGGGCGCAGTCGCTGTATCGTCCGAAGAAATACGACAAGGAGGAAGCCACGGCCGCCGATAACCTCTCGGCCCGTATTCCTTACATGTTCGCGATTTCGCGCTTCAGCCACTACCTCAAGTGTATGGTGCGCGACCAGATCGGCGAAACGAAGGAACGCCAGGAACTAGAGCGTTGGCTGCAAAGCTGGATCAACCTCTATGTCGATGCGGATCCGGCGAATTCGTCGGCGATTACGAAAGCGCGCAAGCCTCTCGCTGCGGCCCGCGTGGACGTTTTCGAAGATGCGGAGAACCCCGGTTTCTACGGGGCACGTTTTTATCTACGCCCGCATTTCCAACTGGAAGGCATGGATATCGGCATGAGCCTGGTTTCGAGGTTGCCAGCCAAAGCAGGATAACCGCAGCTCTAACCGACACCGCATGCCCGTTTCCAACATAGACAGCGCTCAACCAAGGTAGGCTGTCTTAACTCTCAGGAGGACTGCAATGGCGCAAGACATGTTTATCAAGATCGGCACCCTGAAGGGCGAAGGTCAAGATAAGGAGTTTCCCGGCTGGGTGGACGTTCTTGCATGGTCGTTTGGCGGCGCGCAGAGCGGCACAGCCTCTCAGGGCGGCGGCATGGGCGGCGGCAAGGTGAGCATGCATGATTTCTCGTTCACCAAGTATACCGACATCTGCTCCCCCAAGCTGTGGGGCAAGATGTGCACGGGCGAGCACTATGAAACCGTCGAGTTCAAGGCCCGCAAGGCCGGCGGCAAGCCGTTCGTGTACCTTGAAATCAAGATGGAAGACGTCATCGTCACCAGCGTTTCCACCGGCGGCAGCGGCGGTGAAGACCGGACCACTGAAAACGTCACGCTGAACTTCAAGAAGTTCAAGCAGATCTACAAGCAGCAGTCGAAGTCGGGCGGACTGGAGGCTGACGACAGCTTTACGTTCGACCTGGCCAAGAACGCCGAGGGCTAAGGGTTCGTCCAGTCGGCGTCATGTTGATGCCCCCCTGGACAGCCACTACTGCCGGCCCTCGCGGCCGGCAGTTTCATTTGAGACCGTCCTAAGCGTTTCATGGGCCGGATTAGGTCATTCTGATTAACGGGTTGTGAGGCGAGCGCCATGAGGATGGCGCGCGCCGCCCGCCAACCGGAATTGCCTGGCTGCCGGCAGAATGCTTCAACCTAACTACGAGCCGCACTAAATCGATATCCACCGACAGAGTTGTGAAAAGCAATGCGCAAGGTCGGAAGCGATACCCAATATCAGGCGCCTTTGATGTCGGCGTTCCGCGAGGCCTTCGATGCCCGGGACGCCAAGGAAAATCCCGTGCGGGTTGTTGATGGCGAACGCGTCATCGAAGGGCGCAACGCGCGGCAGCGCCGCGGCGACGAGTTTGCGCTGAAGCGCGATCTGTCAGTCGATCTGGTCGCGCTGATGAACACGATCAACCTCAACTCCGCGCAGTCACTGGAGGGCCTGGATTACGTTCGAGATTCAGTACTGAACTATGGCCTGCCGGACGTTTCCTACCTTCATAGCGAAGAGGTCGGCGTCGATGCCATTCGCGACCATCTGGCCCATGTGTTGATGACGTACGAGCCGCGAATTATCGCCGATACCATCAATATCGACAAGGAGATCAAGACCAACGAGGTCGATCAGCGGGTGCAGTTCAGCGTCTCGTGCGAGATGTTCTGTGCGCCTGTCGATGTCGCCGTCAACTTTGTTGCGGAGTTGGAAGTCAGTTCCGGCAAGGTCAACCTGACCCGCTTGCCGGTCTGATACGAAAGAGCCCGGCATGAATCGTGACTTTCTCGAGCTCTACCAATTGGAACTGAAGCAGCTTTACGAGAAGTCGCGGCAATTCGCCGAGGAGTATCCTGGCGTTGCCCGCCGGCTGGGCGGCCTCATCGAAGACAAGATGGATCCCGGCATAGCCGGACTGCTTGAGGGCGCTGCCTTCATGGCGGCGCGCGTCCAGCTGAAGATCAAGAGCGAGTTCTCCGAGTTCACCTCGTCGCTGCTCGACCAGCTGATGCCGGACTATATGGCGCCTACGCCATCAGCGGCGCTTATCGAGGCGGCGCCGTCGTTCGACGACGGCAATCTGAAAGAGGGAATAACCTTCGCGTCCGGCTCCTACGTGGATGCCGTCTATGTGGAACAGCAGCAGCGCATCTCCTGCCGCTTCCGGCTTTGCGACACGCTGACCATCTGGCCCCTTCATCTTGAAACCGCGCAATACTTTGCAGCGCCGCCACCGCTGCAGGCGCTGGGGCTGGAGATTTTGCCTGGGGTGACGGCGGGGCTTCGACTGGGCTTTCGCCGGCGTACGCAAAAACTGTCCGACGACAAGCCCGGCGTCACGCCGGCCGGCGCTCCGGTCAGCGAACTTCCGCTCGACGTGCTGCCCATTCATCTCGTCGGCACCGAGGTCGACAGCGTGGCGCTTTACGAACAGATCTTTGCCAACTGCAAGCGCGTCACGCTTCGCTATCTGGATCAGTTCGGAGACCCGAAATTCGTAGCCT
The DNA here is from genome assembly GCA_963829135.1 of uncultured Alphaproteobacteria bacterium. GTDB lineage: Bacteria > Pseudomonadota > Alphaproteobacteria > Rhizobiales > Rhizobiaceae > Kumtagia. The sequence goes on along the minus strand of CAWHHO010000003.1, from coordinate 322,353 downwards.
TGCCGGCTGATCTTGTGGGGCAGATTGGCTTCGACGACAGCGACGCGTTGTTCGGGCAGCACGGTCGGGTCTTCCGCGGCTTCTCATTGCTCCGCGACTTCTTTGTGTTTCCGCAGAAGTTTCTCGGGTTCCGGCTGGAGAAGCTGCGATCCGCCCTTGCCCAGGTGAAAGGCGCGCCTGCTTTCGACCTCCTGTTCGAGTTCGATAACGCAATCCCGCGTCTTGCCTCGGTCGTATCGCCGAAAAGCTTCTCGCTCTATTCGGCGACGGTTGCCAATCTGTTCGAGATGCAATGCAGCCGCATTCCGGTGCGGAACAATGAATCCGAGCATCATGTGATCGCCGATCGCAGCCGGTGGATGGACTACGAGGTCTACCGAGTGATCGACGTTTTCGCCCACTACAGCGGCACCAGCGAAAAGGTGCGTGTGTTCCCGCTCTATAGCCTGCCCACCGATAACACGCCGCTCGGCCAAGCGCTGTTCCAGACGACCCGGCGCCTGCCACGGCGCGAGACGGTCCAGGAGCAGCGCCTCGGCGCGCGGTCCAACTATGTCGGGTCCGAGATTTTCCTGTCACTGCGCGAGCCGGCGGACATCGACGACGACGACCGGGTGCGCGAACTCAGCGTCCGCGCCCTGGTAACCAATCGCCACCTCACCGAGCAACTGCCGGTCGGCGAGGCCGGAACAGACTTTTTCCTTTCCGACGACACGTCGCTGCCGCTGCGCTGCCTCGCCGGTCCGACCGCGCCGCGTGAGTCGATCATGACGATGGAACGGCGAAACCGAACCGGAACGCCGCCGGGCGCGATCGCCTGGAAGCTGATCAACATACTCTCGCTGAACCATCTCGGCCTGACCGACCGAAGCCCGCAGGACCGCGCCGGCGGTTTGCGGGAGTTGCTGGGGCTGTTCGCCGGACTTTCCGACGTGGTGACCGAGAGACGCATCCGAGGCATCCTTGGCATTTCAAGCCGCCCGATGACGCGGCGGCTGCGACAGGCTAACGGCTTCAATGCCGCTCGCGGCATCGAGATCACGGTCAGGTTCGACGAGCGGGCATTCGAAGGCAATGGCATAATGTTGCTCGGCGCGGTGCTCGACCGGTTCTTTGCCGAATACACGTCGGTGAACAGCTTCACTGAAACCGTCATCGAATCGTCGCAGCGTGGCATTGTCAAACGATGGCCGCCTCGTGCGGGAAATGGCGAAGCGCTATGAGTTTTCGCGACGGGCTGCGCGCCGAACCGTACCGCTTCGATTTTTTCACGACAATGCGCGAATTCGAGCGTTCCGCCCGAGGCAAGCCGCGCATTGGCGAGAGCAGCGTTGTGGCAGAGGAGATCGTCAGTCTCGGCCAGGACCCATTCATGGAGTTCCCGGCCTCCAACCTGACCGGCTACCAGGACAGGCCCAGCGGAACGCCGGACGTGCGCACTCGTTTCCTGGGCTATTTCGGACCGCAAGGCGCGCTGCCGCTGAGCACCACCAATGAGGCGCACTACTGGTCGTCGCAGCGCGACGAATCCTATGTTCATTTCACCGACATCTTTTCAAACCGTTTCCTGCAGCTGTTCTTTCGCGCCTGGGCCGACGCGCGGCCGATCGCCCAGGCGGACCGCCCGGATGACGATCGGTTTTTCGATTTCGTCGGCTCCTTCACCGGCATCGGCACCGAGGCTTTCTTCGACCGCGACAGCGTTCCGGACATCGCCAAGATATCGTTCGCCGGCTTGACGGGTTCGCGTATCAAAAGCGCGGCACGGCTGAAGCAGCTGGTCGAGGGCGTATTGCAAGTCAGGGCCGACATCGAGGAGCGCGTCGGCTGCTGGCTGGTCTTCGAAGTCTCCGACCAGATGGCGCTGGGTTTACGCCATTCCGGACTGGGTGTCGACGCGGCGCTCGGCGTGCGCGCCTACAGCATCAACGACAAGATCCGCATCGGCATCATCGCCACCAGTCTCGAACAATACCGGCGCCTTCTTCCGGGCGGCGATCTATCCGAAATTCTGACTGACCTCGTTTTCCACTACCTTGGTCACCGCTTCGAATTCGACGTAGAGTTGGGTCTTGATGCCGAACTCGCGCCCGCTGCCCGCCTTGGGGTCTCCGGCGAGCTCGGATGGACATCCTGGATGGCGCCAAAAAAGCCGCCGAAAGGCGAAAAGGTTTACTTCCGCGACGCCCGCTTCGATCCAATGGCCCGGCGCGCCGATATTGCAAGTCATTCAAAGGAAACCGTACGCAAGAAATCAGGAGGACGCCCGTGAGCGATATTAGCCTTGAAACGGTGACCGGGAAACTGAACCGCGTTGGATACGATGCCTTCATGCAGGCGCTGCGCCATGCAAAAGGCGCCGGTAACCGCCATGTCGAGCTGGCACACTGGATGCAGCACATCCTGGGCAACGACCGCTCGGATATCTCACTCACGGTCGACCACTACAAGCTCGATCGCGCAAAACTGCTCAAGGACATCGAGAGCGCAGTCAACGGGTTTCGCAAGAACGAAACCGAGATGCCGGGTATCTCCAACCAGATCACCGACCTGCTCGATCGTGGCTGGTACTACGCGACCCTGTTCTTCGGCGAGACGCAGATCCGCACCGGCCATCTGCTGGTCGGAGCGCTGAAGTCGCGCGAGTTGCGCCGCGCGCTGCAGCAGATCTCCGCGCAATTCGGGCAGATCAACGACGACATTCTCGCCGCGGAATCGCGCAAGGTCTGGGGCCAGTCGGACGAAGAAAACCTGCGCCCAATGGATGGCTCCGGCCTGACGGCCCGCCCCGCCGGCGCAGGCGGAGACACGCCGGCGTCTCGCGGCACAACGGCGCTCGATCGCTTCTCCATCGACATGACCGCCGCCGCGGCATCCGGCAAGATGGATCCGGTGCTTGGCCGTGACGATGAGATCCGCCAGATCATCGACGTGCTGATGCGGCGTCGTCAGAACAATCCGATCCTTACCGGCGAGGCTGGTGTCGGCAAGACGGCGGTGGTCGAAGGCTTTGCCCAGCGGCTTGCCGCTGGCGATGTGCCGCCGCAACTGCGCGGCGTCCGGCTCTGCGCGCTCGACATCGGCCTGATGCAGGCAGGCGCATCGATGAAGGGCGAGTTCGAACAGCGACTTGCGCTCGGTTATCGACGAGGTGCAGGCCTCTCCCACGCCGATCATCCTGTTCATCGACGAGGCGCATACGCTGATCGGCGCCGGCGGTGCGCAAGGCACGGGCGACGCCGCCAACCTGCTGAAGCCGGCGCTGGCGCGCGGCACGTTGCGCACCATCGGTGCGACCACCTGGGCGGAATACCGCCAATATTTCGAGAAGGACCCGGCGCTTACCCGCCGCTTCCAATCCGTCAATGTCGACGAACCCTCTATCGACAAGTGCACCACGATGCTGCGCGGCATTTTGGAGCCGATGGAAAAGCACCATGGTGTGCGTATTTCCGACGAGGCGGTGATGGCAGCGGTGGCGCTGTCGGCGCGCTACATCCCGGCGCGGCAGCTGCCGGACAAGGCGGTCAGCCTGCTCGACACGGCCTGTGCGCGCGTCGCCATCAGCCAGTCGACGACGCCTGCCGCGGTCGCCGACCTTAAGGCGGTGATCGAGTCGCGCCGCAAGGAACTCACCGCGCAGGAGCGCGAGGCCGAGCTTGGCCGCACCGACGAGGAACGCATCGAGGAGCTCAAGGTCGAGATCACCGATACGGAAACCAAGCTCGCCGCGCTCGAGCAGGATTTCGCCCGTGAGAAGGGAATCGTCGACGAGATCATGAAACTGCGCGTAAAGATCGCCAAGCCGCAGGCTGCGGCGGCGACTGGCGTCGCACAAGATGGCGCGGCGGTCGGTGCCGCCGATGGGGCGACACCGGAGGCAGCGAATACCAACACCGAGCCGAGCACGTCGGAAGCCGCTTCCGAGGCCGATCCAAAGGCCGAGCTCGGCGGCAGGCTGTCGGATCTCGATGCCATCAGCGCCGACAGCCGCATGATCTACGCGCATGTGGACGAAGCGGCGGTCGCTTCGGTTGTCGCGGATTGGACGGGCATTCCCGTCGGGCGCATGGTGAAGGACGAGGTCCAAACTGTGCTGCAATTGGCGGAAACCATGGGCAAGCGGGTCGTCGGCCAGTCACACGGCCTGTCGATGATCGCCAAGCGCATCGAGACAAACCGCGCCAAGCTCGACAATCCGAACAAGCCGATCGGCGTGTTCATGCTCTGCGGTCCATCAGGCGTCGGCAAGACCGAGACGGCCCTGGCGCTTGCCGAGTCGCTTTACGGTGGCGAGCAGAACATGATCACCATCAACATGTCCGAATTCCAGGAAGCGCACACCGTGTCGGCGTTGAAGGGTGCGCCTCCCGGCTATGTCGGCTATGGCGAGGGCGGTAGGCTGACCGAAGCGGTGCGCCGCAAGCCGTACAGTGTCGTGCTGCTCGACGAGGTGGAGAAGGCGCACCCGGACGTGCATGAGCTGTTCTTCCAGGTGTTCGACAAGGGCCAGATGGAAGACGGCACCGGGCGGCGCATTGACTTCAAGAATACGCTGATCATCCTGACGTCGAATGTCGGTACGGAGGTCATCATGAAGATGGCCGAAGAGGGCAAGACCCGTCCCGATCCGGAAATGCTGAACCAGGCGCTGAAGCCGTCGCTCACCCAGGTTTTCCCGCCGGCGCTGCTCGGCCGCATTGTAACCATTCCGTATTTTCCGCTTTCCGGAGAAATGCTGGGCGGCATCGTTCGGTTACAACTCAACCGGATAAAGAAACGCATCGAAGAAAATCACGATGCCGAGTTCACCTATTCAGACGCAGTCGTCGAGCACATTGTCTCTCAGTGCAAGGATCCGGATTCCGGCGGACGCATGATCGACAACATCATCACCAATACCCTGTTGCCGGAGCTTTCGCGTCACTTTCTGAACCGGGCGATGGAGAAGCAGGAAATCACCAAGGCAGCCGTGGAGGTGAAGGACGGCGCATTTGCCTATGAGGTGAGTTGAGCCCGGCATCGCCTCGTGGCGCTGCCTGAAGTTTGACGCGGGGCGCTTCTGCGGCAGGCAAGAATGGAGTTCGGCATGGGCCGGCGATTGCGTCTGGCGGCGACATTGTACGTCATGCTCGGCATGGCGGGTGCGCAAGGAGTTTACACGATGAGTGCACAGGGCGGCGGAGCATCAATCGATTCGGTACTACCCCGACGCGGTCGTCAGTGCCACGGATGTCGCTGTCGGGATCACTCTCGACGTGGCGCCGGATGGCAGGCACGTCGCGGCGAAGGACGCCGGCGGCAAGACGCTTTGGGATATCGACATTCTGGCGGATGTAGGTGAGCCGCATGGCGGTTTTCCGGTGGTTCGTCATGTCGACATGACAGGAAACGGAAGCGCCCGACTGGTCATCGGCAAGGGTATGCTCGCGGAAGTCGATTTGAAAACCGGCAAGACAAAGGTTCTCGGCGAGGACTGACCACCCACTTTGCACCACTAATCCGGCTACGACGATGGGCGCGGCCCGCGGCGAAGCCATGCACTATGCCAACCCAAACCCAGGCGGGGGTGCGCATGTTCTACGAAGATTACAAGATCAAGCGTGGCGACACATTGTGGAACCTCGCCGGTGCTTACGGCTACCGCAACCAGGACTGGAAAAAGATCTGGGACGATCCGGCAAACGCCGGCTTGGTTGCGAAACGCAAGAAGCCTGAGCTTTGCCAGCCAGGCGACCTGTTGATGATCCCGATACCTTGGACAGTGCAGACCTGGTCGCTTGCCGCTCGAACCACACCCGATCCTACTGGCGGTCCGACGCTGTATGGCGCCGAAATGGATATGGAGCGAGACGGAGAACTCGGCAAGCAACTGACCTTCGTTCAGACAGTCTATCGCCACAACCAGCCGATCGGACCCAACCCGAACCCGTTCTGCGTCGATGGCTGCATCCCCGACGATGAGCTTCCATTCTACTACACGAATGCGGAGCTGAGCAGCGTTCCGAACCGCCGGAAGCACTTCAACGATCACTCTCGGCGACCAGCGCCATCCGCAGCCACCGGGACGACAAAGTGGCGCGCCGTCGTGTCAGTCGCTGTCGTCACCGAAAAGCGGGTCAGCATATGGGACTCCACGGTTTGGGGATGGGACCTGACGCCAGCGGCCAGCGTGTCGATCGTCGGCCCGCGCGACGCGACCGACTTCGAGATCAGCGGACATCTGCAGCTGTTGAAGACCGGACTGGGTACCGGCCCGTTGGACTTCGGCAAGCTGGGATGGACGTTCCGCAAGGCAGTTTGACGGCCGTTCCTAGAGCGTTTCATGGCTAGATTGAATCATTCTGTTTCACGGTTGGTGAGGCGAACCGCCAGGAGTATGGCGCGGGCCGATGTGGTGCATCGGCCAAGTCCATCCGCCGCCGCGGGCGCCCGCCAACCGGAAACCCGAAGGGCCGGGCTTGCTTGAACCAAATCCTTCGGTCTTTGTCTTGGCCGGACCACCAGCCCGACCGCGACAAAGCCCTCGACCTTGGTCCAAACAATCACCGGCAGAATGCTTCAGTCTAACCATGAAACGCTCTATTCCGCCGGGTCGGTGGCCTCCCCTGCCGGACTCGCAACCTGCGCAGCCGGGCTGATGACCTCCGCCGCTGGACTTGCAACATCCGCCGTCGCGGCCGCAATCAGGGCGGTCATCGCTGCCTTGTAGGCGATGAATTCCGGCGAGGTCTTCGCAACGTTTCTTGTTTCCACCGCCGGTTCGGACGGAGCAGCACGCACGCCCTTGCCTCGCGCCATCTTTCGCTCGGCCCAGCTCTTGATATCGTAAACTTTCATGCCGTTGAGGAATGGATTGGCTGACATCACCGAAGCTCCGACAACCGGTGCAAGATCGCTGCCGTCGCCTGCGGAAAGCACTGCAGCTGCGCCGTCCATGCCGAGGAAATGGCAGAGATAAAGCCGCCCCGCGGTGATGTCATGCCCGCGAGCGCGCAAATAAGCCTCACCTTCCTGTGCAAGGCGGCGCACCATCTCGCGAGAAATGGTCGGGTCGAAGCGTAGCTTCAGCAGTTCGTCGCGCGGCAGCGACCGCGCCAGATCGGAACGGTAGGTGTTGATCATTCGGATCCAGGTGCTGTCGATGAATTGTCCAAGTCCGGTCGCCGACGACAGCGGGTTCTTGGCAGTCGCGCTGCCACCGCTTTCCACGCGGATGATGCGATCGACAAGAAGCTCGACCGCAGCGTCCCCCGTGCCGGAAGCCGCGACGATGGCCGGTGTCTCCAGCGGGTTGATTGCCTGTCCTCCGACATAAACCTCGAAGTGCAGATGCGGCCCGGTCGAGCGCCCTGATGTGCCGATATAGCCGACAACGTCGCCGGCTTTGACCGCCATGCCGACCTTCAAGGTCTGGGCGAAACGCGACATGTGCGCATATCGGGTTTCGCGCCCGCCCTCGTGACTGATGCGAACGAGATTGCCATATTCGCCGCCGTCGCCGAAGAACGCGATGGTGCCATCGAAGGCGGCGACGATCGGCGTGCCGACCGGCGCAGCCCAGTCCACGCCTTTGTGTACCCGGACGACTTTCAGAATGGGATGCATGCGCGGGCCGAAGGTCGACGTCATGACGCCGTTGACGGGGGTAACCATGCCGTTGGTGACGGTCAGCGAATAGACCTGATCCCCCTCGGTGACGCAGGCAAAATCATTGGAACCGGATGGGCGAAACACAAAGCATTCGATGTTCTTCTGGTCGCCCTTCACCGCCGCGTAAAGCACGCGTCCGCCGGAGCCATCCGGCGCGCGGGCGTTCTCGGAATAAGCGAGGATCAGCCGGTCGCCATGCGTGGCGAAGGCGTTCAGGTCCTGGCCGCGCGACAGGAACATGATGGCTTCTCCGATCACGCTGGTCGGGACATTGTTGCGGACGGCAGTCGAGTAGATTGCGTCGAGCAACCGGTATTGACGTCGCAGCCCGGTCTGGTCCTGGAAGCCGGTATAGTGGAGAAAGTCTTCCTTCACCCAGGGATCGACACCGACAACGAACTTGCCGCCATCGTCCCGCGCCAGCGTGCCGATATATTTGGCGTCGGCATAGATCGAAACCTGCACCAAAGTCAGGCTGGTTGCCCTGGCGTCTTGCTTGATGCCACGCATAGCGACAACATATCCGACGTCAATCTGATCCTTGTTGAAAAGTGCTTTCAGCGCTTCGCCAGCCAGCTTCGCATCTCCCGCGCTGAAGCCATGCTCGATCACCAGACTGTCGAGCGTGCGGCCGCTCAATACCTTATCGACGAAATCCTCGGACGCGGCCGAGCGCTCGCCCTCGGGCCGCACAGTCACCACCAAGGTGTTGTTCTCAATTCGCGTCTTCTTGAAATCGGGCAAACTCTCCTCGCCCTCACTGATCGTCTCACCCCAGCCGGCGCCTTCATCGCTGAACGCGGCATCCGTTGTCGGCACCGCTGCCTCGTCCGGCATTGCAACCGGCGGAGCATCATTCGTATCATCCTGCGCCGGTTGCGGATCTGGCTCGGCGGGCGCGCGGACCGTGCGCTGCGCCTGAAAGAAAGCGAAATCCTCGGGGCTCGACGGGATCGTCGTCATCAAGCTTTCACTGGTGCTGAGCATGACATCCGACAGCAGCTTGATCTTCTCCGAAACGCCGGGTTCGACAAGATCGGCCGGTCGCTTCACTTCATGAAGGCGCGGCGCGAACGCGCTATTGCTCCCGATGTTGATCGTCATCGGATCTCCAGCGAGATCGACGAGCGCCGGGACATAGACCGGAACGTCAGCGTCCTTGCCGGGGGTATCGACCTCCACCAGGTCATTATCGAGCCCGTAGATCGTCCATTTGTCGGCTGTCAGATAAAAGCCGACGCCCAGCGCCACCCCTGCAAAGGCCGCCGCCGCAGCAATGGCCTTGCGCCAACGCGCCTTGCGGCGGCGGGCTGCGACCGCAGCTTTCCTCGCACGAAAGCTGGTGTCGATCTCATGCATGGCACAGGTGATCCGCGCCGAAGCCGTTCGGTAACGCCAGTGGTTCGCGACGGCCGCCTGTCATTGAACGCCACCGACACCGAGGAACAGAGTCCAGCGTTCCACCTTCTGGGTATCGACCTCGTAGAACGGTGCGGCCATCCGACCATTCACCCAGCAATCCTCCTTGCCGCGAATGACGAAGCGGCGCGTACCCACGCACAACGGTGTGGTGCCGTTAAGAAGCGGCTGCCCGAAAACATCGGTCGCATAAACGTAAATGAAGCGGCTCACCAGCTCGTCACGAATGACTTTAGCACATTGATTGGCTCCGACCGTCCACCAGCCCTCGGTCTGCCAGATTAATTCGCTGCCCTCGTGAACCTCCTGGCCGATGGCCAGATTCACGACGTCGAGCGTTTGGTTGCAGACGGTAAACTCCGCCCGAGCGGCGCCCGCAAGCATTGCCGTGAAAAAGACTGCCAGCACCGGGCATCCGATCCATCGCGTCATGAATGCTGTTGCCCGATTCATCTGAACGCCCCAAGGTTTATGATGTGCCGGGATGCGGTCAACTTGGTTTGCGGATCGCATGATATCTCAACCGGTCCCGTTTGAATTGCCCCTATTTCGGCCGGTGTGCATTTCCCGACAGTCGCAGAACTTACCATCGGCAATGCGATTGTCAAGGACTATTTTCCTATCCCTATGTTCTGGACGCCTTAGCCACAGCTTCGGCGTAAGGTTCCCCGGGCGATCCGGCTAGGAGACTTCCTTTGACATTGGTTTGCGCTTAGCATCCGGTGCTTCCGGCATTTCCGGACACAGATTGCCGTTGCGCAGTGCTGGACGGAAATTGAGTCAGCAGGTTAGTGTCCAGCAGCATCTATGGCGGGAGCAATCCATGGCAGGAACGAAATCGGCAGCATTATGGGCAGTCTTGCTGCCGTTATGGGTGAGCCCGGCGCTGGCGCAAGACAAGTCGATTACCATCGAACTCAACGATGCGACAAATGCGGAGAATGCCTGCCGGCTGGTGTTCGTCGCCGTCAATCGGACTGGTGTCCTGCTTGAGAAGACATCGTATGACGTCGTTACATTCGACGCGGCCGGCAAGGTCGGGAAGTCACTAACATTCCAGTTCGGCCGCCTGCCGCTAGGCAAGACCAAGGTTGTGCAATTCGACCTGCCGGGCCAGGCCTGCGACAGCATTTCCCGGCTTCTGGTCAATGATGTCTCGGAATGCACCGTGGACGGCAAAGCCTCCGACATCTGCATCGATGCGCTGACCACCACCACGCGCACGAAAATCGAGTTCGGACTGTGACCGGCATCGCCGCTACGGCGAGGCAGACGGTGGGCGCGGTATGATCAAGATTTTCACCGAACAGCTGTCGTCACCCGGTGGCCCCGTCCTTGTCGCGCTGTTGGCGATTTCGATTATTTCGGGTGCAATCGCGATCTTCAAGTTCCTGCAATTCGCGCGACTGGGCGTCGGGCGTATCAGCGGCACGGAAGACGCGCTCAACAAATGGGCGAAGGGCGACTATGACGATGCGCTGCGGCGCGCCCGGTCGGAAGTGTCGCCGGCATCGGCGTCTATCGCCGGCGCGATGATCACCTTGCTCAACTACCCGGCCGACAAGGAACGGGCGCGCGAGGTGGCTGCCCACATCGCGCTGAACCAGTTGAACACCATGTCGAAGAACCTGCGCTTCCTTGAAACTGTCGCGCAGGCAGCGCCGATGCTTGGCCTGCTTGGTACCGTCATCGGCATGATTTCGGCCTTTGGCGAGCTGTCATCAAGGGGTGGAGCGATCGATCCGGCGGCTCTGGCCGGCGGCATCTGGGTGGCGCTCATCACTACGGCAGCGGGTCTGTCGGTGGCAATCCCGGTGTATTTCCTCTCGATGTATTTCGAGGCCCGCGTGGATCACGAGCGCTCCTACATGGAGGCGGCGATCGCCAAGGTGCTGTTCAGCATCGCACCCATCAGCGAAGAGCGCGCGCCACCGATCGCCGGCTACTCCTTCGGTCTGCCACGCGCCACCGTTCCGGGTTCGCTAGGGGGCTAGCGTTCATGCCCAACGCTTCACAGTCCATTCTACCCCGGCCGGCACGCCGCCAGCGCGCGTCCTTCGTGCTCACCTCGCTGATCGACATCATTTTTCTGCTCGTCATCTTCTTCATGGTGACCTCCCAGATCACGCCGTTTTCGCTGCTGCCGTTGACTCCGTTGGCTGGGGAAGCCGGCGAAAGGCCGGCTGCGCAGACGCCGCCCGGAGCACCCATATCGGTGCGTATCCTAGCCGGGCGCGTGTCTATCGGCGGGCGCAGCGTGCCAATCGGGGAGGTAGGCAAGGCGCTGTCCGAACTGAAGTCACGCGGCGTTTCGGCGATCCTGCTGACACCAGGCGCGAGCGCGACCGTGCAGGATGTCGTGACGGTCCTGGAAGCGGCAAAGGACGCCGAGATCGCGAACGTCACGGTGCTAAGCCGCAGGGGCGCACAGCCGTGAGGATCATCCCTCTCCCAGCGCCGAGACGGCGCCACGACTTCACCCTGACGATGATCAACATCGTCTTCCTGCTGCTGCTGTTCTTCCTCACAACGGGCAGCCTGACGAACCGCGAGGAAGCGCAATCGGCCATCCCCGTGACCCGTAACCTGCCACTGGAACGCCTGCCCAGGCCGCTTCTGCTCCTGCAAGCGGACGGTTCCCTGCTGCTCGACGGCCTTCCGGTGGCGGATGACAGCGTTGCTGATGCTGCCAGCCGCGCCGTGGCGGCAACGGGCCGAGCCGATACGCTGCTCAGCTTGCTCGCGCCACCCGATATGCCGGCGGGGCCGCTGCTTTCACTGGCGCAGAAGATGCGCGTGAGCGGTCTGGCAGTCCAGATCGTGACGTTGCACGAAGCGCCTACAGCGGCGGCGGCTCCGCAATGAGCACCGCCGCGCCAGCGCATTTCTGGGCGATCGCCATCCTCGGCTCGATCGTATTGCACGGCGCGGTCGGCATGGGACTTTACGCCATGCCTATGCCAGAGCCGAGGAAACCGGCGCACACCGAGATCACCATCTCCTCCCCGGAAATCGGAACCCAGTTGCAGCAAGCGGAGCCGGAGACGGTTGCGGCGCGACCAACGGACAAGGCTGCAGCCGTCGAGGAACCTCCCTTGCCCAGCTTGGCCGCAAGCAACACGACTGAGTCCGCAGAACGGCACGATCCGGCCGCGATCGAGGCCACGGTCGCAACGGACAGCGCCGAGGCGAGGCCTGCGCAGCCGTCTGAACTCGCTCTGTCAAAGGGCACCAGCGATACCGGTCAAGGCGGCCGCGGATAGTGAGATCGTCGTCAGTCAACCGCAAAGCCGGGTGCTGGCTGAAGTCGCTTCCGAGCCGGAATCCGCACGAACACCGGGAACTCCAATCGCGCCCGCTGGCGAGCCCGATAGCGTGGTGGCTGGTGTTGCCGAAGCAGCCGAGCCTGTCACCAGCGCTGATGACCTGGCTGAGCAACCGACGCCCATCACGGAAGCAAATGCCCCGCCGGTTGCTGCCCGCGAGCCGGAGATTGTCGTGGCGGGTCTTTCCGAAACCCCAGAGCCTGTGGTCTCAAGTAGAAGCAACATCGCTGTGGTACCGAATCCAACCGCCGATCCCGTTCATACGCAGATCTCACCTTCTGGCAGGGCATCCGCTGCCATCGTTGGCGCCGCCGCACCTTCGGGCAACCGGTCGGAAGCGTCCGCGCCGGTGAGGCCGACCGCCCTCGCGCCCACATCAAGCGGGAAAGCCGCACCGGCTGCCGCGGCCGCACCGCAACCCATTGGCGGGACCGAGGTGGCTGCAATTTCAAACCTCCCGGAGGCCCAAAAGGCAGAACCAGTGGCGGGCGAACCGGTGGTCGCGATGATACGGCCCGAGAACGTTGCACCCGACGATGATCTCGCGGTACCCAACTCCAGCGGCATGCGTATCGAGGAATTCTTATCGGAATCGGAAGGCAGCGACTGCTTGCTCGCACTTCCGCTCGATCCTATGACGACCTCGGTCGAAGCTTATGCCGCCAACCCGGAGGCCGTTCACGCGCTCGGCGCAGAGTATATGCGGGTCGCCGGTCTCGATCTCAAAGCCGAGATGCGGCCTGTCTCGAAGGCACAATGCGGTGCACTCAGCTTTGCCCGGAGCCTTGCGCAGTACCCGAACTTTCCATTGCAGCTGACACTCAACCAGCCGGCGATCGCCAGCGGAGCGGATCTTTCGGGGGTCGTTTCCGGCCTGCGAAAAAATACGCTTTACCTTCTGATCGTCGACGACGAGGGCAAGGCGAAGCTGGTCTCGTCATCCGCTGTCGGCGATGTAAGGTCCCTGCAATTCAGCGCACCAATGACGCTGACCAGCAAGCCGGGATCGGCGGTTCAACTGCTGATCGCCGTCGCGGCAGACGGGCCATTGAAAACCCTGCCGACCAAACTCGGTGAGCCAGCTTCCGAATATTTCTCGAAGCTGACCCTCGAGATTATCGGCGACAACCGCTCCATCGCTTACGGCATCACGTCGTTCGTCGTCCGATAGCGCGGTTCATAGTCAGGCTGGATCATTCTGCTTCACGGGCGGTGAGGCGAGCCGCCAACCGGAAACCGTCAGGCCTGGCTGGTTCACTCCAATCATGAACCGCTCTGATTCCTTTCGAACCGACACCGCTGCGCGGGTCCTGAAACGCTCCCTATCCGCGGATGCGAAAATACCGTGCCGTGGCCGCAGCGTCCATCTTCTTGTCTTTGATCTCGGAAAGCAGGCGCGGAAACAAATCGGAGGCGGGTATAGGAACCGTCGCGGTTTCAACTGCCTGCAGAGGCTGCGACGTCGAGATGGCAAGCAGTACCTCCGGAACGCGCGCTGTAGTGTTGCTTGTGCCAAGCCCAAGGGGAACATCAAACTTCGCCACGTCTCCGGCGCGGTTCAGCAGGCTCTCGAGATTGTGGACGATGCCGTCATGATCGACCAGCAGCAGATAGGTCTCGCGAGACGGCGCGATCCCCACCTGCCCGACCATCGGATCGCGATCAGCGAGTTCGTACTTTGCCAGGGAAAGATCCGGTGGCGTCGCGGTACTGCGCCCGAGGTCTCCGAGCAACTGCGTCAACGGGCACTGCTTCGGCCGGAGCTGCCTTACCTGGATCTCAGGCTCGATCCCAAACTTCGCTTGAAACGCGGTGAGCAACGCATCAAATGCTGTCACGCTTTCGCCGAAACCTTCGATCTCGGACCTCGTTTCGGAGATCGCTATCGGCACTGCATAGAAACAGTCGCCACCAGTATAATTCTTCAGCCAGTCGATCTGTTGCGCGCGGATGTTTGGCTGCTCAACCGGCGTATCTTCGACCGGGACCATCGTCAGCGTGAGGGTCGAGGTGTTATCCAGCTTACCGTCGGAGACGGTATAGCCGATCGCTGGGATCGGTCCGTCATAGTTTTCCGCAGGTGCGAAGCTGTAGCTGCCGTCGGCGTCGACAGTGATCGTGCCCACCCCTGAGATCGAGTATCCTGTGCCCAACTGGAACGGTCCGCCCTGGCCCGCCACTGTGAAGGCGGTGATTTTCGGTGCTGCGCCCTCGGCATCGGTAGCGTTGGCCAGCAGGCCAGACGCGGCAGGGACCGTCAGCGTAACGTCCTCGGTGACAGAATTGTTCTCATCCGCATCGACCGGCGCTTTGTCCGTGGGCACGAGTGGGGGACTTTTCGCGCCCGGGCTTTCGGGCGTTTGCGCCACCGGCGGGCTTTTTTGCTTTTCTGTAGTCGGCTGCTGCGTTCCCTGCTCGCTGGATGGAGGAGCATTATTGGTTGACTCGTCCGGCGTTTGCAGCGGCGGCTCGGCGAACAAGCCCCACCAGACCGCTCCGGCGACACTTGCCGCCAAGGCTGTCAGCACGGCGGCAGCAATTGCGCCACGCTTGCTCCTGCCCTTACCGTCAACGGACGGGGGTTCAGGAGAGGAGACAGCGTTTGGAATTGGAATGTTTGCCGGGCCGACATAAGGACCGAAGGGGCTTTCGCTCACAGGCTGCGGCGGTGGTGCGACTATGGTCGGCTGTGCTGCCGGGGTGGATGGCGGCTGGGTAGCTTGAGGGGCGGTTTGCTCCGTCCAGCTTGGCTGCCGCGCAGTCGTATCGACGGAGGGCATGGCGCCCCTGTGGGTGATGTCGAACGAGGGCCGGGCCGCGCGCACCGGTGCGACCCAATCCGCGATTTCGGCCATGTCTTGCGGGCGATCTTCCGGGTCGGGCTGCAGCATGGCTTCGATGATCGGCCGCAAGCTATCGTCGACTGTGGAAAGATCCGGCACCACGCGGCGCTTTTCGATCACTTCGACCTGGCTGCCGCTCATGGTGAGCGCCGCGCCGCGCAAGGCAGCAGCCATAACGAGACCAAGACTGTAGATATCCGAACGGTCGGTGACCTCGCCGCCATACATGCCGAGTTGTTCGGGCGAAACGAAGTTGTACTTTCCGGCGAACACGCCGCCAAGAAGCGTTTCCCCGCCGACATTTGCTGAGCGGGCGATACCGAAATCGATGATCTTGGCCCGGCCGACCTTGCCGCCCGGCAAGATTATGTTGTCCGGCGAAAGATCCCGGTGGATGACGCCTGCCTCATGCGCGGCTGCAAGTCCGGACGCCACCCTGTGAAGCAAAGTGCGGGCGTCCTCAGTCGGCATTGGCCCCCGGGCGAACATGTCCGCCAACGACATGCCATCGACGAATTCCATGGCGAGGTAAGGCCGCCCGAGCGCCTGGTCGATTGCGAAGACATGGTAGCGGACGATGGCCTCATGCGAGAGATGATTGAGGATCGAGGCTTCCTTGCGAAACAGCGAAAGGATGACCGTATCCCGCGCAAACTCCGGCAGGACGATTTTGATCGCCACCGGGTCGCCGGTCTGGATATTGTGGCCCTTGAACACCTCGCCCATGCCGCCGGCGGCGATACGCTGGTCAAGTTCATAGGTTCCGCTGAGCTGCGTGCCGACCGCCACGGCGTCCGGCGGCGGCATCAGGACCGTTTTGTCCTCACCCGGCATATCGTTTGTCCAGGCCCATTCGCTTTACGAAATTGCGGTCGTTGCCGCTCATCACCGAGACTTCGCGGCATTTGATGACGATCACCGTGACATTGTCGGTGCCGCCGCGTTCCAGGACCTGGTCGATCAGTCGCTGGCAAGCAGCCTCCGGCTCCTCTGAGATCACTACGTCACGAATCTCGTCCTCGTTGAGATGCGCTGTCAGGCCGTCGGTGCCCAACACAAAAATATCGTCAGCGTGTGTCTGGCCGAGTTCGATATCCGGTGCTGGATGGTCTTCGACGCCCACGGCGCGGGTTATGACATTGCGGCGCGGCCAAACCTTTGCCTCCTCCGGGGTTAGCACGCCGCGATCCACCAATTCCTGCACCTCCGTATGATCATGCGACAACATCGTGATCAAACCGTCACGCACCAGATAAACCCTGCTGTCGCCAAGCCAGATACACGCGAAGTGCCGCTCGAACGTCAGCAGCGCAGCCACGGTCGAGCCGATCGTGGCGCCTCCGCGATCGATTGCGATCTGTCGTATCTGAGCATTGGCGCGGGCGATACGGTCCTCGAATCGAGCTCGCAAATCCGGCGCAGAACTGGCGACGCCAAGGGACGAGAGATGTTCGACGATGCTGGATGACGCAACTTCGCCGGCGTCATGGCCGCCCATGCCGTCCGCAACCAGCCACAGCCCACTGCGCGGGACCATCAGATAGCGGTCCTCGTTCAACTCCCTGACCCGTCCAGGATGAGAAATGCCAAAACTGTCAAAGCGAATACCGCGATCCTGCACTGCACCCACCCTCAATCTTTGCCGTAGCGCTCGTCGCGTTTAGGCCGTGAACTCATAAATCTGGTCGGAATGGTGTGAGGCCATCTGTTCGGATACGAGGAGCGAAGGCTCAGGAAGCCTTTCGGCTTTCAAGTCCTTCGCGACAAAGCAGCCGGGCAGATAGACCACATCCTTCGGACGCCGAAACGGCTGCGACCTGCGGCGTCGAGCCGCTCGGCCGGGGGGTAGACCCCGAGCTTCGCGCTTCTCCTTGCATCTCTTGGCCGTTTCAGGCGCCATTTCGATCATATTTATGAGTCCACGGCCTTACTCTGCCACAACCCGAAGCATCCGAGTATGGAAATACGGATCGGGCAGACCATTTCTCGCGTGCATGACGGGTCCGCGTTCTTGCGCTCCCGGAACCCACCAATAGCTGCGCCCCTGCGCCACCTGTCGATAGTCGTCCTCGAAAAGACTGGCCAGAAAGCTCGGCGTGTCGGTGTCCTGCCCGGCGTTCCAGATGGTCCCGCCCTTGAAGTCGCTGCGGCGAGCGTTGGGCGCCAGGCTGTCCAGAGCCGGAGCCGGCAGGCCGGCGAGCAGCGTATCAACCGCGGGCGCCGCATCCTCGTCGAGAACGCTCAACAGCCGCGCCTCGACCGCGCCGAACCATTTTTCCTGAGGTGCATAAGATGGCGGAGGCAAGGTATCGCCGTGCTCACACGCATAGATTGCCAGCAGCGGAAAGAAACGGCCGATGCCGTCGACCGACGGCATCAGGGCGCCGGCGCAATTGGCGCCGAACACGTCGGCGCCAATCCAGAAGCGCCAGATCGGCGCTACGAGATACACCTCTTCCCAGCCACGGCCGAGTTCACTGCGGCTCGCCGCGACGGCGGTCTGCAGCCACGTTTCAAGCGGCACCAGAATGTCTCCGGCAATACCGAATGTGATGAAGTCCCGTTTCTGCGGCAGTTTTCCGAACAGCCCGAAGCCCATGCTACATCCCGGTCGGGCAAGAGAATTGCGTGAGCGCCGGCAAAAAGAACGGATTGGCAACCGAACCCACCTGGAACGTATAGACCACATCGCGGCCACCGATGAGGAACCGGGCGCGCATGCCGTCCTCGGTTTTCGACACGGATCCGTATTCCAGCAGGCGCATGAACGCCCACCCGCCCTCGGTCAGTACAGCCGAGACCCGGCCGGGAATCTCCGGCGTCAGCGTGATGCTGACCGACCCGCCGGACATGCTGCCCGGCCATTGCATGGTGACCGGCAAGCCGCCGACCTGTGTGCTCTGGACGATCTGGCCGTTGACGTTCATCAGCGCCATATCCGCCTCGCCGTTCAGCGAATAGGGGGTGACAGTCAGGCTAACCGCCGGCATTGCGCCTCCCTGGGGGAAGAAGGCATCCCTGATTTCAGCAGCACGCTGGAATTCCTTCAGCGTTGCCTTCGACAGTTCCCGCCCCAGCGAGGTGTCCTCCTTCCAAACCCAGTCCTTGCCGGACATGTCGGTGTACTGGCGCGAGATTTTGGGCGAAGAAGCGTGTCGATCACGCCGTTCGGGGCAAAGATGCGGGCGAAGTCCTGCATCGGCACGTCGCGCTCGCTGTCTTTCGCGAACGGATAACGATTGGCGATCACGGATTCACATTGCTGCGTCACTGTGCTGTTCAGCATCTGGTTGAGCTGCGCCCGCGTGTTGCTGTCGGTAGCGCCCTCGAAGTCGTCGATAGCCGAATTGACCATGCGGGCAACCGGTCGAGGCAGGCGCGAGGCGTTGGCGCGCAGGCTTGACGAGCTGCATTGCATGTTGGCTGCCGCGCGGGCCGCCTGCGACGGATTCGTCGCTGCAGAACCAGGCTCTGGTAGATCTCGTAGAAATTGGCGATCAGGATATCGATCGGACGCTTGCCCGGGTCGCCCTTGACCAGCTCATGGAACGGGCGGAACTGCGCCTCGATGTTGAAGCCGGGGATCTGCGGAGCGCCGCCGCCTGACGTGCCGCCAGCACGGTTCTGCGATTTCTTCATCGCCAGCTCAATGCCGATGCGCGCAAGCCCCGTGGCACGGGCGGCTGCCCGGTCGGCGGCATATTTCGCTATGGTCTTGGCCGCGTCCTGCGCGTCGGCTTCCAAGGTCGGTACATTGATCGGCAGGTCACCAACCAGTTCGCCATCGGCAGGTTCACGGGTCAGTTGCGTTTCCAGCGCGACAGCCTCGAACAGTTGGCCTATCGGCGAAGTCGGGCGACGATGCCGCGGAAAGCGCCAGGTATTCGGGCTTGTCGGCCGACATCGACTTCAGCTTGAGATTGTCGAAGATGCCGTTCCACGCGTCGACGAAATCCTTGCCGTAGCGCTCGATCAGCACCGGGCCCAGCTGATTGAACTGCGCCTCGACGCCTTTCTGGTCGCCAAGCTCGCCCATCACCCATTTCTCGCCCTCGATCTTGTTGGCAACCGCGGCGAGCTGCGGAATGAAGAAATCCTGGAAGCCGGCGTAGGTGTAGAAACCGGGCACCACGAGCTTGTCGAGTTCCGTTCCATCGACCGTCTCGAACACCAGCGCGGTATCCGGCCCACCGCGTGCCGCCACCGAGAAATTCTCGATCGGCGCGCCATAGGATGCAGTCTTGATCAGCGCGTAGGCGCGATCGGCCATGTTCATGCGCGCGAGCGAGCGCTGCGCCGATTCAACCAGTGGGCCATTGAGGTCGAACGTCGGCTTGTAGTCCGCGCCAAGTTCGAGCATGGCTTGCAGATGCCGGGTCAGGTCTGCGCGCAGACTGCGATTGGTCGGCCCCGGATAGAGGTTCTCCTCCCAATCCTTGCGTCATCCAGATTTCGACCAGATCCTTGTCGATCTTCGGCGACTTGCCGCCAAGCATCAGATAGACCTTGAGCGTCTCGTAGAGAACCAGCGGGTCGTTCATTCCCGCTTCGATCTGGTGCTCCAGCCGCAGGATGAGGCGTGAGCGGAACATGCGCTCCAGCGCCTGGCGATATGTGGTCTCGGCTGCCGACACCAGGCGACCGCGCTGGGCGAGGCCGAAGCTTTCTCGCATCGGCGTCGGCAGGTCGCGATTGTCGTAGCCGACCGGCATTGTCCGCAGGATGTCGAGCAGGCCGGAAACCTCCGACAACGAGTCATCCGATATCGACGTGCGCGCCAGTTCCTTGGCAGCATTGACGCGGTATTGTTCGGCGGAGCTGTCTGTTGCGGCAATCAGCGACTTGTTGCTGGCGAAGCTGATACCCCAGGCGCTGAGCAAGCCTGCCGACGACAATACCGAGCAGCGCCAGCGCGCCATAGCGGATTATCGCCGCGCGGCGGACCGCGTTCATGTCGCGCGAGACCCAGCCCGCCTCGGCGAAGATCACCTTCTTCAGCAGATCGTGCAGGAAGAAGCTCTTGCCCTGGCCCGAAAGCTGCGAGGCGTGCGCCGTCTCGCCGAAGCTGCGGCCGATCGAGCCGAGCACCTGGTCGATCGGCGTGCCTTCCTGCGTGCCCGACGAGAAATAGAAGCCGCGCAGGTTGGCGTTGACCTGATAGCGGGTCGGCTCGAAGATCCGGTTGAGGAAATCGGCAACGCGCGTTTTGAGCAGGGCGAACTGCGCTGGAAAGCCGAAGATCGCGATGCGGGAGATCGGATCGGGCTCCTCATGCAGGCGGTCGGCAACCTCTTCCGTCAGGCGCCTGACCAGCAGGTCGAACTCGGCCGGCACCTCGCCGACCATGTTCTTCTTGCGATCTTCGGTCTGGAAGGTTGCGCCCCAGACCTTGCGACGGCGCGATTCGGTGAAGTTGCCGAAATACTCGGCGAAGCCGGCGATCAGGTCGGCCTTGGTGAACAGCGCATAGACCGGGAAATCGATCTTCAGTTCCTGATGCAGTTCGAGCAGCCGCTTGCGGATCGCGACCGCGTGCTCGTCAAGCTCCTGGCCGTTGAGCTTGAGCAGATCCTCGAGGCTGATCGCCAGGATGACGCCGTTGATCGGCTGCTTGGCGCGCTGCGCCTTGAGCTGTGACAGGAACGCCAGCCAGCTCTTCTTGTCGACCTCGCTGTCGGAATCCTGCGTGGTGTAGCGGCCGGCCGTGTCGATCAGCACCGCGTCTTCGGTGAACCACCAGTCGCAATAACGCGTGCCGCCGGTGCCGGCCACCGCCTTGCCGCCGTCGGCGCCTGCCAGCGGAAACTTCAGGCCGGAATTGACGAGCGCCGTTGTCTTGCCCGCACCAGGCGGGCCGATGATGATGTACCACGGCAGATCGTAGAGGTAGTTGCGCTTGCCGCTGGACCGCTTCAACGTCTCCAGCGCCTCGGTCATGCGCTCGCCGAGAACTTTGCCGTCGCCCTGCTTGCCCTCGCTTTCGGCAAGGGCCGCTTCCAGCGCCTTGGCCTTCCGGCGCCGCAGCCAGTACCGAATGCCGTAGAAGCCGCCGACAATCGCGAAGACGACGGAAATGATGGCAAGCCGCACCCAGACCGAGTCGAACGGACGGATGTCCTCGTAGCCGATCAGCGGCGCGACGAACCAAACGATCGCAGCGAAGGCCAGAAGGCCGACGACAATCGCTATCCTCAAGATCCACTTCTTCATGCGCTGACTGCGTCCCGCCACTGCCCTGCCACGGCGCTATTCCTCCGCACGCGGAATCATGACCTCAACCCGCCGATTCTTCTGACGGCCTTCAGGTGTTTTGTTGCTGTCGGGGGACACTGGCTCGTCCTCGCCCTTGCCCTCGACGCTGACGCGCGACGGATCGGTCAGCTGCGGCGCGATGATCTTTTCGACCGCCTGGGCGCGCGCTACCGACAGGTCGAAGTTCGATTTGAACGGGCTCGACGGCTTCGGCTTGACGTTGTCGGTGTGGCCGGTGATCATGATCGGACCGGGCTCCTTGTCGAGCGCACCGGCAATTTTCGCCGCGATCGGCTGGAATTCCGGTCGAACCTCCGCCTTGCCGGATGCAAACAGCAGCAGGTTGTTGACCTGCACGACGATGTTTTCACCGACGGGCTCGACGGCAAGATTGCCGCCCGCGATTTCCTCCTTGACCGCGGCTCGTATGCGCTCCAGCTGGGTGGTCTTTGTCAGGTCCGGCCCCTTGAACGGAACAAATGCGTCACGCTCGATCGTCACCGCTCCTGTAGGATTGAGCGCGATCAGCCGCGCAGCAAGCGCATCGCCGTCGCCGCTGATGATGAAGCGCAGCAGGAAGTAGACGCCGACCAGCGCGGCGCCGGTTACGCCGGCGATCACCCAGAGCGGTATCTGCGCGCCGGCATCGCGCATGAGTTTTGCCAAACCCTGCCAGCGGGGCGAGATGTCGTCATCGTTGCGGGTGCGCAGCGAGCGCAGCGTCTGGTAGACGTCGCGCCGCCAGCGCTGTAACTCATTGTCGCCGCCAGCCGCGCCGCGATATTGCCCTTCGAAACCGAGCGACAGGCAGGCATGCATCAGTTCGAGCAGATCGTAGCGCGGCGCAGGATTGGCCAGGATCTTCTTCAGTTCCTCGAAGAAGCCGACGCCCGACGTGCGCACCTGGAAAAACTGCGCCAGCATGCTGTACTGCATCCAGACGTGCCGGTCGGTGCCGGGCAGGTTCTGGACGATGTCGTCGGCGGTGCCGCACAGCGCGTATTTCGCGACCATCGTGTCTTCCGGCGAAACACCCGCCTCGCCTGCCTGCTTTTCGAAGTCGCGGATTTCCTGCGCCACGTGGTTCATCAGCGGCACGGCCTGCATGTCGACAATCATCAGACGCAAGCGGCCAAGCAGGATCAGCAGCGGTGCGGCAGCGGCCGTAATCGGATTGGAGGCCGAGTATTCTCCCCCGTCGCGGGCATTGAGCGCGACTTCCAGCGGTATCTTCTCATGCGCGGGCGCGACGGCTGCCTTGGGAGCGGTATCGGGGAAGAACACGCTGGCCTTGCCGGATTGCATCCAGTCGTCGGTGCCCGGCATGCCGTAGCGCGCCGAATCCGGATGCACCGGCATCGGCGAATGGACCGGCGACTGCGGCGCGCCGTATGTCGGCTTTAGCCGGCGAACCATAGGACGACGGCGCGCCGAAAGGCGACTGTGGAGGCGCTTGCGGCGGTGGCGGCGGCTGTCCGCCAAATCCCGGAGATGACGGCGCGGGACGTGGCGGCTGTGGCGCCCCGACATTGGTGGCACCGGCGTTGGGACGAGGCCGTCCGGCCGGATTCGGCCGGATAACCGTCTTGCCGCCCGAACCGAATGGATCGTCCTTGCCGCTCATCGCCGCTCTTCCACGATCGCCCAGAGATCAAGCACGAGACCCGGCCAGTCGCCGGCAAAATGCAGGCCCATGCCGCTTGCGACGCTGAATTCAGGCCACAGCATCGACGACTTGTCGAGGTAGAAATAGACGTGATCCGACACGGCGCGGATTTGGCGCGGCGGCGTCGGCATATGGACCAGCTCGATGCCGGGCAGATGCGTCTGCACGATCTCGTTCATCTTGGTGTTCGGTCCGACCTTGCACAGAGCCGGGAACTGCTGCTGGACCTGCGACAGCGGCTTGCTTGCAGCAACTTCGACCACAAACGTCGCGTTGCGAAACAGCGCGCGGTCGGGCACCGTCGCAACGAAAGCGTTGGGCGCCTTTTCGACCAGGTTGAGGCGGATGGCGCGGCCGATGTCGAGGCTCAGCAGCCGCTGGATATCGGACAGCACCGGTTCGAACACCGTGTCGAGCGTGTCCTGATCGTAGTCGGCATATTCCGGCACAATCCGCTTTGGCGAGAACGTCCAGAGTTCGCCGGAAATGCGCAGCAGTTCCTTGTAGAACTCTACCGGGTGCACGAACTGTGAAGACCGCATGTGCTTCACCACGTTGATCTCGCGGTTCAGCATCTGCAGCATGAAATAGTCGAAGTTCTGAAGCCCGCCACCCGAACTTGGATCGGCGGCGTAGCGCGACAGCGTTTCCAGCTTGGTATCCATCCAGCCGATGACGCGTTCGATCCACCCGGCGACGACCGGATGCGCTTGCGTGGCAATGACAGGCGGAGCGAAGGTCTCGTCGAAAACGATCGTCTTGTCCCGCACTTCGAGAATGCGGGAGACGCGCAGGCAATGTGCGCCGGGCTTTGCCGTCTTGCGGATTTCGAACGTCGCGCGCGGATGCGCGACCTCGATCTCCTGCTCGACATGCATGCCCGATGACGAATCGATGATCGTTTCGATGTCGCGCGTGTAACGGCTGCCGGACGTGCCCTCGACCATATCCACTTCGCGGCCATTGACCACAGCGGCGGGGAGCACCAGCCAGACGATCTGCTTGTCGACCCCGGCCGGCACGTCGATCGGCAGGGGCAGCGGACTTGAGCCCGGCATGTCGAACGGTGTGCCGTCCTGGAAGACGCCACTGGCGCGGCGCAAAGCGAACTTGTTCTGCTGGGCGAGATCGCGATCGATCTCGATCTGTGCAAAACCCCATGGATACGCACCGAGCTGGCGCACCCGGTTCTCAAGCAGTCGCTCGAAGTAGCGGTCATTCTGCTGGAAATGATGCTGGCGAAGAAACAGCCCCTCCGACCAGGCAACCTTGCTGTACCATGACATGTTCTCGGTCGGTCTCCGGTGTGCCTGTCAGTGCGAGGTATGGTTTCCCTTGATGGTAGTAGAATGCGGAGCGATTGGAAACGGCTTCGATGTCGGGATGTGCCGCTAGAAACAGCGCATGTTAATGCGAAATCCGTGCCCTGGCGGGACCATGGCTGTGAAGACAGTATCTGCCTGACAAACCCCGCGTTTCAAAGCCCGAGCGGCAGACCTCGCTCCGTCAATACGCGCGATTTCCAGACCGGCATTTTCCCGCACCCCTAAGAAAGCGGCTGCATCGCGAGGCGGGCGCGATCAACCGCCCCAGCCTCCACCGCCACCGCTGCTTCCGCCACCACCGCCGCCGCCCCGCCATTCCACCGCCCCGCTTCCCTTTCGATGACGATCGGCTGCGAGGGCGGCGAAACCGGCTTTTTCACTCGGACCTTTTTCGGTCGCGGCTGTTGAGGAACTGGTTGGTTATATACTACCGGCTGCGCGCCGGGTGACTCGTATGGGATCAAAGGCGAGCTGCTCGTGCATCCCGCCATCGCAACAACAGCGAGGCTGACGAAAAATAAGCTCAGCCGCGTCCGCATAAGTACCTCCGGGTTCTCAATTTCCGCCCCATGCCGCCATGCCGCACCGCCTGTGCCGCCACCGCCTGTACCGCCACCGCCAGTACCACCACCGCCTGTGCCGCCACCGCCGGTCCGCTACCGCCGTACCGCCTGTGCCGCCACCGCCTGCTACCGCCACCACCGCCAGTGCCGCCACCGCCTGTGCCACCACCGCCTGTGCCGCCACCGCCTGTGCCGCTACCAGTGCCACCACCGCCTGTGCCGCCACCTGAACTACTGCTGGTGCCACCGCCCCCACCGCCGGAGCGACCACCCATACCGCCCTTGCTGCCGCTGTCGCCTGCGCGAGCTCTGCCGGCTGATGTTGAAACCTTGGCCACCTTCACCGTTTCCTTCTTCGGTGAAAATATCGGAGACGACATATTTACGCATGAACTCAACGCCAATGCAGACACGCCAATCACCATGCTTGCTGCAAACTTATGCATATTTTCCCCGCTCGCTTGTGAAACCCCATCAAAGCATGTCCAGCCGTGGCTTTGAGGCAACCCACATGTGCCTCACCAAATCGGCGTAGAGATCAATCGTATTTGCGGGCGCCTTCGTCCCGAGTATCTGCGAAGCTGCCTTGCGGGCGCCGGCACCAATCTTGCCATCCACGGCAACGTCCGACGCGCCGAGCGCGATCAACAGTTCCTGGACTGCCGTCGCGATCTGCTTTGGTGGCATCTTCGCGAGACGCGCGCGCGCTTCCTTCTCCGAGTCTCCCATTTTTCGGGCGACCGCAAAAGCATACAAGCGTGCAGCTTCCTGCGGCCCATCCGCAAGGGAAGGATTCTCCGTCAGAATCTCGGCGGCGAAATAGGCGCCCCAACCATCGCCACGAGCGGCACTTTCGCGGAAAAGCTTCAGCTGCGTTGCCTGATCGGCCTTGCCCGCGTCGCGGTCCATTATCGCCATCAAACGCGCAGCGAAGGGGTGAAGCTTGTCGTTCGCGTGCGAAAGCAATTCATAAGCGCGAGCTGTATCCTTCGGCACGCCGACGCCATCGCGGTACATGGTGGCGAGATTGACCTCACCCCAGATATCGCCGCGAGCGGCGGATTTCTCGAACATGACGCGGGCCCGTTCGATGTCTTTTGGAACCCTTTCGCCGTAAAAATACTCAGAGCCGAGCTGGTTGAGCGCGTAGGTGTGGCCGGACTCCATGGATTTGTTAAGCAAGTCGATTCCGCGCTTGAGATCTTTCTTGACGCCCTTGCCATCCATGAGAGCGCGCGCGAGCGAATATTGTCCGTAGGGGTCGCCCTTCCTGGCGGCGGCTTCGAACAGCGGTATCGCCTTCCTGGGGTCGAGCTCGACGCCGGAACCGAGCTGATAGAGTCTGCCCAAAAACTGGCCGGCGCGGACATGGCCGCCGTCAATGGCCTCGCGGATCATATGTGTCGATTGGTCGAACTTGCCGTCCGCCCAAAGCACGCGGCCATATTGGAACTTGAAGCGGGGCACATCCGGAAAATCGGTCACCGCTTCCTCGCAAGCCTCCAACGCTTCGGGAATCTTGATGTCGTTGGGCAGCACCCCGTCCGTAACGGCCTGGATGTCGAGCGGCTCGGCGGCGAGCTCGTCGCAGGCGTTGACCTCGGCATCGACCGAAATCACCACAGCCTTCGAGTCCGCCGTCAACAGTGCCGGCTGCAGCACGATCTCGGCTTCACGGTCGGTCTGATGCAATGCCGGGCGCACCTTCATATCGGCAAGGTCCTCGGCCTTCACCAAATCTCCCAGAACCAGCAGCTTGCCGCCAAGTGCGACCTGCGTGGAGGGATCGCGCGCTTCGAGCCTTAGCCAGCCGGTCGGGCGGGCACCGCCGAGCTCGAGCGTGGGGACCGGTGCGAAGCCGGTGCCGACGTCCGGCGTCAACGAGACCGTCACCGGCACCGCCTTGATCGCGCTGTTGCCATCCTCATTCGAGGCGACGACGAGCGGCTGATCCTGGGGAGACGTGATCGTCGGATCGAAAACGATCGCCACCGCTCCGTTCGCCGATTGGCCGGTATCGGAGCGCACCGTATACGGGATCAACTCGACCGACTTCTGACCGGGATCGGTGGCGTAGACGACATCGGAGAGCCGCTTGGCGTCGATGGCGGCGCCGGCCTTCAGAACCTTGTCGTCCAGCAGCAGCATGCCCTTCGCCGGAATCTTGTCGAAGGTCGCGGTCAGCGCCATTCCGTCTGTTGCGATCGGCGGTTCGATCCGCAGGTCGACGCGGCGTGTCTCGGATGCAACGCGAACTTCTGTCACGCTCTCGCCAAGGACCAGCATGTTCTGCCGTGAAACGAAATAGAACTGCGAGGTGAGGCTCGACACATCCCAGGGCACCTGGCGTCCGCCTGTCTTGCTGATCACCTCAGTGCGGACGGTGGTCAGCACCTCGCGCACTTCACGGTTCGGACTAAGCACGTGCTCGGCAAACGCGCCCGCAAACGGGCTGATGTCTCCGGCGCCGTCAAACGCGACCTCGTCCGGCGCGGTCGAATAGACAATAAGCGCGCCCTGTCGCGGCGACAGCGACGCCAAGCCTTTCTTGCCTTTGACATCCACCTTCTTGTCGCCGAGAAAATAGCTCTCGTTGCGGAATGGATTGTCGCGGCAGGCATCCAGCACCAGAATCTGCATCGCGGAAGCGGCGCGCATGTAGTCGAGCAGATTGGTGATCTTGTAGGACTCAACCTCCAAATCATAGGAGGAGGTGAGATTGGCATCGACCGGGATGATGAAATTTTCACCCGCAACCTGAACAGCATGTCCGCTGTAGTAGAACAGCGCGATGTCGCCATCGTTCAACGTCTGCAGGAACTCGCGGACGGCTTTTTCGAGCCCGGCCTTGTCGAGATCCTCACCGACCGTGACTTCAAAATTCGCATCGCGCAAAACCGCCCCTATGCGCTCGGCGTCATTCACCGCATTCGGAAGCTTGGGCAGAGTCTTGTACCAGGAATTGCCGATCACCAGGGCCGCGCGGCGGCCTTGCACCTTGCCGTCGATGCCAACGGGGCTCACGGCTGCAAAAGCGGCCGAGACGCAGAAAACCACGGCAAGGATAACAATGCTGCGTATGGCCGGCGCCGCCCGGCATAGAGACAACAATGATTTCATACAATCACCTTGCTCGCGACAAGCCTGTTGAGTCTACTCCGTTCCGCACACTCTTACAAAGTTGATTCAGGACGGTGCCGCGGAAAACACCGACTTGTTACAGGCTTAGGCTGAAATAGCGTTCTCCAGAATCGCGGCCTTGATCGCCTCTAAATAGCCGGCAGACAACGTGCCGCGCGTCCGCGGAATATGCGAACGGCCATCATCCGCCGCATCCCGCGAGGAAGGATGTGAGATTGTCACCCAGCGCATCGCACAGATAGCCACCCTCCTGAACCACAACCGTTGGCAGGCCGAGCCTGGCGATTGCCTCGCCGATCCGCGCGAAGCCCGGCGTGGAAACCGATAGCCCGCCGAAAGGATCACCCTCGAAAGCATCGAGCCCGAGCGCCACGACCAGTGCTTCCGGCGCGAACGATCCGATGCGGCGAATGGCGATGCTCAATGCATCGAGAAACGCCTCGTCTCCGGACTTGCGCGGCAGCGGCAGGTTGAGATTGTAGCCCAGGCCCTGCCCCTCGCCGCGCTCGTCGCCATGCCCCCAGAAGAACGGATAGAAGCGCACCGGATCGGCGTGCAGCGACACAGTCAGCACGTCCGGCGCGTGCATAGAAGATGCCCTGGGTGCCGTTGCCGTGATGCAGATCGACATCGAGGATGGCGACCCGCGCGGCCTTACTGCGAAGGCGCTGGGCGGCGACAGCCGAATTGTTGATGAAGCAGAAGCCGCCGGCGACGTCGGCGAAGGCATGATGTCCGGGTGGACGGCACAACGCATATGCCCAGCGTTCCCCTGATAGCACCGCATCGGCGGCGGCCACCGCAGACCATGCGCTCCACAAGGAACTTTCCCAGGTTTCTCCGGAGATCGGGCAACTCGTGTCCGCCATATGGTACCCGGCCTGGCCGACAGCCGATGCCGGATAGGAGCCACCGCGCGCAATCGGGTGAATATTGGGAATAACCTCCTGCGAAGCCCCTTCGATGCGCCGCCAGCGGATGTAGATATGCTCGAGGAAGTCGAGATATTCCGGCGTATGCACCGCCGAGATCGGACCCAGACCGTATTCGCGCGGGCGCTCGATAGCACAACCGGCTTGCTTCGCGCCTGCAAGCAGGCGTTCGACACGCTCCGGCCGTTCCGGGTTCGGCTGCGGCGCGCCACTTGACAGGAAAGCCTTCGGATCGTGGCGCTTCTGCTCGACTGCATAAAAGGCCTTCATGGACGCTCCGTCGTGCCTGGAAGTGTGCCGCCCGGCGGGCAATCTGCCGCAGCGAGATTGAGAAACGCCTCGCCGTAAGCGGCATGGATCTGCTCTGAGTCGGACAAGACGAGATCGAGCCGTGAATAAAACCCTTGCGCGGCAAAATTCTCTGTATCCACGGACAGCCGCATGTAGCATCCACCGCGGTCGCGGATGATCGCCGCCACGCGCCGCAGGAGCTTTGCGCCGATGCCGAGGCCCCGATAGGCGTTATCGACATAAATATCCTGCACATAGGCGCCCGGCCGACCGTTCCATGTGGAAAAACTGCGGAAGAACAGTACCATACCGGCAGGCTTGGCATCGACCTCCGCGATCACCGCCTCAAAATGCGGATCTGCGCCAAATCCATACTCTATGAGGTCTCCCACGCCGGACCTGATCCTCGCCACCTCGTCAACTGCGCTTGCGATACCGAGGAGGCACTCGTGAAGATACGGCGCATCCGCGACCGTGGCCGGGCGCAAGAGGATAGTGTGGCTTTGCTTTTCGCTCATACCAGGTCTGTCACGAAACGACTGGTCTTCAGCGAACCTGCCGTGAGATGTGTGCGGTCTGTCGCAACCATACAAGGTTGGCCAGCCAAAATCATCAAAACGCCACCCGGTCGCCGCCCTTCAGCGCCAGCATTTCGCGCGCTTCGGCTGGTGTTGCCACGTCAAGCGACAAGGAGTCCAGAATTGCGACGATCCGCCGAACCTGATCGGCATTGGACTTGGCGAGGTCGCGGCCATCGAACAGGCTGTCCTCCAATCCGACGCGGACATTGCCTCCCATCGTCGCCGCCATGGTGATCAACGGCATCTGAGCGCGGCCCGCCGCCAGCACAGAGAAACGGTAGTCGTCGCCGAACAGCTTGTCGGCGATGCGCTTCATATGGCTGAGATTGTCCGGATCCGCACCAATGCCGCCAAGAATGCCAAACACGAACTGGATGAACAGCGGCGCCTTGACCAGTCCACGGTCGCGGAAATGCGCCAGCGAATAGAGGTGCCCTACATCATAGCATTCGAATTCGAACCGCGTGCCGCACCCCTGCCCGAGGCGGACGAGAATATCCTCAATGTCCGCGAACGTGTTTTTGAAGATGGTCGAGCGCGTCGCCTCAAGCAGTTTCGGCTCCCACTCGTGCTTCCATTCCCGCGGACGATCCAGCATCGGAAAAAGGCCGAAATTCATCGACCCCATATTGAGCGAACACATTTCCGGCTCAGCCTGCAGCGAGGCCGCCAGCCGTTCGTCCAGCGTCATCAGCGACGAACCACCGGTCGAGATATTGATGACGGCATCGGTCGACTGCTTGATTCGGGGCAGGAACTGCATGAACACGGCTGGATCGGCGGTCGGACGGCCATCGTCAGGGTCGCGAGCATGCAGATGCAGAATCGACGCCCCGGCCTCCGCCGCGGCGATCGCTTCGGCTGCGATCTGGTCGGGCGTCACCGGCAGGTAGGGTGACATGGTCGGCGTGTGCACCGAGCCTGTGACCGCGCAGGTGATGACGACTTTACGCGCGGGCTTCGCCATTCCGTCCTCAGTTCGCAATCGGCAGATCGAGGTCGCGGGCCACGACCTCCAGCGCATCGGCGAGGATCGATACGATCTCGCCGATCTCCTCACGCGTCACGATCAGCGGCGGCGCCACCATGATGTAGTCGCCCTGCACGCCACCCTTTACCCGCCGCGAATAAACGATCAGGCCACGCGCATAGGCAGCGGCGAGTATTTTCTGGTGGGCGAGGGATTCTTCCGGCAGCGGCTGCATCGTCGCCGGATCGGTGACCAGTTCGATGGCCGTCATCAGGCCCTTGCCGCGCACATCACCTATGAAAGGAAAGCGCTTGGCGAGATCGCGCAGGCCTTCCAGCAGCACCTCGCCCATCGCCGCAGCGTTTTCAGTCAGGTTCAGCCGGTCCATCTCGCCGATGATGGCGACCCCGGCAGCGCAGGCCAGCGGGTTGCCGGCATAGGTATGTCCGTGTTGGAACCCGCCCATGGCGAGCACCGGCTTGACGATGCGCTCGGGCGCCGCCAGTGCGCCAAGCGGCACATAGCCCGAACCGATGCCCTTCGAAAGCGCGACGATATCCGGCTTGCAATTCCAGTGATCGCCGCCGAGGAATTTTCCGGTGCGGCCGACGCCGCTCATTACCTCGTCGTGGATAAGCAGGATGCCGTATTCGTCACAGATCTCGCGGATGCGCACATAGTAGCTGTCGGGCGCAACCAGCGCGCCTGTCGCAGCGCCGCCGATCGGCTCCATGATGAAAGCCAGCACCGACTCCGGTCCTTCGGCCAGGATCTTGTCCTCCAGCGTATCCGCATAGCGTATGCCGCGTTGCTCCATCGAAAGATTGTCGCGGTCGCGGTACGCAGTCGGCGCCGGCACGGTCGGCATGACGCGCATCTGCTCGGCAAAGGTATCGGTCAGCAGGCCGTCGCCGGTGACGGCAAGCGAGCCATAGGTTCCGCCGTGGTAGGACGGCATGCGGGCGACAACCTTCCAGCGGTTGCTCTGGCCCGTCGCTACGGCCCATTGCCGCGCCAGCTTGAGGCAGGACTCCACGGCTTCGGAGCCGCCCGAAACGAAGAAGATGCGATCGAGGCTATTCGGCAGGCGGTCCGCCAGTTGCCGCGCCAATTCCTCCGCCGGCTCGTTCTCGAAGTGCAGCCTGTAGGCGAAGGTCGTGCGCTCCATCTGCCGCTTCATCGCGTCAAGGACGGCCCGATTGCCGTAGCCAAGATTGACCGCCACCGGCCCGCTGGAGCCGTCTATGAAACGCCTGCCGTCCTCGGTCCACAGATAGATACCCTCGGCGCGATCGACGACCGGCCTGCGAAGATCGGCGAGATAGAAGAGATTCGATGGGCGCGGCGTCTTCAATGCGGTTTGATCCATTTTCAACTCAATCTCACTGCGTGAGTAAGTCCCCGAGGACGAAAGCATCAGCCAAATCCCCTCACCGTCCCGGCTTCGCCAGCCCACTTCCCGGGGGCGAGGAAATCCCAGGCTGGAGCGCCGTCGGTGCCACCGCGATTCCTCGCCCCACGAAGTGGGGGAGAGGTGGACCGGCGAAGCCGGGACGGTGAGGGGGATTGAAGCGCACCGAGGGCGGCTTGACGTTAGTCCCTCTCACCTAAGCCTTCACTAGCGCTCCGTGCCAAAGGTGTCACTGGCCCGTCAGCGCTGCAAATAGCGGTCCAGCACGTTGGCTGTTACCTTTTCCACCATCGCGTCCCTGCGCAGCAGCCCGGCGACCCATTCACAGCTGCCTGCATGAAACACATCGCCCTTGCCCTTGGCGAAGTTGACGATCATGCCATTGCCGCGCTTGACCTTGTCGATCGTCGAGGGCGTGGCCTCTCCATACAGTGTTTCAGCGGCGAAAACCGCGTCCTCGTCATTGAGGAAACCCGCCGGGACATCGGCGCTTTCCTCGACCAGAGACGCCATCCCCATGCCAAGTATCTGTACCCCTTCGGGTGGCGAACCCACCCCCGTCGGTTCGGGAAGGCCGTTTCGAACGATGCAATCGAGACCATCAACCTCGTAACCGTAAATGTGGCTTTCGGCGCCGAGCACATCGCCATAGTAAAGGCCGGTGTCGCGAAACGCCCAATGCTCCGGGCGATAGATCGGAAACCCGCGCACACCACGTGGCATGCAGCCGCCCCATCCCACATAAACGCCAGCGGTAGCACTGAGGCCGAACGTCGTCGTGCCCGGTCTGCCGATTTCCGGAGCCTCCCAGGCATTGGTGGCACGGCTGGTGTCGCGGCTGCGGTAGACCGGATCCTCGGCGCGGGCGCGGTACTTGTAGCAGACCTGCCGGCGCCCTTCATCCTCCAGCCGCGTCTGCCAGAGGAAGTTGCCGGCGAAGCGGGCGGCGCGGCCGCCCCGTTCGACATATGCGTCGACAGCGTCGCGCATTTCCCATGTCCAGTATTCGTCGTGGCCGACAAAAACCGCGCAGTCGTAGCCGTCAAGGATTTCTGGCGCGAAATGCAATTCGTGCTGGGTGGCAAGATCGAGGGCATAACCCCGCTGCTCGGCCCACCGGAAGAAATGGCTGTCATAACTCGCCCAGCCGGCAGAGGCGTATTTTTTCGAGTGTCCGGTGGCAAAAGCCCATTCCATGTGCGGATAGCGTGGCTCGGTCATTGGCGGCATGGCGATCTCGATTGGCACGCGTGGCGCATCCGCCGGCAGCACCACGAAACCGCGGCACCATGGGCGCTGCGTGCTGACGCTGGTGGCGTACTGGTTGCGGTCGGGTCCGGTGATGCCCTGGTAATGGCTGGACCCGCCCCAGGTGTTGTAGGCCGTCCACGATCCGGTCGCGGCGATCTGGAGGATACGCCTGGGGTATTTTCCCGGCCTCGGGCGAAGGATGAAGAGATGGTGGTGGTGGATCGGCGCGCCTTTGTTCCCCTCCGCCCGCACGGTCACGCGATAGGCGCCCGAGGGCCAGGCCTCGTCTATGCGGAAGTCGAACGAAGCCTGCCAGCCGCAGCCCTCCACCGAGCATTGGTCGGGCGTATCCTGCCATCGCGCGCCAAGCCCCTGCCGCTCGAAGACTGGCGCCACCGCACTGCCGTCGCGCGAAATGGCGATATCGAAAAGCGGCGCGGTCGAGCTCACGAAAAGGGTGACGACCTCGCCCGGCGCATAGGAGAAGCGGTCGGTGTAGCACCAGATCTCGCCCTTGGCGCCGTCCATCCCCGGATATTCGTAGTAATGCCCGAACACCGCCTCGTGGCGCTGTTCCGGTGTCAAGCCGAAATCCGGATATTGGTTTGGCAGGTCGCGCATGAAAGTATCTCGGTTATGGGTGGACAGCATACCCCCTCACTCCGCTTCGCTCGGCCACCCTCTCCCCGCCGGGGAGAGGAGATCGTCAGCGTTTCCGCCTCACCCTGCGCCGATGCAAGAGCGAGCGCGGGGCTGGCACGCCCCCTCTCCCCGCGGGGAGAGGGTGGCCGAGCGAAGCGGAGGCCGGGTGAGGAGGTAGTTTACGGCCGGCAATCAGACACAGCCAAAACGAAGCTCAGGTCAAGGCATGCACTTGTCCCGATACCAGCAACTTCATTTGGTCCAGCCTCTCGCAGTCGTGGTGAAACTGGATAGTATGCCCCCGACCGATCTGGGAGCAACCATGACCGACCTATTGCAACTGCCTGGCGAAGGCGTTTTCCTTGGCAGGGTACGGACGCCCGATGCGGCTCATCCGCTGATCGTGACCGCGCGCGGCGGAGACATCGTCGATATCACGTCAAAGGATGCGCCGACCGTTCGCGACATATGCGAGATTGGCAATCCGGCGGAGCATGTGCGCACCGCAAAAGGCCGGTCGATCGGTTCGATTGACGATATCGCCGGAAACAGCTTCGAAGCTGGACGCGATCCCGGCAGACCGCATCTTCTGTCGCCCGTCGACCTTCAGGCCGTCAAGGCCTCGGGGGTGACCTTCGTAGTCAGCCTGCTGGAGCGCGTTATCGAAGAACAGGCGCGCGGCAATCCGGAAAAGGCCGACGCGATCCGCGCCGATATCGCTACGCTGATCGGCCACGATTTGTCGAAGTTGAAGCCCGGCTCGCCGGAAGCGATGGAGATCAAGCGCAAGCTGATCGAGCGCGGCGCGTGGTCGCAATATCTGGAGGTCGGCATTGGACCGGATGCTGAAATCTTCACAAAATGCCAGCCTATGGCGTCGGTCGGCTTCGGAGCCGATGTCGGGGTGCACCCAGTTTCGACATGGAACAATCCGGAGCCGGAAATCGCGGTGATTGCTGCTGGCAGCGGCAAGATCGTGGGTGCTGCGCTCGGCAACGACGTCAATCTGCGCGACGTCGAAGGCCGCTCGGCGCTCCTCCTCGGAAAGGCAAAGGACAACAACGCATCGGCCGCCCTCGGTCCGTTCATCCGCCTGTTCGACGATACTTTTTCCATTGCCGACGTGAAGCAGGCAAAAGTCCGGCTGAGGGTCGAAGGCGACGACGGCTTTCTGCTCGAAGGATCAAGCTCAATGGCCGAGATCAGCCGCTCGCCGGAAGACCTGGTTGCCGCCGCCATGGGCGCGCATCATCAGTATCCCGACGGCATGGCGCTCTATCTCGGAACCATGTTCGTGCCGTCCAAGGATCGCGGCGAGAAAGGCAAGGGCTTCACCCATAAGGGTGGAGATATCGTCACCATCGCCACCGAAAAACTCGGCGCGCTGACCAATCGTGTTCGACTCTCCACCGAATGCCCGCCCTGGACCTACGGCACCAGCCGCCTGATGCGCGATCTGGCAAAGGCGGGATTGATCTGAGTTTGAACGGCGCCTCGTCGTTGGTTCTGCGAACAACCTTTAGCCTCGCTTCCGCGCAGCACCCCTCAAACAAGCAATCAGGTTGCTTTGAACTCATATTCCGCGATCGACGCCTGCTTCATCTCGATCGAGAACCCGGGCAGTTTTGGCGGCATGTAGGCGGCGTTCATGATCACGCACGGCTCAAGGAAGTGCTCGTGCAGGTGGTCGACATATTCGATCACGCGACCGTCTTTCGTGCCGGAAACCGCGACAAAATCGATCATCGACAAATGCTGGACATATTCGCAGAGGCCGACGCCGCCGGCGTGGGGCCAGACCGGCAGACCGTATTTAGCCGACATCAGCAGCACCGAAAGGACCTCGTTGAGGCCGCCCATTCGGCAGGCGTCGATCTGCACGATATCGATCGCGCCGCCGGCGATCATCTGCTTGAAGATAATGCGGTTCTGGCACATTTCGCCGGTCGCGACCTTAACAGGCGCGACACCCTGGCGGATGGCGCGATGGCCCGCCACATCATCGGGGCTGGTCGGCTCCTCGATGAAATAGGGATTGGCAAAAGCGAGCTTCTGCACCCAGTCGATCGCCTGCCCGACTTCCCAGACCTGGTTGGCGTCGATCATCATGAACCGGTCCGGACCGAGCACTTCTCGCGCGATCCGCAGCCGACGGATATCGTCGTCAAGGTCGCGGCCGACCTTCATCTTGACGTGGTTGAAGCCGGCATCGACCGCCTCCTGGCAGAGGCGCCGCAGCTTCTCATCGGAATATCCGAGCCAGCCCGCGGAGGTCGTGTAACACGGGTAGCCGTCGCGTTCGAGTTCGGCGATGCGCTGCTTCTTGCCCGGCTCGGCGGCGCGCAGGATGCCCAGCGCCTCCTCGCGGGTGAGCGCGTCGGTCAAGTAGCGGAAATCGACGATGCCGACGATTTCCTCCGGGCTCATTTCGGCGACCAGCCGCCACACCGGCTTGCCCGCGTCCTTAGCCCAAAGATCCCAGACGGCATTGACCACCGCTCCGGTGGCAAGGTGCATCGCGCCCTTGTCGGGACCGATCCAGCGCAACTGGCTGTCGCCCGTGACATGCCGCCAGAAACGGCCCGGATCCGCCTTGATCCAGTCGAGTTCCAGCCCGATCAGCAAATGCCGCATCGCCGCGATGGCGTGGCAGCAGATGTCATTGCCGCGCCCGATTGTAAATGTCAGTCCATGGCCCTCGTGCGGGCCGTCCGTTTCGAGCACGACGTAGGCGGCCGAATAGTCTGGATCGGGGTTCATCGCGTCCGAGCCATCCAGGCTTTGCGACGTGGGAAATCGCAGGTCGTGGGTGCGAAGGCCGGTGATGCGGGTCATGAAAATCTCCCTTCAAATCACCGTCTGCCCAGGCGCGCCGGACACGTGTGGATGCTGCTGCGAGCGGCGGTTGCTGTGGCCCGTTAACCGTTTAGAAGCGCCCCACCGGGCCAAGCGAAGCGGAGGCCGGGTGAGGGGCAAAAGGGGCTGCCGCGCCAGCGTTCTGCGGATAACGTACTCAAATATCCGCGACAAACGTCTGCTTCTGGTCGCCCAGACCTTGGATGCCGAGTTCGACGACGTCGCCTGCCTTGAGATAACGCGGCGGCTTCAGGCCCATGCCAACGCCGGGAGGCGTCCCGGTTGAAATGATGTCGCCCGGATGCAGGGACATGAACTGCGACAGATAGGACACCAGGTAGGCGACGCCATAGACCATGGTCTTGGTCGAGCCGTTCTGCATCGTCTGTCCGTTGACCTTCAGCCACATAGGCAGGTTCTGCGGATCCGGCACTTCGTCCTTGGTCACCAGCCATGGCCCAGTCGGCCCAAATGTGTCGCAGGACTTGCCCTTGGTCCACTGGCCGTGCCGCTCGGTCTGGAAAGCCCGTTCCGAAACGTCGTGGGCGGTACAATATCCAGCGACGTAGTCAAGTGCATCGGCTTCGGAGACATACTTCGCGGTTTTGCCGATGATGACCCCGAGCTCTACCTCCCAGTCGGTCTTCTGCGAGCCGCGCGGAATGATGACATCGTCATTCGGGCCGACGATCGCCGAGGTCGCCTTCATGAAAATGATCGGCTCTGGCGGCACCGTGGCACCTGTTTCGGCGGCGTGATCGGAATAGTTCAGGCCGATGCAGATAAACTTGCCGGTGCCGGCGACGCACGGGCCGAGCCGCGAACTGCCGGAAACCAGCGGCAGGCCGGCAAGCTCGACATTCGAGAGCGCCGCCAGCGACGACGGGTCGAGTTCGCTGCCCGCGAGGTCCAGCATATGGGCGGATAGATCGCGGATATTGCCTTGCGCATCGATGACACCCGGCTTCTCGCGTCCGGCTTCTCCAAAACGAACAAACTTCATGAATACGTCTCCCAGTTGCGTTAGCTTGTGGTCGGAGAGCCTGTTTGATAATTCGCTCCGGCAAGTTGCCCGCTGGAGCAGAACTTCCAAACCGGCTCTTAGATTGTCCAGCCGCCGTCTATGGCATAAGCTTGGCCCGAGGTGTAGGTCGCACCGGCGAGGTAGACGGCAAGATCGGCAATCTCTTCCGGCGAACCCAGCCGGCCCATCGGCTGACGCGCAACGAAGGCGGCGCGCGCGGCATCATAGTCGCCCTGCGCCCGCATGCGATCCTGCAGCGACGGGCTCTCGACCGTGCCGGGGCAGATGCAGTTGCAGCGGATGCCCTGGCCGACATAGTCGGCAGCGACCGCCTTGGTCAGGCCGATCACCGCAGCCTTGGTTACGCCATAGGCGAAGCGGTTCGGCACACCCTTCACGCTGCCGGCCACCGAGGCCATGTTGACGATCGCGCCGTCGCCGCGCTCCAGCATGCCGGGCAGTACGGCGCGGATGGTGCGAATCATCGCCTTGACATTGAGGTCGAACGCGAAGTCGAGGTCGCTGTCCTTCATATCGAGGATCGACCCGGCATGGACAAAGCCCGCGCAGTTGAACAGCACGTCGACGCGGCCTATTTCCGTCGCCGCCGAATTGACCGCCGCCTCGTCAAGCACGTTCAGCTTCCGCGTCGTGACGTTCTTCTCGCCTGCCAGTTCGGCAAGGGCGCTCTCGTTGATATCAGTCGCATGCACGGTAGCGCCCGCTCGGGCGAAGGCGAGCACGCTCGCCTTGCCGATGCCTTGGGCCGCAGCGGTGATGAGGACGGTCTTGCCGGTCAGGTCTGTCATGGAGATGGGCTTTCTGTCACGGGGGCGTAGCTAGTTGTTCGTTGATCGTTGTTCGTCGGTGGCAGTTTGTGGGGCTTAGGCAAGCTTCAAACGGAGTCTTCGTCGGGATTGTCTTGTCACGACCGACGACCCACTCCTCACGACCGACGACGTTCCACGATGTAAATATGATCCGCGGCAAGGACGACCTCGCCGCGCTGGTTGATGACTTCGCAGCGCTCGATCACCCGGCCCGCATCTGGACGCTTGGGATCGTCCTCCTTCGATGTGATGGTGGCGCGGGTCTTTATGGTGTCGCCGATGAATACCGGCTTGATGAAGCGCAGACGGTCGTATCCGTAGGAGAACGCCACCGGATTGATGACGCTCGCCGTCAGCCCGACGCCGATCGAGAACACCAGCGTGCCATGCGCGATGCGCTGGCCGAAGGCGGTCGCCTTCATGTATTCCGCGTCCATGTGGTGCGGGAAGAAATCGCCGGTGTGGCCGGCATGGACGACGAAATCGGTCTCGGTGATCGTGCGCCCGGTCGTGGTGCGCGAAAAACCGATCTCGTAGTCTTCGAAATAGACGGTTTGTTCCATGTCAGGGCCTTGCTGCAATCGGCGTGGCCGGCGATGCACTTGAGGTGTAGGCGGCCTCTACCAGCGCCATGGTCGACCACGCATCCTCGACGGAACTGACTAGCTCGGAATCTTCCCCCGACACGAAGCGCTGGAGATTTGCCATGCGCCCGACAAACGCATCCGGGAACCACGAGCCTTCGAGCGGCACAGCGACCCACCCGTCTCCGCCCTTTGGATAAATTTCGAGAATGTCAGGTTCGCCGCGCGGGTAGTCGAGGTTCAGGCCCAGCTTGAGATAGGCCGCACCTTGCGTGCCGCAGATGCGGAATTCGCACGCCTGGTGCTTGCGGCCGAACTTGTGGTCGTGATTGATCGACATGGTACAGCGCACCGTGTTGCCATAGTCGAGTATGGCGCTGGTCCGCGTCTGCGCCACAGTATGATTGGGGTGGCCAAGAGTCTTTGCATGGACGCCTTGCGGGTCGCCGAGCACTTCGCGGATCAGATCGAGATAATGGATCGAATGCATGGCGATCTCGACGCGTGGCGCCGTCAGCAGGAACGCCCAGAGCTCCCAGGGGGTAGCCACCGCAAGCAGCGCATCGAAGTCCACGACGTCGCCCAGCACCCCCTTGGCGATGGCGTCTTTCAGCGCCAGCATCATCGGCGCGAAACGCAGCTGGAAATTGACAGCGGCAATGAGTTTCTTCTGACGGCAGAGGTTCAGGATTTCGGTCGCGCCGTCGAGGTTTGAACCCATCGGCTTCTGGACGAGCACAGCCGCGCCGTCCGGCAGCGCCCGCAGCACGTCGGCGTGACGTTCCGGCGGCGTCGCAAGGTCGAAGATGGCGTTTGGGACGGAAGCTGCTTCCGCAACCGAGGAATAGGCATTCACGCCCCAGGCGTCGGCAAGCTTCTGCGCCTTCGCGTGATCGGGATCGTAAAGGCCAGCGACCGGAAAGCCACCCTTTTTGTACGCTGGAAAATGCGCGTCGCCGACGATGGACCCCGCGCCGAAGACGACGATCTGTCGGGGAGCGGAAGGCAATGGCCAGGATTGCTTGAGGGAGGCGGGGTCAAGGAGCATGGGAACCCCCGGCGCTCCACTCGACACCCCTCATCCGACCTCGCTCCGCTCGGCCACCTTCTCCCACAGGGGGAGAAGGCACGTCTGCAACCGAACGTGCCGCAAGTCGGCGAGGTCGGAGATACGGGGTAAGGGAAGCGCAGCGCCTTACCTTCTCCCCTTGTGGGAGAAGGTGGCCGAGCGAAGCGAGGTCGGATGAGGGGTGCTGGCCCCACCTACTCGACATGAAACACCTCGTCCATGCTAGCCCACCACTCGCCCTCCGCACGGGTATCGAGCGGGGCCTGCAGCGGCATGTTGACCGCCCACCACTCCTGCGTCTGCGGGTCGGCGGCCATTTTTGCGCTATCGGCCGCGAAGTCGGTGCCGTGATATTCGAAATAGGCGAACATCAGGTTTTCCGGCTGACGCAGGA
The DNA here is from genome assembly GCA_963829135.1 of uncultured Alphaproteobacteria bacterium. Taxonomy (GTDB): domain Bacteria; phylum Pseudomonadota; class Alphaproteobacteria; order Rhizobiales; family Rhizobiaceae; genus Kumtagia. Next base: position 281,330 of record CAWHHO010000003.1, on the reverse strand, counting down.
AGATGGAATAGTTGCGGATGTTGCAATCCGCGATCTTGGCCAGCACTTCCGGCCACACAGCCGCATGCAGACGCTTATACTCTTCGATGTGCTCCGGCTTGATGCCGAGGATCAATCCCATCCGCTGCATGCTCATCCCCTGATCTCACGCGTGAATTCGCTCACGCTCATCTGCTTTACCGCATCCCAGTCCCAATCGATGCCGATGCCCGGTTCCGAGGGCGCCAGCGCGTGGCCGTCGACGATCTGCATGCGATTGCCGGTCAGATCGTCGAGTTGCGGAATGTACTCCACATACTTCCCGTTCTGGATGGCACAGGTGAGGCTGACATGCAGTTCCATGAGGAAATGCGGGCATACCGGCATGTCGAAGGCTTCCGCCGCATGCGCCACCTTAAGCCAGGGCGTGATCCCGCCGATGCGTCCGACATCGACCTGCACGATCGAGCAGCCGCCCTTCTGCATATATTCGCGGAAGTGACGGATGGAGTACAGAGACTCGCCGACGGCAATCGGCGTCGCGGTCGAGCGGTTCAGGCGAACATGACCGTCTATATCGTCCGCCGGCAGCGGCTCCTCGATCCAAGCGAGGTCGAGCTCGCGCAGGCGGTCCGCACGGCGGATCGCTTCGTCGACGGCGAAGCCCTGATTGCAGTCGGTCATGATCTCGTAGCCGTCGCCAACGGCTTTACGCACAGCCGAAAGCCGCGCGAAATCCTCGGCGCCATGCGGCTTCCCGATCTTCACCTTCGATCCGCGAAAGCCCTTTTCCTTCGCCTGCAAGGCATCATCCACGAGCGCCTCGGTTTCGATGTGTAGCCAACCGCCCTCGGTCGTGTAGAGCGGGCATCGGTCCTTGGCGCCACCGGCCAACTTCCACAACGGCAGGTTTTGCTTCTTTGCCCGCAGGTCCCACAGTGCGGTATCGATTGCCGCTAGCGCAATCGCCGTGATCGCCCCGATCGTCGTGGCGTGCGTCATGAATTCCAGCTCGTGCCAGATCGCCTCGATCCTATCGGCGTCGTGGCCAATGATGCGCGGCACCAGATGGTCGGCGAGCAGCCGCATCACCGACGAACCGCCCGTGCCGATCGTATAGGAATAGCCGGTGCCGACCGCACCGTCCGGAGTCGGTGATGGTGACGATCGGCGTTTCCTGGCTGACGAAACTCTGGATGGCGTCGGTGCGCTTGACCTTTGGCACAAGGTCGACCATCCGCAACTCGACTTTCTCGATACGAGCCATTGTAAATCGCCGCAAGATTTGAAGCAATCGTATGGGCGTACAAAGCACCCCTCAACGGCAGAATACACCATAATCCTACCTCAGCGTCCTGCCCGTGGCCGCATCGAACAGATGCGCCTGGCTCAGGTCGAAGCTCATCTTGACACGGTCACCCGGCTTCAACGGTTTCGGGTTGAGCATCCGCGAAACCCACTCCTTGCCGTCGAAGCCGACAAAAACCAGGGTCTCGTTGCCAAGCGGTTCGGTGATCGACACCGGCAGGTCGATCGTGTGCACCTCGGCCGCCTCGCCGGAATGGATGCCATGACCGGCGGGGTAGAGATCGTCCGGTCGCTGGCCGAACACCACCTTGTGCCCCGCGCTGACGCGATCTCGGAATTGCTGCGGCAGCGGCAATGTGGCCCCACCCGGGAAGGCAAGCATGCCACCGTCGATCGTCGCCTCCTGCAGGTTCATTGGCGGCGAACCAATGAACCCCGCGACGAAGCGCGTCGCCGGCCGTTTGAACACCTCGTCCGGCGTACCGACCTGCTCGATATAGCCATCGCGCATTATCACGATGCGGTCCGACAACGTCATCGCCTCGACCTGATCGTGGGTGACATAGATCATCGTCGTCTGCATGCGCGCATGCAGCTTCTTGATCTCGGTGCGCACCTGGCTGCGCAGTTTGGCATCCAGGTTGGACAGCGGCTCGTCGAACAGGAAGACCTGGGGATTGCGCACGATGGCGCGACCCATGGCAACGCGCTGACGCTGGCCGCCGGACAGCTGCGACGGCCGCCGGTCGAGCAGTTGCTCGAGGCTGAGCGTTCTCGCCGCCTCGGCGACGCCGGCGTCTATCTCTGATTGTGGCCTGCCTGCGATCTTCAGGGAGAAGCCCATATTCTCGCGCACCGTCATGTGCGGATAAAGCGCGTAGGACTGGAACACCATCGAGATATTACGGGCGCGCGGCGGCAGGTCGTTGACCACCTTGCCGCCGATCCTGATCTCGCCGCCGGAGAGTTCTTCCAGGCCGGCGATCATGCGAAGTGTCGTCGACTTGCCGCAGCCCGACGGACCGACCAGGCAGATGAATTCCCGGTCAGCGATCTCCAGATCGATGCCGTGGACGATCTCAAGGTTGCCATAGCGCTTGACGAGCTTTTGCAGCGAGACTGTTGCCATTAGATTTTTCCAGTTCCTGCTGCCAAGGAAATTCTGCCCCCTCCACCGCCTTCGGCGGTCCCCCTCCCCCGCTCCGCAGGGGAGGATCCAGCGGCACCGTTTGATCCTCCCCCGTTTACGGGGGAGGGGGACCATGCGAAGCATGGTGGAGGGGGCACAGAGTCGAGCGCTTCGTCCATCATCCTCACCCTTTCACCGCGCCGGATGTCAGGCCGCCGACGAGATGTTTCTGGACGATAAAGGTGAGGGTCAACGCCGGGATGATCATCACCACAGCCAACGCACACATGCCGCGCCAGTCGATGGTGAACTCAGAAGTGTAGTCGAGCAGCCCCACCGGCAGCGTCTTGGAATTGACCGACCGCGTCAGTTGCGAGGCCAGCGCAAACTCGTTCCACGAGGTGAGGAACGCGAATATTCCCGCCGATGCGATGCCGGGGCCGGCGAGCGGAAACTCAACCTGCCAGAAAGCCTGCCAGCGTGTGCAACCGTCGATCTGCGCGGCTTCCGCCAGGTCCTTTGGCACCTGCCGGAAGAAGCCGTCGATCAGCCAGATGGTGAACGGGATGTTCAACGCCACATAGGCCAGAATCAAGCCGAAATGCGTGTCGATGATGCCGAGCCGTGCAAAGACGAAGAACAGCGGCAGCGATAGCGCGATGCCCGGCACCGTGCGCGTCAGCATCAGGCCGAGGAACATGCCCGACTTCCCGCGAAAGCGATAGCGCGCAAAGGCGTAGCCGCCGGCCATCCCGATTATTACGGCGATCACTGTCGAGACGATCGAGATGATGAGCGAGTTGCGGAAATATGCCACCACCGGAATGCCGCCCTTGCCGATGCCGGAGAACATCGAGACGTAGGCGTCGAACGACAGTTCCTGCGGTATCCATACCGGCGGCTTGGCCATGATCTCAACTGTCGGCCGAAGCGACGACAGGACGATCCAGATACCGGGCATGCAGATAAACAGCATCGCCAGAAACAGACCAACGAGATGCGCGCCCTTAAGGGCGACTTTTTTCACGCGGGCAGCGCTGTTGTCATCCATGGCTACCACTCCGCGCCGATCTGCTCGCGCGCCGCCGCGAGCTTGCGGAAGAAGTAGACGGTGAAGAAGATCGACAGCAGGATCGAGAAATAGGCCATCGCATTGGCGAGCCCCATGCGCGCGTCGCTATAGGCCGTTCGCGCCACCAGCGTCCAAAGCAACTCGGTGCGGCCGGCGGGGCCGCCATCGGTCATGATCTTGACGATGTCATAGGCGCGCGCCACGTCGAGCGAGCGGATGGTCATGGCGATGTAGGCGAACGGCATGACAAACGGCCAGGTGACATAGCGAAACGTCTGCCAGGGCGAACAGCCATCCACACGCGCCGCCTCGATCGGGTCCTTCGGCATGGCCAGAAGACCGGCGAGGATGAGAATCGCGAACACCGAAGTCGACGACCAGATTTCGGCGACGAGGATGGCGATGAAGGCCAGATGTCCTTCGATCAGCCACGGTATGGCATTGTTGGTCAGGCCAAGCGCCTGCAGTGCGTTGTTCACCAGGCCGATATTGTCGTTGAACATGAACTTGAACTGGAAGCCCACGAGGATCGGCGAAAACATCATCGGGAACATCATCAAAGTGCGCAGGACGCGCTGGCCGCGCGTCGCCTTCTCGACCAGCATGGCTAGGCCGAGGCCGAGCAGCATTTCGAGGTTGAGCGCGATGGTCAGCAACAACACGGTGCGGCCGAAGGCGATCCAGAAATCCCAGTCGCTGAGGATAGTTGATGTAGTTGCGCAGGCCGATGAAGACGAAGAACGTCTCAGGCTTGGTCAGCCGGAACGGCGTGAAGCTGGAGTAGAACGACAAAAGCAACGGCACGATCACCACCGCTGCCAGCACGATGATCGCCGGCAGAAGCAACAAGGTCGGTGCGGAGAGTTTCCAGCCTTTCATTTCGATCCTGTCGAAGCGTCACCTGGTTCTGCGGCATCGTGAAGGGCGCGAGCCCCCTCACCCCTCCTCCGCTTCGCTCGGCCACCCTCTCCCCGTCGGGGAGAGAAGGTCGTCCACGTGCCCGCCTCGCTTTTTCAACCCTGCAGGTGATGGGCGGAAGCCGGCAGACCTCCTCTCCCCGACGAGGAGAGGGTGGCCGAGCGAAGCGGAGGCCGGGTGAGGGGGCGCATTGGCCAGTACAACCAGACCGCCCGTTTAGGGCGGCCTGGCGTTCGATTGTTACAACTTGCCTGCGTCCTGCAGAATCTGGGTCGCCTTTTCGGCAGCCGAGTCCAGCGCTTCCTTGGAGGTCTTGTCGCCAAGGATAGCCGCTTGCAGTTCAGGATAGACGGCGTTTGAAATCTCGATCCACTCAGCAGTCTGCGGCACCGCGAAGGCGTTGGCGGCGGCTTCCTGGAAGGCCGTCAGCACCTCGGTCTTGTAGGCATCACCCTTGGCCTGCTCGATGTCCCACGCCCATACCGCTGTACGGGTCGGCAACGGACCGGCGGCTGCTTCGAGCTTCTGGCTGTCCTCGTTGGTCAGGAACCACACCAGCGAAGCGGCGGCCTCCTTGTTGGCGCAGTTCTCGGTGACCGAGAAGCCGTGGTGGCCGGACCAGCCTGTACGCTTGCCGGAAGAACCCTTCGGCTGCACTTTCACGCCGACATTTCCAGCGACCTTGGAAGACTTCGGATCGTTGAAGAAACCAGCCCAGCCCGGCCAGTCGAGGTTGAGCGCCACGGTGCCGGAAGCAAAGCCCTGGCCGAGATCGTCCCACAAATAGTTGGTCGTGCCGGCAGGGACAGCCTTCGCCTTGTAGAGGTTGACGAACCAGTCGAGCGCGCGAACACCTGCTTCAGAATTGAAAGCGGGCTTGCCGTCCTTGTCGAGATATTCTCCCCCTTCCGCAACAATCATTTCGTAGAAGCGGCCGTTGATGGCCTCTTCCTTGCCGGCGAACTGCGTACCGTAAAAATCCGGTGGGCTGGCGAAAAACTCCGCCTGCTTGGTGACCTGCTCCCAGGTGTCGGGCGGCGTGAGGTCTTCGTTGTATTTCGCCTTGTACGCTGCCTTCTTGGCTTCGTCGGCGTAGAGGCTCTTTTGGTAATAGAGCGCGGAGACGTCGAACTGCGCACGCGGCAGCATCACCAGCTTGCCGTCGATGGTCGATGCCGCAATGTTGGTCGGCACGAAGGCAGCGATCTCTTCTTTCGGCAGCAACGCATTAAGGTCGGTGTAGATGCCCGGATACTGCGGCGCGAACGACGAATGGTTCGAGCCGACGCACCAGCTCAGCGAGCCCGACGCGATGTCCGACTTGATTTCCTTGTCGAGCTCAAAATGGTTCTTCTTCGACAGGATGTTGACCTTGGCGCCTGTTGCCTTTTCCCATTCTGGAATGCGGGCGTATAGTGCCTCATACTGCTGCCCGCCGATCAGCTTGGCATCGATGGTGACGCCGTCGAATTTCCCTGGCAGATCGGCTGCGAGAGAAATGCCTCCGCATGCCAAAAGCGCGATTGCGCCGGCCGAAGCGCCGGCAAGCCACTTATTCATCTGTTATCCTCCCTGACGCGTCAGCATTCCTGCCGACAGATCGATCCGCCCATAGATGAGCGTTTCATTTATATACAAAAAGCATTTGGGTATCGACGTCAAGCGGATTCTTCTTTCGCCGGCGCACAGATTATGCGTATATGCAAACCGAAATTCACTGGAGGGGGCCAGTTTGGAGGAGGAAGATGGGGATCGCTACCGGGCGCCCGCGCTGGACAAGGGTCTCGATATCCTGGAGCTGCTGTCCGGCGTCGATGGTGGCCTGACGCAAGCCGAGATCGCCAAGCGGTTGGGTCGCAGCCCCAACGAATTCTACCGGATGCTCGACCGTCTCGTGCGGCGTGGCTACGTCACGCGGCTCGATGGCGACCGCTATTCCCTCACGCTCAAACTGTTCGGCCTCGCCCAGTTGCACGCGCCCGTGCGCCGCCTCGTTTCCTACGCCACGCCGCTGATGCGCGAACTGGCGGAAACCTCGCACCAGGCAAACCAGCTCGTGGTGTTCGACCGCGGTTCCGCGGTGGTGATCGCGCAGCAGGAAGCGCCTGGTTACTGGGGAATCTCGATCCGCGTTGGCTCGCATATCAGCTTGTTCGACACGGGGTCGGGACACGTACTTCTGGCCTTCCGGCCTCAGGAAGAGCGCCAGATGATGATTTCGGAACATATCCGCAGTACGGACACGCCGGCGCAGCCACAGGAGTTCTTCACCCGGCTGGATCAGGTGCGCGACCGTGGCTACGAGATGATGGCCAGCCTGCAAACGGCCGGCGTCTACAATCTGTCGGCACCGGTGCTCGGACCGGATGGCAAGGCCATTGCGGCGCTCACCGTCCCCTACATAACGCTGGTAAACTTCCCGACCGCGCCGGACATTACCCATACGATCCAGCTGCTGCTGACGACCGCAGAGCGGCTGTCGCACCTGGCCGGATCCGACGTGAAGCAGGCAAGCTGAATTCTTATTTGAATACCTGATTTCTCCGTGAGATGGTTTGCAGAGGAGGTAGCCGGATGATCATCGACACACATCTGCACATCGTCGACCAGTCCGCGCTGCGGTATCCATGGCTGGCGGGCGCGCCGGCGCTGAACCGGGATTTCCTCTACGAAGAGTATGCGCGCGAGGCCAAGCGCGCCGGCATCGAACAGACCTTGCACATGGAGGTCGATGTCGATCCGGCCGATCTCGAAGCCGAAACCGCCTATGTCGCGGGAAAAGCCAGGGACGCGGGCAGCATGCTGCGCGGTGCGATAGCTGCATGCCGGCCGGAAGATACTGGATTTGCGGGGTTTCTGGAGGCGCAGCGCTCGAACCCCTTCGTCAAGGGGTTTCGGCGCGTGCTGCATGTCATGCCGGACGATCTCTCGGAAGGTGCACTGTTTCGCGACAATATCCGGCGGCTGGCCGGTACCGGGCTGACCTTCGACCTCTGCGTGCTGCCACATCAGATTCCGAAGGCGGCGGCGCTTGCCGATCTTGCGCCGGATGTGCAGTTCATCCTCGACCATTGCGGCGTGCCGGACATCAAGGGCGGCGGGCTGGACCCTTGGCGCGAGAACATGACCGAGATCGCCAAGCGACCGAATGTTGTGGGCAAGATTTCAGGCGTGGTTGCCTATGCGGATGCGGACAACTGGACCGTTGAAACACTGCGTCCTTATGTCGAGCACACGATAAGTCGTTTCGGCTGGGACCGTGTAGTTTGGGGAAGCGACTGGCCGGTCTGCACGCTGGGCGGCGGACTTTCGACATGGATCGCCGCGACGCACGCGCTGACTGCCGGGGCGAGTCTCGACGAGAAAACCAAGCTGCTGTCCGGGAATGCAAAGAGGATCTGGGGGCTTTAGTGGTCGCGATCACGCCGTTTTGAAACTCTCTTGAAACAACCGATTGATATCGGCAACAACGGTTCGCGGTGCATTCCCACCTCTCAGCCCGTCATTAATGCGGTCCGACGCGGCTTGCTGGAAGCCCATATAGCCATTGTGCCGTGGTCGCACCCAGGCACCGTCCAACGTCGCCCTCGTATCACGGTAGAAGCCACCGGTCGCCGCATTGACAGCATCATCCTCCCAGGCCTTCGCATGGCCCGGCTGACCGCCGGACGCCGCGTAGGGACCACCTTGGACGTCGCCACTGGCGATCCAGTAGGCGAAGTCGATCGCCGCATCCTTTGCCTTGGAGAAGGCCGACACGGCGATGCCGGTGCCGCCAAGCGCCGAACCCACCGGGCCATGCTCCCCCGCAACGGGAATATCGGCAAATGCAAGCCGATAGGGTCGAAAGCCCTCCATCGCGTAGCTGACATAGCCATAGATCATCGGCGAACAGACGATCTTGGAGCCGGGCTCTGCCATTTTCTCCGACACGGCGATCGGGTCCATTTCGAAGCAGGCAGGATCGACCAGGCCGGCGATTTCCCCCATCATTTCGAACACAGCTTTACCTGCCCCGGCGTCGATGAACTCCCCCGGTCCGTTGGCGCAGGCGTGGCCAAGATTGGCCGAGATCGTATAGAACGTCATCAGCGTATGCGGAGGCCGAAGGGGCAGGAGCACCCTGCCCTGCCGCGCGAGTTCGAGAACTTCCACCCAGGTCGTTGGCGCGGAGGAAAGCGCATCGGGGCGCCAGGCCTGCACCTGGGCTGCTGCGTCGATGGGAAATGCCCATTGCCGGCCTTGCCAGTCGTAGCTCGGGTAGGACTGCCCGACGCTGGCACGCGCCAGCGCGGCGCGCTCGTCTTCGCGGCCATGAACGTCCAGGGGCTCCAGACAACCCTCGGCGGTGATCTGGCCGACATGCGGGTGGTCGATGACAATCAGGTCATAGGCGCGCGCAAGCTCCTCCACCGGGAAGGATTCGAAATCCTGCAAGGAACGCTTGTCCCATTCGACGGTTACCCCGGTTTTTTCCCGCCACAGCGCCGAACAGGCGACCATCGGGTCGTAGCCGCGCGGGTGGCTCCAGGTCATCCCCCTAAGGAGGGTCACAGGCCGAACTCCGCGCGGATTTGAGCGCTGTGCTCGCCGATGCGCGGTGCGGCGCGGTCCACCTTGGGGCGGACGCCATTGACGCGTAGCGGCGAGCGCGTGGTGAGAATCGATACATCGTCCTCGCGCGTCACCGTCTGCAGCATATCGAGCACCTTGAATCCATCACTGTCCATCAACTCCGGCCAGTTCAAAACCTTTGAGCACCAGATATCGGCGGGTTCGAGGATCGCCAGCCAATCGTCGATTGACTTGGTGGCGATGCATTGCGCGATAATTGCCTTGATTTCGTCGCGCGCGGTGAACCAGGTTGCCGGCTGACCGCTATAGGTGGAAAGCTCCTGGCTTAAACCGAGCAGCTCCGCCAGCTTCGGGATCGGCGTCATCGCGATCGCCAGAAATCCGTCCTTGGCTGGATAAACACCGTAGGGCGCCGAAAGATACGCATGAGCGCTGCGGAAAGAGGCGCGGCGCGGCAGGCGCCGGCCGTCATTGAGATGCGTCGTAAGCACTTCGAACTGGAAGTCGACAAGCGCTTCCAGCAGGCTGGTCTCGACATGCGAGCCCTTGCCGGTCACGCCGCGCCGCACAAGTGCGGCGAGAATGCCCTGCGCGCAGGCCGCGCCCGCCAGCATGTCGCCGATCGCCAGACCGAACGGCACGGGGCCCTGATCCTCATCGCCATTCAGCCACATAACGCCGGACCGCGATTGAGCCAGCAGGTCCTGGCCGGGACGCTTCACCCACGGGCCCTCCTCGCCGTATCCGCTGATCGATGCGTAGACCAGACGCGGATTGATCGTCCTGACGTGCTCGTAGTCGAGCCCAAGCCGCTCAATGACCCCCGGCCGGAAATTCTGGATCATCACATCGGCCTTGCTGAGCAAGCCGCGCAGCGCTTTCAGGTCGCCCTCGTCCTTCAGGTCGACGGCGAAGCTCTCCTTGGCGCGGTTGATGGCGTGGAAGATGGTTGAATCGCCGCCGATTTCGGTGTCGCTCAGATAGAGCCGCCGCGAAAGATCGCCGCCATCCGGCCGTTCGACCTTAATGACGCGCGCGCCCAGATCCATGAGCCGCAGGGAGCAGTACGGGCCCGACAGGAACTGGCTCATGTCGACAACGACAAGACCGGCAAGCGGGAGTTCGGCGTCTTGGCTCATGCGGGCTTACTTTTCGGTCTTGCCGGCGAAGTCCGCCGGATTCTTGTATTTCACGGTTTGCAGATGTTCGCAGTAGAGCACCAGTTCGCCTTCGCCCTTGAAGATTTCGTAGCTGGCGCGGATCAGGCCCATTTCCTTGTAGCGCGGCTTCTTATCCATGTTGGTGCGGATCGCGTAGATGGTATCGCCGATGAACACCGGCTTGATGAAGCGCAGTCTGTCGTAGCCATAGGAAAAGGCGTTGACGCAGTTGGTGGCGACCAGCCCCAGCCCGGCCGAAAAGACGAACGCACCCGCAATCAGGCGCTTGCCGAAAATCCCCTCTCGCTCAGCGAACATCTGGTCCTGGACATAGGGGTGGATGTCGACCACCAGCGTGTTGAAGAGATGGCTGTCGCCTTCGGACATCGTGCGCCGCAGCGAACGGATCTTCTGGCCGACCGGCCAGTCCTCGTAGAACCAGTTCTCGGCATTCCACACCGGTATTTCCGCGTGGTCGGGCGGCATGTCGGTTGGCCGCGTCGAAGAGACCCCGACCGTTGGCGCAAACGTGCTCATGGATGCGACTCAGAGCATCGCGGCGACGCAAACTCCGTCAAGGCTTCCTCCCCAGGATTTTCTCTCATGAATATTGTTTTCACATATGAGGTTAGAATGCAAGCCGGTATGAACAGCGCGGATGCCACGGGCGGTCGCCCGCGAATAGCGCTACATTGGGTGGCATCGTGTTGCATATCGCCCAATTGCAATCATAAGCAATTTGAGCAGTTTTGAGGGCTAAAGGAGATACGCGGGGCCAGCCCGCGTACCGGAGAGGATAGTCCGCTCCGGCCTTGGCGAAGGCCTCGCCCTCATACGGAGGTAATGTGAAATGTGGTTCAGACCACTAGGCATTACCCTTGGCATGAAAAAGACCCGGACAAGCTGGCAAGTTTGGCTCCGGGTCTCATTTCGCAACTAAGGAAAGGGCGGCGGGGAAACCCGCCGTCCACTCCGGAAGCGAATATAGCAATCTCGTGGGAAATTCAAAGTGCTTGCCTCGCCCGCATAGCTCCGCGGAGTTGATGCGCGAGGGGGAAAACCTGAGGCGCCGCCAACCCCCCGCTCGGTTGACAGGGACGCGGCTTCCAGCGCCTACTTACAAGAAATCTGCTCATATTTGCGAATTTTGGAGGAGTGCGATGTCGGACGGCCTGTTGGTTTTCGTCGGTTCTCTCAACCGCGAGGCGCCTTATTTCCAGGGCGCGCGCGGGGTCGGCCTATCGGTCTATTCCTTTAATGAGACCACGAGGGAGGTTACGAAAATCACGGAAACCGCCGAGATCGACAATCCGTGCTTCCTGTCCGTCAATGCCGATGGCAGCCGCATCTACGTCAATTCGGAAGTCGCCTCGTGGCGGGAGGGTGTCGTCACCGCCTACCAATTCGACCGCGCCACCGGCACCCTGACTTACATCAACAAGCAGCCAACACTCGGCAGCATTTCCGCCCACAACTCCCTCACACGCGACGGTACGAAACTGCTGGTCGCAAATTACGGCGAAGGCTCCGGCGGCCCGGACCAGGCTGTAGCGGTGTTCGGGATTCGCGACGATGGCGGGCTCACGCCGCCGCTTGACAGCATCGAGCACGAGGGCACCGGCCCGAATGCGGCGCGCCAGGATCGCAGCCACGCCCACAGCGCCACCGAATCCGCGACGGGCAATATCGCGATCGTGGCCGATCTCGGCATCGACTGCGTCGTCACCTACCGCATTGGCGCCGACGGCATGCTTGAGCCCTTGGCGGAAACCGGTTTGAAGCCCGGCGCCGGGCCGCGTCACGTCGCGATCCATCCCGGCGGCAAGTTCGTGTTCGTCATGAACGAACTCGATTCCACCATCGTCTCGCTGGCGCTCGAGCCGCAAAGCGGTGCGCTCGACTATGTTGACGCGATGCCGTCGGTTCCATCGGATGCGCGCGAGAAGAATACCGCCGCCGACATCCAGATCTCGCCGGATGGGCGCTTTGTCTACGGCTCCAACCGCGGCCATGACTCGATCTCGATATTCGGCATCGACCAGGAGACCGGCACCCTGTCGCCGGTCGGTTACGTGCCGTGCGGAGGCTCAACGCCGCGCAATCTTTGCCTCACGCCATCCGGCGACTACCTGTTCTCCGCCAATCAGAACGCCGACAGGATCACGATCTTTCAGCGCGACGCCGAAAGCGGCCTGCTCGCCGACACGGGTAAATCGATCGAGGTCGGTACGCCAATGTGCATAAAAATTGTCGCATAGCCGTTATCGGACGGCCGAGCCGGCTGGTACAGAACGTGAGACAGACTGGGCCGTGAGTTCCGGTTCTTGTGACCGTACGGTTGATGCACGAGCACCAGGAAAAATTCAGGGAGACACGAATGAGCCATCACCTTCAATTCTTCATCGACGGCGAATGGGTAGACCCCGTCCAGCCGGCGACGCTCGACGTCATCGATCCGTCGACCGAGGAAGCCTATACCAAGATTTCCGTCGGCTCGAAGGCGGATGTCGACCGCGCCGTCGCGGCGGCCAAGGCGGCTTTTCCGAGCTTTTCGCAAACGACCAAGGCCGAGCGCCTCGACGCTGCTCAACCGTATCCTCGAAAGCCTACAACGACCGCTTCGAGGACATCGCGCAAGCGGTGAGCCAGGAAATGGGCGCGCCGATCACCTGGGCGCGCGAGGCGCAGGCCTGGGCCGGGCAGAGCCCATATGGAATCGACGATCAAGTCGCTGGAAGACTACGAATTCAGCGAAATGCGCGGCGGCACCGCCATCGTCAAGGAGCCGATCGGCGTCTGCGCGCTGATCACGCCCTGGAACTGGCCGCTGAACCAGATCGTCTGCAAGGTCGCTCCAGCGATTGCCGCCGGCTGCACTGTCGTGCTGAAGCCATCCGAGATCGCGCCGATCAGCGGCATCGTCTTTGCCGAAGTGCATGGAGGCGGCGGGAACGCCGAAAGGCGTGTTCAACATGATCAACGGCACCGGCCCGGATGTCGGCCAGATCATGGCCGGCCACCCTGATGTCGACATGGTCTCGTTCACCGGATCGACGCGCGCCGGCATCATCGTCGCCAAGACCGCAGCCGACACGGTCAAGCGCGTGGCGCAGGAACTCGGCGGCAAATCCGCCAACATCATCCTGCCGGACGCCGACTTCGCCCGTGCGGTCCGCAAGGGCGTCGAAGGCTGCTTCGGCAACTCCGGCCAGTCCTGCGACGCGCCGACGCGCATGCTGGTGCCTGCCGAGCGGCATGACGAAGCGCTTGGCGATTGCCAAGACCGCAGCCGAGAAATTCAAGGTCGGCGACCCGCGCAATGAAGACACGCAGCTTGGTCCCGTCGTCAGCCAGATCCAGTTCGACAAGATCCAGCGGCTGATCGAGAGCGGCATCAAGGAAGGCGCGACGGTTGTCACCGGCGGCCCCGGCCGCCCGGAACATCTCAACCGCGGCTACTATGTGCGCCCGACGGTGTTCGGCCATGTGACACCCGGCATGAGCATCGAACGCGAGGAAATCTTTGGGCCGGTGCTCTCGGTCATTTCCTACGAAGACGAGGCCGACGCAGTGAAGATCGCCAACGACACCGTCTACGGCCTCGCCGCCTACGTTCAGTCAGGCGATCTCAACCATGCGCGCAAAGTCGCGGGTCAGTTGCGGGCCGGGCAGATCAACATCAACTATCCGGAATGGGACACGTTCGCGCCGTTCGGCGGCTACAAGCAATCGGGCAACGGCCGCGAATATGCCGATTGGGCCATCCACGACTTTCTCGAGACCAAGGGCATCATCGGCTACGGCGCGTAGCTGGCCGAGGCAGTAGGCAGTAGGCAGTAGGCGGAAGGACGCCATCGAGCCCTGGGTTTGCAACACCCATCGCGGGATCGCTCGCGAAAGAGTCCTGCTGCTCTCAGCGACTGCCCATTGCCGACCCTACTGCCTACTGCGCTACCTTCGCGGTAGCCGAGGCGGGTATCATGCGCTAGATACGGCGCTCGCCCTAGCGAGGATTACCGATGACGACCACCGCCGACGACCTGATCGACCGCCGCACGCCTGCGGCGCAAGCTGACTTTCTGGCGCGTCCTCGCCATCGCGATTGCCGCGATCGCGGTCATCGGCATTACCGTCGCCTTGTTCGGCAAGGATCTTGCTGGAAAGTCCGTCGATCACATCGCCAAGGTGAAAATCGAGGGCACGATCCTCGAGGACGACAACCTGATCAAGCGGCTGGACGACATCCGCAAATCGGCAACGGTAAAAGGCGTGATCCTGTCGGTCGACTTACCCGGCGGAACCACAGCAGGAGGCGAGGCTATCTTCGAGGCCGTGCGGGCCCTGGCGAAGGACAAACCGGTCGTCGCACAGGTCGGCACGCTCGCGGCATCCGCCGGGTACATGATCGCCAGCGCTTCGGATCATATCGTCGCCCGCCAATCGTCTATCGTCGGCTCTATCGGCGTGCTCGTCCAGTTTCCGGATTTTACCGGCCTGATGGATAAGGTCGGCATCAAACTTGAGGAGGTCAAATCCTCGCCGCTCAAGGCCGAGCCGTCACCGTTCAATCCGACGACGGAAGAAGAGCGCGCGATGATCCGCTCGATGATCCTCGACAGCTACAGCTGGTTTGTCGACATTGTTGCCGACCGTCGGCCGCTGACGCGTGAGGAAGTCGTGAGGCTGGCCGACGGCTCGGTTTTCACCGGCCGCCAAGCGCTTCAACGCAAGCTGGTAGACGGCCTCGGCGGCGAGCAGGAAGCGATCGCCTGGCTCAAGACGAAAGGCGTTTCCGGCACGCTGAACGTCATCGAATGGAAGCCTGACAATAGCGGTTCGGGGTTGCTGTTCAGCAAATCGGCCGGCGAAGCGATCGCCGCGGCGATCGGCCTGCCGGGCGCAGGAGGCGACGTTCTGAAGGAGATCGGAGCCGACCGCTTGTTCCTTGACGGTCTCGTATCAGTCTGGCACCCTTGAGTGCGGCTCCACCACGATCTAAAAATCAAACAAAATCATCTGCATACTATCTAGAAAAAAAGCTGAAGGGGAACGGCGCCCATGATAAAATCCGAGCTCGTACAGGTCATCGCTGCCCGCAATCCGCATCTTTTTCTGCGTGATGTCGAAAATATCGTCAGCGCAATTTTCGATGAAATCACCGAGACGCTGGCGGAAGGCAATCGTGTCGAGCTTCGCGGCTTCGGCGCCTTCTCGGTAAAAAATCGGCCAGCCCGCGTCGGGCGCAATCCGCGCACCGGCGATACTGTCGAGGTCGAGGAAAAATGGGTCCCGTTCTTCAAGACGGGAAAAGAACTGCGTGAACGGCTGAACGCCGAAAAATAATGGCTGACCCGGCCTGGCCGGGTAAATTGCGGAAGACCCATGTTCAATCGCTTCGTTCTTGTCCTGGTCCTGGTACCGCTCGCGGTTATCCTGATTGCGCTCGCAGTGGCAAACCGGACCCCGGTTGCGTTCACGCTCGATCCGTTCAATCCCGGCAACCCGGGTCTGACATTGCAATTGCCGCTATTCTTTCTTCTGTTCGGCGCACTGGTTCTCGGCATGGTCATCGGCAGCCTGGCGACATGGTTCAAGCAGGGCCGCTATCGCAAGCTCGCCAAGCAGCGCGGTCTGGAAGCGCAGGCCGCGCGTGACGCCGCGGCACGCCAAATGCGGGTCGCACCCGCTACTGCGCTGACCAAACCCGGCGCGTGAGACCCTTCGCGGTGGGAACTGCTCGATGCTGGTGATATCAGCGGACGATGTCGATCGCACGCTGACCTTCAAGGGCTTGGTCGAGACGTTGCGGATCGCCTTCCGCGACGGGGCTGTGCAGCCTGTCCGGCACCACCACGCAGTCGAGCGCCCGGACGGCGCCACGACAACGCTGCTGCTGATGCCGGCGTGGACCGATTTCCATGCTGCCGGTGTCTCCGATGGCGGCCATATCGGCGTGAAGATCGTCACCGTCTCTCCCGACAACAATGCCATCGCCAAGCCGGCGGTTATGGGTCTGTACCTGCTCCTCGACGGAAAGACCGGTGAGCCGCAGGCGCTGATCGACGGACAGCGGCTGACCCAGTGGCGCACGGCGAGCGCGTCCGCGCTGGCGGCAAGCTATCTGGCGCGCCAGGACGCCGCGAAGCTGCTGGTGATCGGTGCGGGAGCGCTGTGTCCGTTTCTGGCCAAGGCCCATTCGTCCGTCCGGCCGATCCGCGAAATCCGCATTTGGAATCGCACGCCCGCCAATGCCGAAAAGGCAGCCGCGGCCCTGCGCAAGGATGGATTGAACGCTACCGCCACGACAGATCTCGATGAGGCGCTTGGCTGGGCCGACATTGTCTCGTCCGCGACCATTTCGCCGGAACCGCTGGTTCGCGGCGCGCTGCTCACGACCGGCGCCCATGTCGACCTGGTCGGCGGTTTCACGCCCGCGATGCGCGAGGCCGATGACGATACAATTCGCCGCGCCCGCGTTTTTGTCGATACCCGTGCAGGCGCAACCAAGGAAGCCGGTGACATCGTCCAACCGCTGGCATCCGGTGTGCTGAAACCGGATGGCGTTATCGCGGACCTGACGGAGTTGGCGCGCGGTGAAAAGCGCGGCCGGCAGGGCGCTGACGAAATCACCTTCTTCAAATCAGTCGGTGCAGCGCTTGAAGACCTCGCCGCCGGGATCGCTGTGTACAGGGGTATCAGCCGGTAACGGCTTGCGGTTTCGCGTTCATCGCCTCGGCGATCAAATCGTAGTCGTGGGCGCTGATCGCCAGAACGCCAAAGCGCAGTTGATACCCCCAGTTGCGGTTTCCGGTGGTGAAATCCAACCGGTCTAGCAATGGCGCTATCGGGGCCTCGCGTGAAGCACTCCAATCGACATCGCGCCGAAACGGGACGAAGCCGCCGCCCATCTCGACTTGATAGGGTTCGCCCTGGCGCACGATGCCGATTGCCGTAAATGCGCGCAGGCCGTCCTTCACACCAAATACCGCAGTTGGGGAATAGTAGATAATGCCGGTGCCGGGCAGGATGCGGCGCAACGGGCCGAGCTTGCCGTGACTGACCTGCATGAAGCCTTCTGCCCGCCCGCGCCGCACATGCTCGGCGGACGCGACCGCCAGCCAATGATTGCTCACGACGCTGTCCTCGCAATCGAAGTCTTGCGTGGCTTCTTGGCCGTCTGAAAACGCATCGCGCATTCAAGCCGATGAATGAGTTCGCGATCCGACAGTGCAGCGAGGCGGGCGAGCATGGCCGGCCAGCCCTTGTAATGGTCTGTCTCGAAATAGATGTCAGGAGCAGCCTCCATCAGGGCGGATTTCTCCTCAAGCTCGCACATGAAGACGAGCGTCGCCGGATCCTTGATCCGGCACAGGAGTTTCTTGCCGAGTTTGAGCGCTGGCGTTCCGTAGGATGTGCCCTCGGTAACGCCTGGGAGCGCGTCGGCAGCGGCGCGCAGCCGGCTCAGCGCCGGCGCCAGATCATCTGCATTAAAAGCGTCACGCGGCGAGGCCGGAATCTCCGGAATAGTAGTTGATGTAACGCTGGCGAATTTCCTTCACCGGAAGGATTACGAAGACATCCACCGTTTCGAAGTCGTGGTCGATGACGCAACCATCGCCGATGCGCGCGCCCAGACGCAGATATCCCTTGATCAGCGGTGGCATTCGCAGGAAGGCCGTCCTGGCGTTGATCGCCTCGCACGGCACCATATCCATGGCACGATGGCGGCCGGGCAGCGCGCTTACGTCGAATTCCGGATCAGCGCGAAAATTCTGGGCGAGGAAAGACAGGGCCTCGGCGTGGGCGGCCGGCACCGCGCCGTGGAAGGACGCGCAGCCGGCCATCACGTCGATATCATGCTGCAGCACATAGGCCCAAATCCCCTGCCACAGCGCCTCGATCGTGCGCTTGGAACGGTATTTCGGCAGGACGCAGGAGCGGCCGAGTTCAAGGAAACGCTTGCCCGGATGCCGTTGTATCAGCGATGTCAGGTCGAACTCGTCCTCCGAGTAAAACCCGCCGGCAAGGGCCGCGCCTTCCTGATTGAGCATGCGGTAAGTGCCGACGATGCGCTCATGCTCAGGGCCACTCAGGGCGTGATCGAAAACCAGGACATGATCGCACACGGGGTCGAACCGGTCTGCGTCGCGTCGGTCAAGCGCCTGCAGGCCGCTTGATTTTGCCCCCAGTTCCTCATGAAAGACGCGGTAGCGAACTTGTTGCGCCGCCAGAACCTCCGCCTCGTCACGCGCCAGCCGCACTTCCAGAGACCCGATGCGGCCGAGCGGCCGGTCGGGCAGCGCACGGCTTGCGACGGGCGAAATCAGCCGGGCTTCCAGCCCCGCGGCCACCGGCGTAGCTGCTGTGTGCACGACGTCCTCCATTCCGCAAGTATGACGGTGAATACCGCACCTGTGCAACAATGATGTGACCTCACGCGTCCAGGCGCTCCGGGAGAAGTGCGCAGCGGATCTGATGGGCCGCAAAAGGCGGCAAATCGAGGCTCGTCAAGCATCAGCCCGGCCTGCAAAGCGCCGTCCCTGCGCGCCTCGCTCCCGCCGAAAGCGTTGCGAACATTGGGGCCGTCATAGCAGCAGTCCAGGCGAGCTATATTCCCGAAGTTTCCGCAAATCGCTGGCATTTTCTCTTTTCGCCGATTTCAAAGCTCGACCACGACCCTGCCGCGAACCTTGCCATCGACAATATCGGTGGCAACCGCGACGATATCGTCGAACCCAATTTTTTTGGTCAGCATGGCAAGTTTCTGGTGATCGAGATCGCGGGCGATCCGCCTCCAGGCTTCATGCCGCAAAGCCAGCGGCGCCATGACGGAATCGATGCCGAGCAGAGACACGCCGCGCAGGATGAACGGCGCGACGCTCGACGGCAGGTCCATCCCTTGCGCCAGCCCGCATGCTGCTACCGCCCCGCCATACGATGTCATCGACAGCACGTTGGCCAGGGTATGGCTCCCTACGGCATCGATGCCACCCGCCCAACGCTCTTTCGCAAGCGGCTTGGCGGGACCTGATAATTCGCTGCGGTCGATAATGTCAGCGGCGCCGAGGTCTGTCAGATATGCGCTTTCTGGGAGCCGCCCCGTCGAGGCAACAACGTGATAGCCGAGCCGCGACAGGAGGGCGATCGCCACCGATCCAACGCCGCCGGCGGCGCCGGTGACGACAACGGGCCCACGATCGGGACTGATGCCATGACGCTCCAGCGCCATGACCGAAAGCATGGCCGTATACCCCGCCGTGCCGACAGCCATCGCTTCCTGCCCGCTCATGCCATCCGGCAGCGGCACCAGCCAGTCGCCCTTGACGCGGGCGCGGCCGGCATAGGCGCCGAAATGGGTCTCGCCCACGCCCCACCCGTTGAGGATAACCTTGTCGCCCTTCTTCCAGGATGGATGCTCGGACGCAATCACCGTTCCGGCAAAATCGATGCCCGGCACCAGCGGAAAGCGGCGGACGACGGGCGCCCTGGCGGTTATGGCCAGACCGTCCTTGTAGTTGACCGTCGTCCATTCGACCGCGACCGTCACATCGCCTTCCATCAAATCGGCCTCGGTCAGTTCGGTTGTCTCCACCGACTGCTTCTTGTCCTCGCCGCGCGAGATGACGATCGCCTTGAATGTTTCGGACATATCTCCTCCTGTGGCTGGCGCCTGCGACGCAACCGGGTCACTCGGCTGACGAGGCAGCCTTCGGCGCTCGCCGCCAATTGATAAATTCCTGCAGCACGACCGTGGCTGCACCAACCGAAATAAACGCATCCGCCAGGTTGAATACCGCGAATGACCACACCGGCGTATGGAAGAGGATGTAGTCGATCACATGGCCGTAAACAGCGCGATCGATCAGATTGCCGATCGCGCCGCTGATAATCAGCGCGAAGCCGATACGGGCAATAGTATCGCGCGGACTGGAACGCATCGCGAGGTACAGCACGAAGGCGACGACCGTCAGTGACAAAACAATGAGGCCTTTGTCGCCGATCCAGGAAAACATCGAAAAGGCTACGCCCGTGTTGTGGGTGCGGTAGAGCGCGAGGAACGGCACCATCTCGACCGGCTGCTGGAACACAAGGCGGGTCTCGACCAGATGCTTGATCCACTGGTCGAGTGCGACACCGGCGGCGACGAGTCCGGCATAGAGTGGCAATGAACGGGTCATCATACCTCGAGTTTCAGCGCCGCGCGGCGAATTTCGAACAGCATCACGCCCGTTGCCACCGCGAGGTTCAGCGAGTCCGCGCGCCCCGCCTGTGGAATGCGCACCAGCACGTCGCAGGCCCCTGTCAGCGCATCCGGCAGCCCCTGCTGTTCGTTGCCCATCAGCAGCACCACCGGCTTTCTGGCGTAGTCGACGCTGCGATAATCGACCGCGCCCTTGAGATGCGTGCCGGCAACGATGCCGTTAAACGACTTTCGCCACGCCAGAAAGGCCTCGGGCGTCGCGCGGGCCACGGGCACGGCGAAGATCGAGCCCATGGTCGCCCGCACCGCTTCCAGCGCGAACGGATCGGTCGTGTCGCCGATGAGGATGACGCCCTTCGCGCCCACGGCGTCGACCGTGCGCATCACGGTGCCGAGATTGCCCGGATCACGCACGCGGTCGAGCGCCACCCAGACATCGCCATGAGCCGGCTTGACGTCGCGCAGCGCCATGATTTTCTGCTCGAACACGCCGACGACAGTCTGCGGATTGTCGCGGCGGGTTATGGCGCTGAGGATTTTCTCCGATACTTCAAGCACATCGCCGCCGGAGGCCACGGTGCGCGCCGCCACCTTTTCGACTGCGGCATTGCCCAGCGCCGACTTCGCGAAAACCAGCGTGCGCACGCGCCAGCCGAGATCGAGCGCATCGATCACGAGCTTCAGTCCCTCCGCCATGAAGGCGTTCTGCTGATCGCGGAATTTCCTCAGCCCCAGCGACTTCAGGTTCTTGACCAGCGGATTGGCGAGGCTGCTGACTTCCTTGACGCGTCCAGGAGCGCCTGTCCGGTCTTCGCTCATGCCAGCCATCGCGAAAACAGAGACGTTGAAAGCGCGCGCCCGGAACCCTTCTCGCGGATGACCAGTTCGCCCGACTCAACCGTGCCGCCCATACCGGCGAAGGTGTCGCGCATCAGGGCATGGATAGCGAAGAACGATGCGCGGATGGAATAGGCGGTCAGTACCACGGCGAGCGGCGTCGGCGTCAGGATTGCGCGGCAGATATCGGCCATTTTCGGAAGGTCATCGAACAATTGCCAGACCTCGCCTTTCGGACCGCGCCCATAGGCCGGTGGATCGAACAGGATGATGTCATAGCGGCTGCCGCGTCGTTCCTCGCGCTCGGCGAACTTCATCGCGTCCTCGCAGATCCAGCGGATCGGCTTGTCGCCCAGCCGGGCGATCATCTGGTTCTCGCGTGCCCAGCCGATCGCTTTCTTCGAGGCATCGACATGCGTGACTTCCGCCCCGGCGCGCGCCGCGACCAGCGACGCCAGGCCGGTATAGCCGAACAGGTTGAGCAACTTCACCGGGCGTTTTGCCGACCGGATCAGCCCGGCCACATGGTTCCAGTGCGTCGCCTGTTCGGGAAACACGCCGACATGCCGGAACGAGGTGAAGCGGCCGAGATAGCCGATCCCGTCATGCTTCATCGGCCAGGTCTCGCCGAGCGGCTGCTTGGGAAAGCGCCAGCGGCCCATGCCCTCCTCATCGGTGTCGCCAGTGAAGACCGCGTCGGCCTTCAGCCATTCCCCGTCAGGCAGTGCCTTCTGCCAGATCGCCTGCCCTTCGGGGCGAACGATGCGATACGGCCCGTACTGCTCAAGCTTTTCGCCGCCGCCGCTATCGAGCAGCGCGTAGTCGTCATTCGGCAGCACTTCCAGGATCACCGGCAGGCGCTCGGCCGGCAAAATGCCTTCGCGGCGAGCAAGCGGGCGCGGCGCCGTTTCCGGACGACGCGCGCTCTCCTCCACCGGTTCGGGTCTTGGCGCGGCATCGCGCGGGCGCACCGGCGCCGCGTCGTGCTGGCGGCGCGGGCGGCTTTCATGGCGTTTGTCGCGGCTAGGCTTCAAATCGATCTCCGGCAGTCGCGCCGCTTTTGGCATAGCGACCTTGCAGGGGCAACATGCGGCATCGATAGCGGCTACGGAATGTCTTCGGGCCGCCGCCCGGGCCGGCTCTTGTAGGCGGGTATGCACCAGCCGTAGCGCAATGCCGCCCCGCGTATGCCGAGCGTCGTTGCAAACCCCAGTGCCGCCGAGACCATTGCCGGCACGTCCAGAAGATCCACCAGCGTGAACATCGCAGCACCCGCCATCGCCGCCGTTACATAGACTTCCGGACGCAGCAGCACGGATGGCTCGCCGGCCAGAAGGTCGCGCAAAATGCCGCCGAAGGTCGCCGTCAGCATGCCCATAACGATGGCGATTGTGGGCGATTCCGTTACGGCCAGCCCTTTTGCGGCACCCAGCGACGCGTAGGCGGCAAGGCCGATCGCATCCAGCCAGAGCAGTACCCTGTATCGCGACTCCAGCCGGTGCGCCGCGAAGAACACGAGCACGGCAACGAGTACGCAGACGATCAGGTAACCGGGTTCGATGACCCAGAATACAGGCACGTCGAGGATGATGTCGCGGAATGTGCCGCCGCCCACGCCGGTGACGGCGGCCAGGAAGATGAACCCGACGATGTCGAGCTCTTTTCGCGAGGCCGCCAGCGCGCCCGTAGCCGCAAACACAGCGACGCCGGTAAAGTCGAGATGCAGCATCGGATCCATCGCACAATGAATGCACGATTCGCGGCCGTTTCGCGCTGGCCCTGCAGCGTCAATCCTCAAACTTCTCCACCTCGCGGCGATAGGACGGTAATCATTGCAATGGGCAGTAGGCAGTTGGCAGTAGGCAGTTGGCAGTAGACTTAGCGGCAACAGCAGCAGGCTTATAAATGACCGATGTCTCGCGGCCCGCTGCCCCTTTCGACTGCCTAATGCCTACTGCCCATTGCCTATCTCCTCAGGCATCCTTCTCCGCATCGGCATCGACCGGACCCGGCTCTGCAGGTGCATCCGGCGCGACATGCTTCGGACCGCCCTTGGAGACGCCGACCATTGCGGGGCGCAAGACGCGACCGCCGATCGAATAGCCGGGCTGCACGACCTGCACGACCGTATTGGTGGTGATGTCCGCATTGGGGACTTCGAACATCGCCTGATGGAAGTTCGGATCGAACCTCTCGCCCTCCGGCTCCAGCTTCTTGACGCCGTGCCGCTCCAGCGCCGTCAGCATGGCGCGCTCGGTCATTTCCACGCCTTCGAACAGCGAGGCAAGCCCTTCATCGGCGCTGCGGGCATCCGCGGGAACAGCATCGAGAGCGCGGCGCAGATTGTCGGAGACCGCCAGCATGTCGCGGGCAAAATTGGTCACCGCATAGGTCCGGGCGTCCTGGATCTCGCGCGCGGTGCGGCGCCGCAGATTCTCCATCTCGGCGACGGTGCGCAACGCGCGGTCTTTCAGCTCTTCATTTTCTTTGAGAAGCCGCATCAGCGCTTCATAGTCCGAATTCTCTTCGGGTGGCGCCTCCACCCCCGCAGCGTCGATCGGCGCGTTTTCGTCGGTCACGCGTTCGTCCTTCGCCTGGTCGCTCATTGTCCGTGTCCTGTTCTTGTAACCGTTCTAATTCGCGCCGGATATCGATGCTATGGCGACAAAAATCAAGGGCAAGAAATATGCCGGGCCGCGAACATCACTTAGACCATCGTACGCGGCCAAGGGCGCCCAAGATCATTTCAATTTTACGCAAACTTTACCATGCGGAAAGTGCAGCCCTGGATTGCAGGAACCATCCCTGAATGGGGGAGTTCCTTTCCCAGTAACCAGATTGGCAAGGACATGACCGACGACGAGACAATCCATACCGGCCAGCCAGAAGCCGAATTCCGTCGCCAGATGCGTAGCGGCCAGATGAAGCGTTATGTCGATACGCTGCCGGTATTCTGCGTCGACCGGAACATGCCGGATCGGTTCGCACGATTGCTCCGGCAGCTGGACCGCGCTGCCGCCAATGACAGCTTCGAGGGCTCCGGGCGGCAGCGAAAAAATTGACGGACAGCGCGAGCGCCGAGGCCAATTTTGCCTCTATGCCGCGCGGCGCGTTTCGGTCATCAACGTCTCTCCGTGCGAAATCTCCGTACCTAAAACCTTGAGACACTCGCGCATGAAGGCCGCCAGACCCGGCCAACCCTTGGCTGAAACGAGATTGCCATCGACATGCGCGCCGTTCGGTGGGACGTCGATATATTTGCCGCCGGCCAGCGTCACCTCCGGCTCGCAATAGTGCAAGGCAGCGACTTCTTTGCCGCGCACCACGCCGTCCACTGCAATCAGGATCTGCACGCCATGGCAGATGGTGAAGATCGGCTTGCCGGTTTCATGGAAGTGGCGCACCAGCGACTGCACGCGCTTGTCGATACGGATGTATTCCGGTCCGCGCCCGCCGGCGCAGTACACGGCATCATATTGCGCCGGGTCGACCTCGGAAAACGTCTTGTTCAAAATGTAGTCGTGACCGAGCTTTTCCGTGTATGTCTGGTGGCCTTCGAAATCATGCAGCGAGGTCTTAAGCACCTCGCCGGCACTCTTGTCTGGACAGACCACATGAACCGTATGTCCGACAGCGTGCATGGCCTGCTCGAACACGAAAATCTCGTATTCCTCGCTGAACTCCCCAACGAGCATCAGTATCTTCTTGCCTGCCATGTTAATCCTCCCAGATAGCCGCGTTGTTTCGCGTGAAATCGGGGCCATCGTAGGCTGGCGTTGCGGAAAGGGGAAGCCCGAAAACCGATCTGGTACGACCAGATTGCATGGAGGTATCGCTAATTTGGTTTGCGAAGCCGCTCGAACTCCTGACGAGGCGCGTCCGGCCGATCGTGATAGGATGCGCGCGTTCAAAGGAGTATCCCGATGGCCGAAACCGATCGCGTGTTCGCCGGGTCGATCCCTGAAATCTACGACCGCCTGATGGTCCCGATGCTGTTCGACGGCTATGCGCGCGATCTCGCCGAGCGCGTGGCCGCTTTCGCTCGCACGGACGTGCTCGAGACCGCGGCCGGCACTGGCGCCCTCACGCGGGCGCTCGCGGCGCGGCTGCCGGCCAGCACACGGATAACCGTGACAGACCTGAACCAGCCTATGCTTGACCGGGCGGCGAGCTCGCTTCCGGACGACCGCCGGTTCGGCTGGCAGCAGGCTGACGCGCTGGACTTGCCCTTTGCTGATGCCAGCTTCGACGCCGTCGCCTGCCAGTTCGGGGTGATGTTCTTCCCGGACAAGATCCGCGGATACGCCGAGGCGCGCCGCGTGCTGAAATCGGGCGGCGGCTTCGTGTTCGATACCTGGGACCGGCTGTCGCAAAACCAGTTCGTAACGGTCGTCCAGAAAGAACTCATGCTGCTCTTCCCGGACGATCCGCCGGTCTTCATGGAGCGCACGCCGCACGGCTATTTCGACACGGATTTGATCCGCCGCGAGCTTGGCGAAGCAGGTTTCTCCTCGATCGGCATCGAGACGATCGAGCACACCGCAAGGGCCGCCACGCCGCTTGCCGCCGCCACGGCCTATTGTCAGGGCAACCCCGCTGCGCGTCGAGATCGAAAAGCGCGCACCCGGCCGCTTGCAGGAAATCACCGAGCAGGTAGCCCTCGCATTGGGGCGCCGATTCGGCACCGGCCCGATCGAGGGCACGATCTCGGCGCATCTGGTCACCGCGCGGAGTTAGAGCGGCTTACTGCCGCTGCCTTCGCCACGAATATTTCGCGCCTTCGGTCGATTCGGCTGCAGGCTTGGCGGTCGGCTGGTAGTAGAGGTCGATCCCGCCGGTCCTTCCTTCTTCCAGGCGCTTGATCAGCACCGGATGCGAGACCTCGAACTCATCGAAGCCGAGGCGAAGCATATGCGGCAGCTGGTCGACCAGCACCGCGCCGGTGGCACGGACAGCACCTTCGAAACCGTGCCGGCTGCGCAGCAGCTCCCCCTTGGAAAAGCTGCGGCCGTCGTTGAAAGCCGGGAAGGCCAGCGCCACCAGCGACAGGTCGCCGAGAAATTCCGCGATCTTCTCCACCGGGTCGGCCGGCTGCAGCACGACGCCGAGCCGCTCCCTGGCGCCCTGGCGCGTCGCCGGATCGAGGTCGAGAAAGGCCTGAAGCGGGAGGATGAATCGGCCGTTGCCAGCAAGCGCGTCGGCGCTTTCGGCATGCTGCCAGTCATCTTCGCGAAATCCATCCGGCGTCCACAGCCGCGTTTCGTTGGTCGTCGCGCTATCCGTCATGACGTCCATATCGCCCATTCTTTATTGTATTTCCAGTGGATGCCGATGGGCTTTCTCATGATGCGTCCTTCGAGACGCGCCCAACATTGAAAGGATAACGGAAATACACCGGACGGGTGGGCCACGAAGGACGCCCTATAAGGCTGTCACAGCGAGGCGTCCGTCAGGGAATTGTCGAGGCCCGACATGTGGATGCCGCACTCCACCTTGGCGTGACCGGCCCAGCGGCCGCTTCGCGCATCGTCGCCGGCCTGCACCGGCTGGGTGCACGGGAAGCAGCCGATCGACAGATAGCCATAGGCCACCAGCGGGTTGGCGCGCAGCGCATGCGCCCGCATGTAGTCGGCCTGATCGGAGGTGGTCCAGCGCGCCAGCGGGTTGATGCGGACGCGGGTGCCGACAGTCTCGAACACCGGCATCACCGCGCGCGTCGACGCCTGATGGCGCTTGCGGCCCGTGAACCAGGCCCGATACGGCGCCACGCCGCGCGCCATCGGCTCGACCTTGCGGATGTCGCAGCACGCGTTGGTATCTCTCTCATGCAGCGTGCCATCCGGATCGATGCGGACGAGTGCCACCTCGTCGGGTGTCACCACCTGTATGTTGCTGAGGCCGAAATCCGCGGCCAGTGCGTCGCGATATTCCAGCGTCTCGCCGAAATGCTTGCCTGTATCGAGGAAGATCACCGGCATGGACCGGTCGACCTCGGAAATCATATGCAGGAGCACCGCCGAATCCGCGCCGAAGGAAGAGACCGCCGCGATACCGCCGGGGAAGATCTCCTCCGCCGCGCGGGCGATGATTTCCTGCGCGGAAAGGTCGCCGTACAGCGCCTCCAGGCTGGTCGCCTGGTCGAGCGCCTCAAGCTGCCTTGGATTCGCTAGCATAAAGCGCCTCCTTGAACGGGGCCGGTCCGACACGCCGGTAGGCGTCGAGGAACGTCTCCGCACGGCTGGCGCGCACGCCCAGATATGTATCGACGATCTTCTCGATGGCGTCGGTGATCTCGTCAGGGCCGAAGCCGCGGCCGATGATTTCGCCTATCGAGGTATGCTCATCGCCCGAGCCGCCCAGCGTCACCTGGTACAGTTCGGCGCCCTTTTTCTCGACGCCGAGAATGCCGATATGGCCGACATGATGATGGCCGCAGGCATTGATGCAGCCGGAGATCTTCAGCTTCAGCTCGCCGATATCCTTCTGCCGCTCCAGCGAGGCGAAGCGGTTCGATATGTTCTGCGCGACCGAGATCGAGCGGGCATTGGCCAGCGCGCAATAATCGAGGCCGGGGCAAGCGATGATGTCGGTGATCAGCCCGGCATTGGCCGTCGCCAGGCCGATCTCGGCCAGCGCGTCGTAAACCGCGCGCAAATCGGCGCGCGCCACATGCGGCAGGATCAGGTTCTGCTCGTGGCTGACGCGGATTTCGTCGAAGGCGTATTTCTCGGCGATATCGGCGACTGCTTCCATCTGGCTGTCGCTTGCGTCGCCCGGCGCCTCGCCAATGCCCTTCAGCGAGATCGTCACCGCCGCATAGTCCGGATGACGATGGGTCATGACGTTGCGGTCGAGCCATTCGCCGAAAGAGCGCGAGTCGAGCCGCGCGGTCTTCACCGCCTCGTCGCCTTGCGGGCGCGCGACCAGCACGGGCGGGGCGAAATAGGCCTCGATGGCGCGGATGTCGGCCTCCGGCAGCTTCAACTCGCCGTTCTTCAGCTCCTGCCACTCGGCTTCCACCTGGCGCGAGAATTCCTCGACGCCCGTCTCATGGACCAGGATCTTGATGCGCGCCTTGTACTTGTTGTCGCGCCGGCCATAGAGATTGTACACGCGCATGATGGCGGTCGTGTATGAGAGCAGGTGCTGTTCCGGCAGGAAGTCCTTGACCTTCTTGGCGATGATCGGCGTACGGCCCTGCCCGCCGCCGACATAGACGGCAAAGCCCAGCTCGCCCTTCTCGTTCTTCTTCAGATGCAGGCCGATGTCGTGCACCTGGATCGCGGCGCGGTCGCGCTCGGCACCCGTGACCGCGATCTTGAACTTGCGCGGCAGATACGAAAACTCCGGATGCACGGAAGACCACTGTCTCAGAATCTCTGCATAGGGACGCGGATCGGCAACCTCGTCTGCGGCGGCACCGGCGAAATGGTCGGCGGTGACGTTGCGGATGCAGTTTCCGCTGGTCTGGATCGCATGCATTTCCACGCTGGCGAGGTCAGCGAGGATGGCTGGCATGTCGGACAGCGCCGGCCAGTTGTACTGGATGTTCTGGCGGGTGGTGAAATGGCCGTAGCCCTTGTCGTATTTGCGGGCGATATGACCCAGCATGCGCAACTGTCTGGCGTTCAGCGTGCCGTAAGGGATCGCGACGCGCAGCATGTAGGCGTGAAGCTGCAGGTAGACGCCGTTCATCAGCCTGAGCGGCCGGAACTGCTCCTCGGTGATTTCGCCGGAAAGCCGTCGGTCCACCTGGTCGGTGAATTCAGCGACGCGGGCATTGACGAAATCCTGATCAAACTCATCGTAGCGGTACATGGTCTTCTTCCTAGGTCGAGATGCAGGCCGATCCGGCCGACAGGACTGCATCTCCAAGTTTTTGTTTCTGCGATGGGCTTTCCGAACAGTCCGCAACCTTTGCTGCGCTGACCTTCGGTTCAGTCCATGCGTTCCGCGATTACGCGGCCTGGCGGGCCTGCTTTCCGAGATCGAGGCGATTGGTAGGGCCGGCAGCGCGGATGCGTTCGCGCAGCCGCAGCGGGCGGATCGCCCCGTCGGCGAGTTCGACGTCGATCAGATCGACATCGACAACTTCGTTCGCGGCAAAGGCAGCCTTGCCGGCAAGTTCGAGCGCGGCCTCGGTTTCCTTGTCCCCGGCCACTGCGGCCTGGTCTATGGTTTCCGCCCAGACGCGGTCCCTCGAGAACCACACGGCCTCGCCGTCGGTCAGCCGGTTTGCGGTGAGAACCTTCATGTGGCGAGCCCTTTCGTGAAAGCCGCCGTGCCCGCGACTTCGTCAGGCTGGACCGCCTGGGTACCCCCACCCCTAACCCCTCCCCACAAGGGGGAGGGGGACTTGGCGGGCGGCAGTTCCCCCTCCCCCTTGTGGGGAGGGGTTAGGGGTGGGGGTACGAGATCGACAAAGTTGGCAGGTTTCCCAACTCCATCCGCCAGCGGCGTCGAGCGCGAGAAATCGGCCCCGGCGACCGCATCGCCGATGATCGTCATCACCGGCCCGCCGAGATCGTCGCGCGATTGCAGCGACGGCAGGTCGGCCAGCGTTCCATGGAAACGGCGGCGGTTCGGCAGGCTGGCGTTTTCCACGACGGCAACCGCTGTATCCGGCGACAGGCCGGCCTCGATCAGCCGCGTCGCCACATCGGCAGCAACGGAGCGGCCCATATAGACGGCGACGGTGGCGCCGGAGATGGCGAGCTTGGCCCAATCCGGCAGCGACTTGCCCTTGAGATCATGCCCAGTGGTGAACACCATCGACGAGGTCACGCCGCGCAGCGTCAGCGGCAATTCGAAATCCGCTGCGGCGGCAAAGGCCGCGGTAACACCCGGTACGACCTCGAAAGACACAGCGGCTTCGCGCAGCGCCTGCATTTCTTCGCCGGCGCGGCCGAACACCAGCGGGTCGCCCGACTTCAGGCGCACGACGCGCTTGCCCTCGCGGCCAAGTTTTACCAGCAGCGTATTGATCTGCTCCTGAGACTTGGTGTGGCAACCCTTGCGCTTGCCGACCGGCAGGCGTTCCGCATCGCGGCGGCCCATATCGACAACGGCCTGCGGAACCAATGCATCATGCACGATGATGTCGGCCTCCATCAGCAGGCGATGGGCCCGCAGCGTCAGCAGATCTTCCGCGCCCGGTCCGGCGCCGACCAGCGCGACATGGCCCGCTCCTGCACCGCGAGCGTTGAGCAGCACGCCGGCGGCGGCGCGCGCTTCCTCGAAACCGCCCTGTTCGATGGCGCGAGCGGGCGCACCCGAGAAGAACGAATGCCAGAAGGAACGGCGCGCCACGCCTTTCGGGAAGATCCTCTCGGCGGCATCGCGGAAGGTGTTGGCAAGGGCGGCAAGTCGCCCGAGCGAGGGGGGAAGCATCGCCTCTATGCGGGCACGCACCATTTGCGCCAGCACCGGGCCGGCGCCTTCCGTACCGATCGCGACCGTTAGAGGCGCGCGATTGACGATGGCCGGCGTAAAGAAATCGCACAATTCAGGGCGATCGACGGCATTGACGGGAATGCCGGCGGAGCGTGCGCCAGCGGAGACCTCTGCATCCAGCGCCGCGTTGCCCGACGCGGCGAACACAAGCGCAGCGCCTGCGAGGTGCTTGGGCGCATAGGCCTGCGGGATCAACGTGGCGTCATTGCCGGGGATCCAAGATGCCAGATCGGCGGACGGGTTCTCCGTGACGATGCGAATGTCGGCGCTCGATTGACTGAGCAGCCGTGCCTTGGCCAAAGCTTCCTCACCGCCGCCGACGATGACGACGGACGGCGCTCCACCCGCAGGAATACGGGAAAGGCCTTGAGCTTGGTGGCGGACTGCGGCATTGCGCGCGGAATTCCTCAATCTGGATAATGTATTTAGCCGCGTGCGGCGGGTTTCAGAAGGAACGTACTCGCGCGGTGTTTTACGGGATGAAATCGCTTTTCCGCCACCGGCGATAGCGGAAGAAAATTTTTCCAACAGGGTGTTTTTTGGGACGTTTTTTCCCACCGAGCTGCGATCCGATGGTCGGCCCTACGCCTCTCCCCGTTCGACGGGCAAGGCAATCGCATGTGGGAGCACGGGCAGGGCAATCGCATGTGGCAGCACGGGCGATCGAGATTGGTGACTTGCGCCTCCGCGTCGTCTTCCTCGGGCTCGTCCCGAGGATCTGCCGACGCACCTGAATGCGCGGCAACGCGGTGCTTCTACTGCATGCGCACCAGATTTTCGGGACGAATCCGAAAATCACGCCGGGACGATCTGGACTCCAAATCCATAAACGTCGGACAAATGCGATAGCCCTCTCCCGTCGAACAGGGGATAGGCGGTCCGAAGGAGCACAACCTTGAAATCATGTCAGCCGCGACACGCGCCAGCTTCGTCGGGACAACCATTCACGCTCACAGGTCGAAGGTTTGGTGAACAGCATCTCCCACCGCGTCATCCCGGGCAGAGCCGGGACCCAGCGGCCAGTCTTTTGCTTTATCGCGCATATGCGCGAAAAATGCGCCTCCGGCGGCTATGACGCTGGGTCCCGGATCTTCCTTCGCTCCGCTCAGTTGTCCGGGATGACGACGTGGGGATGGTCGCGCCAATATCCACAGCACGGAGTTGATGACTGGTTGATGCGGATAAGACAAACGCGGCATCCGTAAAGCAAGTATCACCCTGGTGACGATAAAAATGGTGTTGCGCTACTTGCGTGTTCTTTATATGTTCCGTCTTAATGTCGTGATAACGGTGATGAGCGGAGATGGACTGGGCACTGGCAATCGAGAAAAACCGGGAAGCGCTGAGGCGCATTCTGGCCATGCTCGTCGCCATGGTTGCGGCTGCGAATGGCGGGAGCGCAGGGGGACAGTTCTTTACGCAGAAAGGGAGCGACGCTTCGGGGCAGGCTCATGCGGAAAAAAGCAAACCTACCCCGGCACCAACCCTCCCGCGCCATCTGCACCGCTTCGTGCTCAGGCTGTTGCGTCCGGCCGAAGCGGCAACGCGACGGCTGATCATCGTGGCGGCGCGCGGGTTGGTGGTCGAGCTTGTCCCCGCCGCGCCTGCGCGCCGCCAAGCCGAAACCGGCCCTCAACCGAAGCAACGGCTTCGGCACCGGTGTGGTGATCCGGCCCGGTCCGCTGCCGGAATGGGCCCAGGCGCTGGCCCCGAAGCGCTCGTCCACTCTCTCGTTTCCGCTGTTCGACCCGCTCAAACGGTTTGGCGTCCGCCGCCGGTCTGTGAAACAGCGCGACGTGCCGCGCATCAGGTCCTTCGACGACCCGCGGTATCCGCTTCTTCCAACCGCCGCGCGCGCCGGATCCGCTGCCGCCATCCCCCGACGATCTGCTCGATGCGGGCCGTCTGCATCGCCGTCTCGAAGCGATGGCCTCGGCACTGGACGACCTGCCGCGGCAGGCAAAACGCCTCGCACGCTGGCAGGCGCGTCTCGAGACCGCTCTTTCACAGGAAAGGGCTAGCGCCCACCCCGGACAATCGAGGAATTTACCCCCACCCCTAACCCCTCCCCACAAGGGGGAGGGAGACCCCTCCGCCTCGCTCAGTTCCGGTCCTGGGCGACTTGAGATCCGGCTAGGCGCGGCAGATCCCCCTCCCCCTTGTGGGGGTCCGAAGGACGGGCGAGACGCGTGGCTCGCCCCGGCAGGGGTGGGGGTATCACGCATCCGGGCTGGCAGCGCAGCCGGCGCGCCAAGCAAACCCCGCTCTCAGCGCTTCTCGCCGATGCGGCCCGGCCGCCCGCCCGGCTGGTCCCGACGGCCTGACCATCAGGTGTATCAGGTCCTGAACGAACTCCACGGGCTGGCCGTCTGGGCGCGGGAGCGGCCGGACACCTCGTGATGGCAAGACCTCGACCTCCAGCCTCATCCTGAGCTTGTCGAAGGATCAACGGGCCGCCCGGCGCCGCCGCATTAGGTATGGGCGGGGCGCGAAGCGCGTTCCCGATGCCTCGAGCGTGCCCACCCAGTACGGCAATGCGCCGTCTCGCACACCAGTTCGCTGGGAGTCGCACTCCGAGGGTTGCGCATCGGCAACCACGTCCGCATATTGGCGATCGGAGCGCCGAGCGCGCCTCTCTCATCCTGAAAGGACGCCCCCGAACGATGCCGCATGACACGCCCCTGATCGCCACCATCGTTGCAGGTCTGGGGTTGGCATTCGTCTTCGGCGCCATCGCCAATCGCTTCCGCA
This sequence comes from uncultured Alphaproteobacteria bacterium, assembly GCA_963829135.1. Classification (GTDB taxonomy): domain Bacteria; phylum Pseudomonadota; class Alphaproteobacteria; order Rhizobiales; family Rhizobiaceae; genus Kumtagia. The sequence goes on along the minus strand of CAWHHO010000003.1, from coordinate 247,947 downwards.
TTCCGCCGCTGGTCGGCTATCTGCTCGCCGGCGTGCTGGTCGGCCCGCACACGCCGGGCTTCGTTGCCGACCAAAGCCTGGCACTGGAACTCGCAGAGATCGGCGTCATCCTGCTTATGTTCGGCGTCGGGCTGCATTTTTCGCTCAAGGACCTGCTGTCGGTGCGCGCCATCGCCCTGCCCGGCGCTGTCGTGCAGATAGGCTTCGCGACCGCGCTCGGCGCGGGACTTGCCTGGATGCTTGGCTGGTCTGCGGGCGCCGGCCTGGTATTCGGGCTGGCGCTGTCGGTCGCCAGCACCGTCGTGCTGCTGAAGGCGCTGCACGACCGGCGCATGATCGAGACCGAGCGCGGACGCATCGCCGTCGGCTGGCTGATCGTCGAAGACCTCGCCATGGTGTTGGCGCTGGTCATCCTGCCCGCCGTGGCCGGGCTGCTTGGGGGTGTCGAGCAAACCGGGGGACACAGCGCAGCCACGCCGGCTTTCCTTTCCGAACTGGGCATTTGGGGGGTCCTCGGCGTTACGCTTGCCAAGGTCGTTGCGTTCGTCGCCCTCATGCTGATCGTCGGCCGGCGCGTCATACCGTGGGTGCTGCACTACGTTGCCCATACCGGCTCGCGCGAACTGTTCCGGCTGGCGGTTCTGGCGATTGCGCTCGGCGTGGCTTTCGGCGCAGCAAAGCTGTTCGGCGTATCGCTGGCGCTTGGCGCCTTCTTCGCCGGCATGATCATGAACGAGTCCCCGCTGTCGCACCGCGCTGCGGAGGAATCGCTCCCTCTGCGCGATGCGTTCTCCGTACTGTTCTTCGTCTCGGTCGGCATGCTGTTCGACCCCACCAGCCTGTTCAGCGAGACCTGGCCGATCCTCGCCACGCTGTTCATCATCGTTATCGGCAAGTCGGTCGCGGCCTTCCTGATCGTCATCCTCTTCCGCTATCCGGTCGCCACTGCTCTCGATCATCTCCGCCAGCCTTGCGCAGATCGGCGAATTCTCCTTCATTCTGGCTGAGCTCGGCGTCGGCCTCGGATTGCTGCCGGAACAGGGCCGCGACCTGATCCTTGCCGGCGCGATCCTTTCGATCATCCTCAACCCGCTGGTGTTCGCCGGCGCCGACCGCCTGAAACGATGGCTCGAAGACAGGCCGGCAAAATCTGCGGCGGACACGGATAGCAAGATCGCCGGACCCGCGACCGAGGCCGGCCAGCTTGCGTCGTCGATCGCGCCTGCCACTACGGACGACGGGCCACCGCCGACAACCATGCTCAGCGGCCATACGATTCTCGTCGGCTATGGACGGGTCGGCAGCCTTGTCGGCGAGTCGCTGCGCAAGGCAGCATTGCCGTTTCTGGTCATCGAGGACGGAGACAAGATGGTCGCGCGGCTGCATGCAGATGGCATCGAGGTCATCGAGGGCAATGCCGTCAACGCACAGGTGTTCGCGGCCGCCAATCCGGGAGCCGCCCGGCGTCTCGTGCTGGCCATACCCAACGCCTTCGAAGCCGGCCAGATGATCTTGCGGGCGAGGGCTGCCAATCCGGCACTGGAGGTCATCGCGCGCGCGCATTCCGATGCCGAGGTCGATCATCTCAAGCATCTCGGCGCCAACACGGTGATCATGGGCGAACGCGAAATTGCCCGCGGCATCGTCGAACTGATCCTGGATGAGGGGCTCAGGACGCCGCAGCCGCCGCTCCCCGGGGAGACGGAGGACAAGCCCGTTAAGGCTCAGGACAATACGGGCAATGTCTGAGGTTACAAGCATCCTGGCTGGCGCACAAAAGTTGGATACTTCGACTCAAACCTCGACGGTCTTCAGCCGCTCGGCGATCAAATTCGCAAGCCGCGCCGCAACTTCGGCCTTGCTCATCTCCGGCCACTCATCGACGCCGCTTTTGGAGACAATGCGGACGCGGTTGCGGTCTCCGCCCATCACGCCGCCTTCGGCGCTGACATCGTTGGCAACGATGAAGTCCGCGCCCTTGCGCCCCAGCTTGGCCTGCGCGTTGGCGGTCAGGTCCCGGGTTTCGGCGGCAAAGCCCACAACCAGATAAGGCCGCTGCTTGTGATGACCGATCGCCGCCAGGATATCCGGGTTTTCGACCAAGTTCAGCGAAGGCGGGCCACCGCCTGCGGCCTTCTTGATCTTTTCGCCTGCCTCGTTTTCGGTGCGCCAATCGGCGACCGCGGCGACAAAAACCGCCGCATCCGCGGGAAGTTGCGCCTCGACCGCGTCGCGCATCTCGCGCGCCGTTTCGACATGCAACGTCGTCACGCCCGCCGGATCGGCGACAATCGCCGGCCCGGATATCAACCGAACCTCGGCGCCAAGTGCGGCCAGGGCGGCGGCTATGGCGTGGCCCTGCTTGCCCGACGAGCGGTTGGCGATATAGCGCACCGGGTCGATCGGCTCATGCGTCGGGCCGGAAGTCACGATGATCTTCCTGCCGGCGAGCGGGCCGGCCTTCGGCGCGAGCATCGCTTCGATCGCCGCCACGATTTCCAGCGGCTCGGCCATGCGGCCCTCACCCGCCTCGCCGCTTTCGGCCATCTCGCCGCTGTTCGGCCCGACGAAGGTGACGCCGTCCTTTGCCAGCGCAGCGCGATTGCGCCTGGTTGCCGGATGATTCCACATCATGGGGTTCATCGCCGGCGCCATCAGCACCTTCTTGTCGGTCGCCAGAAGCACCGCCGAGGCGAGGTCGTTGGCGAGGCCGTTCGCCAGCTTGGCCATCAGATCGGCGGTGGCCGGCGCGACGACAACCAGATCGGCTTCGCGCGACAGGCGGATATGGCCGACATCATGCTCGTCATTTCGGTCGAACAGATCGGTGAAGACCCGGTCGGCGGTCAGCGTCCCCACCGACAAGGGCGTGGCGAATTCCTGGGCCGCGGCCGTCATCACCGCGCGCACCGAAGCGCCACGCTCGCGCAGGCGGCGGATCAGGTCGAGCGACTTGTACGCGGCGATGCCGCCGCCGATGATCAGCAGGATGCGCTTGCCGGAAAGGGTCATCAGGAGCCTACCGTTCCCGTTTTCAGCGCCGGCTCGACGTCCGTGTGGATAAAATCGTCTCCCTTGAACAGCAAGGGGAGTTCGCGGGACTTCGCGAGCGCGTATGAGAAGCAATCGCCCATGTTTAGATTGGCAGGATGTCCGGTGCCTCGCCCGAATCTGGAGTACGCCGATTTCGCGATGTCAAGTTGGGACGCATCGAAGGCCGCAACCTCGGCAGATATCAAGTCTACGATCCCCTCAAGTCGCGCCGTCCCCTCGGTGACTGTTTCACGGCGCGCCACGCAAAAGCTTTCATGCAGCGTCGCGGCACTTATGCAGCATGTGGGCTCACGGTCGATAAAATACTTGAACGCATCCGCGTCGTCGTCGGCATTGAGTATTGCGATCAGAACCGAACTGTCGATGACATATCCTTTCAACCGCAGGCCCTCATCCCACATCTCATCCAGGACTGCCTTCAAGTCCGAACGACTTTTCGGGCCTCATCCACCAGGTTGGTCAGTGCATCAAAGATTGACATCACCCTTCGATGCTTTGTTGTGCCTACTCGCAATGATCTCCCGTGATTGCTGCTCCATGGAAATACCACGACCCGCGGCTCTTTCGCGCAACTTTCGCTTTACGGTCTCGTCCAATCTGCGAATTGTCAACGTGCCCATGATGACTCCTTCTGTCAGCGTTCATCAGGCATTTCTTGACCTTCTGGGGGAAGCCGCTGCGGTCGAACCCCTCGGTCGTCGGAAGTCCAAGCGCGGCAGCCAGAATCCTCTCGCACCTCCTGCTCCATTGAAACACTCGCGCCGGGCTGCGCGCTCCCGCAGCCACCGGCTTCGTGCTCTCGTCGACATTGCGGATGGTCACTCGTGGCCATTAGTGCAATGTCGAGTGGCGATGAGGTGACTGCAATGACTCATTGCAGTCATTGCAGTCACGCCTACACGATCTGCCACGCAATGTAGATCAGCGTCGCCGCGATCACCCACAGCGCTATGCGCCCGGAACGCGTATGCCGCGCCTCGGCCTTGCCGATGGCATGCGCAGTCGCCTTGTCGAAGCGCAGGCCGTGTTCGGCCATGGTGTCGATCTCGCGGCTGAGGCGCTCCGTGCGAGCCGCGAGATCCGGCGCCTGCCTTGCCAGCGTCAGCAGCGCATTGGCGCCGTCCCTGGCATCCGACAGCAATCCGCGCGGCCCCAGATTATGCCGGATCCATTGGCCAACCACGGGCTCGGAGGTCTTCCACATGTTGAAGGCCGGATCGAGCGTGCGCGCAACGCCTTCCACGACCACCATCGTCTTTTGCAGAAGCACCAGTTCGGGCCTCGTGGCCATATCGAACAGTTCGGTCACCTCGAACAGCAAGGTCAGCAGCTTGGCCATCGAAATGGTTTCGGCGGGTTGGCCATGGATCGGCTCGCCGATCGCGCGAATGGCCTGAGCGAAGGACGCGACATTGTGCATGCGCGGCACGTACCCGGCCTCGAAATGCACCTCGGCCACCCGCACATAGTCGCGCGTGATGAAGCCGAAGAGAATCTCGGCCAGGAACTTCCGCTCCTTCTTGCCCAGCCTGCCGGATATGCCGAGATCGACCGCGACAATTGTCCCGTCAGATTCGACGAACAGATTTCCGGGATGCATGTCGGCGTGGAAGAAGCCGTCGCGCAGGGTATGGCGCAGGAACGACTGCACCAGGTTCGCGGCGATCCTCGGCAGGTCATGACCGGCGGCGCGCAGGCCGTCGATGTCGTTCATCTTGACGCCGTCGATCCACTCCATGGTAACGACGTCGCGGCCGGTGCGCTCCCAATCGACGGATGGCACCCGGAAACCGGGATCGTCGATCGTGTTCTCGCCAATCTCAGACAGCGCCGCCGCCTCCAACCGGAGATCCATCTCGATCTTGGTGGTTTGTGCGAGCGTCTCGGTAACCTCGACGGGGCGAAGCCGGCGCGAGGACGGGATGAAGCGCTCCTGCAATCGGGCGGCGAGGAAATAGCTTTCGAGATCGTGGAAGAAGGCGCGCCTTACACCGGGCCGGATCACCTTCACCGCAACCTTGCGGGTCTCACCATCCCGAGCGACCTCCGCCGGATGCACCTGCGCGATCGACGCGGCGGCAACCGGCTCGCCGAAGGCGACGAACAAATCGGAGATGGACCGGCCAAGCGAGCCTTCGATTGCTTCGACAGCCAGCGCGGTCGGAAAGGTCGCCATGCGGTCCTGCAACTGCGACAGCTCCAGCGCGATGTCGTTGCCGACGACGTCGGGGCGGGTCGCCAGGAACTGTCCGAGCTTCACGTAAGATGGCCCGAGCTTCGCCACTGCGCCGGACAGCCGTTCGGAGCGCTTGCGCTGACGGGCGCGGCTGCGCGTGAAAAATTTCGTCAGCCGCCAGGCAAAGCGCGGCAGCGCCGGAGAGCTCCTCCCCCGGCAAAGCGGCGAACACGCCCTCGCGCGTCATGATCCAGCCGGCCCGAATGAGCCTTAGTCCCGCTCCAATCGAACTCATGCGGCGTCCGTCACAATTTCCAGCCGGAGTGCAGGGCCGCGATACCGCCCGAGTAGTTGCGCCATGTCACCCGCTCGAAGCCGGCGCGTCTGATCATGTCGGCGAAGTTCGACTGGTTGGGAAATTTGCGGATCGATTCCACGAGATAGGCATAGGGCTCGTCATCTCCCGTCACAATCTTGCCGATCCGCGGAATGGCCCTGAACGACCAGGCCTCGTAAACCTTGTCCAGCAGGGGCATATCGACTTCGGAGAATTCGAGGCAGAGGAACCGGCCTCCCGGCTTCAGCACGCGAAACGCTTCCGACAGGGCCATGTCGATATGCGGCACATTGCGGATGCCGAAAGCGATCGTATAGGCGTCGAATGCGTCATCGGCGAAGGGCAGAGCCTCGGCGTTTGCCTCGACAAAGCTGACACTGCCTTCAAGTCCGCGCTTCTTTGCCCGATCGCGCCCGACATCAAGCATCGAGCCATTGATGTCGAGGACGGTCGTGTGGGCCTTGCCGCCGGATGCGTCGACGATGCGGAAGGCAATGTCGCCAGTTCCGCCCGCGACGTCCAGCGATGTCCAGCCAACGCGCCGCGACGGGCTGAGCCACGCGACCAGCGCGTCTTTCCACAGCCGGTGCAGGCCACCCGACATCATGTCGTTCATCAGGTCGTAGCGGTTTGCGACCTTGTGAAAAACGTCGTTGACGAGCGATTGCTTCTCGCCTTCCCCGACCATGCGGAAGCCATAGGACGTTTCCATTCCGCCAGCAGCAGTTGTGCGCTCTGTTGCCATAAACTTGAACCGATCTCCGGTGTACGACGATACCCGATGCACCGCGGGGGCGCTATTGTCCAGCGGTGACGTGATGACGCATGATTCGCATCGGGGCCTTCAGCATGCTTCTAACCGCCGAAATTCACTGTCACGTCGAGGGCGCGGCCGATCCGGAGTTGGTTATCCGCCAGGCGCGCAAATACGGCAAGGACACGACTCCTTACATACGCGACGGGTCGTTCGTGTGGCACGATTTCACATCTTTTCTGCAGACCTATGATTTCGCCGCCGATCTTTTCCGGACGGAAGACGACTATGCGCTGCTGACCGAACACTATCTGACCAGTCTGGCTCGCGACGGCGCGATCTATTCCGAAGTGTTTACGTCGCCGGATCACGCCCGCAAGGCCGGGTTGTCACCTGAAGCCTATACGAATGCCCTGGGCGAGGGGATTGTCCGGGCGCGCGACAAGACCGGCATCGAGGGGCGCATGATCGTTACCGGGGTGCGTCATTTCGGCGTGGAGTCGGTGGAGTCCGCCGCGCGCTTCGCCGCGAAATGCGGTCACCCGCTGGTCACCGGCTTCGGCATGGCCGGCGAAGAGCGCTTCGGCGATATTGAGGATTACGTGCGGGCGTTCGAAATCGCGCGCGAGGCCGGCCTCGGCATAACCGTCCATGCTGGCGAACTCGCCGGCTGGGAAAGCGTGGCGGGCGCGCTCGACCACATCCGCCCCAGCCGCATCGGCCATGGCGTACGGGCCATCGAGAACCCCGATCTGGTCAAGCGGATCGCCGACGAAGGCATCGTCCTCGAATGCTGTCCCGGGTTCGAACGTAGCGCTCAAGGTGTTCGACAGCTTCGCGGATCATCCCTTCCCGGCGCTGCTAGCGGCCGGATGCAAGGTTACACTGAATTCCGACGATCCGCCCTATTTCTGGACCTCACTCAAAAACGAATACGACCTCGCGGCGAAACACTTCGGCATGTCCGAGAAGGCATTGACCGCCGTTACGCGGACAGCAATCGAAGCCGCCTATGTCGACCGCAAGACGAGGAGCGCGCTTTTGGCGAAGCTCGACAAGAAGTCGCGGTAAAGACCGGGGAAAACACGCTGGCCGAGGTCTCCCAGCGTTTGTGCCGCGGGCAAGCATGGCTAGTATGGCTGCAAGTCAATTGCGGAAGGTTTTGCCATGAGCGTAACGGTCGTCAATCACCCCCTCGTGCAGCACAAGCTCACGATCATGCGCAACAAGGAGACGTCGACCGCCAGTTTCCGCCGGCTGCTGCGCGAGATCTCGCTGCTGCTCGGCTACGAGGTAACGCGCGATCTGGAACTTACCACCACGACGATCGAAACGCCGATCGAGACCATGGAAGCGCCGATCCTGGAGGGCAAGAAACTGGTCTTCGCCTCCGTGCTGCGCGCCGGCAATGGTCTGCTTGAAGGTCTGCTCGACCTCGTTCCTGCGGCGCGGGTCGCGCATATCGGCCTCTATCGGGACCACGAGACGCTTGAAGCCGTCGAATATTTCTTCAAGGCGCCGAGCGACCTTGGCGACCGCCTCGTCATCGTCGTTGACCCGATGCTGGCCACCGCCAATTCGGCAATCGCCGCGATCGACAAGCTGAAAGGCCGGGGCGCTACCAACATGCGTTATTTGTGCCTGCTGGCCGCACCCGAGGGCATCGAACGGTTCACAAAAGCGCATCCCGATGTGCCGGTGTTTACCGCCTCCATCGACCGGCAGTTGAACGAGAAGGGTTATATCGTTCCCGGCCTTGGCGATGCAGGAGATCGCCTCTACGGAACCAAGTAGGGGGGCTCAGCGCAACGTTTACACAAGGCTCATAACCGCCGTTGTCGCCGCCTCTGTTAGCCGGTCGCTGGAATACGCCGAACCAGGGGGTCCATCGTGACAGGCCGCGCATCGCCAATCGCATATGCGGCAAGCACATCGGCGGCCGCGGCGTCGGCCTGCTGCTCGCTATTGGTATGGATCACCGCCAAAGGGTCGCCGGCTCTTACTTCTGCGCCGACCGGCAGCAGTCCAGTCAAGCCGACCGCGTGATCGATGCTCGCTCCGGGATGTGTCCTGCCGCCGCCGAGCGACACCACGGCAAGGCCGATAGCGCGTGTGGCGATCGAATTGACATAGCCGGTGCGCGGCGCGAGCACGGCACGTTCCAGCCCGGCGCGCGGCAGATAGCTCTCATACTTTTCCACGAAATCCGCTGGGCCGCCCAGCAAGCGCACCATGCGGCCAAAGCGCTCCGTCGCCGCTCCGCTGTCCAATGCCTGCCGGACTCGACGCAGGCCTTCCGTGTGGGAGGAGACAATCCCGGCGGCGAAGAGCATTTCACCGGCCAGCGCCAGCGTCACCTTCTCAAGGCGCGGATCGCGAGTGCGCCCGGTCAGGAAGTCGACGGCGTTCTTCACCTCCACTGCATTGCCGGCAGCGGAAGCCAGGGGCTCGTTCATGCCGGTGATCAATGCCGACGTCTTCAAACCCGCGCCGTTGGCGACTTCGACCAGGCTGGTTGCCAGCGCCGCCGCATCGCGCGATTTTTCCATGAACGCGCCGTTGCCGACCTTGACGTCGAGGACGAGCGACTGAAGCCCGGCAGCGAGCTTTTTCGACAGGATCGAGGCGGTGATCAGCGGGATCGATTCCACCGTCGCCGTCACATCGCGGATGGAATAGAGTCGTTTGTCGGCTGGAGCGAGAGCGGATGTCTGGCCGATAATGGCGCAGCCGGCCTCGTGAACCGTCTTGCGGAACAGTGCGGTATCCGGCTGGCTGGCGTAGCCTGGGATTGCATCCATCTTGTCCAGCGTCCCGCCCGTATGACCGAGCCCTCGGCCCGAAATCATGGGGACATAGGCGCCGCACGCCGCGACGATCGGCGCCAGCATCAATGAGACATTGTCGCCGATGCCGCCGGTGGAATGCTTGTCGGTCACGGGTCCAGGCAGGTCCGACCAGTCGAGTACGTCGCCGGAATCGCGCATTGCGAGCGTCAGCGCCACGGCCTCCTCGCGGCGCATGCCCTTAAAAAATACCGCCATCGCAAAGGCCGCAGCCTGCCCTTCGGAGACGGCACCCGACGTCATGCCGGCAATGAATCCCGCGATCTCTCCCGCCGCCAATACCCTGCCGTCGCGCTTGGCGCGGATGATCTCCTGGGGAAGCGTCACGGTGCGGCTCGCATGCGCGGTCTTTTCTCCTTCATGCCCCGAAGAACAGTCACGATATCGACCTGTCCTCGAACGCCTTGCGCAGAACGGTCGCCAGGCGCCTGCCACCAAGGGGAGCCATATCCTTCGTTTCCTGGTGAGACAGTTCCTCACCGGTCATGCCCGCCGCAAGGTTGGTGACCACCGAACAGGCGGCAACGCGTAGCCCAAGGAAGCGGGCGATGATCACTTCCGGCACTGTCGACATGCCGACAGCCGTCGCGCCCAGGATACGCGCCATGCGGATTTCAGCCGGTGTCTCGAAGGAGGGCCCGGAGAACCACATGTAGACGCCCGTATGCAGGCGCGTTCCCGTGGCTGCGGCCGCCTTGGTGAGGGCGGATTGTAAATCCTTGTCGTAGGCACCGGTAAGACCGACGAACCGGCGGTCGCTGGGTTCGCCGAACAGCGGATTGGAGCCGGAAAAATTGATGTGATCCTCGATCAGCATCACCGAACCGGGCGGCATATTCGGGTCAAGGGAGCCCGCCGCATTGGTCAATATCAGTGTTGTGATGCCTACGGCGGCGAGAATCTCCAGCGCCGGGCGCATTGCGGCGGCATTGGCGTGCTCATAGTAGTGAGCTCGACCGGCAAGCATCACGACTTCAACGCCGCCGAAGCGCCCGCTCACCAACGTGCCTGCATGCCCTGTCACCCCACTTATCGGAAAGCCGGCCAGCTCGGCATATGGGATACTGATTGCATCGTCGACCTGGTCCACCAAATCGCCAAGACCCGAACCGAGGACCAGTGCGACCTTCGGGCTGCGCCCGCCGAGCCGCTTGACCAGCGTTGCAACTCCGTCCGTCATTTCAGGATCTTTCCCTCGAACCCATAGGGCAGCATGTCGCCGATCGTTGCTGTTTCGACCACGCCGGTTTCATCGCAAAGATAAAGGCGCGCATCCGGACCGGCAAACTCGGCAAGACGCTGCCGGCAGCCTCCGCACGGTGTGATGCGAGCCATGCGCTGCGCCACCACGGCGATCTCGGCGATCTCGCCGCCGCCAGCCATGACGTAGTGGCCGATCGCCGTCGTCTCGGCACACCAACCTTCGGGATAGGATGCTACCTCGATGTTGCAGCCCGAAAAAACGCGGCCGTCAGTTGTCCGGATGGCGGCGCCAACCGGAAACTTCGAATAAGGCGCATAGGCTTTCGCCATCGCATCGCGCGCGGCAAGGAAAAGGTCGTGCGACACGCCTTAACGCTCCTTAACATATGGAACACCGCCGGCGCGCGGCGGGATGGCCTTGCCGATGAAGCCGGCAAGGAGGATTACGGTCAGGATGAAGGGCAGTGCATTGATGAACTGAACCGGCACCTTGCCGATAAGCGGCCACTCTGTTCCCTGAAAACGGATGGAGGCAGCATCCAAAAATCCGAAGAGCAAGCAGGCAAACATCGCCGGGACCGGCTTCCACTTGGCGAAGATCAACGCCGCAAGCGCGATGTAGCCCTTGCCGGCGGTCATATCCTTAACGAAGCCGGCATTCTGGGCGACCGAGAGGTAGGCCCCCGCCATGCCGGTCAGGACGCCGGTGAGGATCACCGCGCGATAGCGCAACCAAGTCACGGAGATGCCTGCCGTATCGACGGCGGCGGGATTTTCACCCACCGCTCGCAGGCGAAGACCGAAGCGGGTACGGAACAATATCCACCAAGTCAGCGGTACCATAAGGAATGCGATGTAAACCAGGATGGAATGCCCGGAGATCAGTTCGGAATAGATCGGGCCGAGGATCGGCACATCCTTGACGGCCTCCGCCCCGGGGAGGATGATTTCCTCAAACCGGGCAGGTCCGGCGAGTGAGGGCGTACGCCCTCCCTGCTTGAACCAGGCCTGGCCAAGAATGATGGTCGAGCCTGCCACCACGAAGTTGATGGCGACGCCTGATACGATCTGATTGCCGCGGTGGGTGATCGAGGCAAAGCCATGGACCAGACCCAGGCAGACCGCCGCCAGAATGGCCACAAGCAGGCCGATCCATGCAGATCCGGAAACCGCCGCAGCCGATGCCCCGGCAAAGGCACCGCCAAGCATCTTGCCCTCAAGACCTATGTCGAAAATGCCGGCCCGTTCCGAATAGAGTCCGGCAAGGCACGCAAGGAGCAGCGGGGCGGAAACGCGCAAGGTCGCATCGAAAAGCTGGATGACGGCGTCGAACATCTCAGGCGCCCTCCCCTTTCGCCGCCGGAACGCCCATGGCGCGTGGGCTGAGCGTTGCGAAGATCGTTTGCACCGTCGGTCTGAACATATGCTCCAAGGCACCCGCGAAGAGGATCACGAGCCCCATCATGATGATGATCATGTCTCGAGATACGTTCGGCATTTCAAAGGCAAGCTCGGCGCCTCCCTGGTACAGCATTCCAAACAGGATCGCGGCGATGATGATGCCGACAGGGTGCGATCGCCCCATCAGCGCCACCGCGATGCCGACGAAGCCCGCATTTGCTACGAAGTCGAGCGCCACGCGGTGCTGATCGCCCATGATCGGGTTGAGCGCCATCATGCCGGCAAGACCGCCGGAAATCAGCATCGAAACGATGATGATGCGACTTTCGAAAATGCCGGCATAGCGCGCGGCTTTCGGACTGAACCCGAAGGTTCGCATTTCGAACCCCAGCTTGGTGCGCCAGATCAGCACCCAGACGAGGTATGCCATCACGAGTGCAAGCAGGAAGGAAATGTTGAGCGGTGCCGAACGCACGGACAAACCGAGCATTTCGAACAGCCAGCCGAGCTTCGGCAGTTGGCCGCCCTCCAGAAAATCGCGGGTCTGCGGCGCCATGGAACCGGCCGGCTTGAGATCATTGACCAGAAGATAGACCATCGCGCTGGCGGCGATGTAGTTGAACATGATCGTCGTGATGACGATGTGCGAGCCACGCTTGGCCTGCAGGTAGGCCGGAATGAAAGCCCAGGCCGCGCCCACCGCCGCCGATGCGATTATCGCCAGCGGGAACACAACCCACCAGGGCAGCACGCTGTCGAACATCAGGCAAACCAGCGCCACGCCGAGGCCGGCAATATATGCCTGACCCTCTCCCCCGATGTTGAAGAGCCCGCAATGGAAGGCGACGGCCACCGCAAGACCGGTGAAGATGAAGTTCGTGGCATAGAACAACGTGTAGGCGATGTTCTGGCCGGAGCCGAAGGCGCCCTTGACCAGGACAACAGCGGCTTCAAGGGGGTTCTCACCGACCAGAAGGACCACAATGCCGGCTACGAGAAAAGCGACGAGGAGATTGACGATCGGGATCAGGCCGTAGTCGGCCCAGCGCGGCAGCCTTGCAAAAGGAGTACTCATTCCGCCGCTTCCTGCTTTTCGACGCCGGCCATCAACAGGCCGAGCTCACCCTCGGTCGCATCCGGCCCGCGCTCGCCGACAACGCGGCCGGCAAACATCACCAGAATGCGGTCCGATAGTGAGCGTATCTCGTCAAGTTCGACCGAAATCAGCAGCACAGCCTTGCCTTTATCGCGCATGGCGATCAGCCGCTTATGGATGAACTCGATTGCGCCGACATCGACGCCGCGCGTCGGCTGACCAACGACGAGAACACCCGGGTCCTGCTCCATCTCGCGCGCCAGAACGATCTTCTGCTGGTTGCCGCCGGAGAAATTCGCCGTCTTCAGCCGATCGTTGGCCGGGCGGATATCGTATTTCTCGATCTTCTCGCGCGCATCGGCGTGGATCGCATCGATGTTTAGAAACGGGCCCTTCAGATATCGCGGCTTGTCATGATAGCCGAGGATCGAGTTCTCCGCTTCCTCGAAGGCCAGCACCAGCCCGACATGATGGCGATCCTCGGGCACGTGAGCCAGGCCACGGTCGCGCAACTCTCCCGGATCGGCATGACCGACGACGTCGATCGGCTTGCCGTCGAGCAGCACTGCGCCCGACTCGGCACGGCGTGTCCCGGCAATCGCCTCGATCAGTTCCGACTGGCCATTTCCAGCGACGCCGGCGATACCCACGATCTCCCCGGCGCGAACGTCGAACGAAACATTGTCGACCATGACGACGCCGCGCGAATCTTTGACGGTGAGACCCTTGACCGACAGCTTTACGTCGGCGGGCCTGGGCTCGCCCTTCTCCACGCGCAACAGCACGCGGCGGCCAACCATCAGCTCGGCAAGTTCTTCGACAGTCGTTTCGGACGTCTTGCGGGTCGCCACCATCGTACCCTGGCGCATCACCGACACATTGTCGGTGATCGCCATGATCTCGCGCAGCTTGTGTGTGATGAGGACGACTGTCTTGCCCTCGTCCTTCAGCATTTTCAGGATGCGGAACAGATGGTCCGCCTCTGCCGGCGTCAACACTCCGGTCGGCTCGTCGAGGATGAGGATTTCCGCGCCGCGAAACAGCGCCTTGAGGATTTCGACGCGCTGCTGCAGTCCGACAGCGAGTTCCTCAATGACGGCATCCGGATCGACTTCAAGCCCGTATTCATGCTCGAGCCTCTGCAATTCCGAGCGCGCCTTGGCGATCGACTTGTTGAGCAGGGGTTCGCCCTCGGCGCCGAGGATCACGTTTTCGATGACGGTGAAATTCTCCACCAGCATGAAATGCTGGTGGACCATGCCGATGCCGACCGCGATTGCGTCATTCGGCGTATGGATTGACGTCGGCTTTCCACCAACATGTATCTCGCCGCTGTCGGCCTGATAGAAGCCGTACAGGATCGACATCAAAGTCGATTTTCCCGCACCATTCTCACCGATGATGCCGTGAATCGTTCCACGCTCGACTTCGAGGTTGATGTCACGGTTGGCTCGAACCGTGCCGAAGCTCTTGTTGATGCCTATGAGCTGGATCGCGGCTTCAGCCATACCCTGCCCTATCCCCTCAGATTGTTTTTATCGTTTGGTCAAAAGCGCTATCACGCGGATCGTCCCCTGCCAATCGCCCGCGCTCCATCACTCTCGACAGATCAGGGGTAGCTTGTCAATTTCGAGCGTGGTCAAAGCAGTGCGATCCAACGGCCTTTTTGAGCCGGATCGAATGGGAGTTCAGACATGGTCACGCCGGCCGATAACATCACCGCCTTGGAGATCCGCGCCGCCGAACAGGAAAGGACCATCGAGGAACTGTCCTCGCAGATCGCAGAGCAATGGAAAACCATCGACAAACTCCAGAAGAAGCTCGATGCGCTGGTCAATCGTTTCATGACCCTTGAGGAACAGGTGCAGTCGGACGTGCCGGTGACCAAGCCGCCGCATTGGTGAGCAAGGCCTGCAGTGCCGACCTTTTCGGTCCGCGACTCCTCTATCTGAACACTATCCGTACTGCCCTTCGTCGTTCGCCGGAGAAACACGCCTGGATGTATCCTGCCATCAAGCCGCAGGCGCCACCGCAAGCGCACGACCCAGAAGGAGCGGTAGCAGACTGACGATTCCGGCAAGAGAAACCGCGATCATGAACCAGGCGACGCCCGTCCAGCCATGGGTCTCGATGACATAGGCAGCGAGCGGAGGGCCGATGAGGGTTCCGATGCCGCCCGCCTGGCAAACCAAGCCGATAGCGACCGCCGCCGAGCCGTCGCGAGGTACGATCGCCGGTATGACGGCGAACAGCGCCGAGGCGATGACACCGCCGGCGACGGCAAAGGTTACCAGCGCCACTGTCGGGGACACACCCTCCACGACGTCAAAGGCGGGAACAGCGACTAGCGCTGAAACTATCAGTCCTAGAACAGCAAGCAGGAGGATGGCGCGAGCATTGCCGCGCACCAGCAGGCTTGCAAGCAGATTGCCCAGCGGGACTGTCAGCGAGATGGCGCCGGCCGACAGCCAGACCGCAGAGCCCGCGCTTTGCAGGAATTTCGGCAGGAACGCGAAGAAGCCGAGCGACAGTACCACATAGATACCGAAGGCGAGCGAAACCAAAAGGACGGGCAGGCTCAGGGTTGCCCGAAATCGTCTGACGCCGGAATGCGGCTGTAAAAGCGCGGCGCTATCGCCCACACGCAAGAGCAGCAGCGCGGCGGGTATTGCCATCGCCACGAAGAGCAGGATCGCCAACAGAAGAAAGTGCTGCGGGTTGGCGGGTGCATCGACAGCGCGGGCGAGAAAATCGCCAACGGCATAACCGAGTGGCACGAAGCCGCCCCATACCGCCAATGCCGCCGGACGCCAGCGCGACGCTGGTATGCTGTTGAGCAGCGCCGGGATAGAAATCACCAGCACGAGATATCCCAGGCCCTCAACCAGGCGCGCCGCCAGAATGGCAGCGGGCGAGGTAAAGAACGAAAGCGCGGTGCCACCAGCTGCCAGAACCGCCGAAGACACGATGAACGAACGCCGCACACCAAATGCTTCGATCGCCCATCCTGCAGGCAGCGCAGCGAGCGCCACGAACATGCCGATCATCGCGGTAAACCAGCCGGTCAGAACCAGCGAGAAGCCGATCTCCTGCTGATACCAATCGACGAGTGGCGCGATCTTGCCAAGCTGGGTCCCGGCAAGAATGCCGGCCAATAGCAAAACCAGGATCGTCGCTAGGCGCATGCGAAACCTCAAATGAAAAGCCGCCGGCGATACCGGCGGCCTTTCAAAACGTGATGCGACCCAATCAATACGGGCAGGCGTTGTCCGACATATAGTCGTGAACCTTGACGGTGCCGGCAATGATGTCGGCCTTGGCCTTTTCGGCGGCAGCCTTCATCTCATCGGTGACGAGCGCCTTGTTGTTATCGTCCATCGCATAGTCGACACCGCCCTCCTTGAGGCCGAGGTCGTTGATGCCAGCCGTGAACTTGCCGTTCTTGGCATCGGTGAAGGCGTTGTAGACGGCGACGTCGACGCGCTTGACCATGGAGGTAAGGATCTTGCCGGGCTGCAAGCCATTCTGGTTGGAGTCGACGCCGATGCCGAGCTTGCCGGCATCGGCCGCGGCCTGAAGCACGCCAACGCCGGTGCCGCCAGCAGCAGCATAGACGACGTCAGCGCCCTGGTCGATCTGCGACTTGGCGATCTCGCCGCCCTTCGTCGGATCATTCCATGCGGCCGGCGTGTCGCCGGTCATGTTCTCTATGACATCCGTAGCGCCGGCAGCCTTGGCCCCGCCGATATAGCCGCAGCCGAACTTGCGTATCAACGGGATGTCCATGCCGCCGACGAAGCCGACCTTCTTGGATTTGGACGCCATGGCGGCTAGCACGCCGACGACGTACGAGCCTTCCTGTTCCTTGTACACGACCGAGCGAACGTTCGGCTTGTCGACGACCATGTCGATGATGGCGAAATTGGTCTGCGGGAAGTCCGCCGAAACCTTTTCCAGGGTCGCGGCCCAGGAGAAGCCCGCCATCACGATCGGATTGTTGCCGTCCTCGGCGAACTTGCGCAGCGCTTGCTCGCGCTGGGCATCGTTCTGGATTTCGAAATCGCGATATTCGATGCCTGATTCGGTCTTGAACTTCTCGGCGCCGTTGAAGGCTGATTCGTTGAAGGATTTGTCGAACTTGCCGCCGAGATCGTAAATGATCGCGGGCTTGATGTCGTCGGCCAGCGCCGGGACGATAAATGCGGTTGCGGCCAGGAGGCCGAGGACGATACGCTTCATGTGATCCACACCCTGTCGGTTCTTCTTGGTTGGGCGCCCGCGGCGTCCCGGTCTCACCGACCATAACGCGGAGCGCGGCGAGCAGCTTTCGCCACCCGCTCATTTCCACTCTTGCATGCCGAAAAACAAAATTCACGCGGAATCTTGACCGTTTGGAAAAGCGCGGCATGACGCTGCGGACAGGCGGGCTGGATTTGCCGAACGCCTGCCGTGAATGTTGTGGCGCGCCAAGAGGGGCTCAGAGAATCCGGAAATAGCTCAAGACTCTTGGGTCTTGTCGAGTTTGCGAACCGCCGCCGTTAATCGCTTCCCTGGAACGCTCCTCTGGCATCAAGCTGCCGTCACAGCCTGCGGGAGCGCACATGACACGCCGGTGCCCCGGAGGTTGCAATATCCATGAGGGTTCTTCGCCAGGTACTGCTGGTGATCCTCCTCGGCAAAGTAAAACTCGGAGGCGGGCGCGACCTCCGTCGTAATCCGGCCTTGCCCCGCTGCTGTTAGCGACGCCTGGTAGGCATCCCGTGAGGCGGTTGCCGCAGCGTGCTGGGCATCGTCATAGGTATAGATCGCAGAACGGTACGTCGTGCCGACATCGTTCCCTTGGCGCATGCCCTGCGTCGGATCATGGCTTTCCCAGAACGCCTTGAGCAGGTCGGCGTAGGAGACAATCCTCGGATCGAAAACGACTAGCACGACCTCGGTATGCCCCGTCAGCCCGGTGCAGGTTTCCTGATAGGTGGGATTGGGCGTAACGCCTCCGGCAAAGCCCACTGCCGTCACCCACACGCCGTCGATCTGCCAGAACATGCGTTCAGCACCCCAGAAGCAGCCGACGCCGAACATTGCGGTCTCAAGTCCTTCCGGATACGGCCCTTTCAATGGCCGCCCGGAAACATAGTGATTGGAAGCGGTCGGGATCGGCTTTTCCCGTCCCGGCAACGCCTCATCCGCCTTTGGCAGATTCAACTTCTTGTTCAACATGTCGCTCAGAAAGAACATCAGCTTTTTTCCTTATTTTTATCGCCTCGGTCCGGGGGTCAGATGCTGGCCGGCCGATGCTTGCGGCCTCCGATCGTAAGGAGCACAGTTGCCAGCATGGCAAACACCAGAAAGCCCGGTATCCCTGCAAGACCGTGCATCGCTTCAATCCAGGATCCTGATCCCGTGGTGGCTGCCGAAGCACCCGGAAACGCGAATTCCCAGCTATCGCTGAATGGTGTCACCACCATCATGGACTCCCCGATAGATCTTCGCAGGTCGAGCACAGCCATTATCGTGGCAATCGACAGCGCAATCATACCAGCCAGGCGGAGGATGAACCGTATCATTTGCGTTCCAGAGGTTGCCGACAAGAAATATTGTCGTAGTCGATTGCCTTCAACCACTACACATGAAATTGAGCCCACGACTCAGCGGACCTTGCAATGCACGCTCATTATTCGTTCGCGCAGCATTGATCGTTACATCCCCCCGTGCACACTCGCCGGACCAGCCGTCGGACGCTGCCGCCCTTTCCTCAGGATACCCGCGATATGGGGCGATTGGCGTCATAACACCGCTTGGCATGGCGCTCCAGATCGACTAGATGAGCCGGCATCCGACCTGCTCTGCCGGTTTGGAACGGAGAGGTGGCCGAGTGGTTGAAGGCGCACGCCTGGAAAGTGTGTTTACGGGAAACCGTAACGCGGGTTCGAATCCCGCTCTCTCCGCCAGCCAACTCGGCTGACCGCCACTGACGATTTCGCGCGTCCTATATGTCGCTCGTTTCACCAGCTTCTCTTGACGGAACAACGGACTCGATTCGTTCGCTTTCGGGCGGGCAGGAGGGTCATTTCTTGGCCGTCGCCGGCAGGAATCGCTCCAACAGCCATTTCGCGCCGCGCGGCCACGAAGAATTGGCTCCCATTCTCAGCGTGGTCGCACCCGTGGACAGGAGCTCGCCGCTCTTGGCATCCCTGATGTACATGTGCACCGTATATTCAGTCCGGCTAACCCGATTGACCACGCCCAGCAACGACTGTTGTGCGCCAACTTTTCGTGCCAGCTGAGCTTCGCATCCGTCGCAGTGTTGCAGGAGACCTTTTGCCTCGCCATCATCTGCGACGCCGCCGGTGTCAACGACTCTGTAGAGACCTGAAGCCGCAAGCATTTGACGTGTTTTCTCGGTGGATGCGATAAGGCTGGCAGTGTCGGCCGCATCCATCGGAATGATGCCGGCTCCCGCCGTCTTGTCGTTCAGCTCGAAATTGAACACAACGATGCTTACTGGCTCCTTTGCGGTTGCATCGCCGGGCTGCCAGACAAGCATCGTCAACATCGCCGCCAGCGTGGAGGCCAGCGCACGCCTGATTGCCCCTGTCCATGAATAGCCTGCCATGTTTTCGAGTATGGTCCTCTGACCCCGGCCCGGCAAGCGGATTTGGCGGCGTCTGCGCGGACACCTGGTGGGCACCTCTATCGATCCCTCCGAGATCGCAAGCCGAACGATTGCCGATTTGAACTGCGTCCATGCCGTTGCGCGAGGGCAACTGACGGACCCGGCACGCTTTCATCGCGCTGGGGAGAATGCGGCCATGAGGTTGTCCGAGCCACAGATCCACTACGATCCTTGAACCTGACGTTCTCCAGCTGACGCAGCCGCTTCATGTCGGGCGGATCTATCGGCTTGCGACCAAAGATCATCAAAATGGTGGATGCCCTATGTCTGTCAGCCAACTTGAGATGCTTGGGCTCCACTGATTGATATGGTTGGCTCGGCAAATAAACAGGGCGGCAAGCGCGAGCAAAATTACGAGTATTTGAGTAACCCCAGTTCTTAAGCCAAAGCGCCAGACAATGAACCTCGACACATTGGATCCAGACGATGAACCTCGACACATTGGATAGTGTCATGTCCCGCACCAACGAGATCGCATTCATCGACCCCAATGTTACCGATTTCGCAAGCTTGCTCTCTGGTCTTAGGGCGGGCGTCGAAGCAATTGTGCTGCCGAGGGCCGGGCAAGCGATTCCACATATCGGGCGGATACTTTCCGATCGAAGAGATCTGGCTGCAATCCACCTGATCGCTCATGGCCGACCCGGTGAGGTGAGCTTTGCTGCAGGAGCGCTTTCACTTGACACGATCAAGGGCGAAACCGCCGCGCTTTCCAGGATTGGCGCCTCACTTGCGGCGGATGGCAATTTGCACATCTGGGCTTGCCAGAGCGGAGCAGGCGAAACTGGGGCCGCTTTTGTCGACGCTCTCTCCAAGGGAATAGGCGCTCGCGTGGCGGCAGCCACGGGTATCGTGGGCTCGCAGACCGAGGGCGGTACATGGTTGCTTGATCGCGGTGTTGCCGCATGCCCCCCTCCGCTCACGGCCGAAGCAATGGCGACCTACGCAGGGATAATGGCGACGTTTACAGGGGGCACCGGCAACGACCGGGCAGACGCGACTACAGGTACGCTCACCGGCTTCACTGGTGGCACGAGTGCTGAGCTTCAGGATGGTATCGGCGACATATTTACAGGGGGTAACGGAGCCGACACGATCGTCGCTGGCGGCGGCGATGACACGATCAACATCGCCAATGGCCAGTTCGTCGCCGGCGAGTCAATCGACGGCGGGGCCAACAGTGGCAGCGGCACGCGCGACCGCATCGTGCTGACCAACGCGACGACAGTCAACTTCTCGGCCGGAACGGTCACCGGCATCGAGACGCTCACCGGCAGCACCGGCAACGACACTGTGACGATGACCGCATCGCAGCTGGCTGGGTTCAGCACGATCGATCTCGGCGGCGGCACGGACGTGCTGAACGTTCTCGCCAGCGGCGACATATCGGCGCTCGGTACGCCGACAGTCAGCAACGTCGAGACCGGCAATCTTACCGGCACGGCGGGAACCGATACGGTTACAATGACTGGCGCTCAGCTTGACGCCATTCTCGTTGGAGCGGGCACGATCAATCTCGGTGCGGGCACCGGCGATACGATTAACTTGACCTCCACATCGGCTGATCTCAACACCCTGGGCGCAACAAATGCGTCCATTCAAGGCCTCGAGGCGATCTCGGCTGCGGGCGCTGCAGCCGGCGTAACCATAGTGCTGAGCGGCCAGACCGAGGCGTTTGCCATTACCGGCAGTGGACAGGCTGACACGATCACCGGCGGGTCCGCAGCCGACACGATCGTGGCGGGCAGCGGCGATGACACGATCACCGGCGCGTCCGGAGCCGACACGATCGTCGCTGGCGGCGGCGATGACACGATCAACATCGCCAATGGCCAGTTCGTTACCGGCGAGTTGATCGACGGCGGCGCTAACAGTGGCGTTGGTACGCGCGACCGCATCGTGCTGACCAACGCGACGACAGTCAACTTCTCGGCCGGAACGGTCACCGGCATCGAGACGCTCACCGGCAGCACCGGCAACGACACTCTGACGCTCGCCGCGTCGCAGGCGGCCGGGTTCAGCACGATCGATCTCGGCGGCGGCACGGACGTGCTGAACGTTCTCGCCAGCGGCGACATATCGGCGCTCGGTACGCCGACAGTCAGCAACGTCGAGACCGGCAATCTTAGCGGCACGACGGGAACCGATACGGTTACACTGAGTGGCGCTCAGCTCGACGCCATCCTCGTTGGAGCGGGCACGATCAATCTCGGCGCCGGCACCGGCGACACGATCAACTTGACCTCAACGTCGGCTGATCTCAACACCCTGGGCGCAACGAATGCGTCCATTCTAGGCGTCGAGGCGATCTCGGCTGCGGGCGCTGCAGCCGGCGTAACCATAATGCTGAGCGGCCAGACCGAAGCGTTTGCCATTACCGGCAGCGGACAGGCTGACACGATCACCGGTGGGTCCGCAGCAGATACGATCGTCGCGGGCGGCGGCGATGACACAATCAACATCGCCAATGGCCAGTTCGTTACCGGCGAATCGATCAACGGCGGCGCCAACAGCGTCAGCGGCACGCGCGACTGGATCGTGCTGACCAACGCGAGCACAGTCAACTTCTCGGTCGGAACAGTCACGGGCATCGAGACTCTCACCGGCAGCACCGGCAACGACAGCGTGACGATGGCCGCGTCGCAGGCGGCTGGGTTCAGCACGATCGATCTTGGCAGCGGCACGGACGTGCTGAATGTTCTTGCCAGCGGCGACATCTCGGCGCTCGGTACGCCGACAGTCAGCAACGTCGAGACCGGCAATCTTACCGGCACGACGGGAACCGATACGGTTACAATGACTGGCGCTCAGCTTGACGCCATTCTTGTCGGTGCGGGCACGGTCAATCTCGGCACCGGCGCCGGCGATACGATCACTCTGACCTCGACATCAGCCGATCTCAACACCCTGGGCGCGACAAATGCGTCCATTCAAGGCGTCGAGGCGATCTCGGCCGCGGGCGCCGCAGCCGGCGTGACCATAACGCTATCCGGCCAGACCGAAGCCTTCAGCATTACCGGCAGCGAACAGGCGGACACGATCACCGGCGGGTCCGCAGCCGACACGATCGTCGCGGGCAGCGGCGATGACACGATCAACATCGCCAATGGCCAGTTCGTCGCCGGCGAATCGATCAACGGCGGCGCCAACAGCGTCAGCGGCACGCGCGACCAAATCGTGTTGACCAACGCGACGACAGCCAACTTCTCGGCCGGCACGGTCACGGGCATCGAGACGCTTACCGGCAGCACCGGCAACGACAGCGTGACGATGACCGCCTCGCAGGCGGCCGGGTTCAGCACGATCGATCTCGGCGGTGGCACGGATGTGCTGAATGTTCTTGCCAGTGGCGACCTATCGGCGCTCGGTACGCCGACAGTCAGCAACGTCGAGACCGGCAATCTTACCGGCACGACGGGAACCGATACGGTTACAATGACTGGCGCTCAGCTTGACGCCATTCTCGTCGGAGCGGGCACGATCAATCTCGGCGCCGGCACCGGCGATACGATCAACTTGACCTCAACGTCGGCTGATCTCAATGTGCTCAGCGACGGCGCCATTCAAGGCGTCGAGGCGATCTCCGCGTCGGGCGCTGCAGCCGGCGTAACCATAACGCTGAGCGGGCAGACCGAGGCGTTTGCCATTACCGGCAGTGGACAGGCTGACACGATCACCGGTGGGTCCGCAGCCGACACGATCGTCGCTGGCGGCGGCGATGACACGATCAACATCGCCAATGGCCAGTTCGTTACCGGCGAGTCAATCGACGGCGGCGCTAACAGTGGCGTTGGTACGGGCGACCGCATCGTGCTGACCAACGCGAGCACAGTCAACTTCTCGGCCGGAACAATCACCGGCATCGAGACGCTCACCGGCAGCACCGGCAACGACACTGTGACGATGGCCGCATCGCAGGCGGCCGGGTTCAGCACGATCGATCTCGGCGGCGGCACGGACGTGCTGAACGTTCTCGCCAGTGGCGACATATCGGCGCTGGGCACGCCGACAGTCAGCAACGTCGAGACCGGCAATCTTACCGGCACGACGGGAACCGATACGGTTACAATGACTGGCGCTCAGCTCGACGCCATCCTCGTCGGAGCGGGCACGGTCAATCTCGGCGCCGGCACCGGCGATACGATCACTCTGACCTCGACATCGGCCAAGTTCAATGCACTCAGCGATGGCGCCCTTCAGGGCGTCGAGGCGATCTCGGCTGCAGGCGCGGCTGGCAATTCAACAATCAACCTCTCTGCGCAGACCGAGGCTTTCACCATTACCGGCAATAGCTCGGCTAATGTGCTGATTGGGGGGTCGGCAAACGACACGCTGGCAGGCGGTGGAGGCAACGACACGATCGACGGCGGGGCCGGAGCATCTGATACAGCTGTCTTCACTGGCGCGCGCGCCAACTATTTGGTCTCCCTGGTGGGCGCAAACTACACTGTGATCGACAGCCGCGGTGGATCACCGGACGGTACGGACACGGTAACCAACGTCGAGAATTTTCAATTCTCAGACGGTACAGTTGCGGCCGGTCAGCTCGGCACGGTAACTGCGAACAAGATCGTCCTCGAAAACATGAAGCAGGGCAATCCCATCAGCGAATGGGGCCTCGAAACCCCCTACGGCTATGGCGGTGACGGCGATGGTACAATCCAGGGTTTTGCAACGGAGATCAGCACCAATGTCGGCCAAACGGTCGATTTCAAGATCGCGACCGACTCGACAAACTACAGAATCGATATTTACCGGCTCGGCTACTACGGCGGCGATGGCGCGCGCAAGGTCGGATCCATCGACAGGTCTCTCACATCCGCGCAGGTGCAACCGCATCCGATCGTAGACATGTCGCGCGGTCTGATCGACGCAGGGAACTGGGAGGTATCGGCAAGCTGGACCATTCCCGACGACGCCGTCTCCGGCCTCTATATTGCCAAGCTTGTTCGCCTCGACGGCTCTCAGGGCGCCAGTCACATTCCCTTCGTCGTGCGTGACGACAGCTCGCAAAGCGATGTCGTCTTCCAGACATCCGACACCACGTGGCAGGCCTACAATGAATGGGGCGGCGCCAGCCTGTATTTCGGTGAAGTTCCGGTCGATCCGGCTGATCTGATTGGCTATTTGCCTCCCACCTGTGGCTGCGGCATCAATTCCATCGGGCGCGCCACCGCAGTCAGCTATAATCGTCCGTTTGTTACCAACACGAGCTCGAAGGGCGGCACGCACGACTTCATCTTCGGCGTGGAACACTCCGCGATCCGTTGGCTTGAGCAGAATGGCTACGACGTCTCGTACATATCGGGGCTCGATACGACGCGCTCGGGCAGCACGCTCCTCAATCATGACGCTTTCCTGTCCGTGGGCCACGACGAATATTGGTCGGCGGAACAGCGGGCCAATGTCGAGGCGGCGCGGGACCAAGGCGTCAACCTCGCATTCTGGAGCGGCAACGAGGTCTATTGGAAAGTCCGGTGGGAAACCAGCATCGACGGTAACGGCACGCCTTACCGGACGATGGTCTGCTACAAGGAGACCTGGGGCGGCACACCGGATCCGAGTTCTATAGGCACTGGCACCTGGCGCGATCCACGCTATGCCGATCCCGGACAGGAGCCGGAAAACTCGCTGACCGGGACGATGTTCTCGGTCGACAGCTACCGGCTGGATACAATCACAATCCCCTACGACTATTCGAACCTCAGGTTCTGGCGGAACACCGATGTCGCCGATTTGCAGCCGGGCCAAACGTTTTCGCTTGTCCAGAATCTGCTCGGCTACGAATGGGACTCCGACGTCGAGAACGGGTTCAGGCCGGCCGGTCTCATAAATCTCTCCCTGTCCAACGTATCCGTGGATACATATCTGGAGGATTACGGAACAACGGTCGGCCCCGCCAACGTTTCCCACAGTCTGACCATGTACAGGGCCGAGAGCGGCGCGCTGGTTTTCGGCGCCGGTACCGTTTTCTGGTCGTGGGGTCTCGATTCGGAGCACGACGGCGCGGAAACACCCACCGACCCGAACGTTCAGCAGGCGATGGTGAACATGTTCGCGGACATGGGCATCCAGCCTGGTTCGCTGAATGCGAGCCTGATCCTGGCAAGCCAGTCCACCGATACGATCAAACCGACCGCGACGATCACGCCTTTCGGGACGAATTTCGTCGAAGGGCAGAAAGTGACGATTACCGGCACGGCCCAGGATCTCGGAGGAGGCCTTGTTGCCGGTGTCGAGATTTCGGTGGACGGCGGACAGTCCTGGTGGAAGACGGCCGGACGCGAGAGTTGGAGCTATAGCTGGGTCGTCCAGGCGGCGGGAACCTACAACATCATGGCCCGAGCGGTCGATGACAGCCTGAATCTGGGCAACTCCTCCGCGGGTACGCAGGTCACCGTCGGCCTGCCGACTACCTCGAGCCTGTGGACCCAATCAGCCACGCCGCAGCAGACGACCGTGGTTGACAGAGACGACGTAGAACTCGGCATTCGCTTCCAGGCAACGACAACCGGAACTGTGGAGGGAATCCGGTTCTACAAAGGCTTCTACAACGCCGGTCCGCATACTGTGAGTTTGTGGACTTCCAGCGGCACGCTCCTGGCGACCGGAACCTCGGTGGGCGAACCGATTTCGGGCTGGCAGACGGTGAGTTTCAGCAATCCCGTGCACATAGCGTCCGGGACTACTTATGTCGCGTCGTATCACACGAACGGATACTATTCTGCTAATGACAATTATTTCACGGCGACCTACTCCAATGGGCTGCTCAAGGCCATGCAGGGTGGCGGCGTCTATGCCTATACGTCCACCCCTGGCACATTCCCGAACCAGGGATCGAGCAATGCCAATTACTGGGTGGATGTCGTGTTCCAGCCCGACCCGAATATCGCACCGGTTGCGGGAGACGATTCGGGACTTACGATCGGCAAGAACGGGATGCTCCCAATCTCGTTCGCGTCTTTGCTGGCGAACGACAGCGACTCGAACCAGGATCCGCTATCCATCACCGCGGTCGGTAACGCGACCAACGGCACTGTGACGCTCGATGCACAGACAGGCAACGTGCTGTTCACGCCGACTGCGGGCTACAGTGGAACGGCGACCTTCACATACACGGTTTCTGATGGGCGTGGGGGCACCGACACGGCCGCTGTGAACCTGACGGTAGACCAGGACCCCGCGGGCGTTTCGCTGTTTCAGTGGACTGAAGGACCGTCGGGACCGGGCTTTGCCGATGCTGCCGGTCTTGAACTCGGGATGAAGTTTACTTCAGCGGTCAACGGTTCGATTACCGGCATCCGCTTCTATAAGTTGGCAAACGACACCGGACCGCACACCGGTACGCTCTGGTCATCGACCGGTACGCAGCTGGCGACTGTGACATTCACCAACGAGTCTTTCAGCGGATGGCAGACCGCGACTTTCTCAAACGCCGTCGATATCACGAAGGGAACGACCTACGTAGCATCTTACCATACGAACGGAGTCTATGCAGCCACAGCGGGCTATTTCTCGACCACTAAGACCAACGGCTCGCTGAGCGCCCCCTCGTCCGGGACCAGCGGCGGGAACGGCGTCTATACCTATTCCCCCGGCACCGCGTTCCCAACCGGCGCAAATCAGGCAACGAACTACTGGGTCGATGTCGTTCTCGAGCGGTCGTCCATCAACTCGGTGCCGATTGCCGGAAACGACAATGGGTTCACTGTTTCCAACAGCGGACTGCTGTCGATCGCCTCCGCCGCTCTCCTCGCCAACGATAGCGACCCGGATGGTGATCCGCTGACGATCACAAGCGTGAGCAACGCCACAAATGGCACCGTATCGCTTAACAGCCAGACCGGTTTCATTACCTTCACGCCGACTTCCGGCTATATCGGACCAGCGAGCTTCTCCTACGCACTATCGGATGGCCGCGAAGGCACTGCGACCGCCGTAGTAAGCTTGACCGTCGGACAATCCGATACGACAGCGAATCTTTTCTCGCCATCCAGCGCACCCAGCATTCTTTCAACGAACGATGCTGCTTCCGTAGAGCTGGGCGTTAAGTTCCAGGCGTCATCGCCCGGTATCATAACGGGCCTGCGCTACTATAAGAGTGCGCAGGATGTCGGAACACACACGGGGTCGTTGTGGACCAGCACAGGCACGCTGCTCGCCAATGCGACATTTACCAATGAAAGTGCGACGGGCTGGCAAACCGTGACCTTCGCGCAGCCGGTCGCGGTTTCGGCAGGCACGACCTATGTCGCAAGCTACCACTCCAATGGCTTTTACGGGGTAACCCCGAATTTCTTCGCCAGCACCTATTCGAACGGCCCTCTCACGGCGCCCGCCAGCGGCGGAAACGGCGTCTACGCCTATGGCTCCGGCTCGCTTTTCCCGACCTCCAGCTTCAATTCAACAAACTATTGGGTCGATGTTCTCTATGAACAGGTCAACGGAAACCTTCGCCCGGTGGCGGGTGACGACCCTGGCTTTTTCACCTCTTACAATACGGCGGTTGCGTTCCAGGCAAGCACGTTGCTCGCCAATGATACCGACGCCAACAACGATCCGCTGACCATCACGGGGGTCGGCAACGCCGTGAACGGTGCGGTGTCGTTCGAAAACAATGTCATCACATTTACGCCAACCCAGGATCATGTCGGCATTGCCAGCTTCACCTATACCGTCTCCGACGGCAACAACGAAACGGATATGGCTCAGGTGGTGTTGAGCGTCGATCCCGCGGGGGGTACCCAGAATTTGTTCGGGTCCGCCGCTCCCGCCACAGGCGCAGTGAGCGATCCCGGCGATGTGGAACTTGGCATGAAGTTCCAGGCGGATGTGAGCGGTTTCATTACCGGCCTCCGCTTCTACAAAGCAGCGGAAAATGTCGGGCCGCACGAAGCGCATCTGTGGACCGAGAGCGGGACACTGCTTGCAAGCGCCACGTTCAACAACGAGACTGCCAGCGGCTGGCAGGCTGTCAGCCTAGCCCAGGAAGTCGCCATCGAGGCAGATACGACCTACGTCGTGTCATATCACAGCAACGGATTCTATTCGGCAACTCCGGGCGCCTTCAACACCGACTTCTCCAACCAGGATCTTCAGGCGCCGTCGAGCACGTTAAGTGGCGGCAACGGCGTCTACGCCTACGGTCCGAGCGGGCTATTCCCGACCAGTAGCTTCAACGCGACGAACTACCACGTAGATGTCGCGTTCAGACCGCAACTTGCGGCATAGGAGTAAGGCATGCAGGCCCGGGGGGTACAGAAGATCGATTGCCCGTGACCGTGCTCACGGGCTTTCTCGGCGCCGGCAAAACGACGCTTCTGAACCATGTCCTGCGAAACCGCGAAGGACTGCGCGTCGCGGTCATCGTCAACGACATGAGCGAAATCAACATTGACGCGGATCTCGTCCGAGACGGCGGCGCCGACCTTTCACGGACCAACGAGACGCTGGTCGAACTGACGAATGGGTGCATATGCTGCACTTTGAGGGATGATCTGCTGAGCGAAGTCCGCCGCCTCGCCGCAGAGAAACGCTTCGATTACCTTTTGATCGAAGGAACCGGTATTGCCGAGCCGCTGCCGGTTGCGGCGACGTTTTCGTTTCGCGACGAAACGGGAACCGCACTCGCCGATATCGCAAGGCTTGACACGATGGTGTCGGTTGTCGACGCGGCAAATCTTCTTTCCGACTATTCGAGCAAGGACTTTCTAAGCGACCGCGGCGAGACACGCGACACGGAAGACAAACGCACGCTCGTCGATCTGTTGGTCGAACAAATCGAGTTTGCCGACGTGGTCGTGGTCAACAAAATCTCGGAAGTCAGCCCGAAGGCCTGCGTCGAAATCCGTCAGATCGTCGCTGCCCTCAACCCGGACGCACGTATCATCGAGACTGATTTCGGCCGGCTGCCGCTCGCTGACATACTCGATACCCGTCTCTTCGACGAGTCCAAGGCTGCGCGTCATCCTCTCTGGCACAAGGAACTCTATGGCTTTGCAAGCCACGTTCCCGAAACGGAAGAGTACGGCATCACCAGTTTCGTCTATCGTGCCCGACCGCCTTTCGATCCCACGCGATTCCGTGATTTCCTGTCGCGGGATTGGCCTGGCCTCATTCGCGCCAAGGGTCACTATTGGCTGGCAGACAACCCAGACTGGGTGGGCCTCCTGTCGATCGCGGGAACACAGCGCCGCACGGAGCAAAAGGCGCTTTGGTGGGCAGTTGTGCCGAAAGCGCACTGGCCTCGCCATTCGCAGTTCCATCAGCTTATGGAGCGGCATTGGCAGGCTCGATGGGGGGATCGCCGGCAGGAGCTTGTGTTCATAGGCTCCGGACTTGATGAGCGAGCGATCCGATCGTCGCTCGACGACTGCCTGATCGATGGAGCTTCGGACTTCGGCCCGCAAAATCTCGGAAATTCCCGCAATGCCTTCCCATCCTGGGAAGATCAGCGTTTGCACAGATTAACCTTGGAGTTAGAGCAATGAATCTGGAACTTTATGCCGATGGAATCGGCGAAATCACCGTTACAGGCTCAATCGTAAGAATAGACATCGTGAGCCTGTCCGCCACCGAGCGAGATGAAAAAAACAATCCCAGGCCGGTGTTCCGGCAACGCGTTATAATGCCCGTGGACGCGTTCGCCAATGCGGTCGACCTGATGCAAAAGGCGATCGCAGGTTTGGTAGAAGCTGGCGCTATTCGCCGGGTTTCCGACGTTCAAAAGCCGAGTCTTGACCTAAATTCAGCCCATGCTGAATCGGCACAGCGCGCTGGCCTGTCCTTCAATGCGTCGCCAAACTTTAGCTGATCGGAACGCCCCGGAAGGCTCGCCCCA
Source organism: uncultured Alphaproteobacteria bacterium (assembly GCA_963829135.1). GTDB lineage: Bacteria > Pseudomonadota > Alphaproteobacteria > Rhizobiales > Rhizobiaceae > Kumtagia. Next base: position 217,564 of record CAWHHO010000003.1, on the reverse strand, counting down.
CTCATGAACATGCATTCCCAGACCAGTCTGCAGTGCCTGGCGCTGGTCGCACGTCATCACGGGGTGGACCTTTCGCCGGAGCGCCTTCTTCATGACTACGCGATCGGCGAGAAGCCGGTCGCCATTCGCCAGCTTTTGCGGATAGCAAAGGATGCGGGGCTCCATGCACGCAACGTCCGGCTCTCGTGGCAGTCATTGGTGAAGCTTGGCGACGCCTACCCAGTTCTGGCCGAACTTGAAAACGGCAATTGGGTTGTCGTCATAGGCGCCATGTCCAGAGAAAGCGACGGCTCGGAGGTCGTAAGGGTCTTGGACCCCCTCGCCCATCGGCCCGAAGAGCTGTTGGTGACCGAGGAGCAGTTTTCAAGGAGCTGGCGCGGGTCGGTCGTCCTGCTGAAGCGCCAGTATCGGCTATCGGATACCGATCAGCCGTTCGGCTTTCGGTGGTTTGTGCCAGAGCTATTTCGCCAGCGCCGGCTGTTTCGCGACGTCGCGATAGCCGCCTTCGTCCTTTATGCGCTCGGCCTGGCGACGCCGATCTTCTTTCAACTTGTCATCGATAAGGTGCTTGTACACGAGAGCTACGCCACGCTCACCGTGTTGACGATCGGGATCTGCATTGCGCTTTTATTCGATGCAATTTTCACGTTCCTGAGGCGCTTTCTTCTCCTTTATGCCACCAACAAGATCGACATCCGGGTGGCGACGCGCACATTCGGTCACCTCCTGAGCCTGCCGATCGCGTTGTTTGAACAAGCCTCGGCCGGCGTCCTCGTGAAGCACATGCAGCAGACAAGCCGGATCCGCGAATTTCTGACGGGTCGACTTTTCCTGACGCTTCTCGACGGTATGTCGCTGTTTGTGTTTGTGCCTATCCTGCTGTTCTACAGCGTCAAGCTTACGCTCGTGGTTGTCGGTTTCGCGGCTCTCGTCGGCCTCGTCGTGCTTTCGCTCGTCGGTCCTTTCCGGAAGCGTTTGCAGGCTTTGTATGAGGCAGAAGGCGAGCGGCAGGCGCTGCTGGTGGAAACCGTTCATGGCATGAGAACCGTTAAGTCCCTGGCGATCGAACCGCGCCAGCGACGAGTCTGGGACGACCAGTCGGCACAGTCCATTTCGGTACGTTTCCGGGTTGAGAAGATCTCAGCGGTGGCTCAGTCGCTGACCGGCCTGGTCGAAAAACTCATGAGCGTCGCAATCATCGGTCTCGGGGCGCTCGATGTTTTCAGCGGCACCATGACGATTGGCGCACTTGTTGCATTCAATATGTTGGCGGCGCGCGTTTCCGGACCCCTGGTTCAAATTGTTACGATGATTCATGAGTATCAGGAAGTTGCTCTTTCGGTGCGAATGCTGGGAGAAGTCATGAATCAACGCCCTGAGCAGCACGGTCGCGGCCGTGGATTGCGGCCTGATCTCAAGGGCCGGATCGAATTTGAAGGTGTCTCCTTTCGTTACGGACCGGATGGTGCGCTGGCGCTGGATGACGTCTCCTTCGACATTTCCACGGGCTCGGTGTTTGGGATCGTCGGTCGGAGCGGATCGGGCAAGACGACAGTTACTCGCTTGATCCAGGGTCTTTACCCAATTCAGCGAGGGCTCATCCGGATGGACGGTTTCGACCTCCGTGAGATCGACCTCGTGCATCTGCGAAAAAGCATCGGCGTCGTGCTGCAGGACAATTTTCTGTTTCGCGGCACAGTGCGCGAAAACATCGCCGCCGCAAAGCCGGATGCAAGTATCGAGGATATTGCAACCGCTGCACGTATGGCGGGAGCGGAGGAATTCATCGAGAGGCTTCCCCAAGGATTCGAGACCAAGCTGGAAGAGAATGGAGCCAATCTTTCCGGCGGTCAGAAGCAGCGCCTGGCGATAGCGCGCGCGCTCATAACCGATCCGCGTATCCTCATTTTCGACGAAGCCACAAGTGCTCTGGACCCTGACAGCGAGGCAATTATCCGCCAGAACCTGCGACAGATCGCCGAAGGACGCACGGTCATCATCGTGTCGCACCGCCTTTCAACCCTCGTGGATGCCGACGCGATTCTGGTGATCGAGCGGGGCAAAATCGCGGATCTCGGCCGCCACGACCAGCTCATCTCGCGCTGCATGACCTATAGGCACTTGTGGGACCAGCAGACAAGGCAAGTGGCATGAACGTCAGCCAAACGAAAAGGGAAGGCCTGCGCGTGGTCGAGACGCGTCCGCCGGAGCGAGACGCAACACCCGCGAAGGCCGTCTCAACCATCATTGCCGAATTTCAATCGGACGCCGTGGAACTCGAAGAGCGCGCCCCCCCTAACGTAGCTCGGCTAACGCTTTACGGAGTGACTGCTTTGCTTGCGGGCGCGGTCCTTTGGGCATCTGTTTCGATGATTGATGAAATCGTGGTCGCCCCCGGCAGGCTGATCACGACAGAACCGACGATCGTCGTTCAACCCCTGGAAACGTCAATCATTCGTACGATCGACGTTGCCGTCGGCGAGATTGTCCAGAAGGGTCAGACCCTTGCGACGCTCGATGCGACGTTCAGCGAATCGGACATGGTGCAGCGGCGCGCCAAATTCGCCGCGCTCGACGCCCAAGTCAGGCGGATCGAGGCCGAACTGGCCGGTGCGGACTACCCGCTCATTGCGGGCAACTCGTCCGACGAAAAACTTCAAGTCGAGCTTTTCGGCCAGAGGCGCGCCTTCTATGCCGCGCAGCTTCAGAATTTCGACCAGCAGATCGCGGGCCAGGCTGCGGCGATTGCGTCCGGTCAGGAACAAGCCACCATTCTCATCGATCGCCAGACGACGCTTACCAAGATTGAGAAGGCGCGCGAGACGCTCTACGAGCATCAGACCGGTTCCCTGCTGAACCTGCTTGCCTCGCGCGACTCTCGCCTCGGCGTCGATGCCGACCTGTCGCAATTGAATGGCAGAACAGCCGAGGCCGAGCATACTCTTGCCAAGTTGCGGGCCGAGCGCCAAGCTTTCATCGAGGATTTTCGTCGTGCAACGATGGAACAACTCGTCGAGCTACGGGGAGAGCGTGACACCGTTGCGGAAGACGTGAAGAAGATGGAGCTGCGGCGGAACATGGTAGCGCTGACTGCGCCGGCGGACGCAGTTGTGCTGGACCTCGCTCAACGATCGATCGGTTCCGTGGTTCGCGAAGCAGAGCCAATTGTTACGCTCGTGCCGCTGAACGTACCGTTGGAAGCGGAGGTCTCCGTAAACGCTCTGGATATTGCGCGTTTGTCGGTTGACGGAGCGGTCCGGCTGAAGTTTGACGCCTATCCCTTTCAAAAATTCGGGACGGCCTCGGGTAAGGTCCGAACGATCAGCCAGGATGCCTACTCTTCCGAAACGAAGGAAACAAAGGGTGTGTCGGCGCTCCCTTACTTCAAGGCGCGCGTTGCTCTCACCAACGAGCGTGAGCTCGAGTCCACCGAGCCAATACGCCTGCTGCCCGGTATGGCGGTAACTGCGGAGATGAATGTCGGCCGGCGGAGTGTGATCTCCTACTTCCTGTACCCGCTTATCCGCGGCCTTGATGCGAGTATACGTGAACCCTGAGCGAACACCGAAATCCGACTGACGCGTCGCATGTCAGCAATCGGCCTCGGCGCAGCACCACATTCTCGCAGTTCCTCTCAGGTCAGCAACGCGCGGCAAGAGCATTCGACCAACATCGGATTTTTACCGGGCGAGCGAACTCACTATCGTGGGAAGCGGGGACTGGACGAGAGCGTTGCACTGCTGTTTTCATCCGGGCCGCGCAGGCAGCGAAGGGGCTCTGCTCCGCCAGGGCGTCATGCGCGGCAACCAACGGCGCACCTCGGCGGAATATGCCTCGTACTGGGCACCGTAGGTTCCTCGCAACGTCGGTTCCTCGTAGACCAGCACGAAGAGGTGGGTGACCAGACCAAACCCCAGTGAGTAGATCAGCAGCGGCAGGCAGCCGATCAGCAACCCTTGGCCGGCGATCAGCGCCATGACCGCCAGGTACATCGGATTGCGCACATGCCGATACGCGCCCGAAACCACCAGCGTCGCGGTGGGATAGATAGGGGCCGGTGTGCCGCGGCCCTGCAACGCGAAGCGGGCGAAGGAATCAAGCAGGACCGTGGCGCCGAAGAGGATGAGCGCGCCGCCCAACCACCGCACGGGCTCAACACCGAATATTGGCTCGTCCATGTGCCACCTGGTCATGAACCACGGTATGAGGACGCCAAACACACCCGGCGCAACGAAGAGAAACACGATCGAGCCGACGACGGGCATCATGCCGCGGGAAGAAAGCTGGTCCATCACGGGGCCTCAGTTGCCTTCGACAGTTATTGAAGCACCGGACGGGCTGGCGTGCCAATTCCAATTGCCACGCACTCCAGGCCCGTCGACGAACCAATGCCCATCCCGGCGGCAGGATTGTCCATGATCCATGGACATTCGATCGAGCGACAATGACGGCTCGGGGTCGAAAGCAGGCAGTCGGCTTGCTGAACGGTGAGGCTTAGAGCCATCGACGGTTGGCCGTATCGGTGTCAGCGTTGCTCAACCGCGGCGCACTGCCGGCCGTCGCCAGGCAGATTGATGTCGTGACGATCAACCGGGGCCTGCGATGAATTTCACCTATCGAGTCGTGGTCAAACACCGCCTATGTTCGTCGCCGGAGACCGCCCAATGGCATTTCGATTCGTACATACGGCTGACATTCATCTCGACTCGCCGCTGCGTTCGCTGGCGCTGCGAAACCCCGAGCTCGCCGAACTTGTCGGCGACGCCAGTCGACAGGCATTCGTCGCGATAGTCGATCTTTGCCTTACCGAGCGTGTCAACGCATTGGTCATCGCCGGCGATCTTTATGATGGCGACCAGACGTCGATGAAGACGGCGCGCTTTCTGGCCTCGCAAATAGCACGCCTGCATCAGGCTGGCATCGGCGTGTTCAAGATCCGCGGCAACCACGACGCCCTTTCGCGGATCTCGAAACAACTTGTGTTTCCTGACACGGTCACCATCTTCGCTGGCCGTGCACAATCGGCGCTTCAAACCGCGGGCGGGCTGGATGTTGTCTTCCATGGCTTGAGTTTTGCCAACCCTAAGGCGCCGGAGAGCCTGCTGCCAAAATATCCGGCCGGCCGCGAGGGGGCTATGAATATCGGCATCATGCACACCAGCCTGGCCGGCTCACCCGGTCACGACGTCTACGCCCCATGCAACGTGGCTGATCTGCATGGCCATGGTTTCGACTATTGGGCGCTGGGACATATTCATGCGCGTTCTGTTCATCGCGGTTCAAGCACGGTGGTGATGCCCGGCATGCCGCAAGGCAGGGACATCAACGAGGCCGGGGAGAAATCCGTCACGTTGGTAACGATACGCGACGACCGTTCCATGGAGATCGAGGAGAGGCTGACCAGTGTCGCGCAATTCGAACGGTTGAGCGTCGATCTGGAAGGCACCGCGGAATGGTCGGAAGTTGTCTCGCGAGTCCGCTCTGCGCTTGAAGAGAAGCGGGGAGCCGTGCGTTCCCGTCATGCCGTGGTCCGCCTCTCCCTGACTGGAGCGACACCGCTGTCATGGTCTTTGATCCGAGACAGGGACCTTCTAATGGCCGAAGTGGAGCAAACGGCGGAACAGGTCGGCGACACTTGGGTGGAAAAACTCGTGCTCGACATCGCTCCAACCCCGGCCGAAACACGCCGTCGACGCTGCTGATCCGATCTTCGAACTCGCCGCATCGATGCGTGCCGACGCCGGCTCGGAGGCCTTTCGCGCAGAAGCGAAGACGTTCATTCAGAGGATGATGGCCGACCTTCCTGCCGACAGCCGCGACTTCGCCGGAAAGGACGAGGCCGGGCTGGAACGCTTCCTGGACCGGGTGCTTGCCAGCGGCACCGACCTGGTGACGGCTCGCCTCAAGGCCGGTAGCTTCCCATGAGGCTTCGGCGTCTTGATCTTATCCGCTATGGCAAGTTTACCGACAAGACCATCGACTTTGGCCCCAAGCCCGAGGCAGGCCCTGACCTGCACATCGTGTTTGGCCTGAACGAAGCCGGCAAGTCGACAGCGCTGTCGGCTTATCTCGACCTGTTGTTCGGTATCGAGGAGCGCAGCCGCTACAATTTCCTCCACGAGTACAGCGCCATGCGCATCGGCGGGGTTTTGGAACTGGCAGGTTCCGAGTACGCCTTCACGCGCACGAAACAACGCAACAATTCGCTGCTGAACGCGACTGGCCAGCCGGTGAGCGAGGTGGCGATCACGGCACATCTCGCCGGTCTATTGCGCGACGCCTACACGACCATGTTTTCGCTGGACGACGAAACCCTGGAGGCGGGCGGTAAATCAATCCTGGAATCGCGCGGCGACCTCGGCAAACTCCTCTTCATGGCCAGCGCCGGTCTTGCGCACGCAAGCGATACGTTGAGTGCGCTTGAGGTCGAGGCCGATGGGCTCTACCGCAAGCAGGCGCATGGCACCGAACTGGCGCTGCTGAAGAAGCGCCTTGCCGATCTCAAATCGCGCAAGGATGCGGTCGACACGCTTGCTTCGACATATGAAGGCCTGGAGACCGAACGTGTCGACGCGGCACGAGAGCACGACCGCATCATCAATGACCGGGCGGTGCTGGCAGCAAGGCTCGACGTCATAAGCCGCTTTGAGCGGGCAAGACCGCTACTGGCGGACATTAGGCGGAAGGTTGCCCGGCTGGATCAACTGCCGGACATGGCCTCGCCGGCTCGCACCTGGACGGGCAGTATCACCGATCTTATCGAGGACGATGCCAGCCTAAAAACGCGCCTGTCCGCGAACATCGATGAATCCCAGCGCCTGGCCGGCAAAATCGCGTCTGTGGATGTGGACGATGTCATCCTTGAAATGTCGGAACGCGTTCGCGGACTGGCCGAGAGCAAGGTGCGCTACGGCGCCGCTGGCCTTGACCTGCCCAATCGTAAAATGGAGCTGCAAATCCTCGACAATGCAGTGGCGAACTGCCTTGTTGCCTTGGGACGATCGTCGGAGCCGGATCCCTTTGCCCTGCTTTTGCCTGCCGCCACGGTCGGCGCCGTCCGCACCATGGTCGAGCAGCGCTCCGGCATCGCCACCGCTGTGCGCGTCGCGCGCGATGAAGCCGCGGCGGCGCTCGACGCCCTGCAGCTAGCAAGACAGCGGGTTGGCGAGGAGAGAGCGGTGCCCGCACCTGTCAGGGCAAGGCTTGGCTGCGGCTTTGTCGAAAGCCCGGGCGAGCGCGCACGGTATCGACATCCGTGCCGCCCGCGAGGCGCGGGACGCGGAAACAATTCGATGGCAGGCAGCGCTTGCACGCTTAACGCAGTGGTCCGGTGATGCTCCGGCGCTCGCCGCCGTCGCGGTTCCGAGCGCGGGGCAGATTGGCGCCTGGAAAACGGTGGCGTCAGAATTGGCCAAGACCAGCGCCGTCATTGCGGAACGCCTTGCCGAATACGAGGGCAACCATGCCTTGCTCGCGGCTCGATTGGACGCCCTCCGCGCCTCGGTCGACATTGCCGACGATGAGGAGGCGAACACGATCCGGGGCGCCCGTGATGAGGCGTGGGCCACGCATCGGGCGGCGCTGACCCGCGAAACCGCTGATGAATTCGCCTTGCTATTGACACGCGATGACAGCGCTGGCGCGGGCCGGTTAGCGAAGGCGTCGGATCTTGCCGATATCCGAGCCATGGCGCGCGCCCTGGCCGAGGCCACCGCCGACCTGTCGCGCATGCGCCAGCAACGCGCGCAGACTGACAAGGCCGTTGACGTCCAATCGTTGGAAATCCGCGCGGTGGCGGGAGATTTGCTGGCCGACACCGTTTGTGATGCATCGCTCGCCCGGCTGATCGAACGCATCGAGGAGCGTGTCGCTGCGCGCAGCGACGCGCTCGCGGCGTGGGAGCAGTTGGAGTTGGCCGGCAGGAAGGCGGAGCGAGCCGCCGAAACCGAGGAGCAGCTATGCCAGGAGCTGCACAGAGCGCTGACGAGCGTCGGCATAACGCCGGAGCCTGGCGATGGCCTTGAGGCGATCATGGCCATCGCTGACCTGTTCCTGGAACGACAGCGCAAGCTGGACGCAGGACATGTTGAAGCCCTCAGGACTGTGGCCAGCAAGGAAGATGATCTTGCTGCCAGGCGGCTGGCTTTGGCTTCCGCCGAGCGGCGCGAGGAGGAGTGGCTGGCCGGTATTACCGATGCGCTGAAGGGGACCTGGCTTGCGAATGGCCTTCCCGCACCGGCCGTGGGCATTGTGCTCGACCAGTTGGCTGAACTGTCGAAAAGCTTGCAGGAACGCGACGCTCTTCGATTGCGCATCGACAAAATGGAGGCCGACAGGGCGAATTTCCTGCTCGCGGTCGCCGCCGTTGCGACCGAGGCGAACGAGCCCGCGAAGGATGACGCGGAACAGTTAGCCATCAGCCTTGCGGACCGTCTGCAGCACGCTGAACGGATGCGCGAGACCAAGACCGGCCTTGGCGCTGACTTGAAGCGCCTACAGGATATCCGCGCCAGCCTTGACAATGAGGTTTCGGCGCACCAACGCCGCAAGAACGAAATGCTGGGTGTTTTTCAAGTCGCCACTCTGCCGGAGGTCGTGGAGCGAGATGAACTGCTGCGTGAGCGCGATGGCCTGCACACAGCGGTCGCGGAGCTCAAGGAGCGGATAACGGCCGAACTCGCGGTCGAGCGGTTCGAGCAGGCGAAGGCGATCTTGGACGCAATCGATTACGAGAGCATCGCTGTTGAGAAGGCCGAAGGCGAGCAAAAGCTCCGCCAGTTGGACGAAGCCAGACAGCAGCAACTGATCCGCCAGACACGGGCGACGGACAAGCTGGATGCCATTGGCGGCGACAGCGCGGTTGCGCGACTGGATGCCGAAAGGCGTACAACGCTCTTGGAAATTGAAGATAAGGCCGTCCGTTACATTGAGTTGAAGCTCGGTATCATGTCTGCTGGACATGCTCTGCGCGTTTATCGCGAACGTCATCGATCTGGGATGATGGCCCGGGCCTCAGATGCTTTCGCGCTGATGACGCGCGGCCAATATTCTGGTTTGACAACACAGCCGGTGAAAGGCGGTGAAGTCCTTATCGCCCTGCAGCGCGACGGCCAGTCCAAGGTTGCGGACGCGCTGTCGAAAGGTACCCGCTTTCAACTCTATTTGGCTTTGAGGCTTGCCGGATACTACGAATTCGCCGAGTTGCGGCCCTCCGTTCCCTTTATCGCTGATGATATCATGGAAACGTTCGATCACCTCCGGTCGGAGGAGGTGTTCAGGCTGTTTGGAGAGATGGCGAGGGCAGGCCAGGTCATATATCTCACGCACCACAAGCATTTGTGCGAAATGGCAAAGTCAGTTGTGCCAAACACGATGATACATGAACTCTTATAGCTGTCACTATCCTCGGCCGATGTCGCGATTGTCGAGCCGTCGACGTTAGCTCGGGCCGCATCAGCGAGCTGACGCTGGATAGCGGATGCGGTGGCCAGGCGGCCCGCATTTCGCATATGACTTTCGCTCGCCAGGTGGAGAAGTTCCATCAACTTCGGTGTTTCGAGATTCGCAGGAATGGAGAAATGCTCCCGAAGCGCACGCGCTGTGAGGCGGCAGCGAACCCGTTTTTCGTGTGGATCGAGCGACGATTATAGCGAGCAGCGTTGCGGCCAGTGATCCATCCTGCGATAAGCGCTGGCACAATTCCGTCACGCTTCGCAAGCATTGCGCCACGCCCGGCCATAGCTCAAGATGGAATTGTCAATCGGGGCCATTGAATGGGGACGACGAAGGTCTGGTCGATCAATGATCGGCGGCTTGCTTGGATGCTCGCTGCGCCAACCGTCATCCTTGTCGTGCTTTTGATGATACTGCCGATCCTGGTGATGGGTGCCTATACCTTTTTCACCTTCGTCACGGCAGGCGTTGAACAGGCGACCCTGACATTTGCCAACTGGCAGGAATTCCTTACCGACAGCTACTATCACGGCTTCCTGCTGAAGACCGTGCGGGTCGGTATCACAACGGCGTTTATCTGCGCGCTGCTCGGCTATTTCCCGGCCTATTTCATCTGGGCCACGAGCTTCCGCTACAAATGGCTGCTGCTGCTCCTGCTGATCGTGCCGTTCTGGATCTCTTTCACGATCCGGACCTTTTCGTGGATCCACATCCTCGGCGAACAGGGCCTGATCAATGTTTCGCTGCTCAGGCTGGGTCTGATCCACCAGCCACTCAGCCTTCTCTACACCGAAGCCGCGGTGATCATGGGACTGGTGCACTTCCTGCTGCCCTACATGATCCTCAACGTCTACGTCAGTCTGGAAGGCATCGACCGCAGCCTGGTCCTGGCGGCGCGTTCCATGGGCTGCACCAGCGCGCAGGCGTTTCGAGAGGTCACCTTGCCGCTGTCGCTACCCGGCCTGGCCGCGGGCCTTCTGCTTTGCTTCGTGCTTGCGGCCGGCAGCTATGTCACGCCGCAGCTTCTGGGTGGCCCGCGCGACGCTCTGTTCGGCAACCTCATCTACGACACGGTAATGGGCCAGCTTAACTGGCCGATGGGGGCAACGCTCTCCATCGTTCTGTTCATATTGCTCGGCCTGGTTGCTGTTGCCTATAGCCGCTACATGGGCCTTTCGCAGATCATGAAGGGAATGGGCGCTTGAGTGCGCCGAGCGACGGGTCGGGCCGCTGGGGCTGGCGGCTGACCTGCGCGATGACCTTGCTCGTCTACGTCTTCATGTTCGCGCCGATCGCCGCCACCGTTGTGCTGTCGTTCAATGCGTCGATGTTCGGCGGTTTTCCGATCACCGGATTCAGCTTGCACTGGTACGCGGTCCTGCTTCAAAACGACAATGTACTGGCGGCGTTTCGTACCTCGCTGTGGATTGCGGTGGTGACGGCACTTATAACCACAGCCATCGGCATCGCAGCTGCCTTGGCGCTGGTGCGGTTCGAATTTCCCGGAAAGGCCAGCGTCAACACTCTGGCGATCCTGCCTGCGCTGGTACCGGAAACCATCCTTGGCGTCGGCCTGCTGGTGCTGATCAAGGCGATCGACCAGCCGCGTACATATTTCGTTCTGTTGGCCGGCCATGTGCTTCTGGCGCTGCCCTTCGTCGTACTGGTCATACAAGCGCGGCTGATCGGCATCCGCCGCGTCTATGAGGAAGCCGCTCTGTCACTGGGCGCGCCGCGCACCGCCACCTTTCGCGAGGTCACGCTGCCGCTGCTGCTTCCCGCCGTGTTCGCCGCAGTCTTGCTCGCCTTCACCATTTCCTTCGACAACACGACGGCCAGCCTGTTCTGGCGTCCGGCGGGCGTGGAGACCATGCCCACACAGATTCTATCGATGCTGAAGATCTCCATCAGTCCGGAGGTCAATGCGCTTGGCACGCTGATGATCATCGTTACCGTCGGTGTGCCACTGCTCGGCGGACTCGCCGCCAAAGTCCTATCCGGGTTCACAAGACGCCAACCAGAAACGGGAGAATGACATGAAGATAAGTCAAACCAAGAGACTGGAAAATCTCATCCAACGCCACGGCAATGGCGACCTGTCGCGCCGCCACTTCCTCGGTCTGTCGGCAGCCGCCGCCGCCGCTGCGGGCCTTTCCATGCCGTGGATCCGCCCGGCTATCGCCGCGGCCACTGAGCTGCGCTTCGATGGCTGGGGCGGCGTCGTCCAGGAGGCGATCGACAAGCTCGCCTTCCAGCCCTACACGGCGAAGACCGGCTTGAAGGTGGTGCAGGGTACCTTCGGCGACGAGAACGAGATCATCACCAAGATCAAGACCGCGAAGGAGGGTGACTACCAGATCATCCATTCGTCCGGTGTGAACTACTACATCAAATATGTGCAGGGCGGCTACAATTCGGAGATCAACGAAGCCAACATTCCGAACATGGCGAACGTCCTGGCGGCGATGATCGAACCCTTCCGCAAGATCACGCCGAAGCTGTCCGCTGTTCCCTATGATTACGGGACGACGGGTATCGCATACAACACCACTGTCATCTCGCCGGAGGAAGCCAAGGAAAAGGGCGCCAGCCTGCTTACAGACAAGAAGTATGCCGGCAAGGTTGGGGGCTACGCGGATATGACGACGCGCGTCTGGTATGCAGCCTTGGCGACCGGCCAGGATCCAAACAAGATCACCGACATGGACGCGGTATGGGCAAAGGTCCGCGAAACCCGCGACCTCGCCAAGAAGTTCTGGAGTTCGGGCGCCGAACTGATGGACCTCCTGACCAAGGGAGAGATCGTCGTTACCGACGCCTGGTCCGGACGCGTGGCCGCGCTGCAGCAGCAGAAGCAGCCGATCGGCTATCTCGACCCCGCCGGCTCCTATGCCTGGATGGAGGACATGCTCGTGCTGAAGGGCTCGCCGATGGCCGAATGCGAGGAGTTGATTAACTTCATGCTCGACCCGGCAACGGCAATCGCAGTGGCAGAAGGCCAGAGTTATCCGCCGTCGCTCGATCCGACAAAGGTAAAGTTGACCGACAAGATCGCCGCGCTGCCGGCCTTCGACCCGACCGGTCAGATGAAGGCGCTGACCTTTGCCGATCCCGTCTACTGGGCCGAGAATGAGGATGCCTGGACCAAGCAGTGGGACAGGATCTCGAAAGGCGCCTGAGCCGCTGGGCAGTGTTCTAACAAACGAGACCCGGCATCATGGCCGGGTCTCGCATCCGCGTTGTGAGCGTTGGGAGTAATTGATGGATAGTCCTGCGGTCGAGTTTCAGGACGTCGATATCGACTACGGCAAGTTCAGCGCTGTCCGCAAATTTTCCCTTTCGATCGGCAAAGGGCGGTTCGTGACGCTGCTGGGGCCGTCGGGCTGCGGCAAGACCACGGTGTTGCGTTCGCTCGCCGGGCTTGTCGCCATTTCGTCGGGAAGGATATCGATCGCCGGCAAGCGCGTCGACCAGGTGCCTATCTACAAGCGCAATATCGGCCTGGTGTTCCAGAACTACGCGCTGTTCCCGCACAAGTCGGTGTTCGACAATGTCGCCTTCGGGCTCAAGTACCGCGCCGTCGCCAAGCCGGAGATCGCTCGCAAGGTCGGCCAGGCGCTGGAAATGGTGCGGCTGCCGGGCAGCGAGCGCAAGTTGCCGCACCAGCTTTCCGGCGGCCAGCAGCAGCGTATCGCGCTTGCCCGCGCCATTGTGTTCGAACCGGAAGTGCTGTTGATGGACGAGCCGCTTTCGGCGCTCGACGCGAACATGCGCGAGGATATGCGCGGCCGAGATCAAGAAGATCCAGCGGCAGACGGGCATCACGGCGATCTTCGTGACCCACGACCAGGAAGAAGCGCTGGCGATGTCGGACCAGATCGTGGTGATGAATGCCGGCCGTATCGAACAGATCGGAACGCCCCAACAGGTCTATGACCAGCCCGACACCGGTTTTGTCGCGAGCTTTCTCGGCAAGGCAAACATTTTGCCTGCGACCGTTGCGTCAGTGTCGGGCGGTGTGGCGCGCCTGGCAATGCCGAGCGGCGAGGTGCTGGACGTTCCGGCCGGGGATGGTTTGCACGGAAGCGGGGCCGTCATGCTGGTGATCCGGCCGCAACGACTCGGCGTGGCGGCAAGGCATGGGCCGATCACCAATGGTCTTGCCGGCTGCATCGTTTCCGCTGCCTATCTCGGCGGCAGCGCCTCCTACGAGGTCGATCTAGGCTGGCATGTCCTACGAGCTGTCGTTCCGCTTACCGGTTCGCTCATGGTGGAAGGAACGCAGGTCTCGATGACTGTCGATCCGCAGGGCTGCGTATTGCTTGACCGGGAAAGCGGTTTGCGCCTCAGGTGAAGAGCGGGCTTCGTGTGGTGGCCACTTCCGGCGGTCACCGAGATTGTCCTGAGTTGCCAACTCGATATCAACCACCTGCGTGCCGCTCGATCTGTGGTGGCTATGTCAAACTTAATTTCGCGGCTCCCTCAATCATGAGATGAAAGGCAATCGGCGGTCAGTCTCAGGGCACCGCCGGCTGTGAGCGACGATCAGGCTTGCGCCCTCGCAGGAGTCAGGCAGATGGACTTTCCGATGCAGTCGATCAAAGCAGTGCACATCGTTGTCGAGGCGGGCGGCTGGTGCGTGCTGGTTACGGAAGGGGGCGAGACGACGAGACATTCGTTTGAGCTCGAATCCTTCGCACTAGCCTTCGCGACGGGGCAGCGTATTCGGCTTGGCCTGACCGTAACCCCTTACGTGAGCGACGCAGCCAGGGCGCAATCGCTGACGGCGTAGGACTTTGCTTAATCGTCTTGTGACTCCCGCGCCTCACTGACCAGGGATGGACTGCGGCACGAAAGTTCATCACAGCGCAAAATACATTATTAACAAATCGTTAACTTGCGTATGGCGCGAAGATGAGTATTGTCCGTCTTGACAGTCAGGCAACCTAACACCGCCTGGCTCGTTTTTTGCATTTCATGCTTGCAGATGGATATTCCAGCCCGGCTTCGGCCGGGCATTTTTTTGTCTACCGACTGCGATCGGGACCGGTATCCATCACGACTTCTTACGAACTCACAGAATGATTGCGTTGCCGCTGGGGAAGGACTCGGCCATTGGAAGGCCAGCTCGGGGGTGGGCTATCGCGCGGCTGGGAGCGGAGAAATCAGTGATTGCTCCGCTCCCCTCCGTCGAGCGACTGGGGTAGCTCGGGGGGTAGCTATGTCGCCCAACGCCAATGCCGGTCTTCTCCCGACGCCGGCTCAATGTACTCTGCGATCTTCTCGGTGTTTGTGGCGTCAGGGTTTCGGACAAACCTGCCCAGACGTGACAGGGAAACCGATTGGTACATACCACTTAGCGTCAAACGGCAGCATCCGGCGCACAACTTCATCGTATGCGGCGGTTTCTCGCCGGCAGTTCTCACTGCTTATGGATTTCGCATCGAATCGGTTCTAGCTCGCGCCATCGCGGCGCAAGGCGCTTTTGCCCGAGACCCGTGACGCGGCTTTGTTGGTCCCCGCCGGAGCTATTCCAGCCGCTGCTTCTGGCGCACGCGCGGCGCCAGAGACCGCATCTGTTTGGCGGTCGGCGACGAGAGAATCTTTGTGATTTCGACCGGTAGATCGGGCCGCAAGGGCATCTTCGACGCGACCCCGCCGGCTATCGAGAGAATACTGTTGTAGAACTCCTCGCCCTTGACCGAGCGTGGTGGCTCCGGCTCGTGCATGACGCTAATTACGGTTATACCGGGACAATTGTCCTTGATGGCCTGGTGGAAAGCGATCTTGGCCGCACCGTCGAGCGCCCCCGTCGCTTCGTCGAGGAATAGCAGCCCGGGCTTATGCAGAAGGATGCGCGCGAGGACCAGCTTCTGCTTCTGTCCTCCCGAAAGGGTCTCGTCCCAGGACTTTCCATCTCGATAGACATCCATCATGGATTCGATGAATTCGCCCAGCCCGGCCTTGTGAAGCGCGGCCGCTGCTGCCGCATCGGCGTGATCGTCTTCGCAGCGCGGCAGGCAAACGAGCTGTTTCAACGACACCTGCGATAGCCGGACATCCTGCGCGGCGTAGAACGTCGCCACGCCCTCCGGCATCGAGATCTCGCCGCTGCCATGCGGCCACAGCCCGTTGATAGCCTTGATCAGGCTCGATTTTCCGCAACCGGACTCGCCTTTCATGAAGGTCCATTCGCCACGGCGGAACCGCAGGATCGGCGCCGTCACAAATGGCTCGGCATCGTCGCCGGCGTGCGTCAGTTCGAGTTGGCGCACTGTCAGGCCGAACATCGGATGCTGGTTGGCGACCCGGAAATCGAAGCGGCCGGTCTGGCGATAGAAATCGGCAGGCTGCTGCACACGCTCGATCGCCTCTGCAAGATCGGTCATGCGCCGTGCGTTGGCCTTCAACGAAGCGATCGCCGGCATGACATGGATGAACCACGAGCACTGGCGAATGACCTGATTCACCATTTCCGCACCTGTGATGTATTCCTTGAAGCTCAGCTTCTGGGACATGTAAGGCAGCAATCCAGGGGCATAGGCCACGATGCGGAAAGCGACGTAATCGTAGATCGATCCGAATCCCGAGTAGGCGGTATTAACCCAGTTCTGCTTCGCCCAGGTCCGATCGATATCGCTATAGAGACGTTTGTGCATGTCGGCCTGCACGGCTTCGCCATTGGACGCCGCCACATGGAAACTGCGGCGCAGGAACGTCGTCAGCTCGGCACGATAGCTGCCCTCGGCCTTCTGCATCGCGGTGTTGAGCCTCTCCAGGAGCTTGCCGATCTTCAAGGCGATATAAGTGTTGAGCGGCACATAGATCGCCACCGCGGCGAAAGCGAAGACCGCGAAACCATAGTCGCCGAGGAACTCGAATCCGGCGACCGGCTGCGACATCTTGACGAGTTCGTAGCCGTAGATGACGAGGGCCGAAACCGCACCGAACGCGCCCGACGCAAGGCCGATCGCGCCGCCCGTCATATCCTTGATCAATTCGTGCACACGCTGGTCGATATTGTCGGGTGGCGGCAGATCACCGCCAGCAGCGCTACGGCCGCCATGCTGGACATGAAAGTGACTATGGTTGCCGTCAAGCAAGGCGCTGTTGAAGCGGCCGTTCAGCCAGGCGCGCCACCTGCGGTGCAGCGTCTTGTTGCACATATCCAGGGCACCGGCGATGCCCAGATCCTTAAGGGTAACGATGAGAACGAGGAGCGCAGCGTTGATCAGAAGAGACGTTATAGCCGTTGCGTTGCTGGCCAGGTGAAAGTAGGCGATCGAATTGGCGAGCTCGCCGGCAGCCTTTGTCAACCAAACGCCGGTCTTGTTGGACACAACCGTGATCACGGCAACCGCCGCGGTCAGCGCCCATGCCTCTCGCCATTGGTCCGAGAACCAATAAGCGCGCATGAGGCCCCAAAAGCCACGCATCGTGGAGACAGGCGTCTGCGGCGGCACTTTGCCGTTGCCGCGGAGCCATGATCCAGAGATACGCAGCAGGGGCCAAACGACCCGTGTGCGAATCAACGATTCCACCCCATGCCCTTTTTTTGAAAGGCTAGCACGAACTCGTTAATTTCAAACCAAAATGTCTGCCC
This sequence comes from uncultured Alphaproteobacteria bacterium, assembly GCA_963829135.1. GTDB lineage: Bacteria > Pseudomonadota > Alphaproteobacteria > Rhizobiales > Rhizobiaceae > Kumtagia. Next base: position 200,508 of record CAWHHO010000003.1, on the reverse strand, counting down.
GGAGTGGTAAGCCGACGATCAACTTAAATTGTGACCAGTAAAGTCGAAAGGATTTTGCCAAGGCTTACGTTGGGTAAATCCTTTATAGTGCTCAACATGTGTCAGGTCCTATCGAAAATGCCTGAAAAGCCCGGATATAGTAGGCTTGCGTTAGACTTTCGTACACATGATAGTCACTTTGGTCATGCTGCTTTTCGAAAGACCTTCGCCGCCCAACCGGACCACGAAAGCTATCTGACGGCGCCTCTGTTGGGTGAAATCCCGAAGTTCGCTTAAGACTTTGTCAAGCATTCGGTGCCGCATGTCAGAAAGGCGATTCGAGGACCCGGCAGCGCCAGCTACCAGGCGCGAAACGCACCGGGTACAACAACTTCTCGCCGCCATAGGTTCGACACGGGGTTTTCTGCTATTACAGCGTCGTCTCGGGGTATTTGCATCGTTTCTGGAGGTTGCAATGAAAACGGCTGCACTCATCCTTCCGGCACTCATCGCAATTTCGGCGATGCCGGCCAACGCAGCGGGCTATGACATTACGAATTGGAACTGCAAGCGGGTGCTGCAGACTATTGCCAATGAGGGCATGGCGATTCTGCGCTACCGCTCCGCCCGCAACCCGTCGCTCCAGCTTTATGAGCGCTATGTCTATGGATCGCGCTTCTGCAAGCCGGAGGAGGTCATCCGTTACGCCAGCGTACCGACGGTCGACGACAGACACTGCCCGGTGAAGCGCTGTGACCCTCAGGTGCGGGTTAGGGATTGATTTCATCCGGGAGCGAGGCGGCTTTACAGGCGCTTTCCGCGCCTGCAAAATGGCCGCTTGGAGAAGCTCGGGTCGATACGAACCGCAGGCCTCGATAACCGTGAGGGTCGATGACGGCTTCCGATGGGGACAAGGGATCGGCCCGCGAAGGCGAAGCACCTAAAGTTCTGCCCAATGGCTATCGGCAAGGCGTCATCACGGCGATCACCGTGATGCTCGGTTTCACGCTTTATTTCTTCCAATTCTGGAGTTTCGAAGCGGAAGGCGACTGGACCATCGTGGATCGGGTTGCGGCTTTGCTCTTGCTCCTGTCCGCCGCGATCCAATCGATGACACTTTGGCGCTCGCTGCAGGTGGCCGATGATCTCGAACCTGTCTATCGGCGCACGTTGCAATGGTTTCTGGCCGGCATGGTTACGATGATCGTCGCCGTCGTGTTCGCCGTCGTGGGCGAGTCCGGCTTGTTTAGTCAATAAAGCTTCAAGCCGTTGACCATCAGCCGTACCGAGTAGAGCGAAGTGGTTCCGCATATATAGAGGATGTTGCGCTTCGGCCCGCCAAACACGCAATTGGCTACTACCTCCGGCACCTTCACCTTGCCGATCATGGTTCCATCCGGATCGTAGCAGTGGATGCCATCCGCGGCGCTGGTCCAGATGCGTCCATCGGTGTCCAACCGGAAACCGTCAAACAGGCCCGCAGTGCAGTCGGCGAAGACATCGCCGCCGGAAACCTTGCTGTCTTTCACTTCGAACACCCGGATATGCGCGGGATGATGGTCGCCATGGGTACGACCGGTATCGACGACGTAAAGTTTGCTCTCGTCCGGTGAGAAGGCGATGCCGTTCGGCCTGACCATATCGGTGATCACAGCGTCGACGGCGCCGGTGCCTGGGTCGACGCGATAGACGTAACATGCGCCGATCTCGCTTTCAGCCCTGTCGCCCTCGTAGTCCGTCTCGATCCCATAGGCCGGATCGGTGAACCAGATCGACCCGTCGGATTTGACGACCACATCGTTCGGCGAATTGAAGCGCTTGCCCTGCCAACGGTCGGCAATGGTGATGATGCTGCCGTCATGCTCGGTGCGGCTGACGCGCCGCCCGCCATGTTCGCAGGTAACCAAGCGGCCCTGGCGGTCGGTTGTGTTGCCATTGGTGTTGCCGCATGGCTCGCGAAACACGCTTACGCTTCCATCGGTCTCGTCAAAGCGCATCATGCGGTTATTCGGGATGTCCGACCAGACCACATAGCGACCGGCTGCGAAATAGGCCGGCCCTTCCGCCCATCGGCAACCCGTGAACAGCTTATCGACTTTGGCGCTGCCGTTGAACAGACGGCGGAAACGTTGGTCGAGAATCTCGTAATCGGCGCTCATGCAATTCCCCTCTCCTCCCCGGTCGCATTCCTGCCGCGGGAGGAACAGTCTCGGGCGAGACAAACGGCGGCCAGGACACGACGGATTTCGCCAGCCGGGCTGACTGACGCCGCACAGACTAGCAATGACTCAAAGCGGAATCGAGTCCTGAGAAAGTTGAAGGACCGCGCTATCTCATGGGCATGGCCGCCGGCCCGATGATCACAAAGGCTCGAGGATGTCCAGATGATCGCCACTGAGGCCGACGATCTGGGACATGGCGGCGCCGAAGGACAGGACAAGGACGACCACTGCGGCAAGACGCGAAACAAACATGACTGCACCCGAACAACTCGATGCGCCGATTGTGCGCATCCGGGCTGAACCGGAGCCAAGATCCGCATTCAGTTCGCGGTTCACAACCCTTGACCGCGCTTTGCGTCGACGACAACAGCGGATCCCCAACCCGCCCTGATGCTCGCATCGAGGTCGATCCGCGGGAGGTACTTCACCCTGCTCTGGCCCCTGGTTTGCCAATCCTCAATGCCGAGCCTATGTCTCTCGGCGAAGCTTTTGCGGATCGGACCATGGCGCGCGCGTTTCTTTTTGTTCTGGATTCCTTCGGCATAGGCGGGGCTCCCGATGCGGCTCGCTTCGGCGACGACGGGTCTGACACGCTCGGCCACATTGCGCGGGCAGCAGCCGCGGGCGAGGCGGACCGCGCAGGATTGCGTAATGGAGCACTTACTCTACCGGTCATGGCTTCCCTTGGTCTCGGCCGAGCCGCTTATGTTGCGACTGGAACCGATCCGTTTCCCGGGGCGCGTCTGCTTGAGGGTTCGTTTTACGGCGCTGCTGAAGAAATATCCAATGGTAAGGACACGATTACCGGTCATTGGGAAATCGCCGGGGTGCCTGTGCCTTTCGAGTGGGGGTATTTTCCCGAGACTGTCCCAGCGTTTCCTCGGGATCTGGTCGATGCCATTGTCGCAACAGGGAGGCCTCCCCGGAATTCTCGCCAATTGCCATGCCTCCGGCACCGCGGTGATACGAGAGGTTCGGCGAGGACCATATCCGCTCGGGCAAACCCATCTGTTACACCTCTGCCGATTCCGTCATCCAGATCGCCGCGCATGAAACCCATTTCGGGCTGGAGAGGCTCTACGCGCTATGCAAGATTGTGCGAAAGCTGGTCGATCCTCTGAGCATCGGCCGGGTCATCGCTCGCCCGTTCATCGGCGAAACCGCCGCCACCTTCGCGCGCACGGGCAACCGCCGCGATCTTGCAGTTCCGCCGCCTGAGCCGACCATTCTCGATCGCGCGATTGCCGAAGGCCGCAAGACAATCTGCATGGGCAAGATCGGCGACATCTTTACCCATCGTGGCGTCAGCGAGGTGCGCAAGGCAGCCGGCAACCTGGCACTGTTCGACAAGACGCTCGACGCCATGGACGATGCTTCCGACGGTGACCTTGTCTTCGCTAATTTCGTTGATTTCGATACCGAGTTCGGACACCGCCGCGATGTCGCAGGTTACGCGGCCGCCCTCGAGGCCTTCGATCGCCGGATGCCCGAGGCGCTTGCAAAACTCAGGCCGGGGGACCTGCTGCTGCTCACTGCCGATCATGGCTGCGACCCGACCTGGCGCGGCAGCGACCACACACGCGAGCGCGTGCCCATTTTCGGTATGATCGCAGGGGCTAAGGGCGGCCCGGTCGGGCTGCGCCCGACCTATGCGGATATTGGCGAGACCGTCGCTCAGCATCTTGGCCTCGAAAGCGGCCCGCACGGAACGTCGTTTGCGAAGGTCATCGCAAGCCATGCCTGAATTGCCCGAAGTCGAGACCGTTCGGCGCGGTTTGCAGCCGGTGATGGAAGGTGCGCGGATCGAGCGTGTCGAGCTCCGCCGGGGCGATCTGCGCTTCGCCTTCCCGAGCCTTTTCGCCGAAAGGCTCGCGGGCAAGGCCATCGCGGGGCTCGGGCGCCGGGCAAAGTACCTGCTGGTGGACGTCGTCGATGCGCCGATGGTGATCTGCCACCTGGGCATGTCAGGCTCTTTTCGCATCGATGCGGGTAATAGCGACGGTGTGATACCGGGCAATTTCCATCATGAACGCTCGAAGCTGGCGGCGCATGATCATGTCGTGTTCCATCTCGTCACCCGAGACGGCAAGCGGGTACGCGTCATCTTCAACGACCCGCGCCGCTTCGGCTTCATGTTGTTTGCCGAGAACGGCATCGAAAACCATCCGATGCTGGCGGGTCTTGGACCCGAGCCGACCGGCAACGCGCTTGATGGGGCGATGCTGCGCGACCTCCTGCGCGGCAGGATCGCGCCGCTGAAAGCCGCACTGCTCGACCAGAAGACGATTGCGGGCCTCGGCAATATATATGTCTGCGAGGCGCTGTGGCGCGCCGCACTGTCGCCGTTCCGCGCCGCCGGCACCATCGCCCGCAGAAGCAAGCTTGCGACAGCGCGCAGCGATGCGCTGTCGCAAGCAATCCGATCGGTCATTTCCGAAGCGATCGAAGCCGGCGGCTCATCGCTTCGCGACCACATCCAGACAGACGGGTCGCTCGGCTATTTCCAGCACTCCTTCTCCGTCTATGACCGGGAGGGCGAACCCTGCCCTCGGCTCGGCTGCGGCGGCCATATCGAGCGGCGGGTGCAGTCGGGGCGTTCGACCTTCTATTGCCGCTCCTGCCAGAAATAGGTTAGTCGGTCGTCAATCGTGGGCCGTTGGTCGTGGTTAGGCCGAGCGTATGTTGCGAGGTCGCAAGCGATCGAGGGACTGATCGATCGACCGACCACTCACGATTGACCACCAACCACTGACGAGCGACGACCGACGAATGACGACCGACTAACTGACGACCAACGACGCTCGACCGAAGGAGCAACGAGATGGCTTTTGAAACGATCCTTGTCGAGACGCGGGGCAAGGTTGGGCTGATCACGATCAACCGGCCCAAGGCGCTCAATGCGCTGAACAGCCAGGTGCTCGCCGAATTGCTTGCTGCCACGCAAGCCTTCGAAGCCGACGCCGATATCGCGGCGATGGTTTTGACAGGATCGGAGAAAGCCTTCGCGGCTGGCGCCGACATCAAGGAAATGCAGGCCAAGACGTATGCTGAAATGTATCTGGCCGATTTTTTCACAGGCTGGGAGCAGTTCGCCCAGGTGCGCAAGCCAATCATCGCGGCGGTTTCCGGCTATGCACTGGGCGGCGGCTGCGAACTCGCGATGATGTGCGACTTCATCATCGCCGCCGACAGCGCGAAGTTCGGCCAGCCGGAGATTACGCTGGGCGTCATTCCCGGCATGGGCGGCTCGCAGCGGCTCACCCGCTACGTCGGCAAATCGAAGGCGATGGACATGTGCCTCACCGGGCGGATGATGGATGCGTCGGAGGCCGAACGCTGCGGTCTGGTGTCGCGCGTCGTGCCAGCGGGCGATCTGATTGATGAGGCGATGACGGTCGCGGCCAGGATCGCGGAATTCTCGATGCCCGCGACGATGATGGCAAAGGAGGCGGTTAACCGCGCCTTCGAGACCACCCTCGGAGAAGGGCTGCGCTTCGAGCGGAGGCTGTTCCATTCGCTATTTGCCTTTGATGACCAGAAGGAAGGGATGGCGGCGTTTGCCGAAAAGCGGCCGCCCAAATTCCAGAACCGGTGATGGTTGAAGCTGCGGTGCCGGCTAACCCGAAACGGCGTTGACGGAGCCGGAAAGCTCATCTATAAGCCGCGCCAATCGGGGTGGCCTTTGGCTGCCCGAACGTTTTTTGCTCGGCATCTACATGCCGGGCTGTCGTCATACAGATGAGAAGAGAGGCAATATGGCCAATACATCCTCGGCCAAGAAGGCCACGCGCAAGATCGTCCGCCGCGCTGCGATCAACAAGAACCGCAGGTCGCGCGTGCGCACCTATATCCGTAAGGTCGAAGAGGCGTTGGCCGCTGGCGACAAGACCGCGGCCGAAGCCGCCTTCCAGGCAGCGCAGCCGGAATTGATGCGCGCTGCGACAAAGGGCGTACTGCACAGGAATACCGCGTCGCGAAAGGTGTCGCGCCTGGCTCAGCGCCTCAAGACGCTGTCCGCCTAAGCTCACCCGTTCTATCGGCTTTTATCGTGATGGACCCGGTCGCAAGGCCGGGTTTTTCTATGCGTCGAAGGGTAGACCCATACGCGAAAGGTTTCCCGCCGGGTTTGGTCAAGGCAGCGTCTGTTAACCTCCCGAAATTCCTGAATTTTACCCAAAATTGCCTTGTCAAGGCTACGCCAAAGATTGCGTTTCTATCTGGCTTTTTGTAGATTTTTCAAATGCATAAGAATAGATTATCCACAGGGCGCCCACACCGCGGTTCCAGCTCGCCGCCGCTTTTTTTGTCAAGAGAAATATTTCGTCGGCGGCGTTATTTTTTGCCGATACGAGGGAAGGTTTTGATTCACAAGGTTTTCGTCGGAATGGCTTCATCGGCTGTCACCGGATTCGGGGTGTTCGTTGCCGGCTAAGGTGAAAAAACAGTTAGTCTTGCCCTTGCGGGGCGACCCCCGGCTTCTGTAATGTCCGTTTATCGAAGAGGCAGGCCCTGGTGGCCAGACCAATCCTAGCAAAATGGGGGATACTACCCACGGATACTTCCGTGCGCGGGATCGGTTTGCTTTTTCGAGTGATTGACGAGTGGGGTTGCAGCAGCGTCAGAAAAACTTGGCTCCTTGTCCATGGACTGGAGCGGGGATGTTTGTTGGCTTGTGGAAGGGGCCGTGTGCAAGCGCTCACGGCTGCCTCCGAGGCTGGCGTGCGCATCTCATTGAAACGAGGAATAGTTGTTCACGCACAAGCGCGGTGCGGCAACAGGGACACGAGGTGGACGAAATGCAGAGTGGCATCGAGAGGGAGGCAACTTCCGGCTTCCCTTTCCCGGTTGAGCTCGTCGAGGAGACAAGCGTGGCGAATGGTGCGGATGCGGTATTCGAGCGGGTTAAGACACAGTTGAAGGCTCGGCTCGGCACCGAAGTTTTTTCGAGCTGGTTCGGACGCATGAAGGTTTCAGAGGCCTCCAAGGGCCTCGTTCGCATCTCCGTTCCGACCGCGTTTCTTCGCTCCTGGATCAACAGTCACTATCTCGATCTGGTTATGGAGCTTTGGAAGCGTGAGGCGCCTGAGATCCTCAAGGTCGAGTTCATCGTCCGCACCGCAACCCGCTCCACCCATGCGCCCGAGGTCGACGGCCAGCGCAAGGCAACCCGCCAAATCCACTCGGCGCTGTTGGCCGGCACCACGCCTGCGGCAGCAGTATCGCGCGACGCTTCGAAGCGTCCGAATGGTGTCGAGAGTGAAGTCAAGTGCAGCGTGCTCGGTTCGCCGCTCGACCCACGCTATACATTCCAGACCTTTGTCGAGGGTCCTTCAAACCGTGTTGCACTCGCAGCGGCAAAAGCCGTCGCGGAATCCGCGTCGCGCTTCAATCCGCTTTTCCTTCACGCTTCTGTCGGCCTTGGGAAAACTCACCTGCTGCAGGCGGTCGCCGCCGAGGCCGTGCGGCAGAACCCAAGGGCGCGGGTCGTTTATCTGACCGCGGAGTATTTTATGTGGCGCTTTGCCACGGCAATCCGCGACAACAACGCGCTGACGTTGAAGGAGCAGCTTCGCGACATCGACTTGCTGATCATCGACGACATGCAGTTCCTGCAGGGCAAGTCGATCCAGAACGAGTTCTGCCACCTCATCAACATGCTGCTCGACAGCGCCAAGCAGGTGGTGGTCGCTGCCGATCGACCCCCGGCGGAACTGGAATCGCTCGAACCGCGCGTCCGTTCGCGGCTGGTGGGGGGCGTAGCGCTCGAAATGGCTGCCCCGGACTACACGATGCGACTCGGCATGTTGAAGCTGCGTCTTGTTACGGCGAAGACCGAAGATGCCAACGTCAACATCGCTGATGACGTGCTCGACCATATCGCCCGAACCGTGACCGGCAGCGGCCGCGAACTCGAAGGCGCGTTCAATCAACTGCTGTTCCGGCAGACCTTCGAGCCGCAGATCTCGCTCGATCGCATCGACGATATCCTGCGGCACATGTACCGCACCGGCGAGCCGAAGCGCCCGCGAATCGAGGATATCCAGCGCATCGTCGCAAAGCACTACAATGTGTCGAAAACGGAATTGCTGTCGAACCGGCGCACGCGCACCATCGTCAAGCCGCGCCAGGTCGCGATGTACCTTGCCAAGATAATGACGCCGCGCTCGCTGCCGGAGATCGGACGGCGATTTGGCGGACGCGACCACACCACCGTTCTCCACGCGGTGCGCAAGATCGAGGATCTGTCGGGCAACGACAATTCCCTCGCTCAGGAACTCGAATTGCTGCGTCGTCTGATAAGCGATCAGGCCTAGATTTCTTAGTGCTTCCCGGTGGTTTTCCACAGAGCTCGCCGCACGGTCGCTCGACCGTTCGGCGGACTTGCCTTAACTAGGCTTTTGCTGTCAGTTGGCGGTGGATTCCCACCACGGTCGCGATTAAAGGTCCTGATCCAGAGGAAATTTTCGCCGACTGTCCTAGAACTCGTCAGAGCCTGCTTGTCATGCGTGTAATTCTTGAACGCTCAAACCTGTTGAAGTCTCTCAATCACGTTCATCGCGTGGTTGAGCGGCGCAATACCATTCCGATCCTGTCGAACGTCATGCTTTCGGCACTCGGCCAAAGCCTGGAACTCAAGGCGACCGACCTCGACCTCGAGATTACGGACCTCGAGATTACTGAGGCCACGCCGGCACAGGTTGAACGTGCAGGCGGCACGACCGTACCAGCTCACCTTCTCTACGAGATCGTGCGCAAGCTTCCCGAAGGTGCGGAAGTGATGCTCCGTACCGACGAAGACGGCAATGCGATGACCGTCGCGGCCGGGCGTTCCAGCTTCCGGCTACAGTGTCTGCCGCAGACCGATTTTCCTCAGCTGACCGCCGGAACGTTCTCGCACAATTTCGGTGTGGACGCCGCGACGCTGAAGAAGCTGATCGACAAGACGCAGTTCGCGATCTCGACAGAGGAAACCCGCTACTATCTCAACGGTATCTACTTCCACACCATCGAAACCGGGGGAAAACTGAAACTGCGCTCAGTCGCGACGGATGGACATCGCCTGGCGCGCGCCGAAATCGATGCTCCGGCAGGTTCGGAGGGCATGCCTGGCATCATCATTCCGCGCAAAACCGTCAGTGAGCTTCAGAAGCTGGTGGACGTCCCCGATGTGACCGTGGCCATTGAGCTTTCCGATACCAAGATCCGCTTCACCATTGGCGGTGTCGTTCTGACGTCGAAGCTCATCGACGGAACGTTCCCCGACTATCAACGCGTTATCCCTACCGGCAATGACAAGCGCCTCATTATCGACCGCGAAACCTTCGCGCGCGCCGTCGACCGCGTTTCGACCGTTTCATCGGAGCGCGGCCGCGCCGTCAAGTTGTCCATCTCCGATGGCCTGGTAACCCTCGCAGTCAACAATCCCGAACTCCGGCAGCGCAACCGAGGAGCTTTCCGCAGACTATGGCTCCGAGGCGATCGAGATCGGCTTCAATGCCAAATACCTGCTCGACGTCGCAGCGCAGTTGACCGGCGAGAATGCCCGCTTCATGCTCGCGGATGCAGGCTCGCCCACTGTAATTCACGACACCACGGACGACGATACGCTTTACGTCCTGATGCCGATGCGTGTGTAGGCGGCCTTAGCTGGATATGGCCGGTCAACCGGCGCGGGTTCGTCTGACAAGGCTGCGCCTTTCGAATTTCCGTAACTACCTGGCTCTCGATCTCAGTATCGAACCGAGCTCGGTGGTGTTTGCCGGTGACAATGGCGCCGGCAAGACCAATCTGCTCGAGGCCATCTCCCTGCTGACTCCGGGGAGGGGACTGCGCAGGGCGACGTATGAGGAAATCGCGCGGAAAGAAAGCGACGACGGGTTTGCTATCCACGCAACACTGGACGGACCATTTGGCGAGGCCGAAATCGGAACCGGAACGGCGGGCGCAGCACCCGGTGACAGCGGTCGCCGCGTGCGGATAAACAGCGCGCCGGCCAAATCGGCGGACGCCTTGCTCGAATGGGCGCGCATTGTCTGGCTAACCCCCGCCATGGATGCGCTATTCACCGGCCCGGCAGCCGACCGGCGGCGGTTCCTCGACCGACTGGTTCTCACCATTGATGTCACTCATGGCCAGCGGGCGCTTGACTACGAAAAGGCCATGCGCGGTCGCAACCGACTGCTGGCAGAGGACTCCCGAGACTGGATGTGGCTGTCGGCGATCGAAGCGCAAATGGCTGAAACGGGAGTAGCCATGGCCGCAGCGCGCGTCGAACTCGTCAAGCTGCTTACAGCGATGATCGAGCGCATGCCTGATGACGGCGCATTTCCGCAGGCAACGCTCGGCCTGGACGGCACGCTGGAGACGGCCGTTGCCCGGCTCTCGGCGGTGGAGGTGGAGGAGGAGTACCGAGCCAGCCTGAGCGATGGCCGTGGCCGCGACCGCGTGGCCGCGCGCACACTGGAAGGGCCGCATCGGACCGACCTGCAGGTTCGGCATCGTCCCAAGGATATGGCGGCGGAATATTGCTCTACCGGCGAACAGAAAGCGCTGTTGGTCGGCATCGTATTGTCGCATGCGCGTCTCGTCGGCGAAATGTCGGGACAGGTGCCGCTTGTCCTTCTCGATGAGATCGCGGCGCATCTCGACACTCATCGCCGCGACGCACTGTTTTCGATCCTCGACGACATCGGGTGTCAGGCCTTTATGACGGGCACCGATGCGGCGCTGTTTTCCAGCCTCGGCGGGAAGGCACAGTTTCTCACGGTGGACAAAGGCCAGGTCTTCATTGGCCGCTGATGCAATAGCGCCCGAGATTGCCGGAGCAGCGCGGTAACGGCGAACGCTGGAGTGCATTTGAATTCCAGCCGAACCCCCACCGCCCATCGCGTGCACCACCTTCGCGGGATTACCCAACCGGTGGCCGTGCTGATAAAGCTTGACACGTGATTCGCGATGGGGAGCGGCACATGGAAAGCGTGGCTGGGCGCATTACCTTGCTGTGGGGCTGGCGGCGCGCCCTGACAGCCTTCGCGGCGGGCGCGCTGTTTGTGCTTGCGCAAGCCCCCTACGATTTCTTTGCCGTCGGATTCATCTCGTTTCCCATCCTCGTCTGGCTGTTGGACGGCGCGTCGACGCCGGCGGCCTCCGCATATCTGCGCTATTTTCGCCCGGCATTCGCAATCGGCTGGTGGTTCGGCTTCGGCTATTTCCTGGCCGGGCTGTGGTGGGTCGGCAACGCCTTTCTCGTGGAGGCCGAGACCTTCGCGTGGGCGTTGCCATTCGCAGTCGTCGGCCTGCCGATCCTGCTGGCGTTTTTCTATGGATTGGCCACCGCGCTGGCGCGCGTCTTCTGGACTGACGGTATCGGGCGGATCGCCGCTCTCGCATTCGGTTTTGGCATTGCCGAATGGCTGCGGACCTTCCTCTTCAGCGGCTTTCCCTGGAACGCCGTCGGATACGCGGCGATGCCGGTCCCGCTGTTCATGCAGAGCGCTTCAGTGGTCGGCCTGGTTGGCATCAACGCGCTCACCGTCTTCGTCTTTTCGATGCCGGCACTCCTTTCCGGCGGCAGCCATCGACGCGTTGGGTTCGTGCTGGTTGCCTCGCTCTGCCTGCTGCATGCCGGCTTCGGATACTACCGGTTGAGCCAACCGATCGGTGACAGCGGCAAGACGCTCGTCGCCCGGGTTGTCCAACCCTCGGTCGACATGTCGATAAAATGGAGCGAGACGGAACAGAACCGGGTTTTTGACCAGCTTATGCGGGCCAGCGCCGAGGCGCCTGCCGCCGGCAGGAGCAAGCCGCAATTGATCCTGTGGCCGGAAACGTCCGTGCCGTTCCTTTTTACCGACCGTCCGGACGCGCTGGTGGCGATCGGCGCCATGTTGACCGATGGTCAGATGTTGATTGCAGGCGCGGTGCGCTCGGAAGGCGGGGATGCCCAGAAGTCTGCGATCTACTACAACTCGGTCGTTGCGATCGATGCGAACGGCGAAATCGCCGATGCCGTCGACAAGGTCCACCTCGTCCCGTTTGGCGAGTACCTGCCGCTGGCAGGGCTGCTCGGCCGCTTCGGCCTTGACCAGATCGTCGCCGGGCCAATGACCTACGCTGCCGGAACGGTGCGGAAGCCGATCAACCTTCCTGGCGGAATTTCCGCCGCACCGTTTGTTTGTTACGAGATCATCTTCCCGGACCTTGTTTCCTCGGATGTCGGAACGGCGAATGTCATCATCAATGTGACCAACGACGCCTGGTTCGGCGACACACCGGGCCCGCACCAGCACTTTCGTCAGGCTGAACTACGTGCCGTCGAAACAGGCTTGCCGTTGCTGCGGGCGGCCAACACCGGGATCTCGGGCGCCATCGATCCACGCGGCCGCGTCATCGATGCACTTGCCATAAATTCCCGCGGATATTTTGACGTGGAGTTGACACTCCCGGCACATGCGGCGGACCATATCTATCCGCCGGGTGCTGTCGGCCTCGCCCTTGTTGGTATTTTAGGTTTGTTTTCGGCTTTGACCGCAATCCCCCGCCGGTTTCGGCCGAATTGACAGTTTCCGGCACAAATTTTAGTATCAAGTGCTTTACAACTCACTATTTCTTGGGAATAAATTGATTGTGAGGGGATGATGAACGGCAGAGAAAACAAGAAAAAGCCGAACCCGACAGATGTACATGTAGGCAGCCGGATTCGACTCCGTAGAAATATGCTCGGAATGAGCCAGGAGAAATTGGGCGAAACGCTGGGGATTACCTTTCAGCAAATTCAAAAATACGAGAAGGGTACGAACCGCGTCGGTGCCAGTCGTCTGCAAGCAATCTCCGAAGTCCTAACCGTTCCGGTGGCTTTCTTCTTCGAAGACGCGCCTACACATAGTTTTTCCGGACAGGGCCTGGCCGAAGACGCCGCGGCGAACCTCACGCTTGATTTTGCAACGGGTCCGGAAGGACTTCAGCTCAGCCGCGCTTTTGTCAAAATCAAGGATACGAAGGTCCGCCGCAAGGTGCTCGATCTGATCAAGGCTCTGGGCGCCGAAGACAGCGATTGACCCGGCAAGACCCGGTCACCGATCTGGTGTTTTTGACGTCGAGGCCGGATTTGTTGGCGCTCGGGTAAGGTTTTTTGTGCGTTTACTGGACTTGACGCGCCTTGGTCCGCTTCGCTATCCGGACACGGGTCCAGCATCTTGCTGGTCGAGGCTTTCAAGAGGGGACACCCGTGACGCGCCTGAATTACCTTTTCACATCCGAATCCGTTTCCGAAGGGCATCCCGACAAGGTTTGCGATCGTATCTCCGACGAGATCGTGGATCTGGTCTATCGTGAGGCCAAGAAGTCTGGCATGGACGCCTGGGACGTGCGCGTCGCTTGCGAAACCCTGGCAACCACCAACCGCGTCGTCATCGCCGGTGAGGTTCGCGTTCCGAAGTCTCTGCTCAAGCAGGACAAGGACGGGAACATCCTCGAGGACGCCAAGGAATTTCCGATCATCAATCCGTCGAAGTTCAAATCGGTCGCGCGCAAGGCGATCCGCGCCATCGGCTACGAGCAGAGCGGTTTCCACTGGAAGACCGCCAAGATCGACGTGCTGCTGCACGGCCAGTCGGCCGACATCGCCCAGGGCGTGGACAATGCCGCCGACAAGCAGGGTGAAGAGGGCGCGGGCGACCAGGGCATTATGTTCGGTTATGCCTGCAACGAAACGCCCGACCTGATGCCGGCGCCGATTTACTATTCTCACAAGATCCTGGAACTGCTGGCCGCCGCCCGTCACGAAGGCAAGGGCGAAGTCGGCAAACTCGGCCCCGACGCCAAGAGCCAGGTTACGGTGAGATACGAGAACGGCAAGGCCGCTGAAGTCACCCAGATCGTTCTGTCCACCCAGCACATGGATGACAGTTGGGATTCCAAGAAGGTCCGCAAGGTCGTGGAGCCTTATATCCGCCAGGCGCTTGGCGACCTGAAGGTCGCACGACGACTGCAATTGGTACATCAACCCGACCGGAAAGTTCGTCATCGGCGGGCCGGACGGCGACGCCGGGCTTACCGGGCGCAAGATCATCGTCGACACCTATGGCGGGGCTGCCCCGCATGGCGGCGGGGCATTTTCGGGCAAGGACACCACCAAGGTCGATCGGTCCGCGGCCTACGCAGCGCGCTACCTCGCCAAAAACGTGGTGGCCGCCGGGCTCTCCGACCGCTGCACGATCCAGCTGTCCTACGCGATCGGCGTCGCGCAGCCGCTGTCGGTCTATGTGGACCTGCATGGCACCGGCAAGGTCGACGAAAGCAAGCTGGAGGATGCGCTTCGCCAGGTGATGGACCTGTCGCCGAGCGGCATCCGCAAGCATCTCGACCTGAACAAGCCGATCTATGCCAGGACCAGTTCATACGGTCATTTCGGCCGCAAACCGGGCCGCGACGGCTCCTTCTCCTGGGAGAAGACCGATCTGGCGAAGGCGCTGAAGCAGGCGGTCGCCTAAGATCCGGCTTTAATGCAGTGGCTGAGCCTGAACGCAAGGAGCGATCGACCGAAGGGTTCTTCGGTCGACGCAGGGGGCGACCGGTCGGGTTGTATCAGGCGGCCGCGCTGACAGACGGCCTGCAGGCTTACCGCCTCGATCTCTCAAAACCCGCGCCACCCGACGTCGCGGCGCTGTTTCCCATGGCGGTGACCGAAGTGCGCATGGAGATCGGCTTCGGCGGCGGCGAGCATCTCTTGCATGCCGCCCGCACCGAACCGGACATCGGCTTCATCGGCGTGGAGCCGTTCGTCAACGGCATGGCGAAGCTGATGATGCGGATCGAGGATCTGCCCCGGCCCAATCTGCGCGTCCACGACGACGATGCCATTCAGGTTCTGGACTGGATGCCGGACGCGTCACTCGATCGCATCGATTTGTTTTATCCCGATCCCTGGCCCAAGAAGAAACATTGGAAGAGGCGGTTCGTGAGCGCGGTCAACCTCGACCGATTTGCACGCGTGCTCAGGCCGGGCGCCCTGTTTCGCTTCGCGTCGGACATCGACACCTACGTCAACTGGACGCTGCTGCATTGCCGCGCCCATGGTGGCTTCGAGTGGTTGGCGGGGCAAGCGAGCGACTGGCACCATCCCTTTTCGGGATGGCCCGGCACTCGGTATGAGGCGAAGGCATTGCGCGAAAAGCGCCGGCCCGCCTATCTGATGTTTCGTCGGTCGTAATTCGTAACTCGTGGGCCGTCATTCATGACGCTCATCCAAGGTCCGCGATTCGAGTGACCATGACCGACGAACTAGGAGTCGGTCGTAGTTCGTAGAGTCGGTTGCAGTTCGTAGTTCGTGGATCGTGAGTCACGCTCATCCAAGTTTTTCGACCGACGAAGCACGACCGACGAACAGCTAGAAGTGCTTGATGGTGCGGAACTGTTCCGGGTCGATACCCAGTGCGCGCAGGTCGCGCGCCTTGGGCTGGTGACCTTGGCTCGAAGCCGAAGCCGCAGCGACGGCACTTCCGAAGGCGCTGAGCAGGCCGAAAATGCGCGAGCGAGCTGACGTGGACATAAAAATTCCTTTCGCATTGTGCGATGCAACATAAATAGGCGCGGTCGCCAAGATGCGTCAGAGGGGTTTGTGCAATGGTGCCATGCGCGCCACGCACGCTAAAGTAAGCGATTTACACCTTAGGGTAAATGTTGTAACTTGAAGGCTTATCTGACCGAGGAACCCTCTTGGACAAGAAGCGAGCAGTTACATCGCTGGAGGACGCTGCAGCGAATATCGCCAGGTATACGCTGTCCGTGAAGGAGCACCCCGGTCTCGCCGCGCGGTTGAGCATGCACCGGTCGTGGTACGCCGTTAAGGATGAATCGGGACAATGGATTTTTGGGCCCAGTAAATTTGTGGGGTACCACGATGTAACCCCAGAGGATTATCTATCCGGCTACGATCGCAAGGATGGCCGCGAGACAGAGCCGGCCCTGCTCAAGTTGTTTACGCCTGTTGATTTGGACAGTTCCCTCGGTATCGAGCTGCGACACGCATTCGTGCGTTTTGCTTCAACCCTGGGTAAATCGCCAAGCACCAGTTGGCGTGTGAGTGTGACGCCTGAGGAGAGCAACGCACCTGCGGGCGCGTCACATCGGGGCAAATTGTCGGATCGCATCGACTTCCACCCGGAAATTTGTGGGGGACGACCTCGCATCAAGGGTACGAGGGTACGCGTCTCTGACATCATTTCCGCGCTTGGCGCTGGCGAGAAAATTGCGGATATCCTGGAGAGCTTTCCTTACCTCGAGGAGGCAGACATTTTCGCCGCATTGGACTACGCGGCGCAGGCCGTCGATCATCGTATACTTCGCGCGGCATAATCCGTGAAGTTCATTGTCGATGCACAGTTGCCGCCCAGCTTGGCTGATCTCCTGACTGCCGCCGGGCATGACGCGACGCACCTCTTTCACATATTGCCGGCCGACGCGACGGACATTCATGTAGCGCTTGAAGCCAATCGCCGCGCAGCGATAGTTATCAGCAAGGACGAGGATTTCGCACAACTGTCGGGGAGGCGAATTCTGGTCACCCAGTTCCTCTGGATTCGTTTGGGAAACATGACCGCGCACCGGCTGTGGCAGACATTGGAGCCCCTGTTGCCTGCGATCGAGAAATCCTTCTCCGCCGGCGAACGTATTATCGAGATCCGATAACGATTTTTCCGCACCGTATGACGGACTTGCAATCAGCAGCGGATGGTTTTATATCGGCTTCAAATTCTTGGTCGGTATGACGAAGAGTGGGTCCACCCGGTCCCGCTCTTTTTTATTACCTGGCCCGCTGGAGACCATATGACGGCCGAACAAGGCGAACGTCCGCAGGACGACCGCATCATCCGCGAGAGCGGGACGGAAGCCCGGATCGCGACGATTATCGCGCCGGTGCTGCGCGCCATGCAGTTCAATCTTGTTCGTGTGCGCCTCAGCGGCCAGAACGGCCTCACCCTGCAGATTATGGCCGAACGCGAGGACGGCACCATGACCGTCGAGGATTGCGAGGAAGTGAGCCGCGCGGTATCGCCGGCACTCGATGTCGACGATCCGATCGACAAGGCGTATCATCTGGAAGTGTCGTCGCCGGGCATCGACCGCCCGTTGGTGCGCAAGTCCGACTTCGCGGCGTGGAAAGGTCACCTCGCCAAGGTGGACACTTCGCAGCTGGTCGCGGACCGCAAGCGCTTTCGCGGACGCATAGACGACGCCGACGAGGCCGGTATCGTTATTGCCCGCGACACTCCGGCCTATGGCGAGGAGCCGGTTGTGCGTGTGCCTTATGAAGCGATTTCAGAAGCGCGGCTTATCTTGACGGATGATCTCATCCGCGAGGCGCTGAGCAAGGACAACCGGGCCAAGAAGGAGGCGCGCAAGCGTCATCCGGGCAGCGGCGAAGAAGACGAACCGACAGACGAATGAGCGGCAGCCAGGGGCGGCCGGTTTCAGGGAGATAGACGATGGCAGTCAGTGCGAACAGGCTTGAGCTGTTGCAGATCGCGGATGCGGTCGCGCGCGAAAAGTCGATCGACAAAAGCATCGTGATCGCCGCCATGGCGGACGCGATCCAGAAGGCCGCGCGCTCGCGCTACGGCCAGGAAACCAACATCCGCGCCGACATCAACCCGACCACCGGCGAAATGAAGCTGCAGCGGCTGATGGAAGTCGTCGAAACCGTCGAGGACTATGCAACGCAGATCGCGCTGTCCTCGGCCCGAGAGCGCAACCCGGATGCGGAGCTGGGCGATTTCATTGCCGAGCAGCTGCCGCCAATGGATTTCGGCCGCATCGCCGCGCAGTCGGCCAAGCAGGTCATCGTACAGAAGGTGCGCGAAGCCGAGCGCGACCGCCAGTATGACGAATATCGCGACCGCATCGGTGAGATCGTCAACGGCACGGTCAAGCGTGTCGAATATGGCAACGTCATTGTCGATTTGGGCCGTGGCGAGGCAATTATCCGCCGCGACGAATTGATCCCGCGCGAAAACTACAAGTATGGCGACCGCGTGCGGGCCTACGTCTACGACGTGCGCCGCGAGCAGCGCGGTCCCCAAATCTTCCTGTCGCGTACCCATCCGCAGTTCATGGCAAAGCTCTTCACGATGGAAGTGCCGGAAATCTACGACGGCATTATCGAGATCAAGTCGGTCGCCCGTGACCCAGGTTCGCGCGCCAAGATTGCGGTTATCTCCCGCGACTTCTCCATCGATCCGGTCGGCGCTTGCGTGGGTATGCGCGGCTCGCGCGTGCAGGCGGTCGTCGCTGAACTGCAGGGCGAAAAAATCGATATCATTCCGTGGTCGCCGTCAGCGGCATCCTTCATCGTCAACGCCTTGCAGCCGGCGGAAGTCGCCAAGGTGGTTCTGGACGAAGACGCGGAGCGCATCGAGGTTGTGGTGCCGGACGATCAGCTGTCGCTGGCCATCGGCCGCCGCGGCCAGAACGTCCGGCTCGCCTCGCAGCTCACCGGCTGGGACATCGACATCCTCACGGAGCAGGAAGAGTCGGAACGCCGCCAGAAGGAATTCGTCGAGCGCTCGAACCTGTTCATGGACGCGCTCAATGTCGACGAGATGGTCGGCCAGGTGCTGGCCTCCGAAGGCTTCACCAGCGTCGAGGAGGTCGCTTATGTGGACTCCGGCGACATCGCTTCGATCGACGGCTTTGACGAAGACACGGCATCCGAGATCCAGGCGCGCGCTCGCGAATATCTCGAGAAGATCGAGGCCGAGCAAGACGACAAGCGCAAAGCGCTGGGCGTCCAGGACGAACTGCGCGAGATTCCCGGCATGACCACCGCAATGATGGTTACGCTCGGCGAGGATGGCGTGAAGACCATCGAGGACTTCGCCGGCTACGCTGCCGACGATCTGGTGGGCTGGAAAGAGCGCAAGGACGGCGAAACCAAGATATTTCCCGGGGTTCTGGCCACCCACGATGTATCGCGAACCGACGCAGAGGGCATGGTGCTTGCCGCACGTCTGAAGGCAGGCTGGATCACCGAAGACGAAATCGCCGCCGAGGCTGACGCCGAACCGGCGGATGCGTGAGGTGACCTATCGCCAGCAAACCCGCTCTCGACGAGATGAACGATCGCACTTGCATCGTGTCGCGCCAGCAGCGCGAGCCGGATGAGCTTATACGATTCGTCGTCGGTCCCGACGGCGTGGTTGTTGCCGATCTCAAGCGAAACTTGCCTGGCCGTGGTTGCTGGGTAACCGGCGACCGCCTACATATAGAAAAGGCGGTGGCGAAAAATCTGTTCGCGCGTGCCTTCAAGAGGCAAGTCGAAGTACAAGCAGACCTTGCGGACGCGATTGACCGCCTGTTGGTCAAGTCTTCGCTTGGTGCTGTTGGATTGGCCCGCAAGGCGGGAGCGGTTGCATTGGGTGCCGCAAAGGTTGACAATGCGGTGCGCAGTGGCGAAGCACTGCTCGTGCTGCATGCCACGGACGCGTCCCACGATGGCGTTCGTAAGATTACCCAGGCCAGACGGGCGACAGCTCATCTCGGCGGGCCGGAAATTCACGCCTATAAACTTTTCTCGGAAGCCGATTTGAGTTTGGCATTAGGCGGTACAAATGTGATACATGCTGCCGTTCTCGCGCAGGAAGCGGGAAAAGCGGCAGAAAAGCGCCTTGTCGCGCTTGACCGCTACCGGGGCGGTTCTCCGGAAGATCAGGCGATGTTTGCGGCGATCGCTGACGACGAGACGGCCGCAGAGGATATGGAATGAGCGATACGAAATCCGGCGACGACAACACGTTGACCGTCAATACCAAGAAGACGCTGACGCTGAAGCCGGCGGGAGTGGCGCAGTCGACCGTGCGCCAGAACTTCTCGCATGGCCGCACCAAGTCGGTCGTCGTCGAGACAAAGAAGCGCAAATTCTCCATGCCGGGCGACCGCACGGAGAGTGCGCCGCCTGTTTTCGCGCCGAAACCTCAGCCACAACCCGTCGCCCCGCCAGCAGCGGCACCGAGGCCGCAAGTGGCGGCGCCTGCCGCGCCCGCGGCGCCCGTGGCTGCGGTTCAGCCAGCAGCCGTGGCGGCAATTCCGCAGCCTGCAGCACCCACGCCGCAACCCGCACCTCCACAGGTCGTAGCGCCCGCACCGCAAAGCGCTGCGCCGCGTCCGCAGGCCGTAGCGCCTCGAGCACAACCGCAGACGCCCGCTCCGAGGCCTCAGCAGGGACAGCCGCAGCGGCCAACGGCGCCACAGCGCGACGTGGCACGCCCTCAGTCGGACCGTGCCGGCGTCGTGCTCAACGAACTTTCCCGCGGCGAGATGGAAGCGCGCCGTCGTGCACTCGAGGGTTCGAAAGCCCGCGAACACGAAGACCGTCAGCGCGCGGTCGAGGACGCAAAGCGCCGACAGGAAGACGAAGAACAGCGTAAGCGTGACCGAGACGCATCTGCTCGCCGCCAGGCCGAGGAAGAAGCCCGCCTGCAGAAGGAGGCTGAAGCCCGCAGACGCTCTGAGGAAGAGGCGCGGCGCCGCGCCCCTCAGTTGGACATGACCCCGGACGACGATGCCGATGCACGCCCGCGCGGGGCTGTCGGCGCCGCTCGCGGTGCGCCCGTTCGCAGGCTGGCCACCCCCGAGGTTGCCAAGCCGACCCGAACCAAAGGCGAGGACGACCGCCGCCGTGGCAAACTCACGGTGAGTGCGGCGACCGGCGACGAAGAAGCGCGCGCGCGCTCACTGTCATCGATGCGCCGCCGTCAGGAGAAGTTCAAGCGGGCCTTGCATCAGGAGCCGCGCGAGAAAATTTCGCGCGAGGTGGTGCTGCCCGAGACGATCACCATCCAGGAACTTGCACAGCGCATGTCCGAACGTGCGGTGGATGTCGTCAAGTATTTCATGAAGCAAGGCCAGATCCTCAAGCCGGGCGACGTCATCGACGCCGATACGGCTGAACTGATCGCCTCTGAATTCGGCCATACGGTTCGCCGCGTCGCCGAGTCCGACATTGAGGAGGGCTTCTTCAGCGGTCCGGACAAGGACGAGGATCTGCAGCCGCGCCCGCCGGTCGTCACGATTATGGGTCACGTCGACCATGGCAAGACCTCGCTGCTCGATGCCATCCGCAACGCCAATGTCGTTTCCGGCGAAGCTGGCGGCATTACCCAGCATATCGGCGCCTACCAGGTCGAGAAGAACGGTCAGAAGATCACCTTCATCGATACGCCCGGTCACGCCGCCTTTACGGCGATGCGTGCCCGCGGCGCCCAGGTGACGGATATCGCCGTCCTGGTTGTCGCGGCCGACGACTTCGTTATGCCGCAGACGATCGAATTGATCAGCCATGCGAAAGCGGCCGGCGTGCCGATGATCGTGGCGATCAACAAGATCGACAAGCACGAGGCGGATCCGCAGAAGGTGCGCTCCGAACTGCTGCGCCACGAGGTGTTCGTCGAATCGATGGGCGGCGAGGTGCTCGACGTCGAGGTCTCGGCCAAGACGGGTACCGGCCTCGACAGGCTGCTCGAGGCGATCCTGCTGCAGGCCGAAGTGCTCGATCTCAAGGCCAATCCCGATCGAACCGCCGAAGGCGTGGTGATCGAGGCCAAGCTCGACAAGGGCCGTGGTCCGGTGGCGACAATCCTGGTGCAGACGGGCGACCTGCTGGTCGGCGACATCATCGTCGCGGGCAGCGAGTGGGGTCGCGTCCGCGCATTGCTCGACGACCGTGGCGACTCGCTCGAAGGCGCCCTCCCCTCGCAGCCGGTCGAGATTCTCGGCCTGCAAGGCACGCCGATGGCCGGCGACCGCTTCGCGGTTGTCGATTCGGAAGCACGCGCCCGCGAGATCACAGAGTACCGCCAGCGCAAGGCGCGCGACAAGGCCGTCGCAAAGCATGTCAGCCAGCGCGGCTCGCTGGAACAGATGATGTCGCAGCTGCAGGCTACCGGTGTGAAGGAATTTCCTCTGGTGATCAAAGGCGACGTGCAGGGTTCGGTCGAAGCGATCAGCGTCGCGCTGGAAAAGCTCGGTACCGACGAAGTGCGCGCGCGCATCGTTCATGGCGGCGCCGGCGCTATCACCGAAAGCGACATTTCGCTTGCCGAAACGTCGGGTGCGGCGGTCATCGGCTTCAACGTGCGTGCCAATCCGCAGGCGCGGCAGGCAGCCGAGGCGGCAGGCATCGAAATCCGCTACTACAACATCATCTACAACCTCGTGGATGACGTTAAGGCGGCGATGTCGGGCATGCTGTCGCCGGAACGCCGCGAAACCTTTATCGGCAACGCCGAAATCCTCGAAATCTTCGATATCACCAAGGTCGGCAAGATTGCCGGCTGCCGTGTCACCGAAGGCAAGGTCGAGCGCGGCGCAGGCGTCCGCCTGATCCGCGACAACGTCGTGATCCACGAGGGGACGCTGAAGACATTGAAGCGCTTCAAGGACGAAGTGGCGGAAGTGCCGGGCGGCCAGGAATGCGGCATGGCCTTCCAGAACTACGAGGACATGCGCGTCGGCGATGTCATCGAGTGCTTCCGCGTCGAGATGGTGACGCGCTACCTGTAAGGATCAACGACGCTGCCGGCCGATATGGCCGGCCAGCTTTAGCCAAACCAAATATGCGGCGCGGTTCTATCCCGCGCCGCAAGGGTGTTATCAATGTCAAAACAACCAAATCCCGGTCCCTCGCAGCGTATGCTGCGCGTCGGCGAGCAGGTGCGTCACGCGCTGTCCGACGTGCTGACGCGCGGCGAAGTGCGGGACGATGTCATCGAATCGACGGTGATCTCGATTTCGGAAGTGCGCATGTCGCCGGATCTCAAGATTGCCACAGCCTTCGTCACCCCGCTCGGGGCTCCCGACAATGACGCGATCATCAAGGCGCTGGCGAAGAACGCCAAGTTCATTCGCGGCCGCGTTTCCGGCGCCTTGCGGCAGATGCGCTCGATACCGGAGTTCCGGTTCCGCCTCGACACCAGTTACGACAACATGTCCCGCATCGACGCGCTGCTGCGCTCTCCCGAAGTGGCGCGGGATTTGAAGACAGATGAGAAAGACGAAGGATAATGTCCCGTCGCGGCAAGAAAAAAGGCAGGCCGGTTTCCGGCTGGGTCATCCTCGACAAGCCGGTCGGCATGGGTTCCACCGAAGCCGTGTCCAAGATCAAGTGGCTGTTTCACGCCGACAAGGCCGGACACGCCGGCACGCTCGATCCGCTGGCGTCCGGCATGCTGCCGATCGCGCTCGGCGAGGCGACGAAGACCGTGCCTTACGTGCAGGATGGCGCCAAGATCTATCGCTTTTCCGTTGCCTGGGGTGAGGAGCGCTCGACAGACGATCTCGAAGGCCCGGTCACGAAAGCCTCGGAAAAGCGGCCATCGGAAGCGGAGATCCGCGCGATCATGCCGAACTATACGGGCGTGATCATGCAGACCCCGCCGCAATTCTCGGCCATCAAGATTGCCGGCGAGCGGGCCTATGACCTTGCCCGCGAGGGAGAAACCGTGGACATCCCGGCGCGCGAGGTCGAGATCGGCCGGCTCGACCTCATTGACATGACCGCAGACGGCAAGACGGTGTTCGAGATCGAATGCGGCAAGGGCACCTATGTCCGTTCGCTGGCGCGCGACATGGGCCGCGACCTCGGCTGCTACGGCCATATCGCCGAGCTGCGCCGCACCGAGGTCGATCCGTTTACGCCGGAAGACCTCGTGCCGCTGGACGCCCTCATCGCCGCCGCACCGCAGCGCGAGGAGGCCGAACCGGGCGCGGAGCCGAAGCCGTTTGTTTCGAGCAAGGAGCGTTTTGCAGCCATCGATTCCTTCATCGTCGATACGGGCGCCGCGCTTGACTGCCTGCCGCAGGTGACAATTACCGACGATGCCGCGCAAAAGCTGCGGCTCGGCAATCCGATCATCCTGCGCGGCCGCGACGCGCCCTTGCAGGCCGACGAGGCCTGCGCCACCGTGCGCGGCAAATTGGTGGCGATCGGCGCGATCGAGGCTGGCATGTTCAAGCCGAAGCGGGTCTTCGCAGGCTGAGCCTGAAACCGTAATGCAGGGCAATTGGGCGATGGGAGCTTAGAGCGTTTTGCAACGCGACCACTCTTCACTACGCTCGAAGCGGTCGCCGGTTGGCGCCGCACCCGGCACGCTGATTGCCGATCCCCGCGCCCTGCCATCGTCACTGACTCTGACGCTGATCGCGCCGGACACTTATCAGGTCATCGCCGATGCGTCGCTCGATGATGTCCGACGCAATTGCGACGACTGGCCGCTGGTCTGGCTCGATTGTGTCGGCCTCGCAAATGTCGAGCTGATTGCCGAGATCGGCACGATGTTCGGGCTGCATCCCCTGGCCCTGGAGGACACGGTCAACACCAGCCAGCGCCCGAAGGTCGACTTCTTCGACGATCACGCCTTCGTCGTGATGAGCATGATCGACGATGCGAGCTCGCAGCGCTACGAGCAGATATCGCTGTATTTCGGCACGGATTTCGTCATTACCTTCCAGGAGCGCCGGGGCGACCCATTCGGGCCTGTACGAAAGCGTATCGAGGCGCCGACCTCCCACCGCATTCGCAAACGCAAAGCCGACTACCTCGCCTATGCGCTGATCGATGCCATCGTCGACAGCTACTTCCCTATCCTCGACACCACCTCCGACGAGATTGATCATATCGAGGAGGAAATGCTGAGCGGCCCGCAAAAGCATCAAGTTCGCCAGATGCATGAGATGAAGCGCGGGATGATTGTCCTGAAACGTTCGCTGTGGCCGATGCGGGATGCCGTCGCGGGGCTCGAGCGCTGCGATGCGCCGTTCGTCCAGACGGAAACGAAGGTCTTCCTCAACGATACGCTCGATCATTGCGTGCGGTTGATCGAGACCGGCGAATCCAACCGGGAGATGCTGAGCGGCCTGATAGACATGCATTTGTCGCTCAGCCAGGCACGCACCAATGACATCATCAGCTTCCTGACAGTCGTCTCGGCGATCTTCATTCCACTGACCTTCATTGCCGGCATCTGGGGCATGAACTTCGATCCGGAAGCGTCTCCGTGGAATATGCCGGAGCTTCTGTCCTACTACGGCTATCCAGCCGCTCTCGGCTTCATGATGCTGGTCGCCATTTCGCTGGTGGTGTTCTTTAAATGGAAGAAGTGGCTGTGATCGCCTGACGCGTGTCGGATGGACCGGTTGCTCCTTCGCACCCGTCCGTCTGGTTGGTGACCTGGCACCGAACCTCCCCCGCGTCGTCATCCCGGGCGACTGAGCGAAGCGAAGGAAGACCCGGACCCAGCGTAATCTCGGGCCTACGTTGACGCAGTTGCGACTTCGGCACATTAGGCTGGGTCCCGGCTCTGCCCTCGCTTCGCTCGGTTGCCCGGGATGATCGCGGTTGAGTCTTCTGCGGCTAATCTCATTCGCTCTACCGCAGCCAAAAAACCACTTTCCCTCTAGAACAAACAAAGAACATGTGTAATACAGGCAACGAGAGGAATGCGATGGACTGGACTCTGGCGATCGAGAAGAACCGGGAGGCGCTGAAACGCATCCTGGCCATGCTCGTCGCCATGGTCACGGCTGCGAATGGCGGGAGCGCAGGGGGACAGTTTACTTTCTTTCCGCAGGTTGACGCGCCTTCTCAGAACCCGGCGCTGGCGGAAAAAAGTAAATTGTCCCCGGCACCTACCCCAGCGCCGACTCTCCCGCGCCATCTCCACCGCCTCGTGCTCAGGCTGCTGCGCCCTGCCGAAGCGGCAACGCGGCGGCTCATTATCATCGCTGCGCGCGGGCTGGTAGTGGAGCTTCCCCGCCGCGCCCGCGCATGGCCAAGCCAAAGCCGGTGCTCAACCGAAGCAACGGCTTCGGCACCGGTGTGGTGATCCGGCCCGGTCCGCTGCCGGAATGGGCCCGTGCGCTGGCCCCGAAGCGCTCGTCCACCCTCTCGCTTCCGCTGTTCGACCCGCTCAAACGGTTCGGCGTGCGGCGCAGGTCAGTGAAGCCGAGCGCCATGCCGCGCATCTCCTTCCTCGACAGCCGGCCGTTCAATCCGCTGTTCCAAACACCTCGCACGCCGGACCCGCTGCCGCCATCCCCCGACGATCTGCTCGATGCTGGCCGTCTGCATCGCCGCCTCGAAGCGATGGCCTCGGCACTGGACGACCTGCCCCGACAGGCTAAGCGCATTGCGCGCTGGCAGGCGCGGCGAGATGCGGCGATGGATTGGGAGGCAGACGGCACGGTGGGTCAAGCTGCTGATCTCCCCCCTTGCGGGGGAGATGGCCGGCAGGACGGAGGGGGGTACGAAGGAGTTCGGCGCGATGAAACTGCCAGCCGCGCCAACAAGCACAGCTCTCAGCGAATCTCGCCGATGCGGCCCGGCCGTCCGCCAGGATGGCGGCGCAAGCCCGATCACGACGTCTACGGCGTCTTGACCGAACTCCACGGCCTGGCCGTCTGGGCGCGGGAGCGGACAGATACGTCCTGATGCGTCCAAATGCGGCTTTGCCTCATCCTGAGCTTGTCGAAGGATCAACGTGCCATTTGGCGCGGCGACGCGCTTTGCGTTGACCCAAAATGGAAAACGCCGCCGCAGCCAAAGGCGCTAGCTTTTTGCATCGGTATCCACTATATGCCCGGCATCGCGCGCTGGTCGCACGACATATAACCGGCCCTCGCTGGACGACATCCTGGCTAAGGGCATCCCGTTTCCTCAAACGATAAGGAAAAACGCGATGTCGATCACTGCTGATCGCAAACAGGAATTGCTTAAGGAATACGCGACGAAGTCGGGCGACACTGGTTCGCCGGAAGTTCAGGTCGCCATCCTCTCGGAGCGCATAAAGAACCTGACCGAGCACTTCAAGGGACACGTCAAGGACAACCATTCCCGGCGTGGCCTGCTCGCTCTGGTGTCGCAGCGCCGCCGCCTGCTCGACTATCTGAAGGGCAAGGACGATGCGCGCTATGCGACGCTGATCGAAAAGCTCGGCTTGCGCCGCTAACAACCGACCGGCGGGTTTTCGAGAGGAAGCCCGCCGGTTCGTATTTTCAAGGCATGCGACTATCGCTGCCTTTCGCGGAAATGACCAATACGCCGAGACGGCAGCGTCATATCCGAAACCTGGGCCGATCCTGAGGGCAGGATCGGAACCGCCCCTGGACTGGTCATGGGGCAGGATTGCAGGACGCCCGGCGGCGCGCAAGCGCCTCCACCCCGGACCTCCCGTTGTCTTGCCCGTGACTCGTCTTAGACCAAGCCAAAGGCTGCCCCGCCGCCGAAAACAGGCGACCGCTCGCAGCTCCATAAGAAGGACAAGACATGTTCAATCACCACAAGGTGGAAATCGAATGGGCAGGCCGCCCGCTCATCCTCGAGACCGGCAAGATCGCCCGTCAGGCTGACGGCGCCGTGCTCGCAACCTATGGCGAGACCGTCGTTCTCGCCACCGTCGTTTCGGCCAAGGAGCCGAAGGCTGGCTTCGATTTCTTCCCGCTGACCGTCAACTACCAGGAGAAGACCTACGCCGCCGGCAAGATCCCGGGCGGTTATTTCAAGCGCGAAGGCCGCCCGAGCGAGAAGGAGACCCTGGTTTCCCGCCTCATCGACCGTCCGATCCGCCCGCTCTTCGCGGAAGGCTACAAGAACGACACCCAGGTTGTCGTCACCGTCATGCAGCATGATCTCGAAAACGATCCGGACATCCTGTCGATCGTCGCGACGTCGGCGGCCCTGACCCTTTCGGGCGTTCCGTTCATGGGCCCGGTCGGTGGCGCCCGCGTCGGATACATAGGCGGCGAGTACAAGCTCAACCCGCATATCGACGAGATGGCGGAATCCAAGCTCGACCTCGTCGTCGCCGGCACGGGCGACGCGGTCCTGATGGTCGAATCGGAAGCCAAGGAGCTGCCCGAAGACATCATGCTCGGCGCCGTCATGTTCGGCCACCGCGGCTTCCAGCCGGTACTCGACGCGATCATCGAGCTCGCAGAACTCGCCGCCAAAGACCCGCGCGACTTCACGCCGCCGAGCTTCGGCGATCTCGAAAACGAGATACTCGCCATCGCCGAGACAGACCTGCGCGCTGCTTACAAGATCATCGACAAGCAGGATCGCTACACCGCAGTCGATGCCGTCAAGGCCAAGGTCAAGAGTGCATTCGCTCCCGCCGAAGGTGAGGAGCCGAAGTGGAAGCCCGAGCAGGTTGCCACCGTGTTCAAGGAACTCCAGGCCAAGATCGTGCGCTGGAACATCCTCGATACCAGCAGCCGCATCGACGGCCGCGACCTGAGCACCGTTCGCAAGATCGTTTCGGAAGTCGGCCTCCTTCCGCGCACCCACGGTTCGGCGCTGTTTACCCGCGGCGAGACCCAGGCAATCGTTGTCGCCACGCTCGGCACCGGCGAGGACGAGCAATATGTCGACTCGCTTACCGGCATGTATAAGGAGACCTTCCTCCTTCACTACAACTTCCCGCCCTACTCCGTCGGCGAGACCGGCCGCATGGGTTCGCCGGGCCGCCGCGAAATCGGCCATGGCAAGCTCGCCTGGCGCGCCATCCGCCCGATGCTTCCGGCAACCGAAGCGTTCCCCTACACGCTGCGCGTGGTTTCCGAGATCACCGAGTCCAACGGGTCATCGTCTATGGCGACGGTCTGCGGCACCTCGCTGGCTCTCATGGATGCCGGCGTGCCTCTGGCTAGGCCGGTCGCCGGCATCGCCATGGGCCTGATCAAGGAGGGCGAGCGCTTCGCGGTGCTTTCCGACATTCTCGGCGACGAGGATCATCTCGGTGACATGGACTTCAAGGTCGCCGGCACGACCAACGGCATCACCGCGCTGCAGATGGACATCAAGATCGACGGCATCACCGAAGAGATCATGAGCGTCGCCCTTAAGCAGGCCAGGGACGGCCGCTTGCACATCCTCGGTGAAATGGCCCAGGCCCTGTCGGAAGGCCGCAAGGAGCTTGGCGAGTTCGCTCCGCGTATCGAGGTCATGCACATCCCGACCGACAAGATCCGTGAAGTGATCGGTTCCGGCGGCAAGGTGATCCGCGAGATCGTCGAAAAGACCGGCGCCAAGATCAACATCGAGGACGACGGCACGGTGAAGATCGCTTCGTCGAACGCCAAGGAGATCGAGGCGGCGAAGAAGTGGATCCACACCATCGTGGCCGAGCCGGAAGTGGGCGAGATCTACGAAGGGACGGTTGTGAAGACCGCCGATTTCGGCGCCTTCGTCAACTTCTTCGGTCCGCGCGACGGCTTGGTTCACATCTCGCAGCTGGCGAACGACCGGGTGCAGAAGACCACCGACGTGGTCAAGGAAGGCGACAAGGTTTACGTCAAGCTCATGGGCTTCGACGAGCGCGGCAAGGTACGCCTCTCCATGAAGGTCGTCGACCAGACCACCGGCAAGGAAATCCCGCGCGAGAAGAAGGCGGAAGACGACGCCGCCTGATCGCAGCGATTGGTCAGCAGATTGAAGGGCGCGGCGCAAGCTGCGCCCTTTCTGGTGACATGGTAGGCTCATGAGAGATGCGCTGAAGACCCTGCTCTATCCGTTCGATGCCGATGTGGTGCCCTCGCCCGCAACCGGAGAGCGGATCCTGTTTCTCGGCGCAGAGGCTGGGTTTCGAACCAGCGATGCCCTCAAAGATACTGACGTGACCTGCGTTCAGGGTTTCCGGCCGCTGTTCCGCGAGCTCGAGGCGGCGGGTCATATGGCGACACCTCTGCCAGGCGGCGGAGAATACGGCGCGGCACTCATCCTGTGCGGCCGGCATCGCGGCCAAAACGAGGCCTGGCTTGCCGAGGCGGTCCAGCGGACGCGTGTGCGAGGGCTGATCATCGCCGCCGGCAGCAAGGACGACGGCATGGCAAGCCTGCGCAAACGGCTGGAAACCATGGTCGAACTGGGTGGCCATCTGCCGAAATTTCATGGCCTCGCGGTCTGGTTCCGGCGCCCGCAGGATGCCACGCCGCTTCTTGGCGCGCTTGGTTCCGGCAAGCAGGCAGCCCCCGTCGACGGCCATTTCTCCACTGCGCCGGGCATGTTCTCGCATGACCGCGTTGATGCAGGTTCACGCTTGCTGGCGGAGCATTTTTTTCCGGCTGACATTTCGGGACAAGTCGCCGATTTCTGCGCCGGCTGGGGCTATCTCGCCCGCGAGGCCGTCCGGCGATGCCCAAAGATCAAGGCAATCGATCTCTATGAAGCCGACTTCGCGTCATTGGAAGCCGCAAGGATCAACCTTGCGGATGCGACCATCCCGGTTCGCTTCTTCTGGCACGATCTCGCCACCGAACCCGTCACCACTCGCTACGACGCCATCGTGATGAACCCGCCCTTCCACACCGAGCGCCGGGCCGAACCGTCGCTGGGGCAGGATATGATCAAGGCGGCGGCAAAGGCGCTCAAGTCCGGCGGGCGGCTGCTTCTGGTGGCAAACCATCATCTGCCATACGAAAAGACGATACCCGGATTGTTCACCAGCTTTTCGGAAATCGGCCGTGCAGGAGGGTTCAAGCTGATCCTGGCGAAGAAGTAATTGCGGAGCTTGTCTCTCTGTCTCCGAACGGGAAACTGCGCGGCAGCGTAATTTTAGGTTTCGCCTCAACAACACGCTGTCTATCGCTGACTCCTGCTGCCTCGTGCGGGCTTTCCCCGAACAACGGCATGCAAAGAATTGGTTAACGCCTCAACACTGCTGCATGTCTCAACGGTCGCCCTCGGAATCGCTCTTTTTCAGCTCGTCGAGGGTCGGCATCGATATGATGTGGTAGCCCGAATCCACATAATGGATTTCGCCGGTGACACCTCCCGATAGATCGGAGAGCAGATATAGCGCAGAGCCGCCGATCTCTTCGAGCGACACGGTGCGGCGCAGCGGCGAATTGCGCTGCTGGTATGAAAACATATAGCGCGCATCCGAAATGCCGGCTCCGGCAAGCGTGCGGACGGGCCCGGCGGATATGGCGTTTACACGAATACCGCGGGGACCGTAGTCATTGGCAAGGTAGCGCACACTGGCTTCCAGTCCGGCCTTGGCGACGCCCATCACGTTGTAGTTCGGCATGATCCGCACCGAACCTGCGTAGGTCAGCGTAATCAGCGATCCGCCTTCGCTCATCAGTGCGGCCGCATTGCGGGCGACCTCGGTGAAAGAGTAGCAGGAGATCACCATTGTGCGGATGAAGTTGTCGCGGCTGGTGTCCGCGTAGAGACCCTTCAACTCATTCTTGTCCGAAAAACCAATGGCGTGAACAACGAAATCGAGCTTCCCCCATTCCTTACCGAGCGTCTCGAACACGGAACTCAGCGACGTGCTGTCTTCGACGTCACACGGCAGCACCAAAGAGGCGCCGACCTTTTCGGCCAACGGCTTGACCCTTCGGCCGAAAGCCTCGCCCTGGTAGGTAAAGGCGAGTTCAGCCCCGTGCTCAGCGAGCTTCTTGGCGATGCCCCAGCCGATTGAATGATCGTTGGCGACCCCCATGATGAGGCCGCGCTTGCCGTGCATGAGTGGGGTCATTGCAGGGGATCCTCAGTGAAGCCGAGCGTGTGCTGAATGGTCAAGGGTGAGTAATGAGTGATGATTGGTGAACTTAAGCGGCCAGCGCTGTGAAGATGGAATTCCCTGTTCGTCATCACTGACTATCAACCATTCACCGCCGCCTAACTGTAGCGCTGAAAAACGAGCGTAGCGTTGGTTCCGCCAAAGCCGAAGGAATTCGAAAGCACCGTGTCGATCTTGGCGTTGTCGATCCGCTTGCGCACGATCGGCATGCCCTCGAACTCGGGATCGAGTTCCTCGATGTGGGCACTCTCGCCGATAAAATCGCCCTGCATCATAAGGATCGAGTAGATGGACTCCTGCACGCCGGCCGCACCAAGCGAATGGCCGGTAAGCGACTTGGTGGATGCAATATTCGGCATCGTCGCGCCGAACACTTCGCGGATCGCCGCCATTTCGCGGGAGTCGCCGACCGGTGTCGAGGTGCCATGGGTGTTGATGTAGTCTACCGGGGTCTTCACCGTGGTGAGCGCCTGCCGCATGCAGCGAACAGCGCCCTCACCGGATGGTGCAACCATATCATAGCCATCCGAGGTCGCTCCGTAACCAACGACCTCGGCATAAATCTTGGCGCCGCGCGCCTTGGCGTGCTCCAGTTCTTCCAGCACCAGCACACCCGCCCCGCCGGCAATCACAAAACCATCGCGGTTAACATCATAGGCGCGCGAGGCGCGGGAGGCCTGATCGTTGTATTTCGACGACATGGCGCCCATGGCGTCGAACAGATCCGACATGGTCCAGTCAAGATCTTCGTGGCCGCCGGCAAACATCACATCCTGCTTGCCCCATTGGATCAGTTCCGTGGCATTGCCGATGCAGTGCGCCGACGTGGAGCAGGCGGACGAGATCGAATAATTGACGCCGTGGATCTTGAACCAGGTTGCCAGCGTCGCCGAGGCGGTCGATGACATCGCCTTGGGCACCGCAAACGGCCCGATACGCTTGGGGCTGTTGTTCTTTTCGGTGATCGCCGCGGCCTCGACAATGGTGCGGGTTGATGGGCCGCCAGAGCCCATGACGATGCCTGTGCGCTCGTTGGTGATGTCGCCTTGCTCAAGGCCCGCATCGAGGATGGCTTGTTCCATCGCGACGTGGTTCCAGGCGCCGCCCTTATGCAGGAAGCGCAGGGCACGCCGATCCACCATGTCCGTCGGATCGAGCGTAGGCGCGCCCCATACCTGGCAGCGAAAGCCATGCTCGGCAAAGGAATCGGAGAAGCTGATGCCCGAGCGGGCGTCGTAAAGCGACGATTGCACCTCATTGGCATTGTTGCCGATCGACGAAACGATGCCGAGGCCCGTCACTACGACTCGTCTCATGGAATGCTCCTCACCGATTGAGCCCGCGCCAGCAATCAGGCAGCGGACTGCTTTGACAGGCCGACCTTCAGGTCGGTCGCCGCGTATATGGGTTCGTCGTCGGCCTTCAACCAGCCATCGGCGATGCCCAGCACCAGACGCCCGCGCATGACGCGCTTGAAATCGATGCCGTATTCCACCTTTTTGACCGAAGGCGTGACCATGCCCTTGAACTTGACCTCGCCGGTTGACAGCGCCATGCCCTTGCCCGGTTCGCCAAGCCAGCCGAGATAGAAACCGGTCAGCTGCCACATGGCGTCGAGACCGAGACATCCCGGCATGATCGGATTGCCTATAAAATGGCAAGGAAAGAACCAGAGATCCGGCCTGATATCGAATTCGGCGCGGATGAAACCCTTGTCGAAAGCCCCGCCGGTCTCGCTGATCTCCGTAATGCGATCGAACATCAGCATGGGCGGGGCTGGTAGTTGGGCATTGCCGGGGCCGAAGAGTTCGCCCCGAGCGCAGGCAAGCAGGTCCTCATAGTCGTAGCTTGATTTCTGCGCCGCCATAGGCTCCTGCCCTCAGTTCCTGTCGAGACGCCCCGTGCGTCCTTGTCTTGTTTGTCGAACCGGTATCACGAACCGTTTCATTCCAGAAATTCGCGCTAGCGATTAACCCGCCGACCTTTTCCGGTCAATGTGCCGCTATTGATCGAAAGCGGACAACCGAATATATCCACGATATAGGGAATCCCGCGACGTTTGCGCACGTTCACAAGCACTGCAGTTCCCAAAACGGGGTGTTTCGGCACTATGAAATCGCCAACTGGCACGATCAGCATCGATGAGCGGGTACGCCGGGCGGGGTTGCGCCCTACCCGTCAGCGTGTTGCGCTGGCGGATCTGTTGTTCGCCAAGGGCGAGCGCCACCTCTCGGCAGAATTGCTGCATGAAGAAGCGCTTGCCGCGGGCGTGCCTGTCTCTCTGGCGACCGTCTACAACACGCTCCACCAGTTCACCGAAGCGGGACTGCTGCGAATCCTCGCTGTCGAGGGCTCGAAGACCTATTTCGACACCAACACGTCGGATCATCACCACTTCTTCGTCGAAGGCGAGAACACGGTGTTCGACATCATGACAGGACCGATCAGGGTTGGCGATCTGCCTGAGCCTCCGGAAGGCATGGAGATCGTCAATGTGGATGTCGTGATAAGGCTGCGCCGCAAGCCCAGCGGCTGATGTCCGCAATGTCCCTCCCGCGCTGGATGAATGTCACACTCAAACTCGAATGGCTTTGTCTCGCGCTGGCGATGATCGTTGCGTTTTGGGCCGTTGGTGGTTCGTGGCTGCTGTTTGGCGTGCTGGTTCTTGCACCAGACCTCTCCATGCTGGGATATCTTGCCGGTCCGCATGTCGGTGCGCGGGCCTATAATCTGGCGCACATCGTCGTCGGTCCGGCGCTGCTTGCGGGGGCGGCTTGGCTGACGGCGCACGATGTCGCGCTGCAGGTCGCCATTGTCTGGCTGCTCCATATCGCGGTGGATCGCGCGCTCGGCTACGAACTCAAGCTCCCATCCTCCTTCCGGGACACTCATCTCGGCCGAGTTGGCCGGTCCTGACAAATCGTCAATCCTTCACGGTCTCGCCAGGATAGGCGCCCCAGACCAGTTTCTGATTGAGCCAGCCGGTGTGACCGGCGAAGGTCATTTCGCACCACTCGCCATTGCACTGCTTGATCGTGCCGACGGCGCCCGGCTGCACGATCGCAACCTTGGAGGCTGCCTTGCTCGGCTCCGAAAGCAGATCGATGCTGGTTTCCTTGCCCCGCTGCCAAGGGGCTGCGATCGCGGTGCGCCTGCCCGAGAGCAGCGACTGGTTGATCCATCCCTCCGCACCGTCCGAATCGCGCACACGCCGCCAATTGTCGAACTCCTGGATGATCTCCATCGGCAAGCCGGACTTCAGATAGAGCCAGTCCACCGGATAGTTGACGCCGGGACCTATGCGCGAATTCACCTTGCCTGATTTGAGGCTGACGAACCGGGGGACGGGAAGGCCGCTGCCCTTCGGCCTCATTTCGTCGATGGCACTCTGCGCAAATACATGGCCAGCTGTGACGGGCAGGAGCGCGAGGCCCGCCAGCAAAGCGAAGACAGTGATACGATGCGACACAACACCAGACACATTCGTTCCCCAAGGTGGAGCGCCCGATCCATCGAGGCGCACCCTTTTTCTTTGTCATCGGCACTGGCGCTTGTTACACAGGCGGTCATGCCGGGACCGGCAGGAAGTTTCGCCTGTCTTGGTTAAAGAGGTCTCAACAGCGTCCGGCTTAGAGGAAACAATGGCGGGCAAAAAAAAGCCTCTGGTCGTGATTACCCGTAAGTTGCCGGATCAGGTCGAGACGCGCATGCGCGAACTCTTCGACGCCCGGTTGAATGTCGACGATCGGAAGATGACGCCCTCCGAACTCGCGGCAGCGCTGAAGGAAGCGGACGTGCTCGTCCCCACCGTGACCGACAAGATCGATGCCTCGCTTATCGAACAGGCCGGCCCGACCATCAAGCTCATCGCTAATTTCGGCAACGGCGTCGACAACATCGATGTGGTGGCCGCAGCCAAACGCGGAATCGCTGTAACCAACACGCCCGGCGTGCTGACCGAGGACACTGCCGACATGACCATGGCGCTGATGCTTGCAGTGCCGCGGCGGCTCACCGAAGGCGCCAACATTCTGGAGCAGCCGGCCAAATGGGCCGGATGGTCACCCACCTGGATGCTCGGCCGCCGCTTCACCGGCAAGCGGCTCGGAATCGTCGGTATGGGCCGCATAGGGACGGCTGTCGCGCGACGCGCCAAGGCGTTCGGCCTGTCGATCCACTATCACAACCGTCACCGCGTAATGCAACGTATCGAGGACGAACTGGAAGCAACCTATTGGGAGAGCCTTGACCAGATGCTGGCCCGCATGGACATCATCTCGGTCAACTGCCCTTCGACGCCGGCGACATTCCACCTGCTTTCCGCGCGCCGCCTGGCGTTGCTGCAGCCGAACAGCTATATCGTCAACACGGCGCGCGGCGACCTGATCGACGAAGAAACATTGATCAAGATGCTGCAGGACGGCAAGATCGCGGGCGCAGGTCTCGACGTGTTCGAGCACGAGCCGGCGGTCAATCCCAAGCTGGTAAAGCTCGCCGCCAAGGGCAAGGTGGTGATCCTGCCGCATATGGGCTCGGCGACGATCGAAGGCCGTATCGATATGGGCGAGAAGGTGATCATCAACATCCGCGCCTTCTTCGACGGCCATCGCCCTCCGGACCGGGTGTTGCCGAACAGGATTTGAGATCGCGCCTCCCTGGGAGGGACTCGTCATGGGCTTTCAACCCGTGCGTACAAAGCCTCAGGATAACGCGCCGGCAGCGCTCACCGTCACATGGCGGCCGCGAAACACGTCAAAGCGGCCATGCTCCAGCTTCACCGCCACCGGTGTCTTCCATCCCATCTCCTTCGCCACGATCAGCCCCAGCAGCAGGATCGCATCGGGTTCATGGAGCACGAATGCTGCAGGCGCTTTGCCATTGTGAACGAGTTCCAGCAACACGGCGGACGCTGAGGACGAGCCGATCGTTCCAGGCAGGAACAGCACCTTTCCGGCAATCGACTGTCCGTGCTCGGGATGGCGGACATCTGCGATCCTGCCGGTATTGGGATTGACGCCGCCCCAGAAACTGATCGGACCGGATAGGATCAGCGCTTCGCCTTCACCCGCTTCGCCCGCCACAAGAATTTCGGCCTGAACAGGCATTGCCGCCGCCGCTGAATGGATCATTGCAGCTTCCCGAATACCGGGCGGCCCAGTACCGCGCTGTCTACGCAATCGGCCAGCGACCCATACAGCACCGCATAGCCGGTGTTGCCCGGCGCGTACTGGGCAAACTTTCCGGAATTGGTCATCAGCACACCGCTCTCGAGACTTCTGAGGATCGGCGTGACGACCACGCATGTATCGGCGACGATCGTCACGCCGACTGCCTCCAGCGATTTGCGCCGCCCAGCGTCGTCGAGTGCCTGCACGACGTGGCGCCCTGTGCAGGCATAGAATGGAACGGACAACTTTCTGCCGGCGATCAGCGCCTCGAGTTGACCGACCTCGGCCAAAGAGAGATGCGGGCTGCCGATCGCGACGGCGTCGAGGCGATCCGCCTTTTCGGCTGTCGAGAGCCGCGCCTGTGCTTCTCGGACCATCGCATCGGTGACCGTAATTGTCTGTTCAGGCGAGTGTCCGCCCAAAGCCGTCGCCAGATCCGGTGCTTCGGGTGTCACGCCGGCGATATGGAAGAGACCAACGGCGCCGCTAGACGCCGCCGCCGCGCCGAACGCCTTCAACGCATCCTCGCCCGGATTGGTTTGAACGCCCGTCACCACGCCGATCGCATCGCCGGCCATGCGGCCATAGAGACTGCCGAGGACCGGCCATGCGATCTCCGACGCCACAAATGCCAGCGACAGCTTGCTGACATCAACCACCAGTCGCGCCCGCCTATTTTCCGCCCGGTGAAGGCCGCAATCCGGAGCCCGCGCCGAAATCGCGCAGGCAATGTCGAGGAAATCGCCATAGCGGTTGGTCCGCGCGCCCAGCACCGAGTTGCAGAAGACGACAGCGTTGGACTCGCCCCAAGCGACATCGGACCCGAACGCCGGCCGGTGCCCGGCCTGGTATGGCGCGCAGGTCCAGCTCGCTTCGCAGCCGAGCGCGCGATAGGCATCCATCAAGCGCCGCGCCATGCCGCGGGCCGGTTCGGGCAGGCGCACATGCGAGCACCCCATGAGATCCAGTGCACCGACATTGAGCGTCGAGCGCACGGACACTCTCGCGCCACCCTCGACCAGCTTCTCTCCGAACAGCGTGCCGGAATCGCCGTGATAGAGCGCCCCGTCAATATGCGCCGATGCTATCGGGATCAGGCGCGGTGCTCCGAGCAGCTTGGCGCTCTCGGCAACTATGCGCATGGCCATCGCCGCACCGTCGCCGTCACGGCCGCCGGCAATGGCGCGTTCTTCCTCCGTCAGCATCAGGCTCATAGGACTGCACGCTTGTATCTCACCGTATCAAACCGCGCGCCAAGTCCGTCATAAAGCAGTAGACGTCCGACGAGCGGCTCGCCGATGCCGGTGATGAGCTTGATGACCTCCATCGCC
The DNA here is from genome assembly GCA_963829135.1 of uncultured Alphaproteobacteria bacterium. GTDB lineage: Bacteria > Pseudomonadota > Alphaproteobacteria > Rhizobiales > Rhizobiaceae > Kumtagia. Next base: position 162,232 of record CAWHHO010000003.1, on the reverse strand, counting down.
TGCAGGGTGCCGACGACGCCGGTCAGCGCACCCAATACGCCGGCTTCGGCGCAGGAAGGCACCATGCCGGGCGGTGGCGGTTCTGGAAACAGGTCCCGGTAGGACGGGTTCTGCCGGCCCTCCGCATCCATCTCGAACGGCTTCAGAACGGTGACCGATCCATCGAAGCGACCGACGGCGGCATGAACGAGGGGGCGCGCCTCCGCTTCGCAGGCGTCCGCCACCGCGTAGCGCGTGTCGAAATTGTCTGATCCATCGGCAACAACGTCGTAGCGGCGGACCAGCTCTCCTGCGTTCTCCCCGGTAATACGAAACTCGTGCAGTTCGGCGTTCACGCCCGGATTGATGCGGGCAATGGACCGCGCAGCGCTTGCGTTCTTGGTTTCGCCGACAGACGCCGTGTCATGGATCACCTGCCGCTGGAGATTGGAGAGCGACACCGTGTCGTCGTCCACCACGCCAAGCGTGCCGACGCCTGCCGCTGCGAGATATTGCAGTACCGGTGCACCCAGCCCACCAGCCCCGATCACCAGCACACGCGCGCGCTTCAGCTTCTGCTGCCCCGGCCCGCCAACTTCCGGCAGGACGATGTGGCGGGCGTAGCGCTCGAGCTCATCAGGGGTGAAGGTTGCAGATGTCATCATGCAAGCATAATGCATGTCGCCCCGTAAATGTGCACGGGGGATGTTTTGGGCCAAAGGCGTGGTCCGCAACCTGAGCCCGTATCGACGAATTGACGGCGACGTGGGCGCTGTGGCTACTCTGCCTGCTCAGCCTTGGAGGCCCGGCGGCGGCGATCTGCCTTCGTTTCGACGATGCGGACTCTCTTCACCCGGCGCGGATCGGCGTCCAGAACATGGAACTCAAAGCCCGGCACAGCCTGCACCACCTCGCCCCGGGTCGGCACGCGGCCAAGCGCGTTGAAGATCAGCCCACCGATCGTGTCGACATATTCACCATGCTCGCCGGGGGCGAAATCCCCGCCGATCAGCTTGGTGACATCGTCGATCTCGGCTTTCGCATCGACGATAAACGCGCCATCGGCTGCTTGGGTAATCAGCGGTACATCTTCGTCATGTTCGTCCTCGATGTCGCCGACGACCATCTCGACGATGTCTTCCAGCGATGCGAGCCCGTCTGTGCCGCCATATTCGTCGATTACGAGCGCCATCTGCGTGCGCGCCGCCTGCATACGCGCCATCAGGTCCGACGCCAGCATCGAAGGCGGCACGAACAGGACGGTGCGGATCAAATTGAGTTCGCCGATCGAGCGGCCAAGATCGACATTGGCAAGGTCGAGCGGCGTATTGCCCGCGACGGGCTTCTTCGAAGCCCTTCCCTTCTTGGGGCGTGCGGTCAAGGTGATATGCGCCAGCACATCGCGGATGTGCACCATACCGCGTGGATCGTCGAGCGTTTCGGAATAGACCGGCATGCGCGAATGACCGGACTGCTCGAATATGTTGAGCAGTTCACCAAGCGGGATCGATATCTCCACCGCCTCAATGTCGGCGCGCGGCACCATGACATCCTCGACGCGAACTTCGCGCAGTCGCAGGATGTTGTTGAGCATGGCGCGTTCCGCGGGCGAGAAGGCCTCCGCATCCGCCGCGCTTTCGGCAAGCGCGTCGGTCAGGTCCTCGCGCAGGTTGTTGCCGTTCTTCTGGCGGAACAGCGTGGAAAGCCAGTCTCGGAAGGAAGCGCGTTCGGCTGGGGCCGCCGTGGCGGTACTCGGACTGGGGACCTCGTCGGCCTTGTCCGCTATCTTCCTGGCGCTGCTCTCTTCGGAGCCGGCGACAGTCTCGGGGGTCTCGTTCATCTCGGTCCGGTCAATTGGAGCATACTGCGGACAGCACGTGCTGGGCGCGGCATGCCTTGCGCTTTTTCTGTTACGCGTAGGGATCGGGAATGGCAAGCCTTGCAAGCGTCTGGCGCTCCAATGCCTCCATCCTTTCGGCCTCCGCGTCCGTCTCGTGGTCATGGCCGATAAGATGCAGCAGGCCATGAACGATCAGGTGAGCGATATGGTGATCCAGTGGCTTGCCTTCCAGTTCCGCCTCGCGTGCAACCGTCTCCTGGGCGAGAATGATGTCGCCGAGCATTGGCGGCAGCAGCGCGCCAATCTTGCCTGGGAACGATGGAAAGGACAAAACATTGGTGGGCTTATCCTTGCCCCGCCAATCGGCATTCAGCATCCTGATGTGGGCGTCATCGGTGAATACAAGGCTGAGTTCCACCGGCTGCGTTGCCTCTGCTCCCGCCACGCCGAGCGCGGCATCCACGGCCGGGGCGGCAAGTGCGGCCAGTTGTTCCTCGCTCGGCCAGCCACCTGCTTCGACCATGATGTCGATCGAGATCGAGACAGGTTTGATTTGTCGTTTTGGAACGGTCATGAGTCAGGCGCGCCCTCGCTCCCCCCAACGGAGCGAAACATTGCTGCTACAGTTTAATTCTCTCCTGCGCCCAAACCGCGCGACAATTTGCCGTCGCGGTCATAGGCACGCACGATTTCGGCCACCAGCGGATGGCGCACGACATCGCTGTCACCGAACCGTACCGTGACCGCACCCGGAATACCGTCAAGAATGCGCAGCGCCTCGACCAATCCGGACTTGGTCTGCGACGGCAGGTCGATCTGCGTCGGATCGCCGGTGATGATCATGCGCGAGTTCTCGCCCAGCCGGGTCAGGAACATCTTCATCTGCATCGGCGTGGTGTTCTGCGCCTCGTCGAGAATGACGGCGGAATGCGCCAATGTGCGTCCGCGCATGAAGGCGAGCGGCGCGATCTCGATGGCGCCGGCGGTTAGGGCGCGCTCCACCTTGTCGGCCGGCATCATGTCATAGAGCGCATCGTAGAGCGGACGCAGATAGGGATCGACCTTCTCCTTCATGTCGCCCGGGAGGAAGCCCAGCCGTTCACCCGCCTCGACGGCGGGACGCGAGAGGATAATGCGCTCGACCATGCCACGCTCCAGCAGCATCGCCGCATGCGCGACGGCGAGATAGGTCTTGCCGGTGCCCGCCGGCCCGATGCCGAAGACCAGTTCGGATCTCTCCAGCGCCCGCATATAGGCGTCCTGGTTGAGCGAGCGCGCATAGATTGTGCGTTTGCGTGTGGCAATCTGCGCGGCGGCCATCTTGCCCTTGCGTTCCAGCGTCGGCAGCGTCAGCTGATCGTCGGCGGCGATGGCCATGCGGATGGCTCCATCGACATCCGACTGCGCGATGTCGACGCCCTTCTGCAGGATGCCATAGAGCTGATCAAGCGCCCGGCGTGCCTGTTCGGCGACGGCGGCGGTGCCCTTTATCGTTACTTGATTGCCGCGCGAGCGCAGATCGACGCCGAGCTTCTGCTCAAGCCGGGCCAGATTTTCGTCGAAGGGTCCGTAAAGCGCACTGGCCAGTTTGTTGTTGTCGAAAGTCAGGACGATGTGCGCCATATCCGACGCCCCGGAAGGCGCCTGTTTCAGATCTGCGGTGGCGACCAAACGTCTCTCCTTCAACCTTCACGCAACATCGGCGAAAAGAGTTGTTCCTTCCGCCCTGGTGATTCGTACGGGAATAATGTCACCTATTTCGCCGGCGGTTTCATCAATAATGACCGGCTGCAGCCATGGCGACCGTCCAGCAAGCTGATTGGGGCGGCGGCCGGGCTTCTCGATCAACACATCGAACCCCATGCCGACACGGCTTTGGGTGAAGTCACGCTGGTGTTCGTTCAGAAGCGCCTGCAGACGCTGCAGCCGTTCATCCTTCACTGGTTCCGGCAAATGTCCCTTCATCTCCGCACCCGGCGTGCCGGTACGCGGCGAATATTTGAACGAGAAGGCCTGCGCGTACCGGACGCTGCGGACCAAATCGAGCGTTGCATCGAAATCCGCGTCGGTCTCGCCCGGGAACCCGACGATGAAGTCGCCTGACATGGCGACGTCGGGCTGTACCGCGCGGATGCGGTCGATCAGCGCCAGGTAATCGGAGGCCTTGTGCCGGCGGTTCATCGCCTTGAGGATGCGATCGGAGCCCGACTGCACCGGAAGGTGCAAATAGGGCATCAGCGTGCGCAAATCGCGATGTGCAGCGATCAGATCGTCGTCCATGTCGCGGGGGTGGCTGGTTGTATAGCGCAGGCGGGCGACGCCGGAGATTTCCGCCAGCCGGAACAGCAGCCGGCCCAGGCCCCAAGTCGAGCCGTCCGGCCCTTCGCCATGCCACGCATTCACGTTCTGACCAAGCAGCGTGATTTCGCGAACGCCTGCGGACGCCAGTTTCTCGGCCTCAGCCACGATCTGCGAGACCGGGCGCGATACTTCCGAGCCGCGCGTGTAAGGAACCACGCAGAAGGTACAGAACTTGTCGCAACCTTCCTGAACCGACAGAAACGCGGTCACGCCGCGCTTGATGATCTCGGCGCGACGCGGCTGCGGAAGGTGGTCGAACTTATCCTCGACGGCGTAGTCCGTCTCCACAACCTTCTGACCGGAACGCGCCCTCCTCAGTGCGTCCGGCAGGCGGTGGTAGGTCTGCGGGCCGATGACCAGATCGACAATTGGCGCGCGGCGGATGATCTCACGGCCCTCGGCCTGTGCGACGCAGCCGGCAATGCCGATCATCATCTGCGCACCGGTCTTTTCCCGCTCATGCTTCAGGTCGCGGATGCGGCCAAGCTCGGAATAGACCTTCTCCGCTGCCTTTTCGCGAATGTGGCATGTGTTGAGGAGCACGAGGTCGGCATCCTCCATGCGTTCGGTGGAGGTATAGCCGTCTGCCGCCAGCGCATCGGTCATGCGCTGCGAGTCGTAGACATTCATCTGGCAGCCATAGGTCTTGACGAACACCTTGCGCACCGCCGGCGCTGTCAGGCTCGTCTCCGACGCCACGTCCACCTTTCGCTCAACTTCAAAATGCTCCATTGCCCGGCTTCTAGCGCCTTTTGGCGTAGAAGGACAGACGGAATGCCGCGTCAATCTGCGGCAATGCTCGGTTTCGCGCGACTTTGTCCCCTGAAAGCAGGGGCATTTCCTATCGCTTTCGCCTGCCGAAAAGGCCGCCGCTCGGCCCGCACCTTCGACAGGACGGCTCGGAGGAAATGGATAGCGCAGCGAGAGCTCTGGCGAGCGATGGAGATGCTAAAGGCCTTCACCGTGCCGGCCTCGTCCATTATTGCCCCGACATTTCGCAGAGAAGCGCGGCGCGACAGCTTGGCGGCTGGAGCAACGCATTGATCGCCATGATGTGGCCAGGTCCAGAAAGCGGCCATCAAACCATCATATGCGAACCACATACGTGCTTTTGCGGGCCTGCTTGCCACTTTCCTATCTGATGACCATCAATCCGGCCCTCTCTCGGGATCGCGCTGGGCGAATCCTCTTCTCCAGCGCACCGCCTTTGGCGGAAAGCTCGGCGGCGATCCTCAGACCGCCGGGTGTATCCTGTACGCTATTGGAGCGGGTCCGATCGCGCCCAGCTTCTCGCGGGAGCGTTGACCCGAACGCGACGGCGCAGAGTGCGTTTTCAGTCGGCCGGGCGATCGGCCGACTTCGCCCTCTCGATAAACCGCTTGGCGCCTTTCTTGAGATCGCTCCCCTTGCGGGCTTCAACCTTCCTCTCGTCTGCTGCCGCGGCATCCTTCAATTGTTGTGCCGAAGACCGTCCCGCCGGTGTCACTGCATTCTTGACTGCCATGTTCTATCCTCCAATGAGTGCCGTTCCTCGGGTTCAGGCGCGGCTCTTCATGCACAATGGTACTACGGCGCTTGCGTTCCCGATCGTCACCCTTTGGCGATATGTTGAGAGCGGAACGAACGGGTCGCGCGTAGGTTTGTTGCCGTGGGGAAGGTAGGATGCCACCCGTGTTCGCTGCGGCCGGCAATACGGCCTGACCGGTACCCGCGACGGATATCTGCGCAGCTGCGTCATGCGGAAGGCTAATTTGAAACGGTTCGGATCTCACTTGGGCCAGGGCTGGCCCAGCAAATGGGCGACCCACGGCAGCTCGCGCTGGCCGCTGATCCTCAGCGTCACATCGCAGAGCTGGATGTGAAGGTCGCGAAGCAGACGGTAGTGATCCGCGCCAGTATAGAGGCCCATCTGGTAGTGGAGCAGCACCTTCGAGACCGTAGTCATGTCGCCGCCGAAGGCCGCAATATCGGTGATCATCTTTGGCTTTCGCCTGTATCCGGACATTCCTGCGGTCTCCTGTGATGCCAGCCACGTGAAAATCCGGACGACACGGCAATGCGGGTCAGGGCAAGCTCGCGATGCAGCCTGCGCAGCTCTGCCAGCGCGGCCGACAATGCCGCCCGCTCGTCACCACCGAAGGCGGCAATGACCTGATCCACCTCGTCCACGGGCAAGGCTTCGCCCTCCGGTTCCTGTGCCCGTTCCGGCTGCATGGACTCGTCTCGCTTTTCGGTTTCGCTGAGAACCATGCCATCGCGCGATTGACCGCGCAAGGGATTTGTTCCTATTTTGTTCCGATGGCTCAGCCGATCGACACACTTGGAAAAGCGGTCCGCCGGGGCATGCTTGTGAAGGCGTACTGTAACCGCTGTGGAAACGCGCGGCTTTATCGCGCCTCGGACCTGATGATGATCTACGGCGGCGGCCGCGATCCGTTGGCGCTGAAATTCAGATGCAAGGCGTGTGAACCGGACATCAGCATAACGCTGGTCGACGTCGATCTCGACCGAGCCCGCGGCGCGATCATTCACGAGCCGCTGATCGAAGATGGCAAGGCGGTCGCGTGGACGATCAACAGGCTGAAATAGCCACAAACGCCCATCTCGCAAAATGCCATATGAAGTTGCGCGCCGTGCCATCTGATTTTGCGCGCTACATCAGGCAACAGGATTATCGTTTGGCTTATGAGGGGATGAAAAAGGGGAGCAGAAACTATTTTACAAGTGACTGAAAGGGTTAGATATTACTTTTCACTTCCATGCGCGGAGGCGGTTTTTATTCACACCCTTGGCGGTCCAATGGGCAAAGATTGACGCCGAGCCCCTAACCTCGTCATTAACTCGCGTGGGGTTTCTCAGCGCGCCGTGAAACAGTTCCCGAACCTGATTCTCTGCCATCCGCGCCACCTGCTTGCGGCCGCTCTTGGCAGTAAACAGCAATGGCGAACCGAAATGCACCTCGACGTCCAGCCCGCCTTCGCGGAGCAGTGCGCCGAGATGCGGAATCAAGTCCTCATCGCCTATCCACGCCGCTTTCGGCCGAAACTGCCGACCCATCGGAATGCCCTGGAGCCGCGTATAAGCGATCGCTACCGGCTGGATCCACATATCGTCATGATGGCCGGCGGTCAGCATCATCGAAGCGGCGCCGAACAACGTCGTGTTGAATGGCAGGACCATGTTGCCGTCGCCCGTTGTCCCCTCGGCGAACAGCACCATCACGTCGCCGGCAGCCAGGCGTTCGGCAATTTCAGATGCCTGTTGGCCGGATTTGGGGCGGCGACCACGCTCGACGAAGACCGAACGCTGCATTCGCGAAAACCAGCCGAAAATCGGCCAGCCGGACATTTCGGACTTGGCGATGAAGGATACGTCGGCGATCGACGCAAGCACCGTGATGTCGGCCCACGACACGTGATTGGCTGCCAACATCAGCGGCCTGCCTTGCGCAAGGCTGCCGAAGGTGCGGATGCGAATGCCGAGAAGTGCGGTTGCGGTCGTGTGCCAGAACCGCAGAAGGCGCCGCCCGCGCCACCATCCGGTCGAAACCCCGAGCCATTGAAACGGCCCGAGCAGGACGGTCAGCACGACGATGACCAGCAGCGCGAAGGTCGTGCGGATCACGCCGATCATGGATGTTTATGGAGACAGGCACAGTCGCCTACCCCCTTGTATCTGCACTTGAGTAATTTTGTGCGATTGAAGCGACTGAACCGCGAACCGGATGGCCATCCGGTTCGCGGTTTGGTGAAGTCGCCCGTTACCCCTTCGGCTACAACCGTGGGTGAGCTTGGGATCTTCGCCTTTGTCACGCACGACCGAATAGTCGCTTGGCTCCAATCGTACGCACAAGGCAGGTTACCGTGAACAGAATCGTTTGTGGAGTTGATGTTTCGAAGGACTGGCTGGACGGCCACGTCTGGCCGGGCGGGATGACGGGGCGCTTCGGCAACGACGCGGCCGGTATCGCCGAACTGGTCGCCTGGTGCGGCCACCATGCGGTCGAGTTGGTGGCGATGGAAGCCTCCGGCGGCTACGAGCGACTGGCTTACCTGCTCCTGTCGGAGCTCGGCCAGCCCTGCGCGGCGCCACTCAATGCGCGCAATGTGCGGCATTTCGCCGAGGCGATGGGTTTTCTGGAGAAGACCGATCGGATCGACGCCGGCGTGATCGCCTATTACGCCGTGGTCAGGAAGGTCCCGCCGGCGCCGCCGCCGAGCCCCGCTCAGCAGCGGCTCAAGGCGCTGGTTTCCCGACTTTCTCAGGTGACCGGCGACCTTGCCGCCAACAAACAGCGCAGGGCCGCGGCCAGCAGCGCGGAGATACTGGACAGTATCGATGAGGTTATCGCCCTGCTTAAGCGCCAGGAGCGCCGGCTGTCCGGCGAGATCGCCTCGCTGATCGACGACGATCCGCTGTGGGCGCGCCTCGACGCCGCCTTTCGTACCGTCAAAGGCGTCGCCAGCCGCACCGTCGCCGTGCTGATGGCGCAGGTGCCGGAGATCGGCCTGATCTCCAACAAGGCCGTCACCAAAGTCATCGGGCTTGCCCCCATCGCCAACGACAGCGGCAACCGCCAGGGCCATCGCCCGGTGCGCGGCGGCCGCGCCGGGCCGCGCTCCATCCTCTTCCTCATAGCCCGTATCGCTGCACGCTACGACCCCCATCTCGCCGCCTTCCACGACAGGTTGCACAAGGCCGGAAAACCCAAAATGGTCATCCGCATCGCGCTCGCCAGAAAACTCCTTGTCATCCTCAATGCTAAAGCACGCGACGCGCGAAATGAGTTTGCTAATGCAACTTGACACCAAGCATAGTCGCTCACCCGGCCTCCGCTTCGCTCGGCCACCCTCTCCCCGTGACGGGCATTTTGGTGCTTTTTCAGGGGTTTGGGTGTTTGGCCGGGGTGTTTTGCCGTTGTCCGGCGGATTTTGGACGCAGCTATGGCGTGATCGCCGCCCATCGGCGCATGTTGAAGGCGATGGCCGCCATGGTGATCTGGCCGGCTGCCTTGGCCAGTCCGACATAGCGGATGACGGTCAGCTTCATGCGCTGCTTGAGCGTTGCGAAGGTGGTCTCCACCGCCGCGCGGCGACGGGCAATCAGCCGGTTGTAGCGCTTGAGCCGCGGCGGCAGCACGGGATGATGCTTGTTGGGCCGGCGCGCGATGCGGGCCTTCCTGCCCTCGGCCTTCAGCCGGGCGCGGCGGGCAATCGTGTCGTAGGCGGCGTCCGCCCAAATCGCCTTCTCGTCGCCGACGATGAGGGCGTCGGCAGGAATGGTGTCGTTGACGTTGGCCGGCGTGGTAATCACCATGCGGATCAGGCCCGAACCCTCGTCCACCCCGACATGGGCCTTGTAGCCGAAGGTGAAGCCGCCCTTGCCCTTGGCGCCGCCGAAGCGGGCGTCTGCGTCCTTCGAGGCCCGATCGCCGGACGGCGGCGCCGAGATGGCCTCGATCAGCGTGGCATCCAGCATCGTGCCGCGCTTCAGGATAGCGCCGGCCTTCTCCAACTGGCGGTCCAACTCTCCGAACAGCTTCTCCAGCAAGCCCTCGGCAACCAAAAGATTGCGGAAGCGCGACAGCACGCTGTGGTCGGGAACGCCTTCCTCCAGGCCGAGCCCGACGAAGCGCCGGAACGACAGCCGGTCGCCAAGCGCCTCTTCCAGATCGCGGTCCGACAGACCGTACAGCGACTGCAGAAGCAGCGCCTTGAACAGCAACAGCGGTGGCCAGGCGCCGCGGCCCGGCCCGCCATCGGGGAGAGGAGGTTCGCCAATGCTCGCGCCTCATTTTGCACCGCCGGCAGGCGAGGCGAGGACGCGGACGATCTCCTCTCCCCAGCGGCGGGGAGAGGGTGGCCGAGCGAAGCGGAGGCCGGGTGAGGGGGAAAACATGCCCGCGAGAATAAATTTCCTGAACAGTACCGGACGCAGCGCTAGCGAAGATCGCGGCGCATGACAAGCGCGCCGGCGGAAGAGCCATCGGCGCTCGTATAGTAGTTAGGGCGGCGGCCGACCTGCCGGAAACCAAAGCGGCGATAGAGCGCGATCGCCGGCGTGTTCGTTTCGTCCACCTCGAGGAAAAGGGCGTCGGCCCGGCGCCCATGCAACTCGCGCAGCACCGCGTCCATCAAACGCCAGCCGAGGCCTTGTCTGCGATGCGAGCGCGCAACGGCAACGGTGAGAATTTCGGCCTCGCCCTCCACAAGGCGCGCGAGCACAAACCCTGCCGGCGCCTCATTGCCATGGCCGACCTCGCGCGCCGCAAAACCGAACACAGTCTCCTGGTCAAGCAGGCCGCCAAATTCGTCCTCGCTCCAAGGCCGTGGGAAATCCTCGCGATGAATGGCCGCAATCGCCGGAAGATCCGCGGATTCGAGGGAAGCCAGCGCGAATTCTCGCGGTCGGTGCTGGAGGAAGGGGATACGCATGGACATTTTCCTAACCTCCTCAGCCCCGTGTTTCTAGCTCTGACGCCTTGGCAGAACGAACCCAGCCTGCGGCTTGGCATCCGGCTCGCGCAGGTAGAGCGGACTGGGCTTGCTGCCGTCCGCGCCCTTGGCAATGGCGACCCGAGCATAGACGCCGATATCGGCTGTGGCCTTTTCGGAGGCAACAGGCCGACCGGAGATTTCGGAAATATGGCGGGCGGCGGTTCCGGCAAGGACCGCCTTGGTGTTCGACGCCAGTTCTGCCGCTCCCCGCACCGTCATGATTCCTGGTGGAAACGCAACGCTTCCGAATTCATCGTAGACCGCAAGCTGTGCATTTTCCTGTCCGGAAGTCAGCGCCGCCATGACAGGTTTTGCGCCTTCGGTCTCGCGAACCTCTGCGCCCAATGCCTCAAGCGTATTGACGCCGATCGACGGAATATCGAGAGCCAGCGCGAAGCCGCGCGCGGCGGAAACGGCAACCCGAATGCCGGTGAAGGAGCCGGGGCCAATGGACACGGCGATGGCGTCGAGGTCGCTATAGGCCTTGCCGGCAGTGGCCAGAGCCTCGTTGATCACGGCAATCAGGTGTTCGGCGTGTCCCTTGCCGAGGTCGAGCACCGACCGGCCAAGCTCGCGGCCTGCAACCGCGTCGTACACGGAGGCGGCGCAAAGGCTGGCCGAACAATCGATGGCGAGGAGGGTAAAAGCGCTGCGCGCGTCATCCGGCATCTTTCGCCTTCAATTCCAGCCGCCGCCCATGCAGAACCGGTTCGGTGTACCCGTTCGGTTGGGCGCGCCCTTTGAAAACGAGATCGCAGGCGGCGAGAAAGGCAATTGAACCTTCGAAACCCGGCGCCATCTTGCGGTAGAGCGGATCGCCCTCGTTCTGTCGGTCGACCACCGAAGCCATGCGCTTCATGGTTTCCATCACCTGGTTTTCAGTGCAGATGCCGTGATGCAGCCAGTTGGCGAGGTGCTGCGAGGAAATACGCAGCGTCGCCCGATCCTCCATCAAGCCGATATCGTTGATGTCCGGCACTTTCGAGCAGCCGACGCCCTGGTCGATCCAGCGCACAACATATCCCAGAATGCCTTGCGCATTGTTGTCCAGTTCGCGCTGGATTTCCTCCGGAGTCCAATTTGGCCGCGTGGCGACCGGCACCGACAGAATATCGTCGAGCTTTGCACGCGGGCGGCTTTTCAGCGACGCCTGTACGGTATGCACGTCGACCTTGTGGTAATGCGTGGCATGAAGTGTGGCGGCCGTTGGCGAAGGCACCCACGCGGTGTTTGCGCCAGCCATGGGGTGGGCGATTTTCTGGTCCAGCATGGCTGCCATAAGGTCCGGCATCGCCCACATGCCCTTGCCGATCTGCGCGTGACCCGCGAGGCCGCAGCCAAGGCCGATATCGACATTCCAATTCTCATATGCGCCGATCCACGCAGCCTGCTTCATGTCGCCCTTGCGGATCATCGGACCCGCCTCCATGGACGTATGGATCTCGTCGCCGGTGCGGTCGAGGAAGCCGGTGTTGATGAACACGACGCGCTCGCGGGCAGCACGGATGCATTCCTTGAGGTTGATCGTGGTGCGCCTCTCTTCGTCCATGATGCCCATCTTGATGGTGTTTTGCGCCATGCCGAGCATCGCCTCGACCCGCGAGAATATCTCGACGGCGAAGGCCACCTCGTCAGGACCATGCATTTTCGGTTTCACCACATACATGGAGCCTTCGCGAGAATTGGCGCGGCGGCCTTTGGGTCCGATGTCATGCAGCGAAATCAGCGCGGTGAGCGCGGCATCCATCATTCCCTCCGGCACCTCGCTGCCGTCCGAAAGGAGGATCGCCGGGTTGGTCATCAGGTGGCCGACATTGCGCACCAGCATCAGCGAGCGGCAGACAAGATCGAAGCTGGAGCCGTCCGGCGCGATGCATTCCAGATCGGGATTGAGCCGCCGGGTGAAGCTCTTGCCGCCCTTTGAAACCTCCTCGGCGAGGTCGCCCCTCATCAGGCCGAGCCAGTTGCGATAAACCGCAACCTTGTCCGCGGCGTCGACGGCGGCGACAGAATCCTCGCAATCCTGGATCGTCGTCAGCGCCGATTCCAGCCAGACATCGGAGATATGTGCAGGATCGTCCTTGCCGATGGTCGAGGCAGGATCGATGACGATCTCGATCAGCAGGCCGTTATTGCGCAGTAGAAACGCGGCGGGCGCGGACGGCTTGAGCAATGTACCGGCAAACTTCTCCGGGTTTTTCAGGCCGACCGTGCGGCCGCCGGGCAGCGTGACAAGCAGTTTACCGCCATTGGTCTGGAAGGCCCGCGCATCCGACCAGCTTGCCCCTTCGAGCGGCACGCTGTCGTCGAGAAACTTGCGTGCCCAGGCTACGACCTTTGCGCCGCGCTTCGGGTTATAAGCCTCTCCCTTTTCCGCGCCGTCCGTCTCGGGGATCGCGTCGGTGCCGTAGAGCGCGTCATACAGCGAACCCCAGCGGGCATTTGCGGCATTGAGCGCATAGCGCGCATTCATCACCGGCACGACCAGTTGCGGCCCGGCGATCCGCGCAATCTCGGCATCGACATTGTCGGTGGCAACCTTGAAGTCGGGACCTTCGGGGAGAAGGTAGCCGATGTCGGTTAGGAAGGCGCGATAGGCAGCCAAATCGGAAGGTGCGCCATTTTCACGATGCCAGGCATCGATCTTGCTCTGTAATTCGTCGCGGCGGGCGAGAAGCGCGCGGTTCTTCGGCGCTAGGTCGTGAACAAGCGCGGAGAAACCCTCCCAGAAAGCATTGATGTCTATCCCCGTACCTGGCAGCGCCTCTCCGACAACGAAATCGTGGAGGGCCTGCGCCACGCGCAGCCCGGCGAGCGGAACCAAATCCGGCATATGAAACTTCCTTGCGGCCGTTCGTCTTGGGTTTTGCGGCTTTGGCATGGTCTGACCAGATGGTCAATTCTCCACGTGGATGATGAGTTGCAGCTTTCCTTGCTGTTCGGTGCGGCATCCCGACAGCAGCGGAGCCCTTGTCGCCCGATTGATGGCATGCGAGGTAGGCCTTATAGGCGGCTGAGCCCGCGACATGATGGTTTTGAAACTCACGAGCCGGCCTTGCCGGAGCATATATTTCAGGTGTTGCGGATGCCGCCGGTTCAGGCGAATGACAAGAAGCTCGGGCTCCTCCTCAGCTCGATGTCCAGAAATTTCATGCAGGCCTTCGCCGCGGGCCGCTTCGACGAAGCACGGCGCCTGGCGTTGAAAGCCTCGGTGCTGCCGCGGATCGGGCCCGGTCCGCTATGCGACGTGGCCGCCTGCGCCGCGCGGCTCGGCCTGTGGGACGAGGCCATCGACTATGCCGAACGGGCATTGCGGGCGAACTCCAACTCGCTTGCCGTGCTCGATGTGCTGGCACACGCATGGTTCGAAAAGGACGATCCGGCGAAGGCGCGGTACTGGGGCAATCTGGCGCTTTCGCGGCGTGACGCCGAGGCCGCCGGGCCAGCCGCCGCGAACTGGGCAGCCCCGCGCCGCCGCCGCCCTCCGCCGAAACGCGGCGCCTCAACATCATCGCCTTCTCGCTTTTCGGCAATTCCGCGAAATATTGCGAAGGCGCCGTGCTCAACGCCGTCGAGCAGTCCGATCTCTATCCGTTCTGGACCTGCAGGGTGTATGTCGACGAGACCGTGCCCGGCTCGATCAGGGCGCGCCTTGCCGCGCACGGCGCCGATGTCGTAAACATTTCGGATCACATGCGCGGCTGGCCCGGTCCGATGTGGCGGTTCGCCGCCTGCGATATTCCCGGCGTGCACCGTGTGCTTTTCCGCGATGCGGATTCCGTCATCAGCAGACGGGAGGCGAATGCCGTGGGCGCGTGGATCGCCAGTGATCGCCGCTTCCATCACATGCGCGATCACGGTTCGCATGTGGAACTGCTTCTGGCGGGGCTCTGGGGCGTGATCGGCGGCGCGCTCCCGCCCATGGATGGGATGGTTGCGTCGTTCCTGGCGAAGCCGCTCGCCTCGCGCCATTTCGCCGACCAGTATTTTCTGCGCCAACATGTTTGGCCGCATGCACGCGTGAGCCTGCTTCAGCATGATTCCATCTTCGGGTTTCTCGATGCCGTTCCATTTCCCGACGGCAGCGTTGCGAAGACCGCTCATGTCGGCTGCAACGAGAGCGCCCAGAGCTTCGAGGCTTCCACCGGATTGCCGGACGGCACCAAGGTGCGGTGGGAACTTCGACGGAGCGAGCCGGGCGGCGGGGAGGTGACGGTCTGCGACTACCCGGCGGTCGTTGCCGGCGGGGCCGTGCGCAGCCACCTGCCGCGCCGCTACGCAGAACGCCTCGGCAAGGACATGCGGATCGTCATCGTTCCGGCCTGATGGGCCTGGTGCCCTGCAGCGAACCTCTCAACTTCCAATGTAGCCATGTGATTCGCAATGGCCAGAAGTCCGAACTGCCTGGGGGTTCAGCCCGCGATCCTTGGCCGGCCGCTCGCCACCGCCACGACCCGCGCTTCGATGAACATGCGCTGGCCCTCGACCGTCGAGGTCCGGATATCGTTCGAAAGCGTGATCTCGGCGACATCGGTTCCCGCCGCGAGCGCGCGGGCGCCGGCCAGCTCGCGCACCCGTGTCTCGGCAGCGGCGATCGCTGCGGCCTCTTCGGTAAAGTCGCGCATCAAATCTCCGGCGGAGAGCCGGAAAACGCCCTCGCGCGGCTGACTGACCAGAGCCTCTGCCGAAACGCGCACCTGGCCGACGACGGCGCCTAGCGCGTTGGCGACGTCGGTATCCGTGGGTACGACGCAGATATTGCCCACCAGCGCCGGCAGGCCGGCATAATGCAGCGGCGCGGAAGCGCCGAGGCCGATCACCGGACGGTCGAGCGCCACGGTGAAGCGGGCTATTCCCTCGCGGCCGTCGACGGCACGCTGCACCAGCGCATGCGCAACCGTCGATGCGCCATCGAGACCGTCCTCGGCAAAGGCGGTTTCGAGGATCACTTCGGCCGAAAGCCGGGTCACCACCGAGAGCACGCGCTCGCACAGCGCTTCCGGCGTCTCGGCAATCGGCTGGCCGCGGCCATCGCGCCTGCGGGCGAAAAGCATCGCGCCGAGACGCGCGGCGGTGGCATCCCAGTTGGCTTGCCGGCCGAGCGTATGGGCGGCGTCCGACGGCGTGAAGCCGCATATATGGACGAGGCCGCGCGCCACCAGCCGGTTCAGCGTCGCGGTCTGCGCCGTGGAGGTCAGCAGCGTATCAAGCGGCAGCGGCGTCATGCCGATGGCCTCGTATAGCTTCTGTTCCGGCGCGGTCAGGCCGGCTGCCAGACGTTCGGGCACGCCGGTACGAACAGCAAAGCGGCCATCCATGCGGCCGGCATTCGGAGCGCGAAGCTGGCGCTCGAGCTGCTGGGCGACCACGTCGCCATGGGCAAGGCCAGCAAGCGCCAGCGGCACAAGCCGGCGCGGGCCCAGCAGGATCTTCGGGTCCAGCCCGCCTTCTTCAAGACGGACCTCGGAGTCGCCGCCAAGGCCGAAGGTGCGCATTGCCACAGCCTCGACCATGGTGCGGAATCCGCCGACCGTGGCGCCTTCCGGGTCGAGGCGGGGCCTGCCATGATCGAGCACCGCAACGTCGGTCGTGGTGCCGCCGATGTCTGAGACGACGGCGTTGTCGAGGCCGGTCATATGGCGAGCGCCGACCAGGCTGGCGGCCGGGCCGGACAGGATCGTCTCGATCGGCCGCTGGCGCGCAAACGCCGCCGATACAAGCGCGCCGTCGCCGCGAACGACCATCAACGGGGCTGCAATGCCGCGTCGATCCAGGAAGCCCTCCGTCGCGGCCACCAGACGATCGATCATCGAGATCAGCCGGGCGTTGAGCAGGGTGGTCAGCGCGCGGCGCGGGCCGCCAAGCTTTGACGACAATTCGTGGCTGGTCGTGACCGGCATACCGGTCTTTTCGCGGATGAGGTCGCGCGCCGCGATCTCATGCGCGGGATTGCGCGTGGCAAAATAGGCGCAGACCGCGAAGCCTGACACAGACTTCGCGAGATCGGGTAAGGCAGCTTCGAGCGCCGCGAGGTCGAATGTCGCGCGCATTGCCATGAACGTCGTGCCCGCCGTCGCAGAACACCACTGGATCGCCGCCCAGCGCCTTTTCCAATCCATCGCGATGCAGGTCAGTCGGCGTGAAGCCGATCATCACCAGCGCGACACGCCCGCCCTGTCCTTCCACCAGCGCGTTTGTGGCAAGCGTGGTCGACATCGAGACGAGCTTAACCGCCTTCGGATCGAGTTTCGTGTTGGCGAGTACCGCGTCAACCGCGCCGGCTATACCGACGGCCAGATCATGGCGCGTGGTCAGCGATTTCGCCTTCGCGGCGACGCCAGTCGCTTGCGACCACAGGACAGCGTCCGTGTAGGTGCCGCCGGTGTCAATGCCGAGATAAAAGCTCGCCGCTGGAATCATTGCGAAATTGTCTCTTCCTGTTCCACGGTCAAAGGCTTGATGCCTGGCGGCAAAGGTTCGGGCTTTTCGTCCGCCTCGGTCTGCGATGCGGGAACATCGGTTCGTGGAATGGACGCAGTCGTGCGGCTCGCGCAGGCGGCGAGGCAGGCACAGGCGGCGATAGTGAGAACCAGGCGAAGCGGAAGGAGCATCAGATGGGCCGGAATTTGCGGTGGGCGGCTTCTATCGCAGATAGGCGCAACGCGCCAGCGCATCGTTCTCCTCCCCGTTCACGGGGAGAAGATGCCGGCAGGCAGATGAAGGGGCAGCGTAGAGGTCCCAGGATAGGCTCCCGCCCCTCATCCGGTCCTTCGGACCACCTTCCCCCGTAAACGGGAGAAGGAAGAGCGCTCACGTCCCGGTCGCAGACAGCAGCGAAATTCCCTCGCGCGCACGGCTATGTGTGATCACAGGTCCTCCGCCCGTCCCATCCTGAGAAAATGCCTTCCAGCGGCGGGGCCGGAAGGCAATACGGTTCTTGGTGGCGGCCGGATGCTCAATGGGCAACTCGATCTCGACGCGATGACGCTCGCCGCCGATCTCGAGCTCGACCCGCCGTGTGCCGGCGACACGCCGGCTGGCAGCGACGGTGCCTACGAGGCAGCCGCCATTGACGTCGAGCAAGTCGATATCGTGCGGGCGGAAATAGAGCGTGGCGTCACCATCCGCCAAACCCGATGTGGTGAGGCCCAGCGCCCGGTCCTGCAGCCAGAGCTGGCCGCTCTCGACCTTCACGGGCAGCGAACTGGAATCCCCGATGAATCCATACACAAAGGGTGAGTTCGGGGTGTCGTAGACGTCGTCGGCAGTGCCTACCTGCTCGATCCGGCCCTGGCTCATGACCACGACCCGGTCGGCGAGTTCCAGCGCCTCCTCCTGGTCATGGGTGACGAAAACCGTCGTATGGCCGGTCGTGTCGTGGATTTCACGCAACCAGCGACGCAGTTCGCGCCGCACCTGAGCATCCAGCGCTCCGAAGGGCTCATCCAGCAAAAGCACCTTCGGCTCGATGGCAAGCGCCCGTGCAAGCGCCACGCGCTGGCGCTGGCCGCCTGAAAGCTGGTTCGGGTAGCGCTTTTCAAGCCCCGACAGCTGGACAAGGTCGAGCAATTCCGACGAGCGCCGACGAATTTCAGCTGTGGCGGGGCGCGACGTCCCAGGCCGCACCTTGAGGCCGAAACCGATATTGTCGCCGACCGTCATATGGCGGAACAGCGCGTAGTGCTGGAACACGAAGCCGACATTGCGTTCTTGCACACTCTTGTGAGAAGCATCCTCCTCGCCGAAGAACACGGCTCCCTCCGTCGGCCGCTCCAGACCGGCGATCAGCCTGAGGAGTGTCGTCTTGCCTGAGCCAGATGGGCCCAGCAGCGCGATCAACTCACTCGAGCGGATATCGAGCGAGACGTTGCGCAGCGCCGGAAACCGGTCGAACTCTTTGCGCACATTGCGGATGGAAACGTCCATCGAGGCTCCTAATTTTCCTGCTATACGTCACAATTTGCGGTGTCAGTGCTTGGCGGAAGCGGCGATCTCGTCGCCATAATGGTATTCGAGGATGGATTTCAGCACCAGCGTTACCAGCGCCAGCGCCGCGAGCAGCGTGGACACCGCGAATGCCGCGACGAAGTTGTATTCGTTGTAAAGTATCTCGACATGCAGCGGCATGGTGTTGGTAAGACCGCGAATATGGCCCGACACGACCGATACGGCGCCGAACTCGCCCATGGCGCGGGCGTTGCAAAGCAACACACCGTAGAGCAGGCCCCATTTGATGTTGGGCAGCGTCACATACCAGAAGGTCTGCCAGCCTGACGCGCCAAGCGAGATCGCCGCTTCCTCGTCGCCCGTGCCCTGCTCCTGCATCAACGGGATCAGCTCGCGCGCAACGAATGGGAAGGTAACGAAGATCGTAGCCAGCACGATACCCGGCACAGCGAACAGAATTTCCACGCCATGGCTTTTCAGCCAGGGGCCGAGAAAGCTTCCGGCGCCGAAGAGCAGGACATAGACGAGGCCGGAAATGACCGGCGAGACCGAAAACGGCAGGTCGATCAGCGTGGTCAGGAAGGCTTTGCCCTTGAACTCGAACTTGGCGATGGCCCAGGCAGCGGCAACGCCGAAGACGAGATTGCAGGGTACGGCAATCGCCGCAACCGTCAGCGTCAGCTTGATTGCCGAAAACGTGTCCGGCTCACCGAGCGCCAGTAAGAATTCGCCCGCGCCCTTGCGGAAGGCTTCGACGAACACCACGATCAGCGGCAGGATCAGGAAAAGAGCAAGGAAAATCAAAGCAATACCGATAAGAACCGCTTTGGTCGCGGCCGTTTCGGAAGTTGCGCGCGGGGGTACTGACTTGCTCACTCCGGCAATCGTACCAGTCAAGGGCCTTTCCGGCAAAGCCCTGTCGATTGCCTCAACTGCCATAACCGTACCTCCGGCGGCTCCAGGCCTGCAGCAGATTGACGACAAACAGCATCACGAAGGAGATAATCAGCATCAGTGCGGCAATTGCAGTGGCGCCGGCGTAGTTGAATTCCTCAAGCCTGATGATGATCAACAGCGGTGCAATCTCCGAAACATATGGGATGTTGCCGGCGATGAAGATCACCGAGCCATACTCCCCGACCGCACGGGCGAAGGCGAGCGCAAAGCCTGTCAGGACCGCCGGAGCCAGCCCCGGCAGGATCACCCGCGAAATCGTCTGGAAACGCGTGGCGCCAAGTGTTGCCGCCGCTTCCTCGACTTCACGGTCGATCTCTTCCATGACCGGCTGCACCGTACGCACGACGAAGGGCAGGCCGATGAAGACAAGAGCAATCACGATGCCGACCGGCGTGAACGCGACCTTTATCCCGAGTGGCGTCAGCAACTGACCCACCCAGCCGTTCGGCGCGTAGATCGAGGCAAGTGCGATGCCTGCGACCGCTGTCGGTAGGGCGAAGGGCAAATCGACTGCGGCGTCGAGAATGCGCCGGCCCGGAAAGCGGTAGCGCACGAGCACCCAGGCAACGATGGTGCCGAAAACGACATTGATGAGAGCCGCAATCAGTGAGCCGCCAAAGGATATCTTGAGCGCGTTCAGCGTGCGCTCGTCGCCGGCGATAGCCAAAAACTCCGCCCAGCCCAGCGAGGATGCGCGCCAGGCAACGCCTGATAGGGGGATAAGGATGATCAGCGTCAGGTAGGCAATCGTAAAGCCGAGCGTCAAACCGAAACCTGGAATGACGCTCGGCCTCTTGAAATGCCACCGCGCGGCCGCGACGGTGGTGCTCATGTCCTGGCCCTAGTTCGAGGACGCCGGTTTGTAGATCTGGTCGAAGATGCCGCCATCGCCGAAGTGATAGGGCTGAGCCTTTTTCCAGCCTCCGAAGATCGGATCGTCGATCGAGATCAATTCAAGCTTGGGCAGCTTCTGCAGCGATTCCGCAGGTACCACCGCCGGGTTGGACGGACGGTAGAAATGCTTCGCCGCGATCTGCTGGCCTTCATCGGAATAGAGATAGGTGAGGTACGCTTCGGCAACCTTGCGCGTGCCCTTTGCATCGACATTGCCATCGACGAGCGCCACCGGCGGCTCGGCGAGGATTGAGGATGGCGGCACGACGATATCGAACGAGTCGGCACCGAATTCGGCGCCGGCCAAAGCTGCCTCATTTTCCCAGGCGAGCAGGACGTCGCCGATGTTGCGCTGTGCGAAGGTCGTCAACGAGCCACGCGCGCCGGTGTCGAGGACGGGAGCGCGCTTATAGAGGTCGGCGATATAACCCTTGATCTTCTCTTCGTCGCCGCCGAATTCTTTATTCGCCCAGGCCCAGGCGGCCAGGTAGTTCCAGCGAGCGCCGCCCGAAGTCTTCGGGTTCGGCGTGACGATCTGCACATCGCCCTTCACCAGGTCGCCCCAGTCATGGATGCCCTTCGGATTGCCCTTGCGCACCAGAAATACGATGGTCGAGGTGTAAGGCGCCGAATTGTTCGGCAGCCTCTTGCGCCAGTCGGCCGGGATTTTCCCCGACTTCTCGGCAATCGCATTGATGTCGCTTTCGAGCGCAAGCGTCACGACATCGGCATCGAGCCCATCGATGACCGCGCGGGCCTGCTTTCCCGAACCGCCATGCGAGGCTTGAATGGTCACCGTCTCGCCGGTCTCCTTCAGCCAATGGGCGGCGAAGGCGGCGTTGTACTCCTTGTAGAGCTCGCGCGTGGGGTCGTACGAAACGTTGAGGATCGTGACATCAGCGAAGGCGAATCCCATCCCGCCAAATTGGGCGGTTCCTGCGATCAGCGCTGCGGCGAGGACGGTTCTACGGTTGAGGATCATGTCTGCCTCCGATTGATAACGCGCTTAATCTATCTTTTCAGTAGAGATTGTGAGCGTAGGGAAATCCCTAAACTATAGGATGTTTCCGCATTTTTTACGTGTTCAATGGGCGGTAACAGGAATGTTTTTCTACGGGCCTGCGCTTGCGCCGTCTCGCCGATCCAACCTTGCCTTGCTCGGCCTGCCCACGCGCCCGTTTCGGCCGTCTCTCTGACCGCATTGGCGGACGCGAGAGCCGCGATTTAATCCCCGTAGGGCACCCAGACATTCTTGATCTCCACCGAGCGGCGCAGGAACACATCGCCCGCGGCCAAGTCGGACGACCAGTCGACGGAGTGGCCGTTGCCGGTCCAGACGCGTTTGAGATTGCCCACCGATTCCGCCTCCGCCTTACGGCATGTGTCGGCATCGCAGACGATCCACAGCCCGTCGACGTCGTCGTGCCTGGCCAGCACGCCGGCAAGTTCGGCAGAACGGCCGGTTACGATGTTGATCGAGCCAGCGGGCAGGTCGGAATACTCGATCACCTGATAGAGATCGGTAGCCAGCAACGGGTATTTCTGGCTGGGTACGGCAACCACGGCATTGCCCATGGCCAGTGCCGGCGCCGCCATCGAAATGAAGCCCAGCAGCGGCTGCTCATCCTGCGCGACCATGCCGATGACGCCGACCGGCTCGTGCAACGCCAGCGTGACCGCGCGGGCCGGTGGCTGGTGCACCCTGCCTTCGAACTTGTCGGCCATGCCGGCATAGGCAAACAGCCGCTCGACCGATAGGTCGACCTCTTGCGCTGCGGCTTTCGACGTTGCACCGGTAAGGCTCACCAGCCGTGCAGCAAATTCGCCGGCGCGCGCTGAAAGGTTCTCCGCCAGAAAGTAGAGAACCTGGCTTCGGTTGAACCCGGTCGCGTCAGCCCAACCCTTTGCCGCCCGCGCGGCGGAAACCGCGTCGCGGATATCCTTGCGGCTGCCTAACCCGACTTCGCCCGCGACCTTGCCTTTACGATCATGAACAGCGACCGAATAGTTGCCGTCGGGGCGAACCTGCTTGCCGCCGATGAAAAGCTTGGCAGTGCGGTCGATGCCCGGCGCGTCCTCATTGGCTAACGGCGACGGCGCAATGTCGGATAGCGGCTTGATCGCGGCGCCGAGCGGCAGAAGCGCAGCGAGGTATTCGAACATACCTTCCTTGCCGCCCTCGCGGCCAAAGCCGCTCTCGCGATACCCGCCAAAGCCGCAGGCAGCGTCGAACATGTTGGTGCCGTTGACCCAGACAACGCCTGCCTTGAGCTGCGGGGCGACATGCAGCGCGACGTTGAGGTTTTCGCTCCACACCGAAGCCGCCAGCCCGTACCGCGTATTGTTGGCAAGTTCGACCGCCTCCTCATTGGTGCGGAAGGTCATGGTGGCCAGCACAGGGCCGAACACCTCTTCCTGCGCCAGGATATTGGCCGGCGCCACATTCGTGGCCAGTGTCGGCAGATGGTAGTAGCCGGTCGCCGGAAGCGGGCAATCCGGCTGCCAGCATACGGCGCCTTCACGCGCACCAGCTTCGATCAGCCCGCGCACGCGGTCGAGCTGCGTCTTGTCGACCAGCGGGCCGATATCGGTGTTCTTGTCGAGCGGGCTGCCGACGCGCAGCTTGGCCATGCGCGCCTTGACCTTGGCGATGAAGGCATCGGCGATGCCTTCCTGCACCAGCAGCCGCGAACCTGCGCAGCAGACCTGCCCCTGGTTGAACCAGATGCCGTCCACCAGACCCTCGACCGCGCTATCGAGATCAGCGTCTTCGAAGACGATAAAAGCCGACTTGCCGCCGAGTTCCAGGGAGAGCTTTTTGCCCGAACCGGCGGTTGCCTTGCGGATGATCTTGCCGACTTCGGACGAGCCGGTGAAGGCGATCTTCTGCACGCCGCTATGTTCGACCAGCGCCGCACCCGCTTCGGGACCGCCCGGCACGATGTTGACGACACCCTTCGGCACGCCGACGCTCCCGCATATCTGTGCGAACAGGATGGCGGTGAGCGGCGTGAATTCGGCGGGCTTCAAAATTACCGTGCAGCCTGCGGCGAGCGCCGGGGCGATCTTCCAGGCAAGCATCAGCAGCGGGAAATTCCAGGGAATGACCTGCCCGACAACCCCCGCCGGCTTATGATCAGGAAACTCCTTGTCCAGAGATTGCGCCCAGCCGGCATGATGGATGAAGTGGCGGATCGCCAGCGGCACGTCGATGTCGCGGCTTTCGCGGATCGGCTTGCCATTGTCGATCAATTCCAGCACGGCAAACAGCCGTTGATGGCGCTGCATGGCGCGCCCGATGGCGTAGAGCACCTTGGCGCGCTCGTAGCCCGACTGCGCGCTCCATTTCGCGAATGCCTTGGTCGCCGCGGAAACAGCGGCGTCGATGTCCGCTGCCCCTGCGTCGGAGACTTTCGCAAGCAGTTTTGTGGTCGATGGTTCGAGCACGTCGAAGGTCTTGCCGGAGGCAGACGCCTTCCACTCGGCGCCTATATAGAGCGCCTTGCCTAAATCACGGCCGGCGATCCAGGCATCCGCTTCGTTGCGCGCCTCCGGCGCCGGGCCGTAGTCCATGGCGTTGAACCGTTCGAGAATGTTCATGAGAGCGTTCCTTGATTCGCGGTGGCGCGAAAGCCAACAGTCATATCGACGCCGTCGACTGCTCACGCCATCGCGTGGCGGTGGTTGGCCGAATACCGCCCGGTGAGATGGTGTTCGAGCTGACGCTCGATGTCGGTGAGCAGGCTGGAGGCGCCAAAGCGGAAAAGATCGGGCTCAAGCCATGGCCGGCCGAGTTCTTCCTTCATCAGCACCAGCCAATCCAGCGAAGCCTTGGCCGTGGAGATGCCGCCCGCCGGCTTGAAGCCGATAAGGAAGCCTGTCTCCTCGAAATAGGCGCGGATTGCCCGCACCATGATGAGGCCAACCGGCAGCGTCGCGTTGACGCTCTCCTTGCCGGTCGAGGTCTTGATGAAATCCGCGCCCGCCATCATCGCCACCATGGAAGCCATCATCACGTTGCGCAGCGTGGCGAGATCGCCGGTGCCGAGAATGACCTTGAGATGCGCTTCGCCGCAAGCGTCGCGCATGGCGACGATCTCGTCGTACAACTCCCGCCATTTCGCGCCAAACACCAGACCACGCGGAATGACCACGTCGATTTCGTCGGCGCCGTCCTTCACCGAGGCGTCGATCTCCTTCAGTCGCGTCTCCAGCGGTGCAAGGCCGTGCGGGAACGCTGTCGAGACTGCCGCCACATGGATGCCGGTGCCGCGCACGGCTTCCACGGCGGTAGCGACGAACGGATGATAAACGCAGACGGCGGCCGGCCGGATATTCGCACCGGCAATGCCCAGGCCGGCGGCAATGTCGGGACGGAACGGATTGACCGCCTTGGCGCACAGCCGGCGCACCCGCTCATCGGTGTCGTTGCTGGAGAGCGTCGTCAGGTCCATGCAGGCGACGGCGCGCAGCAGCCATGCCGCCTGGTTGTCGCTCTTGATCGAGCGCCGCTTGGTCAGGGTCGCGATGCGCCGCTCGAGCGCGCTGCGATTGACGTTACGCACCGATTCCAGAAAGCCGACATCAAGCTTCATGCCGGGATTGCGGGCGATGCCATGGGGAGCCGGCGTGTTCGCCGCGGTGCGCACCGGAAGGGCCGTCACCTTCGAGGCATCCGCGTCAGTGACGACCTCGGCTTCGCGAACCTTGCTGGCCATTTCGCTGATCCTCCTCATGCGCGTTTGCCCGACAATACTCCGTCGTCGGCGCCGCCACTACTCCCCTGCGGCGCTCATAGCGCAAAAGCGGCAGGATTACAGCCATGATTTTTGACCGGATGGTCAAGATCATGGCTGCTCGGTCGCGAAGAGAGGTGGTCACTGAAACTTTCGGGCGCTCGCGTATAAATTCCGGGCATGACGAAGGACGAGTTGATCGAGGCACTGGTCACATTGCGGCCCGCTATCGAAGCCGAGGGTGTGACGCATGTTGCGCTATTCGGCTCGCGTGCGCGTGGCGACAACAAACCTCACAGCGACATAGACCTATTGCTGGAAGTCGATCCGGAGAGCCGCTTTTCGTTGCTGGATCTGATCGGCGTCCAGCACATCGTCGAAGACAAGACCGGCCTGCCGGCAAACGCTATGATGCGACGAAGCCTCGCCCCTGATTTCAACCGCGCCATTCGCAAAGACGTGGTTGAAATATTTTGATGAAGCGCCTCAGATTCCCTGGGTTCGATTGCGGACGATTGGAAATGTCATAAGGCACACCTACGACAAGGTTTACGCGAGGACCTTATGGAACATCCACGCATCCGGTGACCTTGCAAGGCTGCATGAGGTCGTTCAGCAATTCATCCAGCGTCTTGAACCGATGCTTGAGGACGACGACACGGATCGACTGGGGCTATCCCACGAAAGCACGCTCGACGACGAAATCGCCCGGGTGGCTGACGGAGCCTTCCTTGAAGCCGAGGCCTTCGCAAAGTTCCTTGACATCCTTCAGCATGTGCATGGAGCCGCAGATCATCACGCGGTCGGTGGCTGGATCGAGCTGGTCAATGACGAGGTCGGCGATAGAATTTTCCGGTAGAGATCAGCGCGGTGATCCGGCCCATATGGCTCGATTCCTCGCGCGTCGTAGTCGAATAGAGCGTCACGCGGCCCTGCGCGAACTCGCCGATCAGCGGATCCTCAGCAACACCGGCCACAAGCTCCTTGCCGTACACGAGCTCGGCGTTGTCCCGACATGTGTGCGTCAGAAAGATCTGCTCGAATTTGTCATAGGTGTCCGGGTCGCGCAGCAGGCTGGCGAACGGCGCCACGCCGGTGCCGGTCGATATCATGAAAAGCCGCTTCGCGGGCGTCAGCGCATCGACCACCAGCGTACCGGTTGCCTTCTGACGCATCAGAACCGTGTCGCCCGGCCGGATCTTCTGCAATTCCGACGTCAGCGGGCCATCCGCCACCTTGATCGAGAAGAACTCCAGTTCCTCGTCCCAAGCAGGGCTGGCGACCGAATAGGCTCGGAACACCGGCTTGTCGGCATTGGGCAGGCCGATCATCACGAACTCGCCGGAGCGGAAGCGCAGGGCCTGCGGGCGGGTGATGCGGAACGAGAACAAGCGGTCGGTGTAATGCCTCACCGAAACGACGGTCTCGGCATAGACATTCGCCGGGATCGGGAAAGCCAGCGGCTTGAGCGCCGCATTGCCGAGCGACAGGGGAGAATTCATGCGAGGACGCGCCTTTTCCTACGGTCTTTCCTTGGCGCGAACTTGCCTGTCGCGGCGGACAATTCCTGTCCGTCGTGGCTGGACGCATGCCGGGAAGCTAAGCTCTTGTCTGGTGAATTTATTAGTATACAAACGACTTTTGCGTCAAGGCGCGCGGAGGAAACGGCGTTCCAAACTCGACGCGTTCGCTAGCCGGCGCGTTTCGGATTCGTGGCATGTCAGAGAATAAATCCGCAAAATCCGGAAACGTCGTCGCGGGGATCGATGTTGGCGGCACGTTCACTGACCTCATTATGATCGACGGCCGCGAAGGCGGCGGCGTGCGCATCGCCAAGACGCCGACCACGGTGGACAACCAGGCCTTCGGCGTGGTGTCGGCGCTGTCGGAAGCAGGCTTCCCCGTCGAAGAGATCGACCTCATCGTACACGGCACGACGACCACCACCAACGCCGTGCTCGAACGGCGGCTGGCAAAGACGGGGATGATTACCACGCGCGGCTTTCGCGACGTGATCGAACTCGGCCGCCGCACCCGCCCGCAAGCCTACGGAATGACCGGGAGCTTCGTGCCCGTTATTCCGCGAGACCTGCGGCTCGAGGTCTCGGAGCGCTTGGAAGCGTCCGGCGCGGTACACGTTCCGCTCGATGAGGACGAGGTGCGCGAAGCCGTCCAGAAGCTGGTCGACGCCGGCTGTGAATCCCTCGTCATCCATTTCCTGCATTCCTACGCCAATCCTGCGCATGAGCGCCGCGCCGCGCAGATCGCCGCCGAACTTTGGCCGAACGGTTACATCACCACCGGTCACGCGCTTCTTTCGGAAGCGCGCGAGTTCGAGCGCGGGGTGACCGCATCGGTGAACGCCAGCGTCCAGCCGATCCTTGAGCGCTACGTGGCGCAGTTGCGGCGAGAATTGGAGCGCCTTGGCTACTCGCGCGACTTCCTCATCATGAACGGCAATGGCGGCATGATCTCGTCGCGCTACGTCACGCAGGAAGCAGCGAAGACGGTGATGTCGGGTCCGGCCTCCGGCGTGATCGCCGCCGCCTATACCGCCCGGCGCGCCGGCTTCTCGTCCCTGGTCAGCTACGACATGGGCGGCACCTCGACAGACGTGGCGCTGATCCTAAACGCCGAGCCCGCCGTCTCCAACGAGATCGAGATCGAGTACGCAATGCCGATCCATGTGCCGATGGTGGCAGTGCATACCGTTGGTGCCGGCGGCGGTTCGATCGCCCGCGTCGATGCTTCCGGCCTGATCCAGGTCGGCCCCAAGAGCGCCGGCGCCAATCCGGGCCCGATCTGCTACGGGCGCGGCGGAACCGACCCGACCATCACCGACGCGAATCTGCTTCTCGGGCGGCTTAATCCGAACAAGCTGCTCGCGGTCGATCGTCCCGTCAGTCTCGATCATGTGCGTTCGATCTTCGAGGAGCGGATCGGCAAAATTGCCGGCCTGGATGGCTTCGCCGCCGCCGGCGCGGTGCTGCGTCTCGGCAACATGAAAATGGCCGGTGCGATCCGCATGGTGTCGGTGTCGCGCGGGCACGACCCCCGCGATTTCGCGCTGTTCGCTTTCGGCGGCGCCGGGCCGCTGCACGCAACCGCCCTGGCGCGCGAACTCGGCTTGCCGCGTGTGCTGGTGCCGGCGCGGCCCGGCATTACCAATGCGCTCGGCTGCGTTGTGGCCGACATGCGCCACGACTTCGTCAATACGGTCAACCAGCCGGTCTCCATTCTTAATGAGCCGGCAATGCGGAGCGTGCTGGAGCAGCACCGCAACCAAGGCGTTGCGCTGATCAATCAGGAGGCGGTGCGGCCTGAACGGATCCGTTTCAGCCATTCCGCGGATATGCAGTTCGTAGGGCAGACGCATGTTATCACCGTGCCTCTCCCCTCCGCGGAGATTTCGCGCGCTGAACTCCAGACCCTGTTCGAGAAGGCCTATTTCGCGCGCTTCAAGGTGAGGCTTCCGGAAATACGAGCCAATCTGGTCAATCTCAATACGTCAGTCACCGGTGTTCGTCCCGCAGTCGACCTGTCGCGGCTGATCGACCCGGACGGGCGCGCGAAAACGCTGGATGCGGCACGCACCGAGCTGCGCAGAGTCTGGTTCGATGGCGCGTTTCTCGACACGCCGGTTTATGCGCGTGAGAAGCTGCCGCTCGAGGCCGCGGTTTCCGGACCCGCCATTCATCGAGCAGATGGATGCAACC
The DNA here is from genome assembly GCA_963829135.1 of uncultured Alphaproteobacteria bacterium. Taxonomy (GTDB): domain Bacteria; phylum Pseudomonadota; class Alphaproteobacteria; order Rhizobiales; family Rhizobiaceae; genus Kumtagia. The sequence goes on along the minus strand of CAWHHO010000003.1, from coordinate 133,305 downwards.
ACCGTGCTGGAACCACGTGACATGGCGCATTCGGATGCGGACGGGAATTTGATTATCGAGGTGGGACGGTGATGAGCGACACAAGGATCGTCCAGCGGGATTACCCCCTTACCCGGCCTCCGCTGCGCTCGGCCACCCTCTCCCCGCCGGGGAGAGGAGGTTCGCCAGCCACAGCGCCTTGTTCTACGCTGTTGAAAAGGAAGGCGGAGACGTCGATGATCTCCTCTCCCGCGCGGGGAGAGGGTGGCCGAGCGAAGCGGAGCCCGGGTGAGCGACTATGCTTGGTGTCAAGTTGCATTAGCAAACTCATTTCGCGCGTCGCGTGCTTTAGCATTGAGGATGACAAGGAGTTTTCTGGCGAGCGCGATGCGGATGACCATTTTGGGTTTTCCGGCCTTGTGCAACCTGTCGTGGAAGGCGGCGAGATGGGGGTCGTAGCGTGCAGCGATACGGGCTATGAGGAAGAGGATGGAGCGCGGCCCGGCGCGGCCGCCGCGCACCGGGCGATGGCCCTGGCGGTTGCCGCTGTCGTTGGCGATGGGGGCAAGCCCGATGACTTTGGTGACGGCCTTGTTGGAGATCAGGCCGATCTCCGGCACCTGCGCCATCAGCACGGCGACGGTGCGGCTGGCGACGCCTTTGACGGTACGAAAGGCGGCGTCGAGGCGCGCCCACAGCGGATCGTCGTCGATCAGCGAGGCGATCTCGCCGGACAGCCGGCGCTCCTGGCGCTTAAGCAGGGCGATAACCTCATCGATACTGTCCAGTATCTCCGCGCTGCTGGCCGCGGCCCTGCGCTGTTTGTTGGCGGCAAGGTCGCCGGTCACCTGAGAAAGTCGGGAAACCAGCGCCTTGAGCCGCTGCTGAGCGGGGCTCGGCGGCGGCGCCGGCGGGACCTTCCTGACCACGGCGTAATAGGCGATCACGCCGGCGTCGATCCGATCGGTCTTCTCCAGAAAACCCATCGCCTCGGCGAAATGCCGCACATTGCGCGCATTGAGTGGCGCCGCGCAGGGCTGGCCGAGCTCCGACAGGAGCAGGTAAGCCAGTCGCTCGTAGCCGCCGGAGGCTTCCATCGCCACCAACTCGACCGCATGGTGGCCGCACCAGGCGACCAGTTCGGCGATACCGGCCGCGTCGTTGCCGAAGCGCCCCGTCATCCCGCCCGGCCAGACGTGGCCGTCCAGCCAGTCCTTCGAAACATCAACTCCACAAACGATTCTGTTCACGGTAACCTGCCTTGTGCGTACGATTGGAGCCAAGCGACTATTCGGTCGTGCGTGACAAAGGCGAAGATCCCAAGCTCACCCACGGTTGTAGCCGAAGGGGTAACGGGCGACTTCACCAAACCGCGAACCGGATGGCCATCCGGTTCGCGGTTCAGTCGCTTCAATCGCACAAAATTACTCAAGTGCAGATACAAGGGGGCACTTATAGAGGGCGTGAGCAACCCATGACCTCGCTCGACACAATCACCCTCTCCGTCATCCAGGCCGCGCTGCAGCAGACATGCGACGAGATGGACCTGGCATTCTCCCGCGCAGCGTTCTCACCGGTGATTGCGGAGGCTAATGACCGGTCCGACGGCATCTACTCGGCGGTGGACGGTTCGCTGATTGCGCAGGGCAGCCAGGGCCTGCCGGTATTCGTCGGCGTCATGCAGTATTCGACGAGGACGATCATCGAGATGATCGCGACCGGCCGCTGCCTGCCGCCGGAAGACGGCGACATCTACATCGTCAACGACCCCTATCTCGGCGGCACGCATCTGATGGATGTGCGCTTCGCCATGCCGGTGTTTCGCAACGGCGAGATCTTCTGCTGGTTATCGAATACCGGCCATTGGCCTGACATTGGCGGTTCGGTGCCGGGCGGGTTCTCAGCGTCGGCGACGGCGGTCGAGCAGGAAGGCCTGCGCCTGCCCCCGGTAAAGCTGTTCAAGAAAGGCGTGTTCGACAGCGAGATCCACGCGATCATCTGTTCGAACATTCGCGTCGCCGACCAGCGCATCGGCGACATCAAGGCGCAGGCAGCCGCATTGCAGGTCGGCAAGGACCGGCTGTTCCAGATTCTCGACCGCTATGGCGACGACACGGTGGTCGAGGCCATCGCCGAATTGCGCCGCCGCGCCGCGGCACAGATGCGAACCAATATCGCGCAGATACCGGATGGCACCTATCGTTCGAAAGCGTTTGTCGATTCGGATGGCGTCGTCGACAAACCGCTTACCATTGCGCTGGCGGTCGAGAAGTCCGGCGACACACTGACCTTCGATTTTGCCGGTTCAAGCGAGCCCTGCGCCGGGCCGATGAACAGTGTTTTGGCGACGACGCTCTCGTCGGTCTATCTTGCCATGCGGCACATTTTCCCGGACGTGCCGATCAGCGCCGGTGCCTTCGAGCCGCTTATTGTGCGCAGGCCGGAGGGTACCTTCCTCGACGCGAAATATCCGCGCCCGGTCTCCGGCTGCGCAGCGGAAGTCTCGCAACGCATCGCCGAGGCGGTGTTCGCTGCCCTCGTGCAGGCGCTGCCGGACCAGGTTACGGCCGCGCCCGCCGGCTCCAGTGGCAATTTCGCGCTGGGTGGCCATGATCCGGCGCGTGGGCGTGATTACGTGATGTACCAGATTTCGGGCGGCGGCTATGGCGGCCATGCCGGGGGAGACGGGCTGACCAATGGTTGCTCGACCATCGGCATTTCCAAATCGCCACCTGTGGAGATTATGGAGCAGGCGTTCCCGGTGCTCTATCGCCATTACAGACTGCGCGAGGGTTCCGGCGGTGCGGGACGACAGCGCGGCGGCTTCGGCCTTTCTTACGAAGTCGAACTGCTACGCGGCGAGGCACGCGCCTCGTTCGTGATGGATCATGGCCGCACCGGCCCCCAGGGTGCGCTGGGTGGCCAGGACGGCATGGTGAATTCCGTCGTCGTGGTGCGCGACGGCATCGCGCATGTTCCGCCGCATCTCTCCAAGGAACAGGATATCCCGCTCAAGGCCGGTGACCGGGTCAGCGTCGGGACGCCGGGCGGCGGCGGATATGGCGATCCGATGCAACGCGATCCCGAGCTGGTGCTGCGCGATGTTCGCATGGGGTACTACCCGGCGCGGACTGCGGAAGGGCTGTTCGGCGTGCTGTTCTCAGCGGGTGGCGAGGCCATCGATCTTGAAGCAACGAAGTCGATACGAGCGCCCGCGACGCGATAGCCGCAGGCCGCGTCGCATCTGTCTCGATTGACGCCACGGAACGCGATACACTCCTGGTATCAAACGGGAGTTGATCCATGCCGCATCGCCGCTTCCTGCTCGCCGTCGCTGTCGCGACCCTCGCCTTTGCCGGCTCTGCTACCGCCCAGGAAAAGGCGCTGAAGTTCGGTACGGAAGGCGCCTATCCCCCCTTCAACTATGCGCAGGCCGACGGCACGCTGGGCGGCTTCGATATCGATCTGGGCAACGCGATCTGCGATGAGATGAAGACCAAATGCGAGTTTGTCGTGCAGGACTTCGACGGCAGTATTCCGGCTCTGCAGGCCGGGAAGTTTGACGCGATCTTCAACATCACCATCACGCCGGAGCGTGCCGAGAAGGTGGATTTCACCCGGAAATACTACCAGACCCCGCCAGCGATAGCGGTACCGAAAGAATCGACCATCGCCGGCGCCACGCCGGACGACCTCAAGGGCAAATCGATCGGAGTGCAGAGCGCAACGATCCACCAGAACTTCGCCCAGGAGAAATATGCGGGCTCGGAAATCAAGGTGTACCAAACCGGCGACGATGCCCGCGCCGACATGGCAAACGGACGCCTCGATGCGGTGATGGACGGCGCGATCATCCTGACCGAGTGGCTGAAGACCGATGGCGGAGCATGCTGCAAGCTGCTCGGCACGCTGAACCCCGACCCAGCCGTCCATGGCCCCGGCGTCGGCATTGCCCTGCCGAAAGGCAGCAAGGACCTGACCGACAAACTCAATGCGGCGATCGACTCTCTGCGCGCCAACGGCAAATATAAGGAAATCAACGACAAGTATTTTTCGTTCGACGCCTACGGAAACTAGGGTGTTTCATAGCTGACCAGGTCAGGCGATTTTCGCCAGCAGCTTTGAGAACTGCGCCGCCTCTTTCGGTGTCAGCGGCGCCAGCGTTTCCGTGGTTATCTGCTGCGCAATCGGGAAAAGGCGCTCTACCGTTTCGCGGCCGTGCGGCGTCAGCGCCACCATCAGCAGGCGCTTGTCGGCGTCATGCTTGCCGATATCGACCAGCCCCCGCGCCTTCAGGCGCTCGATGACGCCCTTGACCGTCGCGGCATCCATGGCAACGAGATTGCCAAGCTGGTTCTGCGAGGTCTCGCCGACATCGTGGAGCTTCGCCAGCGTCGCGAATTGCGGCGGCGTCAGATCGGAGATGCGCGAGGCGAAGATCGAGACATGGCGTTGATGCGCCTTGCGCAGCACGAAGCCGATCTGCTCCTGGAGGCGATATTCCTCGGCAGCCGGCTCGTCCGTCGAGGTCAGTTTGAGGACATTGTCTTCGCCGCTCATCGCTGACCGTCCCAGACGCTGATCTCAGCCACGGTCAACCCACCCATGCGGTCATGGATGCGCGGGCCGATCGTCATGGCGAGCGCGAAGACGATTTCGTTCGGCTTCGGCCCGTCCGCCATGCCGACCTCGAAGGCGTCGAAATGGCTGCGCACATAGGCAGCGTTGACGTGGCCGAGCGGCAGGTCGAGGCGCGAGCCGAAGGCGCCGACCTTCATCGCCGACGGCACGATCGCCTTGGCCCCACCGAGCCGCTCGCGCATGGCATAACCGCCCGGCACATGCCACAGCGCACCATGCTCGATCTCGCCATCGGTGCCCACGATGGCGCCCTTGCCGTAGCCGTCGATCGCCTTCACGTCGCCGCCGAGCGCCGCGATGAGGCGGTCGCTGAGTTCCAGACCCAGCGGCTTCAGATCGTCCATAGCCGGCTGTAGCTCCTCGGCATATCGGCCGGCAAAGGGGTTCTTCACGACCGCGAGGGCGGCGGCACGCAGACGCGGCGCAGCACCCCGCGGGCCGCCATCGTGAAAAATTTCCTCCCTGATCACCGCGATCTTGCGAATGAGAAACTCAGGCATGCGGGCATTCCTTTGGTGACGAGGCTGGAATTTGGCGAAAGATCCACTGGTGGTGGTTTAGAAGTAATGGGCTAGCGTGAGCAGTCGATGCTACATCGCACTCCCGTTTGCCCTGCCGGCCATCTCCCCCGCAATGGGGGAGATTGGCAGCTACGGCGCCGCCGCTGATCTCCAAATTCGCAGTGGAGATGTCCGGCAGGACAGAGAGGGGTGTGAAAGTGTTAGGGGCTTCAACGAGAGAACCGCACACTCGGCACTCCCCGGCCAGAAACAGCACGGCAGCCTCGATCAATCCGTCATGACGCAAATCCTCGGCAACGGCCAGCCCGGAGGCCAGGGCATCCGCGATGTCGTCCCCGGATAAGGCGCCAACCCCTACCGTCACCAGCATCTCGCCAAGATCGCTGTCCGGCGCGAGTTCGTTCGCAGGCTGGCGCCGTACCGCCGGATGTCCCGGCAGATCGACGCCATTGGCGATGATCGTCGCAGCCGCATCAGCCTGCGCGCCCGAGCGCGCCAGCACCGTTACCGCGTCAGCGATGCCGAGCGAAAAGCTGCGGCCGCGCCAGCCGCTTGTTGCAATGCCGCGCACCGGATCGGACGCGCGGATCGTGAGGCGGTCCGCAAGACCATGGCCGGTGCCGGCTATCGCGATGGTGAGTTCTGTCTCAGGATACTGGTTGTTCGAGCAGTCGTTGAAGCACCCCCTCACCTGCCCGGCTTCGCCGGTCCACCTCTCCCCCTGCCCGGGGGAGAGGACGGGCGCGAACTCACGACTGCTCGCACCAACGTCGATGATTTGCGTCAGTCGATGCGGCCGGCGCATCCTCTCCCCCGGGCAGGGGGAGAGGTGGCCCGAAGGGCCGGTGAGGGGGTGCTTCAGAAATAACGCGACATCCCCGCCATTGTTGACATAGGCTCGGTGCAAATCCCGGCCGGTCAGCATCGCGGTCATTATTTCGTCGGCTACCGATCCCGCAACCGCCGCCATTGGCGTGATGAAGTCCTCCGCGAGCGGCACAATCGCCGCTTCCATGCGGCGGGCAGTGCTGCAATGGAAACGGCGCGATGCGCCGGGCGTCCCAGGGCGACGCAACTCCGGCAGTTCAGCGACCAACTCGGTCAGAATCGTTTCGAACCGCACGACGGCCTGCATATAGGCCGCCTCGACCTCCCGCCCCACGCCAAATGCTTCGATAATGAGGTCGATCGGCCCATGATTGAGGTGGAGCCGCTTGCCGTCCGGCAGCCAGTGCGCTTGCGGCCCGCCCATCAGACCGACCGGTGAAGTTGTTGCAGCGGCGGCCACGGATTGTTACGGAGCGCAACTGCAGAGCGGCGGTCGTTGAGGTACTCGCCACCCTTGGCCAGCACATCCTCCACCGTGCGGATTTCGGCTTCGTAGCCGCCAAGCCGGATATAGTCGCCCCGGCGAAGGGTGAACTCGATCGGAGCGACCAGCGCCGGGGTCGGGACGTAACCGAAAGCGCCTTCCGGAACGCGCATGACGTCGACCATCAGCGTAATGCCGCCGCCGGGCCAGACATAAACCGGCGCGCCGCCGACCGTCACATAGGTCTGCAACCCCTGGACGGAGCGTGTCAGATTGACAGGGTTTTCGGTCACGCCGGCCCGCAGGCTGCCGCCCGCCCCGCCCACAAAAAGCACCGTGCAGAGCGCCGGCTCGCAATTGTCCTCGATCAGCCCGACGGACTTGCGCAGACGTTCCGGAAACGGCTTTTCGACTGGCTTCAGAGTTTCATCCAGTTCGAAATAGGCGAACTGCTCGCCCGTGGTCGAGACCATCAGCAGCGAAAGGCCCGGCCGCGCGCCTTTATTTGCATTCCAGTCGCCGAGAATCGACAGCGGGTCGGAGATCGTCGTGCCGCCCCAGCCGAGGCCCGGCTCCGATACCTTGAAATATCGCCCTGGCGTAGAGCGACGGCCGAGGATCCTGATGCCGGTGTCCTCCCAGCCTAGTACTTTTCCGGCTTGGTGCTCCGACACGACCCCGGTAATGTGGTCGTCCACGACCACCACCTCATCGACCAGACCGCGCCATTGCGTGGCAAACATGCCGATAGTGGCCGAACCGCAGCCGACGCGCATGCGGTGCTCCGCCTTGCCGTCGATGACGGGCGCTTTGCCCGCCTCGACGATCACCGTTGCACCAGCTTCGATGCTGAGTTCCACCGGCTTGCGGTTGCACAGCTTCAGCATCGTGTCGCAGGTCGCCCGCCCTTCGGATTTCGAACCGCCGGTGAGGTGATGCACGCCGCCAAGCGACAGCATCTGCGATCCATATTCACCTGTGGTAACATGGCCCACCGCCTCGCCCGCCGCCCGCACAATGGCTGTCTCGGGACCCAGATGCCGGTCGGTGTCGATCTTAACCTTGACACCGCAATAAGAGAAAATCCCTTCGGTGACCACGGTCACCAGGTCCACCCCCTCGACCTCCTGGCTGACGATGAAGGGCGCGGGCTTGTAGTCGGGATAGGTGGTTCCAGCGCCGATCGCGGTGACGAAGCGGCGATCCGTATTGACCAATCCGCCGTTCCATTGCTTCGCAGAAGCGTCGAACGGCACCATCGGCAAACCGCTGCCGGCAGCATGTTCAAGTATAGTCAACGGGTCGCAGCGCACGATCTTGCCGCCCTGATTGCCATAGCGGTCGCACGCGCCGGTGCGGCCGTCGGCGATGTAACACATGACCGGGCAGGCATCGCAGCGGATCTTTTCGGCCACCTGCTTGGCGCCGGGATCGTGGATGTCGAAGCGTTCGGAAAGCTCGCTCATCGCGCCGCTTCCTTCGCCCTGATCGCCGCACGAATGCGGCTTGGCGTGGCAGGGATTGTCGTCACCAAGACGCCCGTGGCATGCCGGATGGCATTGAGAATGGCCGGCGCGGTCGGGATCAGCACATGCTCGCCCAAGCCCTTGGCGCCAAAGGGCCCTTCGGGGTCCGGAACCTCAATGAGGATCGATTCTATCGGCGGGACGTCCCCAAAAGTCGGGATAAGGTAGTCGTGCAGGTTCTCGGTCCGGCCGGGAATGTACTCCTCCATAAGCGCCATGCCGATGCCTTGGGCGATGCCGCCCTCGATCTGGCCTTCCACCATCAGCGGATTGATCGCCTTGCCGACATCGTGCGCGGCGGTGATCTTGATCAGCCGAACCGTGCCCAGCCGGATATCCACTTCGAGCTCGACAAGCTGCGCGCCCCATCCGTATTGGGCGTATGGCTTGCCTTGGCCCTGCGCGTCGAGCGGCAAGGTCGGCGGATCGTAAGTCTCCGTGGCGGAGAAAACATACCCATCCGTATCAGCGGAAAGCGCACCCAAGTCGAGGCGTCGCGAGGCCTCGCCCTCCTTGACCACCAACACCCCGGCATCGAGTACAATCGCTGCCTGCGGCGAGACATTGGCGAAGCGCAGGATCTGATCGCGCAGGCTGCGGCCGGCCTTTTCAGCGGCCTTGCCGGACACGAAGGTCTGGCGCGAGGCAGACGTCTTGCCGGCATCCGGCGTAACGGCTGTATCGGCCCCGATCAGCCGGACGGCGCCCAGCGGCAAACCGAGCGCATCAGCAAAAATCTGGGTGATGACAGTATTGGAGCCTTGGCCGATATCGACCGCGCCCTGATGCAGCACCGCGTATCCGTTTGGCGAAATGCCAGCCTTGATCGTCGAGGGATTGGGCAATGAGGTGTTGCCGCAGCCATACCAGCAGGACGCCACGCCGACGCCGCGCTTGACACCATCGTTCTCAGCATTGAACGCTTCGCTCTCCGCCAAGGCACGGTGCCAGTGCAACTTTAAGGCGGCGAGGCATTCGCCAATTCCTACGCCACTCTCGAGGCGCTGGCCGGTAACCGTTTCGGAACCGTTACGAAGTGCGTTCATAGCTCGAAATTCAAGGCGATCCACGCCAACCTTTTCGGCCAGCTCGTCATACAGCGTTTCCTGCATGATCGTTGATTGCGGAACGCCGAAACCCCGAAATGCTCCCGACACGGGTCCATTGGTATGGACCGCATGACCGGTGGCACGATAGTTCGGCGTCCGGTAGGGCCCGGAAGCATGTACCGGGACGCGATTAGCCACCGTCGGACCGAAGCTAGCATAGGCACCGGTATTGAAATCGCCTTCGAAAATCATTCCGGTAACGAAACCATCCTTGTCCGCCGCAATTTTCGCCGCCATCGATGCGGGATGACGCTTGGTCGTCGACATCATCGACTCGGCGCGTGTATAGGCGATCGCAGCAGGGCGGCCGGTTTTCAGCGCCACCAGTCCGATCAATGGCTGGATGGACACGTCGATCTTGGAGCCGAAGCCGCCGCCCGTCGCGGACGGAACGATGCGCACTCTATCCAGCGGCAAGCCAAGCACCTTCGCCGTGTCTTCCAGATCCATATGCGGGGCCTGAGTGCAGGCGGTAATGACCAGTGTTTCGCCGTCCATATAGGCGAAGCCGGCCTCCGGCTCGATATAGGCATGCTCGACATAGGATGTTTCAATCGTGCCGGAAACCGTGACCGCGGCATTGGCCATCGCCGCTTCCGGGTCGCCGCGCTCGACAAAGCCGGTTGTGAGGATATTGCCGCCTCGGTGCGCATGCAGCAAATGCACACCCTCTTCCCGCGCATCGCAAGGCTGCAGCGCGTGCCGCTGCTGCTCCCACGAAATGGGAAATTCGCCGATGTCGAGATCGCCGATTGCCGCGCGTTCTCCGGCAATCAGCGCCACGGCCTCGCCCCGAAAGCGCGCAGGGCTGCCCGCCAGCGCCGGCTGATCTGCAAATGGCGGGATGACGCCAAAGGCGTTATGGCCAGGAATGTCGCGCGCGGTGAAGACGGCTACGACCCCCGGATGGGCTTTCACGAAGCCGTCGAGATCGCCGAAGCTGAACCGCGCATGATAGTGCGGCGAGCGCACGACCAGAACGGACAGCGCATCCCCAGGGAAACTGTCGGCGCCATATGCTTCCTTGCCGGTGACCTTTGGCACGCCATCGAGCCGGATGGGGGACGAACCGACAGCGCGGCCTGTACCGATGGTGTTGGCGGAGGTGCCCAAAGTTAAACCCATGCGAAAGTCGGAATTCGGCGGGCGTTCATCGGAAATCCCGCAGGAGTCACCCCCGTCCGGTCCGGAGCAGGGTGGTGACTCCCGCAATGCTTTCGACGTGTCGGTTTCAATCGAGTGCGTGCCAGCGCCCCCAACATCCATCACCGCCGCGATGATCTTGCGGTAGCCCGTGCAGCGGCAGAGGACGCCGCCCAGCGCGTCCTTGACCTCGTCTTCTCCAGGCGCGGCGTTACGCTCCAGCAGCGCGGTGGCCGCCATCAGCAGGCCTGGCGTGCAAATGCCGCATTGAGCCGCGCCATGCGTCAGGAACGACTGCTGCAAAGCCGAGAGCCTGCCATTCGCCAGACCCTCGACAGTGCGGATACTCGCGCCTTCCAGCGACGCCGCTGGAACCAGGCAGGCGCAAACCGCCTCTCCGTCGAGAATGACGGTGCAGGCGCCGCAGTCGCCGGCATCGCAGCCGACCTTCGTGCCCGTCAGCCTGAGGTCGTCGCGCAGCAGCGACGACAGGCGCTGCAACGGTGGGACGGAAAGGCTGACGGCGCGGCCATTCACCTCGAACGATAGCGTGATCTCGTCCACGCCTATGCCGCCTTTGCGCGGGTTGAGACGAGCCCAGCCGCGGAGATGACGGCCCGGGCAACCAGTTCACGCGCCGCCTCCAGCCTGTATTCGCCGGAGCCGCGCACGTCGTCGATCGGAGCCAGGTCACTAAGGTCAGCGCGGGAGAGGGCCGCGTCCAGAGTGCTTCCCAAGCGTCGGCCGATCAGGTCGGCTTCGAGCCCGGCCAACCGGAGCGCGACGGCTGAACACGAACCGACGGAGACGGCTGCGCGGCGGATCGCGCCGCCATCGTCGAGCTCGATGCGGGCAGCGACCATCACGATCGAGATCACCAGATAGCGCCGCGCGCCGAGCTTCAGGAAGGCCGAATTGCCCGCAACCGACCGCTTCGGTACCCGGATCGCCGTAAGCATTTCATCGGCTCGAAGCGCCGTTTTGCGGTAGCCCAGGATGAAGTCGCCTAGAGCCAGATGCCGCGTTGCGTCCGCCGAGCGCAATTCGACCTCGGCATCGAGCGTCATCAACGGCGGAACGCCATCGGCGGCGGGCGACGCATTGCAGAGGTTGCCGGCCAGGGTCCCGACATTCTGGATCTGCACGGAGCCGACTTCGCGCGCGGCCTGCTTCAGCGCATCGAAGGCGGGCGGCAGGTCGGCCCGCACGATATCGGTCCAGCTTGTGCGGGCTCCGAAAACCCAATGATCGGAGGTTTCCGAAATGCCGCGAAGCTGGGTCAACCCGTTGATGTCGAGTACGTTGTCGCGAAACGGACGATTGCCCTGCGCCGGGTAAAAATCGGTACCGCCCGCCAAAATCCGCCAACGATCCGCCTTGAGAAGACGGAGCGCTTCATCAGCCGTTTTGGGTTTCGCGTAGCGGGTCACGCAATGCCTTTCCGGCTGCTGAAAGCCGGGCGAAAATCATTCGTATGCAAATGATATCAGGCGATCGATGATTGTCAAAGCGGATGATCCGTCTCGCCGCTGCCACGAGACGGATGCCTCAATCAAACGCTCGCTTCTCGTCGGTCAGGCCCAGTCTGGCACGACGCAGCCAGCGCCACAGCAGCAACACCGCCACGCTGGCGAGCCCGGCCGAAAGACCGATCCAGATGCCATTGCCCTTCAGGTCGAACCAGAAGGCCAGCACCGCGCCGAGCGGCAGGCCGACGCCCCAATAGCCGATGCCGGCATACACCATCGGAATGGTGGTATCATGGAGGCCGCGCAGCATGCCGGAAGCGACCGCTTGCGCGCCATCGGCAATCTGGAACAGCGCCGCAAACGCCAGGAACGCGACAGCAAGCGACACGACCTCGGCATTGCGCGGATCGTTTACATCGATGAAGGCGCTGATCAGCAGCCTGGGCGCCGTGATCATAAGCAGCGCCATCGCCGCCATGAAGCCGACACCCATAGCATACGCGGTCCAGCCGGCCCGGCTGATGCCCTCAGGATCACGCGCGCCGAAGGCAAGGCCGACGCGCACGGTCACCGCCTGGTTTAGGCCGAGCGGCACCATGAATGAGATGGCAGCAATCTGCAGCGCAATCATATGGGCGGCGAGCGAATTCGCGCCGATCCATCCCATCAGCATCGCCGCCGCGTTGAAGATGGTCACTTCGAAGGCGAGGATTCCGGCAATCGGCAGGCCAAGCTTCAGCAGCGCTGCAAAGCGCGGCCAGTCGGCCCGCCAGAAGCAACCGAATAATCGATAGCGGCGGAACTTCCGTTCTACCAATACGATTACCGCAAGGCTGAGGAACATGAAGACGCTAGCCAACGTCGTGGCCAGGCCTGCGCCGGCAATGCCCATCGCCGGGAAGCCGAAGCGGCCGAACATGAAGCACCAGGCGAGCCCTGCATTCAGCGCCACCGCAGCGAACACCACTGCCAGCGCCCAGCCCGGCCGCTCCAGCGCAGAAATGAACGACCGCAGCACGATATAGGCATAAAAGGGCAATGCCGCCCATTGCAGCCAGCGAACATAGACGCCCGCCTGCCTGGCGAGTTCGGGGTCCTGCCCCATCCACACGAGCACGGATTCAGCCTGCCAGAGGAACAGCCAGATCGGAATGCACACCAGGACCGCCAACCAGAGGCCCTGGCGAACGGTGCGGCGAAGGTCACGCACCGAATGGCGCTTGCGGCCAAGTTCCGTCGCCATGATCGGCGAGGTGGCAAGCATCAGTCCAAGGCCGAAAATCATCGGGCCGAAATACAGATTGGAGCCCAGCCCCCCGGCGGCCAGAGCACCGGGCCCGAGCCGGCCCATCAGCATCACGTCGGTGGCCTGCATCGCGGTCTGGCCGAGATTGGTCAAAATCATCGGCCATCCCAGCGACAGCATCGCCACGATTTCGGAACGCCAGGCATTTCCCGGCGTTCGCACACCGGCATCGATCACAGACATTGACTTGTCTTTCTGGCGTCGGCAAAGCCGACCTTCTTCGGCCGCGCAGTCTCGCCTCATTCTCAGCTGGACATACGCAGCGAGCCGGGCTTCTGACTGAAAGCGGCGGCAAACACAAGGCGCTATGGGTAGGAAGGCTTGAGCGAGCCGTTACACCGGCTAGGGTTGTCGATGCCGAGCGGATACCATGTCCCGCATGAGACGGTTCGGGGCGATTGTCATTGGCTCACCCACAGCGCACTCCACGGAGATCCTTATCCGCCAAATCCCGCGGCTGATTTTGACGAGGTATTTCAAACACCTCACCGCGCCCGCACAGTTCCCCCGCATCCTCGCGAGGTCAGCGGCGGCGCAGGAATCCTGCCTGAACCACGCGGATCGTGAGATCGCCGTGGGACAGACCCGCCCGGGCATTGCTACAGAGCCGATGGCTTCATCGACACCGGGCGGTTACACTTGCTGCGTGGCGTCGTGCACGCAGGACCAACTTTATCCTGAAGCATGCCGGTGGTTTCAATGCTATAGGCGCCTTTTCACGAGTTGCATCCGAGGGGTTCATGGCCAGGACAGATATAGCGCGCCGCGTCTACAACCATGCCTGGAAGCTGGACCCTATTGTCCGCAGCCTGCTCGACACCGACTTCTACAAGCTGCTGATGCTTCAAATGATCTGGGGAATGTACCGCAAGGTCGATGCCACCTTTTCGCTGATCAACCGCACCACCAGCGCACGCCTTGCCGAGGAGATCGACGAGGGCGAATTGCGCGAACAACTGGATCACGCGCGCACGCTGCGCTTCGGCAAGAAGGAGATGATATGGCTGGGCGGTAACACATTCTATGGCCGCAAGCAGATCTTCGAGCCCGAATTCCTGGCATGGCTGGAGGATTTCCGCCTGCCTGAATACACGCTGGAGAAGCGTGACGGCCAATACGATCTCGCGTTTCACGGGCCATGGATGTACACCTCGATGTGGGAAATCCCGGCGCTGGCGATCATCAACGAGCTTCGATCGCGCGCGGCGATGCGCGACTTCGGGCCGTTCGAACTCGACGTGCTCTATGCCCGCGCCAAGGCCAAGCTGTGGGACAAGACCGAACGGCTGCGCAAGCTGCCCAATCTTCGCGTCTCGGATTTTGGCACGCGTCGCCGCCATAGTTTTCTGTGGCAGCGCTGGTGCGTGGAAGCGCTGAAAGAAGGCATCGGCGACGCCTTCACCGGCACGTCCAACGTGCTGCTTGCAATGGATACCGATCTCGAAGCGCTCGGGACCAACGCTCACGAACTGCCCATGGTGTTTGCCGCATTGGCGCACAACGATGAGGAACTGCGGCAAGCGCCCTACCATGTGCTGCAGGACTGGCAGCGCTACTATGGCGGCAATCTGCTCATCGTGCTGCCGGACGCGTTCGGAACCGCGTCGTTCCTGCGCGATGCACCCGACTGGGTTGCGGACTGGACAGGCTTCCGCCCCGACAGCGCCCCTCCGATCGAAGGCGGCGAGCGCATCATTGCGTGGTGGCGCAAGAAGGGTGTCGATCCAAAGAACAGGCTGCTGATCTTTTCCGACGGTCTCGATGTCGACGCGATCGAGGACACGCATCGACATTTTTCCGGCAAGGTACGCATGGCATTCGGGTGGGGCACCAACCTCACGAACGACTTCGAGGATTGCGCGCCGATCGCGACGAACGGGTTGAACGCCATCTCGCTGGTCTGCAAGGTCACCAGCGCCAATGGCCGTCCGGCGGTGAAGCTATCGGACAATCCGGCAAAAGCCACCGGCGATCCTCACGAAATCGCACGGTACCTGCGGGTGTTCGGCGACGAAGCGCGCGCTGAGCATTTGGTGAAGGTGTAGGTCGTGAAGGTGTAGTCGTATTGGCGCCGATGGTCTTGCAGGGGAGAAATAGTCGGCGCCATTCAACGACTGTCTGTCTACTGATTGCGATTGTCTCGTTCCCCAACTCCGCCTTCGCGCATGCCTCGGAGCGCGGACACGTTCTGTTGCTGCCCACGGGCTACTATCTGTTCGGTGGTGCGGCAGCCGTGATGGCGAGCTTCGCCGCCCTTACCCTCCTCCCGCAAAAGCAATTGGCAACGCTGGCGGCATGGCGATTGCCCCTATTCGCAGTGCCCAATAGCGCGCGCTTGTGGACCAGCCTAGCATCGTTCCTGTTCATGCTGGGTTTGATCGCTGCGGGCATTTTCGGCAGCCGCGACCCGCTGTCCAATCCCTTGCCGCTCACTTTCTGGACATTGATCTGGATCGGCCTGACCCTTCTGCAGGGTGTATTCGGCAATCTCTGGGGCTGGATCAATCCGTGGTACGGACCGGTTCTGCTGGCCGACATGGTGCTCCCGAAGCGGTGGCGCAAAGACTATCCGCTGGCGCTCGAATATTGGCCCGCACTGATCCTGTTTGCCGGCTTTGCCTGGTTCGAGTTGATCGACTTAGCCCCGGATGATCCTTACCGCCTGGCGCTGGCGGCCTCGGCGTATTGGTTTGCCACCTTTATGGCGATGCAGGTTTTCGGCTACGACGCCTGGGCGAGCCAGGGCGAGTTTCTGTCAGTGTTCTTCCGCATGGTTTCGCGCTTCGCTGTACTCGACAGCCGGACGCATGGGCGCAAGCGGAGAATAAGCGTCTGCCTGCCCGCGGCCAAACTCTGGACGGAGCAGCCGCTGCCACTATCCGGTGTCATGTTCCTGCTCTTGACGCTGGCGTCCGTGTCCTTTGACGGCCTTTCCAGAACCTTCGTCTGGCTCGGCGCGAACGGCATCAATCCGCTTGAATTTCCAGGACGCTCAGCAGTTCAGGGAATCAACAGCGCGGGACTCGCAATGATGTTCTGCGGCCTGGCCGCCGCCTTTCTCGCCTGCGTCGCCGTGGGGCAGCTTCTCGATGGAGGAGGTTCGTTGCGGAAAGCGGCGGGGTTGTTGGTGTGGTCGATCGTGCCAATTGCGCTCGCCTACCATTTCTCGCACTACCTTACCGCCTTGCTGGTCAACGGCCAGTATGCGCTGGTAGCGCTGTCCGATCCGTTCATTCTTGGCTGGAACCTGCTCGGTACCACCCATCGGCAGGTCGGCGCCGGCGTCGTGATGGGTTCGGACAGTGCGTGGATGATCTGGAATTGCCAGGCACTGGCGATCATCGGCGGGCATATGCTGGCGGTGGTCATCGCACATGCCCTCGGTTCTCGCATCCATGGCGGCCGTTCAATGATGGCGGAGTTGCCTTTGACACTGCTGATGATCGGCTACACGGTGTTCGGTCTGTGGCTGTTGTCGACCCCGGCGGCAGGATGATCGGTCGCCTGTCGGAGTGTTCCTTGCATTGAGGCCCGGAGCCAGCCGGAACCGCGAGACATTTTGCCTGAGCACTCCGGGCTTGACGCCTCGCCCCATTCCATCCGACCCTCACGGGAAGTCCAGTGGAGTGATCATGGCAGGGGAAGCGCTCGTCGTCATCGACGTTCAGAACGATTTTTGTCCAGGCGGTGCCCTGGCCGTTGCGGGTGGCGACGAAATCATACCCCTTGTGAATCGGCTGATTGCGGAAAGCGAAAACGTGGTGCTGACGCAGGACTGGCATCCGGCGGGTCACTCAAGCTTTGCGTCCAGCCATCCCGGGCGGCAGCCCTTCGAGACGATCACAATGCCTTATGGCCCCCAGACGCTATGGCCGGATCATTGCATTCAGGGGGCGCGTGGCGCGGAATTCCATCCGGAGATGGACTGGACCAAAACAGAGCTGGTCGTCCGCAAGGGGTTTCGCCCAGAACTCGACAGCTATTCGGGATTCCTGGAAAACGACTGGAAGACCCCTACCGGCCTTGCCGGCTATCTGCGCGAACGCGGCATCGGCACGGTTACGATCGTCGGATTGGCTACGGACTACTGCGTCGCTTATTCTGCGTTGGACGCGGTGACGCTTGGATTCGACGTCACAGTTCGGCTCGACGCCTGCCGCGCCATCGACCTCGGCGGCTCGCTCGAAACGATGCTCCACAGGATGCGCCATGCCGGCGTGAGAGCTGATTTAGCCAACTCCGACATAACGCTTCACCAGGGCGGGATCCGAGCGCACCGCCTCGACGGACACGGTCTCACGGGCCCGACCATTTTCGATGAAGGTCACCCGGTTGGCGACCGGCAGAACCGCGTCCACGCGCTGCTCGACCAGGATCGTCGATACGCCGCGCTCGCCAAGCCGTTCCACCGTTTCGCGGATCCTGGCAATCATCGACGGCATCAACCCTTCGGTCGGCTCGTCGAGCAGCAGCACGTCTGGTTCCAGAGCCAGCGCGCGAGCCATGGCCAGCATCTGCTGTTCGCCCCCGGAAAGCGTGCCGGAGCGCTGGGTCAATCGCTCGCGCAGCAACGGGAAGAGGTCGAGCACGCTTTCCCGCGTCGCGGCTCCCTTGCGACGCGCCATCAGGCCGATCTCGAGATTCTCGGCCACCGTCATCTCGGCGAATAGCCGGCGACCCTGTGGCACATAGCCGATGCCGGCCTTCGGCACCTCATGCGCAGGCAATTTCGTCAGATCGCGTCCGTTCAGCAAAATAGCGCCGGCTTCCGCGCGCACCAACCCCATGATCGCCTTAAGCGTGGTCGTCTTACCCGCACCGTTGCGGCCGAGCAGGCAATGCACCTCGCCCCGCCTGAGTTCGAGTGAGAGGCCATGCAGCACTTGCACTTCGCCGTAGAAGCAGTCGAGCGATTTGATTTCGAGGGCTGTCATGATGCCCCACCCTTACCCTCCCCCTTGTGGGGATGGTCGGCGAGCACCAGGAGCGAGACGAACAGATGCGGGGCGGGAGGTATGAGTAAAAGATAAGAAGGCATCTGAGACCCCCAACCCCAATCCGCCTTGCGGCTCAAACCTCTGCAACAGTGGTTGGGTAAAATCGACGCCACAGCCATCACGCCACCACCCCCAGATACGCTGCCTGCACCCCGGCATCGGCGCGGATGTCTTCCGGCTTGCCCTCGGCGAGCACCTTGCCGGCGTTGAGAACGGTGATGCGGTCGGCCAGTGCCATTACCACCTGCATATTGTGCTCGATCAGCATCACCGTGGAATCCTGGGCGATCTCGCGTACCAGCCCGATGAAATTCCCGATCTCGCCGTCGGAGAGGCCCTGCGTCGGCTCGTCGAGGATAAGCAGGCGCGGCTTGAGCGCCAGCCCCATCGCCACTTCCAGCAGCCGCTGGTGCCCGTAAGACAGCGAACCGGCGGCTTCCTGAGCGCGGGCGGCGAGCCCGGTTCGCGCCAGCGCGGCCATCACGCCGTCGCGCAGCTTTCCCGACCAGCGGCGGTCGAACAGCGCCCGCTCCACCGGCAGGGCGACGTTGTCGTAGGCACTGAGATTGGCGAACACGCTGGTGATCTGGAACGTATACGCAATTCCCCTTCGCACACGCAGGTGTGCCGGCATGGCGGTGATGTCTTCGCCATCGAAATGGATGGTACCGCTTGAAGGCGGGATGCGCCCGCAAACCAGGTTGACGAATGTCGTCTTGCCCGCGCCATTCGGCCCGATAACCGCGCGTATCTCGCCGGCTTGGAGCGAAAAATCGACTTCGCTAACGGCGTGAAGGCCGCCAAACGACTTGCTCAGGTGATTCGTCGTGAGAAGCGCTGTCACGGCAGCCACCTCACCCAGCGCTCGCGCACGGTGCCGAGGATGCCTTTGGGGAAGAACAGGATGAGCAACACGAGAGCGGCGCCGACAATGCCGAGATAGCTCACATTCCAGTCGGGAAGCCAGACCTTCAGCAGGTCGCTTGAACCGTCGATCAGATAGTACATCGCCAGCGTGCCGAGGAAGGGTCCGAGGGTCGTCGCCGAACCGCCGAGCAGCACCCACAGCAGCGGCAGGATCGAATATTGTACCGATGCGAAGGTCGAGCCGACATAGCCGAACAGGATGGCATAGGCCGCACCCGCCGCCGCGCAGATGACGCCCGAAATCACCACCGCCGCCAGCTTGTTGGCAAAGGCGTCGAAGCCGAGCATCCGGGTGCGCTCCTCGTTCTCGCGGATCGCGACAAGCACGCGGCCGAACGGCGCACGCACGATCGCCAGCGTTGCCAGCAGGACGATCGAAAAGAGTGTGAGCGCGGCCATGTAGCGCACGATCGGATTGGTCAGATCGACGCCGAGCAGCTGCCGCGCCTGTTGGGGAATCACCAAGCCTTCGTCGCCGCGGGTCCAGGCGCCGAAATAATATGTAGCCAGATAAAGAACCTGCGCAAACATCATGGTGACGATCATGAATGCGACGCCGGTCGTGCGAAGCGCCAGGAAGCCGATGACCACGGACACAGCAAAACCGGCGGCAAGGCCGCTCAAGAAGGCTGGCACCACGCCCCAGCTCAAATGCACCATGACCAGTCCGGCGCCATATAGCCCGGCTGAGAAGAACATCGCATGGCCGAGGCTTAGCAGGCCGGTGTAGCCGAACAACAGATTGTAGCCCATGGCGAAGACCGCCAGCACCATGACACGCGCCAGAACGCCGTGATGGTAATCGGGCAGCGTGAAGTTCAACACGAACAGCAGCGCGATGACCGCGATATGCAATGAGTAGGCACGCATCATCGGGCAGCGGTTCCGAACAGCCCCTGCGGACGGAACACCAGCACCATCGCAACCAGCAATGTGGCGATGATCTTTGCAAGAGTCGGCGAGAAGAAGACGGAGACTATGCCATCGCCGAGGCCGATGATGATCGCCGCAACGACTGTGCCGCGTAGCGAGCCGAGGCCGCCGATGATGACGACGATGAAGGAAAGCAGAAGCGGATCGCGCCCCATCAGGTAATGCGCCTGGCTGATCGGCACGATCAGCACGGCAGCGACAGCCGCCAGCATGGCGCCGAGCGCAAAGACCCCAGCATAGACGCGGTCGACCGGGATGCCGAAGGCCTGAGCCGTCTCGCGGTCATACTGCGTGGCGCGCATTATCAGGCCGATGCGGGTTTTTGTGAGAACGAACCATGTCGCGAAAAGCAGGAGCGCCGAAGCTGCAATCACCGACAGCTTGTAGCCGGAATAGCCAAACCATGGCAGCAGGATCCGGTAGGTAAACGGCGCCTCGACCGGCCGCGCCTCCGGGCCGTAGAAGGTCAGCGCAAGCTGCTGGAGCATGTAAAGCAGGCCGATGGTGGCGACGATTGTGGACGCGGGATTATAGTCCAGCCGCCGCAACACGAGGCGGTCGGACACCAGCGCGATGGCTCCGACGATGAGTGGCGCGACGATCAACGCGGCGAGGAAGCCCAACGCCGGATGGCCGCTCGCCAGCGAAGCCACCCACCAGGCCAGCACGGCGCCCAGCATGTAAAACTCGCCATGCGCGACATTGACGACCCGCATGACACCGAACACCAGCGACAGGCCAAGCGCTGTCAGTGCCAGAACCGCCGAATTGACGATGCCTTCAAGGGTCGCGAGTAGGAGATGCGGCCCGAACTGCATTCAGTCGGCCTCGTCAACGGGCGGCCATTGGCGGGCAGTGTGAACGACGGATAGGATCGACACGGTCTCGTGGGCCACTTGATAGACGACCCTATAGCTCGGATGTGGAATGGCTTCGCGTGTCCCGCCAATCGCGCCGACGCGGCCCATGAATGGCTGTCGTTTAAGGTAGGTGGCAGTCGCCTGAATGCGGTCGCGCATTCGTTTCGCGGCCGCAGGATTGTCGTACCAAATGCCAGTAATGATCTCGCCAAGCTCGTGCTTCGCCTTAGCGGTCCAGACAAGCTTCACTCAGCAGCCTCGCGGCCTTGGCGTTCAAGATCCGCGATCAACCGATCCATGTGGGCGCGCACTTCTTCATCGGTGTGGGTACGCCCTGCGGCTATATCGGCGCGCGCTGCATCCACCTTGCGCTGAAGAAAAGCGACATATTCCCGGTCCTGCTCGACAAAATTGCGCATGAACTCGCGCACGATCTGCGAGGCGGGGCGATGATCGTTCTTGGCTGCCTCCATGAACGCATCACGCAATTCCGGTTCGAGCTTCATTGTGAAAACGGCTTCTTTGCCCATTTCGAATACCTCAAGGTAATTACGTGGTATATACTACGTTCGTACCTTGAAGCTGGCAAGTCGCGTGTCAAATCCGGATGATGCCCTTGTCGGCGCGCACACTTCCTCACAAAGGCATCGTCGTATAGTCGCCCTCCGGCTCGTACAGCCCATCCTCGATCGAGGTGCGGTGAACGACTTTGAGCCTGCCGCCTTCAACTTTCGATATGTTTTGATGACCGAAGCACTGATGGATCTTGCCGTTGAAAGTCTTGTCGCCCTGTGGATGCTCCGGCCCGTCGGCGAAGGTTGTCAGCGCCTCGGTCGCTTCGATCAGCTTGGCCTTGTCTTCCGGTCCCTTATAACCGGAATCCTCCATCGCTTTCTTGATGACGTAGAGCGTCTCCCAGCAGCCAAACATATGAGAGGCCGTCGAGACATCCTTCGGGTCGCCCACAGCCGCGCCGTTGTCGTCAATGCCGACCGCAGCGCGATAGGCCTTTTGCGCATCGCTGTCGTTTTCCTGGGAGTAGCGGGGTGAACCTTCCCAGAAATGGCTTCCCTCAAGAAATTCCAGGCCGGGGCTGTTGATGTCGACCGCCTCGAGCGAATCCATGAAGCCGAAGAGCTGTGGCCGGTTGGAACCGTAGAACTCGCCAAGTTCCTTGACGAAGGTCAGCACCGCGGGTCCGACCATGACATGGTAGATCACCTCGGTGCCCTCAGGAATTTGCGGGAAATACTTGGTGAAGGAGCTCTCCGTCGGCGGGATGGCGATCTGCGCAAGGACCTCGGCGCCCTGTGCCTTCAGCGCCGGCGGCAGGTAGTCGCGATGGTCGTAGCCGAATGCAAAATCCGGGAAAATCTGGGTCACCTTCTTGCCGGCATTCGCGGCGATCCACGGCGCCATTGCCTGGATCTGGCTTTTCACATCGGTGATGCCAGGCTGGAAGACATAGCGGTTGAGTTTTGTGGACGCGACGTGGTGGCCTTCGCTGACGACGAAGTAGGGTAGCTTGGCTTCGCCGGCCGCTGGCGCCGAGCCTATCACCACATGCGAAAACAGCGTGCCGTAAGCGACGTCGACCTTGTGCTGGCTGGCGAATTTGCCGATCACCTCGGCGCCGCGGGCCGGGTCGGTCCCGTCATCCTCGATGATAATTTCGACCTGCCGGCCATTGATGCCGCCCGCATCGTTGATCCGTTTTATCGCTGCAGCCGTCGTCTTCTCGTACCAGCGGCCATAGGCGGCGCCGATGCCGGTGCGATGCGACTGAAAGCCGATTTTGATCGGCGCAGAGCTTTGTGCCTGGCTGTAGCGGACGAAGCCCGGCGCCGCGACCAGGCCGGCGGTGGCGGCAATGCCCTTCAGTGCGCTGCGGCGATTGATCCCGATCAGGCTCTTTTTCATTGATGTTCCCCTCTTTCACGACACGGGGATATTCGGCTCGATCTGCCGCTCTCCCGCCAGCCTCTTTGACGCAAACTAGATCATCAAACATTTTCGGCTGCAAGGGCGGGATCCTGCTCAGCCGATTGCCTCCAGTTCCTTTCGCTGCCTGTGCATGGCCAGGAAAACGCGGTAGTCGCGGTCGAGGCCTTCCTTCGCTGTGGGCTTCGGGAGGTTCTCACGAACCGGCCGTCGCATCGCCACGCTGGCTTCCGCCAGCGATGCGAAAAGCCCGGCGCCGCATGCCGCGGTGATGGCTGTGCCGAGCAAAACTGCCTCGTCCGGATTGTGCTCCAGAAGCCGACAGCCAGTTGCGTCGGCGTAAAGCTCCATCAGCAGCGGATTTCGCGTATGGCCACCGGTGATATGCAGCGTATCGACGCTGCAACCCGATTGGCGCATGTGATCGAGGATGTGGCGCACGCCGAGAGCGATCCCGACGCAGGCGCGCCAGTAGAGCCGGCATAGGCCGTCGAACGACGCATCCAGCGTCAGTCCCGAAATGACGCCAACCGCGCCGGGGTCTGCCAGCGGTGCACGATTGCCATGGAAGTCCGGAAGGATGTGCAGCTTTGCGGCGAAATCTGCTCCTGGCTGGGCGCGAAGCACCGCGACACGATCAGCAATCGTCCGGTGCCGCTCGGCGGTAGGCTCCCCGCCTGCGGCATGCACGCGGACAAGATGGTCGAGCAATGCGCCGGTGGCGGACTGGCCGCCTTCCGTCACCCAGAACTCCGGCAGCGTTACGCTCAGATAGGGTCCCCAGAATCC
Source organism: uncultured Alphaproteobacteria bacterium (assembly GCA_963829135.1). GTDB lineage: Bacteria > Pseudomonadota > Alphaproteobacteria > Rhizobiales > Rhizobiaceae > Kumtagia. The sequence continues at coordinate 109,852 of CAWHHO010000003.1, read as the reverse complement.
CTTGAAATAAAGCGGCGAGTCGGTAACGGTCATTACGCAACTCGAAGTGCCGGCGATCAGGATCGCCTGGCCGCGTATGCCCGCGCCGGCAAGAGCGTCTGCGCCAAACACGCCCAGGGCCCCAGCATAGGCATCGACGAGACCCGTCGAAACGCGACAGACTTGCGAAAGCCCAAGAGCGGCAGCTGCCTCTGCTGTCAGCGGTCCCAAATCAGAGCCGACAGGTGTAGGCCAAGCCGGCAGTCCGCCGCGCTCCACCAGATCGGATATTCCGATGGAGGCAAAGAAGTCCTGGGGCCAGCCGTACTCGTGGGGTTGGTATGACCATTTACAGGCAAGTGTGCACCGCGAGCGGGCGGCATTTCCGGACGCGCGCCATGTGAGAAAGTCCGCAAGGTCGAATAGGTAGCCTGTGCGCCGCCAGATATCCGGAAGCCGGCGCTTCAGCCACATCGCCTTTGGAACCTGCATTTCCGGCGTCATCACCCCGCCGGTGAATTCCAGCAGTGCATCGCCCGTTGCCGTGCAGTCGACGGCCTCGCTGAATGCGCGGTGATCGATCCAGGCAATGGTGTCGCGGCTGGGATCATCGTCGGACGAGATCGAAAGGGGCGCACCCGCGGCGTCCCGTACGACGAGAGAACAGGTGGCATCAAAGCTGATGCCGGCAATCTCCCCGGGCGCCACGCCAGCCTTCGCGATCGCCCGACGGACTGCCGCGCATACGGCCAACCAGATTTCTTCGGAACTATGCTCGGCGACACCGGCGCGCGGTTCGTACAGCCTTATCGCATGTTCGCCCCTGCCGATCAGCCGTCCGGACAGATCGAAGATACCGGCACGAGCGCTCCGCGTACCGACGTCAACGGCGCAGACCAGCATCAGAGAGCTTTCGCCTGCAATCCTATATGGCGAACGAGGTCGGGCAGCAGACCCATGTCGGTAAACACGACATCAGGTCCCAGCGCCGCCAATGAGGCCATCAGCCCGGCCTTCTCCGCGTGCGATCCACCCGCAAACGCAAAGACCCGCATCCCCGCATCCTTTGCAGCTTTCACGCCCGCGGGACTGTCTTCCACGACGATGCAGGCCGCAGGCGGCACGCGCATCTTGTGGGCCGCATGCAAGAACAGATCCGGCGCAGGCTTTCCTCTCTCCACCATGCTGGCACTGTATATGTTCGGTTCAAGCAATTCCAGCAGGCCGGTGGTTCGCAGCGAGAGCCGGATTCGCTCCAGTGTGCCGGACGACGCAACGCAGCACTTCAAGTCAAGCAACTGCACTGCATTGAGGACCCCGGCAACGGGCTTGAGTTCGAGCGCATAGCGCTTCCGAAGCTCGATCCGCAGGTCCGACAGATGTTCCTCGGTCATGGCGAATCCGTATTCGGCGTCGAGGATCTTGGCGACACTCGGCATCGACATACCCAGGAAGCGTTTGTAGGCAGTCGCCTCGCTGATCTCTCCACCACCCGCCTTGATCACATTGATAAGGACGTCGATCGAGATCGGTTCGCTGTCGACCAGCACGCCATCGCAATCGAAGATCACGAGCTTTGGCGGCAGGAACGACATCAGGCTGGCTCCCCCTTCTCGCCGTTCACGGGGAGAAGGTGCCCGAAGGGCGGATGAGGGGCTGGAGCCATTTCCGAGCAGTTTGCGCCGCCCCTCACCTGCCTGCTGGCATCCTCTCCCCGTAAACGGGAAGAGGAGCGCCGTAGCTTGCCGCCGCTCTGGCTCATCAAATCGTCTTCAACATGCCGCCGTCGACGTAGTAGGTCGCGCCCACGCAGTAGCTTGCACGGTCGGAGCAGAGGAAAACGAAGAAATCCGCCAGTTCCTCGACCGTGCCGAAGCGCTTGATCGGCGCATACTCGTCAGCGACGGACTGCAGATAGCCCTGCCAGTCTCCTCCGGAATCCGCAGTCAGCTTCTTCGCGGTGTTGACCCAGTCCGGCGTCCGGATCAGGCCGGGATTGATGGTGTTGACGCGAATATTGTCCTTGATGACCTCATTCGCGAGGTTCTTCGAGAACATCAGCAGCGCCGCCTTGGTGACGTTGTAAATCGGCTCGTACCACAGCGGCTGCGTGGCGCAGATCGAAGCATTGTGCAGAATGGCGCCGCCGCCGCGTTCCTTCATCATCGGCACGAAACCGCGTGCGAGCCTCACCGCGGCCATGACATGCAGTTCCCAATAAGACTGCCATTTGTCGTCGTTCGCCTCCATGATCGTCTCATTGGAGCCGGTACCGGCATTATTGATCAGGATATCGGCGCCGCCGAAATGCTTCCGCGCCGCCGCGACGAAATGGTCTGCGCCTTGCACCGTTCCGACATCGCAGGCGACCGGCACGACGGTCACGCCGTACTGCCTGGCAATGCGTCCGGCCTCGCCAGCCAGCCGGTCTTCCTGGCGAGCGGCCAAAACAAGGTTGGCGCCTTCGCGCGCAAAGGCTTCAGCGACGCCGAGCCCGATGCCGATACTACCACCCGTGATCGCCGCCACTTTTCCCTTGAGACCAAGATCCATCAAGCCCTCCCGCTGATTGCAAATGCGCGCGAGGCTAGTGGAGCGCGGGGAAGTGGGGAAGATGGTTGCTCGATTTTGCTATTTTGTATGACGGCGGATGGGTGCGTCGCAGTGCCCCCCTCTGTCCTGCCGGACATCTCCCCCTCAAGGGGGGAGGTTAGCGACTTCACGCTTGCCACACTCCTTGCAACGCTGGAGATTGGTGAGATCTGTCGCGACAGCTGATCTCCCCCCTCGAGGCGGAGATGTCCAGCAGGACAGAGAGGGGTGCGAGAGAGCGAAGGTGTCATACGTTTTGATTCCTAGACACCGCAACCGCTCACAATTTCCCGTCGATATATCGCTGCAACGTCGTCGCCGTACCGTCCCGCCACAGGGCGCCGAGCGCATGAGCGAAGCGCTCGGCGAAGATCGGTGACCTGCCGACAGCGCCATAGATTTCCTCCATCGCCAGCCAAGTCGAAGGGTCGGTCTTGGCCTTCTTCGATATCTCAACCAGGCGATCCCAGTTGGGGTCATTTGGCTCGATCACCGCGCCGCTGTCGGTCGTGCCGAAGCAGTAGCGGCACCACAGGGCCAACTCCAGCGCGAGACCGGTCACGTCACCACCCGCCTTGAGGCGGTCGGCGATTGTGGGGATGATGAACTTAGGCTGGCGGTTGGAGCCGTCGAGGCAGAGCCGCCGGATGGTGTCTCCGATCTTCGGATTGGAGAAGCGCTTGTCGATCAGCGTGAAATAGTCGTCGAGATCTGTGTCGGGCACCGGCGGCACCGTCGGAATAATTTCGGTTTGCTCCAGCTTCGACAGGAAGCCGCGAACCAGGGGGTTTTCCATCGCCTCATGAACGAAATGGATGTCCAGCAGGCCGGCTGGATAGGCGATGGTTGCGTGGCCCCCATTGAGGATGCGTATTTTCATCAGTTCGAAGGGCGATACGTCCTTGACGAACTGTACGCCGACCTTCTCCAGCGCCGGGCGGCCGAGCGGGAAATTGTCCTCCAGTACCCATTGCTTGAACGGCTCGCAGAATACCGGCCAGCCGTCCGCCACGCCGAAATCCCGCGCCAGCATGTCGCGCTCGCGGTCCGTGGTTGCGGGCGTGATGCGATCGACCATGCCATTGGGAAATGCCACGTTTTCGTGGATCCACGCGGCAAAGGCCGGATCGGATAGCTCCGCCAGCCCGCAGACGGCGTCGGCAGTGACGTGGCCGTTGTGGGGAATGTTGTCGCAGGACATGATCGTGAAGGGCGGCGTGCCCTCGGCCTTGCGGCGCTTGAGCCCGGCGAGAATGAGGCCGAACACCGTCTTCGGGCTGTCCGGGGCGGCGCCGTCTGCAGCAATCGACGGGTGCGCCCGGTCGAATTTTCCGGTGGCGGCGTCGATGAAATAGCCGCCTTCGGTGATTGTCATCGAGACGATGCGGATCGCCGGATCGGCCAGCTTCGCCGCGACGGAGGCAGTGTCGCCCGGCACGATGAAGTCTATCATCGCGCCGGTTACGCGGGCCTGCATGTGGCCGGTATCCTGCTCCACGACCGTGGTCAGCCAGTCCTGTGCCTCAAGGATATCTCGGCCCCTCTTCTCGCCCTCGAACACGCCGGCGCCGACCAACGCCCAATCGTGATCGAGACCGAGATTGAACAGGTCGTCGAGGTAGATCGCCTGATGCGAGCGGTGAAAGTTGCCGACGCCGAAGTGCAGGATGCCGGCTTTCAGCGCCGATCGGCGATAATTGGGGCGAGCGACCGGCGACGGCAGCGTAGCGAGATTGGCGGAGGAGAGTTTGGTGGTCATGCAATACGCCTCTTCATGATCTGACGCCGCCCTCACCCTCGGTCACGGCGCAACGCTGCCCTTCCATCCGCCGTCAGGCGAAAGGTGTCCGAAGGACCGACTGGGCGGCAAACATTGGCGGGCATGTCTTCCCTCGACAATCGCCGAGGGAAGGAAGGTGATCTTTACTTGATCGCCAAGCCGTCATTGCCGAATTTGTGCATCTTCGACAGGTCCGGCGAAAGGTAGATGGTATCGCCGTGTCCGACGCCGAGGTCGCCCTCGCCGCGAATTGTAAGCGGTCCGATGCTATCCGCATTGACATGAAGGAACGTGTCGGAGCCGAGATGTTCGGCGACGCTCACCTTCGCCTTCCATTCGCCCGACGTCCTGGAAACATTGAAGTGCTCCGGACGGATGCCGATGGTCTTCGCGTTGAACCTGGCGGCCGGGGCCCCTTCGATCAAATTCATCTTGGGCGAGCCGATAAAGCCGGCGACAAACAGGTTCTTAGGCGACTTGTAGAGCTCCATGGGCGAGCCGACCTGCTCGATATTTCCGGCGTTCAGCACAACAATCTTGTCGGCCATGGTCATGGCTTCGACCTGGTCGTGCGTTACATAGATCATGGTCGTCTTGAGCTGGTTGTGCAGTTCGCTGATTTCCAGGCGCATCGTGCCACGCAGTGCGGCGTCGAGGTTCGACAGCGGCTCATCGAAGAGAAATGCCGAAGGCTGGCGGACGATGGCGCGGCCGATGGCGACGCGCTGGCGCTGACCGCCGGAAAGCTGACCCGGCCGGCGCTCCAGGTAGTTGGTAAGGTTCAGCACCTTGGCGGCGTTCGCCACCTTCTTCTCGATCGACTCCGGGCTTTCGCCCGCCATCTTCAGCGGGAACGCTATGTTCTTGGCGACCGTCATATGCGGGTACAGCGCATAGGATTGAAACACCATGGCGAGCTTGCGCTGCGCCGGCGCTTCATTGGTGACATCGCGGCCGTCGATGGAAATCTGACCCCTTGTCATGTCCTCCAGACCGGCGATCAGGCGCAGCAGCGTGGACTTGCCGCAACCCGACGGGCCGACAAAGACAACGAACTCGCCGTCCTCGATGTCCAGATTGACGTTCGGAATGATCGTCGTCGCACCGAAGGACTTGTTGACGTTTCTGAGAGCGATTTTACCCATTATAGTCCTCCCGGAATTCTACTTGACGGCGCCGAAAGTCAGGCCGCGGACGAGTTGCTTCTGGCTGAACCATCCCATGATCAGGATTGGCGCGATAGCCAGCGTCGATGCTGCCGAAAGCTTCGCCCAGAACAAGCCTTGCGGGCTTGAGAACGAAGCAATGAAGGCGGTCAGCGGTGCTGCGTTTGTGGTGGTGAGACGGATCGTCCAGAACGCTTCGTTCCAGGCAAGGATGATGTTGAGAAGCAAGGTCGAGGCAATGCCCGGAACCGCCATCGGGGTCAGCACATAAATGATCTCGTTCCACAGCGAAGCGCCGTCCATGCGTGCGGCTTCCAGGATCTCTCCGGGAATTTCACGGAAGTATGTGTAGAGCATCCACACCACGATCGGCAGGTTTATCAGCATCAGCATGAAAGTCAGGCCTATGCGGCTGTCGAGCAGCCCTGCGTCGCGGAAGAACAGGTAGATCGGCATCAGCACCGCAACCGCGGGCATCATTTTGGTGGAGAGCATCCACATCAGGATGTCCTTGGTGCGCTTGGTGGGCGAAAACGCCATCGCCCAGGCCGCCGGAATGGCAACGACAAGCGCAAGAAGCGTCGAGCCGACCGCCAGGATCACTGAATTCAGGAAGAACTTGAAGTAATTGCTCTGCGCCTGGACGTCTGCATAGCTCTCAAACGTCCCCGACGGGATCAAACTGAAGCCCTGGATCGCCTCCTGCTCCGTCTTCAACGACGTGATGATCGTGTAGAGGATCGGGAAGAAGATCACCAGGGCAACGGCCCATGCAACGATCGTGGCGATTGTCTTGTGCCGGGTGGTAACTGCGCGTGCCATTGTCAGACCCCTACTTGTCGAGATTCTTGCCAACGGCGCGCATCAGGAAGAAGGCGACGATGTTTGCAAGGATGACTGCGATGATGCCGCCCGCCGAAGCGCCGCCGACGTCGTTGCCGAGAAGCGCTACACGATAGATGAGGAACGGCAGGTTGGTGGACGCATAGCCCGGGCCGCCATTGGTGGTGACCAGGATCTCGGCGTAGACGCTGAGCAGGAAGATGGTCTGGATCAGGATGACAACGGTAATCGCACGCGCCATGTGCGGCAACGTCAGGTAGATAAAGCGGCTGACGAAGCCTGCGCCGTCCATCTCCGCGGCCTCCTTCTGCTCGCCATCCAGCGACTGCAGCGAGGTGAGAAGGATCAGCGTAGCGAAAGGCAGCCACTGCCAGGCAACGATGATGATCACCGAGAACAGCGGATACTGTGCAAACCAGTCGACGGGACTTAATCCGAAAAACTTGGCGATGTCGGCGAATATGCCGTAGCTCGGGTGCATGATCATGTTCTTCCAGACCAACGCTGCCACCGGCGGCATGACGAAGAAGGGCGAGATCACCAGGATACGGACGATGCCCTGTCCGAACATCGGCTGGTCGAGCAGCATGCCAAGGATGATGCCGCCAATGACGGTAATCAGCAGCACGCCAATGACCAGAACCAGCGTATTGACAATCGAGGTCTGGAAAGCCGGATCGGTCAGAAAATAGTAATAATTGTCGAAGCCGGCCCAGCTGCGGTTTTCGGGACGCAGCAGATTGAAGTTCTGAAATGAGAACCACAGCGTTCTGAGCAGCGGGAAAATCATCCAGATGAACAGAAGGGCCACTGCAGGCGCCATCATTCCGCGCGCCAGTGTCGTCGTTTGTCGAGTTGCCATTTCTGTCCCCCCGTCGATATGCGCTCAAGGCAAATTTGAGCGGAACGAGATTAGATCGGTCGATCCAGACCTATGCCGACCGGGCTTGCGACTTACCGCCCGTTTGCCCCCTTGATCTGACCCAGGCTCCCTGCTTGGGGAGACTAGCCCTCACACGCGGCTTCGCCAACTGCCAAATCTTGGGTGACAGTGTGCAGCCGAAGTCCGCCGTTCTCGACGCTGAGGGCGAGTTCGACATGACCGAGAGGGGTTCGAAGGGGCGGCGCTGCCGCCGTTCAATTTACAATCAAAGCATGCTTGAAAAGGTGGCCGCCCGGCGCGAACCGGACGGCCAAGGCACTGGGAGGCGCCTTATTTCATGTAGCCGGACTTTGTCATTTCGCGGGTCGCCGCTTCCTGAGCCTGGGCAAGCGCATCGTCGACCGTCATCTGTTCGGCGAGAGCCGCCGAGAACAGCTGGCCGATATTGGTTGCAAGGCCGGCGAACTCCGGGATCGCGACGAACTGGACGCCGACATACGGAACCGGCTTTACAGACGGGTGGGTCGGGTCAGCCGAGTTGATGGAGTCCAGGGTCATCTTCGCGAACGGAGCGGCCTTCTGGTACTCGGGGTTGTTGTAAAGCGAGGTGCGGGTTCCCGGAGGAACTTTTGCCCAGCCTTCCTTCGAGGCGACGAGGTCGAGATAGGCCTTGCTGGTTGCCCAGGATACGAACTTCTGGGCGGCTTCGGCCTTCTGTGAGCTGGCCGGAACGGCCAGAGACCATGCCCACAGCCAGTTGCCGCGCTTGCCGAGGCCGGTGTCCGGCGCCAAAGCGTAGCCAACCTTATCGGCAACCGTGGAGTCCTTGCCGGTCACGAAGGATGCAGCCACCGTGGCGTCGATCCACATTCCGCATTTGCCCTGGCTGAACAGCGCCAGGTTTTCGTTGAAGCCGTTTGACGAGGCACCGACCGGGCCGGCGTCCTTCATCAGCTTCACATAGGTCTCCAGCGTGCTCTTCCACTCCGGCTGATCGAACTGCGGCTTCCAGTTCTCATCGAACCAGCGGGCGCCGAAGGAGTTCGACATGGCGGTCAGGAACGCCATGTTCTCGCCCCAGCCGGCCTTGCCGCGCAGGCAGATGCCGTTGACGTCCGGATTGTCGGCCTTGATCTTGCGAGCAGCCTCGCCGATGAACTCCCAGGTCGGGGCGTCAGGCATCTTCAGGCCGGACTTCTCGAACAGGTCCGTGCGGTACATGATGAATGACGACTCTCCGTAGAACGGAGCCGCATAAAGTTTTCCATCGACAGTCAGGCCGCCGGCAATCGCCGGGATGATGTCGGCGGTGTCATAGTCAGCGCCGAGGCCGTCGAGCGGCAGAAGCCAATTCTGCTTGGCCCAGATCGGAACTTCGTAGGTGCCGATGGTCATCACGTCATACTGGCCGCCCTTGGTGGCGATGTCGGTGGTGACGCGCTCGCGCAGCACGTTTTCTTCGAGCGTGACCCAATTGAGCTGGATGTCGGGATTCTTCGTTGTGAAGTCGTCCGTCAGCTTCTGCATGCGGATCATGTCGTCATTGTTAACGGTGGCGATCGTGATGGTTTCGGCATGCGCTGCGAAAGCCAGAATGCTGGCGCTCGCGCCCAGGATGAGCGTTCTCAAATTCATCAAAATTCCTCCCAATAGTGCAAGGTGAGCATTTGCCTTGACATAGGGCAATTACTCACCAACTGAGCACAGAGTCAAATAAATTCGATGCTGCACTGCAACAGGCAACCCAATTGGAGACCGCCCACCACTACCAGCGGACTGCCGCGCGCACAGTCGATGACTGCGCGACTTGGTGGCCACGATAGTGGGTTGTTTTTACTTGATTTTTCGTTGGGGCAGATCGTGCCTATAGGCGCCAACACTGCGCAGTTGGGGATGCGCTCACCCTACGCCAAATCGCTGATTTCCTTCAAAATCCAATCGCGGAAGGCGCGGATTTTCGGGACGTTGCGGCGGCTCTCGGGATAGACCAGCCAGAAGGCATAGTCGTCGTTCAGGGTGAGTTCGAACGGCTGGATCAGGTTGCCGTTTTCCAGTTCTGTCTTGAACATGTCGCGGGTCAGGATCGCCACGCCGTGCCCGGCCACTGCCGCTCGCCCGATATAGGCTTGCGAACCGAGTTCGCTGCGGGGACGCTCCGCCAGATTCTCGCGTGCATCGACACCTGCAGCGGTGAACCACATCTGCCACCATGGATCGCCGGCGTCGATAAGAGGCAGCTTCAACAGGTCGGCAGGCACCTTGATATCGATGGTTCTTGCCAGCAGGGGGCTCAGCATCGGTGCGAACTGCGCGGGGAGAAACTTATGCGATATCAGCCCCGGCCATTCGCCGCTGGCAGCGCTGCGGATCGCGATATCGACGTTCTCAGCGACGAGGTCTACCATTCGATCCGATGTATCGAGCCGCACCGCGATGCCCGGATGGGCCATCTGAAAGGAGACCAGGTGCAGCGCCAGCCAGTTGGCGGCGAAGGTCGGAATGGTGCTGATCGACAGCGTTCCCAATCCGCCCGCCCGTGCGGTTTCGTATCCATCGGCCAGAATGCGGAAGGCCTCCATCGCGGATTTGGCCAGTATGTGACCTGTCTCGGTCAATTCCACCTGGCGTGGTCGGCGTACGAAGAGCGGCGCTCCGACCCGCTCCTCAAGCACCTTGATCTGATAGCTGACCGCAGCCTGTGTCATCGCCAGTTCTTCGGCTGCGCGCGTAAAGCTCAGCAGACGCGCTGCGGCTTCAAAGGCGCGGATCGCCGCGAGCGGCGGAAGGCGAGCGTTCATACATAAACCTCACTTATGCATGCTAGGCGACGTTCGATTGGCGGACAAGCGGCTAAAGCCTCATATTCCTGACATGAACTCTTGCTCTCCCAAAAGGAGGAAGTCATGAAACGCTCAATTATCGCACGCTTTTCCGCTTCTATTCGCTCCACCGCGCGGATGCTGATGCAGGAACAGGAGCGGTCGATTGCCAAGACCGCCGTCTTGGCCGAACTGCGCGCTATGCCCGAATACCTGCAGCGCGACATTGGCTTGATTGATGGCAATGCGGTCTTGGAGGGCCTGCCCGGCCGTGCTGACGGCACTGGAGAACCAGGTAAGCGCTGGAATGACCTCGTCGTCACACCACATGCGGCTTAGACCGCCAGTCGATCTGCATATCACCCCCACTTTAACCCCCTCCGGCAAGGAGGGGGAGCTGAGGCGCATAATCGGCCGCTATGATCGGCCAATTACATCACCAGCAGTGCCTGTGCGGTGCGCTCGTCCGTGATCAGGCCATTCACCAGGCGGCGGTTGAGCGCAGCGTGAATACCCGGCAGTTTGCGTTCTCCCATTGCAAGCGCCACCACCAGCGACCGCTCGCGTGATGGGATCGGCGCGGAGGCGACACGGTCATTGGTGAGGCCGTCAATAAGCCTGCCTTCCTTGTCGTAGGCCCAGCCGACGATTTCGCCGACGGCACCCGCCTTCTGCAAAGCTTTCAGATCGGTCTCGGTGATAAACCCGTCCTCGTAGAGGGGCGCCTTCGGCCCAAGATCGCCGATGCCGACAAAGGTCACGTCGGCCTGAGCCGCAAGCTGCAGTGTCGGCTGTATGGTCGGTTGGCCATGCAGCATGTCGCGTTCGGCCTGAGACGACACAATGACCGGATAGGGCATCGGAAAGCTTCGCGCCTTGATCTTGTCGGCCATCGAAAAGATGACGTTGAAGTAGGCCGCCGTGCCGTCCGGCGTGATGTTGCCGGTCAGCGAAACAATCCGGTGCTGCGGGCATTCGATCGGAACGAGCTGGTCGACCGCCGCCTTGAGCGTGCGCCCTGTACCAACTGCCAGCACTGTCGGCGCGCTGGCCGACAGGCGGCGTTCGATTTCGGTGGCGGCGGCACCCGCAATTCCCATCGTCGTCGAGGCCGAGTCCGGGTCGCTCGGCACCACTTCCGCCAGATCCAGCGCGAACCGCGCCTTCAGCTTGGCGGCCAGGTCGAGGCAGGCGGCGATCGGATGATCCAGCCGCACCTTGACGAGCCCTTCCGATACCGCAAGCGACACCAGCCGTTGCGCGCTCTGGCGAGAGACACCGAGTTTCGCGGCGATCTGATCCTGTGTGTTGCCGGCGACATAGTACAGCCAGCCAGCACGTGCAGCATCGTCAAGCCTTGCGCTACCAGGATCTTGCCGGGTAACCACCTGCACTCCTCCTCGCATCAGCTTGATTGCCATGCTGAACGCAACTGTCGCAGGTTTCCTTTGGAAGCGCAATTGCCGGGTGTCGTGGCATTTGCCCAGCAACTTGTCGTATCGGAGAGTGCAAACGGACCTCCGGTATTTATCTTGTGGTTCAAAACCCGTATTACTCCGCAGAAGGATTTTCGGATGCTGCCTAAGGCTGTCTACTGGGACATGGATGGCACGCTCATCGACAGCGAACCGCTGCACGAGGAAGCGCTTGCGGTCGCCATGCGGGGCGTCGGCATCGAACCGCCGGCCGACCTGCATGAACGGGTACTCGGCGTCGCCGCCTATCCAGTCTATGAAATGCTTCGCGACGAATTCGGCCTCGATCTGCCGTTTGAGAGCTGGATCGTCCGCAAATACGCCCACTACCTCGACAACGCGCCCAAGCTTCGGCCGCGCCCTGGCGCCGTCGAAATCTTCAACGATCTGAAATCCAGAGGGGTGGTTCAGGGCGTCGTGTCAAACTCGGACCGACTGATCGTCGATGCCAATCTTCGTGCGATCGGGCTGCACGAAGCTGGCATGCGAACCGTCGCCCGCAATGACGTGCGCGAGGGCAAACCTTTCGCGGAACCCTATATGCGTGCGGCTTGGCTTACCCAAATCGACCCCTCCGACAGTTTCGTCATGGAGGATAGTTGGCCAGGTGCACTGGCAGGATTGGCGGCCGGCATGAAAACGATATTCTGGCCGGAAGCCCCGCAGACTGGACCGCAGGGCGCATTGGTCGCCAATAGCGCCGAGGACGTGCGCGCCTACCTTGGTCTTTCGTAGACGCCGTCACGCTCGATAGACGGGTTCCTGCTCATCGAGGATGGCTTTCAGCTCCGCGAGATGCCGCGCCGCCTGATCAGGATAGTCATCCATCTCGCTCGCGGTCTTCTCGGCGATCTCGTCCGAGAGCACGCGCAAGGGCCGGCCGGTCCATAGCGCCTTGATATAGGTTTCGGCGGCGCGCTCGAAATAATACATGCGGTTGAAGGCATCGGCAACGCTGTCACCCAGTACGAGTATCCCGTGGTTGCCCATTATCATCACCTTGACCTTGGGATCGGAGAGCAATTGGGAACAACGCTCGCCCTCCTCCTCGAAGGCCAGCCCGCCATAGCTTTCGTCCACGACCTGCCGATTGAAGAAGGTTGCGCAATTCTGGTCGATCGGCGGTAACCGCGAATCGGCCAGAGAGGCCAGCACCGTGGAGTGAATCGAGTGGACATGCATGACGCAGCGCGCGTGCCGGACGTTGCGATGCACGGCGCCATGCAGACCCCATGCGGTTGGATCCGGTGCATTCGGCCCATGCAATGTCTCGGGGTCGTTTGCATCGATCAGCAGCAGGTCGCTCGCCTTGATCCGGGCGAAATGCGCCTGGTTGGGGTTCATGAGGAACCGGGTTCCGTCTTCATTGACGGCGAGCGAGAAATGGTTGGCCACGGCCTCGTGCATATTGAGACGCGCAGTCCAGCGGAAAGCCGCGGCGAGGTCGACCCGCTCCTCGTAGTACGGCAGATTGGTCCGGTTGTCCCGCTGCAGGTTCGTTACGCTCATTGCGCTCTCCATAGGCGTGATGAACGGAGCTTGGACCGGCTTCGGCCGCGTCGCAACCGCAAACACCCCGTTGTCAGGCTGTTTTGCGGTGCTGGTCCACGGTCAGGCCGCCTTGGTCGACGATGAAATCGACGATTTCGGCGAGACCCTTGCCGCGCGACAGGTCGGTGAATCCAAATGGCCTGCCTCCGCGCATCCTGCTAGCGTCACGCTCCATCACGCCGAGATCGACGTTAACATAGGGCGCGAGGTCGCTTTTGTTGATCACCAGAAAATCGGAGCGGGTGATGCCCGGTCCCCCTTTACGCGGGATTTCCTCGCCCTGGCAGACGGAGATGACATACAGGGTCAGATCAGCGAGATCGGGTGAGAAGGTGGCCGCCAGATTGTCGCCACCGGATTCGATGAAGACGATGTCGAGATCCGGAAACTTCCGGTTCATCTCGGCGATTGCCGCAAGGTTGATCGAAGCATCCTCGCGGATCGCGGTATGCGGACAGCCACCTGTCTCGACACCCATGATGCGCTCTTCCGGCAGCGCCTGCAGCCGCGTCAGGATCATGGCATCTTCCTTGGTGTAGATGTCGTTGGTGACAACGGCGATCGAGAACCGGTCCCGCATCGCCTTACAGAGTTTCTCCGTAAGCGTTGTTTTACCGGAGCCGACCGGGCCGCCGATACCGACGCGAAGGGGGCCATTGCTCATCTTAAATCTCCTGTCCCGTTCACGCGCGGAACAGGCGTGAATATTGGGTTTCATGGCGCATCGCCATCACATCCGAAAGGACGATGCATGCGCCGAGATCGTCAATCGTTGAGGTTGCGGCCCTGGTGGCAACATCAACCACAACAGTCTCAAGCCCCGCCAGAAGCGCAACGGCATCGCGCTGTCCGAGAACACCGAGGCGGATGCCGGCCTGGATCAGGTTCGAGGTAAAAGCCTGCACGAAAGCGCCAAGGGCATCGGCAAGCGGAATGCAGTGCACACCTGCAAGCACTGCGACAGCAACACAGTAGGCGCAATCCGGCGGTAGCGTTGTGAGCCCTGCGGCCGGCCAGTTTTCGGCCGCTTTAAGGAAGGCCGCACCCTGAAGCATCGACTCCATGTGCCGCTCGCGCGATCCGGCAAGCGCTTCGGCAAGCGACGCGATTTCGGAGAGATCGCCGCCGGCGGTTACACGGCGCCAAGCTTCGGCGAACAGAACAGCATCGTTCCAGCCCGACCCACTGCGCACGAGTTGCTCGATCCACTCGCGCAAATCTGCAGCATCAGCCACCAGGCCGTCATGGACGGCGCGCTCCAACCCATGGCTGTAGCTGAACGATCCGACTGGAAAGGCTGGCGACAGCCACGCCAACAGGCGCAGCACAGGAAGCGCTGAGGTATCGCCGGGCCCAGCCATCGGCGAACTGCGGACTAGCGCGGGCCCTTCAGTCATGCGAATGCAAATGCCCATGTCCGGAATAGGCGCCGCGCGCCGGTTCAAACGGCTCATCGACGTCAGTCACCGTCGCACCAAGACCTTCCAGCATCGCCTTGATGACATGGTCGCGCTGGATCAGGATGCGCCCGGCCTCAATGGCCGCCGGCAGATGGCGGTTGCCGATGTGCCAAGCAAGTTCAGTGAGATGGCGCGCGTCGCGCGCGCGGACATCGTGGAGCTTCTCACGTGGCGCGACCACCTCGACAAATCGCCCATCGTCAAGCGGCAGCAAATCGCCCTGACCGAGCGCCAGCGCTTCCGGAAAATCGACAAGCAATCGTTCGCCTTGACGCAGGTCTATCTTCTTTCGCCGAAGGTGGCGCTCGTCGTGCGCCAGCACCGCTACATCGAACGGCGTCTGGCCCTCACGATCGGCAGAACGAATGACGGTGGCGGCACGCAGAAACAATGGCTGCTCCCTGGAATGTGTTTGAAACTCGTTCTTGCAAGAAAATGGCTGCGCTTTGAGAACTGCAGCCGAAGCTACCGAAAATACGTGACCAGCGGAAGCGCGGAGGACGCTGTCCGTTTCCAGCAGGAGGCGAGTTTTGCGACGGGCTCTCATGCAATTGTATCGAATAGCCGATATATCCAGGATGCCTGGTAGATCAGCGCAAACACGACGAAGCACATGTGGAATCGCTTATCGGTCGTCCAGGCCGCAATGGCGCACAATCCGACAAAAACGATGGTGCGTATGAGATACTCATTGCCAAAATGAGCGAAATGCTCTTTGCCCTTGATGAGCGTGTCGATGACGTCGAAGCCGTAGGTCAGGGCCAAAAGACCGAAGAACCAGATCCGGCGCGACAGAAAGAAATCTTCGTAACCGGCATAGTCCTGCATGCTGTCCGGAAACAGCAGTGCGCAGAGTAGAAACAACAGGGTGGCGTAGAGGAAAATGAAAAAATAGACCCCGAAGGTCCAGGACTGTATGCCATACAGGCCGAATTCCCACCACCAGAAATGGATGAGGGTAAGCAGCGTCAGCGCTACCCAGCCTAGATGCGCTACATACAGCCTATGCGCGCGTGGATGCTGAACAATGCGCGCCAGGCCCGACAATAGCCGTGTAACGCCCAGTCCTATCACCATGCCCATGACGATGCGGATATGCGGAAAGACCTCGGGTATCGCGTGACTGGACTCGGCGACCATCGTCACGGCACCGCAGGAATGATGCACAAATCGCCCGCCGCCATTGCTGGATGGTTCAATCCCGTACCAGATCTAATTGAGAAAGCGGCTCGCCGGGCCAAAATTCATGGTCCAACGCCTGTGCCGCAGTAAACGGCGGTTCCTTGGGAAAATGCGCCCTGCGAAGGCCGGTATCTTTCATGGCCGCCGGCATCGCGTCGTCAAAGGCCTCTTTGAGGACCTGTCTGGGATACTTTCGAAGGCTGGGGCTATCCTTGATTATCGACGCGATCCATATCCGCTGCTCTGATATCGACGACTGCCAACTGTGGCTTCTATGCCCGGGCTGAAATTCCCATTTCAACAGATGAGCAATCAGAACGGCCATCCGACTCAGTATTTCCCGCCTGTCACTCCGCCCCAAGCTTTCGATCTCCTCGGCGACATTCTCCCAATCTACATCCGCGTCCATGCGCTTGCGCAGCTTCTCGGCCTGATCCTTGGACCAGGCAGCGAAGTCGCGCTCGTAGAGCGGCAATGTCGGAGTTTCGTGCTTGCCCATGAGGCTAAGCCTAGAACAAAAAATACCGCTGCGCCATTGGCAGTACCGTCGCCGGCTCGCAGGTTATGAGTTCGCCATCCGCGCGCACTTCGTAGGTTTCAGGGTCGACCTCGACATGAGGGGTGGCGTTGTTCAGCATCATTGAATGCTTCCCGATGCCGCCGCGCGTGTTTTTTACCGCGACGAACTGCTTGGCGACGCAGAGCCTCGCCGACAGCCCCGCGTCGATAGAGGCCTGGCTGACGAATGTGACGGAAGACGCCGTGCGCAGCTTGCCGTAGGCGGCGAACATCGGGCGGTAGTGCATGGGCTGCGGCGTCGGGATCGAGGCGTTCGGGTCGCCCATGGGCGCGGCTGCGATCGAGCCGCCGAGCAGAACCATCTCCGGCTTCACGCCGAAGAATGCCGGATTCCACAGCACCAGGTCGGCCCGCTTTCCAACCTCGATCGAGCCGATCTCGTGACTCAGGCCGTGGGCAATCGCCGGATTGATCGTGTACTTCGCGATATAACGGCGCACGCGGAAATTGTCATTGTCGCCGGTCTCTTCCGCAAGGCGCCCGCGCTGGCGCTTCATCTTGTCGGCCGTCTGCCAGGTGCGGATCGCAACTTCGCCGACACGCCCCATGGCCTGGCTGTCGGACGAGATGATGGAGAGCGCGCCCATATCGTGAAGGATGTCCTCTGCGGCGATGGTCTCTTTGCGGATGCGGCTTTCGGCGAAGGCGATATCTTCCGGGATCGATGGCGACAGATGGTGGCAGACCATCAGCATATCGAGATGCTCGGCCAGGGTGTTGACGGTGTAGGGCCGGGTCGGATTGGTCGAGGACGGAATGACGTTCGGCAGGCCGCAGACCTTGATGATGTCAGGCGCGTGGCCGCCGCCGGCGCCCTCCGTATGAAAAGCGTGGATGGTCCGTCCCTTGATGGCGCTGATCGTGTCCTCGACAAAGCCGCTCTCGTTCAGCGTATCGGTGTGGATCATCACCTGCACGTCGAACTGGTCGGCGACACTGAGGCAGTTGTCGATCGCCGCCGGTGTGGTCCCCCAGTCTTCGTGCAGCTTGAGCGCCGATGCGCCCGCCAGGATCATCTCCTCCAGGGGCGCCGGCAGCGAGGCGTTGCCCTTGCCGGCGAGCGCCAGGTTCATCGGGAAGCCGTCGAAACTCTCGATCATGCGCTGTATATGCCACGCCCCCGTGCAGGTGGTGGCGAGCGTGCCATGCGCCGGGCCGGTGCCGCCGCCAAGCATGGTGGTAAGGCCCGACATCAGCGCTTCTTCAATCTGCTGCGGGCAGATGAAGTGGATATGCGCGTCGAAGCCGCCGGCGGTAAGGATCTTGCCTTCGCCGGCGATCGCCTCGGTCGAGGGCCCGACGATGATGGTGACGCCAGCCTGCGTGTCAGGATTGCCGGCCTTTCCGATGGCAGCGATGCGGCCGTCCTTCAGGCCGATGTCGGCTTTGTAAATTCCCGTGTGATCGACGACCAGCGCGTTGGTGATGACGGTGTCGACGGCACCTTCGGCTCGGGTTGCCTGGCTTTGGCCCATGCCGTCACGAATGACCTTGCCGCCGCCAAATTTGACCTCCTCGCCATAAATACAAAAGTCCTTCTCGACCTCGATAAAGAGCTCGGTGTCGGCGAGCCGGACCTTGTCGCCGACGGTCGGCCCGAACATCTGCGCGTAGGAAGAGCGGGAGATTTTCGCGGGCATCGGATTTCCTTGCTAGTAGCTGCGTCCGTCGAATTTGGTGGGCTTCAAGCCATCGAGATCGATGTCATCCAGAAAGCGCGCGGTCATTGGGGGTCGCCTGAAATGTAGGCCTTGAGCTGCTTTGTCCGGGCCCGCGTCAGTTCGGCCAGGCAGCCGGAAACCAGCATTGGCTCCATCGACCCGCCCCGCGCCTCGAAACCGGCGAGGTCGCACTCACCGTCGCGATAGGCGATCCAGCCGCGCTGCGCGGCAAGCAGAGCGGCCTCCTCGCCTTTCAGGTTCTCGTCATACTCCGCATCCGCTTGTTTGGCGGCGACGCGGGCCTCCTTCCAGACGGCGTTCAGTTCGGCATCCGCCGTTTCGAAATCGCGATACTGGCAGATGTTGAGGTCCTGCTGCGCCATCGCGTTCTCGCAATCGATCTCATTGTCCTGCGCGGATGCGCTGCCCGCGAGCAAGGCCAACAGCGCAGCCGAAGCAAGACGGCGTCTCACAGCTTACCCATCACCTTCTGCTGGAAGCCATAAACCTCACGCTTGCCGCCGAACGCGACCAGGGAAACGTCACGCTCCTGACCCGGCTCGAAGCGAACGGCAGTGCCCGCGGCTATATCCAGGCGCATGCCACGCGCCTTTTCGCGCTCGAAACGCAGCGCGCCGTTGGTCTCGAAGAAATGGTAGTGGCTGCCTACCTGAATGGGGCGGTCGCCGGTGTTGGCAACCTTGAGTGTCACCGTGACCGCCCCTCTATTCAGTTCGATGTCACCGGCAGCGCTAATAACCTCTCCAGGAATCAACTCCGCCTCCTAGCGAATGGGCTCGTGCACGGTGACGAGCTTGGTGCCGTCCGGAAATGTCGCTTCCACCTGCACGTCATGGATGATTTCCGCAATGCCATCCATAACCTGGTGGCGGGTTACGACATGTGCGCCAGCCTCCATCAGATCGGCGACCGAACGGCCATCGCGCGCACCCTCTACAACGAAGTCGGTAATCAGGGCAATTGCCTCGGGATGGTTGAGCTTGACGCCGCGCTCCAGCCGCTTGCGCGCCACGATGGCAGCCATGGCAATCAACAGCTTGTCCTTTTCGCGCGGCGTAAGATTCATGCTTCCCCTCTATAGTGACCAGCATTTGGGCAGTCCTGCCCGCCCATTGAGCAGGCCGAGCAATGGCACCAACCGCTTTCGCAGGTTGTATCCGTCACTGGCATAAAGCCTCGCAAGAAGCTTGCCAGTCCCGCCGACGCTCCATGCACTCGCGCCGCCCTCATCGCCAACGATCTGGCGCACCTTGCCCAGCCGGTTTTCGGTGTCGTTCGATACGAGCAGGACGGTGGCCATGGCCGCCGCGCCGGCAAGCCCCGCCCTGCCCTGCAGCATCGCGCTCACGGCGGGTCCAACAGCGAACTCCTCGGCGTGGACGAGTTGGCCGGCAACGCAAACCCGCCAGCGGTCGCGAAATTTCCCCCGCTCCACGGTTTCACCCATTGCGCCGCGGCCAAATATAGTGGCTTCGGCGATCAACGCGCTTGCGCCTTCCGCCAGATCGACGGTCAACCGCCGGGAGAACGCGGCGCGGTCGAACATGATCGT
The DNA here is from genome assembly GCA_963829135.1 of uncultured Alphaproteobacteria bacterium. Lineage (GTDB taxonomy): Bacteria > Pseudomonadota > Alphaproteobacteria > Rhizobiales > Rhizobiaceae > Kumtagia. The sequence goes on along the minus strand of CAWHHO010000003.1, from coordinate 90,309 downwards.
CTCTTGCGGAAGCCAGGCGATGCGCCCGCCATGAGCGACGGAAAGATGCGCAACGACCTCTGCGTACCCGGACGATGCGCGGTAAACCTTTTCCGAAGCCTGGGTGGTTATCACGGTAGATGCGCCTGCCCCGACTTCAATGTCCCATGCCAGCCGGTCGTTTCCCGTCAGGCCACCCGCGGTGTTGATAAGAATAGCTTCGAGCAGATCGCCATCAGCGCGTGGCATGCGGATCTTCGCGGCGCCGTCCTGGAAGAGCCGCCTCAGGCGGGTGCGTCCTGCGTCCTGCTGCACCGACAGCGAGCCCCGAGCGGCCACGCGCTGCGACCGCAGGCGATCGGCCGAGCTCTGTTCCGTCGGGAAAGCGATGTTCATAGCTGCCATGATTATGCGCCGCGACCGCAAAGTCGAGAGCATCAATTTGGAGATTGCCCCGCTGCCTTGTTGCCTTGATGCCGTCCGGTTTCTATAGAGGAACTAATTTCGTGGCTGTCCCTCGGTCAATTGCCCTCAGCCGGCAACAGACTTGGGGCACATGTCGGACAATGGGGCTCGCGCAAGCAAGGGCGCCCGGGAACGAGAAAGAACTATGGATCAACTTGCTCAGGACGTTATCGCCAAGATCAAGCCGCATGCGGATCCCGAGATCGGCGAGATCACGCCAGCGACCGAGCTGAACGAACTCGGCATTCATTCTCTGGAACTCACCGAAATCATCTTCGATCTCGAGGAAGAGTACGGCATCGAGATCGAGATGAATACCGCAGAAGCCTGGAGCAAGCTCACCACCGTAAACGACATCGTCGAAGCGGTGCGCGGCTTGATCGCGAAAAAAGGCTAGGTTTGTGGACTCACACCATTTCGAACAGATATGTGAGTTCACATCCTGATGTCGCGTCAGCGCATTGTCATTACCGGTATGGGCGGGCTCTGCGCGCTCGGCACCAGCGCACCGCAGATATGGGACGCGATGCGCGAAGGCCGCTCCGGCATCGGCCCCCTCACCAACGTTACGCTCGACGGTCTGAAGAACAATATCGGCGCCGAGATCAAGCAGCTTCCCGAACACGATATCGACCGCAAACAGCTGGCCACAATGGACCGATTCGCCTTGCTGGCGACGATCGCCGCCGGCGAGGCTATCCGTTCGGCTGGGCTGACCATCGGTGAGGCGCAGGAGTTCCGCTCCGGGGCCATCGTCGGCACCGGCATTTACGGCGCTCAGACTGCGGAAACCGAATATCGCCGGGTCTTCAACGAAAATGCCACACGGGTCGGCATATTCACTGTGCCGAAGATCATGCCCGGCGCGGCCGCAAGCCAGGTAAGCATGGCGTACCGGTTGCGCGGACCCGTGTTCGGCGTGACCTCTGCCTGTGCGTCGTCCAACCATGCACTTTCAGTGGCAGTCGATCAGCTTCGCCTCGGCCGCGCCGACGTCATGTTGGCTGGCGGCACGGATGCGGCTCTTGTCTGGGGCGTCCTTAAATCCTGGGAGGCGCTGCGGGCTCTCGCACGCGATACCTGCCGGCCGTTTTCCGCCGACCGCGATGGGTTGGTGATGGGCGAAGGCGCCGGCATGGCCGTGCTGGAAACCTACGAACACGCCAGGGCACGCGGTGCACCAATACTGGCGGAACTCGCTGGTGCCGGCATGTCGGGAGATGCGTCCGACATTGTTGCGCCCACCGTCGATGGCCCGACTACGGCGATGGTCAAATGTCTTGCCGATGCGGGGCTTTCCCCCGAGGATATCGACTATGTCAATGCCCATGGCACCGGCACCAAGGCCAACGATCAGATCGAGACGCAGGCGATTCGCCGGGCCTTTGGCGCCCACGCGGACAAGCTGTCGGTGTCATCGACCAAATCCATGCACGCCCATTGCATGGGCGCATCCGGCGCGCTGGAGATGATCGCCTGTGTGATGGCGATACGGGAAGGCATCATTCCCCCAACCGCGAACTACACGAGCAAGGATCCGGACTGCGACCTTGATGTCACGCCGAATGTCGCCCGCGAGCGCAAAGTGCGGGCGGCCATCAGCAACGGCTTCGCATTCGGAGGCACCAATGCCGTCGTGGCATTCAAGGCGATCTGAACTCTCGCATCATTCGGCATGGTATCCCATCTGGCCCACGCCTCAGAGCGCCCCCGATGTTCTCAACAAAGGCCAGAATTGCATGCCGCGTAGACTGCGATCCAGGGACTTCCTGGGATGAACTGACTACGTGATTGCCAAAAAGTCGGCCGGCCTCGACATCAGCACAACCGCCTCCTACCTTCCCCGCAACTGGCCGACGCTGTCAGCCCCCGCCTTTCGCCTCCAGGAGTCCTTTTCATGGCCGATCTGTCCGCCTTTCCAATCGCTTCGCGCTGGCCCGCACAACATCCCGACATGCTGCAGCTTTATTCATTTCCCACTCCGAATGGCGTGAAGATATCGTTTGCGCTGGAGGAAATTGGCCTGCCCTATGAGGCGCACCTCATCAACATCATGAAGAACGAAACGTGGACGCCGGATTTTCTGTCGCTCAATCCAAATGGCAAAATCCCGGCAATCATCGATCCCAACGGGCCAGGCGGCAAACCGCTGGCGCTTTTCGAATCCGGCGCAATCCTGCTCTATCTAGCCGAAAAGACCGGCAAGCTGCTGCCGGCGGACCCTGCTGGGCGGTATGAGACGATCGAATGGGTGTTCTTTCAGATGGGGGGCATCGGCCCCATGTTCGGCCAGCTTGGCTTCTTCCATAAATTTGCCGGTAAGGATATTGCCGACAAGCGCCCGCTGGAACGCTACCGTGATGAATTGAAGCGGCTGCTCGGCGTGCTGGAAACACGGCTGGACGGGCGCCAATGGATCATGGGCGAGGACTATACCATTGCCGACATTTCCATGCTGGGATGGGTGCGCGCCGTTAAGGTTTTCTACGAAGCCGGGGAAATGCTGGGCATGGAGAGTATGAAGAACGTCACGCGCTGGTTGGACGCAGGCCTCGCTAGGCCCGCGAGCGAACGGGGCCTGAACATTCCCGCGAGGCCCTGACTTTACTGCTGACGGCCGCTATCGCGGCCATCAGCTGCTGTATTCAAGTTTAGCTTTTGCCAACCACGGAACCCGCAAGCGACGCTACGCCGCCCGCCGCCGATTTGACCTTGCGAATAACCCGCGTTGCAAGTGACGGCTCAGCGGAGGCTTTGGCCGCAGCTGTTTTCGTCGCTGACTTTTTGGCGACAGCCGGCTTGGTGGTGGCGGTTGACTTGCCCGACCGCTTCGGCGCAGCGTCTTTCGAGTGGGCTGCCATCGCAGCGCCTGCGCCGGTCTTCTTTTCCACGGATTTTTCGCTGCTTGCCTTCTTGGGCGCAGCGGCTTCCGACTTCGGCTTGGCAGTAACGGATTTCTTGGTAACCATGGCAGCTCTCCGCAAAGTAACTGTCGCTAAATGCTTGTCATGGCTTTCGGTTCCGGATTGGCCCACGGCGTGGCGCATCGGGCCTATCCCGTCTTTAACACCAGATCCGCTGGACGGCGGCGCTGAATGACACGGTCGATGTTGGGCATGTCGTTGGAATCGATCCAGGCGCGCGCCTCCTCCCTGGTCTTGCCATGCTTGTCCCAGCGCTTTACGAGCCGGCGGTCCAGCTCTTCTCGGGATACATCGACGTAGACCGAGAAATCGAACAGCGGTGCAAGCCGGCTCCACGGCTCCTCGTCGAGCAACAGGTAGTTGCCCTCGACGAGCACGAACTTGATGTCCTGCGCGATTATCGCCGCCCCGGCGCGCGCCAATTCGATGGTACGGTCGAAAACCGGGATTGCAATCTCCGAATCATTGGCGCGGATGCGCTTCAGCAGCGTCTCAAACCCATGGAAATCGAACGTCTCCGGCGCGCCTTTGCGCGCCCGCATGCCGCGAGCGTTCAGGATTATGTCGTCATAGTGAAACCCGTCCATGGGCACGACGATCGCACTGCCCTCCGGGAATAAGCCGCTCAGTTGCTCGGCAAGCGTCGACTTACCGGCGCCGGGCGGCCCGGCGAGTGCGACAACGAAGCGCTTATGCTTGCTGCCGCGTTTAAAGATTGCTGCCGCGAGCGATGCGATTTCTGACATTCCGTCCTCCCGTCGGTGCCTTGTCGACTGGTTCCGCCGGCTTGTTCTGCTGCAAATAAGGCAGAATAAGCCTACTGCCAATTTGCAATAAGATCGCATTTGCATCCAGCCGGTTCACTGCTACGTATCATCAGCAGACTCACTCTAACTTGCCAGGCCCCTCGATGATCGCAAGGCTACGCCGAGCCTTACGGGCACAGCTCATTCCGTTGATCGCCGGCTTCGCAGTACTCGCGCTGATCGTTATCGCGCGTACATTCCTGATCGAATCGCAACGCCAGGACAACGAGGCCGTGCGTCAGGCGTTCGAGTTCGAGCGTCGCGTCGTTACCGTGTTGAGCCTCGTGCAGGATGCTGAAACGGGACAACGCGGATATCTGCTCACCAGCGAGCCTTCCTATCTGGAGCCCTACAAATCGGCTCTCGCCGCCCTGCCTCATGAACTGGATGAGTTGAAATCATCCGCCGCTGGCAATTCGGACCGGACAGGCCAGATCGCTTCTCTCGTAACCGCCGTCGGCGAGAAACTCGCGGAGGTGGCCGAAACGTTGCGTCTCTATGACCAGCAGAACGTCACAGGCGCCATAAATCTGGTGCGCAGCGATCGAGGCAAGGTTGCCATGGACCGCATCCGCGCGGTCGTCGCGGATATCCGACGCGATGAGAATGCTGTGCTGCAGCAGCGCCTTACCGATGCTGAGAAGACGGACGATCGCATGCGGATGGCATCGATCCTGGCGTTGCTTGCGGTATTCGCCATGGCTGTGTTCGGCGTCAACAATGCCCGCAAACGCCTTGAGGACCTGGTATCGGCCCACACGCAGCTAACGCACTCCAACACCAGCCTGAAGCAGGAGATCGCCACGCGGGAGGCAGCAGAGGCGCAAATCCGGCAGATGCAGAAGATGGAGGCCGTAGGCCAGTTGACCGGTGGGATCGCCCACGATTTCAATAACATGCTCGCCATTATCATGAGCGCGATGAACCTCGCACAGCGCAAATTGAAGCGCGGTGAGACCGATGTAGAGACATTCGTCGACGCTGCTACAGATGCGGCTGCACGCGCAGCCAACTTGACATCGCGGCTTCTCGCCTTCTCACGTCAGCAGCCGCTGGCGCCGCAGGTGATAGATGCCAACAAGCTGGTGTCCGGCATGTCGGAAATGCTGCACCGTACGCTCGGCGAGGGCATCAAGATCGAGACAGTGCTTGCCGCGGGACTTTGGCGGACATTCGCAGACACGAGCCAACTGGAAAATGCTCTGTTGAACCTCGCAGTCAACGGCCGCGACGCCATGCCCGAGGGCGGAAGGCTTACCATAGAAACCGCCAACACCCACCTTGACGACCAATATGCCAATGCCAATGCAGAGGTTTCGGCCGGCCAGTATGTGCTGGTCGCGGTAACGGATACAGGCATCGGAATGCCTCCGGAAGTCGTGGCGCGCGCCTTCGATCCGTTCTTCACCACCAAAGCGGTGAACAAGGGAACCGGGCTTGGGCTCAGTCAGGTGTTCGGCTTCGTCAAGCAAAGCGGCGGCCACGTAAAAATCTACTCCGAACCCGGCGAAGGCACGACGATCAAAATCTACCTGCCACGCTTCACCGGCGAGGAGCGACCAACACACCCGCACAAGGCTCCCGATCTGGATAGACGGCCGACCGAACTCATCCTTGTCGTGGAGGACGACGAACGCGTCCGCGTAGGGACTGTCGCATCGCTCCGCGACCTTGGCTATCAGGTGGTTCATGCGGGCAGTTCCGGCGAGGCGCTGGCGCTGCTCGAGTCCAATCCGGGCGTGGCGCTGATGTTCACCGACGTCATCATGCCCGGCATCAATGGCCGCAAGCTGGCTGAGCGGGCACGCGAAAATCGCGCCGGGCTTAAAATCCTGTTCACGACCGGTTTCACCAAGAACGCCGTGGTCCACAATGGCGTGCTCGATCAGGGGGTCGATTTCATCGCAAAGCCGTTCACCATCGACCAGTTGGCCGCCAAACTGCGCGAAGTGCTGGATCGGGAGGCCGTGAACTCATAAACTGATCGACCTGGCAGGGTGATATGCGCATGGCAGGGACCTAATCTCGCATTCCGTGCCGGGGATCTGACCAAGGACAAAAAAGGATTCGCATGGTAGGCGCAATTTGTGCACGCTGAACCCAAGCCGATCCTCGGCGGAGGCGCCGACCCAATGCTGATACGCTATGGCTACGAGATCACGCTGACCACCCAGCAACCCACCGCACTGGTCTGCTTGCTGTCTGTGCATGAGGATCGCGATGCCGACATCAGGGTCCCGGAAACGATTTTCTGCAACCCCGATGTGCCGACATCGACCTATCGCGATCTTTTCGGCAATCGATGCAGGCGGCTCGTCGCGCCGGCGGGCGACCTGACGATGTGGGGCGACGCAACCATCTACGACGACGGACAGTTGGACAAAATTCTGCCCGATGCGCGGGAGATGGCTGTGCCGGATCTGCCGGATGATTGCCTGGTCTATCTGATGGGCAGCCGGTACTGCGAGACGGACCGGCTTAGCCAAATCGCCTGGGATACATTCGGCGCAACGCCCCCTGGTTGGGGTCGTGTCCAGGCGATCTGCGACTTTGTCCACAACCACATCCGCTTCGACTACATGCAGGCGCGGTCCACCCGTACCGCCTTTGAGGCCTACCACGAGCGTGTCGGCGTATGCCGCGATTTTGCACATCTCGCGCTGACGCTCTGCCGCTGCCTCAACATTCCTGCACGCTACGTCAACGGCCATCTTGGGGACATTGGCGTTCCGGTCGTCGATCCGATGGACTTCAGCGCCTGGATCGAGGTCTACCTGGAGGGCGAATGGCACACGTTCGATCCGCGTAACAATGTACCACGGATCGGCAGGATTGTTATCGCGCGCGGCCGCGACGCCACCGACATACCGCTCATCAATTCCTTCGGACCTCATTTCCTAAAGGGATTCCGGGTGTGGACCTACGAGGTGACCGAGAGCAACTGAAGGCGAGGCCATTGCATCTGGTCCAGTCGCGGCGCATGGAGGCCCGCACCACCATGTGTCCTGCCACGTTTCCGCGCCATCGGACCGCGCTAGCCATGTTGCGGCGCGGCCACGAAGTGCTATACCCGCTCGAACTGCTTCGCAGGGGTTGAGGGGCGGTCTGAATTTCGGGCTTTCGTTTCAGGCAGGCTTTCATGATAGCAATAACGGCGCCAATACGGGCAGCGGCGATGCTGTTCATGATGCTGTTTACCCTCGCCGCTTGCTCTACCACTGACGCGCTGCAGATCGGCGCGCCGCCAGTTCCGGCGCCAGAGCGCCCCTCCTCCGAAAAATACTCGGCGATCGTCGTTGACGTGAATAGCGGCAAGGTTCTCTACGACGCCGATTCGGAATCGCCGCGCTATCCGGCGTCGCTCACCAAGATGATGACGCTGTATCTCCTGTTCGAGGCGATGGAATCCGGCCGGGCGGGCCTATCCACGCAGATTCCGGTGTCCGACCATGCGCGTAGCCAGGCGCCGAGCAAGCTCGGCTTCAGGTCCGGCGAGACCATCGATATCGAAACGGCGATTCGTGCGGTCGCCGTAAAATCGGCCAACGACGTTGCGGTGGCGATCGGTGAGTATCTCGGCGGCACGGAAGATCAGTTCGCGCAGATGATGACCGCGAGAGCGCGCACGCTGGGCATGCGCGGGACCACCTTCCGCAACGCCTCCGGCCTGCCCGACAGCGGCCAGATCACCACTGCACGCGACATGGCGCTGCTCGGCATGTCGCTGCGCAAGCGCTTCCCGACACAGTTCGCCTATTTCAGCAACCAGACCTTCACGTTCCGGGGCCGCACCATCCGGGGCCACAACGACCTGATCGGCCGCGTTTCCGGCGTCGACGGCATCAAGACCGGTTATATCCGCGCCTCCGGCTTCAACATCTGTACCTCGGTCAGCCGTTCGGGCAGGAAGCTTGTCGTCTGCGTGTTCGGCGGCAAGACCGCGCGGGCGCGCAACGACCATGTCGAGCAGCTGATCGAGCACTATCTGCCCAGCGCGACGCAGCGGGGGGTGTAGGGTTGTCGCGCCTCGACAGCTTCATCCGGCGCGTGACAGCGCAGCGCACGATTCTCGACTTCGCCTGCGCCGAAGTTTCGGACCGGCCGGGCCTCATCCTCGAGCTCGGTCTGGGGAACGGCCGCACCTTTGACCATCTGCGCGAAAAACTGCCGCCGGGCCGCCGCATCGTCGCCTTCGACCGTGCGCTCGCCGCGCACACCTGCTCGACGCCGCCGGACCGCGACCTCGTGCTTGGCGAGATCAAGGACACAGCGGCGCGCTTCGTCGGTGAGCCGGTTGCCATGGTGCATGCCGATATCGGTACGGGCAGCGATGCGCTCGACGCCATAACGCTGACCTGGCTGCCGCAGCTCACCGCCAGCCTGCTGCAGCCGGGCGGCCTTGCCGTCAGCGGATTGCCGCTCGCGCATCCCGACTTGACCGCCTTGCAACTGCCAAGGGGCATTTCGGCGGGACGATATTTTCTCTATCGTAGGAAGTGAGCAAGCGGTGGCGACCTCGATGTCGCCGACGGTCGATGAACCCACAACCCACCTGACGGGAGAATGCACCCATGGAATATCGCCTGCTCGGAAAGTCCGGCCTGAAAATCTCGACCATCACGCTCGGCACCATGACCATGGGCGGAGGGGGCGTGTTTTCGAAAGTCGGCAATGTCGGTCTCGCCGAGGCGCGCCGTCAGATCGACCTCTGCCTCGATGCCGGCGTCAATCTGATCGACACGGCGGACGTCTATTCCACCGGTTCGTGCGAGGAGATCGTCGGCGAGGCGCTGGACGGCAGGCTGAAGGACGGCAAGGTGCTGATCGCTACGAAGGCGCGCTTTCCGATGGGCGAGGGCCCGAACGACCGCGGCCTGTCGCGCCACTATCTGATCCGCGCCTGCGAGGCCAGCCTGAAGCGGCTCCGGACCGAGGTGATCGACCTCTACCAGGTGCATGAATGGGACGGCCAGACGCCGCTGGAGGAAACGCTGGAGGCGCTGGACACGCTCGTGCGGCAGGGCAAGGTGCGCTATATCGGCTGCTCCAACTATTCCGGCTGGCACATCATGAAGGCGCTGGGCATTTCCGCCGCAGAGCATCGCCAGCGCTTCATCAGCCAGCAGATCCACTACACGCTGGAGGCGCGCGAGGCCGAATACGAGCTGCTGCCGATCTCGGTCGACCAGGGGCTGGGCATCCTCGTGTGGAGCCCGCTGGCCGGCGGCCTGCTGTCCGGCAAGCACCGGCGCGATGCCGCGGCACCCGAGGGCACGCGCCAGCTCGCGGGCTGGAGCGAGCCGCCGATCCGTGACGAGGAGCGGCTGTGGCGCATCGTCGATGCGCTGGTCGAGATCGCCTCGGCCAAGGGCGTCTCAGCCGCGCAGGTGGCGCTGGCCTGGACGCTCGGCCGTCCGGCGGTGACCTCGGTGATCATCGGCGGGCGCACCGAGGCGCAGCTGAACGACAATCTGGGTGCGGCCGCGCTGAAGCTCAGCGCCGACGAGCGCCGCAGGCTGGACGAGGTCAGCGCCCCGCCGATCCTCTACCCCTACTGGCACCAGCTGTGGACCGCCAGCGACCGGCTGAGCACCGCCGACCTGGCGCTGCTGGGGGACGAGGTGCGCAAGCGGCAGGGGTGAGTGCGGCCCCCTCCCGCTTCGTCGGAGAAAAGCGGTCTCAGACCAAAACGCCGCTCGAGCATGCTGCCTGCAACACCATGGTGTAAAAACGCGCCATCGCCGCGCCGGGCGGCCCGTTAAGCAGACTTCGGCTTTGGCGTCGACCTGCAGGCCATCACGACGTGTTCGGACGCTCGCGCACCCAGACGGCGAGGCCGTGGAGTTCGTTCAAGACTTCGTCCACCGCATGGGCAGGTCGTCGCGACCAGCCGGGCGGTCGGCCGGGCCGCATCGGCGACAGGCGCCGGATCGATCTTCTCCCCTCGCACTTGCCCCCCACCTCGCCCTCGCCCTCCCATGCCAGTCCAGCCGGCGCGGCGTGCCTGCCAGCGCGCGAGGCGCTTCGCCTGGCGCGGCAGGTCATCCAATGCTGAGCCGAGCGCCTCGATGCGGCGATGCAGGCGGGCCGCATCGAGCGGATCGTCGGGCGAAAGCGGAAGCGGAACAGGATCAGGCTGGCGCGGCGGGTGGAACAGCGGATTGAACGGCCGGCTGTCGAGGAAGGAGATGCGCGGCATGGCGGTGGGCTTCACGGACCTGCGGCGGACGCCAAAGCGCTTGAGCGGGTCGAGCAACGGCAGCGATATGCTGGAAGACCGTTTCGGGGCCAACGCACGCGCCCAATCCGGCAAAGGCCCGGGCCGGATCACCACACCGGTGCCGTAGCCGTTGCGTCGATTGAGAAGTGGCTTCGGCTTGGTCTTGCGGATGCGCGGCGGGGCAAGCTCGACCACTAGCCCGCGCGCCGCAAGGATTATCAGCCGCCGCGTCGCTGATTCCGCTGGACGCAGCAGCCGCAGCGCGAAGGGCGGATGCGGCATGGGGCAGTTTACTTTTTTCCGCCAGCGCGGGGTCTTGAGGTGGTGCGCTCGTCTGCGGAAATAACGTGCCGCCTGCGCTTCCGCCGTTCGCCGACCCACCATGGCGACGAGCATGGTGAGGATTTGCTTCAGCGCCTCCCGATTTTTCTCGATTGCCAAAGTCCAGTCCACAGCCCACTCCCGTAGGCCGAACATAAGGAGAACAAACGAGCGCTGTCAAGTCCGCATCAAGAAAAAGCGCGTGGGCCCTGTGCGGCTGCGCGTTGCGGCTGCCGTGTCCGACTGTCTGGGGCCTCGCCCTCGAGTTTCGCAGGCAAACGCATCAGGATTTTTGCCAGCGACCCACCTCATAACGGGGAGGCCGCGTGCTTCACATAAGGAATTTTGGCGACCGACCCCCACCCCTAGCCCCTCCCCACAAGGGGGAGGGGGAGCTGCCGCGTGCGTCACAATCCAAGATCGTTGGAGATTTGTGCAACAAGCGCAGCGAAGTCCCCCTCCCCCTTGTAGGGTTAGGGGTGGGGGTGACGTCATATGCGATTGGCCCTGCCGGGGTGAGGATGGGCGCAAGGCTCGCCGACGAACTTTCCTCACCCACGGAGCGAGGAAGGCGCGCCATCTTTCACCTCACACGGACTCTAACCCGCTCGCAACCTCACGATTGCCTCGGCGCAGGCGGCGAGGATTTCGCGGTCGGCTTTGTCGAGGGCATTCGCGGCGGCGATGATCCTGTCGCGAGATGGGTCGGCGTTGTGGCCCGTTCGGAACGCCGAGCAAGGAGTCGGGCGTGGTCCTCAACACTTCGGCGATGCGGACCAGTGTTGCGAGGTCCGGTTCACGGCGTCCGGTGACGTAGTTGCCGTACCGCCGTTCGGTCAGACCGGCCCGACGGGCGACCTCGGAGTTTGAGACGCCAAGTCTTTCCGCGTGCTTCCTCAGATTGTTGGCGAATCGCTCCATCGGAACAAAATGTCCCTGCATTCACCACGGTCTCCATGTACAATATGTACGGTTCAACATGGCCATATTGTTCCAAGATGCAAACCGCGCTCGACTTCGTTTTCGCCAACCCGCGCGTGAGTGCCCTTATGCTATTCGCCGCCGCCACTGGCCTGTGGTTGGGGTGGGATCTCCACGTGCGGCCCGGGCTGGTGCCGCAGGCCGAGATCAGGCGGATGGCCGACAGGCTGGTCGAGGCGCATGGCGAGCGAGCCGAAGAGGCGGCTTTTATCGAGGAGGATAGCGCCTGGCGCCGATCGGACTGCTACGGCCAAGGGCTCTGGCGGCGGGTCGGCCGGGAACTGCGCCGTCGCGGATGATCGAGCCGGGGTTAAGTGGGGGCGAAACGCCGGTTTGCTTCTTTATCACCGGTCACCGCGGGAGTGGCCACAGAGTCCATGGAGTGGGGAAGCGGAGCCGGCGACGCGAATAAGGATGGGTGACAATAGTTCTGCAATCATAAGGTGTATAGGTTATAGATGTAGACAACCCATGCTTGAAGTTTCTATGCTAATTTCCGCACGTCAGATTTGATGAGTTGAAGCTTGGGGGGACCTCATGCCTTGGAATGACGACCTCAATATCGGAACACCCGCCTACGCCATCGCCTCATCAATGAATGCTCGCATCCGCGTCGTCGCAGGGCCTGGAACTGGTAAATCATTCGCTATGAAGCGGCGCGTCGCAAGGCTTCTTGAGGGCGGTGCGAACCCGGACACAATATTACCTGTGACGTTTACTCGGGTTGCAGCTGAGGATCTTCATCGTGAACTGGTCGGGATGGGTGTTCCTGGGTGCGACGATCTCGAAGGCGTGACGCTTCATAGTCTCGCTTTGAGAATGCTGATGCGAAACCACGTTCTGGGTGCAACAGGGCGAGTGCCGCGTCCCCTCAATGAGTTTGAGCTTGAACCTCTCGTTTGCGACCTCATGGCACAACACGGGGGAAAGAAGGCGGTCAAAAAGCTCAGAATGGCGTACGAGTCAGCATGGGCTCGTCTCCAGCACCAACAGCCAGGTTATGCACTAAGCGCGGAAGATGCGGCATTTCAGGCGGACTTAATGTCTTGGCTCCGTTTCCACGAGGCCATGCTGATCGGCGAGGTTATCCCTCAACTGCATAACTATTTGCATTCGAATCCTGCGGCAGCGGAGCGAAGCGAGTTTGCCCACATTCTGGTCGATGAGTATCAAGACCTCAACAAAGCTGAGCAGGGCGTCATCGCGCTTCTGTCTGGTGCTGCCGAGGTGTGTATCGTCGGCGATGACGACCAGTCCATATACAGCTTCAAGCATGCTCATCCGGACGGGATTTGCGAGTGGCTGAACATAAATGCGGGTGCAGATGATCTCGGCCTAGAGGACTGCCGGCGATGCCCAACAAGGGTTGTGCAAATCGCAAACAATCTCATCGGTCACAATATCTTGCGTCCGGTGCCACGACCCTTGGTGCCCATGCCCGCAAACGGCGTTGGAGACGTCCGCATCGTGCAGTACCAGACCATTGCACAAGAGGTGGCGGGCGTCTCGACTCTCGTGTCTGGGATCATCGCAAATGGAACGCCAGCCGATGACATCTTGGTTCTCACTCAGAGCCGGGCATTCGGAAATCCTCTCTACGAGGCACTTGTTGCTCAGGGTGTTCCGACCAAGTCCTACTACGCGGAATCTGAGCTAAGCCACATACTTGCGAAGCGTTCGTTTGCATTGCTCAAGCTTTTCGCCAACCGACAGGACAGGGTCGCTCTACGATGGCTTGTTGGTATCGACGGAAACAATTGGCATGCAGCGGGATATCGTCGTGTCCGAGAACACTGTGAAAATGCAGGGACAACCCCTTGGCATGCCATGATGCAGCTTGAGAGCGGAGCGTTGAATCTTTCCCATACCAGAGCTATCGTACTGTCGTTCCGAGAAATTCAGCAAGCGTTGACCGCACTTGAAGCGCTGCCAGACCTTAACGCGGTCGTGAACCAGCTTTTCCCACAAGGGCAGAACGAAACTCGCGATATTCGGGAACTCGCAATGGCCGTGCTGGCTGAAATTGAAGATGGTGATAGGGCAGCCTTGGTCCGCGATCTTGCCATTGCTATCAGCCAGCCAGAAATACCGACGGAAATCCAGGACGTCCGCATAATGAGCTTACACAAGAGCAAAGGGCTCAGTTCCCCGATTACTATCATTGCAGGCTGCGTGCAGGGACTACTGCCGCGACCTGCAGATGCAGACCTGACACCGGCCGAGCAAGCGCAACATCTTGAAGAGCAGCGTCGGCTTTTCTACGTCGGAATAACGCGAGTCAAAGCTGTACCGCAGCACCAGAAACCCGGGACTCTCATTCTCACCTACTCTCAACGGATGCCTCTTGCGGAAGCGCTCGGAGTCGGGATAGCGCCGGCTCAGAAGGTCTATGGCGATGCCGTGCTGCACGCGAGTCAGTTTATCCAAGAGCTTGGCCCTACTGCTCCACTACCTATTGCAGGATAGACCTATCCTTCGGCACTCACTCCGCCGCGCAGCACCAGCGTTAGCGTGGGTGGGAACCACTGTCTCCGGTAGCCCCCACCCGTTCGAAGCCTCTCCTCTTGCCACCGGCATGACGAATTCGCCTGCTGCGAACCGGCTCTCAACCTCCCCATCCTCAATGACTAGATAATCGCCTCCTGCGGGATGTCGACCCTGCCGAACTCGCGCGTTTCTTGCCCCCTGCTTGTCGAGCAGCTTGCGGGAGACGGTGGCGGAGATCCTCCCCCGTTACGGGGGACCGTGCGCAGCATGGTGGAGGGGGCGCGCAAATGCGGGCGGAAGGGGGCTCTCGATGCCAAGCTCTGCAATGCTGGCGAAGGCAACGGCGTTTCAATAGCCCTCATGGTGAGCTTGTCGAACCACCGGCGCTTGGCATCAAACTTGCGATTTTCCGCAAGGGGCGAGATCGGGCGGCAGCGCGCCCTCGCGATGCGCCCCCTCCACCATGCTTCGCATGGTCCCCCTCCCCCGCTTCGCGGAGGAGGATCAAGCGCATGCGCTTTTTACCGCTATTCTTGTCGATGAGGTTGCGCTTGCCGACAACGTCGCCGATGATCCTCCCCCGTTTACGGGGGAGGGGGACCGTGCGAAGCATGGTGGAGGGGGCGCGCAAATGCGGGCGGAAAGGCTGACATTCCAGCGTGCGAAGCGCCTGCGCCGCGAATTGACCCTGCCGGAGGTGTTGCTTTGGGAGTGCCTGCGTGGGCGACGCCTGAACGGGCTGCGCTTCCGGCGGCAGCATCCAGTTGGACCTTATGTGCTCGACTTCTTCTGCGCGGAACGAAAGCTGGCGGTCGAGGTCGACGGAGCGCATCACGACCTGCCGGAACAGCATCATCATGACCTCAGGCGCGACAGTTGGCTCGCCGAGCGCGATATTCGCGTGATGCGTATCGCCGCGACTGATGTTCTCGATGAACGCGCTGTGGAAGGGATGCTGGTGATGATCGCCGAAGCGGCTCAAGGGTAGGGCTCCTTCGCCCCCCGCCGGTTCGCCCCCTCCGTGCGCCCCCTCCACCATGCTTCGCATGGTCCCCCTCCCCGTAAACGGGGGAGGATCAGAGAACGGTCGACCCGGCCGAACTGGCGTCTCGCGGGTGACGCGCGACTATTCCGCCGCGTCGGCGGCTTTTGTGCCGGGAAGCCGGGCGCGCTGCCAGTCGCCAGGGGCGAGGACCGTGCTGGCGTGCAGGATTTCGATGCCCAGAACACGGCCCTGCGCATCCACATCGTAGATGAACGGACCGGCTTCGGTCGTTTCCGCCACCTTGCCCTTGCCGAGATAAATATAGGCGGCATCGGCCTCGGGATCATATGTCATGTCGATCATGGCTCGAACTTCGCACCTCTGTCGAATGTCGCTGTAATTACCTGATCTGTCTCAACGCAGACGACGCGCAGACAGCGCCCGCCGAACTCCGCGATCCTTGCAAAGCGGCGCTCGGCGGTGGCATCCCTGGGCTCCGGCTCGGTCCAGTCGGGATTGCGCATGGCGCGATGCACCCAGGCCAGTCGCAAACCGCGTTCGGCGATCTTGGCCTCCGCATGGCGGGTCAGCACAATCGCCTTTTCAGGAGAATGCACTCAGTTATCACCCATCTTCAGCGCCTGGATGAACGCTTCCTGCGGGATATCCACCCGGCCGAACTGGCGCATGCGCTTCTTGCCCTCTTTCTGCTTGTCGAGCAGTTTTCGCTTGCGGGTGACATCACCACCGTAACATTTGGCAGTCACGTCCTTGCGCAGCGCCGAGATCGTCTCGCGGGCGATGACCTTGCCGCCGATCGCCGCCTGGATCGGGATCTTGAACAGGTGGTTGGGGATCAGCTCCTTCAGCTTCTCGCACATGACACGGCCGCGCTTTTCTGCCGCCGTGCGGTGCACCAGCATCGACAGCGCGTCCACCGGCTCCTCATTGACCAGGATCGACATCTTCACCAGGTCGCCCTCGCGGTAGTCGGTGAGGTGATAGTCGAACGAGGCGTAGCCCTTGGAGATCGACTTCAGCCGGTCGTAGAAATCGAACACCACCTCGTTGAGCGGCAGGTCGTAGACCAGCATGGCACGCTTGCCGACATAGGACAGGTCCGCCTGGATGCCGCGGCGGTCCTGGCAGAGCTTCAGAATGCCGCCGAGATAGTCGTCGGGCGACAGGATGGTGGCGCGGATCCACGGCTCCTCGATCGAGACGATCTTCATCACGTCGGGCATGTCGGCGGGGTTGTGCAGTTCCTTCTGCGAGCCGTCCAGCAGGTTCAGCCGGTAGACCACCGATGGCGCCGTGGCGATCAGGTCGAGGTTGAACTCGCGCTCCAGCCGCTCCTGGATGATCTCCAGATGCAGGAGGCCGAGGAAGCCGCAGCGGAAACCGAAGCCGAGCGCGGCGGACGTTTCCATCTCGTAGGAAAAGCTCGCATCGTTGAGCCTGAGCTTGCCCATGGCGGCGCGCAGATCCTCGAAGTCGGCGGCGTCCACCGGGAACAGGCCGCAGAACACCACCGGCTGCGCCGGCTTGAAGCCCGGCAGCGCGTGCGCGGTGGGGCGCTTGTCCTCGGTGATGGTGTCGCCGACGCGGGTGTCGGCCACTTCCTTGATCTGCGCGGTGATGAAACCGACCTCGCCGGGGCCGAGCTCGTCGACGGTGACGATCTTGGGCGTGAATACGCCGGTGCGGTCGACCAGATATCTGGCGCCGGCCTCCATCATGCGAATGGTCTGGCCCTTCTTGAGGATGCCGTCGATGACGCGGACCAGAACGATGACGCCCAGATACGGGTCGTACCAGCTGTCGACCAGCATGGCCTTGAGCGGCGCCTTCGCATCGCCCTCGCGCGGCGGCGGCAGCTGGTGGACGATCGCCTCCAGCACATCCGGAATGCCGATGCCGCTCTTGGCCGAGATCAGCACGGCCTGGCTGGCGTCTATGCCGATGACTTCCTCGACCTGCTCGCGGATGCGCTCCGGCTCGGCGGCGGGCAGGTCGATCTTGTTCAGCACGACGACGATCTCGTGATTGTTGTCGATCGCCTGGTAGACATTGGCCAGCGTCTGCGCCTCGACGCCCTGCGAGGCGTCGACCACCAGCAGCGAGCCCTCGCAGGCGGCGAGGCTGCGCGACACCTCATAGGCGAAGTCGACATGGCCGGGCGTGTCCATGAGGTTGAGGATGTAGTCCTCGCCATTATTGGCGCGGTAGTTGAGGCGCACCGTCTGCGCCTTGATGGTGATGCCGCGCTCGCGCTCGATGTCCATGTTGTCGAGCACCTGCTCCTTCATGTCCCGCAGCTCCAGCCCGCCCGTGGTCTGGATCAGGCGGTCGGCAAGCGTCGACTTCCCATGATCGATATGGGCGACGATGGAAAAATTGCGGATGTTCTTGAGCGGCGTGGTCATGCGCGGGGCTTTAGCAGGAGACGCCAAAAAGGCAAGCGCAGCGCGGAAAACACGCACACGGTCACAAGCGACGCCCACTTGCCCTCACCTTAATTTTGGAACTCGAAAAATTTGGTTTATGCGGCTGGCACTCCTTGTTTCATGAGCATGCTTATAATATATGGCGCTTATGAACAATGGAATCGATAGGCTGGGCTTTCTCGTCCACGATGTGGCCCGTGCATTGCGCAAGCGCTTCGAGGAGCGTGCCCGTGCGGTTGGCGTTTCGTCGGCGCACTGGCGCCTGCTGGTGCGCGTGGTGAAGGAAGAGGGTACGACCCAGGCGCGCCTGGCGGAGCTGCTTGAAATTGAGCCCATCAGCGTTTCGCGCCTCCTCGACCGCATGGAGGAGGGTGGCTGGATCGAGCGCCGCCAGGACGCCAACGATCGTCGTGTCCGCGCCATCTATCCTACCGCGAAGGCGTTGGAGGCCTATGGCACCGTCAAGAGCGTGGCCGGCGAGGTCTATGAGGAGGCGCTGAAGGGCGTGTCCGACGACGACCGCGCAACGCTCATCCGGGCCCTCGACGCGATCACCATCAATCTCTCCGACGGCAGCCCGACCGCTGCCGACAACACAGCCGCGAACAACCGGAAATACGGATAATCACGATGAATGCGATAGCAAAAGCGGATGGCGACGCCGAAAAGATAAAGCTTGCGCCGGGACAGGCGATGCCGCCTCTTCCCGCACCGGTCGTTGTCGCTGCAGCCGCGCCGAAGCGGCGCCGCGGGCTGCGAAACATACTCATGCTGGCTTTGCCCTTGGCGCTCGTCGCGGGCGGCGGCTATTTCTGGGTGACCGGCGGCCGCTTCGAGGAAACCGAGAACGCCAATCTCCAGCAGCCTATCGTGACGATCGCGGCAGAAACGGCCGGCCGTGTGGTCGAATCGCACGTCGCCGACAACACCATGGTCAAGGCTGGCGAAGTGCTGTTCGTCGTCGATCCGCAGCCCTACCGCATCGCATTGGAACAGGCTGACGCCGCTCTGGCGGCGGCCCGGCTGAGTGTCGAGCAACTGCGCTCCAACTACAGCCAGGCAGTCGCGCAGGAGCGTGTCGCGGCGGGTGAAGTCACCTACATGCAGTCGGAATACGACCGCCAGGACGATCTCCAGAAGAAGGGCGTGAGCTCGCGGGCCCTGCTGGACGAGGCGCAGCGCGACATCGCCAAGGCGCATGACGAGGCCCAGGCGGCGCGCGAGGCTGTGACCGGCGCACTGGCGGCGCTTGGCGGGAAGGTCGACGTTCCAACCGACAGCCACCCGACCGTGCTTGCGGCGCAAGCCGCACGCGACAAGGCGGCATACGAACTGGATCAGACGACCGTTCGCGCGCCTGAGGACGGCATCGTCTCGCAAGCCGCGTCGTTCAAGACCGGACAGTTCGTCTCGACCGGCACGCCGCTCTTCAGCCTGGTCGAGATCGGGGACAGCTGGATCGAGGCCAATTTCAAGGAAACCCAGCTCACCCACATGAAGCCGGGCCAAACCGCCGAGGTTGATATCGACACCTATCCGGGCCAGCCATTCAAGGCGACGGTGGAGTCGATCGGCGCCGGCACCGGGGCCGAGTTTTCCCTGCTCCCGGCACAGAACGCCACAGGTAACTGGGTGAAGGTGACGCAGCGCATCCCGGTGCGGCTGAAAGTCGAGGCCGGCAGCACCGACCTGGCGCTGCGCACCGGCATGAGCGCGACGGTCACGGTCGACACGGGCAAAGCCCGCGGCCTGCCCAAATTCGCCAGGCTGTTCGGTACGGCGGCGGCGGCGGAGTAGCCTTCCAGGCTTTTACGGCCATGACCCAACCCTTCAAGGAAGTACCGCATCGCGGGCTGATCACGCTCTCGATCATGCTGGCGACGATCATGCAGGTGCTCGACACCACCATCGCCAATGTCGCGCTGCCCAACATGACCGGCGACCTCGACGCCTCGCGTGACACGATCAGCTGGGTGCTGACGTCCTACATCGTGGCGGCGGCGATCATGACCCCGGTGACCGGCTGGCTGTCCGACCGGTTCGGCCGACGCGAGGTTTTCCTCACTTCGATCGTCGGGTTCACCATCATGTCGATGATGTGCGGGCTGGCCTGGAGTCTGGAGAGCATGGTGCTGTTCAGGCTGTTGCAAGGCGTGTTCGGGGCAGCCATCGTGCCGCTGTCGCAAACCTTTCTGCTCGACATCAACCCCAAGGAACGTCACGGCAGCGCAATGGCTGTGTGGGGAGCGGGAATCATGGTCGGTCCGATCATCGGGCCGACGCTGGGCGGGTGGCTTACCGACACGATGAACTGGCGTTGGGTGTTCTTCATCAATCTGCCGGTCGGCATCATCGCCTTTCTCGGCAGCGCCGCCTATCTTCCCCGCATCGCGCGGCGGCTGCGCAGTTTCGACTTCTTCGGCTTCGCCATGCTTTCGCTCGGCGTTGGCGCCCTTCAGCTGATGCTTGACCGAGGCGCGGAGGTCGACTGGTTCTCATCGGCCGAAATCTGGATCGAGCTTGGCCTGGCGGTTACCGGCTTCTGGGTGTTCATCGTCCATTTGACGATGAGCGAGAATACTTTCATCGAACCCGCCATCTTCCGCGACCGTAATTTCGTCACCGGACTGATCTTCATTTTCGTCGTCGGCATCATCCTGCTCGCCAGTCTGGCGCTGCTGCCACCGATGCTCGCCAACCTGTTCAACCACTCCACCATCCTGACCGGGCTGGTCATGGCGCCGCGCGGCGTCGGTACGATGATCTCGATGCTGATCGTCGGACGGCTGGTGCGGCTGGTGGATGCCCGCATCCTCGTGGTTGCCGGCCTGGCGCTGACGGCCTGGTCGCTCTACGACATGACGGGTTTCACGCCGCAGATGGACGACTATCTGATTATTTTCTCCGGCGTCGTTCAGGGGCTGGGGCTGGGCCTGGTATTCGTGCCGCTATCCACCGTCGCATTCGCGACGCTGGACGCACGGTTCCGTACCGATGCCACCGCGCTGTTCAGCCTGGTGCGCAATATCGGCTCGGCGATCGGCATCTCGATCGTCACCGTGCTCTTGACCCGCAACACCCAGATCAATCACAGCGAGCTGGTGGCAAAAATCACGCCGTACAATGAGACGCTGCGCACTTTCTTTCCCGCCGCCGCCAGTGGCGATCCGACCGCCCTGTCGCGGATCGACCAGATGGTCAACGGCCAGGCGTTGATGATTTCTTACGTCAACGACTTCAAGCTGATGATGGTCGTCACGCTATGCGCCATTCCGCTGGCGCTGTTTCTGCGCAAGCCGAGAGCGGCGCCCGTTGCCGGCGCAACTCCTGCTGCCGCGCATATGGATTAAGATCAAGCGGCGTCGGCGAGCGGCCGCTTGATGCTGGCCGCGGGCGAAAAGACCATGCGGACTAAATTGCGATAGATCATCACCTGCCGCTCGAGACACCCCCTATCGCCCAGGATACGCGCCGCGATGATGCCGCCGTCGATCATGCAGCCTAGCGTATCGGCAAGATCGCCCAGCTCCACCCCGTTTGAGGGATAGACCGCAGCGATCTCCTCCAGATAGCCGCGAAAACGGGCGTTCCAGCGAAGCGTGGTGGTCCTCGTCAGCTCGATCACGTCGCGGTCGAAAAGGCGTTCCTGATAGCAGACCGACGCAATGAGGCATCCCGGGTGCTGGCGCTGCGCATCTCCAAGCAATTCGGCAAGCAACTTGAGGCTGATCAGGAAGGACTGTAGCGGATCATCCGAGAGCTCCTTGCCCCGCCCGAAGATGTCGTCGAATAGCTGATCGTTCTCGTCGATAAACCGGCGGACCATTTCCCGGGCAAGTTCGTTCTTGTCCCTGAAATGGTAGAAGAAGCCGCTCTTGGTGATGCCCGCCTCGGCGATGATCTCCTCGATCGAGGTCGCGTCGAACCCTTTCGCAAGGACGGACTCCTGCGCGATATCCATGATCCGCCCCCGGGTCTCCGCACCCTTGCCCATTCTCACGCCCCTTCCAATTCACTGCACCGACGGTACGGTTTTGGTGGCTGCAAGTTGCCCCGGAAATCGGCCGAACTGCCACGGATGCGAGCAACGTCCTGATTTCTAAGCGTTTGTTGGACCGACGCCATGACCGGACCATGAGCTTGCTAGCTTTGCTCCTCGGGAATACGCCAAATCCAGACATCTTCCAAGTCAGGACACATCCTGACTGCACCTCGAAACGGAGACGAGCGATGCCCAAATACAGGTCTGATTTGCCCCAACTCAGGGATAGCATCTTCCTCAGCGACGGCGGGTTGGAAACCACGCTTATCTTTCACGACGGCATCGAGCTGCCTCATTTCGCGTCCTACGTGCTGCTTGAGACCGAGGAGGGCCGTGAACGGCTAAAGCGTTACTACGAGAAATATCTCTCGATCGCACAGGAACGCGGCGTCGGCTTCATCCTGGACAGCGCGACCTGGCGCGCCAATCCCGACTGGGGTTTGGCGATCGGCCACGGAACGACGGAGTTGAAGACGCTCAACATCGCCTCGATCCGGCTGCTGGAGGAATTGCGCGAGAAGTGGGAAACGCCGAGGACACCCATCGTGATCGGCGGCGCCATCGGCCCGCGCGGCGACGGCTATAAGGCTGGCCGGATGAACGAGGCGGAGGCGGAAGCCTACCACGCCCCGCAGATCCGCGCCTTCGCCGAGACCGAGGCCGATATGGTCTCAGCCTACACGATGAACAACCATTACGAAGCCATCGGCATCGCACGGGCCGCGGCTGAGGCAGCCATGCCGTGCATGATCTCTTTCACCGTCGAGACGGACGGCAGGCTGGCCACCGGAATTGCGCTCGGCGACGCCATAAACGCCGTGGACGACGCCACCAGCGGATCGCCCGCCTACTACATGATCAACTGCGCGCACCCAACGCATTTCATGCAGGCGCTGCAGACAAATGAAAGCTGGGTGGCGCGGGTGCGCGGTGTGAAGGCGAACGCATCGGCGAAAAGCCATCAGGAGCTTGACGAGTCGGAAACGCTGGATGCCGGCGACCCGATCGATCTCGGCCTGCATTACAATCTGCTAAGGCGCGACTTCCCCGGAATGCGCATCCTCGGTGGCTGCTGTGGCACCGACCATCGCCATGTCGCCGCGATCTGCGAGGCCTGCGTGCCGCAGGAGCGAAGAGTGGCGTAGGGGCGCAAGCCCTTCTCCCCTTGTGAGGAGCAAGTGCCTGAGTGGGCGAAGGCGGATGAGTGGATGTTCCAGCTGGCACAGCGCCTCCGGCCACTGTCGTCATCCCCGACCTCTCCTTCGCTTCGCTCACTCACGAGGTCGAGGATGACCACGGGATGTGCGCTTCCGATCCACTCACAGAGGCTTGCGATAGGCGATTGCCCTCCCTCGAGGAGGGACGAGAAATGCCGACGACGAACCTACCTATTCTGCCCCGGCACCCACAGCACGTCCGTTTTGCCGTCGTCGTTGACGACGCGCGCCGCGGCGAACAGCAGATCGGACACCCGGTTAATGTAGCGAATGCCTTCCGCATTCACATGCTCGCCATCGATCTGCGCCAGCGCAACCATAAGCCGCTCGGCGCGCCGCGTGACAGTGCGCGCAAGGTGGAGCGCGGCGGCAGCGGGCGAGCCGCCCGGCAGGACGAAGGAGCGCAAGCGGCTGAAGGTTTTTGGTCAGCGCGTCGATGTCGGCCTCGATGCGCGCCGTCTGCGAGGCGATGATGCGCAACGGCTCATAGCCCAGCGGCCGGCCGTCGTCCGGGGTGGCAAGGTCGGCACCGAGGTCGAAGAGGTCGTTCTGGATGCGGTTCAATATTGCGTCGAGGGTGGGGCTTTCACCGGCGGTATGGATACGGGCCATCCCTATGCAGGAATTCGCCTCGTCCACGGTGCCGTAGGCTTGCACCCGCAGGTCCGATTTCAGCCGCCGCTGGCCGTTGCCCAAACCAGTCGTTCCATCGTCGCCGGTGCGTGTGTAGATCTTGTTGATGCGAACCAAGTTACCTCCAAGGCCGAGATCGAGCCTGAATCAGAATTCGTCAGGCGGGCGAAAATGGTGATCCCGGAACCAAGCCCGTGTTCAGGTACGTGAGCGCCGGTTGCGCGGCAAGCGCCATTTATAGCCGCCATGGCGATGTGGCGGGGCTCAGCCGCCATTCTTCCGGGTGAGCCAGACCACAAGCAGGATCAGCACCAGCGCGACGAACTGCAGCGCTACGCGGGCCTGCATGAGCTTGTTCGAGGTATTGCCGGAGCCCCCGCGCATCATGTTGATGAGGCCGCGTATGAGCACGATGACCACTGCGGCCATAACCAGAGCGATCAGGATTTTGAGGAAAATTTCCATTTCCGGTCTGGTCCGTCTTTCAGGCTTGCGACGCAAGCACGCGGTAGAAAAGCGATGCCGGCAGAACGCGCTTGAGCAGCACGCCGATCTTCGCCGGCAAGGTGACAACATAGTGCGGTCGCGGACGCGGCGACAGGAGGGCGTGACTGAGTACCGCATACACCGCGTCCGGCTTCAGTTTGAAGCGCGACTTCGATCCGCCGCCGCCAAGCCGCGCCAGTTGCGCCTGATAGGCTGCGCGGTGAACCGAATTCTCGTGATCGATATTCTTCAGGAACCATTTCAGCCCGTTTGAAGCGATCTTCGATTCCACCGGTCCGGGCTCGATGAGCGAGACGTGGATGCCTGAACCCCGCATCTCGGAGCGCATGCATAGCATCAGCCCTTCCAACGCGAATTTTGAGGCGCAGTAAGCGCCGCGAAACATCACCGGCGTCAGGCCGAGGATCGACGAGCAATGGACGATGCGGCCATGCCCTTGCGCACGCATCACCGGTACGATCCGGTTTGTGAGGTCGTGCCAACCGAACAGGTTCGCTTCCAGCTGCTCGCGCAGCGCGGCAACCGACAGGTCCTCGACCGCGCCCGGCTGCGAATACGCACCGTTATTGTAAAGCGCGTCGAGTTTTCCATCGGTGCGCCTCAAGACTTCGGCCACCAGCGCCTCGATCGAGGCGGGCTCGCAGTAGTCGAGGTAGAAGGCTTCAAGCCCGTCATCTGCGAGCACCTTGATATCCTCCGGTCTTGCGCGCCGTGGCGAAGACCCGCCAGCCATCGCGCCTCAGCGCCCGAGCGCAATATGCGCCGATGCCGGAGGAAGCTCCCGTGACAATGATTGTTCTCTCGGGAATTGCCATGTACCCCTTGCCTTGCCATATGCCGAAAACCCTTCCCATATTCACGGCGGGGAAACAATCGACCGGAGGACGCCCACCCTTGCTGCGAACAGTCGTCGCAATCCGCCGCGTGCTGACCGACATGCTCGGTCACTTCAACGACGATGACGGCTGGTCCATGGCAAGCCATCTGGCGATCACCGCGCTGATGGCATTGTTTCCCTTTTTGATCTTCGCAACGACGCTGGCCAGCTTTCTCGGCGCACAGGCGTTCACGGAGACCGCCGTGCACCTCGTCTTCGATACCTGGCCGGAGCAGATCGCCGATCCGATCTCCAGGGAGGTGGTCAACGTGCTGACGGTTCAGCGCTCCGACCTCCTCACCTACGGCGTCCTGCTTGCCGCGTTCTTTGCCTCAAACGGCATCGAGGCGCTGCGGACCTCCTTGAACCGGGCCTATCGCGTAACCGAAACACGGAATTTCATTTTTCGTCGAATTCAGAGCCTGGCGTTTGTTCTGGTTGCCACCAGCGGCTTCCTGGCGATCAGCGTACTGCTGGTCCTGGCGCCGCTGATCGCCAGATTGGCACTGTCGCGCGCGGAGTGGATCGAGCCCTACATGGGAACCTTCACTCTGTGGCGTTACGTTATTGCCTCGACGGTGATCGTGTTCGGTCTGTTCGCCGTTCATATCTGGCTGCCCGCGGGCAAGCGTCGGTTTTTCGACATCCTTCCCGGCATCTGCTTCACGCTCGCCGGCTGGCTGATCGGATCGACGATCTTCGCCACCTATCTCGAACACTTCTCGTCCTATGTGAACACCTATGCCGGGCTGGCGTCGATCATGATCGCCGTGGTGTTCCTCTACATCGTCTCCGCAGTCTTCATCCTCGGCGGCGAACTGAACGCATCGATCCGCCGCTATCTGGATGCCCGCGCCCGGGTCGGCGGGTGACAGGCGACGCGGATCACCCAAGGCCGACGCGCGCCCTGATTGCTTCAGGCGTTTCTCCCTGATCGCGCAGGGCAGCAATGCCGCTGCTCTTTTCGCTTTTGGAGAGCTTTCGCCCGTCAGGCCCAAGGATCAGCGTATGATGATGATAGGCCGGCCGCGGCAGGCCGAGAACCTCCTGCAGCACGCGGTGGACCGCGGTCGCGTCAAACAGGTCCAAGCCGCGCACGATATGCGTTACGCCTTGCAGCGCATCGTCGACGACCACCGCCAGATGATAGCTGGTCGGCACATCGCGCCGGGCAAGGATGACATCACCCCAGGCCTCGGCGCGCGCATTTACCCTGCGTGATTCCGTCAAGTCCCCGCTCGACAGTTCGGTCCAGTCAAGCGGCTTGCCGACGCGGGCGAGTGCTTCAGCCATATCCAGCCGCCAGGCGAACGGGTTTCCCTCGGCGATCAATCGCGCGCGCCTCCTGAGCGAAAGCGCCTTGTCCAGCCCCGGATAGATCGGCACGCCGTCCGGGTCTCGAGGCCAGTCCACGCCGCCAGCTTCCTTCCCGGCGATGTGTGCGCGGATCTCGCCGCGGCTCATGAAGGCCGGATATACCAGCCCCTCCCGTTCCAGCGTTCGCAAATTCGCCTCATACGCACCGAAATGCTCCGACTGGCGGCGAACTGGCCCATCCCATGAGAAGCCGAGCCATGACAGATCGGCGAGCACGCCCGCCTCGAGTTCCGGGGTACAGCGCAGCGTATCGATGTCCTCCAGCCTAAGCAGCAGGCGTCCATCCATCCTTCCCGCAAAATTCTGGTTGAGCAGTGCCGAATGCGCATGGCCTAGATGCAGCTGCCCGTTAGGGCTTGGCGCGAAGCGGAAGACAGGACGTGTCATCAGGCGACGTTGAGGAATACGGCCAGCGATCGGGTCACCGTCAGCATGGTTTCGTCATTGAGGCGACCGAACGGCACAGCGATCCTCCACCCCCACAGACGTTCCGTGCCGAAAATTACCGTTACGGCGATGACCATCACACCGAACCCAGGCTCACAACGACGGTAGCCTGGTCCCGCAAGATGCAGAACGGCGCGTTCACCTCGGGCGAGGCGAAAGAATCACCGACGATTGTGCCAGCTTCGCTCATTGTGCCCGGGTGTCTCTTAGCTCAGTATCCTGCGCGCCTGTCCACCAGATCGCGCAACGCCGCTCCTGCGTCATGGGCATCCATTTGCGCCAGCATCGGGCCAACAAGGAAATCGGGATCGGATGTCGCGGCGGAATGCGGTGTGACGAAGACGCGCGGATGCGTCCATAGCGCGCTGGTTTTCGGCAAGGGTTCCACTTCGAAGACGTCGAGGCTTGCCTCCTTCAGCGTGCCATCCTCCAGCGCCCTCAAAATATCGTCGTCCTTCTGCAACCGGCCGCGGCCGGCATTGATCAGGACCGCCCCGCCAAGCGCATTGCGCCGGCGCAGTTCCTTCAGCAGCGTATAGTCGACCATTCCCTGCGTGGCAGCCGTCAGCGGCAGCAGAACCACCAGAATATCGGTAGCATTGAGGAATTCGCGGAGACCCGCCTCTCCGGCAAACGTGCTGACGCCGGCAACGGCCTTGTCCGACCGGCTCCACCCATTGACGTGAAATCCCAGCGCCAGCAAGGCTCGCGCCGCGTCCCGGCCGAGACTGCCGAGACCCATGATACCGACCGAGACATCGTTGGCCGTGCGCTGCCCAGTCTCGCGCCAGATCTTGCGCTTTTGTTGGGTGCGGTATGTCTGGCCGAAGCGATGATGGTCAAGCACGCGCCAGACGACATATTCGGTCATGTGCTTCGCCAGATTCTCATCAACGACACGCACGATTGGCACGTCGGGCACCGTCTTGTCGGCCAGGATATGGTCAACGCCCGCGCCGATCGAGAAAATCGCCTTGAGGTTCGGCAAGCCGCTGAGAATGCCGGGCGGCTGCTTCCACACGACGGCGTAGCTGATGGAAGGATCATTCGCGGTTTCGGGCCGCAGCACGACGTCGCGTCCCTCCGCCAGCAGTTCATGCCAGCGCTGCGGATTGAATCCCGTAACCGAGAGCAGAACCTTGCCCTTTTGCATGCGGCGGCACCTCCTGTCTTTCGGATTAGTCCGCGCGCCGCCATCTTTGCAAGCCGGGATATCGAAGCCACGACAATTCGCGCCGGCACTTACTCGCTGACGGCGCCGACCGGCGCCGTCTCGATGCGGAAGGCGGCTGAAATCAGCGCTTTGGTATATTCGGTGCGGGGCGCTTCGAAAATCTGGCTGGAGGGACCGTGCTCAACGATCTTGCCGTTGCGCATGACGATCACCTCATTCGCCAAGGCGCGGATGACCTTGAGATCGTGGCTTATGAACAGATATGCCAGGTTGTGCTTGGCCTGAAGGGCGCGCAGCAGGTCGACGACCTGCGCCTGGACGCTCATGTCGAGCGCCGAGGTGGGCTCGTCGAGCATGACGAACTTCGGCTTGAGCACCATGGCGCGGGCAATCGCGATGCGCTGACGCTGTCCGCCGGAGAATTCGTGCGGATAACGGTGCCGGGCCTGAGGGTCGAGGCCGACTTCGTTCATCACGTCGACGACGCGCTTATCCTTCGCGTCTTCGGACAGCGAGGGCTCGTGGATGCCCAGTCCCTCGGCGACAATCTCGGCGGCGGACATGCGCGGGCTGAGCGAACCGAACGGATCCTGGAAAACGATCTGCATTTCCCGGCGCAGCGGGCGCATATCCGAGAAGGACAATTCGTCAATGTCCTTGCCGTTGAAATGAATCTTGCCCTTCGACGATATCATGCGGCACAACGCCAAGCCGAGCGTAGTCTTGCCCGAGCCGGACTCCCCGACAACGCCGACCGTCTGCCCGGCGCGCACATCGATGTCGATTCCGTCAACGGCCTTCACATGGTCGACCGTCTTGCGAAAGAAGCCCTGTTTGATCGGGAACCAGACCTTCATGTCCCGACCGGTGATCACCGTCTTTGCGCCGGCGTCGACAGTCGGCGGGCGGCCCTTCGGCTCGGCTGCCAGCAGATGGCGCGTATACTCGTGCTGCGGGTTGGCGAAGATCTCCCTCGTCGGTCCGGACTCGACGATCTTGCCCTTGGTCATCACGCAAACGCGGTCGGCGATCTTGCGAACGATACCGAGATCATGGGTGATGAACAGCATGGACATGCCGTTCTTCTTTTTCAGGCCATCGAGCAGTTCGAGTATCTGGGCCTGAACGGTGACGTCCAGCGCGGTGGTCGGCTCGTCGGCGATCAGCAGTTCCGGCTCGTTGGCGAGCGCCATTGCGATCATCACGCGCTGGCGCTGGCCGCCGGACAGCTGGTGCGGATAGGCTTGCAGCCGCCTCTCCGGGTCACGTATGCCGACCTCGTGGAAGAGCTGCAGCGTACGCTCACGCGCCGGCCTGTCGCGCATGCCCTGATGCAGCGCCAGAACCTCGACGATCTGCTGCTCGATCGTGTGCAGCGGATTGAGCGATGTCATCGGCTCCTGGAAGATCATGGTGATGCGATTTCCGCGTACCTTGCGCAGCTCCTGCTCGCTCTTGATGAGCAGGTTTTCGCCACCGAACAGGATCTGGCCGGAGGGGTGGCTTGCCGGCGGATAGGGAAGCAGCTTCAGCACCGACAGGGCCGACACTGACTTGCCCGAGCCGGATTCGCCGACAAGCGCAACCGTCTCGCCCTTGGCTACGTCAAAGGAGATGCGGTCGACAGCGGTCGACGTGCTGCCGCCTTGTGCGAAGGCCACCGACAGATCTCGTACGGAGAGCAAGGGTGCATCGCTCATCTGAACGTCTTCCGAGGGTCGAAGGCATCGCGCGTCGCTTCTCCGATAAAGATCAGCAGCGACAGCATGATGGAGATCACAAAGAAGCCGGTCAGGCCGAGCCAAGGCGCGGTCAGGTTGCGCTGCCCCTGCTTGAGCAGTTCGCCGAGCGACGGCGCACCGGGCGGCAGGCCGAAACCGAGGAAGTCGAGCGACGTCAGCGTTGAGATCGAGCCGTTGAGAATGAATGGCAGGAAGGTCAGCGTCGCCACCATCGCATTTGGCAACAGGTGGCGGATCATGATGGTGTGGTTCGGAACACCGAGCGCCCGCGCTGCATTCACATACTCGAAGTTGCGCGCCCGCAGGAATTCCGCGCGCACCACGCCGACAAAAGCGGTCCAGGTAAAAACCGCCATCAGCGCAAGCAATATGAAAAAGCCGGGCGGCAGGATAGCCGACACGATCAGCAGCAGGTAGAGCACCGGCATGGACGACCATATCTCGATAAAGCGCTGCATGATAAGATCGGTCCAGCCTCCGAAATACCCTTGAACAGCGCCAGCCGAGACGCCGATCACGGCAGAGATGGCGGTGAGGATCAGGCCGAAAAGGACTGAGATGCGGAATCCGTAGATGATGCGTGCCAACACGTCGCGCGCCTGATCGTCGGTTCCCAGCCAGTTCCAGTTGCCCACGACGCAGTTCTGATCATCAACGCCGTTCGGATAGCGGCTGCAGCGCTCTTCCTTCGAGTATTGCCATGACGGCTTCGATGGCGCGGATTCCGGCGCGTCGTTGTTTGTTGTGCTGTAGGAGTAGCGGATAGGCGGCCAGATCATCCAGCCATTAGCGTTGATTTCCTCGCTGATTACCGGGTCGCGATAGTCGGTGACGGCGTAAAAGCCGCCGAACTTCTCCTCCGGATAATCGACCATGACGGGGAACAGCAGTTCGCCCTTGTAGGAGGCGAGGATCGGCCGGTCGTTGGCAACAAATTCGGAGAAGAGCGACAAGACGAACAGAATCAGGAATATCCAGAGAGACCAGTAGCCGCGGCCGTTGGCCTTGAAGTTCTGCCACCGGCGCCGGTTGAGCGGCGACAGCCACGGCCGCGCCGTCGTTTCGCGTACCCGCTCGACCTCAGCCTTGACGAGAGCGTCCGCCATCACACATCCCTCCGCTCGAAGTCGATCCGGGGATCGATCCATGTGTAGATCAGGTCGGAGATGAGGCCGACGATCAAACCGATGAGGGAGAAGATGTAGAGATTGGCGAACACCACAGGATAGTCGCGCTCGAGCACGGATTTATAGCCGAGCAAGCCCAGCCCATCGAGCGAGAAGATGTTCTCGATCAACAGGGAACCGCTGAAGAACGCCGAGATGAAGGCCGCGGGGAAACCGGCGATGACGATCAGCATGGCGTTGCGGAAGACGTGACCATAAAGCACCTGCCGCTGCGACAAGCCCTTGGCGCGCGCCGTGACGACATACTGCTTGCGGATCTCCTCAAGGAAGGAGTTCTTGGTGAGAAGCGTCGAAGTGGCGAACGCGGACAGCACCATTGCCGTCAGCGGGAGCGTCAAATGCCAGAAATAGTCCACGACCTTTCCCCACAAGGACAGATCGTCCCAATTGTCCGAGGTCAGCCCGCGCAGCGGAAACCAGTCCCAGAACGAGCCGCCGGCAAACAACACCATCAGCAGGATGCCGAACAGGAAGCCCGGTATTGCATAGCCAACAATGACGATGCCGCTGGTCCAGATGTCGAACGCCGAACCGTCCTTGACCGCCTTGCGGATGCCGAGCGGGATGGAGATCAGGTAAGAAAGCAGCGTGATCCACAGGCCGATCGAGATCGACACCGGCATTTTTTCAAGGATCAGGTCGATCACCGATATGTCGCGGAACCAGCTATCGCCGAAGTCGAAACGCAGATAGTCCCACATCATGCTGCCAAAACGTTCGAGCGGCGGCTTGTCGAAGCCGAACTGCTTTTCCAGCTTGGCGATGAACTCCGGATCCAGCCCTTGGGCACCGCGATATCGCCCCGAGGCTTCGCCTCCACCGGCATTGACGTTTGTGTTGGCGCCGGCATCACCCCCTCCGCCGGAAATGCGATCCGTAGCGTCGCCGCCCTGCCCCGTCAGCTTAGCAATGACCTGCTCGACCGGTCCACCGGGTGCGAATTGCACGATGGCGAAGGTGATCGCCATGATGCCGAACAGGGTTGGGATCATCAGCAGGATGCGGCGAAGAATATACGCGCCCATCAGGCAGAACTCTGTTGGAGATTACCGAAGGCGCTGAAGGCGTTTGCGCCTTCTGGCATTCGCTTCCGAACCAGGATTATTTCAGGCTTTCCCAATCGCTGCCGCCTTGTCCTTGTCGTACCACCACAATGTCTCGACCGGGAATCCGTAGTCCGGCTTCGGCTCCTTGAAGCCGAACATATCCCAATACGCGACGCGGTGATTCGGCGAATACCAGCATGGAATCCAGTCGTGGCGTGCGCGCAAGACCCGATCGAGCGCGCGGATCGCGACAACCAGGTCTTTTCGGTTCTTTGCGCGACTGACGGCGGCAATCAGCGCGTCAACGGCAGGGTCGGCGGTCCCCGGCAGATTGCGGGAACTCGGCACATTGGCAGAGCGTGAGTGAAACATCGTCTCCAGGCTGTCGGCGGTCGGCGTGGCGCTCCAAGACAGCGCCATCATCACCAGGTCGAAATCGTAATCGAGCTGCCGCCGCTGATACTGTGCGGTGTCGATCATTCGGATCGAGGCATCGAAGCCGATCGCCTTCATGTTTTCGACCCACGAACCGAGCAACGTCGCCAATCCCTCTTCGTCGACCAGGAACTCGACTGTCAGCTTCTCGCCCTTTGCGTTCACCAGCGTCGCGCCGGATCGCGTCCAGCCGGCTTCGGCAAGCAGCTTCGACGCGGCGCCGAGGAGCCTCCTGTCGCGGCCGGAGCCATTGGCCTCCGGCTCAATCACCGCCTCGCCGAAAACTTCCGGCGGAGCTCGTTCGCGCAAAGGCTCCAGCAGCGCCAGTTCCTCCGGTGAAGGCATCCCTTCGGCTCGATAGTCCGACTTCTCGAAGCAGGATTGCGAGCGCGTATAGGCGTCGAAGAACAGGTTGCGGTTGGTCCATGGGAAATCGAAGCACATGCCGATCGCCTGACGGACGCGCACATCCTTGAATCGCTCTCGGCGCAGGTTGATGGCGATCGCCTGCATGGAAGGGCGCTTCTCCGCCGGAAACATACGCTTGACCACCCGGCCGTCATTGATCGCCGGAAAATTGTAGTCCTTCGCCCAGACCCGCGACGTGAATTCCTCGCGCTGCAGGATCTCGCCCTTCTTGAAGGCTTCG
This sequence comes from uncultured Alphaproteobacteria bacterium, assembly GCA_963829135.1. GTDB lineage: Bacteria > Pseudomonadota > Alphaproteobacteria > Rhizobiales > Rhizobiaceae > Kumtagia. The sequence goes on along the minus strand of CAWHHO010000003.1, from coordinate 57,361 downwards.
AAGGCCGCCTGGCGCTGCTGGTAGAACTCGATGCGGATACGGTCGAAGTGGCCGAGGCCGCGGTTGACCGGGAGGTCCTTGCCCCAATAGTCCTCGACGCGCTCATATTCGATCGACTGTCCCGCGACGACCTTGCCGACCTTGTATGACCCCGACCCGAGCGGCGGTGTCATGCCGCCGGTGCTGAATTGGTTGTCCGTATAGTATCTTTTCGAAAACACCGGATACAAGACGACATCGAGGATCACGCGCTCGGACTGCTTGCCGGAAAAGGTCAGCTTGAGACGCCGATTGTCGATGGCGACCGCATCAGCCAGCTGCGTCAAGGTGAGTTGGATATCGGCGTGACCTTCCGCCTTCAGCAGCAGGTAGCTGAAAGCCGCATCCTCGGCCGTCAGCGGCGAGCCGTCATGAAAGCGCGCTTCCGGCCGCATCATGAATTCGAAGCTGTTGCGGTCTTCGGAGATGGTGACGCTCTCTGCAAGCAAGCCGTAAAGCCCGTCCGGCTCATCCAGTGCGCTGTTCATCAACGTGTCGAAGCACAGCTCCATGCGCGGTGGCGCGTCGCCCTTCGGAACGTAGCTGTTGAGCGTGTTGAACGTCTGCGGATTCTGATTGTACAGCCAGTTCGGCGGCGAAAAGTTGAATGTACCGCCTTTCGGTGCATCGGGATTGGCGTAGTCGAAATGCGGAAAATTCGCCGGATATTTGAGATCGCCGAATGCCGAAAGCCCGTGCAGCGGCATTCCCGTCGGGCTTGCCGCGAACAGTTTGCGCGGCAAAAGCGGCGCCGCGATCGCGGCGCCCGCACCGGCAAGGAAGTCGCGGCGCGATGCGTGCATCAGTTCAGGCCTTTGTATTTGGCCGCCAGCGCCTTTTGCTTTTCGGGATCGACCCACCAGGAAAAGGGATCATAGCCTGTATAGAGCGGCTGCTTTTCGGGAATGCCGAACTTATCCCAGTAAGCGACACGTGCCTTTCCCAAATGCCATTGCAGAACACCATAGTAGTTCCACAACAGCACGCGATCCAGGGCGTGAGTGGCAGCTATGAGGTCCTCCCGGTCTTTCGCAAAAATTACCTTATCCACGAGAGCATCGACTACCGGATCCCTGATGCCCATGTAGTTGCGTGAATCTGGTTTGTCGGCAGCGCTCGACGTCCAAAAATCGCGCTGCTCATTTCCTGGAGAGGAACTTTGTGCCATGCCGATGATCGCCAGCACATCGAAATCATAGTTCCGAACCCGGTTGATATATTGGCTGGTATCGACCACGCGCAGCGATGCGTCTATGCCGAGCCGCTTGAGATTTTCGATGTAGCTGGCGACCAATTTTTCGTCAGCAGGATCGTCGCCGAGGAATTCCAGCTTGAATTGTTCACCGGTTTTTTCGTTGACGAGCTTGCCGTCCCGATTAACCCATCCGGCCTCCTTGAACAGGTCCGACGCGCGTTTCAGGTTGGCGCGCGTCGATTTGGGCGTCTGGTCGTAAACCGGCAGCTTGAATTCCTGTGTAAACAATTCCGGCGGCAGCTGGTCGCGGAAAGGCTCCAGGATTGCGAGTTCCTTGCCTGTAGGCAAGCCGCTGGACGCAAGTTCCCCACCTTCGAAATAGCTGTCGGTGCGCTTATACGATCCGTAGAAGATCGTCCTGTTCATCGTCTCGAAGTCAAAGGCAAAGGTCAACGCCTCGCGGACACGTCGATCCTGTAATCTTGGCAGGCGATTGTTCAATGCGTAGACCTGCGAGGATTGCGGGGCGTTCGTATCGAACTCGGTTCTTTTGACATCCCCGCTTGTGAATGCGGGAAAAGTGTAGTCAATCGCCCACCGCTTGGCACTGTTGTCGCGCCGAACATCCTCAAAGCCGCCCTTGGTGAAGGCCAGCCACTCGGCATTCGCGTCTCCGAAATAGACATAGCGCATGCGATCGAAGTTGTAGCGCCCGACATTGACCGGAAGATCGGCCGCCCAATAGTCGGGTACACGCGCCCAGACGACCTCTGCTCCGGGTTTGAAGCTTTCGATCTTGTAGGCACCGCTGCCCAAAGGCTTCTCCAGAGTTGGTTTGCCCAGGTCGCGCTTGTTGCCCTTTGCGTCCGTGCCTTCCCACCAATGTTTAGGCAGAACCGGCAGATCGCCCATGATGTGCGGCAACTCGCGATTGCCTTTCTGGTTGAAGTGGAACTGGACCTCGTTGGCCGAGATCGCCTTGGCTTCGGTGACGTTGGCAAAGTACTTGTTGAAGAGCGCGTTCACGTCCTTCAACTTGTTGAAGGACCAAATGACATCGTCCGCGGTAATCGGCTGTCCATCGTGCCATTTCGCCTTCGGATTCAGCCGGTATGTCGCAGACGAATAGTCATCGGGGTATTTAAAGGCTTCGGCGATGAGAGGATAACTCGCGCTCGGCTCATCGACCGATTGCTGCATCAGGGTATCGTAGAGAAAACCACCATAGTCGGTCAGACCCACGACCGGCGTGCCGGTCACCGGAAACGGATTGAAGCTGTCGAAAGTCCCGACAACCGAGCTATTGAGCGTCCCACCCTTCGGCGCGGCGGGATTGACGTAGTCGTAGTGCTTGAAGTCGCTTGCATATTTGGATTCGCCAAAGAGGGTAGACGTCGTCCGCCATTCATCCGCGTGACCAACTGCGGTGGCGGCAAAGATCGTCGCGAACGCCAGAGCCAGTCCCGTCGCTTTTGGCAAGCCCATCATCGGCAATCTCCAAGCAATCACATCCAATGCGTAGCAGAAACGAATTTGCGCTGCTTCGCCATCGCCTCATAACAAAAAAGCCGGGCAGAACCCGGCTTTTTCGTGATTTCGCCAATTACAAATTTGTCATTGAGCCGGCGCAGGTTCGGCAGGCTTGGTGGCATCGGCCGGTGCGGTGCCCTCCGCCGGAGCCGCGGGCGCCGCTTCCGCGGGCTTGGCCGCGTCGGCCGGTGCGGCAGCGTCCGCAGGCTTCGCGGCGTCGGCAGGGGCGGATGCATTTTCCGCGGCGGGCGCCGCAGATGCCTCCGGCAACGGCGCCGGACTGTCCGCCTTGGAACGCAGATAGGCGATGACGTCAGCGCGCTCCTGAACCTTCTTGAGGCCCGCAAAGCCCATCGCGGTACCCTTCACGAGACCCTTCGGCGAAAGCAGGAAATGATCCAGGTGCTCATAGTCCCAGACGGTTTTGCCGCCTTGGGAGAAGTCCTTCATCGCGAGCCGAATATGAAAAGCCCTCATGCGAGGCGACCGGGCGGTTGACTACGCCCCAGAGGTTCGGGCCAACCTTGTTACTGCCGCTGGCGTCGTCGGTATGGCAGGCCGCGCATTTCTTGAAGACGGCCGCGCCCTGGTCGACACTGGCAGCCGCGATCAGCGGCAACACCGATTCCTGCGCCTGGGCTTCACCGCCGCCACCGCCGCCGTGCTCTTCCTCGACCGCCTCGATGGCGTAGCCAGGCTTCTCTGGGATAGGAGCCGCGAAAATCGCGTCGGACACAAGGGAGATGGAGAAGACGATGAAAACCGCCCCCAGCAACGCCCCGATTATCTTATTGAATTCGAAAGAGTCCATCCGCTCCAGGCTCCTGATCCCGCCCCTCCGTCCGGATATGTCCGAGCGCCGGCATGATGCCGCGACCGGGAAGCCGCCCGGTCAGGTTCGCGGAAACTAGGTCTTTTGCTTGGCCGTTGCAACTCATATAAGGGGCGTCCTTGTGAGACGTTTTGCCACTTTCAGAAGCTCCATCCTAGCCGCGATTATCCATGAAAAATCTGATCCTCATTCCTGCCCGCATGGCATCCACCCGCCTGCCGGGAAAGCCTCTCGCAGACATCGCGGGCAAGCCGATGATCGTGCACGTCGCGGAACGCGCCACGGAATCCGGCCTCGGTCGTGTGGTGGTGGCAACCGACACCGACTCGGTCGCCGAGGCGGTGCGGGCCCATGGCTATGAAGCGGTGATGACGCGCATCGATCACGAGTTCGGGATCGGACAGGATTTTCGAGGCGCTTTCGGTACTGGATCCGCAGGGTGAGGTCGAAATCGTCATCAACGTGCAGGGCGACCTCCCGACGGTCGAGCCTGCGACGATCGCCGCAGCCCTTTCGCCCCTGGCGGACCGAACGGTCGATATCGGGACGCTCGGTGTCGAGATTACGAGAGAGGAGGAACGCAGCAACCAGAACGTGGTGAAGATCGTCGGCGCATCTCTTTCGCCGACGCATTTGCGGGCGCTTTACTTTACCCGCGCCACCGCGCCGTGGGGACCGGGACCGCTCTTCCACCACATCGGCTTGTATGCCTACCGCCGGGCTGCTTTGACCCGCTTCGTGAAGATGCCGCCGTCGCCGCTGGAGAAGCGGGAAAAGCTCGAGCAGTTGCGAGCGCTCGAAGCCGGCATGCGTATCGATGTCGCAATCGTCAATTCTGTGCCGCTCGGCGTGGATACGCATGAAGACCTGGAGCGTGCCCGTGACATTCTTTCCCGGAAAGCCTGATCATGGCTGAAAAAACCAATCGCATCTCCTTCCAGGGCGAGCCGGGCGCCAACTCCGACACTGCCTGCCGCAATGTCTATCCGCAGATGGAGCCGCTGCCCTGCCCGACCTTCGAGGATGCTTTCAACGCCGTCGAGAGCGGCAAGGCCGATCTGGCGATGATCCCGATCGAGAACACCATCGCCGGCCGGGTCGCGGACATCCATCATCTGTTGCCCGAATCGAAACTGCACATCGTGGGTGAGTATTTCCTGCCGATCCATTTCCAGCTGATGGTGCTGCCCGGCACCAGGATCGAGGACATCAAGGCGGTCTACAGCCATATCCACGCGCTCGGCCAATGCCGCAAAATCATCCGCCGGCATCGATGGAAGCCCGTGGTGGCCGGCGACACGGCAGGTGCTGCGAGACAGATCGCGGAGGAGGGCGACCGCTCCAACGCAGCGCTAGCGCCGCGGCTAGCGGCGTCGCTCTATGGGCTGAACATCGTTGCAGAGAATGTCGAAGACACGGAAACTAATGTCACGCGCTTCGTCGTGCTGTCGAAGACCAGGCAATGGGCGCCGCGCAGCGATCCCAACCGGCGCATGATGACAACCTTTGTATTCCGCGTGCACAATATTCCGGCGGCGCTCTACAAGGCTATGGGCGGCTTCGCCACCAACGGTGTCAACATGACCAAGCTTGAGAGTTACCAGCTCGGCGGCACTTTCTTCGCCACGCTGTTTTATGCCGATATCGAGGGCCACCCGGATGATGCGAATGTCGCGCAGGCGCTGAAGGAGCTTAATTTCTTCTCACGCGAGGTGCGCATTCTCGGCGTCTACGACGCGCACACATTCCGCGACACGCAGGTTTCGGACGAATGAGCCGCGTGCCGACCAGCGACGCTCCCGCTCCAAACGAGCGCACCGTGCTCAAGGTGCTCGCCGGTGAGACCGTTTCGCCGCCGCCGCTGTGGATGATGCGGCAGGCGGGGCGCTATCTGCCGGAATACCGCGCCACCCGCAGCGAAGCCGGTTCGTTTCTCGATCTTTGCTACAATCCGGATTTCGCCGTGGAGGTGACACTGCAACCGATCCGCCGCTTCGGTTTCGATGCGTCGATCCTGTTTTCGGACATTCTCGTCGTGCCACATGCGCTCGGCCGCGATCTGCGCTTCGTCGAGGGCGAAGGCCCGCGCATGACGCCGATAGAGAGCGCCGAGATTGCGCGGCTCGGCGAGACGGGCGACTTTCATGCGCATCTTGCGCCGGTCTATGAAACGGTCTCGCGGCTGCGCGCCGAGTTGCCGCGTGAAACAACGCTGATTGGCTTCTGCGGCGCGCCGTGGACGGTCGCGACCTACGTGATCGCCGGGCGCGGCACACCCGACCAGGCGCCGTCGAGGCTGTTCGGCTACCGCGAGCCGGAAGCAATGGAACGGCTGCTGGCAAAGCTTGCCGAGGTCTCGGCAGATTACCTCATCCGGCAGATCGATGCCGGCGCGGATGTCGTGCAGATCTTCGATTCCTGGGCGGGCGTGCTGGACGAAGCCAGCTTCGAAGCATGGTGTGTCAGGCCCGTCGCCGAGATCGTCAGGCGCGTGCGGGCGACACATCCGCGCACGCCGATCATCGGCTTTCCGCGCGGCGCCGGCAGCCTCTACCATGGCTACCGTGAAAAGACAGGCGTGACCGCGCTGGGCCTCGACTGGGCGGTCCCGCTGAGCCAAGCACAAGACTTGCAGCGGTCCGGAGCTGTGCAGGGCAATCTCGATCCGCTTCGGCTGGTTGCCGGCGGACGCGCGCTCGACCAGGGTGTCGACGCCATTCTCGCTGGGCTTGGAGACGGGCCGCTGATTTTCAATCTCGGTCACGGCATCACGCCCGATACGCCGGTGAGCCATGTGGAGCAGATGGTCCGACGCGTGCGCGGCAGGTAGAGCGTTTCCAGGAAAATTCGTTAGTGGGTTCCGTTCGGAAATGCGAGAAAGCAAGACTTTAGATCAACATTACGCCGGTCAGGCGAACCGCCACACGGTTGTGCGCTTGACCTCGGCGTCTTCCAGCGCTCGTGTCACCGGGACCTCATAGGCGGCGAGCTTCTCCAGACGATGCTTCGGCAGATAGGCGCGGCCGGGATCGCCCACCAGCACCGCCGCGCCGCGAGACGCCAGCGCGGAAAACCAGGGACTGATCGTTTCGGCAAAGGGGCGGTCGTAGAAAACGTCGCCGGCCAGCACAACGTCCCAGCCATCGTCGGTTCCGATCAGATTCGCCATCGCGAAAGCCGACCGACACACCATTTTCGGCCGCGTTCAACGCGATCGCCGGCCCGCAGAACGGATCGATGTCGGCGGCGATGACAAATGCCGCGCCCGCTTTCGCAGCGGCAATCGCCACCAGTCCTGAGCCTGTTGCAAAGTCGAGCACGATCTTGCCGGCAACCGCCTGCGGATGGTCGAGAACGTAGCGCGCCAGCCCTTGTCCGCCGGCCCAGGCGAAGGCCCAGAACGGCGGCGGCAGGCCGATCGCCTCCAGTTCGTCCTCCGTGCGATGCCATAGATCGTGCGCGTCATCTGCGAGGCGGAGCAAGATTTCCGGCACGTGCGGCGGCGCAATCAGCGCAGTATTTGCAAGAATGAAGGCCGTGCGGTCCGTCGGGTGTGATGCGCTCACGGAACCGGATCGACGCCGCCCATGTGGCAGACTTCCTTCCACTCCGCCGGCGTCACCGGCTGCACGGATAGACGTCCAAGACGGACAAGCGCCATTTCCGACAGCTTAGGGTTTCCCTTGATCTCGGCAAGCGTCGGCGGGCTGGGCACATCCCGGAAGGCACGGATGTCGACGCATTCCCAGCGCGAATCTTCGGTGGAGGTATCCTGATGGGCGAGCGCGCAGACTTCTGCGATGCCGACAATGTCGAGCCCTTCGTTGGAATGATAGAAGAAGCCCAGATCGCCGATCTGCATCGCCTTCATGTTGTTGCGCGCTGCGTAGTTGCGCACGCCATCCCATTGGGTGCCGTCCTTGCCCTTGGCCTTCAGCGTCTCGAAGGAAAAGACCGAGGGTTCGGATTTGAACAGCCAGTATTGCAACGGCGGGGTTCCTTGTCTGTGACGATTAAGATGGAACTCAGGCTGTCGGCTTGTTGAACACCCAGTTCCAGGGCTGGATAGTCACCTGTTCGAACAGCCCCGCCTTGGCATATGGATCACTATCGGCGATCGCCTTGGCGCTCGGCCGATCGGCTGCCTCGACCGCGACCATGCTGCCGCATGGTTTGCCGTCATCGTCCAGAAACGGACCAGCGAATTTAAGCGTGCCGGCGGCGTTCAATTGCTCAAGGAAAGCGACATGCGCCGGCCGATTATCCATGCGGACCTGAAGATGGCCCGGCTTGTCCTTGCAGTTGAAGACGAAGATCATCCGACACTCCCCTTTTGATGCTTCCTACCGCAAGACAGGCCCATGCGAAAAGCCCAAAACCAAAACGGCGCCGCTCTCGCGACGCCGCCCTGAGTTCGTTCATGTCTCGGCGCTTAGTTAACGTCGTCGAGCAGGCCCGGGCTTGCCGCGCGGCTTATCGGGACCCGTGTTGGCCGGAGCGGAGCGGGAGCGGCTCGCCATGAAGCGGTCGAAGTCCTCCTGGTCCTTGGCGCGGCGCAGCTCGCGGGTGTACTCGTCGAACTCGGCAAGGGCTTCATCAAGCTTCTTGCGTTCCTCGGCGAGACGCTCAAGTTCCTTCTCGCGCCAGTCGTCGAAGGCGACATTGCCGGTGCGGGAATTGCCGTGACCCCAGACATGGGCCTTGTCAGCGCCACGGCGGCAGCCGGCAAAGATGCCGTCGGTCGCGCGATTCACGTCGCGCTTGAAGCCTTCGAGGCGGTCGCCCCAGATGATGTAGGCGAGCATTGCAAATCCGAGCGGCCAGAAGACCATGAAACCGACAACCATCAATGCGATGGTCGCGGGCGTCCAGGCCGGACGGATCAGGGCGGTGGTGTTCATTTTCTCCCGTTCCTTCGATTACGCAGCCACGACGGCTGCCTTGATTCGAAATGGTAAGGGCCAAACCGCGCTTCAAGATATCAAGTTCGAAAACCGGATAAGCGGCTGATAAGATTACGCTAATTTTGCGCGATCAAGGGCAAGGACGGTCAAACCGGCCAGTAGCCCCCAGAAAGCGGCGCCGACTCCGAACAGTGTCAGGCCGGATGCGGTCACGGCAAAGGTCACCGTTGCAGCGATACGCTCCTGATCTTCCTTCAGGGCGATCGCCAGCGCATTTGCCAGTGCCGCCAGCAGGCCCAGGCCGGCGACGAGCAGGATCAGCGATGGCGGCAGCACTGCGAAAACCGCGACCAGCGAGGCGCCGAACAACGCGAACACCAGATAGGCGAGCGCGTAGAACGGCCCGGTCTTCCAGCGCTCCGCAAGGTCCGGGATGAACTTCGGGGCCGGTGCAGATCGCCGCGGAGATCGCTGCGAGATTGGTGGTGAGCGCGTTGAAAGGTGCGCTGATCAGCGACACCAGGCCGGTGACGGCGATGAGCGGGCCTGCCTCCGGTTCGTAGCCCGCAGCCTTGAGCACCGCGAGGCCCGACAAGTTCTGCGAGGCCATCGTCACCAGATAGAGCGGCAACGCCAGGCCGATGACCGAGGTCAGCGAAAACGCGGGCGTGGTCAGTATAAGCGTCGACATTTCCAGCGCCGGCAGCGTACCGACACGGCCAAGCGCGAAGGCGAGCAAGCCGCCGCCGATCAGCACGGCAAGCACCGATAGCGCCGGATTGACCAGCCGGACCACGAAGAAGGCAGCGATCAGCGGCAGGATGAGCAGCGGATCGGTCGGGATGGTCTTCACGGCATTGATGGCGAAGGTGACGACGATGCCCGCCAGCATTCCGGAGGCGACCGAGGCAGGGATTTTCGAGATGAGCCGCGTCAGCGGCTTAAGCATTCCGGTGGCGACCAGCATCACGCCGACAAGCATGAAGGCGCCGATCGCCTCGTTGATGGTGAAGCCGGTGGACGCGCCGACAAGCGCGGCGCCGGGCGTCGACCACGCCGTGATCACCGGCATTTTCGTGCGCCAAGACAGCCAGAGCGATTCCACCGCCATGGCGAGGCAAAGCGCCGTGACCATGCTTGCCGTCTGCTCGCGCGACGCGCCGACGGCATCCGCCGCCGCGATGATCAGCGCCAGCGTGCCGCCAAAGCCGACGACGGCGGCGACAAAGGCCGAAACCGGGATCGAGATTCGCATCGCTCAGCGCGCCTGCTCAATCACCGACTTCAACCGCGTGCAGGATCATCGCGATGTCCTGCGGACGCGACAACCGGTGGTCGCCATCCGGTATCAGCGTCAGCGTCACGTCGTCGGCGGGCAGAAGGCTGACCAGCTTGAGCGCGTGAGCATAGGGAACGTCCGGGTCGCGCATGCCCTGGAGCACATGAATCGGACAGAACGTATCGAGCGGCCCGGTCATCACCCGGTTACGCCTGCCGTCCTCGATCAAAGCGCGCGTGAACATGCTCGGCTCGCCCGAATATTCAGAGGGCGTCTCGAAGAAGCCCTTTGTTGTCGAGGTCGCTGCGCTGCCCGGCCGTCAGGCCCGGCTCGACAAGCTCCATCGTGAAATCCGGCGCGGGCGCGATCAGCACCAGACCGCCGATCCGATCGCTTTCCTGTGCCGTCACAAGCTCCTGGACCATACGAAGCGCGATCCACGCGCCCATAGACGACCCAACCAGGATCTGCGGCCCGCTCGTCCGGGCGCGAAAGACGGCAAGGCTTTCCGCCAGCCATTTCGAGATCGTGCCCTCGGCAAAGTCGCCGCCCGACTCACCATGGCCGGAGTAATCATGACGCAGATAGGCGTGGCCGGTGCGCGCTGCCCATGCGTCGAGCGCTTCCGCCTTGGTGCCGCGCATGTCGGAGCGGTACCCACCGAGCCAGCATACTCCAGGCTCGCTGCCCGGCGCGCTCGCGAAAGGCAATGCGTGCGCCGTTTACATCCACATGCTCGGCCGTAATCTCGTCCACTAGAGGCTCCTCGCGTCGTATCGGCTTCTTGCACGGCGGCCGGCCCGGTGAAAAGGCCGCTTTTTGGCCTTTTCTTGGTACAGACGCTGGTGATTTATTTGTTTTGCCGTGCTATTGACTCGCGCCGCGCCGCCCCGACATAGGGCAGCCCGACCGATTTCGATCAACGGATCCAGGAGATCACGACCATTCGCAGACCATTCAAGGCAGGCGCACCTGTAAAGGACGGACCGCGCTCAAACAGGGACATCCGCGTTCCGCGAGTCCAACTCATCGACACAGAAGGCAAGAACCATGGCGACGTATCGATCACCGATGCGCTGCAGATGGCAGAGGAAGCCGGACTCGACCTGGTCGAGATATCGCCCAACGCCGTTCCGCCGGTGGTCAAGATCCTCGATCTCGGCAAGCTGAAATACGCCAATCAGAAGAAGGCGGCAGAAGCACGCAAGCACCAGAAGGTCATCGAGATCAAGGAGATCAAGATGCGCCCCAACATCGACAGCCACGACTATGAAGTGAAGATGCGGTCGGTGCGCCGGTTCTTCGAGGAAGGCGACAAGGTCAAGCTGACACTGCGTTTCCGTGGCCGTGAGATGGCGCATATGGAACTCGGCATGCAGCTCCTGAATAAAGTGCGCGAGGAAGTCGCGCCGATCGCCAAGGTCGAAGCCGAGCCGAAGCTCGAAGGCCGCCAGATGATGATGGTTCTGGCGCCGAAGTAATCTCGCGCAAATCGCTTCCGACAGCGCCGCCAATACCGGCGCTGTCGTTGTTTGAGGGAAACAGCATCCAGATGGCCGACAATTCCGACGAGGCGATGTCCGCCTACCAGCGGACGCGCCGGCTGGTGATTGCCGCTCTTATCGCCGTTATCGGTGTCGCATTGCTCTTTGTTGCGTCCGCCCAGGACGAAGCAACGCATGAATGGATCGAGATGGCCGGGATCATGCTCATCCTGGTCGGAATCGGCAGGTCGCATGTGGTCGACGCTCTACATCGGAGGTCGCAAATCCGCCGAGATCGTCGACACCGGCCCCTATTCGATCATGCGCAACCCGCTCTATTTTTTCTCCGCCGTTGCCGCTGCCGGTGCCGGCGCGCAGGTCGGCAGCTACACGCTGACGGCCGGCTTCGCCATCCTTTGCTGGCTGGCGTTTACGATCGTCATTCGCCGCGAGGAAGCTTACCTGTCCTTGAAGATGGGCGCCGCTTATCAGAATTATCTTTCGCGCGTTCCGCGGTTTTTTCCCAATCCATTGCTCTATCGCGACCAGCAGGAAGTGACCTTCAGGCCAAAACTGTTTCGCCAAACACTGAAAGATGGCTTGATTTTCTTTGTCGCAATTCCGGTTTTCGAGTTTATCGAGATCGGCCAGAAATCCGGCGTCGTTCCGGTCGCGCTTCATCTGTACTGACGTACTGACTTGACGCGGCTGCTATTGCGCCACCGGACGCTTGCTGGTATGAGGCCCGCGTTCTGAAAAGCCGCCCGGCAGGGCATGCCGTGGCGGTCTTTATGCTGTTTGGGCTTTGGTCGGCCCGACACACAACAACAAGCGCATGTCCAATGCGCGCGAGAAAGGAAGCAAAATGCCCAAAATGAAGACCAAGTCAGCCGCAAAGAAGCGGTTCAAGATCACCGGCACCGGCAAGGTACTTTCCGCCGCCGCCGGCAAGCGTCATGGCATGATCAAGCGTTCCAACAAGTTCATTCGCGATGCCCGCGGCACGATGGTTCTGGCTGAACCGGACGGCAGGAAGGTCATCAAGAATTTCCTGCCTAACGGCGGCGGCATCTGAGCCGACACGCATGGCCTCGAAGGTGAAGACTTTTCGGATCAGGACCATGCGGGAAAACAAGTTTGGAACAATAAGGAGATCATGACATGGCACGCGTAAAGAGAGGCGTTACCTCCCACGCCAAGCACAAGAAGGTCCTGAAAGCCGCAAAGGGCTTCTACGGCCGCCGCAAGAACACCATCCGCATTGCCAAGCAGGCGGTCGAGAAGTCGCTGCAATACGCCTACCGCGACCGCAAGGCCCGCAAGCGCAATTTCCGCGCTCTCTGGGTCCAGCGCATCAACGCCGGCGTCCGCGAGCACGGCCTGACCTATGGCCGCTTCATCGACGGCCTCAACAAGGCGGGCATCGAGATCGACCGCAAGGTGCTGTCGGATATGGCGATCCACGAGCCGCAGGCTTTCGCCGCACTTGTCGGCAAGGCCAAGGCCGCGCTGGAATATTTGAAGGACACCACTCCGGGTGCGTTTGAAGCCGCTGTAGCTTAACGCTAGCGCCTTCCCAAGCATTCGGTACTTGATTTGGGAAACCCGCGCTGGCAGGGCTGGCGCGGGTTTTTGGTTTTCCGAGTGAGTCATCGCTGACTTATCTCGGGCCCATCGCATAACTGAACGGATTTATGACCGTGAGCGATATGAGTCTCGTGAAACTTGAAGACACGCTGCTAGCCGAAATCGGCGCAGCCGTCGATGAAGCGGCGATCGAAGCGGTGCGCGTCGCCGCCCTCGGCAAAAAGGGCTCGATCTCGGAGTTGCTGAAGACCCTAGGCTCGATGAGCCCGGATGAGCGGCAGGTGAAGGGCCCGGCTATCAACGGCCTGAAGAACCGCATCACCGAGGCGCTTTCGGCCCGCAAGGCGGCGTTGAAGGACGTAGCGATTGCTGCGCGATTGGCTGCCGAAAAAGTTGATGTGACGCTGCCGGTCCGCCAGTCGCCGGCGGAACGCGGCCGCATCCATCCCATCAGCCAGGTGATCGATGAGATTGCGGCGATCTTCGGCGACCTCGGCTTTGCCATTGCCGAAGGTCCGGATATCGAGACCGACTACTACAATTTCACCGCGCTGAACTTCCCGGAAGGCCATCCCGCCCGCGAGATGCACGATACGTTCTTCCTGGCGCCCGACGCCAATGGCGAGCGCAAAGTGCTGCGCACACACACCTCGCCCGTTCAGATACGCACCATGGAAGCGCAGAAGCCGCCGATCCGCATCGTCATTCCCGGCAAGACCTACCGGCAGGATTCCGACGCCACCCACTCGCCGATGTTCCATCAGGTCGAGGGACTGGTGATCGACAGATCAGCCAACGTCGCCAATATGAAATGGGTGCTGGAAGAATTCTGCAAGGCGTTCTTCGAAGTGCCGCAGGTCAAGATGCGGTTCCGTCCAAGCTTCTTCCCGTTCACCGAACCGAGCCTTGAGGTCGACATCCAGTGCGACCGCTCGCGGCCGGGCGAAGTGCGTTTCGGCGAAGGCAGCGATTGGATGGAGATCCTGGGCTGCGGCATGGTTCATCCCAATGTACTGCGCGCCGGCGGGCTCGATCCGGACGAATATCAGGGCTTTGCCTGGGGCATGGGCATCGACCGTATCGCGATGCTCAAATACGGCATGCCGGACCTCCGAGCCTTTTTCGACGCCGACGTGCGCTGGTTGTCGCACTATGGTTTCAGGCCCTTGGACATGCCGACGCTGTTTGGGGGATTGAGCAGCTAGGCATGCCGAAATTGTTCGACTGGCACGGACATCGATTCATGTTCGAAAGGGTGGCATGGAAGCTAAGATATGGCTGCACGATTGCTCCGTTGCGGCAAATATCCGATACTCCGCGACGGCAGTCTATATGTCGCTTTCCGTCAGTAATTTCAAGGGGATGGATGTTTCCATAGCTTCATGAATGTTACGAATTTGAGCGCCAATAAGTCTCAAAATGAGCAGCAGCATAGCGGGCAAACGCCGGAGGCCGTTGCGGAAGCCGCAGGGGTTTGCCCGCGGACTGTCCGCAAATGGGTCGATCGATACCATCGCGAGGGCCTGGACGGATTGAACGACCGTTCGTCGCGGCCGCATCGGTTGCGCCGGCCGACGCCCGAATCGATTGTGCGGATGATCGAGCGGCTGCGTCGCCAGCGCTGGACCGGCAAGCAGATCGCAGTCGAGGCTGGCGTCTCACCGGCAACAGTCAGTCGTGTTCTGCGTCGGTTGGGCCTCAACAAGCTGAGCACCCTGGAGCCCGAGCCGGTTCGTCGCTACGAACGGGAGCATCCGCGCCGCCGCATCGAGATCGGCGGCATCTGGGAGAAGCAGAAGAAGACTGGCGACGGCACGTATTTCAGCCTCAGCGCCGATACCGGGTTCGGCAAACTCAACGCGAACCTCGGCCGCTTCCCCGGACAGGACGACGAGAGCTTGATGGCCGTAATCGCCTGGCGCTAAGGTTGCCGGCCCCCCGCCACGGCGGGGGGCTTCGCCTTCCGGAAGGCCGTCAAAAACCGGTAGGTTTCAGCCGCCTTTTGTGCTATGAAATCAGAGCAATATGAGGCTGCGACATGAACTTTCATTCTCCCCGTCCCGATCGATCACCGGAGGCCGTTGCGAAGCGCCAGAAGGCTGCCGACCAGGCCCGCGCGCTCAATCGCCATCAGGGTTATCGCCATGACGCGCTGCTCGAGGACGCAAAGAGCAGATGGGTCGCTGGCGAGATAACCTCCGAAGAGATGCGCGCCGAAATGCAGGCTGCCCGCGGTAAGCGCTGAGCGCAGCAGCCGTCAGCCAAAACCGTCAGTCTTGCGACTGGCGGTTTTTTCATGGAATCAGCAATGGCCGAAAATCCCCCACACTCTTACACCTACCCGAACGCACCCGACGCCGATTCTGATCGCAAGGATGTGCTCCGAAACAAGTTCGGCATTACGTCACACAAGGAGCTCCGGATCGAAGAATACCGGCATACTGACACCAGAATGCAGGACCTCGCCATGGGCGAAGGCCCCCAAGGCAATTTCGACAAGGACCACCTCAAGGCGATCCACCAGCACATTTTTCAGGACGTTTATGAGTGGGCCGGACACATGCGCAACGAACGGCCATTCGTCGACGGTGCTCAGGTCGAAGCCATAGGATCCTTGAGGAAGGGAGGAACGCAGTTCCTCCCCGGTTCGCGCATCGACATGGGGTTGAACGAGGCCTTCAAGCCGCTCGCCGACCTTGACCGGTTGAGGCAGTCGACGCCGGCCGAGTTTTCCGAGGTTGCCGGCCGCGTGATGGCCGATTTGAACTTCGTCCACCCGTTCCGTGAAGGCAACGGACGGACCCAGCAGGCTTTCATCGCGGAACTCGGGAGAGAATGCGGCCATGAGGTCGATTTCACTGTCATCACCCAGGGCCGCATGATCGAAGCATCCATCGCGGTCACTCATGATCCCGACAACCCGGCCATGTGCAACATGATCGAGGATGCCACCAACCCGAACCGCCGTGAAGCGCTGCAATTGGCCATTGCGGACTTGCAGCGGTGCGGCGCTGACCCCGACGACTACTATGTCTGCACCGCCCGCCCCGGCGAACAGATCACCGGCAAGATACTGGCGCATGACGAGCGGGTTGCGAGCTTTGTCACCGGCCCCCGCCTGGTCGTCGTCGACGCGGCCGACTTGCCCGAGAGATTGCCGCCGCAGACCGAGGCGTTGACCATCACCGCGCATTCGGACTTCTCTGGGCTGGCGCAAGCGCGCGAGTTTGCCGGCGAGATCGACTGGACCGGCGCCGACCAAGCACCGCCCTCCCCTGCTGTGGAGCATCCGAGCAACGACGATCGCCCGTCACGCCGCGCCCACGAAGATGACGACTACGGATTCGACTGATTTCGTACTCAAGCAACGCGCGATCGGCGAAGCCTATCGCGGCATCAACGTCATCATGCTCGGCATCGCCGAAGGAAAGCCAACTGGCGAAGGCTCTTCGGGAACTCGGCCGCATCGAACGGTCGCTCTTCATGATCGAATGGTACTCGAGCCCGGTACTACGGCGAAGGTGCCAAGCAGGCCTCAACAAGGGCGAGGCAGCGCATAAGCTGAAGCGCGCCGTCTTCTTCCACGAGCGTGGTGAAATCCGTGACCGATCGTTCGAAAGCCAAGCGTTCCGCGCATCCGGACTCAACCTCGTCATCAGTGCTATCGTACACTGGAATACTGTCTATATCGAACGGGCGGTCACCCACCTACGCAAAATGCATCGCGACGTTCCCGATCACCTACTCAAGCACATATCGCCGCTCAGTTGGGAACACATAAACCTGACCGGAATCTACACCTGGGATGCAGAACATCAGATGCCAGAAGGCTTCAGGTCACTCAGACTTCCGGCTCGGTTACGCCACGCCGCATGACATTCATGTTCCGTTCGATCTTAGCGTGTCGCTGGGAACAGTTCCTGTTCCGACCCCAAATCCGAAGGCGAACGATCCCTACGCTCCACGCTCGATGCCATTTATCGCTCCGAAATCGGTAGGCGCGCGCAAAACCGCTGTCGTGTATAATATTTAATCCGGTCATGTGGTCGGACATTCAAGACAGAAGTCCTCCCGCGACCGCTGCCACCTCGGAGAGTTCGACGTACTTTTAAGGGGCACGCTGTCGGTTTCGATTGCCAGTTGGGCATCGGAAGAAGTGCCGGCGCCGCGAGTCCGCTCCCGCAATCCTCGTTCCGAGTCAGTGTTCACCGCGAAATTTGCGGCCGTCGTGTCCGATTGGTACCAAGATAAAGTCTGCCAGATCAATTCCGCCGGACCCGGCCTGGCGGGGACTTGCGTTGGCCGACGGGGCGCCAGTTCGTGAACTGACAAGGCGTCAGGGATTCCGGTGGACTGTCGCGGCAAATTCACAGTGTACATCACCGTTGCGGGTCGCCCTATTCTCGCCCGGGGAAACGGGGGGCCAAACGGGTGTCAATTTCTGTCGCATTGGTTGATGACCATCCGCTGCTGCTTGCAGGAATTGCCAAGATGTTTGAACTGGAGCGCGACTTCAATGTCGTTGCAACCGGTGGCACTGCATACGACGCGATGGCGATTTTAAAGGCGCATCTCCCGGACATTTTGGTACTTGATCTCAGTCTCCCGGGGGACGCATTTGAAGTCATAACTGCAATTTCGACACTGTCTCAGAATTCCAAGGTCGTTGTGTTTACGGCATCAACGAGCATTCAGATCGCAATCCAAGCGCTTCAGGCCGGTGCGCGCGGATACCTGGTCAAAGGGACCTCGGCTGATGAGGTCTTGAGGGGCATTCGCGCAGTGCAGGGCGGATCGATCTATATAACCCAGGATTTTGCCAGCAAGGTCATCGGCGCCCTTAGCAGCGCCTCCAACCGCAGAATAGTTGCCCCGCCGATCAGGCTCAATCATCGCGAAGGGCAGATCATTCGCCTCCTCGAAAGAGGCCATACCAATAAGGAAATCGCTGTTTCTCTCGGCATCAGCTATAAGACCGTCAAGCATTACATGACTGTTCTGATGCAAAAGCTGAACGCCCGAAATCGCCTCGAAGCAATGCTCGCCGCGCAGAAACTTGCGGCAGAAAGCGCCCCCGAGGCATTGAAGGCCGCTGTGCACTAAGCGCGTGCCCTGCGCCGATCAACTACTGCTGTATACTTCGCATCGGCAATTCCACGAACAGCTCAGCTCCTTGTGGGCTTCCTTTTTTTAGTTCCACTGTTCCGCCAAACGCCTCGACGCGGTTGCGGATTCCTTGGAGGCCGAGCGGGTGAGCGCGCGATGGGTCCTTGGTGCTGTTATTTGGCCCAGGTCCGGAATCCTTGACCCATATACTTATCTTATCCCCATCTATATCGACCAGGAGTTGCTGCCCTCGCCCCTGACCGTGACGAAAAGCATTATTCAATCCCTCTTGAACCACTCGGAAGCAACAGATCTTGAGAGCGGGGTCGATGTCGACGGCGAGGTTGCGGAAGCTGGTCGCCACCGACGTTGCGGTTGTCTTCTCATGCCGCTGCACAGCCAGTCTTAGGGTGGACTCGAAGTCCGCGCCCTCAATATCCGGCAGGATCAACCCCATCGAAAGGTCCCGAAGCTCAGTCAAGACTTGCCTAGCGAGGCTTTCTTGCTCAGCTGAATCGCCACCCCCTGTCGGCGTGTTCTTTACTTTCGATCTCTGCGCCTTCCGCGATGTCTGTCGAAAGCCGAGTATCAGCAATGTAAGGAGTTGGACCGGGCCATCGTGCAAATCGGATCCTATTCGGTTGAGCAATCGTTCGCTCGCTTTGCTTGATGCGATGCGAATTTGGTCCGCGGTTTCGCTCAAGAACCCGTTTTGAATGGCTAACTCGTTCGCTGAAGCGATCTGCCTTACCATCGCGGCCTGTTGTGACTCCAGAAGCCGATTGGCACGAGCGATGATGTGATAGAGGAGTGCCATCATCGCCGACGTGGTGGTTCCCACAATTAACCACGACCGTCGCGTTGTGGCAGCCATAATGTCAATGAAATCGCGTGCTTCTTCGTAAAACTCACCAACGGCAATAACGCGGTTTTCCTTATCGCGATAGATTGGAGCGTAGGTTTCGAGGAGCGGGTATGACCGCACTGCGCCATCCTCTTCATCGGGCTTGCTCTCCAACTGCGCCACGATCTTTCCCGTAAACGCGCTCGCTACCTCCGCATTCAGGACGCGCTTTCCCACCAATGATCTGTCGGTGCTGTATACGATCGTGCCATCCCGTCGCCAAATTCGCACGCCTTCGACACGTTCGGCCATCTCAGGTTCCAGAAAGAACCGGTCAAGCTGGGCAAAGTTGGCTTCGGATATTTCGAAACTATCGCCCAACTGACGAACATGCGGAGCGAGAAACGCCTTCATGTAAACGCTTACTGACTCCGCGCGGCTACGAATTTGGCCGGCGACAATTTGCGAGTTCAACCACTGTCCCAGGATGAGCATTGAACCGCATACCACGACACTCGCTATGGCGAGGAACTGCGCCCTCAGACTGAGGCGATTCCAAAAACGCGGCAACCGGCCCTTGACGGCGCTCGTTTCCGTCCCATTGACGGCATGCACACCGTCGCCATCTTTACTTTCTGCCAACTCACCCTCCCCAGTCAGGATGATGATCGCAAGTAGACACGATCGCAGGCTTAAGTTTCCTCCGCTCCCCACCTATCACAATTGCGATGCCAATGCGTTAAGGCAAGATCGCACGTCGCGAGTGGACGCTCGCCGATTGCGGTCCGCCAGTACAGGCGAGAGCGTCAACTTCGGCTAAGCTCCCGCAGACGCAGGGAATTTGAGGCGAGCATCTGGCCGCAATTAACATCACGTGTTGCGCAGGATTCTCCGCGACGGCCCGTCAGGTTGCAAACGAACAGATGCGCGTTTTCGACGCCTGCACATCGGACTTAGGTCTGACGATTTAGCGACCAAAGTAAACTGACCAACGTCGCAAAAGGCTTACGACCTGCGGCCCAACAATGATCAGACCTCATACCATGACGGGACGCAAGTGATTTGGGCAGGATGATACGACATGCGTGATCCAAGTTTGGCGCACGCCGCGACAATAAATGGGAGGGCTTAAGAAATGGTTGCCTATATTCGTTCCGATCTCGACTTCATTCTCGAACAGATCAAGATTGCAGAGGACCACTCCCTCTTCATACAGAGCAGTGGAGCGCAGGGGAAACCGCTCTACGGGCCTGGTGGATCGATTCCGACCTACAACTTGGCCTGGGGCCTGCGCGCTGTAGACGGGACGAACAACAACCTCCTGCACCCACTATGGGGCTCCGCCGATCAGCCGTTCCCAGAGGACCTGGGCACCGTGTTCCGCCCAGCTCAGGTGATGAACTTCGGCCCGGCTGGCTCCACAGCAGCCAATTACAATCCGATGTCGGGCACCCCGACCTCATCGCAGGACCCAAACTTCCTCGTTGTTGACTCGAGCCTGCGTACCATCTCGAACCTCATCGTCGATCAGACGCTCGCCAATCCATCGGCGATCCTCACAGCACTTCAACGCGCAGGCGTATCGCCGGTCGACCAGATGGCGGTCACCGCCCAGATTTCTGCCGAGTATGCGCCGATCCGCCCTCTTTACGAAACCCTCGCCGACGCCCAGCGTGCCTATGCGAACGCATCTGCCGCGGCGGCTGCGAGCCCAGCAAACGTGACGCTGCAGACGGCAGCCGCCACCGCGTTGGCAGCGGTAGGCGTAGCGGAGGATGCAGTGGCGGCAGCGAACGGTCCGCTGCTGGCCTTGCTCGAGGCCAACGGTGTCGTCATGGACGGACTGAACGTCTCGATCCCTAACATTGCACCGGATGAAGGCCTCTCCGCTCCGTTCAACTCCTGGTTTACCCTATTTGGCCAGTTCTTCGATCACGGGCTGGATCTCATCAACAAAGGCGGGAGCGGCACGGTTTACATTCCGCTCATGCCCGATGATCCGCTCTACAATCCCGCAACGCCCGGGCTCAACTTCATGGTGCTTACGCGCGCGACGGTTCTGCCGGGCCCCGATGGCGTAATCAACACCTCCGATGACATCCGTCCGGTCAACACCACCACTCCGTTCGTTGATCAGAACCAGACCTATACGTCGCACCCATCTCATCAAGTCTTCCTCCGCCAATACGTCCTAAACGCTGACGGCGACCCGGTTTCGACCGGACGGCTGATTGAAGGCAGCAATGGCGGCATGGCGACATGGGCGGAGGTCAAAGCGCAGTCGGCAGATCTTCTCGGCATTCAATTGCTCGATTCCAATGTCGGCAATATCCCGCTGCTCGCCACAGACCCCTACGGTCGATTCATCCCCGGTGCTAACGGGTTCCCGCAAATCGTTACGACGACGGGGCTGGTCGAAGGCGACCCGACCGCTAACGGTGGGCTGGGCGTGCTCGTTCCGGACAACGCGATCTTTACCGGGCATGCCTTCCTCGCAGATATCGCGCACGATGCCGTGCCTGATGGCTTGGCGGATGGCGACACCACGATCGGCCTCAACGATCCCGCATTCACGCTTGGAGACTATGACAACGAGTTGCTGGACGCGCACTACGTCGCCGGCGACGGACGTGCCAACGAGAATATAGGCCTCACCGCGGTCCATCATGTGTTCCACGCGGAGCACAATCGCCTGATGGAGCACACCAAAGCGGTGGTTCTCGCGACCAACGACCCGGCCTATATCGCGGAATGGCTCGTGCCAGGCGCCAACATATCGGATGGCGTCCAGGATCTTGAGTGGAATGGAGAGCGTCTGTTCCAAGCGGCCAAGTTCGGCACGGAAATGCAGTACCAGCACCTCGTCTTCGAAGAGTTCGCCCGTAAGATCCAGCCAAATATCAACGTCTTCCTCGTCCCTGATGGATATGACGTCACCATCAATCCCGACATCGTCGCAGAGTTCGCCCATGTGGTCTATCGGTTCGGGCACTCAATGCTCACCGAGACGATTGATCGCTTTGACCCGACATTCACCGACGACGATATCGGCCTGATCGAAGGGTTCCTCAACCCCGTTCAGTTTGCCAATAATGGCGGGACGACCCCAGAGCTCGACGGCATCTCGGCAGGCGCCATCATTCGCGGCATGACCCGTCAAGTCGGCAACCAGATCGACGAGTTTGTTACCTCCGCGCTGCGCAATAATCTGCTCGGCCTGCCGCTCGATCTCGCGACCATCAATCTGGCCCGCGGCAGGGATACCGGCGTGCCTTCCCTCAATGCGACGCGTCGCGATTTCTACGAGGCAACCAACCAGGAGTCGTTGCTCAAGCCTTATGACAGCTGGGTCGATTTCGCCGGCCACCTGAAAAACGAAGCGTCGATCATTAACTTCGTCGCGGCATATGGCACACACTCTCTGATCACCAGTGAAACGACCGTCGATGGCAAGCGCGATGCGGCGCTAACCCTGATAACCGGGGTTGCCACCGGCAAGTTTGCATTGATCCCAGGTTTTGTCGTACCGACTGACGCGGTCGATTTCCTGAATGCCGAAGGCGCATATGCCGGCGGCGCATTGGGCGGGCTGGAGAATGTCGATCTGTGGATCGGTGGCCTCGCGGAACAGAACATGCCGTTCGGCGGCATGCTTGGCTCGACCTTCAACTTCGTCTTCGAAACCCAGATGGAGAAGCTGCAGAACGGTGACCGCTTCTACTACCTGCAGCGACTGGATGGCCTGCACCTGTTCAGCGAGATGGAAGCCAATTCCTTCGCCTCGCTGATCATGCGGAACACTGATGCAACGCACTTGCCATCGGATGTTTTCTCGACCCCCGGTCTGATCCTCGAGGTCGACCAGACCAAACAGTATAATGACGGCTTAGGCGAGTCCGCTGGCGCCGATGGCATCCTGCTGGATGACCCGAATACTCTCGTCGACGAATTTGCCGACAATCTCGGTAACGACCCGGCTGGCGGTGGCATCCTTACGCCGCTCGTCATCCGCAACAATCCCGCCACCGTCGGTCCCGACTCCAACTATCTGCGCTACACTGGGGGCGAGCATGTTCTGCTCGGTGGTACAGAGGCAAATGATACTCTCATCGGCAGTATCGGCGACGACACCTTCTTCGGCGATGGCGGCAATGACCGAATTGAAGGCGGCTTCGGTAATGACATCATCAATGGCGGCGCAGGCGACGATATCATTCGCGATTCCGGCGGTGACGATAACATCAAAGGCGGTGCCGGTCACGACGTGGTCAATGCCGGCAACGGACTCGACCTCGTTCTCGGCGGTGACGGCCAGGATTTCGTGGTCCTTGGTACCGACATGGGTTCCGAGGTCTTCGGCGGCACCGGCAACGATTTCATCTACGGCAACAAAAACGCCGAACGCCTGCTGGGCAACGAGGGCGACGACTGGCTTGAAACCGGTACATTCGACGGCGCACCCGGAGACAACTTCGATGAAATCTTCGCTCGGGATAGCATCCGCGGCAACGACGTGTTCCTCGGCGACGGCGGTTTCGACGAGTTCATTGGCGAGGGCGGCGACGACATCTTCGTGGGCAGCCCGGGCCGTGGCAAGATGGCCGGTATGTCCGGCTTCGACTGGGCGACCTATAAGGACAATACGGCCTTCGTAAATGCCGACCTGTCGGTGGGCATCGTCTTCGACGAATCCCCTGTGCTGCCGCAGAACACCGCACTGGACGAATTCGAGTCGGTCCAAGGCCTCTCTGGCACCGCTTTCGGCGACGTTCTCAAGGGTTCGAACGAAGATGCGACGACCCTGCTGCCGCTCGCTCTAGGCGGGTCCACAGGATACCTCGGAAGCGCGCTCGACGCGCAGGGTATCGCGTTGATCAACGGCCTGCAGGCGGTTCTCGGCGCCGGTGTCACCTCCTTCGCGGCAGGGGACATCATCCTTGGCGGCGATGGCAGCGACCGGATCTATGGCCAAGGCGGCGACGACATCATCGACGGCGACAAGTGGCTCAACGTCCGGATAAGCATCCGCGAGTTCGTCGTCGGCACATCCGGGGGGATGGGCAATGAACTCTACGGCGCTACCAACCTCAAGAGCATGACCAGCAACGTGACGATCAACGGCGTCACCAAGCCGCTCACCGCCTGGATGTTCGAAGGTGCCATCAATCCGGGTCAGCTGACTATTGTCCGTGAAATCCTCACGGACGCCAGTCCAGGGGATACCGACACTGCAGTCTTCCTGGGGAATCGCTCAGAGTACACTTTCGCGGCAACTGCGGATGGTCAGGTGATCGTCTCACACGCGATCGAAAACCAGATCGACGGGACAGACAGGCTGCGCAACATCGAGAAGGTCGAGTTCCTCGATGGCAACGCGCTCAACGTCATTGTCGGTACGCCCTACAATGACAACGGATTGCCCACGCAGGGTGCCCCGCCACTGAATCAGCCGGCGCTCAACGGCACGGCACAGGACGACCTCATCCTCGGTCTGGCCGGTGCGGATGTCCTCCACGGAAATGGCGGCAACGATATCCTCGTCGGCGGTGCCGATGGCACGACGTCGACCTCGACGTCGGCTACATATGCCGATAACTTCAACAATAACGGTTTCGGCAATACCAGCGGCTCAACCAACTGGGGGCCGGATTGGGTCGAGACTGGCGACAACAACAGCCCAAATACTGGTCAGATCCAGATCGACGGCAATGCCGCCAATGTCCTTTCTTTCGTCACTGGCGACGGCGCGCAAATCCAGCGCACTGTCAACCTTGCCGGAGCGGCGACCGCCAGCCTCGTTTATCCAATTGTTGAAACCGGACTGGATGGGGCCGGCGACAACGACACAGTGACAGTTTTCTTCTCTCGTGACGGCATCGACTTCGTTCAAGTCGACCAAATCAATAGCGCGACTAACACCGTAGCCAATCGTGTTATCGATCTGACGCAATTCGGTACGGGTCCGTTTACGGCCAACGCCGCAATCCGCTTTGTTGCGTCGAGCCTGGAAGCTGGTGACAGTGTCAACATCGACAATCTTGTCATTAACTACACGACCGTCACCGTCAACACCGCCGGGGACACGCTGAACGGCGGGCTCGGGGACGATACCTACTCGTTCACCCTGGGCGACGGCAACGACGTTATCAACGAGGCGGTCAGTGCGACCAGCGGCGGCACCGCGGATCGTATCTCGATCCTGGCTCCGACGACCGGCATAGATCCGCTGACGGACCTCCCGATCCAGACAATCACCGGGCTGAACGCCAACGACAGCAACACCGGCACGAACAACGGCGATCTCGTGATCAGCTACGGCCTGCCGAGCGGTGCCAATTCGGTCACCCAGACCGTCACGGTGGCCGGCCACTTTACCGGCACCACGGCCGGGACCGGGGTTGAGCGCATCAACTTCAACGGCGCCCAGTATGAAGGTTACCTGCTCGGCGCCGAGGATTATCTCATCAGCAGGCTCGATCCGAACAACCGCGATGCCGGCGGTGTGAATCTAGCCGCCTCGACGGCCAACAACTTTGTGGTGGGCGAGCAGGGTGTCAACGACGTCATTATCGGCGGCCTCGGCAACGACCTAATCTTCGGCGGCACTGGCGATAACGACCTCATCGGCGGTGACGGAGACGACCTGCTGGTCGGCGGTTCGGGTGCCGGCGACGACGATCTGCTTGATGGCGGGCTTGGTGCAGACACCATGGTGGGCCTGGCAGGCAATGATGACTATGTCGTCGACGACATTCTCGACGTGGTTGTCGAGGCAGCGGGCCAGGGCACCGATGAGGTGCTGACCGAAATGGCTGCACTTTCGATCGAACTGATGGCTAACGTCGAAAACCTGACCTACACGGGTATTGATGCCGACCAGTTCGTCGGCACAGGCAACGGTCTGAACAACGTTATCAGCGGCGGCGACCTTGCAGACACGCTTAGCGGCCTCGGTGGTACCGACACGTTGAATGGCGGTCTGGGCGATGACATTCTCCTGGGCGGTATAGGCAATGATACGCTCGACGGCGGCGCCGGCGCCGATACCATGACCGGCGGCGATGGCAACGACGTCTATTTTGTCGACGATGGCGGCGACGTCGTGATCGAAACCTCGGTTGTCGCGACCGACATCGATCGTGTCGAATTGGACATAACCTTTACACTCGGCGCAAATATCGAAAATCTGGATCTGAACGGCGGCGCAGCCATCAATGGAGCAGGCAACGCACTTGCCAACACCATAAACGGCAACGATGCAGTCAATCAGCTGTTCGGGGGCGGCGGCGACGACATCATCAACGGCAATGATGGCAACGACACAATCGATGGAGGCGTTGGAAACGATACCATCAACGGCGGTGACGATAGCGACACAATCATCGGCGGGGCGGGCAACGACACCATCAACACAACCAACGGCAACGACCTGGTTCGATATACCGCGATTAACTTCGGCGCGGATATCGTCACCGGCTTCGACGCAACCGGCGGTACAGCAGCAACGCAGGACCTGATCGACCTCAGCGCCCTGGGGATCACTGCGGCTAACCTGGCCACCCGTGTCATCGAGTTCGACGGTGGGCGGCACGAACACGCTCCTGACCGTCCGGGACGCTACCAATGCCACGATCGGCACCATCCAGATCAACGGCGTCTCCAATGCCAACATCGATGCCACCGACTACATCCTCGCAGCCGCTCCACCAGCAGTGTTCGGCGTTGCAACGGCGGCCGCCAATACCATTACCGGCAACGCGGCCGCCAACACGATCAACGGCCTCGGCGGCAACGATATTCTCAGTGGTGCCGGCGGGAACGACTTTATCAACGGGGACGAAGGCGCCGACACTCTGAACGGTGGCGACGGCAACGACACCCTGACGGGTGGCACCGGGTCCGATGTGGGGACCTATGCGGACAATTTTAACGCTCAGGCCTACAACAACAGCGACGGCACGGTTGCTTGGACCACATCCTGGATCGAAGCCAGCGATGTCACCACCGGCACTGTTGCTACCAACGGCGCCATTCAGATCATCGGCGGCGCTACAGACAATCTGCGCTTCGGCGGTGTTACCAATGACGCCAATGGAGCGACACTGACGCGCGGCATTGATCTCACCGGGGCAACCAGCGCCAGCGTAAGCTACACTGCCAACCCGGACAATCTGGACGCGGGGGAAAACCTCACGGTGTGGTTCGCGGCGAATGGTACGACCTTCGTTCAGATCGACACCGTCACCGGCGACGCCGCGGTTACCCGAAATATTCCACTTACCGGGGCCTTGGGTCCGAATTCCGCCATCCAGTTCCGGGTGACCGGCGTCAACAACACCAACGAGATCATCTCGGTGGACAGTGTTGCGGTCACCATCACGCGGCCCGGCCTCAACACCGGCGTCGATACCATCAACGGCGATGCCGGCGACGATACGATCATCTGGAACGCCAACCCATCGGGCTCGACCGACGGCCGCGATGTGGTCGATGGAGGCACGGAAGGGGCGGCCGGCGACACATTCGTGGTCAACGGAAATGCTTCTTCCGAAACGTACAACATCTATACCCGCGCCGCCTGGCAAGAACTCGGCAATTCGCTGGCGGCTTTCAACGCGGCCACCGAAATCATCGTTGCCCGGAACGGCTTGACCAACGCCGATGTCATCGCGGAGCTGCGCGAGATCGAAGAAATTCGAATCAACAGTGTCGATCCCTCGGGAACAACAGGTCCAGCCGGCAACGACGCATTCAACATCGTCGGTGATTTCGCCGCTACCAGCCTGCGCCTCAACACCATCACCATTGATGGCAATGCCGGCGACGATACGATCGATATCACATCCCTGGACTCGGCTCATCGCATCGTGTTCCGCTCAAATGGCGGCAACGACACGATTATCGGGACTTTGCGCCCCGAAGACGTGATCGAACTGCCAGGCGGCGCGACGATAGACGAGTATATCGAGACGTCGGCCAACGGGGTCACCACTCTGACGAAGGGCGGCAACAGCATCAGCTTTGTCGCACCGGACGGACCGCCGCAGATTGGCGATGACGAAGAAGACGAAGATTCGCTGGACGATTGGGACGCTATCCCGCTCGACGACGATGATGCCGCGGTGGGTGGTGGTTTGGCTGACATCCTCAGAGGTGATTTACTGGCCAATTTCCTGTCCGGCCAGGGCGGTCGCGACATCATCCTGGGAGTTGGTGGTGATGACGACATCTTTGGCGGCGCCGATGACGACATGCTCTATGGCGACAGCGGTAATGATCGCCTGTTTGGCGATGCCGGCAATGATCTCATAGTGGCTGGCGACGGCGACGACACCGCTTTCGGCGGAGCCGGCGACGATCTGTTCATCGCGTCGATCGGCGACGGAGACGATATGTTCTACGGGGACGAGTTGTCTGCCTGCATCATTGGCAACGACACGCTGGACATGGCCGCGATCACAGCAAACATCACCGTCAATCTTGGCACGGGTTTCCAGGGCCGTGGCAGTGCATCAAGCAGTCAGTCCGGTACGGATACTCTGTGGGGAATTGAGAACGTCGTGACCGGCTCTGGCAACGACACCATCACGGCCAGCAAAGCAGTCAACGTGATGGACGGCGGAACCGGCAACGATACCTTCAAGTTCCTGTCTACGGCGGATGCAAATGGCGACACTATCCTCGGCTTCCAGCCGGGCGACAAGATCGACGTTTCAGCAATCGACGCCGACTCCGCCTCGAGCAACCACACTTTCAAGCTTGTGACAGGGTCCGGCTTCAATGCAGCCGGTGCTCTCAAGGTTACCCATGAGACCCACAATGGGCAGGATTACACACTCCTCGAGGGTAACACCAACGGCGGCAGCGATGCTGAGTTCAAGGTCAGCATCAAGGGCCACCATAACCTCACCAACGACGACTTCAACCTGTGAGCGATGGATCCAGGGCGGACCGGAAAGCCGGCCGCCCTGGACGGATCGACGTAGCAGCAGAAAAGTTGTCATAGGGGGGTTAGATGAAAAAGAACAATTCGCAGGCGAAGCAGCAGAGAGCGAAAGAACTTACGAAGGGATTTCGCGGGGTCTTCGGTTATCTGTTCGGGCTTTCCGGCATCATCAACATACTGGCGCTCACCAGTGCT
Source organism: uncultured Alphaproteobacteria bacterium (assembly GCA_963829135.1). GTDB lineage: Bacteria > Pseudomonadota > Alphaproteobacteria > Rhizobiales > Rhizobiaceae > Kumtagia. The sequence continues at coordinate 28,420 of CAWHHO010000003.1, read as the reverse complement.
TTCTACATGCTTCAGATTTACGACCGAGCACTCACCAGCGGCAGCGTGCCCACGCTGCTTGCACTTTCCGTTCTGGCCGTCGGGCTCTATCTCTTCCAGGGGATGTTCGATGTAATCCGATCGCAAATCCTGATCCGGATGGGCGCACGGCTCGACAGGCGGATAGCGCCGGTCGCACATCAGGTCGCCATCGACATGCCGCGTTTCGGCTTTTCGACCGCCGAGGCGCTTGAGCGGGGACGTGATGTCGACATGGTGCGGGGTTTCCTGGGTAGCCAGGGGCCGGTCGCGCTTTTTGACCTGCCATGGATGCCGGTATATCTTGTCTTCGTCTACATGCTCCATCCTTGGCTTGGCGGTCTCACGCTCGCCGGTGCTTTCGTGCTTACCCTCCTCGCCATCGCAACGGAACTGTTTACGCGGCGGCTCTCGTCGTCCACGCACAAGGCGATTATCGCGCGCAATGCCGTGGCCGACTCCAACACCCGCAACGCCGACGTCCTCAAGGCCATGGGGTTCACCAGCCGGGCGGTGACACGTTTTAGCCGGGTGAACGCAGAACATCTCGCCCTGCAGACACGCACCAATGACATAAGCGGCACGTTCGGTGCATTCTCCCGCGTATTGCGTATGCTTCTGCAATCCGCGCTGCTCGGCCTCGGCGCTTATCTGACCATCCAGGGGGAATTGTCCGCGGGCGCCATCATTGCCTGCTCGGTCGCCGCAACACGCGCGCTGGCACCCGTCGATCTCGCAATAGGCAACTGGAAAAATGTCGTTGCGGCACGAACAGCCTGGTCGCGACTGAAGGAAACTGTCGTCGCCCTGCAAAGTGCCGTGGAGCCAATGGAACTGCCCGATCCGAAAGCGACGGTGAAGGTCGAGAAAATCACAGTGGCCGCGCCCGGCTCCGGCCGCGTTCTGCTCAGCGATGTAGATTTCGAGCTCAAGGCAGGCGATGCGCTGGGCGTGATCGGACCGAGCGGCGGCGGCAAGACAACGCTGGTTCGCGCCTTGACCGGCGTCTGGCCGACCCTGCGTGGCAGCGTGAGGTTGGACGATGTCGAACTAACGCAATGGCGTGAGGATGCCCTGGGGAGGAACATGGGCTATCTACCACAGGAAGTCTGCCTGATGGATGCGACGATCGAGGAGAACATTTCCCGTTTCGATCCCAGCGCCAGTGCCCGCGATATTTTTGAGGCCGCCAATGCAGCTGGCGTCCACGAGATGATCGTGCGTATGCCTGACGGGTATCAGACCCAGCTAGGCTCACAGGGCATCTCGCTTTCCGCAGGACAGCGGCAGCGTATCGGACTTGCGCGAGCGCTCTATAAGAATCCGTTTCTCGTCGTGATGGATGAGCCCAACTCCAATTTGGATGCAGAAGGCGAAGTTGCACTAACTGCAGCCATCGCGGGGATCACCGCACGAGGCGGCGTCGCCATTGTGGTCGCCCATCGGCCAAGTGCCCTCGCGGCTGTGGAACAAGTCGCTGTCATACAAAATGGCCGATTGTCGGCAATCGGACCTAAAGCGGAGATCCTGCGTCCGCAGGCAGCGATGCAAGTTGCAAATCCGGCAGCGGCCAATCAGCCTGAGCCGCGCGTGACAGCGAGGGTTTCAGCATGATCATCGATGTCAAATCAACGAAGGCGGACGACGACCGGCCGACCAATCCTTATGAACTCACCGAACTGAAGCCCTCGCGTTCGCCCGTCGTCCTTGGCCTCCTGCTCACCGGCTTGGCCCTCTATCTGAAAACTGTTTTTCCCGGATGGGGGCCCACGCCCTCCTCGGCAGCAGAACCGGAGCCTGACGAGGAGAAGTCGGCGCCGAAGCTCGTTCTCGCTCCAAGCGACAACCCCCTTGATCCCCCTATCAATGCGCAGCCTGTCGGCAGCGTACAAACTGCGTCGGCAAAAGGTTACGCCGGATTGGGTGCACGACTAGTGGATATCCAAACGCCGGAATCCTTCGCGGTGATCAAATCACCGGGCCTGGAGCCATTCAAAATCCAAACACGTGAGGCAGCCCTTCTCGAGTCTTTAGTATCTCCTTCAGGTCCACCGTCCGCCAACGACAATATCGCCCCTGCAGCGAATGCCAGTTCGCTGCAGGACTTCACGAGCGGCAACCCGGATATCGATTCTGACAGCACCGACCCTGAGAGCCACGTAAGTCCGGGCGACCGAGATGATGATGTCAAAGGCGTCGAGGACGAAGTTGATGACAAAAACGATGATGATGACGACGACGACGACGACGAATTGGTTGGCAATCGTGCGCCAAAGTCGACGGGTCCGGTGTATCTCCACGATGTCTTTGGCTGCATGGCCGCGGTCATTGCGCTGGGGGAATTGCTTCGCAACGCTACGGATCCTGACGGTGACGCTTTGTCGATCGCCAATCTGAACGTCTCCTCCGGTACGCTCACGCAGACCGCCGAGGGATGGAGTTTTGCGGGAGGATCGCTCGGTCCGATCACGCTCACATATGAAATTACGGACGGCTCCCTGTCGATTGTCCAGCATGCCTATTTTAACCTGCTGAAGAACCCGCCCATCTTAGGGACGCCTGCCAGTGATGTTCTGGTCGGGACGGAATGCGGCGACGAAATTGACGGCGGCGGCGGCAACGACAACATCGATAGCCGCGGTGGGCATGATACGATTGAGGGCGGCGCTGGCGATGACCATATCGTGGCGGGCGGCGGTAACGATCTCATCCGAGCTGGAGACGGCAATGATATCGTCCTTGGTGGCAATCGGCATTGACTGGATCTCAGGCGGCGAGGGTGACGACCGATTGTTTGGCGGGTTTGGCGATGACACCATCTTCGGGGATGGAGGAAATGATACTCTGCATGGCGAAGATGGTGCCGATTTGCTATTTGGCGGCCATGGAGACGACGTTGTCTTTGGCGGCTCAGGGCGCGATGTCCTAGACGGCGGCGACGGAGAGGACAAACTTTCGGGCGGAGGCGGAGACGACGCGCTTTCGGGTGCTGCGGGATCGGACCACCTTCACGGCGGCGATGGCAATGACCTTTTGTCAGGTCAGGAGGGAGAAGATCGCGTATTCGCCGAAATCGGAGACGATACGATTGTCGGAGACGCCGACTCCGCCGACGACATCTATGACGGCGGTTCCGGAATCGACACCCTCGATTATTCGGCTGCTAAGGACGCGGTCACAGTCGATCTATCCAAGGGAATAGCGGTCGGTGCCGAAATTGGCACGGATAGCATCGCCAGCATTGAAGTACTCCTCACCGGGGATGGAAACGATACGATTACCGGCGCAGGGCAAACGGAGCGAATTAGCGCTGGGGGTGGAGGCGATACGATTGTTGGAGACGTTGACGCCGCGGACGCCATCTATGACGGCGGTTCCGGTATCGACACCCTCGATTATTCGGCTGCCAAGGACGCGGTCACTGTCGACCTCTCCCAGGGAATAGCGGTCGGTACCGAAATTGGCACGGATAGTATTGCCAGCATTGAAATACTCCTCACCGGCGACGGAAACGATACGATTACCGGCACCGGCCAGTCGGAGCGAATTAGCGCCGGAGGCGGCGGCGATTACATTTCCGACGGAGGCGGTTGTGACACGGTCAACGCGGGTGATGGTGATGACACCGTGTTTGCATCGCTGGATGCAGCCGCGGACAATTATGCTGGCGGTGCAGGCGTCGATACGCTGGACTTTTCGGAGACCATGTCAGGTGTCCTGATCGATCTGAGGGAGCAAACCGCGACTGGCATCGAAATCGGCGCCGACCTGATAAGCGGCTTCGAAGCTATCATTGGAGGCGGCGGCGACGACCATTTTGTTATCACAGAAGCGCCCGTGTCTTTACAGAGTGGCGCCGGGAGCGACCTTTTTGAATTCGAGTCCGTAACAGTTATGGATGCCGGAGCGCAGGTCGTACACGATATTCTTGACTTCATGGTTGGTGACCGAATCCAGATCTCTAAGTACGAGATATTCAAGGAGGTAATGGATAGTATTGAAGATCGTTTCGAGGACATCTACGGCAATCAGCTAGCGAAGGATGATTTGCCCATCCGCATTCGACATGAGCAGACCGACAATATCCGGCAGACTTTGATCGACGTCGATTTCGATCAGGATAATATTTACGACATGACCATCAACATTAGCGGTGACCACATTCTTATGGTGATCGACAATGCCTAGAGCAATGCGGTGTCAGATCGAGTTGATCTTGGTATTGATTTGAATGATGACGGTTTGGCAATTCAGCTCTAACCGCCTGATCGAAGAAAAATGCGGGGGAAATGCAGATGAAAAATCAGCGGCAAACTGATCAGAAAGCGGATGCACAATGGGATCACTCCGATAACGGCGGCTTTCGCCTCGGTGGTCGCATTTTTGCGGGTCTCGCACTGGGGCTATTTCTTGTCGTGGGTGCGGGCGGCTGGGCTGCGACCGCCCAATTGACCGGCGCTGTCATCGCGTCTGGTACAATCAATGTCGACAAGAACCTCAAGGCCGTCCAACATCGAGACGGCGGCATTATCAGCGAGATCGCAGTGGAGGAAGGAGATTTTGTCAACGAGGGCGAAGTTCTGATACGACTTGACGATGCGCAGACCAGGGCCGAACTCGCAATCGTGCGAGCGCAGCTTGCAGAAGCGACCGTGCGGCGCGCAAGGCTGATCGCCGAGCGTGACGGTCTGGAAGGCCTCGAGCTCTCCGGTTTGCCTGCTGACACGCCTGAGCATGTGAACGCGCTTATGATCGGCGAAACGCGGCTCCTCGAAGGCAACCTCCGCAACAGGGGCTCGAAAAAGCAACAACTAAAACTCGGCGTCGAACAGCTTGGGGAGGAAATCAAAGGTCTTGAAGCCCAGCGCGCCTCTAAGATCGAAGAGATCAATCTCGTGTCGGTCGAGCATACGAAGATGAAGAGGCTTGCAGATAAAGGCCTGATGGAGGGTTCGAGAGTTCACACGATCGATCGGGACATGGCGCGCATGACTGGCGAGAAAGCCGAGATTGATGCCGAGATCGCCCGTGCGCGCGCCCGGATCAGCGAAATTCAGCTCCAGATCATCGCGGTGGACGAGGAGGCGCGAACTGAAGCGCAACGGGAATTGAGCATGGTGGAACCGAAGCTGACCGAGCTTGTGGAGCGCCGTAGCGCCATTGAGGACCGCTTGGCGCGAACCGACATCCGGGCTCCTATTTCGGGGACGATCAATGAGTTGGCTGTCAATACGATCGGCGGCGTGATCACACCTGCCGAGACCTTGATTACGATAGTGCCGAAAGCCGCCGCGCTGAAAGTCGAAGCGCGTCTAGCCCCGACTGACATTGACCAGGTTCATCTGCGACAACGAGCAAACCTGCGGTTTTCCGCATTCAATCAACGAACGACGCCGGAGCTCATCGGCGAGGTCAAATTCATTTCCCCAGCGACCTCGGCTGACAAATCCAGCGGACAGATGTTCTATCTCGTCGAAATCGCGGTGTCGGCCGAGGAGTTGTTGAAGCTAGACGACAAGCGGCTGCTTCCTGGAATGCCGGTGGAGGTGTTTATGTCGACCGAGCCGCGGACCGCCCTCTCATATCTTTCAAAGCCGTTCACGGATCAGTTTTCCAGGGCGTTCAGGGAACAGTAGAGTGGGGGAGTTCTCCGTCGCGCGGATATACCGATCTACGTGCTGCTTCTCTAAATTGTTGGCAAAGCATCAACGCTGCGGCGGAGTCCGTCGCTGATTTCAATCGCGAAGCCACGGCGTTGCCACGTCTGCTCCAAGATATCGGACCGTGTAGTTCTTTGTATGGCCCAGCAGGATCTGCACCGTTAGGAGGTTCCGGTCGCCTTAAGAGTGCGACGAAGCGCGCCAACGGTACCTGAAAGTCTGCTTTGGACGATCCGAGCCTCGAAGCTGTCAATCCACACTCGGCCCACAATGCGACATTTAGGATCGTGCGAACGGCTCGTTGAAGCCGGACTGCGGAGCAGACACTGGGTGCTTCGGAGGGCAAGCGGACGCCGGAACGACTTTGTCTATCGCTCTGGTTACTATGGCCGCACACTCGTGACACGCGTCGGCTAGCTTGAGCTGCGGGTTCCGCAGGACCGTTCGGGTCGTTTCTCCACTGAGTTGTTCGAGCGTTTACCAGCGTTCAAAACGGGCCTAGATGGCGATGCTGGCGGAGATTTATGTGCAGGGCGTATCGACGCCCAAGGTCAAGGCGATCACCGAATAGAACTTGACGCACACAACCGTCACACTACTAGGATTCTACCTACAGTGTATCCTGTGGACCGGTGATTGAGGTATATGGTCAGATCGAGCGATGCGCTATGGCACCTTGCATCCATGACCTGGCTGCGTATGGCTTGATGGATCCTGACCGATAGGATCGAGACAGCATCCATCGTTGATGGATCTGTATTCAAAGCGTCCGCCATTGCCACCCATCGCCCAGCGCCACGATGAGGTCGCCCCTCTGAATTGGGGGTTGCCAGGCCTGTCTCAGATTGGGTTCGCCCGGTCCTGAAGTGGCGATGGCAACACCTGTTTTGCCCGTCAGGCGGCCAATTCCTCCGGCGATGAAGGCGGCGTCTGCTCATGACAACAGACGACCGTTTCGATGTTTGGAGCCGACCAACGCGTAGAAGATCGTGTCGATTTTTGGCGCCCGGCACCCCAAAAATATTGGTCATGCCCTGCGATTCCAACGTTCGGACAACCAGCTCCGCGCCGAGTTGCGGTATCTTCTCCAACTGTACATTTGGGTCTCCTAGTGAGCTTGCTCTGCATACGCGAGTTCTTGAGCGGTATTCCTCCCGAGGTCCGCTTTTAGGAAAGCTTCAGATTCCGGGAGAGCGAGATGAAACTCCGTCAGCGCCTCGACTTTCAGGCGCAGCGGGCCGGCTTCAACATCGAGCAGGTGGCCGCCGTGCTGGCGATCCCTTGAAAGGAAATGGAAGTGATAGCCGGGAATGCTGAAGGCGCTTGAAAAGCCAGGCGACCAGAGTCCGACCAGCGTTCCGTCAATCTCCTCGAATAGGAATTCGCTCTGAGCCTTGGCGGCGTTGGCTAACCGCGTTCCCGGCTGCGGTGGGTTCACCGCCCGCGTACGAACCCGGTTGAAATGCCCGTCCAGACGCAAGGCGTAGAAGATATTGCCCGAGATCCGATGCTCGTCGCAGCCGATCTGGAGATCGCCGATGTTCGCGGTGGGTCGCAATTCGGTATCGATCGTCGGCGAGAAGCGTGTCACCACGGCGAAAGGCGTGCCATCATCGCCACTTGCTTCCGAGACAAGGCCGGAACCCTGTACCTGGTACACCCGGCCGTCGAGAATCACCATTTCGCCGTCGAGATTGGCGAAGGTTCCGAGTCCAAAATCACCGTGTTCTAGAATCGATCTGACGCTGACTTCCCGGTCATAGACCCCCGCGACCAGCGCCCCGGAGGTCGACACCTGGAACAGGGTGTGCACTGGAACCCCAAGATATTGCGACAGCGCTGCCGCGACCACCGACGACAGCGTTTGGTTGGTACGCACGACTTCGCCGTCAAGTGCCGTCTTGAGCGATGCCGGAATTGTTGCCTCTACTATTGTACCCGATTTGGGACTGTTCATGTCTGCACTCCTTCCCAATGAGAATCGGTGATTTGCAGATCCGAGGCGCAGGGTAACGCTGCATGCCATGATACTCAGTTTTGCAATTGCAAATCCATCAGCTCAGCCTGCTGCACATCGAGAGTTGGCACAAGGCGAACGGGAACGTCCTTGTGGGCAGGAGGGAAATCATCGGGTATGCGCGCAAAGCGGGCCTCAGCGTGAGTTCTCGACGACCATCTCCCACACGTCGTGCCTTCTGGCGCGGGATTACCCGTGCCATGCGGAATTGATTGTATCGGCCTTGCCCCCTATGAGCGCTGCGGATGCGGATGATTGTCACGGACGCCGCACTTCGCGAGACATGCTGCCCAGCATAGTGATCGACAAGAGCGACACGGTCATTGAGATTGAGCATCTTCGAAACGATCGCGATGAGAATTGTGCCGGCCATCCCGTCGATGAGTGCAACGAGCTGTTGCTGCGTCTTGTGCGTAAAACTGCGGCAACACCAACGGCACCGCGATTGTGTCCCAACAACAGGCGAGATCAAATATGCGCAACCGTCCCGCCGCCTTTTCGGGATATTTTCTGGTCCCGAGTTCAAGACATTTCGAAGCCATGCTCACAACTTATGCAGAGCGGTGGCCTGTGGCAAACCTATCGACGCACCAATATTGGACAGCGCGGATGTCTGTTTCGCGCCTCATATTAGACGTCGAGGTGGCAAGCGGGGGTTCGCAAAAGCGGTCATAGGTGATCAAAGTTAGGGGCCGACTATTAGAAACATCGCGCCCTACGAACAGCCTTTCAAGCTGAATGTTCACTACCTGGGCAACAAGTTCGTTTTCGCCAAATCAACGACCTCGTTTCCTCGCCCGCTCATGACCGCGCGGATCATCCAAAGACTAAAGCCCTTGACCTGCGCAGCTTCGATTGTCGGCGGGATCGACAGCTCCTGCTTAGCGGCAACAACATCCAGCAAGGCAGGACCATCGTGTGACAGGATCTCTTTCACAGCAGCCGGAAGCTCTCCAGGGTCCTCCACGCGAATAGCATGGATGCCCATCGCTCGCGCCATCGCAGCGAAATCGGGGTTGTCGAGCGAGACACCGGTTTCGACGAATCCCGCAGCCTTCATTTCCAAGGCGACAAAGCCGAGGACACCATTGTTCAGAACCACGACTTTCACCGGCAGATTTTCCTGGCGAAGGGTAATCAGGTCGCCCATCAACATTGTGAAACCGCCATCGCCCGAGAGGGAAATGACTTGCCGCTTTGGTTGAGCAGCTTGAATTCCAATCGCTTGTGGCATCGCGTTGGCCATAGAGCCGTGCAGAAGTGACCCGACCATGCGCCGCTTGCCGTTCATTTTGAGATATCTCGCCGCCCAAACGGTGGGTGTTCCGACGTCGAAAGTGAATACCGCGTCGTCTGTCGCCGCGTCGCTGATGACCTTGTTGAGGTACTGAGGATGAATGGGCAGCCGCCCTGGCGTACCCTTTGCGAGATCATCCAACCCCTTGCGAGACTTACGATAATGCGCCAAGGCAGCGTCGAGGTGTCCTCTTTCGTGCCTCGCGGACAACTTTGGAAGCAAGGCTTGGATGGTAATCGCAACATCGCCGACCAGGCCCAACTCCAGACGCGCGCGCCGGCCGAGGTTCTCTGGTCGGATGTCGACCTGCACAATCTTGCAGTCCGTTGGCAAAAATTGCTTATACGGAAAATTGGTTCCAAGCATGATCAAGACGTCGCACGCGTGCATTGCTGCGTAGCCAGACGAAAAGCCGATAAAACCCGTCATCCCCACATCAAAGGGATTATTGTACTCAACATGTTCTTTGCCCCCTAGCGCGTGCACGATCGGCGCTTTGAGCGCCTCTGCCAGGGCCAAGACTTCGTCATGTGCCCCGGCGCAACCGCGGCCGCAAAACAGAGTAACCTTGGGTACGCCCGACAGGAGTTCTGCCAAAGCATCTATGTCCCTGTCCAACGGGCGGATGCTCGGTGCTGCTGGTAACAAGCTTTGTCGTGAAGCAATTTCCCGTTCGGGCGCCGGTCGAAGCGCGACGTCGCCGGGGATCACGATCACAGCGACGCCGCGCAACCCCACGGCAGCACGGATCGCATTCTCCATGACGAACGGTAGTTGGCTCGGGTCGGACACGAGCTCACAGTAGTGGCTGCACTCGGCGAACAGATTCTGAGGATGGGTCTCTTGGAAATAACCGCTGCCGATCTCGGCCGACGGGATCTGTGCAGCAATTGCCAGGACCGGCGTTCCGCTGCGATGAGCGTCGAAAAGCCCGTTAATGAGATGAAGGTTGCCCGGACCGCACGAGCCGGCGCATACCGCCAACTCGCCAGTGATTTGCGACTCGCCCGAAGCTGCGAACGCCGCGACTTCCTCGTGGCGGACATGAACCCACTTGATACCGTCGCGCTTTCGGAGGGCGTCTGTAAATCCATTCAGGCTGTCGCCCACCACACCATAAACGCGGTTTACACCGGCCTGTTCTAGAATGTCGACCATAAGGCCCGCGACTGTTTTGCTCATTGATTTCCTCTTGTGCCGGCCAATCGATGGCCCGGGAGTCCTGGATGCAACAGCCTTCCCGTCTGCGCGGGCAATGTTCGCCGACAATAGCGCATCGGCGCATTGCTACCAAACTAGCCAAGTGCGAAGAGTATCCTTGAGGTTGGACCAACGCTCGCGCACGTACATTCGGTCAAGACAAGAGTTAAGACTCCCGCATATCCTATGGTGCCCCTGTCCGCTCGAGGAGGCAACTACGCGCCTCCATCCCGCCGTTTCGAGCAGCCATTGATTAAAACAGCCCTCCATTTGCTTGATCGGCACCCCATGGCAGCCAGTCCGATGGGTTGGTCGCCTGCTAAAATTCCCGGCGGGGTACCAGCGGGCCAATCTATGTCTGTGGAGCTGTGAACGCTAAAAACAGTTTCGGAGCGTATGCGGGCGCAACCCCACTCCATACAACTCTCCAGCCATCAACGGGAAAACGTCTACCGGCGACATCGCGCTGCAGATGTGGGTCCAAACGATAAGATCATCTCCCGTTTTAATTGGTGCCGGCTCCGACTTGTCCAGGCTATACGGCGCTTCAAGAGTTGACCCAAGCCGAATCGCGCGGTCAGCTCGCAGCCAACGAGGTACCTCGAGGCACGCGGCTCGCTATATGTCCGCTTTTAGCTCGGTTCTCTGAGCGGCAAATGAACGAGATGGTGAAGGGTTTCGGGTGCCGGCAGGCGTACGAAAGCCTCTCATGCAGGAAGCCGCGGGCCACGGTCGATGGCTATGGGGATTTCGATTTTGTCGGCAATGGCGGGACCGTCGCTCGGAAGCGCCAGGATGGCGGCAGAGGGACCGTTGCGTTGCTCCTCCGAGAGCGGAATGCTGCTGTTTTATGGCGTGCGGTGGCAGCAGCCTAATTAGAAGCATGCTCTCAATTGATGTCAGGAGGCGAGGCGCCCCGACGTGAAACGGTGCGTTAATCCCTACTTAAAGTCTCGGATGTCGCTTTTTGGGGTTGGATCACGCACTTGCTTGCGCCGCCTTAAACACGCCAGCCAAGAGGCAATATCGCAATCTGCGTTCAGGCTGCTGTCAGGTAGGCTCACTAATGAGTACGACAGAAGCCACTGAGCCAGAAGGAAAACTCATGAAACGCTTATTTCGAATTGCCTCCCACGCAGCTGTGCTAGGCCTCTGCTTTGCAGCATCGCCGACTTGGGCAACCACGACGATAAAGGTTATTGAAGCCGGCGAAGGCGGACAGCCGATGAGCCTCACCCTGGAGCCAGCCATCGTCAAGGCAGGAAAGGCAACTTTCACTGTGCACAACGACGCTGTCAGCGAGGAGCACGAAATGATTGTAGTGAAGCTGAAATCGGCAGACCAGAAAATACCGATGATGAATGGCAAGGATCGGGTCGACGAAGACAAGCTCAGCAGCCTGGGCGAGGTCGAAGATCTGAAAGCAGGCGCCGACGGCAAATTGACTGCTGATCTCAAAGCAGGGTCCTATTTGGTCTTTTGCAATATCAAGGGTCACTACTCCGCTGGGATGCGGTCCAAACTGGTTGTCACACCTTAGCCGGAAGCCGAGGTAATGACGGAGCCAGTCGGCGGCGCGCTTGTGCTTACAGCTCGGCGTTCCGCATGATCGCGGTGGCCGGAAAGGCCACCACTGCGATCACAAACTTAAATCCCCACATGATGCTCTGCCGACCAAGTGATCGGATGTATGCTTGTACTGAGTCAAGCTGCTAGCATCTGAAGAAAAAAAGGCGAAGGCGGGTGTGTTACCGATCGGTCGCAAACCGGGGGTGAGCGCGTAGCATTGACTTCGCTACCCGTGACGGAAAGCATTATCAGCATTGTACTTGTTACAGGTTCTGGCCGGTCCCGGACTGGCAATTGTCGCAATCCGAGAAGCGATTTCTGACGGTCGGTTCCAGCTTAGAGCACGTATGCACAGCGGCAGGTGGTGTCGAATTGAGAAATCCGCATACGGAAAAGCATATGGTCTCGCGCATTGGTTGGCTCCGCGCAGCTGTGCTGGGAGCGAACGACGGGCTCGTTTCTACGGCCAGCCTGGTTGTCGGCGTTGCATCTGCCGCTGTAGGCCCAAATGAAGTGCTCGTAGCCGGGGTCGCCGGACTTGTTGCTGGCGCGATGTCCATGGCGGCGGGCGAATATGTTTCGGTAAGCTCACAATCGGACACGGAAGCCGCGGATCTCGACCGGGAACGAACCGAACTTGCGACCCAGCCGGAACTGGAGCGGCTAGAACTCGCCCAGATCTATGTTGAGCGCGGACTCACGCATGATTTGGCGATACAGGTTGCAGAGCAGTTGATGGCTAAGAATGCTCTTGCTGCGCATGCACGCGACGAGTTGGGCATTTCAGAGATCATGACGGCGCGCCCGATCCAGGCGGCGCTGACTTCGGCGACCACATTTTCCGTTGGTGCCGCGTTGCCGCTTGCGGTCGTACTGGCTGCGCCGGTCGACAAACTCGTCTGGATCGTATCGGCCGCATCCCTTGTCTTCCTCGCACTGCTTGGTGCCATTGGCGCTGTCGCAGGCGGAGCAAACATAATCAAGGCCACAATGAGGGTTGCTTTGTGGGGCGCGCTCGCCATGGCGGTTACCGCTGGAATTGGCGCATTGGTCGGAAAAGTGGTTTGACCGACGCTGAAACGACAAGCCTCACACGGCTTTGAAGTCAGGCAGTCCTGAGCCACTAGTGATCGGGAAAACTAGGCGCGCTTCGAAACCGTCCGTCCTGCCTTCGGCTGGAGAACAAAGCACGAGTTCGCCACCTGACTGCTTCACGATACGCTCGACGATAGAGAGACCGATTCCGCTTCCGTCCGACACGCTCGTGCCGCGCACGTAGCGTCGCCTGAGTTCAGCGAGAATGTCCGGCGGTACAACAGGCCCTCCATTGACGACGGAAATCCTGGGCCCTGGGCCGATGCAGACGTCGATCTGCTTTCCGTTGTCGCCGTGCCTCAAGGCATTCTCGATGAGATTGCGCAGCGCGATCGCCAGCACATCTTGATCGATGCGCACGACAGGGTCCGAGCCATCGGCCAACGTGAGCGTAATCTTGGCGCTCCCGTGAGGATCGCCTCCGTATTCTCGAAGAACCAACTTCGCCACGTCGCCGAGGGTGGACAGGCGGTCGGAAGGTCCGCTTCCGGCCCGCGCGAGCTGCAGAAGGTTTTCGGAAACGCGGGAAAGACGCATCAACGCCGAGTGGACACGGTCGGCCCGTCTCAAGTCACGCTGTGCAAGCGGTTGTGCAAGCAGCCTTTCTGTCTGAGCCAGCGCACCGGCGATTGGGGTCCTTAACTCGTGCGCCGCATTGGTGGCAAACTCTCTTTCGGATTCCAGCGCGTCGCGTAGCCGCGACATCAGCCCGTTCACCGTTTCGACGGCCACACCCAGTTCGGCGGGGTAATCCTGCGCCTTTATTGGCGTGAGGTTGTCGCCGTGCTTGTCGCCGATTTCCGACAACAGCCTGCTAACGGGGCGAAAGATGCCGTTCGCCAAGAGCCAGGCCAACAGGCCGCTCGCCGGAACGAAAAGCGCTATCGGAACGAGAAATCCCGAAGCCGCCTCGAAAAGCTCCTCATCGCGTTGTCCAATCGGCTCGGCCATCTGGATAAAGAGCGACTGGCTGACGACGGGAAGTGTATATAGGCGATAGTCGTCAGTCGTCTCGAAGCCCTTTCCTACGGCTTTCGTAAACGGCTCGGGCGGCGCATCGTGAGAATGCAGAAGCACCCGGCCGCTTGCGTTTCTCACCTGATAGAGGAGCGATGTTGCATCGTTCTCCGAGGCGCGTGGCATGGCTGCCATGCTCTTCTGTTCGTCCCGCCCATACAGCGTCTCCACCGCGAATGGTGCGATGCGTCCCGCGGCCTGCTCCATGGCGGCGTCCATCGCTTCATTCAGTTCGTAGCGAATTGTCCATAGACCGAAGACGCCTGCTGTCAGGCCGGAAAGAACGGTCAGGCCGGCCAACATCAGCACGGCGCGACGGACAAGCTGGGCTGGCGCCCTCACGAGACGTTCCATCGGTAGCCTAGGCCGCGGATCGTTCTTATCTTGTCCTTGCCGATTTTCGCCCGGAGCCTGCTGACATAAACCTCGACAGTATTGCTCTCAATCTCTGCTCCGAACTGATAGATCGCATTCTCCAGTTGCCGCTTGTCGAGGACGGCGGTCGGGTGCGCCAGGAACTGGTCGAGGATTGCCCATTCACGCGAGGTCAGCTCAATATCCTGGCCGCCGACCGAGATTGTCCTCGCGTTGCGGTCAACCGCAAGGTTGCCGAAGCGAAGCTTTGAGCTTGGCTGTCCCGCGTAGCGCCTCAGCACCGCGGTCATGCGCGCCGACAGTTCCGCCAGCGCAAAGGGCTTCACGAGGTAGTCGTCCGCCCCGTGGTTCAGCCCACTAAGCCGATCCGCCAACTGATCGCGGGCCGTGACGATTATCACCGGAACCGTTTGGCCCGCAGAGCGCGCTCGGGTGAGCAGCGCTTCTCCGGAGCCATCGGAGAGCTGCAAGTCAAGAACGACAAGCTGGTAAGGAGCGACCCGCAGGAAATGCGCCGCCTCCTCGACGCTCTTGGCCCAGTCGACCGCATGGCCCTCGCCCGCCAGATGATCGCACACGGCGTCACCGAGAATTTCGTCGTCTTCAACAACAAGGACGCGCAAGCCCGAATACTCCCGTGGTCGTTTCGCTATTCAGCTTGCTGTCAGCAACAAGGAACACTCTGCGACCTGCACAGTCCCCAGATGGAGCGACACAACATGAGAATCCTCACTCTGACAATACTCTCGATGGTTGCCGCAGGCGCCGCACATGCCGCCGAGCTGTGCGATGTTCCCACAGATCAGTGGCAGCCGCGCGAAGCCCTCCAGAATAAGCTCGAAGCAGAAGGCTGGACGGTCAAGAAAATCAAAATTGAAGACGGCTGCTACGAAGCCTACGCGACAAACGAAGAAGGGAAGAAAATGGAGACCTTCTTCAATCCGAAGACGCTCGAAGCGGTCGGAAACGACGGCTGAAGCATGAGGACAGCTCCATCCGAAAGCCGATTTGTCATTGTATGGAGCGCGACGATCCGGCTGTTCCACTGGTTGCTCGCGACGACTGTCGCGGCCGCCTGGCTGCTTTCGGAAGACGTTCGTTGGCTGCATCAATACGCGGGGTATGTCGCCATCTCGCTTGTAGCTAGCCGTGTCGTACTCGGATTTGCCGGCACTGGGCACGAACGGTTCGCGAGCTTTGTCGCGGGGCCGCATGCGACTCTTGCCTATCTGCGCGATATCGCCCTGCGAAGAGAGCATCGTCATCTTGGCCACAATCCCGCCGGCGCCGTGATGATCGTCGTTTTGCTCGCGGTCATCACCATGATCGGTTCGACGGGATGGCTGATGACGACAGACATGTTCTGGGGTGACGAACGCCTTGAGAACATCCACAAGTTTCTGGCGGACGGCCTAGTCATCCTTGTCCTGCTGCATGTCTGCGGCGTGGTCGTCGCGAGTGTCAGCCATCATGAAAATCTCCTGCGGGCGATGTTTACCGGCAAAAAGCGTTCCGCTGACAATGACCAGACAAACCACTGAGATGTCGAAGTTTGTGGGCGTGTTGCGGGTGGCGGCACGGGTGTCGCTCCTAGTTGGACCGTTGATGGCGACTATTTTGATGTTGCACTACGCTACGCTTTACAGGGCCTCGGCTTATGAAGGGCAGGGTGAGTTCATCACCTTCGCCTCGATAGAGTTGTTATGGAAGGTGTTGACCGCCAAGCGTTGGGATATCCTGCAGGCCATGACGGGGCAGGGCGAAATAACCATACGCGAGATCGCTCGGCGGGTCGGCCGCGACGTTAAGGCCGTGCACGGCGATGTTCAAGCGCTGCTCGCCGCCGGTGTCCTTGATCGCGCCGAGAATGGCCGCATGGTCTTTCCCTACGATGCCGTGCATGTGGACTTCACCTTGACTAAGGCCGCGTGAAGTGGCCTCCGCCCGTTTCGACGCGTTGCGGTTTACACAAACACCCGACGCGCCTGCGGGATTGCTGCGTGGTCTTGGTGATGCCCGTCTATCGGAAGCCATTCGGCAAATGCACACGGATCCCGCGCGGCCCTGGAGGATGGCCGATCTAGCGAAAGAGGCGGCATTGTCCCGTTCCGCGTTCTTTGATCGCTTTTCGCGCAATGTCGGCGTTCCGCCGATGGAATATCTGCTGGGATGGCGCATGGCACTGGCCAAGAGCCTTCTGCGCCAACAAGAAATTGACATCGCAGAAGTGGCCGAACGAGTTGGGTACGGATCGGCCAGCACGTTCAGCACGGCCTTCAGCAGGTATGTCGGCCAGCCACCTGGCCGTTATGCGCGCAGCTGCGTCAACCAGTAGCCGGTCGGTTCTTGGTTTTGTTCTCGCGGCCACCGCTAAAATGTATGCGAAATCAATAGGTTGAAAATGGCGCGCCGGACGAGATGAAACTGGGCACTGTTATGTCATTGCTTTTCCTATATAAAAGAAATGCTGAATTTCAGTCTGCTTCGTCTGGAGCCGTCCGTAGCCTCGCCTGATGAGGGCGACGGCGCTACAGACGGGCAGAACTGCTTTGGTGGTGTGCCCTGAGCCTTTTTTTGCGCAAGGGATCGTTACCCGCATGGGCCGAGACGCATGGCTGCGGCCCGGCGGCCGCTGGAGCCTGCGCAGGTGGACCGTAGAGCCCGGCCCGCCGGGTGCGCCACACTATCATCGCGATACGTCAACGCCTCCAAGCCACTTCGTGACTTCCGCAATGGTCTGCCGTTCCTGATCGCACTGCTTGACGAAAGCGTCAACAAGAAGCGCGCCGGAAGCATGCTCCGCGATGACCTCCTCACTGCTCCCCGCACCGTAGCCCCCGTGCGTTATAAACGGCACCAGCGTTTTGCCGGATAGATCGTGCTGCGACAGGAATGACCGAATGATGGAAGGCGCTGTCGTCCCCCACACGGGCAGTCCGAGGAAGACGGTCTGGTAGCCAGCAATGTTGGCAACGTGCTCCCGCAAAGGCGGCTCGTAGCCGCGCGCGCGCTCGCTCTCCGCCTGGGCGACCTGTTCCTCATAATCATCGGGATAGGGCTGCGCGGGGACAATCCGGAACAGGCTGCCCCCTGTGGACCGCGCGATGATTCTGGCAAGAAGCTGCGTATTTCCGGTGCGCGTAAAATACGCAACGAGCACGCTCTGGCCCTTCTCGGCGATCGCTGTCCCCGCTCCCGCAAGAAGGGGCACGAGCAGCGGGCTCGCAAGGGCCCGGCGCCGGGAGACCATGGTTGCCGCCTTCATTGCATCACCCGGCTTTTGGCGGCGCTTCGACGCCCGAGTATTGAAGCACTGCGTCGGGCAGCCGCGCGCCCTGTACCTTGATCGCCGCGACCGCACCGTTGAGTTCGGTGACCTCCGCAGGCGTGAATGCAACGGAGGCCGCGCCCGCATTCTCCAGCATGTGCGCCATCTGGGTCGTACCGGGTATCGGTACGATCCAGGGCTTCTGCGCAAGAAGCCATGCGAGCGCGATCTGCGCGGGCGATGACTGCTTGCGTGCGGACCAGTCTTTCAGCAGCGCGACAAGCGCGAGATTGGCGGGCAGATTCTCCGGCGAAAAGCGCGATTCAATGCCGCGTATGTCGCCCTCCGCAAAGCGCGTCCTCGCGTCGATCGCGCCTGTAAGGAAGCCCACACCCAAAGGGCTCCACGGCACGAAGCCGATGCCGAGCTCCTCGCAGGTGGGCAGGACCTCCGCCTCCGGTCCCCGCCATAGCATCGAGTATTCGCTCTGCACAGCGGTAACGGGCACGGCTGCATGCGCGCGGCGCAGCGTCGTTAGGCCCATTTCAGAAAGGCCCCAGTGCTTGATCTTGCCGGCGTCCATCAAATCCTTGACCGCTCCGGCCACGTCTTCAATCGGCACCTTGGGGTCAACACGGTGCTGGTAAAGGAGGTCGATGCGGTCTGTGCGCAGGCGCTTGAGCATACCGTCGACCGCCTGCTTGATACGTGCGGGCTGGCTGACAAGCCCCGGCCGCCGCTCGCCCGTCTCAAGATCGACATCCCAGCCGAACTTCGACGTGATGACGACCTTGTCGCGGAACGGCGCAATCGCCTCGCCCAGTATGCGCTCGCACTCATGGGGACCGTAAGCCTCGGCCGTATCGAAGAAGGTGACGCCCCGGTCAAAAGCCGTACGGATGATATTGATCATCTCGGGCCGCGTCGGAATTGTCTGCTGATAGGTGCGGTGCATGTTCTGCACCCCGAGCCCGACGCTGGAGACCTCAAGCGATCCCAGCCGGCGACGGCCGGACACGGTCACGGGTGAAGCTGAGGTCGCGCTTGTTTGCGCAGCCGCAGGCGCGATGAGACCGGCGAGCAGTGGCACTGTGGCAAGGCCGGCTGCGGTGAGCAGGAAGTCGCGGCGGCCTTGCCAACGGCTTTCATGCCCATTCCGCTGACCGTATTCGTACTCAAGATCAACGATAGATTGATCATGATGGACGCCGGTTCGGGGGTCGGACAATGGCAGGCCAATGCTACCCACTTGCCTGCAAACATGGCTGCAGCCGGAATAGACTACAAGAAGATCGATACAATCATGATCTCGCATTTCCACCCAGACCACGTCTGGGGGCTGATGGAAAAGGGCACGAACACGCCCGTATTCCCGAGCGCAGAGCTGATCGTCAATGCCACGGAGTTCAACTGGTGGACGGATCCGAGCCGGCTCGAAAAGCTGCCGGCTGGTCGCAAGCCAGCCGGCAAACGGATCGCCGACAACTTCCCAAAATGGAAGAACTGGAAGCTGGCGAATGACAAAGTCGAAGTGGTGCCAGGGATTCAATTGATCGCTGCGCCGGGTCACACACCGGGCCATTCGGTCTATCTCGTCGATGCGGGCACAGAGCAGCTCATGGTTTCTGCTGACACAATGTATGTGCCGGCCTTGCTGGCACCCCACCCCGAGTGGCAGGGCAGCTACGATCAGGACGGCCCCATGGCTATCGCGACGCGCCACAAGCTGATCGACCAGGTGATCGCAGACAACATTCGCATTTGTGGTTCGCACTTTCCGTTTCCTGGAACGGGAACCTTCGTGAAGGACGGCAATGCCTATGGGTTCACTCCCACGATGCAGAGCTGACCGCGAAATCAACAACCCAGAAAAGTGAGAAATACCATGACGACACTTCTTGGAACCGCGACCGCGGTCGCACTTCTGATTTTCACATCCGCGCTCATGCCGGTGGCAGCCTATGCGGTTGATGACCTCAACTCGACGGACGATCCGGATCTCACCGCAATTCGCGCGAAGATCGAAGCGAAGGACTACAAGGCTGCATTGGCCGACCTGCGTGATTTGGCCCAGGATACGCAGCAGCCGGATGTCTACAATCTGCTCGGATTCACACTGCGAAAGACCGGCGACTTTGAGACCTCGTTGACCTACTACAACAAGGCTCTCGAACTGCGCCCCGACTTCAAGGCCGCACGCGAATATCTAGGCGAGCTCTATGTTGAGACTGACAACATCGCCAAGGCAAACGAACAACTAGCTGCCCTGCAGCAGCTTTGCCCCGGCGGCTGCGACGAACTGTCAGATCTGCAACAAGCAATATCAACCAAAGCAACCAAGTAAATCGTTGGCGGGCGCCTCGACGCCCGCCAACCCTTGCCAGCAGGAGCCAACCATGCGCGCCTCAATCCTTGCTCAAGCAACGCTACACGGGGACATAACTCTGTTGGCCGGACGTATGCTGCTCGCGTGTATCTTCATTCATGAGGGGACAACGCTGGCGCTTCACTTTGGAAGCGCGGTCCAGACAATGGCTGCGCATGGCATTGGTATGCCTCAAGTCCTAGCAGTGATTGTGCTGCAGCTCGCAGCGGGCTTTGCGCTCGTCTTGGGATGGTTCACGCGCCTCGGCGCGATCGCGCTCGGTCTGTTCTGTCTCGCCACTGCTGCGCTCTTCCATACACACTTTGCGCTTCAGAACGAGCTGCTACACTTCGAGAAGGACATTGCCATCGCTGGCGGCATGTTCGTCCTCGCAACGGCAGGCGCCGGGCGACTGTCGCTTGACGCAACATTTGGATCGACACGAGGCTTACAGGTGGCTCGGCTCGTCCAAGAAGAAAAAAAGTCGCGCGGCATCGGACGGCCGTAATGTGCAGGCGATCGGGTTGCCGATATCGAGGCCACCGCGAAAAATTGCTTTGAGTCGTTACAGCGTCGGGCTGTGAGCGTCGTCCCCGGCATCAATCTCACTGAAGCAAATCCAAAGTCAGCTTATGCTCTTGGATACCCCATAGCTGACGGTCCCTGTCGGCCCCAAGCAGTCAATAGCTGGAAGCCACCGCACTATGACCGATAGACCGATGGCGGCGAGCAATTCCAATCCTTGGTTAAAATACTAGACTAGCTCGTCATGATATATTACATTAACAAAATCAATGGCTTAGTTCCATAAGATAACTTATGCGGCTGTTGGATGTAGCCATATAGAGATGCGACAGTCCCCGACTTTCACAGCTCTCCTCAGCTGCATGCAGTTAACGAGGAGTGTTCCGGGGGCAGCGAGTCAGTATCTTGCCGCCCAAATCCGAGGCTGGAGGTGCGTCACATGATTACCGTATCGCGTCTCACTGACATCCGCCTGTAATCGTGAGAAATCGAGGGATGATCCCGGAGCAGTTCATCTCAGGTTTTAAGTGGGCTTTCTTGGCGGGTTTTTCTTCTTGCGAGCGTCGGATAAGTCGCTTTTTTCCGGGTCCTGCAGAGTCCCACCAGCAGCGTCCTCGTCCGTTTCGGGATCATCCTTTGCAGGTAGATATCCGCGCGGTCGGTTTGCCTCAGGGCCCTCCCACCGAGGCCACTGATCAGTGGTTCCCGGCTTTCCGTCATGAGGTTCATTTTTCTTCGGCATGGCACACCTCCATAGCTTCGGAATGGCGAAACAGTAGGATGGTTCCCGCGCATGTCCCCAGGCCTGCAAGTTGCAACGGTGACGGTCGTTGCTTTATGATCGGTTAGACAGCGAGAAGCTGGAGAGCCAGGATGATAACAGTCAGCGGTCTTTTTGATGATAGGGACCAAGCTCAAAATGCGGTTCACGCGCTTGAGGCAGCAGAAATAACCAGCCAAAGCGTGTCCGTCTACATTCCGCCAACCATCGGCAGACCCTCAAATCGCAGAAGCGACTGAATGGGGGACTTGCGCGCCGAACTCCTCGGGTTGTTCGAGCACACCGCGACACTCGTTGCGGCATATGACAGTTTTGACCGTCTTCGGTATGCCAACCCCGCGTTTCGTTCAGCTTTTTGTTTGGATGTAGATGAAGAACCGCTATGGGCCGAGCTCATGCGCCGAAATTTTACTGCTGGGCGAGGAACGGTTATCTCAGCGCCGGATTTTGAGAACTGGCTGCATTCGACGCTTTCGCGCCGCGGAAAGATTGGCTTTAGAGCGTTTGAGACCAATCTGCACGATGGTCGATGGCTTTGGATGACCGAAGCCGTTCGGTCTGATGGTTGGATGCTTTGCATTGCCACCGATGTCACGAAGTTACGGGAGAAAGGCCGCGCACTTCGCCAAGACCGTGACAACGCCATGAAGGCAGCCCAGACAGATGAGCTGACCGGTGTCGCCAACCGCCGCTTCGTCACGGCAAGGATAGAGGATCTGTTGGCCCAGTCGGCGACATCAGGCGATAGTTTGGGGTGCGTTTGCGTCCTCGACCTCGATAACTTCAAATATATAAACGACCGGTTCGGCCATCAGGCTGGCGACACAATACTGCGTGATTTTTCTGAACAGATTCAAAGGTTGGTGCGGAGGGCGGATTGCTTTGGCCGTGTTGGAGGCGAAGAGTTCGTGTTGGTCCTGCCGCAGGCAACATCCCAGGTAGCAGAACTGGTCATGGAACGCATGCTTTCAGCGATCCGCAAATCGCGACCGCTGAAGCAATGGCCGGACTTTGGCTACACTTTCTCGGCTGGTGTCGCAGAGGCTTGTGCCGGCGACAATGTGAATGACCTCTATTCACGCGCCGACAGCGCACTTTACGCTGCTAAACTTGCCGGCCGCAATCGCGTCCATCTCTACGCTGCCTGATAGTCGTTGAAGGACGAGTTGCGCGCGAACTTGTGTCCACAAAGTGTACTTAGTGGACATGCGAGAATTGACCGTACCCTTAGCGTACATTAATGGTGTGTCCGGTGATGCCTAAAACAAATGGGTACGAATATGCTTATCGGATACGCTCGGGTCAGTTCGATTGGTCAGGACCACGATGTGCAAATCGACAAGTTGAAGGCGGCGGGGGCGGAGAAGCTCTTCAGCGAGAAACAGTCAGGTCTCGATCGGGAGCGGCCCGAGTTGGCGAAGTGTCTGGAGTTTGCCCGCGGAGGCGACGTGGTGGTGGTGACGAAGCTTGATCGCCTTGCCCGCTCGGCAGCACACCTTCATCAGATCGTGGAGACGCTTCAAAGCAAGGGCGTGGGGTTTCGCGTTCTGGATGATGCGTCACTGGATACGACCACCCGAACTGGAAAGCTGGTCTTTGGCATTCTGGCCTCGATCGCAGAGTTCGAGACGGCACTGCGCAAGGAACGGCAGATGGAGGGCATTGCCAAAGCGAAGGCGCTTGGAAAGACCGGAGGACGCCCGGCATTGGTCACGCCGGCGATCAAGGACGAGATCAGGACGCTGCGTTCTGACAAGGGCCTCAGCATCCGCAAGATTGCGGCTCAAGTCGGATTCAGCAAGGCGACCGTGCAGAAGGAGCTCGCACGGCAGGTGTGAACCTCGGAGCAGAGCATGCTGTCGTTTGCCAATCCCCATAGTGGTCACCCGTCGACTGTCTTCCTGACCTTATTCCCGAACCACGCACTGCTGGCCGCCCGACGAGTGAACAAGAAATCTGATGCGCTCAGCTGCTAGAGTTCACTACGCCGATGACTTCCCGCTTCTGCATAAGTCGGAAGCGCTGGCCGGCAGCGAAGTTGTCGGCAAACTCGCGAGCTTCGAAATTGTGCTGAAATGTTTGCCCATCTTCAACTACGAAGACCACCCAGTGTCCATCCACGTGCTCAACGCGTACGGGCTGCAGTCCTTCGTTAAGCTCGCCCATACCTACCTTTTATCGCGCTTGGCGATGAGGCTCAGGTGCTCAGCCCGGATGGTAAGTGGATATTCGTACCCCTGTACTCGGATGGTCACCTTGCCATCGTCGTGGGTGAGGCGCAGTGCGGACACTCTAACCTCCCGTTGACCCTCACCTGAAAATGCAGCGTCTGAATTGCGAGGTGGATTGGTTGCAAATCCCTTGGATGAGTATGAGACGGATGCGTGGCCGTCTAGATCGAAATCTGCCGACACCGGTTTCAGGCGGCCTGCATAGGCGGGTCACCCGCCCGTGCATTGTCTCGTCGACGTGTTTCGGCGACCACGATGGTGCCAGCTCTACGGCCGTTGATTTTCTGTGCGAGTGACAACCAACTTCTCTTTGGCACCAACGCCTAAACGCTCTACACGATCGACGACCGTCACAAGTATTGTGTTCTCAGCAGGATCGTAGTCCTTCAGCGCGTCCGTAGTAGCCAGCTCGATGCGCGACTTTAGTTCATAGACATCCGCCTCGGGCGCTACGGCTGAAATCACTTCCACGCCGTTTGATAGCTGTGCGAACTGGACCTGCCGCACTCCTGGAATTTTGAGGATTGGTGTTCGCAAGCGCAGCGCATGAACCCTGGCAACAGTCCCATCGTTCTTCAGAAACTCCAGAAGCTCCTCCCTGCGGCCTTCTATCGAGGCGAGACGCCAGAAAGGCAGCCCACAGCTGCAAGACCCTGTGGCCTTTGTAACCAAGTCCGATATTTCGTAGCGAACGAGCGGCAGCGTCCTATTGGTAAGCGTCGTAAGAAGCAGCTTGGCACCCTGAGTGCCGTCGGGCGCGGGTTGATTTTCCTCGTCCACGACCTCCAATACGAAGAGGTCTTCCGCTATATGAATGCCATCGCTCTCAGCACAATTGAGGCCAATGAAGCCGGCCTCCGTGCACGAGTAGCTATTGACTACCTTCGCTTTGAAAACGCTCCCTGCAAGTGCGCGTACGTCCTCCGTTAGGGTCTCCGCGCTTGTTCGGAAAAGCCGTGGGTTGATGGCAAGTCTGCCAGCCAATTGTTCAGAGGCGAGAGTTCGGACGAACGATGGGTATGTAGCCAGCACTTCCGGTTGGTAATCATTGAGGGCTTCTACGATCTCGGCAATCGGCATGAGAACGTTGAGTTTGGGCGCGGAACGGCGCACCGACCTCAGCTCCGCCGAAATGCGGTAGGAGAGATGAATAGGCGAGGATGCGAATACACTTGCCAGGCGGGTATGCTCGTCAATGCCCAGGAATTTTTGAAAACGCAGCGCATTTGATACAACGGCCATCCAGGCGTCGTCATCGTAGAGAAACAGGCCACGCTCCCCGGTCGTACCGCCTGTTGCAAACACGCGGTAGCGGTCGAACAAGAGAGTGCCGGGCGCGGTACCGTCGAGATGTTGCTCTACGGCGTTCCAGTCGACGCGAGGGTCGGTCACAATACGCTTGTAGTTCTCAATCAGAGTTCGTTTGGTGAGGATAGGTAACGTGGAGAGCGGAGCACCATTTTCGACCAGCGCGCCAAGCGTCTCTCGATAATACGACGATGAGCTGACAGCATGCTGCAGAGCAGACTGCAAACGGTCGGCTTGATAGGCAAGCAATTGTTGCCGAGACCATTGGCACCGATCGGTGAACTCTCGCGCACGTTCTAACAGTGCCGCTGTGTTCAAAGTGGCGTTGCCATGATCGGGCATTAGTCCCCGCAAAGGTATTGCGTGTGGTTTGAGCGGCCCGAGGCGCGAAACTGGCGACGCCTCGGGATACTCGAAGGTTTTCCCCAGTCTATGGAGCGGACAGCACGCCGAGGTCGATAGCTGCGGCCATGGCGTTGTAGCCTGCCGCATTGGGGTGTAGGTGGTCGCCTTTGTCGAACTCCGCTTTAATGTGACCGGGCTTTGCCGGGTCGACTACTACCTTGTCGAAATCGATGACGGCGTCAAAGGCTCCCGAACGGATAAAGTCGTTAACGGCCAGACGGATCTTCTCTTTGTCGTCGGTGTAGTATCCTTCGAACGGCGAGCCGGCGAAAGCGTCGCCGAATGGTGTCAGGGTAGCACCAACTATGCGCATGCCGTCGGCATGAGCGCGTGCGATCAACTGTTTGTAGCCGGCGATAATCTGCTCGCCAGTGGGCTCGGTCTCTGACGGCGCAAGGCCGGTTCCCGGCCAGCCGATATCATTGATGCCCATCATCAGCACGACTGTGTCGGCTCGCGGCTGATTGAGCACATCGCGATCAAAGCGAGCAAGCGCGTTAACGCCCATCCGATCCGACAGGATCTTTGCCCCGGAGATCCCCTGGTTGAGCACAGCCACTGGAGCCCCGCCTGCCTCTTGCAGCCGCTTGGCAAGCGTGTCAGGCCAGCGGTCATTGCCGTCTATGGTGGAGCCGTCTCCGTCGGTAATCGAGTCGCCGAAAAGGACCACAGCACGCGCGTCATCGGCTGCGTCAACCATTATGCCTGACAGGAATACGCGCTGGGTCTGCGTTGAGTCCGCCTTCAAATCCGCCTCGCCGGTCTTGTCGCCGGCCGCGACATAGGCGGTCTGATGGCCGTCCCAGTGCATGGTCGTGGCAGCGGCACTTTCGGGGAAGTATAGGCTGACGGCGAGTTCCGAAAGCGGCGCCACCGTTAAGTCAACGGGATCGCTGATGGCCGGAGCGCCTGGGGGAATGATGATAGAGTTTTCGCCGCCGAAGGTCAGGACGCGGTCGGACTCCGGCTTGATCGCCGCTCCGTCGGTGGTGATGGCGACATGGGCGGCCCCGACCTTGAGCGGCTGTGTGCCGTACTCGTTGGAGAGGATGATACGCACCTTTTTGCCGCCTATGCTGACGCGCGCGACCTGCCGGATCGTGCTGCGGAAATAGTTGCTGGGAAACCCGAGCGGAAGCGGAAAGTCAGCCTGCCAAGCTGGCTGCGGGCTTGCGGTCCAAGTGCCGATCCACTCTGTCGAGTCTTGGGCAGTAGCGGGCAGCAATGACACATAGGATATTACAGTGCCCGCCAGAATTGCGGATACAAATCTGAACATGATGTCCTCCCTTTGCCGGTATGCTCACCGGCTGGTCACGCTCCCTTTTTGCCCGACGTGAGACTGAACTGGCGAGAAAACGCTGTCAACGATTCCTCAGTCCGATGCTGGAAGATAACACCTCAGGTTGCCGGGTGTAACTCAACGGCGGCTTTCGGGCTTGCCAAAACTACCATGAATGACCGACATGAGCACAACCTCGCCGGTCAGGCTAACGGTGTCGCCCTCGCCTAAAGACCCTGCTGGTTTCTTTGCCATGTGATTAGTCCCCGCGTCTCGTCACGAACACAGGATGCAGGGAGTTGGTTCCCAGCCTGGGCGCGGAGTGCCTTGCTTTCGGTACTCACATTCGGCTCATTCGTGTGACATGTAAAAGCCCGCGCTCCGACCGGTCTTTAATATCCTGCATCAGGCCGATTAGGAACGAAGCAGGATCATTTTCCTTGCACATCGGGCCGAGTCGGCTTTTCCTGGCAGGATGACGAATACTCCTAGAGGCGCAGTACTCCTGTCGCGCTATCCCCAGCCAAAGGTCATCGTAGCCTGCGAGAAGTGCGGCATGCGGGCCAAGTATGACAGGGATGAACTATTGGAAGCGGGTGGAGACAGGCCTTTGCCGCAGCTTGAGGACGACATCGCATCACGCCACGGATGCACGAAACTGCACAACGTGAATATGTACGACCGTTGCGCTGCTCGGTACGACAATCTCAGGTGAGCTGAAAGATCACATAACCGCGAGGTAGGAACAGGCTGGCGGCGCATCTGTTGGGATAGTGAGCGCCTCGTGAAATCCCCTCTTAGCACTTGGCGCTAGGCCCGTCGCCGTGTGTCCCACCCTGACTAGGCGGCGGGTCCCAAGGCCCGTCACTCTCGGTTAACAAATCCAGACGGCGGGGCCACCTGGGGCCCGCGCAGAGTACTTCGTCCCGGTCCAAAACATGCGGACAACACGTTTACCTCTGATAGTTGATCCGCCCGCGTTGAGCGTTAAGCCATTGGACTGCCAGCCACCCTTTCTCCGTGATCTTAAAAGTTCGCCCATGCCTCGACATCTCGCCTTCGACTGCGAGTCCTTTTTCGAGCAGAACATCCATGCTGCCTTGTCCGATCCCCGCTGCTTTCGCCAAAGGCTCGAAGTCTATTGCGACCCGAGAGAATATGCGCAGAGCCTTCTTGGCTTGGCCGGAAAGACCGCGCCAATCTGTATCGTCAAACATGCCCAGCGTTCCGTTTTCCTCATCCAACAGGGCACTTTCATCCAACAGACTCCAATGGGGGGAAATCCGAAACCGCCGCGGATGAACGGAACCAGAGGCTCGCTAATCGCAAACGCGCGAAGCACTGAGGTCGCCCCCTACGGTTGAGCGGCTTCACCTCGGTGGTTGTCACGATAACCGCATCCACTCGTACGGACTGGGGCGCTCATGCAATGGTCCATGCCATGCCAACAGGCAGCTGCTCAGCGAGAACTATCGGTAGTGAGCAGCCTGACACGCTCGTCAAAACCACCACAAAGGACGCGGGAACGATCCCTGTACGCGGAAGTTCACCGACCGAGGGAGTGTAGGAATGAAGACATGAGCGGCGAACATCTTTCCAGAACCGACCCCTTTGGCGGCGAATTTGTGCGACAAGCGCGTAGCGTAGAGATGCGACGTTACGTCGACACACTCACGGGTTTAACTGTGCAGGCCGACATACCAGGCCATCTGGCTCGTCTCCTGAAGCTGATCGAGGACGCGACTAAACGCTGATCGAATCCCGGTAGGCAGGCCGTGAAGCAGG
Organism: uncultured Alphaproteobacteria bacterium; assembly: GCA_963829135.1. Classification (GTDB taxonomy): domain Bacteria; phylum Pseudomonadota; class Alphaproteobacteria; order Rhizobiales; family Rhizobiaceae; genus Kumtagia. The sequence goes on along the minus strand of CAWHHO010000003.1, from coordinate 222 downwards.
GACGCAAAGCCAAAACCGCGGGCGGCTTTTTATAAGGCGCACAGGCGCACCCTAGCATAGTGTTCTAAAATAATGCCCGGAGCATCATGAGAGCACCCACCGCCATAAGTACGAGGCCCGGCCAGTTGGCCGATACTCCCAAGAACCGCAAGCCGCGGCGGTCGGGTTCAAGTGTCCCGGTCGGACTGTCAAGCGTGCGTGCAGGCGTCTTACTTAGGTCCC
>CAWHHO010000002.1:0-156738 GCA_963829135.1 uncultured Alphaproteobacteria bacterium | reverse complement strand
CGAGACGCTGGCCGCAGAGATAGCAGCCCGGGTTCAGAAGAAGATTGGGCTCGTCGATCTGCCGGACACAACGGTTGAAATCGTCGAGTACGCTCCGATCTACGTCCTGGGGGAGGTTCAGAAGCCCGGAGAACAAAGTTCCGCCTGGGAATGACAGTGCTGCAAGCAGTGGCGGTGGGGGGTGGTCCGTTGCGACTATTGCCGCAGGATGCCGACCAGGAACGAGCCGCCGATACGGTGAGAATGCTTTCCGAGGACATGGTCCGGGCGAAAGCACGAATAGCTAGGCTGGAGGCCGAAAGAGACCGAGCCACGGAGATCTCGCGCGCCGATACGACGGTTGGGGACGAGGGCTTGAGCGCTCAGGTCTACGCCCAAGAGACATTTCTGCTGCAGGCGCGCCGGAACGAACTCGAACGCCAGACGAAATCGCTCGATGAACTCCTGTCGCTGTTGGATGCCGAGATCGGCAACCTTGAACAGAAGATGGAAGACGTCGAGGCGAGCATCGTGTCCACGCAGCGCGAGCTGAAAGGCGTGACCACCCTCGTTCAAAAGGGCATCGTCGTCTCCAGCCGCCAAGGAGAGCTGGAGCGCCTTCTGGCAAATGGCCGCGCCGACAAGCTCGATATCATCACCGCGATAATGCGAGCCCGCCAGCAAAAGACCGAGGCGAAGCGCAACCTCGAGGGTCTTCAGGACGCCCGGGCAAACATCGATCGCCACCGACCTGCAGGACCAGCAGGGAAAGCTGAACAAGCTGACTGTGCAGCTGGCAGCCGCGCAACGCGACCTTCTCGAATTGGTTTATGGGTCCGATGCAAACATGCAGTCGCGTGCCAGTTTCACGATCACCCGCAATATCGACGGGACGCAGGTGGAAACCGCCGCCACTGCGTCAACCAGACTATCGCCAGGAGACGTCGTGACTGTTGACGTCGAAGGGGTGGTCGATACCCGTTCCCTGACCCAATCGACGATGGCCCAGGACACCCTGACCGATGACGGGACAATGCGCTGACAGAGGGATCGGCGCTGTTGTTGCAGACGCCAAGTTTCGAGCATCCCAGCCTTGGCGGTTAAGGTCAGGACCGTTAATACTGTCGAAACGGCGCGCCTGAAACCGCCCAAGGATGCAAGGAGAGGTTCGAAGGTCGGGGTCTATCGCGCGGCCGAACGGTTCGACGCCGCAGATTGCAGACATTTCCGCGTCCTTCGGATTTGGTCCATCTGCCCGGCTACAGCGCATGTCCCGCGCTGACACTTGTCAGCGCGAAAGGAACATGCGCCACTCAAAGCGCCGGAGCGTCCTTCGCGCGTTCAATGAATGCGCCGGTGCTCCGCTGTTGCGAAGGACTTGAAAGCCAAAGGCTCCCTGCGCCTCGCTTCCCGACTTCGAAGAGTTGGCCTCAGACCATTACGACCAAACGAACAGGTCCTCACCCGAGATTTAGACACCGGTGCCGCGAAGGACGACGAGGATCGTCAAGAGCAGGATGTGAACATCGGTCTTGAACGAATAGATGTTGAAATAGCGCGTGTCGTGCGCGGCGCGTTCGATGAATGAACAGCCGTTGCGCTTGCCGATTTGCCACAGACCGGTTAGCCCGGGCCGCAGGGCGAAATAGGCTGACCCCGGATAGCTGACCCGCTGGTCGGGAAACATCGGACGCGGGCCAACGACGCTCATATGACCTAGTAGAACATTGAAGAACTGAGGCAGTTCGTCGAGCGAGTATTTGCGCAGCAGAGTTCCGAGCCTGGTAATCCTCGGATCGGAGCGCAGCTTCTGATCGCGATCCCATTCCAATCTGGCGCTTGGGTTGTCGCGAAGATATGCTTCCAGCGCGCTTTCGGCGTCAGGACGCATCGTCCGGATCTTGAAGAGCAAGAACTCCTTCCCGTGGCGCCCAATGCGTCGCTGGGTGAAGAAGGGATTGTGGCCATCCAGGCTCGCGAGCAGAGCGAGGAGCAGGATCACCGGCAGCCAAATAGGAGCCAGCCCTAGAGTGACGACCAGATCTATCGGGCGCTTGACCAGCAAATAGAGCGGCTTGCGGTTACGTCGGATTGGAATTTTTCGTAACTGTGCCAAGTCGCCCGACAGGCTTGACTGTTCGCTCATTTCCCGCCCCCAAACGGTCTGTCTTTAAGCAGACCTTGCCAACCGAAAGCTCCAAAGGCCGAGTTCCGGCTAGTCGAAATCCGGCTGGAGCCTATTCTGTTTGGCCGCACAGTCACGTCAGTCGATCAGCAGCGGCGATAGACCTTTGGAAGGTCGCGCCGTCCTCGTGAAAGGCTGCTCATCCGAAAGGCTGAGCCACTCATTCGAAAGGAGAACCGCTATTCCTGATTCCATTTTCCAACGATCTCGGCACTGCGGTCCGACAGAATGAGCGAGGTCATCAGCCGAGCCCTGTACAACCGGGCCCGCACGAGGCAGGCCAGTGCCAGCCATCGTTCTCGCCATCGCGGCAAGCTGGTGGCCCGCATCACCGACAAACCCGAAACGAGGGGAGATGCAGCGATCGCACCGGCCTTGGCCAGCCACAAGAAGACCTTCAGCGGATGGCCCGACACATTGCGGAATTCATGCGCGACATGGCGGTCCCAGCGTCGGGCAAGCTCGCGAAACGATCTGCAGGAGGGCGTCACAACCTTGGCATCTCCGACATAGGCGAGCCGGTAGCCCATCCGCGTCGCTCGCTGGCCCCACTCGGTGTCCTCCATCTCGCGGATGCCGCCGAACGGACCCACGCTTTGGAAGACACCGCGACGCACAGCCATGTTCCCGGTCGCGGTGAAGCCGTGCTTCTCCACGTAGAGCCTAGCGCGGTAGCTGAATACGCTTTCATACGCCTCGATGGCGGTGAGGCGCTCCGCTTGCGGAAGCACGCCGATGTCGCCTCCCACCACATCGACGTGGGGATTTTCGTTCATATAGCTGACGATCGCGCGTACCCACCCCGGGCACACCAGGCAATCAGCGTCCAGAAAGGCGACGATTTCGGCGCGCGCGACGGAGGCGCCGTGATTGCGCGCAGGCCCCGGACCCGGTGTACGCTCCAGTTCGAGCCTCACATCCTGGAACTTGGAGCATGTGCCGACGGGAAGTTCCGTCGAATGGTTGTCGACGACGATGATCTCGAAGGGAACGCCGTCCCGACGCTGCGCCACAAGGGCGCGCAGGCACTGCTCCAGATCGTCCGGCTCGTTCAGGTGCGGAATGACCACGCTGAGGCCGGGCGCATCCGCCGGGTGAGTTCCCGCGAACGTATTTCGGCCTACTGGCGGGATGTCGATTGGGGTTCCCATCAGCGCCATTCAACCGGTCTTACGCGAATAATTCATCCTGACCATAGGCGGTAGGTGATCCTCCTCGGGTCGTCTAATTGGCTAGGGTCAGGACCTGTTGATATTGCCGAAATGGCGCGCCTGGAAACGGCGCGACCTGCGGTCCTCGACCGCTCGGCCGAGCCTCGCACAAGGATATTGCGTGCCACTCCTGCCGTTCAGCGTGCGCAGTCCGCAAGCGACTTTAGGTCCGAGCGCTGAACCATCAGAGGCCGTGTCAGCAGGTCGCGCAAGAGGCCGGTCTTCATTCAATGGGGTGCCGGGTCCCGGATAGGGTCAGGCCCGGGAGTCCTAGCCCAGAAGCGAAACCGTCCAAGCTTGTCTACCCAAAGGGTGTACGCCACCGACGATTGGCTTAGTGCCGCTTCCATACTGCCAGATAACGAAAAACAGCCCGCGGACAGACATTCGCGGCGTGTCTACGTTTGCGAAAGGGCAAGCACCTAGGTGAACCAAAGCGACCTCCTTTTCTATTTCAGGCTGTTCCTCGGCAGGCTGCCGCTGGTCGTACTTTGTGCGGTTCCCTTGGCGGCGTTGGGTCTTGTGGTGGCGTTTACGCTGCCGCCAACCTATCGGGCGAGTGCCCGCATCCTTGTCGAAGCGCCGGACATACCAAGCGAGATGGCACGTTCCACCGTGGTCACGAGCTCGTTTGAACAGTTTCAGATCATCCAGCAGGAAGTCACCACCCAGCGGCATCTCCTCGACATGGCCGAACGTATCGGCATCTACGGCAACGACGCGGCGCAGCCCGACGATATCGCCGACGATCTGCGCTCGCGTATCCAGTTCGAGCAGATCGCAATGGATGCTCCGCAGGGTCAGACCCGTGCGGTGATTTTCGGCATTTCCTTTGAAGCCCGAGATTCGGCCTTGGCGGCAAAGGTCGTGAACGACCTCGTCGACTATATATTGAACAAGAACAAACGTTTGCGCGCAGATCAGGCGGAGATCACCCGCTCTTTCTTCGATGGGGAAGTGGCTCGCCTGGGCAATAGTCTCAAGGAGATCGAATCGAAGATCCTGGAATTCCGCAACGCCAAGCAGGCGGCTCTCCCGGACAGTCTTGATTTTCGCCGATCCCAACTGCAGGGCAGTCAGGAAAGGACAGCGCAGCTGGAGCGTGAGGATGCCTCCCTGCGCAGCCGGAGAACCAATCTCCAGCAAATGCTCGGCGGTCAAATCCAGGGCGCCGGCCCGTTGTCGCCAGAGCGACAACTGCTGCAGGATCTAAACCGCGCCCTGGCCGAACAACTGACCGTCTATCGCGAGGATAGCCCAACCATTGCGGTGTTACGGGCACGCATCGACACGGTCACCCGCAGCCTCGAAGCTGAAAAATCAGGCGATAGGCCACATGGTCCGACCGAGTTCGATCTCCAGATGTCGGACATAGACGAACGGTTGGACTTTATCAGCGACGAACGGACTCGCCTGAAAAAAACGATGGCTTCGCTCTCTCAGTCGATCAGCGAAACGCCTTCCAATGAGGCAAGGCTCAACGAGATGGAGAGGGCCCGCGACAACATCCAGGCCCAATACAATCTCGCAGTTTCAAAGCTGTCGGAGGCGGCGACCGGCGAGCAGATAGAGTTGAGCGCCAAGGGCAGCCGCTTTACCCTTGTCGAACCCGCGACGCCTCCCCGCGACCCTGTCCGCCCGAAGCGCTTGCAACTCGCGCTGCTCAGCATTTTCGGGGGCTTTGCCGCCGGAATTGGACTCGTCGTTTTGTTGGAGCTTCTCAACACCAAGATTCGCCGCCCGGCAGAGCTCACGAAGCTGATCGGGACGCAGCCTCTGGTGACGTTGCCTTACGTCTATACGAGGCACGAGAAGCGGAAGCTCGCGTGGCAGTCCAGATTCATCGGCCGATTTGTTTCAGACCGGAAAAGTGTCGGCTCGCACCGACGCATGCGCGCCAGCATCGGAGCTAAGTCTTGATCGACCCGATCCATTCCCGGCGAACTCCGCTTGACGAGCGCGAAGACCGTCCAGAGCAAAAGGGCCATATCGAGCGCGCTCTTCAACTCGCTCATACCTCAGCGAAGGCGGCAGGCCCGTCCGCAGAGTTTCCGCGTGCTCTGCAGCGGCCGAGTACCTTGCTCGCGGGCAATGATTGGAATCCCCTCAGGGAGGCGGCTGTTCCGCCAGACGCAATCGATGCAAATCGTCTCGTATCGCTGACCCGCAGCGATCCTGCTTACCATGCGTTCGACGTCTTGCGGACGCGTGTCATTCAACTCATGCGGCAGAACGGCTGGAAGAAAGTCGCCATAACGTCGCCAACGCCGGAATGCGGCAAGACGACGGTCAGCATCAACTTGGCATTCAGTTTTGCCCGACAGGGTGATTGCCGGACGGTGCTCGTCGATTTCGATCTGCGGCATCCGCGGATCGCCAAAATCCTCGGCATCTCGGACACTCCATCGATGGAAGCGGTGCTGGTGGGCAGGGCTGCGCTGACCGAGGTTACGCGGCGTTTCGGGCTCAACTTGGCGGTCGCTGCAAGCAGGCACTATGTCGACCTTCCGGCCGAACTTCTGCAAAGCGCGTCGTCGCGGCAGTTTATCGTCGATATCGAACGCAAGCTGGCGCCGGATTTCATGATCTTCGATCTTCCGCCGATGCTGTCCAGCGACGACGTGGCGGCTTTCTTGCCGAATGTCGACTGTATCATTCTCGTTGCCGCTGCCGAACAAAGCACTCGCGCTGAGATCGACCTTTGCGAACAACAGCTCTCGGCCACCAGTAACATGCTCGGCGTCGTGCTCAACAAGTGCCATTTCACGCCGGAAGTATACGGGTACTGAGGGCATGCATGGCGGCGACACCGATCAGTGGACTCACGACCGAGCTGGGCAAGACCGGACGGTCGAGCCAACCAACCGGGTGGCGCCGCCCCTTTACGCCCGCCATTTCAATCTGAAATGCCGACCCTTCAGCCTCCTGCCAGACCCGGCTTTCCTGTTCTGGTCACCGGCTCATCGCCGCGCCTATGCGATGCTCGAATACGGCCTCTCGAGCGCCACGCCGATCATCGTCATCACGGGGGAGATCGGCGCCGGCAAGACAACTTTGCTGAGACATTTACTGCGATCCGCATCACCCGATCTGACCATCGGAACGCTCTCCAATCTGGTGCCGGAGCGGGGCAACCTGCTCAATTGGGTGCTGCTGGCGCTCGGGCAGACGTCGACGCACCGCGACCTCGTCAGGCTCTCAACTAAGCTTGACGCGTTTCTTCGAAGCGAATTCGCGCAAGGCCGGCGTGTGGTCCTGGTTATCGACGAGGCCCAGAACCTGTCTCGCGCGCAGCTGGAAGAACTGCGTTGTCTTACGAATCTCAACACGCCGGATGCCGAACTGCTGCAGATCATTCTCGTCGGCCAGCCGGAACTGGATGCGATGATCACATCGAACGCGATGCGGCAGTTCGCACAGCGCGTCGGTTCGCGGTTCCATCTGGAAGGACTATCGGCCCGTGAAACGCCCGACTATATCGCCCATCGACTGACGGTCGCCGGCGCGGATCGCGACGTATTCACGGCGGACGCATGCGCGCTCATACATGCCAGAAGCGTTGGCCTTCCGCGCATCATCAATCAACTTTGCGACTACGGCCTTGTCTATGCCTTCGCCGAGGGAAGCCCGGTCGTAGACCTCAACCACATCGAACTGGTCCTAGATGATCGGCAGGTTCTGTCCAGCCTGCCCGGCGGAGAACCGCTGCCAAGACAAGATCCGGTACAAGGAGTGCCCTCATGAAACACGAGATGGTGAAACGCAGAGTGCTGTTCGTCTACGGAACGAGGCCGGAAGCCATCAAGATGGCCCCGGTGATCAAGGCGATGGCGAAGTCGCCCTGGCTGCAGCCTGTCATCGCCGTTACCGGCCAGCACAGAGCCATGCTAGACCAGGTGAACTCGCTGTTCGGAATATCGCCGGACTACGACCTGAACATTCTGACGGCACGGCAGGGGCTGGAGCACGTGACATGCCGGGCACTTGAGGGCGTAGCCGACGTCGTAGCGAACGAACGTCCCCAGGCCGTCATCGTCCAGGGTGACACGACAACCTGTTTCGCCGGCGCCCTGGCCGGTTTCTACGCACGGATTCCCGTGATCCATCTGGAGGCCGGCTTGCGAACGTGGGATCGCAGCAACCCGTTTCCGGAGGAGGTAAACCGGTGTTTGACGACCCAGCTGTCGACCCTGCATCTGGCGCCGACAGCGACGTCGCGCGACAACCTGCTGCGCGAAGGCATCAATCCTGATACGATCATTGTAACCGGAAATACCGTTATCGATGCCTTGAACCTCGCCGTTGACGCTGCGACGCCGATCTGCAATCCCGATGTCGCGGGCATGACGACAAGGCGGAGCGTCCTCATCACGTCGCATCGCCGTGAATCGCTTGGGGAGCCCATGCGGCAGACCGCAAACGCGATCGCCCAGCTGGCACGACGGTTTCCGGACGTGCTGTTCATATTGCCCGCTCATCTCAATCCGGCAGTGCGCGAGGTGCTGCTGCCTCCGCTGGAGGGGATCGTCAACATCTGCGTCACCGAACCGTTGGACTACAGCGATTTCGTGCAGGCGATGCGCCATTGCACGCTGGTGCTGACGGACAGCGGTGGGGTGCAGGAAGAAGCGCCGGCCTTCGGCAAGCCCGTACTCGTCCTGCGCGAAACCACCGAACGGCCGGAGGCTGTCGAGGCGGGTACGGTGAAGCTGGTCGGCACAGACCAGAGCCGCATCGTCGAGGCCGTCAGCGAACTGCTGTGCAACCGCACCGCCTATGACGAAATGGCGCACACGGTAAATCCTTATGGCGACGGAAGGGCATCCCAGAGGGCCATACAGGCGATAGAGCATATGTTTGGAGTGGCTCGGCGGCCGGACGCGTTCCAACCGGCAAGCCTACATCCTTCACTCGCCTTGGCGGGCTGAACGAAAACAGGCCGATTCATAGAGCTGGGGCACGGAGCCGGATGAAGTCCCCTCCGGCGGGGTGACGAGCTCTCTCGCGCTAGCGACTGGCCAGCCCAAACTTGCGCGCCGCCCAGCGTATCCGGACCGCCCGGTTTGATTAAGCCGGGCAGGTGTCGCGTTCCATCAGAGCACCAGGAAATCGGCATTGGTCAGTGCCAACCCTGCAGTGAGTGTCGCGAAATGCAAGCTGCCGCCGGCCGCATTGCCGTTGGGGTCGTAGAACAGCTTGCCGGTATCGGTCTCGTAGATGATGCGGTCGTTGCTATCACCCGCCAGGCCGGTCGTGCTGGCGCGGAAAGCGGCAGCTGCCAGCGACCCGGTCGTCGTCAGCGCGGTGAAGATTCCGTTCTCCAGGTCAATCGTGTCGGCGGAGACATTGTAATCCGTGATCCTGTCGACATTGGTCGTCACATTTAGCGCAGTGTTGAACAGGAAGCCATCATTGCCGCTGCCACCAGTCAGTGTGTCATTGCCGGCTCCACCGATGAGCGTGTCGTTGCCCGCTCCGCCGCTGAGCGTGTCGTTGCCGGTGCTGCCGTTGAGACTATTGTTGCCGGCATTGCCTGTCAGTGTGTTGTTAAGGCTGTTGCCGGTGCCGTTGATGTTGGCCGAACCGGTTAGCGTCAAGACCTCAACGTACTGGCTGGATACGGAGAGCGACACTGAACTGTTGACACGATCCGTGCCCGCAACATTCGCCTCAATGATTTTGTCACCGGCATTGTCGACATAATAGGTGTCGCTGCCGGCGCCGCCGGTCATCGTATCGGCGCCCGCTCCACCATTGATGATATTGTTTCCGGCGTTGCCGCTGATGATGTTCGCCAGTCCGTTGCCAGTGCCGTTGATATTGGCCGATCCGGTTAAGGTCAGGTTCTCGACATACTGGCCCAGGGAGAACGTCACCGAACTGTTGACGAGATCCGTGCCGGCAACATTCGCCTCGTTGACCACGTCACCGGCATTGTCGACAAAATATGTGTCGTTGCCGGCGCCGCCGGTCATCGTATCGGCGCCCGCTCCACCATTGATGATATTGTTTCCCGCGTTGCCGCTGATGCTGTTCGCCAGTCCGTTGCCGGTGCCGTTGATATTGGCCGATCCGGTTAAGGCCAGGTTCTCGACATACTGGCCCAGGGAGAACGTCACCGAACTGTTGACGAGATCCGTGCCGGCAACATTCGCCTCGTTGACGACGTCACCGGCATTGTCGACATAGTAGGTGTCGCTGCCGGCACCGCCGGCCATCGTGTCCGCGCCGACGCCACCATTGATAATATTGTTTCCGGCATTGCCCGTGAGCGCATTGTTGAGGCTGTTGCCGGTGGCGTTGATGTTGGCAGAGCCCGTGAGGATCAGGTTCTCAAGGTACTGACCGAGGGAGAACGACACCGAGCTGTTAACGCTATCCGTACCGGTAACATTTGCCTCGGTAACAACATCGCCGGCGCTTTCGACATAATAGGTGTCGCTGCCAGCGCCACCGGCCATCGTGTCGGCACCCTCCATACCGTTGATAACGTTGTTACCGGCGTTACCGGTGATGCTATTGGCCAGCGAGTTCCCTGTGGCGTTGACGTTGGCACTACCCGTCAGCGTCAGGTTCTCGACGTAGGTCGGCAGGGTATAGCTCACCGAACTCCGCACCGCGTCCGTGCCCTGGCCGTTCGCCTCGACCACAACGTCGCCGACATTGTCGACGACGTAGGTGTCGTTGCCCGCCCCACCTTCCATACGGTCGGCATTGGCCCCGCCATCGAGTGTATTGTTCCCGGAGTTGCCAATCAGCTTGTTGGCCAGCGAGTTCCCCGTGCCGTTGATGTTGCCGGTACCCGTTAGGGTCAGGTTTGCAACGTCGGCGGGCAGTGTGTAGCTGACGTCCGAGAAGATGTCGTTCGATCCGCCACCTCCACCTCCACCTCCACCGCTGCTGCCAGGAACGAGCTGGCCAGTACTCATGTCGATATTGTTGGTATAGGTCGCCTGCACTGAGCCGCTAGCGCCCGTGTAAAGTGCGCCATATGCACCGCTGTTGGAATTATTGAATCCATTTATCGAAGCGTAGAAATTGTCTTGGACAGCCATATTCGTGGCGGTACCCGGAGCGTCCACATAGAAGCCTGTCAGGTAGGACGCGCCCCCCGGTAAATTCGCGATCACCGTGTTGTTTGCGACAGTACTATTATAAAAGTTCCCACCTGCATCATTGTAGAAGGCAATGCCCGTTCCTATCCCAATGGGAAAACCCTGTGCGTTTCGAGAATCTCCCGAATAGATGGTATTATATGCGATGAGCGCTGAAGTGTTCGGATCGTTGGTGCCTTCGATAGCAATCGCACAAGCATGCGCCCCGGTCTGCCACGCAAAGCCCGACATGACATTGTACATCACCGTTGCGGGCTCAGGGGCATAAATCGCGGCTGGCGCATTCTTGAGCACGGAATACTCAACCGTCAGCGGGGTCCATACCTTTATCAGTTGAAAATCCGGATCCGACGCCATTCCACCGCCGTCAAACGTACAGTACTTCACGACGAGGTTCGCCGTCGCGTCGACCGTGCTTCGAATGTTGATCCCCGTCGTCGCGGCACAGTCGACGACCGTAGCGGTCCCCTTCGCAGTATTGGTTACCAGTACAGTGTAGTTCGTCAGATTGTAGCCACTCAGCGTAACGTCGGTGCCCTCGATGTAGATGACATGGTTGCCCAATTCGGCTCCGGCCGGCAGATTGCTGGCGGTCGGGACTTTTAACGTGACTCCGGGGCGAGCACCAACGGCATAGTCGACTCCAGCGACCGACCATGTTGGACGAACCGCATAACCGTCCAGCAAATTCGGCACTTGCGGAGTGCCGCCCGACGCACCCGCAGATCCATCGTCTAAGGTCAGCGTGACGCTCGATGCCAATTGTGCGATTTGGACGGCGCCGCTCGCAGCGCTGCTCATGACGCTGGTGCTTGCCAAGAACGGTGCCGCGGTCAGGGTCCCTGCAGTCGCGCTGAATGTAGCGTCATCCAGCAGGATTGTACCATTCGCGACGGTGAAGTCGTTGATGGTGTCGATGTTCGTGGCCCCAGAAGCTGCATCTCCCAGTCCAGTCAGCGTATCCGATCCAGACTCGCGATCGACCAGATTATCTCCGGAGTTATCGATCAGCTCTTTGCCGAGCGAGTTCCCTATGCCGTTTATGTTGCCGCTATCTGTCAGCGTCCGGTCCGTTATGGGCAGCCCGTCGAGCACGGTGCCGTCCTCAGTGATCGTGATCAGATCTGTTCCGTCCGGCATACCGATGTCGGTGGCATATCGAAATTCGCTTGGTATTGTCGTATTGACCATCGGGCCGTGCTCCGGGTTCGGCCAAGCCCGCCAGGACTTGGGACAAAAAACGCCATCGACGCGCCCTGATGGACCGCGCCAATCGTCTTATCCCGCCCTTAGTCTTGAGGCCGCTTGCTGAGCGACCGAACTGAAGCGGTGCCCCGCGCTCCAGTCACTACGTCGAATCGATTAGGTAACTATCCAAAAGTGGAAGATATGTATCCTTCCAAACCAGTCAAATCAACAATAAATCCGCAACAATAGACCATAAACCTAGATTGCCTTTTTTAAACAAATAGATGCAGAATAGATTTCCTTAGAAATTTCTATCGTATTTATGCATTGTCAATGAAGCACGGCAGCAAGGCCTAGTTCGGAATAGGCCTTTCGATCTACGTCTATTTATGAAGCCGCCGCGTCAGATATTTTTGCTGATTGCGGCGACCCTTAACAAGGATGATGTCGGCGAGGCGTGGATGGCGTATCAGTAGGTCGGCGGCTCACAAGCCTCGCTCTTGACCTGCTACAAGCGCGGATCGAGACCTGCTCGCGAGCAGGTGACCATGTGGACGATCAGTAGCTGGCGTAGCGCCAGCTACGGGCGCCAGGCCCGAGCGAGCCGACATGAGCTGCGCCAGCGCGTGACCCTGCATTTTGTGTGCGGAGTCCCGATCACCGGATAGCCTGCCAATATCAGTCCTGAGCCATCGGCGCGCTTAAGACGTGGTTTTGAGCTGATTGGCTTCGTCTCTGCCACCGCAATAGTGACGCAAATCTCGACTTTATTTCACGACCAAAGGCACGCGGAACCAGGCCAACGTGCGAAGGATAGTCCTGTAGCCCCGCAGCAAGAAAATTGAACGATCGCTTAAGCTTATTGGCCCGAAAAAGGGCGGCCGCTACGTCGATGAGCATGATCGAGCGCTGCTTCTTGTATCTTTCCAAAAGAACACGGTTCTTTTTTAGGATGCGGAGGATTCCGATCGTTTGACTCCTGAAGTTTGAGGAGATGCTGTCTGGCGAAAGAAAGCCCAGCACGACCGGCTCGCGGTCCTCGTAGACTCGCGTATTCTGGACCAAACGGATAGCGAAATCCCAATCCTCATTAGCCTTGGCACAGGAATCGAACCATACCGTGTCTGAAATGTACTGCTTCTTGAACAGGGCATTCTGAAGGCTGATGCGGTTTTCGGTTAGCAAATGCGCGATCTGGTCTTCATCCAGTCGCAAAATGCTCTCCGGCGGCGGAGCATATGCAACCCTTCCGTGCCCAAAGTTAAAGCGGGCGTCCCGACCATAGAGGAGTTTACCTCCCGTAACCACGCCAACATCGTCGGGTAACTTGGAAAAAAAGCCGATCTGCCGTTCCAGTTTACCCGGCAGCCAGAGGTCGTCGCTGTCTTGGAATGCGATATATTTGCCTTTGGCCTGGGCCACGCCGGTGTTGCGCGCAGCTGCCGCGCCTCCATTGGTCATCCGCCTGACAAACACGATACGTGGATCGCCAATCGAGCGGACGAGGCCTTCAATGTCCTCCGATGACCCGTCGTCCACGACGATCAGTTCGAGGTCGCTATACGACTGCGTCAATACGCTGGAAATAGAAGCATGCAAGCTGCCGCTCCTGTTGTAGGTCGGAAGAATGACCGAGACACTGGGTGCCATTGGGGTTGCCATTGGGGTTGCCCTGGAGTTAGGAAACACGACGGTTGAGCCTGCGGCCCAGTTTGACCGTGCCGAGCTGTCGGATCTTCCGTATGGCTTGGCGTGGATTATCCAACGCAGCGCGCGCTATCCTCACCTTGTCGCGCCAATCACCATAGCGATTTATGGGGAGCGACAATAATTCTGGCCACGTAAGACGAATGCCCTGCAAAATAACACCATTGTTGCGCCGGACAGAAGGTGACAAGGAAAGCATGGACGCGAATATCTTCCTCGATACGAGGGGATTGACCTCGATCTGCAAGGGGGCAGCGTAAGATTGTGCGAAAGCCCAGCAGCTCATTCGCAATTCCATATATGCCAGGTCCAGCAGCAAGAGGCTGTTATAGTGTTTCAGTGGCCGGAGCCATTGTTCCACTTCTTCGAGTAATCTGGGATGCTGCGGAAGCTTCAGCCTCGATACTATGCCAGGCGCGTCGATGGCTATGCCCTGCTCCGAATTGAGCCAAAGAAAGCCACGGCCGATCTCCCCGCCAAGGCCCCCGATGAATATCCTGCCGTTAAGCGGTTCAACCGTTGGATGCATCGTCATGTTGGATCCGGTGACGCAATGGCCGACACGCATCTGCCAGTTACGCGCCGCTTGAGCGTCTGCTCGCACGTACGGTAGTAGACGGTGCTTCAAACCAAAGAGTCTTGCCAGTTCTACCGCTCGCGCCACGTCGAGATCGGCGCCAGGTGCTTTGACGGTCATGAAGTCAATTTCTTTGGCAAAGCTTCTGCAGCACCCTAGCAGAAGTCGCGTTTCATTCCCGGCGGTAAGCGCCATTGTCGCGAGGCCGGTTCGGAAAATGGCCCGGACCGTGCGCTCGGCCTCATCCACAATTGAGGCCACGAGTTGCTCAGGGTCCGCACCCTCTTCGATTTCGCGGACAGGCCAATGCCGAACTACCCGCATGGTATCCAAGTCGAGATAATGGTTGCAGATCAGGCGACGAATACCGGTGTGGGCCGTCAATCCCGCTGGAAACCAACCGTCCTGATCGACGTTCAACCCGCGATAAAGTTCAGAATCGAAACGTTGGTGATATTCGGTTGAAGTAAGGAGCAGCGGGGTTGTAGATGCGGCAATCCCGGCTTCGGCGTCGTAGACAAGAGACTTGCTGCCGTTTGCATCGAGATAGACGCGGCGCGCATTGGTGACATCGATCACAAAAACAAAACTGCCTGTGAATCGGTAGACGTGATCTTCAATCAGGCTGTCCAATTTTTGAAGATCATCAATCGCAACATCTAACTGTATCGAGGAGGTTACAATCGCCTGGACCTCGGTATCGACCAAGGTCCCGAGGAACAATCCCACGGTGCGGCCTGTAGCGTCCAAGACCTTGACCACATCCAACGGCGAAAAGACGTCTACGCACAGAGTCTCGAGATGATGACGCGTCGCGCCTTCGCGGCTGGGATTGCTTTTTCTCGAAACAACGAACTGTCCTTTGAAGTCTGGGTAAGAGTCCATTTCTGCGGATCCTAGTTAGCGCCGTCCACGGGCGCGTGGCATTCAGGCTCAACTTCGAGTTTCTCGTCCCCAAGTGGCCGCAAATCCTCATCCCGCACATTGCCCGACCACTTACTTCTTCCGGACGGCGCGAAGGCTGCAATCTCCCCGTAGATACCGCAATTGCCATTCTGTCCGTACATCGTGGAAAGGCGATTGTTGACAAATAGGATGGAGCCTGCAGCTGGAGCAAATTCGCCGGATTCCCCGCCGTAGAAGCAGTAGGAACCACCGGAAACAAGATTGCGCGATACGGTGATGTTGCCAGCCTCCGCAAAGTCCGAATAGACTACGATCGGAGCCGAAACGCCCTCCTGAGAAAGTAGCACCGTGTTCAGATCGAACACGACAGCGATCGCACCGCCGTGATTTGAGAGACCCGAGTGGTGGTCACCCGACCGGTGACCGAGATCGTGCACGAAATTTCCCTGCACCAGACCTTCGCGTTCAAC
The DNA here is from genome assembly GCA_963829135.1 of uncultured Alphaproteobacteria bacterium. Taxonomy (GTDB): domain Bacteria; phylum Pseudomonadota; class Alphaproteobacteria; order Rhizobiales; family Rhizobiaceae; genus Kumtagia. The sequence continues at coordinate 141,400 of CAWHHO010000002.1, read as the reverse complement.
AGTCACTCCGTTGGACACGTTCCAAATATTGTTCCTTCTAATTAACAAACGTCTTGCCTCGCCGTAGACATCGCTAACGCCGCGATCGGATCGATCTTCTATCGGACCGTCACATCCCAAAAGGTTGTTTTCGACACGTGCGCCATCGCCATTATACCCATCTGCCGGGCGGCCAGCGCGAATGGCGACGATCGAGTTGACATTGCATGCAATTATCTTGCTGTTTCGAAGCGTCACATTCGGCGCATCGATGGTCACTTGGCCATGCACCTCGACAGAATCGACCGTGGCGCCGGCGCCTGTAATGCGGAGCCTACCCCTATCCGGCTCCCACGCCCATCCCGCGCCTGATGACACGTCCTGTGGGACCCGATTGAGAACGGTTCCACGGACGGGCCCCGTGTTGGTTTCGTCGGGATAGCCGCACAGCGAAGGGCGCCTGGCGCAGTACGTTTTGTCGGGCGCTGGCAAACATGGGGAAACGGCATCGTACGGGATGCCTTCCCCCTCGGCGATGGAGATGCCTGCTGTCATCGCAAATACAACCGCCACGAGCCCCCCCAAGGTTTTGTGGAGCAGGCTCGGATGGAAGATAATTCTAGACACTGAACCGCAGCGCATTGGCAGTCCCCACGAGTCACCCTCCTCGATACGAGTCATTAGCCCTCGAACTCGGAAGATAGTCGCGGTCACTACGTGGAAGGCAAGTATGCCAATCGGATGAAGCCGTCGCACACTCTTCAATGCTGGTCCAAGAAATCAGCCGCAGATACCGATGCTGACATCCGAAAGCGGTGCAACCCAGCCGGCTTTCATGCAAACGTACAAATCGACTACCGACCCATTCGCAACTAAGGCAGTTACATGCCTGAGCGATAGGCCGTAGGCGCAACGCTCCAACTACCGCTTGCTGGCAGAATACATATGAGCAGATCATCAACCGTGTTGACTCAGTCGCGAACGGCCAGCAGGCCGCTGGGTGTTCGGCTTGATCCTACCAAAAGCGTCGTCGTGACATCAAAAGGCCTGCGCTGGCCGGTCTTCCTGTTTCTCGTCGTTCTGTTCCTCCCATGGATTTTCAACGTCGGATCACTGGCTCTTTCGCCATATCGGCTCGTCCTCTTAGGAACCTTCGTCCCCTGCGTATTTGCATGGTTGACCGGCAAAGCCGGGCGCGTCCGCGTTTCTGATATCCTCATTATTCTTTATTGCGTGTGGGCGACCATCAGCCTGTCTGCAAACCACGGTTTCGGGAACTCCGTCCAGACCGCAGGCATACTTTTCATTGAAACGTTCGGCCCGTATTTGATGGCGCGTTGCTATATTCGCAGCGTGGCTTCATTTCGTGAAATGATCCGATTGCTGTATCGTATGGTAGCTATCCTTTTGCCATTCGCGATCTTTGAGGCTTTTTCCGGAAGGGACATCATTCTGGAATTGTTTTCATCGGTCCTTCCCACGCACGTCGTTGCCATTACAGATCCGCGATGGGGACTGCGACGCGCTCAAACCGTGTTTGAACATCCGATCCTACATGGCGTCGTCTGCGGGAGCTTCCTTGCGATGGTGCACACGGTGCTCGGTGATCGCCAATCTCTGTCGAAACGCTGGCTGATGACGGGCATTGTCGGAGCAACCGCATTCCTGTCATTCTCCTCGGGCCCAATTACCGCACTTGCGGCGCAAGGTATGCTGCTTGGGTGGAACTGGTTGCTCCAACAAAACAAAAGTAGATGGAAGCTGCTGTGGGCGATGGTGTTTGCGGGCTATGTTCTTGTGTCATTGATGTCCAATCAAACGGTGCCGGAATTCTTCATCACCCATTTCGCCTTTGATCAGCTGTCAGCCGGATACCGTGTCTTGATCTGGAATTTTGGTACGCAGTCGGTTCTCAATCATCCCATTTTCGGTGTCGGTCTCGGCGAATGGGACCGTCCCTTGTGGATGCCGCCTAGCATAGACATGTTCTGGCTCGCCCACGCCGTATTCTATGGCTTGCCCGGCGGTATTCTCATGCTCGCCGCTTTCCTCTGCGCGATCTTCAAGGCCGGTTTCCTTAATGGATTGGACGAGGAGACCAGCAGATACAAGACAGCTTACGTCATCGCGATGACAGGTCTGTTTTTGGTTGGGTGGACGGTCCATTTCTGGAATACCACATATGTACTGGCCATGTTTTTGCTGGGCAGCGGAGTATTCTTCTCGGAACTATCGGCTGAGCCAGACACCGTATCCTCGCGGCGACCGCTGCCGCAGCCCGACGCGCGTTTCGGGTCAAAGGGACGCAATGTGGTGCCGGCAACTGTCAATCTATCGCTTCCAAATCCCGCTTTGAGCGCGACACCGAAGCTGAACGGCCGCGCCGGTGATCAAATCGTCACCTCGAATCACTGAGGCAATTGGTCAAAAGTGGGAGGATCGGCATCCCTTCACAGGGTCAAATAGACAGAAAATCGACGATAAAACTACCAAGAATAGATTGTAGCAGTCCGAAACAGCGTAACTTGTTCCTATCTACACAAACAAGTTTCTGGAGCAGCCGTGTCAGATATTTTGTTGATTGCGCCGACCTGCAACAAGGATGATGTCGGCGAAGCGTGGGTGGCATATCAATGGGTCAGCCGCCTTGCGGAACGGCACAAGGTGACTCTTCTTACCTATCACAAGCGCGGGTCGAGGCCAGTTCACGAGCAACTCACCAATGTCGAGGTAATTGAGTGGAGCGAGCCCCGTTTTCTTGCTCGTGCGGAGCGCTTCAACAGCATCGTAAAGCCGGCGTACTTCCTGTTTTACTTCCGGGCTCGCCGTTGGATAAAGGGGGAGCTGGCGAGGGGGCGGCGTTTCGATCTGGTTCACCAGCCCCTGCCCGTGGCTGTCAGGTACCCGTCTCCCGCACGTGGCCTCGGCCTGCCGCTGCTCATGGGACCTGTCGGCGGCGGCCTTGAAACGCCTGCTGCTTTCTCAGCGGACCAGGGAGCGCAGCCGAAGTTCATGATCCTGCGCAAACTCGATAGGATCCGGCGGCTGTGGGACCCGTGGCTGCGATCCACCTACCGGCGCGCGGACTGCGTTTTGGCCGTTGCAGATTACGTTTCCGAACTCCTTGATGATTTCCCAGTTCGCCGCCTCGAGATCATGAGCGAAACGGGGTTGGACTCCATCCCGCCGCTGCTGGATCGTTCGCATCGTCGAGGTCCGGTGCGGCTGCTTTATGTCGGCAGGCTGGTGCGCACGAAAGGGGCGAGGGACGTAATCCGGGCGCTCAAGCACATCAAGGATCTCGATTTCGTTTTCGACGTGGTCGGCGATGGACCCGAGCGTGAATCGTGCGAACAACTGACCGAAGAACTCGGCTTATCGGACCGGATCGTTTTCCATGGTTGGCGAGCAAAATCCGAAATCGCTGGGTTCTACGAGCGCAGCGATGTTTTTGTCTTTCCCAGTTATCGAGAACCCGGTGGAAACGTCACCCTCGAGGCGATGGCGCACTCGCTGCCCCTGATCGTCTGCAATCGTGGGGGACCCGGCAGTGCGACGAGCGATTGCTGTGCAATTCGCATGGATGTGACAACGCCTGACGAACTGACGAAAAGTCTGGTGCAGGCCATCAGGCTACTCGTCATAGACAAAGAGCTGCGGCTAAGAATGGGCCGCGCTGCGCACGCTCATGTCTCGGCGACAGCTCTATGGTCGCAGAAGTTGGACCGAATTGATGTGGTTTATCGTCAGTTGATCACGCCGAACGCCCAGCAAGCAGCTTGACGTCTGGCAACGTCAGCGCCGCGACGGCGGCCGCACGATGGCCAGGTCCAAGCGGCCAGCGCATCGCCTCGCCAAACAAGATCGCGCAGCGATATGCAAATGTGGCAACCGCTCCGTGATGCCGGCCATAATAGCGTATGCGGTTTGCGGTCATGATCGCGGAGAGACGCGGGTTGCTATGGTAGGCGCCCCCTATGTGACCGGCGACCGCCTCCGTGACATAACGCACTGCAAACCCGGCTCGCCGCATGCGTTCGAGGTAGTCGACTTCCTCACTGTACAGGAAGAAGGACTCATCCCACTCGCCGACAAGCTCGCGCGCCCGGCCGGCGATCATCAGGACGGCCCCGGTCGCCCAATCTATCGGCCCACCTTCTCGGTAGAATGCCGGGGAATAGACGATCTCCCCCAACCCCAGCTTTCCCGCGAGGCGGGACCCTAACAAAGCGTCGCTCCATGTCGTCAGTACCGAAGGTTCCCGCCGCACGGACTGCATGAGGTTTCCGGTCTCGTCGACGATCCGGGGTACGACCGCGCCCACATGGCTGTCGGTCAGGCGGTTTAGCAGGTGAATACCCATGCCGGGCGTGAGGCGGACGTCTGGATTAAGTATCAGCACATCGGCATCGGCTGGAATCACGCGCGTTGCAGCATTGATGCCAGCCGCATAGCCGCCATTATGTCCGGTTTCGATCACGAGATGGCAAGCCGGATGAGCACGAGCGATCGCAACCGAGTCGTCGCGCGAATCGTTGTCGACGACGATCACCTGATGCCCTATCCCCGCTAGCCCCTTGGGAATCGTGTCTAGCAATCCGCCAAGCACGGTCGCGCTCTCATAGGCGACGATGATGACCGTCAACGGTGAACGCCCATCCGCCGAGCGCGCCGACGATTCGACCTGTTGTAATCTCACATCCCGCCTCCACTGGTGACCGCCAGCTTGTATGCTCATCTGCCGCCTTTCGCTCGCCTCTGCAGAAATCCCCTGCTGCCCCGCCAAGACCAGCCAAACAATTGGCCAGGATATCGGTCATTATCGACCGATCATCATCCCATGGGCGTAGGCGGCGGACATGAAGGAGACAAGCACCGGATGGTGTAAGTCTTTCAGCGCAATAGCAAATGGCGGGCTCGTCTCGCTACAGTCGATATCCGACGGGGCGAAGATGCCCCATTCATTGCGTTCATTGATGCCAGGAGAGCACCTTGAACTTGGTACCCTTGTTCACGAACTCAAACCCCCTGGTCTCAGCGGAGGGCAGCCGTCTTGCATTGCTCGGCGCGCACTCGCCTGCGAGCCGGGAGCGTGTCAAGGAACTCCTGGGGATTGCCCGGCACGGCCTTTCCTCCATGCATCGCAACGGTCGATTCGCACATACAATGCGCGGAGTTCGTGTCGGACCCCGCCTGCAAACGAGATTGGAAGGCGAGAGCCTTCGTTACACGGCGATGGTCGCGCTTGGATTGTCGAAACTCGACCTGGACGGCCAACGATCGGTGCTCGGCGACCTGACCGCCGCTGATCTTGCTCAACACGCCGCCGCCCGCGCTGAGCTCTCTGACGATGCCGGCGCGATAGCTCTTGCGGTATGGGCAAGTGCCGAGGCGGGTGGGGTCTACGCTGGCAACCTGATGCGTCGGCTTGATGCTCTCATGCAGTCGGGATCACCCGTCGACACGGTCGATTGTTCGTGGATATTGTGTGCCGGCATTGCCGCACTCAATCTCGGCGAAACGCGCGGAATAGTCGAGCGCAGCCGCGCTCTTCTGCTTGCCGAACAATCACGTTCGGGTTTGTTCCCCCATCGGCTGCCGAATGCTTCCAATGACCGAATGAGGCGGCACGTCGGATGTTTTGCCGATCAGGTTTATCCGATCCAGGCACTTTCACGTTTCGCTGCGATCACCGGCGACGAATCCGCTTTGGTCGCGGCCGATCGTTGCGCCGCACGCATCTGCGCGCTCCAAGGTGAGGATGGCCAATGGTGGTGGCATTACGACACGCGCGATGGCAGCGTTGTCGAGGGCTATCCCGTCTACAGCGTCCACCAGCACGCAATGGCGCCAATGGCTTTGCTGGATCTTCGCGCGGCTGGGGGTACGGACTACATATCCGCAATCGAAAAAGGGCTACGGTGGCTGGATAGCCATCCGGAAAAAAGCGAAGACATCGTATCGCCATCGCTTGGGGTCGTTTGGCGCAAGATCGCCCGCCGGGAGCCACCTAAAGCCACCCGGACCCTTTCCGCGCTTACCACCGGGCTGAAGCCGGGGTTTCGCCTGCCGGGCCTCAACCTGGTCTTCCCACCGGCCGTTATCGACTACGAGTGCAGACCGTATGAGTTCGGGTGGATGCTCTACGCCTGGTTTTCCACCAACGAAGCCGGCTAAGTTCGGAAAGCGCCATACCTTGCAGAATAATCGCCCCATCCTATTCGGACTGCACTTCGATGCCCTTCGCATGGAGGAGGTTACCGATCGTTGCCGCGCGGCCCTGTTGACTCGTGCCCGGCTGCTGGTCGGAGTGGTTAATGCTGCGAAGATCGTCAATATGCAGACCGACGTGCAGCTGCGCGACTCCCTGCTGGAATGCGATGTCATGCTGGCCGATGGCCAGTCGGTCGTGTGGGCAAGTCGCTGGTTGGGTAAACCTCTTCCCGAGCGTGTCGCCGGAATAGATCTGTTTTCGCGACTTCTAGAGCTTGCCAATGACGAGCGGCGATCGATCTACCTGCTCGGCGCTCGTCCGGAGGTGTTGGAAGCCCTGATCGACGAAATTACCAAACGATATCCCGGGGTGATCATCGCGGGAAGCCATCACGGCTACTTCGACGAACGGCAATACGACATTGTGGCCGAGGAAATCCGCGCTTCGAGCGCCGACATGCTTTTCATCGGAATCAGTTCGCCGAAGAAGGAGATCTTCCTGGGGCGCTACGCCGCCTCGCTGGGCGTGCCCTTGCTTCATGGGGTGGGTGGTTCATTCGACATTCTCGCCGGCGTGACGAAACGAGCGCCGCTGGCGTGGCAGCGGGCCGGACTGGAATGGGCATATCGAGTGCTGCAGGAGCCGCGCCGACTGTGGCGACGCTATTTCACCACCAATTCGCAGTTTCTCTGGCTGGCATTGCGTGAGCGCGTCAAGCCGGTGGGCACCTTAAGGCGTGCACGCGATGCGTTCACATCCTTCGAACCGGGCCAAGAACCCGAGGCCATCAATATCGCGAGGCATTCTCGATGAATGGGGTTTTCAGTGGGCGGCTGGCGGTCATAGGGCTTGGATACATCGGTTTGCCGACCGCTGTTGCCCTCGCGACTCGCGGCATCGAGGTAATCGGTGTCGACGTCAATCCGAAAATCGTCGAGTCCGTATCCCGAGGGCAAGTTCCGTTCATGGAGCCCGATCTCGCCGTCGGCGTCAGCGGTGCAGTAGCCATGGGTCGATTGGTGGCGACGACCGAGGTGCCGGAGGCCGACGCCTTTATCATAGCGGTGCCCACACCGTTCAACGATGATCGCACGGCTGATCTTTCCTACGTGCGCGCGGCGGCTGAATCCATTGCACCTCGTTTGCGGCCCGGCAATATCGTGATCCTGGAATCGACCTCTCCTCCCGGGACAACCGAACAAGTCGGAAAATGGATCGGCGGAGTCCGGCCCGACCTCAAGCTGCCGCGCGACGGCGATATGGTCGCCGACATCTATGTCGCTCATTGCCCGGAGCGAGTCCTGCCCGGCAGGATCATGATCGAGATCATTACCAATGACCGGGTGGTGGGAGGGCTTACCCCGCGCTGCGCCGAAATGGCGTCCTCGGTCTACCGGGTATTCGCGCAGGGAGAGATATTTCTCACCGACGCGGCAAGCGCCGAAATGGCCAAGCTGGTCGAAAACGCCTATCGCGACGTGAACATAGCCTTCGCCAACGAGCTGGCTCAGATCACAGAGGCGCTCCACATCGACGTTTGGGAGGTAATCCGGCTGGCCAATCGCCACCCCCGCGTCAATATTCTGAGCCCGGGCCCCGGCGTCGGAGGTCACTGCATACCTGTTGATCCGTGGTTCATTGTATCAGCCGCACCACACCTTTCTCCGCTGATCCGCACAGCACGTGAAGTCAACGACCGGCGACCTCACCATGTCGCCGAACAGGTCATCGCCAAGGCACAGCGTTTCCAGAACCCGACGATTTGCTGTCTCGGTCTCACCTTCAAGGCAAATGTCGACGACGTGCGAGAAAGTCCGGCCATTGAGGTTGTCGGCCTGATCGCCCAGGCCTTGCCCGGCATCGAGGTCTTGATCAGCGACCCCTTCGTCGATCATGTTCCGAAGCAACTCTCACAATACCCAAATGTGAAGCTGACCGCCGCCTATGATGCGGTGGAAAGGTCTGACATCGTCGTCCTTCTGGTCGAACACGATCCATTCAAAACGCTCCGCCACACGCGGCTTGGCGGTAAGGTCGCATATGATACCCGTGGCGTCTGGCGATAATGCCACGCCGCTTCATGGCCGCTCGCAACCGGACGCCCGCAATGTGTGCGCATGCCCTGAAGCGATCCGATACCGGGTGACGAATGGCAATCGAAGATAATGCCTCAGACCGGTCTCATCTGCAGATCCTGAAGTCGACGGCCGTAATTGGCGGCGCGTCGCTGATCAACATCGCTTTCGCGATCCTCCGCAACAAAGTCATCGCGGTTCTTCTCGGTCCGCAGGGCGTTGGACTCATGGCGCTCTACACGTCCATCGCCGACCTTGCACAAGCGCTGGCCGGGCTCGGCGTGCAAGCGAGCGGTGTGCGGCAGATCGCTGAAGCCGTGGGAACCGCAGATCACCAACGCATCAGCCGAACCGTCATTGCGTTGCGGCGTGTTTCGCTAGTGTTGGGTTTGACGGGTGCTGTTTTGCTGGCGCTGTTCGCCTATCCGGTCGCGGACCTGACCTTCTCCGATCGCAGCTACGGCGTCGCCGTCATGATCGTTGCGGCCGGGATCTTGTTCAGGATCGTCTCGGCGGGCCAGACATCGCTGATCCAGGGGCTGCGCCGTGTATCGGACCTGGCGGCCATCAGCGTTCTGGGCGCGGTTTTGAGCACGGCGATCAGCATCCCGTTGATTTTTTGGCTGGGCGAACAGGGCATCCCCTGGTCGATGCTGGCAATGTCTATGGTCACGCTCCTGGTATCGTGGTGGTACACCAGGAAAGTCCAGGTCGAAGCCCCGCAGTCCATGTCCGCCAGGGATGTGATGCGAGAGATTGCCCCGCTTCTCAGGTTGGGCTTGGTTTTCATGATGAGCGGGTTTCTCACGGCCGGCGCCGCCTACGGCATCCGCCTCATCGTACTCAGAAATGACGGGGTTTTCGCGGCCGGTCTTTATCAGGCCGCCTGGGCTTTGGCGGGGCTCTATGCGGGTTTCATTCTTCAGGCTATGGGAACCGACTTCTATCCCAGACTTACCGCCGTTTCGGGCGACAACACCGCCTGCAATCGGCTCGTCAACCAGCAAACACAAGTGAGCGTATTGCTGGCGGGTCCCGGCCTTATCGCCACCCTGACTGCCGCTCCGCTGGTGATGACGCTGTTCTACTCAGCGGAGTTTTCGCCGGCTGTCGATCTCGCCCGCTGGATCTGCCTCGGCATGATGCTGCGCATCGTAGCGTGGCCGATGGGTTTCATAGTCCTCGCCAAGGGAGCGTCGAAACTGTTCTTCTGGACGGAAGTGGCCGCGACAGTCGTCCATGTCGGTCTCGCTGCTCTCCTGGTGCCTGTGGTTGGACCGAGCGGCGCCGGCATGGCCTTTTGCGGTCTCTACGTCTGGCACACGGGACTGATCTATATACTGACCCGCAGACTTAGCGGGTTCCGCTGGACGCCGGTTAACGGCAAGCTCGCCCTTGGCTTCCTCGCCACGGCCAGCGCTGTGTTTGCCGCCTTCCATGCCTTTTCAACACCGGTTGCAATTGCGTTTGGCTCATTGGCCACCGTGATGACAGGGGTCGTCTCCCTCCGGATGCTGCTCAAACTTCTTCCATGGGAGTCGGTACCACGGCTTGTGCGCGTTTTCCTCCCCAGCCCCGCAACGAACGCAACTGAACCGGCCACGTCCACGGCGAATTGATTCGTCGGGTCATGCAATTGGGCATCGACAGCTTGGAAAGCGTTCTGCCGCGGCTGTAGGCGAATTAAGGTTGATTACGGGGAGCTGGATACATCACACCGCCATTGGCGGCCAGGAACCACCCGCGGCAGCATCCAACATTGTCCGTACACGGAGTTCGCGCGTCTTTTTAATCGACGGGCGATGATTGTCGAACTCGACCTTCGCGGCCAGGCTCAAAGCTCTCACGGCCTCAAGCGGATGGATGGAAACGCCCCCGGCGACCACATGCTCGTATATCCCGAAATGGAGTCTCGCGGCGCGCTCCAGACTGAATCGCCGGCTCACGCATTCCCTTCCGAACCGGCCGAGCTGGTCACGCAGGCTGGACGACTGAATCAACGCCTCCAGCTGTCGGACAAGGTGATCGGCATCGTTCTGCGGGTCACCGATTCCGTAAAACCCCTGAGACAGGAACTTATCATAGGTTGCTGGCTCGAAGGTCAGTGAAAACGCCTCCTCACCTTGCACGATAACCGGGCGCTGCATTGACATTGCCCGCAGCGCCGAACTCCCCATCCCCAAAACAATGTCCGCCGCCGTGTAGCACTTGCGCGGGTCCGATTCCGCGCCATGAAGAAAAATGACCTTGCGTCGGTGGCGATCGTTGATGCAGGCAGCTCTTTTCTCCAGCGCTGCTCGCGCTGGACCGTCACCAACAAGCACAAGCCGGATTGGATATCGCTCTGCCAGCTCGCTCGCCGCGTCCATGGCGCGAACCAGCGCGTCAAGCTTAAGATCCGTAGCAAGCCGAGACACGGTGACGATCAGGATTTCGCCATCCGATACATATTTTCGTCTGAACTCGGTACCATCGATCTCCGGAGAATCCCTGTCCGACCGTATCGGTGGTTCGAGGGTCCAGACCGGAGCCGCACGCCCGCGACCCGCGCGATCCGCCAGTTCCTTCGTTCCCATGATCAGCGGCACGGAGTTTGGTACCAGCGGGCTGACTTCCATGCTGAGCACGGTGCAAAGCAGCGGTACCCGCAACAGGAGGTGCGCGCCATAGAATGCGTCGAGGCATGGCGGCCATTCATAGGCGTGAACGAGATCGATCTTCCTTCGCGCCGCAAGCGCGGCAAGCTGGGCAATCCTTGTTGGAGCAGGCCGGTATTGCATCGTTGCGGCCGGGACAAACTCCAGGTCAAGTTCGCGAATATAATCGACGAGCGGTCCTGGCTGTCCATAGACGATCACCTCATGTCCAGCGGCTGCCGCTGCGGCGGCAAGGTCGATCGCATTGATCTGGCTGCCGCCGATTGAAAGGTCGTGGGGATAGACAACTAGCCGCAAATTCGTTTCACCAGTCAGTCGCGCGGACGCGCGTTCCTACAGTCGCGATGAAGATTTCAACTGATCGCATACTACCGAACTGTAGCAGCCGCCATCGCCGGCATCCGAGGAGGCGTATGCTCCAAAAGGCACACCTCGCCGCTTCGCGTGCTACGGCAGGAGCACACTCGCGACGGGCTTACGCCTTTTGTTCGATGCGCCGCTCCATTTGGCTTTCTTACCTCAAGACACCGGATTGGCCTTCATTTCTCCCTGCGTGCTCAAGTCGAGCATTCCAAGGGGACAGTGGGCAATCGTGGTTTTATGATCTCACCCGACACAGAACTCGCCGACGGCGTAATCATTCATCAGCCTGACCTCGTCAATCTTTACGGTTGCACGATCGGAGCTGGTTCGCGCGTCGGCACCTTTGTCGAGATCCAGCGCAATGCCGTGATTGGGCGTAACTGCAAGATCTCCAGCCACTCGTTTATCTGCGAGGGTGTGACCTTGGACGATGGCGTGTTCATTGGTCACGGTGTGATGTTCACCAACGACATTTACCCCCGAGCGACCAATGCAGACGGATCACTCCAGTCCGCCGCGGACTGGGCGGTCGTGCCCACGCATGTAAAGCGCCACGCCTCGATCGGAAGCAACGCAACCATTCTCGCCGGCATAACGATCGGGGAAGGCGCGCTCGTCGGCGCGGGTGCCGTCGTAACCAGGGATGTGCCGCCCTTCGCTGTCGTAGTCGGCGTGCCAGCGAAAATAACGGGTGTCGTCGGACCGTCAGAAACGAACCGGACATCGGTGGGGGCAATATGATCGGAGCTGCAGTCGTCGGATATGGATATTGGGGGCCGAACCTGGTCCGCAATCTTGTCGCCACGCCGGGCATCCGGCTGGCCACCGTATGCGACCTTGATCGCAAACGCCTCGCCCCGGTTCAAGCGCAATATCCCGCCGTGGCGGTTACCGACGATTATGACGATATCCTGCGCGACCCCACGATCGACATGGTCGCAATCGCGACGCCGGTTTCGACGCATTTCGTCCTGGCAATGAAGGCGCTGATGGCCGGCAAGCATGTCTTTGTCGAGAAGCCCATTGCATCGTCGAGCGAAGATGCCGAGCGCCTTGTGGAGGAGGCAGCAAAGCGACAACTGGTGCTCGCGGTCGACCATACGTTCGTGCATACGGGCGCCGTGCGGAAGATCAAGGAACTTGTCGATACCAGCCTCGGGCAGATCTACTACTACGACTCCGTACGCGTGAATCTGGGCCTGTTCCAACATGATGTCAGCGTCATCTGGGATCTGGCGGTCCATGACCTTTCGATCATGGATCACATCCTGCCGTCGGTTCCTGTCGCCGTTTCCGCCACCGGCATGTCGCACGTGGCCGGCGAGCCGGAGAATATCGGCTATCTGACGTTGCACTACCCCAACAATCTCATCGCGCACATCCATGTGAACTGGCTGGCGCCTGTGAAGGTACGTCGCACCCTCATCGGCGGGAGCAAGAAGATGATCATCTACGATGATCTCGAACCAAGCGAGAAGATCAAGGTCTACGACAAAGGCATCACCCTGGGCGTACCGGGTCAGAAGACCTATCAGGGAATGGTGGGCTACCGGACAGGTGATATGTGGTCGCCGCACCTGGACATTGGCGAGGCCCTCTCCAGCGAGTTGAAGGAGTTCGCGCGGTGTATCGAGACCGGCGGTACTCCGATTGCCGACGGACAGGCAGGGCTTCGGGTCGTGCGTGTCCTCGAAGCCGCGACACAGTCGCTGGCGCAACGCGGCCGCCCCGTTGAGTTCGACAATTACAGGCGGGTCGCGTGATACCTTTTCTTGATCTCAAAGCGCAGTATGAGACCGTGCGTGCCGAGGTGGAGGCCGCGGCTTTGCGCGTACTGGCCTCGACGCAATACGTCCTCGGCGAGGAGGTGGAGGCATTCGAGCGCGAGTTCGCCGGCTATTGCGGCGCCGCACATGGGGTCGCTGTCAATACCGGAACCAGCGCCCTCCATCTTGCGCTTCTTGCAGCCGGGGTTGGTCCGGGGGACGAAGTCATCACGGTGCCGTTCACTTTCGTGGCCACGGTGTCGGCGATCTGTTACATCGGCGCGCGCCCGGTTTTCGTGGACGTCGAACCGCTCACGCTTACAATGGACCCGGCCCAGCTTGATGCGGCTATTACCCCGCGCACCAAGGCTATCGTTCCGGTGCATCTTTACGGGCAGATGGCTGACATGGCGCCGATCCTCGCCATTGCTCGAAAACATGGAATCGCCGTCATCGAAGACGCCTGCCAGGCGCACGGCGCCACATATGGCGCCGATCGTGCCGGCTCCATGGGCCTAAGCGGCTGCTTCAGTTTCTACCCTGGAAAAAACCTTGGGGCTTGCGGGGAAGGTGGCATCGTTGTCACCAACGATGCGGCTCAAGCCCATCGCATGCGCATGTTGCGCGATTGGGGCCAGGAGCAGCGGTATCATCACACGATGAAGGGCTTCAACTATCGCATGGACGGCATCCAGGGGGCTATCCTGAGAGTCAAGCTAAGGCATCTTGCGGCCTGGACGGACGCACGGCGCGCGCATGGGGCGCACTATAGCCGGTTGCTACGCGACTCGCGTTTCGTCACGGCGCCAGTCGAGGCGGAAGGAAGACGCCATGTTTACCACGTCTACGCCGTGCGCAGCGAAAACCGCGACGCGTTGAGAAACCAGCTTGCCGAGTATGGCGTGCAGACGGGGCTTCACTACCCAATCCCGATCCATCTTCAGGCTGCGCATCTGGACCTGGGCTATCACCCCGGTGATTTTCCGCAAGCAGAAGCTGCAGCGCGCACCGTCCTGTCCTTGCCGATCTATCCCGAGCTCAAATCTCACATGGTCGAACTTGTCGCGGATTTGATCGAAGGGAGGGCAGCGAATGCAGCCTGACAATCACGCCGGCATGCGGATCGTTGCGGCCGTTCATGGCGCTTCAAAAGCCAGCGAAAATGCTTACGAGGCTGGACTGGCTGATGCTCTGAAGGCTGACTACGGCAGAGAAGGACTGGTCGAACTCTACGGACGCTTTGCACAAGGCGACGGGAAGCTCGATTCCTTAATACGCGCGACAATTTGGAGGAGCTTGGCGCGCGGCTGCGGCGCCGGCCTGAAGATCGGGGCCGGCGCCGGCTTCAAGCATGCCGAAACATTCGAAATCGGCGCAGGCGTTTTTATAGGCGCGCAGGCTTACATTCAGGGCAGGTTCGACGGCCGCTGCGTCATCGGCGACCACTGCTGGATTGGGCCGCAAGCCTACATGGACGCACGCGACCTCGAACTGGGCGATTTCGTCGGCTGGGGGCCGGGCGCAAAGATCCTTGGCTCGGCACACACCGCAATGCCGATTGACGTGCCGGTCATCAAGACACCGCTCGAAATCCGGCCGGTCCGTATCGGCGAATGGTCCGACATCGGAACCAACGCGACGATCCTGCCCGGCGTTACGATCGGCAAGGGGGCAATTATCGGCGCGGGAGCAGTTGTCCTTGAGGATGTTGCGCCTTTCGCGATCGTTGCCGGTGTACCGGCCAGATTTGTGCGGTGGCGTACTGACGCGGAATTGGAGGCCGTTATGGAAAGGCGGGCAATGCAATGAGAGGCAAGCGGATCCTGATAACCGGCGGCGCGGGGCTGATCGGCTCCCATATCGCTGATCTAGCGGTGCAGGAAGGCGCCCAAGAGATCATCGTATTGGACAATTTCAGCCGGGGAACCCTTGGACAACCTCGGTCAGGCCCTGCAGTCGCAGCAATTGCGCATCGTCAATGGCGATATCCGCAATGCGGACCTGTTGGCCTGTCTGTTACCGGGCGTGGACATCGTCTTTCACCAGGCGGCGATCCGCATCACCCAGTGCGCCCTTGATCCGCGATTGGCGTTCGATGTGCTGGCCGCGGGTACCTTCAACGTGCTCGAGGCTGCGGTAAAGGCGAAAGTATCGAAGGTCGTTGCCGCGTCATCGGCGTCGGTTCTGGGCCTGGCAGAAAGCTTTCCGACGACCGAGGACCATCATTCCTACAACAACCGCACGATCTATGGAGCGGCCAAGGCGTTCAACGAGGCTCTGCTTCGCTCATTTGCGGAGATGTACGGCCTTGAGTATGTGGCGCTGCGATATTTCAACGTCTACGGCCCGCGCATGGACATGTTCGGGGTCTATACCGAAGTTCTTATTCGCTGGATGGATCGCATCGCAGCGGGCGAAGCGCCCATTATCTTCGGCGACGGAGCCCAGACGATGGATTTCGTTCATGTCCGTGACATCGCCCGGGCCAACGTGTTGGCAGCGAACTCCGATGTCACCGATGAAGTGTTCAATGTCGCCAGCGGTGAAGAAACAAGCCTGCTGCAGCTGGCGACGATGCTCGGAAAGGCAATGGGGTCGGACCTTAAGCCGGTCCATGCGCCGGCGCGTCCGGTGAACGGAGTGTCGCGCCGGCTGGCCGACACCCGCAAGGCGGAAGATATGATCCAATTCAAGGCAGAGATCGGGTTGGAAGAAGGATTGCGGGATCTGGTCGATTGGTGGCGTCAGTCGAAGGCGCAAGCGCCGTTGGCCGCCGAATGAACACTCCCTCCGATACCATCGCGGTAGCCAAGCCGCTTATGGATGAGCGTGAGATAGAGGCCGTGAGCCGCGTCATTCGGTCCGGCTGGGTAACACAAGGCCCCGAGGTCGCGGCACTTGAGCGTGAGTTCTCGGCGTTTGTCGGCTCGCAGCATGCTTGCGCCGTTTCCAACTGCACGACGGCTCTTCATCTTGCGCTGCTTGCGGCGGGGGTCGGCCCGGGTGACGAGGTGATCACCGTCAGCCATTCCTTCATTGCGACGGCGAATGCGGTTCGCTATTGCGGCGCCGTTCCGGTTTTCGTGGATATCGAGCGCACCGGTTACAATATCGACCCCGAACTGATCGAGGGCGCGCTGTCTGGCCAGACGAAGGCAATTCTGGTCGTACACCAGCTCGGCATGCCCTGCGACCTGACACGGCTCGTCGATTTGGCCCGGCGTCATTCCATCCGGTTGATCGAGGATGCGGCTTGCGCAATTGGAAGTGAAGTCAATCTCGGAGACGGCTGGCAGAAGATCGGCTCGCCGCACGGGGACATCGCCTGTTTTTCGTTTCATCCGCGCAAGGTCGTCACCACGGGCGACGGGGGAATGATCACGACGAACGATGCCGAGCTGGACAAAAAGTTCCGTCTCTGGCGTCAGCATGCGATGAGCATATCCGACACGGCAAGGCATGCGTCACAGCGTGTCATCTTCGAAAGCTATACGGATCTCGGTTACAACTATCGTATGACCGACCTGCAGGCAGCGATCGGCCGAGAGCAATTGATAAAACTGCCCGATATCGTTGCCCGGCGGCGGGAGATAGCCGGCTACTACTCAAGCGCCCTCGCCGGCGTCGCAGGCGTAACGCCGCCCATGGAACCGGAATGGGCACGCAGCAATTGGCAGAGCTACTGTATCACTCTGGATCCTTACCTGGACCAGACCGAGTTCATGCAGGACCTGCTCGATATGGGCATCTCATCGCGTCGCGGCGTCATGAACATTCACCTTGAGCCGGCTTATGATGGTGGCGGGAGCAGGAGCGCCAGATCGGGGTTGGCCCGGAGTGAAGCCGCCCAAGCCCGGTCAGTCATATTGCCGCTATTTGCCCAGATGACTGCGGCCGAATGCGAGAGAGTGCTTGCTAGCGTTCGACGCGCCGTCGACCGGCAAACTCGGAAAAAAGCAAGTCGCGTCGCCTGACCACCGCCGTGTTGAGGTCTATTTGATGGGCTGAGCGACGAGACCGAGCTCTCGTCGCTATTGAGCCTTGTCGGTATCCTCGAGGAAGAAGCGGCCCAGCGGATTTTGATAGAAGTCGGTGATGTTCTTCCGGCATCCATTGATATACGGGCTGTAATACAGATCGATCCAGTGAACGTCATCCTTCGCGATGCGTTGAATTTCCATGTACATCGCTTCCCGCTTCTTGGGATCGGCTTCGGTCCTGGCGGCGGCGACCAAGGCCTTCACCTTGTCGTTCTTGTAGCGGGTCATATAGTTCATATTCGCATCATGACCGAGGACAAAAGTGGTCTTCTGGTCCGGGTCGATGATATCGTTCGTCCAATAGTTGACCGCCGTGTCGTAGTTGCCATCGACCTCGGTTTGCCAAGTCTGGCTGGCGTCCATCTTCTGAAGATTGACGGTGACCCCAACCTTGGCGAGTTGCTGCTGCAGCAGAACCGCGATCTGCTCATCATTGACATCGCCGGCGTTGATGAGGTGCGTGATGGTCAGACCCTCGACGCCCGCATCCTTGAGGAGTTGCTTGGCCTTCTCGGGATCATATGGGCGCACGAGATTTGAATCGTTGTGGTATAGGGCACCCTCGGGAATGTAGGAGTTTGCGATCTTACCAAGATCGTATGTAACAATGTTGACTATCGATTTCTTATCGATGGCATAGTCGAGCGCCTCGCGGACTTCCTTCTTGCTCGAGCGGCCCCTTTTCATGGTTGATCAGAAGATGATCCTCACGGGTCGAGGGTTCGATCAGAATATTCAAATTGGGGTCCTGCTTGAGCTCGGCGACGTTGGAAAAGGGCACGAATATCGCGCAATCAACCTCTCCCGCCCGAAGTTTGAGCATGCGGGTGTTGTCATCGACCTCAGAAATCCATTCCACGCCGTCGAGCTTGACCCGGTCGGCCTGCCAGAAGTTCGGGTTCTTCTTGAGCGTCACGCTTTGACCGCGCTTCCATTCGGCGAGCCCGAAGGCGCCGGACGCCATCGGCTTGCTGGCATAGGCTTCCTCGCCAAGCGACGAAACGGCCTTTTCCGATAGAATCGAGGCGCCCGGCATGGCAAGCGTTGCCAAAAACGGCACGACCGGCTGGTTCAGGGTCACGACAAGCGTCTTGTCGTCCTTCGCTTCCGCCGTTTTGATCACCTTGTAGGTGTCCGCCCACAGCGAATCCTTGTTGTCGCGAATGCGCGTCAACGAGAAGACGGCGTCCTTGGCGGTGATCGGCGAGCCATCTTCGAACTTCGCGTCGCGCATCTTGAAAGTGTAGACGGTGCCATCCGGCGAGACTTCCCAGCTCTCCGCAAGACCTGGCTCGAGTTTGGTCCCGGATTTGTCCACCCGGACCAGCAAGTCGTAGACATTCGAGAATACCCAGAAATCGATATTCTGCGCGGTCTTGATGGGGTCGAAAGTCGTGCCATCCTCTCGCCGCGCAATCGAGAGAGTTCCGCCAGCATCCGCCAGCGTTGTCATCACCAACAGCCCACTCATTGCGGACATAATGGAGAAAGCGAGTTGCTTGGCGATCCTCATTTTCCTCTCCCTTTTGGTCCTGGCCCTAGTCATCTAGTTTTTCACTTCGTTGTAAAGGAGGCAAGCGGCCCGCTGCGGTCCGGCCTGCCTCAGTATTGGCGCCGCACCTCGCCGGCAGCTCTCCATGACGCTTGGACATCGCGGGTGGAATGGACAGCCCGGTGGGAGATTTGCAGCGCTTGGCGGCTCCCCCGCCACTATGTGGCGAAGAAGCGGTCGGTCCGGATCGAGATCGGGTATGGAGCTGATCAAGGCTTGCGTATAGGGATGGCGGGGATGCTCGAACACGTCGGCCGTATATCCTTGCTCGACAATTCTTCCGAGGTACATCACAGCAACGCGATCGCACAGGGCGCGCACGGTCGACAGGTCATGGGCTATGAAAATCATCGCCAAACCCATTCGCGACCTGAGCTCGATCAGAAGATTGATGATCTGCGCCCTTATCGAAACATCGAGCGCCGAGACACACTCATCCGCCAGGATCAGCTTTGGGGTCGGCGGCCAAAGCGCGGGCGATCCCTGCCCGCTGGCACTGGCCGCCTGACAGTGTGGCCGGCTTTCGTGTTGCATGCTCGGGAGACAGGCCGACCATCAAGAGCAAGTCAGCCACGCGCTTTCGCCTTGCCTCGCGCGTCAAGCCGGTAGTTACCTGCAGCACCTCCGCGATCGCGCTTCCAATGCTTAACCGCGGATTCAGCGCCGAATACGGGTCCTGGAAAATCATTGCCGCCTGACGGCGCAGCGCGGCATACCCATCGGCCTCGATGTTAGTTCCGGCGAGGCGGATAGAACCTCCAGTGATCGGCGTCAGGCCAAGGACTGCCCGGGCAAGGCTCGTCTTGCCACAGCCGGATTCTCCGACGAGACCAAGTGTTTCACCCGTCCTGAGCATGAACGAGACATCGTTCACCGCGTGAACCAGACGGGACCGGAGGAGACCTCCGAGCCGATAGGAAACGCTCAAACTGTCGACTTCAAGAAGTGGCGGTTCGAGCATCTTGAGCCGGCTTGGTGAGTGCCCTCTCTTCGGCGAGGTGGCAGGCGGCGACCTGCGCATCCCGGTAGGCATGCAATGTTGGACAAATCTCGCGGCATATGGACATCGCTTCTGCACAACGCGGATGGAATCGACAGCCGGGGGGATAGGCGGTTGGCAGAGGTGGTTGGCCGGGAATGCTCGGCAAGAAGGAACCGAAACGGGACGTCGCGGGCTGGCAAGCTATGAGATCGCGCGTGTAAGGATGGAGTGGTCTTGCAAGGACTTCCCGCTTGACGCCGCGCTCACAAATGCGCCCAGCATACATCACAGCAATGGCGTCGCAGGTCTGCGCCACCAGTCCGAGATCATGCGTGATGAGAATGATCGAAACGCCACGCCGATCGCGCAGATCGAGAAGGAGGCGGATGATTTGCGCCTGGACGGTGACGTCGAGCGCAGTGGTCGGTTCATCGGCAATAATGAGACTGGGGTTGCAGGCGAGCACAAGGGCGATCATGGCCCGTTGTCGCATGCCTCCAGAGAATTGGTACGGATAGTCGCCGACGCGGCGCTCCGGGTCGGGAATGCCCACCTGGCGAAGCATTTCAATCGCTTCGCGCCAAGCGGCGCGCCGGCCGGCATTGCGGTGAAACCGCAGAGTCTCGGCGATTTGGTGCCCGATGCTCATCACCGGATCGAGATGACTTGCCGGATTCTGGAAAATCATCCCCATGCGACGGCCTCTGATTTCGCGCATTTCGCGCTCGTTCAAGGCCAGGAGCTCTATTCCCTCAAACCGGACTGCACCCTTGGCGATCCTGAGACTCTCGCTTGGCAGGAGCCGCATCAAGGCGCGGCAACTTATCGATTTGCCTGATCCGCTTTCGCCGACCAGGCCCAACACCTCACCGTGCCCTACCGAAAAGCTGACATCCTCAATGATCGCGAGATTCTCGGTGGTCACGACAGCAAGATCGTCGACCTCGAGGAGCGGCGTGCTCACTCTCGAACTCCCAGAAATTCGCCCATCCCATCTGCAAGCATGCTGAAGCCAAAAGCCAGTGCCACAATGGCAATACCGGGGAAGGTGGTGATCCACCAGGCGGTGGTGATGAAATTCTGTCCTTCGGCGACCATGATGCCCCATTCGGCGGTCGGCGGCTGGACGCCGAGACCGAGGTAGCTCACTGACGCGCCAGCCAGGATTACCAAGACCACGTCCGACATAGCGAAGACAATGGACGGAACCAGCGCGTTCGGCAGAATGTGATGGAACATGATCCGACCATGGCTGAACCCCAGGCTTCTAGCCGCCGTCACGAAGTCGCTATTCTTGAGGATCAGCGTCTGCGAGCGCACAAGCCGAGCGTAGGACACCCAGCCCACAAGCGCCATCGCGATATAGAAACTTCCGATGCCCGGGCCGAGTATGGCGATTATGGCAAGCAGAAGAACGAGGAAGGGAAAGGCCAGAACAATATCCACGATGCGCATGAACAGGGAATCGAGGACGCCACCCACGTAACCGGAGACCAGGCCGATGGCCGTCCCGATCATGAGGGGGAAGATCACGCCGATCAAGCCGAGTGGCAGGTCGACACGAGTGCCCCAGATCACGCGCGAGAACACGTCGCGGCCGAAATTGTCGGTACCGAACGGATGGGTAAGACTAGGCGGCCTCAGTGTGTTCGACGTGTCATGGAGAATAGGGTCGAAAGGAGCAAATACCGGCGCAAACAGGGCCAGCAGCACGGCCGCGGTGATGACGAGGATGCCCGCCGCCAACAGCGCCGGCATTCTTCGTGGCGATGAGCGATAGGCGAGTTGGCTCATAGGGTCACTCGTGGATCGCTTGTTACGGTCAATATGTCCGCCAGAAAATTGATCAGAACCGTGGCGCAGGCAAAGGCCATGGCAACCCCCTGAACAACGACATAGTCGCGGGTTGCTATGCCTCGGACGAGGAGCTGTCCCATGCCGGGCAGCGAGAACACGGTTTCGACCACCACGGAGCCACCGATCAGCCAACCGATGTTGACGGCAAGCAGATTGATGGTCGGGACCAGGGAATTCGGCAACACATGTCTCCAGAAGATGCGGCTCTCGGGAAGTCCTCGGGAACGCGCGGCGACAATGTGATCGGACGACAGCTCAGCCAACATGGCGGTGCGCAAGCTCCGTGTCAGGATCGCCGAAAGAGCGAGCGCAACCGTAAAGCACGGGAGTGCCATGTGATAGAGGCGCTCAAGTGCCGTGTCGCCATAGCCCGATACCGGGAAGATGCCGAGCTTCAGGCTGAAGATGATAATGACCATTGTGCCGAGCCAAAATGGCGGAAAGCCGAGTCCCATCGTGGAGACCAGCCGGATCGCACTATCGGCGATCCCGCCGCGACGGAGCGCGGCCAAGGCGGCGAACGGCAGTGCGATTGCGATAGCGAGAACAGCGCTGCCCAGGACCAGGAAAACCGTCGGGCCGAGGCGTTCGCCGATAAGCGGCAGCACATCGGTGCGATAAAGGATGGACGTTCCCATCTCGCCGGCGAGCAAGTTCTTCACGAAATAGAAATATTGGAGCCAGAGCGGCTCATCGAGCCCGAACTGAGCGCGAATACGCGCTATCGCTTCCGGTGTCGATTTGGTGCCGAGCAGGACACGGGCAGGATCGCCCGGGATCGAGCGGACCAATACAAAGGTGATGATGCTGATGCCGATCAGGACTGGGAGTAACTGGAACGGTCGCAACAGCAACGCGCGATAACGATGCAACTGCTCTCTAAGCTCCCCTGTTCTTGTCGAGAAATTTCAGGATTGCGGGATAGTAAAGGCCCGGCTCCTCGTAGAACGGCATGTGACTCGCGTTCGGAAAGACGTGAAGCTCGGCCTGGGGAAGGGCCTGCTTCATCCGCAATGCGCAGGCGGGGGTGAGCTCGTCATGCTGGCCAACGGTGATCATCACAGGGACATCGATGCGGTGCAGATCGGGTATCCGGTTCCAGTTCTTCAGATTGCCCAGATACAGAAATTCGTTAGGTCCTTGGATCGTGGCGTAGGGGGCTATGTTCCAATCATCAAGCGAACGCTTCACAGGGGCAGGCCAGATGGCCAGGCGACAGACATGACGATAGTTCAGGATGGTAATCGCCGCCTGATATTCCGGGTGATCGAGCGTCCCTTCGGCTTCATGCCGCTGCATCATCGCGACGGTTTCTTGGCCGAGAGCACCGCGCAGGCGCTCGAGCTCGGACACCAGATGAGGAATATCCGCGGCGGTGTCCTCAAGGATCAGGGTTTTGAGAGCTTCAGGAAAGGTTAGGGCATATTCGATTGCGAGCCATCCTCCCCAGCTGTGCCCAAGGAGGTGCACCTTTCCGAGTTCCAAGACCCTGCGGACAGTCTCCGTCTCCCGCACGTATCGCGTAATTGTCCAGAGACCAGCGTCGGAAGGACGGTCGGAGGCGCCTGTGCCAAGCTGGTCGAATGCGACCACCCGATAACCATGCTCTGCGAGACAAGAGTGGGCGTCGCGAAGATAGTCGCAGGGCAGACCAGGTCCCCCATTCAGGCAGAAAACCGTTTCGGGCCCGGTGCCGAAAGTGTAAGCTACGACTTTATAGCCATCTATCGCGATCTCAATCCGGTCGTCCGCTGGAAGTTCGCGCCACATGCAAGATATCCTCGTCAGCTCATCGCCGAACATTAGCGCCGGTCAGTAGCTTTTGCCACAGGAGGGTACAGCGCAGCCTGTTAAAACAATCCCCTATGCGATCGCTGCACCGTCGCTTCAGAAGACGACCCGTTGGCCCCAAAATCTTATCCTGCGGGCCACGCAAAACCTGGGATCGATGCTCAGGCTTTCCGGCGCGGTAAACGTCGCTGGAGCGCGCCGGGAACCGATGGTACTATCGTCGGCTATCGACCCTTGCCCGGATGGAAGGTTCGGATGGTTGCAACACCCAGTGACATACTTGAGCGGACATCGCTGAGTTGGGGAATGCATAGCGGTCAAGCATCCGAGCGCGGAGTGCTACCAGAGACGAAAGCGATTGGGATGGCCGATGAGCCAGAGCGAAAATCGGCACAAGACGTTCGTAAGACCGTAACATTTCTCTTCGCCGATATCGTAGATTCGTCGCGCCTCAGTCTCACCCTTGATCCAGAGACGCTGCAGAACCTGCTCGCCCGCTACTTCGGCGAGATGAGCTCTGCTATCCGCCGTCACGGTGGAAATGTGGAAAGGTTGATCGGCGACGAAATCATGGCCGTCTTTGGCGTGCCGAAGCGGACCGAGCATGACGCCCGAGCGGGCGGTGCGCGCCGCCGTTGAAATGCGCGACACACTCGCGAAACTGAACCACGAGCTTGAAGCGAGTTGGGGCGTTCAGCTGGCGCATCGGGTTGGCATCAACACAGGGGAGGTCATTACCGGTGACGACAGGCAGGGACAACGCTTTCTTACCGGCGAGGCTGTGCGCGTAGCCAAGCGTATCGAGGAGGCCGCAGCGCCCAACGAGATCCTGATTGGAGAGTCGACCCATAGGCTGGTACGCGACGCCGTCTTTGCAAAGTTGAGTGGGCCCCGCGCGCTGAAGCACGGCGAGAAGTTCCATGCCTTCATCGTCATCAACATCATCGCGCACGCTCCCGGCGTTCAACGCCGCTTCGAGGCGCCGCTCGTCGGACGCGAGCGCCAGCGTGCCATGATCGACAGCATCTTTCGCGACGTGGTCAGCCGTAGAACCTGTCACCTATTGACCGTCTTGGGCGATGCAGGCGTAGGAAAGTCGCGGCTCGTTCAGGAATTCGCCGCAAGTCTTCCGAGTGACACCAATTTCGCGCGCGGTCGCTGCCTCCCCTACGGCGAGGGCATTACCTACCGGCCGCTTGCCGACATTATTCGTGAGATCACGCGGGCTGAGGGACTGGACCTCGGCAAGCAGTCCGTAGCGAGAATCGCAGAGAACCTCGCCGGGAACGACAAGGGTGCGCTTATCGCCGAGCGCGTCGCCGAGTTGCTCGGTTTTGGTGGCGAGAA
Organism: uncultured Alphaproteobacteria bacterium; assembly: GCA_963829135.1. Taxonomy (GTDB): domain Bacteria; phylum Pseudomonadota; class Alphaproteobacteria; order Rhizobiales; family Rhizobiaceae; genus Kumtagia. The sequence goes on along the minus strand of CAWHHO010000002.1, from coordinate 116,777 downwards.
GCCGGCGAGGGCCGAGGAGAATTTCTGGGCCGTCCGACGACTGTTCGAAGCCCTGGCGCGAGAACGACCGCTCGTGATCGTGGTGGATGATCTTCACTGGGCCGAGTCATCGTTCCTGGACCTAATCGAGCACCTCGTCGATTTGTCGCGCGGTTTTCCCATATTGATAGTCGGCATTGCACGACCGGAACTGCTTGACACGCGTCCCGTCTGGGGAAGCGCAAAGCCGAATGCGTCGACCATTGTGCTGGAACCGCTGAGTGAAGCGGAATGCCGCGAGATGCTTTCAAATCTGCTCGATCATGTGCCGCTACCACCCGCGGTGGAGTCGACGATTACGCGCGCGGCCGATGGCAACCCGCTTTTTGCGGAAGAATTTGTGGCAATGCTCGTCGATGAGAAGCTGCTTATCCGCGAGGAGGATCGCTGGGTCGCGAGTGGCGATCTTTCCGCGCCGCGAGTCCCATCGACAATCGACGCGCTTCTGGGCGCTCGCCTCGATCGCCTCCCAGAACACGAACGAGCGATCCTCACGATGGCGGCCATCGAGGGCGCGGTGTTCCATCGGAGTGCGGTCGTCGAGCTTGCCAGCCCGGCGCTCGAGTCGATGGTCCATGATGGCTTGCTCGCGCTTGTCCGCCGGGGCCTGATCCGGCCGGGCGCGCCCGACTTCTCCGGGGAGGAGGCCTACCACTTCCGCCACGTCCTGCTCCGCGATGCCGCGTATCGCTCATTGTCGAAATACTTGCGGGCCGAGCTCCACGAACGCTTCGCCGCCTGGCTTGAGATGAAGGCAGGGGAGCATCTACCGGAGTTTGACGAGATCGTCGGCTACCATTTCGAACAGGCTTTTCAGTACCGTGTCGCGCTTGACTCCCGCGACCCGCTCGCCGCTTCGCGCGCCGCGCAGGCAGCCGCGCGGCTCGAGGCGGCGGCGCGACGGGCACTCGGACGCAGCCACCTGACCTCCGCTATTGCCCTATTGGAAAGGCTGTGCGTGGCGGTACCTCGCCTTATCCCTACGGACGATCCACGGCGAAGAACGCTGCTCGCTGATCTTGGCCGCGCACTGATCGAGTGTGGGCGGCTGGCCGGCGCTGAGCGCGCACTGCAGGAAGCGGACCGGCTTGCCACTGCAGCGAACGACGAGCGGGCCGCGTCGCACGTGCTCATCGAGCAGCAGTTTCTCAGGCTGCTCCGCGTCGAGGAGGGCGGGACCGAGGAAGCTGCCCGGGCTACGACCTTAGTGATCCCGGTGTTTAATCGCTACAGAGACAATCTCGGCTTGTGTCGGGCACGGCGGCTCGAGGCATTGCTCTATTGGAACGAGGCACGCGCCGAGGCGGCAGCAGAGGCGTGGAAACGCGCAGCCATTCACGCGCGGCTTGCGGGCGATCAGCATGTGTACAACGAGATCCTGGCGTGGATAGCATCGTCGCTCTGGTTCGGTCCGACGCCAGCCAGTCACGGCATCCGCCGCTGCAAGGCGTTGCTCAAAAAAGTCCGCGACAGTCCCGAATCCGAGGCGGCGATCCTCCGTCACCTGGGCGGCCTGCACGGCATGGTTGGCGAATTTGATCTCGCTCGCCATCTGCTCGCGACGAGCAATGCCGCCTACGCCGAACTCGGTTTTAAGCTCGATGCCGCGATGTCCCACAACGAGGCCGTCGTCGAACTGCTCGCCGGCAACCCGGCTGCAGCCGAGGAGAATCTGCGCACGGGGTATCGCGCACTCGAGGACATGGGGGAGCGTATGTTCCGCTCGACAACCGCTGCGTTCCTCGCGCGGGCGGTCCTGGAACAGGGGCGCGAGGAGGAGGCCGAGGAGTTGGCGGAGCTGAGCGCTCAACTCGCCTCAAAAGGCGACCTGCTCTCGCAAATCCTTTGGCGCGGCGTTCGTGCGCGCGTGCTGGCCAGGCGTGCACAGTTTGCGGAGGCCGAGGTGCTGGCTCGCGAGGCCGTGGCGCTCGCTCAGAGGACCGACTTCGTCAACCACCGGGCGGATGCGCTGATGGACCTGGCACAGGTGCTCAAGGCGTCACTGCGCGTCGACGAGGCCGTCACGTCCGCCTCCGAGGCGCTCCGTCTCTACGAACTCAAGGGAAACGACGTCTCCGCATCCGCGACTCGGTTGTGGCTACAGGGATCAACGAGAGAAACACTCGCGCCGTCATAGCGCGCTGTCACGAACGGCTGATCGTTGGCGAGCGGCTGGAACGCGCTGGACGGCTGACGTTCTGCGCGCTGTTATTCAGCGCCCGAGGGCCTTTAGCAGCTTAATTCGCAAGCAGTCCGAGCCCAAATCTCCTTTCCTTCCCTAGCGTCAGTGGTATCTTATTTTGGCGGCTCGAAGAGCCGCCCTCGTAATGAAACTTGGAGGGCAAGGTCATGGCAGGAGGTAAATTCAACCAGACGGTTCCCCTTAACCCACACAACTATTGGGTCGAGTGGCCAGAGGGGCCGCTTGTTCGTAAATTCGACGACAGGATAGACCGTGTCGAGGTATGGATAATGCAGAAATCCACCGGCGGCATCCAAATGACTTACCAGATCTCGGGCTTCGGACCGAACAGTTGGAAGGCTGATAAGATTTGGTGGCCAGGTGGTGGCGGCACATGGGCGCGGAATGGACTTTTCAGGCCCGGGCCGGCGATGGGATCGGCCGTTCTCATTGCAACATCTCTTTTTGGTGCTGGTCGGCAAAGTTACTTCTGGTGGTCTGAGGAAGTCGAAATTGTAGACCCGAGCCGAGCCGAGGAATACGGAAACTGATGGTCCACTCCTTGCTTATGGAGGTAATAGAATGAACTCGCAAACGAAAGAGCCCCATCTGGACTGGAAAAGCAAAGGTTTCGGCGGACTTCCGCGAGATGCGGCGCAACAGATCCTCGTTACCGCATGGAACCAGGAACTCGAAAGCTACGAATACAATATTGTCGCCTATCATGCGCCAATGGAACTGTGGTACGGCGGCCCTGGAATCCTGGTGAGGGAGGCAGAGGTCCAATTCTGGGCTGAAATACCAGCGCCTCCCATACCACCTGTCGATCCCGATAGGTGAAAAGGGTGTCGCGGCTATCCCTCTGTCGACCACATTGAACTTAAATGATGTTGAGTGACGGTGGGAGTGTTCCCTGGCAGTGCACCATTGCCAGGGGGTTTCTTCGCGAGGGCGTGATGGCCGTCGGCCATATTTTCTGCTTCCGATGATACGTGACGCCATCGGACAGGATGGTCACATGGCGACCCGCCTCGAGCGCGCAAGAAAACACCGCGGGTTGCTAAAACCGAAGATCTCCAGTCGATATGGTGAACGGCATCGAGAGTCCGCACCCTTAGAACCTACAAGCTAGATCCATCGTCGCGGATGCAATCTACGGTCTCTGAGACTCATCAACGGTATGGCAGCTTGAGGCGGCTTCTACGCAAACAGCGTTGTAAACGCAGATCTACTGCCAACAATATTAGCAACTTCCGTGAAAATTCGATTCGACGTAATTCTATATTGATGTAGATGCGCTTATGTCCGTGGCACATTACAAGAGATACTTCATTTATCTGTACAGATTTCCGCGTTCACTACCGAATACAACTTATGCGTAAGTTTTTGCTCATCTGTAAGCCTTGTGTTGTGAATGGAAGAGCGTACACTTCAAGATTATCACGAATTGCGCATACGCACTCGGCCTGGTCTTTGGGAGGGAAAGATGAGTTCGGCGCACGATCAACGTATCCGTAGCTTCCTTGAAAAAATTGCCGGGCCCGACGGCCTTGAACGGGTCGCAGCAAAGACGTTGGGCAGCCGGCCTCTGCCGGGTTTGGGAACAGAATCTGCTGGGCGCGTGGAGATGGCTGCGGAGGGTGTGGCCGAAACCGTGCGCAAGCTAAATTCGCGCTTAACGCTCGACCAACGTGAACGTTTTCAGGTCGAAGCGATCATCATACCCGACCTGCGACCGGCGGTGCGGATATCCGATGGTGACTACGAAGTCGAACACCAAAGCTGGCGTCACCTCAACGATCCGGCCCGCAAGCGTACGTTGCGCGCGGTTTTGCCCTCGATCGGCCGCATCGAGTTGCCCAATCACCCGAGTTTGCCTTACGGCGGAACCGGCTTCGTCGTTGGCGCCGGCCTGCTGATGACCAATAGGCACGTCGCCGAGATATTCGCCTCCGGCATCGGCCTCACGAGACTGAACTTCCACTCCGGCCTCAAGGTGGGCATCGACTTTCGCAAGGAAGACGAGAGCGACCCGCCCGATTACCTGGACGTGACCGGTATAGCGCTAATTCATCCGTATTGGGATATGGCGCTGCTGAAGGTCGCCGGGCTCGGCGGGCATCGCACTCCGCTGTTGCTGTCGCTTGCCCACCCGGCCGACCTGCAAAATCATGAGGTGGCTGTAGTCGGCTATCCTGCCTTCGACCCTCGCAACCCCTCCGCCGTTCAGGATCGTGTCTTTGGTGGTGTCTACAATGTCAAGCGCTTGCAGCCGGGCCTTGTACGCGAAGCTCGCAATGTCGAGAGCTTTGACCGCACCGTCGAGGCGATGACGCACGACAGTTCGACTTTGGGCGGCAACTCAGGCTCCGCAATCGTGGATGTGGAGACTGGCGATATTCTCGGCCTGCATTTCGGCGGCCAATACCTCGATGCCAATTTCGGCGTACCCTCTTACGAACTTTCCATCGACGCACGTGTGGTCGATGCGGGCGTTCACTTTGCCGGCAAAGCCCAGCCGGGTCCGGGTGTCTCCGACCAAGCGTGGAGCGAGGTCGAGTTGCCTGCGCCGGGCGCAGTGCAATCCAGCGGTTCCGCGGGTGCCTCAGATGCCGGTGCGGCGGCCGGTGGAGCGGGCAGGGCGGATGGCGGGAGCAGTTCGCATGGAGCTCGGGCAGTCTTCGAACTGCCGCTGCGCATCACGGTCGAACTCGGTGCGCCCACCACTGCCGGTCCGGCAAGCGCAACGGCTGCTGTAGCATCCGGGGGAACCTTCTCTACCGCCGTTATCGCGACGGAAAAGATGGTCGAACCGACCCGCGACAGCGACTATTCCAACCGCAAGGGCTACGATCCAAATTTCCTTAACGTTCCGGTGCCATTTCCCCGGCCTCTAGACCCATCGGTCGCGGCGGTGATGAAGACCGGCGGCACTGAGATTCCGTACAACCATTTTTCGATCGTCATGCACGAGAAAAGGCGGCTGGCTCTCATCACCGGCGCCAATGTCGATGCGAGTGCGGCCCGAAAGCGTCCAGGGAATCGTCCCGATAAGGACTACAGCCGCGACGGTCTCGGAGGGTTGGGCAAGAACGATCAGGAACGCTGGTTCCTGGACGAGCGCCTCCGCGACGATCAGCAACTGCCCGACCGATTCTTCACCAAAGACAGGCAGGCGTTCGACAAGGGTCACCTTGTCCGCCGCGAGGATGTGGCGTGGGGCGACACCTATGACGAAATGCGTTTCGCCAATGGCGATACGTTTCACGTCACCAACTGTTCACCGCAGGTCGCGGGCTTCAACCGCGCAGCCGGCAAGAACTGGGGTGCGCTTGAGAACCAAGTTCTGAGCCAGGCCACCAGCGAACGGCTCAACGTCTTCGCTGGGCCGGTGCTAGCCGCGGGTGATGAGAATTTCCGCGGTATCGATGATTCGTCCGGTACGATATGGGTGCCGATCCCGTCACGTTACTGGAAGGTAATCGTCGCCGAGCGAGACGGCGCGGTCGAGAGCTTCGGCTTCGTGCTCGAGCAGGATCTCAGCACGGTTCCGTGGGAGTTCGCAGTCGCGGCGGACTGGATGCCGCTGATGCGATCGATCGCCGAAATCGAGGAGATGGCGGGCATCGTATTTCCACAGGTCGCTCGTGACGGCGACCAGTTCGGGACATCGCGGGGCGAGGCGGTGCGCCGCGATGCCGGCGTGCAGAAAGCAGCGACAGCAACCGGCACAACCGTTGCTACCGCGGCAACGCTCGGCCTGGTCGAGGACCTTGCCCCGATTCTCGAAGGCTGGCGGGCGCAACAGCGCGCCGGTGACACTAAAAGCGAGGTTCGGCTGACATTGAACTTTGCCGGGACACCTCCGCCAGATGAAACGACGGCGGCGCGGCTCAGGGCCGGATTGGACGGCAGGCAACCGGGAGAAGAGCGCGGGCTTGAGCTAACAGTCGGTCCATTGTTCGAACCGGATCCGGAACTCGATCATTTCCGGAGCGTGACTATACCAGGCGTCTCACCGATCGATCAGCAGGACATGTTCGACCTGGCGCGTACTGCGCGCGCGCTGACTGGCGCGGAAAGCGTCGATCCCGATCTCGGCACCGACTATTATGACTACGATCCTCCAGCCGACCTGCCGGCCCGAGTGGAAAGCAGCGTCGCCTTTTGGTGCTGGGCGGGCGACGATCTAAAGCCTGCCGATCCGGACTGGGCGGTTTCCTCCACCCGTGTGCCGGAGGCTTGGGCGTTCTCGCTGCAGAAGGGCCGGCCGGAAAAAGGCAAGGGCATTCGTGTCTTCCAGCCCGATACCGGGGTGGTCCAAAACCATCGCGAACTTGGCCAGGGTTTGCACCTGCAGCCCGGCGCTGTAAATTTCGTCGAGCCGGGAAAACCGCCGCTTGATCCGATGACGGGAGGGCTCAATCCCGGGCACGGCACCGGCACCGGCAGCGTTATTGTCAGCGCCGAGGCGGGAACGATGCGAGGCGTCGCCCCGCTTGCAACGCTGATACCGGTTCGCTGCATCGAAACCGTTTCGGTATTCAATCAAAGTCCTGTCGCCAAGGCGATCGATCATGCCCGTCTGAACGGTGCTCATGTCATCAGCATGAGCCTCGGCGGGGTTTTCAGTGAAGCCCTGCATGCGGCCGTCCGCAAGGCGGTAAAGGCCAACATCATTGTTATCGCTGCGGCGGGCAACTGTGTCGGCGAGGTGGTGTGGCCCGCGCGCTATGCCGAGACAATCGCAGTCGGCGGCATCAATGCGGCATCAAAGCCGTGGCGTGGCTCCTCCCATGGCAGCAGCATCGCGATCTCGGGACCGGCTGAATTCGTTCTGCGCGCCGACGCACGCGACAAGAATGACCCGAATGCCGTGTCCGGCGGACAAGGAACTTCCTTCGCTACGGCGCATCTTGCAGGTGTCGCGGCACTCTGGCTAGCGCATCACGGCCGTGATGAGCTGATCGCCAGGCTGCCGGCCGGCCGTACGCTTCAGGACATGTTCCGCGCCGTTATCCGCACCTCCGCAAAGGTGCCGCCGGGCTTCGATACCGGCATGTACGGTGCCGGCATAGTCAATGTTGAAGCGACCATCAGGCGCGACCCGGTGGCGACGCTGGAGGCGGTGCCGCAGCCTTCCGGTTCAGGCATACTTGACCAGCTTACTTCCCTGCTGGATGGCGTCTTCGGCGGCGGAGCGGCGGAGTCTGCCTCTCCGGCGCTGGTCGACAAGCAGAACTATCCAGAATTGGCCGCCGCCGCCTTTGAACGCCTCAGAGCCGGGCGCTCGCGGCTGGCTACGCATGAAGCGATGCCTCCGACCGGCCTGTCGGCGGGGCTCAGGAAAGTATTGGGCGGCCGCTCCGCAACCTTTGCCAGGGTGGAGGTTTCCGATGTCTTCTGACGACGACAAGGGCGTACAGGACAGGGGAGGACCTAAAAAGCCCGCGAATATCGATCCCGAGCGTACGGTATCGCGCGTATTGCGCCTGATGCCCGCCCTGACATCCATGGCGGCTGACAAGCGCGAGGGGGTGCGCCGCGCGGCACCGGAAACAAAGGTGATCGCCGACGCGCTCATGAGGGAGGACGCTCGTCCGCGAAGCCGCCTTGAAGCCGCCGCGCCGCCTGTCACGGGTATGGTGCAGGCCGAGGCGGAGGGTGTCGCGACAAAGCTCGTTACAGAGGCGATGAAGGCCGCCGAGACGCTATCGAATGGCGCGCCCGCGCACTCGCTGCGGCCGAGTCAAGTTTTGGCTCTGGAAGCCGTGGTCAGGGCGACAGGCCGCCCGGCGGTTCGGGTCGACGGAAACGACCTGGAAGATCTCACCCTCTACCCCGAAGCCGCAATGTGGCGGCTCGTCGTCGACAATCATCGCGCCGCGATCATGACAGCCTGCCGCGCCACCGCTGCCGTGCGAGTCGTCGACCTGTTGGCCGGCTCGATGACGTGGGTACAGGGCACCTCCTGGCTTCTGTCCGCGGACACCGCCATAACCAATCGGCACGTCCTTTTCCCGCCGTTCGGCGGTACCCGATTGGCGCGCCGAATACCGGGTACGCAGACAGCGCGATTGCGAAAGGACCTTACCGTCAGCCTCGACTTCTCGTTCCACGACAATCCACCCTCACAGGTTGTGTATCGCGTCGTCGATATTGTCTATGTTGCTTCAGAAAACGATCCTGTCGATGCCGCCCTGCTGAAAATCGAACCGATCAGTGGAAAGGCAAACGCGCTCACTCTGACGACGAAGCCGCTCGATGATCTGGAACGGCTTTATGTGGTTGGCCATCCTGGCCTGATGCAGTCCATCCCGAAGGATGTCCGCAAGGTTTTTGGCGATCCGGACGAGAAGAAGCGGGTGAGCTTCGGCGAGTTGATGGAACCGTTGGTGCGGCCGAGCGACGATATCATCCACGACGCTTCGACCATAGGTGGCTTTTCCGGCGGTTGCGTGATGGATTTTTTGGCGACCGACGTGACGGGCTTGCATTATTGGGGCGATACGGCGCAGGGCAATCGGGCCGTTTCCGCCGCCGCCATCCGCGGTCATCCCGATCTGTCGCGGTTGCTTCCGCCGGGCGGCGGATGACGCAGTCTCGGGAGGACGAGTCTTATCTGGCCGCGTTGCGTTCAGCGATCACTGTCGCTGACAAGTCCTTTCCAGCCCTTGTCCAGAGAGCGCAGCTTACGCGCGCTGCTCCACTCGAGGGCGGAACCTTGAACCGCGGTACCGTGCCGCTAATGAGCTCATGCAGTCGACCACGTTTGGAACGTTTGTTTGCGATCAATGCGCTGCAGCGGTGGAGAATTCTGAGCGACCTCGGGCGGTCGCGTAGGGGCGTTTTTGTGAGCAAAGACCCGCTCTGCGAACTCGGACTATCGACGCAATGGCTTAGACTACTTCCAACAACGACCACCCTTGGTGTACTGGGCCAGCGTCACGCCAATGGGATTGTTGGGTTGCGTGAGTTGCATGCTCAACACCGGTCTCGGCTTGTCCACCAGTAGCCAGATCCCCAACTTGTTGACACCGATGTCGTAGTAGGGGACGCGATCATACTCACGCCAAGACTCCGTCTCCCTCGACGGTAATGGCTACGGGCGTCCTGCCTTCCCAAATACAGTTGATCTGCATCGCGGCTTTCGCGCCCGACGGCATGAGTGGAGCCGTCAGCGCAAGCAATCCAGAGAGTACAGTCTCATCTCCCAACCGCCCTCCAACAACTTCCGGAAGACTATCACCTGCGACAATTGAGCGATGTGCGGGATTGGCAAATTGGTTAATGCCTCTACTGCAGCCGTGTTTGGGCGCACCCAATATTCGACATCAGCCGAGACTCGCCGATGCGCAGCTCGCGCAAAAAAACCAGTAGTTGCATTTCTTCGACAATCGGCATTCCCGATCCGCAAGATCCCACCAGGATCTGCTGCGAGACCGTACTTTCCGCTGGGCCAGCAGCCCGCCAAAAAGGCACCCTCGACCATGTCAAATCCGTAACCGGCAGAAGGCTTCACTCCAGCCATGACCGTTGTCTATGACTTCTCTCTGGGGAACAGGCGAAGAAGGAATCGCCGGGAGAGGGTTAGCCTTCCCTCGGTGGCCAGAGCCGTTTGAGTTGGTGAAGCATTGACGCCGCCGAGTGATAGGCCCTGTCGATTTAGTCGAAAACCGTCAGTTTGGAGAATTGACGTTGAAAATAACCGCATCGCCATGTGCAAGGTTGGTCATCCCAGGGTCGGCGCCAATGACCTTGCTGCCGTCGGAGAGGATAGCATGAACAAGCGAGCGGTCACCCAAGCGCTCGATCGTCTCGACCTGGGCCTTAAGACGCCCTTCTCTTCGCTTGCGACCACCAGATACTCGGCCCCGATCCCCAGTGTCAGGTCCGGCCCCCTGACATCGGCGGCAGGAACCGAAATAGTATCCTGAGCCGTCAATCAGTTTGGCGGTGAGAAACCCCGCGCGTTCGCCGGCGGATGCGACTTTCACGAAATTCATCCCGGGTGAACCAATGAACTGGGCGACATAGCGGGTGGCCGGACGAGCATAAATCTCACTTGGGGTCGCCACCTGCACAATCCTCCTATCGTGAAACAGGACGATCCGGTCGGCCAGTGTCATCGCTTCCACTTGGTCATGCGTGACGAAAATCATGGTCGCGCCGATCCGCTCGTGCAGTTGCGCGAGTTCTACCCGCGTTCGGGTACGCAATGCGGCATCCAGGTTTGAGAGCGGCTCGTCGAATAGGAACGCCTTGGGCTCGCGGACGATTGCGCGGCCGATTGCCACGCGCTGGCGTTGACCGCCAGACAATTCCGACGGTTTGCGGTCCAGCAAGTGCTTCATTTCGAGGATCTGAGCGGCCACGGCGATCCCTTTTCGATCTCGGCGGGAGGGTCTTGATTTCTTCAGCCCGAACGACATGTTGTCGCGTACAGTCATATGCGGATAGAGCGCGTAGGACTGGAAGACCATGGCGACGTCCCGCTGGCCGGGCGGCAGCAGGTCGACGCGCCGGCCGCTGATCCATATCTCGCCGCGCGTCAGCTGCTCAAGCCCGGCAACCATACGCAGCATCGTCGACTTGCCGCAGCCCGAGGCTCCGAGCAACACCACGAACTCGCCCTTCGGAATGTCAGTCGATATCGTTCAGCACCTCCACGGCACCGTAATGCTTCGTTGCCGACTTGATCGATGTCCCCGACATGCAGCCTCCGTATTGCTGTCTTGTCTACTTCACCGCGCCGACAGCGACGCCGCGAGTCAGCGTGCGCTGGAAGATCAGGAAGAAGATCACCGTCGGCAGCATGCCGAGAAGGCCCGCGGCTGCAAGGGTCGGGTCCGACTGTTTTGCGCCCGTGAGGCCCATGGCGACCGCGACCGTCTGGTTGTCGTTGGAGACCAGCATCACCACCGGGATCAGGAACTCGTTCCAGGTCCAGATGAAGAAGAAGGTCCCGAGCACCATCAGCGTCGGCCGCAGCATCGGCACGACGACCTTCCAGAGGATCTGCCAGCGCGACGCGCCGTCGATTTCCGCGGCCTCGAGGATCTCGCGCGGGAAGGTGCTCATCACCGACGCGAGCAGATACGTGCCGAAGGCGCGTCAGCACGGCGATGATGACGATCAGCGGTACAGAGTGTCGTAGAGACCGACGGTCTTGGACATCCAGTAGATCGGATAGATGATCGATTCCTGCGGGACCATGTCGTGAGCAGCAGGATCAGCAGGATCGTGTAGCCGCCCTACCCGGCCGATGCCGAGCGCATAGGCGTTGAGCAGGCTGATGTCACGGCGAGGACCGGACGCCGCGCACTGATCAGCATGCTGTTGATCAGCTTGCGGGGTAGTCCGGCATTGTTCCAGAACTTCTCGATCGCGTCAGGTCGAAGGTGCGCGGGAAACGAGAGGGCCGTCCGCACATAGTCCGCCGCGGCTTGAACGCGTTCAGCAGCGCGAGGAAGAACGGGAACAGCGTGAGACGAGCAAGAGCAGCAGCAGCGCGAGGACGAACCAGCTAGCGCGCAGCCGGGGCGTGCGGGCCGGCATCCGCTGCGAATGCTGCGAGAGCTGTGAGTCGAGTCGACATCAGCTATCCTCTCCGTCTGGCGCGGCTGGGAGCGAGGAAGATGACGGCGAGCCCAACGTCAGGATCATCTGCACCGTCGCGATGGCCGCGGCATAGCCCACGCGCTTGCGGTGAAGAAGTGGTAATAGGTGAGATAGGACGGCGCGAGCGTCGCATCGTCGGGCCCGCCCTGCGTCAGGACGAAGATCGGCGCGAACACCTTGAGCGCGGCGATCAGCGTCGTCAGCACGACGACGAAGATCTCGGGCGCAGCATCGGCACGGTGATGCGAAACGGCGCCACCACGTCGCATTCGAGTTGCGCGGCTTCATAGAGCGCCGGATCGATGCGCGACAGGCCCGCCATGAAGACGACGAGGCAATAGCCCACCTGCACCCAGACGATCACGAGCGACACGGCCGGCAGCGCGTAGGTCGCATCGCCGATCCAGTTCTGCCCGAGCGCGCCGAGCCCGACCGCTTGAGGATGGCATTGGCGACGCCGACCGGGTTCAGGATCCATCCCCAGAGCACGCCGGCGACCGTGAGCGGCAGGATCTGCGGCAGGTAGAAGCCGGCGCGGAAGAAGCTCGACATGCCGCTCGCCGAACTGGTCGCGCGACATAGTCGAAGAGCAGCGACGCGAGGACGAGACCGATCAGGACGGGAATGACGGTCATCGAGATCATGTACAGCAGCGTGTTGTGCATCGACCCGCCAGAACTGGTCGTCGGTCAGCAGCCGCTCGTAGTTCTGGAGGCCCACCCAGCGCGGCGTTCCCACGCCTTTCCAGGCGGTGAAGCTCAGCACGAAATTGGCGATCTGCGGGACGATCATGACGATGACAAAGCCCGACGAAGCCGGGGATCAGGTAGAAGTAGTAGCCGCTTGATCCGCTCGGGCGACGTATGTCTCATCTGGTCTCGAAGCGATCTGCAGCCGACGTCTTTCCCGGCCACGACTCCCCTCCCCTTGAGATACACGGTCTCGCCGGCGCCCCCGGAGCGCGGCGCCGCGCTCCGGCGAGTCCAGCCCTACTGGCTCGCCTGCGCGTCGTCGTAGACCTCCTTGATCTCTTCGACGAACTGCTCGGGCGTCAGCGTGCCCCGAGCAGGCCGGTGTCCTTCTGGTTGAGCACTTCATAGTAACCCGGCACCGGCCAGTCGGGATAGAAGCCGAGGCCCTGCTTGGCGGCGATCTCGGCGAACACGGCCGAGGCTGCTTGCCCACCGGGTTGGTGACCTTGGCGCGTCGGCCGCGAACGACACGCCGCCATTGGCCTGCTCGGTCTGGTACTTCTCGCCGACGCAGGAGGCCGATGAACTCCTTGGCGAGTTCGGGGTTCTTGGAGCCCTTCGGGATGACCAGAGGTTGCCGGTCGAGCCCACCGAGTACTTCGGCGTCGGGATCACGAACTGGCCCCACTTGAAGTCCTTGATGTTGGCCGAGAAGTTGCCGAGGTTCCAGGTGCCCGACACGTACATCGGCGACTTGCCCGACGTGAACTGCAGCGACGCGTCGTCGTCGTTCATGCCGGTCGAGTCCTTGGTGATGTAGCCCTTGGCCAGCCAGTCCGTGAGCGTCTGCGCGGCATAGAGTACGGCTGCGCGTCGAGCGGCGCCTTCAGGCCCTGGTAGTTCTGCACCCAGGTGTCGTCGGCCTTGGTGTAGGCGAGCGAGGCGAGCAGATGCTGGCCGCTCGTCGATGCGCCGCCGAGGGCCAGCGGCGTGACGCCCTGAGCCTTGAACGTATCGAAGACCGCCTCAGTTCCTCGAGCGTCGTCGGGCACCTTCACGCCGGCCCTCGAACGTGTCGATGTTGTAGAAGGCCGAAACATACTCGCCATAGGTCGAGATGCCCCAGATCGGGCCCGAGCCGATAGATGCCCAGCTCGTTGTAGCGGCTCAGCACCAGCTGGCCCTCGTTGAGGATCTTGTCCCAGCCCCGCCCGTGAAGGCATCGTCGAGATTGGTCAGCAGGCCCTGGCTGGCGACGAGGCCGGCCGTGGCGTTGCCCTTGTTGTATTCGAGCAGGTCCGGCGCTTCGGCCGAATTGAGGATCATGCTGCCCGACTTGCTGCAGCTGGTCGAACGTCTTCTGCTCGAAATTGACCGTCACGTCCGGATGGTCGGCCTTGAACTCCTCGAGCGCCTTGGTCCAGGTGATGCCCTGGCGCGCTGTCGGCGCCTTCGAACCACCAGATGTTGAACGTCTTGTCCTGCGCCTGAGCGGCCGGTGCCGCATCAGCAGCGCCAGCAGCCAAGCCGCTGCCAGTGCCAGTCTTGAGTAGTGCTGTTCATATTCTCCTCCCATTAACATGTCTTGCGGCGTCGCCCGGAAAGCTCATGTTCGGCTCAGCGCACGGATCGCCTCCCGGCGTCGGACGATAGGTCATCGAGGGATCGGCGACAAAGTCGCCGCCGCGGCAATGCTTGAGATAGTTGAGCGCATGGACCTGGCCGGTCATCTCGAGCGCGTCGCGATAGACCGGATCGTGCCAGCCCTCGATGTCGATCGAGCCGGATAGCCGGCGAGCCGCAGTTCGGTGATGATGTCGGTCCAGTTGCTGTCGCCGAAGCCCGGCGTGCGCATGAACACGAACTTCTCCTTGCCGAAGATGCCGTGCTCCTGATCACCTCCCAGCGCACCGTCGCGTCCTTGCCGTGCACGTGGAAGAATCTTGCTGCGCCCATTTGCGGATCTGCGGCAGCGGATCGATCAGATAGACGAGCTGGTGGCAGGGCTCCCATTCGAGCCCGATATTGTCGTCCGGCGTCTCGTTGAAGATCAGCTCCCAGGCATCGGGATTGTGGGCGATGTTCCAGTCGCCGGTCGCCCAGTTGCCGTCCATGGCGCAGTTCTCGAAGGCGATCCTGACGCCCTTGTCGGCGGCGCGCTTGGCGAGTTCGGTCCAGACCTTCTTGTAGCGCGGCAGGCTGTCGGTCAGCGGCTTGTTGCGGATGCGGCCGGTGAAGCCGGCGACGCAGGTCGCGCCGAAATGGTGGGCGTTGTCGATGCAGTCCTTCCAGCCCTGCAGGGTCTCGCGGTCCATCTCCTGGTCTTCGAGCGGATTGCCGAACATGCCGATGCGTCGAGATCGTGATGTCGCGATTGCCGATCGCATCGAGGCAGCGCTTGCCGAGTTCGGCGAGATCCTGGCCGTTGGTCGTCTGCCAGAAGAACGGCTCGAAGCTCTCGAAGCCCAGATCGGCGATCTGCCGCGATGCGCTGCGGCGGCCTTGCCACCCGTGGCGCTGATCATGGTGCCGATGCGGATGGACTTTGCCGGATTGCTCATCGTGATCCTTCGCTGATATCGCGACGCGCTGGCCGGTGCCGCGCGCTCTCGATCGCCCCGAACACCATTGCGAGGCTCTTGATATTGTCGTCGCGCACGCGTCTCCGGCGTCGGCGCCGCTGTCGATGGCGTCGAGGAAATCGGCGATGACGCTGGCATGCCCATGGGTCTCGCGCGTCGTCGGCTGCGCGCCGGCACTTCGAGCTCGGCGACCGGATCGCGGAGGAAGCCTTCGTCGCCGTTGACGACAGTGCGCGTCGAAATCGCCGGCGCCGTCCCACAGCAGCGTGCCCGCGCGTGCCGACGATCCGCCAGCCGCTCTCCCAGCTGGTGTTGGCGCCTTCGGCGCACCACGAGCCGCGATAGGTGAAGACGCACGCCGCCGCCCATCTCGAAGATCGCGTTGGCGGCGGCGCCGTGCGCGTACCACGAGCCCTTGGGATTGGTCTCGTGGCAATAGACCGCGAGCGGATCAGCTGCCGGCATGAAGCGCGCCGCATCGAGCGTGTGGATCGCCATGTCGAGCAGCAGCACGTTCTCCATCTCCTCGCGGAAGCCGCCGAAATGCGCGCCGATGAAGAAGTCGCAATGGAGCGCCGTGAGTTCGCCGAGCAGCGCCCGTCGCGACAGCCGGCGGATGCGGCGCACGCCGGGAATGAACCGGCGGTTCTGCACCACCGCATGGATGCTTCCCGGCGCATGCCGCGGCCGACGATCAGTCGCGCGCCTCCGCCATCGAGGTCGCCATCGGCTTTTCGGTGAGCACGTGGCAGCCGTGGCGCAGGCGCGGGTCGACGACATCGCGCCGCGCGGCGGGGACGACGACGTCGAACACAGGTCCGGCTTGGTCTCGGCAGCATCGCCTCGAGATCGGTGCCGACTTCGGCGCCCGTGAAGGACGAACTCCGCGCGCCGCCGTTCGCGCCGCGCTCCGGTCGATGATCGACCAGGCCGGCGATCGCGACGCGATCTCGAAGCGATGGCTGTCCGGTCGAGTCGCCTCGAGCCAGCCTTTCGACATGGCTCCGCACCCGACCAAAACGGCACGCAAAATGGTTTACACACGCGACTCCTCCCATGCTGGTCGCAATTAATCAGCTCGCTCGTAAACGTTTACGGATTGAACGCCGACACTGGATTTCCTGTCAAGAACAATCGTAGAGTTTCCAGTGCGTCAATTCCGCGCCCATCAGCAGCTTCGTGCTCGAGTGCAGGAGTAATGACAGGCATCAGACAGCTGGCTCAGCATCTCGGCGTCTCGATCGGCACCGTTTCGCGCGCGCTCAACAACAGACCTGACGTCAACGAGCAGACACGACGGCGTGTGCTGGAGGCGCGCGCGCGCCTTGGCTACGCGCCCAATCAGTCGGGCCGGAGCTTGCGACAAGGCGTGACCAATACGGTCGGCCTGGTTCTGGAGGCCGGAACCGCCGCGAGCCATGGAAGGCGACAGTTACTTTCCGCGTGTGATCAGCCGCCTGCAGCAAGTTTTGGAGGCGCATCAACTCGATCTGGTGCTGCTGCCTTCGCAGAACGCGCCGGACTATCTCCGCGCATGGTCGCCCGCAGATTTGTCGACGCCCTGATCATCTCGGAAACGCGCCGTTCGGGATCCCGCGTATCGATTTCTGATGTAATCGGGGTTGCCGTTTGTTTCCTTCGGTCGCAGCTGAGTGGCAAGGGCTATGCCTGGGTCGATGTGGATTTCGGCGAGGGCACGCGCAAGCCGTTGCCCGCCTGGTGGCGAAAGGCCATCGCCGGATAGCGGCTACGGTGCCTGACAATGGCGCCAACTACGGATATCTTTTTCTTGAGGGTACCGAAAAGGGTTGTCTGAGCACGGCATCGATTACGATGAGGACCTGGTGTTGCGCGTGAAGTCGGGCGAGGAAGGCGGCGTGATCGCTGCGGACCCGCATACTGTCGATGGCGGACCGACCCTCGGCGATCCTGCTCAAACACGACCTTTCGGTGTTTGGTCTCTATTCAACCCTGCTGGACGGTCGCATTTATCCCGGCAAGGACATCGCGGTCATAAGCTTTGGAGACAGCCCGCAAATTCAGTTCCTGCGACCAAGCTTGACCACCTATTCCGCATCGGGATGACGTTGCCAACACGCTGGCGCAGAAGCCAATCGGTGTAATCGGGCGCAAGACATTGTCATTTGCCTCATGACCGTTACCGCGCGCGCCAGCGACGATTTTATAAAGGTGACCCTTTTGGAGACAAACTCGGTCCGTTTGGGGTCGCCGGACGATCGATAGTGCATGAATCTGTCGTCAACGCCCTTGGCGAGCGATTGCAATGGAAACCCATTTCGGGTAGACCTGAGAAAACCTTTTCTCAAGTTTGCGTGCTGACGGGCCGCATCCATTTGGGGAGGTGAGAAAAGGTTTTCTCAGGGAGGAGAAAACTGCATTGAGCCGGGACATAGGCGCCACTCACACGGTGACGCTGCGTGAAGTCGCGGCGGTGGCTGGCGTCAGCGTTGCCACCGCCTCGAAGGCGCTGAACGGGCAAGGGCGGATGACCGCGGAGACGCGCGAAGCGTATCCGCGAGACGGCGCAGCGGCTCGGCTTCCGGCCCAACAGCCTGGCGCAGAGCCTGCTGCGGCAAGCGCAGCTTCACCGTCGGCCTGCTGACCAACGACACCTATGGCCGCTTCTCGCTGCCGGTCATGGCCGGGCATTTCGGAAGCGCTGGTCGATAACGGCGTTTCGGTGTTCCTGTGCAATGTCGAGGACGATCCGCGGCTTGCCCAGCTGCATGTCGAGGCGATGCTCGACAAGCGCGTCGACGGCATCATCGCCACCGGCAAGCGCATCGACCGCCATCTGCCGGTCGACCTCTCCAATCTCGGCGTCCCGGCGATCTACGCCTTCACGCCAGCCCGATCCCGACGCCATCGCCTTCGTCTCCGACGACTGCCGGCGGCGCGCGGCTGGCGGTCGAGCATTTCTGCCGGCTCGGCCGGCGGCGCATCGCGCATGTCACCGGACCGGCGAGCTTTCGCCGTGGTGCATGAGCGGGCCCAGGCCTATCGCGATGTGCTGGCCGAGCACGGTCTGCCGGTGACCGAGCCGCTGCTCGGCGCATGGTCGGAAGCCTGGGGGCATGAGGCTGTCGGCACGCTGTTCGGCCAGGCAGCGGCGAAAAACCGGACGCCGTCTTCTGCGGCAACGACCAGATCGCGCGCGGCGTCATCGATGCGCTTGCGCGAGCGCGGCCTTTCGCGTGCCAGGCGATGTCGGCGTCATCGGCTTCGACAATTGGGAGATCGTGGCGCGAGGCGACGCGCCCGCCGCTGACCTCGGTCGACATGAACCTGGCCGCGCTCGGGCGCGAGGCCGGGCTGACCCTGCTTTCGCTCGTCGGCGGCCAAGCCGGCCGCGCCGGGCATCCGAAAACTGCCGTGCCGGCTGGTGGTGCGTCAGTCATGCGGCCGTCCACCGGACGGCTGAGAAGAACGCTGCCGCTGGGAGCGGCTGCGCCGGCGATCAGCAGGCCAATTGAGGAGGAGAACCATGAAGAAGCATCGATTGCCGGACTCGCCTTCGCCGCTGCGTTCTGGCGCAGCGCTTCGCCGCATGCGGCAGCCGAGACCGCCAACATCTGGGTGCGCGCCGACGGCTCGAATTTCATGCCGAGCATCGTCGATGCCTTCAACAAGGCGCATGAGAACCAGGTCAAGCTCGACATCATCCCCAATGCCGAGATCATCCCGAAATATGGCGCAGCGGCCGCCGGCGGCACGGCGCCCGACGCGCTCTCGCTCGACCTGATCTACACGCCGGCCTTCGCCGCCGCCGGCCAGCTCGAGGACATCACCGACTGGGCGAAATCGCTGCCCGTATTTCGCGCAGCTGTCGCCGGCGCATGTCAAGACCGGCACCTACAAGGACCACATCTACGGCCTGCCGTTCTCGGCCGATAGCTCGGTGCTGATCTGGAACAAGAAGCTGTTCAAGCAGGCCGGGCCTCGATCCTGAAAAAGGCCCGACGACCTGGGCCGAGATCGAAGCCGACGCCGAGAAGGTCAACGCGCTCGGCGGCGACATCAAGGGCTTCTATTTCTCCGGCAATTGCGGCGGCTGCAACATCTTCACCTTCACGCCGCTGGTCTGGGCCTCGGGCGGCGACATCCTTACGCGAGGACGGCTCGAAGGCGACGCTCGACACGCCCGCAGATGCGCGGCGCCATCGACCTCTACCGCTCGATGGTCAAGAAGGACCTGGTGCCGGAGGGCGCGCAGACCGACACCGGCGTCCAACTTCTTCGCCGCCTTTGCCGCCGGCAAGATCGGCATCACGCCGTCCGGCGCCTTCGCCATCGGCGCGCTCAACACGCAGTATCCCGATATCGACTACGGCGTCACCTTCCTGCCGGGCAAGGATGGCGGCTGGTCGTCCTTCGCCGGCGGCGACAATTTCGTCGTCACCAAGGGCACCACGAAGATCGCCGTGGTGAAGGAGTTCCTCGACTTCGCCTATTCGCTCGAGGGCCAGACCATCCTGGCCAAATATGGCAGCCTGCCGGTGCGCGGCGACATCGCCAAGGAGGCGCTCAAGGATCTCGACCCGCGCTACCAGGTCGCCGCCGAAGCCATGGCCAAGGGCCGCACGCCCTATTCGGTGGTGTTCAACGACCTGATCAACTCGGCCAACGGCCCGTGGACGCAGATGGTCAACGAGGTCTTCTTCGGCGACGATGTCGATGGCGCCATCGCCAATGCCCAGGAGACGATGCAGTCGATCATCGACCTGGCGCAGCAGATAATCGCGCCGCCGAACTGGCCGCCTTCCGTCACCCGGAGCGGGCAGCCGTTCCCTGTCGTTCGTTTCCGCGCAGGTGCGCCAGACATGAGCGCGGATATGGCACAGATCCACCTGCATCACCAGAGCCGCACGCCAGCTCGGCCGGCGCCGACCGCCGGCAATGGGTCGGCCTGCTCTACATCGCGCCGGCCGTGGCGCTGGTCGTCGTCTTCTTCGTCATGCCGCTCGGCATGACGGCCTGGATGTCGCTGCACAACTGGCCGCTGATGGGCGAGCACCGCTTCATCGGCCTCGACAATTATCGCGGCCATCCTGCGCGACACCCGCTTCTGGAACGCGCTGAGCTTCACCGCCTACTACACCGTGATCGTCACCATCGCGATCTTCGCCGTCGCCTTTCCGCTGGCGCTGTTCGTCGAAAAGCCGCGGCCGCTGACCGGCTTCTACCGCACCTCGTTCTTCATGCCGGTCGTCGTCGGCTTCGCCTCGGCCAGCCTGCTCTGGTCGTGGCTGCTCAATGTCGATTCCGGCCTGTTCAGCCCGGCGGCCTATCGAGCTCGGCCTGACCGACAAGAAGGTCAATCTGCTGGCGACTTTCCAGCCGGCCTTCTGGTCGATCATCGCCATGGTCGTCTGGAAGGTCGCCGGCTTCACCATGATCATCCTGATGACCGGCCTGCAGTCGATCCCGACCGAATTGCAGGAGGCGGCCGACGATCGACGGCGCCAGGCCGCGTTCGCCCGCTTCCGGCCGATCACCCTGCCGCTGATGCGCCGCACGCATCGCGCTGGCGCTGATCCTGTCGGTCGCCGGCTCGATCCTCGCCTTCGACCAGTTCTACATCATCCTGCGCGGCGGCCCGCGCAACCAGACGCTCACGGCCGTCTACTGGATCTTCAACCAGTCCTTCGTGTCGTTCAAGCTCGGCTACGGCGCGGCACTGTCGATGGTGCTGCTGGTCATCCTGGTCGTCGCTCAGCCTGATCCAGCTCTGGCTGCTGCGCAACCGGAGGGCCAGTCGACTGATGGCGCAGGCCGCTGCCGCAGGAAGGCCGCACTCGCGGCGCTGATCGCCGAGCATTCGACCGGCTGATCGGCGTCCGCGTCTGTTCCTCGCGCCGATCGTCTGGGCGGTGCTGTCGACCTTCAAGCCGGCGCCGAAGCGCGCCAGCCGCCGCTGCCGCCATGGCCGACGACCGGCTTCTCGCGTCGAGAACTACGCGCACGCTCGACAGCTTTCGGCGACGGCCTCTGGCTGCCGGCGCAGAACAGCCTCTACGTCGCCGTCGATGACGGTGATCGCTGTCGGTCATCGTCAGCGTGCTCGCCGGCTACGGCTTCTCGCGCTTCCGCTTTCCGTGCAAGAACGTGCTCTTCGTCGTGATCCTCTCGACGATCATGATCCCGTTCCAGTCGATCCTGACGCCGATCTTCCTGATCCTGACCAAGCTCGGGCTGCACAATACGCTGACCGGGCTGGTCCTGGTCTATGTCACGCTGCAACTGCCGTTCTCGATCTTCATGATGCGCAACGCCTTCGACGCGGTGCCGCACGAGATCGAGGAGGCCGCGCGCATGGACGGCGCCGGCAACGTCACGCTGCTGCTCCAGGTGATGCTGCCGCTGGTCTGGCCGGGCATCGCCACCATCGCGCTGTTCGCCTTCCTCGGCGCCTGGAACGAGTTCCTGGCCGCGCTGGTGCTGATGACCGACCAGTCCAAGTTCACGCTGCCGGTCATGATGACGGCGCTGCAGTCCGGCCGCTTCGGCGCCATCGACTGGGGCGCGGTGCAGGCCGGCGTCACCGTGATGATGATCCCCTGCCTGGTGCTCTTCCTGCTCCTGCAACGCTTCTACATCCGCGGCCTGATGGCCGGCGCCGTCAAATAGCCTGCGGCGACAACGACAAGGAGAAAATCATGCATGACGTCTGCAAAAACTGCGGCTCAAAGCCCGACACTCGCTCTGTTCCGCCCGCTTGCCGTGCCGCAGGTCGATGTGCGCGGCTTCTGGGGCGACCGCGTCGACGCGGTCGCCACGCGCACCGCCGATATCCTCTACGAGCGCTGCGTCGAGGCGGGCATGCTGGACCAGATCGACCCCGACCGCCCGTCGCCCGGCGTGCGTCATCCCGTTCCATGTCAATGACGGCTTCACGGCTCGACGGTGACGACGCAGATGTTCTGGGATTCCGATCTCGGCAAGACGATCGAGACCGCCGCCTATTCGCTCTACCGCGCGCAAGAACGCCGAGCTCGAGCACAAGATCGACGCCATCATCGACATGTACGAAAAGCTGCAGCAGCCGGACGGCTATCTGTCAAGCTGGTACCAGCGCATCCAGCCCGGCCAGCGCTGGACCAACCTGCGCGACTGCCACGAACTCTATTGCGCCGGCCATCTGATCGAAGGCGCGGTCGCCTACTACCAGGCGACCGGCAAACGCAAGCTGCTCGACGTCATGTGCCGCTATGTCGACCACATCGCCGATACGTTCGGCGCCGGAGCCGGGCAAGAAGCGCGGCTATTGCGGCCACGAGGAGATCGAGCTGGCGCTGGTCAAGCTGGCCCGCGTCACCGGCGAGCAGAAATACATGGACCTCGCCAAATACTTCATCGACGAGCGCGGCCAGCAGCCGCATTATTTCGACGAGGAGGCGCGGGCGCGCGGCGCCGACCCCAAGAACTTCCATTTCAAGACCTACGAATACAACCAGTCGCACAAGCCGGTGCGCGAGCAGGACAAGGTCGTCGGCCACGCGGTGCGCGCCATGTATCTCTATTCCGGCATGGCCGACATCGCCACCGAATATGGCGACGACACGCTGCGCGTCGCGCTCGACCGGCTGTGGGACGATCTCGTCACCAAGAGCCTCTACGTCACCGGCGGCCTCGGCCCGTCCGCCGCCAACGAGGGCTTCACCGGCGACTACGACCTGCCGAACGAGACGCGCCTATGCCGAGACCTGCGCCGCCGTCGGGCTGGTGTTCTGGGCGAGCCGCATGCTCGGCATGGGTCCCAACGCGCGCTACGCCGACATGATGGAGCAGGCGCTTTACAACGGCTCGATCTCCGGCCTGTCGCTCGACGGCTCGCTGTTCTTCTACGAGAACCCGCTGGAGAGCCGCGGCAAGCACAACCGCTGGAACTGGCATCGCTGCCCCTGCTGCCCGCCGAATATCGGCCGGATGGTCGCGTCGATCGGCAGCTATTTCTATGGCCTGGCGGAAGACGCCATCGCCGTGCATCTCTACGGCGACAGCACCGGCCGCTTCGAGATCGGCAGCGGCAAGGTCGTGCTGACCCAGCAGAGCGGCTATCCCTGGGACGGCGCGATCTGCGATCGCGGTCGATTCCGACAAGCCGTCGCGGTTCAAACTGCACCTGCGCATTCCGGGCTGGTGCAAGGCCGCGTCGCTCAGCGTAAACGGCGAACCCATCGACCTGAAGAGCGTGACCAAGGACGGCTATGCGACGCTCGATCGCGCTTGGAAGGGGGGCGACACCGTCGAGCTCCAGCTCGACATGGACGTCCGCCGCATCTACGCCAACCCCAACGTCCGGCAGGATATAGGACGCGTTGCGCTGGCGCGCGGACCCGTCTTGTACTGTGTCGAAGCGACGGACAACGCCACACCCCTGCATGGCGTGGTGCTGTCGTCCTCAAGCCCGATCGAGGCTAAGGTCGAACCCGATCTGCTGCGCGGCGTCGTCAGCCTATCGGCGCTGGCACAGACCGACACGACAAACGATTGGGGCGCTGAGCTTTACCGTTCGCAGCCGCCCGCCACGGAAAGCGTGCAGATCAAGGCTGTCCCGTACTATGCCTGGGACAATCGTGAGCCCGGTGAAATGCGGGTGTGGCTGCGCAGCGGCTGAACAGTTCAGCCTTCGCCAACCGGTTCTGGTGGAACGCCTTCAGTTTCCGTATCGCTCGCCCGCATATCGGCCCTGATAAAAGTCATGACTTCCAGGATTTTGTAGGTCGTTTCCGTTTTGCCGTAGGCGTCGTTGGACTCGGCTATCTGCAGCCTCACCTGGTATTTGTCGTTGACCATCGCACCGCCGCGCTCCAGGGCGTCCTTTGGCTATGCTGGTCTCCGAGATATCTGCGAGAAAGTGGTCGCTACCAAGCGTGAACTCCCAAGCACTAGCATTCTCGTCGAATACCGGGCTGTAGACGGACAACCAGACTGTCTGCTCGCTGAGCACTTCGGGTCGCATTTCGTCGGTCATTTCTGCTGATTGACCACGCTTTTCTTTTTGCTCACAGCGACAAAACGAGCATTGCGAGAGCAGTTAACGTGAAAACGCCGAGAATTGCGAACAATACGAGAAAGAATCTCGGATTATTGGGCTCGAAATAGCTGTGGGGGTCGGAGTCGTGCATCCGTACCAACCGCCCGAACGGCGCTGAGTTCCATCACAGAATGGCGATTCACCCGGCGAGTCTATCGCATTGCGCCGACGATCCTGAGCGATTCACCTGAGGCACGCGATGCAACCGCGCAACCAAACACCACGCAAATGAGTTTGCATCGGTTCCCATATTGCAGAGGATGCCATGCCTATGCTGTTGACAGGCGCCTGCCGTTGCGGTGCCGTATCGTTTCGGGTGATGAGCCACACACCAGTGCCGTATCAGCTCTGCTATTGTTCGATCTGTCGAAAGCAGCAAGGCGGCGGCGGATACGCGATCAACCTTGGTGCAGAGTTCGCGACTTTGATCGTCAAAGGAAAACGCAGCATCGGCGTGTACCGCGCGCAAATCAGCGACGACGAGCACCACGGAGAGAAATCGACAGGAGAACGGAGCTTTTGCAGGAAGTGCGGCACGTCTTTATGGCTGTACGATCCAACCTGGCCGGCACTGGTTCATCCGTTTGCGTCAGCAATCGATACGGACCTGCCGGAGCCGCCTCAGCGAACGCATATCATGCTGAAGTACAAGGCGAATTGGGTAGACCCCAATATCGCCAAAGGGGACCTCAGCTTCGACCTCTACCCGGAAGAATCGATAGCCGACTGGCATAAGCGGCATGGTATGTGGATAGCCTGAGCACCCGATGGCTTAAGACCGTTCAGGCTACTGGAGATGCAGCACCGGCGCTCCGGGATTGCCGCATCGTCAACGCTGGATGTACGTTAAGGCACCAGCAACCCTATTGCGCCCACCAATCGTTGCGGCTGTGGGGACAGTGCGCCTCAAAGGAATTTACGGCTAGCGCACAACGTGTCAGTTGTGGCTGTCGTTGCCATGCGCGGAGGGATTTAGCTGCTGTGCCGCGCGCTTTTAAGCAAAGGCTTTTGTGAGAGGCCTGACCTTGGAACACAGAGACGCCGAACGGGCATTCATGGACGGACTTCTTGCTTCGGCAATGCGCTCGTGCCTCGACTGTATTGTCGTCACCGACGAAAGCGGACGTGTCGTCGAGCTCAATCAGGCTGCCGAGGTGACTTTGGGCTATTCGCGCGCGCAGGCTGTTGGAGCGAAGATCTTTGACCACGTGATGCCGCCGCATTTGCGCAAGAACCGCGCCAGAAATCAGGCAGATGGGAGTCCGGGCGTCCTCGGACGCCGCGTCGAGCAGATTGCCATTCGGGCCGATGGCAGTGAGTTCCCGGTCGAAATCGCAGTTACAGAGGTCTGGAGCGGCGAGCGGCGCTTCTTCATAACGACCTTGCGCGACTTGACGGAACGCCATACCGCCGAAGCAGCGTTTCGCGCCAGCGAAGCCCGCTTGGCTGCATTCATGCAGTATGCCCCGATCGGCATGTACTTGAAGGACGCCGACGGACGCTACGTGATGGCCAACCCGGAGATGGAGAAAGTCTTTGCGCGGCCGGCGGGAAGCGTGATCGGGTTGACCGCCGCGGACATCTTTGAACCCGAAGAAGCGGAAATGATCGCGGAGAACGACCGCCGCGTCCTGGAATCGGGGCAGGCGATCGCGGTCGAAGAGTTTCTCGGCAACGCGACGGACTACGCCTGGAGTTTGGTGGTTCGATTTCCGGTCTTGTGGGCCGATCAGCAGCGAGCGCGCATTGGCGGGTTTGATATCGACATCACCGAACAGAAGCGGGCCGCCGAGCGATTACAGGAAAGCGAACGCCGCTTTCGCGAGATCACGCACCACCATCCGGTCCCGGTGGTGTTTATCGATCGCCGCACAGGTCAGTTGATGATCGACAACCCTGCTTTTCGAGAGATCATGGGGGTCGGTCCCAGCGATGAGGACCGTTTCCGGCAACATCGCTGGTTTGCCAATCAGGACGACTATCAACGCGTCAAGAAGCTATCGCGGCAGCGCGCTCGGGCCGATGGCATCGAAGTTGAATTCCGGCGCCTGGATGGTTCGGTGTTTCCCGTTTCGTTGAGCTGGCGCCACATCGAGATGGATGGCCAACCTGTCATTGTCGGCAGTATTCTCGATCTGACGGCTATGAAGGCAGCCCAGGCGGAACTGGCGCGATCGCGCGAGGCGCTGGCGCAAGGCGAGCGGCTCAATGCGCTTGGGTCGCTGCTTGCCGGCGTCTCGCATGAACTCAACAATCCATTGACGGTCGTCGTCGGACAGTCCCTGATGCTGGAGGAGCATTTGGCCGGCACGGTGCACGCCGAGCGCGCCGGGAAGATCAAGCGCGCCGCAGACCGCTGCGCGCGCATCGTGCAGACGTTCCTGGCTATGGCGCGGGAGCGAAAGCCCGAGCGCCTGAGCGTCGATATCAATGAGCTTATCCGCGCGGCGCTCGATATCGCGGGTTACGGATTGCGCATCAGTGGCGTTGAGGTCGAGTGCAACCTGGCGGATGATCTGCCGCCGCTGCAGGTCGACCCGGACCAGCTGCATCAGGTGCTCTACAATCTGATAATCAATGCACAGCAAGCTTTGCAAGGCGTGCCCGTCCCGCGGCGGATCGTGATCGAGACGGAGCGAGAAGGTGGCGATATTCGGATACTCGTCTCCGACAATGGACCTGGCGTCCCGCCTGAGATACGCAACCGGATCTTCGATCCGTTTTTCACGACCAAACCGCAGGGGCTCGGCACCGGCATCGGCCTCGCCTTTTCGACCGGGGTGGTACAGGCCCACAAAGGACGGCTTGGAACTGCTCGACACGCCGGTCGGGGCGCATTTCCAGGTGCGACTTCCCTTGGAGACGGACCTCGAAATTCACCCGGTCAGCAAGGAAGAACCGCCATCTACGGGCGTGGTCGGCCGCACCGCGCTGGTCGTTGACGATGAGCCGGATGTTGCGGAGGCTTTGGCGATTTTTTTGGAGCACGAAGGTTTCGTCGTCACCACCGTGGAGGATGTTTCTGCAGCTAAGTCGGCAATGGCGGCCACTGCTTTCGATGCAGTATTCTGCGACCTTAGAATGCCGCACCTCGGCGGCCCCGACCTTTTCGACTGGGCAGTCGAGGTCATGCCGGAGGCTGCGGACAGATTTATCTTCGTGACCGGAGACACGCTGGGCAGCTCCGCGGCGCTTTTTCTGGAGCGCGCCCGACGGCCGGTGGTAGAGAAGCCGTTCTCGCGTGATTCGATCCGCGGGGCAGTCGCCCTCCTCGCAGGCATCTCCTGAATCTGCTCTGTCGAGCATTTCAGGCGGCTTCGTTCCAGGGGAATGCGCGTTGCCGCGACGGACTGCGGTGCATCGCTGGCTAAAGGCCTATATTGACCCTGCATTCTTAGCTTTTCAGTGCGCTCCCCGAGGAGTAAGCTAGCAGCACATTTCAAGCAGGTTTCCCCTTTCGCCGCCCAGGGACGGCATATTTTTGGGGTGGCGCGTCAAGGCGCGGTGCTATCTGCCATTTCCGCAGTCTGGAAGTCACGCCGCCCGGCGTCGGTGAGAACCGATCGATGCGGGTTCGGTTTTATGTCTCTCCCGAGCACTGGGGTGAGCGTTGCGCTGACGAAGAAAGATCACTTTCACATCTCAGTGGGCATCGGCTGCCGGCCCCACTTCAGGCGGTCAGGGAGGTCTTGCAATGAGTACGATCAGGAAACTGCGGCTCGGCTTGTCGGTCGCCGTCGCGGCCTTTGTTGGCGGAAGCCTGCCGGCAGGCGCGCAAGACGCGCAAAAGCCGAACATTGTGGTCATCATGGGCGATGATATCGGCATCTGGAACATCGGTGCCTATCATCGCGGCATGATGGCAGGGCGCACGCCAAATCTCGACAAGATCGCCGCCGAAGGCATGCTGTTTACGGACTACTATGCCGAGGCGAGTTGCACGGCGGGCAGAGCGGCGTTCATCACCGGCGAGTTGCCGATCCGCACCGGGATGACCACAGTCGGTCAAGCTGGAGCCAAGACCGGCTTGCCGGCCGAAGCCATGACATTGGCTACCGCACTCAAGGACATGGGCTACACCACCGGACAGTTCGGCAAGAACCATCTGGGCGATCTCAACGAGTTTCTCCCGACGGTTCACGGCTTCGACGAATTCTTCGGCTATCTTTATCATCTGGACGCGATGGAAGACCCCGCGCACCCAGCCTATCCGCAAGATTTGCTGAACAAAGTCGGCCCGCGCAATATGGTGCACAGTTGGGCGACCGAAACCGATGATCCGACCGTCGACCCCCGCTGGGGCAAGGTCGGCAAGCAGAGGGTAGAAGATGCGGGTACGCTCTATCCGAAGCGGATGGAGACAGTGGACGAGGAGATCCGGGATCTCGCCTTCACCTTCCTCGACAAGGCAAAAGCCGACAACAAGCCTTTCCTGCTCTGGCTCAACCCGACCCGAATGCATGTCGTCACCCACCTTTCGCCGAAATATGAGGGCATGCGCAACTCGGAGAATGGTTGGTCGATTCAGGAAGCGGGCATGGCACAACTCGACGATGTCGTCGGTGCGACCATGCAGAAGCTCAAGGACATGGGTGTCGACGACAACACGATTGTTGTGTTCACCACCGACAACGGCACCGAGACATTTACCTGGCCGGATGGCGGCAGTACGCCGTTCTACGGACAGAAAGGCACGATCTATGAAGGTGGTTTCCGCGCGCCTGCAATGGTTCGCTGGCCCGGCAAGGTCCCAGCCGGTTCAATCGGCAACGGCATCATTTCGGGCCTTGATTGGCTTCCGACTTTCGTTGCGGCCGCGGGCAACCCGAACATCACGGACGAATTGCTGAAGGGAAAGAAGATCGGCGACACGACCTACAAGAACCATCTCGACGGCTACAACCAGCTGGACATGATCACCGGCAAGGGTCCTTCGACCCGGCATGAAATATTCTACTTCGGTGAGAGCACGCTCGGTGCCGTCCGCATCGACGACTACAAATATCGCTTCATCGAGCAGCCAAATGGCTGGCTCGGCCAGAAGGTTCATGTCGATGCTCCGACAATCACCAATCTGAGGCTTGATCCGTTCGAACGGCTGGGCTTCCCGGTGAACGGCACGTTGATGGGAGCACAGGGCTTCTTCAATCAGTGGTACATGTACGAGTTCTGGCGTTTCGTTTTTGTCCAGCAGGAAGTCGGCAAGCTCGCCATGACGGCCATCGAGTATCCGCCGATGCAGAAGGGTGCGAGCTTCAACCTCGATGCGGTCAAGGCGCAGATCGAGGAAGCCGTGAAGCAGCACGCCGGGCAGTAGGCGTCGCAAGACCAAGGGCGATCGCGCTATGCGGTCGCCCCCTTGCTCCGCATGGACATGAGGGTGACGGGCCGGAAAGGACCTAAAAATCGGTCCTTGGGAGTTGGTAACGACGAAAAGCCTAATTGGCCGCCGGTTGATCAACAATCGCGGCCTCTTCCTCGACGGGCCAAAGCGAATACGTGCCAATGGCCACGATACAAAGCAGCACGCCGATGATCACGACAATTCGGTGCATAGCATTTCCCTCAAGTCGATGCAGCGCGCCCTGCCATGGGCAGACTGCTCATTGTGTCTTTACGATCGGTGGATGCCGCCACGCACCGTCGAGCGCCGCTTCCTCCGGCCAGTACAAGCGTAACGCGATAAAGAACCCACCCTTGGGAGCAGGCAGCCAGTTCGGCTCTTTATCCTTACCTGGAGACTGGTTCTGTATGTAGAAGGTGTAGCTGCCATCGGCACCCTTCACGAAATGCGGCAGCATCGGCTTGTTGAGCAAATAGCGGTTGATCGGGTTGGCCACGAGCAGGCTCTTTGGCATTTCATACATCGTCAACGACCAGAAGGCATGCACCGGCGGCAACTCGCCCGCTGCAAAGCGAATGGTGTAACTGCTGGAACCGGTGAGCTTGTTGCCCTGGCTGTCTATGGCGTAGGCGGGATAGATCGCCTCCTGCTTGGAATTGCCATAGATTCCCAGCACGGCAGCGGCCATTCGGTACAGGTAATTATTCTTGAGGTATTCTCGCGTACCGAAAACGTCGCCTGACGTCACGGTTCCCGCGTCAAACTGCTTCTTGATCCCCTCAAAATCGACCCAGGCGTCAGCAATACCCTGTTCCATGGCCGTTTTGATGGCAGGAGGAAGGGTTGCAACGTCAATTGTCTTGCCTCCACCAACGCCGATCCGTGCGAACCGCGTCATCAACTCGGTTTCGGACGGATTGGTCGGGCAGAACTGCAGCACGAAATTCAGGATGTTGAAGAACGCCAGCGACCTGCGCTCGTCTTCCACCGAAAGCGGCTTGATGAAATCGATGGCGGGTGCCGGCGGTGGTGCGGCCGTCTTGAGGAACGACGAGAGCGGCTGCGCCTTGTAGCCGTCCTGGATCTTCTTGACGTTTTCGATGTCTTCGGGGTCGAAGAGCTGTGTCCGATATACTCCGAGTACGAGCTCAGTCTCTGAACGAAACACTTTTGCGATGCCATCCGGCATTTTGCCCTGCCAGTTCGGGCCGGCGACGAGGAAACTGCCGCCGTCGTTGCCCGTAGTGCGGCTGCCAATGTAGTCGAAATTGAAGGTGTAGGCGTCGATCAACTGGATGCTGAAGTAGCGATCCTTTTCGATCTTCGGCACCGTCAGGACGATCGGCTCAGCTCGAAGGTCCATGCCGATCATCGAATATGGTGTGTCAGAATTGGGCGTCTGGATAGCCGTATCGGCGGGCGTGTAGACGCGGGGTGTATTGTGGAGCTGGTTCCAGGGCGCTTTGTATTCCGGGTCCTTCTTATTGACGAAGTAGGCGTACTCGACGCGGTAGCTGTCGACCAGCGGGAAGCCATAGACGTAGGCTTCCTTGGCAATAGCGCGGGCTTCGGCCGCCGTTATGTCCTGGGCGCGGGCTCTTTCGGAACCAAGCCCGACAAAGGCGCCCGTCATAGCCAGCCCTCTGGTGAATTCGCGTCTCGTCAGTCTCATGGGCTCCTCCAACGCTGCTTTCAGGAACTTCCTTTGTCGAGGATATGGCCGCGAGGGCCGGGTGCGAAGCTGCTTGCAGTCTGGCATAGTTGCGATGTCAGCGATATGTGCTGCCACCGAAGATGCAAGTCGTCCAGTTGCGCGTCAATCGGGCGAACGTGCGGGATGGATCCACGCGCGACAGCCGGCTTGATGCCTGCGGCCCTTAGATCGAGACCAGACGATAGCCCACGCCCGGCTCCGTGCGGATCACCTGCGGATCAGCCGGATCGCGCTCGATTTTGCCGCGCAGCTGGCCGATGAAGACGCGGAGGTAGTGCATATCTTCGGCGTGCGCCGGACCCCAGACGGAGGTCAGCAAGGTCTTGTGCGTCACTACTCGTCCGGCATGGCGCGCAAGCAGCACGAGCAGGTCGTATTCCTTCGGCGTCAGCCTTAGCTCCCTGCCGTCGCGCGAAACGATGCGTTTAGCGGTGTCCACTTCCAGCCCGTCAGTGGCAAATGTCGCCAGCCCGCCCTCGGCCTTCATTCGGTGGCGCAGCGCGCTGCGCATGCGGGCGGTCAACTCTCCGATGCTGAACGGTTTCTCGACATAGTCGTCGGCGCCGAGGTCGAGCGCGGCGATTTTCTCGCCCTCCTGGTCGCGCGCCGACAGAACGACGATAGGCACTTCAGACCAGGCGCGAAGCTTGGCGATGACGTCCTTGCCGTCCATATCCGGCAGACCGAGATCGAGGATGATCAGTGCCGGAGCGACCGTGGCTGCGGCCCGCAGTGCGTTTGCGCCGTTCATCGCCTCCACGACGTCATAGCCGGCAGCTTCGAGCGCCGGGCGCAGAAAGCGCTGTATCTGGGGTTCGTCGTCGACGACGAGAATGCGGTCGCGGCTCATGCTTTCTCCACGGACGCACCTTCCGGCTTTGGAATGGGAAAACGCAAGGTCATTCGTGTGCCCCGCTTACGCACCGCCGGACTTTCCGCCGTGATGGTGCCGCCCATCGCCTCGACAAAACCCTTGGCGATGGCAAGTCCGAGTCCGGTGCCGGGGCTTCGACCGTCGACTTTGCCGCGCCGGTAGAATTTCTGGAAGACACTTTCCAGCTCCTTTGCCGGAATACCCCTTCCGAGGTCGGTCAGCGAGATGACGACTTCGTTCGTGTCGGCGCGAGCATAGAGGCTGATCGGTTCGCGTCCTCCATATTTGACCGCATTGTCGATGAGGTTGAAAAGGACCTGGCCGAGCAGGACGCTGTCGCCTTTGATCAGCGGCAAGCCCGCCGCAATACTTGTTTCGATTTTGCGGCCCGGAAAATAGCGGGTGGCGCGCTGCAGCGTTGCGTGGATCACGTCGGCGACGTCAATCCAGTCGCGCTTCGCATCGACATTGCCGGCCTCGATCTTCGTCATGTCCAAAAGGTTGGCGACGAATCGCGCCAGCCGGTCGCTCTCCTCTTCGATGGAGGCGAGCAGATCGGCTCGGCTTGCCGGCGTCATCTTGTCGCCAAGCTCCCGCAGGCTGGACACCGCACCGGTAATCGTGGCCAGCGGCGTCTTCAGATCATGCGAGATCGATGACAGCAGTGCGGAGCGGAACCGCTCGCCCTCCAGCCTGGCCGCCTGGTCCAGGCTTTCCTGCGAGAGTCGCGCGCGGTCGATGGCGATCGCCATCTGGTCGAGCAATGTTGCCAGCACCTGCTCCTCTCCGGCATCGAGAGGGCGCTCGTGACTGAAGCCAATGACGCCGGCCACGCCCGCCGGACTGAGCAGCGGGCGGAACTGGAACGCGCTGTTGGGAAGTGTGCCGGTTGCAGCGCCTGCCGTTTCCCGTTTGTCGAAGGCCCATCGCGCGGCGGTCATATCGGTCACGCTCAACTCGGTGTCGGGCGGCCACGCACCACCCAGCGACAGCTCGCCATTGCCGGGCAGCAGGAAGACGACGCTGCGCCGGAGCGCGTCCCGCACCTGCGCAACCGATGCCCAGATGACGTCATCCGCCAACACCGCGCCGGATAGCTTGCGGGAGAAATCGTAGAGTGACTGGGTCGATGTGGCGCGTGTGCGGGCGGCTCGGCCCTGTTCGCCGATGCGCGATGTCAGCCCACCGGCGATCAACGCCGCGATCAAGTAAATCAGCAGGCCGACCACCTCGTGCGGCTCAGCGATGGTGAACGTGCTGATCGGGGGAATGAAGAAGAAATTATAGGCGAGCGCGGAGAGCACAGCAGCCGCAAGGGAGGCAGCATAGCCGCCATAGATCGCGGACGCCAGCACGGCCAGCAGATAGACCGACGATACGTTCGGCAGCTCGATAAGACGCCGGATTGCAAGGGCGATCAGCGTGGCCGCAGCGACGGAGACAGCCGATGCGGTGATTGCGCGCACCAGCGACTTGTAGGGAATCGAAAACGCCTTCCACGGCTCGTTCCGGGGTTCCGCGAATCCGGCTTCCGTCACGACGTGTACACCCAATCCGGAAGCGTGGGCGATAAGCGCGTCCGGCAATGATTTGCGCCACAGGCGCTCGGGAAAACGGCGTTGCCTGCCGCCGATGATGACCTGCGTGGCATGCTCGCGCCGGGCAAGATTGAAAATCTCTTCAACGAAGTCGCTTCCGACGACCCGCCGCGTCTCCGCGCCGAGTCCTTCGGGCGAGGTCGAACACGTGGTCCAGCCGCATTGCCGATCTTGGCAGACAAGGGCGAATGGTCGGCGCGTTCAATCGACACCACCAGCCAGGGAGCATTGAGACCGGACGCGAGCCGCGCGGCTGTGCGCACGACCTTTTCCGACAGCGCATCCGGACCGATGCACACCAGCAGCCGCTCGGCGGTTTGCCAAGGTCCTTCGATGGCGTTCTGCTTCAGATAGTCGACCATCTGGTCGTCGACCCGGTCGGCGGTGCGGCGCAACGCCATTTCGCGCAAGGCCGTGAGGTTGCCGACACGGAAGAAGCTGTCGCCGGCCCGCCGCGCGTTCTCCGGCAGGTAGACCTTGCCTTCCTTCAGCCGCTCGATCAGTTCGGCCGGCGGCAGATCGATAAGCAGAACGTCGTCGGCGCGGCTGAGCACCGTATCCGGCACGCGCTCGCGGACCTGCACGCCGGTGATCTGCGTCACTACGTCCGACAGGCTTTCGAGATGCTGGATGTTCATTGCCGACCAGACATCGATGCCGGCGGCAATGAGTTCATCGACGTCCTGGTAGCGCTTGGGATGCCGGCTCCCCGGCGCGTTGGTATGGGCCAGTTCATCGACGATGATGATGCGGGGATGGCGGGCCAGTGCCGCGTCGAGGTCGAATTCCTCGATGGCACGTCCCTGGTGTTCGACCTGCCGGCGCGGCAGCACCTCCAGGCCATCGAGCAGCGCTGCCGTCTCGCCGCGCCCATGCGTCTCGACCAGGCCGACGACGATATCGATACCTTCGGCCTTCAGACGGCGCGCCCGCGCCAACATCGCGTAAGTCTTGCCGACACCGGGTGCCGCGCCGAGAAAAAGCGTCAGCCGGCCGCGGCCATTCTGCCCCGACAGCGCCAGCAGCGCGTCGGGGTCGGGGCGTTTTTCGATATCGCGCAGCGCATTCGCCATGCGCTCATTGTCCCGCCTTCACGGCGTCCAGCGCAAT
Source organism: uncultured Alphaproteobacteria bacterium (assembly GCA_963829135.1). GTDB lineage: Bacteria > Pseudomonadota > Alphaproteobacteria > Rhizobiales > Rhizobiaceae > Kumtagia. Next base: position 81,963 of record CAWHHO010000002.1, on the reverse strand, counting down.
GTTGATTTCCAGGACATTGACGCGAGGTTCACCGATAATACCGAGCAAGCGGCCTTCGGTGAGGCGCTGGATCAAGCGCCGCCACCTGCGGCTCCGGAAGATTGCGCGCCTTGGCGACGCGGGCAGCTTGCGCCTTCGCATTCTCGGGCGAGATGTCCGGGTCGAGGCCGGAGCCGGAAGCAGTGGCGGCGTCGGCGGGGATAGCGCCAGTTACACCGGCGGTCTGCAACCGGGCAACTTCGGTGCCCACCCTCTCCTTCAGCGCAGCCGAGGTCGGGCCGAGGTTCGAGCCGGTGGAGGCGCCGGCATTATAAGGCGCGTCGGCAGTCACGGACGGGCGCGGCCAGAAATAACCGTCACCGGAAAAATTCTGGCCGATCAGCGACGACCCGACGATGGCATCTCCGTTACGGATCAGGCTGCCATTGGCCTGCACCGGGAAAGCCAGTTGGCCGATGCCGGTGATCGCCAGCGGATAGGCGATGCCGGTGAGCAGGGTGAACAGCGCTGTCATGACGAGGGCAGGGCGAAGATAGGCGAGCATGATGTGTTACACCAGATGGAGGGCTGAAACGGCGACGTCGACGAGCTTGATGCCGGCAAATGGCAGGAGCAGACCGCCGAGACCATAGACGAGGAGATTGCGGCGCAGCAGGGCGGCCGCGCCGACAGGGCGGTAGGCGACGCCTTTCAGCGCCAGCGGGATGAGCGCGATGATGATCAGCGCGTTGAAGATCACCGCCGACAGGATCGCCGATTTCGGCGAGCCGAGCCCCATGATGTTGAGCGTGGCCAGCGCCGGATAGGTCGTCACGAACAGCGCCGGGATGATGGCGAAGTATTTCGCCACGTCGTTGGCGATCGAGAACGTCGTCAGCGAACCGCGTGTCATCAGCAATTGCTTGCCGATCTCGACGATCTCGATCAGCTTCGTCGGGCTGGAGTCGAGGTCGACCATGTTGGCGGCCTCGCGCGCTGCCTGTGTGCCCGACTGCATGGCGACGCCGACATCGGCCTGCGCGAGCGCCGGCGCGTCATTGGTGCCGTCGCCGCACATGGCGATCAGCCGCCCGCCCTGCTGCTCCTTGCGGATATAGGCGAGCTTCTGCTCGGGCGTCGCCTCGGCGAGGAAGTCGTCCACGCCGGCCTCCGAAGCGATTGCCGCTGCCGTGATCGGGTTGTCGCCGGTGACCATCACCGTGCGGATGCCCATGGCGCGCAGCGCGGCGAACCGCTCCTTGATATCCGGCTTGACGATATCCTTGAGGTGGATGACGCCGAGCAGGCGAGTGCCATCGGCCACCGCCAGCGGCGTGCCCCCGGTGCGGGCGACGGCCTCCACTGCCTGGCGGAACTCCGCCGGCGCGTCCGCATTGCTGATGCCGGCATATTTCAATACCGCATCGACCGCGCCCTTGCGGACACGCTTGCCTTGCACATCGACGCCAGACAGACGTGTTTCGGCGGCAAACGGAATGACCGCGTCCGGCTTCTCGTTTGGCTGGGTGCGGCCGAACTCGCCGGTCGCCAGCGCTACGATTGAGCGGCCCTCCGGCGTTTCGTCCGCGAGGCTGGCGAGCAGCGCGGCTTCGGCAAGCTCGGTTTGCGATACGCCATCGACCGGCAGGAAGTCGCTGGCCATGCGGTTGCCGAAGGTAATCGTGCCGGTCTTGTCGAGCAGAAGCGTATCGACATCGCCCGCCGCCTCGACCGCACGGCCGGAGGTGGCGATCACGTTGAAGCGAACCAGCCGGTCCATGCCGGCGATGCCGATTGCCGACAGCAGGCCGCCGATCGTGGTGGGGATCAGCGTCACCAGCAGCGCCGCCAGAACCGTAACGGTGAGTACCGTTTGCGAGTAGCCGGCCAGGCCCCACAGCGTGACGACGGCGATGAGGAAGATCAGCGTCAGGCCCGACAGCAGGATCGAGAGCGCGATCTCGTTCGGCGTCTTCTGGCGTTCCGCGCCCTCGATCAGCGCGATCATGCGGTCGACGAAGCTTGCTCCGGGCGCAACCGTGATGCGGATCTCCAGCCAGTCGGACAGCACTTGCGTACCGCCGGTTACGGCTGAGCGGTCGCCGCCGGATTCGCGAATGACCGGGGCGGATTCGCCGGTAATGGCGCTCTCGTTGACCGAGGCGACGCCCTTAACGACCTCGCCGTCGCCGGGGATCAGTTCGCCAGCCTCGACGATGACCAGGTCGCCGACCTTCAGATCGGCAGCCGGCACTTCGACAACGTCGAGGCCGTCTGGCTTCAGCAGCTTGCGCGCCGTCAGCTGGGACTTGGTGCGGCGCAGGCTGTCGGCCTGGGCCTTGCCGCGTCCTTCCGCAACGGCCTCCGCGAAGGTCGCGAACAGCACGGTGAACCAGAGCCAGACCGCGATCTGGCCCGAGAACAACGCGTCGCCGTTGGCCGTCAGCGATGTCCTTCAGGAACAGCAGCGTCACGACGGCGGCGACGATTTCGGTGACGAAGATCACCGGGTTGCGCATCAACTGGCGAGGGTCGAGTTTCAGGAATGCCTGGCGGATCGCCGGCACGAGTATCGCCGGATCGAACAGGCTGTGAGCCATTGCGGGATGTCTGGACATGGAAGCGGTCCTTAGGAGCATGATCCCGAAAAGTTGCAGGCTTCTCGGAGAAAGATCATCGCTGATTAAAAGGTCTGGCCGGCGAGCATCGCGAAGTGCTCGACGATCGGTCCCAGCGCCAATGCCGGGAAGAACTGCAGGCCACCCAGGATGAGGATGATGCCGATCAGCAGGCCGACGAACAGCGGCGTGTGGGTGGGGAACGTGCCTGCCGAGGCGGGAACGCGTGTCTTGCCGACCAGCGAGCCGGCGATGGCCAGCACCGGGATCGCATAACCGAAGCGGCCGAGCAGCATCGCGATGCCGAGGGTTGTGTTGTACCAGGGCGTGTTTGCGGTCAGCCCGCCGAAGGCGGAGCCGTTGTTGCCTGCCGCCGAGGTGTAGGCATAGAGAATCTCCGACAGGCCATGCGGCCCGCCGGTGCCGACGCTTTTGACCGCGAGGGGCAGCATCGCGGAGACGGCGGTGAAGCCGAGGATCGCCAGCGGCAGGATCAGCACTGCCAGCATCGCGAATTTCATCTCGCGGCTTTCGATCTTCTTGCCGAGAAGTTCGGGCGTGCGTCCGACCATCAGGCCGGCGACGAAGACCGTCAGAATGGCGAATACCAGCATGCCGTAGAGTCCCGATCCGACGCCGCCCGGCAGCACCTCGCCGAGCTGGATCAGGAACATCGGAACGAGACCGCCGAGCCCGGTGAACGAGCCATGCATGCGTTTACGCCGCCGTCCGACAGGCCGGTGGTGACGGCGGCATAGGCGGCGCTCATCGGCCTGACCAAAGCGCACCTCCTTGCCTTCCATGTTGCCCAGCGCATTGTCGATGCCGAGCCCTGTCAGGATCGGATTGCCGTAGGTCTCCGCCCAGTAGATTGCGCCGGTGCCGGCAAGCAGGAAGAACGCCGTGACGGCGAGGAACGCCCAGCCCTGGCGGCGGTCGCCGACCATCTGGCCGAATGCGTAGACAAGGGCTGCCGATACCGAAAGCATGGCGACGATGTTGAGATAGTTCGACAGCGCGGTCGGATTCTCGAACGGATGCGCGGCGTTGACGTTGAAGAAGCCGCCGCCATTGGTGCCGAGCTGCTTGATCGCCTCCTGGCTGGCCACAGGTCCGAGCGCGATGGTCTGCTGTGCGCCTTCGACGGTTGTCGCCGTAACCGAGCCATCGAGCGTCTGCGGCAGGCCCATGGCGACAAAGACGAGCGCCACGATGATGGACAGCGGCAGCAGCACGTAAAGCGTTGCGCGGGTCAGGTCGACCCAGAAATTGCCGAGCGTGCGTGCGCCGGATCGGGCGAAGGCGCGGGTCAGCGCCAATGCCATGGCAATGCCGGTGGCGGCCGAAACGAAATTATGCACCGTAAGGCCGGCCATCTGGCTGAAATGGCTCATCGTCGTCTCGCCGCCATAAGACTGCCAGTTGGTGTTGGTGACGAAGCTGACCGCCGTGTTGAAGGCAAGGTCCGGCGGCACGCTGGAAAAGCCCTGCGGATTGAGCGGTAACCATGCCTGGCAGCGCAGGATCAGGTAGAGCGACGCGAAACCCGCCATCGAAAAGGCGAGCATCGCAAAGGTATAGGCGAGCCAGCCCTGCTCTTGCCTGGGATCGATACCGGAGGCAGCATAGAAACCGCGCTCAACTGGAGCCAGGACCGGCGATAGAAAGGTGCGCTCGCCCGAAAACACGCGCGCCATATAGAGGCCGAGCGGTTTGACAAGGGCGAGGACGATGAGGAAAAGCAGGCCGATTTGCAGCCATCCGGCGAATGTCATTGATGATCTCCGATATTGCCGCTTCAGAACCGCTCGGGGCGAATGAGCGTAGCGACCAGATAAGCGCCGAGCCCGATGGCGACGGCGAGGCCGAGCAGAGCTTCGATCATGGCGGGCCTCAGATACGGCTCAAGGCGCGTGCGTAAAGCGCCAAAAGCGCCAACGCGCCCAGGCCTACGGCGAGGAAAATGATATCGGACATGGCATGTCTCCAGCACTGAAATCAGACGTGGAGAGTGCGCCCGGAGAGCATCAAATATCGATTGGGATTGTGGTTCCGGCGCATAAGGAAATCGTAAGGATCAAACGCCGTCGTGCGGATCACATTGAGACGAACTCTAAATCAGGTCCATGCCCGCTTACGATCGGCATGACGCGACGTCGTCGGTGCCCGTCTGCCGAGAGGTTACCCTATACTGGATCGTTCCCGTCAATGTGGTCTGCCGGTGCGCGATAGGATAGCCTCTGAACCGCGGTGCTTGCATCCTCAAAACTCAACGACGAAAGGAACGGCAATGTCTCAACGTGCGGATACGGTCGACATGAAGCTTGAGGTCCTTGCCATCCCGGTATCGGACGTGGATCGCGCAATGCGCTTCTACGGCGGGCTGGGCTGGCGGCTGGACGCTGACTTCGTTGTCAGTGATGCGTTCCGGGTCGTGCAATTTACCCCTCCGGGCTCGCCTTGCTCGATACACTTCGGCACGGGGGTCACTTCGGCCGCGCCCGGCTCCGCAAGCGGAATGTTTCTGGTCGTCGCGGACATCATGGCGGCGCGCGCCGAGCTGGTCGGCCACGGTGCGAATGTGGGCGAGGTTTTTCACCGGGCCGGGCCGGGACAGCCGGCGGTGAGCGGCAGAGATCCGGAGGGCCGCAGCTACTTTTCCTACGCGACCTTCAGCGATCCGGACGGAAACAGCTGGCTGTTGCAGGAGGTCACCGGGCGCTTGCCCGGACGTGTCGACGCTGACGCCACCACATTCGTCTCCACAGCGGATCTCGCCGCTGCCATGCGGCGCGCCTCCGAAGCCCATGGCGAGCACGAGAAACGGATCGGGCGGCCAGCGCGACGAGAACTGGCCCGACTGGTATGCGGAATACATGGTGGCGGAGCACACCGGAAAGGAGCTGCCGCTGTAGTTGGCGGGCTGCTGCAGCCCCCAAATCCCGGCGGCTTGCGGAGGCGCCGGGATCACGTCTTGGACGGAAACCCGTGAAACGCTCCGACCGTGGGGCCCAAAAGACTCGCGCCGCAGGCACTCTGAGCCGTGCAGCGGTTTAAAATATCTTGACTAAAGACATCAGGATATTATTCGCTGAGCGTACCCAAGCCGCGCTGGCGGCGACGGGGTGTATCACTCCCATGGCGACTGCAGAATCCGGACCGGAATTTGACCATCAGCCCCCGCATGCAAAGCCGAACATACGGATTTTCCGTCGAGCAGGAATTGAACTGGCGGGTCTGGGATGGTGTGATCGTCGATCTCTGGACCGTACAGTGCGCGCCGGAAGCCGGCGGACACTATCTGTCGCCTGATCCGCGTCTTTTCGTTATCCTGGAGACCGAGGGCGCTGGTTCGTTTGTTCTCAGCAAGCCTGGCGCTGAGCCGCCTATCCCGACCGGACCGCTGTCCATGAGCTATGTCCCCGCGGATATGGCGGTGATAGGACGTTCGCGAGGGCTTCAACGAATCAAGCACCTCGACCTGCATTTCAGCGAAGCAGCTCTATCGCGGCGCTTTGGCCGGGATTTCGACCGAGCGCATCTGAAAGAGCCGCGTCTCCAATTCTGGGATAGTCGCATCGCCGAACTTGCGGTGCATGTTGCCGTGGAGTGCGCGAATCCCGAGCCGATGCACGATCTGTACGGTGCGGGCCTGCTGAACGCATTGCTGGCGCGGCTGTTCGACATCAGGCAAAAAGCGGAGCGACGTCGTTCGGCGCTGTCGCGTCAGCAGCTGCGGCTCGTCACCGACCATATCGAGAGCCATGCGTTTGAACCGGTTCGTCTAAGCGCACTCGCCATGCTTGCCGGAGTTTCCGAAACGCATTTCAGCCATGCCTTCAAAGCCTCGACCGGCGTGCCGCCGCATAAATGGCAGATGCAAGCACGCATTCGGCGAGTGCAGGATATCCTTACCTCGGGCAATGAATCGCTGACCGAGGTTTCCGCCGCCGCGGGTTTCGCCGACCAGGCGCATTTCACGCGTGTTTTCAAATCGATCGTGGGGCTCACACCCGCAGTCTGGCTTCGCGAAGCAGGGCGCAAAACGTTGAAGCACAGCTAAAGGACCGAACGCAGCCATCATCCTCCTTGTGGCATTTGTGCATCAGGATGGTCGTTCGTGTGGGCAAATGCCCAAGATTCAACAAAACGCCCAAAAACGTCCAAGTCATACCCCAAAACATGATTTAAGCAGTCATCTTATATGCGCTCGCTTTGGCGGTCGCGTTTTTGAGGGCCGCCCGCGGCATCGCATTCGAGGGAATTATGAGTAAGGTTTTGGGGACAACGGCAATTCTTCTACGCGGCGTTGCTGCTTTCGCGTCGCTCTATCCACTGCACGCTGTCGCGCAGCAGGCCGGGGAACCTGTAGAGCTTCAAGAGGTCGTTGTTCAAGGGCAGGGCGTCAGTGTCGATGACGAAGACGCCGCTGTCGGTCCGGTGAATGGCGTCGTCGCCAAAGAAACCGAGACCGGCATGAAAGTGCCGACCAAGATCACCGAAATTCCGCAGTCGGTCTCAGTTGTCGGCCGTACGGAAATCGAGGATCAGGGCGCGCAGAAGGTCGATGAGGCGCTGCGCTACACCGCCGGCGTATTCACCCAGCCTTTCGGCCCGGACAGCGATACCAACTGGATGTTCATCCGCGGCTTCCAGGCAACGGCCACCGGCACTTACATGGATGGGCTGCAGCTGTTCAGCTACGCGTTCGGCGGCTTCTATGTCGATTCCTTCGGCCTGGAGCGCATCGAGGTCCTGAAGGGCCCGGCTTCGGTGCTGTATGGCGGCAGCAACCCCGGCGGCATCGTGAACTATGTCAGCAAGCGGCCGGAATTCGAGCACATGCGCTACGTGGAAACCGGCATCAATGACGCCGGCAACGCCTATCTGGGCTTCGATATCGGCGACACGGCCAACGAAAACACGGTTGCGTATCGCGTCAACGGGCGAGTCGCCGGCGGGAACACCTACAGCGATGAGCAGGACGGCTGGCGAGGCTTTATTTCGCCGAGCATCACCTGGAAGCCGGATGAGGCAACGAAGCTCACCATCCTCGCCAACTACAGCCACGTCGACGAGAACCACAACGGCGGCAGCTTCCTGCCGTACTATGGAACCGTCAAGGACCGGGTCGCTGGCGGCATTAACTATGGCAAGATCGATCCAGACGCCAATTTCACCGAACCGGACGTCGATACCTACGAGCGCGAGCAGGGCTCGATCGGCTACGAGTTCGAGCATGCCTTCGACAATGACTGGATTGTCCGCTCGAATGCGCGCTTCGGCGCGGCCAGCATCGATGAGGTCAGCGTCTATCCGAACGGCTGGGCGCAGGACACCTATTTCAACCCGGCGCTACCTGCAACGGACCTTGCCCGCATCAATTTCGGCCACGACACCGATGTGACGACATTCCTCATGGACAATCAGGTCGAGGGGAAGGTCGAGACAGGTCCCATCGAGCATACCATCCTGGCCGGGATCGACTTCAAATACTACAAGATCGATCAGGTGCAGGCTTCGGCGCTGTATGCAACGACGCCCGACATCGACGCCTTCGATCCGCAATACGGCGCGCCGCTGACACCGCGGGTCTCCTACCTCAATCAGGACCTGTGGCAGCGCCAGCTCGGCGTCTATGCGCAGGACCAGTTGCGCTTCGCCGACGGCTGGCTGGTTACGCTTAACGGCCGCTACGACTGGGCGACGCTGGAGTCGCATGACGGCCCGACCTTCTATGCGCCCGACCAGGACTTCGACCAGGATCGCGATGATGGACAACTGTCAGGACGTGCCGGTCTCGCCTACGAATTCGACAATGGCCTGACGCCTTATGTCAGCGTGGCGACGTTCTTCAACCCGATCATAGGCACTGACGGGCTGACTGGAGAGCTTTTCAAGCCGGAGGAGGGCGTACAATACGAGGTTGGCTTGAAGTACGCGCCGGAATTCGTCGATGGCCTGTTTACGGTTTCGCTGTTCGATCTCACTCGGCAGAACGTGCCGTCCAATATCAGCCCGTTCGCGCAGACGCAGACCGGCGAAGTGCGTTCGCGCGGCATCGAACTGGAAGCCAAGGTGAACGTGACGGAAGATTTCCGGGTGACCGGCGCCTTTACTGCGTACGATCTCGAAATCACCGAGGACGAGAACCCGGCGATCATCGGCAATACTCCGTTCATTGTTCCGGAGATCATGGCTTCGGCATCCGCCGATTACACGTTCCGCGGCGACGGCTGGTATGACGGCGTTACCATCGGCGGCGGCATTCGCTACTATGGCAAGTCCTGGGTCGACAACGAGAACACGCTGGAGGTTCCCGCCGTTACGCTGGCAGACGCCAAGATCGGCTACGAGCGCGAGAACTGGGGCGTCGACCTGAACGTCACCAATCTGTTCGACAAGGAATACGTCTCGAGCTGCCAGGGCATAAACGTCTGCAGCTATGGTGAAGGCCGTTCGCTGAAGCTCAAGGCGCATTTCACCTGGTAGGATCGGGTTCACGTGACGAGATTTTCGGGGACGGTTCGCGCCGTTCCCGAATGCGTTTGGAAGAGGTTTCATGACCGCCGACCCGCCCCTCTACGCGCTCGACAACGCCACCTTTGCGGCCGGCGGCCGGGTGATCGTTCATCCGCTTACGCTCACCCTTGCGCCTGGCCGCATCTACGGATTGGTTGGAGTCGAACGGGTCCGGCAAGAGCTCGCTGATCAAAATGCTGGCGCGCCAGCAGCCTCCCACCAGCGGCGCTATCCGGTTTCAGGGCAGGGAACTCGCCGGCTTCGGCGACCGCGACTTCGCTCGCCAGGTCGCCTACATGCCGCAATTCACGCCGCCTGCCGAAAGCATGACGGTGCGCGAACTGGTCGGGCTCGGGCGTTTTCCATGGCACGGCGCGCTCGGCCGCTTCAGCGCCGACGACCATCGCAAGGTCGAGCAAGCGCTTGAGCAGGCCGACCTGACGCCCTTCTCCGGCCGGCTGGTCGACAGCCTTTCCGGAGGCGAACGCCAGCGCGCGTGGCTGGCCATGATGCTGGCGCAGGATACGCGGTGCCTGTTGCTGGACGAGCCGACTTCGGCGCTCGATATCGCGCATCAGGTCGAAATGCTGGCGCTGATCCGCAAGCTCAGCCGCGACCGCGGCATCGGTGTGATCGTCGTGCTGCACGATATCAACATGGCGGCGCGCTATTGCGACGAGATCGTTGCACTGGGCGGCGGCAGGCTGGTCGCCCGCGGCACGCCCGACGAAATCCTCGATGGCGAGGTGCTCGCAGGCATTTACGGGCTCGCCATGGGCATTCTCCCTCACCCGGCGACGGGCAGCCCGATCAGCTACGTGTTGTAGCCGGCTATGGCGTGGCCAACACGAATGAAAATACGGCGAATTGCAGCGGGCGTCGAGATAAGGTTCGAAGAAATCCCCGCTCACCCGGCCTCCGCTTCGCTCGGCCACCCTCTCCCCGCTGGGGAGAGGAGGGTCCAGGCGTCGCCCCGCGCCTCAAGCGACGAGCGGTGAGGCCTCGCGGGTGAGAGGGTGGCCGACGGAGGCTAAGACTACGAGCCACGGAGCATTTCATCTGTTTGCTCGGAACCCCCAAAGCATCCGAAGCACTTCACGCGCCGGCACATTCTCCAGTTGGCCGCAGCCGTAATGCTCTCGTCCGGCGCTGCACGCGCCGCAGCCGAGCCGCGCGTTGCCGCGATCGACTGGGGCATGCTGGAGACCTGCCTTGCAATCGGCGTTGTTCCTGTTGCCGCAACCGAACTGATTCAATTCCGCAAGATCGCGGTCGAGCCCGTGGTTCCGGACAGCGTCAGCGACATCGGTTTGCGCGGCGCGCCGAACTACGAGCTTCTGCGCATCGTCGCGCCGGAACTGATCCTTGTCTCCGGTTTCTACGAGTACCAACGCGCCGCGCTGGAGCGTATCGCCCCCGTACTGTCGCTGCCGGTGTACGAGGCGGGCAGGCCGCCTTATGCTCTCGCCGAGACTTCAACGCTGACACTTGGAGCAAGGTTGGGCCGTCAGAGCGAGGCCAGCCGCTATGTCGAAGACACGGCTGCCGAACTCTCGCGGCTGAAGGCCGCATTCGTGCCCGTGGCGAGCCGGCCGCTCTTTATCATCAGCCTTGGCGACTCCCGCCATTTTCGCGCGTTTGGCGCGGATTCCATGTTCGGCGACGTGCTTGCGCGCCTCGGCCTGACCAATGCCTGGACCGACGGAACCAGCTACAGCGCGGCGGCGCCGGTCGGCCTGGAGGCGCTGGCGCGCGTACCGGATGCCGCCATCGTCATCGTTGCACCGCTGCCGGCGGAGCTTGGTCGCACCTTGCCCGAAAACGCGCTGTGGAACGCGCTTCCGGCGGTTCGCAACAATCGCGTCGCGCTGCTCGACCCCATCAACCATTTCGGCGGGCTGCCGTCGGCTCGACGCTTTGCAAGGTTGCTCGCCCAAGTCTTGTTGGACGGAGCCGGCAATGGCTGAGCGCGCGCCGCTTCCGCTCTACCTGTGGGCGTGCATGGGGCTGTTGAGCACGGCGCTCTTTGCCCAGCGGCTCGGCGGACAATGGCCTGCTGCGCTCAGCCCTCCTGCCGGAGGCGTCGATCTGCAGCGGGTCATCCTGTTCTACAGCGTATTGCCACGCGCCGCCGTGGCTTTGCTGGCGGGGGCGACGCTCGGTCTCTCCGGGTTGCTGCTGCAGCGCGTGCTGCGCAATCCGCTGGCTGAACCCTCGACGCTCGGAATTTCCGCCGGGGCGCAACTGGCAATGGCCACCGCTGCAATCTATGCGCCGCTATTGCTCGACTATTCGCAGGAGTTGGTGGCGTTTGGCGGTGGTATCCTCGCCGTGGCGCTTGATCCTCTCACTGACTTGGCGGCGCGGGCTCGAACCGGTGTCCGTTGTACTCGCCGGCATGATGGTGGCGCTGACCGCAAATGCCGCCAGCTCGGCGCTGATCCTCGCCAATGGCGAATACCTTTTCTCACTGTTCATCTGGGGTGGCGGTTCGTTGGTACAGCAAAGCTGGGACCCGACAGTCGCCATCGGCATCCGGCTCGTCGTGGGGCTGGCCGGCGCATGGCTGCTTCTTCGGCCGTTGGCGATCCTCGGTCTCGACGATGCTTCGGCGCGCAATCTCGGAGTAGCCCTGCACGCAAGCCGCTTGGCTGTCATCGCGCTTGCCGTCTGGATGGCGACGACAGTCGCAGCGCAAGTCGGCGTCATCGGTTTCGTCGGGCTCGCCGCACCGGCGCTCGCAACACTATCCGGCGCGCGCTCGCTGAAGGCAAAGCTGGTCGCGGCGCCCTTGATCGGCGCGATCCTGCTTTGGCTGACGGACGGATTGGTTCAGCTTTTTGCGGGTCCGGGCGGCGAGCGCATACCGACAGGCGCTGCGACCGCGCTGCTCGGCGGGCCGCTGTTGCTCTGGCTGCTGCCGCGGCTGCGCATGTTCGAATGGCCATCGCTGGCGGCGACGGCCCAATCGGCGCGGCGCGCGGCGCGGCCATGGCTGGTCATTGCCATCATTGGGGTCGTTGCTGCTGCTGGCCTCCGCTGTCGCCCTGGTACTGGGGCGAGGACCGTCAGGCTGGTCTGTCGCGACAGGTTCCTTGCTCGTCGACCTCGTCGATTGGCGCGCGCCGCGCGTCGGTGTTGCAGCGGCGGCCGGCGGCATGCTGGCGGCCGCCGGCGTCGTCATTCAGCGCACCACCGGCAACCCGCTCGCCAGCCCGGAAATCCTCGGTGTCGGAGCCGGCGCCGGGGCGGGCCTGACGGTGGTGCTGATCTTCAACGCGACTGCCGGATTGGGCTCTCAGCTTGCCGGCTCTGCAATCGGCGCGGTGGCGGTGCTGACGATCATGCTGGCAATTGCCGCGCGTGGAAGTTTCGGGCCGGAGAGATTGCTGCTCGCTGGAGTCGCCATGAGCGCGCTGTGCAGTGCCATCATCACCGCGGTGATCGCGCTCGGCAATATGCAGTCATACGTGCTGCTGCGTTGGCTGAGCGGCTCGACGAACCAAGCGACAGGCACGCACGCCTGGGCGGCATTGGCCGCGCTTCCGGTGTTCGCTCTGCCGTTGTTTGCCAGCGGCCGCTGGCTTGACGTGCTTCCGCTGGGCGCCGCGACCGCGCGCAGCCTCGGCGTGCCGGTCAAGGCAAGCCGGCTGGCGCTGGTCCTGATTGCCGCCGCGCTGAGTGCGTTCGCAACAATGTTCATCGGGCCGCTGAGCTTCGTCGGCCTGATCGCGCCGCATATGGCCCGGCTGCTTGGGCTCGGCACCGCGCGCCAGCACCTTGCCGGCGCTCTGCTCATCGGCGCCGCCCTGATGATCGTTTCCGACTGGCTGTCGCGCATGGCGGCGTTTCCGTATCAGCTTCCCGTCGGGCTATTCGCCTCGTTGCTCGGCGGTCCGTATCTCGTCTACCTGCTCGGAAAGGGAGTGCAGCGCCATGGCTGATATGCCGCGCATGCTGAAAGCATCGGCCGAGGTCGTGCTGTCGTCGCCCGAGGACATCATGAAGCGGCTTTGCGCGCATTTCACCGAGCATGGCGAGGTGACGCGGAATGGCCGCTGCAGCCGCATCCAGACCGGTTTCGGCACCGCCAATCTCGAAGCCTGTGAGCGCTGTCTGAAACTCTTCGCCGAAGGTACGGATGACACCGCTCTTGCTTATGTCAAACTGGCGGTGGCCGAGCATCTTTTGCATTTCGCGGCGGCGGAAAAGCCACGGATCGTCTGGCAGGGCGACGGCGCAGCCGGATAGTCCGCTGCCGTATTTTCGCGAGATGCATGTGCTGCGTGCCGTCAATGTGACACCGCATATGCGCCGGCTGACGCTCGCCGGCGAAGACCTTGCGCGTTTCGCGACGGGTGGTCTGCATGTCCGTCTCCTGCTGCCGAAGGACCGCGCTGTCCGCCAGGTCTGGCCGGTGACGGGCGAGGATGGGCGCCCGCTGTGGCCTGACGCGATTGAACGGCCGGATGTGCGTATCTACACCATCCGCCGCATCGACGTTGCAAAGGCGGAAGTCGACATCGATTTCGTGTTGCACGATGGCGACGGCATGCCCGGCGCGCGTTTCGCCGCTGAGGCCGCGCCCGGCGACATTGTCGGGATGACCGGGCCGGGCGGCGGCACCGTGGGCGCTGGCGGACTGGTACCTGCTGGCCGGCGACGAAACCGCGCTTCCGGCGATCGGCCGTATCGTGGAGAGCCTGCCCGCTGGCGTCCACGCCGTCGTGCGCATCGAGGTGGATGGTGCGGAAGACGAGCAGCGACTGGCATCTGCAGCCAGCCTTGATATCCGATGGCTGCACCGGGAAGGTGTTGCGCCGGGCTGCTCAGACTTGCTGGCCGATGCGGTGCGCAGCGTTGCATGGCCGACCGATGGGCGCTCCACCTTTGCCTGGGCCGGCTGTGAGCAACGCAGTTTTCGCGCCATCCGCAACCACTTCCGCATGGATCTCGGCCTCCGCCGCGAACAGCACCTCGCCGCCGCCTACTGGCGGCGCTGACGATCACGCAGGATCGTATCCGCAGAGTCCACTGCGTTAATTTGGCCACAGTCTGCCGTCTCGCTGACCTCTCGACCGGCGCAGACTCTATTTTCCGAATCGCGCCTGTGCTTATTATCCTATGTGTTGCGCCGGTCGTCTCGAATGGTTCAGAACTGGGACAGTCGCTGTAGCTGCGCATGCGAGCGTTTTGGGTAGGGGATGCGAGGGCAGTTCCTTCGTATTCGGTGTAAACGCCGAGCGTTTCATCGGTCTTCCGAACAGCATCTTCGCCTGGAGGCAGTCCTATGAAAGCTGGATTTGCATTGGCTCTTGTTTGCGGCAGCCTTCTTGCCGGTCCGGCGCTGGCCGCCGACTTGATCTCGGCCAACGCGCCAACATCGGCCGCAGCAGATCATTGGACGTTCAACGTAACCCCCTATTTCTGGGCCGCGGGGCTATCTGGCGAAACCCAGCAGTTCGGCGTGCCGTTGACTGTGGATATCGATTCCGACTTCAGCGACATCTGGGACAATCTGGACTTTGCCGCCATGGCAATCGCCGAAGGGCGATATGGACGCTTCAGTGTGTACGGAGATTTGATCTATACGAAGCTTGGGGCGGAAGGCTCGACGCCGTTCGGCATTCTCGCTGACAATGTAGAGGTGACCTCCACAACATTTGCGGGCCTGGCCGCGGCCGGTTATTCAATTCTCGAGGGACCGTCCGGTCATCTCGACATCGTGGGCGGTGTAAAGGTTTGGTCGGTGAAGACCGAGATCTCTTTCGACGGCGGACTTTTGGACGGGCAGTCCGTCGACGACAGCGCCACCTGGGTCGACGGCATGGTCGGCGTGCGTGGCAATTACGCCTTCACTCCCAAGTTCTATTTTACGGGTTGGGGCTTGGTCGGTGCCGGTGGTGCAGATGTCGATTGGGACGTCGCCGGCGGCATCGGTTATAATTTCAACGACACCTTCTCTGCCACGGTCGGCTATCGCGCAATGGGCGTCGACTATAACGACGACGGCTTTCTCTTCGACGTTGTCGAGCAAGGGCCTATCATGGGCGTGACGATGCGCTTCTAGAACCTTAGGGGTTCGACCAGCAACGCCGTCACGTCGTCGTCAGACCCCGCTCCGGACGGGAAACACACCGAAAGCCGATATGGCTGGTGGAGGTGTCCACAGGGTGTGCGTGGCGGGCTGCCGGGCGGTAGCGCCGGCAGTAGTTGGGCGCACAGAGATGCGAGCCGCCCTTCAAGACCCTGCGAGGAATGCGGATTGCCGGCTGGCGCGGATCGTAGCTTTCCGTTTCGTTTCCGCCTCGCGGGTTCTTGGGTACGCAGCAAGCGGATGCGACCTCGTCCGGGTGGCGCTCCGACCACCAGTCCGTCGTCCATTCCCAGACATTGCCAATCATGTCGTGAAGGCCATAACCATTAGGCGGAAATCTCCCGACCGGTGATGTACGCTCGAAGCCGTCCGCCATCAGATTCTGATACGGAAATTCGCCTTGCCAGGTATTGGCCATCTGTTTGCCACCGGGCGCGAACTCGTCGCCCCAGGCATATTCGGCGTCCTCGACGCCGCCGCGCGCCGCATACTCCCACTCGGCCTCGGTCGGCAGATCCTTACCAACCCATCTGGCATATTCCAACGCGTCTTCGTAGGCGACCTGGACGACAGGATGGTTCTCATGCTTGAACAGCCCGCTCTTCGGTCCGATCGGATGGCGCCAGTTGGCACCTTTGACAAAATCCCACCAATTGTTGGGGTTGGTCAGATCGACAGGACCGCTGGTCCGCTGAAACACCACCGAACCGGCAAACAGCATCTCCGGCCGGGCGCCGGGATAGTCCTCGGCGCGCGGTACTTTCTCGGCCAGCGTGACATAGCCGGTCGCGCGAACGAAATCCTTGAACTGCCGGTTCGTCACCGGCGCCTTGTCGATAAAAAAGCTGTCGACGGATACGCGATGCACCGGCGCCTCTTCCGCATAGTGACGATCGGAGCCCATCCTGAAGCTACCGCCTTGAATGAACGCCATGCCCGGTGGGCAGGCCGTCGCTGCGTCGAAGTCGGAAGGGTTTCCAGGCAGGTTCATGCGGCTCGTTCACTTGTATCGTCGACGACCACTCGCCGTCACCGGGATCGGTATTGCGAAGGCGCGGTTGCCTCAGCGGTCAATTCGGCGTGCACTTCTGATAGTCTTCAGCGACTTCCGGAAAATCCGGATCGATACGCTTGAAATGCTGCGGGTCGACAATCGCCAAACCGACGGTGACATTGCTGAACATGATGGTGTCAGCGCAACTCATCTGAACCTTGTATTGCCCCTTGCTTTCGCTGATGCGACCGGCCGTGCAGGTGGAGTTCGGCCCCACAAGCTTGTCGCCCTTAACGATGATGCCGGTATTCAACGAGGAGCCGCGATCGGTGAATTCGGCTTCGCCGCCCGAGAATTTGAAAGTGTCCGAGCAGCTGGTGCCGGACATTACCCAAGCGCCCTGAAGCGCCTCCAGTGAAGCGGCCAAGGCCGAGCCTGCCGGGCTCAGCATCAAGGCGGCTGACAAGCATGCCAAAATCGCTGTCTTGCGCATGCAACCCTCCGAGTGGTTTGAGGGTCCAAGTTACATGACGACGCAGGGGTTGAAAACCCACGCAAATTCTCTGGCCCAACGTCTCCGGGCGAGAGATTGGTTGTTGCTGAGTGGCTATGCTAGCGTGTCCGACTATCGCTCGAATGGCCGCAACCGGAGTCTTGCCGGCAATACCGGGACATCCTGCGATACGGCCTTGTGGGCTGGGTGAAGCAGGACACATCCGCGCAATATGCTCGACCGGGAGGTGCAACATGAAGTTCAAGCTTTCGGCATTGGCCGTCTTGGCCGTTCTTGCCGCGACGGGGAACAGCTCGGTTGATGCCGCCGACGCAATCCCGGTAACACCGGACAATTTCGTGCGCGCCGAGTCCGACCTTTACTTCGGCAATGTCGTGAAAAGCGGCGGATTCGGAAGATATGACCACACGCGCGAACCGGCGCCGATTGCCAACCAGTCGGTCATCCGGCTCAATCGCGACACGCTGTACTCGGCTGCGGTGTTTGACCTCGACGTCGGACCGGTGACCGTCACGCTTCCGGATGCAGGTGATCGCTTCATGTCCCTGCAGGTCATCGATGAGGACCAGTACACGCACGCGGTTCATTACGGCGCCGGCGCCTATGTACTGGACAAGAAGGAAATCGGCACGCGCTACGTGGTGACGGCCGTGCGCACTCTGGTCGATCCAGCCAAGCCGGACGACCTCACGCAAGTTCATGCCCTGCAGGACGCGATCAAGGTCGACCAGCCAGGCGGGCCAGGTCTGTTCGAAGTGCCGAACTGGGATCCAGCGAGCCAGAAGAAGGTGCGCGCCGCGCTGCTCGAGTTGGCCGCTACTCTCCCGGACACCCAACGCATGTTCGGCATGAAGGAAGATGTCGACCCGGTGCGGCGGCTGATTGGCGCGGCGTCCGCGTGGGGTGGCAACCCGCAGAAGGATGCGCTCTATTTGAATGTCGTGCCGGCCAAGAACGACGGAGTCACGGTCTACAAGCTCACAGCAAAGGATGTTCCTGTTGACGGGTTCTGGTCGATAAGCGTCTACAATGCGGAAGGCTATTACCAGCCGAACGATCTGAACGCCTATTCGCTCAACAGCGTCACCGCAAAGCCGGGTGGGGACGGTTCGGTGACGGTTCAGTTCGGCGGATGCGAGCGCGGAACCGTCAATTGCCTGCCGATCATGAAAGGCTGGAACTACATGGTGCGCCTCTACCGTCCTAGCGCCGAAATACTCGACGGAACGTGGAAGTTCCCGGATGCTGAGCCGCAGGGATAGCGTAGCCCTGAGGCGCCCCAAAGCTGGTTACACCGGCTGGCCCATCGGCGACGGCAGCGGTGCAAGGCATTGGCAGCGCCGCCGCGAGCGAATAAGCTCGACGGCACTGCTGCATCATACTGGAAACATTCCATGGCAAATGTCCGCGCCCTCGTCCTCGAACGACAGCACGAGCTTTCGCTGCGCGATATAGAGCTGCCGCAGGAAGTCGGTTCCGGCGAAGTCAGGATTAAGATCCACACGGTCGGCGTCTGCGGTTCCGATGTGCACTACTACACGCATGGACGGATCGGTCCGTTTGTTGTGAATAAGCCGATGGTGCTCGGCCACGAGGCCGCAGGCACGATCGTTGAGGTCGGCAATGGCGTGACGCATCTCAAGGTTGGCGACCGTGTCTGCATGGAGCCGGGTATTCCGGACCCGACATCCAAGGCAAGCCGGCTCGGCCTCTATAATGTCGATCCGGCGGTGGCGTTCTGGGCAACGCCGCCGATCCATGGCGTGTTGACGGCGCATGTCGTGCATCCCGCCAACTACACCTTCAAACTGCCGGACAATGTCAGCTTTGCCGAAGGCGCAATGGTCGAACCTTTCGCGGTCGGCATGCAGGCCGCGAGCAAGGCGAAGATCGCTCCGGGTGACACGGCCGTCGTGCTGGGAGCCGGGCCGATCGGCACAATGGTGGCAATCGCGGCGCTGGCCGGTGGTTGCGCGCGCGTCATCGTCGGGGACCTCGCCCAGCCGAAACTCGACATTGCGGCGAAGTATCAGGGCATCATCCCGGTTAACATCCGCGAAAAGAACCTGACCGACGAAGTCGCCCGGCTGACCGATGGGTGGGGCGCCGATGTGGTTTTCGAATGCTCCGGCTCGCCGAAGGCCTGGGAGACGATCTTCAGCCTGCTGCGCCCAAGCGGGACGATCGTCGCGGTCGGGCTGCCGCTGGCCCCGGTGCCGGTCGATATCGCCATGGCCACCACCAAGGAAGCCCGCATCGACTCGGTATTCCGCTACGCGCATCAGTATGAGCGGGCGCTGGCGTTGTTCGCCTCGGGCCGGGTCGACCTGAAGCCGCTGATTTCCGAGACGTTCGATTTCACCGATTCCATCAAGGCGTTCGATCGCGCCGTCGAGGCGCGTCCGACCGATGTGAAGCTGCAGATCAGAATGCCGGCATAGGACCGCAGGCATGCTTCTACAGCGGTGGCGTCGTGTCGACCACATCCTGCCCGTCGCCGCACTGGCGCTGGCCCTGGTCAACTTGTCCAGCGGCGCGGCGCCGGAGTTCTGGGGGTTGCCCGCCAGGCTGGCCGCGCTTGCGCTCATAACCGCGCTGATCTTCGCCACCGTGTTCGTCGTTCTGCATCATGCCGAGGTGGTGGCGCATCGGATGAAGGAACCCTACGGCACGCTGCTTCTGACACTCGCGGTCACAACGATCGAAGTCTCGGTGATCACGTCGATGATGCTGCATGGCGAGAACAATCCGACGCTGGCGCGCGAGTCGGTGTATTCGACGGTCATGCTGGTTTGCACGGGTGTCGTCGGTGTCTGCCTTACGCTCGGCGGGTGCGGCATCGCTATCAGGAGATCAAGCGGCAGGGCACGAGCGCATACCTTTCTGTGCTGATGGCGCTTACCGTGCTTACGCTGATCTTGCCGGATTATACCCGTGCCGGCGGCCCCGGGCTCCTTCATTCCGGCGGAGCTGGGCCTCGTCAGCCTGCTGGCGTTGCTGCTCTATGGCGCCTTCGTTTTCACCCAAACCGTCCGTCATCCTGACGATTTCATCGAGCAACTGACAAAGGAGCACGCGGAGCATACGATGGAGGGCGAAAGCACAGGCATGCATGTCGTGCTGCTGTTCCTCGGGCTTGCAGGCATCGTGCTTTTGACCGAGCAGATCGCCGGCGCCATCGAAAACGGGCTGCACGAACTCCACGTCACCCAGGCGGATGCGATTGTCGGCCTGTTCATCGCAACTTTGGTTCTGATGCCGGAAGCGTTGGCCGCGATACGCGCATCGATGAGGAACGAACTGCAGCGCGGTCTCAACATTGCGCTGGGCTCGGCTTGCGCCACCATCGGAATGACCATACCGGCGATCGGCCTGGTGAGCATCATAACGGGCAAAAGCCTGACCCTCGGCCTGGATTCGGCCGATACGGTGCTGCTTGTGCTCGCCTTGGGTATCAGCATTGTCAGTTTCGGAACCGGCCAAACCACAATGCTGACCGGACTGGTGCATTTGGTGGTCTTCGTCGCCTATGTGCTGCTGGTGTTCTTGCCGTAGCGTTTTCTTTTCCGCGTGCGGCGCTAACAGGCTGAAACATCCCTCATCCGTCTCGGCTCCGCCTCGACACCTTCTCCCACAATGGGAAAAGGGGCTTCCTACGAACGTTCCGCCACTTCTTCGGCCTCGCCCCGTCGCACCAAGCGCATCACCCGCTCGCCGACAGAACCGAAGAGCACATAGAGGCCGGGAATGATCAAAATGCCGATAACTGTCGCAGCGAGCATGCCGCGCGACCACCGTGATGCCGATCGACACGCGGCTCGCGGCACCGGCGCCGCTGCTCAGCACCAGCGGAACCGAGCCGAGGATGAAGGCGATCGCCGTCATCAGCACGGCGCGGAAGCGCATGTGGCCGCCTTCGACCGCTGCTTCCACGAGGCTCTTGCCGGATTCGTGGCTTTCCTTTGAAAACTCGACGATGAGGATGGCGTTCTTGGCGGCCAGGCCGATGAGCAGGACGAGGCCGATCTGACAGTAGATGTTGAGCGCGAGGCCGAGCGCATTGATGCCGAGGATCGCGCCGAGGATGGCGACCACGACCGATGTGATGACGGCGCAGCGGGATCGTCCAGCTCTCATATTGCGCGACCAGAAACAGATAGCCGAAGATCAGCGCCATGGCGAAGACGATCCATGTCTGGCTGCTTGCCACCACTTCCTGATACGAAAGGCCCGACCACTCGAACCCATATCCATTTGGCAGGGTCTTGCCGGCGACCTCGGCCAGCGCCTGCATGGCGGTGCCCGACGAGATTCCGGCCGCCGGCTGGCCGTTGATCGTGGCCGAAGTGAACTGGTTGTAGCGATTTAGCAGCGTCGGCTGCAGTGTCGTGGTGACCGTTGCGAAAGACCGCACGGGGACCAGCGCGCCGGTGCTGCTGCGGACATAGAGGTTGAGGATGTCGTCGACCTTCGAGCGGTAAAGCGCGTCGGCCTCGATATTGACCTGGTAGGTCTGCCCCATAATGTTGAAATTGTTGATAAACGCCGAGCCGAGCTGGGCCTGCAGCGTGTTGAAGATCGAGGAAACCGGGACGTTGAAGCGCTGGGCGCTGACGCGGTCGATGTCGAGGTAAAGCCCGGGCACCTCCGCGGAGAAAGTCGTGTAGGCGCTGGCGATACGCGGATCGGCATTGGCGGCGACGACGAAGGAACGCATGACCTGCGACAGGTCCTGGGGCGATTGGCCGCCCAGCGCCTCCAGCCGGAAGTCGAAACCCTCGGCATTGCCGACGCCAGGAATGGCCGGCGGTGGGAAGGCGATGATGTTGGCGGCCCCGATCGCGCCGAAGTCGTGCATGAGCTTGGTGTAGATGGCGCGCAGGCCGGTCTCGGGCGTCGTGCGCTCGTCCCATGGCTTCATGACGACGAGCAGCAGGCCGGTGTTGGGCTGCAGAGCGCTGGAGAGGATGCTGTAGCCGGAGACCGCGATGACGTTGGCAACGCCATCCGTATTTCGCGCGATCTCGCCTGCCTGCGCGAGCACGGCTTGCGTGCGGGGCAGGGAGGCTGCGTCCGGGAGCTGGACGTTGACGAATAAAATTCCCTGGTCCTCGGTCGGGATGAAGGCTGTCGGCGTCCTGCCGAACATCCAGTAGGCAGCGCCGCCGATGAGGATGACGATCAGACCCGCCACGAGCGAATAGCGCGCCAGAAGCCCGGTAACCTTGGAATAGCGGTCGCGTGTGTAGTTGAGCCCGGCGTTGAACCATTTGAACGGCCCGCGTGCCTCCCTGGAACGCTCCAGCAGCAGGGCGCACAGCGCCGGGCTGAGCGTCAGCGCGTTGAGCGCGGATACGGCGACGGAGGCGGTCATCGTCACCGCGAATTGGCGGAACAATTGGCCGGAAATGCCAGGCAGGAAGGCAACCGGAACGAACACCGCGACCAGAACCAGCGTCGTCGAAATGATCGGCCCGGTAACCTGCCGCATCGCCTCGATGGTGGCGTCGTGCGGCGAGATGTCCGGATCCTCGTCCATCACGCGCTGCACGTTTTCCACCACGACGATAGCGTCGTCGACGACAAGACCGATGGCGAGGATGAGGGCGAACAGCGTCACCGTATTGGCCGAGTAGCCGAGGGCGATCAGCACCATGAACACGCCGATCAGCGACACCGGGATGGTCAGCGCCGGAATGAGCGTCGCGCGCCAGTCCTGCAGGAAGACGAAGACGACGATGAGCACGATGACGCCGGTAATGGCCAGCGTATAGACGATCTCGTGGATGGTGGCGCTGACGAAGTCGGTGGAATCGTAGATCACCCGGTATTCGACGTCGGCCGGAAAGCGGCGACTTCAGCTTCTCGAGCTCGCCGCGGACGGCGTTCGCGACGCCAAGCGCGTTGGACCCCGGCAACTGATAGATCGCCACGGTCGCCGACGGCTTGCCATTGAGCTGGCTCGACGGAGTTGTAGGATTTGGCGCCGAGCTCGATCCGGGCGATGTCGCGCACGCGCACGATGCCGCCGTCGGCGTTGGTGCGTACGATGATGTTGCCGAACTGGTCCGGGGTCGTCGAGGCGTCCGAGCGCGGTGATCGAATATTGCAGCACCTGATCGTTGGCGATCGGCGGCGCGCCGATCAGGCCGGCGGCGGCCTGCACGTTCTGCGCCGAGATGGCGTTGGCGACATCCGTGGCCGAGAGGTTCAGCGCGGTCATGCGGTTGCGGATCGAGCCATATGCGCATGGAATAGTCGAGAGCGCCCATCAGATTGGCCTGGCCGACGCCGGCGACGCGCGACAGCGGGTTCACCACGTTGATCTGCGCGTAGTTCGACAGGAACAGGCCGTCATGCGTGCCGTTCGGCGAATAGACGCTGGCGATCATCAGGAAGTTCGGCTGCTGGGCGCGGACGCTGACGCCGAGATTTGTGACGGCGCTCGGCAGCTGCGGCATCGCCAGCGCGACACGATTCTGCACGTTCACCTGCGCGATATCGTGGTCGGTACCGATCGCGAAGGTGACGGTCAGCGTGTAGTTGCCGCTCGAACTGGCGGTCGATGACATGTAGAGCATGCCCTCGACGCCATTCACCTGCTGCTCGATAGGCTGCGCCACCGTCTCAGCAACTGTTTGCGAATCGGCGCCGGGGTAGCTGGCGGTCACCTGGATCGTCGGCGGCGTGATGTCGGGATATTGCGCAACCGGTATGTTGAAAAGCGCGATGGCGCCGGCAAGCGTGATGACGATGGCGATGACCATCGCCAGGCGCGGGCGTCGAATGAATATCTCGGCGAACATCGCCTAGGGTCAGGACCTATTAATATGGTCAAAATGGTGTGAGGCCATCTGTTCGGATACGAGGAGCGGAGGCGCAGGAAGCCTTTCGGCTTTCAAGCCCTTCGCGACAAAGTAGCCGGGCAGATGGACCACATCCTGCGGACGCCGACACGGCTGCGACCTGCTGCGTCGAACCGCTCGGCCGGGGGATAGACCCCGACCCTCGCGCTTCTCCTTGCATCTCTTTGCCGTTTCAAGCGCCATTTTGAACATATTAACAGGTCCTGACCCTAGTTTCCGGCTGCCGCAACGGGTTTGACGACGATGCCGGGCTCGATCTTCTGGATCCCGGAGACGACGATGATCTCGCCGCTGGCCAGCCCCGATTGCACCGCCCAGTCGGGGCCCGAGCGCGCGCCGAGCGTCACCCGGCGGATCACCGCCCTGTCGCCCTCGCCAAGGGTGAACACGTAGTAGCCATCGCGATCCTGCTGCACCGCCGCTGCGGGAATGACGGGCAGTTGTTCGCTCGCTCCCGCCTGGACGGTCACCGTTACGAATTGGCCCGGAACGAGCCTCAGATGCGGATTTGGAAACTCGGCATAGACCGCGATCGTGCCGGTGCTGGGATCGATGGTGGTGTCAAGGAAGCTGATCTTGCCGTCCGTTCCATAGTCGCTGCCGTCGGATAGCCGAAGGCGCGGCGTATAGCGCTCCTGTGCGGTGACAACTCCCTGGTCGTTGGGTTTCAGCGCATCCACGACTTTCAGATACTCACGATCGGAAATCGAGAAAACCACGCGGATCGGATCGGTCTGTACGACGGTCGCCAGCGGCCCGGTCGACGAGGAAACCACGTTGCCCGCGGTGACCTGCGCCTTGCCGACGCGCCCTGAGATCGGCGTGGTGATATCGGTGTAGGACAGGTTCAACTGGGCGGTCTTGATCTGCGCATCGGCCTGCGCCATCTGCGCCTGAGCCTGCTGCACCTGGGCGGCGTTGGAATCGCGCTGTGCCTGTGCCTGGTCAACGGTGGATTGCGAAACCGTGTTGTTCCTCACCAGATCCTTCTGTCGGGTCAGGTTCAGATCGGCCTGCTTCAGATTGGCCTCGGCGCCGGCCTCGGTAGCGGTTGCCGCGGCGAGTGTCGCCTGGGCCTGCTGCAACGACGCCTGATATTGATCCTTTTCGATCTCGAACATGGGCGTGCCGGCGGTGACATAGCTGCCCTCGGTGAAATTCACCGAATCGAGTACGCCCTCGACGCGGGCGCGGAGATCGACCTGCTGGATCGTCGTTACCGACCCGACGAACGCGCTCTCCCGGGTCACCGGGGCCAGCTTGACCGCTGCCGTCTCGACAATCGGGGGTGGTGTTTTGGCTGTCTGCGAAAACGCAATCGCCGGTGCGGCAAGGACAAGCGCAGAAGCCAATCCAGTGAGATACCGCAAGTCAAACTGCGCCATATTGCGAGCACCCCTTGCATCGAAATCGCGGATTTGTGTCAGTCGCTCTGTGGTTCGTGATTGCGCGGTGCAGCGCGAAGCTCTCTGCGCGCAACTATCGCTTCAAAATTTCGATCCCGCAATCACTCCGTGCGGTCTGCACAACCACCCGAAGGTTCTCCTGCCCGATTCACCGGTGTTGTGAAGCGCGCCGCGGCATCCTATTTTTGCGGTAACGAAGGACGGAGTTTTCGATGGACAGTTTTCCGGTTACCCGAAGCGACGCGGAATGGCGCGCTCGTCTTACATCCGAACAGTATCAGGTGATGCGTTCGCATGGCACCGAGCGGCCCGGCAGTTGCGCGCTGCTCTATGAAAAGCGCCCCGGCGCGTTTTTATGCGCCGGCTGCGACCAGCCCGTCTTCGAGGGCAAGGTGAAGTTCGAGAGCGGCACCGGCTGGCCGAGTTTCAACGAGCCGGTCGAGGGCGCTACCGAGACGACCAGTGATACCAGCTACGGCATGGTTCGCACTGAAGTGCATTGCGCGACTTGCGGCAGCCATCTAGGCCATGTCTTCGACGACGGCCCGCCGCCGACGCATCTGCGCTATTGCATCAACGGGGTCGCGCTGAACTTCAAGCCGGCTTGATGGTGGTTGGGTTAGCCGCCGCTCAACGTGTATGATCTATTTGGCAAGATGCCCCTCTCCGCCTCGGATTGCAGTATGGCTGACGATCCGAACGCCACCCAACCCAAAGCCGGCATCCGCTTCGCCGTCCTCGTATTTCCCGGC
The DNA here is from genome assembly GCA_963829135.1 of uncultured Alphaproteobacteria bacterium. Lineage (GTDB taxonomy): Bacteria > Pseudomonadota > Alphaproteobacteria > Rhizobiales > Rhizobiaceae > Kumtagia. The sequence continues at coordinate 56,215 of CAWHHO010000002.1, read as the reverse complement.
TTTCCGCTGATGGCGTTCAGCTCGGTGATCGAGCCATTGCGGGCGGCCAACACGCTTTCGGGGCAGCCGTGCTATTCCTGGGTCACAGTCGGCTTGGCGGAGGGCAAGACCGTTGCCTCGAACGGCGTTGGCATCGAGCCGGATTACAATGTCCGCACCGCGCCCGTGGTTGACCGCATTGTGGTGTGTTCGGGCGGTGACGCCGACCGTTTCGTCGCCGACGAGGCGATCGCGTGGATCCGCAGGAGCCTGCGGGCGGGCGCGCATCTCGGCGCGGTGGCGGACGCAGCGTTCTTTCTCGCTCGGGCCAGCTTGCTTGACGGCCACGCCTGCACGCTGCACTGGACCAGCCAGCCGGCCTTTGCGGAGGCGTTTCCCGATCTCGATATGCGTCGCGATCTCTATGTCATCGATCGTCGCAGATTCACCTCGGCGGGTGGTATCGGCAGCCTCGACATGATGCTGGATATGATCGCGGCCGACAACAATCCCGAGCTGGCCTCTGGAGTCGCCGAGTGGTTCGTTCACAGTCCGCTGCGCTCGAGCGTTGATCGTCGCATGATGCCGCTGCGCCTGCGTACCGGCATTCGCGACGAACTCGTATTGTCGGCGGTTTCGATCATGGAGGACACGGTCGAGGAGCGCCTTGCCATGACCGACCTCGCACGGCGGCTCAATGTCTCCTCGGACAAGCTGGAGCGGTCGTTCCGGCTGGAGCTTCGGACCATGCCGAGCGCCTATTACCGGACACTGCGTCTCAAGCGCGCTGCCGACCTGCTTACGCATTCGACATTGCCGGTCGGAGAGGTTGCGCTGTCCTGCGGCTTTGCCAGTGCGTCAAGCTTTGCGCGAGCGTTCCGGGAGGCGCATGGGTTCCCGCCCGGCGAGTTCCGGCGGCGCAAGTCTTTGGCAGGGGGTGCTCGCGGCTGACGCTCCTCTGCACATGCGCGGCTGTTGAGGGGGACGACCCGACGCAACAGAGCCTGGGCACTTTACCGGGACGTTGTCCGGTTGTGAGAATTTCCCTTTACAGCGCTCAGATGTTCTTGTTATGTTCGAGCATAATTCGAACGGTGAAACCGCAGTGGACTGGACTTTGACAATCGCGAAAAACCGGGAGGCGCTTAGGCGCATTCTGGCTATGCTCGTCGCCATGGTCACGGCGGCGGACGGCGGAATCGCCGGGCGACAGTCTAGCGCAGGGGGACAGTTTACTTTCTTGCCGCGGGTAGACGCGCCTTCCCAAGACCCGGCGCTGGCGGAAGAAAGTATGTCTCCGGCATCTACCCCGGCACCCACCCTGCCGCGCCATCTCCACCGCTTCGTGCTCAGGCTGCTGCGTCCGGCGGAGGCTGCCACGCGGCGGCTGATCATCGTCGCCGCGCGCGGGTTGGTGGTCGAGCTTGCGCCGCCGCGCCTGCGTGCCGCCAAGCCGAAGCCGGTCCTCAACCGAAGCAACGGCTTCGGCACCGGTGTGGTGATCCGGCCCGGTCCGCTGCCGGAATGGGCCCGGGCGCTGGCCCCGAAGCGGTCTTCCGCCGTCTCGCTTCCGCTGCTCGACCCGCTCAAACGGTTCGGTGGCCGCCGCAAGTCAGTGAAACCAAGCGCCATGCCGCGCATCAGGTCCTTCGACGATCCGCGCATCGGCTTCTTCCAGCAGCCGAGGGCGCCGGAGCCGCTGCCACCATCCCCGGACGACCCGCTCGATGCTGGCCGTATCTACCGCCGTATCGAAGCGATGGCTTCGGCACTGGACGACCTGCCGCGTCAGGCGAAACGCCTCGCGCGCTGGCAGGCGCGCCGCGACGCCAGACTGGCAGGGGAGGACGTCCGTGAAAGGGAAAATCGCCACAACCTTCTGCACCCCTCCCCGGGCGCCTCCGCGCCGATTCCGCCGGGGCGAGCCACCGGTCTCGCCCGTCCTCGCGGACCGCCCGTCGAGGGGTGGGGTGCATCGGGCCGCAGGCAGCCGACAAGCCAAGCAGGCCCGGCTTCCAGCGCCTCTCGCCGATGCGGCCCGGCCGCCCGCCCGGATGGCGCCGCCGGCCCGCCCATGCTGTGGATGATGTCCTGAACGAACTTCACGGCCTCGCCGTCGTGGCGCTGCAGCGTCCCGATACGTCCTGACACATAGGCCCTGATCATCGAAGGAGCTTCCGCCGCGAATGCTAGCCCTCGCCCTGTAGGAAGGGTCGAGGGTGGGTCATCTGGCCAGCAAGTCAAACGCTAGGTTGCGGCATGCGGAAGCCCCGCCCGCAAGCGGGGAATTTTGAGCGCTTTGCGGATTTCGGCACACTATTTGCGGTATCGTGAACCACCAGTTTGCGTCATTTGGTCCATTCTTCCGGAGCAGGAGGTGGACGGATGAGCATTGTCGTATTCGACCCTGACAGTACGGAGGATGTCGACTTCAAGGATCGCATGCGCCATCCTCAGGCGGCGGATGGGGCGGGCGGCATGTGGCTGTCGGACACCGAGCCGTCCTTCATCGACGCCGATGCCTTGAGGAAGGGCCGCCTGAAGAAACTGCGCGACTGGATGAAGGCCGCCGGCTATGGCGGCGTCGTGCTGTTCGACCCCTACAACCAGCGCTATGCGACTGGTTCGCGCAACATGTTCGGCTATTTCCTGCGCAATTCGACCCGCTATTTCTTCATCCCCCCGGAAGGTCCGGTGGTGCTGTTCGAATATCCGCAGAGCTACCATGTCTCCATGGCGCTCGACACCGTGGATGAAGCGCGGCCCTCCAAGCTGGTCTGGTCGTCTGTGTCGGGCAAGGATGACGAGACCGCGGGACCGTTCGCGGACGAGATCACCGATTTGCTGAAGACGCATGGCGGCGGCTCCATGAAGCTCGGCCTCGACCGCTGCGGTCATTTGCATGCGCTGGCGCTGGAAAAGCGCGGCTGCGAGGTGAAGGATTGCCAGGGCGAGATCCTGGCCGTGCGCGCGGTCAAGACGCCGGAGGAGGTGAAATGCCTGGTAACATCGATGGCGGGCGCGGAGGCGGCGGTCGCTGCTGTGCGCGAGGCGATCAAGCCCGGCGTGTCGGAGAATGAGCTTTTCGCAATCATGTATCACGAGGTGATCCGCCAGGGCGGCGAATTCATCGAGACGCGGTTGCTGACCTCGGGCCAGCGCACGAACCCGTGGTTCAATGAAGCCAGCGGCCGCAAGATCAGGCCGGGCGAACTCGTGGCGCTCGATACCGATACGATCGGCTGCTACGGCTACTATTCCGACTTCTCGCGCACTTTCCGCTGTGGTCCGGGGAAACCGACGCCGTATCAGAAGTCGCTCTACCGCATGGCGCATGACCAGGTGCAGCACAATATCGGCATCGTGAAACCCGGGATGGAATTTCGCGAGATCGCAGAGAAGGCCTGGAAAATCCCGCAACGCTTCGTCGACCAGCGCTACACCTCGGTTATGCATGGCGTCGGTATGCATGGCGAGACGCCATTCATTGCTCACTCGATGGACTACGCCACTTACGGGCGCGACGGCGTCCTGGTGCCGGGCATGGTGGTGAGCGTCGAGAGCTACATCGGCGAGAAGGGCGGTCGCGAGGGCGTCAAGCTCGAGGACGAAGTTCTCATTACCGACACAGGCACGGAATTGCTGTCTCGCTTCCCCTATGAAGATGACTTCCTGAGCGGGCAGGCGTGACCGTGAGCGCGATGAAACGCCCGCTTGAGATCGACAGAGCCAGGACGGCGGCGATCTTTGTCGACCTGCAGGAGGAGCACCGGCAAGACAAGCGCTACCTTGTCGAGGGATTCGACCGGATTGTCGCCAATGTCCAACGCATCCAGGCGGCGGCTCGGCAGCACGGCGTGCCGCTCTACCATTTCGCCTACATCGTCGACATGGCTTCAGCGCAGCCTTTCCACCCGACACTCGCGGACGGAAGCTCGGCGTTTTCGCAAAGCGGCGATCCGCTGACGGCAATCTGCGCCGAGGTGGGGCCGGTGGACGGCGAACGCTACATCATCAAACGAGAGGCCAGCGCGTTTGGCGCGGTCTCGCCGGAACAGGAACTCAAGGCGGACGGCGTCGAATGGCTGATCGTTTCGGGGGTTTGGACCGAAGCTTGTATTGACCTGACGGTGCGCGATGCGGTCGCGCGTGGCTTTCGCGTTTTGGTGGTCAAGGACGCCTGCGGATCCGGCACGGTGGCGATGCACCAGACAGCGATCCTCAACCTTGCCAACCGGCTTTATGGCGGAGCGGTGATCGACACGGATGCTGCGTGCAGCCTGCTTGCCGGCGAGACTGTACAAGCCTGGCAGGTGCAGGGCTCGGTGCCGCTGCGCTTCACTTTCGAAAATGCAGCCGAACTGTACCGCGAGCTCTGATCGAGAGAGTCGAGCGTGGTTCGCGTCGTTCGACAGCCCGCGATCGACCTACACAAGGAGACGGAACCATGATCAAGTTGATGTTGACGGGCAGAAGCCTGCATCCGCAAGCCGAGCCGGCCGTCGAGAGTTTCAAGCAGGGCCGGTTCGACCGGCGCGAATTCCTCGCCACAATGGCGGCGCTCGGCGTCAGCGCCGCCGGTGCGTTTAGTCTTGGCGGGCTGGCGGCCACGCCGGCACTGGCACAGGAGCCGAAGAAGGGCGGAACGCTGCGCGTCGCTATGAATGTCAAGGGCTGGCGGGACCCGCGCACTTTCGACGGTGTCGAAATGTCCAACGTGGCGCGCCAGTGCAACGAATATCTGGTCCGCTGGAACCGCGACTTCAGCTTCGAGCCGTGGCTGCTGGAAAGCTGGGAAGTCAGCGACGACGCCAAGGAAATCACGCTGCATATCCGCCAAGGCATCACGTGGTCGAACGGCGATACCTTCAACGCTGAAGATGTGATCCACAATCTCAACCGCTGGTGCGACGGTACAATCGAAGGCAATTCCGTTGCGGGCCGCATGGGTCCACTGGTCGACCCGGCCACCAAGAAGGCGGTCGAAGGGGCGATCGAGCGTGTCGGCGACTACACGGTGAAGCTCAAGCTCCCGTCAGCCGACATTTCGCTGATACCCGGCATGGCCGACTATCCGGCGCTTATCATGCATCGCAGCTACGAGGGCGAACTCGACCCGATGAAGGCGCTGGCGATCACCACGGGCCCATGCGAACTGGTGAACTGGCAGCCGGAAGTCGGCGCGGAGGTGAAGCGCAAGGACAAATGGTGGAAGGGCGAATTCCATCTCGATGGCATAAAGTGGATCGACTACGGCTCCGATCCGAACCCGATGTTCTCGGCCTTTGAGTCCGCTGAAATCGACACCAATCATGAAACCTCCAACGATACGCTGTCACAGGCCGAGGCCATTGGTCTGGCGAGTTCCGAGATCGCCACCGGATCGACCATCGTCGCGCGATTTAACGCTGCAAATCCGCCGTATGACGATGTGAAGGTGCGGCGCGCCGCGCAGCTGGCCGTGGACAATGCCGCCGTTCTGAAGATCGGCTTGAACGACCGCGGAACCACTGCGGCTAACCACCATGTCGGTCCGATGCATGCAGAATATGCCGATGTGGGTCCGGCGGTGCGCAATGTCGACGAGGCGAAGAAACTGCTGGGCGAAGCCGGCAAGGCCGATCATGAATTCGAGCTGATCTCGGTTGATGTCGAGTGGCAGAAGTCGACCGCCGACGCTATTGCCGCGCAGATGCGCGATGGCGGCCTGAAGATCAAGCGCACCGTTCTGCCTGCCGCGACCTTCTGGAACGACTGGAACAAGTATCCATTCTCCTGCACCGAATGGCTCGGCCGCCCGCTTGGCGTGCAGGTGCTGGCGCTTGCCTACAAATCGGGCGCCGCGTGGAATGAGAGCGCCTTCAGCAACGCCGAGTTCGACAAGCTGCTCGACCAGGCGCTGGCGACGCCGAATGTCGAGGCGCGGCGCGCGATCATGGCGAAGATCGAACCGATCCTGCGCGACTCCGGCATCATCATCCAACCCTACTGGCGCTCGGTCTATCGCACCTCGCGCGCCGGCATTCATGGCTGCGAACAGCACCAGTCACTCGAGCAGCACTTCGACAAAGCATGGATCGAGGGGTAGGAAACTGGCCCTCGTTGCCGATGCCTGCCGATTACAAACTGCTGATGGACGCCGAGGCATGGGCCTTCGTAGATCGGATCAACGCGTTCTATCCGCCGGAGGCCGTCGATTGGCCGATCGAACAGAACCGCGCGGTCTATGCGCGCATGAGCCGAGCCTTTCATGCCGGGCATCCTGAGGGTGTTGCAACGGAGACGACGTCCATCGCGGCTGAGGGGCGCAGCATAGGGATCAGGGTGTATCGGAGCCGGAGTGGGGGTCGCGTGACCCCAACCATCCTCTATTTTCATGGCGGTGGCTTTATCCTTGGGGATCTCGACAGCCACGACGACATCTGCGCGGAACTCTGCGCCGGAACAGGCTACGAGGTGATTTCGGTCGCCTATCGGCTGGCGCCTGAGCACACGGGGACAGCCGCATTCGACGATGCAATGGCCGCGTTTGAATGGGCGAGTGCTAATTGCGGCCCGTCGATCGTGCTTGCTGGGGAATCCGCGGGCGGCACAGTTGCGGCCTGCGTTGCGCATAGCACCCGCGACCATCCCCGGCCCGCGGCCGGGCAGGTTCTGATCTACCCGATGCTCGGAGGCGATATGCACACCGGCTCGTACGTTACGCATGCCGAGGCTCCGCTGCTGTCGGCCAGGGATGTTGCGCACTATGCCACCGTCCGAACTGACGGCACCGATGTGTCGGATGATCCGCGCTACATGCCGCTTGCCGATAACGACTTTTCGCGCCTGCCGCCGACGGTGATCTTCACGGCGGAATGCGACCCGCTTTCCAGCGATGGCGAGACCTATCGCGACCGCCTCGTTGCGGCGGGGGCCAAAGCGCAGTGGAATGAAGAAGCCGGCCTGCCGCATGGTTATTTGCGAGGACGACACATGGCCGCCCGGGCTGGGGAGAGCTTCGAACGGATTGTGCAGGCGTTGACGGCGCTCGGGCGTGGCGATTGGTCGGGCTGAGGGTTGCACAACGACCGCCTCGTCGAAGACGACTGGGCGGTGAGCCTTGGGGGGACTTCTTCCGCACTGATCCATCCGGGGCAAGGCTCCGTATGTTCCATTGCACGACAACCAGGCTCTTCCGGAACCTCCCGCCCGATGACCATCTCGACCCTGCTTTTGATTGTAGCTGGCTGCCTTGCGCTGGCGATGGCGGGTGCCTGGGCAATTGTCGTGCTGGGCGCGAAGTCCGGGTGGATCGACGCTATCTGGTCTTTCGCCACCGGAAGCGCCGGCGTGGCGGCGGCGCTTATGCCGGTCGCCGGCTGGCCGACTTTTCCGGCGAGGCAATGGCTGGTCGCCGCGCTGATTGCGTTCTGGGGACTGCGGCTGGCAACGCATATTGCGCGGCGAACCCGATCCGGCGGCGAAGATCCGCGCTATGCAAGGTTAAGGCAGGAGTGGGGCGCCAGCTTTCGCGTCCGGCTGCTCATCTTTCTTGAGATTCAGGCGGGAGCGGGCCTGCTGCTCGCATTCGCCGTCTTTCTCGCGGCCCATAATCCGCAGGCCGCGATACGCGCAACCGATCTGATCGGGCTTGCGCTGGTGATCGTCGCGGTGGGGGGCGAGGCGCTTGCCGATGCTCAACTGGCGCGGTTCCGCAGCGAAGCAGCCAACAAGGGCAAGGTTTGCGACGTCGGTCTCTGGGGCCTGTCGCGTCACCCGAACTACTTCTTCGAGTGGCTTGGCTGGCTAGGCATCGCGACTATCGCCGTCGACCTTTCTGGCGGCTATGCGATCGGCTGGCTGGCGCTGATCGGGCCGGGGTTCATGTACTGGCTGCTGGTACACGTCTCCGGCATACCGCCGCTGGAGGCCCATATGCTCGCATCGCGGGGCGAGGCCTTTCGGGAGTATCAACAAGGCGTCAACGCATTTTGGCCTGTGCCGCGCGAGCGGTTGGGTGCGAGGGGCGGCGTATGAAGCTGATTGAAGCAATCACGCTCGGCGCCGAGCGGCTGCCATTTCCGGATTGGGCGCTGCGGCTTGGCGTCTATGCTCTTGTCAGCCGCACCAGCAGGCTGTTCCGCGCCAGCCCAATGGGTGACGAGGTTTTTGTCCGTACGATGGAGCGCTTTCCGATTGCCCAGCATGTCGAGGAAGCCAACCAGCAGCATTATGAACTGCCTGCTGCGTTTTTCGAGCTGGTGCTAGGCCCGCGCCGCAAATATTCGAGCTGCCTCTACCCCGGCCCCTTCACGACGCTGGCGGAAGCGGAGGAGGCGGCGCTTGCGGAAACCGTGGCACATGCCGATTTGCGGGACGGGCAGACAGTGCTGGAACTTGGCTGCGGATGGGGTTCGCTGACTCTGTTCATGGCCCGGCGCTTTCCAGCGTCCAGCATCGTCGCGGTATCGAATTCTCGCCCGCAGAAAGCATATATCGAGGCGCAAGCGCGCAGGCACCAGATACGCAACGTCACCGTCATTACCGCCGACATGAATCATTTCGATCCCGGCCGGCGATTCGATCGGATCGTTTCGGTCGAAATGTTCGAGCACATGGCCAATTGGCGGGCACTGATGCGGCGGGTACGCAACTGGCTCGAGCCGGACGGAAGGCTTTTCCTGCACGTCTTCACCCATGCGACCCATTCTTACCGGTTCGATCTTTCCGACCGGTCGGACTGGATCGCGCGGCACTTTTTCACCGGCGGGATCATGCCGAGCCATGCTCTTGTCGACCAGTTCGCCGACTGCTTTGGCGTCGAGCAGGAATGGCGTTGGAGCGGTATCCACTATCAACGCACTGCCCGCGACTGGCTTGGGAATTTCGATCGAGACGCCGGCTCGATCAGGGTCATCTTCGACGACGTATACGGGTCGGATGCTCCGCTCTGGATGCGGCGATGGCGCTTGTTCTTCCTGGCGACCGCCGGCCTCTTCGGCTACGCGCAAGGCAGTGAATGGTATGTCAGTCACTATCGGATGAAGCCGGCCTCCGAGGGTGTTGCCGGGGTGCACATGGCGCTTGAGAGCTCGGACCCCTCCTGATGAACATCTCCCTGAGACGCATCCGTGCGGCGGTCGCCGATTTCGCGGCGCATCCGGACCCGCTTGCCGCGAGCGGTAACTTCATCGCGCTGCTTGTGGTATCGAACCAGCCCTTTTATCCGCTCTACGTGTACTGGCTGGTGAGCGGCAAGATCGGCGCAACCTTCCTCACTTTCCTGTCAACGCCGTTCTTCCTGATGGTGCCCATTCTCGCCAGAAAGCATAGCCTTCTCGGCAGGGCGCTGCTGCCTCTGGCCGGCATCGGAAATTCGATCCTCTGTGCAAAGATATTCGGTGTCGCCTCAGCCGTGGAAATGTTCCTGATACCCTGCGCGGTTCTTGGCATGCTCCTGTTCCGACCGCAGGAGCGGTTGGTGTCTTACGCCATTGTAGCGCTGGCTTTTGGGGTGTTCATCGGTCTGCACGGCAGTTACGGCGCGCCGCTTCATGACTACAGTCCCGCGGAATACGCAGCCTTCGCCCGACTTAACATCATCAGCGCCGCTGCCCTCACCGTTTGCATAGCCATGGTATTTTCAAACTTACTTGCGCGCGGCGAGCGCGCGGGAGATGGGCCGGGATAGACGCTACCTGTGCAATTGCATCGCCAAAAATCCACAGGTCGCGGCAATCGTGGTCAGGAATGTTCCCCAGGCGATATCGGCAAGGCTGACGATCCACGGCCAGTCCCGCAGTACCGATTGGTTGGTCAGGTCATAGGTGGCGAAGGCGACGAAGCCAAGCGCCGCGCCTCGCAACGCAACGGCACGCCAGTCGCCGCCGGCCAGGGAGGGCGCGACCGCGAGTACGAGGATACCGGCCACATAGATCAAGTAGAATACGATGGCGGGCGCGAGATTAAACTGGCCCGCCATGAGGTGTCCGATATTGGGGCGGTAAAGCCGGTCAGCTGTTACGGTCAGCCAGATGAAGTCGAGCGCCAGCATTGCCAATCCCGCTGCGATATAGGCCCAGAGCCAGTTCCTCATGCGCGTTCTCCTTTGCGCGGCTCTCTACGGCACCAGGCCTCCAATAGATCATAGGTCGCATGAAACCATTTCGTTCGCTCAGGCGTATGTGCAAGTAGCCGATCACAACAAGGGATGGTCCCCATGCAACGCCTGCTTTTCGCCCTTCTGGTATTGGTGTCCACCGCGACGCTCTCGTTCAGCGCAGACGGCCCTGACCCAGGCGGTGTATGGATGCGCGGCGACGGAAACGCCAAGGTGCGCATTGCACCATGCGGTGGAAAGGTGTGCGCGACGAATCTCTGGATCAAGGATACCAGCGGTGGCGAGGAGGTTGGCGATAGGCTGATCATGACGTTGACGCCCAAATCCGCCGATACGCTGGCGGGAACGGCCTTCGACCCGAAACGTGAAATGAGCTACGCCATCACCCTGACAGTCGGGAAGGACAGGCTGGTGACGCGCGGTTGCATCGTCGGCGGCATTTTGTGCAAGGACGTCGGCTGGCAAGCCACTAAATAGAGCCGGTAGAGATTACCCGTGCGTCGGCCTTGTTGCTGACGCAGCGAAAACTTTGCTTTGACCCTTGCGCGCAATCGCTTACAAGGCCCGTCGAGACCGTTGCGGATGCTTCCCCGAAAATGACGTCCGAGCGGCATCGATAAAGCGAAGCTGCAAGTAGAGGAAACGTTCCCATGAAATTCTTCGTCGATACCGCCGATGTGAAGGAAATCCGCGAACTCAACGATCTCGGCCTTCTGGACGGCGTGACCACCAACCCGTCGCTCATCCTCAAGTCGGGCCGCAAGATTTCTGAAGTCACCAAGGAAATCTGCGACATCGTAGAAGGCCCGGTGTCGGCGGAAGTCACCGCCACGGAATATTCCGAAATGATGAAAGAGGCCAAGTTTCTCGCCACGATCGCAGATAATGTCTGCATCAAGGTGCCGCTGACGCTGGACGGCCTCAAGGCCTGCAAGACCATCCGCACCGAGATGAACCGCCTGGTGAATGTTACGCTCTGCTTCTCGGCCAACCAGGCGCTGCTTGCAGCCAAGGCGGGCGCTACCTTCATCTCGCCCTTCGTTGGCCGCATCGACGATACCGGCTCGGACGGCATGGATCTGATCGCGGAGATCAAGCAGATTTACGACAATTACGACTACCCGACTCAAATCCTCGACCGCATCCGTGCGCACGGTGAATCACGTCAAGCAGGCTGCGCTGATTGGCGCACATGTCATTACCGCGCCGCCGGCAACGCTGAAGGCACTGGTAAGCCATCCGCTAACCGACAAGGGCCTGCAACAGTTCCTGGCGGACTGGGCCAAGACCGGCCAGAGCATCGGCTAAGCAAATCAGCCTGCGATAGCGGAGTGACCGTTCTCTTTGGACGCAATGTGCTACGCAACGCTGCGAGTCTCGCCCCCGCTCCGTCTCGCCCTTCTGGCTCGCCAACTTTCCCCACCTTCGCGGGGTAGAGGAAGGGCGCTGAGGGCTGGTTTGCGCCCTATCCAACCCCGTCGAGTGCGCTGAGGTGGTTTGCGCGGCAAACCGGATCAGAGTTGCTACGCGTCCAAACATGAGGAGGCTTGCATGCAGTTTGCGGCCATCAACGGCATCAGCATCCATTTCGAGGACAGCGGCGAACGTGACCGCCCGGCGATGGTGTTTGTCAACGCGCTGGCGACCGACCTGCGCATCTGGGACAAGGTGCTGCCGGAGTTCCAGCCGGCGTACCGCACAATCCGCTACGACAAGCGCGGCCATGGATTGTCCGACGCAACCGATGCGCCGTACCACATCCAGGAGCACGCCGCAGACCTCACCGCACTGCTGGATCACCTCGGCATCGCCAGAGCCGTGCTATGCGGCGTTTCGGTTGGTGGTCTCATCGCCCAAGGCGTCTATGCCGACCGGCCAGACCTGGTGCAGGCGATGGTGATCTGCGCCACCGCGCACAGAATCGGCAACGCGGACCTGTGGAATGGCCGCATCGCTCAGGCGAGGGAGGGCGGCCTTGAGCCCATGGCGCAGGCGACGATGGAGCGCTGGTTTACGCCGGGTTTCCGCGAAGCTCATGCAGAGGAGGTCGCGGGCTACCGCAACATGGTAGCGCGCACGCCGCTTGCCGGCTTCACCGGCACGCTGGCGGCGATCCGCGACGCCGATTTCGGCCAGCAGGCAAGGCGCATCGAGGTTCCCGTGCTGGCCATCGCCGGTAGCGAGGACGGCGGCGCGGCGCCCTCGGTTGTGAAGTCCTTCGCCGATCTTGTGCCGGGATCGCAGTTCGAGATCATAGACGGAGCGGGTCATCACGCGCAGATCGAAAAGCCGGAAGCGTTCGTTGCGCTGGTGAAGAAGTTTTTGAGTGAGTAGTGGGTCGTGAGTAGTAATTCGTGAATAGTAATTCGTGAGTAGTGAGTAGTATGTCGTTAGTCGTGAATAGTTGGTCGTAGATTGCGTTATGTATTTTCTGGTCCGTATGTTTCAGTGAATTACACAACAAGACACTCGAGCCACGATCCACGATCCACGACCCACGACCCCCGACCCACGACCCACGACCCACGACCCACGACCCACGACCCACGAAACTCGCGTTTCCCATGACAGAACTCTGGATCCCCATCACGCTGGCGTCGGCGTTCCTGCAGAACTTGCGCTCGGCCGCACAAAAGCACCTCAAAGGCGTGATGGGCACGACCGGTGCGACCTTCGTGCGCTTTGGCTTCGGCGTGCCTTTCGCCTTGGCATTCGTCGGCTTCCTGCACTGGGCGCTAGCCTACCCCCTGCCTGCGCCGGGCGCAGCATTTTTCGGCTGGGTCATCGTCGGGGGATTGGGGCAGATTGTTGCGACGTTCCTGCTCGTCTATCTGTTCTCGTTTCGCAATTTCGCGGTCGGTACGGCTTATTCGCGCACCGAACCGGCGCAAGCCGCTTTGTTCGGTCTTATCTTCCTCGGCGAGCGAGTCACGTTTGGCGCGCTGTCCGCGATTGTCATCAGCGTGATCGGGGTCATGCTGATCTCGGTGGCACATATGGCGATCACCGCGCGCACGCTGATCACCTCGATATTCGCCCGCAATGCGCTCATCGGGCTGGCGTCGGGAACGTTCTTCGGGGTTTCTGCGGTCGCCTACCGGGCAGCATCGCTGACGCTCGGCGGGCCGAATTTCCTGATGCAGGCGGCCTATACGCTGGTGACGGTCATCATCTTCCAGACCGTCGTCATGCTCATCTGGATCATGGTGCGCGAGCCGGCTGAGTTGCCCCGCATCAGGGCTGCATGGAAGCCGGCTCTTTTCACGGGGTTGGTCGGGGCATCCGCCTCGTTCGGCTGGTTTACGGCGATGACGTTGCAGCAGGCTGCTGTCGTAAAGGCGTTTGGCCAGATTGAAATGGTTTTTACCTTCGCTTCATCGGTTTTCTTCTTCAAGGAGAAGATCAACCGGATCGAGATCGCAGGTTGTATCCTGATTGTGCTCGGAATCCTGACCCTGATCGCGTTCGGGTGAAGGGGGGCCAACGCTTGACCGTCAATTCCGTGGTAAGCGGCCGCAAAATCAACGTATAGTCTTGCCCTCTGCGTCGAAGCGATAGGTTTTTCCGTGCTCGGGTGTTGCATAGAGCGTCGCGCCCGGTTCGGCGTTGTAGACGCCGAAGATGCGTACCGTGATCAGCCCGGCTTTCTCACAATCGAGGTAGAGATTGGTGTCGGCACCGAGATGCTCTGCGTGGATCACGGTGCCTTTCCATGCGCCGGATGTTGTGCTGACAGTCAGGTGCTCTGGCCGCACGCCAATGGTCCTGGCGTGGGCCTCGCCGAGGCGGACGGCGTCGATGAAGTTCATCTTCGGCGACCCGATGAAGCCCGCGACAAACTCATTTGCCGGATTGTTGTAGAGTTCCATCGGCGCGCCGATCTGCTCGATGCGGCCCGCGCTGAGCACGACGATCTTGTCGGCCAGCGTCATCGCCTCGACCTGATCATGGGTAACGTAGATCATCGTCGCCTTGAGGCGGCGGTGCAGCTGGGCAATCTCGAGACGGGTATTGACGCGCAAGGCCGCGTCGAGGTTCGACAGCGGCTCATCGAACAGGAACAGTTTCGGTTCTCGAACCACGGCGCGGCCGATGGCGACGCGCTGACGTTGACCGCCGGAAAGCTCCGCCGGGCGGCGTTGCAGGTAGGGCTCCAGCGACAGCATGGCGGATGCAATGCCGATACGCTTTTCGATTTCCGGCGCCGGCGTTTTGGCCTGCTTCAGGCCGAGACCCATATTGTCCTTCACCGTCAGGTGCGGATAGAGCGCATAGGTTTGGAAGACCATCGCGATGCCGCGCTTGGCAGGCGGCGTGTTGATGACATTGGTGCCGTCGATCAGCACCTTGCCTGAAGTCGCATCCTCCAGACCGGCAATGACGCGCAGCAGCGTGGATTTCCCGCAACCCGAAGGACCGACAAACACCACGAACTCGCCATCCCTCACCTCCAGATCGATGCCTTTCAGCACATCGACCTTGCCGAAGGATTTTTTCACATTTTCGATGGTCAGCGAGCCCATGGCAATTCCCCTCGCGTTGCATGAACGCGTAATTCTCTAATGAATGGCGCTCTGTCGCCTGCGTTAATCACAGCCGCACCGCCTTGCCGGTGCGTACGCTCTCATCAGCGGCCAGGCAGACGGCAAGCGATTTCACCGCGTCGTTCATGTGGCGGGTGAGGTCGAGATCCTCGCGGATGGCCTTCAGCACAAAGGCCTGTTCGAGATCGCACAGATCCTGGTGGCCCGGCTCGCCCTGCATCGACAGCATCTCGTCGGGCTTGGTGAACTTGCGGTCTGCGCCGACCGCCGCACTGTGCAAGCGGATCGTCGAGGTCTTGGTGTGGGTGTCGATGTCGTCGGACCTGGCGCCCTCCGCCATGACGATGGAGACGCAGCCATTCGGCGAGATCACGTCCTTCACGAAGAAGGCGGTTTCCGAGATCATGGGTCCCCAGCCGGCTTCGTACCAGCCGACCGAGCCGTCCTCGAACAGCACCTGCAGGTGGCCGTAATTGTACATGGCCGGGTCGATCTCGTCGCTAAGCCGCACGCCCATGCCGCGTACCTCGACCGGCCTGGCGTCGGTGATCTGACACATGACGTCGAGATAATGCACGCCGCAATCGACGATCGGCGATGTCGTCTGCATCAGCTGCTTGTGGGTGTTCCAGGTCGGTCCGGAAGATTGCTGGTTGAGGTTCATGCGGAACACGTAAGGTCCGCCAAGCTTGCGCGCCTCGGCAATCAGCCGCATCCAGGAGGGATGGTGGCGCAGGATATAGCCGATCACCAGCTTCTTTCCCGAGGCCTTGGCGGCATCGACGACGCGTTGGGCGTCGGCCACCGTCGTTGCAAGCGGCTTCTCCACGAAGACGTGGCAACCGGCCTCAAACGCCTTCACCGCATAATCGGCATGGCTGTCGGAATAAGTGTTGATCGAGGCAAGGTCGGGCTTTTCGTCGCGCAGCGCCTCCTCGAAAGAACGGCGGATCGGCAGGATGGCCAGCTTGCCAGGCAGCGAAACATCCGAGCGGTTGACCAATGCAGCGATCTCGAAGCCGGGGTTAGTCGCATAAGCCAAGGCGTGGCTGCGTCCCATATTGCCCAGCCCGGCAACAACCACGCGGAGAGGCTTTTGTGTGCTCATCGAACAGGCTCGCTGCAAGCGGCTTTCAGGGCCAGGAGCTTGGCGCCGTCGCCAGGCTCCGGAGTGAGGTTGACCGTCTCGCCGCCGAGCTCGACCTTGACGTCCCGAGCGCTGGTCTCATCCAGCGCGTCAAACAGCGACGGGGCCCGGTAGAGCTCGGTCGTCAGGTCCCAAGCGGCGTTCATTTCGTTGGACATGAGGCTCAGCGAGATGGCGGGCAGATCGATCTTTACGCTGCCGCCTCCAAGAAGAAACCGAGCGGAGACATCGTCGAACTGCTTGTCGACAACCGTTTTCAGGATACTGCGCGTATTGGATTTGCCATCTTCTTCAAGGCCGCTGATCATCAGCGACAAGTCGCCGGACGCGCTTGCGTTGGCGTCCTCTTCGCAGCCGAACATGTAGTCGATGCACTCCGTGAATTCATCGACCGAGCATGTCGTGTAGAAAATCGTCTTGCCGGACTCGCTGGCTACGGCGTGCATTTGCTCACCTTCCGCGAATGCCGGACGGCTGATTGCCATTGCCGCAGCGAGGATTGCGGCGTTGCCGCGCTTGAAGAATGGCGGGCTCATTTGACGGCTCCCGAGGTGATGCCGCGAATAAGTTGGCGCGAGAATATCAGATAGAGGACCAGAACCGGCAGGATGGCCAGCGACAGCGCCGCCAGCACGGCGTTCCAGTTTGTAACGAACTGGCCGATGAAGATCTGCGCGCCGAGCGTCACGGTCTTGGTGCCCTCTGACGGCGCGAGGATCAGCGGGAACCACAAATCGTTCCAGATGGGGATCATGGTGAAGACGGCGACGGTGGCGATTGCCGGGCGCACCAACGGCAGGACGAGCCGGAAGAAGATGCGGTATTCGGAAAGGCCATCGATGCGGCCGGCATTCTTCAGGTCGTCCGAAACGGTCTTCATGAACTCCGACAGGATGAAGACGCACAGCGGCAGACCCTGGGCTGTGTAGACGAGGACAAGCGCCGTCAGCGTGTTGACCAGTCCGCTGGCGACCATCAGTTGCAGGATAGCGACAGTGCCCAGCCGGATCGGTATCATGATGCCCAGCGCCAGGTAGAGGCCCATCAGGGTGTTGCCACGGAAGCGGTATTCAGAAAGAGCGAAGGCAGCCATCGCGCCGAACAGGATGACGAAGAAGAGCGAGCCGACGGTGACGATCAGGCTGTTCTGGAAGTAGAGGATGAAATCACCCTGCGCCATTACCGTGGTGTAGCCCACCGGATCGAACGTTTCGGGCGTCGGCGGAGACAGCGGCGAGCGGAAGATCGCGTTGCGCGCCTTGAACGAGTTCATGACGATCAGGATCACCGGGAACAGCGCAATGATCGTGTAGGCGATCAGCACCGCGTGGGCGCCGATGGTACGGGCTGGGGAGTGGGTCGCGGTGCTCATTGTGATGATGCTCCGATCACCGAGGCCTCGTCGCGAAGGCACGCCATCGCCATGTCTTGCATCTTCCTGCCCCTCAGAACTGATAGCGCGTCAGCCGCGTCTGGATGGCAAAGAGATAGACGGAGACGCCCGCCAGGATGATGAAAAACATCATCGTGGCAATGGTCGCGCCCATGTTCGGGTCGCCAAGCTGCAACTGGAAGCCAAAGAAGGCACGGTACAGGAACGTGCCGAGAATATCGGTCGAGAAGTTCGGGCCGGCGAGCGCGCCCTGCGCCGTGTAGATCAGGTCGAAGGCGTTGAAATTGCCGACGAAAGTCAGGATTGAGATGATGCCGATCGACGGCAGGATCAGCGGCAGCTTGATCTTCCAGAATTGCGAAAAGCCGGTGATGCCATCGCATTCTGCCGCCTCGATCACTTCATCGGGAATCGACAGCAGCGCGGCGTAGATCAGCATCATCGGGATGCCGACGAACTGCCAGACCGAAATCAGGCTGAGCGCGGTCAGCGCGTATTCTTCCTTGCCGAGCCAGGGCGTGAACAGGCTTCTCAGCCAAACCGCGTCGAGCAGGTACGGCGCCACGCCCCACAGCGGCGACAGGATCAGTTTCCAGACAAAGCCGACGATGACGAAGGATAGGATCGTCGGGATGAAGATAGCGGTGCGATAGAAGGCGCTGAAGCGTAGCTTCGGGCTGGAGAGAAGTGCCGCCAGCAGAACGCCGATCGGGTTCTGCACCAGCATATGGACGACGAAGAACCAGACATTGTTGCCCAGCGCATTCCAAAATCCGACGGACCAGCGATCGTCGCCGAACAGCATGCGGAAATTGTCGAGGCCGACGAAAACCAGCTCTTGGTCCACCTTGCGGAACAGCGAAAGCTGCAGCGTGCCGAATAGCGGAAAGATCATCACGGCAGTGTAGACGAGCAGCGCCGGCGCCAGGAACACGAGGATGTGCCAGCGTATCGGGCGTTTGATCGGTTGATCGTCCAGGGACATTGGTTCACCGCTGATCGCAAAAGACGTGGCAAAGGTTGGCGCCCTTCCTCGCCCCCGCAGAGCGGGGGAGAGGTGTCGCGGCGAAGCCGAGACGGAGAGGGGGCTCTCCTCCGACGGTGCGGCTTTTGTATTCAGCCCCCTCTCCGGTTCGCTTGGCGAACCACCTCTCCCCCACTTTCGTGGGGGCGAGGAAAAAGCTGGCGATTACTTCGCCGGCTTGTACCAGGCGTCGAGGCCCTTCTGCAGCTTCTCGCCTGCCACCTGCGGCGTGTCCGTGCCGTTGATCACGTTGGCCGATTCGACCCAGGTCTCGTTTTCGAGATTGGGCGTGCCGCGCGACAGGATCTGATAGGTCGAGCGGATGGTCGGCTTGCACTTCTCGCGCCAGGATACGAATTCCTGAGCGAGCGGATCTTCCATCTTTACCGGAGCGCTGTTCAGGCTGAAGAATCCCGGCAGCGCATTGGCGTAGATCGTGGCGAAATCCGGGGAAGCCACCCAGGACAGGAAGGTTTTCGCTGCATCGGCGTTCGGGCTCTTGGCATTCAGGCCGATGGCGATGTCCGTATGGTCCGAGATGTAACACGTGTCGCCGGCAGCCTTAACCGGCGGCGGGAATGCGCCCATCTTGAACTGGGCCTGTGTGTTGAAGCCCGAAATCTCCCACGAACCGGCCGGATAGATGGCGGCGCGGCCAAGCGTGAACAGGTTCTGGCTGTCAGGATAGGTCTGCGCCTCGAAGCCGTCGCCGAGATAGTCCTTCCACTTGGCGAGCGTTGCATACGGTTCGACCCACTGCGGATCGGAGAGCTTCTGCTCTCCCTTGATCAGCGCGGTGCGGCCTTCCTCGCCCTTCCAGTAATTCGGCCCGATGTTCTGGTAGCCCATGGTCGCGGCTTCCCACAGATCCTTGGTGCCCATGGCGAGCGGGATGTAGGTGCCGTCGGCCTTGATCTTGTCGAGAGCCGCGAAGAACTCCGCCTCGGTCGCAGGCACTGCGATGCCGAGCTTGTCGAAGGCATCCTTGTTGTAGATGAAGCCGTGGATGACCGAGGCCATCGGTACGCAGAAGGTCGCCTTGCCATCGTCAGTCTGCCATGCGGACTTCGCGACGTCGGAGAAATTCTCCATCCCCGGCAGTGCGCTCAGGTCGGCGAGATGTCCCTTGGTGTAGAGATCGAGCGATGCGTCGAAGGGACGGCAGGTGATGAGGTCGCCCGCCGAACCGGCGTCGAGCTTGGCGTTAAGAGCGGCGTTGTATTCGGTCGGCGCCGACGGTGAGAACACAACCTTGATACCCGGGTTGGCCTTTTCGAAGGCCGGGATAAGCTTCTCCTGCCAGATGGCGAGATCGTCGTTGCGCCAGCTTTCGATGGTGATCGTCTTGTCCTGAGCAAATGCGGCGCCGGCGAAGCCAAGTGCGCTGGAGCCCATAAGGAGCGCGGTTAACAGTCTAGTCTTCATTGAAGTCTCCCAGTTTTGTTGTGGTTTACGTTCGATAAGAGCTTGCGCTCCCCTCTTCCAGTATGGCTAGCGCCGGCCGAAGTTTGTCACCGTTGCTCTCCAAAAGCCCGTTTGCCGCAGTCGCATCGCGAGCGCCGGCCGCGAGCAGGATCGCCGGTTTGACCTGCCCGCCGCTTTTCTCTAGCCAACCCGCCGCATCTTCGCTCGCTGCAGCCGGCGATCGCCGCGACGATGCGGGCAGCGCGACCGCGAAGCTTGATGTTATCGGGCCGCAAATTGACCATGTAGCCATCATGCACATGGCCGAGGTGGATGGCGACCAGCGTCGAGAACATATTGAGCGCGATCTTCTGCGCCGTGCCTGCGCCCATCCGCGTAGAGCCGGCAATCATTTCCGGCGGCGTCGCCAAAACGATGCCGACGTCTGCCTGGGTCACCAACGGCGTGCCTGCATTGTTGGCCATCCCGACCGTGGCCGTGCCAGAGCGGCGGGCTTCTTCAAGCGCGGCGACCGCGTAAGGCGTCGTGCCGCTCGCCGAGAGGGCGACAAGGCAATCACCCCTGCCGAGCTTGCGGGCGCGCAATTCGGCGATGACCTCTTGCGCATCGTCTTCGGGAGCGCCGGCAAGATCGACAAGCGCGTGCCTGCCCCCGGCCAGAAGCACCACGATGCGATCAGGGGCCATGCCGTAGGTGCCCGGCAATTCAAGGGCATCGGCGAGCGCCATCAGCGCGGAGCTTCCTGCCGCGGCGTAGAAAAGACGTCCGCCGGCGGCGAGCCTGCCGGCCGCGATCTCTGCGGCTCTTGCGATCGGTTCAACGGCGCCCTGTGCGCTCTTGGCGGCTTCGACCTGGGCGTCTGCGAGCAAACGCAGAATTGCCATGGGCGGCTGCAAATCGAGCCCCTTGGCATTCGCATTCACGGCTTCAGTGTTGGCAAGCGCCATTGATCTTCACTCCCTTTCTCGACAATACCAAAAAAATACCACTTGTCCAGCGGCGTTAACGATTATTTGTCGACAGCAGGTCGTATTCACATAAAATAATGATATTACAATGCATTATCAAAATGCCTGCCTGCGGAAAAATTAACGCTTGGATATTGGTATTTTATTGGTATTATTGCAGCGGAGGAGCACACTGCAGTGGATCTGGTTCTCGGGATAGATGGCGGCGGAACAAGTTGCCGGGCGGCGGTCGCCACGGCGGCCGGCGTTATCTTGGGACGCGCCAAGAGCGGCGCCGCCAACATCCGCACCGACCTTACCGGGGCGCGCTCCAGCATCGTCAAAGCCGCGCAACTGGCTTTTGCCAACGCTGAGATCGATCCAGGACTGATCGACCAGACGCCGGCCCTGCTCGGATTGGCCGGCAGCAACGTCGGCACCTACCGGCAGCAACTCGAAGCCATATTGCCTTTCCCAGAATGCGCTGTCGAGAGCGATGCGCTGATTGCGCTGGAAGGCGCGCTCGGCAGCGGCGACGGCGCGATCGCCATCCTTGGAACCGGCAGCGCCTATATGCTGCGGCGTGGCGGCGTAGCGCGCACTGTCGGCGGCTGGGGGTTCCTGGTCGGCGATCAGGGCAGCGGCGCGCGCATCGGACGCGACCTGCTTGAGGAAACGCTGCTCGGTTACGACAATATCCGTCCGGCTTCGCCGCTGACGCGCGCTGTGCTTGCGGTCTTCCGCGACAATCCCCGCGATGTCGTCGAGTTCACAACCAGCGCCAAACCGGGCGATTTTGGCGGCTTCGCGCCGATGCTGTTCGAACATGCCGCAAAGGGCGACGAGGTCGCCGAGTTCATCCTCAAGCGCGCGGTCGCGGACATCGAGTCATCGCTCGGCGTGTTGGATCTGCGGGACGACGAGCCGCTTTGCCTGCTTGGCGGGCTCGCTCCGCTCTATGCGCCGCGGCTTTCCGAGCGCTACCGCGTGCGCATGCAGGAGCCGATCCAGGACGCGCTGGGCGGTGCAGTGGCGATGGCGGTAAGGCGCTTCGGCGCCGGGGAGGCCGCCAATGGTTGACCTAACCAGCGAGATATTCGGCAATATGAGGGCAGGGCCTAGTGGCATGCCGCTCTACCTCAAGCTGAAGCGCTCGATCGAGGACGCCGTGCAGCGCGGGGTGATCCGCCCGGGAGATGCGCTCCCCTCCGAGCGCGACATCGCTTCCAGGGCCGACATATCGCGGGTAACCGTGCGGAAGGCCGTGCAGGATCTTGTGCGTGCGGGCGTACTCATCCAGCGCCACGGTTCGGGTACCTTCGTGGCGCGCCCGGTGGAGCGAGTGGAGCAATCGCTGTCGCTGCTGACATCCTTCACCGAAGACATGGCGCGCCGTGGCATGACGCTCCGGTCGGAATGGCTCGAGCGCGGCATCTACGCGCCGTCGCCCGATGAAATGATGGTGCTCGGCCTCTCCTCGAAGGAACAGGTTGCGCGCGTTAGTCGGCTGCGTATCGCCGACGGCACGCCGCTGGCAATCGAGCGCGCCTCGCTGTCGGCTGCGGTTCTGCCGGATCCCATGGCGATCGGCTCGTCGCTCTATGCGGCCCTGGAGAAAACAGGCAGCCGGCCGGTGCGTGCCGTGCAGCGAATATCGGCAGCCAGTCTCGGCGTCGCCGATGCGCGCCTGCTGGATGTCTCGCCGGGAGCAGCGGGGCTTCACATCGAGCGGATATCGTACCTTGCCAGCGGCAAGGTGGTCGAGTTCACGCGTTCGATTTATCGGGGCGACGCCTATGACTTCGTCGCCGAACTCAGGCTCGGCGGACCGTCCGCCAGTGCGGAGGCAGCACCATGACCGAAGCAACCCATATGCACCGCGAGGTCGTCGAGATACCGGATGCCGTGGCCCGGCTCCTCCATACGGGCGAGCGGACGCTCATCGACGCCGGCAAAGGCATACGCGAACGCAACCCGCGCTTCATCGTCAGCGTAGCGCGCGGTTCCTCCGACCACGCGGCGTCGTTCCTCAAATATGCGATCGAGCTTACCGCCGGCATTCCGGTGGCGTCGGTCGGCCCATCGATCGCCTCGATCTATGGGGCGAAGCTGAGGCTGGACGGAACTGTCTGCATGTCGATCTCGCAGTCGGGCAAGAGTCCGGACATCGTCGCCATGGCCAAGCAGGCTAAGGCGGGCGGAGCGATGACTGTGGCGCTGACCAATACGCCGGACTCGCCGCTGGCGCGGGCATCCGACTATGCCATCGACATTCTTGCCGGCCCGGAACGCAGTGTCGCTGCCACCAAGAGCTTTGTGAATTCGGCGGTCGCGGGCCTGGCGCTGATGGCGCATTGTACCGAGGATGGCGAACTGCTTGCCGCGCTGAAGCGCTTGCCGGATGCCCTGCGTGCCGCTGTCGAATGCGACTGGATGGAGCTTGCTGATGCCCTGGAAGATGAGCGTTCTCTGTTCATCCTCGGACGTGGCCCCTCCTATGCCATCGCCAGCGAGGCGGCCCTGAAGTTCAAGGAGACCTGCGGCATGCATGCCGAAGCCTACAGCGCCGCAGAGGTGATGCATGGGCCCCTGGCGTTGGTCGGGCCCGGATTCCCGGTGCTGGCGCTTGCAGCCCGCGATGCCTCGGAGGCTTCGGTCGCCGAGACCGCCGACGCGCTGGCCGCAAAGGGGGCGGCGGTGTTCGCGACCTCGATGCGAACCGGCCAGGCGCGGCAGCTGCCGCACATAGCGACCGGCCATCCGCTTACCGATCCGCTGCCTCTGATCGTCTCGTTCTACGCTTTTGTCGAGGCCTTCGCCCGCCGTCTCGGTCTTAACCCGGACGAGCCGCGAAACCTGCGCAAAGTGACCGAAACCCGATGAGTGGCGAACGCGCAATCTCTGCCGATGCGATCTTCGACGGGCAAGCCTGGCATGAGGATGCAGCGCTGATCCTGCGCGAGGGCAAGGTGGATCGGCTCGTTGCGCGGGGTACGGTCCCGGACGGTATAGAGCGCGTTGACCTGAAGGACGGATATCTGGCGCCGGGCTTCATCGACTTGCAGGTCAATGGCGCCGCCGGCGTGATGCTCAACGATCACCCGTCCGTCGAGACCATCGAGACTATCTGCCGGACGCATGCCCGCTACGGCACGACCGCCGTGCTGCCGACGCTGATCACCGACGCGCCGGAAACAACGCGCGCCGTTGTCGCGGCAGGCGCCGAGGCTGCGCGCCGCGTGGTTCCGGGGTTCCTCGGCCTGCATCTCGAAGGCCCGCATCTGTCGAAGGCGCGCAAGGGCGCGCATGCTCCGGCATTAATCCGCCCGATGACCGACGCCGATCTGGCTGAGCTCATCGCGGCGCGCAAGCACCTGCCCAACCTCCTGACGACGGTCGCGGTGGAATCGGTGCGGCCCGATCAGATCAAGGCGCTGTCCCTGGCCGGTATCATCGTGAGCCTGGGGCATACCGACGCCAGCCACGAAGCAGCGGCTACGGCAACGGATGCAGGCGCCTCGATGGTGACGCATCTTTTCAATGCGATGAGCCAGATCGGCAATCGCGAGCCCGGGCTCGCAGGTACCGCGCTCGACGATCCCCGACTACACGCAGGGCTGATCGCCGACGGCATCCATGTCGACCGCACAACGATCGGCATCGCGCTGCGCGCCAAGCAGGGAGAGGGCACGATATTTCTGGTCAGCGACGCCATGGCGCCGTTCGGCAGCGACATAACTTCCTTCACGCTGAACGGCCGCACCATACATCGCCGCAACGGCCGCCTGACGCTGGAGGATGGCACGCTGGCAGGCGCCGATCTCGACCTGCCGTCGGCGGTTCGCTTCATGCATGAGCGCCTGGGTGTGCCGCTGCCGCGGGCTTTGAACATGGCGTCGCTCTATCCAGCACGCGCGATGGGTCGGGATGGGGAGTACGGCCATCTAGGCAAAGGCGCGCGGGCGGACATTGTGCATCTCGGCGGTGATTTCGCCGTGAGGGGCGTGTGGATTGGTGGCGAGCGGATAGAGTAGTGCCTTATTGAGTTGGGGCTCGCACCTCCAAGTTTATTGCAAGGAGCCATGAAGAGGGCTCCGCGGAATTGCCGCGCCTACTTCCCCCGCGCCCCCGCCCGGATCGCCTCGATATTGGCGCGGTAGGCGGCTTCGGAGCCGCCCTTAAATACCGCCGAGCCGGCGACCAGCACATCGGCGCCGGCCGCTACCACCAGTGGGGCCGTGTCCGGCGCGATGCCGCCGTCGACTTCGATGTGGATCGGGCGGCTGCCGATCAACGCCTTCACGCGGCGAATCTTTTCCAGCATCGCCGGAATGAAGGCCTGGCCGCCGAAGCCCGGATTGACCGTCATGATCAGTATCAAATCGAGCCGGTCGAGCACATGCTCGATGGCGCTTTCCGGGGTTGCCGGATTGAGCGATACGCCGGCTTTCTTGCCGAGATGTTTCACCGTCTGCAGGGAGCGGTCGAGATGCGGCCCGGCTTCGGCGTGCACCGTAATGAGGTCGGCCCCAGCCTCGGCAAAGGCGGCGATGAAGGGGTCGGCCGGCGAAATCATGAGATGGCAATCGAACAGCTTGTCGGTGCGGTTGCGGATCGCCTTCACCACAGGTGGGCCGAAGGTGATGTTGGGAACGAAATGGCCGTCCATGATATCCAGATGAACCCAGTCGGCGCCCGCGCGAACCACGGCTTCGACCTCGTCGCCAAGCCGCGAGAAATCGGCCGACAGGATCGAAGGGGCGATTATGGGATTGGTGGTCATGGCGGTCCTCTGCGAGGAGTTCGGTCGTCGATCGTGGGTCGTCTTATCGAACCACGACCCACGAACTACGACTACTCGGAGCGCAGCGAGTCTCAATCAATATCAAACGATACGCCCTGCGCCAGCGGCAGAGCTTTCGAATAGTTTACCGTGTTGGTAGCGCGGCGCATATAGGCCTTCCATGCATCGGAGCCGCTTTCGCGGCCGCCGCCGGTTTCCTTCTCGCCGCCGAACGCGCCGCCGATTTCGGCACCCGACGTGCCGATGTTGACGTTGGCGATGCCGCAGTCCGAACCTTCGACGGAAAGGAAGCGCTCCGATTCCATCAGGTCGCGGGTGAAGATCGAAGACGAGAGACCTGCGCCGACCGCATTGTGGTCGGCGAGCGCAGCATCGAAGTCGCCATACTTCATCACGTAGAGGATCGGCGCGAAGGTCTCTTCCAGCACCGGCCCGATCTGCTTTGGCATTTCGACCAGCGCAGGGCGCACGTAATAGGCGTCGGTGTGGCCATTCTCGATACGCTCCCCGCCGGTTATCTCGCCGCCTTCGGCTTTCGCCGCGTCCAGCGCCTTCTGCATGCCGTCGAAAGCCGCCTTGTCGATCAGCGGTCCGACCAGCGCGCTGGTTTCCAGCGGGCTGCCTACGGAAACGCTCTGATAGGCCTTCTTCAGCCGCGGGACCAGCGTGTCGTAGACGCTTTCGTGCACGAACAGACGACGCAGCGTTGTGCAGCGCTGACCGGCTGTGCCCATGGCGCCGAAGGCGATGGCGCGTAGCGCCATGTCGAGATCGGCTGACGGGCAAACGATGCCGGCATTGTTGCCGCCGAGTTCGAGGATGGCGCGGGCGAAGCGCTTTGCGAGGCGCGGGCCGACATCGCGGCCCATGCGGGTCGAGCCGGTGGCCGAAACCAGCGGAACCTTCGGATGATCGACGAGCGCTTCGCCGGCGGCGCGGTCGCCGATCAGCACCTGTACCAGGCCGGCCGGCACGTCGCCGGCTCGTTTGGCGGCACGGGCGAAGATCGCTTCACAGGCAAGCGCGGTCAAGGGCGTCTTTTCCGATGGCTTCCACACCACCGCGTTGCCGCAGACCAGCGCCAGCGCCGCATTCCACGACCAAACGGCGACGGGAAAGTTGAAGGCCGAGATCACGCCGATGACGCCGAGCGGATGCCAGGTTTCCATCATGCGATGGCCGGGGCGCTCCGTGGCGATGGTGAGACCGTACAGCTGGCGCGACAGGCCGACGGCGAAATCGCAGATGTCGATCATCTCCTGGACCTCGCCGAGGCCCTCGGATGGGATCTTGCCGACTTCGATGGAAACCAGGCGGCCGAGATCGGTCTTGGCCGCGCGCAGTTCCTCGCCCAGCAGGCGGACGAGTTCACCGCGCTTCGGCGCCGGCACGTTGCGCCAGACGCGGAAGGCTTCGTCGGCTTCTTCGATCGCGGCGGAAGCGCCCGCCGCCGAAACCGTCTTCAGCGCTGCGATCTCCTCCCCCGTCACCGGGCTGCGCACGATCAGGTCGCCATGGGTGAGGCGATCCCCCGTGACGCCCAACCGATCGAGAAGTTGCCTGGTTTCCTGCTTGATGGTCATTTGTTGTCTCCTGTCCGCGCAGATCCGGCGCTGGCTGAGCGCGTGGGCGCCGATGTTTGCAGCGGCTATATCGCGAGAAGTGGCGGGAGTTCCACCGGATTCGGTGGAAGACCGTTCGGAAGGTCCAGTCCGGCCGCCCCGCGAGCGCATTGTGTGCATGGCTGGATTTGCAGCGAAAGAGTCACGTGGTAGAGAGATTGCAGGCGAGACTCCAACCACGCCGCGACAGGACTCATGACCGCTTATCTCGATCCCCTGCTGACTTTTCTGATGCTGCTCGCCGCCGTCTATGGCGTGACGGTCGCACTCTACTTCATCTACGGCTTGGCCCTCACCTGGGTGAACAACCGCAATCCGGAGCGGCGCATCCAAAAAACGAGGCGCGGCGAGAAGCGCATGTGGGCGGAGATCAAGCAAAGCATGATCTCCATTTTCGTCACCTCGACCTCGGTTGCCTTCGGTGTGTTTGCGCAGCTTATGGGCTGGACGCCGACCCCGTGGACGCTGACGTGGTGGAACGCGCTGCCGATCTTCTTCCTGTGCATGGTCGTATCCGACCTGTGGTTCTATCTGGCGCATCGGTTGTTGCACACCAAGCTCTTCTACAAGCATCATTCCTGGCATCACCGCAGCGTCGCCCCAACGGTATGGAGCCACGATTCGATGACGGTGGTGGATACCGCACTGTCGCAGGCGCACCACACGCTGATGGTTTTCATCATCCCGTTTCCGTCGCTCATCATCCTCGCCAACCGCGCCTACGACCAGATCAACGGCACCTTTGGCCACGCGGGCTTCGAATATTTCGCCTCGCCGACCTCGCGCTTCCCATCGCCGATGCTGTGCGCGTTTTTCCATGATCAGCATCACTCGGAATTCCGCTACAACTACGGAAACTACTTTTCGGTCTGGGACCGCGTGTTCGGGACGATCGCACCGGACTATGACAACCGCGTCAAGGTCATGGAAAGCGAGGATTTGCCGCTCCGGCCATTGATCGACAAGGTGCGCCAGCCGGCCGAATAGCGCCCTGGCGGCATGCTTCGACGCCGCGCCGCAAGGCACGTCGAGAAACATTTCGGCTGTCGGTAGAAACACGGGTGATTATGACGTGTCGCGGCGCTCCCGCGCCCAGACGGCAAGGCCGTGAAGCTCGTTGAGAACGCCATAGACATCGTGATCGGGCCGGCGGCGCCATCCGGGCGGGCGGCCGGGCCGCATTGGCGAACAGCGCTGGACACGGCCTTTCCCTTGCACGTCTGCGCCGCGGCGAGAGTCGCTGTCCGGCACGCCCGCGACGTCGTCGACCCCGCTCAGCGCGGCGTCGCGGCGAGCCTGCCAGCGGGCCAGGCGCCTCGCCTGACGCGGCAGGTCATCCAGCACCCGGCCGATGGCTTGGAGGCGAAGATGCAAGCGGCGGGCATCGAGCGGATCGTCCGGGGAAGGCGGTGGCGGAACAGGATCAGACTGGCGCGGCGGGTGGAACAGCGGATTGAAAGGCCGGCTGTCGAGGAAGGAGATGCGCGGCATGGCGCTCGGCTTCACTGACCTGCGGCGGCCGCCGAACCGTTTGAGCGGGTCGAAAAGGGGAAGCGACAGGCTGGAAGACCGCTTTGGCGCCAGCGTCCGCGCCCAGTCCGGTAGCGGACCGGGCCGGATCACCACACCGGTGCCGTAGCCGTTGCGTCGATTGAGGAGTGGCTTCGGCCTGGCGATGCGCGGGCGCGGCGGCGCAAGCTCGACCACCAGCCCCCGCGCAGCAACGATGATCAGCCGCCGCGCAGCCGCTTCGGCCGGACGCAACAGCCTCAATACAAACCGGTGGAGGTGGCGGGGGAGAGTCAGTGCCGGGGACAGTTTGCTTTTTTCCGCCTGGGCCGGGCTTGAAGCGTCGCTGCCCTTCTCCGGAAAGAAAGGAGACTCTGCGCCTGCGCTGCCGCCGTTCGCCGCCGCGATCATGGCGACGAGCATGACCAGAATGCGCTTCAGCGCCTCCCGGTTCTTCTCGATCGCCGAATTCCAGTCCATTTCCGCCCTCTATCTCCATTATACGTAGGTTCTTCATTTGTTCTAGGGGGTTGGCGTGAATTTTTTCAGAGCATGCGGGATCAATCCGCGCGTGTCTCGGCGCTGACGCCGTGGTTGGAGCCTGTCTGGCAAAGCCAGAACGCCGAACCGTCGTTCAGTGCATGCACGTGCCGCGGCGACTCGAGGTTCAACTCCTTGAAATAGAACAGGAATCTTTCCTCGACGTCGAAATACCGCAGGCATGCGTCAAGGCACGATCAGGGTGCCCGCGCCGTGCTCCGTGAAGAGTTCGAGAAGCACCGCGTGCGGCGTCTTTCCGTTGAGGATTACGACGCCCTCTACCCCGCGATCGATCGCCTCGATACAGGTTTCCACCTTGGGGATCATGCCGCCGGAGATCGTTCCGTCCGCAATAAGCGCCCTTGCCTGGGCGACCGAAAGCACGTCGATCAGCTTCTTGTCGGCGTCCAGAACGCCCGGCACATCCGTGAGGAACAGCAGGCGCGTAGCCTCCAGTGCGCCGGCGATAGCGCCGGCGAAGGTGTCGGCGTTGATATTGTAGGTGTGGCCGTCGCGGCCCGGCGCTACCGGCGCGATAACAGGGATCATCTCGGAATGAGCCAAGAGGTCGAGCAGGGTGCGGTCAACCTCGACAGGTTCGCCGACAAAGCCGAGATCGAGGACGCGCTCTATGTTGGAATCCGGATCCTTGAAAGTCTTGCGCGCCTTTTCGGCAAACACCATGTTGCCGTCCTTGCCGCACAGCCCGATCGCCCATTCTCCCTCGGCGTTGATCAGCGCCACGATCTCCTTGTTGATCGAGCCGGCGAGTACCATTTCGACAATCTCGACCGTCTTCTGGTCAGTGACGCGCAGGCCGCCCTCGAACTTTGATTCGATGCCCATCTTGGTGAGCATCGCTCCGATCTGAGGTCCGCCGCCATGGACGACAATCGGGTTGACCCCAGACTGCTTCAGCAGGGCTATGTCTCGGGCAAATGCCTGGCCGAGCTCGGCGTTGCCCATGGCGTGGCCACCATATTTGACAACGACAGTCTTGTTTTCGTAACGCTGCATATAGGGCAGGGCGCGCGAGAGCAGGGCGGCCTGGGCCTGGGCAGTTTCGGCAATGTCCATCTCGGAGGGTCCTCGGAAGGCTGTCGGATTCGGCCAGCGTCTTAGAGCGTTTCATGGTTGTTTGAAATGCCGCCGCTCGTGGAATGAAGCGGAGCCAACGCCTGATTAAGCTGATGTTTACCGCCTGTGGGAAATGGTGACTGCCTGCGGGTTAGTATTGCGTACCGCGGCGCTTCGGCGCCCAGGCAACAGGTCCGTCGCATCCACCCCGTGTGCGGCGGACCTTCATCAACTTGATCGCTCATTGCGCTGTTCTACCGGCCGCGTCCATAGCGAATGGACGGCGCGACCCATTCAATGGCTGTTGCCGGCGACAATCAGGCTTTTGTCTTTGGCTTAGCGGGCGCCTTGGCCGCCACCGCTTTGGGCCCCGCCGCCGGCGCTGAAGTCTTGGGAGTTGAGCTTTTCGGAGCCGAAGGCGCCTTTGCGCGCTTGGGTTTTTCCGCCGGCATCGCGTCCTCGGCCTCAATCTCGCTGGTTGCTTGAAGCCAGTGGACTTCATGGGCGCCGTGCGGGCGCCCAGCCATCTCCCAAATTTCGTAGGCTCGCTGCTTGATGCGTTCCTGTTTGTCGCCGCTCATCTTGGCTCTCCTATCCTAGGCGTCGCTCGTCACGATCACAAATGAAAGGGTCGGTGCGATGCACGATCACCATATTGCCAGAATTACACAACGCAAGGCGCTGCGGGCGCGATCATCCGCGGCGGAGCCGCTGTGTCCGTGATCATTTGCGCCGGATCGTCGGCCTTGTCGTGCACCTGACCTCGAAGGAGGTTCATGACTGTCGCATGAGGCTAGGGTCAGGACCTATTAATATGGTCGAAATGGTGTGAGGCCATCTGTTCGGATACGAGGAGCGAAGGCGCAGGAAGCCTTTCGGCTTTCAAGTCCTTCGCAACAAAGTAGCCGGGCAGATGGACCACATCCAAAGGACGCCGAAACGGCTGCGACCTGCGGCGTCGAACCGCTCGGCCGGGGTATAGACCCCGACCTTCGCGCTTCTCCTTGCATCTCTTGGCCGTTTCGGGCGCCATTTCGACAATATTAACAGGTCCTGACCCTAGTTGCTGGAATTCACAGCGGGTGCACGATCTGCGGTTGTGAGTTGCATCGTAAATACCTGCCCACCGATGCCTTCGGCGAGAGCGGGCGAAAAATCCATCGGCGTACAGTGCTCCACTGCCGAGATGGCAGCGTCGACAAATTGCCGCCGGGCATTTTCATCGCCCGAAACATCGACTGCGGTCGACATGGGTGGACCGATCAGCGTGCCGTCGCGCTTGAAACTGAAGCTCAGCGTGACGGCTGATTTCGTGATGCCGGCCGGCGGTTGCCAACAAGCCAGGATGGCTTGGCCGACCTGATCCATCGTCGCAAGCGGGTCCGCACTGGCGGGCGAAGCAGACAGAATTGCGAAAGCTGACAAAACCACGGATCTTCTCACAATATTTCCCTCGGCGGTGGTGGAACTCCGGCGAAATGCCGCGTGAGCAGTGTGCATCGCAGTTTGTCCCGTCCAAAGCGAAACGTCCAGACCCGCCGCCCAGATACCCCGAAGATGGGGGCGCCGAGATGCAGCAGCGTGCAGCTGTGGGACTTTGGTCCAGTTCCGGCACGAACTTCAGACCCATTGGCCAGGGCATCCGACCCGGGACGCTTCCGAAAGCCGGCCAGGTAAGCCATCTCTGTCCAATCGAAAAGGCGCACGTTTAACTTAACCGACCCGGAGATATGTGATGACAAAATCGAGAGCACTCTACGCATCGGCCCTTGCATTGGCGATGGCATTGGCGCCGTTCACCGCGACCATCGACAGCGGCGGTCTCAACATTGAGGTCGCGAAATCCTTCGCGAAAAACGGCGGTAGTTCAGGCAGCGGCAGTTCCGGCAGTGGCAAGTCGGGCGGCAGCAATTCCGGCAGCGGCAATTCGGGGAGCGGATCAAGCGGCGGCTCCAGCAATTCGGGCAGTGGGAATTCCGGCAGCGGATCAAGCGGCAACTCCGGACGTGGCGGTGGCGATGATCATGGCGGAGGCGGCAATGACGATCATGGTGGTGGTGGCAATGACGACCACGGCGGCGACAATCATGGCGGCCGCAATGGCGCGGACGATGGCGCCCGGCATGGGGCAGAGCATGTGAACCGGGCAACAGGTGCCAAGGTCGAAATCAACGGCAACAACGTCGAGGTCGTCCACGCCAGCGGCATCAAGGAAGAAATAGAGCGCGGCATCTACGAAATGAAGGATGCAAGCGGCCGCACCATTGTGGAACGGCGCGCGACTGCTGCCGACATTGCTCGCTTGACGGGCTTCGCCCGATAGATATTGCGGGAAGACTTCAGGCGGGCCGAACCTTCGGCTCGCCTATTTTTTTGACGCCGTCTCTCGCAACAGCATCGCCGCTTCGGTCCTGTTTCGCACCTTCAGCTTGGCCAATATGTGGGTCATGTGGTGCTTCACCGTTTTCTCCTGCAGATCCAGCCTTCTGGCCACCTCCTTATTCGTCATTCCGTTGGAGACGAATTGAAGGATCTGCATTTCTCGCTGCGTAAGATGCGACACCGGGTTTGACGGCTCGCCAGCCTCTCGCAGACTGGCAAGCAGCTTCGCTGCGAGTGTGGGCGATACATAGGTTTCGCCAGCGGCGATCGCCCTCAGGATCTCGGCAAGCGCCTTGGATCCCACGCCCTTGAGCACATATCCACTCGCGCCCGCATTCAATGCCGCGGAGACATCCTGATTGGCTTCCGAGACCGTGAGCAGCACAAGCTTCTGGTTTGGAAGCGCTTCGCGAATTCGCTCCACGGCCGAAAGCCCGCCACCCGGCATGCTGATGTCCAGCAGCAGAACGTCCGGCTTTGCTTCCAGGGCGAGCTTGTAGGCATCGTCAGCCGACGCGCCCTCTCCACAGATCTCGAACTCCCCCGTTTCGGCAAGGCTGCGGCTGACGCCCTCCCGGAAGAGAGGGTGGTCGTCAACGATGGCAATCCGGATCGCACTGGTCATGCAGCCTCCGCCGCTTCGCCGGGCAACGAAAGCGTTACCCGTGTTCCATGAGCGGACGTTTGCAGGGAAAACTGGCCGCCGATGGATTCGGCCCGTTCCTTAAGACCTGCCAGTCCCAGGCCCTCGGGCCGCCGACTCTCGGGATCGAAGCCGCTTCCCTTGTCCGAGACTGAAATCGCAATCGAGCCGTTGTGGGTGGCGACGTCGATCGCAACCTCCTTGCCTCCGGCATGCCGATGGGCGTTGTTCAACGCCTCTTGCAGGAAACGAAATGCGCAGATCTTTTGCGGTGAGGACAAGTCGAACGATGGAATGTCGCGAGGACGCGACACCCTGCTCCCGGTTCGCTGTTCATGTGCGGTCGTGGCGAGATCAATTATTCCGGGCAGCGCCGCCGCCTCGATATGCGGAAGCACCAACCCGTTGCAGATGTTGCGGATTTCCGACATCGCCTCCGCCAGGCTCGCGCGGATTGAATCGATTTCCTTCTGTCTTTTTCTCGGTGGCGCGGATGGACTGGTCAATGCGTCGCTATCGATGCGCAGCGCGGCGAATGCCACGTGCTGCGCCGGCCCGTCGTGAAGGTCGGCTCCGATGCGCCGCAGGTATCGCTCGTTGAGGCTCGTGGTCCTTTGCGATGCTTTCTGCACCCGATCCTTCAGCATCTGATTCTGTGCGAGCAGTGTAGACAGTTCGGCCACGCGTGCTTCGAGTGTCCGTCGCTGAAGCTGAATGACCTTGCTGCCTCGGATCACAATTCCGGAGAGCAGCGCCATCGTTGCCAGCGTCACACCCGCAACGACCAGCCAGCTATCCCATCGAGCTGCCTTCAACTGGGCTTCGATGTCGGTAGCCACCTCGTAGAACTCCGATACGGCGACCACCTCTCCCGTCCACGGCGCGCGGATTGGGTTATAGATCTCGATAAGCGGTACGCCCTTAGCGAGTTCCGCCTGGCTTTCCTCTTCCGCCAGGTCATCCAGCTCAGCGGCGACGTGGCCATCGAGAGCGGTGCGAAACGCGTCTGTCGGTGGAAATTTCTTGCCGATCAGAGATGCATCGCGCGCATAAAGCACGGTTCCGTCGGGATGCCATATCTTGAACGATACGAGACGCTTTCCCAACGCTCCCCGCGACAGGACCTCGTCCAATGCGTGGGTCACACCCTCGTCCAGTGGCGCATTGTCGCTGAACACGGGCAATAGGGGGGCAATGACGCTATCGACGTAAAGTGCCGTTGAACTGGCGGCGTTGGTTGTTATTCCATGCTCGATCTCACGCGTGACCCAGGTTCCAATGACGGCCATGGCGCAGCACAACACAAGCAGCGCAGCGATGCAGTACTGCACAGCCAGCGAAGACGCGTTCCATCTCTCCAGCAGCTGCCTTACCATTCCGGCTCCTGCGCCAAGCTTCGAGTATAGCGGTGGTTTCGCGCCGCGAGAATCGGACTTCGGTCGGCGATCGTTCAGACCTTAGTCCGGCATCAACCAAAGTCCCGTATCGACCGAACGCAGTGAAACCGCAACTGAGCGCCTTCCAGACAACCCCGCGTGCAGGAAAGCCTTGCAGGAGCAGCGGATACTTTCGCCGTCGACTGGATTCGTGACCATAGCGCTCTATGTGGTTGGCCAGCAGTTCCGGGGACGCCTGCATGCCACATCTTTTCGCCATTGCGCGCACACTCGTGACCGAGGCGGTTCGCGGCTTCTTCAACGATGATGGAATGAGCCATTCGGCGGCGATCGCATTCTATGCGGTCACGTCGTTGGCGCCTATTCTGCTCATCGTCGTCGCGATCGCCGGACTGGGCTTCGGCAATGATGCTGCGCAATTGGCCTTGGCTGCGCAAATTTCGGGACTGATGGGACCGCAGAGCGCCGATCTTCTGAAGTCTGCCCTGCAGAGCGCTTCTGAGAAACCGTCGGGCACGCTTGCGACGCTCATAGGCCTTGGCACCTTGCTCATTACGGCTTCCGGCGTGTTTGGCGAGATGCAGCTGTCACTGAACAAGATCTGGAAGGTCATACCGGACAGCGTGTCACTGTCGAGCCTGGTGCGTGCGCGTGCGGCAAGCCTGGGTCTGGTCGCGGCCCTGGGCTTCCTGCTGTTGATCTCACTGGTGGCAAGTGCGGCCGTTTCCGCATTGGGCGATATCATCAACGCGCATCTGCCCTTCGGTTCGGTCATTCTTGGCCTGGTCAACGCGCTTGTGTCGTTCAGTCTGATCGCATTGCTCTTCGCAGCGATTTACAAGGTTTTGCCCGACAGGGCTCTGCAGTGGCGCGACGTCATCTTCGGGGCGATTGTTACCGCAGTGCTTTTCACCATCGGAAAATCGCTGATCGGCTGGTATCTGGGCAGCAGCGCAATCGCTTCGTCCTACGGAGCCGCGGGCGGCCTGCTTATCGCCTTGCTCTGGGTTTTCTACTCCTCGGTGATTTTCCTGGTGGGTGCCGAGATCACCCGGGCATATTCCGTCAGATATGGCAGCCGGATGTACAAGGGCGTTCGCCCGAAAGTGGTCCAGCTTGCTGACGGGGAACCGCAGCCCGACAATCGCCCAACTTTCGGCCTTTCGGCTTTGTTGCTTGCGGGCGCAGGCGCAACCTTGCTCTTTTCCTATCTGCGCGTGAATGGCGGGAGTGACGAGAAGGAGTAACACAATGGTCCGCTTGCGGACCTTGGCGGCCGCCGCATAAGCCCGCTTTCACGATGGCGCGGTTTTCACCGTTGCGAACGAAACGGAAACGAGGCTTCATGCGGGCATGAACCTAGCGGTCCTTGATTCGTGCTCCCCTCGTCCGAATGATTATCTTGCGCGTCTGAACGACGGGCAGCGACGGGCGGTGGAGCATGGCGACGGCGCGGTCGCTGCGCCGCTGCTGATCATCGCCGGAGCGGGATCGGGCAAGACCAACACGCTCGCCCATCGCGTCGCGCACCTGATCGTCAAGGGCGCCGATCCGCGCCGCATCCTGCTGATGACCTTTTCGCGCCGCGCCGCATCCGAAATGACGGGTAGGGTCGAGCGCATCGCATGGGAGGTAATGGGTGACAAAGCGGCCATTGTGAAGGATGGCCTCCAATGGTCGGGTACATTCCATTCCGTGGGAGCTCGGCTGCTGAGAGAATATGCGCTGGAGATCGGACTAGACACCGCGTTCACGATCCATGACCGTGAGGATTCGGCAGACCTGATGAACCTCGCGCGGCACGAGCTTGGCTTTTCGAAAACCGGGAGCCGCTTCCCGGCCAAGGGCACCTGCCTGGCAGTCTATTCGCGCGTCGTCAACGCACAGGGAGAACTTGGGCCGATTGTCGCCAGATGGTTTCCCTGGTGCGTAGGCTGGCTGGATGAACTGAAACAGTTGTTCAGCGCCTATGTCGAAGCCAAGCAGTCGCAGAACGTGCTCGATTACGATGACTTGCTGCTTTACTGGGCGCGGATGGCCGAGGAACCGGCGATTGCCGCTCATATGGGATCGCGTTTCGATCACGTCCTCGTTGACGAATATCAGGATACCAATCGCTTGCAGGCGTCGATATTGACGGCGCTGAAACCGGACGGCCGCGGGCTGACGGTGGTGGGCGACGATGCGCAGTCGATCTATTCGTTTCGAGCCGCGGATGTTCGAAACATCCTCGATTTTCCAAAACTATTCGCAATGCCGGCAGAAATCGTCACCCTCGATCGCAACTATCGCTCGACCGACACGATCCTTGATGCCGCCAATGCAGTGATCGGTGAAGCGACGGACCGCTTTACGAAGAATCTATGGACGGATCGCAAATCGTCGGAGAAGCCCCAGATCGTCACTGTGCGTGACGAGGCAGAGCAGGCCAACTATGTTTGCGCGGCGGTCCTGGCCGAGCGAGAGGAAAATATCCGTCTCAAGGATCAGGCTGTCCTGTTTCGGGCTGCTCACCATTCCGGCCCGCTGGAGGTCGAACTCACGCGTCGCAACATCCCGTTCGTCAAGTTCGGAGGCCTGAAATTTCTCGATGCAGCGCACGTCAAGGACGTTCTGGCGGTGCTGCGTTTCGTGGAGAACCCCCGCGACCGTGTCGCGGCCTTTCGCGTGCTGCAATTGTTGCCGGGTGTCGGCCCATCCATCGCCGGTCAGGCGATGGAATCCATCGAGGGATCTCTTGACGCAGCAATGGGACTGGCTGCCCTCAAAGTCCCCGCCCGCGCGGAGGCCGATTGGCCGGTCTTTGTCGATCTGTTTTCCGGGCTGCGGACGCACTCCAGTTGGCCGGCAGATATGGAACGTACGCGGCTTTGGTACGAACCCCATCTCGATCGAAAGCACGAAGACGCAATCGTTCGCCGCGCCGATCTCCTGCAACTTGAACAGATCGCTGCTGGCTATCCGTCGCGTGAGCGATTCCTCACTGATCTTACGCTCGACCCGCCGCAGGCCACGAGCGATGAAGCGGGTCCGCCGCATTTGGACGAGGACTATCTTGTTCTTTCCACTATCCACTCGGCAAAGGGTCGGGAATGGAACAGCGTCTTCGTGCTCAACGCCGTGGACGGTTGCATTCCATCGGATCTCGCGGTGGGCGAGCGCGAAGAGATCGAAGAAGAGCGCCGCCTGCTCTATGTCGCGATGACCCGGGCAAAGGATTCGCTGCGTCTGATTACGCCACAGCGCTTCTACATTCACGGGCAAGCGTCGCGCGGGGACCGTCACGTATACGCTTCGCGGACGCGGTTCATACCCGAGCCGATGTTAAACAAATTCAGCGTAACGTCCTGGCCTCCGCCTTCCGTCGTGACGGGACGTGCGCCGCAGCCGGCCGTCCGCGTCGACTTGAAAAGCAGGATGCGCGGAATGTGGAGCTGAAGAACGAGTCTCTGGACAGCGGTTCGGGGGGGTCGGCCGGGTTCGCGCCGATGGCTCCAGAGGGCGACCTGAATCTGCCAACGATCCGGTGCGCGACGGAACCCGGGCGTCGGCCGCTCATTAAACTTTATATGCAGCCTTAGAGGAGATCAATCATGACAACTGCAACGGGTCACACCGCAGCAATCCGGGCCACCCGCGTCGTCGGTACCGAAGTGTATAACGGTGCAGGCGATCATATTGGCGAAATCAAGGATGTAATGCTGGAGAAGACAGCGAACAGGATCATGTTCGCGGTGATCGGTTTCGGCGGCTTCCTCGGTATTGGAGAGCGCTATCACGCTGTCCCGTGGGCTTCGTTGGACTATGATAAAGAAGCAGGTGGATACGTGGTGCCGTTCAGCAAGGAGCAGCTCAAGGACGCACCGACTTACTCAATTGATGAACTCACCCAAGTCGACGGTGCCACCGCCCGACAGGAATCGTTCGACTACTACAAGATCACACCAGATTGGGTTTAGCAGCAAGGGGTCTGGAACCTGTACGCCCCAGAACGCGGGCCTCTAAGCTCTGACACTAGGCGGATTTGCGCTTGGTCGCACTCTTGGGCTTGCCTGAGCTCTTCTGTGCCGCGGGACGCTTGGCATTGGATGGCTGTGCATCATCCGCCTCGGGCGACAGG
The DNA here is from genome assembly GCA_963829135.1 of uncultured Alphaproteobacteria bacterium. Lineage (GTDB taxonomy): Bacteria > Pseudomonadota > Alphaproteobacteria > Rhizobiales > Rhizobiaceae > Kumtagia. The sequence goes on along the minus strand of CAWHHO010000002.1, from coordinate 17,560 downwards.
CTTTCCTTAAGCGCTTGAAACAGATCGACGACATTCGATGGCTTGGAGGGAGCGGCCGATTTCGGAGCTCGCTTGCCGGCTTTCTTCGCGCTGATCAGTTCAAGCAGCGCCTCCTCATATTTGTCGTCGAACGTCGACGGGTCGAACGTCGTCTTCTTCTTGTCGATAATGTGCTCTGCGAGATCCGTCATTTCCTTGTCGGCCTTCACGGATTTGATCTCGCCGAAGACCGTCTGCGGCTGGCGGACGGTATTGTCATATCGGAGTGTCGTGACGACCATGCCTTTACCAAGCGGTTCGATGACGACCGGGCGCTCGCGCCGATAGAGAACAATGCGAGCAATTCCGGCCATTTTCTTGCCCGCCATCGCGTCACGAATCACCGCGAACGCTTCTTCGGACACCTTGTCGGCCGGCGCCAAATAATAGGGCGTATCGAGATAGATCTGCTGTATCGAGGCCTTGTCGACAAACCCGTCGAAATTCATCGTGTGCGACGACTCGATCTGCACCGCTTCGATCTCGTCTTCTTCGATCGTGATGAACTCACCATCGCTGACTTCGTAACCCTTGACCTCGTCATCGTCGCCAACCGGCTTACCGGTCTCTCCATCCACGTAGATGCGATTGACGGTATTCCCGGTCTTCCGGTTGAGGACGCGAAAGGACACTTTCTCGGCATGAGTGACCACGTTTGTCAACTCGACCGCACATGTCACCAGCGATAGCTTCAAATAACCCTTCCAGGCGGGGCGTGGGGCCATGACAAAATTCCTCGGTCGGTGTGCGGAAGGCTGATCGGGAAGCGACTAGCGAATGATCAGGCCAGTGGTGCTGGCGTAGCCCTCTGGCGGCGGTTCAGGCCACGCTAGCCACGCTGCGCCGGTGACGAGCGTTCCGATCACGACAGCAGAGGCGAAATAGCGAAGTATCCTGAGCATGGCGTTCAACTCGCAAAAGCGCCAGTTGTTCCCGGAGAATGCAGGGGCACCAAGTGCCGGTACGCCGCGCCGACAAACTCCTGTAACAGGTGACGAACCCTGAAGCCGTTGTTCGGTTTCGCTGGCATTCGCATGACGTCGCGCAACCGGTTGGCTGCGAACGCGTATACCCATGACAGTCAGCTGTTTGCTGATGGCTGAGGATTTCGTGGGTTCCAATAACAGAATGATTGACCTCTCATCGACAAGCAGACTGAGGGTCTATGTCGGCACAGCCATGGGCACAGCGATCTGCATCCTTCTGGCTTTCGCCATCGACAGCTATTCTCTCGAGACCGGAGAATGGAGCCTAGCTGATAGGGCGATCAACAATCTCATGATCCCTCTGATCATCGCGCCGCCTTTCTTCCTTTTCCTGCTCACCAAGCTCCGCGAATTGTCGCTCGCCCATCGCGAACTTCTGACCCTGTCAACGACCGATTCACTCACGAACTGTTTAAACCGGAGAGCATTCTCTTCGCTTATCGACGCATACCTCAAACGAATCGAGGGGACTGCGGATAAGGGCAAGGGAGCGTTGCTGATCCTGGACGTGGATCACTTCAAATCGGTCAATGACCGTTACGGGCACGCACGGGGGGACGACGCCCTGAAGTTGATCGCAGACGCCATCAAAACGAATGTTCGGGAGGTTGACCTCGTCTCCCGCCTTGGCGGAGAGGAGTTTGGTGTCTTTCTGCCCGGACTTGATTCCTCTAGAGCCACAGGCATTGCCGAGAGGATACGAGAAGCTGTCAGTACCGTGGAATTCTCGCAGGATGGAGAGCGGCACGCATTGTCTCTCAGCATTGGTGGCGTGACATTTACGTCACCCGCGAATTTCTCGCAGCTTTACCGCGACGCGGATCAACGTCTCTACGCAGCTAAGCGCGCGGGACGCAACCGCGTTGTGCTGGACGCCGCCAGTTCGGCGGCCCAGCAAGCCGCTCGGCTTTCTTAGACCTTCAGGAAAAGACCGAGATGTCCCCAACGATGACAAAGTCCGAGACGTCCTCAACGATGAAGAGGCTGAACGATCACGGGTGCTTCCGTTTCGAGGTCGTCCGAATACACCAGCGGATCGGCGGCCCGTCCCGGTTCCTCGCCCGCGAGTGAGGGTTCATCAACGTCGACAGATCCGGATTGGTTAAGGATTGCGGCGGCGGCGTCAAGCATGCCATCATCCACCCGAGCGGTCACGGATGTTGAGCCGTCTTCGTCCTGAAGGACGACATCAGCGGAGGGGACGCCGGCATCCTGAAGTGCCAGAACCGCGTCTTCCGCTTGCGCTTTGGATTCAAATGTCCCTGTGAGCGTTTTCACCGTGACCTCCAATGTTCCACTGCTCGTATAAGAGGGCAACGCAATGAAAGTTCCGTCCTTCCCATGCGTTGCTTTGAAGCCGGGCGGCGGGCTGTTTTAGGGCCCTCATCCTAGTTGTGCTGGTTGAACGGCACTTCCGGTGGTGAGCCCGGGGGCACCTGCGTTGGCTCCTCTGGTGGAGTGGGTTCAGTCACAGGTGGAACGCCCGGCGGTTCCAACGGGGGCGCTTCGGGCGGAAAAGGGGAATGCGCCGGCTCGGGATAAGGATTGTCCGGAGTGGGCTTCGGGTTGTTCGGGTCAGCTGGGTTGCTCGTCTTCATTTTGATTGACCGCCCATCTGGCAGGGTTACCCTTCTGCCTTGAACCTCTTGGCCTCGTCTTTGATCTTCGCCCAATCGTTTCCATGCTTTCGCAGCAAAGCCTTTGCCTGATTTGGTGACAGGTCTGTCGTTTCTGCCAGGTGTAGAGCCTCAAACTCCTCTCCCTTGGCCACGCGACTAAGCTTGCCTTCGTCGGTAAGCGCTTTATCACTGGCCGCGCCCTCAGCCTCGCGCCGCCGGCGCGGTCCCCTTTTTTTGGTCACAGAGACCTCGGGAGCAACAGCCGATTCGGATAGTTTCGTTGGACCGGCCAGCGTTTCGTGCTCGCTGTCGATCTCGGCTTTAGCCAGGCTCCAGTGAGCATCATGTTGGCCGCTTGGCCGTCCTGCCAATTCCCAGATCTGATGAGCTCGTTGTCGAATGCGCTCTTCTCTGTCGTCCATTGCGAAAGCCTCCAACCATCGACTGTTGGGATGCAACTCGCGATGAGACTGCCGGTTCCGCCAATTGGAAATACGGGTTGGGCATCCGCTATCTTTCGGCCACCACGGGACTAGCGAAAGCAGCGGCCAATTGTTGGATAATGTATCGATTTATGCACGGATGGAAGGAGCTAGTACGCGCGGTGACGCTGCGCCAACTCATGAACGATCCGCGCCCGTGGGCACCGTGGCCGCTTCCGATATCATCGGCGGCGGTCCATGCGTTTGGGGTCGCTGACATTGCGATCGGGATCGCGGCCCTAGTCTCCTTTTGGAAAACGTTGCCGTTCAAGGCGGCGATCGTCGTTTACAGCAGAGTTCTGCCTGGGGGGATAGCAATAAGCCACGTTCGTCAAGCGCTCGCCGGAGATTTCGCGGCCAATAACTTCGGGCTTCTGCTCGTGCTCACCGTCATCCAGATGGTACTCCTACCGATGCTGATCTGGCGAACATCGAATCACGAAACTGCGGTGCATGGCCTAACCGTCGGGTGCACCTGACAGCGGGCGGCGCAAGCTTTTCCTTACCGCCTCTCGATCGCCCTTCGCGAAAGCCCGCGCCATCTTACCTATTTATCGATTCGCCTCGAACCATAGGACGGCTGATAGGCGTATAGCGCGTTGAATTGCTCGTTGCAGGGGTGGTGGAAACACTCGCTAGGGGGCACGCCGACCCAGGCCCGCTGTACGCAATCCTGATGCAGAGATGGCGTGCGTCCGAGATCATATGCGTAGCACCATGCTGACACCTCCTGTGCATGCGCTTCTTGCTCATACATGAATGCTGCGGAGTTGTTTTGGCAGCCGGTCACGATTGAACAGAGCGCCACGATCGCCCCGGCAGTGAGGGTATTGGTGCGGGGTTTGGTGGAAGCGGTTTTTGCGGTCATAGCGGAACTCTCCTTCGATCCCGTGCTGGATAGGCGCGGACAGCGTACCGTAGCCGCACCGCTGCGCGAAGCGAAACCTCAATGCTGAGACCTGCCGGCATCATTCAACCCGGCGCAGGATTGAAATTATGGTCGCGGCGAATAGAGCTGCCGGCCTGCGATATTCTCGTCCCCGCGGCGGCAGTCCGTCACTCACCCTTGATAACCTGATGCTTGTCCATCCAGTCAGCAATGATGAGGCGCACCGCCTCTGGCCGGCTGATGTCGTGCTCGGATGCGAACTGGTCGACGCCGGCGAGCATGTCGGGCTGGAGGCGAACCAGCACAGGGGTGCCTTCGCCTGTCGCCGGACGTCCGCGTTTTTTGATATCGGATATGACTCGCGCCATAAATAACTGATATCAGAAAAGCAGGTTGGTGGAAAGTGCGAACTCGCATCCGACGCTTAAGCGTACCGGATCCGGCACAAAGATAAGCACCAGCCCAACTCGGTGATGATCATTCCGGCCGGCGATTTGGCGACCCTACTGCTGCGCGGGCTGAAACGTTTCTGTTACGACTGCAATCTGGCAGGTGCGCGTACAGCACCGGCTGGAAACAAGGGCGGCCTACATTGGTGCTCCAGCAGGGCAAATGCAGGAGACGCGATATGCATCGCTCGTTCGGAATAGAAACGCACCCCACCCCTAGGATGACTTGGAACACGGTAAGAAAAGGCCCGTCGCTGACTGAGGTCAAGGAGCATCTGCGCAAGCTCGCGAACTACCGGCAGATCTTCGGATGACCATTCTTGCATGATAACGGCACTTCGGCTGGGTCAAACTTCCTGAAAACCCTACGTTTGGGCTGGAACAATACCTCAGGAAGCGAGTTCTGGCCGTCTGAGGGAACGCAGGAATGAGTCATGGACCGCGAAACCCTTCTCCTGGACGATCCCTTCGGCGCAGAATTTGGGCGCCATGCGCGCAGCACGGAGATGCGTCACTATGTATGGCGTATGCCGATATATGCCGTTGAAGCCGAGTTGCCAGATCGCATGGTTCAATTGCTGAAGCAAATAGAGGAAGCGAGCGACCGAGCGCCGCTTCCTGTCAATGGCGAGCGCCAGCGGGACTGAAGAACCGGTTCAACCGGCTCAGATCTCGCACCGCCGCGTGTTCCGAACTAAGCGGTAATTGGTTGGCGCGCCCGAAGAATTGGACAGGGTCGCAGACTTGTAAGCACACCAGTCTAGAACCGCCAGACGAGGTCTGCTTGGACCGCATTCTGGCTGGCGCCCTGCGCGAACTGTCCCAGATATGACAGCCCTATGCGCGTCCGTGGGCCGATGATCATGTCCGCACCGATCTCGACAAGAGCAGTGTTTTCAGCGAGTGGCACTCCGGCTATCTCGAAATTTGCGCCAGGCGCGCTGATAAACCCGAGCGATGCACTGGGCGCGACGTCACCGAATGCGGATTGCCAGGCCAGCGAAGCGTGAGGCTGCAGGATTATCCCCTCCCCAACCGGGATGCTGGTCGCGGCCCGAATTCCGAGCGAGGTATAGCCGACGTTCGATGAGGCTGACGGCCCTGCCAGCCCGGCGGACGCGCCGGTCTCATTGATGTCCTCGGTGCGGAGATTGACCCAGGCCAGGTTGGCGAACGGCTCGATTGCAATCGACTGGGCAGTGAAGCCGTAACCTATTTCCGCAAAGGTTTGCGCCGTTCCCGCGTTGTATTCTGCTGTCGCCTCCTCCGAATAGCCCGGGTAAGCAATCGTGCGGGCAGCGTCGATCTGACTAAACGCGTAGCTTGCGCCGAGGCGCAGGTTCCAAGGGCCGGCGCTAGTGCCGGCATAGACCGCCAACAAAAGGCTGTCTGCCTTAAAGGAAGATGCGAGATCATCGATGTCAGTGTTGGAATGCGAGTAGCCGATCGCTGCGCCGACCAGCCAGTCATCGATTCTGGCGTCGCCGCCGGTAATGATCCCGGCAACGCTTTCGCCGAGGCCGGCCAAGTCGTCGTCGTCAAGGTCCGTCGCGCCGCCAAACGCATGACCCCATATCGTACCGGTAGATAGGTCGCCGTCAGGGTCAGCGGTTTGAGCAGGGCCACCTTGGGCAAGGGAGCCGACAGGCCCATCCCGTCCGGCATAATTTCCCTGGCGCAGGCGCCCGAGGATCGCCTGCCGGCTATAGAAGCTGTCGCCGATCAGCACGGATTTCTCGCTGGCGTAGCCCTCGCCGGACAGAGCGCTGAGCGCCCCCGGCAGGGCGCTCGTCTGAAGTGCATAAAGACGGCTTAGCGACGCTGGCAGTCTAGTCAGGTTGCCGCTGGTGGTGGTGTTGATGATGGCGTCGATGGCCGCGCCCACCGCCCTCTGATTGAACGTTATGCCGGGCAATTGGCGGAGTCCGGATGCAACGTTAAGCGTGACCGCGGTAGGGGTGTAGCCGAGCGAGGCCGCGAACAGCGCCGGCAGGCCGCTTGTCGTCAACGTGCCGAACGTGCCGGTCAATCCCTGGGTCGCCGCAAGCACGGTGTAGCTTGCTTTGAGACTCGTGGTCTGGAAGTTGGCCGCCAGCTTGCCCGCCAGCCGCATCGTGCCCGTCACCTCCAGCGCATCGTTGCCGCTGTCGGTCATCCGCACTGCGAGGGTTCCGGCCGAGGTCTGCACGAACGTGCCGCTTATGAGACTGGTAATTGGTATGCCCGTGCCGCTGACGCCGATCCAGCCGCTGTTCTCGAACCGCTTTTCCAGTCCCGCGGTCGCTGCGATGCGGCCGTCGATGATACCGGTGTTCACGATCACGGTGCCGAAGCTGTCGGCACCCGTGCGCAGGGCATCGGCGACCGCAGGGGCGCGCAGAGTGCCGGCATTCAGCAAGGTGCCGTATACTCCATGCATCTCTGCCGCCGCGCCAACCAACCCGGTGGCAACAACGCTGCCGGAATTCGTCAGCACGCCGTAGGTCTCGCCGCGCATACCGACACCGCCCGTGCCGGTGACCTCTACAGCGCCGCTGTTGACGATGTCGTCACCCTTGCCGCCCGACAATGCCGCGGCGTTGACGGCGCTTGATGTCAAGGTTCCGGTATTCCGGATCGGGTTATACATCCCCGGGATGGTGGCGATGTACCCATTGGTCGCGCCATCAAGCACATAGATGCCGACGACATGGTCGCCATATGCCGAGTTGGATGAGACGACCTCGCCGGGGATGTCGATCTCGTACCAGGTCACGATGCCGAGAGCGTCGACGTGCATAACCGCCGGATGCACCGCACCGTCCGCGGAAATCCAGTTCGTGACGAGGTTGTATTCGTCGGTCCGGCCACCGCCGGTGATGCCCTCGAAATGGGTACCGATGGCTCCAGGATGGTCATACGTTTCGTAGGTGCCGGTGATTTGGTCGTAGATATAGCCATGCTGCGGGCCGAGGCCCCCGCCGATCGCCGCCTTCGCGTAACCGCCGGCGATCTTGTCGCCGTAAATCCCATAGGCGGTGGTGCTGATGGCGCCGGGGACATTGTTGGTCGTGAACGTTCCGCTGCGGATGTCGTAGATAAATGCATTGCCTGTCGCCAAGTCGGTGTCGTAGTCACCGACGGCCTGATGGCCAAAGGTGCTGTGGGCGATCGTGAACAAGGTCTGCTTGCCTGCCGGGTTGGGATAGGCCAGGTTGGTAATCTGCTGGCCCGGCGCCGCCGCACCGTCGTAGAGATAGCTAAGATCGTAAGGGGCCGACGCCGCAGTCTGGTAGCTGCCGACTGCGCGCAAGATGCCCGTTGGCGTGCCGAAATTGGGACCATAGGGAGACGACCCGATAGCGCCTGGAAAATTTGCGCCATTGGCGGTGGCGACGGGTAGAGGAGACCAAACCTGGGTTGCAAGATTGTAGTAGATCCCGCCCGTTTCGGTCGTGCCTGGTATAACGTAGTTGCCCACGACGTTGTCCCCGCGAATGCCCGTCAGGAACGTGCCCGAGGTTCCGTAATTCAGGGTCTCGTAGCTGAACACAAGCGGTGGTCCTGCCCGAACAACCGATGACGAAGTAGCCAGGCCAAGTCCTAAAGCCAGGACTTTCCAAGCAGGAGCACTGAGCGCCCGCCGCAAGATCAGTTGAATTGTCATGGTGAATCCTTGGGCACCTGATCGGGCCTGCGCGGAGAGATTAGATGTAATGTGTGCAACAAGCCATCCCCTGCCGACGCAGCCTTGTCGGCGCCGCACTGGTCCGACTTTCTCGGTCTGGGTTCAGCTAAAATGCCCGCCCTCAGAGCGGTGATGCGGGCGCTTGCATCCTGGTGCACACGTAACCACTGGCGCGCTTGCTGGGAGCCAGCATTGTCGATTGACATGCAAACTTGAAACTCAATACTTTTGGCTTCGGTACCGCGACCAAGTCGCCGCATTCTCGGCGCGACATTGGTCGCGATCGATAGCCTACAGCATCAAGATTAAGTCGCGTTGGAAGGTGAGGAGGATTGCATGCCAACTCAAGCCTCAACGTCGCCCCCGTCGACGACGGTGGCGGACCAGATTCTGGACTATCTCAAGCTTGAAGGTGCAACGACGATCTTCGGCGTTCCCGGCGCCGGCGTCATGCATTTCCTGCAGCGCCTCCATGACCGCCCTGAATTCACCTATGTGGTTTGCCGGCACGAAACCGGCGCCGCATATATGGCGGACGGCTACTACCGCTCCACAGGCAAGCCCGGCGTCGTCCTGGTGACCAGCGGTCCCGGCGCGACGAACGCGCTGACCGGCTCTGCAAATGCCTTTTTCGGCGGTTCGGCGGTCTTGGTGATTACGGGAGAGGTCTCAGAGCAATATCTAGGACGCGGCTATTTGCAGGAAGGCGTCGACTGCGGGCTGAATGTCCGCGATATCTACGCCGCCGCCACACGCTACAGCGCCGACATAGAGGACGCCTCGGGAACCCCGATCATGCTTGAGCAGGCACTGCGCGACATGCTGTCGATCCCGTGCCGCGCCGTTCACCTATCCGTGCCCGACAATGTCGCATCGACGTTCGTCTCGACGGAGGATTATGTATCGGCGCGACCTCCAGCTTCGCCCAAGGCGTATCGCAGCCTGCCGGGCGGAGCTTCCGCGTCCGACATCAGCCGCGCGCTCTCGGTGCTTTCGGCCGCATCGCGTCCCCTGATCATGCTCGGCAATGGCTGCCGCGGAGCGCTGCGCGATCCAGAAACAGCGCGCGCGCTGCATTGCCTGGTGGAACGATGGCAAATTCCGGTTATGACGACGTCGGACGGCAAAGGCGTTTTCCCCGAAACCCATCCCTTGTCGCTGCGCGCATACGGTTTTGCCGGCTGTCAGTGGCCACAATACTGGATCGTCGACCCCAAGACCAACGCGCCAATGCACGACGCACTGCTGGTGATCGGCTCGTCGCTTGGCGAACTTGCCACCTACAAATGGAATCCGATCCTCGTGCCGAACGGCCCGTTTCTGCAGGTCGATATGGATCAGTCCGTCATCGGCCGCGGCATGCCGATCACCGATGGTATCGTGGCGGAGTGCGGTGCTTTCCTCAAGGCAATGTGGGACCAGGCGCCGGCATGGGAGCGCGACGCTGCAAAAGTGGAAGCTCGGCGAGCAGCGATAGCTGCCATCAAGGAGACGAACCCGCCGGTCGTCTCCATCGCTGATTATGACAACGCGACGGCACCGTTGCAGCCCGCGGCGCTCTGCCGGCTGCTGAACGAAAATCTTCCCGACGACGCGCTCATATTCATCGATAGCGGCAACTGTGTCGGTTGGGCCTTGCACTATTTGATCGTGCGCCCCGGGCAAGAGACGCAAAGTGCGCTGGCCATGGGGCCGATGGGATTTGCCGTCTGCGCCATCGTGGGAGCGCGACTCGGCCGGCCGGAACGCCTATGCGTGGCGCTGGTCGGGGACGGTGCGTTTTTGATGCACCTGGGCGAGATAACGACTGCGGCAGCCCAGAAGGCCGGTGCTATCTGGATCGTACTGGCGGATGACGATCTGGGCATGGTGTCTCAAGGGATGGAGGCCTTCTTCCCGCCTGCAGCATACGCCTACAGGCTAGGGGCACCCGACTTGCGCAAGACCGCGGAGGGTCTCGGCGCAGACGCCTACGACCTGGCCGAGCCCGCTGATTTCCCGTCGATATGGGAAGCAACGCTCCAGGGTGCCGCTGCGGGGCGGCCGCAAGTGATCGTTGCGAAGATCGACCGGAAGGCGGCGCCGCCCTACTGGACACCGCTCTTCATGCACAAACTAGTCGAATGATCCAGCTCCGGAGGGAAGCTACATGGACAAGATCAGCGAAGTCGACGTTGCTGTGGTGGGTGGTGGGATCGGTGGGGTGTACACCGCCTGGCGGCTCTTAACCTCCAGTTCGCAAGACGGGCTCGCCAGTTCGTGGGCCAAAGCGCGCGGCGGTCTGAAGGTCGCGCTGTTCGAGGGCAGCGATCGAATCGGGGGCCGTCTGCTTTCGGCGCGCTCTCCACTCCTGCCGGAAACCACAGCTGAGATCGGCGGTATGCGCTATGTCGTTTCGGGCAAGGATGCGGCGAAAGGCCCGCAGCAGCTGGTGCAAAGTTTGGTCGAGAAGGTTCTCAAGCTTCCTGTCCATAAGCAGATGGTCAACGTCAATACCAACATCGCGTTTCTGCGGGGCCGCCTGTTGCGCAGCAGCATGCTTGGAGATTCGCTGCGGCTGCCCTACTGGTTCGACCCGTCAGAAGCTGCCTGGCTTGCGGCCGGCGGCGGGTCAGATCCGGCAGCGCTGATCGCCCGTGCGCTGATCAGGCTCATGCCCGAGATTCCGGCAAGGCTGAAAGACGGGACGTTGCGGGAGTATTTGGAGTCCGTGGTGATCGACGGACTTCCGCTCTGGCGGCACGGCTTCTGGAACCTGCTCTACAAGGGAATCAGTCCGGACGGATACAACGCGGCGCGTGCCACGGTCGGATATGACTGCCTGGCGGACAACAACAATGCCCTCGATCTGACGATGGAGTATTTCGACTTCACGCCGGACGTTCAATACAAGATGGTCAACGAAGGATATGAGGCGGTTCCGTTTCAGTTGCATCAGCGGTTTGCCGCCGCCGGTGGCGAGACGAGACTGAAATGTTCCCTCGACGGCTTCGCCGGAACGCAGCTTGCGGACGGGTCCCGCGGCGTAAGGCTCACCTTTCGCGACAAAAGCACCGTGACAGCGCGAGCGATTGTCCTGGCGATGCCGCGCCGGGCGATCGAACTGTTGCAGCCGGAGGGTGAAGTCCTCGGCGCCCAGAATACAGATTTCCGCCACGACCTTGCGTCGGTTCGAGGTATCCCGCTTTTCAAGCTCTTCCTGCTTTATGGGCAAAGCTGGTGGCAGGCTGCGGGAGTGAAGAGTGGAAGGTCGCTGACCGACCTGCCTTTGCGCCAGTGCTACTATTGGCCTGTCGGACCTGATGGGGCGGGTGTGCCGGATCCGGGCGATCCAAGCCTGCTCATGGCCTATGACGACTTGCTGAATGTCGGTTTCTGGGGCGCGCTCGACACGCGGTCGCAGGTGCACAAGGTGAGAACACAGGTCGGCGCTCAGGTGGCGCACGGCCTTCCACTGTTCTCTCCACTCAAGCGTTCGTCCCAACGTTTGCCGCCCAGCGATCCGTTTGCTGCACGTCTGGAAGCCAACTGGGAGTCGCACAAGGCAACCACGGCAATGGTCCACGAGATGCACCGTCAGCTGATGCAGATGCATGGCATCGACGGCGCTCCGCAGCCGATCGATGCCGCCTACATGGACTGGTCGCAGGATCCGTATGGCGGGGGCGTGCATCTCTGGAACCCGAACTACAAATCATCCGAAATGCTGACGCGGATGATCCAGCCGGTAGCCGAATTCCCCTGCTACATCTGCGGCGAAGCGTATTCGACCAACCAGACCTGGGCGGAGGGGGCACTGCAGACCGCGGAGCTCGTTTTGGAGCGGCTTGGGGTAGCCGCTGCGGAGTGGTGAAATGGTCGATCGATCAATCGGCATCATAGGTATCGCCAGCCGTCTGCCCGATGCTATTCGGCTTAACGACGATCCGATATTTGACTGGTTGCGGGCGCATCCCTCGAAGGGCACGGATCTGTTCACCGGTTACGACAAGCGCCACGTTCTATCCGACGGAGAAACAATACTCGATATCCTCTTGCCCGCAGCACGGATGGCGATCGACGACGCCGGACTGGAAACTCGTCAGATCGACATGGTGATCGGTTGCGTCTCACCGAGTACATTCATTCTGCCTTCGGACCTGTTTGCGCTCACACACCGCCTGCAGCTGCCGGAGACCACGCTGACCATCCCGCTTGGCAACGATTTCAACAATTTCAACGTCGGCGTCGCGTTTGCAGATGCGCTGGTGAGGGCGGGACGCGCTCGCAACATCCTTGTCGCGGTCGGCGGAGGATGGACGCGTATCGTGAACTACCGAACGGCCCAGTCCGTCAGCGCTGCAGACGGCGCCGCGGCGGCGGTCGTTGGCGTGGGTCGCCCCGACCGTCAGCCGCGCTGGACCGTGGTGGATACCGAAGTCATCGCGCAGGAGCAGAATTTCGGCGACATGTACTTGATCGGCGACGTTCGTGCGACGCTGCCGGGGCCGGGGGTCGGCACCCCGTCCGATCCGGATCCGTTGCTGCAGGATTGGACTGGTCCGTACTATCACGTCACGGAAGACGGTCTTGCGCATTTTGGCACATTTGGAGGTGGAACGGCGCCGATCGCGGTGCAGCGCCTACTGCAGCGCCAGTGTATTGACGCGTCTGATGTCACCTTTACGGGCCACCAAGCCTCGCAGCGGCTTCTCGACGTCTGGAAGGCGACGTTGAAGCCCGGCGCAATGTTCCAGACACTGGCGCAGTACGGCAACATGACGGTTGCCAACATCCCGGTGAACCTCTGCGCCATGCAGGGCACCGCCGGATTGCCATGGGTGGTGACGCTGGGCTTGGCAGGCGACATGCATGCCCACGCCCTCCTGCTCAAGGCATGGGAATGAGAGCTGCTGATTGCGCGCCAGAGGCAACGTCACGACGACACGTCAGCAGCTGTGAGGCCAAAGGTCTTCTCAAGTAAGGACACCTTCGCCATCGCGCCCCATTCGCGATAGGTTTTACATGCATCGATCGCCGCGCACCTGGCGGCAGCGTGATCGCCGACGGCCTGCCGCCAGCGCGCCAGGAACTCCTGGGCCAACCCCATATCGTTGAGGAAGCCGCCCTGCGCCGCACCATCGGCTGACCGCGAGAAGCGATCCGCAGCCTTGATGCTATCGCCGAGCGCCGCCTGCAGCATACCGTCGAGCAAATCGGCCTTATGGCTGAACAGAGCAGGATTGCGCGCCTCCCATTCGCGCAGCTTTTCCGTGCAGTCCCATCCCTCGTCGATCAAGGCCTGGCGTTTGTCCGGTGTACCGAATGCAGCGGCAGCCAATGCCGCCAAGCCGCGATACTGCACCAGCTCGAATTCCGCAGTCTGGCCTCCAAAGGCCAGCAACATCTGCTGAGCTTTTTCGCTCCATTCCTGAGCGCCCAGCCAGTCGCCACCATGAACGTGCAACTTCACGCGCGTCACGTAATAGTAGCCGATCTGGTTGCTCAAGTTGGTCTCGACGATCGAGGAGACCTCCCGTTGCTCGTCGCACTCAGCATCGCCCATTGAGAGCAGCCCGTCAGTCAAGCCGGCCAGTGCCTTGGCATATTGCAGCTCGAGGATCAGATGGTAGGCGGCGTTCAATACCCGTCCGTCGATGCGAGACCTCTTCATACGGGCTTGCGCGATGATCTCCTGCAGCGAAGCCCCCGACGCGGCAAACAGCACCACCGAGGCCGCCAGGTTGAAACAGCCGTAAATCTCTTCACCGTCAGCAAAACCCGCCTCTGCGCCCGCCTCAGCAAGCTCAATCCCTTCCGAAAGCGGTGCCATCCAGTGGTTGTGGAACCAGGCATAAATAAAAGCGCAGCGAGCGAAACTGGCGTCCCGGCTCGCGCCGAGGCTCGTGAGGCTAAGCCGCGACCAGGCCGACGCCGTCTCGCGGTCTCCCGTCAGCGCACCGAACACCACCGAGTACATGGCGTAAACATCCGCACCTTGTGGCCCGTAACCGTGTTGGAGAGTCAGGCGCAAACAGATGCAGCCGAGCAAGGCAAACAATTCCATGTCGCCGCACTGGTGAGCAAAAGGAGCAATCACCAGCAACAAACGGATAAGCTGTCCTGCGCGGGAGTCGGAGAGCTGGTTAAGCCCTGTCAAATCTCCGGGATGCCCGGGGTACAACTTCGCGATGCGCTCGAATTCCTGCCCGATCTGGCGCTGCAGTTCTTGGCCGTTATCAGGGATTTCGGCTCCCAGAAGCCGCGCGGCGCGGCGTCCAATGTCAACCGACTGGCGCGCCAGGCCGAGACCGAAAACGCGCTCGGCCTCTCTGCGCAAGTAGTCTGCCGCGCGGTCGGGTTCGTCGGCCGCTTCGAGATGATGGGCCAGCAACGCGAAATAGTGGGCAAGGTCGCGTGCCCGGGCCTGCTCGTACCAGGTTACAACGTTTCGATGCAGTTGCTTCCGTTGTGAATACAGCATGAGCGAGTAGGCGACGTCGCGCAGGATCCCGTGGCGGAAGGAATAGCCTTCCAATTCTTCAAGTTGCTCCGGCTGCAGAAGATCCAGGTGATGATGCGCAGCGAGATGCCGCCTTACTCGATCGGGTTCGTTGTGCACGACCGGATGAACATCGACGATCAAGGATATCGGAAACCGCAATCCGGAAACGCTCGCCACCTTCAGCGTCAGCTGACTGTCAGCATCCAGACGATCGATCCGCCGCGTAACCGTACCGTGCACGGTATCCGGCAGCGACAACCGCGCCGCCTCTATGTCGGAGGCGATGCGGCAAAAACCGTCCGCGACTTCGATGATCCCCTCGTCGAGCAATGATTGCGCCAGTTCGAGGCAGAAGAAGGGATGACCACGGGCACGGGCGCGGAGTAGTTCCGAAAGTTCCTGGCTCATCCGGGTCGCCCGAAGGCGGGTCAACACCAAACGCTCCTGCTCCTGCTGGGACAACTCACCCAGCCGCATCCGCATTGCACCTGCGGCGACCAATGCCTGCTGTCTCCTGTCGTCATCCGACGGGTGCATCGACGTCACGAGACAGAGGTTCGGCACCTCTTGTGCCACGGCTTCGACAAGTGTCCAGCTCGCATCGTCCAACCACTGGGCGTCGTCAATCGTTATAAGAACCGGCTGTTGGACTGCCGCTTGGCGCAGCAGTTCAATCAACAGGGTGAGCCGCGCGGACGCGCGTTGCGGCGGCGAGAGCGTCTGTGTCTCGGCGCTTTCCGGGAGATCCAGCGGAAGGATCGCATTGAGAAGAGCCGATCGAGGCGCCAGCGCAGAATCCAGCGCGCCGAGTACAGCTTCCCGTTGCGCCTCGACAGGGGTTCCGGATTGGAGGTGCAGCAAGCGCGCCAACACACCGCGCCAACCAAGATAGGGGACGCCGCTCTCGAAACGGTCCGCCTTGCCGGACAAAACCAACACGCCTTCCGCGGAAGCTTGCTGACTAAATTCGGCAAGGAGGCGCGACTTGCCTATGCCGGACTCTCCCTCGATCAGGACCAGCGCCTTCAAGCCATCGGCCTTGGCGGTGCCGCGATGCGCCGTTGCATGAAGGGTTTCCAGAAGCGCGGTCAGCTCGATCTCCCGGCCGTGCATCGGCAAACTTGCTTCGGTATGGTCGTGCCGGCGTGGTGTCCACACGCCGACAACGGGACCGACGCCTCGCACCTGGCTGCGTCCCAGCGGTGCAAAATCCACGGAGCCGCGCGCACCGCGCATCGTGGCTTCGTCGCAGCTGATCGCGCCGCCTTGTAGCCCAGCGAGCCGCGCAGCCAGGTTAAGCGGCATTCCGAGCACGGTCCAAGTGCGAAAGACGTCGTTTCCCGTGAGCCCGGAGAAGGCAAGGCCGGTGGCGACACCGAAACTGCTTCGATAGCCCAGTGTTCGAAGCTCGGCGCGAAGGTCGGAGGCCAAGCGGACGCCGCGCGCCGGATCGTCGGGGTGGGCCACCGGCGGAACGCCGAACAACACCAGCAGCTTGATGCCCTTGTCGGCAATCTCCAGCTGCTGGATATAGCCGTCATGCTGACGCACGGCCGGGCTGACCGCCGATAGGACGGTCTCCAGTCTCGTTATGATGTCGGGCGCATCGGGTTCCAACTCCGGCAACGCTAAGAAAACTGCGGTCACCCGACGCAATTCAGCCGACCATTCGAGATCGTCGCTGTCGAGGCGATTGACGATCGGCAGCGGCACGTTTGCCATAAGCCGCTCAGTATCGGCTTGGGGCAATGCCGGAATGGACAGCGGTGCGGGCAATGGTGCGTTGCGAAGGCGCGTAAGCACGAAGGCTTCCCGGCCCGCGGGCTCCGCCTCCACTGCATCGGCCAGAGCAGCGCATGCGGCATGAGAGAGTAGGAGACGGCCGGGGAACCGCTCGCGCGCGGTCGCCCGCAAGTCGGCAAGCCCCTTGCCGGTGGCTGTACAGAGACGTTCCAATTCGGCGCCGATCTCGATGCTCCGACAAGGCCCCAAAGCAAGGACGGCATGCATCTCGATAGACGCGCCCGAAGGAAGCGGCGCGCCCGGCAGATCCAGAATTGCCTGACCACACGCTGCCGCCCTGAGCAATGCCTCATGCGTGTCATCACCGCTGCGCCAGGCGGCGAGCAGTGCATCACCGGCAAACATCATCGGTTCGCCGCCATGCGCTACGACAGCGTCGAGCAGCGTGTCGAAGTGACGGCGGAGAAGCACGGCGAGTTGCTCTATTCCCTTCGGACCGCTTTCAACGAAAAGGTCGGCGATGCGTGTCGAGCCGACAATGTCGAGCCAGAGCAGCGCAACCGGACGTTCGCCGGCCTCTCCCTCGACAGGCGCTCCGTTCGCCAATGCGAGCCTCAGCGGCAACGGCGTGAAGCTCTCAATGAGTTGCTCGGCCCTGTTGCGGATCTCAGCCTCCTTGGCGCCTCACTTTTGCCACCCAAGCCGATGGACTATAGCATCAAGCCATCTCGAAGCTTCGAAGGGCGGGGCGATCAACAATAAGCAGGAATGTCATGAACCGCTCAGCTGCCCGATAATATAGATTCGGAGCAATGCTCTTGCGGAGGGAGCACATCCACACCCTGTCACGACCTCCTAATGCTTTCAACGGAAAATGCAGATACGCCGTGCCCGTCATAAGCCTGTGACCGGTGACTGCACACCTCTCAATCCGCTTTCTGCGGCTCGGAAGATGGTTTTGCCTGCGGACTCCGGCCGTCGCCGTGGCTTGCGACTCCTACTCGCCTCTACACCGGAGCGGAAAACTATCGTGCTTCGCTACCGCCACATTCAGCTTGCGATGTCATGCTGCGGTCTGCGGCCAGAGCAAGCTGCCGTGGTCGCGCATTCTCCACCCACCCGTGAGCTCATTTCCCACAACGCGCTAAGTGCAGATGATTGCACAAGCTTGCGATACCACCCTCAGCAACTCCCTGGGTTAA
>CAWHHO010000001.1:0-208849 GCA_963829135.1 uncultured Alphaproteobacteria bacterium | reverse complement strand
CCGGCTATTCACGTCCGGATACGAAGGCGGCAGAGATGCCGCCTTTGTGTTGTTGAGATCGTAATGACGAGTGACGAGCGCGCCGGCGCTTCAAGAGTGAATCCTCGATGCACGACCCTCGAATTGCTGCTGGGAGACCTGGGTGCTCGTTAGGGAACCAGCGTGATTTCGCCTGGGCGCCGCGTCTTGTCGAAGAACGGCAGCAAAGGACCGTAGAAGCGAAAGATGGTGAACCAACCCCAGCCGGCACAGTTTGAATCCAGTTGCCGTCGCTAAGCACTGGACAAGGCGGGCGACAAGATCAGCGAACGGGAGCGCGAGAAGAAGAGAAGCGAAGGCGAAATTGCATTCTGACCGAAGCCGCGCTTACTGCCCGACAGAGGTTCGACCGAGTTCAGCCAAAGGACATACGGCCGTTATTGAATGTCTGGCGCCCCCCTAGGGCTGCAACGCCTAATTTTCTACCGCTAGGCGATCGTCGTAATAAGTCCGCCCTCAACGCGGGAAAGCTGCAGTGTTGGTGGCAGACGTGAGCGGGCTGGCGAGATAGATCGCTTGTTGGTCACGGGCCGCAAGTTGCGACAGCTTTTCTCTATTCCGGCCATTCGAGCCAGGTTACCGCAGCGCGAAAGAAAGTCGAAAGCGGACCGTCTGACTTATGGCTCAGGCTATTTTAGAGATTTCCCCTCCGATCGCGAACCAGTCCGCTCATGGCGATCAGCCCGATTACCGCGAACGGCACACATGACGCGAACACCCATTGGGCAACCTTCGCGGCGTCTGCGGCCGTCTCAATGGACAGCAGCCCAGAGGCATTCGCCACGATCCCAACATAGGCCGCGCCGAGAGCGTAGCCGAGCCTCTGTATCGTGGGGATCGCTCCGGAAATTCGCTGGACCTCGTCGGCACCGGCGAGCCCCATCGTTCGCCTGAGAATGAATGTCCATGCCATCCCGAAGCCGCCGCCCTCCATAGCCGCGAAGACGGCGATCAGCCAGACAGGGCCGTTGGGACCCATGGAGAAAGCCGAGGATGCTGATGGTCACCACCGTCATGCCGAGGGCGATCATCAGCCGATCGAACCGCTCGGGCAATCCGCTTACCAGAACGGCCATGACCGTCCAGCCGATGGACGAACAGGCAACGATGTAACCGGCAGTCAGGGCGGAGACGCCATGGATCGCCGTGACCAGCAGCGGCCCAAACGCCGTGACGGCGATAGTCGCCAATGACATGGACAGGATCATGAGAAGCGCGGCACCAGCCGGCCGCCACGGATCGAACGGACGACGCGGAAGAAGCCGGGTGTCGCTCGCGCGCTCGTCCAACCACAGAAAGGCGATCAGGCAGACCAGACCGGCGGCAACGGAAGGGACCGTTCGCAGGATCGAGACCTCGACGCCACCAAAGGCGACCAGAACGACGGCGAGACACAACAAGGACAGACGCTTGACAGGGAACTCAGTAGCGTCGGCCGTGGATCGTGTCACGCCCGCGTCGCTTCGCAAGACGATCCAGAGGGCGAGTGCGAATGCCTGGCAGGCAAAGAAGGCGAAGCCCCAACGCCAGGTCGCATATTCCACGAAGAAGCCGCCGACCAGCGGCCCGGCGAATGCCGAGACGCCCCAAAGGGTCGAAACCGCCGCCATCGCGCGCGCGATATAGCGGCGCGGGAACATCAGGCCGACCGCCACGAAGCCCATCGCCACCAGACCGCCGCCGCCGAGTCCTTGCAGGGCGCGTCCCGTCAGAAGCAACGGCATGGTCGGGCTGACGGCACTAAGGATGCAGCCGAACCCGAACAGGATGGCGGCCATGCTCATCGGCGTTCGCAGGCCGAAGCGCATTATCAGCAACGCGCTTGCCGCTCCCGCGACGATTGATCCGATTTCGTACAGCGAGACGGACCAGCCCACCAAAGCGACCCCGCCGATCTCGGCCACGATGGAAGGGAGCATGGTGGCGACGATCAAGCTGTCGGCCGCGTGCAGCCAGACTGCGAGGCAAACCAAGGCGAGAGATGCCGCGTAAGGGCTTCCTAGAAACTCCCTCCATGAAACGAATGTCTCCGTGTCATTCTCTGCGTCGCTGCCCGTGTCCGCCATGCCGGTCTGCTCGCCCCTCATCTTCTGGGACACCATGAAGCTGGGTGAAGATGGCACGACTTTGTTCCAAGTCGACATCTTGGCGGCACGATCTTGAACATTCCGGTGCTTGTCAGCGGCCAGTTGGATTCCGATGAAATCGTGATTTTGGATGCCGGTCGCCTCGCGGGCGCAGCCGATGTCATCCAACTGTCGTCCAGCCGCTACGGAACGCTGATGGAGCGAGCATCCAATGAACGTCCCCTTGCCTCCTCTACCAAACTTCATGGCGCGATTTTCAATAGGGGCGGCGGAGTGGTGAGACTCAGCAGACCATAGGGTTTTGGTGAGGCTATAACCGCTGGGTTTCGTGCGCCTATGAAGCTAGCGTACGCTAATGCCATTAGCAGAAGGAGGAAAACATGTTAGAAAACAATGTATTGACGCTCGCTTCGCTCATCGGAGGGATGCGGTCGGTCGATCTAGCGCCCAAGCTCGAACGAGGTATGCCCATATTTCCGACCCATCCGCATTTAGTCATCGATCCGACCGTAGTTCACAGAAGGGACGGCTATTACTGCCAATCGATTTCGATGGCAGAACACACTGGATGCCATGCGACGCTCCGGCGCATATCCACGCCGATCGAATGCACGAGACCATCGAGACATTCCCAGTCGACCAATTGATTGCGACCGCCCGGGTCTATGATTTTTCAGATCGCGATTGGAAGCCGGGTGAAACGCTGAAGCGCGAAGATATCCTCGGCTACGAAAAAAAGCACAGCGAACCGGTCGGTCAGAACGACATCGCATTGGTCAATTTCGGCTGGCTCAAACGCTATTGGCACGTCGACGAGCGCGCCCACTACTACGCACGAAACGAACCCGGAATGGATGAGGGCGTGGCGACGCTCTTTCGAGAGCGCGGCGTGCGTGCGGTGGGGGCTGACACCATCGCTTGTGAAATCCCTATTATTGACGGCGTTCTCGGCGACGATCCGGGCCATGGTCGGCATTGGCTCCCAAACGGAATCCTCATTTTGGAATGCGTTGCTCGTCTCGAACTTCTGCCGCGAAGTTGCTTTTTTTTCGCGACACCGCTGCCCATCGATAGCGGCTCCTCATCGCCTCTGCGCCCCATCGCGTTCTTTTAACTGCTGAATGATGCAGCTATCGAGGAGGCGGCAACCTAACAAGCAAGCCGGAAGGGGGGCAGTGTCAATATTCATGGCAGCAGGCCTACGTCCGCCCGCCGTGCCGCTATCGGTATTTTTTTTGTTGCCCGGTCAGCATCGGGATTTAGTGTCCGTACATTTTTCGTTCAGTGTCACTGAGTCTGAGCAAAAAAGTACCAGTTGAGACCCTCACCTAACCCCAAACTCCGTCGTCCGCTCGGCTTTCGATCGAACTCGTATATCTGACCCCAGACGCCGCCAGTTTCGGGCTATCGAGATGTGAGGTGAAGGACGAAAATGTCTTGTTGGTTGTCGACCCCCGCGAAGTGGTCGTCTACGCCCCTACCTCCAACGATGCGGTTCGCCCGGAAACTTCCGTGGATGACATTGGCAAGGGTATTGCCGGTAGCATTTACTAGACTAGATCTGGTCTCGCAGCAGGCTGAACATCAGCCTGAAGAAGCGGTCGGCATCCACCTCGTATGCGATCCTGGCGTTGTCCTTCTCGCGCCGCTCGTTCCAGAAATCGGCAACCGTAGCGCCGAACGCGTAGCTGCCGCCAAGATTGACACCGATATGCGCCGGCTTGTCTGCGGATCAGGGTCGGATCGATGACCACCGCCAGCGCCAGCGGGTCGTGCAGCGCGCCGCCCACGCCCATCGAGTTGCGGTGCAGCTTCTCGTAAAACTTCAGCCAGTCGACGACCACCTTGCCGAGCGGCGTGTCGATCTTGTCGAGTTCCGCATATTGCGGCGTCTCGACGAGCACCTGCATCGTCACGTCGAGGCCCACCATGATGATCGGCGACGCCGCTGTCGAGCACGATCTTCAACGCCTCGGGATCACAGAAGGCGTTGAACTCCGTCGGCGTGATGATCTCGCTCTTGCGGTAGAACACGCCGCCCATCCAGATCAGCTCCTTGATCTTCGGCAGCACCTGCGGTGCTTCAGGATCAGCAGCCCGATATTGGAGAGCGGGCCGGTCGCGACGACGTCAGTCGGCTCCGGATGTGCGGCGAGCTTGCTCGGCGAGGAAATCGACGGCGTGCTCGTCGACGGGCCGGACCGTGGCATGCGGCAGATAAGGCGAACCCTCGAGTCCGCTCGGACCGTCCGCGGTTCCCAGCACCAAGCGGCCGCGCCAGCGGGCGATGGCAGCCTTCGGCCACCGGGCACGTCGCCGGCGCCGATGAATTCGAGGATGCGCAGGCAGTTGGCTGTCGTCTTCTCGATCTCGGCATTGCCGCAGGTCGTCGTCACGCCGAGCAGTTCGATCGCCGGGGAGCGGTGCGCCATCACCAGCGCGATGGCGTCGTCGTGGCCGGGATCGCAGTCGAAGAGGATCGGGGTCGCAGCCATCGCTTCGGCTCCCGCGCGCTCGTAGCGCGCCATGGTGTCCTTGAAGATCGACAGGAAGCGGCGACCGTCTATCGCCGGTGCGATGCGCGTGGTCTTCGGCCCGCCGCCCGGCAGGATCTGCCGGCCCCTATAGGCAACCGTCTGGCCGCGCGCGATGCGCCTTCTCGAGCACCACGTCGACGAACAGCGGCTCGGTCGTGGTGCAAAGATCGGGCGCGAAAGCCAGCGCAACGGTGATGACGTCGTCCATCGGAAAGCCGACGAGGTCGAAGAACTCCCGCCAGATGTCGATATAGATCGGGAAGGCGTCGGTCGATCATGGCGACGACCGGATTGTCCGTCGTGGCAGCCAGCATGTCGGCAATGTCGTCGCGCGTCAGCATCCCGGTCGGCGGCGCGGTTGTCCTCGCAGACGTCGAGCGGCACCAGGATCTTGTCGACCTCGGCGTTCAGCACGATGCGCGACGGCTTCGGGGTCGGCCCAGATATTGTATTCCGACACCGGCGTCATGTTGCCCGGAGTGATGAATGTTCCGCCAAGCACGACCATGCGCTTGAGCGCGCCGGCGAGCCTCGGCTCCTGCAGGAAGGCCATTGCCGCATTGGTCAGTCGGACCGGTGGTCACCAGCGTGATCTCGCCAGGAGCAGTCCAGCGCCGTGTCGCAGGATGAAGTCGACGGCGTGGCCCGTATTGGCTGGCCGGTCGTGGCTCGGCGCCTTGGGGTTGAACTCCTTCAGCCGGCTCGCCGAAGCGGGCAGCGAGCCGCTTCTCGAAATGGACCGGCGCCTCCATGTCGGCCTTGGCATTGCCGACGATCGGCCGCCAGGCGCCGGCGTGCGACCGGAATGTCCTCGCGGCCGGCCAGCGTCAGCGTGTTGAGCACCACATTGGTCACCTGCTCGATCGGCCGCCGGCGGCACCCGTGACGGTCGTCACCCCTTCGAGCCTGATGTTCGGATGACGCGGCGGCGAACAGCACGGCAAGAATGTCGTCGCCGGCTGAATCGACGTCGAGGATGATGCGTTCCACGATGGACCCTCTACTTGGTGACTCGGGAGGCGGGCTGACTGCGGGGCATCGGCGTCGACCCGCAGGCAGCGGCGCATGCTTTCGAGCGTCTCGCGGATGATCTTCGGCCGCGCGCGGTAGGACAGCGCGAAGAGCGCCGCGAGCGCGACGAGGTATGGCACCGCCAGCACAGATAGGATGAAATAGCCGAGGGTCTGCAGGCGCAGCGAGAGCGCGTCGGAGAAACCGAACAGCAGGCAGCCGAGCAGAGCACCCGCAAGGATCGCCGTTGGAGAAGATCAGGATCGCCACGGCCATGAAGCCGCGACCCGGACGACATGTTCTCCGTGAACATGGTGATGTAGCCGAGCGACAGATGCGCGCCGGCGAGCCCGGCGAAGCACGCCGCACAGCAGCGAGGCGATATAGCGGATGCGGGTGATCGAGATGCCGAGCGCCTCGGCCGCCTCCGGCTTCTCGCCGACGACGCGGATGTAGAGGCCGAGACGGGTGCGGCTGTAAAACAGGATGAGCACCGGCACCAGCAGGAAGGCGACATAGACGAGCGGCGTGTAGCCGGAAATCGATGCTGACCCGAACCGAGCCAATTCGCGCGCGAAAGGCAGCTGGACCGCAGGCAGGCCGACGATACCGTGGCCGACGATCGAGCCACGCGTGCCGAAGATCGCCTTCATCAGCGAAATCGTCATGCCGCCGGCCAGGATGTTCAAGCGCCAGGCCGACGACGACCTCGTTGGCCTTGAACGTCACCACCAGCAGCGCAAAGATGTAGGCGAAGACCATTGCCGCCAGCACGCCGCACAGCACGCCGAGCCAGGCGGAGCCGGTCAGATCGAGCCGATGCACGGCGAAGAACGCGCCGACCAGCATCTGCCCTTCCAGGCCGATGTTGAAGATGCCGGCCTTGGTGGTGAACGAGCCGCCAAGCGCGACCAGAAGGATAGGCGCCGTGGTGCGAAGCGTCGCGACGATCAGCGTGACGTTGAGCAGGCGCTCTAGAACTTCCATCGGCGCTCCCCTGCCGTGCCATCGCCGCTTTGCGGCGCGATCAGCGATCTGCGCCGACACGCTAAGGATGATCAGCGCCTGGATCGACGGTAATGATCTCGCGCGATGCGGTGGTGTCGACCTCCAGCAGGAGCGAGCCGCTTCGCAGCGCGCCGAAGAACAGCGCGGTGGCGATGGTGCCGATGCGGACTGCCGTTGGCCAGCAGCGCCGCGATCACGCCGTCGAAGCCGAAACCGGGAGCGAAACCCTCCATGAAGCGGTGGTGCACGCCGAGCGTCTCGATGCCGCCGGCCAGCCCGCCGACCGCCCCGGACGCCAGCAGCACGCATGAAGCCCTGCCGCGTGATGTCGATGCCACCATATTCGGCGAATTTCGGATTGCGCGCCCATCTCGATGATCGCATAGCCGCGCGGCGTGCGAAGGAAGAAGAAGTGCACCGCGATCGCCAGCGACCAGGCCGATCATCAGCCCCCAGTTCAGCCGCGAGAAGCCGAAGATCTCGGGCAGGTATGCGGACGGCGAGGATCGGCGGCGTCTCCGACCAGCCCGCCTGGGCGCTTGAAGATGTAGATCGTGAGATAAGAGGTGAGCAGCACCGCCACGTAGTTCGCACAGGATGGTCGAGACCACCTCGTTGGCATTGTAGCGGGCGCGGAAGAACGCCGGGATGGCGACCCAGGCAAGCGCCGGCGCAGGCGGCGAACACGATCGCCGACAAGCATGTGGATGACCGGCGGCAGGGCAAGGAGAAGCCGACCCAGGCCGCCGCGAAGCCGCCCATGAAGAGCTGGCCCTTCGACGCCGATGTTGAACATGCCGCCACGCAGCGAGATGCAGGCCGCAATGCCGCAGACGAGGATGGGCGTCGTCTGCAGCAGCGTGCCGGCGATGCGGTCATGGTCGCCGAAAGCTCCGCGCAAGCAGCGTCGTCAGAACGAGAACCGGGCTCTCGTCGATCAGCAGGATGATCGCTGCGCCCAGAAGCAAGGGCGAACACGACCGCGATCGCCTGGCCCGACAGCGGCGGCAGCCGGTCGCTCATGACGACCTCCGTCCGCTGCAGTCTCGTCGCGGCGACGCCCGCCATCATGCAGCCGATCGCCTCTTCGTGGCACCCTCGCCGGCGACGACGCCCATGATCCGGCCGTTGAACATGACCAGGATGCGGTCGGCGAGCGCGAGCAGTTCGTCGAGCTGCACGGAGATCAGAAGGATCGCGACGCCCGGCCCCGCGCTGGCGCATGATCTCGGCGTGGATCGCTTCCGTGCGCGCCGATATCGACGCCGCGCGTCGGCTGGTCGACCAGCAGGAACGACGCGTCATTGGTCGAAAATTCCCGTGCAAGCACGACCTTCTGGATGTTGCCGCCGGAGAGGCTCCTGACGGCTGTCGCCGGGTCCACGGGCGCGGATGTCGAAGCGCTTGATCGAGCTTCGGCCCTCGGCTGCCGCGAGCCTTCCGAGTCGAGCAGCGGACCGCGCTCCAGGGCGCGCTGATCCTGCCGTCCCATGGCAGGTTCTCGGAGATGATGCGTTGGCGGTCGACGCCGCGCACCATGCGGTCGCCGGGCACATGGGCGAGCCCGGCGGCGCGCATCGCCCGCCGGAGACAGCGCGACGATCATCCTGCCGTCCAGCATCGATGCGCCATGGCTCGGCGGCGCGAGACCCGAAATCACCTCGGCAAGCTCGGTCTGGCCGTTGCCGGCAACGCCGGCAATCCCCACGATCTCGCCTGCCAGGACGTCGAACGACACGCCGCGGAGGGCCGGCATGGCGGCGATCGTCCCGCGCCCAGAGTTCGCTTACGCTGAGCACGGTCTCGCCGCCGGTCGGCGGACGCGGTCGGGCGGTCGAAGCTGACGGCGCGGCCGACCATCATCTGGACGAGTTCGGCCTTTCCGAGCTCGGCCGTGGGTCGCGTCGCCACCGCCTTGCCGTGGCGCAGCACGGTCACCGTGTCGGAGACGTCCATCACCTCTTCCAAGTGATGGGAGATGAAGATGACGGTCATGCCCTGCGCCGACGAAGCCTCGAAGGGTCTGGAAAGAGTTCACGGCTTTCCTGCGGCGTCAGCACGGCAGTCGGCTCGTCGAGGATCATGGTGCGCGCGCCTCGGACCAGCACCTTGAGAATCTCGATGCGCTGCTCGATGCCGACCGACAGCAGGCCAACGCGCTCGGTCGGGTCGACGGCGAAGGCCGAAACGGCGTGGACAGCTCCGCGGTCTTCTCTTCCTGTGCCGCGTGGTCGATCAGCCCGTTCCTGACAAATCTCCATGCCGAGGAAGACATTCTCGGCGACCGTCAGCGAAGGCACCAGCTTGAAATGCTGATGCACCATGCCGATGCCGACGGCGGATGGCGCCGGCCGGATCGTCCATGACGACTACGCTTGCCATCGATCCAGATCTCGCCTTCGTCGGGCTGCAGCAGGCCGAACAGCACGTTCATCAGTGTCGTCTTGCCGGCGCCGTTCTCGCCGATGATGGCATGTATTCCACCGCGCCGGACGAACAGATCGACGCGTTCGTTCGCTGCAAAGGCGTCGAACCGCTTCGTGATGCCGATGAGTTCAACGGCATAGTCTGCGGGCGCTGTGGTGGCCGGGAAGGAAACCAGGAGACGTGTCCTCGCGAAACAATCTGCGCCGGCGGATGGGTCGCCGGCGCGGATTGTGCCTTGGGAGGTTACTTTGCTTTTGTGATCGAGATGGAGCCGTCGAGTACACCCTGCTTGAGCTCCTCGACCTTTGCCGTGATGTCGGCGGGGATGGTTGGAGCGATGTCGTCGCAAACCTTGAATTCGACGCCACCCGAGGCAAGATCGAAGGTTCGGGTACCGGCCGTAACCGTGCGGCCTTCGACCTCGTCCTTGATCAACGTATAGACCGCGACGTCACCGCGCTTGAGCATCGAGCCATAGCACGTTGCCCGGGGCAGTGCCGCACTTGTCGATGTCGACGCCGATCGAATACTTGTCGGCTGCCGCACTCGCCTGCATGACGCCCTCGCCGGTTGGGCCGGCGACGTTGTAGACGATGTCGGCGCCCTGCCCGTAGAGCGCCATGGTAAGCTCGCTGCCCTTCGCCGGGTCATCGAACGTTCCGGCAAACACCGAGTTGACCTTGACATCGGCAGCTGCCGCCTTCGCGCCCTGCTCGTAGCCCCCAAGGAAATTGCGGATAACCGGAATGTCGCGCCCGCCGACGAAGCCGATGGTCTTGCCGTCGCCGATCTTGTCGAATTCCGTGCCCTTGTCCTCGATCATGCGCCGCCAGGGCGCCGGCGATGAATGAGCCCTGCTCTTCGGCGAAGTTGGCGTAGATCATCTTGGGGCTGTCGAGCACGCCGTCGATGAAGACGAAACGCTGGTCGGGATAGGCGGCGCCTGCCTTGGTCAGCGCGTCGACCAGTTCCCAGCCCATGACGAAGATGAGGTCATACTTGCCGCCCTTGGCCAGATTGTTGAACTGCTCCTCGTAGTCGAGGGCGCGGTTTCCCGTGTCGACGAGCTTCACTTCGATCCCGAATTCGTCTTTCGCCTTGTTGAGGCCGTTAACGATCGACACGCCGAACCCTTGCGCGAAATAGCCCGAGATCGCAGCGACGGTGACCTTGTTATCCTGCGCGGAAGCTCCGGCGATCGAAGCGAGAAGTACGGCACTTGACAAGAGACCCTTGGTGAAATTCCTGATCATGGCTGAACCCCTTTTTTGTATCTTGTGCCCGGCGTCTCCTCGCCGGAGCGCCCGAATTTGTTGGTGGTCAAACAAACCTATGAGGGGTTTCAGGGGCTGTCAATCGGTTGCGATGCGCTTCGATCCGACGTTTTCGTGCTTTCCGACGCCGGCTTCGCGCGACGTGTCAGCCGCCCGGGCGTGGGCAGTCGCAACAGATTGGCGAACAGTCCCTGCGGGGTGAAAACGACCGTGGCAACGAAGACGATGCCGAGCACCAGCAGCCAGTACTGACCCAGGAACGCCGAGAGCAAGCTCTCGCCCGAACGGACCAGGACGGCACCCAGAAACGCCGCCATCAACACGCCGCGACCACCGACCGCGACCCAGATCAGCACTTCGGTAGATAGCCCGAAGCCGACGAGCGTCGGCGAGACGAAACCGAATTGCAATGCGAAGAGTGCGCCGGCCAGTCCCGCCATCGCGCCAGAGAGCGCAAAGACGAAGATTTTGTGTTGTCTGACATCGTAGCCGAGATGGGCTGTGCGGTTCTCGTCGTTGCGGATAGCTGCCAGAACCGTTCCTAGTGGAGAACGCACGACAGCAAGAGCGATGAGATAGGCGCCGAGCGCGGCCGCCAGCACTACATAGCTGGTTGCGAAGCCCGACAGCATTTCGCCGTCGAACGACGTCATGGTTGGAATCCCGAACAGCCCGTTGAAGCCGCCGATGAAATCCCAGCGTCTGGCCGCGATTTCGGCAACGACAGCCCCGCACAGGGTGATGATGCCCAGATGCGCGCCGGCCAGCGCCTTGCCCTCAAACAGGATCCATCCCAGCGTGCCGGCCGCCAACATCGGCAACACAAGCGCCAGTGCAAGTCCGGTCCACGCGCTTTCGCCGAGGAACGGCAGCCTGCCGAGTGTCACCAGTGCCATCGAGTAGGCGCCTATGCCGAAGAAAATGGCCTGGCCGAAAGACAGGATGCCGGCACCTCCCCAGATGAGCGCAAGGCTCAGGGCGAAAATGCCATAGGTTACATATTGCGCAAACAGCGCCGCGTCCCAGTCGCCGAGCACAAGCGGCAGGATCAAGAGCAATACCCAGACAAGGACTGTGAACAGGGTTCCGCGACCGATGAACATGTCAGCGCTTCCGGCCCGTCAGGCCGTTCGGGAAGAAGCGGATCAGGAACATGGCCAGGATGAAGACAAGTATCTGGGCGTCAGCCTGCGAGATGTAGGCGGAGAAGCCGGTCGTGCTGCCGCCGATGACTGCCGAACCGAGCACTGCGCCGAGCAGCGAATTCACGCCGCCGACAAGGACCGCCAGGAAGGACGGGACGAGAAAACCCACACCCATCTGCGGGTCAACGCTCATGATCGGCGACATCACGGCACCGGCAAAGCCGGCGAGCGCGGCGCCAAAGGCGAAGGTCGCCCAGTCCATTCGTCGCGTATTGATGCCGAGCGATGCCGCCATGGCACGGTTGGCAATGACGCCGCGCGCCATCAGTCCTACCGGCGTGCGGAACAAGACGAGATAGGTGCCCGCCGCAAGCGCCAGACTCATAGCCATAATGAACAGGCGGTAGATCGGATAGTCGATGCCAAGCAGGTCAAGCGATCCCGGCAACGGGTTCGGTACGCTCTGGGAGCCGGGGCCGAAGATGATCGTGATCGATTGCTTCAAGGCCAGCGAGATGCCCCAAGTGGCAAGGATGGTATCGATAAAGCGATGGTAGATGTGGCGGATCACCAGCCATTCGAGGCCAAATCCGAGGATTGCCAAGACAATCGGGGCGAGCAGCAATCCGAGCCAGAACGACCCTCCCGCACCTGTGACAAAAACGACGACATACGCGCCGATTAGGAAGAACTCGCCATGCGCCATGTTGATGACGTTCATCATGCCGAAAATGACGACGAGCCCAAGCGTCACCAGAAGCAGGGTCAGCGTGAAGCTGAGCGTATCGAGAAGCAGCGCGGTGATATCGGCCATGGGCAACCTCAGATCGAAAGATAGCGGTGCAGGAGATCGGGCTGGGCGGTAAGGTCCGCCACGGCGTCGATCGCGCCAGCGATGAACCCGTTCTCCATGAACAACGCGCGACCAGCCAGCGCCTCTACGAAGTCGATGTTCTGTTCGACCACCAGCATGGTCAGTCCGGTCTCGCGGGCGATGCGGCCAAGCGTGGCGGCGATCTCGTCGACGATCGACGGCTGGATGCCCTCCGATGGCTCGTCGAGAAGAAGCAGCCTGGGCCGACCGACGAGCGCGCGCATGATCGCTAGTTGCTGCTGCTGACCACCGGAAAGTGTGCCGGCACGCTGCTGGCTGCGTTCGCCCAGGATCGGGAAGACTTTGAAGGCGTCGGGCGGCAGCTTGCCAGCGATGCCGTCCTTGCCGAGCACGCCCATCATCAGGTTCTGCTCGACGGTGAAGTCGGCGAAGATTTCGCGGCCCTGGGGCACATAGCCGATACCCGCCTGCGCAAAGCGGAAAGGCGCATACCCGGTGAGATTTCGCCCATTGATGATGATGTGGCCCTGCTGGGCGGGAAGTTGCCCGGTTAACACCCGCATCAACGTCGTCTTGCCCATGCCGTTGCGACCGAGCAGGGCGACGATCTCGCCCTTTCGAAACTTATCGTCACGCCGTCCAGCACGCGTCCGCCCGACTTGTAGCCGGCGACAAGGCCGTCGACCTCGAGCATCAGCGCGCACGCCCCAGATACGAGGCGATCACTGCAGCATCCTGACTGACCTCCTCGTAACTGCCGCTCGCAATGACCCTGCCGCGTACCATGACGACGACCGGACAGCCCAGTTCTCGGACGAACCCCATGTCGTGCTCGATGACCAGGACCGACTTTCCGTGCTCGTCGCGCAGGCGCACCACAAGTTCCGCTACCGACCGCGTCTCTGCCGCCGACATGCCGGCCGTTGGCTCGTCCAGCAGCAACAGGCCAAAATCGCGCGCGAGCAGCATGGCGATTTCCAGACGCTGGCGTTCGCCATGGGCAAGGTTGGAAACCTGTCGGTCGGCCTTCTCGGCCAGACCACACAGTTGCAGCAACCCAATACGGCGCTCGGCGTTCTCATCCCGGCCGAAGCCAGCCAGAAGCAGCCGTAGCGGGCCGTTTCCAGCTCCGGCAGCGGCCAGCGGCACCTCCAAATTCTCTGCAACCGTCAGATCAGGATAGACGCCGGGTACCTGAAACTTGCGAACGACGCCCTTGCGGGATATGCGATAGGGCGGCAATCCGCCCACCGACGTCCCATTGATACGCACCTGGCCGCCATCCGGTGACAGTGCCCCGGTCACCACGTTGAAAAGCGTGGTCTTGCCGCAGCCGTTCGGCCCCAAGATGCAGGTCATCGCGCGCTGCTCCAGGACAAGGTCCAGCTCGTCCAGGACCACGAGCCCGCCGAAGCGCTTCGACACGCCGACGAGTTCCAAGGCCGGCGTCGACCGAGCTGCCGATGACGTTTCGCTTTGCATTGCGGTCGGGTCCTTGTCGCAGCCTCAGGCTGTCAGCCGCACTGGTTCGGCCCGGCAATGCGACCCAGGTCCTTGATGACCTTAAGACTGCCGCCTTCGCACCTGACGATCAGCACGTTGAGGACTGCGTGTCTATCCTCCGCGCGAAGTACGACCTCGCCATTCCCTGACATGATCGGGTGGCCGACCATGTTGGCTATAATTGCTTCCGGATCATCCGAATTGGCGCGCTTCACGCCATTGATGAAGAGGCGCGTCAGTGTGTAGTGGGCGTCGACGGTGTTGGACACGACCGTGTTCTCGCCGAAGCGTGCCTTTGCTTTGGCAACAAGTTCCTTGGCCTCGGGCTTGTCGAGCGTCTCGATGAAGTTTGACGCCGTGACGATGCCCTCTGACTCTTCCGTCGACAGGCCGGTGAGGTAGTTCTCGCCGAAGCCCAGGAACACCATCTTGATCTTCCTGTTTAGGCCCGCAGCGGCGAACTGCTTGACGAAAGTGATAGCGTCGGCGCCAACGATGGTCAGCACGACCACCTCGGTGCCGGCCTGTTCTAGCTTGCGCAGAGTGGCGGCGTAGTCCTTGGCACCCCATGGCGTATAGTCCTCGCCGACCACCTTGCCGCCGCGGGCTTCCGCCACGCCCCGGAAGGCCGCGTTCATCTTCTGCGGCCAGACATAATCGCTGCCGATCAAGTAGAAGCTCTTGCCGAGGTTCTCCATGACATAGGGAACCAACGGATTTATCCACTGCTGCGGAAGCGCGCTGTAGCAGGCGACGTTCGGCACGCAGACGCCGCCCTCGTAGTCCGTGGCATAGAGCAACAGCGACTTGCTGCGCTGGATGGTGGGCATCATGGCATCGCGGTTGGCGCTGGTTACGGGACCGATGATTGCCGTCACTTGGTCCCGACGGATAAGCTCTGTTGCGCGCTCGACCGCCGTCTTCGGATCGGTCTTGTCGTCGGCGCGGAGGAATTCGAACATGCGCCCATCCAGCACGCCGCCCGCTTCATTGGCCTCCATCAGGGCAAGCTCGGCACCTTGAGCGCCCTGCATACCCAACACTTCGAGGCCGCCGGAAAATGGCTGTAGAATGCCCACTTTGATCGGATCCGCCGCGCGGGCAATCCAGGGCATCGACAACCCGGCTGCAGCGGCGCCGGCGCCGACTGCAAGCAGCCGGCGACGCGAGATGAGACCGCTGGTTAAATGTGTTCTGATCATGGTTTTGTTCCCTTAGTTCATACGAAGGCGGCATTTCTCCGTGGGCGCGCTTATTTCTTGGCGCGAGCCGCAAACGGCGTTCGAGTCATCATCCGCGCCGCGCTGGCACCGGCTGGAAGCCGGCCGCAGGCCGAGCTCCGCCGGGAGGACGAAACACGTTGATGGTCAAACAAAATTATACCGTGGTCAAACAAACTTTTGTGGACCAGAGCACTACCGCGATTGAGCGCGTGGACGGCACGAATATTGTTGGGGACGCATAGGTGCAGCGGATCGGCGCATCGCAGGCAAAGACTGCGCGAAAATGCCGCCCTGTGCAGGCGCATCATGACCCTTCGGCCGACCTGCAGGGCGGCATTGCGCGGATGATCGCGACCGCGAGTTCCAGGTCGGTCATTCCACCGGCCAGCGTCGAGATCGGTTCCGTGCCACTTCGCATGCAATCGGCGAAGTGCCGCCACTGCGCACGGAAGGCAGTCTCGGGTTGCGCCGCCAGCAGCGTCTCCGATGCTTGGCCATCCTCGCCATGTCGAATACGGACACGGGCCGATGTGTTGCGGACGTAAGGGTTCTGGAAATCGATCCTGACCTCCTTGCTCTCGCCGTGGACTGTCATCCACTCGTCCCACCATTCGTATTGCGCGCCGAAGGCGATCTCGAGGATGGCCGGAACTCTATCGTCGAGTTCGAGCACGGCCAGCAGGTGGGTGGGGCCGACGGCCTGCGCATGCGTGACAGTCGCCCTGCCGAAGGCGCTGCGCATCACGGCCAGATCGTGGCTGCCGAGCATGAGTAGCGTCAAATAAAGGTCGCGATATCCGGTATGGTCCGGGCCGATCGCGGCATTGATGCGCCGTCCCGCCTCCTCGCGTCCCGCGGCAAGAGCGGCCTGATCGACGTCGGTCCCGCGATATTGCGTGTAGAGCGACTGGTAGCGATCGAATCGACCAGCAAAGTCGTGGACATGCACGGTTTTCGGTCGACCGATACGATGGATCTGCTCGACGCCGGCACGGTATCCGGGGTCGAACAACTTCATATAGCCGACCATGCCGACGACGTCGCTTGCCTCAAGCGCCGAAACAAGCGGCGCTGCCTCCTCGGGCGTAAAACCGAGCGGCTTCTCGACGATGAAGTGCTTTCCGGCCATGATCGACTGGGCGACCAGCGGTGCATGGTCATAGGTGCAGATCACAACGGCGTGGACTCCGGGGTCGGCGAACAGCGCCATCGGATCCAGGTAGCGTGCGTATACCTCGTAGGCGTCACCCAGCGTGTCGACGAGTTCGCGCGACAGGTCGCAGAGCGCGGCGATGTGGAGGCCGGGCAGTTCCTTGAGGATGGGCAGGTGCATGAGCTGCGCGATCTCGCCGCAGCCAATTACGCCGACGCCGATGCTCTGGCCGGCCCCCGATATGCTGTTCATGTCATGCCTTAACTGCACCGGCGGTCAGGCCGGCGACGAACTGCCGCTGCATCAGCGTGAAGACGATGATCACCGGCAGGGTTGTGATCATCAGCGCCGCGAAATAGAGGTTCCAAAGCGAGTTGTACTGCTGGAAGAAGCTGACCAGGCCGAGCGGGATCGTCTGCACCTCAGGAACCCTCAGCAACAGGAAGGCGAGGAAGAAGTCGTTCCACACCTCGATGAAGGCGAAGATGGTGACCAGCGCAATGCCGGGCCCGATCAGCGGCAGCATGATATAGATCAGGATCGAAAGCCTCCCCGCGCCATCTATGCGGGCCGCATCCTCTAGCTCCACCGGCAGCGTCATTAAGAAGCCGCGCAGGATGAACACCGACAACGGCATCACCGCCGCCGCGTAGATCGCTGCGACGCCGAACAGGTTGTTGATTAGGCCGAGCTTGCTCGCCACCAGGAACAGCGGAATGGTCATCACCTGCGGTGGCACCAGCATCGACGCCACAATCAGCCCAAGCGCCACCCCGCGTCCGCGGAAGCGAAGCCGCGTGATAGCATAGGCGCACGGCGTGGATACCAGAACCACCAGGACCAGTGCGGTCGCCGTCACGGTGACGCTGTTGATCAGCCGGCCACCAATGCCGGCGATGCGCCAGGCATCGGCATAGTTCTCGAAATGCAGGGCGCTCGGCGGACCCCAGATGTTGTTGATCATTTCCGACTTTGTTTTCAGCGAGCCGAACAGCACCCACAGCAGAGGGTAGAGCGTTTCAACCAGGACTATGGCCAACGCGGCATAGATGCCGGCAAGCTCCACCATGCGGCGCGTTCGCGACATCCGACGGACGCGAGAGGGCTCGACGTAGCTCATATGTCGAGCCTCGTGCGGCGCATCAGTGCCAGAAGACCGACGCTAAGGAGACCGACGATCAGGAAAAGCGCGTACCCCATCGCCGATGCGTAGCCCATTTCACCGTTCTGGAAAGCCGTCTTCATCATCAACGTCATCACCACTTCGGTCGCGTGGTTGGGGCCGCCCTGCGTCAGGACGTAGACGATGTCGAAGTTGCGCACGAAGGCGCCCGAGAGGCCGAGGATCGTGTTGATGAAGATCACCGGCAGCATCAGCGGCAGCGTGATGTACCAGAAGCGCTGCCACGCGCCAGCTCCGTCCATCTCGGCAGCATCGTAAAGCTCGCGCGGCAGGGTCTGCAGTCCGGCCAGATAGATGATCGCGTGAAAGCCGAGCCACTTCCACACGTCGACAACGATGACCGAATAGAGCGCGATGTCGGCATCGCCGAGCCATAACATCTTGAGCGACGAAAGGCCGATGGCGTCGAGGAAGGCGTTGAGCAGGCCGAACACCGGATTATAGATCCACGACCAGAGCAGGCCGGTGGCGACGAAGGATATGGTTACCGGTACGAACACGGCACCGCGAAAGAAGGCGCGGCCATATGTGGCGCGGTCGAGCAGCATCGCCAATGCCAGCCCGAGCCCGTTCTTGAGCACTAGGATCGCGGCGACGAAGATCAGGTTGTTGCCGAGCGCCTTCAGGAACAGCGGATCGCGCGTCAGCCTGATATAGTTACCTAGGCTGTGGAAAACCGGCGCAGAGAAGCCATCCCAGCGATGCAGGCTGAGCCAGATGCCGTTCACGAACGGCCACAGGAAGAAAATGCCGAACAGAACCGCAGCCGGGGCCATCATAACCAGTGCGGCGAAGGTATCGCCCTGGACGACGCGGCGAAATTGAACGGAACGCGGCGGCGAGGCGTAAGCAGCCACTTCGCGGCCTCAGGCGCTCTTGATTGGGTTGAGCTCGAGGCCCAGTGTGTCGCGCAGATAGGCGATGCTTTCGATCGTGCTCTGCTCAGCCGTCTTCCGCGATGCGTCCAACTCGACGATGGCAAGACCGTCATAATCGGCATCGAGCAGCACGTCGACGAGACCCGCAAGGTCGACTACGCCGGCGCCAAGCTCGCAGAAGGCCGCATAGCGATCGTAGCCCTCAAGGCTGGGGTCGACGCGCGTGTCCTTCAGATGCATGTAACGGATTGCCGATATGTAAGTCTTCAGCGCATCGACCGGATCTGACTCCGTCTGCGCCAGATGCGCAGGGTCGATGCATAGGCCGGCCTTCGACGTGTCGAGCTCGTCCATCATGTGGTCGAGTTGCTCGCGTTGCTCGATGAAAGTATCGAGATGCGGATGGTAGACAGTGACGATGCCGAGATCGGCCGTCCGCTGCCCGATATCTTCGAGCGAGCGGCAGAACGCCCTGTAGTCGTCCGGTGTGTGCCTGTTGCCGGACGCCACCGAAGGGCCGCCGCCGAGCACGAGCACCGGTGCAGCGAAGCCCTTGAGCAGCCGCGCGAGAGAAACGAGCACGTCGCGCTCCACCGGCCACAACACCGGGTTGGTGAAAGTCGCGTTGACGTAGAACGACGACAGGTTGATGCCGAGTTCGCTTTGCGCCTCCGACAGGATCGCGTAGCGGCGCAGGATGTCGGTGTCCGTGGTGACACCCATCGGCCCCTGATGGCCGAGCTGCATGTACTTGCGGGCAAACTGGTCGGAGAGGCTGGTGAAGGCGAGGATCTCGAACCAGCCGAACCCCTGCTCTTTCAAAAACTCCAGCGCCGGCCGCAATGGCTGTCCGGTAAGGTCCCAGCTGTTGAGGTGGTAGCCGATCGAGAAGCGTTGGCGCGCGGCGCGTGAAGACGTCATCGAAGGTCAGGTCCTTGAAACAGTCCTAAGCCCCGCGGGGCCTGCGTGCAGGATGCCGGCAAACCTCTGCGCTTTGCCGGCATGGTTGCTCGCCAGCCGTCAGTCCTTTGGCGGCCAGTTACCTTCAGAGACTAGGCTGTCGAACGCGGCCTGAACGGAATCAGCGGCTTCCTGCGGCGTCATCTGCCCCCCGACCACGCCGGCGATCGCCGAAGCGTTCGCGGTCGCTACTTCCGACGGCCAGATCCAGTCGAGGAACTTGATAGTGTTCGGGAAGGCACTGGCCCTTAGGTCCTTAGCATAGCCGTCCTCGATCACCGGGATACCCTTGATCGAGGCGGCCATCGGCTGCTCCGGCGCGAGATACAGCGTCGCCACTTCGGGCTTCGTCAGGTATGCGATAAAGTCGAGGGCCGGCTTGACTTTTTCCTCGGGGATAGAGGAGGACAGGCAGATGCCGTTGTCGGCACCGCCGCCGTGCTTGGGCTCGCCGGGCGTGCCGGGCATCTTCGGGAAGGCGAAGGCGCCCCAGGTGAAGTCCTTCACGCCCTCCTGCAGCGCTGGCACTTCCCAGGTGCCGCCATAGTACATCGAGCTCTTGCCGCCGGCGAAGGCGGCGCGCATGCCGTCCTGATCCACCGACAGCGAGTTCAGGCGACAAGATGCCGTCGTCAACCCACTGCTTGATCAGCGAGAAGGCCTCTGCATCCGCGGCATCGTTGAACTTGGTCGTGCCATCGAGATTGGTCTGCGTCTTGCCGACGGGATCGCCGGTCGACTGCGACAGCGCCTCGAAATACCACATCGGCCACATTGGGGTGTTCGAGCCCTGGTGCAGCAGCGGGATGATACCTTTCTCCTTCAGCTTCGGTGCCGCTGCCTTCAGGTCTTCGTAGCTGGCCGGAACGGCGATGCCGAGTTCCTTGAATAGTACGACGTTATAAAAGATCGCGGAGGTCGACATCGTTGTGATCGGAACACCGTAGACCTTGCCGCCGATGGTAAAGGCGCCGAGTGCGGCGGGCTCGACATTGTCCACAAACGGCTTCAATTCGTCGTCGGAGAGCGGGCGCAGAACACCGCGACGGGCATAGGAACCGTTCGTCCAGAAAGCCGAGCAGGCGACCAGATCTATCTCCTGGCCGGCCAGCCGCGCCGTGATAAGCCGCTGCAGCGAGTTGGCCTGCGGCCCCTGCGCGTCCCATTCGATGGCGGCGACCTCCGGATGCATCTTCAGGAAACCGTCATAGACTGCTTTCTGGATCGACTTCTGCTCGTCGGGCGCCTGGCGAGGAGCGAGCTGGTCGAGCGATGATCCACCGAAGACCTTGAGCGTTATGCCGTCTGCATGTGCGCCGGATGCGCAGAAGACCGATGAGGTGGCTAGCGCGGCGGCGAGCAGTCGGAACATGCCTGATCGGGATGATTGGTTTGTCATGTCCATTCCCCTTGTCTGGTCAACCAAACGGATCCGGACGCTTCTCCTGCATGCAGATCGTTGATGGTCATACAATGACATCATCGAAACGCGGATCGTGTCAATGGGTCGGTTAATCGAGCAGGGCGGAAAAGTTCGGTCATTTTGCTGAATTTTTGCCTCACCCAGCGCGGATCATCCCCGGGTAGAGCATCCAGGTCTTGACAGGCCGGTGAGGTGGATATTGTTTGTATTCAAACGAATTTATACGCATTGTGTCGCTGGAGAGGTGAGCGTCATGACCGATATTAAGGCTCGCAAGTTCGTAACCGTCGTGGACGAGGTACTGCACGAGAATGGGCCGCCGCCGGCAAAGCCGCAGCGGCGCGGCGCGGTGCTTGCGGTCATCGAGAACCCGTTCACGGGTCGCTATGTCGAGGACATCCAGCCCTTCATGGAGGATTTGCGGCCGCTCGGTCTGGAGATGGCGAACAGGCTTGTGAGGGCGCTCGGCGGCGACACCGGCGCCATAGAGGGCTACGGCAAGGGCGCGATAGTCGGCACCGCTGGTGAACTGGAGCACGGCGCACTTTGGCACAATCCGGGCGGATACGCCATGCGTGAAGTGCTGGGCGACGCCAAGGCTATCGTTCCCTCCACCAAGAAAGTGGGCGGCCCAGGAACGCGTATCGACATTCCGATCACCCACATCAACGCGTCCTACGTCCGCAGCCATTTCGACGCCATCGAACTGGGCATCAACGACGCGCCACGCTCCAGCGAGATCGTCGTGATACTGGCCATGACAACGGGAGCGCGCGTGCACAGCCGCGCCGGTGGACTGGAAGCGTCCGCTATCAAGGGTGAGGACGGCCTGAGATGAGCGCCAGGATCCGACGTATCGTCACCATTGTCGAGGAGACCCTGATGGAAGCCGGCAAGCTGGTGAACCCGCCGATCCGCCGCGCCGCGGCTGTCGCGGTGATCGCCAATCCGCATGCAGGTCGCTATGTCGAGGATCTGTCCGACCTCATGGCCGTCGGCGAAGAACTCGGCGCGTTGCTGCCAGCACGGGCCGTGGCCGCCCTCGGGATTGCCGGCGAAGCGGTACATTCCTTCGGCAAGGCTGCGGCGGTTGGTGCGGAAGGTGAGTTGGAACACGCCGCCGCGATCCTGCATCCGAGGTTCGGCGCGCCGTTCCGAGAGGTGCTCGGCAAGGGTGCGGCCCTCATCCCATCATCGAAGAAGAGGGGGCGGCCGGGAACCCCTTTCGACGTTCCTCTTGGTCACAAGGACGCGGCGAAGGTGCGCAGTCATTTCGACGGGATGGAGGTGATCGTCCCCGATGCGCCACGCGACGACGAGATCGCGGTCGCGATCGCGGTCACGGACGGCGGTCGCCCGCACCCGCGCGTCGGTGGTCTTGGTATCGACCAGGTCAAGGGCGAGGACGGCCTGAGCTGATCATCGCAGGCGCCGGTTCACATTCGTCATGAAGGCCCGAGCTCGTGCCCTCGCGCGGGCTTCCTCGGTCAGCACCGGCTTACGCATTCAGCCCCTGATGATCGTCGGGACCGTATCGGCAGGCGGCGTGTTACGGCTGCGCGCCGTGCGCGGCACACCGTCGATCATGACCATGCCGATGCCGGGCAGGTTTCCCAGCGCAATGCTTTCGAGAAAGCTGTCTCCGGCACCGCCTGCGGCCCGGTCCATGAATACAAGGTCCGCGGCGCGTCCGGGTTCGACGATGCCGCGATCGGACAGGCCGCGCACCCGCGCCGTGTTGCCGGTGGCGAAACAGAACACGGTCTCGACCGGAACGTCGCCGAGGGAGGCTAGCATCGCGATCATGCGGATTATGCCCAGTGGCTGGACGCCGGATCCGGCGGGACCGTCAGTGCCAAGCAGCACGCGTCGGAGTTCACCCCGTTGCTTCGCTAGATCGAGCACATACAGGCCGGCGCGGAGATTGCCGTTATGTACGATCTCGAGCGCACGCGTACTTTCCTCGGTGATGCGCTTCAGTTCGTCAAAGGGCAGCGCCGTCGGACCGCCGTTGATATGAGCCACCACGTCGGCATCGACCTCGATGACAACATCCGCGCCGATACGACCGGATCCGGGAATTGACGGCCCGCCGGTATGAGTCATGGATGTCATGCCGTTTGCCCGTGCCCAAGCAATCATCTCGCGGCCGGTCGGCCCGTCCTTAACGCCGCCGAGACCAACCTCGCCTAGTACCGTGACACCAGCGGCGGCAAGTTCGCGGAAATCGGTCTCCGTCAGTCCAGGCTCCAAAATGAGGGCCCCTGCGATTATCTTCACCCCACCCGGCCGGTAGGTGGCAAAAGAGCGCTGTGCGGTGATGGCCAGCGCCTTGATGCCGATGACGTCGCGTGGCCGCCCCGGGTAGTGGGCTTCACCCGCCGAGATCATCGTGGTGACGCCGCCATGCAGCGTCGACTCGATCCAGCCAATCTGGTTCTGGCGCGGTGTCCAGTCTCCGGCCACCGTGTGCACATGGTTGTCGATCAGCCCGGGGGTGACCACGCAGCCCTGCGCGTCGATCTCGCGGTCGGCACCGCCGAGGTCGAGGTCCGATTCCCAGCCGACCGCGCTGATGAGCCCGTCCTCAACCAGGATCGCGTCGGCATCAAGGATCGGCCGGGCGATATCGCCCGACAGCAGAAGTCCAATGTTGCGGATCGCGAGCCGGCCGGCTGCCGGCGCGTCGGCGGTGGGTTGGGGAGCCATGCTATTCCTGTCGGTAAGTGCCTCGCGCGATCAGCGCGCTTGGTCAGCCTGGTCGGCGCCGCTGTCGGCAATGCGTCCGAGCAGATCGACGAAAATCGCCTGCTCGGCCTTATTGAGGGGTGAAAGCAACCGTTCGCCGACCTCCACGCTGCGCGACAGGCGGACGATCGTGTAGCGTGCGCCCTTGTCCGTCAGGCGCAGGATGGTCAGGCGCTGGTCGCTGTCGGAACTTCTCCGATCGACCAGCTTCTCCTTAAGCAGTTTACGTACGACGA
Source organism: uncultured Alphaproteobacteria bacterium (assembly GCA_963829135.1). Lineage (GTDB taxonomy): Bacteria > Pseudomonadota > Alphaproteobacteria > Rhizobiales > Rhizobiaceae > Kumtagia. The sequence continues at coordinate 185,179 of CAWHHO010000001.1, read as the reverse complement.
GACTGATCGTCGAGGGGTCCATGGCAGTGAGCCGGCCCAGATGGTTCTGCGAGATCTCCCCGACATTCAGGATGGTCGCCAGCGCGGCGAACTGGGTCGGCGAAAGCGCATCGCCGACCATCACCTGCTGGAAGCACAGCGTCGCACGCTGATGGACGCGACGCACAAGGTGCGCCACGTGGCTCTGAAGATCGTAGCCGCTGTCTCGATAAGCCGCCTCCTGCTGCGCACGATCGAGCACCGGTTGGCCGTCGGTATGCGAAGGCTTGCTCATAGCGGCGGGGATGCGGTCTACCAGGCGCGGCGTGGCGTGGAGCGGCGTATCGGTCACGGTATGCGAATCCTATGGTGAGTGGTCAGGCGGCTATGTCGAGATTTGCCACCTCGACGCCTTCGCGCAAGGCCTTCGCCACCGTTGTAGCGTCACTGACTATGCCGAAATGCGTCGCGATGTCGTAGAGCGAGCTCTCCTGTTCGCGCGGACCTGTCGCCGCACAGGCGTCGTGCGGAACGACGATATCATATCCAAGGAAGAATCCGTCATGCACGGTCGAGCGAACGCATATGTTGGTGACGACACCAATTACCACCAGCTGGTTCACAAGCAAGTCCTTCAGCGTCAGGTCAAGGTCGGTGCCGAAGAACGCCGAATAGCGGCGCTTGACCAGATGAATCTCGTCATCGCGGGCGCCAAGGTCCTCAATGATCTCCGTGCCCCAGGTGCCTTCCACGCAGTGGGGCGTGCGCTTTACCCATTCCCGGTCGCGGCGCACATTGCCACGATGGGCGTCATGCACCCAGATTACCGAAGCGCCGCTGGCTCGCGCGGCCTCGATGATCTCGAGCTGCGGGCCGACAAGTCGCTCATAGCCGGGTAAAACCATAAGGCCGCCGGGCTTGCAGAATTCGTTGACCATGTCGACTACGATGACTGCCGTCCGTTTGGCGTCGAGATGCATTGTCTCGACATGGCGATGAGCGGAAAATACATCTTCGGTCACGGTCGACCTCGCAGCTCGATTGTTTGAACTCCTACAAAAGCCGATGGGGCGCCGAAGTCAATCCCGTCCTACATTGCGCGTCTGCGACGCCGTCGCATCCGCCAGCATCCGGTAGCGCCCACTTGTTGACAAGCAGGCGCTTCCCGCTCCAATTGTTTGAGCACGAACAATCTACCAAGCGGGGTGGGTCGAGAGGAGAATCGGAACGGATGCGCGTCATCGTCACCGGATCGAGCGGTTTCCTGGGGCGCCACGTGGCGGCGCACTTGCAGCGTGCCGGTCACGCGGTACGCGGGATCGATGTGAACCCGCCGCCGCTCGGCGTCGGCGGCTGGTCACATGTGACGGCTGACCTGACCGGTTTCGCGGCAGCCCTGGAGCTGGTGCGCGACGCCGACGCGGTGGTCCATATTGCCGCAATCCCGCGCCCTACGGGCCGCACAGCGGGTGACGTCTTTCATACCAATGTCGCAGCCGCCTTCAACGTTGTTGAGGCTACACGACTGGCAGGCATACCGCGCCTTGTCTACGCTTCCTCCTTCAGCGTTCTGGGCTATCCGTTCGGCCAACCTTTTGTACCGCCAACGGCGCTCCCAGTGGACGAGGAAACGCCGGTCCATCCGCAGGATGCATACGGTCTTTCGAAATGGTTGGGTGAGGAAATCGTCGAGGCCGCTGTGCGCGCGGGCGGCATGAGTGCCGTCTCCCTGCGCATGCCCTGGGTTCAATCGCCCGAGATCTTCTCGGAACAGATCGGGCCACGGCGGCAGACGGCGGATGCCGTGCGCGACCTTTGGAGCTATATCGACGTACGCGACGCCTCCGAGGGTTTCAGGCTGGCGCTGGACTGGCAGGGCACGGGGCATCTGCGCGTCTTCCTCGCGGCAGATGACACCTACCTTCTAGAAGAGACTAGGTCTGCACTCGCCCAGGCCCTGCCGGCCGTGGCTTTGCGGCGACCGTTCGAAGGCCGCGCGGGACTTATCGATGGCAGCCTGGCCAGGTCGGCACTCGGCTTCGTGCCAGCTCATTCCTGGCGCGACTATCCGGAGGAAGGTGGCGAACCATGAACCGGTTCAAGGACAAGGTCGTCCTGGTCACGGGCGGAGGCGGCGCAATCGGCTCGGCCACAGCGCGGCGCTTCGCCGGAGAGGGCGCCCTGCTGGCTGTCGTGGATCGCGACGTGACCGCTGCCCGTCGTACCGCAGACGCAATCGGCGGTGCAGCGTTTGCCATAATGGCAGATCTGGGCGACGAGGCCGAGGCAGCCGACGCCATAGGGCGCGCAGTTAATCATTTCGGCCGGGTCGATGTGCTCTTCAACAATGCCGGCATCTCCGGCGTCGTCGCGCCGGTGCACGAACTTCCGGTCGCCGCCTGGGACGACATCGTGCGCGTCAACCTGCGCAGCATGTTCCTCGTCCTGCGCGCCACCCTGCGCACCATGATCGACGCAAAGGTTGCCGGCTCGGTGGTGAACATGGGTTCTTCCATGGCCGGCTGGGACGTGCTCGCCGGCGGTGCGGGCTATGCCGCGACCAAACATGCCGTCGTTGGGCTTACCCGCATCGCAGCTCTGGATGCTGCACCGTACGGTATCCGTGTCAACGCGATCTGCCCAGGTGTGATAGAGACGACGCTCGGCGTGCCCGCTGCCGATCGCGAAACCTATCGAAGCGGGATAGAACGATTTGCCCGCCGCATCCCCTTGAGGCGCATCGGCCAGCCCGATGACGTTGCCGCCGCTGTCGCCTTCCTTGCTTCAGATGACGCCCGTCATGTGACAGGCGTGGACTGGCTTCTGGACGGAGGCCAGACACTCCAGAGCTGGGCCAACGCGCCCGATGCGGAAGCTTATCCGCAATTGGTCTAGATGTCTTGGATCGACCTTGGCTAGGAAATGGCACGGATGTCAGCGTTGAAGTAGCGCTACTGAGTGAATGCCAGTCGAAAGGCAGCGTAGATTTCTGGCGGCACGCCGTCATAATCGTAGCGCTTGCCGCTGTCGACGAACCAGACCGAGGATCATGCCGTCGCACTTGTTCGTCTCGGTTTGGCAATGCTGGAAGCCGCCCGTGGGATGGTAGATCCAATCGGCGGTCCCTCATCGATCCGGTTGGTATCGCCAGCGGACCAATCGTCGCCGGCCTCGTCGGGAAGAAGAAGCTCTTCTACGATGTCTGGGGTGATACCGTGAACTTGGCATCGCGCATGGAGTCAACAGGAGACTTCAAATAGCACTAGGAACTTATGTACTCGTCAACGCTCAATTTGCGACAGAACAGCGTGAACTGATCGAAATCAAATGCAAGGGCACGGTGCTCACTTGGTTAGTCGTCGGACCATAGGTCAGACATTCGTGGATCATCGCCACGCCGGTTTAGGGCGGAACTATTCAACAGTCGCCATGACCTCTGACAGCTCCTGTAGCATCGCGCGTTTATCCAGAGGCGGCGGGATCAAGGTGGACAATGTAACGTACATGCAACCCGCCAGGCCTATTGCGTCTCTGCTGGCTAAGGGCAAAGGTAATTGACCATCAGCAATCCGGTTCGCAGACTAAGCGGAGTTCCGTTGGGCCGATTGCTTCTCTCGAAACTAATTCTTTAGAAGGATACCGCAAAGCTCAATCTCAGCGACGAGGCAGGCCGCGATGTTGGCAAGGATTCTTCGTGATACGCTGGGTCGGATTCAAGGAAGCTCGTTCGCCTCATCTTCAAGCGCTCTCTCTAGCCGCCCTCTGAGGAGGGTCATCACCGCAGCCTCTTCCGGTTTTAAGGCTGCGAGATCCTCACGTAAATCTGTCTCGACCTCGTCCTTCACTTCGAGGAGGAATGAGCCGCTGAGATATGAGTTCAGAACCTCGGGATGCACGTAGCATTTTCGGCAAATGGTTGGCGTGTTGCCCAATCTGGAGGCAACTCGCTCGATGGCGGCTCGGACGTTCTTTTTTGCCTTGGCGCCATGATCGAACGATTCAAATTCATGCAGGGCCATGGCTGCCAAGACGGTGCCTGCCCATGTGCGAAAGTCCTTTGCGGTGACGTCCTGACCGGTGATTTCTTTAAGGTAGCGATTGACGTCGTTCGACTTTACATCCTGGATGGATCCATCTTCGGCGACGTATTGTAGTAGTTCCTGCCCAGGAAGATCTTGGCAGGCCTTGACGATCCTCGCGACCCGCCGGTCGTTCACCTTAAGCCGCCATGTCTTCCCGCTCTTGCCTCGAAAGTTAAACCGTAGCTCTGAGCCGTCCACCCTGACATGCGAGTCGCGGAGTGTTGTCAGGCCGTAGCTTTTGTTGCTTCTGGCGTAGTCTTCATTGCCGACTCTGATGAGTGTCATTTCCAGAAGATGGACCGTTGTCGCAAGGACTTTTTCCCGCCGTAGGCCTGGTAGAGCCATATGTTCAGATACCTTGGCGCGGATCAAAGGAAGGAGGCGTGCGAATTGCATTAGGTGTTCGAACTTCACTCCCTCGCGCACGCCTCGAAATTCAGGGTGATAGCGGTACTGCTTCCGCTGCTTAGCGTCGCGCCCAGTGGCTTGGATGTGACCGTTCGCCTTGGGACTGATCCACACGTCAGTCCATGCGGGGGGGATTGCTAAGGCCTTGATCCGTTTGAGCGTCACCGGATCCTTCACCGGCGTTTTTCCGTCCCGGAGATATCTAAATCCCTTGCCGAATTTCCGTCTGACGATGCCAGGCTCTTGGTCAGAAACATAAGTCAATCCCACTGACTCAGCGGCGTCTCGGGGATCGACGATTACCAGCTCGGCGGCAGTTTGGTCGTTAAGCACGGTGGAACCTCAGCTGTAGGCTAATTTGACGTAGAACCGCCAGCCCACTCACAGGTTCCGCTTAACGTTAGCGATGTACTTAGAGTCTCGCTAGACCTATACTACTGTCAGAGTAACTTACCGCGCGCGAGGCGGGAGGTAGTTAGGGCTCCGCGCGCGATGGTTCTAAACCCGTCTGCCCTACGCGCCGCCTCTGCACCTGCCCACAGACCAGATGGCGGCCGGCGGCCGGCCTGCTTGAGCCGGGCGACACCAAAGTCACGCGCCTGGACCGCTATTTTGTTGCCGAGGTCGAAAATACTTCCGCTAGGGATAACAAAATAGACCTGTTGTTCGGGGCACCCAACGCAATGTGAAGGTGCTGGAGCTGTTCAATAATCCTCTTATCCCGAACCGCTGTGTAGACTGCAATGGGGCCGTGGAGTACGGCCCGCCGATGAAACCGGTTGACTATGTTTATTCCTCAGAGGATCTAACGACACTACGGAGTGCCTTGGAGCGTGTGTGCCAATGCATGGGGTTGGATCGGGAAGGTGAGGAAGCCGAACTGGTTGGCTCCAACCTGCTGCTATTGTTTTGGTCAGGAGCAACTGACGTAGATCAGCTTATTTCGGCTTTCGTGCAGCTCGGGGACGGTTCGGATTAGGACCAGTGGGGTCATTCGTTTCCGAACAAGGGCCCGCCTGAACCAAACTGCTAGAGCGAGGCGATGACCAGAATTATTCTGTTTGCGGCAGGATCTCTCAACACTCGCTCAGCAGGCGTAACGCTCCGCAGAGCGATATTAATGCGCTCCGGATTGCGTTGAAAATCAAGATCGCATAGGTCCATGAGTTGCGATCGTCTTACGTGGCGGCTAGAAAGACGCCGCTGTGCTTAGCTTCTGAATCGCAGCGGCGGCTGGGGCACAGCAAAGACCCCTTCCCTGCTCGCTTTCTCCGCCCGTTCCTGACGTTGATCTTTCTTTCCACTCGGGGCTGTTTTAGGCGCCCTCCGGGCCGATTTGGACCCAGCTTCAGCCATTTTGCATAGGTAAGTTGCCGCAGCCAGCGCCATGTGATCCCTACGGGCAGATGTCGCTGAAGAATCGTTGAAAACCTGGATCATGTAATCTAACGGCGAAAGCTGCTGCTTGCCTTGGGTTTGGCTTTCACCGAGCTTCGATGACATCTCTCCCAAATCAATCGTTCCGTAAAACGGCGGCGATGAAAAATTTGAAACAGCAACGCAATCTTCCGACTGCTCTCGATCTAGGTCTTCCATCTCAACTAAGTTCCGTCTCGTTGTCAGTGTGAGGACAGTATAGTAAATCTAGGAACAAAAGAAGAACTATATTCAATCCGATCAAAAAAAAATCTGTGCGTGATAGCTGTGCGGTCCGCCCCACTGCGCTCTGGTATTTTTTCCCACCGCCCCCCGGGGCTTCGCGCTGCGTACCACTTGCGCCGCCACTAGCCATCAAACTGCCCTGTTTGAGAGACCACGACTGTGCGGTGCCAATCCCCTCCTCCGCGAGAACCGCGTGAAACGTGTCTTACGCACCTTCGATACGATTCGATCAATGAGGATACGGGGGAACGCCAGGTCGAGTGTCGACGACATCGCCTCCAGAGCGCTCGATGCGCACTAGTCCGTCGACGGTTAGGTCAACGCAGATACCGACAGCCGCCAAGGCTGGAGTCACCTCTCTGAGCCTGGACCACAGATCATCCGGCTCCGCAGGCCAGTGGGACTCCTCATCAACATTGCGATACGGCTTCAAAGCACTATCCAGCTTTCCCACGGACCCAATCCACGTTGGGGTGACCCTCATCATCAACCAGATCGACAGAGGAACAGGCCCAAGGGTGCCCAATGCCGTCTGAGACGCCGTCAAAAAGTCACCCTCATTCTCAGGGCTATTCAGCCACTCGATCTCAGCGGCGATCCAATCCAGTACGTTTAAAGGATATTTGTAACAGAGCGCAGTACACCAGTCGGTCACCACTAGATTGTCGGGTGTCAAGACGGCCCAGCGATCCAAAACCCCATTTCCTGCAATGATCGGAGAGGCGTAGTGGCCGCCCTCGATTTTCCAAGCAATAACAGGCTCCCTCAACACCCGCGTGGTATCGAAGCCTCCGTCAGCGAGTGGGACGAGATCGATCACATAGAAGCCTGGCAGGGCGGGGACTATTGCCTCAGATATTGCGCTAGAACTCGACGTAATCCGCAGATTGTTAAGGCCGACGTTCCTTGTTCTCACAAGCCCACGCAAAAAACGGGTAGGAGTGTCGGCATTGCTTGCCTCATCATTGGCGAAGGCCTCCAAATCGCTGCAGGGGATGAGCTTTAAGTCCGAGAATATTGAGGCGATACGAGATACCAATGTGTCAATCTTTACGGTCATTCTGTGCACTCCTGGTCATGTTGGTTGCGTTACGTCGAATCTGGCGGAAGGTGCCGGGAAGGTGTTGAACGTGATTGGCCGACGGCCCTTTGTGGAGCGGGTCTCGCGGAGACGTGAGGCATCTGGCGCTAACTAAAGGGTAGTGAGGGTGGTCACTTTTTCCCACTTTCCCGGAAAAACCAATTTCACCCTCCTTGTCGGCTTTCTCCATGAATTTGAAACAGCGACTACCCTCGGTACCCTCGCCCTCGTCAACCTTATACGCCACAAGGGTTTGAGTGAGGGTAGTCACCTCCAAAAATGACAAGCCTCTAGGGCGCAAGTGACTAATCTCGGTACCTTCGCCCCCGCCGAGTGAGGGTAGTAAGGGTACCGGCTTTACGGTCGCGAGGGCTGTCACTCTCATGACCTGACTACGCTCCATCTGCGCACGGTCTTGGCGGGTGCGCTGGCCTCGTTGGCGGGTGCGTCGGCCTTGCTGGCGGGCACGTCAGTGTCCAGAAGCGTCTGACGTTCGTCGCCGACAGGGGTATCTCGCCACAGGCGTGCCGCCGCCTCGTGTCGTGCATAAATTAGACCCCTGCAACTCTTGGTGATGTTCTCTTTCTTACCGAGAAACAACCAGCCTGACCGGCCGACAGCGTCCAGCACCTCGCCACGCAGATCCCGGGGAATATCGGAATACTCCAGCTTGGCCTTCACGAGCGCTTGCAAATCCTTGAATTGGATCAGGTCGCGTTTCAGATCGGCTAGGGCTTCTTCCATGGCGTCGGCCACGGCATGGGTGTTCAGGTCGATCATGCGTTGCTTGCCGTCGAAAAGCGGCGCGGGTGCGTAGACGTCGAAGTTCGACAGATCCCGTGCTTCGAGAAATGCGGCCACGGCCGCCACGAATTCGTCGGCGAAGTTGCCACCGGGCTGGGCGGCCTTCATGGCGGCGAATAGCTCCGGGTCTCCATGCAGCGGCTTGTTGCTCGACAGTACCGCGATGCGTCGGTCGCCTTACCTCGGTAGGCAGCGCGTTCTCGTTATTCGACGCCATCATCCACGACGCGTAGACGGTGACCACGGTCGACGGCAGGCCCTTGCGGATCAACTCCATGCGGCGCTTGCCCGGCTCAACCAGCATCTTCAGGCGGTTGTAAATCTTGGCGCGCTGATAGGCCGACAGGTTCGCACGACGTGTTCATGACTTCGTCAAGCAGGCAGAAGATCGAACCGCCAATCAGGTTCGTGTATTGCGCTTTGACCGCCGTCACCGAAGAGGACGCTGGCGTCGAGCTTAGCGACAAAATCCTTGCCGAAAACCAGTTCGATTAGCCGGAACAGAGTGCCCCTGCCCGCGCCTTGCCGCTTACAGACATGCAGGACGCCGCAGCCGGGGATATCGGGGTGTTGCTTCTTGTGCCCCAGCCAATCGAGAAACCACATACGCTCTGCCAGGTCGGGAATTAGATGCCTCATGAACCGGTGGAATAGAACCAGCATCGCGGGTTCGGGCGCGCCGTGCTTTGGTGCCCTGTAGGTGTTCAATATCCACTGCCCGTCTGCCTCCACGACGCCGGGCGGCAGATCGGGACGCATGGCGTAATCGCTTATGTCGATACGGTCTTCCGACCTCACCCAAATGTTGACGGGGTTAGTCTCTTTCTTGCGATCATTCCCCAGTACCGTAGCGTTGGCCGCATACGATACGGCGAAGGCTTCCCGGGTCATGATCAGGACGCTACCATTCGGTCGCAGATGTACGACGCGGTCGGGTTGCGCCCAGTAGAAGTGAGTGCGCAGAAGCTTCTTGGCGGCCTTGATGGCGTCGTCGGTCGGGTCGACAGTTTGGTCGGCCAATTGGTCCCACACGTCGCCTTTCCTGACCTTTGTCGCTTTTGTGCGCACCTGCAGGTCAGTCCAGCGTTCTACTTGCTTCACCTTCCGAGACGGTTTCTGCACCAGCCCCAGCCCGATGGCTATGACGACCATCTCATCCGGGGAGAGCTTTTCTGCCTCCAGCGCGGCGATGACAGTGTCGGCGCTCTCCGTCTCCAGCGCGTCCAATATCGGCTTTAAGGCTTGGATATATTCTTCGGGTGTCGACTTGGCGCGCCTGTTTGTGCTACCACGCATGGCGTGAAAAACCTCTGCTTTGACCGTCGTCTGGGCTGCGAACCCAGCGACGGTTTTTCTTATTGACGTAAGCGTTGAACGAGTTGGAGGTCTTTCCGAGTTGACGACTACAACGGCTCTGGACCCGATGCCGGAGTGAGTTTTCAAGTATCTCGTGGCCGCAGTCCGTAGAAGTGCGGGCCTCCCCTGTGGCGGGCGTCGAAGCGATACCAAGCGGCGGAATCTTTGCCGGTATACTTGGAGCCAGGAATCCACTTTAGCCGCCCGACGCTGACGATGTGGCTGCAACTATCGAGATATAGGCGCGGACTGCCGAGTGTGCGCCCAATCGGCATCAAACAGCAAGAATGTCGGTTTTAGCCGCTGGAAATGCTCGATCATCGGGTGAAGGACTGCACGCGACCAAGGCGGATTCGTTATGACGACTTCGGCGCCGTTGAGGCGTTCAGCCGTAAGGTCCAGCGCGTCGTCGCCATCGGGCAGATCGCTGAAGTACGTGCAACGAAGACCTAGGGGTTTAGACCTCGCACTAGGTCTAGTCACCACAACACGGCTCGGCATACGTCTTGATTCCTGCCAGTGCGGGGCTAGAGGCGGGAACGCCCGCGGATCGGTTGTGCGATAGTCGTCCCTTGCACGGCGCGGAAAATCGGAGCGCTTTCCCATCAGTAGGGCGCTCCCGCCGCTTTTCTCGCTTGGGCTGCCTCGTGACTGAAGGTTGGCCTCCTCTTGGTCCGCAGCCACCATTTCGTCCATGATGGCGTTCGCTCGTGCGATGGATTGATCGCAAAGTGCGTAATACTCGGCCTGATTCGGCTCCCGTCCACGGTGCTTCTTGAAGTCATCGCAGGCAAACTGCCTGACGGATATCTCGATGACTTCCCAGAAGATTCGCCGTAATTTCGTAGAATGTCTCGGGCTCGTACGAATATTTCGCAGCGGCTTCACGCTCGTTCTGTTCGTCCCACAACGCTCTGGTGATCTCGGTCATCTCACGCAACCTCACGCTGCTGGCGGCGGTGCGATAGGCGCGGTGCGCCGCACGGGTGACGCGAACCTGTCTACCTGCGTTGTAGGTCTCAATTTTGCCGCGCTTGCATTCACGCCAGAACGTTACCGGGGACATGCGCTCGATCGCGCAAAACTCTCTCTTCGTCAGGCTGGGTTCAAGGTCGGTATCGGCGGAGTGACTGGTCATCTGGATGCCTCATCAATTGTGGTGAAGCATTGTGTCATGACCTGAAACGAAGTTCTTCGGCGCTAAACTACTTTTTGATTATGTCCGATTTTTTTGCGGGAGAGGCGCGTCCATTCTACTAGCTTATCCCGTGTGATGTCGGGTAATTTGCTCTAAGCGATCGATACGCGCCTCGTGGGACTTGATGCCTTCTTCCTTCCGCAACCGCTTATATTCGGTCCAGACAGCCGCTATAGCAGGGTCTGCGCGGACGTCCACGGCCCCTCAGCCATTTTTGATCGATCGCCTTGATCGCGGCGACTGCGTCAAACCCGCCTTCGTCTTCATGTCGATGATAGTAAGCGTGCCAGTAGATCGTACTTGCAGCCTCGCGAAAATCGTTCGCCTGTGCGGCCATCCAGCTGAGTGTTTGCCGCCTCTACGGCACCCAGGAAGCTGCGTACCGTCCCCATCGCCGCGGCGATGTCGGGTCCGCCCTCCTCTACAGCCGCCGGTAGTAAAACGCGCGTTCGACGTGCGGTGGGAACCGAATTGCAATTTCGCAGATGCTATCTTCTCACGCTCCGACCGGGCCGCTTTCGCGGCGTCTCGTCGTCCATTGCCTTGAGCGCGCCTGCGCAAGCTGTTTAGACTGCCGGCTGCCTCACCTATGCGCTCATGGTCTTCGCGATACTCGGCCCAATATTCGGCCTTCTCTTCAGCGGATAGCCTGGACATTGCTGACCTCCATCATGCCCGAGCTCGGGGCGCATGTTCGCGGATCATCTTCGCAACGTAGTCGGGTTTGAGATGCGCGTAATGGCGTTCACACATCCTCGTGTCGCGGTGACCGAGGTTCCCCGCCAAGATCAACATCGGCAGGCCGGACCTGACGGCGAGGCTCGCGTAGCTATGCCGGATCTGATGGAATCCGAGAGCCGGGGCGATCCTCGCGCCTTTGCTTGCCTCCCGCATTAGCCGGCATTGATGATCTTTCCCCACGGTTCGCCATCGGCACGCTGGAACAGCGTTTCGTCGCCGCCCCGCCCGACCGTCCGAGCTTTGAAGAACTCAACCGCTTCGTGGGTCAGGATGACGTGACGTTCCTTGTTGATCTTGCTCTTGCGGATTGCCATGAGAACCGTTGACGGCGTCAAAGTCGCGCACCTTCAACCGGCAGATTTCGGAGTACCGTGCACCGGTGAGAAAACCCGCGATGATCATCGGTCGGAAATCGGGCTTCGCTGCATTAATGAGGCGCTGCACTTCGGCGGCGGTCGCATAGTTCTGCCGCGCTGCATCGGCGTCTGGCAGGCTTCCAACCTTGCGCCATGCGGCGTCGTCGCTGACGCGATCCTGACGGAACGCCAAATTGCAGACCGCCTTCAAGCAAGTATAAATTCTATTAGTCGATGCCCGACGTTGCCGCTGTATCTCCGGGTCGCTCATGTCCACAACGCGGAACTTCTGACCCTCACCTTTGCGGGTGCGCAGGCTGGGCGGCGTCGTCGCCAGCTTGTTCCGCCAGCGGGTGATTTGCCGCGCCGTCAGTTCGGACAGAAGTACGTCCCCCAGTTCCGGCAAGATGTAGCGGTTGATCCAATTGCGGCTGTCGCTGATAGCCTTCTGACCGTTCACATGAGCTTGTGCCAGGTAGTCCGCGCACGCGTAGGCGACGGTGTAGCCTGCAATGTCGCGGGCCTCCTGCCGCTTCGCAGGCGCACCGGTCGCGAGATCGCGGGCGCGGTCGACAGCCTGCCACCATGACAGGTAGGTCTTGCCGTCGGCCCCGATGTTGTCGTCGGCGCTGCCGATGGATGACACCGCGTAAGCGCCGTTCTTGTAGACGCGCAGAACCCATGTCGTCGCCCCCGCCCGCTTGCGGTAGCCTATGTGCACGCCCTCGCTCAAAATGCGGAAATAAGGCTGGTGCCTGATCGGCAGTTTTTTGCGCGCCTCACGGCTGTCCAGCCTTGTGTCCTTTACCCGCCCCGCCATGACCTTCTCCCCTGCTCGGGTCTAACGGGGTCTAAGATAGAGGCTGAACGGTCGTGCAACAAGGCGGTAAATTATGAAAGTCACAACGGCGTGGTATTCAGCGATTTCAAAAGCTTGATGGGCTTCAGATGATTGCAGACCGTTTCATCTTATTCCTCAAACCACTCTCTTTCACGGCGGTAACAGGGGTTCGATTCCCCTTGGGCGTACCAGAAGTTCAAGGAAATGATGCCTTGCGTCTTCGTCGCCGGCTGCAGCACGTTGGCTTCAAAATTTTCCTACATCCGTCTTCCGCGGAGCCTGTGTGCGCGGGCCGAAAAACGGGAGTCTATTCCCCCCGCGTCTACCGCCGACAGCATCTGCCCGACGGCCCCTGCGTAGACCGGGGTTCTCCTTGGCGTCGGTATCTATATCCCGTCTCGCATCTTGCAGAAGTAGTCGTCCGAACCGATTTGGCCGCCCTTCAAAGCAATCTCCAAACCATCGATCTGCGAAAGACTGGAGTGCGCCTTGCATAGAGGCGATCCCGGCGTTTGTGGGAGCGGCAGTCGAACGGTCAAGGCGTCGACGCCGAGACGGGCGAGAGCATGACTTGAAGTATCGCCTCCCGCGATGACCGCACGCGAGAGCTGAGCTTCGATCACCAGTCGGCGAAGTATGTCCCCCAAGCCCCTGCCGAGCTGGTGGCGTGCACCGGGTTTGTCGTCAATTTCCCTGCCGCGGTCTCCCTGGGGGCCAAGCGCTGTGTAAATGACGACGCTTTGCCCTGCTTCCAGGGCCTGAAGTCCGTCGTACACCGCGGCCTCAACGCAGGAGTCGGCTGAGGCGCCGCTGAGCTGAAGGGGATCGACGGGTATCCCCTTGAACCCTTGATTTAGAGCGCATTGGATCTGCGCCTCCGTCGTGGGCGAAACGCTGCCGGAAACAACCGCAAGCCGCCCGACGCGGGTCAGCGGGTCGAAGCGCGATTGGCCCGGGGCCAGTCCCTCAGCAATCCAAGTGGGTAACAGGGCGTATTCCACACCGGACGAGCCTGCTACCAGGGGACCATGGCGAAGTGCCCAACGCCAGAGTTCCCGCCCGACAATGCGCTGGCTTTCAGGGTCAGCGACATCGAACAGCAGGATTTCCGAAAGTGAGGACATCTCGTCCACACGGTCCGAAAGCCCCGGCAATGCGAGCTGTGCAAGGTCGACCAGAGCCGGCCGCAGATCCGTCTGATGCGATAGATGAATGAGCAGATCGGCTTCGTTCATAGGCGTCACGGGATGCCGGCTCATCACCGGGTGCCGGTCGATTCGATAGGTCTTGCCTCGATAGGCCGCGAACAGATTGCCAAATGCGGTGTATCGCTTGAGTTGCGGAGCGCCGACGACGATGGGCACGGCGCTTTGATTGAACACCCGGCGTCCGATCTCCACTGCCCGTCCGATATTGCCGACTTCAGGACCGGAGTCGAAGGTTGAGCAGACCTTGTAGTGACAGATCGAAGCGCCGACCGAACGCAGCCACGTAAATGCGGTCGCCAGGTTTTCGTCCATCCAGACGGGCGTTTCGCTGCGACTGGTGCCGGCTAGGCCGAATGCGCGGCATTCAGCAAAGCGCAGCCGCAGTTCCTCGCTGGGTATGCTGAGAAAAAGCACAGTGGGAACTCCACTGAGCGAGAGAGCTTCCATGACATCGGTCGAGCCGGTCAGATCGTCGCCGTAATAGCTGAGCAGGGGTGAGTGCATGATTTGTGGTTCAGACCCTGCCAGCGAATTTTTCCAGCGAATGCTTCAGTTCGGAATGCGTGGCCGCGTAAGTGCGCAGGTCGATACCCTCGACCGTTGCCTGCCACGCCTGCTGCACCGCGCGTACGCCAGCAGCCGGCCCTCCGGGATGACTGACTATGCCTCCACCGCATAGATACATCAGGTCCAGCGTGCGGCCCGTACGCTGGTAAGTCTCTGGCGCCTGGCCGCCCCATTGCCCGGAACAGACGACCGGCAATGCTCGATCCGATGGATCGAAGATGGGCGTCATCACCGCCTTGAACGAGGCGACGAACGAGTCGTCCGGTTCCCAATACTTTGCGCCGATACCGTTGATCTGGAACTGATCGACGCCGAGCAGCCGCCAGAATTGCTGCCAGACCTTGAAATCCATTCCGAGGCCGGGATGCCGCGTGAGGATGTCCCAGCCGTTGCGGTGCGCATGAAGTACGAGATCGGAACGTTTGCGCAGGAAAGCCATGCCGCCCATGCCAATCGAATTGATGTTTACCACCGCTGCATTGCCGCCAGCCTTAAGCACGAGGTCATGATTGCGCATCATCTCGTCCGGGTCGATGTGCGAGATGCCGAAGGCGTACATGACCTTCTTGCCGGTCTTCTGCTCATGGTCGAGAATGACCTGCATTACCGCATCCACCCTTTCCGCAAGAGGCGAATAGGCAGGGCTCATCAGCTTCTCGTCGTCCTTGATGAAGTCCACTCCCGACTCGACCAACTCCTTCACCATTTCAGCGGTCTCGTGCGGACGCAGCCCCAGCGCCGGCTTGACGATGCTGCCGATAATCGGGCGGCCCTTCGCACCGGTTAGCCGTTGGCTGCCGCCTATGCCGAATTTCGGCCCGGGATAGGCTCCGCGAAACTCTTCCGGCAGCTTCATGTCGACGACGCGAATTCCGGTAAGCTGCTTGATCGAGAATGTGCCGCCGATGGCGATGGTCATCAGCGCCGCGAGGTCCGTACCGACAGCCTCGATCGGAAAGCCGATATCGGCTTCGGCGCGATTGAACATGTCACCATCGGTGCCCGGGAAAGATGGGGTGCGTGCCGGATCAAGCGGGCGCACTGCCAGCACGCGCGCCGCTACACGTGCCTTCAATTCAGGCGTCTCGCCGGGCAACTCGACAAATGTGCCGGTGGACTGATCGCTGGCGATCTTGCTCGCCAGCGCCTCCGTGCTTCCGGGCGTCTCGATTCTGTAGGTGAGGACGATCATCCCGCTGCCACGAAAGCTTCCCCCGTCACCCAAACTGGTATAATGAGTATCCGTCTGATGCAAGTGGATTCGCTGGGTTGGCGAAACTTGTATTGCCTGGCGCAACACCTAAAATGCTGTAGGTGCGAGGAGCCTTCCATGGACATTCAGAACCCATCATCCGGCGCAAACTGTCCGACGAGGTGTTCGCGCGGCTGAAGCGGATGATCACCAGCGGCGACCTGCGGCCCGGTGACGATATGCCGTCCGAGCGCGAATTGATGGAACGCTTCGGGGTCGGGCGCCCGGCCATCCGCGAGGCCATGCAGGCGCTTGCGAGCATGGGCCTGGTGGCGATCTCGCATGGCGAGCGTGCCAAGGTCTTGAAACTCACCGCGCAGTCCATCCTGCGCCAGGTCGATGGCGCGGCCAAGATCATGCTGTCTTCGTCGAAGGACTCGCTGGAACACCTCAAGAGTGCTCGCATTTTCTTCGAGCGCGGCATGGTGCGCGAGGCGGCCGAGAAGGCGACGGAAACCGACATCGAGCATCTGCGCTTGATCCTCGCCAGGCAGCGCGATTTGCTTGGCAATGCCGAGGGCTTCATTGAGGCCGACATGGAATTCCACTCCAGCATCGCCACCATATCCGGAAATCCGATCTATGCGGCGGTCAGCGGCGCGATGCTCGGCTGGCTGAAGGAATATCACACCGAGATGCTGATTTGGACCGGCAAGGAGAAATTTACGCTCGCGGAGCACGAAAAAATCATCGAGCGCATTGCGACACATGACCAGGCCGGCGCTGAACGCGAAATGATCAACCACCTTGAGCGTTCGCGCTCGCTCTACGTCGCGGCGGCAAGCTGATCCGGTAGGCCATGTTTCGCTCACGCCAGCAAATCCGCTAGCCGCACGGCCATGCCGCTCCCGGCACTTGCATAGGCCGCCTCGACCAGCGCGAAGGTTTTCAGATTGTCGGCGCCCGAGGTCGACGTCTCGCGCCCGCTCTTCAGGCAATCGACCCAATGCTGCTGGATCGCGCTGACGCTTTCCTGGATGTTGTGCCAGGGCCGCGACGCCCACGGCAGCAGCGGCGGCGACAGGTCGCGCTCAGTGCTTCCGCTTCTGCCCGTTACGATGAGCCGGTAGCCCTGCGACAGCCGCATGCGTGCCGTCGCGTGCCGTCGATCTCGACCAGCGTTTCCGGAAACGGCTCGACGGCCAGCTTGGTCGCGTAGCTGCAATCGACCACGGAGGTGAGCGCCGTTTTCGTGGTCGAGCAGCATGGTCGCGACATCCTCGCCCTTGATCGTCAGGGTTGACGCGTTGCGTGCGCGCCGTCAGCGTCGCCACGTCGCCGAGCAGGAAGCGCGCGATGTCGAGAATATGGATGCCGAGATCCTCGATGATGAAGCGCTTGCCCTCGGCGAGATAGGGCTGGCCGGAGAACACGTCGTAGCCGGAGCGGAACGAGATGCGGCCGAAGAACGGCTCGCCGATCTCGCCGGAATCCAGCACGCGCTTTCACCGCCTGGATCGGCGACTGCCAGCGGAAGTTCTCGTGCACCATCAGCGGCACGCCGGCCCTCGCGCAGGCCGCGACCATGGCCTTCGCATCGTCCAGCGTCGGCGCGAACGGCTTCTGGCAGATCGCCGGCAGCCTGTGCGCGGCCGCCAGTTCCACCAGCGGCCGGTGGCTGGCGACGGTGGTGGCGATGTCGACGAAATCGAGCTTGCTCGCTCGCTAACATCTCGGCGGCGTCGGTATAGCGCCGCTCGATGCCGAACTGGTCGCCGACGATCTTCAGCCGCTGCGGGTCGCGGTCGCAGATGGCGACGATCGTCGGCGCCGTCGGCATCGCGCCAGCCATGCATCTGGTTGACGGCAAAGAAGCCGCAGCCGATCAGTCCGCCTTTCAGCTCCGCCATGGCTCAGCCCGCCTTCGCCATCTGCATCAGCGTGACGCGCTGCTGCAGCCGGCGCTGCGCCTGGTCGATCACGACGGCGACGATGATGACCAGGCCCTTGATCACCATCTGCCAGAACGAGCTGACGCCCATCATCACCAGGCCGTCCGAGAGGATGCCGATGACGAAGGCGCCGACGATGGTGCCGCCGATCGTGCCGCGCCCGCCCGACATCGAGGTGCCGCCAAGCACGGCCGCGGCGATGGCGTTGAGCTCGAAGCTTTCGCCCGTCGCCGGATGCGACGCCATCAGCTCGGAGGAGATGATCAGGCCGACGATCGCCGCGCAGAAGCCGGAGAACATGTAGACGAACATCTTCACCATATTGACGCGCACGCCGGAAATGCGCGCGGCGCGCTCATTGCCGCCGACCGCGAAGATATGCCGGCCGAGCGGCGTGTAGCGGGCGAGATAGGCGGCGGCCAGCGCCACCACGATCAGCAGCCAGACCGAGACCGGCAGGCCGAGAATGCGCCCGGCGCCGAGATAGCCGAAGCCGGTGTTGCCGAGGTCGGGATTGCCGACCAGATTGGGGAAGGTGCGGCCATCCGAGGAAAGCAGCGCCGCGCCGCGCGCGACATAGAGCGTGCCGAGCGTGGCGATGAACGGCGCGACGTTCAGCCTTGGTGATCAGCAGTCCATTGATGGCGCCGATCAGCACGCCGACGCACAGCGTGATCAGGATGATCTCAGGCACGTTGAAATAGACGGTGTAGCCGATCTGCAGATCGATGCCGTTCAGCACCAGGAAGCCGGCCACCATGGCGCACAGGCCGACGATCGAGCCGACCGACAGGTCGATGCCGCCGGTGATGATGACGAAGGTCATGCCCATTGCCAGGAACGCGTTCAGCGCCACGTGCTTCGACATCAGGATCAAATTGGCCGTCGACAGGAAGTTCGGCACCGCCAGCGAAAAGAAGAGGATGACGGCGATAAGCGCGATGAAGGTTCGCGCCTTCATCAGCGTCAGCAGCAGCGAACCGCCACCGTCGGTGCTGCCGCCGAGACGTTCGCCGCGTTAGCCATGTGCGTCGCTCCCCGCTTTGGCTGGTCCATGTCCCTTTGCCGAAGCTGCGACCACGGCCGCTTCAGTCGCATCGGCGCGATCGAACATGCCGGTCAGCTTGCCGTTGCTCATCACCGCGATGCGATCGGAAAGCGCCATCACCTCGTCGAGGTCGGAGGTGGCGAACAGAATGCCCAGCCCGTCGCGCGACAGCTTGCGCATCGTGCGGAAGACATCCGCCTTGGCGCCGACATCGATGCCGCGGCTCGGCTCGTCCATCAGCAGCACTTTCGGATTGGTCAGCAGCGCCTTGCCGATCACCACCTTCTGCTGGTTGCCGCCGGACAGCGACGTCACCTCGTTGTCGGGATTGGACACCTTGATCGACAGTTCGCTGATCATGGAACTCACCGCATTCTTCTCCTCCGCCTGCCGCTGATGTGGAACAGGCGTGTGAATTTGCGCAGGCTGGCCAGCGTCAGATTGCTGGCGACGGACAGGATCGACACCAGACCTTCGCGCTGCCGGTCTTCCGGGATCAGCGCCAAGCCCCGCCGGATGCGCCGGGTCGTGTCGCGCTCCCTCACCTCTTTGCCGTCGATGAAGATCCTGCCGGTTGCCTGGCCGTGGCGGCCCATGATGCAGTCGAACAGCTCGCTGCGTCCCGCTCCCATCAGGCCATAGATGCCGAGGATCTCGCCGGCCTTCAGCGACAGCGACACGTGGTCGACGGCAAGCCCGCCCGTGGCACGCGGCAGGCAGATATCCTCGGCGCGGAATATTTCTGCGCCTGGCTTGTGATCGTCCGCCTTGGCGAAATCCTTGGCGTCGGAGCCGATCATCTGCCGCACGATCCACTGTGTGTCGACGTTCTCGCATCTCCTCCTGGCCGGTGATGTGACCGTCGCGCAGCACGGTGATGTAGTCGCCGATGCGGATCAGTTCCTCCAGCCGGTGCGAGATGTAGACGATCGCCACGCCCTGGCGCTTCAGGTCGGCGATGACCTTGAACAGGACCTCGACCTCGGCTGCGCTCAGCGCCGAGGTCGGCTCGTCCATGATCAGGATCTTGGCATCGAGCGACACCGCCTTGGCGATCTCGACCAGTTGCTGCTGGCCGATCCGCAGATCCTCCACCAGCATGTCGGGACGGATGCCGGCCTGCAGGCGATCGAGGAATTCGCCTGCGCGCCGCTCCTGCTCCTTGTGGTCGATATGGAACGCCGCCTGGGTGATCTCGCGCGTCGCGAAAATGTTCTCGGCAACGCGTCAGGTTGCCGAACAGATTGAGCTCCTGGAACACCATGCCGATGCCGCGCGCCACTGCGTCGCCGGAGGATGAGAAGGAAACCTCCTCGCCTTCGAGCAGAATGCGTCCGTGCGTCGGCTTCTCGACGCCGGCGATGATCTTCATCAGTGTCGACTTGCCGGCGCCGTTCTCGCCGACCAGAACGTTGACCGCGCCGCGTCGCACTTCGAAATTGGCGCGCTTGACCGCGACAGTCCCGAAATAGACCTTCGAAACGTCCTCAAGCCTCAGGATGACATCGTGCTCCACCGTCATGGTGCGATCTCGGCTGCCGCCGGCGTCATCAAGCGGCAGGTCCGCGCCGGAGCCTGGCACATAAGCGCCGAGCAGCTTCACCTGCTTGCCGTCCAGCCCTTCGCGAGGCAGCTTCGTGAGCACGTTGACATTGACGTAGGTGTTGAACGACTTGCCGAACTGGGCGAAGTCGATCTGGTTGGTGAAGGCGTTGAAGTCGACGAAATCAAGCACGTCGCGCAGCGCTGTCCCGCGGATCGCCGGCCCGATCTGGGCGCGCACATCCGGCTTGCCGTCGCCGTCCACGTCAACATCGATCGCCGCTGCGCGCGACTGCGTGTTCGAAGCAACGATCTTGCCGTCAACCGACGCAACATAGGTCCAGGGCGAATTGGCCTGCTTCCGGGCATTGCCGTATTTTTCGCCCGCAGCCTTCGGATCGATCTTGGCCAGCGCGCTGACTTCCTGGAACCGTCCGGCCTTTGCCTTGAGATAGGGCATCACCTTGGGCGCCCACATTTCGGCGGCCATCCTGTCCGGATTGAATGCCTGGGCAGCCGCTTCGGCCTTCGATTCCTCGGTGGGCGTCGGCAGGATCTTGCAGCCAGCCAGGTATGCCAGCAGGATCACTGTAACGATGCGCAAGATATCGGGTTTCGGCATGGGATCGAAGCTCGATTGGAAGCGATTTCATGCGACGACGGCAGGCTCGCACAACGAGCCTGCCGTCGTCGCGTTGGAGCGTGTGCTCAGTTCGTCAGCGCAAAAGTTTCGAGCTTGGCGGCGTTGTCGCCGTTGACCAGCACGCAATCCATCAGTTGCTTCTCTTCGGCCGGACCTTTGCCCGTCTTGATCCAGGCATCCGCCTGTTCGACTGCCATCTGTGCCTGTGCATAAGCCGGCTGGAGCACAGTCGCCTTGATGCCGCCTGCCTTGATCGAGTCGCGAACGTCGTTGGAGCCGTCGAAGCCCACGACGATCACGTCCTTACGGCCAGCGGCTTCCAAAGCTGCCCACGCGCCCATGGCCATTGTGTCGTTGCCGGAGATGACGCCCTTGATGTCAGGGTTGGCCTGAAGGATCGACTCCATCTTCGAGAAAGCCTCGGTCTGGCTCCAGTTGGCCGACTGCTGGGCGACCATCTTCAGCTCCGGATATTCGTCGATGACGTCGTGATAGCCCTTGGAGCGGATGCCGGCGTTGGTATCGCTCTCCTTGCCGACGAGTTCGACATATTTGCCCTTCTCCCCCATCAGCTTGACGAACTCCTGCGCGCCAAGCTGGGCGCCCTGGTAGTTGTTCGACACGATCTGCGCCGCCGCGACGCCGGTGGCGTTTATCTCGCGGTCGATCAGGAACGACGGAATACCCGCGTCCTTGGCCTTCTGCACAGCGGCGACGGTGGCATCGGCGCCGGCATTGTCGAGGACGATCGCCTTGGCACCACGACCGATCGCGGTGTCGATCAGTTCGGACTGCTTGTTGGCATCGTCGTCATGCACCAGCACCAGCGTCTCGTAGCCCAGTTCCTTCGCCTTGGCCTCGGCGCCCACAGCTTCCGCCTTGAAG
This sequence comes from uncultured Alphaproteobacteria bacterium, assembly GCA_963829135.1. GTDB lineage: Bacteria > Pseudomonadota > Alphaproteobacteria > Rhizobiales > Rhizobiaceae > Kumtagia. Next base: position 163,634 of record CAWHHO010000001.1, on the reverse strand, counting down.
AAGGGGTTGTCGTGCGACGGCGTGATGATGGCAATCAGGTCGGCGGCATAGGCGGGGGCCGCCGTACCGAGCGCCAGCAAGCCGGCCATTGCGGCAAGGGTCATTCTGCGTGTGAATTTCATTGCAAGTCCTCCCAGAGGTTAAGAAATGCGTGCGTAGTTAGTGGTGAATGGTGAATGGTGAATGGTGAATGTGAAAATAGATCCTTGGCACCGGCGCACTTCAATCAAGAACCGATAAACCATTCACTATTCACGTTATCCTTTTGATGCTCGCGGCAATCTCGTCCGGCTCGAAGATGCGCTTCCAGTCTTCACGCATGAGCACCGGCTTGCCGAACTCGATTGCCTTGTTGCACGCGTCGGAGAATGCGCCCTCGCGCTCCCCGAAAATGACGGAGGCCAGAACGTTGATGTGGCCAAGCAGAAAGTCCAACGCTGCCTGGCGGTCGACACCACGGCGAACGACCTCGTCCACGCCCTCGCGCATGACGTCCAGCAGCGAAGCGCACATGGTCTCGGCAAGCGCGGGCTCGAGCATGGCGAGTTGCTCGACGGTCACGCGATGCGAACGCATCACCGGTGCCCAGATTGTCTTGGCGATCGCCTCGCCTCTGGCATAATCCGCCTCCGGCCCCTGCATGAGGGCGCTGACGATATGCTGCTTGGCCTTTACGCCGCCGAAATAGTCCTTCTTTGCCGCCATATCGGTTTCGTCGTTGAACAGCGGCGGGTGACACGGATGGGTGATGAAATAGGTCAAATCCGGCCGAGCCGGCAGGTGGCCGGCGGCGGGCGCGGCAGCGTCGAGTACGATAACCATCGTGCCGGACTTCAGCTTGTTCTCGATACCCGCTGCGACCTTGCCGATGTGGGTGTCCGGAACCGCCAGAATGACAGCGTCAACAGCTGCCAGAGCCTCGTCAACAGAAGTGGTTTCGACTGCGAGATCGTCCTTCAGTCGTTTGCGGCCGGCGTCGCTGACTTCCACGTGGCGGACTTCGTAGGGTGAGCCACGAAAATTTGTCGCGAGCCGATACCCCATTTTTCCGCCCGCGCCAAACAGGGCAACTGAAACCATCCTGAACCCCTCCCTAGGCGGTCTGATGATCTGGTATAATGAGTATCAAGTTATAGCGCAATAGCCTTTGGCTGGAGACGTCGCACCAGCGTTCGCATCAGCTCACACAGACCTAACGTTCGCGAGGACAGCTACACACTTCGCAACGTGCGTGGCGGAAGCCAATGTGGATTAAGTTCATACCAAAATTGGAAACTTACAATAGGGTAATATGATTTGATTGTAAGCATGTGACGGATGAGGGTCGGTCCAAGCAAGTCATCAAGAATTGCAGCCAGGGAGTGCGCTTTTGAAGGTACGGGCCTCTGTCCATCGGGACTTCACGATCTCCAAAATAGATGACCGACTTTATTCGGCATTCATCGAGCATATGGGCCGGGCGATTTATTCCGGCATCTATGAACCCGGCCATCCCCGCGCAAACCAGCACGGCTTTCGGACTGATGTGTTGGAACTGGTGAAGGGCCTCAACATCCCGGCTATCCGATACCCCGGCGGTAATTTCGTATCCGCGTACAATTGGGAGGACGGCATCGGTCCGAAGGACCAGCGGCCTGTGCGCCTTGATCTTGCGTGGCGCTCCAAGGAGACCAATCAGGTCGGCATCAATGAGTTCGCGGTCTGGGCCAAAGATGCCGGCATCGAGATGATGTTAGCTTTGAACCTTGGTTCGCGTGGCATCGACGATGCGCGCAACTTCGTCGAATATGTCAACCATCCCTCCGGCACGCATTGGAGCGATCTGCGCCGCAGCCACGGGGTCGAGGAGCCCTACGGGGTGAAGATGTGGTGCCTGGGCAACGAGTTGGACGGGCCCTGGCAGATCGGCCACAAGGAAGCGAAGGAGTACGGCCGCCTTGCCGACGAGACGTCGAAGGCAGTCAAGGCATTCGGTGGCGGCATTGAGACCATCGTTTGCGGGTCTTCCAACGACAGCATGGCCACGTATCCCGATTGGGAACGCCAGGTGCTGGAAGAGTGCTACGATAGCGTCGACTATATTTCGCTTCACAAATATTTCGGTAACAGCAGCCACGACACGCTCAACTACTTCGGCAAGATCGAAGAGACCGGCCGCTACATCCAGTCCATCGCGGGCGCGATCGATTTCGTCAAAGCCCGGAAGCGCTCGACCAAGGATATTTACATCTGCTTTGATGAATGGAACGTCTGGTACCATCGCCGCGAGCAGGACAGCAAGAACTGGAAGAGCTGGGACTGGCCGGAAGCGCCCGAGCTTCTCGAAGAGGATTACAATCTTGAGGACGCGCTGTTTGTTGGCGGCCTGTTAAACGAATTCATCCGCCGGTCAGACCGCGTCAAGATAGCCTGCATCGCTCAGTTGGTGAATGTTATTGCGCCCATCCGCGCTGAGCGTGGCGGCAATGCCTGGGCGACCACGATCTACTATCCCTATCAGTTCGCGTCCCTCTACGGCCGCGGCACGGCGCTTCGCGTTGCTGTCGACGGGCCGAGCTATGATTGCAGCGTCGCCAGCGACGTCTCCTACATCGATGCCGCCGGCGTGCTCTCCAAGGACGGCGGGACAGTGACTTTGTTTATCTTGAACCGTCACCTCAGCGAGGACGCCGAGCTGACCGTGGACCTGACGGGTTTCGGCAAGGCCAGCATCAAGGAGCATTTCGTGATGGGTGGCGAAGGCATGGACGTCAGGACCGCCAACACTTCGAAAGACCCGAACAGGGTCAAGCCGCGCATGGGCGATGGCTTGAATGTCGAAGATGAAAAAAAACTGGTCGGAGCTTTGAAGCCGTTGTCCTATCATGTCGTTCGGCTCGCGGTTGCATAGCCTTCAGTCGCGGCTGGGAGGAGACCGACCGTGAAAACCAACGGCGTAAAACTAACAGGTGTCCGCAAGAATTTCGGTGCCGTCGAGATCATCAAGGGCGTCTCGATGGAGATCGATCGCGGGGATTTCGCGGTGTTCGTCGGTCCCTCGGGTTGCGGCAAATCAACTTTGCTGCGCATGGTCGCCGGTCTGGAAGATACCACGGCTGGTAAGATAGCGATCGGAACCCGGGATGTCACCGAAGAAGAACCTGCCAAGCGCGGCGTCGCCATGGTGTTCCAATCCTACGCGCTCTATCCACACCTGACCGTTTACGAAAACATGGCGTTCAGCCTGCGTCTGGGGAAGCGGCCAAAGGCTGAGATCGATGAAAAGGTTCAGGCTGCGGCCAGGATTCTACGGCTGGACGACCAGTTGGAAAAGAAGCCGTCGCAACTGTCCGGCGGGCAGCGCCAGCGCGTCGCCATCGGACGTGCGATCGTTCGTCAACCGGAGGTCTTCCTGTTCGATGAACCCCTCTCAAACCTCGATGCCGAGCTGCGCGTACAGATGCGTCTCGAGCTTTCGCGCCTGCACAAGAAGCTCGGCGCGACGATGATCTATGTAACGCACGACCAAGTAGAGGCGATGACCCTGGCAGACAAGATCTTCGTGCTGCGCGGCGGTGTCGTGATGCAGTCGGGGCGGCCGCTCGATCTCTACGACGATCCGGATAACCGGTTCGTGGCCGGCTTCATCGGCTCACCAGCCATGAACTTCTTCGATGGCGTCGTTGTGGGCCAGCAGGGCGCGAGCGTCAGCGTCAAGCTGAACGGCACGGATGATTTTCCGCTCTCTGTCGCAATGAACCAGAAGGTTGCCGACGGCACCCCGATCGTCGTCGGCATTCGTCCTGAGCATTTCGAGGTCGCAACAGCTTCCGAGTCGGGCATTTCCGTGAAGGTCGACGTTGCCGAGGATTTGGGCGGCGTCTCCTATCTCTACGGCCAGCTGACCTCCGGCGCCGCCGTGGTGTCCGAGCGGCGCGGCGCGCGCGCAGACCACCTCAACTCCACGATCAAGCTGGTGGCCGCACCCGAAAAGGTTCTCGCCTTCGATCCGGGAGGGTCGAGGCTTCGTTGAGCGTAGCAAAAAAGCAAAACAGGGAGTGAATCATGAACAAGTTATTGAAAAACCTTTTTCTTTCGGCCGCGATGCTGGGTGCTTTGTCAAGCCAGGCGCTGGCCGTCGATGTCGAATGGTGGGATTTTCTAGGCGGCGGCGACGGCGTGCGCATGAAGGCGCTGATCCAGAAGTTCAACGCCGAACACCCAGACATCCAGATCAAGGCGACAACGTTGGAATGGGGTACGCCATACTATACCAAGGTCCGCACCGCGGTCGGCGTCGGCGAAGGGCCGGACATCATGACCTACCATCTGTCGCGCCTGCCTCTGGCATTGACGGAAGGCAGTCTCTCGGAGATCACCGATGCCGATTTGACGGCGGCAGGCATAACCAAGGCCGACTTTCCCGAAGCTGCGATAAAAGCAGCAAGTTCGGACGATGGCAAACTGTACGCAGTACCTTTCGACATCCACGCCATCGTTGCTTATTACAACAAGAAGGCACTCGAGGGCACCGGCGCGCTTGACGACAAGGGCAATTTCACCGTCAAGAACCTTGAGGAGTTCAATGCCGTTCTCGCCAAGGCCAAGGAAAAGGGCGTCAAGGTCCCACTTTCCTACCAGACGGTCGGTGGCGGCGGCACATGGCGTGTATTCTATACGCTGTTCTCCCAGATGGGCGGCGAGTTCATCACCAACGGCGAAGTGCTGGCCGGCGACAATGCTGCCAAGGCGCAGAAGGCCATCGAGATCATGGCTGACTGGCGCTCGAAGGACTTGATTCCAGAGCAGACCGAATATGAAGCCTCGGTCGCGTTGTTCAGCGCCGGTGACGCGGCAATTCACATCAACGGCGTATGGGAGGTCCCGACATTCAAGGACCTGAGCACCGCCAACAAGCTTGGCTTCGAATGGGGCGCGGTGGAAATTCCGCAACTGCTCGACCAGCCCGCCACCTGGGCGGATTCGCACGCATTTGCCATCCCGGCAAACAAGAGCGAAGACCCGGAAATGCGCAAGGCCGCGCTCACGATAATTGGTTGGTTCGAGAAGAATTCGCTGGCCTGGGCCGACGCTGGTCACATCCCGGCGTATAAGCCAACCGTCGAGAGCGCCGAGTATCAGGCAATGCAGCCCAACGCGACCTACGCGCCGTTGGCCGGCCACGCCGTGTTCGATCCTCGCAGCACCATCGCCGGCGTCGCCTCGCCGGTCTACGACGCTGTCGACAACTTCATCGCCCCCGCTGTTCATGGGCAGCTTACTCCGGCTGATGCCGTTGCCGAAATGAAGTCATCGCTGCAGGGCATGCTCAAATAGGCATCGTCACTCGCGCTCAACGCCACGCCGTAACCCGGTGTGGCGTTGAGCGTCGAAACGACGGCAAGCGAGGCCAGGAAAAATGTCTCTTCAATCCAAGCGGCGAAAAGCCAACCTCACCGCCCTGGCGTTGATCACGCCGTTCTGCGTGACTTTCCTGGTGTTTTTTGCCTATCCCGCCTTCACGCTCTTCCGTCTAAGCTTCACCGACGCCCCCTTGATCGGCGAGGGAAACTTTATCGGGCTAGACAATTATGCGCGTCTTCTGGGTGACCGCCTGTTCTACACATCGGTGTGGAACAATGGCTATTTCATCCTGCTGACCGTCATCCCGACCACCGCGATTGCGCTTGGCATCGCCATGATGATCAACCGCCTTTCCGGCCGATGGCAGGCAATGATCATGGTTTTATTCTTCTTCCCTTACATCCTGCCGGTATCCGTCGTGACGCAAATTTGGGCGTGGATGCTCGACTTCCAGTACGGGATTCTGCAGAAACCCATCAGCATGATCGCGGGCAAGCAGGTCGCCGTCTTCAAGGACCCGCATTGGGTCATGCCGATGATCGCGCTGGTCACCGTCTGGTGGACGAACGGCTTCAACGTGTTGCTTTTCCTTGCAGGGCTGCGCAACATTCCCACGGATCTCTATGAAGCGGCTACACTCGACGGCGCCACCGCTTTCCAGCGGTTCCAGCGCGTTACCTGGCCGCTGCTTTGGCCGATAACCGCGTTGGTTTTGACGCTGCAACTCATCTTGCAGCTGAAGATTTATGACCAGGTGTATCTGCTGTCCAAGGGAGGGCCGTTCAACTCGTCCTATGTCCTCCTGATGCAGGTCTACCGCGAGGCATTCCAGTTGAACCATGGGGGATACGCGGCGTCGATCGCGGTCGTGCTGTTCGTCCTTATCGTGGTCGTTTCGGTTCTCCAGTATCAGGTGCTCCGTCTCGTGGGGCACCGGCAATGATGTCAAAACGACTCGACTGGGCCTTCAAGGCGTTTGCGCTTCTCTGCGCGGCAATCTGGATGTTTCCCCTCTACTGGGCGATCACGACATCTATCCGTTCGGAAGACAGAGTGGTCGCCGGTAGTGGATTGGTGGCCGACGAATTCAACCTCACCGCCTATATCGACGTCCTTCGCAACACCAACATCATCCGCTGGTATTTCAACTCGGTCGGCACCGCCGTCATCATCACCCTCGTCGTCCTGGCACTTGGCATGATGTGCGCCTATGCCCTGTCGCAGATCAAATTTCCGGGCCGAAGGCTGCTCTACGCTATCATCCTGATGAGCTTCATGGTGCCAATCCAGGCGCTTTATGTCTCGCAGTTTGTGTTGTCCAACGATCTTGGCATCGTCAACAGCTGGCCCGGCATCATCCTGCCGCAGCTCATCGTGCCGGTGGTGATCGTCGTCTACAAGCAGTTCTTCGACGCCGTGCCGAAGGAGCTGCGCGAGGCTGCTGTGCTGGACGGCGGGGGCGAGTTCACCCTGCTGTTCAAAGTCTACCTGCCGCTGAACTGGGGCATAACCACCGCGCTAGCGATCGTCACCTTCATTGGCGCCTGGAACGAATTCTTCTGGCCCTTCCTCGTCGTCACGTCGGAAAACCAAATGACGATCCCCGTCGGCATCACGCAGGTCAACGACGCCTTCGGAGTATTTTACGCCCGCGTGATGGCGATCTCGGTGCTGGCCGCTGCGCCGGTGGCCGTTGCATATCTCATCTTCCAGAAGCGCGTCACCGAAGCGGTGATGATCTCCTCCGGCATCAAGGGATAGCGGCGGCGGCTATCTCCGCCTCGATCAGTTCGAGAAAGCGCTTGGCAAGCGGCGAAAGGAGCGCACCCTTGGCAAGGATGACGTTAAACGCCGGCACCACTGCCCGGCGTCTCGTGTCCAAGGCTACAACATTGGCGTTGACGTCCTCGCTGACCAAAAGGTGAGCCACCTCGCGCGCGAAGGGCGCGATGGAGTTGGTGCGCGAAACGGTTGCCAACGTCAACAGCACCGACGCCGAATAGGTGATGCGCTCCGGAAAGTCTGCACCCTCCCCGGAGAATGCTTCGACCAAGGCCGACCAGATCGGCGAACCCACCGGCTGGCTGACCCAGTCGAACGTGCTCATATCGGCGAAGCTCAGGTTTCGGCGGCCCGCCAAGGGATGGCCGCGACGCACCAGCAAATCAAGTTGTTCCTCGCCAATGCGGCGGACGTCATACTGCGTCGGGTCGTCCGCCGCCGAAAGCCTGCCCAGCACGAAATCGTATTCGCCGGCGCGCATTCGCTGCATGAGTGAGACGCTAGGCTCGACATCCATCTGAAGCTGGACATGCGGAGCGATGGCACGAAGCGCGAGCGAAGCTGGCAGGGCATAAGCGATGGCCGGCGCTGTCACGGTGCCGATGCGTACCCGTCCGCGACTCCCGTCGGCAACTTCCGAAATGTCGCGCCCAAGCTTCTCCATTTCTGCCGCTATGCGCCGAGCGCGCGCCGCCAGCACATCACCGAACTCGTTGAAGGTCAGGCCATGTGCATGACGCACACAAATCTGCTGGCCAACCAGCGCCTCGATCTCGGCCAGCGTACGCGAAGCCGCCGGTTGGGAGATGTGCATATCCTCGGCGGCAAGAGCGAGTTTTCCCCGCCGCTTGAGCGCGTCGACAAAGCGCAGCTGGCTTAGCTTCAAATAGTGCGGTTGCATCGGCGAACCCACGGTAATGATACGCGGCTATCCTGGACATACCGCATTTGATATCCAAAAATCTATATAGATGATTTGACTGTTATGGCCTTATTCCCGTTTCCTGCCGTCAAAACAATAGACCGCCGGATCTCCGCTGGTTGCACGCGGGATCTGCAAGGGCAGCGGATTCGAGGAACGCCATGGCTTTCAGACCGGCGAAATGGCCGCGCAAGCTGCGCTCCGCGGAATGGTTCGGAGGTACCTCCCGAGACCACATCTATCATCGTTCGTGGATGAAAAACCAAGGTATCCCGGCCGACCTGTTCGATGGACGCCCGGTTATTGGAATTTGCAACACCTGGTCTGAATTGACCCCATGCAATGCGCATCTGCGCGACCTCGCCCAGCGGGTGAAGCACGGCATCTACGAAGGCGGCGGACTGCCCTTGGAGTTTCCGGTGTTTTCGACCGGCGAGAGCGCTCTTCGTCCAACGGCCATGATGTACCGCAACCTCGCTTCGATGGATGTCGAGGAGGCTTTGCGCGCCAACCCGCTTGACGGCGTGGTGCTAATGGCCGGTTGCGACAAGACCACGCCAGCGCTGCTGATGGGGGCGGCCTCGGTGGACATCCCGGCGATCGTGGTCAGCGGGGGGCCGATGCTGAACGGCTGGTTCCGAAACGAACGCGTCGGATCCGGAACTGCCCTTTGGCAGATGTCCGAGGCGATAAAAGCCGGGGCGATGAGCCAGGACGATTTCCTCGAGGCCGAACAGGCGATGAGCCGCTCGGCAGGTTCTTGCAACACCATGGGGACGGCTTCGACGATGGCCTCCATGGCCGAGGCGCTGGGGATGGCGCTGTCCGGAAATGCGGCCATACCGGCCGTCGACAGCCGCCGCCGTGTCATGGCGCAACTGACCGGCAGGCGCATCGTCCAGATGGTGAAGGACGACTTGAAGCCATCCGATGTGCTGACCCGCGCAGGGTTCGAGAACGCCATCCGCTGCAACGGCGCGATCGGTGGCTCGACAAATGCCGTGATCCACCTCCTTGCACTCGCCGGGCGCGCCGGCATTGACTTGACGCTCGACGATTGGGATCGCCTCGGCCGCGACGTTCCGACAATTGTCAACCTGATGCCGTCCGGCAAGTTTCTGATGGAGGAGTTCTTCTACGCCGGCGGCCTTCCCGTCGTGTTGAAGATGCTTGGCTCAGGCGGTCTGCTGAACAAGGACGCGCTTACGGTTTCCGGCCGATCGCAATGGGACGAGGTAAAGGACGCCACCAACTGGAACGAAGACGTTATCCGCCCGGTGCGCAACGCGCTGACCCCCCAAGGCGGCATCGCCGTCCTGCGCGGCAACTTGGCCCCCGGCGGCGCCGTCCTCAAGCCTTCCGCGGCGACTCCGTCCTTGATGGTGCATCGCGGCCGCGCGGTGGTGTTCGAGGATATCGACGACTACAAAGCAAAGATCGGCGATCCAGACCTGGACATCGACGAGACCTGCGTGATGGTGCTGAAGAACTGCGGTCCGAAAGGCTATCCCGGCATGGCTGAGGTCGGCAATATGGGGCTGCCGCCGAAGGTGCTGAAGAAGGGGATTGCGGACATGGTTCGCATCTCCGACGCGCGGATGTCCGGCACCGCATACGGGACCGTAATCCTTCACACCAGCCCGGAGGCTGCCGCCGGTGGACCGCTTGCTATCGTGCGTGACGGGGACTACATCGAACTCGACGTGCCTAATCGAAAATTGCATCTCGATGTGTCGCAGGCGGAAATTAAGCGGCGTCTCGCCGCGTGGAAAAGCTCGATCATCTGTCCTGCAAGCGGTTATGCCAAGCTGTACCATGATCACGTCACAGGCGCAGACACCGGCGCCGACTTCGACTTCCTGAAGGGTAGTCGCGGCAAGGCCGTGCCCAAAGACTCGCACTGATGAAGACAAGCCCGCCTGCCGTCTGGCGCCCGGTGACGACAGCTGTAGCCTGACGGACGTTTGCAGGTTCCTTTCACGGGGAGGTTCCGGTCTGCTTCTCGCGACCTGAGGCGTCGCGTTATACGTCACTGGACCGCTCAGCGCGGCTCGCGGACGCGTCGCGCAGGTTGGTAAGCCGAGTACACAACGGCGACAAACGCTCCGCTGGGAGCTTCCAAGTCGGCGGTATGATCGCGTGTCATGCCAAGCCTCTGCATGACAGCAATGCTCTTGAGATTGGGGACATCCGCTATCGAGATGACGCGTGGAACATCAAGAACGTCGAAAGCGTAGCCGAGCCATGCACGTGCAGCCTCGGTCGCATAACCGTGCCCGGTGTGTTGCGGCAATAGTCGCCAGCCTAGTTCGAGATCGTTGGGATACCAGGGCTCGCATGAAAGCCCGCACATCCCGACAAAGGCGCCGTCGCCGAGCCGCTCGATGGCTATCTTGCCATAGCGCATCAATTCGAGCGATCGGTTTGCGCCGAAAGCTTGACGATCCGACTCCGCGCGATGGATGGGGCCGCCCAAATAGCGCATCACGCCCGGATCGGCGTTCCCCGCCGCGTATTGCGGCAGGTCGGCAGCCTGAAACGGACGTAGCAGCAGGCGCGATGTCCGGATCAAGGTCATGCCTTCGGCGTAACTGCAGGACTGAAACAATAGCGCCGTTTGTACCGCGGATCAAACGCAACAGATGCCGCCCCCTCTCAACGGAGAATTGAACCCACAAGGTTACGCCGTTTACGACGACCAACCGGTAAAATGAGGGATGCCGGTTAGCGATGACAATTCTGGCTCGGATGTTGTCAGCGACGGGAAGCGCGTCGCAAGGTGCGCCAGCGACGCTTTGTCCTCCTCCTTATGGAGACGCTGGAATTTCTTCCGGTTGGGGTTGTTGTGGCCGTCATCAGTAAGTGACATGCCGGACAGAACAATTTTGGGCACCCCGAACATGATGGCGTAGCAGATCAAAGCAATTCCGTTCGACGGCCGCGACATTTGACCGACACCCCGAAAGGCATCTCCCAGGATCCCGGTGCAAATACGGTCGCGCTCCTGGTCGCTCAGATGCATCACTCGCGGCGCAACAAGAGGTATGCGATGCCGAAAACGGTCAGCTATTACCTTTCGGTTCTTCGAGGTCAGTGCAAGCACACGGTGGCAATGGAGTCCTGCCGTCTGACGATCGATATGGTGCGCGTTGACAAAGATAAGATCGGGATCTGCGAGCCCGCGCTCCTTTCCGGAATGCCCTGCATATTTGATGTAGACGTGCGCGGTTCGCGGCGGCAACGACGACGGAAGAACGGGCTTCGGCGCCGATGCGAGAATGAGCCAAGGTCTGCCCAGAAGCCCGGCCTTTTCGAGCCACCGATGATGCCGGCTCATGAACTCCCCGCCCATCGAGAAGTTCGGAACAACGACGCCACTTGGCGCGCGCCTATCAAGCAATTCCGGGGCTTTTGGTGATCCGGTCAAGAAAAATGTACCCCTTGCTTGAGCCATTTTTCTTGGCACGCACACTGCGGAATGTCACCCAGTTTTTCAGAACCGGCCCCGCCCCCATGCGATGCCCAGGCCCGATGCGATCACTCCATCTGGATGTTCGCCTCTTTGACGATGGGCGTCCACTTTTCGATCTCGGCTTTTACGTGCGCAGACAACGCTTCTGGAGTGGAGCCTACGACCCGGGCGCTGAATTCGTCGAGCCGCTCCTTCACCTTGCCGTCCTTCATAGCTTCGATCGCGGCTTGATTAAGCTTGGCAACAGCCTCTGGCGGCGTCCCGGCCGGCGCAAAAAGTGCGTTCCAGGTATAGGTTTCATAGCCGGGAATCGTCTCGGCGATGGTCGCCACATCCGGAAACGACTCGGCCCGATCCTTGGTGGTAACGCCAAGCGCACGCAATGTGCCGCCCTTAATATGGGACGAAGAGGATGGCAGGTTGTCGAACATGATGGGCACCTGGTTGCCCAAAACGTCGTTGAGCGCAGGACCTGCGCCCTTGTAGGGGATGTGGGTCATGTCAACGCCGGCCATTTTCTTGAATAGCTCGCCCGACAGATGCAATGGCGTACCGTTGCCCGACGATGCGTAACTGTACTGACCCGGGCTGGCCTTCAGCAGGTCGATCAACTCCTTGACGTTGTTTGCCGGCAGTTGCGGGTTGACGACGAGCACATTGGGCACGACGACCAGAAGCGAGATCGGCGCGAAATCCTTCTCCGCGTCGTATGGCTTGGTTTTCAGCATGAGCGGGTTCAGCGCGTGCGTCGCCACTGTGCCCATGAGGATCGTGTAGCCGTCGGGAGTCGCCTGCGCGACATTGGCTGCCCCTATGCTCCCGCCACCGCCACCCACATTCTGGACCACCACCTGCTGGCCGAGAATGTCTGACATCTTGGCCGCAAGGACCCGCGCTACAAGATCGGTGGAGCCGCCCGCTGCAAATGGTACGACCAGAGTAACGACGCGGTCCGGGAAATCCTGCGCGTGCGACGGCGCACCGAGCATCGTTGCGGAAAGCAGCGATAAGGCGAGCGCCAAACTCGCGCGACGGGTCAGAGTTGATACTCTCATCCTCAATTCCTCCCTTGGATTACCAACAAGACACTAGCCCGACTTCGGGCGTGAAGGTAAGCCCACGCCAGGGCTTGCGGCGACGCCCGCAAACCCGCAAGGCGCGCATGTGGTTCCGTTTATCGCTTATGCGAATGGAGCCGATATTGCCAATCGACTGAAAACCGGGCTTCATGGGGCTGGGAATACAAGTGCATTGGATGTGGGTAGCGGCATGCGCCCACGAATTGGAACAATCGGATCTTGAGGGGAGAAGTCGATGAGTTCGAATATTGCTCCGTCCAGCCATCTCGGTACCAATGTCGCAGAAGTCAAATCAAAGTGGGGCTGGTTCGTCGCGCTTGGCGTGGTGATGCTGATCTTCGGAGGCATCGCCTTCGGCAATCTTCTCGTCGCTACAGTAGCGTCCGTCTACTGGGTGGGCGCCATGATGCTGGTGGCCGGCGCGGCCGAACTCATCCACGCTTTTGGCGTCAAGACTTGGGGACGTTTCTTCTACTGGCTTTTGAGCGGCCTGCTTTACGCCCTGGCGGGCATTTTCGCCTTTATCAATCCGCTTCTGGCATCTGCTGTCTTAACCCTCCTCCTCGCTTGCGCGCTTTTTGCATCTGGCATCCTGCGCGCGTGGGTCGGTGTCTCCCACCGGCCTGAAAAAGGATGGGGCTGGATCACCGCGGGTGGTGTCATTACGGCGCTCGCAGGCCTTGTCATCGCGGTCGGCTGGCCGGTGAATAGCCTTTGGATACTTGGATTGTTTCTTGCCATCGACCTCATTTTTCAGGGCTGGTCCCTGATCGCGGTCGGCCTTGCCCTCAGGCGCTAGGCGACAACTCGAAGCCGGCGGGATGTGATCCATCCCTTTCAGACATTGAAAGCGCGAGAGCGTCCAAAGCGACAAGCCCTTCCTCACCCTTTCGAATGGGAGAGGAAAGGCCCGCGCTTCTCGTTGCGTGAAGCGGACATTTTTGGTCTTGAAGCTTACGCTGTCCGGTGTCACATGAGGCACTTGTTCCCTCTTGTCGCCAAGAACCGATGGTCACCTATCTCGATGCCGACGTCGCGCCGGCCCGCAACAACGGACAGATAAAGCTCTACGGCGAAGAGGCGTTCGCCGGGATGCGCAAGGCGTGCAAGCTTACCGCCCACTGCCTTGATGAACTCGCCGGCATGGTGCAGCCCGGTGTAACAACCGAGGCGATCGACCGGTTCGTTTTCGAGTTCGGCATGGATCACCGGGCAATGCCGGCCACACTGAACTATCGTGGCTACACGAAGTCGTCCTGCACATCGATCAATCACGTGGTATGTCACGGGATTCCCGACAACAAGCCACTGCGCGACGGCGACATAGTCAATATCGATGTCACCTTCATCCTGGATGGCTGGCATGGCGATTCCAGCCGCATGTATCCCGTTGGGGTCGTCAAGCGCGCAGCCGAGCGCCTGCTCGAAGTCACGCATGAATGCCTCATGCGCGGCATCGCCGCTGTCCGCCCCGGTGCGCGCACGGGGGCTATCGGCGCCGCGATCCAGAGCTTTGCTGAACATGAGCGGTGCTCCGTCGTCCGGGATTTCTGCGGTCACGGTGTCGGCCGGCTGTTTCATGACGCTCCGAATATTCTGCACTATGGAAGCGCGCATGAAGGGGTCGAAATGCGGCCCGGCATGATCTTTACGATCGAGCCGATGATCAATCTTGGCCGCCCGCATGTAAAAGTGCTGTCGGATGGATGGACGGCCGTGACCCGCGACCGTTCGCTGTCGGCGCAATATGAGCACACCGTCGGTGTCACTGCGGAGGGCTGTGAAGTCTTCACTCTGTCGCCAGCCGGACTGGACCGGCCCGGCCTGGCCGCCTGACGATCGTCCACAGCCTTGAGCAAACTGATCGCTTGAACTTCGCAGTGACTTGCTGAAAACTCGCGTCGGCGGGGAATGCAGCATGGCAGACAATGAATTCGACGAACGCGACCTGTTTCCGGAGCGATCTCCGAAGGCTTCCCGGTCGCCCGCCAGGCATGCGATGCCCTCGCCCCACTCGGGCCACCGAGACCGCCTGCGCCAGCGCTTTCGCGAGGCAGGCGCGGGTGCGCTTGCCGATTATGAGTTGCTCGAACTGCTGCTGTTCCGGTCTATCCCCCGCGCCGACACGAAGGCGCGCGCCAAGGCGCTGCTCAAACGCTTCGGATCGTTCGCGGAAGTGCTGGGTGCGCCCGAACATCTCCTGCGCGAAGTCGAGGACGTGGGCGAAGGAGCCGCGCTCGACCTCAAGATCATCGCTGCGGCTGCACAGAAGATGACGCGTGACGCGATCAGGGGCCGCGAGGTCCTGTCGTCGTGGGAGCAGATGTTAAACTATGTCAAGGCAGCAATGGCATTCGAGAGCCGGGAACAATTCCGTATTCTTTTCCTCGACAAGAAAAACGCCCTGATTGCCGATGAAGTGCAGCAGACTGGCACGGTAGACCATACGCCTGTATACCCGCGCGAGGTCGTGCGGCGCGCGCTCGAGCTCTCGGCCACCGCCATCATCCTCACGCATAACCACCCATCGGGCGATCCCAGCCCGTCGCGCGCAGACATCGAGATGACGAAGACAATCGTTCAGACCGCAAAGCCGCTCGGCATTGCGGTGATCGATCATCTCATCATCGGCAGGAACGGCGTGGTCAGCATGAAGGGGATGCAGTTGATTTGAGGCCGCTTAATAAGCCCGCGTAGAAGCGCGTGTTGACGAAATCTCTGCCGCCCCGGTTGGACTGCTCGTTCTTCGCGACTGGACCACCTGCCCCTTTGCGTGAAACCTAGATAGGTTGCAGCCGACCTTTCCCGACCGGAACCTGGAACGTGCAACGTACTGTCCCGCTGATCCTTGCGGTCGCCCTGTTCATGGAAAACATGGACTCGACCGTGATTTCCACTTCGCTGCCGGCAATTGCCACGGACATCGGCACCAGCCCGATCGCCCTGAAGCTTGCGCTGACGGCGTATCTCGTTTCCCTCGCCGTGTTCATTCCGATCAGCGGCTGGATGGGCGACCGATTTGGTGCAAAGCGCATCTTCCGCATGGCAATCGGCGTGTTCGTTGTCGGCTCTATCGCCTGCGCCGTCTCCGGGTCGCTCGGCGCGTTCGTAGCCGCGCGCTCGTTGCAGGGGATGGGCGGCGCGATGATGACGCCGCTCGCCCGCCTCGTACTGGTGCGGGCGACGCCACGCAATGATCTGGTCGGTGCAATGGCATGGCTCACCGTACCGGGCCTCATTGGCCCGCTGGTCGGCCCGCCGGTTGGTGGCTTCATCACCACTTACTTCACATGGCATTGGATCTTCCTGATCAATGTGCCGATAGGCCTTATCGGAATTTATTTGGCCACCCGCTTCCTCCCCGAGGTTGAACTTTCAGGTACCCCGCCCCTCGACTTGAAGGGCCTTGTGCTGTCCGGCATCGCTGCCTCCGGCGTGGTCTTCGGCCTGTCTGTCGTCAGCCTGCCCGCCCTGCCCCCGATCGTCGGCGTGCTGACTCTTACTGCAGGGCTGGGCTCGGCACTGCTCTATCTGCGGCATTCACGCCAGGCCGAACATCCGATCCTCGACCTGCGGCTGTTTGCCAATTCGGGCTTTCGCGCCGCTGTTCTCGGCGGATCGCTGTTCCGTATCGGCAATGGCGCGGTGCCCTTCCTGTTGCCGCTGATGTTCCAGCTCGGCTTCGGAAAGACCCCTTTCGAGTCCGGCATGCTGACATTCGCCACGGCCTTCGGAGCCATCGGCATGAAGTTCCTGGCAAAGACGGCCTTGCAGTTTGGCGGGTTCAGGCTGGTGCTGATCACGGCTGGCCTGATTGCGTCCTGCTTCATCGCAGCGAACGGGCTTTTCACCCCCTACACACCTGCGAGCATCATAATCGCCGTACTGGTGGGTGGCGGCTTCCTGCGATCGCTGTTCTTCACCGCCTCCAATGCGCTGGTCTTCGCCGAGGTTGACGACCGTCAGGCCAGCCAGGCAACAGCGATTGCCTCGGTCTTTCAGCAGATCACGGTGGCTCTTGGGGTCGCCGTCGGAGGCGGGATCCTGGAAGTCAGAACGTTCCTTCATGGCGGCAGCCTTACGCCTCACGACTTCTCCTGGGGGTTCGTGATTGTCGCATGCATCTCGGCAACATCTATCCTGCCGTTCATCTTCATGCCCGCGAATGCCGGTGCGCAGGTGTCCGGCCATCGCCAGCGTGTGGCGATGACGAAAACGCCCGAGTCCGAGGAGGTCTGAACTCAGAGTTCAGCCTTGGCCAGCGCGGCCCTTGAACTCCCGAGCCAAGAGATAAAGCTCAACGGATTCATCGCGTGAGGCCGGCGGCTTCACGTGATGCACGAAACGGAAATGCTGTTTAAGCCGCGCCAGCAATTCCGTTTCCGTGCCGCCCTGGAAGGTCTTTGCGAGAAAATGACCGCCTGGCTTCAGCACGGAAATTGCAAAATCCGCAGCGACCTCGCAGAGATACATGGTCCGCAAATGATCGGTTCGGCGGTGGCCTGTGGTCGGCGCCGCCATATCCGAAAGCACGAGGTCCGGTTCGCTGCCCAACGCCTCCATCAGCTTTGCCGGCGCGTCTGCCTCGAGAAAGTCCATCTGCAGCAGAACGGCGCCTGGCACCGGATCCATTTCGAGATAGTCGATACCAACTACCTTCGGCTGCTCGTCGGTCGACTTCGTTCGCTGAGCAGCAACCTGGCACCAGCCGCCGGGCGCCGCGCCCAGATCGATGACCCGCGAGGCAGGCTTGATAAGCTTGTGCTTGTCGTCGATCTCGCTCAATTTGTAGGCTGCGCGCGAGCGATATCCTTCTGCCTTCGAGCGCTGGACGTAGGGATCGTTCATGTGCCGCTCGAGCCAGCGACGCGACGATTCCTTGAGACCGCTCTTTTTCTTGATTTTCGTGCGCAGGACGCGCCCTGGGCCTTGCTTCACCGGCTTGTCTGTCACGGCCGCCCTCCTCCTGGCACACTGCGCCGCCAGACCCCTTCGTCAGCCATCAGTTCGCTCAGAATGCCCTCGCGTAGCCCACGGTCAGCCACGCGAAGCCGCGGCGACGGCCATTGCGCGCGGATCGCCTCAAGAATAGCACAGCCCGCAAGCACCAGATCGGCTCGGTCGGCGCCGATGCACGGGTTGGCGACGCGCTGGCCAAAGTCCCAGCCGATCAGCGTCTCGATCATCCGGTCGACATTGTCATTGTCCATCCATAAGCCATCGACGCGCCTGCGGTCATAGCGTTCGAGGCCGAGGTGAATGCCGGCGAGTGTCGTGACCGTTCCCGATGTGCCGAGCAGGTGGAAGCGTGATCCCTTCATCAAGTGACTCAGGCGGTGCCGTCCGTCGAAGGATTCGATCATTTTCCGGACATGCGTCACCATTGCCGCAAAGGTCTCGCGGGTGATCTCCCGCCCCCCGTAGTGCTCGGCGAGCGAAACCACCCCAACCGGGAGGGAGGTCCATGAGACGATGTGATTCGCCAGCCGCGGAGACCGGTGACGAGACAGGTCAATCAGCGCGATTTCCGAGGACCCACCACCAATATCGAACAGCACAACGGCATCGGTCTCGCGCTCGACCAGCGAACCGCAACCCGACACGGCGAGCCGGGCTTCGGTGCGCCGATCGATGATTTCGAGGTCGATCCCTGCTTCATCCTTGACGCGGTTGAGGAATTCCCGTCCATTCTCGGCCGAACGGCATGCCTCCGTAGCGACCAGCCGGGCACGTCGGATCGTGCGGTTGCGCAGCTTCTCGCCGCAGATTTTCAGCGCCTCGATGGCCCTGTCCATCGCCGCGGCGCCGAGGCGTCCGTTGGCCGACAGCCCCTCGCCCAGCCGGACGATGCGCGAATATGCGTCGATGACCCGGAACTGCCCGGGCCGTGTAGGTATGGCAACCAGCAGCCGGCAGTTGTTTGTACCGAGATCGAGTGCGGCGAAGACAGGCAACTCACGACTGGAGTTCGTCGCGAGTGGCAGGCTCTGCCTACGCAGTTCAAGCGCGTCCGGGCGGGCGCCGTTCGCAGCGCGCCGTGCCGGCTTTGCGCTCGTATCCTGAGATTGGCGGACGGAATCGACGCTGAGACCACCCGGCGCAAAGACCTTCCGGCCGCGCTTGCGTTTCCGCCGCTTCCTGGTTCTCTGGGCACTGTCCGGGATGCCTTCAGCTTGTCCCACCAGGACCGCAGAAGGCTTGGCAACGGCATTTTCGGAACGCCGTCCACGCCGCCTGCTGCGAGCGCCAGATCGGGCTCGCGTGCTTTCAGACCCCCCGCTTCCCAGCGCCGTTCCGCCGGTTTCAGGGTCTTCCACCGTTATCTTCCTTCCGGCACCGCGCGAACCAAGCGGCTGCAGCAGGCCAGTTATCTTGCGTTGAGAGGACCATAACAGCGGATGCGAAAATCACCAAGTGGGAGTCATCGAATTGTCGCAATGACTTGCGGGTGGAGGGACATGCACCATATCCTCGCGCAGGTGCAGCCCAGCCTGCCGACAGAGATAGCGATAATCAGCCGATGGCCCTGGCGCGATGAAATTGAAGACGATCGTCTGGCCGGTTGTGGGGCTTTCAGCCGTCGGGTTTTCGATCTGGATCCTGTATGGCGAACTGCGCGGGATGTCTCTCGAAGAGCTGGGCGGAAGCCTCGCGGCCATCCCGCCCTACCGATGGATGCTGGCAGCCTGCTGCTCGGTCGTCGCCTATCTTGCTCTCGCCGGCTACGACCACATTGCACTTTCGCATCTCGGGCGCAAAGTGCCGTTTTCGTTCATAACCTTATGTTCGTTCACGACCTATGCCCTGGCGCACAATATCGGCGGTTCGGTTCTGTCAGGCGCGGTGATCCGCTATCGCGCCTATGAGACGCAAGGGCTAAGCCCGCAGGAGATCGGCGTGCTGGTAGCGCTGTGTTCGTTCACATTCGCGCTGGGAGCGGCGTTGCTCAGTGCGCTCCTGTTCATCATCGAGCCCAGGGTATTCGACGGTTATGTCCACTTCATGCCGGTTTCGGCAACGCGGTTCACCGGCGCCGTCATCCTGCTGCTCGTCTGCGTTTACATTTTCGGCAGCTATCTGCAACTGCGGCCGTTGAAGATCGGCGGCTTCGCAATCCACTATCCGCGCCTGCGGATCGTCTTTCGACAGTTGCTGATCGCGCCGGTCGAACTCATCGGGGCGGCAGGCATCATCTACTTCGCCCTGCCGGAAACCGGGAATCCGGGCTTTCTGGTGGTGTTGGGCGTGTTCCTAGTGTCGTTCTCGGCGGCCTTGGTGTCGCACGCGCCGGGTGGTCTCGGCGTTCTGGAAGTCTTGTTTCTTGCCGGTCTCTCGCAAATGGAACCCGACGGCGGTCGTTTCCGCGCTACTGGTTTTCCGCCTGTTTTACCTGATCGTACCACTCATCCTCGCGATTTTCGTCGTTGTCGCCTTCGAACGATCGCAGCTCGCCCGCGAATGATGTCGGGAGCGGGCCCCGAGCGTGCGTTCGCCCCATGTCCGGGCTTGACTCCTGCGCTCGCGCGGCTACAAGGCAGCGCATTCTACGCCGACGGTCATTCACACGACATACCGCTCGCGTTGGGGAATAGGTTAACGGTAGACCCACGGACTCTGACTCCGTTAGTCCTGGTTCGAATCCAGGTTCCCCAGCCATTTTCGGCTTCACAAGTCAAAGCCATCGATAAAAAAGAATTCTAAGGCGTTCGTCGCTGGCGCAGTCTTGCACAAACCGTTGCCTGTGGGAGTCACTGGTGCAAGCGGATCAGACCAGCGAATTAACCCAGCTGACGATCTCGGCGCCGGCCTCGCCGAACGCCGCGTCGAGGGCGCGGACATAGGTGTCGTTGCCCCCTCCCGAAACGGGTGCGGTTGCCTTGAACACCTTCGCGGCGCGCACCACCCCAGTACGATCATTCAGAAGCCGCACGAAAATCTCGACGTCCGCATGCGTCCCGCCCTCGACATTGACCTCGAACGAGCGAAGTTCCGCGACAACCTGATAGTCGATTGCCAGTCCCTCGCCTGGTGTACCGACGCCCGTAAACGCGCCGGAGCTTTGGAATGCTTCCGCCAGCTTGGCTTGCACCACCAGTGGCAGCCGATCAGCCCACTGCGCGCCCTTGAGATTCTGGATCGACCCTGCGCCAGACCTGATGACAATGTTCTGTCCGTCCAGAGCCTTCAGCGCGCTCGGCTCGGCAATTAGAATCTGTGCGCTGCTTTTTCCGCGCGCGGCGGGCGCATCGGGAGCGCTGAGGTCATAGGTGTCGAGGACGGGGGTACCGCCGCCGAGCGCGGCGCATCCGGCCAGCGTGAGACCGACAAACACGATCGCCGATGAGAGATGCACCCGCCTCAACAATAGATACCTGCCTGCTCCAGGTGCATCGCGGCTAAAGCCGTTCCCGGCACCTTCGAAATCCTATTTACGGAATTCCCCTTGAAAACCTTATTGCGATTTGCCAAGCCCCAAGTCAACGCCGCGCCCGACCGTCATACTGACGGACCGTACCATCTCCCCCGGTGATTATCCGTTGCGGGTTGCGCTCCAGGTCGGTGACGGCGCGCTCTATGCGATCGATCGAGCGCCGGCTGTCGCGAATAAGCGCTTCGGCATCACGGAGTCCCTGCCCCGAGAACCGCGCGAGACCGTCAGTTATGACACCAAGCTTCGCATTGAGCGTGTCCGCAACCTGCCTGTAGGCCTTGAGGGTATCGTTGACGTTCGACATGACGCCCTCTGCCTGTCCCGAGCCTAGCAGTGTGTCCACTTTCGCAAGCACGCCATCGACCCGCACCGAAGCCTGATTCAGCCGGCTCATCAATTGCGAGGCGTCAGTGACCATCTGGTCGATCTGGTCGGCGCGATTGGCAAACTTCGCAGTCACCTTAGCGATATCGTTCGCTGCACCATTGGCCGTGCGGCTTGCCTGCTCGATATTGGCCAGCGTGGTGCGCACCTTCGCCGGATCAACGCCGTCAAGAACGCCATTGACCTTGGATAGAGTTTCCTGGGTCTTCTTGGAGAACTCGTTGATGGACGAGACCGTCTCGCGAACCTCGCGAACAGTTTCGTCGAACTGGGAACTGGTCGTGGCGAGGTCCTTGGTGAACTTGTCGACATTAGCAACGACCGCTTCAACCTTCTTCGGATCGACGGCTTTCAGGATACTCTCGGCGGCGTTCAATGTCCCCTCGACTTTTCCCGAGACGCCAGCGAGCTCATCGGAAAGAGACGCAACGCTCTCAAGGAACTTGTCGATGCCAGCGGAGTTACGCGCCAACGCGTCGGAGAATTTTTCAGCGTTCTGCACGGTCTTTATCAACGGGCCGCGAGCATCCTTGGTGAACCCTTCGAGCTGGGCGAGAACGGTGTCGGCGCGATTGAAGATGGTCTGCGCCCGTTCGAGCAGATTGGTGACTGCCGATGGATCGGCCACAATCTCTGCGACCTCCCCCTTAGCCTCCGCCTCATCGAAGAGATTGGCCTCGCCTTTGTCCGTGCCCTTGATTTCGATGTTTGCCTGGCCGGTCAGACCGGCAATACCGATGACCGCAGTCGTCGACTTGCTAATCGGTGTAATGCGGTCCACCTGGGTGTCGGCAATGGCCACGGTCGGATTGCTTACGTCGATGTAGACGCGCGTAACGTCGCCGACCTTTACGCCGTTGAACATGACCAAGCTGCCGCGCGTCAAACCCGACGCAGACCCTGGAATGCGTATCCTTAGCAGAGCGGTTTCGCCCCGGTCGCCGATCGCAGCCGTCCAATAGATGAACGCGAAGGCCGTCATAAGCGCCACCAGCGTGAAAATGCCGACGATGACGTAGTTGGCTTTGGTTTCCATCTGCTCCCGTGATTCTACGCTCTTGCCGCAAGATCAAGCTGGCGGGCACGTTTTCCGCGAAAATACGATTTTACCCACGGTTCTTCGCTGGCCAGCATATCTTCGATCGTGCCCTGCACCAGGACCTTCTTGTTACCGAGTACCGCCACGCGATCGCAAACCGAGAACAGGCTGTCGAGATCGTGCGTGACCATATAGACCGTCAAGCCCATCGTATTTTGCAACTTCGCAACCAGCTCGTCGAATTCGGCCGCACTGATCGGATCGAGGCCAGACGTGGGTTCGTCAAGAAATACGAGGTCCGGATCAAGCGCCAGAGCCCGCGCAAGCGCCGCGCGTTTGATCATACCGCCCGAAAGTTCGGACGGCGCTTTGCGCGCCGCGTCACTGGGCAAGCCAACCAGTTCAAGCTTCAGATAGGCCAGCTCGTCCATCAGGCGCTTTGGCAGATCGAGATATTCCCGCATCGGCACCTGAATATTTTCGAGGACGGTCAGCGAGGAAAACAGGGCTCCGTGCTGAAACAGCACACCCATACGCATGTCGATTCTTAAGCGCTCCGCATCCGTTGCCTTGTCAACGTCGACGCCGAAGAGCTGGATGGTGCCGGCTCGCTTCTTGTTAAGGCCAAGCACAGTTCTCAGAAGAACGGACTTCCCCGCGCCCGATGCACCGACGAAACCGAGTATTTCACCGCGCTTAATTTCCAGATCAAGATCTTCGAGCACGGTCTTATCACCAAATGCGACAGTGATACCCTTCGCCGAGAGGACGAGATCCCCCCTCTTCCGGGCCGACTCAAGTTTCGCATCAATCGCGGTGGAAGCTGCTTTTCTACGCATCAGAAGTTTATCTGCGCAAAAAATATGGCAAAGAAACCATCGAGGATGACCACGACGAAGATCGATTTCACCACGGACGCGGTAACATGCAGGCCCAGAGATTCGGCGCTGCCCCCTACCTTCAGGCCTTCGAC
The DNA here is from genome assembly GCA_963829135.1 of uncultured Alphaproteobacteria bacterium. Taxonomy (GTDB): domain Bacteria; phylum Pseudomonadota; class Alphaproteobacteria; order Rhizobiales; family Rhizobiaceae; genus Kumtagia. The sequence goes on along the minus strand of CAWHHO010000001.1, from coordinate 140,209 downwards.
CGAGGCGATGATACCGATGATCATCGCCATGAATGGCGCCTTGATGAGGCCGGCGAAGATCGTACCGACGTCGATGGCGGCACGCAGACGATCTATGAAGGCGGTCGGACTGATATCCGAATAGACCCACGTGATGCCGATCGCCCCGCCGATCGCTGCGAAATTTGCCAGGATTGTGAGGCAGGGAAGCGCGATTACCAGAGCCACCAGCCGCGGGAAGACCAGAACGCCAACCGGGTTGAGGCCGATGACGGTAAGCGCATCGACTTCCTCCCGCATTTTCATGGAGCCGATCTCGGCCGTGATAGCGCTGCCTGAACGGCCGGCGATCATGATGGCCGTCATCAGAACACCAAGCTCGCGCAGAACCAGTATGCCGACCAGGTCGACCACGAAGATATCAGCGCCGAAATAGCGCAGCTGAAAGGCTCCCTGTTGCGCGACAATGGCGCCGACGATTGTCGACATCAACAAGACGACAGGGATTGCACCAACACCCATACGATCGATCTGGCTGAAAATAGCAGCAAGATTGACCCCGTGACCGCGACCCAATTTCATCTGGCCACCGCGGATTGTGGCGCCCAGTATGCTCATCGCGGCGATGAAATCATCGCGGGCCGCGTAGACGCTCCGGCCAATTGCCTCCAATGCGCGAATGACAATATTGGGCGCGGCGGGCGCCTCAGAATGCTTCGCTGTTGCAGTGACGGCGCTGACCGCCTCGAGCAATATGCCGACGGCCTCGCTTTGCCCCTGCAAACTAACTTCGCCGCCAGCCCTTTTCGCCTGCTGCAGCAAGCGATCGACAACCCAGGCGCCGGCCGTGTCCATGCGCTCTATGTTGCCGACGTCAACGACAAGCGACTTCTTCCCCAATTTGGTGCCGAACTCACCCATCGCGCTGTCGACCTCGGCAATGTTACGAGTCGTCCAACGACCGGCGAGCGTCAGCACCAGCCGGTCATTCTCATCAGCCGCTTCCACGGTCGGGCGGTAACCGTCTGCGGTGCGGCTTGTTTCGGGAGGGGCGTTGATCGACATTGCGAGGCGAGTTTTATCCGTCGAATCAGGCGATGTCACTTTGCACCTGATGCCCAGCGGACAATTGATGGAATAAAAACATGCCGCGTGACCTTTTCGCCGAAGTTGAGCGCTTTCCGATCGCGGGCACCTTTACCATTTCGCGCGGCTCGAAGACCGAGGCAGAAGTGATCTGCTGCACGATTCGCGACGGTGACCACGCGGGCCGCGGCGAATGTGTGCCTTATCGCCGATATAACGAGACGGTCGAAGGCGTCCTTGCAACGATAGAGTCCGCAGGCGGTGCAATCGCGGCGGGGGTTGCGAGGCGGGACCTTGGAACCTTCATGCCAGCAGGCGCCGCCCGCAACGCGGTGGACTGCGCCCTATGGGACCTTGAAGCCAAGCGGAGCGGTCGGACTGTTGCCTCCTCTCTGGGCATATCCAATCCTCGCCCGATCGTGACGGCATTCACCCTGTCGCTCGACACGCCGGGGAAGATGGCGGCACAGGCCCGCGCTAATGCCGGCCGGCCATTGCTGAAGGTAAAGATTGGCGGTGATGGCGACATCGAGCGCATCGCTGCAGTCGTCGAGGCGGCACCGAACAGCCGCATCATCCTCGACGCCAATGAAGGCTGGACGGATGCGAATATCGAGGAAAACCTGGCACTGGCTGCCGGGCTGGGCGTCGCCCTTGTCGAGCAGCCGCTGCCGGCCGGGAACGACGACGCCCTGCGGCACATTGTTCACGCCGTGCCAATCTGCGCTGATGAAAGCGTCCATACAGCAGAGGGGCTGGCGGAACTCGTCGGTCTCTACGATGCCGTCAACATCAAGCTGGACAAGACCGGTGGCCTGACGGAAGCACTGCAGCTGCGCGACCGGGCTCGAGAGCTCAATTTCTCGATAATGGTCGGCTGCATGGTGGGTACGTCGCTGGGCATGGCGCCGGCGGTCCTGCTGGCGCAGGACGCGGATTTCGTCGATCTGGATGGTCCGCTGCTGCTGGTGCAGGACAGGATCCCATGTCTTCTGTATTCGGGTTCGCTTGTTTCGCCGCCGCAGCCGGCGCTTTGGGGCTGAGAGCACGCCGCGTCAGTGCGACCGCACCCTATGCGCCATGACGATCAGTCCGAGGCCGAGCGCTGCAATTGCGACCATCGGATAGAAGCCATTGACGCCGAACGCCGCATAAAGTGGACCTGACAGCAGCGTGATTGCCGCCATTGCGAAGCCGTTGGCGAAGAAGGCCATGCCCTGCGCCGCCCCGGTGCGATTTTCCGGGATCGTTTCCACGATCAGCTTTTGGACACCGATAAGCATCAATGCGGTCGAAAACGAGTGCAGCGACTGGACGGCGAAGAAGCCCGCAACGCCAAGCCCTGTTGACCAGACAAGCGGATACACCAACCAGCGTACCATCGCCCCGACGCCCGCCATCGCGAGAATAGCGGTCGGCGAACGGTGCGAGAATCCCCTGTTGAAGAATGCGAACATGATCGCCTCCGAGCCGACCGACCATGCCCAAAGCACACCGATCAGCGTGTCGCTCAAACCGATCGACTTCCAGTAGATCGAAATGAAGCCAAAGAGGAAGGCGTGGCTTGCATTGATGATGCCCGCGCCAGCTACGAACAGAAGAAAATAGCGGCTGAAGACCCTCGGCGCGGCATCCTGGATTTCCGCCACGGAAAGCGGCGAGGCCTTGCGCGGCTTGCCCAGTCGCGGCGCAAACAGCACCGCAAGAAGCGTCACGCACAGACTGACGCTGATGATGTCGGGCACGTACAGCGGTCCCGTCCACGAGAGGATGATACCGCCGAGCAAATTGCTGAGCAGAAAGGCGATCGAGCCCCAGATACGCATCCCGGTATAATTTGCGCCGAAACGGCGTACACCGGACAGCGCCAAGGAATCGGTCAGCGGTGAATGGGGCGTCCAAGCTGTCGCCAGTGCCAGGGAAACAGCCAGGACGATGACATAGGTCGGCGTGAGGAAAAATCCAAGAGAGAAGATCAGTGACGCCGCAACCAGAATGATCAGAACATTTGCTCGGTCTTTCGCCTCGTCCGCCATGGCCGTGATGAAAGGTGTGCTGACGACGCGCAGGAACATCGGCGCCGAAAGGATGATCGCGATCTTCTGTGCGTCGAAGCCGTGAGCCTCCAGCCACAGCGGAAAATAAGGCACGTGGATAGCCTGAGGCACGAAAATAGCCGCGAAGATCAGTCCGATCCGCAACTCAAAAAGTCTCGGCTTGACGAGTTGTTCGGGGGAAAGCGGCGGTAGTGACATTTGGGAGGCTTGCGTGCGGCTCGAGCAGGAGGAGCCCACTCTCAATTCGCGCATAGCACGCATCCCCAGCACCGGCTAACGGATGATTTCCTGTGGCATGATCAGCCGTCGTCTGTGGCCAAATAGTCACGGATGTCATGCTGGACGGTCAGGCAGCTTCGGCGACTGGTCCTTCGATCAGGCGGGCTGCGAAGCCGGCGGTGACAGGAAGGAGAACATGCGGCCAATGCAGGATTTCGAAGCGTCCGTCGAAATGTTCCACCGCCGCCGTGCAGCTCTCGACCCAGTCTCCTGTGTTTACATAGGTCACGTCCTCAAAACGCTCGATCACCGCATGGTGGATGTGTCCACAGATCACACCATCGACCTGCTCGCGCCGCGCCTCGTCGGTCAACACCTTCTGGAACGAGCCGATGAAGTTCACGGCCTTCTTCACCTTGATCTTGGCCCAGGAAGAGAACGACCAGTATGGAAGACCCAACAGGCGGCGCGCCCGCGAGATCACCCGGTTGGCGATCATTGCAAAGTCGTAGGCACGATCACCAAGGTAGGCCAGCCAGCGTACGTTATGGACGACGGTGTCGAACTGATCTCCATGGATGACGAGGAATCGCTTGCCATCCGCCGTCTTGTGGATCGCCCGGTCGCTGACCACGATGCCGCCGAAATGCGTTCCCTGAAACTGCCGCAGGAATTCGTCGTGATTGCCGGCTATGTAGAAGATGTTCACGCCCTTGCGCGCTTGCCGCAAAAGCTTCTGCACGACATCATTATGCGCCTGCGGCCAATGCCATGAACGACGCAGCCGCCAGCCATCCACGATATCGCCAACAAGGTAAATCGTGTCGGCCTCGTGATGGCGCATGAAATCGATAAGGAATTCCGCCTTCGCACCCTTCGAGCCGAGATGAATGTCGGAAAGGAAGAGTGTCCTGAACTTTCGGGGTGTGGTTTCGGGCATGGCCGCTTATCCCGTTGAATGCGCTCTCGTCATCAAATTCATGCAACATGCGTATGACGGTTGCGGCGCGTATGGCGATGGCGATACGTTGCGATCTTATTCAGGAGGACCGCATGGATCTTGGTATTCGCGGACGCAAGGCAATCGTCTGCGCGTCGAGTAAGGGGCTCGGCAAGGGATGCGCCGCGGCGTTGGCCGAGGCCGGCGTCGACCTGACGGTCAACGGCCGCGACGCCGTGATTCTTTCGCGAACGGCGGCGGAGATCCGGGAGCGCTTCGGCGTGCATGTGATGGAGATCGCCGGCGACGTGGCCGATCCCGCCGTGCAGGAAAAGCTGCTCGCCGCCTGCCCCGACCCTGACATTCTGGTCAATAACAATGGTGGTCCGCCCTACCGCGACTTCCGCGAACTCGACCGGGAGGCGATCCTCAAGGGCGTGACCAACAACATGGTGACGCCCTTCGAGCTGATACGGGCGACGATCGACGGCATGGCAGCGCGCGGATTTGGGCGCATCGTCAACATAACTTCGCTGTCAGTCTATGTGCCGATCCCCGGTCTTGACCTGTCGTCGGCCGCACGCGCCGGGCTGACCTCTCTGCTGGCGGGCATCGCGCGCGGCGTCGCCGACAAGAACGTCACAATCAACAACATGCTGCCGGGCAAGCTTGATACGGATCGGCTGCGGGGACCACATGATCCGAACGTGCCAGAGGACCTAAAGGAGGCCACCGAGCGAAAAGCCCGCGCCTCTGCCAATATACCAGCCAAGCGTCTTGGCACGCCCGAAGAGTTTGGCCAGATCTGCGCCTTTCTCTGCTCCATCCATGCCGGCTATCTGACGGGCCAGAATATCCCTGTCGACGGCGGGTTGTACGTGAGCGCTTTTTGAACATGCAATGGCTTCGAAAATCAATTCTCATCCGGCATGGCCTGATCGACTTGCCATGCTAAAGCCAACGCCGGAACGCATGCTCAGGAACAATTGATGGAAAGCGAAAAGACAAAGAACGCGAAGTCGGACCTCGACGAGGCCGCGCTGTTCTTCCACAAATACCCGACACCCGGAAAGCTCGAGATCCAGGCGACAAAGCCGCTCGGCAACCAGCGTGATCTGGCGCTCGCCTATTCGCCCGGCGTTGCGGCCCCCTGCCTCGCCATCCGTGACGATCCCGCGACCGCCGCGGACTACACGAGCCGCGCCAATCTTGTCGCCGTCATCTCCAATGGCAGTGCGGTGCTCGGCCTCGGCAACATAGGACCCCTGGCCTCCAAGCCGGTGATGGAAGGCAAGGCGGTACTATTCAAGAAGTTCGCGGGCATAGACGTCTTCGACATCGAGATCGACGCGCCGGAGATCGAGCGGATGGTCGAAACCGTCGCGGCGCTGGAGCCGACCTTCGGGGGCATCAATCTCGAGGACATCAAGGCGCCGGAATGTTTCGAGGTAGAGGAACGTCTGAAGGCCCGGATGGGCATCCCGGTGTTCCACGATGACCAGCACGGAACCGCCATCATCGTCGCCGCCGCCGTGCTCAATGCGATGGAACTCACCGGCAAGAAGATCGAGGATATCAAGATCGTAACATCGGGCGCCGGTGCGGCGGCGCTTGCCTGTCTCAATCTGCTGGTTTCGCTCGGAGCGAAGCTCGAGAACATCTGGGTCACGGACCGGTTCGGCGTCGCCTACAAGGGCCGCGTCGACGAAATGGACCGCTGGAAGGATCCTTACGTCAAGGATACCGAAGCGCGCGTGCTGGCAGATGTCATTGCCGGCGCGGATGTCTTCCTCGGCCTGTCGGCGGCAGGTGTGCTGAAGCCGGAATTGCTCAAGGACATGGCGCCGAAACCGCTCATTCTTGCGCTCGCCAACCCAACCCCCGAGATCATGCCGGAAATGGCGCGCGCCGCACGGCCGGATGCGATGATCTGCACGGGTCGCTCGGATTTTCCCAATCAAGTCAACAACGTACTGTGTTTTCCTTACATATTCCGGGGTGCGCTCGACTGTGGCGCCAGCGCGATCAATGAAGACATGAAGATGGCGGCGGTACGCGCAATCGCCGCCCTTGCCCGCGAGGAACCGTCTGACGTTGCTGCGCGCGCCTATTCCGGCGAAACGCCGATCTTCGGGCCCGATTTCCTCATCCCCTCGCCTTTCGATCCGCGGCTGATCCTGCGTATCGCGCCGGCTGTCGCCAAGGCAGCGTGCGAAACCGGCGTGGCGACAAGGCCGATTGCCGATTTCCCAGCCTATGTCGATCGCTTGAACCGCTTCGTCTTCCGCTCCGGTCTGGTCATGAAGCCGGTGTTCTCAGCGGCGAAGAATTCCACGGCAAAGCGTGTCATCTATGCCGATGGCGAAGACGAGCGCGTTCTGCGTGCAGCGCAAGTGGTGTTGGATGAAGAAATCGCGCGGCCGATTCTGATCGGGAGGCCGCATGTTATCGACGTGCGCCTGAAGCGCTACGGCTTGCGTATTCGCCCCGGTATCGACTTCGAGCTGATAAACCCGGAGGACGATCCACGCTATCGACATTACGTCGACTTGCTGATCGAGCTTACCGGCCGGCGCGGTGTAACGCCGGAAGCGGCGAAGACAATGGTGCGCACCGAGACGACGGTAATCGCGGCGCTGGCGCTGCGCCGCAACGATGCGGACGCAATGATCTGCGGGCTGGAAGGCCGGTTTGAGCGGCACTTGAGGCATGTGTCGCTGATTATCGGCGCACGGCCGGATGTGACTGACCGCGATCTTTCGGCCTTGTCGATGCTGATCACCAGCAGAGGCGTGATTTTCCTCACGGATACTCACGTTACAGTCGATCCAACCGCCGAAGAAATCGCCGAGATGACGATCCTGGCTGCCGAGGAGATCAGGCGGTTTGGGATCGAGCCGAAGGCGGCGCTGGTTTCGCATTCGAATTTCGGCTCACGCGAATCCCCGAGCGCGCAGAAGATGCGCCGCGCCGCCGACATTCTGCGGGACACCGCACCCGATCTGGATTGCGATGGCGAGATGCACGCTGACGCCGCGCTGTCGGAATCGCAGCGCCAGCGCATCTATCCGCACTCGACGCTGAAGGGCGAGGCGAACCTGCTGGTCTTCCCGAACCTCGATTCGGCGAACATAACGCTGGCGACGGTGAAGCAGATGATGGACGCGCTGCATGTCGGACCTATCCTGCTCGGAACCGATCGCCCGGCGCACATCCTGACGCCATCGGTGACGTCACGCGGCATCGTCAATATGACCGCATTGGCGGTGGTGGAGGCGGCGCAGCGCGCTCAGGAGCCGCTGCGACCGCTCTAGCCGGCCATGCGTTGCGGGTTCAAACCACAGGGCGCTAGACCCAGGTGCGCGGTCGACGCCAGCGAGTTCTCGCGCGGCACTTGGAACGGGGTGACCGGTTTGCGCTTCACAATCAGCGCCGTAGTTGCCTTGGGATGCGCTGCTAATCTCCTGCCCGCTCAATCGCTGTTTGCCGCCGACAGCTCTTGTCCGCAATTGGATAAAGCCGAACTGGCCAAAGTCATTGGCGGCGCCGACAATGCGCAGTTCTGTAGCAGATCATGCATATGTATGGGCCATTTCCGAGGACCGCACGGTCAGGGTCGTCGGGCCAGAATTCCTGCCCGATCAAAGTGAGGCAAAAGATCGGCAAGGTCCGGTCCAGCCGACCGTCCGGTAAGCGCCAGCCGAAGCGGCATGAACAGCGACTTGCCTTTGCGCCCAGTCTCCGCCTTCACCGCCTCCGTCCACGCCTTCCAGGTGCCCTTGTCCCAAGGCTCGTCCGGCAGATGCTCAAGCGCTGCGCGGACATAGTCGCGATCGTCATCCGAAAGTTCCGGCCTTTCGGCAGGCCCCTCTCGGACGATGCGCCACCAATTGGCAGCGTCCTGCACGCGATCGATATTCCCGCGCACCGCCAACCAGAACTCCTCCGCCCTATCCCCCGACACGCCGAATATGGCGAGGCGGTCGCGCGCTTCCCTGAAGGGCATTTCATGCAGCAGGGCGCGGTTGAGCACAAAGAGGTCATCAGGGTCGAACTTCGACGCCGACTTCGATACGGACGCCGGGTCGAAATGTTCGGCAAGCGCCTCCATCGTCGGCTGCGCCACGATGTTTTCCGAAGTGCCGGTGAGCACGGCCAGCGATGCGACCGCCATCGGCTCGATACCCTGGTCGCGAAGGCTGCCGACCGACAGCGCGCCGGTGCGCTTCGACAGTCCCTCGCCCGTGCTGGTCGTCAGCAGATTGTGGTGACCAAATGCGGGCGGTTCGGCACCTAGCGCCCGGAACAGCGCAATCTGAACGCCGGTGTTGGTCACGTGATCGTCGCCGCGAATGACATGGGTAATGCCCATCTCGATGTCGTCCAGCACCGAAGGCAACGTGTAGAGATAGGTACCATCCTCGCGCACCAGAACCGGGTCCGACAACGAAGCGAGGTCGACCGTCTCCTCTCCGCGGACGAGGTCGTTCCAGCTGACTTCGGTGCGCACAGTGTTTTCAGGCTCGCCATCGAGGAAGTTCGGCAGCAGGAAACGCCAATGGGCGCGCCGGCCTTCAGCCTCTAATGCCGCCACTTCGGCCGATGTCAGCGCCAGCGCCTCCCGGCCATAGACCGGCGGCAGCTTGCGTGACAGCCGCACCTTGCGACGCAGATCGAGTTCCTCCGCCGTCTCGTAGCACGGGTATAGCAAACCGGACGCCTTCAGGCGCTCGACCGCGGCATCGTAGCGATCGAAGCGCCGCGACTGGTAGTCCGTCGCATCCGGATAGATGCCGAGCCAGTGAAGGTCGTAGAGGATGGCGTTGGCGTATTCCTGCTTCGAGCGGCCGACATCTGTGTCATCGAAACGCTGAATGAATTGGCCCTTATGCTTGAGCGCAAAAAGCCAGTTGAACAGCGCGGTGCGCGTGTTGCCGATATGAATGTTGCCCGTCGGCGACGGGGCGAAACGGACGGTAACGGTCATGCGCGGGGGTTAGCGGAAGCAACATGAATTGGCAAGTTTTTGGGGTTTGCCGATCAGCGTTGGTGCAAAATACTGCCCAAAATCGTTGCCCGGTTCACGCAACACATCTAACGACGCGGCGCCCTTCACATTCGCAAGCAAGCCCACCAGCTATGACCGATCGCGAAACCGATTGGTTATAGGGTAACGGCGATCGCGGCCAAAATTCTTGCGCGTGATCTTCACGCCGGGTGCCGCTTGCCGGCGCTTGTATTCGGCGATGTAGAGCAGATGCTCGACGCGCGTCACCGTAGCGCGATCATAGCCACGCGCGATAATTTCATCGACACTCATCTCATGTTCGACCAGACATTCGAGAATGTCGTCGAGCACTGGATACGGCGGCAGCGAATCCTGATCGGTCTGGTTTTCGCGAAGTTCAGCCGAGGGCGCCTTGTCGATGATGTTTTTCGGAATGACCTCGCCCGTCGGGCCGAGCGCACCCGGCGGCACGTGCCCGTTACGCCAGGCCGACAGCGCATACACCTGCATCTTGTAGAGATCCTTGATGGGATTGAACCCGCCATTCATGTCGCCATAGAGGGTCGCGTAGCCGACCGACATTTCCGACTTGTTGCCCGTGGTGACCACCATCGAGCCAAACTTGTTGGAAACTGCCATGAGGATGACGCCGCGCGCGCGGCTCTGCAGGTTTTCCTCGGTGATGCCTTCCTTCGTGCCTTCGAATAGCTGAGTCAGCGCATGCGAGAAACCGTCGACCGGCTCGAAGATCGGCACGATGTCGTATCGGCAACCCAGGGCGCGAGCGCAATCCTCGGCGTCTTTCAATGAATCGGTCGATGTATAACGATACGGCATCATGATGCAGCGAACGCGTTCTTCGCCCAGCGCATCGACGGCAAGGGCGGCACAGATCGCCGAATCGATGCCGCCGGAGAGGCCGAGCACGACATTCTTGAAGCCGTTCTTGTTCACATAGTCGCGCAGGCCGAACATGCAGGCGCGGTAGTCGGCTTCATCCTTTTCCGGGATCTTGGACATCGGGCCGTCTGTACAGGCCCAACCACCCTCTTGGCGCTTCCAGGAGGTAACGGCGACAAACTCCTCGAACTGGCTCATCTGGAAAGCCAGCGAGTGGTCGGCATTGATAGCAAACGAAGCGCCGTCGAAGACCAGTTCATCCTGCCCGCCCAACTGGTTGGCATAGAGTATCGGAAGGCCGGACTCGATCACCTGCTTGATGACGATCTGATGCCGTACATCGACCTTGCCTCGGTAATAGGGAGAGCCGTTCGGCACCAGGAGGATCTCGGCGCCGCTTTCGGCAAGCGTCTCGCAGACGCCAAGTTCCCCCCAAATATCCTCGCAGATCGGGATACCAAGCCGCACGCCCCTGAAATTGACGGGCCCCGGCATCTCCGGTCCAGCCTGGAAGACTCGCTTTTCGTCGAATTCGCCGTAATTCGGCAGGTCGATCTTGTAGCGCTCGGCGACAATCTTGCCGCCATCACCAATGATGACAGAATTGTGGGTGCCGCTTTTGCGCTTTAGTGGCGTGCCGATGATGAAACCCGGTCCACCATCGGCGGTATCGGCGGCGAATTCCCGGGCAGCCTTCTCGCAGGCTGCGAGGAACGCCGGCTTCAGCACCAGATCTTCCGGCGGGTAACCTGCCAGGAACAGTTCTGTAAACAAAACGAGGTCGGCGCCCTGCCGTGCTGCATCCGCCCTCGCTTCGCGTGCCTTGGCTAGGTTGCCAGCTACGTCGCCGACAGTCGGATTGAGCTGCGCGACAGCGATGCGAAGGACGTTGATGGCAGGATTCGTATTCATGGCTGCGGGTTTAGCGCGCCGCAAATCCACCTGCAATGCTGCTGTTGGTGCAGTCGAATAAGCCAATTCGCACAGCTGCGTCGCCATCGAATTGACATATGTAATAACATAACATATCTCCCCTTGGGCCAATTACCGACGGCCGGAGCCGATGTCTGCAGCCATTGCATTTCGCGACCTTACGCTTGGCTACAACAGCCACCCTGCCGTGCATCACCTCAATGGCGCGGTGCGAAAAGGCACGCTCACGGCCGTTGTCGGGCAGAACGGCTCGGGCAAATCGACCCTGATGAAGGGGATCGTCGGCATCCTGAAGCCGATGGCCGGCGCCTGCTCCGTCGAGAGCGGTTCCCGCATCGCGTACCTGCCGCAACAATCCGAACTTGACCGCAGCTTTCCGGCTCGCGTGGTCGATCTGGTCAGCATGGGGCTTTGGCCAAAGCGCGGCCTGCTTCACCGTCATTCCAGGCATGACCACGAGGCGGTTTCGCAGGCGCTGCTTTCGGTTGGGCTCAACGGCTTCGAAACGCGTCCGCTCGACACGCTTTCCGGCGGGCAGTTGCAGCGCGCTCTATTTGCACGCGTGCTCGTGCAGGACGCCGATATCATTCTGCTCGACGAGCCATTCAATGCGATTGATTCCAAGACCGTTGCCGACCTGATCGGCGTGATCCAACGCTGGCATGCCAACAATCTCACCGTTATGGTCGTCGCGCACGATCTTGACCTTGTCAGACGGCACTTTCCGGAGACGATACTGCTAGCGCGCGGCCCGATCGCTTGGGGAAAGACCAGCGAAGCGCTCGCTCCGGACAACCTGCTGCGCGCCCGGCGCTTCGACGAAGCGTGGCAAGACGATGCGCCATGGTGCGAACCAATAGCGCACGATCATGACGATTCCAGCCATGATCATCATCGCGACCGTTCGCACCGGCATGACCACGCAAAGGCAGGCTGAATGTACGATCTGCTGATCGCCCCCTTCGTCGAATTCGGCTTCATGCAGCGCGCGCTTGCCGGGTCCGTACTGCTGGCGTTTGCTGCCTGCCCGGTCGGCGTCTTTCTGATGCTGAGACGCATGAGCCTGACCGGCGACGCCATGGCGCATGCGATCCTGCCAGGCGTTGCCGCCGGCTTTCTGCTCTACGGCCTGCAAATTGTGCCTATGACGATCGGCGGGCTCATCGCTGGTGCCGTGGTCGCGATCGGCGCTGGGGCAGTCTCGCGTTTCACCTTGCAGAAGGAAGACGCCTCGATGGCCGCCTTCTACCTGATTTCGCTAGCGCTCGGCGTCATGATCGTTTCGCTGCGCGGCTCAAGCGTGGATCTCATGCACGTGCTGTTCGGCACCGTTCTGGCGCTGGACGATCCGGCGCTGACGCTGATTGCCGGTATCTCTGTGGTTACGCTCGTCTGTCTCGCCATCTTCTGGCGCGCGCTGGTCGCCGAATGCCTTGACCCGCTGTTCCTGCGCTCCGTCAGTCGGCTGGGCACTCCCGTGCATTTCATCTTCCTCGGCCTTGTCGTGCTCAATCTTGTCGGCGGCTTCCAGGCGCTAGGCACGCTGCTATCCGTCGGGCTGATGATGCTGCCCGCTGCCGCCGCGCGGTTCTGGACCAACCGGGTCATCACCATGTGCGTACTGTCCATCGCCATCGGCATTGTCTCATGCCTGGCCGGGCTGCTGCTGTCCTATCATGCCGCACTGCCCTCCGGCCCATCGATTATCTTGTCGGCGGGCGCCGTATACCTCGTCTCCACGCTGTTCGGCACGCGTGGCGCCTTCCTTGCCCGCGTGCGCCATCCGCACCGCCATCGTACGGCCTGATCAGGAGCCACTATGCAGAAACTCTTGGACTACGCTACCATTGCAACCGCGCTCGCCTTGTGGGCTTTCGCCCCTTCGCAGGCGGCCGCGGAGCCGCTGAAAGTCGTCGCCAGTTTCTCGATCATCGGCGATTTCGCCAAGCAGGTGGGCGGCGACCGAATTGCGCTGACGACATTGGTCGGCCCGAATGGTGACGCGCATGTGTATGAGCCTAAGCCCGCTGATGCCGCCGCCTTCGCTGCGTCGGATGTCGTCCTCGTCAATGGTCTGCATTTCGAGGGTTTCTTGAAGCGTCTCGCTGACGCCAGTGCAACCAAGGCATCGATCGTCGAACTCACGAAAGGGGTCGAGCCAATCCGCATGAAGGAAGAGCACGAGGCGGAGGTCGATACCATCATAGGGCATGACCAGGGCGATATTGACCCGCATGCTTTCCAATCGATCGCCAATGCGCGGATCTATGTGAAGAACATCGCCGACGCCTTTTGCGCTGCGGACCGAGAGGGCTGCAACGCTTATCGTTCGAACGCTGCCGCCTATGACGCGAAACTTGCGGAAACCGATGCAGCGGTAAAGGCCGAAACCGCAATGATTCCAGCTGACAAGCGGACGATCATCACCTCGCATGACGCATTCGGATATTTCGAACACGCTTATGGACTGGAGTTTGTCGCGCCCGAGGGCATCTCGACCGAGGCAGAGGCCTCCGCCGCAGATGTAGCGGCTCTGATCAGACAGGTGCGCGAAGACAAGGCCTCGGCAATCTTCGTGGAAAACATCACCAACAAACGGCTCACCGAACAGGTCGCGCGCGAAACCGGCCTGGGCGTCGGCGGAACGCTCTACTCGGACGCACTTTCCGAGGCGGACGGCCCCGCCCCGACCTATATTGGGATGATGCTTCATAATGTGCGCACCATCAAAGGTGCGATCATGGGAAGCTGAACACAGTTGCGGCGTGACGCGCCGAGTGGCATGACACGTCGAGACTCTTCGGGAGCAACAAAATGGAAATCCGCCAGCTGAACGACGACTATGCCGTTTCCGGCCAGATCGCAGTCGACGACATCCGCGCCATCAAGGAAGCAGGCTATCGCAGCATCATATGCAACCGTCCGGACGACGAGCAACCCGGTCAGCCGACCGCCGCCGACATTGCGGTGGCAGCTGAAGCCGCGGACCTCATATTTCGCCACATCCCATTTGTCAGCGGACAGATGACCGATGCGGACGTGCAGAAGATGGCCGAGGCACTGGACGAGATTCCCGGGCCGGTCTTTGCCTATTGCCGCTCCGGCGCGCGCTCGACCAATGTTTATCTGGCGGCGAAGCAGAATCAGGAATAGCAGCGGTCAAAGCGGCAGCGCGGTGCCCTCCTTCAGCGTCTCCAATACGATCGCCGTTTTGACATGCTGCACAGAATCATGCGGCAACAGCTCGTCGTTGACGAACCGCGAGAGCGCTTTCAGGTCGGGCGTGACGACCTTCAGGAAATAGTCCATCTCCCCAGTCAACGCATGCGCCTCCTGCACTTCTGGGAGTCGCGCAATCAGCTCAGCGAAGCGCCGCGCATTGTCTCGATTGTGAGTGGCAAGCGTCACCGATACGACGCTAACCAACGAAAAGCCGAGCCGGTCACGGTCGAGCATCGCCCGATAGCCGCTGATGAAGCCGTCCTCCTCCAGCCGCTGCCGGCGACGCGAGCACTGCGACGGCGATAGATTTACGCGCTCGGAAAGGTCGCTGTTCGTCAATCGCGCATCCGCCTGCAGATGCGCCAGTATCTTGCGGTCGAATCCATCAAGCCGTTCTAAATCGTCCATTGAGCCAGCTCCGATGCATGAACCGTGCATCACAGCACCACCGGAAGCTCTCGAATGCAAGCCCGATGCGGACAGAACGGGTTATTATGCGACCAACCTCTCAAATCGACGGAGACCATCATGGGTCCCTTTCCGCACGACGCACCACCCGCAACGATCAGCAAGGCCAATCCGGCCGGGACCGATGGCTTCGAGTTCGTAGAGTTCGCGCATAGCGAACCGGAGAAGTTGGCGGCTTTGTTCGAGCGGATGGGCTATATGCTGGTCGCGCGCCATCGCACCAGGCACATCACCGTCTGGCGCCAGGGCGACATCACTTACCTGTTGAATGCAGAGCCCAATTCGCATGCCATGAGCTTTGTCGAACAGCACGGGCCCTGCGCGCCGTCCATGGCGTGGCGGGTGCGTCGACGCCAAACACGCCTTCGACTATGCCGTATCCAAAGGTGCCACTCCCTACACCGGTTCGGACAAGGCGTTGGATGTTCCAGCGATTGTCGGTATTGGCGGGTCGTTGCTGTACTTTGTAGACAGATATGGGGCGAAGGGCTCAGCCTATGACGATGAATTCGAGTGGCTGGGCGAGCATGATCCGAAGCCCCAGGGCGTCGGCTTCTATTATCTCGACCACCTCACTCACAACGTTTATCGCGGCAACATGGACAAGTGGTGGGCCTTCTACCGCGATCTCTTCGGCTTCAAGCAGATCCATTACTTCGATATTGACGGCCGCATTACCGGACTCGTCAGCCGGGCGATTACGTCGCCATGCGGCAAGATCCGCATCCCGTTGAACGAGTCAAAAGACGATACCAGCCAGATCGAGGAATACCTGCGCAAATACAAGGGCGAAGGTATTCAGCACATCGCGGTCGGCACGGACGACATCTACGACGCCACCGACCTGCTCGCGCACCGAGGCTTGCAGTTCATGCCGGGCCCGCCGGAAACTTACTACAAGCGTTCACTCGATCGCGTGAACGGCCATGACGAGCCGGTCGAGCGGATGAAGAGGCACGGTATCCTTATTGATGGGGAAGGCGTCGTTGACGGCGGAATGACCAAAATCCTGCTGCAGAGTCTTTTCCAAGACCGTTATCGGCCCGATCTTCTTCGAGTTCATTCAGCGCAAGGGTGACGAAGGTTTTGGCGAAGGCAATTTCCGTGCGCTGTTCGAGTCCATCGAGGAAGACCAGATCCGGCGCGGGGTACTTAGGGAAAAGACCGCGGCGTAGAGCGCCGCCCACACAGCCACTATGGGCGCTCGGCCAGCCCGAGCCGCTGTATGTCTCCGTCACGGTTCTTGATGTCGAAATCCAGAAAATACTCGTCAAGCTGCGGGGGATCTATCGACGTTCCCGAGAGCATCGCGTGTACCTGGCCGCGGTGATGAATGTCATGAATGAAGAGGTGCGCGAGCAGATCACCGATGCGCTCGGGGATCTTTCCATCCGCTCCCCGGTCCGACAACACCCGGCGATCAAGATCGTCGGCTGACAGATTTCCGCAGAAGCCGAGAAGCCTCCGGTCGAATTCCGCCTGCGCCGCCGCAAGCTGCTCAGGATCGGCATAGTCCGTGTAGCGGTCGAAGATCGCCAAGCCCTCGCCACTCTCCTGCATCATGTCGAGATAATAGAGATCGACGGAAAGGATGTGATTCAGTGTCTCCTTGATGGACGGGAAGAAACCCGTGCGCTCAGCCTCGAACTCGCCAGGCCGCAAGGCTGTGACGGCGCTGTAAAGCCGATCGTTCGACCAGAGATTGTTTTCGGCCATGCGCCGAAAATGCGCCGTCAGGTTCATGCCATATCCGGGGTTTCCCGCTCCGCCTAATAGATCTGAGTAGTCAACGCCGCCAAATTGGTCGAAGCAGCAGATCACGCCAAGGTGCATTTCTAGCGTCTTGATCGCTACGCCCCGGAACCTCGAAATGCCTGCTCGATCGCGCCGAATATCGAATGGCCGGAGTTGTCTTTCATTTCAATTCGCACGATGTCGCCGAAGCGCATGAAAGGCGTCGTCGCCGCGCCTGTTGCGATCGTTTCCACCATCCGCTGCTCGGCAATGCAGGAATAGCCCGCCCCGCCCCCCGCCACAGGCTTGCCGGGGCCGCCATCGAGCTTGTTTGAAACGGTACCGGATCCAATGATCGTCCCGGCTGTAAGAGGCCTCGTTTTCGCCGCGTGAGCGATAAGTTGCGGAAAAGAAAACGTCATGTCGATGCCGGCATTTGCCCGTCCGAAGGGCTTGCCATTGAGGTCCACCATCAGCGGCAGATGCACCCGCCCTGCGTTCCAGGCAGTACCCAATTCGTCCGGCGTAACAGCAACCGGTGAGAACGCAGACGACGGTTTGGACTGAAAGAAGCCAAAACCCTTTTCCAACTCCGCCGGAATTAATGCGCGCAGGCTGAGGTCGTTGACGAGGGCTACCAGCCTTATCGCCTCGCCTGCCTCGTCCACCGACGCTCCTATGGACACGTCATCGACAATGACTGCGACTTCACCCTCGAAATCGACCCCCCATCCCTCGTCAGCCGTAATGGGATCGCGCGGGCCGACAAACGAGTCAGAGCCACCCTGATAGATCAACGGATCCGTCCAAAAGCTTTCATGCATCGTCGCGCCGCGTGCTTTACGCACCAACTCGACATGGTTCACATAGGCCGAACCATCCGCCCACTGGTAGGCGCGTGGCAGCGGCGAATGCGCATCATGCTCGTGGAAGCGAAGAGACGGAACCGCTCCGGTTTCCAGAGACTCCGCCATGGCAGAGAGATGTGGCGACACGCGGCTCCAATTGTCGAGCGCGGCCTGTAGGGTCGGGACGAGGAACGATGCGTCCGTGTAGCGGGTCAGGTCCCGCGAAACGACGACAAGTTGCCCGTCGCGAGAGCCGTCCTTAAGTGTCGCCAGTTTCATGCAGTTCCTCCTACAATGCGTCGCGAAACCGCGGATGCGAGCGACAGAACAAGACCGTCGTGGCCAATCGTCAAGTCTCCCCGCCAGCTTTCGCGAACGGCGGCAACCCAATCTTCATGGCCTATTTCCGGATCGTCGGCCGGAACGAGATGATGGAGCACGAGATGCCCTACACCTGCGGACTCTGGCAATCCGCCCGGCATCTCCGGCAAGCGTATGACTGGCATAGAGATGCTCGCGCAGCCTATCTCCATTGCCGGTGCGCGAGACGAGGCGCTCCACGCCCTTCGCGAGCATCGCTTCGTGCACCAGAATATCGGCACCGGCCGCAAATTCGGCGAGCGGAGGGAAAAAAGCAGTGTCGGATGAAAACACGACACCGCGCCCACCGTGGTCAAATCGTAGCGCAAAGCACTCGGTGACCGGGGGGTGATCGACCCGCAAGGCAGTCACATCGAGGTCGCCGTCCAACACGAGGCCTTCGCCAAATTCTTCCACGGTAACGAGTTCACGCAGATCGGGCCTGCCCTCATCGTCGATCCGCACTTCGATGTCGAAGATCATCGAAGCCAGGAAGTTCTTCCAATACGCCCAAGTGCCATCAGGTCCGAATACTCGTACTCGCGAACGCAGCCCGGATGTCCATGCTGTGTGCAGCAGCGCACCGAGTTCCAATACGTGATCGGAATGAAGGTGGGTTATGAAATATCAGGTCGAGATTTTTCAGATCGACGCCAGCGTCGGTCAGACCTCTTGTAACACCAAGGCCACAATCAATAACGACCACCCTGCCGCCAATCTCCAGCAGCGAGGATGTCGGCATTGGCCCGCCGGGACGGTTCGCGGGCCCGCCTTTAGTCCCCAACAGGACCAATCTGTCACGCAAATTCGAACCTCTCCCTGGCACTAACGAAGCACGATGGCGATGGGCAATCCAGCGCTATTCTGTGCGGGTGGCTCATGCGCGACCAAGCTTCCGCATGACGATTTCTGCAGCAAGTTCCCCTGAAGGCTTGTGGGTCCGCATGCGCCGCGCGACTTCAGCAAATCCATCGAGCTGCCAGGCACGCATCGGTGTATCGTTCAACAAAGCTTCAAGATCTCGCGCAAGATGTTCCGGGCGCATGTATTGATTGTAGAATTCGGGCACGATTGCACGATCTGCAATAATATTTGGAAGCACCGCCGTCCAGATCGTCAGAAGCCCCTGCAGCAACCGTCCGATCGGGTCGATCTTGTAGCACGACACGAACGGGACCCCTGCCAGGGCTAGCTCAAGGGAAACCGTTCCCGAAGCAGTGATCGCGGCATCGGCTTCACCAAACGCCTGCCATTTCCGGACGCGGTCCAAAATAATCTCAGGCTGATCCGGCCATCCGGCCGTCGCCTGCCGCAAATGATCCGCAAGGCGCGGCACGGTTGGCACTAGAACCTTTACCTTGCTGCCGCGAGCCCTCAGTCGAGAAATCGTTTCAGCAAACGGTTCCAGCAGGCCATTGACCTCACTGCGGCGAGAGCCCGGCAGGACCAACAAACTGCGCATCTCATTTTTCTGGGGCCGCGTTCGTGTCGCCTGCATGGCTGCAGCGGCGGCGACATCCGGGTCCGTGGCGAGGCGATGCCCGACAAAGGTTCCCAGCGGACCTTCAAGCCGATCCAGTTCAGCCGGTTCAAATGGCAGAAGGCATAGAATGTGATCGACATAGGGTCGCATGGCGATCGCCCTGCCCGGGCGCCACGCCCAAACCGACGGGCACACGTAGTGGATGATCGGAATTGACGGTTCCATCGCGCGAACCTTCTTCGCCACTCGCAGCGAGAACTCGGGGCTGTCGATTGTGATCACGCAATCCGGCTTGGCAGCCACAATCGCGCGCGCCGTCTGCCCGATGCGACGGAAAAGGCGCGGCAGATCCCGCAGAATGGCGGAGACACCCATAAGCGCGATTTCCGAAGCATCGAACAGCGAACGGAGGCCGAGTTCTTCGAGATGGTGTCCACCCGTTCCCACGAGGAATATCTCTCGGCCGGTCTGTTTGCGGAGGGCCTGGATCAAGTCATAACCAAGCAGGTCGCCAGATTCTTCTCCGGCGACGATTGCTATCGTCAATGGCGTCTCATTGGTCATTCGAGGGGCCCGGCGGAAGACCAACGACAAAAAGGCCCAGCGCGTCTGCTCGCGCGACCATCTCCGCGCTATCAAGAATCAGCGCTCTGCCAGCCTCTACTCCGATGCCGGCAAGGCCTGCGGCGTGAGCGGCTTCGACCGTCGCCGGTCCAATCGACGGCAGGTCGGCGCGAAGCTCCTGACCCGGCTTCGCACATTTGACCAGAACGCCGCGCGTCTTGCCCGCTAGCCGACCATGGCTCCGAAGATCCCTCGTTCGCTCCAGGAGACCGTCTGTGCCCTCCACTCCCTCGACAGCGATCACACGTCCGCCGATAGCAATAGCTCCCTGCCCGATGTCCAGCCCACCAAGCGCGCGCGCTGCGGCGAATGCCGCATCAATGTCACGTCGATCGGCCTGGCGCGGCCTTTCACGCGTCAACGGCCCCTCCGCGGCAAGCAGGTCCGGCACAATCTCGTGCGCGCCCACAACGGCGATGCCCTCCGCCTCGATGCCCCGGATCAAGATACTCAGAAGGCCATCATCCCCCCGCGCCAATGCCACCAGTACTTTGGACAAATGTTTTAGCAGGGAAAGACTGGGCCTTATTTCGCGCCAGTTCGGACGCCGGCCTATCGCCCCCGCCAGAACAACATGACTGACGCCCCGACGCTTGAGCAATAACGCAAGTTTTGCGAAGTCGCCAAGGCGGACCTCCTCGGTCGCGAACGCCGCAAAGTCGTGCGGATTGGCCTCTCCTCGTACAAGCAGCACCAGAGGCGGATAGCCCTGCCTTCCGAGGCCCTCGGCAACGTCTACAGGCAGCCGTCCGCTGCCCGCGACGATCGCGACGCGGTCGCCGGCGTCGAAGCGGAAGGCTGTCCTCTCAGGCTTCGCCGTTGTCGCCGTCATCTGCCGCCCCTTTCAGCGGCGGAAGTGTGAAGGAGCGTTTGCCCCTCGCCGACAGGAAATCGATGACCTTCATGGCATAGATCGAATCGGCGAATTCGTGGCGGGCAGCTTCGATGTTGTCCACCAGCGGTCTCGAACGGTCAAAGATCATCGTGTAGGCGCGCCGCAACTTGAGCACCTCTGACCGCGGAATCCCCGCGCGTCTCATTCCCACGACATTCATCCCGCGCAATGTGGCGCGGTTGCCGCCGACGATTGCATAGGGGATGACATCGCCGGTAATCATGGATCCACCGGCGACGAACGCATTGTGCCCAATCCGGACAAATTGAAGAACGGCGCTCAAACCGCCGATGCCGACGAAATCACCTACTTCGCAATGGCCGGCAAGCGTCGCGCCGTTCGTCAGTGTGACGTTGTCGCCGATGGAGCAATCGTGCGCGACATGAACATAGGCCAGGAAAAAGCCGTCATTGCCGATCGTTGTCCTGCCGCGCCCACCGTCGGTACCGACATTCATGCTGACATATTCTCGAATTGTGCAGTTATTACCGATTTCGAGCGTCGTGCGCCCGCCCTTATGGCCCGTACTCTGCGGCAGACCACCGAGAACAGCATGCGGGTGAACCGTGCAATTGCTGCCGATCGACGTCGCGCCAGCGATGACAACGTGACTGATGAGCCTGGTGTTGTCGCCGAGGGCTGC
Organism: uncultured Alphaproteobacteria bacterium; assembly: GCA_963829135.1. GTDB lineage: Bacteria > Pseudomonadota > Alphaproteobacteria > Rhizobiales > Rhizobiaceae > Kumtagia. The sequence continues at coordinate 118,810 of CAWHHO010000001.1, read as the reverse complement.
GTCCGCGCCGACCGTGCAAAAAGGGCCGACATGAACGCCGGCACCCAATTGCGCACCCGCCTCAACGATGGCCAGCGGGTGAATGAATGTCGATGCCTGCACCATCAATTGCCAGCCGGCGCGATCATGGCGGATATTTGCGCCTCGGCGACCTTGCCGCCGTCGACAAACGCCACGCAAGCAAACCGCCATATGTTGCTGCGTTGCTTTAGTTTTTTCACATGAAGCTCGAGTCTGTCGCCCGGTATGACGGGCTTGCGGAACTTCGCTTCGTCAATCGTCATGAAATAGACGATCGACGGGGTGCTGTTGGCCATCTTGTAAACGCATATGGCACCTGCCGTCTGCGCCATCGCTTCGATGATTAACACTCCGGGCATCACCGGCTGCCCAGGAAAATGCCCCTGGAAGTGGGGCTCGTTCATTGTGACGTTCTTTATCCCGATCGCGGAGGTGTCGCCGTCGATCTCGATGATCCTGTCGACCAGCAGAAACGGATAGCGGTGCGGCAACAGCTTCAACAGACCCAGAATGTCGACCGAGCCGAGTGTGGCAGGGTTGGCTTCAGCCATTGTCGTCTTTCCTCCCCTTTGTTCGAACGAGCCGCGACAGATAGGCTGCCTCCCGCATCGCCTGGCCTATTGGCTTGGCTGGAAATCCCGCCCAGATCGCCCGCTCCGGAACGTCATGCATGAACGCGCCGCGCGCCGCAAGCTGCGCCCCACTGCCGATGGTCAGATGATCGGCGATGCCAACCCCACCGCCCACCATGACATTGTCACCGATCGTTACGGAACCAGAGATGCCTACAAGGCCGGCTATGACACAATTGCGCCCGATCCGGACGTTGTGGGCGATCTGCACAAGATTGTCGATCTTGGTATTCTCGCCAACGATGGTGTCGCCGAGCGCACCACGGTCAATCGTCGAATTTGCACCAACCTCGACATTGTCCTGAATAATGACTCGGCCAATCTGCGGGAGTCGCTCGGGCCCGGACCGGCCGAACGTGAAGCCGAATCCATCCTGACCAATCTTGGCACCAGCGTGAATGATGACGCGATCACCGACGAGTGCATATTGAATGACAGTGTTTGGCCCAACATAGCTGTCCCGCCCGATCTGGCACCCTTGGCCGATGACCGCGTTGGGGGCGATAATGGTCCCCGTGCCCACCACGGCATCGGCGGAAATAACCGCGCCAGCTTCAATGACGGCACCCGGCTCGATTCGTGCAGCGGAATGGATATGTGCGGCCGGCGAGATCCCGGTCTCGCCAGTCATCGCGCCTGGCGAGGCGGACGCGGGATAAAGCAGCCTGCCGATCAACGCAAAGGCGTATTGGGGACGCGGCGTGACCAGCACAGCCACGTTCTCGGCAGCACTGCCGGCCATGTCGGCGGTGCAGAGGACTGCAGCGGCGCGAAGGTCCTTCAGCAGACCTGCGTTCCTCCTACCCTCCACAAATACCAACGCCCCATCACCGCCTGCGGATGCCGCAGCAATGGATGAAACCTGCACACTGGCATGGTTCGGATTTCTGATTTCGGCGCCTGTTAGCGCCGCGATGTCCGACGCCGAAAAGCGCCTTACAGGCACAAAGAATTCTGTGTCGGACATACGAAGCCTCGAGTCCGGGAACACTCCCCGGACTATTATCCAGCGCTAGAACTTCGTGGAGATGCCGAAGTTGAAGTTTTGCTCGACGTCGTGATCATTCTTGACCACCGGTATCGCGTAGTCGACGCGCAGCGGGCCAAATGGAGACGCCCAAATCAGGCCGGCGCCCACCGAAGCGCGCCATTCCATCCCTGTTCCGGCAACCTCAAGACCATTTTCTTCGTTGAGGCTGCTGCCGTAGAGCGTGGCGGCATCTGCAAAGATGGCGCCGCGCAGACCAAAGCTCTCCGGTACCACCGGAACGGGGAATTGAGCTTCGGCGGAAGCGTTGAAATAGGTAGTGCCGCCGAGCTGATCCCCGGTGTTGGCGTCATACGGGCCAATGCCGTTGTATTCGAAACCGCGGATCATGCGATCGTTGCTCTCGAATTGATCGAAGATACGCAGGCTCGAGTCACTGCCATACCCGGCAATATGGCCACCGCCAGCAACCAGCAGGCCGACGATGTCGAATTCTTCGGAAAGCGTATGGTAATACGAACCGCGGCCGGTGATCTGAACAAACTTGGCGTCACCGCCCAGTCCCGCGACCTCGGTCGTCAGGTTGGCATAGAAGCCCTCGTGCGGGTTCTTAACGTCATCGATCGTATTGTAGACGATCGAACCGGAAACGGACGATTTATACCAAGGACTTTGCTCGACACCCTCGATGATCGCCTGCGAAAGGCCGCAATTGTTGCGGTTTGGGTTCACCGCGATTGGCACGATATCGCAATCGTCTAGCTCGTAATCTTCCTTCGAGAAGTTATAAGCAACCAGCGTCGACAAAGTCTGGCTAATGGGCAGGCCGAATCGAACCGTCGCACCCGTCGTCTCGCTGTTATAGTTATCGTAGTTGCGGGTGCGGTTATAGACATCAAAGCCTGCGGCAATACGCCGACCCAGGAAGTAAGGCTCCGTGAACGAGAACGAGAAATCACGCGAGTCTTTGCCGCCACCCGCGGAAAACCGGATGAACTGACCCCGGCCCAAGAAATTGCGTTCGGTGATGGAACCTTCAACGGACGGTCCCGGCGTGTCGCCACCGGTCGTGTAGCCGGCACCGATCGACAGCTCACCCGTTGACTTTTCCACGAGATCGACAACCAGGACAACCTGATCCGGCTCCGATCCGGGTGCCGTCGAAATATTGACGCTTTCAAAGAAATTAAGCGCTTCCAAACGCCGCTTGGCGCGCTGGATCAGGACCTGATTGAACGCGTCGCCCTCGCTCACATCGAACTCGCGGCGAATAACATAGTCACGCGTGCGTGCATTTCCGCGGATTTCGATCCGCTCGACATAAGCACGGGTCCCTTGGTCGATCGCGTAAACCACCGATATGGTGTGGTTTTCGAAATTGCGATCACCGCGCGGCGTCACTTGAGCAAAAGCATAGCCCTGACCGGCCACTCGCTCCGTCAAAGCGATGATCGTGTCCTCGACGTTCTTGGCGCTGTAAGCATCGCCTGGGTGTGTCTCGATCAGGGGTTGAAGCTGCTCGGTGTTAACGTCGGGAATTGTACTGTCGATCGAAATATCGCCGAATGTATAGCGCTGGCCCTCTTCCACGGTGATTGTTACGGTGTACTGGTTCGAGGCTTCATCCAGCTCGCCATAGGCCGAAACGACGCGGAAATCCGCATAGCCGCGATTGTAGTAGAACCGGCGCAGAAGCTCCTCGTCAGCGCGCAGCCGATCTTCATCATAGATGTCGTCGCGCAACAGGAAGGACAAGAAGGAAGACCGCTTGGTCGCGATTACATCGGACAGACGGCGGTCGCCAAAGGCCTCGTTGCCAACAAAATTGATCGCCGCGATCTTGGTGCGATCGCCTTCCTGGATCGTGAACACGACGTTCACACGATTATCGCCCAGGTCCGTAACCTGAGAGGTAACCGTCGCGTCGTCTCGTCCGATTTGCTTATAGGCGGCGCGGATCGCTTCGGCATCCGCTTCCATGGACGCATCTGAGAATGTGCTGCGCGGCTTTAACTGGACAGCGCTGCTGAGCGCAGCGTCCTTGATCTTCTTGTTGCCTTGGAACAGGACCTGATTGACGACCCGGTACTCGGACACCTCGATAACCAGCGTCGACCCAACCTGGTTGATACGCACATCGGAGAACAGTCCAGTAGCGAACAGCCGCTTCACCGCCGCATCGATATCCGCACCGGAGAACGATTTGCCGGGAGCGATTCCCGCCTGACTCCTGATCGTGTCCGCCTCGACGCGCTGGTTGCCACGCACATCCACGCTGCTGACAACAGCCGCCTCAGCAGATGACACGGACGCGATTTGAACGACGAAAGCGCCAGGAACAGCGACCGCCGCAGAGAGGGCAATCGCGGATGCGGCGCCCAAAAAATTAGAAACTGCCTTCATCGGGCTCAGCTTACCTTTTTTTCTCGTAGTCCCCACGGCGAGAAAACCGGACGTCGCGGACATTTGCGAGTACGGTATTAACCGGATTTTCCCTATACGCAAGGCTTCTGGTTAACCGGCGTTTACTTCCCAGCCGAGCGTGGCTTTGTCGTCACGCCATTTGACTGGTATGGTAAACGAGGATGTAACAAACCGCACAGGGGCCGAAAATCCCTCGGCTTTTCAGCATCCAAAAATATCATTCCAGAACACGAACCCCATAAATCCCAGAACGACCAGCATCCCCGTTCGGTATACGGCCTCCATCACACGCTCTGACACCGGGCGCCGGAAAACCGCCTCGTAGGCATAGAATGCGAGATGTCCGCCGTCGAGTGGTGGAATCGGTAGCAGGTTGAGGAAGCCTATGCCTGCCGACAATAGCGCGATCAACTGCACGAGCCATTCAAACCCTTCCCTGGCCGCCTGCCCGGACATCTTGGCGATGCGGATCGGGCCGCCGAGCTGGCATTTGTCTTCACGCCCGACGACAAGCCGTTTAAAAAATTGACCGGTGCGGACGAGGATGTAGCCGGTTTCTGCCACTCCCTCCGAAACCGCTGCGGCAGGGCCTAGCTTGATATGCTCGGGCTTTCCAGACTCCTGGTTATTGATGACGCCGATGGTGCCGATCTTGATCGCGTTGCCGAGCGCATCCTTCTGCTCGGTTGCCTCGGGCATCGCGACAAGCGTTATATCCTGATCTCCGCGGCGCATGACAAAAACAATCGAATCCCCTGTTCTTCCCTGCACCAGGCGCTGCACATCGGCAAAGGTGCTTACCGGATTCCCATCCACCGTCGCGAAACGATCGCCCGGCAGAATGCCAGCCCTTTGGGCGGGGCTATTGGCCCGGACTTCCGCAACGACGGGTTGGGAAACGACCTTGCCGTAGATCGAAAACATCACGGCAAAAACCGCGATGGTCAGGAGGAAGTTGAACAAGGGACCGGCAAAAACGGTCGCCGCGCGCTTCCATACCGGCTGCGTATGAAAAGCGGAGCGAAGCTCTTCCTCCGACAATTCGCGTCCGGCTTCGACGCTTGGCGTGCTGGTAACATTCATTTCCCCCGCGAATTTGACATACCCGCCAAGGGGGATCGCCGACAACTTCCACCGCGTGCCGCGCCGGTCGGTGAAACCGAGCAGTTCAGGACCAAAGCCGATCGAGAATGCCTGCGCACCGATTCCACACCAGCGCCCAACCAGGTAGTGCCCCATCTCGTGCACGAAAACGACTACCGTGAGCACGAAAAGGAAAGGCAGGACGGTGCCGATCAACAGCCCATCAGTGTTGAAGATCGATAAGAAAATCTCGTTCAAGCGAAGTCCTCAAAGTGGCCACCGGAGATGGAAAACGTGCGCAAAAGCTCTTGCGGCTAATATCGTTCGAAAGCGGCTAATCAAAGGTCATGACCTCCGGCTGCGGACCATCTTCATCCCGCGAAAAGCCCATGTGCGGGCGTGCCTGCGGAAGAAAGCAGCCAGCCGATGAGGTAGAGTGCAACCGCGGCGGCTACAAGCCCATCCACCCGATCCATGACGCCGCCGTGGCCTGGAATCAGCCAGCCGGAGTCCTTTACCCCATGGCGTCGCTTGACCCATGATTCAAACAGGTCTCCCGCCTGAGACACGAGCGAAAGGAGAATGGCGGCGCCAGCGAGAACGACCGGATTCGCGCCGCCTGCTGCAACGGCCACGATCAGAGCTGCGGCTACGCCCGCAACGAGACCGCCCAACGCACCGCTTTGCGTCTTGCCCGGCGAGATGGACGGAGCAAGCTTCGGGCCGCCGACTGCCCGCCCGACAAAATAGGCGAATATGTCGGTCGCCCAGACGACAGCAAACAGAAAGAGGATTGCCTTGAGTCCGGCATCGTCATCGCCGCGCAGCATAGCAAGCGCCAGGCCGGATAACGCCGCATAGACAAATCCCGCCGTCTCCCACTGGTGGCCGACGCGAACCGCTGAGAAAATTGCTATCGCAGCAAAAAGGGCCGCAGCCAATCCAACCAACACTAGAGCTGGTAGCCCAGCAACAAGCGCCATGGCGAAAACGATGATGCAGAAATCCGCCACAAGTCCGGCTGAGCCGTCCCCGAGCCGCGACATACGCGACCACTCGTAGAATATCGCCATGGCAATCGCGGCGCACAGAATACGGAACGGCAAGCCGCCGTACCAGGTGATCAGCAGTACCGCGATTGCGAGAACGACCGCCGATATGATGCGAATCTGCAGGTTGCTCATGCGCTGTTAGACACTACGTCATCGTCGTTTCGCCCGCCAAACCGGCGCTCGCGCGCGGCGAACTGCCGCAGCGCATCCTTAAAATGCTCCGCTGTGAAGTCCGGCCAGAAGCATGAGAGGAAAACCAGTTCGCTATATGCGGCCTGCCAAAGGAGGAAGTTCGACAGACGAATCTCGCCGCTGGTTCGTATGACCAGGTCGGGATCCGGCATACCGTTGGTATCGAGTGCAGACGAGATCGTCTCGGCGGTTATGTCTGACGGCACAAATGCACCCTTCGCGACATCTTGAGCGATCCTCCGCGCCGCTCGTACGATCTCGTCCCGGCTGCCGTAGTTGAAGGCGACCACCAGATTGAGCGCCCGATTCTGAGCCGTAAGCGCTTCGGCTTCATCAAGCAGCTTGCGGAGGTCCGGCTTAAGCCCCTCGCGCTCGCCGATAATTCGAACCCGAACACCCGAACGATGCAACTCTGCGAGGTCGCGACGGATAAAAATCTTGAGCAGCGCGAGGAGATCGCTGACTTCAGATTGGGGCCGCGACCAGTTTTCCGATGAGAATGCATAGACCGTCAGCCATTGCACGCCGAGATCCGATGCGGTCCGCACAGCCTGGCGAAGAGCCTCCACGCCAGCCTTGTGGCCTGCGAGGCGCGGCAGCCCTCTCGCCTTCGCCCACCGGCCATTGCCGTCCATAATGATCGCGACATGCGCGGGCGTGGTCATCGTTTGGCTTTCAAACCGGATCAGACGTGGAGGATCTCGGATTCCTTTGAGGCGAGAAGGCTGTCGATCGTCGAAATCGTGTCGTCGGTCATCTTCTGGACGCGCTCTGACTGCTTCTTGTGATCATCCTCGCTGATGTCGCCTTCTTTCTCTGCTTTCTTCAGATGATCCATGCCATCGCGGCGGACATGGCGAGATGCGACGCGGGCATTCTCTGCATAGGTGTGCGCGATCTTAACCAGTTCCTTGCGCCGCTGCTCGTTTAGTTCCGGCAAGGGAATGCGAAGCGTGGTGCCGTCCATGATGGGATTGAAACCGAGGTTGGATTCGCGGATTGCGCGATCGACTGCGCCTACCATCGACTTGTCCCATACCGAAACCGAGATCATGCGCGACTCTGGAACCGAGACAGTCGCAACCTGCGTAATCGGCATGGTCGTCCCATAGGCGGAGACCATAATAGGATCGAGTAAATTGGCCGAAGCGCGCCCGGTGCGCAACGAAGCAAGATCCGCCTTGAACGCGGTGATCGCTCCATCCATGCGGCGTTGAATATCGTTGAAGTCCGCTCCACTCATAGTCCACTCCTCAAGTCAAAGTCTTATGTCCGCTCAATGCTCAATCGGCAACGACGGTACAGTGGCCCCCACCTTTGAGGATGTCGCCAAAACCGCCTTTTTCGTGGATCGAGTAAACAATTATCGGGATGTTGTTTTCACGCGCAAGTGCAATCGCGGCGGTGTCCATGATGGCCAGACCCTTGCCGATAACCTCCGCATGGCTGATACGCTCGTAGCGCGTCGCCGTGGGATCCTTCTTCGGGTCGGCCGAATAGACGCCGTCTACCTGGGTGCCCTTGAAAAGGGCATCCGCACCAATTTCGGCGGCGCGCAAGGCAGCTGCTGAATCGGTGGTGAAGAACGGATTTCCCGTACCGCCGGCGAAAATCACCACCTTGCCGGCGTTCATGTAAGCGGTCGCCTGACGCTGCGAGAAACTCTCGCAGAGTTCCGGCATCGCAATGGCCGATAGCACAACCGCATCGACGCCGATCTTGACCAGCGACGTGCGCAGCGCCAAGGAATTGATGATCGTCGCCAGCATGCCCATGTGGTCGCCGGTAACCCGGTCGCCACCCTTGGAGGCCACAGCGACGCCGCGGAAAATATTGCCGCCGCCAATGACAACGCCAACCTCAACGCCGAGCGATCGCGCCTCGGCGATATCCGCTGCTATCCGGTCCACGACCGATACGTCGATGCCAAAATGCTGTTCGCCCATTAGGGCTTCACCGGAGGCCTTCAGGAGGACGCGCTTGTAGACGGGCTTGGCCATCAAATTCCTCGAATTGCGTGCAAAATTCGGCCCGCCGCAGCCGAAACCCCTATGCGCCACACTTTGACAGGATGTTCGAAGCCGAGCGCGGATTTCCGATACACGAAGGGCGCCGCGATGTCACGCGACGCCCTGTCAAGAAACCAGGATGGTATGTGCGAACTACTTCTTTACCGCGGCCGCGACTTCGGCCGCGAAATCCGATGTTTCCTTCTCAATACCCTCGCCCAGCGCGAAACGTACGAAGCCCGCAATCCTGGCCGGAGCGCCGATATCCTTCTCGGCCTCCTTCAGAGCCTTCTCGACGGTCAGGTCGGGGTTGATCACGAACGCCTGTTTCAACAGTACGACTTCCTCGTAAAACTTCCGCAGACGGCCCTCGACCATCTTTTCGACAATCGCCTCCGGCTTGCCAAACTCGCGCGCCTGCTCGGTGAAGATCGCCTTCTCGCGGGCAACCGCCGCCGCGTCCACTTCTTCCGCGGTCAGGGCCAGCGGGCTGGTTGCGGCGACATGCATCGCGACCTGACGGCCAAACGCACGCGCTGTATCAGCATTGCCGGTAGTTTCTATGGCAACCAGGACGCCGAGCTTGCCGAGGCCGTCGGCGACGGCATTGTGTATGTAGGTTGCAACCGCTCCATGCGGAACCGAGAGCTTCGCCGCGCGGCGGAAGCTCATATTCTCGCCGATGGTCCCGACCGCATCCTTGATCGTGTCGGTCACCGACTTCTCCGACCCAGGGTACTTGGCGTTTGCCACAGCGTCCGGGCCGAACGCCAATGCAACCTTGGCCACATTGCCAACGATCTGTTGGAAGGCAGCATTGCGGGCAACGAAGTCGGTTTCTGAATTAACCTCGACGACGACCGCTTCGCGCAGACCGGAATCCGCCCCGATCAAGCCCTCGGCTGCCGTGCGGCCGGCCTTCTTGTCAGCTTTTGAAATGCCCTTGGCGCGCAGCCAATCGACGGCCGCTTCCATGTCGCCGCCGGTTTCCGCGAGTGCGGCCTTGCAATCCATCATGCCCGCGCCGGTCAGTTCGCGGAGCTCTTTAACTTGTGCAGCAGAAATGCTCATCTTTGCCTCTTGATCTTAAAATATGCGGGCGCACCGTCGAGTATCGACGATGCGCCTGACATCAGCACGACAACTTCCAGTGTGCGCCGTCTTTCCAAACCGGAACCGCTCGCACATTGTCGGAAGCGCTCCAGCTGTGCCAATTCGGTTGGGAAGCGGCCTCCCGGAGGAGCCGAAGCGACTTAGGACTGAGCGGCGTCGTCTGCAGGGGTTTCCAACGCCGGATCGACCGGAGTTTCCAGGCTCGGCTCAACCGCAGTTTCCAGGCTCGGTTCAACCGGAGCTTCCTCGGCAGCGCCGATGTCCACGCCGAATGAGCCCTGCTGACGAGCGATGCCGTCGATTGCCGCCTTCGCGACCAGGTCACAATAAATCTGGATCGCGCGCGCCGCGTCATCGTTACCGGGGATCGGGAAGTCGATCTTGTCGGGATCGCAGTTCGAGTCGATGACCGCGACGACCGGAATACCCAGGCGCTTGGCCTCGAGAATAGCGATCGCTTCCTTGTTCGTGTCGATCACGAACATCAGGTCAGGCGTCGAGCCCATGTCCTTGATGCCGCCCAAAGCCTTGTCGAGCTTCTCGCGCTCGCGCTGCAGGTTAAGCAGTTCCTTCTTGGTAAAGCCGCTGCCCTCGCCAGCAAGCAGCTCGTCGAGCTTGCGCAGGCGTGAGATCGAATTCGAGATCGTCTTCCAGTTGGTCAGCATGCCGCCGAGCCAGCGCGAATTGACGTAATATTGGGCCGACCGCTGAGCCGCGTCAGCAACGATGTCCGCAGCCTGGCGCTTGGTGCCGACGAAGAGCACGCGGCCGCCCCGCGACACGACGTCGGAAACCTGCTTCAAAGCCTGATGCAGCAAGGGCACCGTCTGCGAGAGGTCGATAATGTGGATGTTGTTGCGTGCGCCGAAAATGTACGGCGCCATTTTCGGGTTCCAGCGGTGAGTCTGGTGGCCGAAGTGAACGCCAGCTTCCAAAAGCTGACGCATGCTGAAATCAGGCAGTGCCATTCCTAGTTCCTTTTCCGGTTGGCCTCCACGGACACAGGCGAGGAAACAATTTTCCTTCGCCACCGGAGGTTTCAGCCGGATTTCTCCCGGGCAGACACCAAAGTCCGTGTGTGGAATGATGCGGCATATAGATGGGGTTTCGCGACAATGCAACCCTTGGGAGGGGTTAGCTTGCTACAGTGAAAGTGCCCTATGCCAATCGAGGCTAGGCTGCCGCTCCGGAGCGAGCTTCCGCCAAGGCCTTCAGGTCGGCTGGCTTGAGTTCGACAGATTCGCCGCAGCCGCAAGCCGAACTCTGGTTGGGGTTGCGGAAAGTGAACCCAGTACGAAGTGCGGTCGTTTCAAAATCCATTTCTGTGCCGAGCAGGAACAAGGCCGCCTCAGGCGCGACATAGACATGCGCGCCTTCGCGTTCGATGTGATCATCCCCGGGCTTCGGCTCGGTCACAAGATCAACAGTATACTCCATGCCTGCGCAGCCGCCCTTCTTAATGCCGAGGCGAATGCCGCTGGCACCATCGCGCACGTCAACGATTTCGCGCACGCGGTCCGCAGCCTTTTCAGTGATTGAGATGACGGCAAAGCGTCCCATTCCATTCTCCCACTCGCGGCAGGGTCAAGGCCTGCGGAATGATCTTGTCCCTAACATGGTGAAGATTCACTCGGTGTGCAACCGGATCAATACCAACCCACCGCAACCTGCGCCTCTTCGGACATGCGATCCGGTGTCCATGGCGGGTCGAACACCATGTTGACCTCAACGCCTGAGACGCCTTCGACGGTGCTGACGGCGTCCTGCACCCACCCCGGCATTTCGCCGGCAACGGGACAGCCCGGCGCAGTCAGCGTCATGTCAATCTTGACGGAACGGTCGTCCTCGATATCGATCTTGTAGATAAGTCCGAGCTCGTAGATGTCAGCCGGGATTTCCGGATCATAGACGGTCTTGAGCGCCGACACGATATCGTCGGTCAAGCGCGCCAATTCGTCCGCCGGAATGGTCGACGCCTTGACGCTCTGCGGCGCAGCCGCCTCGGGGGTTTCAACAACAGGGATTGCAGCGTCTTCCATGGCATTCACCCGAAGAACTTTCGCGCTTTTTCCAGCGCCTCAACCAGAATGTCCACCTCTTCGCGGGTATTGTACATCCCGAAGGAAGCCCTGCATGTAGACGTTACACCGAAGCGTTTCAACAGCGGTTGCGCGCAATGGGTGCCGGCGCGTACCGCAACGCCCTGCCGGTCGATGACCATCGAAACGTCATGCGCGTGAATGCCCTGCAGCTCGAACGAGACGATCGCGCCCTTATTCGGCGCGTCGCCGAATATTCGCAGCGAGTTGATCGAGCGCAGTCGTTCATGCGCGTAAGCCTTGAGGTCGGCTTCATGAGCGGCGATACGGTCGCGGCCAACCGAGTCCATATAGTCCAGCGCCGCGCCCAACCCGATAGCCTGGACGATCGGCGGCGTGCCCGCCTCGAATCGGTGCGGCGGATCGTTGTAGGTGACGTTGTCCTCGGTCACCTCGAAAATCATCTCGCCGCCACCCATGAAGGGCCGCATCGATTCCAGCCGCTCGCGCTTGCCGTAGAGCACGCCGATACCGCTCGGGCCATACACCTTGTGCCCCGTGAAAACATACCAGTCGCAATCGAGATCGCGGACGTCCACCGTCATATGCACGGCAGCCTGGCTGCCGTCTACCAGCACCGGGATGCCGCGCGCATGGGCGATGCGGATCATCTCCTTGATCGGCGTGATGGTGCCTAGCGCGTTCGACATATGAGTGATGGCGACCAGCTTGGTGCGGTCCGTCAGCGACTTCTCGAAGTCTTCGATATGGAGTTCACCAAGATCGTCGACTGGCACCCAGACCAGCTTGGCGCCCTGCCGCTCCCGGATGAAATGCCATGGCACGATGTTGGAGTGATGCTCCATGATCGACAGGACGATTTCGTCGCCGTCACCCACGTTCGGCATAGCGAAGCCATAGGCGACGGTATTGATCGCTGCCGTGGTGTTGGAAGTGAAAACGATCTCCTCGGTGGTACCGGCGTTGAGGAAGCGGCGCACGGTCTCGCGCGCCTTCTCATAGGCGTCGGTTGAGGCGTTCGACAAAAAATGCAGGCCGCGATGCACGTTGGCATAGTCCCGCGCATAGGCATGCTGGATCGTATCGAGTACCACTTTCGGCTTCTGCGCCGAGGCGCCATTGTCGAGATATACCAAAGGCTTGCCGTATACCTGCCGGGACAGGATGGGGAAGTCGCGGCGAATTGCCTCGACGTCGTATCCTGCGGAACTCGTCACCCTTTCATCCATGGTAGCTGATGAACTCCATCAGCGACCCGTCAGGGTCGCGAAAATAGACGCTTGTGCCGTCGCCCTTGGCGCCGAAGCGCGTGACCGGGCCAAGCTCGATCTCTATTCCGCAGGTGAAGAGATGTTCGATCGCGCTTTCGATCGTCCCGTCCCATCTGAAACAGAGATCGCTGTTGCCGGGCCGTACCGGAAGCCGTGCGACCGGGTCGGCGGTTACGCCTTCGCCGTGGCAATTGAGTTGTCGATCGTTCAGCCGGAACATGTAGCCGCCCTGGCGCGGGATCGCTTCGGCGCCGATGACATTCACATAAAACCGCCGCGCCTTCTCCCAATCCGAGACATGGATGACGCAATGGTCGAGCGATGTCGGCAGCCTAGCCATGCGCAACAAACCAGTCGTCCAGTCGGGCCTCCAGCGCATCCACCAGAAGCTCGTTGTCGAGTTCCTCGATCACCGAGGCCACGAATGCTTTCACCAATAGGCCGCGCGCGATCTTCTCATCGATTCCACGCGCCTTCATATAGAACAGATGGTTGCGGTCGATCTCGGTAACCGTCGCGCCGTGGCCGCACTGTACGTCGTCGGCGAAGATTTCGAGCTCAGGCTTGGTCGAGAACTCGGCATCGTCGGAGAGTAGCAGCGTGTTACACGCCATTTTCGCGTCGGTCTTCTGCGCCGCCTGATGAACATTGATGCGGCCCTGGAAAACGCCATGCGCCTTGCCGGTGACCACATTGCGGATCAGCTCGCGCGAGCCTGTATGCGGCGCAACGTGATCGAGCACCATGGTCACATCCGTATGCGTGTCGCCGGCCAGGAGGTTGATGCCGCGCAGCTGGAAATCAGAACCCTCACCGGCGGCCTTGACTCGTACCTCCTGCCGAACCAGCTTGCCGCCGGCATTCATGAAGAACAGCGTCAGCCTGCTGTTGTTGCCGAGCTCGGCGTTGAACTGCGCGAGGTGCGTCGCGGTTTCCGGCTGATCCTGGACGATCACCCAAGTTATGTCGGCATTGTCACCGAGCAATAGATTGGCGACCGAGGTCGAAAGTGCTGCGCCATTGCCCGACTGCCGCTCGACGATCGTTGCCTTTGCACCCTGGCCGACACGCACCGGCATGCGGACATGCGTCTGGCCGCCCGCCTGGATATTCTGAAATTCTATTGGCCTATCGATGATACTGCCCGCCGCGATATCGGCAAACCAGCCATCTGTGACGAAAGCCGTGTTGAGGAAGCCTACCATATCGTCATCGTCGCGCGGATCGAGCGCTGGAGCGAAGCTACCATCAATGAGCATTTCAGAAATAGGCGTGAAGGCGACGCCTTCGAGTGCCGGCGCTCTGCCGTGCGCGCTTCCGTTAAGGATCGGCAAGACAATCGAGCTCTCGACAACCGGCGGCAGCAGCCTCGGTCGCGCAGCCGCGTCATGCTGCGGCACAGCGGACAACAGGCGTCGCAAATCCGTGTAATGCCAGGCCTCTATACGCCGGGTCGGCAGACCATCCTTGATCGCCTCGATTGCATCATCCCGTTTTATCATCACGGCGCCGTCGCCGGGCAGCTGCGAGAGGCGCTCGCCGAACGCCTCGATTAGCGCCGTCTCGGCCTGGGTACGCACTGGTGTTGCATGCATGTTCATGGCTGCCACCTATGCCGCCTCTTCGATGATCCCGGCATAGCCGTTGGCTTCAAGCTCATTGGCAAGCGTCTTGTCGCCGGATTTGATCACCTGACCGCGGTAAAGCACATGGACGGAATCGGGCACAATGTGGTCGAGCAGCCGCTGATAATGGGTGATGACGACCATCGCGCGGTCGGGCGAGCGCAGCGAATTGACGCCATCCGCGACGATCTTCAGCGCGTCGATATCGAGGCCGGAATCGGTTTCGTCCAGCACGCAGAGCGCTGGTTGCAAAAGCTTCATCTGCAAAATCTCGGCTCGCTTCTTCTCGCCGCCGGAAAATCCGACATTAAGCGGGCGCTTCAGCATCGCCATATCCATTTCCAGCGAGCCGGCAGCTTCCTTCACCTTCCTGATGAAGTCCGGAATTTTCAGCGGCTCCTCGCCGCGCGCCTTGCGCTGTGCGTTAAGAGCGACCTTCAGGAATTCCATTGTCGCCACGCCCGGTATTTCCATGGGGTATTGGAAGGCCAGGAAAATACCGGCGGCGGCGCGCTCGGCAGGATCCATTTCGAGAATGGAATGACCATTGTAGAGGATATCGCCCTGGGTAACTTCATAGTCGTCGCGCCCCGCCAGCACATAGGACAGCGTCGATTTGCCGGAGCCGTTCGGCCCCATGATCGCTGCGACCTCTCCGGCCTTTACGGTCAGATTCAGCCCTCGGATGATCTCCGTGCCTGTTGAGGCTATGCGGGCGTGCAGGTTTTTGATTTCTAGCATCATTGTTCTTTCAAACTTAAATAGAGGCGTCATCCTCGGGCTTGTCCCGAGGATCTACAGAACTATCAAGTATAGTCACTCCACATTTTCGTTTTCGGGTGAGGACGATAGACATTCTCGATTTCATCGATACGCTCGTACAGATCCAGCCAAGTAGGGTTCAGGCCCTCAATTAAACTCACTTTCCATTCTCTGAGATAGCGCTTCAGCGATTTCTCGCGCTGTATTGCTAGAACGATATTCGGATGCATTTCAAACCACACCAGATTCTTCACTTTGTATCTTGACGTGAAGCCGGGTTGGACGTCGTTCCGGTGCTCCCATGCTCGTCCGTGTAGATCGCTGGTAACGCCTACGTAAATCACTCCTCGAGGCTTGTCCGACATCATGTAGACGTAGCCCGTCACGTGTAATCATCCCCACAAACACGGTAGATCCTCGGGACAAGCCCGAGGATGACGCCGTATACCGATCACCCGACACTCCCCTCGAGGCTAATCCCGATCAGCTTCTGCGCCTCGACCGCGAACTCCATTGGCAGTTCCTGGATGACGTCCTTAACGAAGCCGTTGACGATCAGTGCGATCGCTTCCTCCTCAGGGATGCCGCGCTGCATGACGTAGAACTTCTGGTCGTCCGATATCTTCGAGGTGGTCGCTTCGTGCTCGAACTGCGCAGTGGCGTTCTTGGCTTCGATGTAAGGCACCGTATGGGCACCGCACTGGTTGCCGATCAGTAGCGAATCGCAATTGGTGAAGTTGCGCGCGTTGGTCGCCTTGCGGTGCGCCGACACTTGGCCGCGATAGGTGTTCTGCGAGAAACCTGCCGCGATGCCCTTGGAGATGATGCGGCTCGTCGTGTTCTTGCCGAGATGAATCATCTTGGTGCCGCTGTCGACCTGCTGATAGCCGTTGGAAACGGCGATCGAATAGAATTCGCCCCGCGAGTCATCGCCGCGCAGGATGCAACTGGGATATTTCCACGTAATCGCGGAACCAGTCTCGACCTGGGTCCAGGAAATCTTCGAGCGGTCGCCACGGCAATCGCCACGCTTGGTAACGAAATTGTAGATGCCGCCCTTGCCCTGCGCATCGCCCGGGTACCAGTTCTGCACGGTCGAATACTTGATCTCGGCATCGTCGAGCGCGATGAGTTCGACCACGGCAGCGTGCAACTGGTTCTCGTCTCGCTGCGGCGCGGTGCAGCCTTCGAGGTAGGAAACGTAAGCCCCCTCCTCGGCGATGATCAGTGTGCGCTCGAACTGACCGGTGTTCTTCTCGTTTATGCGGAAATAGGTCGACAGTTCCATCGGGCAGCGAACGCCTTTTGGCACGAACACGAAGGAGCCGTCTGTAAAGACCGCTGAGTTGAGTGTCGCGTAGAAATTGTCCGTCACCGGAACGACCGAGCCGAGATACTTCTTCACCAGTTCCGGATGCTCGCGGATCGCTTCCGATATCGAGCAGAAGATGACGCCGGCAGCGGCCAACTCCTTCTTGAAGGTAGTAACCACCGAAATCGAATCGAACACCGCATCGACCGCAACGCGCCCCGATTTGTAGACATTGTCGTTGGCGACGTCCTCATCGGCTTCCGAGTCGGGTTGCACCGCCTTTTGCACGCCGGCGAGAATTTCCTGCTCTTTCAGCGGGATGCCAAGCTTTTCGTAGACCTTCAACAACTCCGGATCGACCTCGTCGAGAGACCTCGGCCCCGCCTGGCTCTTCGGCGCGGCGTAGTAATAGAGGTCTTGGAAATCAATCTTCGGATAGTGAACGCGCGCCCATTTCGGCTCATCAAGTGTCAGCCAGCGCTTGTAAGCGTCGAGGCGCCACTGAAGCATCCAGTCGGGCTCGTCCTTCTTTGCCGAGATAAAACGGATAATATCTTCCGACAGGCCCTTAGGAGCCTTATCCATTTCGATGATCGACTCGAATCCGTATTTGTACTGGTCGACGTCGATCTTGCGGACCTGCTCGATCGTTTCCTGCACAGCAGGCATCGCGTTCTCCATCCATGCCGGGGTCAAGGCCCGACCGTTTTGCCGGAACGCCGGCTTTTCAAAACCTATGGCGCCGCCCGAGCGGCGTAGTCTCTATATAGTGCGTCCGCCGACGCATTCACGGACAAGAAGTACCGTTGGCCAACAAGAAGCGCCACACCTGTCCCTCACGCCGCGCGGGTTTCTCCGCCGCGACGCAAAGCAATTCTAGACAAGGCGACAGCAAACCGTTCGATCTCCGCAGCGCTCGTATCCTCGCCGATCGATACGCGCAACCCGCCTTCCGGCCGTTCCACTCCCATCGCCTTCAGCACATGGCTTGGACCGACCTTTCCTGAGGAACAAGCCGACCCGGACGACACCGCAATTCCGGCGAGGTCAAAGGCGATCTGTGCGGTTTCAGCTTTTATGCCGGGAATGGCGAAGAAGACCGTATTTGCGAGACGCTCAGCGGCTATGCCGTAGATTTCGGCATCCGGTGCAGTCTGCAGGATCGCACGCTCGATTTGGTCGCGTCTTGCACGGACTTCCTCAATGCGCCCAAGCGCCGATGCCGCATGCCGCGCAGCCGCACCGAAACCGGCAATACCCGAAACGTTCTCAGTCCCGCCGCGAAAGCCCTTTTCCTGCCCGCCCCCAGTCACCAAGGGCACCGGTGTAAGCAGATCCGAACTGCGTACGAAGGCGCCGATGCCCTTTGGACCACCCATCTTATGGGCAGAAAGGATGATAAAATCCCCGAAAGACCTTGAAAAATCGACGTCTATTCGCCCTGCTGCCTGAACTCCATCGACCACAAATACACCACCCGCCGCCTTCACCAGATCACCAATCGCGGGCAGGGGCTGCACGACGCCGGTTTCGTTGTTGGCCGCATGTATCGCCACGAGCGGAAGGCCTTCCGCCTTGTCATGGTCAGCAAGTGCGGCCTGAAGCGAGGCGAGGTCAATTACGCCGCTTCCGTCGACACCAATTTGTATGACGCGGTCAGCGGGGAAACGGCCGCCCGAGAGCACGCAAGGATGATCGGCATCACAGACATAGAGCTGGGAGAGCCGCAACGGGCTGCGTCCCATTCGCCAGTCCGGCGTCAATAGGGTCGTGGCCGCCTCGGTCGCACCCGAGGTGAAGACTACATGCTCGGCCTTGCCGCCAACCAAGGCGGCGACACTTTCCCGCGCGTTCTCGACGATGCTACGCACCGCCCTGCCCTCGCCGTGCACAGATGACGGATTACCAGTCATATCCAGCGCGGCAAGCATTGCAGCGCGCGCTGACGGCAGCAGCGGCGCGCTTGCATTGTAGTCGAGATAGGCGCGGGATTCCGCCATCAGGTCTTTCCGCTCGAGCAAAACGAAGCCACGTCGCAATTTCCTTGAACTTGCGATGCCGGACGTCCTATCTACCCGACTGATTGCTCGTCCGTCAGTTTTGAACTGTTCTAAACTAGCTTTTAGGTAGGCGTGCCAGCCGCGTCAAGGCCGAAGCAGGCAATGTTGCAGGCGGACGATGGCAAAATTGGAATTGTGGAGTCTTGAATGCCCGAAGTCATTTTCGCCGGACCCTCTGGTCGCCTGGAAGGCCGCTACCAGCCGTCGACCGAGAAAAGTGCGCCGATCGCAATCATCTTGCATCCGCACCCGCAATTCGGCGGGACGATGAACAACAAGATCGTGTACGACCTCTTCTACATCTTCCAAAAGCGCAATTTCACCACGCTGCGCTTCAACTTCCGTGGCATCGGGCGCAGCCAGGGTGAATTCGACCATGGAATGGGCGAGCTTTCCGACGCCGCGGCCGCTCTCGACTGGATCCAGTCGCTACATCCGGATTCGAAAAGCTGCTGGGTGGCGGGCTATTCCTTCGGCGCGTGGATCGGCATGCAGCTGCTGATGCGCCGTCCTGAAATCGAGGGCTTCATCTCTGTTGCGCCGCAGCCGAACACCTATGACTTCTCATTCCTGGCGCCTTGCCCATCGTCAGGTTTGATTATCCACGGCGATTCCGACAGGGTGGCGCCCCCGAAGGATGTGCAGGGTCTGGTGGACAAGCTGCACACGCAGAAGGGCATCACGATCACCCAGAAGACGCTGCCGGGCGCCAACCACTTCTTCTCAAATGATCCGCAGCTGGTGATAGACGAGTGCGCCGACTACCTCGACAAGCGCCTTGCCGGGCAGTTGTCGGACCCCAAGCCGAAGCGATTACGCTGAGAAGGACGCTGCGGCGATAAGACAGGGCGACGTGCGAATATTGTAGGCATTGCTGACACCGCGGCGGCGAAGCTGCTCCGGTAGGAACTCGCGATTTTTCCTTACCCGAACCGCGCCGAGACGAGGCGACCGGCGCCTTTCACGTGTATCGAACGCGCTCGACTCTCCGGTCCCCAAGCTTGCAGCGCAAAAGCAGATGGCAGCTGCACAAGGCCTGGCAAATCATGATATTAATACTCATGTATATGGCGATTGATCGCTGAGTGATCCTGATCCTGTCATTCAAATTCATACAACTCGCTGCAACTTATACAATGTAAACTGCAGTGAAAACTTGGTGTTCAAATAGAAAATGACAGGTAATAACTGACGCCCATATGTCTGGCGCAATATTTGTTGATTATCAATTTAACTTGTGTTAATTTCCAGCACTCACTTCATAATTTCTGTCGCGCTTGCTTAATCACCCAGAGATGAAGGGGATTCGCATGCCTATAACAATGGACAAGCCAGTTTCCTGGAGAAAAGCCGATCCGGACGAACTGCAGATGCTGCAAAATCTGCAGGGCAACATAATGAAAGGTCATGGGCGAGAAACGACGGCGAATATCTTCTTTCGGTTCGATCCGACTGACCAGAAGGCATCGCGCAGGCTGCTTCGCGAGCTTGCCAACCACCATATCGTAAATGCATACGCCCAACTCGTGGCGACCGACGACTTCAAGAAATACGGCAAGGACGGCGGCACCTTTGTGCACGTCGCCTTGTCATTCGAGGGATACAAGAAGATCGGCAAAGCGGGCGCCGCCCCCACCGGCGATGAATTCCGCAAAGGCATGAAACTGGACGGTGGGTTGAGTGATGTGGCTGTTTCTCAGTGGGAGACACCGTTCCGCAGGAACATTCACGGCGTGGTTGTGGTAGCCGCCGCCACCGAGTTCGAAAACCGCTGCTGCCGCGGGGGAGATCATTGAACTTATCGGCGACGCCGGCGGCTCAATCGTGCACGTTCAACATGGAAAGGCCATCAAGAACGCTGCGGGAGAAGGCATCGAGCATTTTGGATACGTCGATGGTCGAAGCCAACCCCTCATGCTGGTCGAGGACATAAACGCAGAGGCAAGCACCGCCGGCACTTCACGCTGGGATCCGGCCTTCGGACTTGATGCAGCACTCGTGCCCGATCCTGGAGCGGCGGATCCCAACTGCTTCGGCAGCTTCTTCATCTTCCGCAAACTGGAGCAGCACGTTCACGACTTCAAACACCAGGAGCAGGTCGTTGCGGACTCCCTCGGACTCGCCGGTGACGATCGGGAGCTCGCAGGTGCAATGCTTGTGGGGCGGTTCGAGGACGGAACCCCGGTCACGCTGTCCGAGACAGCTCGTGGCGTGAAGCCAGTCAACAATTTCGACTACAATTCGGATCCTGGGGCGCGCTGTCCCTTCCATGGCCACATACGCAAGACCAACCCGCGCGGCAGCGGCGGAGCGCCGGGCGGTGAAGAAGGCGAGCGTCAGCACATTATGCCGCGCCGAGGCATCACCTACGAGGACAAGAAGCGGCTCGTTCACCCTGAAGAACTGCCAGAAGCCGGCTCGCTGGCTGAATTCGATACAAATGTTGCTCCCCTGCTGCCAATCGACGGGGTAGGCCTGCTGTTCATGGCCTACAACCAGAATATCCGCCGCCAGTTCAAGTTCACGCAGGTCACCTGGGCAAACAACCCGACGTTTCCGATTCCTGGCACTCATGGAATCGACCCAGTGATTGGTCAGGGACCGAATAACCCGGGCGATCAGAAAATGCCGACCGTTTGGGACGACGCATCGACGACGACGGGTACCGGCGTCGCCTTTGATGGCTTCGTCAAAATGCGTGGCGGAGAGTACTTCTTCTCGCCGAGCATATCGTTTCTCGCGAACCTCTAGATCATGGTGACAAAGCCCCCAGCCTTTGCGGCCAGGGCCTTTGTCTTCAAGCTTGGGAGGAGCTTGTTACTTCGCCTTCAGGAAATCGCCGACTTCAAGCAGGACGAATTCGTTGTCACAGCAATGCTGTTCTTGAGGGATCGGACTGCTTCCAGCTATGGGATGGGAATGTCACAGCGGTGACGATTGCATTAAAGTTCGATGAAGGTGCGATAGCGCCCCTGACCCGCCGTTACGTCGCCAGGATGCCACCCGTGACCGCCTCGCGACAGCCTGTCGTCGTGGGGAACGTCAGCGGCAACCGCTTCATCGACCGTACCGCGAGGTACGCCCACGCCTCCGCCTCCATTGAGTCGCCATTGAAGCCGGCATCCTCCGCCAGGATGACATCGGCGCCGGCCCTTTGTGCACCTTCGCGCAGGTCGCTGACGATATGCGGATTCTTGCGCCCCCCGCCGCAGACGATCCAGAGTTTTGGCGCTTCCGGCAGGTGGTCCGCCGATCTGAGGATCGCCTTAGCTGAGACTGCGGCAAGCGTGCGCGCGCCGTCGGCGAGTTCGAGCCCTGCCGCCTTCGAGAGAGTGAAATCGTTGCGATCCAGGGATTTCGGGCCGGGCTTGTCAAAAAACCGATTGTCGAGATAGGCATCAACGATCGACGTAACGATACCACCCTCGCTGGCGATGGCGCCGTCTGCGTCGAAGGGCACGCCGCCTTCGCTCGACACCCATTGGTCGATCAGCGCGTTTCCGGGACCGCTGTCGAAAGCGACCGGGTCGCCATCTCTCGGAACGATAGGTGATGTTCGAAATACCGCCGACATTGACGAACACCATCGGGGAGTTGCGTGTGAAAGCGCTGGAGAGCGAGCGCGCCAGCGCCGCGTGATAGACGGGCACCAGCGGCGCCCCCTGCCCGCCGAAAATCATATCGTTTGCGCGCATGTCATAGACCACCGGCAGTCCGGTCAGCTGCGCCAGCAGTGTTCCGTCACCAAGCTGAACCGTCAGCCCGAGCTGCGGCCGGTGCAGGACGGTCTGGCCGTGGAAGCCGATCACCTGCGGCTCGCCCCATTGACCAGAGTTGCGGCGCAGGAACGCGTTCGCCGCGTCGCGCATGCCGCAAAGTGATGTCCGTTTCCAACGCCGCCAACTCGCCCGGCCTTTCCTCGCGCTGGACAATAAGCTTCGCGTCTTCGAGGCCGGTTTCGAGGCGCCGGCGGAACGCCGCGTCATAGGGTACGAAAAAGGACGGCCCGCGTTCGACGACGTTTTCGCCATCGGTTCGCAACATGGCAAGATCGATGCCGTCCATCGACGTGCCGCTCATCAGGCCGATCGCGCAAGTCAGGGTCATTTCCGGCCATTATCCTTGTGATTCCGGTCGTGCGGATGCTAAAGCGCCGCTGCCGCATTTGCCATGCCGGCCGTATTTATCCCGGAACCTCGACCATGACCGCTTTCAAGTCCGATTTTCTGCGCATCCTTTCCGAGCGCGGTTTCATCCACCAGATTTCCGATGAAGCCGGCCTGGACGAGCTGTTCGCCAAGCGAGATCGTGACCGCCTATGTCGGCTACGATGCGACGGCGACCAGCCTGCACATCGGCAATCTGATCTCGGCGACCATGCTCTACTGGATGCAGGAGACCGGCCACCGGCCGATCGCGCTGATGGGCGGCGGCACCTCGATGATCGGCGACCCGTCCTTCCGCGACGACCAGCGCAAGCTGCTGACGCCGGAAGCGATCGCCGGAAATATCGAAGGCATCAAGCGCATCTTCGGCCGCATCCTGCGCTTCGGCGACGGGCCAAACGACGCCATCATGGTCAACAACGCCGACTGGCTGATGAAGCTCAACTATGTCGAGTTCCTGCGCGATGTCGGCCGGCACTTCTCGGTCAACCGCATGCTGACCTTCGACAGCGTCAAGCTCGGCTCGATCGCGAGCAGTCGCTGTCCTTCCTCGAATTCAACTACATGATCCTGCAGGGCTACGATTTCGTCGAGCTCAGCCGCCGCTACGGCTGCCGGCTGCAGATGGGCGGATCCGACCAGTGGGGAAACATCATCAACGGCGTCGATCTCGGCCACCGCATGGGCACGCCGCAGCTCTACGCGCTGACGACGCCGCTGCTCACCACATCGTCCGGCGCCAAGATGGGCAAGTCGGCGAAGGGCGCGGTGTGGCTGAACGGCGACGTCTTCTCGCCCTACGATTTCTGGCAGTATTGGCGCAACACCGAGGACGCCGACGTCGAGCGCTTCCTGAAGATCTTCACGCGCCTGCCGCTGGACGAGATCGCGCGGCTGGCCGCGCTGGGCGGCTCGGAGATCAACGAGGCCAAGAAGGTTCTGGCGACCGAAGCCACGGCCATCGTGCATGGCCGTGAGGCGGCCGAGGAGGCAGCCGAGACCGCGCGCAAGACGTTCGAGGAAGGCACGCTGGCAGAAACGCTGCCGACGATCGAGGTTGCCGGCTCGGAACTCGACTGCCGGCATCGGCCTTCTGACGCTTCTGGTTCGCGCCGGCCTCGCCGGCATCGAACGGCGAGGCGCGCCGTCACGTCCAGGGCGGCGCGGTGCGGTTGAACGACCAGCCCGTTCAGGACGAACGCCGCGCGGTCACAGCCGCAGACCTTAATGGCGACGGTGTCGTCAAACTCTCGCTTGGCAAGAAGAAGCACATATTGGTGCAAGGCAGCGTAGGCTAGTTGAAACTCGAAAATCTGGCGGAAGATGCCAGGCGCCATGACTGACAGCGGATTGACCTGGAGCCGGGGTGACTTCGCGTCGCCGTCGAGCTTGAAGGTAACGCCGATCAGGCCGCGGTCACGGCCATTGCCCAGCAATGCGCCGACCAGGGGAATTTCGCTGACGATGCGGTTAAGGCCATAGGCCGGCATGAATGTGCCGGTCATATCCATGTTGCCCTTCTGATCGTACAGGGTACCTTGAAACGTTGCGCCGATCAGCGGCCCGCGCACGACACCCATTGTAAGGTGCAAATAGCCGTCGCCCCGGTTGATCCGGGCAAAACCTCTTTCGAACGACACGCTCGATGTGTCGATATCTTTCTTGACCGCCTGGCTGAGACTGCGATCGCTTCCACTGGGGGCCGTCGACACGATCGAAGCCAGCTTTGGCTCGTTCACCACCTTGAAGTCCAGCGCTTCGACATTGCCGGCCATGCCTCCGTCCTTGGTGCCGGTGAGCTTGAGGTCGAGCGAGCCGCCTTGCATGTTCTTGTATATGTCGAGAAAACGCAGGACAGCACCCGCATCCGCTGCATTCATTGCCAACGCCCTGCCGCCGGCCGCAGTTCCGCTTGTGAAGCTGACTGCACCGCCGGTGTCGCCAGTGGCGACGACCGAGGTCCTGTTTCCATCCGAGTCGAGTTTCAGGTTGGTGATTGCTTCCCCGTTGAAGCCGGAAACCTGCTCGACATCGACGTCCAGCAAAACTTTGGCGCCGCTCGACCTATCCGAGCTCTTGGCATCCGACATGTACGTTTTGATCACGGAACGCGCATCGAACGCGCTGCCCTTTATCCCGACCTTGTAACCCTTCCCTGCCCTGGCGATCGACACGCTGATTGCATCACCGCGATTGAGGCGAACGGTGCCGAGCTTCGCCGAGGACAGCTCACCGCCCGACAGCGAAACGTCCCCCGACACCTGGAATGATTTCCCAGTTAACGAGAAGTCGGACAGTCTCGTCCCGCTGTCCGTGGTCTGCATGACAAACTCAGCCTGGGCCGCTACGCCCGGACCTTTGCTCCAGCCCGCCCAGGGGATATCCAACTGGGCGTCAGTCAGGTCAGCGACAATTTTTCGGCTATCTCCGCCGTCATCGACCTTGACCTTCATCGTTCCGGTTACGAAGGGATCCAGGCCGGGCGCAATCTTTTTTCGCGCCGCGTCGTCGAGTTTGAGCTGGATATCCCTTTCGCGCCTAGGACCCTCCGGGCGCAGTGGCTCTATCATGGAAATTGTCGCGGGCACGCCGTTGAGCAGCCCCTCGGTCGATATGGTGGCCTGCGAGGGTTCCACCGTAAGCTGGCCGCTGGCTTCGGTGAGGGACTGGCCTGAGATGGGCTTGGCGATCGAGAGGCCATCATAGTCCAGGTCCACCATCCAGTTCAGCGTCTTTGCGTCGATCCCCTTCTGCAGCGGTATATCAGCGATCACATGGCCGGAAACCTTTCCCGATAGGTCGTCAGGGCTGAACGGCAGGAAACGCATGGCGTTAAAGGGCGGGAATGCAGCGAATTCGGCAACGGCCGCGGCATCTCCATCGACGTCGATATCCAGCTTGCCGATTACAGGTGGTTTGTTGGATTGAGCAACAGCCAGGGTTCCATTCTTGCCTGTCAGACTGCGTCCGCTGGGCAGGTAGATTATCCCGGACGACAACTTCACATTGACATCATATCCCCGAACGTCGACGACGCCGTTCGCACTACGGATCGGCGGCAGGGTTCCCATGGTGTCGAAGCGTGTGTCACTCAGTGCGAACCGCGCAACGATCTCTTCGGCAGATAAGGGAACGCCGTTTCCAAGGCGTCCTGGTTTGACGCGGAATTCGATACTGGCGTCCTGAACCTTGCCGCCAAAAACGTGATCGAAAACCCATGATCGGGCCTTGCCGGCCGCAAACCACGGCCACAGCTGCTTGGCATGAGCCATCTGAACATTGTCCAGGGCAAAGACCAGCGCAATGCCTGGGGCCTGGCCCTTCACAAGCTCGATCCGCGCATTTCCGCGTGCTTCACCCGTTCCACTTTTGACAGCGATATCATCGGCAAGCAGAATACCGGCAGTCGGATCGAAGGTTCCGGTCAGCTGCGATTGAAAGTCGAGCGCCGCTTCGGGCGAGCCTTCCGGCGCTGCGACCGTTTTCGTGCTGACGAGCTCATACCGATATAGCCGTACCGCGTCTTTGGTTCCTGTTGGAGGACGAGGTCCGACAGCGCCATTGAACTCAAGCGAGGTGGCACCAGTCTGGACGAGCAGGCGATCTATCTCCAGTTTGTTTGAACCCTGCTCAAGTGTCGCGTCGAGCCGAATGTTTCCCGCAAGCTGTCCTCTCGCGCCAAAATCGAGAACTGACTTTTCCACGATTGCAGAGAGCTTCAGTTTATTCCCGCTCTGAGCCTCGCTCCCCCGAATATTCAGGGCGATCGCGCCAAGACGACCGGCGCTGCTCGCTTGAGAGATCGCCTCATCGCCAAGGGCGTCCGCGGTGATCGAGAGATCAACATTGGAAATCCGCGTCGTGCCCGCTTCGCGCTGTGCCGTTCCCGCTACCTTGAACGCTCGTCCGTCCACCTCGCCATTCATGCTTATCTTCAGAACTTCAGCAGCCGTCCGTGTGAAAGCGCCGTCGACAATTGTGATAGCTCGCACCCTCTCGTTTTCGGCGAGCGTGACCGTGACATTCTTCAGAGTCATATCTGCCAATCGTCCGGTATCGATCGCGGAAAACGCGGCGTGCAAGGGCTTGAAAGCGGCGACCGCGACAAGGTCGGGATCGATCAAGCCGGTTTCGTCGCGCAAGTTCGCGGTCCAGTCCCCGCCTCCCATCGATGGAAGCGCCGCAACAGAGATCGTCGCGTTTGAGAGCGTCGCGCCTCCCAATTGCAGGCGTCCGGAAAGCAACGGCAGAAACCTGATGCCGAAGTCGAGAGTTGCTATATTGGCAATCGTCACGCCGCCATCGGTTTTCTGAAGGCTGAGGTTTTCCAACTTCAGCGCCATTGGATAGGTAGAGCCGAAGGTAATTCGGGCCGGACCCAGGGAGGCCGACGTGTTGTCTCCGGCAAGTTTCTGGATGGTCCGTTCAGCCTGAAGCCTGAGCGTCTCGGTGCCCCAATCAGACTTGACCAGAATGACAATGGCGATGAGGAAGAGCATTGCGACCACGCCGGAGCCGGCAGCAACCCAGCGCGCGAGAGTCCTCCAAGCGTAGCGCCCACGTTCAGAACGCCAATGCGATTCCTGGCCCTGCGCCGACGGCAACGCTGAGAGATTGCTAATTTCGTCGCGACGAAACCGAATTTTTTGATGTTGGGGCTGCTGGTGGTGCAACGCGCGGCTCAAGGTGATTTTCTAACGAATACATGGGGCGGCACTATGCGTCCAGCGAGGGTGCGTGGACGAATCTACACAACCTCCTTACACACATTGGCGAGGAAGGGCATCTTTATGGCAGAATTAACAGTTGGTGACCGCGCACCCGAGTTTTCCTTGCCCGCTGTAAACGGTGAGACAATGGACCTTGCAGAGATGCGGGGTAAACGCATCGTTCTCTACTTCTACCCGAAGGATGACACAGAAGCCTGCACTGCTGAAGCAATCGATTTTTCGGCTTTGCGAATGCAATTCGAGGCGGCCGGTGCGATTATCGTCGGCGTGTCGCCGGATTCGCTGAAGCGGCATGCTAAATTCGCTTCAAAATACGCCCTCTCCATTGCATTGGCCTCGGATGAAAACCTCGACGCCGCAAATGCTTTCGGAGTGTGGGTCGAAAAGAGCATGTACGGTCGAAAGTTCATGGGCGTGGAGCGGGCCACCTTCCTGATCGATGGCGACGGAACTATCCAACGTATTTGGCGTAAGGTTCGCGTCCGCGACCATGCGCAGGAGGTTTTGGCCGCAGTGCAAACGACCTAGTCAGGAACCTTTTCGACCCATCGGCATTTTTGTCCCGATACCTATACGGGAGCAAACAATATGCTGCGAGGCGCTTTACTGTGGATGCTTGGTGTCCCCATTCCCATTATCATATTGCTCTGGCTTTTCTTCAGGTAAGCCACGCCGAACGACAAAAACGACAAACCCGCCGAATTGGCGGGTTCTGTTTTACGCAGACATCTCTCACCCTTTAATCCGCACCATGACGCGCTTACCATGCACTCCAAGCTGTGTCGGAAGTTGACTAAGTGCGAAATATCTGGGTGCACGTATGCTTCCGCGTGGGCAATCCGCCGGCTTCGACTTCTCCCTTGCAAATCGAAGAAACCGCCATGTATCGCGCTTGACACTCCACGGCTAACGCCTTAATCGGACGCCAACACAACAACGGCGTCGGCAGACGCTGCTGCGCGGGTGTAGCTCAGTCGGTTAGAGTGCCGGCCTGTCACGCCGGAGGTCGCGGGTTCGAGCCCCGTCACTCGCGCCATTTTCAACGCGTTGGCCGCGTTTTCTAAACCTAGGCATCAATTGGGCCAGCGAATAGGCGTCCGCGGCTATCCGGTCAAGACGGATACCATCGTCACCATCAAGTTTGATCGCCGTGACTGAGCTAACGACATACGCGCCGGGGCGGTCAACGACAGGAGTTGCCAATGAGAACCACCGGCTTTGCTTGTACATCCGCGGATGTGCCGCTCGCGCCTTTCGCCTTTGAGAGGCGCGCGCCCCGCGCGAACGACGTCGTGATGGAGGTTCTCTATTGCGGCATCTGCCATTCCGACCTTCACCAGGCCCGCAATGACTGGGGATGGAGCACATACCCGATCGTTCCAGGGCACGAAATCATTGGCCGTGTAACCGAGGTGGGTCCGGACGTTACTCGCCATAAGATTGGCGATCACGTCGCGATTGGATGCATGGTCAATTCCTGCCAGCATTGCGACCAATGCAGGAAGGGAGAGGAACAGCTTTGCCGCGAGGGCAACACCCAGACATATAACGGCAAGGACCGTACTACCGGAGAAACGACCTACGGAGGCTATTCGAAGCACCTCGTAGCCCGCGAGGAGTTTGTGCTGCGCGTGCCTGAAGGGCTGGACCTCTCGAAGGCCGCGCCGCTGCTCTGCGCCGGCATCACCACCTACTCGCCGCTGAGGACCTGGAACGTGGGTCCGGGCAGCCGCGTCGGCGTGATCGGTTTGGGAGGCCTGGGCCATATGGCGGTCAAGCTCGCCGCCGCGATGGGCGCCGACGTGACCGTGCTTAGCCGCACCATCGACAAGGAGGCTGACGCGCTTGCACTAGGCGCTGACCGGTTGCTCGTCTCCTCCGATGAGAAGGCTATGGCGAATGCGACATCGAGCCTCGACCTCATAATTGACACTGTGCCGGTGAAGCACGACGTCAACCCATATCTGCCGCTGCTGGATGTGGACGGCACGCTGGTGTTGGTCGGTCAGATCGGACCACTGGCCGAGCCGAGCACGGTCCCATTGCTGATGGGGCGCCGCAGAATCGCGGGTTCTCCGATCGGCGGCATCGCGGAAACGCAGGAGATGCTCGATTTCTGCGCCAAGAAGAACATCCTGCCGGAGTGCGAGATGATTGCCATGCAGGATGTCAATGAGGCTTTCGAACGAATGGAACGCGCCGACGTGCGCTATCGCTTCGTTATCGACATGGCATCGCTGGAATCGGCGTAGAGCGGAACAGAACCGCGGCTTGGTCGCTGCCCAGCCGCGTTTTCCGACGCGCAGTTCAGGTCGGATTCCTATCGGAACAACGACTCCCGCAAGCTGGTTCCGGCTTTCGGCTTTAGATCTAGGTCGGCCTCGATGTGGTCTATGTGGTGTATGACCAGGTCGCTAGCCCGTCTGGCGTCGCGACCATTCAGCGCCTCGACGATGTCGCCATGCTCGGAATGGCCGCACGCCGATGCAACGGATCGCCCATAGAGCGCGATTACCAGTGATGACCGCGCCACGAGCTCTTCCATGAAGCGTTGGAGGATTGCATTCCCTGCAATTCCGGCGAGAAGCAAATGGAAATCACCCGAAGCCTTGATCTCCGCGCGCCGCGCCTCCGGGCCACGCGCCGACATGTGCCGCGCCTCCTCGTCGAGATGAGCGCGCAACGACTCGACCTCGCGATTGGTGATCCGCTCACAAGCTGCCGTAACAATGCCCGGCTCGATGAGTCGCCGGGAAGCGAAAACCTGGCCTGCTTCTTTGAGAGACGGGTTGGCGACGAAAGCGCCGCGGTTGCGCTCGGTCCGCACCAGCCCTTCGAACGCCAGCAGCTGCAACGCCGATCGCGCCACTGTGCGGCTGGCGTCGAACAAGGCGCCTACTTCCTGCTCCGAAAGCTTCGTGCCAGGCGCCAGGCGCCGGTCGATGATTGCGTCGCGGACGCGGTCGCGAATGACTTGAGTCCTGTCTTCGACCAGATCGCCAGAACCCGATATTTGAGCGGTAAGATTCATGCTGCCCTCGCCACATCTCGATTTAGCGTGGAATGTGAAAATTTGGGAGGGATATTTTGCATGCGCTGTGAGCGCAGAATTGCATACAATTTTGGCCAGCATACTAAACGATAGCTCAAACTTTGTGCATTGCACAAACATGCCTATGTTATCGACAACAGAAGCAAGCAAGTATTTCTTGACGATTCAACGGCTTGGCCATGCTGCCGGCAACTGGCACGCATGATGCATCGCTTTCATGTGAAAACAAGGAAGCGCTATGTCCCAGCCTGCCGAAATCGACATCGTCTCGGTCTCCAAGGTTTATGGCAAGACCACGGCCGTTGACGCTATCAGCCTCAAGATACCGGCGGGAACCTACTGCTGTCTGCTTGGCCCCTCAGGCTGCGGCAAGACGTCGACACTGCGGATGATCGCCGGTCACGAAAGCATCTCATCGGGTGATGTCAGGCTTGGCAATGCCGTAGTCACCGACCTGCCGCCTGCGAAACGCGGCACGGCCATGATGTTCCAATCCTATGCGCTGTTCCCGCATCTCGACCTCGTCGAGAATGTCGCTTTCAGCCTCAAGATGAAAGGCGTTGAGAAGCTGGAGCGCCGTGCAAAGGCGATGGAACTCCTCAAGCTGATGCAGATGGAAGCCTACTCGACGCGACGTCCGGCCCAGCTTTCAGGCGGCCAACAGCAACGGATCGCCCTGGCTCGCGCACTCATAACCGATCCGGAAGCGCTGCTTCTCGACGAGCCGCTCTCGGCGCTCGATCCGTTTCTCAAGATCCGCATGCGCGCTGAACTAAAGAAGCTGCAAACGCAGCTTGGTATCACCTTCGTCCATGTCACGCACAGCCAGGAAGAGGCGATGGCGCTGGCCGATCTGATCGTGGTCATGAACGACGGGCGCATCGAGCAGGCTGCCGACCCTCGTACTGTCTTCAAACGGCCGGCCACGGCCTTTGTCGCCCGGTTCATGGGTGACCACAATGTTATCACCGGCAACGCGGCGACCTATGACGACGGCGTGCTGATGGTGGATGTGCCGGGCGGCGCGACATTTGCCGCCACCGGCGACAGGCGAGCGGCAAGTCGAGAGCGTGGATATCGCGATTCGCATCGACCGTATCCGCCTTGCCCAGAGCGGCGCCAAAGGCCTCGGCTTCACCGGCATCGTCACCAATGTCGAATACCGCGGCTCCTCCGTGAAGCTCGTCTTCTCCGGAGCCGGGTTCAGCGACTTTACCGCAATCGTCGACGAAGGTTCGTATTTCGCAACGCCTGTCGCTGTCGGCGAAGCAGTGCCGCTTTCCTGGGATGCCGAGGACGCGATCGTCCTTGGCCGCCTCAATTCCTGAACTGAAAAATCAAACACAGGGGAACATGCCATGACGACGAAACCAGCCAAATCAGGCATATCACGCCGTACCCTCTTGAAGACCGGCGCAGCCGCAGCCGGCCTTGCCGCGGGATCGGGCGGCATAACCGGCTTTCCCACCGTCTGGGCGCAAAACCCGATCACGCTACGCCAGTTCGGCACCGGTGTTTCGAACATCAATGCCATCGCAGACAAGTGCAAGGCGGACCTCGGCATCACGCTGGAAATGACGGCGACCGACTCCGACGCGGCAGCCCAGCGTTCGGTGACGCAGCCTGACTCCTACGACATTGCCGATATCGAATACTGGATCGCCAAGAAGGTGTTCCCGGCGGGTGTTCTGCAGCCGATGGACACGAGCAAGCTCAAATACTTCGACAAGATCGTGCCGCTGTTCATCACCGGCAAGCTGAAGCCGGACAGCGTCATCGCGCAGGGTACCGCGCCACATACCGTCGGCTTTGTCGAGGCGCAGGATTCTACCACCTTTGCCAAGGAACCGACGCAGTGGATGACGATGGTTCCGACGATCTACAACGCCGACACGCTGGGCATTCGCCCCGACCTCGTTGGCCGCGAGATCACGACATGGGCCGACATCATGGACCCCGCATTCAAGGGCAAGACGTCGATCCTCAACATTCCGTCGATCGGCATTATGGACGCCGCGATGATCATGGAGGCGATGGGCAACATCAAATACGCAGACAAAGGCAACATGACCAAGGAGGAGATCGACAAGACGATCGAATTCCTGATCAAGGCCAAGCAGGACGGACAGTTCCGCGCCTTCTGGAAATCCTTCGACGAGAGCGTCAATTTGATGGCGTCAGGCGAAGTCGTGATCCAGTCCATGTGGTCGCCGGCGGTCGCCGCCGTTCGCTCCAAGGGCATCGCCTGCAAATACCAGCCGCTCAAGGAAGGCTATCGCGCCTGGGGCGGCGGATTGGGACTGGCCAAACACCTGTCCGGTGCTCAGCTCGATGCCGCTTATGAGTACATCAACTGGTACACGTCCGGCTGGGTCGGCGGCTACCTCAACCGGCAGGGCTACTACTCGGCGGCAATGGATACCGCCAAGGGCTTCATGTCCGAGGACGAGTGGGGCTACTGGATCGAAGGCGAGCCGGCAAAGGGCGATATCCTTTCGCCGGAGGGCAAGGTCATGGAAAAGGCTGGCGCGGTGCGCGACGGCGGATCGTTCGAGGAGCGTATGGGCAAGGTGGCGTGCTGGAACTCCGTCATGGACGAAGACCGCTACATGGTGAAGCGCTGGAACGAGTTCATAGCAGCATAGCGTTATCCGGCGTGGCGGCTTTGCCGCCACGCTCCCACTGGAAAGACGGCTCGCCAAACCGATCTCAATAGGAAGCAGTGTGATGGCCATCGCCCTGGAGCAACCCGTGACAGCTGCCAAGCGGCCATATGCCTTCGGCATACCGCGGGTTGGGCGGCTTGCACCCTACCTGCAGGCCCTGCCGCTGACGTTGATCCTTGGTGCTTTCCTGCTTATCCCGATCCTCATGATCGCTGTCGTGTCTTTCTGGGACTACGATTTCGCGTCGATGTATCCCGATTTCGTGACCTTCAACTACACCGACACGCTCGGTTCTTGGGTGACCTGGAAAACCTACCTCAACACGCTGAAATATGCGGCTATTGTCTGGGCGCTGACCCTCGTCATCGGTTTCTGGGTCGCTTATTTCCTCGCCTTCCACATTCGCACGTCTGCGATGCAGATGGTGTTGTTCCTCGTCTGCACCGTGCCGTTCCTGACCTCCAACATCATTCGCATGATCTCATGGATTCCCGTGCTCGGTCGAAATGGCCTGGTCAACTCCACACTGGTTCAGGCAGGCCTCATCGAAGCACCGATCGAATGGCTGCTCTATTCCGACTTCGCCGTCGTTCTTGCGATGGTACATCTCTACACGCTGTTCATGGTGACGCCGATCTTCAACACGCTGATGCGGATCGATCGCTCCCTGATCGAGGCGGCGCGTGACGCGGGCGCAAGCGGCTTGCAAATCCTGTGGAACGTCATCTTGCCGCTTGCAAAGCCGGGCATGGCGATCGGAACGATTTTCGTGGTGACCCTGGTCATGGCAGATTTCTCGACGGTGCAGGTCATGTCCGGCGGGCAGAGTGCGTCGGTTGCACTGATGATGAAGAACCAGATGTCGCTGCTGCAATATCCCGCTGCCGCCGCAAATGCGGTCGTGCTCCTGGCGCTCGTACTGCTGATGGTCGCAGGCATCCTGCGGATCGTCGACATTCGCAAGGAGCTCTGAGCGATGAGCCATGACAAGCGCACGTTTGAATTTTACGCACTTTCGGCATTCTTCACACTGTTCGTGCTGTTCCTGTATGGTCCGCTCTCGGCGATCCTGATCCTGTCATTCCAAGGCGTGGATGGCGGCCTGACCTTTCCGCTGAATGGCGTCTCGCTTCATTGGTTCGCCAACCTGTTTGAAAGACAGGCGGTCGGCGATTTCGGCGGCAGCTTCCGCCGCTCCCTCGTCCTCGGGCTTGATGGTAATGGTGGTAACGGTCGTGGTGTCCCTGCTCGCGGGCCTGGCCTTCCGTCGCAAGTTCATCGGCGCGACACCGCTGTTTTATCTCGCGGTCGCCAGCCTTGTCGTGCCGTCGATCATTATTTCGCTCGGCATCGGCGTCGTGTTCCAACAGATTGGCGTTCAGCCCGCCTGGTATTCCTCCGCCTTTGGAGCGCATCTCACTTGGACGCTACCCTTTGGCGTACTGATCATGTTTGCAGTCTTCAACCGCTTCTCGCCAGCTTACGAAGAAGCGGCGCGTGATCTTGGCGCGAGTTCCTGGCAGACTTTTTCCCATGTCGTTCTGCCGATGATAGCGCCTAGCCTGATCGGCGTCGGGCTCTTCGGCTTCACGCTGTCCTACGACGAGTTCGCACGCACGCTGATGACCTCCGGCACCTACAACACGCTGCCGCTGGAGATTTATGGAATGACGACGAATGTCACGACGCCGGTTCTCTACGCGCTCGGCACGGTGACCACCCTATTCTCCTTTCTGGTGATCGCCACGACGCTTGGCCTCATAGTCTATCTGGGACGTCGCCGTGCGCGCGCCTGATATCTCGCCGCAGCGGCGGATCCTGGTTGTCAATCCAAATACCACCGCCTCAATGACCGAGACGATCGGAGCGGCGGCGCGGGGTGCCGCTTCGCCAGGCACAAGCATCGAGGCGGTCACTTCCACAATGGGACCGGCCTCCATCGAGGGCTACTACGACGAGGCGCTCGCCGTCCCCGGTCTGCTCATGGAGATCGCACGCGGTGAGCGCGAGGGCGCCCATGCGGTGGTGATCGCCTGCTTCGACGACACGGGCCTCGACGCTGCACGCGCCCTGGCTTCGGTGCCGGTCATCGGTATCTGCGAAGCCGCGCTGTCGCTTGCGTCCTTCGTGGCGCAGCGTTTCAGCGTGGTTACCACGATGGACCGATCACGCGTACCGATCGAGCATCTGGTCTATCGCTATGGCATGGGTGCGAAGGCACGGGTGCGAGCGGCTGATATTCCGGTGCTGTCGCTAGATGACCCGCAATCAGATGCAACGTCCCGCCTCGAAGCCGAGATCATCCGCGCGCTTGAAGATGACCGGGCAGAAGCAATCGTGCTTGGCTGTGCGGGCATGGCCAGCCTCGCCGCGCGCTATCAGAAGCAATTTTGTGTGCCAGTGATCGAGGGTGTAAGCGCTGCGGTCAAACAGGCGGAGGCGCTGGTAGCGCTTGGGCTGTCGACCAGCAAGCGCGGCAGCTATGCCGCGCCGATCGCCAAGCCTTACGCGGGCGCTTTGCAAGGGTTCTCGCCAGCGCTAATCCTTGCAGGATGAGCAGTGAAGTACGCACGATCCGCATTCTGTCTCTGACGGAGATTGAAACCCTGGTCGACTGGGCGGCAGCCGAGGGTTGGAACCCCGGCTTGCATGATGCCTCGGCGTTTCAAGCAGCAGACCCCGAGGGCTTTCTCGGAGCGTTTGTCGAAGGCGAGATGGTCGCAGGCATTTCGGCGGTGTCTTATAGCGACAAGTTCGGTTTCATCGGCCTCTACATTTGTCGATCGGACAAGCGCGGTCTTGGGCATGGCAAAGCTGTCTGGAACGCCGCCGTGAACCGGTTGAGCGGTCGCACCATTGGCCTTGATGGGGTTGATGAGCAGCTTGGGAATTATGGTCGAAAGGGATTTGCGCCGAGCTACCGCACGATACGCTTCGGCGGGCGGCCGTCAGCGGCGGCTGCGGATATCAGGCACGTTCATCCGGTGGCAGGCGCGCTGGCGAGCGTCGCACGTTACGATGAAACCTGCTTCCCGTCTGATCGTCTGCCGTTCCTGGAAAATTGGCTGTCGCCGCCGCACAACGCAACTTTTAGAAAGCAGGACGATAAAATCACCGGCTACGGCGTAATCCGCGAATGCCGCGAAGGCTGCAAGATAGGCGGTCTTTTCGCCTCGGACGAGACGTCTGCGATTTCCATATTTCGAAGCCCTAGTGCAATCGGCAATCGGAAACGTCTATATCGACGTCCCGGCATATCAGACCGGCTTCATCGAATTTCTCGATTCCGCGGGATTGAAGCCGGGATTTGAAACCACACGCATGTATCTCGGCCCCGCTCCCCGAAGCTCGAGCCGCGCCTTTGGAATTACCACACTCGAGTTGGGATAAATCCGAGATCGTCCCCGGTCAGGGTGTCGTTCCCATCGATCGTCATCGACCTTGCGGATGTTTCTGCAGACCCTTGCGCTGCCAACGCAGACCGCTTAAAGGTCCGCGCGTCGGGCGATTAGCTCAGTTGGTAGAGCGCTTCGTTTACACCGAAGATGTCGGCGGTTCGAGTCCGTCATCGCCCACCATTCCCCATCTTGTCCGACCCGGAGACGTAGGTAACATTATGTACCTAAGACATGGGTGACAACTCGTGCCGCTCCTAGATTCCGTTAAGGCCTGATTGTAGTGTAAAGCTTCCGTAACATTGGCCGGCATCTTGCGCGCGCGGCGTGCAAATGCGGGGCGGCAGGGGATCGATCGATTGGCACGCGGGAAGGATCGCAAGGACGACGGCCAGCCCGATAAGCGTAAGTGATGCGCGCATTAAGAGGCTCCCGGAAACCAGACCGCGGATCGGCGATTCCACCTGCTTCGCGAAACTATGGCTTGCATCGCACACCCCCCGCAAGTCGGCTCAAGCGACTGAAACTGCCCTAGCTGGCAGGTATACGCACGGCTTGCGTCGCCCGGAGCGCGAGTTTGAGACGCGAATCACGATCGTATATGTCGGCGAAATACTCCACCTGCCCGTTCAGCTTCGGCCAAGCGGTGAAGTAGGCGATGTAGACCGGAATGTTGCGCGCCACCTTCTCGGACGAATGACCCTTTGCGAGCTTCTCGGCGACATGTTCGACGGTGGTGCCGAGCACAGCGGCGGCCATGCCGCGTGGGTTCTGCAAACGAATGCAGCCGTGGCTTAGGGCGCGCATATCCCGCTCGAAGAACTTCTTCTGCGGCGTGTCGTGCATGTAAATCGCGTGTTTGTTGGGGAACAGAATTTTCAACTCGCCCAACGCATTCGCTTCGCTCGGTGTCTGCCGCACGCCGAATGGAATCTTCGAACCGTAAGCGCCCCAACTGACAGAGGACGACGGGATGCGCTTGCCCTTGGCATCGATCACCTCATAGCCCGCGCGGTCGAGATATCCAGGATCGCGACGCAAACGCGGCAGCATCTCGTTGACAAGGATCGACTGGGGTACTCCCCAATAGGGATTGTAGTCGACCTGCTCGATCTCGTCATAGAAGAAGCTCGTCTGCGTTGTCGGTGCTCCGACAACTATGCGCGTAGACAGCTTCTCCACTCCGTTCTCGATGTAGCTGGCAACGAAGGATGGCTGGTTGATGAAGACGCGGGTGTCGCCGAATTGCGACGGCATCCAGCGCAACTGCTCCAAGGCAATGCGAACTTTATCCAACCGCTCAGCCTTCGTCGTGCCGGTCAGCGTACTGATGGTCCGAGGGCCGAGAACCCCGTCCGGCTTCAAGCCGGCCCGCTTTTGCACTGCCTGAACGACCGCAACCAGATCATCGCTGTAGACTTCGCTCTTGCTTTGTCGATAAAGCACCTCGCCGAATTCACCGCCCATCTCGTCGTCGAGATTCTTGGCGATCAATTCGAGTACCCTCGGGAGTTCCGTGTTGGTCTCGCCGGGCTTTACGAGCAATTTCGCACTAATCGCCACCGTATCGTCCGGAAGCGCTTCCAGCGCTTCAAGTTCCACCCGCAAAGCCTTGTATTCACTGTTCTGCGGGTGTCTCGACTCCAAGAATGCGCGAACGTCCGCCGACTGTGACAGCGTATTTAGCGCTGCCGACAGGTTCACCGGCTTGGCTGGGAAGTCGTAGTAGCCGGAGATGCGATTTGGATCGATGCGTCCTTTCGTTGCGTCGCGGACGTAGCGAAGTGTGCGCGCCGATAATGCCATCTCGAAGCGGATCAGCTCCCTGCGGCGTATTTCCGGGGTCACGTCCGGCGCGTTGGCCTGCGGTATGATCACCGAGTAGTCGGCCGGATCGAGGCCATACCCAGCGGATTCACCCATGACGCGGATGGCATCCACCGCCCGGGGGTTTGGCGCGCCGTCCGACACCCAGATGAAATCCCGGTTCTCTGTGTAATAAGCCGTTATCGCCGCTGCGACATCCCGCTCTGCGAAGAGTTCGTAACCGGCGAGATCGGCAACCGCGTCGCCAAACTGCATGGGAAGTGCGGAGGACTGGAAGTTAACCGGTATCATGGCATTGGAAAGAATGGAGAAATCAACCTTGATGAGGCTATCCGCCTTGTAGGTATTGTAGCCGGGGCCTGTGATTCTGGCGGGAGCCGGACCGTTGCCGGCCACGGTGCGCTGCTTCTTGGGCTGCGGCGGTGGCGGGTAATTCTGCACCTTCTTGGGTCGACCTCCGAACAAGGCATCGAACAGAGTGCCGGCATTTGCGTGATCCGCAACGAAGATCGTTGCCAGCACGGAAAGCGATACGATCGAACCCCAAGCAGGTCGCAGTGCCATCGATGTCCCAAGCCTATTCTTGCGCCCGTCCGTCTCCATGTCGCCCAACGTGGTGACGGACAACGGCAGAGTACATGTAGTCTTGCCTGGGCAGTTAAGATTTTATGAATTGCCGCTACACTTGTCCGCGAGCGAGGCAAAGCCGCCACAGCTTATGTTGCGATTTGAGTATCCGCCTGTCTCGTCGATCCTCACCGGAGTGCGGACCCACAGAGCAGATGCCAAGCAATTGAAACGCTGAAAGAATTTGCGAGGCAGACCTTTTGCTTCATTTCGCCTTCTGCTGGCCCGCACTACGCTCACGCCTGCGCCGGTGATCTGGCCGTCTTCCCAACCCGCCGCTCACCCAACAGCGGGCGAACGAGCGGAATGATGGCGACGCCTATGCCGATCGCCAACACCCACCAGGCCGGGCGAATGGAGAAAGCGAAGTGGAGGTTGGCCGCAAGCACCCGGGACGGCGGAATACCGGTCGCCAGTCCGTACCACGCGTATTCCAGTGCAGCAGTCGCAACCGCAGAGGCGATTGCCGCGCAGAGAAGGACGAAGGGCGACGCTATTGGAAAGCCGCGCGCATGCACAAATCGGTAGATCATCAGCAGGGCAAATAAACCCGCCATCAGCGTCGCTTCATAGACGTCAGCCTTCGTCTGCATGAAGAAATGCAACGCAGCCAGCATGCCTATGGCGTAGACGATCCTGTGAAGCCGGCTCCAATTCCCGCCCAGCTTGCGGATCGCCGCATCCGTCGACGTTGCGCCGAGGATCGAAAGCCCGATCAAGGCGACGAACCCGATCGTCAGATAGAAGCGCAGCACGATCTCCGACGCGACTTTCGCGATGTCGAAATTCTGATCGGTGACGTAGAGCGTCAGGTGCGCAAGCGCATAAAACAGCGCCGCAAGGCCGATCATGCGGCGCACGACAATTAGCTTCGGCCAATCGGCAATGCGCCGTAGAGGGGTCACGGCGAGCGAGAGGAAAAGGAATCGGATCGCCCACTGCCCGGTCTCGTGAATTGCCTGGGTGATAGGCCGCGGCCCTAGGGAGCCGGAAGCGAGATTCCACGCCAGGATTACTGCTGGCAGGATAAGGCACACCAGCACGCTCGCCTTCAGCGGCGAGAATTTTCCGGCCCGGTCGTTCCACGGCAATTTCATCAACGGCTTCCCACTCGGATCGAAGCCTATACGCCCGCGCCGCGACAAATGTTACGGCGTCGACACATCACGACTAGGTGAGATCCACTCACCACATCGACTTTTTCGCCCTCTCCGGCCATTCACGGTCATAGCTCTTGCCATCAATTTCCCTAGCGCTGGTCGTTTCCAGGATTTGCCCGGGCGTAGGCAAATTTGCGGGATCCACGTGCTTGAGAGGGTTCCACAAGTCCGACCGCTTTATCGCCCGCGCGCACTGAAAATACACGGCGTCGATGGAAATCACGATCACCGAGCGCGCGGGTCTGCCTTCCATGGCGAAGCTGGCGCACAGTTCAGTGTCGATACTGATCTCGGCCCGGCCATTCACTCGCAGCGTGGTGCCTGACCCGGGGATCAGGAACAGCAATCCTACCCTGCCGTCGCGGATGATGTTCTTCAATGAGTCGACCCGGTTGTTGCCGTGACGGTCAGGCATAAGCAGTGTTTTCTCGTCGCCGATGCGCACAAAGCCCGCGACGTCGCCGCGCGGACTGCAATCCAGTCCCTCCGGACCGTTGGTCGCCAGAGCGACGAATGGAGAGGCTTCGATTAGCATCCTGTATTCCGGGATCAGGCGGTCTAGCTCCTTCACCAGCGAAGCCTGACCGGGTCTACCGTATAGCGCCTCCAGCGCTTCGACGGACTTGATGATCGTCATGCTCTTGTTTCCTGCCTTCGCAGCTCAATCGCGCGAAAGGCCCTTCTCTTCCAATTCGGCAAGATATCCTTGCCAGCGCTCATCCTTCTCGTGTCCGAGCGTGTGCAGGTAATCCCAGGTGAAGATGCCGGTGTCGTGGAAATCGTCGAAGGCGATGCGCACCGCATAGTTGCCCACCTGTTCGAGTCTGAGGATTGCCACCGTGCGCTTCCCCGGAACGGTTACACGCTGTTCGGGCGAGTGGCCCTGAACCTCCGCCGATGGCGACAGCACGCGCAAAAGCTCGGCCGTAAGCTCGAACGGACGATGGTTCGGAAACGTCACGGTGAGCAGCTTGCGGTCTTTCGACACGCGGAGTTCAGTGGGGGCTGTCATCTTTGCATCCTTATGCGCTACCCAATACGCTGAGCACGCTGCGAACAAAAGTCCCCGATAACGCCCTCTGGACCAACAACGCGGCGCGCATCTTGATTGCCTCATGTGGCTGCACGACATAGTAGTGTGAGTGTTCGGCACCAAATTGCGGAGAATCGAAACTCGATGCAAAGCAGCATGATCGATCCCTTCGGACGTGCGATCACGTATTTGCGTGTGTCAGTCACCGACCGCTGCGATTTCCGCTGCACCTACTGCATGGCGGAGGACATGACCTTTCTGCCCAAGAAGGATCTGCTGTCTCTGGAAGAACTCGACCGGCTGACCACCGTCTTCATCGAAAAAGGCGTACGGAAGCTGCGCCTCACCGGCGGCGAGCCGCTGGTACGCAAGAATGTCATGCATCTTGTGCGTCAGCTCTCGCGACATCTGAAGTCCGGGGCGCTGGAGGAACTGACCCTCACCACCAACGGCTCGCAATTGTCGCGCTTTGCCGGCGAACTCGCCGATTGCGGCGTGAAACGCATCAATGTGTCGCTCGACACGCTCGACGCTGACAAGTTCAAGGCGATCACCCGCTGGGGCAATCTCGCGCGGGTGATGGACGGCATCGATGCGGCCCAGGCTGCCGGCATCAAAATAAAACTCAACGCCGTCGCGCTAAAGAACTTCAACGACCAGGAGATCCCCGATCTTCTGCGTTTCGCGCATGGTCGCA
This sequence comes from uncultured Alphaproteobacteria bacterium, assembly GCA_963829135.1. Lineage (GTDB taxonomy): Bacteria > Pseudomonadota > Alphaproteobacteria > Rhizobiales > Rhizobiaceae > Kumtagia. The sequence continues at coordinate 76,853 of CAWHHO010000001.1, read as the reverse complement.
GCATGGATCTGACTGTGATCGAGACGATGCCGATGGGCGAAATCGACATCGACCGCACCGACCAATATCTACCGCTGTCGCAACTGCGCGCAACGCTCGAGCGGCAGTTTACGCTGACCGACATCCCTTACAAGACCGGTGGCCCTGCCCGCTATGTCGAGGTTGCGGAAACCGGCGGGCGGCTCGGCTTCATCACGCCGATGACCCATAATTTCTGCGAGAGCTGCAATCGCGTGCGGCTGACCTGCACCGGCACGCTCTATATGTGCCTTGGGCAGGAGGACGCGGCCGACCTGCGCGCGCCGCTGCGTGCCTCGGAGGGCAACGAACGCGTCGCCGATGCTATCGACAGAGCAATCGGCCGTAAGCCGAAAGGCCATGATTTCATTATCGACCGCCGCACCAGGCGCCCCGCCGTCGCCCGGCACATGAGCGTCACCGGCGGCTAGACCTTCCAAAATTAGCTGGACATGGGTATCGCAACGGCGCTAGCCGCTGTCGTTCGAGTCCGCTTTGAAAATTCGCATGCGCCGGGTTGTGTCTCAGCCTGGCCTCCGAGCCAATAACGGTCATCCAGCATCATGACGATCGTCGAACGAAACAGCCTTGCAGACAGGCGCCGCGAGCGACTCGCGTCCCTGCTCTCCCGCGCCGAACGCAACGGGGCGCGCTGGCAGTTCTGGGTGACCTCCGGCACACTTCTGGGCATCGCCATCCTGTTCGCGGCGTTGAGCAAGTGGGACGCGGCGTTCAGCTACTCCATCGCAACGCTGATCTTCTTCTTTGTCATCAACTTATTGAACTACATACTCATCCTGCGCGGAATGCGGCCATCCTGGGTGGGATACCTGCTGGGTACGTTGAACATCGTGGTGCTAACCGTGGTGGTTGTTGCACCCAATCCGTTCCACCAGGTGGCGCTGCCACACGCAATGATGTTGCGCGAGGCGGGTTTCAAATATCTGCTGATTTTCGTCTGTCTGGGAGCGCTGACCCTGTCGCCGCGCCTCGCGGCTTGGCTTGGCACGGCTGCGGCGATGTGTTGGGCCGCCGCCGTCCTGTGGGTGATCGCGCGACCCGGGACGCTTGTGGCGGCGCAGCCCGCCGACGGGATCCCGGTTGGCGAACGGCTGAGGCTCTATCTCAATCCGAACTTCGTCGACGTGGTGGATCAAGCGACCAACGTCGCGGTCATCCTGATAATCGCCGGCATCATCGCTTCTGTGGTAGCGCGAACAAGAAGCCTCGCTGAGGACTATACCAAGGCGGAGCGCGCGCGGTTCAACCTTTCCAGGCACTTTTCGCCAAACGTCGTGGACTCCCTGGCGTCGGCAGACGAGCCTTTCGGACCAGTGCGCCGTCAGGACGTCGCGGTCTTGTTTGCCGACATCGTCGGCTTCACCAACTTCGCCGAGGAAAACCGTGCCGAGCAGGTGTTCGAAATGCTGCGCGAATTCCATCGCCGCATGGAACAGGTCGTCTTCGACAATGGCGGTACGGTCGACAACTATATCGGCGACTGCATCATGGCGACGTTCGGCACTCCCATACAAAGTGAGCACGATGCGCTGAATGCTTTGCGTTGCGCGCGCGCCATGAGGGTGGAGTTGGCCGTCTGGAACGAAGAGCGGCACCGCGCTGGCCTGGAGGAGGTCGATTTTCGCGTCGGCTGCCAGTACGGGCCGGTGATCATCGGTGCGATCGGGAGCGAACGCAACCTCTCCTTTGCCGTTATCGGCGACACCTGCAACGTCGCGAGCCGCCTCCAGGCGATCTGCCGCGACCTCGAAGCTCATATCTGCGTCGGCAACGCGCTGATGAAGCGCGTGCAGGAAGGGGAAGGCACGAGCGCCCGCAAGGGCATGGTGCATGTCGGCGAGGTTTCGGTACGGGGACGTGAGGCGACGATCGACGTGTGGGTGCTGCCGGCCTGAACGGGAATGAAATGCTGGACCAGTGTATTGCCGTTGAAGTGGCGCCCCTGAATCGCTAAGCGCCCTCACCACCTCGCAACCTGGACCGCGCCGTGCCCCGATCTCCCAACCTTGCCGGCGCACTGTTCATGGCGGTTTCCATGGCCGGATTCACCATCAATGACACGCTGGTCAAATTCGCATCCGCAAGTCTCAACATGGGTCAGATCATGTTGGTGCGCGGTGCGTTCGCGGCGCTGTTCATCGGCCTGATCGCGTGGCATCAGGGCGCCCTTCGTGCGCCGCGATACGTGCTTCATCCGATGGTCCTGCTGCGTTGCTGCGGCGAACTGGGCGGTACGATCTTCTTCCTGCTGGCCCTGGCGCATCTGCCGATCGCCAATGTCTCCGCGATACTGCAGGCGCTGCCGCTTGCCGTCACGATGGGCGCCGCACTGTTTCTCTCGGAACCGGTCGGCTGGCGCCGCTGGCTGTCGATCGGTTGCGGATTCATAGGCGTCATGATCATCGTGCGTCCCGGCTTCGACGGCTTCAGCATCTATTCTGTTTCGGTTCTGACATGCGTGTTCTTCTGCGCTCTGCGCGATCTTGCCACTCGCATGATCCCGAAGGAAGTTCCGTCCATGCTTGTTTCAGTGGTAACCGCAGTAATCGTTACCCTCGCCGGCGCGATCCTGGTGTGGCCGCTCGGCGGCTGGACGCCGATGTCTGCGACGCAGACAGGCACACTGGCAGCCGCCGCTTCGATGCTGATAATCGGCTACCACTTCATCATTACAGCGATGCGCACCGGCGAAATCTCGTTCATAGCGCCATTCCGGTATACGGCGCTGCTGTGGGCCATCGTGCTCGGCTTCGCCGTGTTCGGTGACGTCCCGGACCCGCCGATGATCGCCGGCTCGATCATCATCGTGGCGTCCGGCCTCTACATGCTCTACCGCGAGCGGGTGACCGGCCGTGCCAAGGTGATCGCCGAGAGCACCGAAACAGCAATGGCTCCTGACGGGCTTTGAACATCTTTCCCCGCCGCTTCGAAGGCGTTATCCCGCAGCGATGACAACAACCACAGACATCGTCGGCGTCGTTATGTGTGGGGGACGCTCCAGCCGGATGGGCGGCGGCGACAAAGGTCTTGAACTGATCGGCGACAGGCCAATGCTTTCGCATATCATCGACAGGCTCCGGCCTCAGCTGGATCGCCTCGCCCTCAACGCCAATGGCGACCCCGCGCGCTTTGCGGCGTTCGGCTTACCGGTCGTTGCCGACGGCTCGCCCAATTTCCCTGGCCCTTTGGCCGGCATCCTCGCGGGGATGGATTGGGGAGGCACCCTGCCCGCCTGCACTCACGTAGTGTCGATTGCCGGCGACACGCCGTTCTTTCCGCGCGACCTTGTGAAACGCCTGGCGGCCAGGTCAGACTCGCCGAGGAGCATTTCAGTCGCGTCGAGCAACCGGCGGCGGCATCCTGTATTTGCGCTGTGGCCGATCGATCTTCGCGACGACCTCTCGCTTTTCCTGCAATCTGGCAACGGCAAGGTCAGTGCATTCCTCGACCAGCATGCAACGGTCGATGTTGAGTTTCCATTGGCCAAAGGCCGAGACGTTACATTCGACCCGTTCTTCAACGTAAATACACCCGGAGACCTCGACGAGGCTCAGCGCATTCTGGAGCTTGACCGATGACGCAGCGCGTATTCGGTATCACGGGTTGGAAGAACTCCGGCAAGACGACGCTGGCCGAGCAGCTGACAGCCGAACTGACAAAGCGCGGCTGGACGATCTCGACGGTCAAGCACGCTCATCACGCCTTCGACATCGATCATGCCGGCACGGATAGTTTCCGGCACCGCGCAGCCGGTGCCCGCGAAGTCGCAATCGTTTCGGGCGCACGCTGGGCGCTGATGCACGAACTGCGCGACGAAGCCGAGCCGGCACTCGCCTCGATTCTGGATCGCATGTCGCCGTGTGACCTCGTGCTGATCGAGGGCTACAAGCGCGAGAGCCACAAGAAGATGGAGGTGCGCCGGCTTGAGGCCAATAGCCGCGAGCCTATGGCGCTTTCGGATCCGAACATCGTGGCCATCGCGGCTGACCACCCGGTTGACCAAACCGACCTTCCGGTTTTTGCGCTGGATGACGTGACGGCAATCGCCGATTTTGTCGAAACGCTGTTTCGCACCCCTGCGAGATAGCGGCATTTCGCGCTGCACGAAGTGAGTGCAGTGCGGATTTATGATTGCTTTTTCAGCAAAAACAGTGGGAGTATCGCGGAATGCAGGTGCGTATACCGCACCGCAACGGCCCTGCCCCAGGGAACGGGTCGGTCCACAACAGAGAGGAATAAAATGCGTATCTACAAGCGTATCTTTATGGCTGCTTCGGTGGCCGCCTTTGCCCTGACGCTGGGCGCTGCTCAAGCTCAGGACGTTCTCAAGATCGGCACGGAAGGCGCGTACCCGCCCTTCAACACCCTCACCGCCGACGGCAAGCTGGAAGGCTTCGACATCGACATCGCCAACGCGCTCTGCGATGAAATGAAAGTCAAATGTGAATTCGTCACCCAGGATTGGGACGGCATCATCCCTGCGCTGCAAGCAGGCAAGTTCGACGCGATCATCGCGTCCATGTCGATTACCGACGAGCGCAAGGAGAAGGTCGACTTCACCAAGAAATACTACAAGACACCATCGGCACTCGTGGCTCCGAAGGACACCGACCTGAAAGGCGTGACCAAGGAAGACCTCGCCGGCAAGACCATCGGCGTTGCCACCTCCACGACCCACTACAACTACGCCGAAAAGACCTTCACCGACTCGACGCTGAAGGGCTATCCGACAAGCCAGGAATTCATGCTCGATCTCGCCAATGGACGCCTCGATGCGGCGGAAGACGACATCAGCGTACTGGAAGAATGGCTGAAGACGCCGGATGGCGCTTGCTGCAAGATCGTCGGCGTGCCGTCGCCGCAACCGGATGAAATTTTCGGTGAAGGCGCAGGCATCGCCGTGCGCAAGGGTGAAACAGATCTCGTCAACAAGATCAACGCAGCCATCGACGCGATCCGCGACAACGGCAAATACAAGGCGATCAACGACAAGTACTTTAGCATCGACGTTTACGGCGCTTCTTAATCGACGAAATTGCGGACGGCGAAATTGTTTGCCGTCCGCATAAATTCAGCAAAAAGTGCGGCTGCCGGGATAGATTGAGTTAATGGAAAAATACCTCACCTTGTTGAGTTGGGGACCCGAGGGCTGGCTTGACGACATTGCCCAAGGTGTGTTCATCACCATTTCGCTTGCCGCCGCGACACTGCCGCTTGGGCTTGCAATAGGCTTCTTCGTTGCTCTTGCCAAACAGTCCAGCGAGCCGTCGCTCAGGCTTGCTGGGAACATCTACACAACCATATTTCGCGGTCTGCCCGAACTGTTGACGCTGTTTTTAGTCTACTACGGGGTACAGATCGGTCTACAAACCATACTTCGGCTCTTTTACCCCGACGCTCAGGTCGACGTGAATAGCTTCGTTTCGGGCATGGTAGCGCTTGGTGTCGTCTTTTCATCCTATTCGAGCGAGGTCTTTCTTTCCGCCTTTCGAGTGATCCCGCATGGACAGTATGAGGGCGGATATGCCGTTGGCCTGACCAATGGCCAAACGATGCGCTTGGTGGTGTTGCCCCAGTTGATCCGCATCGCCTTGCCCGGGCTGGCGAACCTCTGGCTCATCCTTCTAAAGGATACAGCGCTCGTATCGGCAATCGGTCTGTCGGATACACTGCGGCAAACGGGCGTAGCGGCACGCGTAACACGAGAATCGTTTCTCTTTTTCGGTGTCGCCTGCCTGATCTACCTTGTGCTGGCGATCATCTCGTCGTTTGGAATTAAAGCCGTCGAGAACGCGGTCGGTCAACAGGGGCTCCAGCGATGACACTGGCGGCTGACTCCATCTCGGAAGTAGCGCCCCCGCCGCCCGTGCGCCTTTGGACCTCGCAGCGCAAGGTCGGCCACGCGCTTGTCGGCATGTGGATATTGGCCGGCATAGGTCTTTTAATCTATCTGATCCTGCACTGGGACGCGAAGATTATCGACCGGTGGGCGCCTGCTTATCTTTCAGGGCTGGGCGTTACGATCTCGCTGGTTGTCATCTCGATCATTCTAGGCGCCCTGCTCTCAATCCCAATCGCTTATGCGAGAATGTCGCGGAGCGGCATTCTTTCCGCCCTGTCCTACGCCTATGTCTATTTCTTTCGCGGCACGCCGCTGCTCGCTCAAACGTTCCTGATTTATTACGGGTTTGGTTCGTTTCGGCCATTTCTGCAGGAAATCTACCTGTGGGATTTCTTCAAGGACGCCTGGAACTGCGCGGTATTTGCGTTTGCGCTGAACACGGCGGCTTACCAGGCAGAGATTTTGCGCGGCGCGATCGAGAGCGTTCCAAAAGGCCAATGGGAAGGTGCCGCCTCGCTCGGCCTGCACAAACTCCAAACGCTTTGGAAAATTATCCTGCCCCAGGCATTGATCACGGCACTACGCCCCTACGGCAATGAAATCATCCTGATGGTCAAGGGCTCGGCGGTGGTGGCTCTCATCACTGTGCTCGACCTGATGGGCGAGACGCGTCTTGCCTTTTCACGCGGCTATGATTTTCAGGCTTACATTTACGCGGGCATCATTTACCTCGCCATCGTAGAATTGCTGCGCAACGCAGTTGAGTGGATCGAGCGCCGAATAACCAAGCATCTGCGGCGCTGATCCGACAAGATCAATACACTTGAAAGGATTGAGCGATGGCGTCAGTCGCGTTCATTGGCCTCGGCGTTATGGGATATCCGATGGCCGGGCACCTGGCCACCAAGGGCGGACACGAGGTGACGGTGTATAACCGCACCGCCGCTCGCGCCGCCAAGTGGGTCGCGGACTATGGTGGTGCGGCTGCCAAAACCCCACGCGAAGCGGCAGCCGGGAAGGATTTCGTTTTCTCTTGCGTCGGCAATGACAACGACCTGCGCGAAATATCGATCGGCACAGACGGTGCATTTCACGCGATGAAGAAAGAGTTCGGTGTTCATCGACAACACCACCGCCTCGGCGGAGGTCGCGCGTGAGCTTGCGGCGGAGGCCCGCGCGCGCGGCTTCGCCTTTCTGGACGCACCTGTATCCGGCGGTCAAGCCGGCGCGGAAAACGGCATGCTGACCGTCATGGTTGGCGGCGATCAGGATGATTTCGACCGGGCCAAGCCGGTTATCGAATCGTTTGCGCGCATGGTCGGGCTGATGGGCTCGTCTGGCGCAGGCCAGCTTACCAAGATGATAAACCAGATCACCATCGCCGGTTTGATTCAGGGGTTGGCGGAAGCCATCCATTTCGGCAAGAAAGCCGGGCTCGACATCGAGAAGGTCGTCGAGGTCATCTCCAAGGGTGCGGCCGGGTCGTGGCAGATGGAGAACCGCCACAAGACCATGAATGCCGGAAAATACGATTTCGGCTTCGCGGTCGACTGGATGCGAAAGGACCTCGGTATCTGCCTCGCCGAAGCAGAGCGCAACGGCGCCAGTCTACCCATCACTGCGCTGGTCGATCAGTTCTACAAGGACGTGCAGGGCATGGGCGGCAAGCGCTGGGATACATCATCGCTGTTGGCGCGCCTGGAGCGCTGATGTGTGCGAACTCTCCCCGCAATCCACTGCCGCGGAGGTGCTGGCACATTTGCGCCGCATCGGCACGGAGGAAAGCCGCAAGGGGATGTTGCGCTACGGCATCAAGATCGACCGCGCGCTCGGAATTTCGCACGCCGTGCAGCGTGACATCGCCAGGAAGATCAAAAAGAACCATGAGCGCGCTTTCGAGCTCTGGGCGAGCGGCGTCATGGAGGCGCAGTTCATCGCGGCTGCTACGGCCGATCCGAAACGCTTCACCACGCAGAATGCGCGCGACTGGGCAGCGGAGTTCGACTCCTGGGATATTGTCGACGGCGTTTCCGACTTGTTTGTCGACACCGAGCACTGGCGCGTTCTGATCGACGAATTCGCGGCGGATCAGCGCGAATTCGTGCGCCGCACGGCCTTTGCGATGATGGCGTGGTCCGTGGTGCATCGGAAAAGGGAGCCGGAAGAGACGTTCCACGGCTTTCTGCCGATCATCGAACACCATTCGATCGACCCGCGAAACTTTGTGAAGAAGGCGGTGAATTGGGCACTGCGATCGATCGGCAAGCGGTCGATGAGCCTGCATTCCGCCGCTCTGGAAACCGCCCGGCGGCTGGCTCTGTCAACGGACAAGACCGCGCGCTGGAACGGCAGGGACGCAGTGCGCGAGCTTACGGCGGAAAAGACGCGGGAGCGGTTGGCGAAGAAGGCTGGAGCCCCGACGCTCTATATTTAGCCGGTCTGACCCTAGATGCCCGCGCCTGCTCCATACGGCACGGTTTCTTTCTCCAGCACGAGATAATCGAGCGGCAGTTCGGTCGTATATTTGATCTGCTCCATCGCGAAAGACGAAGACACGTCGCGAATCTCGATCTTGGCGATCAGACGCTTGTAGAACGCGTCATATGCACCGATATCGGGCACGACAACGCGCAAAAGATAGTCGACGTCGCCACTCATGCGATAGAATTCAATGACTTCCGGGAACTCCTGAATAACTTCCGAGAAGCGCCGCAGCCATTCATGGCTATGTGAATTGGTACGGATGGACACAAATACAGTGACACGGGCGTTGATCTTGCCTGGATTGAGGATCGCGACGCGCCGCATGATGACGCCCTCTTCCTCGAGCTTCTGGATACGCCGCCAGCACGGCGTAGTCGACAGCCCGACTTTCTTGGCAATATCGGCCACGGCAAGCGTCGCATCTTCCTGCAAAAGGCGGAGAATCTTTCGGTCGAGGCGGTCCATGTCGACTCCGGGGAAATATTATCTCAAACTAACACTCGCATGACTGCGTACAAGCAAGATTTTGCCGTGCAGCTCCCATTTTATGGAACGTGATTGCGCCAAACTCTCAAAGGCGCGCCTTGATTTCCATTTTTAGCCGGGGGAGCAATTCTGTTTCAAACCAAGGGTTGCGCTTTATCCAGCCGGTATTCCGCCACGATGGATGGGGCAGCGGAAGGACTTTTGGCGAGGCGGACGCGGCGAACGCCTCCCGCCAGCACCTTACAGTCTCGGTAAGCGATAGCCGTCGGCTGCCGCGCATGTGCCACGCTTGAGCATAGAGGCCTATCGCCAACACCAATTCGATCTGCGGCATCAGGTCCATAAGAGGCGCTCGCCATGTCGGCGCACACTCCCGGCGCGGCGGCAAGTCGGCGCCGCGCGCATCCTGGCCCGGAAAGCAGAACCCCATCGCCGCAATCGCGAATTTCTCCGGATCGTAGAACTCCTGGCGCGAGACACCCAGCCAATCGCGCAAGCGATCGCCCGAAGCATCGTCGAACGGGATGCCGCTCGCATGCACCTTGGTGCCGGGCGCTTGTCCAGCGATCAGGATGCGGGCGGTGGACGATGGCACAACCACGGGGCGCGGTTCGTGCGGCAACGGCGCACCGATTGGGCGCTCCACGCAGATGCGGCAGGCGCGGATTTGAGCCGTGAGGCCTTGCAACTCCAGGGCCAAGTCAGACAGCAGCGCTCGGCCGCGCTTTCAGCTCGCGATACCAGCGCAGAACGTGCGTGAGCTCAACCGGTATTGCGATGCGCGCTGGTTTCATAAAATCAACCGCGACAAGTCCGGTAATATCGGCGATGCTGAAGGAGTCGCCTGCCGCAAATCGGCTCGACGCAAGATGCACATCCAAAATCTGCAGGAATTCCAGCGCTTTCGGGCGGTTTGCTTCGCCCCATTCGACGATCTGCGGAACCTCCCATTCCTTCATTGCCGGATGCGTATGACGGAATGCCTGGGCGACCGGCAGGAAAAGGTGGAACTCCAAACGCCGTTGCCACATCTCGACCGTTGCCTTGCCGAGGGCGCCGCTACCGAACAGTGCAGGCTCAGGCTGCAACTCCTCGAAATATCTGCAGATCGCGACGGTCTCGGTGAGCACCGTGCCGTCGTCCAGCTCCAGCACCGGCAGCCGTTGCAAGGGATTGCGCTGAGTTATCTCGTGGGAGCGCTGCTCCATCGCAACCATATCGACCGGAACGAGCTGAATTTCGACGCTCTTTTCAGCGAGAAATATCCGCACGCGGCGCGGATTGGGCGCACGCCCGCCGTCGTAGAGTTTCATAGTTCCTCCAGCGCATCTTCTCGATTATACGCGGAGTGTCAGCCGAAGTGAAAGAGTTGCCACAGCCAGTCATAGAGCTTGGCCGATGCATCGTGATCGGACTCCGTCGGACTGCCATGGGTGTCGCGCCATTGTCTCGGTCGATCGAAATCGCCGGCCCACATCCCGCGCGCTGACCTGCGCGCTGCGGCCTCTTCAGCCTCGAAGTCGCCGAAAGCAACGGCCCAGCCCAGATCGACCAGGGCGCGATTGAGGTCCTTGCTGCCCGCCGTGCAGAGAGCCAACAGCCGGCCGTAGCGATCACGCTCCCGAGCCAGCGCAATCGACCGCGCGCCCGCCAATGAGAGCGCGCAGTGCCTCACGCGACTTGCGCCCGCAAGGATAGTCTTCGCCCTTCAACCGGCAGGTCTGGTTGAACTCGGGCGCATCAATGCCACGCAGCCGGATGCGCTCGTTCCCGATGGTGATCGTATCGCCGTCGTTGACGACCGCCGACCCCGCCGACCGACGTGTCTCCACGTGGTTCATCCGCGCCACAACAAGACCAATTAGTGAAAGGATTACAATGGCTAAGAGCAGGTCTAACAAACGCGCCATAAAGCCGCGCGACTGCACAACCGCAGGCTGTTTGGTAAATCTGCCTCGCGTAATGCGACTCATTCGGCGAACTGTCCATTAATCATTCCAGGCTAGTTTTCTGCGAATTCCATTGAAGCCCTGAATGCACTGACCGGCCGCCTGCTGATGCTGCTTACAAGCGCAGACAAGAACATTGTGGATCGCAGGAAGCCGCATCGCAATAGCGATGTCTCCAAGGCTGTGCGCCGCGCCCGCAACGCTCTTGCCCAGCAGCCGGGCAACATCGCATTCGACCGCGAGCTTCTGAAGCTGCATGCTTGTGCGACCGTGCAAGGCGCGACTGCGGTACCGCTTCTCGCCACTACCATTGCCGCCGGCGGCTTCCTCGCCGGCATGGATATGTCGGTAGCGATATGGGCGCTGATTACAGTCACTTGCTATGCCGTTCTGGGATTGATGGCACGGCGCATCGAAACCAGAGACATGGACGATCTCGATGTTGGATGGACGACCTATGCCTTCCTGATCGGGCATTTCATTTCGAGCCTCGGCTGGGTCTATTTCGTCACTCTGAAATGCGGGGAGTGCGCGATCGAGCAGTTCCGGTCATCAAGGCAGTGCTGCTCCTGCTGGCGGTCGCGGCAACCGCGGTGGTGGCATCCTCGCTTCGCGGCGCCTTGATTGCGACATTTGCGCCGCCTGTTTTTTAGACCGCTCACGAGACAAAACAAGCGTTCCCGCACCGCAGTGGCGATGCATCGGACAGCGTGCTAGCCTTTCGGGATCAACAGGATGCGAGATATGCATGTGAAGGCTGTTTGCGTGGTTGTGGTTCTGATCGGGCTCTCGGCCTGCCAGACCACGCCGCCTCAGGCTGGGTACTTCAAACCTGCCTGCACGCAGCATCCATACGATGCGGGAATTTGCGATATCCCTGTCAAATGGAGCGGCTTCAAATGGCTTATCACCGGGAACGGTGAGTAATTTCAGCCTGCGGCTGACCCTTGGCCCGCGTCCGCCAATGTCGCCGCGATCTGAGCCGCCGCCCTCACCATTCCGGCTGCAATGGCTGCCGCTGTTCCCCGTCCTTGCTCGATTTGGAGATCGAGAAGCGGCGCCAGGCCCAGCTTTTGCGCGGCCTCGCCGAATGCCGGCTCGATCGGTTGTTGCGCCAGCATGCAATGGCCGATCGCGCTGGGATCGAGCGCATGCAACACCGCTGCTGCAGCAAGCGCGGCTGGCCCATCCAGCACGACCGGCACACGCTCCATCCGCGCGGCCAAGACCGCGCCGGCAATGGCCGCAAACTCGCGGCCGCCGAGCCTGCGCAGCGCTTCCAGCGGGTCGCCCAGATGCTCCCTATGCAGAGCCAGCGCCTCTTCGATGACCGCTGCACGTTGCTCCACGATGGCTGCATCCATCCGCGTACGCCCCGTGGACCAGTGGCGGCCCGTGCCGCTATTCAGCGCAGCCAGAATTGCCGCAGCAACCGTTTCCTCGCCGACACCGATACCGCAGACGCAGAGCAGGTCCGTTCCGCCGGCAACGGCTTCCATGCCAAAGGCCATGGTCGCGGCGCACGCGCGTTCATCCAGAGCCGAATCCCTGGTAATATCGCCCGTCGGCAAGTGCAATGCGAGGTCGAAGACCTTGAGCCCCACATCATAGGCACTGCATGCGCCATTTACCGGCGTCCCGCCTGCAGCACACAGCTCCACGAACTGGGCGGCGCTTTCCGCACTGTCGGTAGAGATGCCGCGCTCCGCAACACCGTGCGTCCCCGCAAACAGCGCGACAAGCGGGCGACGAACCGCAGGCGCATGCCCGCTCCAACGTGCAAGCCAGACCGCAACATCCTCAATTCGGCCCAATCCTCCCGGCCCGCCGGCCTCCGGCGGCAAAAACTGCCCGGACTCGGCCCGCGGATGCCTCGTCCGGGACGGGGAACTGGCTCGCGAGCGCGCGCATGTCATCGAAGGGGGAGCTCATTCAATGGTCCTGTCGGTCAATCGGGCCGGGATAAGCGCTGCATCGCTCGCTTACAAGCTCCCGCTTGCAATCCACCGCGGCCTGTCCCATTTCGTAGTGACCAAATGGAAAAGTGTTAGCCTTGATCGAGTCGCCCTGCATCCTTGTCTGCTCCATCGACATGAAGACCGGCTATTGCTTCGGCTGCGGACGCACTCGTGATGAGATTTCTGAGTGGATCGATATGACGCCCGACCAGCGCCGTGCCGTGATGGCTCTCCTTTCCGCGCGCCTCGATACGGTCGAGAGACGGCCGCGGCGCGAAACCCGGCGCACGCGGATGGCGCGAGAACGGGGCCTCGCAGAGTGATCGCATGAATAGATTGACCATTGGCTTGCTCATCCTCGCCGCGGGATTGCTTGTGTTGTTGCTCAAGGGCTCAGGCGGTACGGCGTTTGGTTTGCACGAGGACGATTTCGGCCAGCTTGTCTATCTTGGCGCATTGGCTGCCGTCGTGGGTGCCGGCGTCCTGGCCCGATCCAATGTCAGCGCGACGCTTCGCAGCATCGCCATGTGGCTGGCAATCGTCCTGATTTTCGTCGCCGGCTATCAATATCGCTACGAGCTTCAGGACGTGGCAAGCCGCGTGAGCGCTGGCCTCGTTCCAGGCAGCCCGCTGTCGATCACAGACGCGGATGGCCGCGCCAGTGTGATGATGGAAAAGCGACCGAACGGCCATTTCGAGGTGCGCGGCAGCGTTCAGGGCGCGCCTATAGACTTCCTCGTCGACACGGGCGCGACCAGCACGGTGTTGTCCGCTGAGGACGCCCGCAGTGCCGGCTTCGACGTCAGCGCCCTGTCTTTCACTATCCCGGTATCCACCGCAAATGGTACCGCGACCGCCGCACGCGCGCGGGCCAGCGAGATTACCGTCGGCAATATCATCCGCCGCAACCAGAATATCATGGTTGCCGAAGAGGGCGCACTGGAGCAGAGCTTGCTCGGCATGAGCTTCATCTCGACGCTATCTGGCTTCGATATGCGTGGCAATCGGCTGACGCTCAGAGACTAGCCTGTCACGCTGCCTCGGAGGTCTCCCCCGTCTGCACCGCCGCAAAGGCGCGGCGTAGGACGCTGGAATCCGCACCGGGCTTGTTGGCGTCGGTGGAGAGTATCTGGCGGAATCGGCGGGCGCCTGGCTGGCCATGGAAAAGTCCGACCATATGGCGGGCAATATGCGACAGCCGCCCGCCCCTCTCTATATGATCGTCCGCATAGTCCGCGATTGTCTGGAGGAGAATTGACATGTCCGCGGGAGCCGCCGCCCTGCCCGGTCCGCATAGAGCATCGGCGCCCTGCAGGATCGCCGGCGTGTGATAGGCGGCGCGACCGAACATCACTCCGTCCACGTGGCGCAAATGCTCCGCCCCTTCATCAAGCGTCTGAATGCCGCCGTTGATGCCGATGAATTTGTCCGGCAAGCGCTGCTTGAGTCGGTACACGCGCTCGTAGTCGAGCGGCGGTATGTCGCGGTTCTCGCGCGGACTGAGGCCTTGCAGCCAAGCCTTTCGGGCATGGACCCACAGCGCATCAGCGCCGGCGGCAAAGACACGATCGGCGAGATCATTCAGCGCGACTTCGGTATCCTGGTCGTCGACACCGATCCGGCATTTCACGGTGACCGGTATTGCGACGGCGGCTTTCATCGCGGCGATACTGGCAGCGACAAGTTCGGGCGCACGCATGAGGCAGGCGCCAAATGTGCCGGACTGCACGCGGTCCGATGGGCACCCACAATTGAGATTGACCTCGTCATAGCCGAAAGCCTCGCCGATTCGCGCGGCTTCCGCCAGCTTCGCCGCATCGGATCCACCCAACTGCAGCGCCACCGGATGCTCGGCGGGATCGAAGCCAAGCAGCCTCGCGCGGTCGCCATGGATCGCCGCGTCGGCCACGATCATCTCGGTGTAGAGCAGCGAATTCGCCGTAAGCTGGCGGTGGAAGAAACGGCAATGACGATCCGTCCAATCCATCATCGGCGCAACGGCCACCAGAGGCGCGCCATAGAGGGCGCGTCGGGGCTGCGGGGCGGCGTTTGCCTGTAGCGTATCGGTCATCGTAAGAGCGCAGTCGCTGGTTGACGGCCGCGCTTATACAGGATCGAAACGGGCGACGCGAGAGTTGAAGGCGGATCGCGCGGTGCGGTTCGCCGCCGTTTCGGCCCTTTCGCTGTCAGTGCGCCGTTCGAAGCCGCGAAAGGGGTACCCGTTGGGACAAGTAAGCGGCCTGCGCCATCCAGCCCGTATCGTTGCCGCTCAAGCGCGCCGCGGAATTCCGAACAATGGGCGCAATCTGTTCGCCAAACATAGAGATGGCTTTGTTCGCGTGCAGGCCGCGCACCAAGAACTCCGAAACACCGGCCTCGAGGTATGGCAGTAACGCAAGCGCGATCCGCTCGGGGGAGCCGCTGCGGATAGCGGCCTCAGCATCGCCTTCGTCCACCGGTTGCGATCCTCCAATACCATATCGATCGAAGGGAAGCGAAATGGCGAACGCGACCTTAGCTGATCGTCCGGCCTCCGAGGCAGCAGTGCGGACACGGTCGATGATATGACGCACGTGGCCCGGAACCGCGAAAGGCAACTCGAACACTGAGGCATGCCGCCCCGCGACGCGGAAGGCCGTTCCGGAGAGGCCACTAAGGCGTATCGGCACTTCCGCACCGCGTGGCCCTTTGCGCGCCACGAAGGCATTACGCAGGCTATACGCCGCGCCCTCATGATCGAACGGGCGGTCATTCGACCACAAACGCTTGAGGAGGACGAGGTATTCGTCGGTTCGCTGCGAGGCGGCAACGTGGCTGTCGACGGCTCGACCGTAACTGCCGGCGTCGAAATTGGAACCGGCCATGACGCGCAGGGACAAATGTCCATTGCATTCGTGGTCGAGGACCGCAAGCTGGCGGGCGGCGACTACAGGCTCGATCACACCAGCCCAATGCGTCAAGGCGATCTCGAGCGTCGATCCACAGTTCGACGCCTGGGACGCGAGATCCATATTGGTTAGGACACCGCCAGCATCGTCGACGACAAGGCGATTGAAACCTGCACTCTCGATCAGCGCAATTCGCCGGCTTGCCTCATGCGGGTCAAAGAAAAAGGAAGTGGCAGATGCGCCTTGGGACGGGAAAAAAGGCGCAGTTACGTGCGTGAACTCGACATTCATCGAAAGTCCCTCCATCGCGTTCAATCCGAACGGCTCGGCACGCAAGGACGCGTATTCACACTCTGGGATTTTGTTTTCTTGGGCTTGGAAAAGCCGGCGCTCAAGCGCTTAATTCAAAAGGCCAAACACAATGGCGCCAGCAAACACAATGGCGGCGGCAAATACCAGATGCGCAGCAAGCGAGGCCAGGCTCCCAGGAGCGCTTGCAGGCGCAGTACGCCGCACGTGACGACTGCCGGGCAGATGAGAAATGTCAGCCATGTCGACCTCCTCGTTTTCTTTAGTCTATGTATTTTGTAGACTTTGTCGATTCCGATTTTATCACGTTTTCGAGAAACCGTTTTTATCCAATCCTTAAAATCGAGAATGGATTTCTGCGGAAAGGCGCGTTGTCCACGAAGTGACTTGGCCCACCGAGTTACCCCGTAACGCAGGAAGGATCAAAAAGTTGTCGATGGCGATAGAAAATTCTGTCGTCTTCTCAATCCAACTGTTTCAAGACCCCGCTCCTGAAAGAAAATGATTTCAGAAAATGCGCCAGAAATAGCGCGTCGTTGCTTCATGGCCGGTAGGCTGCCGTGAGAAGAGAGCGGCTTGGCAAGAACTGGCAACCGGCGCCGCCGGACCGACGTTCTTGAAGGACCAATAGTCGTTCGGCCGTGCAGCCGGGAGGACCACCATGAATATCAAGCCAGCAACTCCGGCAGAGAGCAGACTTCGCCCTCCCTACAAGTCCGTCCTGAATCTCATCGGCGAGACACCGGTAGTCGAGCTGACCAAATTCGACACCGGCAAATGCCGGCTGTTCATCAAGCTGGAAAGTCAAAACCCGGGAGGATCGATCAAGGACCGAATCGCACTATCGATGATCGCCGTGGCCGAGCGCGACGGCAGGCTGAAACCAGGTGGGACGATCGTCGAAGCAACGGCGGGCAACACCGGGCTTGGCCTTGCTCAGGTGGGCATCCCGAAGGGCTATCGCATCGTGCTGGTCGTTCCCGACAAGATGTCGCGCGAGAAGATACAGCATCTGCGCGCACTCGGCGCGGAGGTGCGGCTCACTCGCTCGGATGTCGGCAAGGGTCACGCCGAGTACTATCAGGATATGGCCGAGAAGATTGCAGCCGAAACGCCCGGCGCTTTCTACGTCAACCAGTTCGCCAATCCCGCCAACCCGCAAGCCCATGAAACCACCACAGGTCCGGAAATCTGGAGTCAGCTCGGCGAAAAGGTCGACGCGGTCGTGGTCGGGGTTGGTTCGGGTGGTACGCTGACCGGCCTCGGTCGGTTCTTCGCCGGTGTATCACCCAAGACCGAAATGGTGCTGGCCGATCCGGTGGGTTCCGTGCTGGCGCCCTACATCAAAACCGGCGTGCTCGGCGAGGCTGGCAGCTGGACGGTCGAGGGTATCGGAGAAGATTTCATCCCGCCAAATGCCGACCTGTCCTTTGTCAAGAAGGCTTACTCGGTAACGGACAAGCACAGCATGCTCGCCGTACGCGATCTGCTCTCACGCGAAGGCATTCTAGCCGGCTCGTCGTCGGGTACATTGCTGGCCGCAGCACTTCGCTATTGCAAGGAGCAGACGACACCGAAGCGGGTCATCACCTTCGTCTGCGACAGCGGCAACAAGTATCTGTCCAAGGTTTTCGACGACTTTTGGCTGGCCGAACAGGGATTGTCCGAGCGCCACCAGCACGGCGATCTGCGCGACATCGTCGCCCGCGCGCATCGGGAGGGCGGCACGGTCTTTGTCGGTCCGGAGGACAGCCTGCTGACCGCGTACGGCCGCATGAGGCGCGGCGACGTTTCCCAGTTGCCGGTGCTGGAGAAGGGCAAGCTGATCGGCATTGTCGACGAGAGCGACATACTGGCGGTGCTGGAAGGCCCATATGACGGCCGTTGGGATCGCTTCAACGCGCCTGTGAGTTCGGCAATGACCGCCGACCTGCACACGCTGCAGGCCGGCCAGACCCTAGAAGCGCTGCTGCCGGTGTTCGAACGAAACGAAGTCGCGATAGTCTTCGATGGCGAAGAGTTCGTTGGTCTGATAACGCGCGTGGACCTGATCAACCATCTAAGGCGCAATCGATGAGCATACCCCCGAAGAACCGTCTGGCATTCTCGACCCGCACGATCCACGGCGGGCAGAGCCATGACCCGACGACCGGGGCCGTAATGGTACCGATTTATGCAACTTCGACCTACGGCCAACAGAGCCCAGGCGTGCACAAAGGCTTTGAGTACGCCCGCAGCCAGAACCCGACGCGCTTTGCCTTCGAGCGCGCCGTGGCCGATCTGGAAAGTGGCACCGCGGCCTTTGCCTTTGCATCGGGGCTTGCGGCAATCTCCACCGTGCTCGAACTGCTGGATGCCGGCGCGCATATCGTTGCCACCGACGATATTTATGGAGGTACGTTCCGTCTGCTGGAGCGGGTGCGCAAGCGCACTGCGGGTTTGCAGGTAAGCTTTGTCGACTTCACCAACCTCGCTGCTGTTGAGGCAGCCATCCGGCCTGAAACCAAGCTGCTGTGGGTCGAAACGCCAACCAACCCGCTTCTCAAGATCGTTGATCTTGAAGGCATCGCAACGATCGCTAAGCGGCACGGCGTTCTCACCGCCGCCGACAACACGTTTTGCAGCCCCTACATCCAACGGCCGCTGGAACTTGGTATCGACATCGTCGTGCATTCGACGACCAAATACCTCAACGGGCACTCCGACATGGTTGGCGGTGTCGCGGTGGTGGGTGACAACAAGGACCTCGCTGACCGGCTGAAGTTCCTCCAGAATGCCATCGGCGCGATTTCCGGGCCATTCGACAGTTTCCTGGCGCTGCGGGGGCTGAAGACCCTGGCGCTGCGCATGGAGCGCCATTCGAACAATGGGATTAAGATCGCCCGGTGGCTGGAGGGCAGGTCGGACGTGCGCCGCGTCATCTACGCTGGACTCCCGAGCCATCCGCAGCACGACATTGCCAAGCGCCAGATGCATGCCTTCGGCGGCATGATCTCCGTCGAGCTAGACCGCGATCTCGCAGCCACCAAGCGTTTCCTCGAGCGCACGCAACTGTTCACGCTGGCAGAAAGCCTCGGCGGTGTCGAAAGCCTGATCGAGCACCCTGCCCTAATGACCCACGGCAGCATCCCCGCCGCACAGCGCGACGCGCTGGGTATCTCGGAGTCCTTGGTGCGGCTGTCGGCGGGCATCGAGGATGGCGACGACCTGATCGCCGATCTGGAGCAGGCGCTGAGGGGCTAGTGGACTGAACACGCTCTGGTAGCTGATCGCCAGAAGGCAGTAAGCAAAAAGGCCGCCGGTTGCCGGGCGGCCTTTTTGTTTGCGGTAACCGCGCCTTACTCGGCGGCGTTAGTCATTTCCGTCAGCATGGGCGTCGCCACTTCGGCGCCCGAGGTCTTGCGGCGCTCGTCGAGGATCAGTTCGTCACGCGAGGTGGCGATGCGCCGGATCTGGCTCATCTGACCGCCCGTGCCTGCCGGTATAAGGCGGCCGACAATGACGTTTTCCTTCAGGCCCTGCAGCGTATCGACCTTGCCGGCAACAGCCGCTTCGGTCAGCACGCGGGTGGTCTCCTGGAAGGAGGCCGCCGAGATGAAGGACGGCGTCTGTAGAGAGGCCTTGGTAATGCCGAGCAGCACCGGCTGACCTTCCGCAGGCTTCTTGCCTTCTTCGATCAGACGATCGTTGACCTCATCGAACTCGATGACGTCGACATGGTCGCCCGGAATGTAGATCGAATCGCCCTGAGCGGTGATTTCGACCTTCTGCAGCATCTGACGAACGATAACCTCGATGTGCTTGTCGTTGATCGACACGCCCTGCAGACGATAGACCTCCTGGATTTCGTTAACGAGGTAGGAGGCCAAAGCTTCCACGCCCTTGATCGCCAGAATGTCGTGCGGCGCCGGGTTGCCGTCCATGACGTAGTCGCCCTTCTCGATGGCGTCGCCGTCCTGAAGATGGAACGGCTTGCCCTTCGGGATCAGGTACTCGACCGGCTCCAGCGTCGAATCGTGCGGCTCGATGATGATCCGGCGCTTGTTCTTATAGTCGCGGCCGAAACGGATCGTGCCGTCGATCTCGGCGATGATGGCGTGATCCTTCGGACGGCGCGCTTCGAACAGTTCGGCAACACGCGGCAGACCGCCGGTGATGTCCTTGGTCTTGGCGCTTTCCATCGGAATACGCGCCAGCACATCGCCCGGGCGAACCATCGAACCCGGTTCAACCGAGAGGATGGCCTCGACCGAGAGCAGGAAGCGGGCGTCCCCACCCTTCGAGAGCTTGCCGACCTTGCCCTTGGGATCAAGGATGCTGATTGCCGGCTTGAGGTCGGAACCGCGTGGCGTCGAGCGCCAATCGATAACCTCGCGCTTTGTGATGCCAGTCGATTCGTCGGCCGTTTCCTGAACGGAGATGCCGTCGACCAGATCCTCATACTGCACCCGTCCTTCGATTTCGGTCAGCACCGGACGCGTGTAGGGATCCCACTCGGCGACACGCTGGCCGCGCTTGACCTTGTCGCCCTCGTCCACGAAGAGACGCGAGCCGTAGGTAATCCGATGCGTTGCACGTTCCTTGCCGGCCTCGTCGAGGATCAGGACCGCCATGTTGCGCCCCATCGCCATCAGCTGGCCGTCGGAGTTGCGAACCACGTTGCGATTGCGAACCTGCACGGTGCCTTCGTACGACGCTTCGATGAAGGACGAGTCAACCACCTGGGCGGTGCCGCCCATGTGGAAGGTACGCATGGTTAGCTGCGTGCCCGGCTCGCCGATCGATTGCGCCGCGATAACGCCGACGGCCTCACCCTGGTTGACCGGTGTACCACGGGCAAGATCGCGCCCGTAGCAGACCGCGCAGACGCCGATCTTCACCTCGCAGGTGAGTGCGGAGCGAATACGGATCGACTGGATGCCGGCTTTCTCGATGACCTCGACGTCGCGCTCATCCATCAGCGTGCCCGCCTTGATCAGCAGATCGCCGGAAACCGGATGGTTGATGTCGTCGAGCGAGGTACGGCCCAGCACGCGCTGGCCGAGCGTCGCGACGACCTGACCGGCGTCGACGATCGGTTGCATGGTCAGGCCCTTGTCGGTGCCGCAATCGACTGCATTGACGATGCAGTCCTGCGCCACGTCGACCAAACGACGCGTAAGGTAGCCCGAATTAGCGGTCTTCAAGGCGGTATCGGCCAGACCCTTGCGGGCGCCGTGGGTCGAGTTGAAGTACTCGAGCACGGTTAGGCCTTCCTTGAAGTTCGAGATGATCGGCGTCTCGATAATCTCGCCCGACGGCTTGGCCATCAGGCCGCGCATGCCGGCAAGCTGGCGCATCTGGGTCGGTGACCCGCGAGCGCCCGAGTGCGACATCATATAGATCGAGTTCATCGGCTTTTGACGACCGGTCTTGTCGAACTCGACCGCCTTGATGCGGCCCATCATCTCGTCGGCGACTTTTTCCGAGCACTTGGCCCAGGCGTCAACGACCTTGTTGTACTTCTCGCCCTGGGTGATCAGTCCGTCATTGTACTGCTGCTCGTATTCCTTGGCCAAAGCCTCGGTGTCGGCCACCAGCTTCTCCTTGGCGACCGGGATCAGCATGTCGTCCTTGCCGAACGAAATACCGGCACGGCAGGCATGGGCGAAGCCGAGCTGCATGATGCGGTCGCAGAAAATGACCGTCTCCTTCTGACCGCAATGGCGGTAGACGGTGTCGATCATCTTGGAGATGTTCTTCTTCGTCATCTCCTGGTTAGCGGTCTCGAACGGCACGTTGACGTTCTTCGGCAGCAGTTCGGCGATGATCATCCGGCCAGGCGTCGTGTCGTAGATCTTCGACACAAGCTTGCCTTCCGCGTCCATTGTCTTGAAGCGGCCCTTGATCTTGGTGTGGAGCGTCACAGCCTTTGTTTCGAGCGCATGCTGCAGTTCGCCCATATCGGCGAACGCCATGCCTTCGCCTGGCTCGTTCTGGTTGACGATCGACAGATAGTACAGTCCCAGCACCATGTCCTGCGACGGCACGATGATCGGCGCGCCCGAGGCCGGATGCAGGATGTTGTTGGTCGACATCATCAGCACGCGGGCTTCGAGTTGGGCTTCCAGCGACAGCGGAACGTGAACCGCCATCTGGTCACCGTCGAAGTCGGCATTGAAGGCCGTGCACACCAAGGGGTGAAGCTGGATCGCCTTGCCTTCGATCAGGATCGGCTCGAACGCCTGGATGCCGAGGCGGTGCAGCGTCGGAGCGCGGTTGAGCAATACCGGATGCTCGCGGATAACCTCATCGAGGATATCCCACACTTCCGGCTTTTCCTTTTCGACCAGCTTCTTCGCCTGCTTGACGGTGGACGAGTAACCCTTGGCGTCAAGGCGCGCGTAGATGAACGGCTTGAACAGCTCGAGCGCCATCTTCTTCGGCAGGCCGCACTGATGCAGCTTGAGCTCCGGACCGGTCACGATGACCGAACGGCCGGAATAGTCGACGCGCTTGCCGAGCAGGTTCTGACGGAACCGGCCCTGCTTGCCCTTCAGCATGTCGGACAGGGACTTCAGCGGACGCTTGTTGGCGCCAGTAATGACGCGGCCACGGCGGCCGTTGTCGAACAGCGCATCCACCGCCTCCTGAAGCATGCGCTTCTCGTTGCGGATAATGATGCCCGGCGCGCGAAGCTCAATCAACCGCTTCAAGCGATTGTTGCGGTTGATGACGCGGCGATAAAGGTCGTTCAGGTCCGACGTGGCGAAACGTCCGCCATCCAGTGGAACCAGCGGGCGCAGGTCCGGCGGGATGACAGGGATGACCTTCATGATCATCCATTCCGGGCGGTTGCCGGATTCCATGAAGTTCTCGACCACCTTAAGGCGCTTCAAGAGCTTCTTCTGCTTAAGTTCGGACGTCGTGGAAGCGAGGTCCGTGCGAAGTTCGCCGGCAATGGAGTCGAGCTTCATCTCGGCCAGCAGGGCATGGATTGCTTCGGCGCCGATCATGGCGGTGAAGCTGTCCTCGCCATATTCGTCGATCGCCAGCATGTAGTCCTCTTCCGACAGAAGCTGATGCTCCTTCAGTGCGGTGAGGCCCGGCTCGGTGACGATGTAGTTTTCGAAATACAGGACCCGCTCGATGTCCTTCAGCGTCATGTCGAGAAGCGTGCCGATGCGCGACGGAAGCGACTTTAGGAACCAGATATGAGCGACCGGCGCAGCGAGTTCGATATGGCCCATGCGCTCGCGGCGAACGCGCGACAGCGTGACTTCCACGCCGCACTTCTCGCAGATGACGCCTTTATACTTCATGCGCTTGTACTTACCGCACAGGCACTCATAGTCCTTGATCGGGCCAAAGATGCGCGCGCAGAACAGGCCGTCCCGTTCCGGTTTGAACGTGCGGTAGTTGATCGTCTCCGGCTTCTTGATCTCGCCAAAGGACCAGGACAAGATTTTGTCCGGGCTGGCGAGCGAAATCCGGATGGAATCGAACACCTGTGCCGGTACGTTGTTGTTGAAGAGATTCATGACCTCTTGGTTCATGCCGTTCTCCTTTGCGGGACCGAGATCCCGTTAAATCCAGTTGGGCGAAATAGCCCTTTTCCGACCTGCTCGAACGCCGCCACATGAGCGCGATCGGACACCAATTTCAGCCGTGGGGCTGCCGTTCCAAACCAGCCAGCCGCGGAGCAAAGCTCCGCAGCCGAGCCATTTTACCTTCACTCGGCTGCGTCCCGCATCCGTGGCGCATCCTCGACCACGCTGTTTTCCAGCTCGACGTTGAGGCCGAGCGAGCGCATTTCCTTGACGAGAACATTGAAGCTCTCAGGAATGCCCGCCTCGAACGCATCGTCGCCGCGCACGATCGACTCATAGACCTTCGTGCGGCCGGCAACGTCGTCCGACTTCACCGTCAGCATTTCCTGCAGCGTGTAGGCCGCGCCATAGGCCTCGAGCGCCCAGACCTCCATTTCGCCGAAGCGCTGGCCACCGAACTGCGCCTTGCCGCCCAGCGGCTGCTGGGTAACGAGCGAATAAGGACCGATCGAGCGCGCGTGGATCTTGTCGTCCACCAAGTGGTGAAGCTTGAGCATATATATGTAGCCCATCGTCACCTTGCGATCGAACGCTTCGCCGGTACGGCCATCATAGAGTGTCGATTGACCGCTGGTATGCAGGCCGGCCTGTTCAAGCATTTCGTTGATGTGGACCTCATGCGCGCCGTCAAAGACCGGCGTCGCAATGGAGACGCCCCGCTTCATCTGCTCGCTGAGACGCACGATCGATTCGTCATCATAGCGGCGAACCGGCTCGTTCCGGTCGTTGTCCGGTATGACGTCTTCAAGTGTCTTGCGGAGTGGCTTGATATCGCCGCCCGCCTTGTACGCCTCAAGCAGAGCACCGATCTTGCGCCCCATGCCGGCGCAAGCCCAGCCGAGATGCGTTTCGAGGATCTGGCCGACGTTCATTCGGCTCGGCACGCCGAGCGGATTAAGCACGATATCGGCATGCGTACCGTCCTCAAGGAACGGCATGTCCTCGACCGGCACGATGCGGCTGACCACGCCCTTGTTGCCATGCCGGCCTGCCATCTTGTCGCCAGGCTGCATCTTGCGTTTCACGGCCACGAAGACCTTGACCATCTTCATGACGCCCGGAGGCATTTCGTCTCCGCGCTGCACCTTCTCGACCTTGTCCATGAACCGCTGTTCAAGCGCCTTCTTGGACTCGTCGTATTGGCCGCGCAGCGCCTCCAGCTCTGGCTGCATCTTCTCGTCATCAAGGGCAAACTGCCACCACTGCGAACGCGGATACTCCGTGAGGAGTTCACGCGACAGCGCAGTGCCTTTCTTGAAGCCCTTCGGACCCGCAATCGCTTCCTTTCCCGCCAGCATTTCGCCGAGGCGGGTGTAGACGTTGCGGTCGAGAATCGCCTGCTCGTCGTCCCGGTCCTTCGCGAGGCGTTCGATTTCCTCGCGCTCGATCGCCATGGCGCGCTCGTCCTTCTCGACGCCGTGACGGTTGAACACGCGAACTTCGACAACCGTGCCATAAGTTCCCGGAGGCATGCGCATCGAGGTGTCGCGCACGTCCGATGCCTTTTCGCCGAAGATGGCGCGCAGAAGCTTTTCTTCCGGCGTCATCGGGCTCTCGCCCTTCGGCGTGATCTTGCCGACCAGGATGTCGCCAGGCTGCACTTCTGCTCCGATATAGACGATGCCCGCCTCGTCGAGGTTCTTCAACGCCTCTTCCGAAACGTTCGGAATGTCGCGCGTGATTTCCTCCGGCCCGAGCTTGGTGTCGCGGGCCATGACCTCGAACTCCTCGATGTGAATCGAGGTGAAGACGTCATCCGAAACGATCTTCTCGGAGAGCAGGATCGAGTCTTCGTAGTTGTAGCCGTTCCATGGCATGAACGCGACGAGCACGTTGCGGCCAAGGGCCAGATCACCGAGATCCGTCGATGGACCGTCAGCGATGATGTCGCCCTTCTCGATCCGGTCGCCCATGCGAACCAGCGGACGCTGATTGATGCAGGTGTTCTGGTTCGAGCGCTGGAACTTCATCAGGCGATAGATGTCGACGCCCGACTTGCCGGCGACCAGATCCTCCGTGGCGCGGATAACGATACGGGTCGCATCCACCTGGTCGACGATGCCGGTGCGGCGTGCAGCGATCGCGGCGCCCGAGTCACGGGCAACGATCGGCTCCATGCCGGTACCGACAAATGGCGCCTCGGCGCGCACCAGCGGCACGGCCTGACGCTGCATGTTCGAGCCCATCAGAGCACGGTTGGCGTCGTCGTTTTCCAGGAACGGGATAAGCGCGGCGGCAACCGACACCATCTGCTTCGGCGAAACGTCCATAAGGTCGACGTTTTCGCGCGGCGCCATCATCACCTCGCCGGCGTGGCGGCAAATGACGAACTCATCGACAAAGCCGCCTACCTTATCGAGCTCGGCATTGGCCTGCGCGACATGGTGCTTGGCTTCTTCCATCGCCGACAGATAGACCACTTCGTCGGTGAGCTTGCCGTCCACGATCTTGCGGTACGGGCTCTCGATGAAACCGTACTTGTTGACGCGGGCAAACGTGGCCAAGCGAGTTGATCAGACCGATATTCGGGCCTTCCGGCGTCTCGATCGGGCAGATGCGGCCGTAATGCGTCGGGTGCACGTCGCGCACCTCGAAGCCGGCGCGCTCGCGGGTAAGACCGCCTGGTCCAAGCGCCGAAAGACGGCGCTTGTGGGTGATCTCCGACAGCGGATTTGTCTGGTCCATGAACTGCGACAGCTGCGAGGAACCGAAGAACTCGCGCACGGCCGCAGCCGCCGGCTTGGCATTGATCAGGTCCTGCGGCATGACGGTGTCGATCTCGATCGAGGACATCCGCTCCTTTATCGCGCGCTCCATGCGGAGCAGGCCCACGCGATACTGGTTTTCCATCAATTCACCAACCGAACGCACCCGGCGGTTGCCGAGGTTGTCGATGTCGTCGATCTCGCCCTTGCCGTCACGCAGTTCGACCAATGTGCGCACCACCGCGATGATGTCGTCCTTGCGCAGCACACGAACCGTGTCCTCGGCCTTGAGGTCGAGACGCATGTTCATCTTGACGCGGCCGACAGCCGAAAGGTCGTAACGATCGGCATCGAAGAACAACGAATTGAACATCGCTTCGGCGGTCTCGAGCGTCGGCGGCTCACCGGGCCGCATGACACGATAAATATCGAACAGTGCGTCCTGACGGCCCTCGTTCTTATCAACGGCGAGCGTGTTGCGGATGTAGCCGCCGATGTTGATGTGATCGATGTCGAGGATCGCGAACTCTTCCTCGCCGGTCGCCAGCAGCGTCTTCAATGTCTTCTCGTCGATCTCGTCGCCGGCTTCGAGAAAAATCTCGCCGGTAGCGAAATTGACGATGTCTTCCGCGAGATAGCTCCCCAGAACGTCGTCGTCGGTTGCCTTGATCGCTTTCAGGCCCTTGTCGGCAAGCTGCTTGGCCTGACGAGCCGTGATCTTCTTCCCGGCCTCGACCACGACTTCGCCGCTATCGGCGTCAACGAGATCGTTGACGGCCTTGAGGCCGCGGAAGCGGTCGACGCTGTACGGGATGCGCCAGTGGTCGCCCGAACGCTTGTAGGTGATCTTGTTGTAGAAGGTCGACAGGATCTCCTCGCCATCCATGCCGAGCGCCATCAACAGAGACGTGGCCGGAATCTTGCGGCGTCGATCGATACGGGCGTGCACGACGTCCTTGGAGTCGAACTCGATGTCGAGCCACGAACCGCGATACGGGATAACGCGTGCTGCAAACAGCAGCTTGCCCGACGAGTGCGACTTACCCTTGTCGTGGTCGAAGAAGACGCCCGGCGAACGGTGCATCTGCGAGACGATCACGCGCTCGGTGCCGTTGACGATGAACGTACCGTTGAGCGTCATGAGCGGCATGTCGCCCATGTAGACGTCCTGCTCCTTGATGTCCTTGATCGACTTTGAACCTGTGTCCTCGTCGATATCGAACACGATCAGGCGCAACGTCACCTTGAGCGGCGCAGCGTAGGTCAGGTCGCGCTGACGGCATTCGTCAACGTCGAACTTTGGCGACTCGAACTCGTACTTGACGAATTCGAGCATCGAAGAACCGGAAAAATCTGAAATCGGGAAGACCGACTTGAAAACGGCCTGCAGGCCCTCATCGGGACGGCCGCCTTTCGGCTCATCCACCATGAGGAACTGGTCATAGGATGCCTTCTGCACCTCGATGAGGTTCGGCATCTCCGCAACTTCCGGGATATTTCCGAAGAACTTGCGTACGCGTCTGCGGCCATTGAATGTCGCGGTCTGGGCCATCGTCGCTCCTTGCTTTCTTGGGGCGGACCTGCCGGAACCGCCTTGCATCTTTTGACCCGGGCAAGCGGGCCAATCCTAAAACGGGTGAAAACCCGTTTCCTGAAAGCCGACTTTCGGCCCTCAGGAAAGAGGTTTTCGAACGCTCCCGCACCAACGGGCGCCGGCGGACGGGCTCCCCGTCCACCGGCATCCGCTATTACTTCAGTTCAACCTTGGCGCCAGCGGCTTCCAGCTGGGCCTTGATCTTGTCGGCGTCAGCCTTGTTGGCGCCTTCCTTGACCGGCTTCGGAGCACCTTCGACCAAGTCTTTGGCTTCCTTGAGGCCGAGACCGGTAATCGCACGCACTTCCTTGATGACGTTGATCTTCT
Organism: uncultured Alphaproteobacteria bacterium; assembly: GCA_963829135.1. GTDB lineage: Bacteria > Pseudomonadota > Alphaproteobacteria > Rhizobiales > Rhizobiaceae > Kumtagia. Next base: position 48,683 of record CAWHHO010000001.1, on the reverse strand, counting down.
GAGCGCCGGCCTCCATGAGGATGACGTCAAACTCGGTCTTCTCCTCGACCGGAGCCGCAGCAGCGGCACCGCCGCCAACGGCAGCTGCCGCAGCAACCGGAGCAGCAGCGGAAACGCCCCACTTCTCTTCCAGCAGCTTCGACAGTTCAGCAGCTTCGAGCACGGTCAGGCTCGACAGGTCGTCTACGATTTTGGCGAGATCAGCCATTTTTCAGTTCCTTTTGAAAGTTCGAACAAGTGTTTAGGATAGCGAGGAACGGCCTCACGCCGCTTCGTCCTTCCGGGCATAGGCGCCAATGACCCGAGCGACCGAAGCCGCCGGCGCATTGATGACCTGGGCGATCCGGGTAGCCGGTGTGGCGATCATGCCAACTAGCCTTGCGCGCAGCTCGTCCAACGACGGGAGTGTGGCAAGCGCCTTCACTCCATCCGCGTTGAGCGTGGTCTTGCCCATCGCACCGCCGAGAATGATCAACTTGTCATTCCCCTTGGCGAAATCGGACGCGACCTTCGGTGCCGCAATCGGATCCGTCGAATATGCGATCAGCGTCTGTCCCTTGAACAGATCGATGATGCTTTCCGACTCCGTGCCCTGAAGAGCGATCTTGGCGAGGCGGTTCTTCGCGACTTTGACGGTGCCGCCGGCAGAACGCATCTTCCCACGAAGGTCGTTCATCTGCGCGACGGTAATACCGGCATAGTGGGCCACGACAACTGAACCGGCGCCTTTGAAGGCGTCGTTCAGGCCCGTGACGAGTTCGCGTTTTTCCGCTCTTTCCACTGCCTATCTCCAGTTGATCTCCATCCGTACAGACGGAAATCGGGTTGCCTTAAGCCGCCCGGGTCATCCAAATGGATCACCCGAACGACGTTCGAGGATCCTGTCCCCTTTCTTTGCACCGGCAGGCGCCGGCGCTCGGATAAAGGCAAACACGGTTCGAACCTTCCTTCGAGGGCTTCTCGAAACCCTCTCTGTCCGGTCTTCACCCGTCTCATGCAGGCCCATGCGAATTAAGGCTTGAGCCGCCTGCAATCTCGGACAGGATAGTCCGGAAGCGATCTTCTGCTTCCAGTATCCGGGCCGGTCTTCAGCCCGAAAATCATTGAGAAGTCCGGCTTTTCGGAGCCGATCTTCAATTCATTGATCAAGCGGCGGTCACGCTCGCGAGATCGATCTTGAAGCCGGGGCCCATCGTCGAACTGACCGACATCTTCTTCATGTAGATGCCCTTTGCACCCGTAGGCTTCGCCTTGTTGACGGCATCGGCCAACGCACGCACGTTCTCTTCCAGAGCAGCAACATCGAACGACACCTTACCAACGCCTGCGTGAATGATACCGGCCTTTTCGACGCGGAACTCGACGGCGCCACCTTTGGAAGCCTTGACCGCGGCCGCAACGTCCATGGTGACCGTGCCGACCTTCGGGTTCGGCATCATGCCGCGCGGGCCGAGCACCTTGCCGAGACGGCCGACCAGCGGCATCATATCCGGCGTTGCGATGCAGCGATCGAAATCGATCGTGCCCTTCTGGACGATTTCCACCAGGTCCTCCGCGCCGACGATGTCAGCGCCAGCAGCAGTCGCCTCATCAGCCTTCGCGCCCTTGGCGAATACTGCGACGCGTACCGTGCGGCCCGTGCCGTTCGGCAGATTGACGACGCCGCGAACCATCTGATCGGCGTGGCGCGGGTCAACGCCGAGGTTGAGTGCAACCTCGATCGTCTCGTCGAACTTCACCTTAGAACGGTCCTTCAGCAACTTGATCGCCTCGCCCAAGGCATACGCCTTGTTCGGATCGACGCCCTCGCGGGACTTCGCTACGCGCTTTGCAATCTTTGCCATCGCCTTAGCCCACCACTTCCAAGCCCATCGAGCGGGCGGAGCCTTCGACCATACGCATTGCGGCTTCGACGTCGTTGGCGTTCAGATCCTTCATCTTCTTCTCGGCGATCTCGCGAACCTTGTCGCGGCCGATCTGGCCGGCCTTCGTCTTGCCCGGCTCCTTGGAGCCCGACTTCAGGTTCGCGGCCTTCTTGAGGAAGTAGCTCACCGGCGGCGTTTTCATGACGAAGGTGAACGACTTGTCTACGTAATAGGTGATCACGACCGGAACCGGCGATCCCTTTTCCATTTCCTGCGTCTGGGCGTTGAACGCCTTGCAGAATTCCATGATGTTGATGCCACGCTGACCAAGCGCAGGACCGATCGGGGGCGACGGCGTCGCCGAACCCGCGGAAACCTGGAGCTTGAGCTGGCCCGCAACTTTCTTAGCCATCTCTTGTCTGCCTCTGTTTCATGCCGGACTTTATCCGGCGGTTGCAGTTTGGTGGTTCGGAAGCCACGGCCGGCTAAGCCGCTCTTCCTCCCACCGCCTAGCTGATGCGATCATTCACACCAGCAGCCAGCCACGGAGTGGCTGCAGTTCGATCAGCCCTTCTCGACCTGACCGAATTCGAGATCGACAGGGACAGCGCGCCCGAAGATCGAAACTTCCACCTTGAGCCGCGCCCGCTCAGAGTCCACCTCCTGGACAAATCCGTTGAACGATGCGAACGGACCGTCCGACACGCGAACCTGTTCGCCAATCTCGAACATGACCGACGGCTTCGGCCGTTCGACGCCTTCCTGCACCTGATGCAAGATCCGCTCGGCCTCCTTCTCGGTGATGTGCATCGGCTTCGCCGTATGCTTGTCCTCGCCGAGGAAACCGGTGACCCGCGGCGTGTTCTTGACCAGGCTGATGATCGCATCGTTGAGATCAGCCTTGAGCAGGACGTAGCCCGGAAAGAATTTGCGCTCGGCGTCCACTTTCTTGCCGCGACGAACCTCGACGACCTTTTCAGTCGGAACCACCACATCCTCGATGAGATGGCTCAGGCCTTTCTGCTTGGCCTTGTTCTCGATATCCTCTTTGACCTTCTTTTCGAAGTTCGAATAGGCATGGACGATATACCAGCGCGCCGTCATCTTTTTAGAATTCTCCGTATTCGCCGGTATCAGCGGCCGAGGCCGAGGATCGTATCGATAGCGAGAGCCATCACCTGGTCGGCAGCAAAAAAGAAGATCATCGCGATAATCGCAAAGATAACGACCATCACGGTCGAAATCATTGTCTCGCGCCGCGAAGGCCAGGTGACCTTCATGGTCTCGGCTCTTACCTGCTGCAAGAAGATAAGGGGATTGGTCGTCTTCGATGCCATTTGCCGCTCTGTCTCGAAAGGCCCATGGAAGGCCTTCTGGATGTTCCCGTTACCGGGAGAAATCGAAGCCTGGAAGCCCACTCAGCGCAAACTGCACCCGAAACTATCCACGCATTTTCGACGCGTACAGCCAGTCTCCCAGCTCCACGCGTCGCGTGTCCGTTCTGTCTACATAGAGGCGATTCCTGATCCACGCAAGTGGCAAGCAACGACTTTATGGCCAAACGCCGCATCGGAACCATCCAGTCGTCCCGTTCCGGCTATGATGCCCTTATGACGCAAATCGTTCGATCTGGCAAGATTGCGAAAAAGTAGGGCCTGTGGCTGGCAGGGGCAGCAGGGCTCGAACCCGCGACCTGCGGTTTTGGAGACCGCCGCTCTACCAACTGAGCTATACCCCTTCGGCGCCGCGTACATTCCATAAACCGCACCGTCTTTCAAGGGGAAGCGCAACATTTCGACAGTTTGCCAAAGCGGTAATGCAGCGGCGTTCGTAGCGCTGGGGGCGAGTGCCGTGGGTCGGGACTGCTTGCTGGCCTCTGTTCCCGCTGTTATGAGGCCTTGCGACATCAAGCCCGCCAAGCCACGTATTGACCAGATGATGACGTACACTGCTGCTTCGGTCGGGCCACTTCCGGCCGTAGCGCTAGAACACGTTTGAACTTGCCTTCTAAGGATATGGGGAAGAATGCGCGTTTGGACGGTTAGCGAGGTGAAGGCTGGAACTTTGACGCAGTGCCTGGGTGTCGGCCGCTACTTTGACGCGGACCCGCACAGTGTTGTGGTGAAGAAAAAGCTGCGCGATTGGCAAAGGGGTCCATTCTCGCCTTACCGTGGACTGCATCAGCCGGAACCCGACATCATCATTTCGTGCGGCAGCATGGCGCCGCCCCATGTCTTTGCAATAGCGCGAGCTTGCCACAGGAAGCCGTTCACGGTGTATCTGCAGACGCCATGGCCCGATTTCGCCGACCGCTTTGACCTCGCTTTCATCTCTCGCCACGATTGGAACGATGAGAAAGCGGCAAAGAGCAATTTCCGCCAGATGCTCGGCGTTCCCCACCAAATAACGCGCGAGAAACTCGACCGCCTCCGGCCGGAAGCCCGCCAAAAGTGGCTGAAAGGCGACGTCCGCGCCATCACCGTGCTGATCGGCGGCTCGAACGGCGCCTATGTCTTCGATGAGCCCACAATAGAAGGCCTCTTGGCTGCGATTCAGCATCTGGCGGCGCAGGGATGGACGGCCCTCGTTTCCACCTCACGGCGCTCCGAGCCGGTGCTTCTCCAACGCCTGCTTGCCCTCAACAATGAGCGCATCGTCGTTTGGAACCGAACGGGCGACAATCCGTATCAGGAGTTTCTGGCGGCGGCGGATGCCTTTTTGATCACAAAGGATACGATCACCATGAACTGCGAGGCCGTTACAACGGGCAGGCCGGTTTATTCGTTTGACCTCGCCAAAACCCCCTGCGACAAGCTCGACAAATTCGAGTGGTTCCATGCAGATATGAGCCAGACTCTGGGCCTGACGCGGCCGTTTCTTGGCGAAATCCTCCCCTACGAGTATAGCCCGCCCGATGAGGCGCGCCGCATTGCCAATGTGATCAGCGATGCACTACCGCAGCTCTGACCATCCCATCGAGGGACTGCATTCCATGGGAACAAGGCAGGATGACTGAAACCGCTGGACGCTCATCGACCGTCCTGACTCCAAAGTTCCGGGAGGAGCAGCGTCGTTGGCTTGCAAGCCTTGGCCTGCTGGACAGGCCCTGGTTGATCATGGGCTCCGCGCCCTCGCCGACTTTGCCGCCGGAACTGCTGAAGACGCATGCCCGCGTCGACATAAACAATTCCGGCCGAACGGCGGACGAGCTTGGGCTTGGGCCAGCCGATCTTACGTTTCGCAAGAAGACCAAACCATGGTCGGAGCACCCTGCCCTTCGGACGAGAGGCCTGATCTGGTACAACACCGTGCCGGCCTTCATGCTCCGGCTGCGGTTGTTGGGCCTGCCCCAGGCTCGCGTCGGCAAAATCATGCGCGCCACTCGTGCGAATCGCGAGGCGATTGTGCGGCATGTTGCCGAAGCATCGCTTCGGGAAGTCGGCGACAGGAATAAGGTAACCAACGGGGTGGCGGCACTTTGCTACGCGCTTTATGTCGGCGTGCCGGAGATTGTCCTTGCTGGTCTATCGCTGTCGAAAGACGGACATTCCTATAACCAAGCCAATCGGACCCGCATTCAGGTGGAGGAGGACGCATTCGTGCTGGCGCGCCTGAAAGACAGGCCTAATATCTTCACGACCGAACCCGACCTTGCCGCCGATACCGGCATCCGCTTGTGGCAGAAGCCGTAGATCGCCAGATCATTATCGTTCATTGCGTGAGCGTTTCCAGATCTGCTCCGAGGCCACAGCGATATCGGCTTTCGTATCTTCGGCTGATGCTCGGCCTGGCTATTGCTTGATCACGATCGCCTGGCCGGTCGGCAGTTCGATGATCCCTTCCGGGCGCCCTGCGAGAAACTCGTCAAAGGCCTTTCGGGCACCGGGGCATTTGGAGGAGCCGTAATCGTCGCAAACGATCAGACCGCCCTGCTTCGTGCGATCGTAAAAAAAAGCGAGCGCATCACGCGTCGGCTCGTAAAGATCCACGTCGATATGAACGAACGCAAAGATTCGATCCGCGACAGAGGACAGCGTGCCCGGAATCCAGCCCACGTGAAAATGGACATTGTCGAAGGCTGCCAGATGCTTGCGCGTGAGCGCTTCTTCGGTACTGAGATCGCCCGCGGCCCAGCGTAGACGTCCCTTGTCGTCCCGATCATCCTCACCCGGCTTCGAAAGGCCGGCGAAGGAATCGAAAAGGTGATAGTCGCGCCTACGGAGGTCGGCCGTCAGCATGAACAGGGTCGAGCGCCCCTGCCGGACTCCACACTCCGCCAAATCGCCATCGACGCCGGCAATCGACCGCAGACAGCTCTGCAGCACGAAACTGCGCGGCTCGGGAATGCCTTCAACGCCCTCCGCCCGCTTCTGCGCTTCCATGAAGAACGGCTGGTCTTTCCAGACCATGTGGTCCTGGAAGATGTAGAAGCCATGCCGGTTGGCGACCCTCTTCAGGTGCCGTTTCCAGATCATCCGCTTCTTACGCTTCGAGCCAAAGGCAAGCGTAAGCAGCTCTTTGAGGTCCATTGTCCGCTCCGCCATTCAAATGGCAACAGGGGCGCGAAACGCGCCCCTGTAAGTTTTCCTATTCGAGTAGCTTACTCTTTGATGCTGACGACGACGCCGGCGCCGACGGTACGGCCGCCTTCGCGGATAGCGAAGCGCAGCTTCTCTTCCATGGCGATCGGCACGATCAGTTCGACGTCAACCGTCACATTGTCGCCCGGCATCACCATTTCCGTGCCTTCGGCCAGCGTCACGATGCCGGTCACGTCGGTGGTGCGGAAGTAGAACTGCGGACGGTAGTTGGTGAAGAACGGCGTATGCCGGCCGCCCTCTTCCTTGGTCAGGATGTAGGCCTCGGCAACGAACTTCTTGTGCGGCTTCACCGAGCCCGGCTTGGCCAGAACCTGGCCGCGCTCGACACCTTCACGGTCGACGCCGCGCAGCAGCGCGCCGATGTTGTCGCCGGCCTGGCCCTGATCGAGCAGCTTGCGGAACATCTCGACGCCCGTGCAGGTCGTCTTGGTGGTCGGACGGATGCCGATGATCTCAAGCTCCTCGCCGACCTTGACGATGCCACGCTCGACACGGCCGGTCACAACCGTGCCACGACCGGAGATCGAGAACACGTCCTCGATCGGCATCAGGAACGGCTGGTCGATCGGACGCTCAGGCGTCGGGATGTAGTCGTCGACCGCAGCCATCAGCTTGCGGATCGCGTCCTCGCCGATCTCCTTGTTCGAATCCTCCAGCGCCGCAAGCGCCGAACCCGGGATGATCGGAATGTCGTCGCCGGGGAACTCGTTCTTCGACAGAAGCTCGCGAACTTCCAGCTCGACCAGCTCCAGCAGTTCCGGATCGTCGACCTGGTCGACCTTGTTCAGGAACACCACGATCGACGGAACGCCGACCTGACGGGCCAGAAGGATGTGCTCGCGCGTCTGCGGCATCGGGCCGTCGGCAGCCGAAACAACCAGGATCGCGCCGTCCATCTGCGCAGCACCGGTGATCATGTTCTTCACATAGTCGGCGTGGCCGGGGCAGTCGACATGCGCATAGTGCCGCTTCGCCGTCTCGTACTCGACGTGAGCCGTCGAAATGGTGATGCCGCGCGCCTTCTCTTCCGGCGCCGCGTCAATCTGGTCATACGCCTTGTACTCACCAAAATACTTGGTGATCGCTGCCGTCAACGACGTCTTGCCATGGTCAACATGGCCAATCGTCCCAATGTTCACATGCGGCTTCGTCCGCTCAAATTTGCTCTTGGCCATTATGCTCTTTCCTTGGCGTCAGCTTTAAGGGGTCTGCTAGATGCGGGCCGATTAGCGACAATGCCGCCAAAACACAAGGGGCTTTCGCCCCGTGCGCGTGGCGGAGATCGACGCTCCGGCTGTCAAGCAGGAAGGAGCTGAAATAGGCATCGGCGCTGGCTTTGCAAGGCCGCGCCGATGTACTACGGCGATGGGTATCAGCCGACGACGACCGTCGCCTTGCCTTCGACGCGGTTGTACAGGTCGATCACATCCTGATTGATCATCCGCACGCACCCCGAAGACATGTTCTGGCCGATTGTCCACCATTCAGGCGTACCGTGGATCCGGTAACCGGTGTCAGAGCCATCCTTGAAAATGTAAAGCGCGCGGGCACCAAGGGGGTTGTCCGTTCCACCCGGCTGGCCGCGCGTCCACTTTACCAGTTCGGGCTTGCGCGCGATCATCTCGGCGGGCGGCGTCCATACCGGCCATTGTTTCTTGTACTGGATATTCGCCCGGCCCGACCACTCGAAGCCGGCCCGCCCGATGCCCACGCCGTAGCGTAGGGCATCACCACCGGGCTGCACGAGATAGAGATAGCGTGCCTTGAGGTCCACCACGACGGTTCCCGGCTGCTCACCGGTCGGATCCTGAACGATCTGCCGGCGGAATTCACGCGGGATCTTCTCATAAGGGATTGTCGGCAGGACATGAGGCCCCTCCGTGATCGAGGCGTACATGACGGTGGGATTCGTCACATGTGGATCGACGCTGATCTTTGGTCGGATCGAACCGGTCGTCGCGGGATCGACGCCTAAGTCGGCAACGTCGAGACCGCGGGTACAAGCGGCGAGAACACCAGATCCACCAATAAGCAAAACAGTCCGGCGGCTTAGCGGTACGGTTTTGGTCACTTGATTGTCTTGCGGCATAGAACGCGCCCTTCACTCGTGAAAGGCGCATCTCTACAGGATCATGGTTTATTTTTGCCTAACTGCCAGCCAAGCTCGTATTGAATTTTTCGCCTGAGAGGCATCTCCCACGGCCAACGCAGGTCACGCCTGCTTTTGCATCCCTGCCGCCATATTCAAATGCGAACCATTGGCTGCTAGGCGTTCGCCGCCGCGACCGCACGCTTGGCCATGACCACAATCAGATTGGCGCGATACTCGGCTGAGGCATGCAGATCGCTCATCAACCCGGCGCTCGGCAGGGATAGGCCCTCCAGTGCCGCTACCTCGAAGCTCTTTGCCAGTAACTCCTCGATGACCTTTGAGCGGAAGACGCCTTCCTCACCGGCTCCGGTGACTGCCGCACGCACGCCATCGTTGCTCTTGGCAACGAATACACCAGTTATCGCGTAGCGCGAGGCGGGGTTGGGAAACTTCGAATACCCCGCTTTGGCAGGAGCGGCGAAGGTGACGGCGGTAACGATCTCGCCGTCCATGAGCGAAGTCTCGAACAGGCCACTGAAGAACGTTTCCGCCGCTACCTGGCGCTTGTTGGTTACGATGGTCGCGCCGAGTGCCAGCATCGCAGCCGGATAGTCCGCTGCCGGGTCGTTGTTTGCAATTGAACCGCCAATCGTGCCCCGGTGGCGAACATGCGGATCGCCGATAAGCGCGGCAAGATCGCAGATCGCGGGACAAAGCGTCTTCAGCTGCGTATTGGCAACGACCTCGGCGTGGGTCGTGGCGGCGCCGATCGTAACGAAACTGCCGCTCACTGTTATGCCCTTCAATTCCGCGATATGCGTCAGATCGATGACATCCGAAGGCGCGGCAAGCCGTGTTTTCATTGCGGGTATGAGCGTCATGCCCCCCGATAGATACTTGGCGTCGTCTTTCTCACCGAGCTTGGCCGCATCAGCAAGCGAGGCGGCGCGATGGTAGTTAACTGCGTACATTTTGGTATCTCCCTGCAGGAGTAAATGGTGAATCGTGAATGGTGAAGGAAAGCAACTCCTTTCCGGAATGGTGCAGCTGGCCAAAGTCGCTACCTAAGTGACTGAAACCAATTACCATTCGCTATTCACAATTCACCTCTCAGTGCTTCGCTGCCGCTCGAATGGCTGCCCAGACCCGTTGCGGCGTCGCCGGCATCGCCAGATCGGCAATCCCGATTGCATCGGTTATGGCGTTGATGACGGCGGGTGGCGAACCAATCGCGCCCGCCTCGCCGCAACCCTTTATGCCCAGAGGATTACCGGGACACGGCGTATTTGAGGTCGAGACTTTGAATGACGGCAGGTCGTCGGCGCGCGGCATGGTGTAGTCCATGTAGCTCGCGGTAAGGAGTTGGCCGCTGCTGTCGTATTGCGCACCCTCCAGTAGAGCCTGACCGATGCCTTGCGCGATGCCGCCATGCACCTGCCCTTCGACGATCATCGGGTTGATGATATTGCCGAAATCATCGGCCGCGACGAATTGCACGATATCCGTTGTACCGGTGTCGGGATCGACCTCCACCTCGCAAATGTAGCAGCCAGCGGGGAAAGTGAAATTCGACGGATCGTAGAAAGCGCCTTCTTTCAAGCCAGGCTCCATGCCCGCAGGCAGATTGTGAGCGGTATAGGCTGCGAGCGCCACCTGGAACCACGGCACGTTCTTGTCGGTGCCGGCGACTTTCAGCGCGCCATTCTCGATGACGATGTCGGCTTCATCCGCCTCCATGAGATGCGCCGCGATCTTCTTGGCTTTGGCTTCAACCTTGTCGAGCGCTTTGACCACGGCGGACATGCCGACAGCGCCGGAGCGTGAGCCGTAGGTGCCCATCCCCATTTGCACTTTGTCGGTATCGCCATGGATGACGCTGACACTATCCAGTCCGACGCCGAAGCGTTCGGTAACGAGCTGCGCGAAGGTCGTTTCGTGGCCCTGTCCGTGGCTGTGCGAGCCGGTGAGTATCTCGATGGTCCCGACTGCGTTGACGCGAACCTCGGCGCTCTCCCACAGGCCAACGCCGGCACCCAGGGAGCCCACCGCCGCCGAGGGCGCAATGCCGCAAGCCTCAATGTAGCAGCTCATTCCGATGCCGCGAAGCTTTCCGGCCTTCTTTGCTTCGTCACGCCGCTGCGGGAAACCGGCATAATCAGCCGCGTTCATTGCTGCGTCGAGCGAGGTGCCATAGTCGCCGGTGTCATAATTCATGATCACGGGTGTCTGGTGCGGAAACTGCGTGACGAAATTCGCCCTCCGCAGTTCCGCCGGGCTGACGCCAAGTTCGCGAGCGGCCATCTCCATCGTGCGCTCCAGCAAGTATGTCGCCTCCGGCCGCCCCGCCCCCCGGTACGCGTCTACCGGCGCGGTGTTCGTATAGACCGTGCGGACATTGGCGTGGATCGCCGGAATATTATACTGGCCCGACAGCAGCGTGGCGTACAGATAGGTCGGCACGCAGGACGAGAACAGCGACATATACGCGCCGAGATTGGCAATGGTGTCCACTTTCAGGCCGATGATCTTGTTGTTCTCATCGAAGGCCATTTCGACCTCCGATACGTGATCCCGGCCATGCGCGTCGGTGAGGAAGCTTTCGGTACGGTCGGCAACCCATTTGACCGGCACGCCGGTCTTCTTCGACGCCCAGAGACAAACTATTTCCTCAGGATAGATATAGATCTTCGAGCCGAAGCCGCCGCCGACGTCCGGGGCGATAACGCGAAGTTTGTTTTCCGGCGCAACATTGTAGAAGGCACTCATCACCAGCCGCGCCACATGCGGGTTCTGGGATGTCGTCCAGCAGGTGTAGTGGTCTTCACCCTTGTCGTAGTGCCCGAGCGCAGCGCGTGGTTCTATGGCGTTCGGAACGAGGCGATTGTTACGGATCGTCACCTTGGTCACATGAACCGCGCTCTTGATGGCTGCCGCGGTCTCTAACGCGTTGCCGATCTCCCAGTCGAAAATCAGATTTCCTTCGGCTTCCGGATGAATCTGCGGAGCGCCAGTCTTCAACGCATCGATCGCCTCAGTAACCGCTGTCTTTTCCTGGTAAGTCACCTCGACGGCTTCGGCGGCGTCTCGCGCCTGGCTTTTCGTGTCGGCCACGACGATCGCCACCGCATCTCCCACATACCGGACCGTGTTTACTGCGAGCGGCGACCATGCGCCCATCTTCATCGGCGAACCATCCTTGGAATGGATCATCCAGCCGCAGATGAGATTGCCGATCCCATCGCCCTTGATCTCTTTGCCGGTCAGCACGCCGATGACGCCGGGCATGGCCTTGGCCTCGGAAACGTCAATGTTCATGATATCGGCGTGCGCGTGTGGACTGCGCACGAACGCCGCATGCTTCATACCCGGCACGACCATGTCATCAACATAGCGGCCATTGCCGGTGATGAAACGTTTGTCTTCTTTTCGCGCTACGCGTGCGCCGATGCCTTCGATACCCATCCGAATTACTCCTCCCACAGAGTCGATCGTCGGTTGATCCTTGTCGTTTCGTGCTGGTCTATCCAGACGACCCCGATGACGTACAACTCCTATGCAGCTTCCATCGCTTTGCCCTCTGACATCGCTTGAGAGGCGGCCAATATCGCCTTGACGATATTATGATATCCCGTGCATCGGCAAATATTGCCCTCCAGCTCAGCGCGCACTGTCGCTTCGTCGAGTCCGTCAGGATGGCGATGGATCATGTCGACTGCCGACATGATCATGCCAGGCGTGCAGAAGCCGCATTGCAACCCATGATTTTCCTTGAAGGCGATCTGGACGGGGTGCAGATCCGTACCGTTTGCGAGACCTTCTATCGTCACCACTGAGGAACCGGACGCTTGTGCCGCAAGGATTGTGCAGGATTTGACAGCCTTGCCATCGACATGCACGACGCATGACCCGCATTGCGATGTATCGCAGCCGACATGCGTACCCGTAAGCCCAAGATTTTCCCTCAGAAAATGAACGAGCAACGTTCGGTCCTCGACCGTCGCATTCACTTTTCGTCCGTTAACGCTTATCGAAACGTCCGACATATTGCCTGCCTCCCTCGGTAGGTATTGGCCGCGGGCCCCTCCGGCGCCTGCGGATCGAACTCAACAACGGTCAGGCAATACAAGCGGCCCCACCGCCGATCAGGCGAGAATGCAGTCCCCCCTATAAGCCGTATATTATACTAAAGATTAGACGATGCACGTCCACACCATTGCAATATCCTGTCTCAGCAGCCAAAACTGCGCGATTGCCAGTGCAACGCAACCAGGCGTTCGGCCTGGCTGGAAGGCGCTTTGAAGATGACCGCGATTTTCGCGATGAACGACTATGGCTGCGGCGTGACCGTTCTTAGCAGTGACAGCCCCGATGCCGGAGAGTTCGCTGCACACATGGCGCGCGCCGCCGAAAAGATCGGTGCGGAGTTTGCGCTCGTTTTCTTTTCGCAGATGCTGCTCGACGCCCAGGACCTGACCGCAGCGCTAGCGCTGCATGCGCCCTCGCTGCATTACGCAGGCTGCTCGACGGCGGGAGAGATCACCCCATTCGGAACGCAGGACGGCCAGATGCTGGCGATCTTGTTCCCCAGCCACAGCTTCAAGGTCGCGACCACGATGATCCGCAATATCTCCGGATCCGGCCTTGACTCGATAGCGGCGGATGTTTGCGCCGTTCGGCGGCTGGTTTTGGCCAGTAGCCCTCTCAGGCTGGCTGCAAATACATTCGCGCTGTCGCTTATCGATGGATTGTCCCATGCCGAGGAAGCAGTTACATCCGCGGTCAATTGGGGCTTGGACGGCATCCCACTCGTCGGCGGATCTGCCGGGGACGGTTCCAGATTTCGAGACAACAACCCTGATCCGCGACGGCGCCGTCGAGACCGATTGCGCGATCATCATACTGATAGCGACAGATGTTCCGTTTCAGGTATTCCAGACCACCAACTACGCGCCCTCGGACAGGAAGCTGGTGGTAACCGCATCGAACACCGACAGCCGCATTGTCTATGAGTTCAACGCCGCACCGGCAGTCGATGAATTGGCGGAAGCCATCGGAATTTCTCCGACTGAGCTGACGTCGGTCGGCTTGGCATCGCATCCAGTGGGCGTACAAATTGGCGGCGAGTATTATTGCCGGTCGATCCAGCATCTTCACGCAGATGGTTCACTGGAGTTTGCCTGCGCGATCGACGACGGGGTTGTACTCTCGATCGCTGAACCGCTCGACATGGTGGAAACGACACGAAACATATTCGACGAATTGCGGCACAAGCTGGGACGCATCGATATTGTCCTCGGCTTCGATTGCGCGCTACGCCGTCTCGACGCAGAAAATCGGCAGGTGTCGCGTGAGTTATCCGAGCTCTATCGGGCCAACAACGTGGTTGGCTTCGGTACATATGGCGAGCAATTCAGGACCATGCACCTTAATCAAACGCTGACCGGTATCGCGTTTGGCCAAAAACTGGCTGCCGAGTAAACGTCGTGCCTGTCCGCGCCATTACCGATGTCGACCGCCTGCAGAAGATCAATGCAGCACTTATATCCCGCGTCGAACGTTCGACCGATCAGCAGGGCAACGCATTTTCGCTGTTTCAGACCGCAATAAACCTTGAGTACCGCGTACGGGCTCGGACAGAGGAACTGCGCAGCACACTACGGCGGCTGGCGGATTCCAACATTGACCTGCTCGCGGCCAAGGAAGCGGCCGAGCAGGCCAATATTTCCAAGACGCGCTTCTTGGCTGCCGCAAGCCATGATGTGCTTCAGCCGCTAAACGCCGCGCATCTTTCGGTCTCCGCGCTGGCGGATCTGCAGACAAGTGAGGAAGGCATCCGACTGGTCGGGCAGGTGGAGCGGTCTCTCACGACAATAAGCAACCTGCTGGAAACATTGCTCGACATTTCGAAGCTCGATGCAAAAGTTATCACGCCCGATATAACCGATGTCGCGCTCGACCCACTGTTCGCATCGATCAAATCCGACTTCCAGCCGCTCGCCGATCAAAAAGGTCTCAAGTTCAAGTTTCGCAAGAGTGGCGCCGTCGTTCGATCCGATCGCACCATGCTTCGCCGGATCCTCCAGAATATCGTGTCAAATGCGATGCGGTATACGCAGCGCGGCGGTGTTCTGGTTGGCGTCCGTTGCCGCGGGAACATGGTGTCTATCGAGGTCGCGGATACCGGTTGCGGAATTGCGAGCGACCAGCGCGAGGCTATCTTCGAAGAGTTTCATCGTGGCTCAAATACGAGCACCAACGATATTTCAGGCGCGGGTCTCGGGCTTGGCTTGTCGATCGTCCGCAGAATGACGTCGACGCTCGGACATCCCATCAGCTTTTCGTCTGTCGTGGGGCGTGGCACGATTTTCCGCGTCGCGGTCCCGGTCTCCACCGGTACAAGCCATCAGCCGACGGAGACTCCGGTTCCCCACGGGTATGGCCTCTTCGGGACGCGCGTCCTGATGATCGAGGATGACCCCGACGTGCTGGAGGCAATGCTGGCATTGCTCGAACGCTGGGAGTGCGATGCCCGCTCTGCGGCATCGCGTGACGAAGCCATTCTGGCGGTTTCGCAGCCGGACTGGGTGCCCGATATTATCATCGCCGACCAGCATCTCCGCTTTGGCGATCTGGGCATGGCAACAATCGCCAACATACGAAGTCAACTGGGTTTGCCCGTGCCTGCTTTGATTGTGACCGGGGACGGATGCGAGAAACTGTCGCTCGATGCTCGGGCATCGAACGTCGAGCTGATGCGCAAACCGGTTAAGCCAGCCCACCTCCGGGCCCTCATGGCGCATCTGCTGGCCTAGCGAGGTCGTCAAGCACCGATTGCCAATCACATGCGATAGGCAATCGTGTCGTTCCAGAATCGGTCGAGACGCTGAAGCGCGCGGTTCATCTGTTTGAACTCGTCGGTATTGATGCCGCCTACATGCTCGATCGAGCCGATGTGGCGCTCGTACAACCCACCGACAACTTCCGCGATCGCGGCACCCTTCGGTGTGAGACTTACGCGCACCGAGCGACGGTCGACGCGTGAGCGCTGGTGATTGATGAAGCCAAGATCGACCAGCTTCTTCAGATTGTACGATACGTTCGACCCGAGATAGTAGCCGCGCGAGCGAAGCTCACCGGCAGTTAGTTCCGAGTTGCCGATATTGAAGAGCAGCAGTGCCTGGATCGCATTGATGTCGCTGCGGCCGTTGCGGTCGAACTCATCCTTGATCACATCGAGCAAGCGGCGATGCAACCGCTCGACCAGTTGAAGTGATTCCATGTATAGTGAACGGATAGCCTCACGGCGGTCGTCGGATACTGAAGCGGGTCTGGCCGCCTGTCGGGTATTGATCATCGTATTCGCCTCTCGTTTTTCGCCTGGTGATTATTTTGTTTCTATCACCTTGGTCGGGAGACTATCGAATACCTATAAAATTCGACTTAAACGCCAGCCTTAACAAGCTCATAATCTAGAGAGGTTTCGAGATAGGCTTAACAAGTAGTAGTTATTGCAAACTTTATTAACTTTCGCGCCGCGCACGCGCTGCCTGTACCGCGATGACGATCCGGAATGTTGCATAGAGCAGCGCCGCGAAGGCGTGGGAGGCAACCACCGCATAGTGCCTTCCGAACATATCCGGAAAGCCAAGGTACATCACCGCCTCGGTCAGTGCGCAAATGAACCAGATGACCGGGCCCCAAGACGCCAGCATCCACAATCCCGCGGCAGCGAACGGAAAGAACACCGCGAGCGTGACGGTAACGATTTGCCAATGCACGGGCATAAGGTCGAACCGCCACAATGGCCCATCGAAATACCCGATCAGTCGAACCCAATAGAGGACGCCGAACATCAGGCAGTAAATCGCGATAATGCGCTGGAACCACTCAAAAAGCAGTTCGATCGTCGTCGGTCCGAAAACCGGCTGCCGTGCAGGAACATCGCTCACAGGAGAAGGTCTCCCCCGGGCAGGGGCTCGAAATATGCGTCGACGTCCTTTTCCGGAACTTCGCTGAGGTGCGGCGGATGCCACTTCGGAGCATTGTCCTTGTCGATGATGACAGCGCGGATGCCTTCGTAGAAGTCGCGGCCGGCAAGCATTCGATTGACGACGCGGAACTCCATCCGCATGCAGTTGTCGACGGACATCGTCAGGCCGCTGCTGATCGTGCGGAAGGCAACGCGCAAACTGGTCGGCGATTTGCTTTGCAAGGTCGCGAGTATCGATGCCGCCAATTCGTCCTTGGCATCGGCCTCCAGAGCCTTGACAATGGAATGCACCGACTTCTCGCCAAACCATCCGTCGATTTTCTTCCAGTTCGCCTGCTCGGTCTCGCGCCTCGGCATGGAGAAGAAATTTCGCAGTGCAGCCTCCGGTTCGCCGCTCATGGCGATCATTTCGAGAAGCGGCATAAGGTTCTCCTGCTTGACCGGATGCGTCGCCAGCCCCGACCAAAGCGCATCTCCCCATTTAACGCGCGTGCCGGTCAGGCCCAGATACATACCAAAGTTGTCGGCCAGGTCAGGCAGGATATGGCTGCCGCCGACATCGGGGAAGAAGCCGACGCCCACTTCCGGCATCGCGAACAGCGCGTTTTCGGTCATCACGCGATGTGAGCCATGGAACGAGATGCCGACACCTCCGCCCATGACGATACCGTCAATCAACGAGACATAGGGTTTGGGAAATCGCGCGATCGCCGCATTCAATCGGTATTCGTCTGCGAAGAAGTCTATCGGTGGCTTGCCCGATCCGCGGCTCTCGTAGACTTGCATCAGGTCGCCGCCGGCGCAGAAGGCCCTGCCCTCAGCCTTGACCACCACCGCCTTAACACTTGCGTCGGCTTCCCACGCGACCAGCGCCTTCGACAGGGCTTTGATCATGCCGTGAGTGAGGGCATTCAGCGCCTGGGGTCGATTGAGCGTCACCACACCGGCAAAGCCCATACGTTCGAAGCGGATTTCGTCTCCTCCGCCAAAGTCCATCCGCGATTCCTCCACAGGCCGAGTGCCAGTGCTAAGGACGGCAGCCCAATGCGTCAACGGGCTAGCAGTTACCGCAACCGCACGAATGCTTTGCATGAGGGCGATTTCATGGAGTATTCGCTTGCGCAAAGCCATGTTTGGCCGTCATCGTGCGACTTGGTGGAAGATCGGCCGGAGGCAGGTCCGTATGAACAAATTCAGCCGCGTAACGCCGACGGTTGCGCGCAGCGTCGATGAAATCACGCAGGGCCGTCGACTTCGACGAATGCGCAAGGCCGCTTGGTCGCGCCGCCTGGTTCAGGAAACGCGTCTCACGGTCGACGATCTCATCTGGCCGATTTTTATCATCGACGGCCAAAACCGCCGTGAGGCGATACCCGCAATGCCCGGAGTATTTCGGCTGACGGTCGATCTCGCCGTCAAGGAAGCCGAACGCGCCGCGAAACTCGGCATTCCGGCACTGGCCACATTTCCGAACGTTGACCTCGCGCTTCGCGACCAGACCGGCTCGGCGATCCTCAACCCGGACAATCTGATCAATAGGGCGACGGGCGCGATCAAAGCCGCCGTTCCGGAAATCGGCATCATCACCGACGTCGCGCTGGACCCGTTTACCAGTCATGGCCATGACGGCATCCTGCGCGACGGCATCATCGTCAATGACGAAACGGTGGCCCAGGTCGCGGCCGCGGCCGTCCTCCAGGCTGAGGCCGGCTCCGACATCATCGCACCGTCGGACATGATGGATGGCCGCGTCGGTGCGATCCGGGATGCGTTGAATCTGGCTGGCTTTCAAGATGTCGCGATCATGTCCTACGCGACGAAATTCGCTTCTGCATTCTATGGCCCGTACCGCGAAGCCATCGGCACGAAGGGCCTCTTAAAGGGCGACAAGAAGACGTACTACCTCGACCACGCCAATTCGGAAGAGGCTGTGCGGGAGGCCGAGCAGGATCTGGCCGAGGGCGCCGACATGATCATGGTCAAGCCCGGCCTGCCCTATCTGGACATCGTCCGCCGGCTGAAGGACGAGTTCGCGATGCCGACTTTCGCCTATCAGGTCTCGGGCGAGTATTCGATGATCAGGGCTGCGGCCGCGAACGGCTGGATCGACGGCGAAAAGGCGATGTTGGAATCCCTGCTCGCTTTCAAGCGGGCCGGTTGCGACGGAATTCTTACCTATTTCGCCCCGGAAGTCGCTGAATTGCTGAGGGCGGAACGCCTGTAAGGCTAAACCGAGACTGACCGGCAACGCCGTGTCATGAGATAAACAGGTCGCGACTCCGGACTGGGGACCGGACACGCCGTAGCATCCGATCGTCATAGTGCGGATTACCCCGATGATTCCGTCCACGCGTATTGTTCTGTTGGCAGCTCTGCTGCTCTGGCCGATATTGGCCGCCTCCACCGATTTCGCCCATTCGCAGTCGCGAACAGGCGGCTGCAGCCTTGACCAAGTGGGGGGTACCGGCCGCTATGTCGTCACGTGCCGCGATGGTCTTTCCATCACCACCGAAAAAGGCGCCAGCTACCAGCTGCTGGATCGTGACCGCAACGGCGACGTCGACGCCCTGCGCCTCCGCAGCAAGGCTGTGTTGGTGGATGTCCCGGAAGGCCGCGCCGGACGACGTTTCGAAGTCATAACCCCACAAGCCATAGCCGCTGTGCGCGGCACTCAATGGGCCGTGGACGTTTTGCCGGGCAAGACGTCCGTCTTCGTAGGGCGCGGCGAAGTGGGCGTCCGCAGTCGTACAACCAGCGCCAGCGTCATACTGGGGGCTGGCGACGGCGTCGATGTCGAGGCTGGCAAGCCGCTCACTGTGCGGCAATGGAAGCGGGCGCGCGTCAACGCGCTCATGTCCCGCCTTGGACGGTAGGTGCCGATGAGCGCCCGCGCGCTCGTTTTTGCCGCGCTTGTCCTTTCCAGCCTTTGGGGCGGCCTGCTGGCGATCGGACATATGAATGGCGGACTCTGGTTCCTCGAACGGATCGAGGCGACCATGATCGATTTGCGCACGCTTCTCCGCGGTGTCAAGAAGGCGCCTGACATCGTCACCATTGTCGCGATCGACGACGACACGGTGGCCAATATTGGTGCCTACCCCTTGTCGCGTTTGGCGTTGGCAGAGGTCATCGAACAAATCGCCCGTTTCAAGCCGAAGGTCATCGTCGTCGACGTATTGTTGGTCGATCGGGGCCTCGATGAGGAAGACCGGGTTCTCGCCAGCGCCCTCAAGAAAGCGCCCGCGGTTATCGCCGGAGCAGCGATATACTCGAAGGACATCCTGGAAACCCTGGATGACGGGCCTCTTGCACGCATACCGGTCGCCGACCGCATGCTGCTGCCGCTGCCAGTATTCTCCGAGGCGGCGGCGGTTGGGATCGTCAATGTGGGTACCGACCAGAGTGGTACGCCGCGCGCAATTCCGATGCTGTTCCGGACCGGCGACAGCATAGAAACCTCACTGCCCTTACGTGTCGCCTCCATCGCGCAGAAAGCCGACCCTATCATCGAGCCAGGCCGCATCATGATCGGCGACCGAACGGTCCGCACCGATATTGGGCAAGCGCTGCCTATCTCGTTCTATGGCCCGCATGGGACGATACCGACCATCAGCGCCGTACGGGTGCTAAACGGCGAACTCGATGCAGGCTCGGTCGATGGCCGGATCGTCGTGATCGGTGCGTCCCTGACCGGCGGCGGCGACGTGTTCCCGACCCCGTTTGATCCGGTGTTGCCGGGCGTCGAGGTCATCTCGACTGCAATCACCAACATCATGGCGGGCGACGGAATGGTGCGCGACGGCTCGGTTCGTCTTCTCGACGCTGGTTTGGCGGTCGCCCTGCCGTCAATGCTGATCGCATTGCTTGCCTGGCGGCGAAACGTCGTCGGATTGCTCGCGATCCTCGTCGTCCTGGCAGGCCTTCTGGTTGCGAATTTCCTCGCGTTCCAGCATGGCTTCCTGCTGAGCGTCGCGCTGCCGCTCACAGCGGCAGTGCCGCCGTTAATCGTATTCGGCATCATCCAACTGGCGCGGGGTCGTCGTCTGGCGCGTTATTTCGAGACACAGAGCGCCCTGCTACAACGCGTACAAGCGCATGGCTTCTCGCAAGTGCTGGCGCTCGATCCGGATTTTCTGGCGGAACCGGTTCGGCAGAATGCGGCTGTGGTGTTTGTCGATCTTTCAGGATTTACCGGTTTGAGCGAAACGCTGGGTCCGGCGGCGACCCGCGAACTGGTCGATGCCTTCTACCAGATCCTCGATCACGAAGCCGCAGAATGCGGCGGCGCAATAACCAGCTTCATGGGGGACGGCGCGATGATCCTGTTCGGTCTGCCGACGCCTTCGCCTAACGATGCTTCCAACGCAGCCCGGTGCTGCGTCCAGCTCGCCGCAAAGACGCGCGAATGGCTGGGGTCGCTTCCAACACACATCGCCTCGCGCATCGGCTTCAAGATCGGTGCCAATTTCGGCATCGTCGTCGCATCGCGGCTCGGGCGCGACGCCAACCAGCAGATCGCTGCTACTGGCGACACCGTCAATGTCGCCAGCCGCCTGATGGAAATCGCAGCTGATCGGGGCGCAACGGTGGCGGTCACCGACGCGCTGCTGAATGCGTCGGGCCGCGAGCCTTTCGCGGCCGGAGCGTTGTTCGGTCCGATCGAGACTACTATCCGCGGTCGAGCCGATTCTGTGTCGGCGTGGCTATGGCAGGATGTTTCGGCGAACGGCTAGCCTCGTCCTCGCGGATTCAACGGCCCGGCTCAAACATAGTTTCGCCAGTCGTGCTCTTCACGAAAGCCAAGCACCTCGCGCGCCTTGCGGTTGGAAAGCGGCGCTTCGTTCTCGCCCATCACACGGGTTATCGGTGTGTTCGGGCACCAGCGCTTCAGAAATTGTTCTGTCGGCCCGTCGGCGGTGATCGTGTCGTTTACGGCGTTGAATACCTGGAATCCCAGGCCATCCTTCTCCAGGCATAGATGAACGATCTGCGCCAGGTCGCGTGCATCAATGTAGCTCCAGGCGTTGCGCTTGCGCGACATCGGATCGGCGACGAAACCCGGAAACCGGTCATATTCGTGCGGCTCGATGACGTTACCTATGCGCAACGCATAAATATCGGCACCGGTACGCATGGCGAATGCCCGCGCCGTCTTCTCGTTCAGCACCTTCGAAAGGCCATAGCTGTCCATCGGATCCACATCGTAGTCCTCCTCAAGGGGGAACTGGTGGAAATCCTTGTCGCCCTCGGCGAAACAGACGCCATAGGTGGTTTCACTCGATGCTATTACGATCTTGCGGATGCCGAGCTTTACCGCAGCCTCGATCACATTGTAGGTGCTGATGACGTTGTCGCTGAACGTCGCGTTGTCGGGGGTTATCATTACGCGCGGCACGGCAGCGAAATGAACCACGGCGTCGACCTTTTCCGGGCCCCTTCCGGTCTCGTAGCCCTCGAAGCCGAAATGCATGGACAGCGCATTGAAGACCTGGCCGCTGTCGGTCACGTCGGTGATTAATGTGTTGACGCCGGGACAATCCAGCGGCTTGAGGTCGAGATTGAGTATCTCGTAGCCCTTGTCCTTCAGCCACGGCACCGCATGGCGCCCTGCCTTGCCGGAACCACCCGTGAATACGATGCGCTTGGTCATGCGATTCCTCCCATTTTTTACGACGATACGGGACGAGGTAAGAGAACCGGCCGAACGCCGTCAGCTACGGCCCATACGGTTCCAGGCGTCCAGTCCCGCGATCTTGTAAGCCTCAGCGAGTGTCGGGTAGTTGAAGGTGTTGTTGACGAAGAAATCCACCGTACCACCCAGATTGATGACCGCCTGACCGATATGGATCAGTTCGGTCGCGCCTTCGCCAACAATATGCGCGCCGAGCAGGCGGCGCGTATCGAGCGAAAAGATCAGTTTCAGGAAACCGGAGTCGACTCCCATGATATGGCCCCGCGACGTTTCCCGGAACCGCGCCACACCGCATTCATAAGGTTCTGCGCTCTTGCGCACCTGTTCCTCAGACAGTCCGACGGTCGAAATCTCAGGTACGGCGTAGATCCCATAGGGGAAGGTCGCCGGCGGCGGCGGCAGCGGCACGCCGAAGGCATGGCAAGCTGCCACGCGGCCTTGCTCCATCGAAGTCGAGGCGAGGCTCGGGAAGCCAATGACATCGCCAGTGGCGTAGATGTTCGGGACAGATGTCTGGAACGTCTCGGAGTTCACTTCGATGCGGCCGCGCGAATCCGACTTGATGCCGATCCCTTCAAGGCCAAGGCTACCGACATTGCCGCTGCGCCCCGCCGCGTAGAGCAGAATATCGGTGCGAACCAGACGCCCGTCCGCCAAGGTGGTCTCGACGCCGGTCGGCGTTACCTTGACCTCTTTGACTGCAGCGCCAAGCCGCATGGTCAGACCACGGTCGCGCAACTGATGCATGAAATCGTCGACAAGTTCGCGGTCGACGAAGTCCAGGATGGTCTCGCGGCTCTCTATCAGCGTCACCGGGACATCGAGCGCCGAAAAGATCGTCGCATATTCCACTCCGATAACGCCGCCTCCGACAACGGTCAGCGTGCGCGGCAAGGCGGTCAGTTCAAGAATGTTGTCGCTGTCGAAAACGCGTTTGCCGTCAAAAGGCACATTGTGAGGCCGGAACGGCCTGGTTCCCACGGAGATCAGCGCGTTGGCGAATTCGACCTCGCTGTGTACGCCGGCCTCGGTGGTCAGGCTGATATGGTTGCCGTCGACGAACTTCGCGGTCGCCTTCGCATTGCGCACCGCGTTGCGCATGAACTGGTGCTGAAGAACCTCCACCTCGTGATCCAGTGTCTTGTGCAGGCGCGCCACCAGATCGTTCATCTCGATGTCCTGCTTGACGCGATAGCCGCGGCCATAGAAGCCGCGCTCGCGCCAGCCGGACAGGTTGAGAACCGTCTCGCGCAACGTCTTCGACGGGATCGTGCCGGTGTGCACCGAAACGCCTCCGAGGCGACGGCCTTTGTCGACGACCAGCACCGACTTGCCCAGTTTCGCGGCCTGAACGGCCGCGCGCCGGCCGGAAGGCCCGCTGCCGATCACGACCATGTCGTAGGTATCCATCGAAATTCCCCGCATGGATGGAAAAACAACACCGGCCGGCGCTGTTGCGCTGCAACTAAACGATAATTCCGCGCGCAACTCAAATCGTTTGAATGAAGTCGAATTCAAAAAATTTGTCGATTGTGGAGGAACTTGAATCCGCTGTTGCAGTCACCATCTGAATCCTCGAATGGATCGGGCCGACAACCCGGAAAGGGTGCGACAACATGAACAGCAGTGTCCTCTATGACGAGGCGGCGGGTTCCCGCCTTGACGATGTCCGGACCTATGATGGCGTACTGACGCGGCGTGTATTCGCCTTCCTTATCGACTACTTGATTATTGGCCTTCTAGTCATTCCGTTCGGCATCGCCGTCGCTATTCTTGGTGTGCTCACTTTTGGTTTCGCCTGGGGCTTGTTCGGTTTGCTGTTCCCGCTGGTCGCCATTGCCTACGTATGGATTACGCTTGGTGGGCGAAACCAGGCAACGTTGGGCATGAGAGCAATGTCCATACGACTCGACCGTCTTGACGGGCGACCCACAGATGGTTTGTTGGCCGTTGTTCACACGGTGCTGTTCTGGGCCGGGAACGTATTGCTGACGCCGCTCATCCTGCTCGCGACATTATTTACGGATCGCAAGCGCACATTGCACGACCTGCTCCTTGGCACAGTGGTTACGCGCACCGAGCGCTATTAGTGCGGCGACGCTGGCAGCGGCCTCCGGTTCAGCAATTTTGGATTGACGTTTTGGCCAACAAGTCCAAAACTCGGCTGAATTGTAGGTTCGCGATCACCTGTTCATGACTCACCATCCAACTCAATCGCCGCAATTCTTTCTGACCGCGCCCTCCCCCTGCCCGTATATTGACGGCCAGTTCGAGCGAAAGGTTTTCACGCACCTTGTTGGCGACAGGGCGCCGGAAATGAATGACCTGCTGACGCAGGGAGGATTCCGCCGGTCGCAGAACATAGCCTATCGCCCGGCCTGCGAATCCTGTCGCTCGTGCGTTTCGGTGCGAATCCTCTGCTGGCGAATTCGAGCCCACAAAGAACATGAAGCGCGTTCTGGCGCGCAATTCCGATCTCGTCGGCGCCATGGACGATGCCCAGCCATCGAGCGAACAGTACGCACTGTTCCGCGCCTATCTTGACGCGCGTCACAGCAAGGGCGGGATGTCGGAAATGACTGTGCTTGACTACGCCATGATGGTTGAGGACACCCACGTCAATACCAAGATCATTGAGTATCGACGGCGTGGCCCCGATAGCTTCATCACTGGACGTGGCGCAAGGCGAACTCATTGCGGTCGCGTTGTCCGACCGAATGGCCGATGGCCTCTCCATGGTGTATTCGTACTTCAATCCCGAGCATGAAGATCGTTCGCTGGGCACGTATATGATCCTGGATCACATAGCCCGCGCGCGCTCACAGGGGCTGCCCCACGTATACCTCGGCTATTGGGTCAATGGATCGCGCAAGATGAATTATAAGGTGCGCTTCACACCCCAGGAGCATCTTGGCCCGCGCGGCTGGGAGCGCTTTCCCAAGTAGAGCATCCGACGCAGTCGCCCGTCGGACCAGACGGAGCGCACCCTTGTCTTCTACGGAAACAAACCATCGCAAAGGATTGTTACTGACCGGCATCGGCGGGTTGGCCCTGACCGTCGATATCCCGCTGATCCGCTTAGCTGACGGCCAGGCGTGGTCAATCCTGTTGGTGCGCAGCGGCACGACGTTCCTTGCAGCGCTGGTCATATGGGCGCTTTGGCGCATGTTCAGACGTGACGCTCCAGAGCTCGTCCCCGGCTGGGTTGGGCTGATCGTCGCCATCCTTTACGGGCTGGGCTCAATCACTTTCACAATGGCCGTATTTAACACATCGACAGCCAATCTTGTCTTCATCCTTGCGTTCAACACCATGTTCGCTGCCCTGCTTTCGTGGATTTTTCTGCGGGAGCGCCCATCACTCGCGACCTTCATCGCCATGGCGGTGATGGTTGTCGGCGTCCTCATAATCGTCGGCGACTCCATCGGCCGTGGCGGCCTGTTCGGCGACTTTATGGCGCTTGGCTCAGCGTTTCTCATCGCATCAGCGATTACCGTTAGCCGCTCCACAGGCAAGGATATGGGATTCACCGCCCTAGTCGGCGTGTTTCTGCCCTTCCTGGTTGCCCTCGCGATGGTCGACAAGACGGGATTTTCGGTCAACGAGCCGTGGTGGATCATCTTCAACGGCGCGATTGTCATGCCCGTGTCGTTCTTCTGCCTCGCCAACGGGCCGAAGTATATTTCCGCCCCGGAAGTGGCAATGTTTTACCTGCTCGAGACAGTGCTTGCACCGATATGGGTATGGATCATCTTTTCGGACGAACCGACCCGCAACAGCCTGATTGGCGGACTAATATTGATCGCCGCACTGGTCGCGCATTCCATCTGGCAGCTTACCCACGGGCGCAGGCGCAACACCGAAAGGGCCGTCCAATATCCGGTTTAACTACGGGTTGGCACTCCACCGAGCATGAGCGATGCGTCTTGCTTGTCGCGGAAGTAGCTCTGCGTGCCGTGGTGAATGACCTGGTCGTCTGGAACAAGCTGGTGCGGCTCAATCGTCTGAGCGTTGCCGAGGCGTTCGTACAGTTCGCCGAAATCTTCAGCGCACGTCTCAAGAAGCTGCTCGAAACTGTCGATGACAAAATAGACCTTCTGGAAATCGTCGATTATGTATTGTGTGCGCATCACCCGCTCGAGGTTGAACTCCACTCGATGTGGCGACGGGTCGTCGAGAGCAAATAAACTCTCGGCTCCCGATGACATTATGCCTGCGCCAAAAATCTTCAGCTCGCCGGCCTCCCGAACCAATCCAAATTCGACCGTGTACCAGTAAAGCCGCGCCAGATTCGGAAGCCGAGCCAGCGCTATGGCGCGATTTCCGGCCCGGCCGTAAGCTTGCATGAAGTCGGCATAGACCGGGTCTGCAAGCAGCGGAACATGGCCGAATATGTCGTGAAATATGTCCGGTTCTTCCAGATAGTCCATCTCCTGCTCCGAGCGGATGAAGGCACCCGCAGGAAACTGCCGATGAGCGAGGTGATTGAAGAAAACCTCGTCTGGTACCAGTTCCGTGACCGGCACGACGCGCCAGCCGGTCATCCGCTCCAGCCGATCGCTGAGACGCTGCATGTCGGGAACGCCGCGCTCCGACAGTTCAAGCGTCTTCACTGCCTGCAAGTAGTCGCTGCAGGCGCGGTCCTTGAGGACATCAAGTTGCTGGGAAAACAGTCGATCCCACCGGCTGTGTTCGTCCGTCGAGTATGACTGCCAATCTTGATCAATCGTAAAGTCCGCATTGCGGATCGCATTCTTGTAGCGGTTCTTGTTGGCGGCTAACGGGAGTTCGACGGTCGCCATGGTCTTCCTCCATGATTCCGGCTGACGCCGTTCACTGGAAAGGCAACCGTATCCGTTGCCTATTGTTCCGCATTACGCCGAAAGTCTCAATCTCGCGGGGACGGCGTCAGCCCGTCTGCCGCTTCTTCTCGCCAGCGTCCAGGATAAGCGGAATGGCCGTTGCATCAACTTGGACGGCACCGACTACGTCTTCGGTCAGCTCTACTTCACGTACCCATTCGCGCCAGATGGCCACGAGCAGCGCCATCAGCACGGGTCCGATGAACAGGCCAAGGAAGCCCATCGTCTTCACGCCGCCTATCAAGCCGAAGAACGTGGGCAGGAACGGCAACTTGATCGGGCCGCCCACCAGTTTCGGCCGCAGCGTCTTGTCGACGATGAAGAGTTCGACCGAGCCCCAGAGAAACAGGCAGAGGCCGGCGACGGGCGAACCGCTGGAGGCGAGGTAAATGGAAACGAGGGTAAACGAAAGCGGCGCACCGCCGGGGATCAGCGCCATGAGGCCGGTGATAACCCCCAGCGTGACGGGCGACGGGACGCCTGCGATCCAATACGCGACGCCGAGCACCACACCCTCGCCGATGGCAATCAGCGTCATGCCGGTGACCGTCGAGCTGATCGTTGCCGGCACGACGCGCGAGATCCGCTCCCAGCGCATGGGCAATATCCGTTCGCCCACCCGGTCGATCTGCGCGGCAAAGCTTTCGCCGTCGCGATAGATGAAGAACAGCGCAATCAGCATGAACAGCAGTGTCAGCAGCAGGCTGAATGCCCCGCCGCCTGCCGCTAGAACCGCGCGATAGATGCTGCCTATGTTGGCGCCACTGACAATCTGAATCAACTCGCCAATGGCGCCTGGGTGACCGATATGCCGGGTCCACTGCTCGTTGAGCCAATCGCCTACCGCCGGCAAGGTGGCGATCCAGACCGGCGTCGGGGCGCCGTTGCGGTTGGTCGCGAATGCCCAACCGATCCAGTCCCGCACCTCATGCACTGCGTAAGTTCCGGCAATCGCGACCGGCACAACGATGAATGCAAGGATTGCAAGTATAGCAATCACGGCAGCAATCGTCCGGTTGCCATCGACTCCTGCCAGCAGTCGGCGATAAAGCGGCCAACTCGCGAAGGCGATGACCAGCGCCGTGAGCACCGGCACCGCGAAGCCATGGAAGAAATAAATGCTTGCCGCAATGATCAGCAGCAGCAGCCAGCGGGCCGCCGACAGGGGCGCAACAAGCGCTATACGTGTCGGGCTCGCCGGACCCATGAGGCGTGGCTCGGTCGACATCTTATGTGGTTCGTGCCTCGTCAACGCACGGTCTCCGGACTTTCCAACTGGAGGCGCGCCTGACTTGGCTGCGCCGGTCCATTTCGATAGCTTGTCTCTATAGCGCAATTTCGTTTGATGCTCGCCAAATTCTTTGTTGATGATGCATAGACAAGCCTGCGGGCTGGGCTCCTGGAGCGATGCCGCTTCTTACCTACCATCCTTTGGTTGCGGCTCGAAACAGCAGCCAGTGTCGCTTCCACACCGGCAGCCTTATAGGCGCGGTAAGGATGCCTCCGCCCTCTCCCGACATTTTTGCGAGATAGGCGGGCACCAATGCCATGCGCAAAAACGCAGGGCGTAACGTCGCAGGGAGCGCGCCGGCGCCGCTCTGGAAGGCCGCAAAGTGTTCGTTGGCCAGCGCGATCATCGCCATAACCGCGCGGGCGGCGGCCTCGGGTGAGTTGCCGGCAACGAACTCCTCCGGCGTGGTGCCCGCCGCCGCGAGCATGTCGCGCGGGAGATAGCATTGTCCCCTCGCCCGATGGGCCGGCAGCCGCTGCAGCAAGCCGCAGATTGCCTCAGCGCATCCGGCATGTCCGGCAGCGTCCGCGAAGGCGGGAGCGACCTTGGGATCGAGGATCAAAGCGGAGAGCTGGATAAGCGCACCGACGGTCTCCCCGCAATAGCCTTCCAGGTCGGACCTGGAGGGCATGGGGTCGTCGTACAGATCGAAGATGCGAGCCTCAAGATAGTTCTCGAACGCACGCTGCGGCAGTCGGTGGTTTCTGATCGCCGCCATCAACGCATCGGCCACCGGATGCCCGGACGCCTCCGGCGCGGCGCTGTTCGCAAGGATATCGCGCCACCACTGCAGCCGGATTTCGCCCGGCATCGGCTCGTGGATGCGGTCTCGCACGCCGGCGATCTCGAGGTTGAAGGCATAGAGCGCCAGCAGCGCCGCGCGCTTGTCCTGCGGTGCGTAGAGTGCAGAGAGATAGCGGTCGTTATCACCCGAGCGAACGGCATCCGAAATCAGCGCTGCAGCGTCGGCCACGTCAGTCGACAGCGATCAGCGCGGCCGCGACCGCGCGGTCCTCGGCAAGCAGGACGTTGTAGGTGCGGACGGCAGCACCGGTCGACATCGGATCGGCCGAGATACTGCACGTCCCGCAGCGCGTCACGAACGGCCGCGCGGCAGCCGGCGCAACTCCTTGCCCATCCCGACAAGCAGAACTTCAATGCCAGCGGCCTCTGCCAGAAGCCGGCCGAAATCCGCAGGCGTCAGGGCACTGCGGATCGGGCAGGTTCCCAGCCATAAACGCCCGATGGCAGGCACAGCAGCGAGCCGCGATGCGACATGTCGGCAAAGCGAAACCCGCCATTGCCATAGGCTTCGATAGGCGCGCGCCCCGGAAAATGCGCCTCGCGTATCACCATGCCGGCCGTCATCGAACGGCCGTCAGGTTGTCGGCTGCGCCGTCGCGGGCGGCAGCCTTTGAGCCGTCCTTCTTGTCTGCCTCGGCACCCTCGGGCCGAAGCTTGAAGAGGATCAGCAGCGGGCCCGCGACGAAGATCGACGAATAGGTGCCGACCAGGATGCCGAAGATCATCGCGAAGGTGAAGGAGCGAATGACCTCGCCGCCGAACAGATAGAGCGCGATAAGTGCGAGCAGTGTCGTTACACCGGTCAGCACGGTGCGCGACAGCGTCTGGTTCATCGACAGATCCAGCAGCTCCTCGATCGGCATCTTCTTGTATTTCCGCAGGTTTTCACGAACGCGGTCGTAGACGACGACGGTGTCGTTGATCGAGTATCCGACAATGGTCAGGATCGCTGCGATACTGGTAAGGTTGAACTCGATGCCGGAGATGACGTAGAGCCCGATCATCATGGTCACGTCGTGCACCGTCGCGATGACGGCGCCGGCGCCGAATTGCCACTCGAAGCGGAACCAGATGTAAATCAGCATCGCAACCAGCGAGGCCAGCACACCCACCGTGCCTGCCCAGGCCAGTTCGGAAGAGACCGTCGGACCGACCGACTCCACCTTGCGGAAGTCGTAAGTCTCGTCGAGCGCCAGATGCACCTTCTGGACGACGCTCTGTTCAGCGTTGTCGCCACCTTGCTGGCCTTCGACGCGGATAAGCAGGTCGCGCGGCGATCCGAACTCCTGCACCTGGACGTCGCCCATGTTCAGCTCGTTCAGGTCCGCCCGAACAGCGCCGGAATCCGCCTTGTCGCCCTTTGCCTGCACCTCGATGCTGGTGCCGCCTCGGAAGTCGATGCCGTAGTTCATCTCCATGGAGAAGAACAGTCCGACAGCAATCAGTGACAGCGCGGCCGAAAGTGTGAATGCATATCGGCGCCAGCTCATGAAGGGCAGCTTGGTGTCGTCCGGAACGAAGCGCATGATGCCTTTCGGCAGTTCCTTCGGCTTCGCCTTGCGGAGCCAAAGCGATACCATCCAGCGCGTCAGCGTGAAGGCGGTGAAGACGGTTGTGATGATGCCGATGGCGAGCGTGACGGCGAAGCCCTTCACCGGACCCGTGCCCATGTAGAACAGGATCACCGCGGCAATGAAGGTGGTGAAATTGGCATCGACGATGGTCGCCAGCGCGCGGGCGAAACCCGTATCAAGCGACTGCACGAGCGATCGGCCCCATCGCCGTTCCTCGCGAACGCGCTCGTAGATGATGACGTTGGAGTCAACCGCCATGCCGACAGTCAGCACGATGCCGGCAATGCCGGGCATTGTCAGCGTGGCGCCAAGCAACGAAAGAATCGCGATGATCAGGACAACGTTGGCCGCAAGCGCGAGGTTGGCGATCAGGCCGAGCGTTCCATAGGCAATGAACATGAAGCTGACGACGAGAATGCCGGCAATGATCGACGCGAACTGGCCTGCGGAGATCGAAGTCGGCGCCAAGGCTCGGGCCGACAGTCCGCTCCTCGACGATCGTTAGGTCGGCCGGCAGCGCGCCGGCGCGCAGCAGCACCGCGAGGTCGTTGGCTGACTGGGAGGTGAAGTTTCCAGAGATCTGTCCGGACCCGCCGAGAATCGGCTCGTTGATGCGCGGAGCAGAAATCACTTGCTTGTCGAGGATGATGGCGAATGGCTTGCCGACATTCTGCTGCGTAGCCTGGCCGAACCGCGCCGCACCCTTGCCGTCGAAGCGGAATGTCACCACCGCTTCGCCGCTGCGCTGGTCAAAAGACTGCTGTGCATCGACAAGGTTTTCACCGGAAACGATGACGCGGTCCTCGATCAGGTAGGGAACCGGCGGATCGTCCTGCGAGTAGAGAACTGAAGAACCTGCCGGTGGACGCCCTTGCACGGCCTCCTGCACCGACATCGTGGTGTCGACCATCTGGAAGGTGAGCTTGGCTGTTTGACCGAGAAGATCCTTGAGTCTCTGCGGGTCCTGCAGTCCCGGAACCTGAACGAGAATCCGGTCGACGCCCTGGCGCTGAATCGTCGGCTCGGTCGTCCCAAGTTCGTTGACGCGGCGGCCGATGACTTCGATCGACTGTGTCACAGCGGTGGAAACGCGATAGTCGATACCTTCGTCCGTCAACGTGTAGCGCAGCAGGCCCTGCTCCGGTTCGTCCAGTTCAAGTTCGTAAACCGCGCCCGAGCCGAACAGACTGTTGCTGACAGGTTGGGTCAAGGACTTCAGCGCAGTCTTCGCATTCTCGACGTCGTTCGCTTCACGGATGCGGACCTGAACCGCTCGCCCTGCTCCCGACAGGCCGGTATAGCCGATCTTGGCATCGCGCAGCATCGTGCGGATCTCGTCGCGCACCGTCTGCAGGCGTTCGTTGATCAGGTCGTTTCGATCGACCGCCAGCAGGATGTGCGAGCCGCCCTGCAAATCGAGGCCGAGCGTCATCGGGCGATGCGGCACCCAATCGGGCAGGCTGTCGCGAAACGATTGCGGATAGATATTCGGGAGCGCGAAGAGCACACCCAGGAGCACAACGGCCCAGATCGAAAACGTCTTCCAGCGGGAAAAATAGAGCATATTGCCTCTGCCTGACGGCGGCCAAACGGGGACGATAGCCCCCGAAGGCGTTTATTTCTTGGCGTTCTGATTGGCGACCGGCTCACCGCGCACGCGGACGTCGGAGATGGTGGAGCGCAGAGCTGTTACCTTCATCCCGCCGAGATCGACCTCGACTTCATTGTCGTCGATGACTTTCGTCACCTTACCGATAAACCCGCCGCCGGTGACGACCGTGTCGCCTTTGCGGATCGCGGCGATCATCGCGGCGTGCTTCTTCAATCGCTGCTGCTGAGGGCGCAGAATGAAGAAATACATAACGACGAACATGGGCACGATGAGAAGAAGCGTGCCGAACATGTCCATGCCAGGCGCCGGGGCGGCTGCTTGCGCATAGGCCGGTGTCACAAACATCAAAGAAACTCCAAAAGCGGGAAAAGAGGCCCGCATCGAGCCCCCGGCAAAAGTTGGCCGGAATATAGTCAGTCGAGGCGTCATTGCAACTGCACGAAAGCGCCGGTTTCAGGGTTTTCGCATGGTTGCGGCGCGGTTTTACGCCCAAGAGGGCGGTTTGTCGCGCAGTTCAACCAAATTGCCGTAGCGTGACCGACCCAATCGCGGTTCGAACCGCGATTTTCCCGCGGCTGAACCAAGCTTTCACTTTGGCCTTCCGGCGGATTCGCGTATCGGTTTCGCGAACCAAAGCGCGCCGGGACAACCCATGCCGAAATCCTCGATCGAAACGCTCTCAGAAAAACTCGAACAGCTGATTGCCGCGGTCAGCCGCATCGCACCTCCTCTGCCGCTCCAACCTGATCTTGATGCCGCCGACTGCTTCATATGGGAAGCCGACCTCGGCGTGCTGGAGCCCGTGCACCGCGTCAACCGCGTCGAGATCGATCTTATCCGGGGTGTGGACCGGGTACGCGACATTCTTGTCGACAATACGCAGCGCTTTGCATCCGGCCTGCCCGCCAACAACGTGCTGCTGTGGGGCGCGCGGGGGATGGGGAAGTCATCGCTTGTGAAAGCGGCTCACGCGACGATCAATCGTCAGCCTGCACAGGAAAAGCCGTTGAAGTTGGTCGAAATCCATCGCGAGGACATCGGCACGCTGCCACGGCTGATGACTATCCTGAAAAAGTCGCCCTATCGCTTCATCCTGTTCTGCGACGACCTCTCCTTCGATCACGACGACACGTCGTATAAATCGCTGAAGGCGGCACTGGAGGGCGGCGTCGAAGGCCGGCCTGACAATGTTATTTTCTACGCAACATCGAACCGCCGCCACCTTCTGCCGCGCGATATGATCGACAATGAGCGCTCGACGGCCATCAACCCATCGGAAGCCGTCGAGGAAAAGGTGTCGCTTTCGGATCGCTTCGGGCTATGGCTCGGCTTCCATAAATGCTCGCAGGACGAATATCTGGACATGATCGACGGATACGTCCGCTATCATGAACTGGAAACGGATCCGGAAACGCTGCGAGCCGAGGCCCTTGAATGGGCGACCACGCGAGGCAGCCGCTCTGGCCGCGTCGCGTGGCAGTTCGTTCAGGATCTGGCTGGCCGCTTAGGCAAGCGGCTGAAAGCTGATGGCGACGCCTAGCGCCCAACATCCGAAAAGTGTGCAGCAGTTTCGCGGACAGCGACCTGCGCCGCACTAAGAACCGTTGAAGACCGGCCCCGGCTATTCGAGGTAGCCGGACGGGTCGACCGGAGCCGAGTTCTTGCGCACTTCGAAGTGCAGCTTCGGCGACTCGGCGCTTCCGCTCATGCCTGAGACCGCAATGTCTTCGCCGCGCTTGACCTTCTGGCCGCGCTTGACGTTCAACTGGCTGGCGTTTCCGTAGACCGTAACCAGGCCATTGTCGTGACGCACAAGGACCGTGTTGCCGAAATCCTTCAAGCCGTCGCCCGCGTAGATGACCACGCCATTCTCGGCGGCCTTTACCGGCGTGCCCTCCGGCACGGCGATGTCGATGCCGGACTTGCCGGCGCTCTTGCCGTAGGACGAAATCACCTTGCCGCGCACCGGCCAGCGCATCTTCTCGATACCCGTCGCGTTCGGCGCCTTCTCGGTCGATGCTTCCGCCTGTTCGATAACCTTGGTGTCGGCCTTCTTGACGGCAGTTTCGCTCACCGCGGCGCTGGTTTCGGTCGCCTTCTTCGCTGCAGGCTCGATTGAAGCCGTAGAGACCTTATCGATGCTCGGCGAGATCTTCGCGACGGTTCCGTCCGCCGGAACCTTCAACGTCTGACCGATCTTCAGCTTGCCGTCCTCGATGCCGTTGGCGGCCTTAAGCGAAGCGACGCTGACACCCGTCCGTCTGGAGATCTTGCTGAGCGTGTCGCCGGACGCAACCGTATAGCCGCCCGACTTCGCCAGCTTGCCAGCAGAGGTCGTGCTACCGGACATGGCAGCGGCGGTCTCCTTCGCCTTCGCCTTCTCCGGCAGCGACGCTACCATCTGGCCGGACTTGGAAGGCTGCTGAAGCTTGTTTGCGGCTGTCTCGACCTTCGTAACGGACTGTGACGCCTTGGCGCCTGTTTTGGCGGAAGTCCTTTCGAGCGGCTCCGAAGCCGCCTTGAACGGCGCCTCACCCCTCTCCTTGGCTGAAACCTGCTGCTTGGCTGGCGCGACCGGAGCGGAGTTTTGCACGGAGGGCGAGGAAGGTGGCGGGAGTTCGCTGCTGCTCACCGACGCCGTCGTCACCCTATCAACCGGCGCCGCGGCAACGGTGTCGCCCGGGTAGCTCTGATTGTCGTGATTGATGACCTGGCGCTGATTTGATGTCGAGCCGGTGAACACATCATCGGTCGTGTTGAAGCGCATCATCTGCGAACTGCAGCCTGTGCTCATTCCCGCCATCAGCAGAACAGCAGCTCCAGACCACAATTTGCGCTTATCCGATCGCAATACACCAAACAGCATCGCACTTACCCGCTCATACCCGGTACTTACTCGCATGATTAAAGCGCGTTAATGTTACCGGGGGGTTAAGAGCGGCGAAAAACCTGTTCGTTTTTTAAACGCAGGAGAAGCCCATCACAGGACGGCCGCGGCGCCCTTGAGCAGCGGCTGGAAGCGGACCTCGCCGATCTCCTCGCGGTCGAAGCGGCTGCCGACCTTGGTAAGGCGCACCAGCGCCTGCTTGCCCTCCTCAGGGCCGATCGCGGCGACCATTGCTCCGCCGGACGACAACTGTTCGACGAAGATGCGCGGGTGGCTTTCGAACGCCGCCCACACCACGATGCGGTCAAACGGCCCCTCATTTGCCAGGCCGTTTCCGCCATCCGCCTGCTTGGCTGTCACATTCTGTATGCCGAACAGTTCGAGCCGCTGCTTGGCGAGGTCGATCAGCGTCTTATAGCGGTCGAGCGTGGTGACGCGGCCTGCGAGCCGAGAGATGACAGCGGCCGAGTAGCCGGAGCCCGTGCCGACTTCCAGAACGCGGTGGCCCGGCTCGAAGCCCAGCGCCGAAATGACATGAGCCTGCAAATCGGCGCCTTCGATCGCCTCGCCGCATTCTATGGGCAGCATGCGATCCGACCATGCCAGGTCGTGATAGTGCATATCCAGGAATGCGCCGCGCGGCGTTGCCTCGAACGCGGAGATCACCTCCCTGGGTACAGCGCCCTTGCCGCGCAGGCGCAGCATGAAAGCGGCGAATCCTTCGCGGTCGGAAGCGTCGCTCATGCCAGCGCCTTGGTGAGTTCGTCGCGCACCTCATGCGCGGTGAAATCCATTTTCAGCGGCGTGACCGAGATGTGGCGCTGGCTCAGCGCGTGGAGATCCGACCCTATGGCTGGCTCAGTCGTCCCGCGACCAAATCGCAGCCAATAGTAAGGCAGGCCGCGGCCGTCCGCGCGTTCCTCCACCCACATTCCATAGGCCAGCTTGCCCTGAGCGGCGACGGTGACGCCCTCGACCTCGTCCGGGGCGCAATTCGGAAAATTGATGTTCAGGAATACATTGGCCGGCAGATCGGCATTCAACAGCTTGCCGATGCAGCGCCGGCGCGTGCGCATCCGACGTTTCCCAGGGAACGTCGCGGCTGTCGTGACCGTGACGATACCCCTGGCTCAGCGCGATCGAGCGTATGCCGAGCAGCGTGCCTTCCATCGCGCCGGCAACCGTGCCGGAATAGGTGATGTCGTCGGCGACATTGTGGCCCGAATTGACGCCCGACAGGATGAGATCGGGCGGCTCCGGCAGGATATTCTTGACGCCCATGATGACGCAGTCGGTCGGCGTACCGCGAACGGCATAGTGCTTGTCGCCGATCTTGCGCAGCCGGAGCGGCTCCGACAGCGACAGCGAATGCGCGAAGCCGGACTGGTCCGTCTCCGGTGCGACCACCCACACGTCGTCGGTCAGAGTGCGCGCGATGCGCTCGAGGCATTGCAGGCCTTCCGCATGGATACCGTCGTCATTGGTGAGAAGGATGCGCACGTCAGGCCGCCCCGATCTTTTCAAGCCCACCCATATACGGGCGCAATGCTTCTGGAATGCTAATGGTGCCGTCCTGGTTCTGATAATTCTCGATCACCGCGATCAGCGCGCGGCCGACCGCGACGCCGGACCCGTTCAGCGTGTGGACGAAGCGCGTCTGCTTCTCATCGTTCGGGCGGTAGCGGGCATCCATGCGGCGCGCCTGGAAGTCGCCGCAGACCGAGCAGGACGAGATTTCGCGATAGGCGTCCTGGCCGGGCAGCCAAACCTCGATGTCGTAGGTCTTGCGCGCGCCGAAGCCCATGTCGCCGGTGCACAGCGTGATGGTGCGGAACGGCAGCTCAAGGCGCTTCAAAACCTCCTCGGCGCATTGCGTCATGCGCTCGTGCTCGGCGAGCGAGCTTTCCTGGTCGGTGATCGACACCAGCTCGACCTTGTAGAACTGGTGCTGGCGCAGCATGCCGCGCGTGTCACGCCCCGCCGAGCCGGCCTCCGACCGGAAACACGGCGTCAGCGCCGTAAACCGCAGCGGCAGTTGCTCGTGCTTGAGAATTTCCTCGCGCACCAGGTTGGTCAGCGGAGACTTCGGAGGTGGGGATGAGGCCGAGACGGCCTTCGCCATGACTGAACGAAGAACAGGTCTTCCTCGAACTTCGGCAGCTGACCGGTTCCGAACAGCACTTCATCGCGGACCAGCAGCGGCGGGATGACCTCCGTGTAGCCATGCTCGGTCGTGTGCAGGTCGAGCATGAACTGGCCGAGCGCGCGTTCGAGCCGGGCGAGCTGGCCCTTCAGCACGGTGAAACGGGCGCCCGACAATTTTGCGGCGCGCTCGAAATCCATCAGGCCGAGCGCCTCGCCGATCTCGAAATGCTCCTTCACCCAGTTCGGGCGCGGCGCGATCCTGCCGACTTTGTGCACCTCGACATTGTCGTGCTCGTCCTTGCCGACCGGCACGTCGTCGAGCGGCACGTTGGGCAGCACGGCAAGCAGGTCGCTCAGCGCCTTGTCGTTGTCGCGCTCCGCCTGCTCGGCGCCGGCGAGGAATGCCTTGATCTGGTTGACCTCTTCCTTCAGCCGGTCTGCCAGCGCCATATCCTTGTTGCGCATGGCGTTGCCGATTTCCTTGGAGGCGGCGTTGCGGCGCTCCTGCCTTGTCTGCAACTCACCGAGATGGGCGCGGCGCGCCTCGTCCTTCGCCAGAATATCATCGACGGTCGAGAGCGCCTCGTGCCTCCGACCACTGGCGCTTCATCAGCGCTTCGATCAGGGCCTGCGGGTTCTCGCGAATCCATTTGATGTCGAGCATGAGCGGAATCGAACTTGTCTGTTGAGGGAATTTCCGCCGCCGCTCATGCCGGACACCGGCGGCGGTGTCAAATCACGTGGGGCTGTCTCTCGCTCGAATGGCAGCGCACCGGGCATAGCCGCGCCGTCATTCGGGCTCGCCCCGGGAATCTGCAGGCCTCTGATCCTTGGCATTTCCCCGATCATCTCAACGGCAGCATATCCTCGGGACGAGCCCGAGGGTCGGCCGCGCGGTAGATTCGAACCGCAGATCCCCTCAGGACGTGTCGCGGCGCTCCCGCGCCCAGACGGCAAGGCCGTGAAGCTCGTTGAGAACGCCATAGACATCGTGATCGGGCCGGCGGCGCCATCCGGGCGGACGGCCGGGCCGCATTGGCGAACAGCGCTGGAGACGGCCTTTGCCCTTGCACCGTCTGCTGCCGAGGCGAGGGTCGCGCGCCGCGCCGGCCGCGACGTCGTCGACCCCCCTTCAGCGCGGCGTCGCGGCGAGCCTGCCAGCGGGCCAGGCGCCTCGCCTGACGCGGCAGGTCATCCAGCACCCGGCCGATGGCTTGGAGGCGAAGATGCAAGCGGCGTGCATCGAGCGGATCGTCCGGGGAAGGCGGTGGCGGAACAGGATCAGACTGGCGCGGCGGGTGGAACAGCGGATTGAAAGGCCGGCTGTCGAGGAAGGAGATGCGCGGCATGGCGCTCGGCTTCACTGACCTGCGGCGGCCGCCGAACCGTTTGAGCGGGTCGAAAAGCGGAAGCGACAGGCTGGAAGACCGCTTCGGCGCCAGCGTCCAGCGCCCAGTCCGGCAACGGACCGGGCCGTATGACGACGCCGGTGCCGAAGCCGTTGCGTCGGTTCAGGATTGGTTTCGGTTTGGCGTTGCGCTGGCGCGGCCGGGGAAGTTCACCACCATCCCGCGCGCGGCGACGATGATCAGCCGCCGCGCAGCCGCTTCGGCCGGACGCAACAGCCTGAGTACAAAACGGTGGAGGTGGCGGGGGAGATTCGGTGCCGGGGACAGTTTACTTTTTTCCGCCGGGCCTGCCTTGAAGCGTCGCTGCCCTTCTGCGGAAAGAAAGCAAACTGTCCCCTGCGCTGCCGCCATTCGCCGCCGCGATCATGGCGACGAGCATGACCAGGATGCGCTTCAGCGCCTCCCGGTTCTTCTCGATCGCCGAATTCCAGTCCATTTCCGCGCCCACTTATGGCACCGGACTCTACGCACGAGCAGCAGACGGGGGCACAAAAATTGAGATCCCGCGAAGGGAGGGCCGTAAGCATCTGAAATTGATAGAGATAAATCTTCGCGACCGCCGGAAAGCGGAATTTCTATTCCCAGTCCTGAAACCTATATCCGAGATTTAGCAACTCCCCTCTCTGGCAAGCCCTTCGGGCCGAGATGGTGAGCAAGTCCGATGCGGAACTGGTGAGCTCGAGCGCGGCCCGAAGAGAATCTGTGCAGCACTGTGGCAAGCTTTCTGCCCACGAAGGAGAGCTGCGGCAGCCGAGTTCACGGTCGCCGCGGGCGTCGTCTCGCTCCGCCTCGGCGGCGAGCTTTTCCTCTTCCCGCTTCTTTTCCACCATGCCGGCGGACCAGATCGAGATTTCGTAAAGCAGGATCGTCGGCAACGCCAGGCCGATCTGGCTGAGCGGATCAGGCGGGGTAAGCACCGCGGCAACCACGAAGGCGATCACAATCGCCCATTTGCGTTTGTCCCTCAGGCCCTGCGCGGTGACAATCCCGACGCGTGCCAGCAGCGTGGTCACGACCGGGAGTTGAAAAACCAGTCCGAACGAGAAGATCAACGTCATGATGAGGCTGAGATATTCGGACACTTTCGGCAGCAGCGAAATCTGAACGCCGCCATCGGTGCCGCTCTGCTGCATGGCCAGGAAGAACCACATCACCATCGGCGTGAAGAAGAAATAGACCAGCGCGCCACCCATCAGGAACAGGATCGGCGACGCGATAAGGAAAGGCAGGAACGCCGCGCGCTCGTTGCGATAGAGGCCGGGCGCGACAAATTTATAAATCTGTGCGGCGATCAGCGGAAACGCGATGACCAGGCCGCCGAACATTGCGAGCTTGACCTGCGTGAAGAAAAACTCCTGCGGCGCCGTATAGATCAACTCGACCTTGTCCCGGGAATGCCGGCCAGGTGGACGGCCCATTTGAACGGGATGACCAGCAGGTTGAAAAGCTGCTTGGCAAAGAAGAAGCAGACCAGAAAGGCGACGAAAAACCCGCCGATAGACCACATCAGCCGCGTGCGCAATTCGATCAGATGCTCGATCAGCGGCGCTGATGAGGCCTCGATCTCGTTTTCGTCGGGCTTGGTCGTCACTGAGGCTTTCCTGCTGGTTTGCGGGATGCCGGCTTGGCCCTGACCGCCGCCTCAGGCGCGCCTTTCACCGGCTTGGCCGCCGTTGCTTTGGGAGCTTGCCTTGGGCGCTGGCACGGCTTCGCCTGTATTTCGGCCCTCGGTGCGCGGGTCTCCGCCTTCGCCGGCTTGGACGCACCATTCGCTCCAGCCAGGCCGAGGATCGCCCATCGGCACTGCAGCGGCGGATGCGGTGGCGACATCCGGCGACGGCATCGGCGTTGCAAGTCCGACAGGCGGCTCTGGCATCGCCTCCGGACCCGATACGCCCGGCATCACCGTTGCGCCGTTCTTCAGCGGCTCGGCTTCATGCGTGGCGGATTGGCCGGCTCGGAGGACGTGGAGGGCTTCGGCGCCATTGCCGACTGCAGCCCGGCGCGGACGTCCGCAGCGGCCTTTTCGAAGGGGTTGAGCTGCTTCCTGATGTCCGCGATCGGATTCATGTTCGCGCAGCGAATCGACCGATTTCTTCACCTCGTCCAACTCCGCCTCCTTCAAGGCCTCGTTGAACTGCTTCTGGAAATCGCCGGCCATCGACCGCATTTTCGCAGTCATCTTGCCGATGGTGCGCAGCATCTTCGGCAAATCCTTCGGCCCCACGACCACGATCATCACGACCGCAATCACGAGCATTTCGGTCCAGCCGACTTCAAACATGGCTTTCTATCCTGGCTTCCCGGCGCATATCAGCTCTTGCTGGCTTTCTCCCGCGCGGCTGCGACGGTTTCGTCGGCGCGATGCTCGACCGTCTTGGCGTCGACCTTCGCCTCATCGGCGTCCTCGTCGGACATGCCCTTCTTGAAGCTCTTGATGCCCTTGGCGACGTCGCCCATCAGCTCCGGAATCTTGCCGCGGCCGAACACCACCAGCACGACCACCAGCACGATGAGCCAGTGCCATATCGAAAACGAACCCATGTCAAAACTCTCTCGAACGATTTCCCGTGACTGATCTATGCGTTTTCGTTGCCGGTTTCAAACAGAAGTACGTCCGAACTATGCAGAGTGAGCCAAATGTCGCGCGCCTTGGACGAAAGCACACCACAGCGCACCCTGGCGCGAACCGGCGTTTCGGCGCCCGGAACCGCCAGTTCCAGCAATTCGACCACGCCGAGATAGCGCCGGGAGATGATCCGCGCCTCGATACCGCCCCTCGCCTTCGCTGATGCCGAAGCCTGTCGTTCGCACCGCGACGGTGATCGCCGTCCGTCGGAACGGCCAGGGGCCGCAATCGGGCCAACGGATGTATCGACCGCGCCATCGCGCACGCGGCCGTTGAAAACATTCAGCTCCGAAAAGAACCCGGCGGCAAACAGGTTCGCCGGGCGAAGATAAAGATCTTCCGCCCTGCCCGCCTGCACCAGGCGGCCATCTTTCAACGAGCGCAATGCGGTCACCCATGCGCATCGCTTCTTCGGCATCGTGGGTGACGACGATCGCGGTGGCCCGGCTCTCACGCAGGATCGCCAGTGTTTCGGCGCGCACCGAATCCTTCAGCGGAAATCCAGGCCCGAGAACGGCTCGTCCATCAGCAGCACCGCCGGGCGCGGCGCCAGCGCTCGCGCCAGCGCCACGCGCTGCTGCTCGCCTCCGGACAGCACGTGCGGATAGGATGCACGCATAGGTTTCCAGCCCGACCCGCGACAGCGCGATCAATGCCTCCTTTCGCGCCTCGCCGCCGGACAGCGCGGTGAGGCCGAAACCGCACATTGTCGAGGATGGTCATGTGCGGAAACAACGCGAAATCCTGAAAGACGAGGCCTATCGAGCGGCTTTCCGGCGGCAGGAATACCGACGGCCCGGCGATCTCGCGGCCGTTGAGCAGCACGCGGCCTGTCGTCTGCGGCTCGATGCCGGCGGCGATCCTCAGCAGGGTCGTCTTGCCGGAACCCGACGGGCCAAGCAGGCAAAGCACCTCGCCCGGCTCCGCCACCAGCGATACGTCCGCCAGCGTCTCACTGCCAGGCGTGAACGAATGGCAGATGTCCTCGAAATCCAGCCGCGCGGCGAAGGTTACCCCCGCCGTTGTGCGTTCGGTTCTGGGGCCGTTCATTGGCCACGGGGGATTGTCGAGGCGAGCGCTATTTATAGGTCGGTGTCGCGTCGCGCCCCCCTCTGTCCTGCCGGACATCTCCCCCTCAAGGGGGGAGATCAGCCAATCCCTGTTTGCTCTCGCCAATCTCCATCAATGCAAGCGGAGTGAGGGGAGCGAGAGAACGATGATCTCCCCCCTTGAGGGCCTGTTGCACATTTGTGCCGAGATGCCGGGATGATTGAGCGAGGTGGGTTTGATGGCGG
Organism: uncultured Alphaproteobacteria bacterium; assembly: GCA_963829135.1. GTDB lineage: Bacteria > Pseudomonadota > Alphaproteobacteria > Rhizobiales > Rhizobiaceae > Kumtagia. The sequence goes on along the minus strand of CAWHHO010000001.1, from coordinate 5,935 downwards.
GCATTTTGGTGCTTTTTCAGGGGTTTGGCTGTTTGGCCGGGGTGTTTTGCCGTTGTCGGGCGGATTTTGGACGCAGCTATGGCGTGATCGCCGCCCATCGGCGCATGTTGAAGGCGATGGCCGCCATGGTGATCTGACCGGCTGCCTTGGCCAGCCCGACATAGCGGATGACGGTCAGCTTCATGCGCTGCTTGAGCGTAGCGAAGGTGGTCTCCACCGCCGCGCGGCGACGGGCAATCAGCCGGTTGTAGCGCTTGAGCCGCGGCGAGAGTTCGGGGTGATGCTTGTTGGCCCGCCGCGCGATGCGGGCCTTCCTGCCCTCGGCCTTTAGCCGGGCGCGGCGGGCAATCGTGTCGTAGGCGGCGTCCGCCCAAATCGCCTTCTCGTCGCCGACGATGAGGGCGTCGGCAGGAATGGTGTCGTTGACGTTGGCCGGCGTGGTAATCACCGTGCGGATCAGGCCCGAACCCTCGTCCACCCCGACATGGGCCTTGTAGCCGAAGGTGAAGCCGCCCTTGCCCTTGGCGCCGCCGAAGCGGGCGTCTGCGTCCTTCGAGGCCCGATCGCCGGACGGCGGCGCCGAGATGGCCTCGATCAGCGTGGCATCCAGCATCGTGCCGCGCTTCAGGATAGCGCCGGCCTTCTCCAACTGGCGGTCCAACTCTCCGAACAGCTTCTCCAGCAAGCCCTCGGCAACCAAAAGATTGCGGAAGCGCGACAGCACGCTGTGGTCGGGAACGCCTTCCTCCAGGCCGAGCCCGACGAAGCGCCGGAACGACAGCCGGTCGCCAAGCGCCTCTTCCAGATCGCGGTCCGACAGACCGTACAGCGACTGCAGAAGCAGCGCCTTGAACAGCAACAGCGGTGGCCAGGCGCCGCGGCCCGGCCCGCCATCGCGCAAGCCGGCAAGCAGTTTCTCGAACCGGTACCACTTCACCAGGCCGGACAGCCGATCCAGGTTCGACGCGCCGGTCCCAAACTTGCCGCCAACAAGAGCCTCCGCCAGGCTCAACTGACCCGTCCGCTTCACCGCCATCGAATCCACCTCCGAACCACCATCGTCGAAGTAAATCACAATGAGCGAATTGTGCAACAGGCCCCTTGAGGGGGAGATGTCCGCCAGGACCGAGGGGGGTGTAACGCGGCACGTCGCTGATCGAATTCACTCGTCCGAGACCTTCGGCGGCAGCAGGCCGAGTCTTCCAGGTCGACTCCGTCAACGGATCCTCGTCCTCGCTCAACTCGTCCGGACGGCCGGCGGCACGGAATCTAGAATTTTGCCGGCATGGGCGCAGCGAGCAGCCCGGCGCCCTGCAGTTCCTCCATGCCCGGCAGATCGCGGATCTCCTCCAGCGCCGAAATGGTCGAGGAAGCCATCGGTGGTGCCGTAGGTCACCGGCCGGCCCGGCGTGCGGCGGCGGCCGCGCATACGCACCCAGCCGGTCTCCAGCAGGATGTCGAGCGTGCCCTTGGAGATCTCGACGCCGCGAATCTCCTCGATCTCGGCGCGCGTCACCGGCTGGTGATAGGCAATGATCGCCAGCACTTCGAGGGCTGCCCGCGACAGCTTCTTCTGCTCGACCGTCTCGCGGCTCATCAGGAAGCCGAGATCGCCAGCGGTGCGGAACGCCCAGTTGTCGCCGACCCGCACCAGATTGACGCCGCGCCGGACATAGATCTCGCTGCAGTTCGGCCATGCCAGCGGAATGTCGGTGCCCTCGGGCAGGCGCTGCGGCAATCTGCTCTTCGCTGACCGGCTCGGCGCTGGCAAACACCATCGCCTCCACGATGCGCACGGCTTCGGCCATGATGCAGCGTCGCATCTGCCGACTTGCGCTCTGACAGCCTCATCCGCACCGCCGTCTTCGGCTTCGGGATTGACGGGATTACCTTGGCGCTTCGCTCATGACTGCCACTTCGACTTCCTTTCGCCGCGCTGCGCGGCCGCGCAGATAGATCGGTGCGAAGGCCCCTCCTGCCGCATCTCGATGGCCCTCGCGCACCAGTTCCAGCGTCGCGGCGAACGACTGGCGATCGCCGTCGCCGCTCCTCCGGACCGGCCAGATATTCGAGCAGGAAACTGTCGAGCGCCGTCCAGTCGCCTGAAGCGCCGACCAGCCGGATCAGAATGTCGCGCGCTTCCTTGAGCGACCAGACGCCGCGCTTCGCGATGCGTACATTGATGACGGCCTGCTTCTGGCGCGCTCGGCATAGGCCGTGAGCAGATCGTAGAGGCTGGCGGAATATTCGTTGCGCTTCTCGACGATGACCGTTCGGGCGCGCCCCGCGCGAACACGTCGCGGCCGAGCCGGTTGCGGTTGACGAGCCGCGCCGCCGCCTCGCGCATCGCTTCGCAGCCGCTTCAGCCGGAACTGCAGGACCGCCGCCAGTTCCTCGCCGCTCTCGCCCTCGTCGCCCGGCTGCTTGGGGATCAGCAGCCTCGACTTGAGAAACGCCAGCCACGCCGCCATCACCAGATAGTCGGCGGCGAGTTCGAGCCGCACTGCGCGCGCCTGCTCGATGAAGGCGAGATATTGCTCGGCAAGCGCCAGGACCGAAATACGGGACAGATCGACCTTCTGGTTCCGCGCAAGATGCAGCAGCAGGTCGAGCGGACCCTCGAAGCCGGCGACATCGACGACCAGCGTCGTCGCCGGTGACGCGCGCGTCGTCGTGGTCCGCCCAGAGACGGTCCATCGGAGCTGGCCTTCGCCGGCCTTCTGCCATGTCTCCGCCACTTGCCCGTTTCTTCCGTGCTCAGGCCACCGCCTCGAAATAGCGTGGCGAATTCGGCGCGCAGTCTCGGCCTCGGCGGCGCGCGTCGCGGTCCTCGATATAGGTCAGCGCTCGCTTGGCGCGCGCCAGCGACTTGCCTTCAAGCCCGGTCGTGCCGCGATGCGATGCCCGCCATCTCATCCATGACGCCGTTGCAGTGAAGAACGATATCGAAGCCGGCCGCAAGGATCGCCGTGGCCTTCGTCGGGAAATCCCCAGAAAGCGCCTTCATCGAGATGTCGTCGCTCATCAGCAGGCCGTCGAAACCGATCTCGCCGCGGATGATCTCGCGACCACCTTTCCCGAGGTCGTCGCCGGATTGTTCGGCGTCGACGGCGCTGATAGACGACATGGGCCGTCATCGCCATCGGCAGGTCGGTTCAGCGCCCTGAACGGCGCGAAATCGTGCCGCTGCAGTTCGCCGAGCGGCGTTCGACCGTCGGCAGTTCGAGATGCGTGTCGGCAATGGCGCGGCCATGGCCGGGCATATGCTTCATCACCGGCAGCACGCCGCCGGCCATCAGGCCTTCCGCCGCGGCGCGGCCGAGGGCGGCAACGCGTCGCGGATCCTGGCCGTAGGCGCGCTCGCCGATGACGTCGCTGGCCCCTCGATCGGCACGTCGAGCACCGGCAGGCAGTCGGCGGTGATGCCGAGCTCGAGCAGATCGAACGCATGAGCCGCGCGAGCAGCCAGGCGGCACGCAGTCGCCCGCGTCGTGGTCGTCGCGCTACAGCGCGCCGATAGCGCGCGCCGGCCGGATAGTTCGGCGCGATCGGCGGGCGCAGGCGCTGCACGCGGCCGCCTTCCTGGTCGATGAACACCGGCGCGTCGGGCGGCCGACGCTTCGCGCATCGAAGCGACCAGATCGCGGATCTGCTCGGCTCGCCGATGTTGCGCGCGAACAGGATGAAGCCCCACGGCCGCTCATCACGATAGAAACGGATCTCGTCTCCAGTGAGGGACTTCCCGGCACAGCCGAGGATCATGGCTTTCGATTCGGTCATGCGCGCTATTTAAAGCTTTTCGCGGATTTCGAGCCAATCGTTCGTGCGAGTTTGTCATTGGCCGAGCGTCGTCGCTCGTTGCGCTTGCATTCCTCCAAGCCCCTCCTCCTGCCTTGCTCGAGAAGGCGAGATGGGCACCGCCAAAAAACAAGCCGGCGCGGGAGGCCCGCGCCGACTTGTTCGATGCTCAAATCTTTCCGGTCAGGTCGCGCTACCGGCGACCGACGATCGGAAGACCGACGTTATGACTTCGAGACGAAGCAGCTGCCGCCAGCGGCCTTGTAGGATTCGCACAGCTTGATCGCATCCTTGCGGCTGCCGACCGGCACCTGTACGCGCCAGAACTTGCCTTTGCCGGCGATGTCAGCCTCGACGATGCGAGCCTCATGACCGTCGAGCACGCCGGAATATTTGCGGGCAAGGCTCTTGAAGCTCGACTGCGCCGCGTCCTGCGTCGGCTGCGATGCGATCTGCATCGAATAAGTGCCGGCGGGAATTTGCCGCCTGCACCGCCATGGGTTCAGCCGCAGCCGCGGCTCCGGTAGCCGGCGACCTGTTCGCCGGCTGACAGCCGGCGCGGTGCTGTCGGCCGATCGGCGGCCGGGGCATTCTCCGCGGCGACTGCTGCAACGTCATCCGCTCGCCGTGGCAGCCTTGCTTCGCCTGCGGCAGCCTTCTTTCTGGTCCGGTACCGCGTTGGAGGCCATTGGATCGACAGCGCCTTCGGCGGCAGAGTCGACCACCGCCTCGCGGCGGGCTCCTCACGAGCCACCAGCGTGCCGTCCGCCTTGACGATCATGGTGCGAACCTTGCGCGGCGCAACGGCAGCGACTTCAATCGATCTTCCACTGCCCGCCTCGGCTTCCGCCTGGGCGATGCGATCCTCGCTCTTTCGCCCTGCGTAGCAGCGTCGCCTGCACCATCCTCGACTTCGGCTGCGTCATCCGCTCCATCATCGGCAATTCGCCCGTCCTCGCCGACCGGCATCGGCGCGGCTCTTCGGCGCTGGTCAGCAGCTTTTCCTGTGCCGCGCCGGCGTTCGTCTGCTGTGCCGCGCGCGAGTCATAAACGTTGCTTTCCTGGCTCGGCCAGGCCGTACCGCCGGAGTTTCCGGCTTCACCTTGACCGGCGACGGATCGGCCTTGACCAACGCGACTTCCTGCCGGAGTTCGAGCCCGAAGGACACAGCATAGCGCCCACCGCGCGAATCAGCGCCATCCACCGGCGGCGGCGATCATCGCACTACCCTTCCAGCTGCGAACGCGGCTCCTCGACGCTGCCGTGGCCGGGGCCCGCCATTTCTCCCTCAACGTCGGGATCGTAGGCAAGTCCATCTCAGCGAGGTTCGGCGACCTGGCCGCCGGCTGCCGCTCCGGTATCGAGAGGCAACTGGCACTGATCCGAATAAACCGGGTACGGCGCGTCATGGCCGGCCCTCACGGCTTGAACGGGGCCGCGACAGGATGTGCACGAGGCGCTGGCGTGGGTGCGGGCGGTGCATAGTGGTTGCTGCGGACCGCTGATGAGCAACGGCAGCGGCGCTCGGCGCAGCCATCGTGTCCAGTAGATTGGCAACTCGCTGTCGATGTCATCGTAGCCGTTCTTCGCCGCCGGCTCCGGCTCGAATGCGACCTCCGGCAGATCGAGGTCGTCGGCCAGTGCGATAGCCGGCTCAGGAACGTCGACCGTCTCGATTTCGGGCATTTGTTCACGCTGATAGACCGCGTGTTGAGCGGCGCCGCTCGCATGCACAACGCTTGCGGCAACGTCCGACCGGCCCTGCGAGGACTTCAGTCCAGCAGACAAAGCTGAAAGCACCGCATATGGATCGTGCCCGCTCCTGGCCATGGACACGTCCAAATCACCACGCGTGGCGGTTGCGATTTCGGGTTCACCAAGGGCCGTGTTCATATTTGCCTCGACCGAGCTTGAGATCGCGGCGTCAAAATCGTCATTGTCGAAAAGGCCGTCGAGGTCGTCGTCAATTGACGTTAACTCAGCGGCCAGAGGTGCCTCGTGATCGGCATAGGCGCCAGCGGGCTCAAGGTCGCGAACGTCGATCTCCGGCTCCATGATCGAAATCCGTGACCGCAACCGGTTGTCCCGGGCTGACGATTGTCGCAGGCTTGTCGATCGCAGGGCTTTTCGCCACAAC